>NZ_CM137251.1:0-4147381 GCF_054512635.1 Pantoea sp. XAF26B01_ASV70
GTGTCACTTACGCTTTGGCAACAGTGTCTTGCCCGTTTGCAGGATGAGCTTCCTGCCACCGAATTCAGCATGTGGATCCGTCCACTACAGGCTGAGTTAAACGACAATACGCTTGCCTTGTATGCTCCAAATCGCTTCGTACTCGACTGGGTTCGGGACAAATACCTTAATAGTATCAATGCACTGCTGAATGAATTCTGCGGTCCAAACGTGCCCACGCTGCGTTTTGAAGTGGGAACGCGCCCGGTTCAGCAGCAGGCGGCAGCGGTCAGCCAGCCTGTAATGGCCAGCGTCAGCGCGCCCGTGATGCCCGTACAGAGCCATATTCGTCCGGCCCCGACGCAGATCATGCGTCCCAGCTGGGATAATGTCCCGGCTCCGGCCGACGTCACCTATCGCTCAAATGTGAACAACCGTCATAACTTCGATAACTTCGTCGAGGGTAAATCTAACCAGCTGGCGCGCGCGGCGGCACGTCAGGTGGCGGATAATCCAGGCGGCGCTTACAACCCGCTGTTTCTGTATGGCGGCACCGGTCTCGGTAAAACGCACCTGTTGCATGCGGTGGGCAACGGCATCATTGCCCGAAAACCCAATGCAAAAGTGGTTTATATGCACTCCGAGCGCTTCGTGCAGGACATGGTTAAAGCACTACAGAACAATGCGATTGAAGAGTTCAAACGCTACTACCGTTCGGTAGATGCGCTGCTGATCGATGACATTCAGTTCTTTGCTAATAAAGAGCGATCGCAGGAAGAGTTCTTCCACACCTTTAATGCCTTATTAGAGGGCAACCAGCAGATCATCCTCACCTCGGATCGCTATCCAAAAGAGATCAACGGGGTGGAAGATCGTCTTAAATCACGTTTCGGCTGGGGTTTAACGGTGGCGATCGAGCCGCCTGAGCTGGAAACGCGTGTGGCGATCCTGATGAAAAAAGCGGATGAGAACGACATCCGTCTGCCTGGTGAAGTCGCCTTCTTTATTGCCAAGCGGTTACGCTCTAACGTGCGTGAGCTGGAAGGCGCGCTGAATCGCGTGATCGCCAATGCCAACTTTACTGGCCGGGCGATTACCATCGACTTCGTGCGCGAAGCGCTGCGCGATCTGCTGGCGCTGCAGGAAAAGCTGGTCACCATCGATAATATTCAGAAGACCGTGGCTGAGTACTACAAAATTAAGGTAGCGGATCTGCTTTCCAAGCGCCGTTCGCGCTCGGTGGCACGTCCGCGCCAGATGGCGATGGCGATGGCGAAAGAGTTAACCAACCATAGCCTGCCAGAAATTGGCGATGCTTTTGGGGGTCGCGACCATACAACGGTGCTTCATGCCTGCCGCAAGATTGAGCAACTGCGTGAAGAGAGCCACGATATCAAAGAAGATTTCTCTAATCTCATCAGAACATTATCTTCCTGACGCTATGAAATTTATTGTTGAACGTGAGCAGCTGCTGAAGCCGCTGCAACAAGTAAGTGGTCCCCTGGGTGGTCGTCCGACGCTGCCGATCCTTGGAAACCTGCTGCTGCAGGTAACTGAAGGTTCGCTGTTGCTGACCGGTACCGATCTGGAAATGGAGATGGTCGCACGCGTGGCGCTGACTCAGGCACATGAGCCTGGATCCACCACCGTTCCGGCGCGCAAATTCCTCGATATCTGCCGCGGATTGCCGGATGGCGCAGAAATTACTCTGGCACTGGAAGGCGATCGCATGCTGGTGCGCTCTGGCCGCAGCCGTTTTTCGCTGTCGACCCTGCCCGCCAGTGACTTCCCGAATCTTGACGACTGGCAGAGTGAGGTTGAATTCACCCTGCCACAGGCAACGCTGAAACGGCTGATTGAAGCCACCCAGTTTTCGATGGCGCATCAGGATGTGCGTTACTACCTCAACGGCATGATGTTTGAAACCGAAGGGGAAGAGCTGCGCACCGTGGCCACTGACGGTCACCGTCTGGCCGTCTGCTCCATGCCGATTGGTCAGGCGCTGCCGAGTCATTCGGTGATTGTGCCGCGTAAAGGCGTGATTGAACTGCTGCGTCTGCTGGATGGCGGCGATACCCCGCTGCAGGTTCAGATTGGCGGCAGCAATATCCGTGCGCATGTCGGCGACTACATCTTTACCTCTAAGCTGGTTGATGGCCGTTTCCCCGATTATCGTCGCGTATTGCCGAAGAATCCCGACAAAGCGCTGGAAGCGGGCTGCGATCTGCTCAAACAGGCCTTTGCCCGCGCCGCTATCCTCTCTAACGAGAAGTTCCGCGGTGTTCGCCTCTATATCACCGAAAATCAGCTGAAGATCACCGCCAATAACCCTGAACAGGAAGAAGCGGAAGAGATGCTGGATGTCAGCTACAACGGCACGGAACTGGAGATTGGCTTCAACGTCAGTTACGTGCTGGATGTGCTGAACGCGCTGAAGTGCGAAAACGTCCGTCTGCTGCTGACCGATTCAGTGTCGAGCGTGCAGATTGAGGATGTGGCGAGCCCGGCAGCGGCCTATGTCGTCATGCCCATGCGCTTGTAGAAGATATCGGCCTGGCTTACTTGCCATTCTGATTCCGGGCAGTGCTCGCCCCTGGTCACATACTTCAGTATGCTCCCAGGGCCTGCGCGCTTCTTGTAGAATATATCGGCCTGGCTTACTTGCTACGTTGTGCCCCGGCAGTGCTCGCCATCCTCACGTACTTCAGTACGCTCCGGTGGCTGTGCGCTGGCGGGGCGCAACGTAGCTGCGACGCCGACGGCCTTGTGACTGAGGTATCGGGCAAACCTGCTTTGCCGTTGACGCCCTGGATGGCCAGGCCCAAAATTTTATTGCCCTTCACGCTGGACTGATTCATGGCTTTAACCCGCCTTCTTATCAAAGATTTTCGTAATATTGAGCAGGCTGACCTGCAGCTGGCACCCGGCTTTAATTTCCTGGTCGGCGCCAACGGCAGTGGTAAAACCAGCGTTTTAGAAGCGATTCATACTCTGGGGCATGGCCGTTCGTTTCGCAGCCTGCAGGCGGGACGCGTGATTCGTCACGATGAGGCGGCGTTTGTGCTGCATGGGCGTCTGGAAAACAAAGAGCGGGAAATCTCAGTCGGGCTGACCAAAAACCGTGCCGGTGACAGCAAAGTGCGCATTGATGGCAGCGATGGTCATAAGGTCGCGGAGCTGGCGCAGCTGTTGCCGATGCAGTTAATCACCCCTGAAGGCTTTAGTTTGCTGAATGGCGGCCCCAAATATCGCAGAGCCTATGTCGACTGGGGCTGCTTTCATAACACCCCCGGCTTTTTTAACGCCTGGAACAACATGCGCCGCCTGCTTAAACAGCGGAACGCGGCGCTGCGCCAGGTCTCACGTTACAGCCAGATTCGTCCCTGGGATCAGGAGCTGGTTCCGCTGGCTGAACAGATCAGCCAGTGGCGGGCGGAATACAGCGCGGCGATTTCAGCGGAAATCACCGCCACCTGTGGCCAGTTTCTGCCGGAATTTGAGCTGCGCTTCTCATTCCAGCGTGGCTGGGACAAAGAGAGCGACTACGCCGAACTGCTGGAACGTAACTTCGAGCGCGATCGTGCACTGACCTATACCGCCAGCGGTCCCCATAAAGCGGATTTTCGTATTCGGGCTGAAGGGACGCCGGTAGAAGATTTACTCTCACGCGGGCAGTTAAAACTGCTGATGTGTGCATTGCGTCTGGCACAGGGCGAGTTCCTGACAAGCCAGAGCGGACGCCGCTGTATTTACCTTATTGATGACTTTGCTTCTGAGCTGGATGAGAGCCGCCGACGCCTGTTGGCGGAACGGTTAAAAGCCACTCAGGCTCAGGTATTTGTCAGCGCAATTTCTGCCGGACATGTAATCGACATGACCGACGAAAAGGGCAAGATGTTCCGCGTGGAACAGGGTAAAATAGCGGTTCAACCTGAAGATTAAAATGAGCGAGAAACGTTGATGTCGAATTCTTATGACTCCTCAAGTATTAAAGTCCTGAAAGGACTTGATGCGGTACGCAAACGCCCGGGCATGTATATCGGCGATACCGATGACGGTACCGGTCTGCATCACATGGTATTCGAGGTCGTGGATAACGCAATCGACGAAGCGCTCGCTGGTCACTGTAGTGACATTGTGGTCACCATCCATGCCGATAACTCCGTATCGGTGCAGGATGATGGGCGCGGCATTCCTACCGGTATTCACGAAGAAGAGGGCATCTCTGCCGCTGAAGTGATCATGACCGTGCTGCATGCTGGCGGTAAGTTCGATGATAACTCCTATAAAGTCTCCGGCGGCCTGCACGGCGTGGGCGTCTCCGTGGTTAACGCCCTGTCGCAGAAGCTGGAGCTGACCATCCGTCGCGAAGGCAAAGTGCATCAGCAGATTTACGTCCATGGCGTACCGCAGGCACCGCTGGCGGTGACAGGTGAGACCGACATTACCGGGACCCGTGTGCGTTTCTGGCCGAGCCACGAAACCTTTACCAACGTGCGCGATTTTGAGTATGACATCCTGGCGAAACGCCTGCGTGAACTCTCATTCCTGAACTCCGGCGTGTCGATTCGTCTGGATGATAAGCGTGATGGCAAAAGCGATCACTTCCACTATGAAGGCGGTATCCGGGCGTTTGTTGAGTACCTCAACAAAAACAAAACCCCGATTCACCCTACCGTGTTCTATTTCTCTACCGAGAAAGATGGCATTGGTGTGGAAGTGGCGCTGCAGTGGAACGACGGCTTCCAGGAAAATATCTACTGCTTTACCAACAACATCCCACAGCGCGACGGCGGTACACACCTCGCCGGTTTCCGTTCAGCGATGACCCGTACCCTGAATGCCTACATGGAAAAAGAGGGTTACAGCAAGAAGGCCAAAGTCAGCGCCACCGGTGATGATGCCCGTGAAGGTCTGATCGCTGTGGTTTCGGTGAAAGTGCCGGATCCTAAATTCTCCTCGCAGACCAAAGATAAACTGGTCTCCTCCGAGGTGAAAACAGCGGTTGAGCAGCAGATGAATGAACTGCTGGCTGAATACCTGCTGGAAAATCCTTCAGACGCCAAAATTGTAGTCGGCAAAATCATCGACGCTGCCCGTGCCCGTGAAGCGGCACGCCGCGCCCGTGAAATGACCCGCCGTAAAGGCGCGCTGGACCTGGCGGGTCTGCCAGGCAAACTGGCGGATTGCCAGGAGCGCGACCCGGCGCTGTCTGAAATCTACCTGGTGGAGGGTGACTCCGCAGGCGGCTCGGCCAAACAGGGCCGTAACCGTAAAAACCAGGCGATTCTGCCGCTGAAAGGTAAGATTCTTAACGTTGAGAAAGCGCGTTTCGACAAGATGCTCGCCTCCCAGGAAGTGGCCACGCTGATCACCGCGCTGGGCTGCGGTATTGGTCGCGACGAGTACAACCCGGACAAGCTGCGCTATCACAGCATCATCATCATGACCGATGCCGACGTCGATGGTTCGCACATCCGTACCCTGCTGCTGACCTTCTTCTATCGTCAGATGCCTGAAATCATTGAGCGCGGCCACGTTTATATCGCCCAGCCGCCACTCTATAAAGTGAAGAAAGGCAAGCAGGAGCAGTACATCAAAGATGACGAGGCGATGGATCAATACCAGATCGCTATCGCGCTTGATGGCGCGACGCTGCACACCAATGCCAGCGCGCCGGCGCTGGGCGGTGAGCCGCTGGAGACGCTGGTCACTGACTTCAACAGCACCCAGAAGATGATCAAGCGTATGGAGCGCCGTTATCCGATGGCCATGCTGCGTGCGATGATTTATCACGACACGCTGAGCGACCTGACCAGCGAAGCAGAGGTTACAACCTGGCTGAATGGTCTGGTGAACTATCTGACTGAACGCGAAGCGCATGGCAGCACCTATCTGGCACAGGTGCGTGAAAACCGCGAATCAAACCTGTTCGAGCCGGTACTGCGCGTCCGTACCCACGGTGTAGATACTGACTATCCGCTGGATGCTGATTTCATTCAGGGTCCTGAGTATCGCAAAATCTGCGCCCTGGGCAGCAAACTGCGTGGTCTGCTGGAAGAAGATGCTTACATCGAACGTGGCGAGCGTCGTCAGCCAGTGGCAAGCTTCGAACAGGCGATTGAGTGGCTGATTAAAGAGTCGCGTCGCGGCCTCTCGGTCCAGCGCTACAAAGGTCTGGGCGAGATGAACCCGGAGCAGCTGTGGGAAACCACCATGGATCCAGACAGCCGTCGTATGCTGCGCGTTACCATTAAAGATGCGATTGGCGCTGATCAGCTGTTCACTACCCTGATGGGCGATGCGGTTGAACCGCGCCGCGCCTTCATCGAAGAAAATGCGCTGAAAGCCGCCAATATCGATATTTAACTGGCATCAGCGATGAAAGGCCATCACCCAGGTGATGGCCTTTTTTTTGTGCCGTCCGGGCGGAAAACCCGCCAGGAGGTGCCTTCCTGCCCGCAGGCTGCGATCCCGATCACGTTTTAACACGGTCTGCTCCCTTACTCTTGCCCCTCTTTGCGCATTTACCGCGCACTATTCCACACAGGGAGTTACACCATGATTGTTTGCGATCGTCACGACTGGGACAGAGAACGTCACGCCTTTCATCCGGTAATCGATCAGGCGATAAGCTGGATTGCCAGCACAGATTTCAGCCAGCTGGAAACCGGCAAATATGAGATCCTGCCCGACAATAAAATGTTCTGTCTGGTGCAGGAGATGATGACCGAACCGGCCAGCGCACGCAAAGCGGAGTCCCACTTCAACTACATCGATATTCAGTATCTGTTGGCAGGCACCGAAAATATTGGCGTGGCCCGCGCCCATCCCGACCAGCACATCACCGAAGATTTTGCCCAGCAGCGAGACGTCGTTTTTTATCAGAAGATATTGAATGAGTCTGTGATTACGCTGATGCCCGGCATGTTCGCGCTCTTTTTCCCGCACGATATCCATCGCCCCTGCTGCGCCCCTGGCGAACCCGAAACAATCCGAAAAGCCGTGATTAAAATCCACCGCGATCTCTTTACCGCCTGAAGCTGGCGGTCAGCTGGCCGTTCTCGCCTGCCATGAAACTGGTCAATGTGCGCTGAATCGCGCTAGCATTGAACAAAACCCAGACGCTACGAGGACTCTATGGCTATTAAATTGATCGCTATCGACATGGATGGCACCCTGCTCAACCCGCAACATGAGATCACACCGGCGGTGAAATCCGCCCTGGATCGCGCCCGTCAGCAAGGGGTGTCGATTGTTCTGACCACCGGCCGGCCGTTTGTGGGTATCCAGCGCTATCTCATGGAACTGGATATGCAGACGCCCGGCCAGTACGCGATCAGCAACAACGGTGCGCTGGTTCATCAGGCCGAAGATGGTGAGTGCGTGGCGGAAGTGACGCTGACCTTTGACGACTACCTCTACATTGAGAACCTGGCGCGTGAGCTTGGCGTACATTTCCAGGCATTCGACAAAACCCATCTCTATACCCCTAACAAAGACATCAGCGAATACACCATCCATGAAGCGAGCCTGACCGGCATTCCGGTGCGCTACCGCGCGGTGGAGGAGATGGATCGTGCCATGCGCTTCCCGAAACTGATGATGATCGACCGGCCCGCTCTGCTCGACGCAGCGATTGCCCGCCTGCCCGGGCATGCTCAGCAGACTTACACCATCCTGAAGAGCGCGCCTTATTACCTCGAAATCCTCGATCGTCGGGTGAATAAAGGCCAGGGCGTCAAAATGCTGGCTGAGAAGCTCGGCCTGAAGCAGGAAGAAGTAATGGCGATTGGCGATCAGGAGAATGACCTGGCGATGATCGAATACGCAGGAACGGGTGTCGCAATGGGGAATGCCATTGACTCTGTTAAGAAAATTGCTCAGTTCATCACCAAAACCAATATGGAAGATGGCGTCGCGCATGCCATCGAAGAGTTAGTGCTGTAACGGCCTGTTCTCTGCCGGGCCGCTTCGGCCCGGATCCCCTAACCCGGCAAAAATGCTGCACCGCAAAACAGAATCGCGTAATTTGTCGGGCAACTCTTTCTCCGTGGGTTTCATCATGTCAGAAAAACAGATCACCTTTGCTGCCCGTCAGCATCAGCTCACCAATATTAATGTCTGGACTGCCGACAGCCAGTGGCTGGCGTTTGACGTTCGTCCATCGGGCGCGTCGTTTACCAGTCAGACCATTGAGCGGGTCAATGTGATGACCGGTGAGGTGGAGGTGCTCTATCAGGCCCGACATGGTGCCCATGTCGGCGTCGTCACGGTCAGTCCCGTCCTGCCACCGCGCTACGTCTGCATTCATGGCCCGGAACATCCCGATGCCAGCTGGCAGTATGACTTCCACCACCGGCGCGGGGTAATCGTTCAGAACGGTGCGGCGGTGAATCTGGATGCCTGCGATATCACGCCACCGTTTACTCCTGGCGCGCTGCGTGGCGGCTCGCATGTACATGTCTTCAGTCCTGACGGTTCTCGCCTGAGCTTTACCTACAATGACCACGTAATGCACGAACTGGATAGCCGGCTCGATCTGCGCAACGTCGGCATCGCGGTGCCCCTTTGCGCTGTAACGCCCGAAAAGCAGCATCCGCGCGAATATGACGGCACCTTTTTTTGCCTGCTGGTGAGCCAGACGCATGCGGAACCGCTGCCAGGCAGTGACCAGATTAATCGTGCCTGTGAGGAGTGCTGGGTCGGTGAGCGTGGCTACCAGAAGCCGGACGGCAGCTGGCAGCGCTGGGCGATCGCCTTTATTGGCGACACGCTGACGGCGCAGGGCGAAAAAAGGCCTGAAGTTTTTATTGTTGATCTGCCTGATGCACTGGAGGATTACGCCCGCGCCGGAGAGACGCCGCTGGAGGGCAGCAGCCAGCAGTTACCTGCGCCACCGGCTGGCGTGCAGCAGCGTCGCCTGACGCACAGCCGTGGTGTGGCTCTGCAACCTCGCCACTGGCTGCGCGCCGCACCGGATGGCAGCCAGATAGCGTTTCTGATGGCGGATGCCGCAGAGGTGATCCAGCTCTGGACGGTCTCCCCCAACGGCGGCGAACCGCGTCAGATCACCCGACTCAGCCACAGCATTCAGTCCGCCTTTAGCTGGCATCCTGACGGCCAGGCGATCGCTTTTATCTGCGATAACAGCGTGATGCGATGTGACGTTGAGAGCGGCGTGTGTCAGCGTCTGACCCGCAGAACAGAAGAGGCGCCATCAGGTGACGCGGTGGTCTGGTCACCGGATGGTACACAGATTGCTTATATGCGTGAGGTGAATGGCTGGCGGCAACTCTTTACGGTTGCGGCAGTGACCGCATAGGGGGCATAGGCTGCGCCTGCGCCAGGCTTTCCTGCGTATGCGCCAGCCTTTCGCTCTGCAGGATGCGTTCACGTGGAGAGTCGAGAGATTTATCTTTGTCGCTGCGGTAGTAGTCCCACGGCAGCAGCAGCGTATCCAGCACGGCAGAGAAAGGAAGATCGATTAACGCCAGCGGCTTCAGCGCCCAGCTGGTATCACCATCGGACAGCATATCAGCGCTGGCACGGGTGCCTGGATAGTAGCCCTGACTCGCACCTGTGTGAGACATCACGCTGGAACAGCCGGTTGTTGCCATTGCGCAGCACACCACTCCAGCCAGAGGTAAGGTCTTCATCAATTTCATCATCATCATCCCTTCAGTCATGGCATAAGCCTGGCTGAGTTTGCTTGCCAGACAACGTCAACACTCTGGGGCGAAGTCCGTCTGGGTCTGGCAAAAGTAGTCCTGAGTGTATGCCATTTCCACAATTTGGCGAAAAAAATTGCATTTCACCCTCTTGAAAATGGTCTTGTGGCACCCATTTTTAGTTTACGGACGCACTCACCGTTGCCGCAAGGGACAGTGGGGTGCCGTATCCAGCCTGTCCAGTAGTGGAAGGTTGCCAAAACTTGCTGAAATTCAGGAGTCTTAATATGCGTAATTTTGATCTCACCCCACTTTATCGCTCTGCTATCGGTTTTGATCGCCTGTTTAACCTGCTCGAATCTAATCAGAATCAGAGCAATGGCGGCTATCCTCCCTATAACGTTGAACTGGTCGATGAAAATCACTATCGCATTACTATTGCGGTGGCCGGTTTTGCTCAGAGTGAACTGGATATCACGGCGCACGATAACGTGCTGATCGTGCGGGGTGCCCATCCTGAAGAGCAGACCGAGCGTAAATACCTGTATCAGGGTATCGCCGAGCGTAACTTCGAGCGTAAATTCCAGCTCGCCGACCACATTGTGGTGCGCGATGCCCGTCTCGAAAATGGTCTGCTGAGCATCGATCTTGAACGACTGGTGCCGGAAGAGGCGAAACCACGCCGTATTGAGATTCTGAAGTAACCATGACAAACGCCGCGTTAGCGGCGTTTTTTTGCCCTTATATCTGAAGGCAGACTTGTCCTTACGGCTGCGTTCGCATCGCTAAACGCTGACCCAGCACGCCACCAAACACATTGACCAGCAGTCCCAGTATAATCACCACCGCACCCAGCATCTGCTGCCCGGAGAGATGCTCATCCAGCACCAGCGCGGCGGTAATAATCCCCACCACTGGCACCAGCAGCGACAGCGGCGCGACGCGCCAGGTTTCGTAGCGACTCAGCAGATTCCCCCAGATGGCGTAACCCACAATGGTGGCGACAAATGCCAGATAGAACAGCGCCAGCACGGTCTGCAGGCCGATATGCAGCAGGCTGTAAACGATGGCGGCCTGACCATCAAACAGCAGCGAACAGGCAAAGAAAGGAACGATCGGCACCAGCGCACTCCAGACCACCAGTGACATGATCGGCACGCTGCGGTTCCGCATAATAATCTTATTGGTGATATTACCCAGCCCCCATGAGAGCGCCGCCGACAGCGTCAGCATCATGGTGGTCAGCGTAATACCGGCGCTGGTCTGCCCTTCCATGCCTGCCGTTGCCAGCAAAAACATCCCCAGCGTAGCGATGATAATCCCGACGATATGATTCCAGCGCAGCTTCTCCGCCAGCAACAACGCACCCAGCAACAGGGTAAAGAATGCCTGCGCCTGCAGCACCAGCGAGGCCAGACCGGCAGGCATGCCGAGCTTGATCGCCAGGAACAGAAAGGCGAACTGACCAAAACTGATGGTCATGCCATAAACCACCAGCCAGCGCAGCGGAATCGGCGGGCGACGCACAAAGAAAATGGCGGGAAAGGCGACCAGGGTAAAACGCAGCCCGGCGAGCAAAAAAGGCGGCATACCCTGCAGCCCCAGCTTGATCACCACAAAATTGACGCCCCACGCCACCACCACGCACAGCGCTAACAGCATATCTTTTACCGACATCAGAAACTCCTTGTCCTGCCGTCAGGCGGTGACCGCAATGGGGGTCGCGATATCGGCACAGCAGCCTTCACCCACGATGCGAAAATAATCATCTACAGCCAGCGCGATCGACTTATCCAGTTCGCCCGCGTTAAACCATAACGTTCCGACCTGTTGCAGTCGGGTATCCACCCGCAGCGCCAGCCGGTCATCAAAACTAAACGGCGGTACCGCGCCCATCACACAGCCCGTCAGCGCCTGCGCCAGCTCCGGAGCGGCGAAAGAGGATTTTTTGCCGCCGATGGCGCGCGCCGCACTTTTGAAATTGATCCGGCAGTCGCCCGGCACTATCGCCAGCAGCTGACGCGATGGCGCACCGTCCGGCATGCTGACCTCCAGCACCATCGCTTTGGCCGCCTGACCCAGCAGGTTACCGCGTATCTGGCTGATCTGTTCGGTCTGCCCTATCGCCTCATGTTCCACCACGCGATAGCTGGCCTGCTGCTGATCCAGCAGCGCAGTGATTTTTTCAAACGTCGTCATTCCCTTCTCCTGTTCTGGCACGACCCGGCTTAACTCCAGGCGATAGCGTGCTTCATTTTTTTATCGGTCAGCCCGAAAAAGAAACCTATGGTGATACGGGTATCGCCTTCGACCCGATCGATCTCATGATAAAACGCAGGATTAAACAGATAGATATCGCCACTGCGTGGTGAAAATTCGCAGATCTCGCTGTTTTCGATCACCCCACTGCGATAACCCAGCTCCCCGACGGTTTTGAACTGCTCATCCTCCGGCGACCACTTTTTGTTGTAGATACGCAGTGCTCCGCCCGCGTTGCACTCCTGCAGGCAGACCACGCAGCTGAGCTGATGCAGGATTTGCGTCACCACTAGCGAAGTCTCTGCGGCGTCGCGCACGATATTGTCGTTATGCAGCGGGTTCGCGACGCCATTGGCATGAAAGCGCACGATAGAACCGGCATAGTCTCCACAACCCGGTTCGTGGGCGATGCGTAAACTTTCCAGCCGCAGCGCATGCTGAACCCAGCGGTAAATCTGTTCGCGCAGCGTATTCAGTGAGGGCGGCAACGCCGGCTGGATATCGCGCAGCTCGGTAAAGTAGTTATCGGGAGCCGCAGTATGACGCGCCAGATAGGGGCCGAGCGTGGTCAGCGCGCCATTGGGATAGTGGGAGACACGGATCTTTTCCCGGCAGCTCTGCAGGTCAGTCACCACCGCTTCCCGCACCTCTGGCGTCAGGAAATTACGCAGCACCAGCAGCGGCACCCGTGCGGTAACGATGTCATCCAGCCAGGTCGATTCCACAAACATGTTGGGATTAATCACGCGGAACTGATTGAAAATTGCCATGTTTATCACTCCCTAAACGGTATTTCATAGAGTTCATGATTGTTCATTCGCCGCCAGTTGCCAGCGCTGCCTGGTATTGCCACGGGTTCAGAGGCGATCAGCGTGCAACCATCCTGTTGCTGAAAATGCATCGTAAAATAGTCGGGCCAGGGCGTGTCGTGCGGATACCACTGCCACGCCCAGGCTTTGTCACGGGTAACGAAAATGGCATTCCCTGCGCTGCCGCCCGGCTCTACCTGCGCCATCTTTGCGCGCAGATAGTCGCGGGTGAAATCGGCAGGCGTGGTCTGATCCACCAGATAACGCAGATACTCTTCTGAATCGAAGCGCGATTCGGCCAGACCGAGCTGGCGGTAAATCGTCGGCAGAAAGCCGTTATGCATCATGTACCACTGATGTCCGGCGCTGTTGCGCCACAGCGGATGAGAAAACGCCAGTCCCTGATTTTTACTCAGCGTGGCGTGCCGCACATGCACCGCCAGAAACCGGCTGCGCAGGCGATCTACATCGATACCGGGCAGCGCTTCTGCGAACGCGCCGGTGCCGTGCAGGGTACGAATCTCACCCTCTTCGAGCCACAGACAGCCCCAGCCGTTAGGGTGTGATTTGATCGGGCCATCGTGTTCGGCGCTTTCACCGCAGCTCATGGCGCGCGCCGCCTCCAGAATTTCTGCGCTGTCGAACCGGCCATGCGCCAGAATCATCCTGCACATACTTTATCTCTCCCGGCCGCCACCGGCTGCGCGGCAATCACCTGCTGAAAAGTGGTCATAATCGGCTCACGCGCTGTGGCCGTCAGGCTGAAAGTGGCCAGAATGCCCGCGTGACGCGTCAGGTCGGCATAGAGCGATGAGCGTGACGAAACCTGTAACGCAGGCAATCTGAGTGGCGGTAACAGCGCGCCCTGCTGATGCTGATCGATCCAGCGTTCGGCAGCCTGCAGCTGCGCCGGTTGCCGTAACCGCAGCTGGCCGACCGCACCGGGTGTGGTGAAGGCAAACGCGGGCAATGCGCCACCCGCCTCCAGCCGGAAGGTGACTTCTGCCCAGTTGATGCCGGTCGCCTCCTGCACCAGCGTCGCCACACCCATGCCGGAGAGCCGGAACCCCATCTCCAGGAAATGCGGCACGCCGTTGACCACAATAAAATCGATATGAAATGCACCCTGACAATAGCCAAAGGTTTCACAACAGAAGGTCATCAGGCTGCTGAACGAGGCTGGCAGGGCCGCTGCCGCCATCGCCACATGCCCCGACTCATAAAAGCTGACGCAGCCCTCAGCATCCCGGTGCTGCTCAATCACCTTCTGGCAGCAGGTCAGCGCCTGGGGATGTCCCTGATGCACCACGCCCTGTAATGAAAACTCATCGCCGATCAGTGCGCTTTCCACAATAAAGCCGCTGAAACCGCGTCCGCCGTAATTCATGGTCTGCACCAGCTGTTTCACTACGCTATGCAGCTGATCGGCATGCTCAATCAGCCAGATGCCCAGGCCGCCGCCGCCATCCACCGGCTTCACGACGCAGGGATAGATCAGCGCCTGTCCGGCATCCAGAATGCTGAGCGGCGAGGCGAAAAAGCGGAACTCCGGCTGCGGGAAGCGCGGCCAGGCTTTTTTTAGCGCCATGCGCTGCGCATATTTATCCAGCGGAATAAAGGCGGCGGGCGCATCCGGCCCGGCCAGCATCTCGCGCAGTCGTCCGGCGCTGGCGTTGTAGGCTTCAAAGCCCGCCAGCACCACCAGCGGATGCGCCAGTAAACCGGCGTGCAGATAGGCCTGCATCACCTCCCAGGGATTCTCGGGTCGATCGAGGCGAATGATCAGATCAAATGGCAGAGCCAGGCTTAACGACTGGTAATCGACGAAATCACCCATTTCAGCCAGCACGGTAAAATAGCCGTCGCGCTTCGCCACCGCGCAGTAAGGATTTTGCCCGTCGCGGGTGGCGCCAATTTGCAGAAAAATCTTTTTCATCGCCTCGCCTTACCGGGTTATCGCCCGGAAATGATTTCTGTCACGATGTCATTCAGTACACCGTTATTGACCTGAATCACCGCTTTGTGGGGATCAAAACGCAGCACGCGCGACAGCGGATCGGCACTTTTGCCCTCCAGCAGCGAACTGACCGGCTTGCTCTGCCAGCAGTGCCGCATCTGCGTCAGCGTCATGCCAGAGAGCCGGGTTAACTGCTGTGCCAGCGCGCCATCCTCACTGCGTTGCTCAAGCAGGTCGCGGATGGCCGCCTCATCCAGCGTAATCTGCTGCTGCATCAGCCAGTGTCCGAGCTGCTCTCCCTGCGCCAGGAACGGGGAGTAGATCATGCAGATCAGCTGATCTTCGCTGAGGTCAAACGCCTGTATGGCGAAGTCCGCCGCGCGCTGCCGCTGCCGCTGGATCGCGGCGTCATCCTGATAGCGTGCTGCCATCTCATCGATTAGCGCGGGCGGAAAATCTTTCTTCACCATCAGTCCCAGCGCAAAGCGCACATATTCGCGGATCCCTTCGGCATAGTGGCGCTGCAGCAGCGTTTCTGCCCGCAATCCGCGCAGGTGCGCCATCAGCGTCGGATTACCGCAGTCGGATTCGGAAAAACTGAACATCAGCGCATCAAAACGGAAGCGCATAAATTCGCTGAGCAGTGCCCAGTGCGCGCCCGCTTCATAGGCGGTGTCCTGATAGATGTTGAAGAACAGTGGATTGCGCGCCAGCTGGTGGGTGATGCGGTGCGCAGGCGTCAGCTGATCGGCGCCATAAACATCGCTGAAGTAGCGCTCTGCCACGCCATCCAGCGTCTGCAGAAACCCGCTGAAGCCCCGGGTTTTGTCCGCCACCGGCGCATCAAACAGCCGTGAGAGGTGCCGCGCCCAGGCGACATAGGCGGCCTGCTCCTGTGGCGAGTCGCCGGTAACAATCAGATCCACGCCACCGTTGTAGTCTGCCGCCAGGCCAAAGGAGTTCACCATGCTGAGATTACAGGCGTTGCAGAAGGTCGAGCGCGCGTCGGCGCGAAACCGGTGGCCATTCATCAGCACGTCATTGCGGTTCTGCTGCCGCACGCTCTCCGGCATCGGCAGGTCGCGGTCAAACGGCCGGATCAGCAGGCCATCCACCACCAGGCACTCCACCCGTTCATCGTCATGCATCCCCAGCGACTGATAAACGCGGTGGATATTCTCCATTACGCTCTGATTCATCGCCGCATGGCGATTGGTGCTGATCCGCAGATGAAAGGTGCTGCCCTGCTGCTGCCAGATCAGTCCCTGAATGTAACGCACGTAAGCCACCATGTAGCTGCTGTCTTTTCCCCCGCCATAGGCGAGCAGCACACGGTTATTCTCCAGCTGCTGCTGATCCGGCAACGCTGCCAGCAGGCGAAAAGAGCAGCGCTGAGCAGACTCAATGATGGCGGGTGACAGATACGCTTCCATCTCCTTCATCATGGCGGGCAGATTATTCATTTCTCACGTTTTCCTCAGGTGAACAGAATCACTTTATGGTCTGAAGCCCGGGGCTGACGGGGTCGCCGGGCCGTTTAGCGTTATGAATAATTAAGAGATGCAGCCTAAAGTACTTTGAATGTACTCTGTTGAATATGCACAGATCAGCGCGATATGGGGTGGAACAGATGGCCGATATTATCGGGGAACAGGAGAGTCAGAGCAGTCGTTACCGCCAGATCGCAGAACAGATCAAGCAGGCCATTCATGCCGGTTCGCTGGCACCTGACAGCCGTCTGCCGTCAGTGCGCACGCTGGCGACGCAGTACAATGTCAGCCTTACCACCGCCCTGAAGACACTGCGCACGCTGGAAGATGAGCGCTACGCCGTTGCCCGCCCCAAATCGGGCTTTTTTGTTGCGCCGCAGCGGCCCTCTTCCCGTCAGCTGCCCGCCGTCAGCGAACAGCCGCGCGCCATCGCGCCGCTTGATGAGCAGACAGAACTTCATCTGGCGATGCTTGGCTCAGACTGCCGGGTGCGTCTCGATCTGGCCAACGGTGACAGCGCACTCTATCCGGTCAAGCGCATCGGCCTGCTGATGCGTCAGATGGGCTACAGCAAACCGGCCCTGCTCGGGAATACGGTGAAGGGCACCGGCTATGCGCCGCTGAAAACAGAGATTGCCCGCCGGGCAGTGGGTTACGGCTGCAATATCAGCGCTGACGATATTCTGATCACCAACGGCTGCATTGAGGCGATCTCGCTGTCGCTGCGCGCCACGACCCAGCCAGGCGATGTGGTCGCCGTGGAGTCACCCTGCTATTTCGTGCTGCTGCAGATGCTGCATAACCTCAATTTACGGGTGATTGAAGTGGAAGCCGGGCCGGAAGGGTATGTCGATGTCGCGAAGCTCACCGGGCTGTTTCAGCGCAAGGCGGTGCGGGTTTTTCTCACCCTGTGCAACGTCAACAATCCGCTGGGAAAAAGCATTCCCAACGAGCATAAGGCCTATATTGCGCGGCAGGCGGATGAAAACGATGTGGTGATCATCGAGGATGATATTTTCGGCGATACCGCCTTCGGTGAACGCCGCCCTTTCCCGATGCGCGCCTTCAGCCCCAACGCCATTCTCTGCAGCGGCTTCTCTAAAACCGTGGCGCCAGGCATTCGTATCGGCTGGGTTCACAGCGTCAACTACATGCGCAAAATCGCCTCACTGAAATATACCTCAACCATGGGCACCTCGGTGCTGTCGCAGGCGGCGGTGGCGGAACTGCTGCGCAGTGGCGGCTATGATGCTCACCTGCGTAAGCTGCGGCGTGAGCTGGCACGACAAATCCGTGAAATGCGTCAGTCGGTGTTACGGGAATTTCCGGCGGGAACCCGGGTGTCCGATCCGGAAGGAGGCTATGTGCTGTGGGTTGAGATGCCCCGACAGGCGCTGAACGTGCGCGAGCTGTTTCTGAAAGCGCGCAACGCGGGCATCGGCATTGCGCCGGGCCACATTTTTGCCACCGACCAGCGCTACGATCACTGTTTCCGGCTGAATGCCGGTTTTGGCTGGAATGCAGAGGTGGAACAGGCGATTCAGCAGCTGGCACAGTGGTGCCAGCTGTCGTTAACCGATACGCAGGATTAGCTGTCGCGCCAGGCGTTCTCAACCTCTTCCGCCAGAATCTGCACCGCCCGCTCAATATTCTCTGCATCCGGCACGTAATTCATCCGCATACATTGATGGGTGTGCGGCCACGCCTGTTCCAGTCCCGGGAAGAAGAAGTGGCCCGGCACCATCAGCACGCCGCGCGCTTTCAGCCGCTGATAAAGCAATTCGGTGGTGATCGGCAGATCGCGGAACCAGAGCCAGAGGAAAATCGCCCCTTCCGGCTTGTGGATCAGGCAGCGGTCTTCCGGCAGATAGCGCCGCAGGATCGCAATGGTCTGCTGCACCTTCTGCTGATAGAACGGCTTAATCACCTCTTCGGAGAGCCGCAACAGATCGCCGCGACGGATCATCTCATTGGCAATGGCCGGACCGATACTGCCGGGCGCCAGACTGATGATGCCGTTCATATTGCTCAGCGCGGTGATGGTCTTCTCGTCAGCGATAATGATGCCGCAACGCGCACCCGGCAGGCCGAGCTTCGACAGACTCATGCAGAGAATGATGTTGGGGTTCCACAGCGGGCGCACCTCGCTGAAGATGATGCCGGGGAACGGCACGCCATAGGCATTGTCGATCAGCAGCGGCACGTCATGCTGCTGCGCCAGCGCATCGAGCTGCATCAGCTCATCATCGGTGATTACGTTGCCGGTGGGGTTGGTCGGGCGCGATACGCAGATCAGCCCGACCTCTTCATTCATCGGCAGATGCTCAAAATCGACATGATATTTAAACTGACCTTCCGGCAGCAGCTCAATGTTCGGCTTCGCCGACACAAACAGCCCCTCTTCCAGGCCGGCATCCGCATAGCCCAGATACTCAGGCGCCAGCGGGAACAGCACCCGCTTTTTGCTGCCATCGGCCCGGCGCCCCGCATACAGGTTAAACAGATAGAAGAAGGCACTCTGGCTGCCGTTAGTCAGCGCAATGTTCTGTGCGGTGATGGGCCAGCCAAGCTGATCGCTCAGCAGCCCGGCCAGCGACGCCAGCAGCGTCGCTTTTCCGCGCGGGCCGTCGTAATTGCACAGCGCCTCGCTGAGTTTGCCTTCCTCATGCATCTGCTGCAGCAGTTGCTGAAAGTAGTCGTTCATGGCCGGGATCTGCGCCGGATTACCGCCGCCCAGCATGATGGTGCCGGGCGTTCGCAGGCCCGCGCCCATATCTTCCATCAGACGTGAGATGCCGGAATGTTGGGTAAATTTGTCGCCGAACTGAGAAAAAGACATAGCGGTTAAATATTTGTGATAGCGAATCGGGGGTCCACCATAACGCCCGCCATGGGCGGGCGCAATGGAAAGGCGAGGGGATTACTTCAGCGCCTGCGGGTTCACGCAGTTTTTCTCGACGCTTCCGCCGAGTGCAGCGAGGAGATTCTCTACCGCATCCTGCATCATGCCGTAGCGGGTTTCGTGGGTGGCAGAACCGATATGCGGCAGCGTCACCACATTGGGTAGCGACAGCAGCGGAGAGTCGGCAGAGACCGGCTCCTGCTCAAACACATCCAGCCCGGCGGCATGCAGTTTACCCGCCTGCAACGCGGCGATCAGCGCATTTTCATCCACCACCGGCCCGCGACCGGCGTTGATCAGCACCGCATCCGGCTTCATCAGTTCAAGCTCGGCGGCACCGATCAGATGGTGCGTCTCTTCAGTCAGCGGCAAACTGATGCAGACGAAATCACTCTGCTTCAGCAGCGCTTCCAGCTCACAGCGCTGTGCGCCAAAGCGCGACTGCGCCTCTTCATGCTCGCGGCGGGCGTTGTAGAGGATTTTCATACCGAAGCCAAAGTGGGCGCGCTGCGCCAGCGCCATCCCGATACGTCCCATGCCGAGAATACCCAGCGTTTTATGGTGCACGTCGATGCCGAACTGTGCCGGACCGATGCTCTTCTGCCAGTTGCCCGCTTTGACCCAGGCATCCAGTTCCGGCACCCGACGCGCGGTACTCAGTACCAGCGCCATCATGGTGTCCGCCACGGTTTCGGTCAGCACGGTCGGCGTGTGCATCAGCACCACGTGACGCTGATTCAGCGCATCCACATCAAAATTGTCATAGCCTACAGAGACGCTGGAGCAGACGCGCAGATTGGGCATCTTCGCCAGCAGCTCACCATTCACTTTACCGCCCGATCCCAGCAGACCTTCTGCCTGCTGGAACGCCGCAGCATGTTCCTGCTGGCTTTCCGGCGAGAGATCGCTGATTTCCGTCACGTCACACTGTTCAGCCAGGCGAGCATAAAGATCGTCGGGCAGTTTTTTATAGAGAATTACAGCGGGTTTCATTCGGTGGCTCCCGGTCAATAAGTAGCGGGCGGCTTGCAGGCCGCCCGGAGAAATAGAGGCTAACGTTTACGCTTTCAGGCGGGTTTTGCACCCTGCAGCGGCGGCGCTTTGTTCTGCGCCGGTTTCACAATCAGCGTCAGCCACACCGAAACCAGCAGGGCCGATCCCATAAAGATGTAGGACGCGGACGGGCTGCCGGTGGCTCCATTAAGATAGCCGACAATCCATGAACCGATAAACGACCCCAGCGCACCCATACTGTTGATCAGCGCCATTGCGCCACCGGCGACATTGCGTGGCAGCATCTCAGGAATAATGGCGAAGAACGGCCCATAAGGCGCATACATCGCGGCACCGGCAATCACTAACAGGGTGTAGGACATCCAGAAATTGTTCGATCCCACCAGATAAGAGCCCAGGAACGCCAGCGCGCCCACCAGCAGCAGCGGCCAGACGAACAGCTTACGGTTCTGGGTTTTATCCGACGCCCAGGAGACCACCACCATCGCAATGGTCGCCGCCAGATAAGGCACTGCGGAGAGCCAGCCCGCCTCTACCATGCCCATCTGCGTGCCATTACGCAGAATCGACGGCAGCCACAGCACAAAGCCATAGACGCCGATGCTCCAGGCAAAATATTGCAGGCAGAGAATGATCACGTTGCGGTTGCGGAACGCTTCGCTGTAGTTGCGCACCGCTTTAATATTTTCCTGCTCTTTCTGCAGTTCAGCCTGCAATGCCGCTTTCTCGGCATCGCTCATCCAGCGCGCCTGCGCCGGCTTATCCTGCACCAGGAACCACCAGGCGATCGCCCAGACCACCGCCGGAATCCCTTCGAAGATAAACATCTCACGCCAGCCAAACGATTCAATCAGATAGCCTGACACGACCGACATCCACAACACCGTGACCGGATTACCCAGGATCAGGAAGGTGTTGGCGCGTGAACGTTCCGACTTGGTAAACCAGTTGCTGATGTAGATCAGCATCGCGGGCATCACCGCGGCTTCCACCACGCCCAGAATAAAGCGAATGGCCGCCAGCATCGGAATGTTGCTGACCACGCCGGTCAGTGAGGCACAGCCGCCCCACAGGATCAGACACCAGAAGATCAGTTTCTTGACGCTGCGGCGTTCGGCGTAAATTGCACCCGGGATCTGGAAAAAGAAGTAACCCAGGAAGAACAGCGCACCCAGCAGCGAGGACATGCCTTTGGTGATGCCGAGATCGTCATTAATCCCGGCAGCAGAAGCGAAGCTAAAATTTGCACGATCGAGATACGCCAGGCTGTAGGTGATAAACACGATGGGCATGATGAACCACCAGCGTTTTGGCGCGATTGTCTGCTTTTTCATCGGGAACTCCTGTGACTGTAGAGGGGCGCGAACTACACGTCGCCCAGTTGCTGACGCGTCGGCAGACCTTCGCTGTCACCAATGACCTGAATCGCCATCGAACCAATTTTGTTGCCGCGACGAATCGCCTGCGGCAACGACTGACCTTCCAGCAGGGCGCTGATGACGCCAACGGCAAAGCCGTCTCCGGCGCCTACCGTATCCACCACGTTGTCGACTTTTATCGCCTCAACCTGGCCCTGCTCGCCCTGCGCCGTTTTATACCAGGCACCGTCACAACCGGTTTTAATCACGACCGCTTTCACACCCTTATCGAGATAGAAATCCGCGATCGCTTCTGGCTGACGATAGCCGGTCAGAATCAGCCCCTCTTTTTCGCCCGGCAGTACCCAGTCGGCATACTCCGCCAGCAGATTGAGCTGCTTACGCATCTCCTCTTCGCTGCGCCACAGCACCGGCCGCAGGTTAGGATCAAACGAGATAGTTTTACCGCGCGCACGCATCTCTTTGGCGGTGTGCTTCAGCAGCTCCAGCGAACTCTCTGACAGCGCCGCCGCCACACCGCTCAGGTGCAGATGACGCGCCGAACCAAAATAGTCCGCGTCAAAATCGTCGACCGACAGATGGCTGGCCGCCGAGCCTTTACGAAAATATTCCACCAGCGGATCAGAGCCGTCATCGACTTTGGACTTGAGCTGAAAACCGGTGGGATAGCGCTTATCGACCGTCACCCGGGCGTGGTCGATACCCTCTTTTTCCAGCTGCTGGCAGATAAACCGGCCAAAAGCGTCATCGCCAATACGACTGACCCAGCCCACTTTCAGGCCAAGACGAGCCAGGCCGGTCGCCACATTGAGTTCAGCGCCCGCCGCGCGTTTAACAAAGGTCTCTGCTGCGGCCAGGTCGCCGGTTTCACGGGCGATGAACATCGCCATCGCTTCACCGATAGTGACAACATCAAGCGGACCGTTTTGATGCATAGTGTGATGCGTGGTCATCTTCACTCCTTACACGTTACGCAGCAGCGACACGTAGTGGCGTGTCACCGCAGTCAGATCGTCGCCTTCCAGCGGAAATTCAATACCGCGCGCTGCCTGTGCGGGCAACTGTTGCAGCAGTGTGCGCCAGTGGTCATCAGCCTCATCCAGCGCAATCGCGCGGTAGCTATCCTGGTGCGCCACGGCGGCTTTGACATGCACATAGCCCACCTGCGCAGCCAGCTGCTGCGCCGCCTGATCGGCATCCTCACCGGTCCAGCACCAGTTACCCATATCAAAGGTCATGCTGATCGGCAGATCCGCTTCCCTGACCGCCGTGAAAAAGGCGACTGACGGAGCCAGTCGGCCATGCTCAGTCTGGTCGTTTTCTACCGTCAGCTGAAACGGCAGATCCGCCAGCAGCGCCTGCAACGCTTCGCGAGGCAGCGCACCGGTGAACTCTCCCAGCGCCACTTTCAGCCGCTGAGCGTTTAACTGGCGTGCTTCTTCAACGTAGTGGGTTATACGGGGATTGATTTCGCCGCCGTCACAAAACAGCGTATCGGGCACCGAATAGCTGCTGTGCAGCTGATGCTGCGCCACCGCCCGGGCCAGTGCCGGCAGATCGGCCAGTGCCGCGTCATCAAGCAGTTCGCGGCGGATTTCGACCCCGTCTGCGCCCGCCTGCTGGATAATCGGCAGCAGCGCACGCTGACCGCCGAGAGCGGCGATCTGTGCGTGGCCATATGCGGCGGTCACCACGATGATGTCAGGTTTCATGTTCTACTCCATGGCAGGGTTCTGCCCATAACGAATACAAAAACCCTAAATGGAACCGGTTCCAAAGCAAAGCAGCAAACTGTGAAATTATGATCGTGCTCACGAAGCGAGCACGTAAACGGAAGGTTAAATCTGAAATTCAGTTAAGAGGCTGGCTGGAGCCGCGAACGATAAGTTCGCCAGAGAAGACCTGCTCGGCAACCGGCAATCCGCTGCCTTCGATGCGCGCAATCAGGCGTTCCAGCGCACTGTAGCCAATCTGCCAGGTGGGCTGTTTCAGCGTGGTGATACCGACACCGGCCAGCGCCGCCCACTCCAGTTCGTCAAAACCGAGCAGGCCGATATCGCGGCCCCAGTGCAGATTGAGTCGCTGTAGCGATCGCGCTACCTGCAGGGTCAGCGCCCCGTTGGCGACCATCACTGCGCAACGTTTGCCGGTGTGACGCTGATGAAAGGCCAGCAGCGCCTGATCCAGCGCGGCGGGCTGATGCAGCGCCACCTCGGTATTCTCATGCTCAACCTGCGGATGCTCTGCCAGTAGCTGGCGGAAGGCCTGCAGGCGCTCACGGCGCGTGTTGACGCTGCCCAGCGGCTCGCTAAGAAACAGCAGCGCATCATAGCCATTGTCGACCAGATGCCGCGTTGCCGTTTCAGCTGCCTCGGCGTTATTCAGGCCCACCACATCGCAGGGAAAATCGGGGATTTTACGGTCAATCAGCACCATCGGCAGCAGGGATTGTTGCAGATGGTTCAGCACCTCTTCGCGCATCCCGACGGCGTTAACCACAATGCCCTCAACCTGATAGCTGCTCAGCAATTGCAGATAGTGCTGCTCCAGATCCACTTCGTTATTGGTATTACACATCAGCAGCGTGAAGCCCTGCTCGCGGCAGGCGGCTTCAATACCGCTCATGACATCAACAGAATAGGGATTGGTAATATCGGCGATAATCAGCCCGATCAGGCGGGTACGTCCGCGCTTCAGGCCACGCGCCATCTGACTCGGGCGATAGCTGAGATCAGCAATAGCCTGTTCGATCCGCGCTTTCAGACCGGCAGAGAGCAGATGCAGTTCACCATTGAGATAGCGTGAAACGCTGGTTTTACCGGTTCGTGCCGCGTGAGCAACATCGCTGATGGTGGCGCGAGGCGGCCTGATTTTCATGAGATATCCTGCGTAATAAGAAACCCGGCAGAGACTAGCACAAGCAAAGCCCGGCGCAAAAAGCGCTACGCCGGTAATTGCAGCCAGGGTTGCCACAGAGTCTGTAACGTCTCCGGCGGTGCGCCATCAATCAGCCGGATGACCATTTCAGCCACCTGTTCACCGGCCTGATGCGGCGTCGCCTGACGAATGGCGACAATGGGATGATCGAGAATCGCATCTCGCGGCAATCCTTCCCAGCCCGCCAGCAGAATGGCACCCTCGCCCGCTGCACGCCCGGCCAGTTGCAGCGCCAGAGCCGCCCCTTCAGCCAGCGCAGCGCAGTCGGTGATGATCACTTCCGGTACTGGCCCCTCTGCCAGCCACTCCCGGGTTTGCTGATAGCCGGCGCGACGCGACGGCGCCACCGCCGCCATCGCATAAGGCGTAACTTCCCCCAGCGCCGTCAGATAACCCTGACGCCGGTCACGCACCCGCGTACTGTTTTCATTGCTGCCAAGCCAGGCTATCCGCTGCCGTCCCTGCGCCAGCGACCAGCCCACCGCCAGCTGTGAACCGGCAAGGTGATCAACATCAAACCACGCATAGGTCGATGGCAGATCGCTGCGGCCCAGCGCCAGAAAACGAAAATTGGTCTGGAGCAGAGCATGAAGCCGACTGTCTTCTGGCGTAGTGTGGCCGACGATCAGGGCATCAACGGCGCCACTGCGCAGCAGGCGTGTCAGCGTCGCCTGACTTTGCTGCTTATCCGCCAGCAACAGCAGGTTAATGTCATAACGGGCAAGGTGATGCTCCAGCGCCAGCAGCATGTCGCTGAAGTCGCTGCCATTCAGGGGAGAGGCACCGATCGGGTAGACGAACCCCACCGCGTTAGCACGGCCGGTTTTCAGACGCCGGGCCGCCGCATTAGGCCGGTAGCCACGCCGCTGCGCTTCCTCTTCGATGCGTTTACGCGTCTCCTGAGCGACATCCTGATAACCGTTGAGGGCGCGGCTGACGGTCGTTACGGAAAGACCTAAAACCGCAGCGATGGCTTTAAGAGACATAGGAAGGCGTCCATTGATCAATTTTTGATCAGGCTACCATAAAGCCTCTGTTGGCTCTATTCGCAGAAACATTACAGATACTTTTAACGCGATGCTTTACAGAAAAAAGGCGCCCCCGGGCGGGGGCGACCGCGTTTATCCCAGCGGGCTGAGCGTGATCTCAACACGACGGTTTTGTGCTTTGCCTGCTTCGGTGCTGTTGCTGGCAACCGGGTTATCCGGGCCTGCACCTTGGGTGCGCAGGCGATCGCTGGCAACACCCTGCACGATCAACGCGCTGGCGACGCTTTCAGCACGCTGCTGTGACAGACGCATGTTCAGCGCGCGGGTGCCGGTGCTGTCGGTATAACCCACTACGTTTACCGCGGTTTTCGGATACTCTTTCAGCACCATTGAAACACCTGTCAGGGTGTTCGCGCCGGCAGGTTTAAGATTGCTGCTGCTGGAGTCGAAGGTGACATTGTTTGGCATATTCAGGACGATGTTATCGCCATTACGGGTCACGCTGACGCCCGTTCCGCGCATCTTGTCGCGCAGTTTCGCTTCCTGCACATCCATGTAGTAGCCCACGCCACCGCCCAGTGCGGCTCCGCCAGCAGCACCAATCAGCGCACCTTTACGGCGATCTTTCTTCGACGAGGAGAGTACACCGACACCGGCACCCACTAACGCACCCAGGCCTGCGCCCACACCTGACTTACCCGCCTGAGATTCGCCGGTGTAAGGATTGGTGGTACAACCTGGCAGGGCCAGACTGCCGCTTAATAACAAGGTGATGGCGATTAATTTCTTCTGCATTTTTGTTCCCTTACATTCGACACACAGGGGAAAACCTTTCCCATAAGTGGCACGATTATGCCGCCTGGTGGCCGGGAATGTAGTGAGGAAAAATCCTGATTTAGCGGGAATTACGCCTTTTGGTTGTCAGGATGGCAAAAACAGTTGCTCTGATGATCGTTTATTAGCCCGCAGGCCTGCATAAAGGAGTAGCAGATTGTGGGGCCGATGAATTTGAAACCACGCTGCTTTAGCGCCTTCGAGAGCGCAATGGCCTGCTCTGAGGTGGTGGGAGCCTGACTATAGTCAGGATAATGGTGGACGATTTGCGCGTTATCGACAAATTGCCAGACGAAGTGGCTGAAATCCTCGCCTTGCGCTTCCATCTGGAGATAAGCACGAGCGTTGGCGATAATCGCCGCGATTTTACCGGCGTGGCGGATAATACCGCTGTTGAGCATCAGCGTGTCGATCTCTGCCGCATCCATCAACGCTATGGCCTGCGGATCAAACTGGTAAAACGCCGCCCGATAGTTTTCCCGCTTTTTCAGCACGGTAATCCAGGATAACCCCGCCTGCTGTCCTTCCAGACAGAGCATCTCAAACAGCGCACGCTTGTCTCTCTGTGCCACACCCCACTCCCTGTCGTGATAAGCCAGATAGAGGGGATCCTGCGTTACCCAACCACATCGTTGCATCGCTTTGTTCCTTTATAACGAGAATATTTTAGCGGTCCGCTTGATCTTAGAATTAATCGGTTGATAGTTAAACGATCACCGGTTAAATAACAGAGACGGGCCGAAATTTAATTTAAACGCCGGATAATAACTTCAGCCTTGCCTGGAGAAGCGATGTTGCCGAGAAGCGGTTGGAAAGGTCTGCGGATCTGCTGTGCTGTATGGCTGTTAATCTTAACGCAACCGACTTTTGCGCGCGGCGGCATCTCTGCGCCTCAGCATCCCGACTTTCTGCCCGACTACGATACGATTCTGGCGGAGAAGATCGCCCTGACGCCACTCGCCTTCAGCGATGAGAGCCGCGCCCTGTTTGAAGCCGCCATCAACTCTCCCACCGCGTCACCCATCGCCGTCCACAGTGAAACCGGCAGCGTAGGCACCACCCCGCTGGGAAAACGCTATCGGGCTGGGGTTGACCTGCCCATTGCCCCGTCATTTACCACCGGGCCGGTGGCGCAGTATGCCGTTGATCCGCAGCAGATGAACTGTCTGCAATGTGACTACAGCGATCAGCAGAGTCGTGAGCAGAGCGCCAGCGTCGGCTGGCGCATCGATTCACAGCAGGGATGGATATCGCCCTGGGCGCAGCTGAGTTATCACTATCTGCTGGCAGACACGCCGCAGAATCCCCGGCGTGAGGCGACGAACGGCACCGATCAGTCCGAAGGCATCGATCTGAGCATCGGTGCACAAGTGCCTCTGAACGATAATCTGGCGGCTTTCGCCGCGTTTTCACAAAGCGAAGCGCTGAATAACCAGGAGCAGCAACTTTATACCTTTGGCTTCAGCGCCAGCTTCTGACCGGGGCATGAAAAGAGAAAGGGAATCGGGCGTTTAAAATATAATGAGTCCGCTAATCATTATACTGGTAACACTATGCGCAACGATTTGACAATTATTGGCCGTGAAATGACGGTCTTCATACTGGCAGCACTCTTTCTCGCTCTGATGATATTGCCCATCTATATTGATGTGGCCTGGATGAATGATGCGCTGCACGAAACTTCTTTTACTGAAACCACCCAGGAAATCATGCTGGCGGTGATTGCCGCCCTGTTCTTTATTGCGGCCCAGCGCCGTCCGGCTCAGCGCGGCGCGCTGACCTTAGTGGCGGGCTTCTATAGCTGTATGCTGATCCGTGAGCTCGACTTTGTGTTTGATGCCATCCAGCATGGCAGCTGGATCTGGTTCGCCCTGGCGGTGACGGCCGGTTGTCTGGCCGTCGCGCTGCGGACGCCGAAAAAAACCCTGCACGCGCTGGCCAGGCTGCTGCAGCACCGCAGCTGGCCGGTGATGGCCTCCGGCTTTTTAGTGGTGCTGGTCTTCTCACGACTGTTTGGTATTCATGCGTTGTGGCAGCACCTGATGCTGGGAGATTACAACCGCGTGGTGAAAAACATGGCCGAAGAGGGCACAGAGCTGCTGGGTTACGGCCTGTGCTGGCTGGCTTCGGTTCGCTATTTATGGCAGACCCGTCCGGCCGCCGCGGCCGTCAGCGTGCACGCCACCGAATCTGCACCGGCCCGTCACGCCACTTCTCCGGTCACCTCGCACTGATCCGCACTCTTGCTTTTTAAGCGATCCGCATCATTAAAAAAGGTACAATAAACACTTCTGCGTCGGCGACGGGTTCCCGGCGCAAGGTGTTCGTTAACCTCAGGTCTTTTCATGTCAGCTAAAATCTTAACTTCAACGCTCATTGGCCTGGATGCCTTCCGACAGGATCCGCTGACTGCCCTGCAGCAGGCGGAAAAGGGCACGCTGGCGGTGTTAGATAATTATGCGCCGGTGATGTACGCCATCACACCTAAGCGTCTGGCTGAGCTGCTGGCGCTGGAAGCCGCCGCCCGGCAGCCGAATGATGTGGCGCTGGATGACAGCCTGTATGACGATTCCCCCGCCGCGATCCATACGCCGGCTGGTAAGTTCGCCATGTATCAGGGCTGGCAGCCGGATGCCGACTTTACGCGCCAGGCCGCGATCTGGGGTGTGGCGCTGGGCGAACCGGTGACCCCCAGTGAGCTGGCGGCCTTTGTGGCCTACTGGCAGGCGGAAGGCCGGATGTTCCATCATGTGCAGTGGCAACAGAAACTGGCACGCAGCATTCAGATGAACCGTGCCGCAAACGGCGGGCAACCGAAGCGTGATATCACGCAGTTGCCCGATCCTGACCGTACCATTCCCGATGGTTTCCGAGGTGAATGATGAAAACGCCAAACGATCTCTTTAACCGTCTGAAAAAAATGATGCCCGCAGGCACACGTCCTAAATTTGCCAATGGCGAAGAGCTACTGGCGTGGAATCAGGAGCAGGGTCGCCTGCGATCAGAGGCGATTGTGCGTGAGAATCGCGCAATGAAAATGCAGCGCGTAATGGGCCGTTCCGGCATTCGCGAGCTGCATATGAACTGCTCATTTGATAATTACCGGGTAGAGAATGAGGGACAGCGCAAGGCGCTGGAACTGGCGCGTCAGTATGCCGCTGAATTTGATGGCAGCATCGCCAGTTTTGTCTTTTCAGGCCGTCCCGGCACCGGTAAAAACCATCTGGCCGCCGCGATTGGCAACGACCTGATCCTGCGCGGTAAAAGCGTGCTGATCGTGACGGTTGCTGATTTGATGTCGAGCATGAAGGGCACCTTCAGCGGCAGCAGCGGCATTACCGAAGAGCGGCTGATTCAGGATCTCAGCAGTGTTGATCTGCTGGTGATTGATGAGATCGGTATGCAGAGCGAATCGCGCTACGAAAAAGTGATTATCAACCAGATTGTCGATCGCCGATCCTCCTCGAAACGCCCGACCGGCATGTTATCCAACCTCGACCATGCGGGCATGAATACGCTGCTGGGCGAACGTGTCATGGACCGTATGCGCCTCGGCAACAGCCTGTGGGTGCGCTTCGACTGGGAAAGCTATCGCAGTCGGGTACGCGGCGACGAATATTAAACAGTGACCCGGCAGCGCCGGGTCACTGCGCTCATCGGGCCTGAAGCCCCTCTTCATAACGACGCGCTATACGGCCTTTGCCCTTCCGCCCATGCCCGGCGCAGCCGGACGCGCTGAGTCAGGATCATTCCGACGTCCGGCCACTGGTGCAGCAGAAAACCCGGCATTAATCCCACGATCTGATCGCGGTCACGATCTTAGCCACAGGCGATCGGGTTGTGTGAAACCGCCCGCAAAAGTGTGGGATGTGGAATACGTATGGGCTGATACACTCAATTCTTACTCCTCTGTTGAGTGAACCCGTAATGAAAACGAACGGCAAAGGCCCGGCACTACTGCGACTGAATAACCAGAAACGGGTGATGACTCAGCTGCGTAAGCTGCGCGTGACGTCGCGTCAGGATCTGGCGGAGGCGCTGACACTCAGCAAAAATACCGTCTCATTAATCATTGATGACCTGCTGGAGCAGGGTCTGATAGAGGAGCTGGGACCGGTCAGCGTCGCGTCCGCCGGACGGCCTAAAATCGGGATTACCCTGCGGCCGGAAAAGCTCAAGAGCGCAGGCATCATGGTGGAACGCAACGTTATCCACTGGCGGGTCTGCGACTATTTTTCACAGGTGCTGGCTGAAAAGACGCTGCGCACCGATACCAGTAACCCGACCCGACTGCTGGCTGAGCTGGCGATGCTGTGCCGGGAACTGATGAAAAGCTATCCTGATTTGCTCGGCATTGGCCTGGGTTTTCCCGGTATCGTCGATCCCCGGCGCGGCTGGATGCATATTTCATTGCCCCTCGAATGGCAGGATGTTGACCTGCTGGGCGCGCTGAGTAAGCACGTCAGTCTCCCCATCCGCATTATGAATAATGTCAAAGCCGCTGCGCTGCTGGCGGTACAGCTGCGTGGATTATCTGTGGAGAGCGGTCACTTTTATCTGCGTATTTCCGAGGGAATTGGCGGCGCACTGGTACAGCATGGCGAAGTATTTACCGGGCACAGCTGGACGGCGGGCGAGGCGGGACATCTGGTTGTCCAGCCCGACGGCCCGCGTTGCAGCTGTGGCCGCCGCGGTTGCCTGGAAGCGCTGGTCAGCCAGCCAGCGGTTAAACAGCAGCTGGCGCAGCGTCAGCCTGGCCTGAGCTGGCAGAACCGCGACAGTGCGCCGCGCGTGGTGGATGAGGTGATGGCGCAGGCGGGTGGCTATCTGGGTGCAGCGCTGAGTCAGATTATGCTGCTGCTCAATCCCGCCACCATCATCATTGATTGTCCGTGGAACGCCAGTGAGGTCTTCTGCAAGGCGGTGCGCACTACCGCCCACGGCAACGCGCTGGCCTTTACCGCCGCACATACCCTGCTGCACTTTCCTGAGCAACGGATCGATCCGGCCAACGGGCTGGCGCTGGCGGTGCTGGAGCAGAGTGAGCAGCGGATAATCTAGTGGCTCAAGCCGCCCTGATTCATCCGGTTTCCATCCACCTCAGACTGAACGCTTCCTGCTACAACACATTCTCCCCAAAATGCTGCCGGTACTCTTTCGGCGTGGTGTCGTAGCTTTTGCGGAAGACCGAATAGAAGTATTGCAGCGAAGGATAGCCGCACATCTGTGAGATCTCATTGATGTTGAGCGATGATGAAGCCAGCAGCTCGCGCGCTTTTTCCAGTTTTTCACGGTGGATCATCGCATGGAGGGTGTCGCCGGTCTCATCCCGAAAGCGTTTTTCCAGATTAGAGCGCGATAGCCCGACGGCATCCAGCACCTGCTCCACTTTAATCCCCTTACAGGCGTTGAAGCGGATGTAGTGCATCGCCTGAATCACCGCCGGATCGCGCAGCGAGCGGAAGTCGGTAGAGCGCCTGGCGATGACTTTCACCGGCGGCACCAGGATGCGCTGAAGCGGTAAGGGTTGCTTATCCAGCAGCCGATGCAGCAGTTTGGCCGCCTGATAGCCCATCTGCCGTGAGCCCTGCGCCACGGACGAGAGCGCCACGCGTGACAGATAGCGGGTCAGCTCCTCATTATCAATCCCGATCACCGTAAGCTTCTCCGGCACCGGTATTTTCAGGTGTTCGCACGCCTGCAGCAGGTGTCGCGCCCGTGAATCCGTGACGGCGATAATGCCGGTTTGCGGCGGCAGCGTCTGCAACCAGTCGGCGAGACGGTTCTGGGCGTGCTGCCAGTTTTCCGGCGCGGTTTCCATGCCCTGATAGACCACGCCCTGATAGCGTTCACGTCCCACCAGCTGGCGAAACGCCTGTTCACGCTCCTGTGCCCAGCGCTTGCCGCTGGAGACCGGTAAACCATAAAAGGCAAAGCGGTTAATGCCCTTCTCTTTCAGATGCAGAAAGGCTTTCTCCACCAGCGCGGCGTTGTCAGTGGCAATGTAGTGCACCGGCGGATAATCCTCCTGCCGGTGGTAAGAGCCGCCAACGCCGACAATCGGCACGGAGACATTTGACAGCAGGGTTTCGATAGAGCGATCGTCGTAATCGGCGATCACCCCATCGCCCAGCCACTCCCGGATGTTGTCGATGCGGCAGCGGAAATCTTCTTCGATGAAGATATCCCAGTCAGTCTGCGACGCCTGCAGATACTCACCGACGCCCTCCACAACCTGACGGTCATACACTTTGTTGGCGTTAAACAGCAGGGTAATGCGATAGCGTTTCTCATGCATGATGGCGCGTTCCCTTAAATCCTCAGCGCATTGCATAACACGGCTGAAAGGGGCAAAAAAATTGTTTGCGCCACAATGTGATCGCCCGCGCGATTACACCCGACGCCGCGTTGCCGTATCCATCCACACCGCCAGCAGCAGAATCGCGCCTTTGACGATGTACTGCCAGAAAGTCGGCACATCCATCATGCTCATGCCGTTATCCAGCGAGGCCATAATAAAGGCTCCCATTACCGCGCCCGCAACCGAACCCACGCCACCCGCCAGGCTGGTGCCGCCGATCACACAGGCGGCGATAGCGTCGAGTTCCGCAATATTACCCGCCGACGGCGAACCTGCGCCCAGCCGTGAACTGAGGATCAGCCCGGCAATCGCCACCATCACACCGTTGATGGCAAACACCGCCAGCTTGGTACGCGCCACGTTAATGCCAGACAGGCGCGCAGCATCAATGTTGCCGCCGATGGCGTAGATACGACGGCCAAACGCGGTGCGGGTTGCCATAAACATGCCCGCCAGCAACAGCACGGCCAGCAGTAACACCGGGGTCGGCACGCCGCGATAGTCGTTGAGCAACCAGATGGCACCCAGCACTAAGATGGCGGTGATCGCCTGACGTCCGATGGTGCCGCTGGCTGCGCCCTGCGCCAGTCCGAGCTGCTGACGACGCAGCCGCAGCCGCCACTGCCACAACATAAACAACGCCAGACCGGCAACGCCAAAGCCGAAACCGACGCCGCCCGGCAGATAACTCTGACCAATCTGCGACATGCCCGGCGTGATCGGCGCAACCGTAGTGCCATCGGTAATCCCGACCAGAACACCGCGGAAAGCCAGCATCCCCGCCAGCGTCACAATAAACGAAGGCACTTTACGGTAGGCCACCCACCAGCCATTCCACGTGCCAAGCAGTAATCCCATCACCAGCGTCACCACGATGGTCAGCGGCAACGGCCAGCCGAGCCAGACGTCGAATATCGCCGCCGCGCCACCCAGCAGGCCCATCATGGAACCTACTGACAGGTCGATCTCCGCCGAGATAATTACGAACACCATACCCACGGCCAGAATGCCGGTAATGGCGGTCTGACGCAGCAGGTTGGAGACGTTACGCGCACTGAGCCACGAGCCGTCTGTGGTCCAGGTAAAGAACAGGGCAATCAGCACAATTGCGCCCAGCATCACCAGAACCTGCAGATTAGGCAGTGTGAACCTGCCCGGTGACGGTTTGCCCGGCGTGCCGGAGAGGCGGCTTTGGGTACTTTCACTTTTAAGCATAATGTTCACTCCGCAGGGCAGCTTCCATCACCTGCTCCTGAGTCAGGTTATCGTTAATCAAATCGGCTTTGATCTGCCCTTCATGCATCACCAGCACCCGATCGCTCAGGCCCAGCACTTCCGGCAGCTCAGAGGAAATCACAATCACCGCGATACCCTGCTGAACCAGTGCATTGATCAGCAGGTAGATCTCCTGACGTGCGCCCACATCAATGCCGCGCGTCGGTTCATCGAGGATCAGGATTTTTGGATTGAGCAGCAGACATTTCGCCAGAATCGCTTTCTGCTGGTTGCCGCCGCTTAAACGGCCAATCGGCAGTTCTGATGAGGAGGTTTTCACCCGCAGCCGACCGATCGCGTCGTTGATCGCCTGCTGCTCCTGCGCTTCATCCAGCGTTGAGAGCCGGTGGCTGAACTGGTCCAGCGCCGCCAGGGTAATATTTTTGCCCACCGCCATCAGCGGCACGATGCCATCTTTTTTACGATCTTCCGGCACCATCGCGATGCCGTGCGCAATGGCGGCGCGGCAATCGGTGATGTTGACCTGTTTGCCATTGATCCAGATATCGCCCTGCCAGCGCCCCGGCCAGACGCCAAACAGACATTGGACTGTCTCAGTCCTGCCCGCGCCCACCAGCCCGGCGATGCCGAGGATTTCACCGCGTCTGAGCGAGAACGAGACATTGTTAACGCGGCGGATGTGGCGGTTAACCGGATGCCAGGCGGTGAGGTTTTCAACTTTCAGTATCACGTCGCCAATCTGATGCGGCGCGTGGGGATAGAGCGCGGTCAGCTCGCGTCCCACCATCATGGTGATGATGTCATCTTCGCTCAGGCCCGCTGCCGGACGGGTAGCAATATGCTGGCCGTCACGAATCACGCAGATGGTATCGGAGATCGCCTTAACCTCATTCAGCTTGTGCGAGATGTAGATGCAGGCAATGCCGTGTTCACGCAGATTGCGGATGATGCCGAGCAGCACGTCCGTTTCCTGCTCCGTCAGGGAAGAGGTCGGCTCATCCAGAATCAGCAGCCGGACCTGTTTGTTAAGGGCGCGGGCAATCTCCACCAGTTGCTGCTGCCCAAGGCCTAACTCACCGACCCGGGTGGCGGGAGAAACGTTCAGCCCGACCCGCGCCAGCAGTTGCTGGCAGCGCAGGGTCATGGTTTCATCATCCACCATGCCGAAACGGCTCAGTTCGGCACCGAGGAAAATGTTCTCCATCACCGTCAGTTGCCGCACCAGCGCCAGCTCCTGATGAATAATCACAATGCCTTTACGCTCGGTATCGCGAATGGTCTGCGCCTGAATGTCGTCGCCAGAGAAGTGAATCTGCCCTTCAAAATCGCCGTGCGGATAGAGTCCGCACAGGATTTTCATCAGCGTCGATTTGCCCGAGCCATTCTCACCACACAGCGACATCACTTCGCCCGCCTCAAGTTGCAGGCTGACATCATTCAGCGCCTTCACGGCACCGAAACGCTTGGTGATATTTTTCATTTCCAGCAGCATCGACTGTTCTCCCTCACGCTATGCGCAGTCAGAGTTCGCTCTGTTTGTGGAAACCGTCTTTCACCACGGTGCTTTCAATATTGTCTTTGTTGACCGGAATCGGCTTCAGCAGCCGTGACGGAACCTCTTTCAGACCATTGTTCAGCGTGCTGTTGCTGGCAGGTGTTTTGCCCTCGCCCAGCTCTACAGCAATTTTCGCCGCTTCGGTGGCGAGCTCAGTGATCGGTTTGTAAACCGTCATGGTCTGGGTGCCCGCTTTGATACGCTTAATGGCTGCCAGATCGGCATCCTGACCGGAGATCGCCACTTTTCCTGCCAGCCCCTGCGCGCTCAGCGCCTGAATCGCGCCGCCTGCGGTGGCATCGTTAGAGGCCACCACCGCATCGATATGGTTGCCGTTGGCGGTCAGGGCATTTTCCATAATTTTCAGGGCATTTTCCGGCAGCCAGGCATCGACCCACTGGTCGCCAACAATTTTAATGCTGCCGTTATCAATATAGGGTTTTAACACCTTCATCTGTCCGGCACGAAACAGGCGTGCGTTATTATCCACAGGCGATCCGCCCATTAAAAAATAGTTGCCCTTAGGCACCTGTTTCACAATGCTCTCGGCCTGAAGCTCGCCCACTTTTTCATTATCGAAAGAGATATAAAAGTCGATATCGGCATTATTTATCATTCGGTCATACGCCAGCACTTTAATGCCTTCCCGTTTCGCTTCAGCGACAACATTACTCAATACCTGACCGTTGTAGGGAATAATCACCAGCACATCGACACCGCGATTGATCATATTTTCAATCTGCGACATCTGTGTCTCTTCGTTGCCGTTGGCTGACTGAACAAACACCTTCGCGCCCAGCGTCTCAGCCTGTTTTACGAAAATGTCGCGGTCTTTCTGCCAGCGCTCGAGTCGCAAATCGTCAATCGCCATGCCGATCTTCACTTCTTTTGCCACGCTGGTCTGGCTGAACAGCGCCAGCGCCGCACAGGCGGCGAGCAGTGCATGTTTCATCTTCATTGTGATCATCCTGTAGGTTGAGGCTATTGTCGTTTCAGGCCTATAAACCAGGCGGATGAATTGTTGCCCTTATTTTCCTGTTACAGCAATTACTGATTTTTATCCGGCTATTACGTTTTTTGGTTTATTTCATTTTTTATGAGCGCGATCGAGGTTTCATCTTTTTCGGACAAGAGAGCGATAATGATAAACCACCCCGTAAATAACATTATTTTGCGAGCCAGCGCACAAATAATAATTATCTGACACCCGTAGTGAAATATCGTAATTGAGCTGAGACAGCAGCCAATATCAAATATTGCTTCAACGCAGGCCATTCGGGTACTGATGCTAAGGAGCAAACCATGCACGCTTATTTCGATCAGATCGATCGGGTTCGTTATGAAGGCACCCAGTCGACTCATCCTCTCGCTTTCCGCCACTACAATCCCGATGAGGTGATCCTCGGCAAGACCATGGCGGAGCATCTGCGCTTTGCCGCCTGTTACTGGCACACCTTCTGCTGGAATGGCGCGGATATGTTTGGTGTCGGCGCTTTTGATCGTCCGTGGCAGAAAAGCGGAGATGCGCTGCAGCTGGCAAAACTGAAAGCGGATGTGGCCTTTGAGTTTTTCCACAAGCTGAATGTGCCGTGGTACTGCTTCCATGACGTTGATGTCTCACCAGAAGGCGATTCGCTGCACAGCTACAAAGAGAATTTTGCCGCCATGACCGATAAACTGCTGGAGAAACAGCAGGAGACCGGCGTGAAACTGCTGTGGGGCACAGCCAACTGCTTTACCCATCCACGCTACGGAGCCGGGGCTGCCACCAATCCCGATCCTGAAGTTTTTGCCTGGGCAGCGACGCAGGTCTGCAGCGCCATGCAGGCGACCAAAACCCTGGGCGGCGAAAACTATGTGTTGTGGGGCGGACGCGAAGGGTACGAAACTCTGCTGAATACCGATCTGCGCCAGGAGCGCGAGCAGATTGGCCGCTTTATGCAGATGGTGGTCGAGCACAAACACAAAATTGGCTTTCAGGGAACGCTGCTAATTGAACCGAAACCGCAGGAGCCGACCAAACATCAGTATGACTATGATGTCGCGACGGTTTATGGCTTCCTGAAACAGTTCGGACTGGAGAAAGAGATCAAGGTTAACGTTGAGGCGAACCACGCCACGCTGGCGGGTCACTCTTTCCATCATGAAATTGCGACGGCCATTGCGCTGGGCATTTTTGGTTCAGTGGATGCCAACCGCGGCGATCCGCAGTGCGGCTGGGATACCGATCAGTTCCCGGTCAGCGTGGAAGAGAATGCGCTGGTGATGTACGAAATTCTCAAAGCGGGCGGCTTTACCACTGGCGGCTTAAACTTTGATGCCAAAGTGCGTCGTCAGAGCACTGATAAATACGATCTGTTCTACGGTCATATTGGCGCGATGGATACCATGGCGCTGGCGCTGAAGGTCGCCGCTCGCATGATCAGCGATGGTGAACTCGATAAGCGTGTGGCACAGCGCTACAGCGGCTGGAATGGTGAGTTCGGCCAGCAAATTTTGAAAGGTGAGTTTTCACTGGAGGCACTGGCGGCGCATGCTCAGCAGCAGCAGCTCAATCCGCAGCATCAGAGCGGACGTCAGGAGCAGCTGGAAAATCTGGTGAATCACTACCTGTTTGATTTCTAACCCTTCAGGAGCAGAGCATGTTTATCGGGATCGATTTAGGCACCTCTGGCGTCAAAGTGGTGCTGATGGATGCACAAGGCAACGTGGTGGCGACGGAAACAGCGCCGCTGCAGGTTTCGCGTCCGCAGCCATTGTGGAGCGAGCAGGATCCCGAAAGCTGGTGGCAGGCGCTGGATTTGTCCATGCAGGCGCTGAGCGCGCAGCAGGATCTGCGCGCGGTGCAGGCCATCGGGCTGAGCGGACAGATGCATGGTGCAACGCTGCTCGACAGTGCAAATCAGGTATTACGACCGGCCATGCTCTGGAATGATGGGCGCAGCGAGGCGCAGTGCCGTGAGCTGGAACAGAAGGTGCCGGATTCGCGGGCGATCACCGGCAACCTGATGATGCCCGGCTTCACGGCTCCTAAGCTGCTGTGGGTTCAGCAATATGAACCGGCAATATTCAGTCAGATCGCTCACGTGCTGTTGCCCAAAGATTACCTGCGCTGGCGATTGAGTGGCGACTTCGCCACTGATATGTCAGATGCAGCAGGCACAATGTGGCTGGATGTGGCACGGCGTGACTGGAGCGATGTGATGCTGCGCGCCTGCGACCTCAGCCGCGATCAGATGCCGCAACTCTATGAGGGCAATGCCCTGACCGGCACCTTACATGCCGAACTGGCCACACGCTGGAAGATGAACGCCGTGCCGCTGGCGGCGGGCGGTGGCGACAATGCTGCGGGTGCGATTGGTGTCGGCATGACCGAACCGGGCCAGGGCATGCTGTCGCTGGGTACGTCGGGCGTCTACTTCGTGGTGAGCGACGGCTATCTCAGCAATCCGCAGCGTGCGGTACACAGCTTCTGTCATGCGTTACCCCAGCGCTGGCATCTGATGTCGGTGATGCTCAGCGCAGCCTCCTGTCTGGACTGGGCAGCGACGCTGACCGGTTGCAGAGATGTTCCTGAGCTGCTGGCTGAAGCTGAACGCGCACGCGATGACCTGCCCGGCCTGTGGTTTCTGCCCTATCTTTCCGGTGAGCGCACGCCGCACAATAACCCGAATGCCCGGGGTGCTTTCTTTGGCTTTACCCATCAGCATAGCCGTCCCGAGCTGGCGAGAGCGGTGCTGGAAGGCGTAGGGTTTGCGCTGGCGGAGGGCATGGACGCGCTGCACGACTGCGGCGTTCAGCCAAAGAGCATTATGTTGATCGGCGGCGGCGCACGCAGTGCACTGTGGCGTCAGATGCTGGCAGACATCAGTGGTCAGACACTGGATTACTGTCATGGCGGTGAGGTTGGCCCGGCGCTGGGAGCCGCCAGGCTGGCACAGCAGGCGCTGGATGCAGAGATCACCGTGCCGACCCCGGTTCTGGTGCAGCGATACCAGCCGGATCCGGCCCGGGTAGCGCACTACCAGCCACGTCGTGAGACCTTTGCGACGCTGTATCAACAGCTCCTGCCGCTGATGAAGTAAACCTGCGAGAACGCTCTGCCTGTTATGGATTTAAATCGCCTGTTAACGGATCCCCCTGCCATGTAATGCCAGGGGGGTAATGAAGGCAGAACAGGTGATCGTGAGCCATATTACTGACCCGGAATGGCCGGGATGACACTTACCCAGCCATACCATCACGGTAGCATCAGCCAATCGCGCCCAGCGTATCTTCCTGACCCTGTTTCTTCGGCAGCAGGAACAGCGTCGCCGCAATATCCAGCAGATAAATCAGCGCCAGCAGGGTAATCGCCGCCGTAAACGAGAACTGGCTCGCCAGCAGACCAATCACCACCGGGCCGAAGCCGCCCACACCGCGACCAAGGTTGAACAGGACGTTTTGCGCGGTGGCACGCACCTGCGGCGGAAAGGTATCGGAAATCAGCGCGCCATAACCGCCAATCATGCCGTTAACAAACATCCCCATGATCGCGCCGGTAAATAGCATGATGTTCGGGTCGCGCAGCTGAGCATACACCACCACCATCACTACTGCGCCAAACTGATAGAGCAGGAAGATTTTCCAGCGTGCGAAGCGGTCGGCCAGTACGCCAAACAGCCAGATGCCAAAGGTCATCCCGACCACGGTCACCGCGGTCCAGAGGCCCGACTTCGTCAGGCTGAAGCCAAAGCTGGAGGAGAGGTAACTCGGCATCCAGATCATCAGCCCGTAGTAACCAAAGTTCTGTACTGAACAGAGGATAAAAATGCCCAGGCTGGCTTTGGCGGTGGCGCGATCGCGTACCAGCAGTTTCAGGCGCGCCGGAAAAGAGAGTGACGGCACATGTTTAACCTGCCGTTGATACGCCTCCGGTTCACCCATGCCGCGACGAATGGCAAACGAGACCAGCGCAGGCAACAAGCCGACCAGAAACATGCCGCGCCAGCCGATGATAGTCAGCAGCGGCGGTGTGATAAAGGCCGCCATCAGCACCCCGAGTTGCCAGCCTATACCGACCCACGCTGATGCGCGATTGCGCTTCTCCGCCGGCCAGGCTTCGGCAATCAGCGCCATGCCGATACCAAATTCGCCACCCAGACCGACACCCGCCAGCGTTCGCCAGGCGAGCAGATCCCAGTAGCCCTGCGCCACCGCGCACAGGCCGGTAAAGACCGATAAGACCAGAATCGTGACGGTGAGCATGCGGATGCGACCATAGCGGTCGCTGAGATGACCAAATACGATGCCACCGATAACCGCGCCAATCAGCGTCCAGGTCACCAGCGATCCCGCCTGTGATGGATTGAGCGCCAGCGAAACACTGATAGCCGGCAGCATAAAGCCGAGTATCAGCAGGTCAAATCCATCCATGGCATAACCGCTGACCGCAGCCAGCATCGCTTTGCCCGGCGTTACGCCCGGCTTAGATTGGGGAGAAGGGGACATCGTTGCGAACCTCATAAAGAAAAGTGCCGCAATTATAGAGAGAGTTCAGGATGTGACCAATTGAAAAGGCTTATCCCTGCGCCGATCAGGCGCAGGAAGAAGATTTATCAGGAAGGTCTGTTGCTGCCGTCATCGCCCGACAGTAATTCATCGAGCCGGTCGCCGCCAACGTGACGGAAATCCTGACCTTTGACGAAATAGAAGATAATTTCGCAGATGTTCTGGCAACGATCGCCGATACGCTCAATGGCGCGGGCACAGAATAGCGCCGTCAGCACACTGGGAATGGTGCGCGGATCTTCCATCATGTAGGTCATCAGCTGACGCACAATGCCTTCGTACTCTTTATCCACCTTTTTATCTTCACGGTAGATAGTGATCGCTTCGTTGAGATCCATGCGTGCAAAAGCGTCCAGCACATCATGCAGCATCTGTACAGTGTGACGACCCAGCGACTCAAGGCTGACCAGCAGCGGCAAATGCTGCTGACCAAACTTCTCCAGCGCCGTGCGGCTGATCTTCTCCGCCACGTCGCCAATCCGTTCCAGCTCAGAAATGGCTTTGATGATCGCCATCACCAGTCGCAAATCGATCGCGGTTGGCTGACGTTTGGCGATGATGCGCACGCAGGCTTCATCAATCTCCACTTCCATCATATTGACCTTCTGGTCACCGTCGATCACCCGCTGCGCCAGTTCGCCATCCAGATTATGCATAGCGGTAATTGCATCGGTCAGCTGCTGCTCGACCATACCGCCCATGATCATCACCTGGGTACGGATATGCTCCAGCTCGGCATTGAACTGACCGGAGATGTGCTTATTCAGATTAAGATTATCCATGTCGATCTCCTGTCAGATCAGCCGTAGCGGCCAGTTATATAATCTTCGGTTTGCTTCTGGGCGGGTTTAGTGAACAGCGTGTCGGTATCGCTGAACTCAATCAGTTCGCCCAGATACATGAAAGCCGTATGGTCAGAGCAGCGTGCAGCCTGTTGCATGTTGTGCGTCACGATCACCACGGTGTAATCCTGTTTCAGCTCGGTGATCAGCTCCTCAATACGCCCAGTAGAGATAGGATCAAGCGCGGAGCAGGGCTCATCCAGCAGTAAGACTTCCGGGCGAATCGCGATACCGCGGGCAATGCACAGACGCTGCTGCTGGCCGCCGGAGAGACTGTAACCGCTCTGATGCAGCTTGTCTTTGGTTTCATTCCACAGCGCGGCTTTGGTCAGCGCCCACTGTACGCGCGCATCCATATCGGCACGCGACAGCTTTTCAAACAGGCGAACGCCAAAGGCGATGTTGTCATAGATCGACATCGGGAACGGCGTAGGCTTCTGAAACACCATGCCGACCCGGGCGCGCAGCAGCGCGATATCCTGCTGAGTCGCCAGAATGTTTTCGCCATCCAGCAGAATGTCCCCTTCAGCCCGCTGATCCGGATAGAGCGAGTACATTTTGTTGAAGGTCCGCAGCAGGGTCGACTTACCACAGCCCGATGGCCCGATAAACGCAGTCACCTGATTCTTAGCGATATCCAGATTGATGTTCTTCAGCGCATGATATTTGCCGTAATAGAAGTTCAGATTACGGACCTGAATTTTATCGGCTGATGCTGTCGCGATACTCATAATTCATCTCTCTTATACGGCGCCGCACAGGGCCGCGCCGGAAATTAACCGTGTTTACCTTTGGCGAAAATCACCCGCGCCACGATGTTCAGCACCAGCACGCACAGGGTAATAATCAGCACACCTGCCCAGGCCAGGCTCTGCCATTCGGCGAACGGGCTCATGGCGAACTTAAAGATGGTGACCGGCAGGTTCGCCAGCGGCTGCATCATGTCGGTGCTCCAGAACTGGTTCGAGAGCGCCGTGAACAGCAGCGGTGCCGTTTCACCTGCAATGCGCGCAATCGCCAGCAGCACACCCGTGATGATGCCGGAGACCGACGCTTTCAGGGTGATAGACGCGATCATCTTCCACTTGGGCGTACCCAGCGCGTAAGCCGCTTCACGCATGCTGTCTGGCACCAGTCGCATCATGTTTTCGGTGGTACGAATCACAATCGGCACCTGCAGCAGCGCCAGCGCAATCACCCCGGCCCAGCCGGAGAAGTGCTGCATCTGCGATACCACAAGGGTGTAGACGAACAGGCCGACCACAATCGAGGGTGCCGAAAGCAGAATGTCGTTAATAAAGCGGATCACTTCTGCCAGTGGCGACTTGCGCCCATATTCCGCCAGATAGATACCCGCCATGATGCCCAGCGGTGTGCCGAAGAAGGTAGACCAGAAAATCAGTAATCCGCTGCCCGCCAGGGCGTTAGCCAGCCCGCCGCCCGCGGTATTGGGTGGTGGCGTTGATTCGGTGAACAGGGACCAGGAGAGCCCATCCACGCCGCGCGATACGGTGGTGAACAGGATCCACACCAGCCAGAACAGGCCAAAAGCCATGGTCAGCAGCGACAGCGTCAGCGCAATTTTATTTTTAGTGCTGCGCCAGGACTGCATTTTACGGCGTGATGCGTCCAGTTCGGCGCGCGCCTGAATTTCAATTGTGGTCATGAGCGCGCTCCTTCACTTTTCGCCAGCCGCATAATCATCAGCTTTGAAATCGCCAGCACGATAAAGGTAATCACAAACAGGATCAGTCCCAGCTCCATCAGCGCGGCGACGTGCACGCCCGATTCCGCTTCAGCGAACTCGTTGGCCAGCGCCGAGGTGATGCTGTTACCCGGCATAAACAGCGACGGGCTGTCGAGCTGGTAGGTGTTGCCGATAATAAAAGTCACCGCCATGGTTTCACCCAGCGCACGACCCAGTCCGAGCATCACACCGCCAATCACGCCATTTTTGGTAAAGGGCAGTACGATGCGCCAGATCACTTCCCAGGTGGTGCAGCCGATGCCGTAGGCTGACTCTTTCATCATCACCGGGGTCTGCTCAAAAACGTCGCGCATCACCGAGGCGATATAAGGGATGATCATGATCGCCAGAATCACACCCGCCGCGAGGATGCCGATACCGAAAGCGGGGCCGGAGAAAAGCTCGCCGACAATCGGAATGCCCGATATCACGTCATTGACCGGTGTCTGGAAGTATTCGGCAAACAGCGGCGCGAAAACAAACAGACCCCACATGCCATAAACAATACTGGGAATGGCTGCCAGCAGCTCAATGGCGGTGCCCAGCGGGCGACGCAGCCAGCCTGGCGCGAGTTCAGTCAGGAACAGCGCGATACCAAAACTCACCGGTACTGCGATAATCAGGGCAATAATGGAGGTCACAAGGGTGCCGTAGATCGGTACCAGTGCACCAAATTGTTCGTTGGGCGCATCCCAGGTTTTGGTCCACAAAAAGGCGAAACCAAACTTCTGGATGCTGGGCCACGAGGAGATGATCAGGGAGACAATAATGCCGCCCATCAGTAACAGGACAATCAGCGCAGCCAGCCTGACCAGCGCGCCAAAAATTCTGTCACCTTGTTTGCCTGGGGCTTTGAATGCCGGCTTCGTTGCAGCCATAGAAGTCTCAGTCTTCAGAAGTTATCAGGACGGCATGACGCCGCCCGTTGAGTCTGACCGGACTGCTGTCCGGTCAGGGTCGGTCAATTACTGATAAAGCGCTTTACCAGAACTGTCTTTGATGTTGGCTTTCCAGGCGGCGCGAATCTGTTCAGTCACGCTCTCTGGCAGCGCAGCATAATCCAGCGCTGTGGCGGTTTTGCTGCCGCTTTTGTAAGCCCAGTCGAAGAATTTCAGTACTTCAGCGCCTTTGGCCGCATTAGCCTGATCCTTGTAGATCAGAATAAAGGTGGTTGACGAGATTGGCCAGGCATCAGCGCCCTTCTGGAAGGTAAGATCCTGCGCGAATGATTTGCTCCAGTCAGCGCCTTTCGCGGCATTACTGAAGCTGGTTTCGCTTGGGGCGACCGCTTTGCCATCGGCATCGATCAATTTGGTGTAGGTCAGGTTGTTCTGTTTGGCGTAGGCGTACTCCACGTAGCCGATTGAACCCGGCAGACGCTGAACAAACGCGGCGACGCCGTCGTTGCCTTTACCACCCAGACCGACCGGCCAGTTAACGGTGTTACCTTTACCAATTTTGCTGTTCCAGTCCGGGTTCACTTTCGCCAGATAGCTGGTGAAGACGAACGAGGTGCCTGAACCGTCAGCGCGACGTACCACGTTGATGTTGGTCTCTGGCAGTTTCACGCCTGGGTTAAGTTTGGCAATCGCCGGGTCGTTCCACTTTTTGATGGTGCCGAGGTAGATATCACCGACGGTTTTGCCATCCAGCGTCAGCTGACCTGACTTGATACCCGGCAGGTTAACCGCCAGTACCACGCCACCGATCACGGTAGGGAACTGGAACAGGCCATTTTTCTGCAGATCTTCATCTTTCATTGGCGCATCGGACGCACCGAAATCGACGGTTTTGGCGATGATCTGTTTCACGCCGCCAGATGAACCGATACCCTGGTAGTTAACTTTGCTACCGGTGGCTTTTTGATATTCTGCTGCCCACTTGGCATAAACCGGCGCCGGGAACGTCCCGCCTGCGCCAGTGAGATCGGTTGCCGCAAAAGCAGATACCGCGCTTACGGCGAAGGTGGTGGCGAGGATTCGGGCTACGGTGCTACGCATCAGTGTCATATTCCCTCCAGGGGAGAAAAGTCAGGCTTGGGGCCGTTTTAGTAAGAATCTGTGATTGCTGCAGGAGGGAAAATAGGACAGTTTGATGACAGTGAAATGTACGAAATATGACAGTTATATGACAGAGGGCCAGAGCAAAGTGGGCCCGCGACGGGGCCCACCCGGTTATTCCACAGTAACCGATTTTGCCAGGTTACGTGGCTGATCGACGTCGGTCCCTTTGATCAGGGCGACGTGATAGGAGAGTAACTGTAGCGGCACCGTGTAGAAGATGGGCGCAATGACCTCTTCGACATGCGGCAACGGGATGATCTTCATGCCGTCACTGTCGCTGAAGCCCGCATCCTGATCGGCAAAGACATAGAGCAGGCCACCGCGTGCGCGTACCTCTTCGATGTTGGATTTGAGCTTCTCCAGCAGTTCGTTGTTAGGTGCCACCACGATCACCGGCATATCCGCATCAATCAGCGCCAGCGGGCCATGTTTCAGCTCGCCTGCGGCGTAGGCTTCCGCATGAATGTAGGAGATCTCCTTGAGCTTCAGCGCCCCTTCCATGGCAATCGGATATTGATCGCCACGCCCCAGGAACAGCGCGTGATGCTTGTCAGAGAAGCCTTCCGCCAGATTCTCAATCAGCTTATCCTGCGCCAGCATCTGCTCAATCCGGTTCGGCAACGCCTGCAGTGCATGAACGATCTCATGCTCAGTCTCGGCTGACATCCCTTTCAGACGGCCCAGTTTCGCTACCAGCATCAGCAGCACCGCTAACTGGGTGGTGAACGCTTTGGTAGAGGCGACGCCAATTTCGGTGCCCGCTTTGGTCATCAGTGCCAGGTCAGATTCCCGCACCAGTGACGAACCGGCCACGTTGCAGACCGCCAGCGATCCCAGGTAGCCCAGCTCTTTAGAGAGACGCAGCGCCGCCAGAGTATCTGCCGTTTCACCCGACTGCGACAGGGTGATCAGCAGGCTGTTTTTGCGAACAGCTGATTTGCGGTAGCGGAACTCCGAGGCAATCTCGACATCACAGGGCAGGTTTGCCAGCGACTCAAACCAGTAGCGTGACACCATGCCGGAGTTGTAGGAGGTGCCACAGGCGATAATCTGGATATGCTCAACCTGGCTCAGCAGCGCTTCTGCGCCCGCGCCCAGTTCGCTGAGATCAACCTGACCCTGGCTGAACCGACCGCTCAGGGTGCTTTTCAGCGCCATGGGCTGTTCGTAGATCTCTTTCTGCATGTAGTGACGGTAAATGCCTTTGTCACCGGCATCATATTGCAGGTTCGACTCGATCTCGGCACGGGTCACGGTGTTGCCTTCACGGTCGATCACCGTGACATCGCGACGGCTGATCTCGGCGATATCACCCTCTTCCAGATAGATGAACCGACGGGTCACCGGCAGCAGGGCCAGCTGATCTGAGGCGATAAAGTTTTCGCCCATGCCACGACCAATCACCAGCGGGCTGCCGGAACGGGCCGCCACCAGCAGTGACGGATCGCGGCTGTCCATGATCACCATGCCATAGGCACCGCGCAGCTGCGGAATCACACGCAGCACCACTTCACGCAGCGAACCGCCCTGCTTCTGCTCCCAGTGAACCAGATGCGCCACCACTTCGGTGTCCGTTTCAGAGGCAAAGACATAACCGCGCGCGATCAGTTCAGCACGCAATGGCTCATGATTTTCAATGATGCCGTTGTGCACGATGATGATGTGCTCTGAGACGTGCGGATGCGCGTTCGCTTCCGACGGCTCGCCATGGGTTGCCCAGCGCGTGTGCGCGATGCCGGTTCCACCAATCAGCGGTTGCTGCTCAGCGGCTTCCGCCAGTTTCTGCACTTTCCCTAAACGCCGCAGGCGCGTGACGTGCCCCTGACGATCGACCACGGCCAGACCGGCCGAATCATATCCGCGATATTCAAGACGACGCAGACCTTCCAGCAGAATCTCTGCGATATCACGTTGCGCTACTGCACCAACAATTCCACACATAATGATGTTTTCCTGACTACATGGCTTTTCGCCACTTCTGTTGTCATGCGACCTGATATCCGGCTTTGCCGGTTCCCCGAGCCTTGTAGAGAGTGGGGATTATAGTTTTGGCACTGCACTGCATCGGCCCGCATTAAAGCGGGCCGTTAAAATTTATTTTTTCTTCACCGGACGCTGCCAATCCGCTTTGTGATTCTGCTCTTTACGGTTATAGACCAGACCGGCCTGGGTCACATCTTTCATGATGGTCGTGCCCGCCGCAATGGTGGTCCCTGCCGCGATGCTGACCGGCGCCACCAGCTGGGTATCTGAGCCCACAAATACGTCATCGCCAATTACGGTTTTGAATTTGTTCGCACCGTCGTAGTTGCAGGTAATGGTGCCTGCACCGATATTTACGTTGTCGCCAATCTCCGCATCACCGAGATAGGAGAGGTGCCCCGCTTTCGATCCTCTGCCCAGACGCGCTTTCTTCATTTCGACGAAGTTGCCCACGTGGGCGGCATCGGCCAGTTCGCTGCCAGGACGCAGACGGGCAAAAGGTCCGACAGTGCAGGCAGTGGCGAGATTCGCATCCTCGATCACCGAATAGGGGCTGATTTCACAGTCATCGCCAATCACACTGTTTTTGATAATGCAGCCCGCGCCGATTCTGACGCGTGCGCCCAGCGTGACCTGGCCTTCAATAATGACGTTGGTGTCAATTTCAACATCCCGCCCGTGCGTCAGCGTCCCGCGCAGGTCAAAACGGGCCGGATCGCGCAGCATCACGCCAGCCAGCAGCAGCTTTTCCGCCTGTTCGGCCTGGTAAGTGCGCTCTAATGTCGCCAGCTGCAGCCGGTTATTGACGCCATCGGTTTCACTGATGCGTGCCGGATGAACCGCGTTGATCACCCGACCTTCCTGATGCGCCAGCGCGATAATATCGGTGATGTAATATTCACCCTGCGCATTATTGTTGGTGAGCTGCGCCAGCCAGCGTTTTAAATCGCCGCCGTTGGCGATCAGAATGCCGGTGTTGATCTCTTTAATGGTGAGCTGCGCCGGGCTGGCATCTTTCTGTTCGATAATGCCGGTGATGGTGTCGTTCTCACGCACAATGCGGCCATAACCGGTTGGGTCGTCCAGTACCACGGTAAGTAAGCCAATGCCGCCCTGCGGTTTTGCTTCGCGCAGCCGCTGTAGTGTCGCCTGAGAGATGAGCGGCACGTCACCGTAAAGCATCATGATATCTTCATCATCCGCGAATGCAGGCGCTGCCTGCTGCATCGCATGGCCAGTGCCGAGCTGCTCGGCCTGCAGCACCCAGTTGAGCGAGCTGTCAGTGAGGGTCGCCTTCAGGCGATCGCCGCCATGACCATAAACCAGATGGACCTGCTGTGCGCCCAGCCCTTTAGCCGCGTCAATCACATGCTGAACCATGGGTTTGCCTGCCAGCGTATGCAGAACTTTAGGCAGATCGGAATACATACGGGTGCCCTTGCCAGCAGCAAGGATCACCACACTCATCGCACTGTTAGACATAACTATCCTGAGTGAATTTTTACGGGTGAAAGTAAAACGGTTTGGGATTGAGATTACTACATTTTTCTCAGGCCGAAATTAGGCGGACAGGCAGATCAGGTGCAGCAGACAAAAAAAATGCCAGCCCGAGGGCTGGCATTTCATGACGCATAAAGCTGGATTACATCGCTTTTTTGGTCAGTTCGATCACGCGCAGTTTAGCAATGGCTTTCGCCAGCTCGGCAGAGGCCTGAGCATAGTCCACGTCGCCGTGGCTGCTGTTCATATGGTCTTCTGCTTTGCGTTTTGCTTCCAGAGCGCGCGCTTCGTCCAGATCGGTACCGCGGATAGCGGTATCGGCCAGAACGGTGCTGCTGCCCGGTTGCACTTCCAGCACGCCGCCAGAGAGGTAGATAAACTCCTCTTCGCCGTGCTGTTTCACGATACGGATCATTCCAGGCTTAATGGCAGTCAGCAGCGGCGCATGGCCAGGGAAAATCCCCAGTTCACCTTCGCTACCTGACACCTGAATTTTCTGTACCAGACCAGAGAACAACTGCTCCTCTGCGCTGACCACATCCAGGTGATAAGTCATAGCCATAATCTTCCTCCCGGGAAACCGTTATTACAGTTTCTTCGCTTTTTCCACGGCTTCTTCGATGGCGCCAACCATGTAGAAGGCCTGCTCTGGCAGGTGGTCAAACTCACCTTCCATGATGCCTTTAAAGCCACGGATAGTGTCTTTCAGCGTCACGTATTTGCCCGGTGAACCGGTGAATACTTCTGCAACGAAGAACGGCTGAGACAGGAAGCGCTGAATCTTACGCGCACGTGCCACCAGCAGTTTGTCTTCTTCAGACAGCTCATCCATACCGAGGATGGCGATGATGTCTTTCAGTTCCTGATAACGCTGCAGCAGTGACTGAACGCCACGTGCAACATCATAGTGCTCCTGACCGACAACCAGCGGATCCAGCTGACGGCTGGTAGAGTCCAGCGGGTCAACGGCCGGGTAGATACCCAGAGAGGCGATCTGACGGCTCAGCGTTACCGTTGAGTCTAAGTGCGCAAAGGTGGTTGCTGGTGATGGGTCAGTCAGGTCATCCGCAGGGACGTAAACGGCCTGTACGGAGGTGATTGAACCGGTCTTGGTGGAGGTAATACGCTCCTGCAACACACCCATCTCTTCTGCCAGCGTTGGCTGGTAACCTACCGCAGATGGCATACGACCCAGCAGTGCAGAAACTTCTGTACCGGCCAGGGTATAACGGTAGATGTTATCGATGAACAGCAGAACGTCGCGGCCTTCATCACGGAATTTTTCCGCCATGGTCAGACCGGTCAGTGCTACGCGCAGACGGTTACCCGGCGGCTCGTTCATCTGGCCATAAACCAGTGCAACTTTATCGATAACGTTAGAGTCAGTCATTTCGTGGTAGAAGTCGTTACCCTCACGAGTACGCTCACCCACACCGGCAAACACTGAGTAACCTGAGTGTTCAGCCGCGATGTTACGGATCAGTTCCATCATGTTGACGGTTTTACCTACACCCGCACCACCGAACAGACCGACTTTACCGCCTTTAGCAAACGGACACATCAGGTCGATAACCTTGATGCCGGTTTCCAGCAGTTCCTGCGAGTTAGACTGATCTTCATAAGAAGGGGCTGCGCGGTGAATAGAGGCGATCTCTACTGCGCTGCCATCTTCTTCTTTCAGCTCGCCTTTCATATCGATTGGCTCGCCGAGAACGTTCATGATACGGCCCAGGGTCGCTTTACCGACGGGTACCTGAATCGGTTTCTGCAGGTCGTTGACGCTCAGACCACGCTTCAGGCCGTCAGACGTACCCATTGCGATGGTACGTACTACGCCGCCGCCGAGCTGCTGCTGAACTTCCAGCACCAGACGCGCATCACCATTCATAACCTCGAGGGCGCTGTACACTTGCGGTACCGCGTCCTGAGGGAATTCGACGTCAACAACGGCGCCGATAATCTGGACAATCTTTCCAGTTGCCATCTTGAATCCTCTACCTAATTCCAAACCTGGTTAAACCGCGGAGGCTCCACCGACAATCTCGGTAAGTTCCTGGGTGATGCTGGCCTGACGAGCTTTGTTGTACACCAACTGCAGCTCTTTGATCAGATTTCCGCCGTTATCGGTTGCGGCTTTCATCGCTACCATACGTGCGGCCTGCTCACTGGCCAGATTTTCCACCACACCCTGATAAACCTGCGATTCGACATAACGACGCAGCAGGGTATCCAGCAGCGCTTTCGGATCGGGTTCATACAGGTAATCCCAGGTCTTCGCCTTCATCTCTTCTTCACCTTCCGCTGGCGGTAACGGCAGCAGTTGGGTGATGGTCGGAGTCTGAGACATGGTGTTATTGAATTTGTTATTGACGATCATCAGCTTGTCGATGCGGCCTTCATCATAAGCCTGCAACATCACTTTTACCGGGCCAATCAGGTCAGACAGGGTAGGTTTATCGCCCATGCCACTGACTTGCGCCACAATGTTGCCACCCACAGCATTAAAGAATGACGCCCCTTTTGAACCGATAATCGACAGATCGCTCTGCACGCCTTTATCGGACCAGGACTTCATATCCGCCAGTAACTTTTTGAACAGGTTAATGTTCAAACCACCACAAAGCCCGCGGTCAGTTGAAACGACCAGGTAGCCGACGCGCTTCACGTCGCGCTCTTCCAGGTAAGGGTGCTTGTATTCCAGATTACCCAACGCAAGGTGACCAATCACTTTGCGCATGGTTTCTGCATACGGACGGCTGGCCGCCATGCGTTCCTGCGTTTTACGCATCTTGGAGGCGGCGACCATTTCCATCGCTTTGGTGATCTTCTGCGTGTTTTTCACGCTTCCAATCTTGCTTCGTATCTCTTTTGCGCCGGCCATTAGCTTCTCCTCAAAGCCTTGCGGCCTGCCTTTTCAGACAAGCCGCCAGACATTACCAGGACTGGGTTGCTTTAAACGTCTCGACCAGGCCTTTCAGCTTGGCTTCGATATCGTTATTAAAGTTACCCGACTGGTTGATTTCAGCCATCAGCTCAGCGTGGTCGCGATCGGCGAAGGCCAGCAGTGCAGCTTCGAAGCTGCCAATTTTTGCCAGTTCAACGTCGTTCAGATAGCCACGCTCTGCAGCGAACAGAACCAGACCCTGCTGTGCGACAGACATCGGCGCATACTGTTTCTGCTTCAGCAGCTCGGTCACTTTCTGACCGTGGCTCAGCTGTTTGCGGGTTGCATCATCCAGATCAGAGGCGAACTGCGAGAATGCCGCCAGTTCACGATACTGTGCCAGCGCGGTACGGATACCACCGGACAGTTTCTTGATGATCTTGGTCTGTGCAGCACCACCTACGCGGGATACCGAAATACCTGGGTTAACGGCCGGACGAATACCGGAGTTGAACAGGTTCGATTCCAGGAAGATCTGACCATCAGTAATCGAGATTACGTTGGTCGGAACGAACGCAGAAACGTCGCCCGCCTGGGTTTCGATGATCGGCAGCGCGGTCAGTGAACCGGTTTTACCTGTCACTGCGCCATTGGTGAAACGCTCTACATAATCAGCGCTTACGCGTGATGCACGTTCCAGCAGACGGGAGTGGAGATAGAACACGTCGCCAGGGAATGCTTCACGACCTGGTGGACGGCGCAGCAGCAGAGAAATCTGACGGTACGCGACAGCCTGCTTAGAAAGGTCATCGTAAACGATCAGCGCGTCTTCACCACGGTCACGGAAGTATTCGCCCATCGCACAGCCTGCGTACGGAGAGAGATACTGCAGTGCAGCAGATTCAGAAGCAGACGCCACAACAACGATGGTGTTCTGCAGTGCGCCATGCTCTTCCAGCTTACGAACCACGTTAGAGATGGTTGAGGCTTTCTGACCAATCGCAACGTAGACACACTTGATGCCTGAGTCGCGCTGGTTGATGATCGCATCGATCGCCATTGCGGTTTTACCGGTCTGACGGTCACCGATGATCAGCTCACGCTGGCCACGGCCGATTGGAATCATCGCATCGACCGACTTATAACCGGTCTGAACCGGCTGGTCGACTGACTGACGGTCGATAACGCCAGGTGCAATGACTTCAACCGGTGAGAAACCGTCGTTGTCGATTGCGCCTTTACCGTCGATAGGAGCACCCAGGGTGTTCACTACGCGGCCCAGCAGGCCACGGCCTACCGGTACTTCAAGAATACGGCCAGTACACTTAACCTTCATGCCTTCGGCGAGGTCAGCGTAAGGGCCCATCACCACTGCACCAACCGAGTCACGCTCGAGGTTCAGGGCGATAGCGTAACGGTTGCCCGGCAGGGCAATCATCTCACCCTGCATGACATCGGCCAGGCCGTGTACGCGGATGATACCGTCACTTACAGAAACAATCGTACCTTCGTTGTGAGCTTCACTCACGACATTGAACTGAGCAATGCGCTGCTTGATCAGTTCGCTGATTTCGGTGGAATTCAGTTGCATATGCTCCAGTCCCCTTAAGACTGCAAGACGTCAGCCAGACGGTCAAGACGGCCGCGTACGCTGCCATCAATAACCAGATCACCCGAACGGATGATCACGCCTGCCATCACAGACTTATCAATTTTGCAATTCAGCTTAACTTTGCGTGACAGACGTTTTTCCATCGCGGCGCTGATTTTATTCAGCTGGTCGTCACTCAGCGTACTGGCGGAGATAACATCAACTTCAGCGGTGGCTTCATGAGCGTCACGCAGTTCGATGTATTGGGCCAGTACAGCCGGAAGCGCTGTCAAACGTCCGTTTTCCGCCATCACCTTAATCAGGTTCTGCGCGGGTTCATCCAGTTGATCACCACAGACTGCGTTAAACGACGCTGCCAGCGCTTCGGGTGCTAATGCACCTGAGAGAAGATCAGCCATCTGTTCATTGCGAGCCACTTCTGCGGCAAACGCCAGCATCTGTTGCCAGCGTTCAATACTTTGATGCTCAACAGCAAAGTCAAAAGCTGCTTTGGCGTAGGGGCGAGCTACAGTAATCAGATCAGACATCAGCCCCTCCCTCCTTACAGTTCAGCGACCAGTTTATCAACGATGTCGCTGTTAGCAGCTTCATCCACGGAGCGTTCGATGATCTTCTCGGCGCCAGCCATAGCCAGCAACGCGACCTGCTTACGCAGTTCTTCACGCGCACGTTTGCGTTCAGCGTCAATTTCAGCCTGCGCTTGTGTCACGATGCGATTACGTTCGTTTTCAGCTTCGGTTTTGGCTTCGTCCAGAATCTGCGCGCGACGCTTGTTCGCTTGCTCGATAATGACCTGAGCGTCTTCTTTGGCTTTTTTCAGCTGGTCGGTCGCATTAGCCTGCGCGAGATCCAAATCTTTCTTTGCACGTTCAGCAGAAGCAAGGCCTTCAGCAATTTCTTTCTGGCGCTTTTCGATAGCAGCCATGAGCGGCGGCCATACGTACTTCATGCAGAACGCGACAAACAGGATGAACGCGATAGCCTGGCCGAGGATTGTTGCATTAATGTTCACAGCACAATGCCTCTAGATTGAGTATTTAACTTTTCTGCCGTTATCAACGATAAGCGGCAGAATCCGTTCACCCTTGCACATTGTGCGCTGAGTGAACACAGGGCTTTAGGCGACAGCAAACATCACGTACAGACCCAGACCAACAGCGATCATCGGGATTGCATCCACCAGACCCATTACAACAAAGAACTGCGTACGCAGCAGAGGAATCAGGTCAGGCTGACGAGCAGCGCCTTCCAGGAATTTTCCTCCGAGGATGCCGATACCGATCGCAGCACCGATTGCCGCCAGGCCCATCATCACAGCGGCAGCCATGTACAGCAGATCCATATTCAGGTTTTCCATGACAGTCTCCAGTTTGTTTCAGTTAAATGCTCCCTTCATCTTCCGGGCTTCAGCGGTGTGCGCTGCAACCCGAAATCAAGAGGGAAAGTAGTGTTGAGAAAAAAATCAATGTTCTTCAGATGCCATCGACAGATAGACAATCGTGAGGACCATGAAAATGAAAGCCTGTAGCGAAATGATCAGGATGTGGAAAATGGCCCACGGCACATTCAGCACCCACTGCGACCACCACGGCAACAGACCGGCAATAAGGATAAAGATCAGTTCACCCGCATACATGTTACCGAACAGTCGTAAACCCAGTGATACAGGCTTAGACAGCAGGCTCACACCTTCCAGAATCAGGTTGATCGGGATGAAGATCGGGTGGTTAAAAGGCTGCAGCGTCAGCTCTTTAGTGAAGCCGCCAATGCCTTTCATTTTGATGCTGTAGAACAGAATCAAAATAAATACGCCCAACGCCATAGATAGCGTGATGTTCACGTCTGCAGACGGTACGACGCGCAGCGCCGGTAACCCCAATACGTGCTCGCCAATATATGGCAGCAAGTCGATTGGCAGCAGATCCATGAAGTTCATCAGGAAGACCCAGACAAAGATTGTCAGAGCCAGCGGGGCGATAAGTTTGCTCTTACCGTGATACATGTCGCGCACGTTACTATCGACGAAACCGACAACCAGTTCGATAGCCGCCTGCATTTTCCCTGGCACACCGCTGGTGGCAGATTTCGCCACGCTACGGAACAACACCAGGAAGATGATTCCCAGCACCATAGAGAAAAACATGGAATCGATATTTAATACCCAGAACGTCGCGGGAGCGTCGTGCGGATTCACTATCTCGAAGGTACGCAGGTCCAACTGAAGATGAGTCAGGTGGTGACCAATGTACTCTTGCGGAGTAGAGATTTCTCCTGCAGCCATGATGCCTCTTACCCTTTGTTGTTAATTACCGCCGGTGCCAGCATTTGTACCACCAGCACCGATAACCAGGTTATTCCGACCGGCCAGAAAACCGCTCCGAATAGACCCAACGCCACAATGAGCAAAATGATGGTCGCAAACACTTTGGCTATTTCACCCAAAGCGAAGCTCCACGCGACTCGCCCCGAAGCTGGGGTTTGCCCCTGCAGGCGCCAGGCTAAAAACAAAAACAATACGTTTGGCAGCCAGGCTGCCGCACCGCCAGCAAGAGCAGAGAGACCCCAGATGACATCTTTAAGAGCAAAGAGTGCACCGATGATGACTATCGTCACCAGCTGAATCATCAGCACCGTTCGGGCGTATTTTACACTGTAAAGAGACACTGACATGACGCTGATACTCTCCTGCCCCGTTAGGGGTATGTCGCGTGTCGTATAAGACTGCCTTTGCGCAGTTGAGTCAAGCAGCAAAAGCCGTGCAAATTATACGGGCCGCACCTGCGATTTCAATCGGTAAGTAGCGAAAAGGTGAACAATTATTTAAATTTCTTTCCGGAGGGCTATTTTTCCAAAGATTACCCTGCAGAGATTCACCCTAATCTGACTGAAAATTCCCTCGCAACTTGCTTTTAAAGCGTGCTTTAGATCACATAATAAGCACTTTCACTACACTGAGTTTTATCTTCGCGCTATTTAAGAACAATCTGTATTACAAATTAACTCAATAAAATCAAAGCATTGAAATTATAAAAATGCATCTGCAAGACTATTTTCACAGAAAACACGCTATTGACATCGAACTGTGCTTAAGAATCGTGTAATTGATATTACGCACGCAAAGTTATTACCGCGATATATTTTCTGCCGTGACTACTTTCATTCAGCGACCCGCCTATACAAGTGATATTTCTGATAACTGAATGTGAATTAAACGTTAAATGTAACAGAGCTTTTCGGATAATTTCCGTCAGCGTTTTAACCTTCGGTCAGCCAAGGCTTAATCAAAATCTTTTATTGATAGCGCATCATCTGCACTTTTTTCATCCCGGAACTGACGAAAATCACTGGCAGATAAACGCTAAATCTCTGCCAGTCGAAAGCCTATTGGTGACGAAGAATGACCAGGTGGCGATCACCTTCCAGCTGCGGTACCTGCAACTTAATCACAGCATCAGAGACGTAGCCTGCCGGTAACTCCGCAATTTCATCGTCCGGACGCACGCCTTTCAGCGCGAAGAAGCGCCCTTCTCTTCCCGGCAGATGATGACACCAGTTCACCATGTCGGTCAGCGAGGCAAATGCACGACTGATCACGCCATCAAAGGGCGGCTCAGCCGGGAACGCCTCAACCCGGCTCTGCACCGGAGTAATGTTAGTGAGTCCTAACTCATGCTGAACCTGACGCAGGAAACGCACCCGCTTGCCCAGGCTGTCGAGCAACGTAAAGTGCGCATCAGGCATCACGATAGCCAGCGGAATGCCAGGCAGTCCTGGTCCGGTTCCAACATCAATGAAACGTGAGCCTTGCAGATGCGGCGCCACCACGATGCTGTCGAGGATATGGCGTACCAGCATCTGCTGCGGATCGCGCACTGATGTCAGATTGTAGGCTTTGTTCCACTTATCCAGCAGGCCGACATAGGCAACCAGCTGCTGTTTTTGTTGATCGGAGAGGGAAATACCGGCTGCCTGTAGCAGCGACGTGAGTGTGTTGATCACAGCATAAGTCCATTCAGCGGGGGCGAGTCTCCTCGCCCCGTTTTCAGATCAGGCGCTTTTACGCAGCAGACCCTGTTTTTTCAGATAGATAAGCAGAATTGAGATGGCCGCCGGCGTAATACCGGAGATACGCGTCGCCTGACCAATCGAACTCGGTTTGTGATCGTTCAGCTTGGCGATAACCTCATTTGAGAGGCCGTTCACCTGGCGATAGTCGAGCTCCACCGGTAACAGCGTGTTCTCGTTGCGCAGCTGGCGATCGATCTCTTCCTGCTGACGCGCGATATAACCTTCATATTTGACCTGAATCTCAACCTGCTCAGCGGCCTGCTCATCAGCCAGTGCCGGACCAAAGGCATCCAGCGTCATCAGCTTCAGATAGGTCAGCTCAGGACGGCGCAGCAGATCTTCGCCGCTCGCTTCTTTGGTCAGCGGCGCGCTGAGTACCGTATTCACTTCCGTCACGTGCTCTGACTTCGGATGGACCCAGATATCGCGCAGGCGCTGACGCTCCTGTTCAATCGCTTCCAGCTTCTGATTGAAACGCGCCCAGCGCGCATCATCCACCAGACCCAGTTCACGACCGGTTTCGGTCAGACGCAGATCGGCATTGTCTTCGCGCAGCATCAGACGATATTCAGCACGGGAGGTAAACATCCGGTACGGCTCTTTGGTACCGAGCGTGCAGAGGTCATCAACCAGTACACCCAGATAAGCCTGGTCACGACGTGGTGCCCAGCCCTCTTTGTCCGCAGACTGACGGGCGGCATTCAGACCCGCCAGCATCCCCTGCGCAGCGGCTTCTTCGTAGCCGGTTGTGCCGTTGATCTGGCCGGCAAAGAACAGGCCGTGAATAAATTTGCTCTCCAGCGTCAGTTTGAGATCGCGTGGATCGAAGAAGTCATACTCGATGGCATAGCCCGGACGCACGATCTTCGCATTCTCCATGCCCTGCATGGAACGAACGATCTGAATCTGCACATCGAATGGCAGACTGGTTGAGATGCCATTCGGGTAGATCTCATTGCTGGTCAGCCCTTCCGGCTCCAGGAAGATCTGATGCGAGTTACGATCGGCAAAGCGCATCACTTTGTCTTCGATAGACGGGCAATAGCGTGGACCGATCCCCTCGATGATCCCGGCATACATCGGGCTGCGATCCAGATTATTGCGGATCACCTCATGGGTTTTCTCATTGGTGTGAGTGATCCAGCATGGTACCTGCTGCGGATGCTGAGACGCATTGCCCATAAACGAGAACACCGGCATCGGGTTATCGCCGTGCTGCGGGCTGAGCACTGAAAAATCGATGGTGCGCGCATCGATACGCGGTGGCGTACCAGTCTTGAGGCGGTCTACCCGCAGCGGCAGCGCACGCAGTCGTTTTGCCAGCGGAATGGACGGGGGATCACCTGCGCGACCGCCACTGTAATTATCCAGACCGATATGAATTTTGCCGTCAAGGAAAGTGCCAACGGTGAGGACGACTGTTTTCGCGCGGAACTTCAGTCCCATCTGGGTGACTGCACCCACCACACGATCGTTTTCCACGATAAGATCGTCGACCGCCTGCTGGAAGATCATCAGATTGGGCTGGTTCTCCAGTGCCGTACGCACTGCCTGGCGATAGAGCACGCGATCCGCCTGAGCACGGGTTGCCCGCACTGCCGGACCTTTGCTGGCGTTTAGTATCCTAAACTGGATACCCGCCTGGTCAATCGCACTGGCCATCAGACCACCCAGGGCATCCACTTCCTTCACCAAATGTCCTTTGCCAATCCCACCAATCGCCGGGTTACAGGACATTTGTCCAAGCGTATCAATGTTATGGGTGAGTAACAGGGTTTGCTGACCCATTCGGGCTGCCGCCATTGCGGCTTCGGTGCCCGCATGACCACCACCAATTACGATGACGTCAAAAGGATCCTGATAAAACATGAAGTGGTACCTCGGTTGATGAACTTGCAGGATCGTCGTCCTGGGGCGTGGATTCTACTCAAATTCCGTCTGGGGTGAAAGCCGCGGGATCGTCCGGTTTTAAAAGAAAGGATCTTAGATCTGTATATGATCTTTCTGTTAGATCTCTTATTAGGATCCCGCTTTTCTGTGGATATGTGCCAGAAGCACAGCAGAAACAACAGGATGAAGAGGATCACTACCTGTTAGTGATCGGTGATCCTGATCCGTATAAGCTGGGATCAAAATGGCATGTTATCCACAGCTCAAAATTCATTCTACGGTTGTTCTTTGGATAACTACCGGTTATACGCAGTAAAAGAGGGTAGTTATCCACAAAATAAACGAGCGGAAAAGGATAAAATCAGCATCTTCCACTGGGGATCGTCACTATTTCGCGATCCCCAGCCCCCTTCAGATCGCCTTTTTCCAGCTTTCCAGCCAGGCTTCTGCGGGATCTTCAGGGATCTCATGCTCCAGCACATCAATCTCCAGACGATCGCCGATCTGGCGGGCACCCTGAGCAATTAACAGGGCTTCAATCTGGCGGATCGCGCCACAAAAGAGATCATATTCATGATTGCCGAGTCCGATGGCACCAAACCGGACCTGCGAGAGATCGGGCTGGCTTTCCGTGATGGCTTCGAACAGCGGCAGCAGGTTATCGGGAATATCGCCTGCACCGTGAGTTGAACAGACCACCAGCCAGATACCCTCATGTGGCACTTCATCCAGCTCCGGGCCATGCAGCATCTGCGTTGAGAAGCCCGCTTCCTGTAATTTTTCTTCCAGATGTTCAGCCACATACTCTGCGCTACCCAGAGTACTGCCACTGATTAAGGTAATATCGGCCATCTTGCTCTCCCGGACATTAAGGCGAGCATTGTACGCTGTGATCAAGCGGTGATCCACCTGTGGACAACAGGGTTAATAGATTAAGAGAAGCGAACGCAGCCGTTGCCAGCCGCCACATTCGTCAGGGATAAGATTATGCACAAGGCGGAGAAGGATCAGGGCTTGATAGTGCGCATGATCGGGTTTTGCAGCGAGATCAGCGTTTCCGTCGACTGAATTTCATCTATGGTCTGGATCTTGTTGATCAGCACCTGTTGCAGGGCATCAATGGATCGGCACATCACCTTAATAAAGATGCTGTAGTGGCCGGTGGTGTACCAGGCTTCAACCACTTCATCCAGCGCATCCAGTTTGCTCAGCGCCGCCGGATAGTCACGCGCGCTCTTAAGGATAATGCCGATAAAACAGCAGACATCAAACCCCAGCTGGCGCGGATCGATATCAACCCGGGTGCCCAGGATAATGCCCGCCTGCTTCATCTTCTCCACGCGGACATGAATGGTGCCGGGGCTGACGTTAAACTGTTTTGCCAGCTCGGCGTAAGCAGTGCGCGCGTTGTCGAGCAGGGCATTCAGAATGCCGCGATCCAGGTTATCGAGCTGCAGATGTTCGGCCATGGCCATCCTCGTTATTGGTCTGCTTAAGTAAACAAGGATGAATGTGCAGCAAAATAGTGGTTCAGGCAACTCCCGGCAGCGACGGGCGTCGCTGCCGGTTCACTTAGCGTTTGCGCCAGACGGTGACCTGCGCCAGCGTGTGCTGGAACTTGCGGGCCGTTTCGCGGATCACAAACGGTTTATCCTGCGGTTCATCGACCAGGTCGAAGTCGGCCGCCAGCAGACGTTGCAGTGCCTGCAGCGTCGTCAGTGCCTCACCGTTTTCACGCACGCCGCCCAGCCAGTTCTCCTTCGGCGTGAAATCCTCCAGCCAGGTATAGGGCGATGAGAGCACCAGAATGCCGCCCTGACGCAGCATCGGCGTGACATCCCGCAGGAAGCGTGCGGGCTGACGCAGGCGATCGATCAGGTTGGATGCGAGTACCAGATCGTAACGGGCGGGTTGCGGCTTAAGGTTACAGGCGTCGCCCTGAACAAACTGAATCCGCTGCGCCAGTTCGCTCTCCAGCGCGAAATCTTTCAGGCGAACCTGGCGATACTCCACCAGATCGCCTTCCTGTGGCAGGAGATAACGGAAGTCTTCGCCGCTGGCCAGCTGAAGCGCCACATCGATGAAGCGCGCCGAGTAGTCCATGCCGGTGACACGTTCAAAGTGGCGGGCCAGTTCAAAACTGGCGCGTCCGGTGGCACAGCCGATATCCAGTGCCTCGCCGCGTGCTGTGGTGTAGTTCAGCGCCAGGTTTACCAGGCTTTCGGCATAGTTATCCACGCCGAAATAGCGCGGACCATACTGGAAGTCGAGGTATTGCGACACCATGGCGTCAGATTCATACGGGTTCAGCGCCATGGTTTCCTGATGGCTGGAAACCACGTAGCGGAAACCGGCATGCTGGAAGAAGTGGCGGCGGAACGCATAGCGTGCCGATTTCAGCGCTTCGTTGCCGGTCGATATCCAGCTACCGCCTTTGATCAGCGAATGTTTGCCATCAAAGGTCGGGGTAGAGAAATCATCGTAAAGCGGGTGGACTTTAAAGCCTTCAAAGCCGTTGGTCGGCGTGGTCGTCCACTGCCAGACGTTACCGACGATATCGAAGAAGTCACCCTGGGCGAAGAGATCGACCGGTGAAGAGGAAGCCCAGTACGCCAGGTTAATGTTACCCGGTGCCCGATCCCAATCCGGCTGATCGCCCGCGACCTGTTCGCGCAGCTGAGCCCACTCCGCTTCACAGGGGAGCTGAACACTCATTCCCGTCTGATCCGCTTTCCAGCGGCAGAAGGCCGCCGCTTCCAGCTGGTTAACCTCGGCTGGCCAGTCCCACGGCATCGCGACTTCTTCACACATCAGACGCAGTTTAAGCTGATCGGGCATCGCAGGCGTGCCGACCCAGAAGGTGGGCATCTCCGCTTTTGCAAACTGACACCAGCCCCAGCCTTCGTCATCCCACCAGCGAGCGTCCTGATAACCCCCCGCCTCAACGAACGCCAGGAATTCCGCGTTGCTGACCAGCATTTTGCTCGCCCTGAACGGCTGCAGCGCGATCTGCTGGCGGCCATATTCGACATCCCAGCCATAGGTATCGTCGGTTTTACCCAGCGTGACGGTGCCGCCGGGCATCGGCAGCAGGGTATTGGCCGGAACAGCCTCGCGTTGGTGGCGCGCCATCGGGCAGACCGGCCACGCGGGCTGGGGTTTCACCCACCCGACCGGTAACTGGCGTATCAGTACGCTGGACGTTTCCAGATGAATACGCTCATGCTCAATGCCCATCAGGATCACCCAGGCCGGACTCTCCCAGGTGATCGGCAGAGTCAGCGGCAGGGTCTGGATCAGATCGCTGACCAGCGCTTTAACGCGCCCGCGGTATTCGCGGACTTCTTCGACAGTGGGCCAGTCATAGTGGCTGTCGTTGAGATCGTCCCAGCTCATCTCATCCACACCAATCGCCATCATCGCTTCGATACGATCGTCCAGACGCGCGTCGATAAGGCGTCCGGCCATCAGCTTATTAATGTAGAAGGTAGCGGTGTGGCCAAAATAGAAGATTAAAGGATGGCGCAGCGGAATGGCTTTGGTAAACCAGGCCTGGGAATCGGCCAGACAGGTAAACAGACTTTCATACTGTTCCCAGGTCTGGTGGAAATAGGCCAGCAATTCGGCACGTTTTTGTTCAATGTTATGGCCGGAGAGCAGTAGCGTTCGCGTCGGCGCAGGCAGATCGCGATGAGGTTGAGCAAGCGTCACAGGAAGCTCCAGATTGCTGAGTAAGTGAAACGGTAATTTACTATAGCAAATATGCATTTCTGCCCGATGACTTAACGCCGCCAGTGACGCAGCAGACGGCTTTTCATGCCGGTATCGAAACGCCAGATATGGTCGAAGATGCGCAGAATGCCTGGTTTCCCGTGGGCCGACATAGCCACGGCGTGAAAACGTTGCTGATTATTTCGCTGACGCGTTTTAATAGTCCCGATCACCTCTTCCGGCAGACGCTGGGCAATAAAATCGGAGACGATCACCGCATCGGCTTCCTGCCACAGGACGCCTTCCATTCGGGTCACAACGGAAGAGAGGCAGGCTGCCAGATCGGTGCCGCCGCGAAAGCGCTGACTGAGAAAGCGAATCGCCTGTTCCAGCCCGTCATCACCGGTCAGTTCATAGCCGATCACCTCATGCGCAAACAGCATGATGTAGCAGCGACGGCGATCGGCCAGCGCGACTTTCAGCAGCGCCAGACAAAACGCTTTGGCGCAGCGCTCATTGAAGCCACCCATCGAACCCGAGGTATCGACGCAGACGATGAAAGGCCCGCGTGGCTGCTCTTCATGCTGCTGGTGGCTGGCCGGACGCATCGTGACCTTTTCATGCCAGGCATCGCCCTGCAGCTTGTAGGTCAGCAGCCGTTTCTCTACCAGCCGCCGGTAAAACTCCAGCTCCAGTTCACTGATACTCAGCGCAGCTAACTCCGGCGGCAGCAGACGCAGCACGTCATCGCTCTGGTGAATGCCGCTGACCTCCTCCGGCACGGCCGCAGGTTCCTGCACCATATGGTGAAAGGCCTCCATAGGGGCATCCTGCGACGGCACCGATTTTGCCTCGCGGCTGCGACCCAGCTGCTGGGCCAGTTTCAGCAGCTCCGGCTGCTGCGCCAGAAAGTCGCCATATTGCAGCATCAGCTGATAGTCGCCAGGCTGCAGTGACGCTTTGCTCATGTCCCACAGCCGGCCAGCGGCGGCTTCGTCATCGTCGCCGAGAATCGGTGCCAGCTGACCGCTCAGCGCCATACGCTGCTGCAGTTCCGCCAGCAGGCGTTCGCGCTGCTGCTCCAGCAACGTCTGATTCAGCGTCAGGGTCTGTAAGGTCAGGCTCAGCCGCCAGCGCTGTAGAAAAAGCTGGTGCTGCGCGCTGCTGAGATGGCTGATATCGGTGTGCTGCAGCAGCCGGTTGGCTTCATCCAGAAAAGGGGAAGGCAGGCTTTCAAGCGCCTGAAGTGTGGCATTCAGCTGGTGGCTGAATTCACGATCGCTGAGGAGTTGTACCCGCTGGAACAGCTGAAACTCTTCGGCCAGCGTGGCCGGAACCGGCGTGGCTTTGAGCTCAGCGTTGATCTCCGCTCGCCAGCGTGGCACATCGCGCAACAGCGCTTTTTTCAGCCCGGGAAACTTTTCAAAAAACAGCGCCAGCTGTGGAGACGCCAGCAGGGCAATAATCAGCTCTTCAATCAGTTCGGTTTCACCCACGGAGAGCAGTGTGCTGAGCGTCTCCAGTGGGATCATTTACGCGCCTGTTTCAACTGTTCCGCCACATCCTGCAGGCTGGTTTCAACCCGCGCCAGCCAGTCATCACTGATAAACAGGCAGCGCTGATGCTGGCTGAACAGATGACGCTGCGACCGCAGTTCACTCTCCAGTGCATCCAGCGCTTCGGTGATCTCACCGGGCAGCGGCTCGCTGTTGCTGACGCCAGGCAGTGTCAGACGCGACGATTGCAGGCTGACATCACGGATAGCCAGGCAGTGCTGCGCATCCACCTGTAAATCCAGACTCTGCGCAAAGCCAATTCCATTGAGCTTGCCGCGAACCTCGCCCCCTTTCTGCAGCCACTGATTCAGTGCATCACGCGCGATAACCAGATGTGTCACCTGCATGTCATGCAGCATCAGCGGCTTTTGCAGCATCAGCGTCAGTTGCTCATCAGTGAAGCTTTCCGGCAGATCGTAATGGGGTTTGCGACTGAACATCCCACTGTGTTTTTCCAGGGTGATCGCCTGTGCGATGCTCTGTTGCTGCTGCAGAGCCATGCGACGCGCTTTTATCTGATGCAGTTTCAGCAGCATCGGCTGCTGCTGCCAGGCGTGCTGTGTCATCAGCTGATCGATTTCGCGCTCCAGCAGCTGCATGGACGCGACGTCGTGCCAGAGGCAATCTTTCAGCAGGATCAGGTCTATCGGCGCAATGGCGCTGCGGCCACTGTAAAAGGCGCTGGCCTGCAGCAGATGAATAGCTTTTTTCCAGCGACGATCGGAAATATAGGGCGCAGCGGGCTGGCTTTCCAGTTGCTGGCGCAGCTGATAAATCAGCTCGAACACCGCATCCGGGAGGCTGACCTGACTGATGCCGAGCTGCCACTGCGCATACTCCTCATCACTGATGCGCAGGGATTCCGCGACCGGATTGGTGTGCTCATCCTGCTGATGGGTCAGCATGCTGCGAAAGTTCTGCTTCTCATGCACATTATCCAGCCACAGGCGGATTAGCATCCGGTCATAGAGCGCTTCAAGGCCGCTGTCCGCTTCCGGCATTTCATTAGAGGCGGTGACCAGCAGACGCATCGGAATGGCCTCTTCGCTGTCGCCATTGCGGAAGCGGCGTTCGTTGATAGCGGTCAGCAGGGTATTCAGAATCGCCGGGCCGGCTTTCCAGATCTCATCCAGAAAAACAATCTCCGCGTCGGGCAGATAACCTTTAGTAAGGCGCTGATAGCGCCCTTCATCCTTCAGTGCCTGAATAGATAGCGGGCCAAACACCTCTTCCGGTGTGGAGAAACGGGTCATCAGATATTCAAAGGCGCGGGCGTGCTGAAAGGCATATTTCAGGCGGCGGGCAATCAGGCTCTTGGCGATGCCGGGCGGTCCCAGCAGGAATACGCTTTCACCGCTCAGCGCTGCCAGCAGGCAAAGGCGGATGGCATGATGTCGCTCATACAATCCTTTTTCTAACGCATTGCTAAGGCGAGAAATTCTTTCTGCCAAAAGATGGGGTTGAGCCATAATCACTTCAATGTCCTTACGATCGTCGGGCCGCCGCGCTTCAGCAAGCGCCTTACTCTATAGATCATCATGCGTGAAAGCGTTGATAGCTGTCAGCTTTTTTGTTTCATAAGGTTTGCCTGCTTTGAAAGCGGCGCTGATTAACGCTTTAATGCCTGAAACCACCCCGTTACCCTGGCAGACAGGCGAAGCGGGTATAGGAATTTTCGGCAAACCGTGCATACTGTGCGCTTTTTGATGGCCTGAGCGAGGGGTTGTTGCGCCTCTTAGACTCCAACAAAAGATAACTCTATGAGCTCGGATAATAAGCAGTCACTTCGCGGATTAACGCTGGCCGCTATTGGTGTTGTTTACGGGGATATCGGCACCAGTCCGCTGTATACCTTGCGTGAATGTCTCTCCGGACAGTTCGGCTTCGGCGTTGAGCGGGAAGCGGTGTTTGGCTTTTTGTCGCTGATTTTCTGGCTGCTGGTGCTGGTGGTATCACTGAAGTACATCAGTTATGTGATGCGCGCCGACAATGCCGGTGAAGGCGGTATTCTGACACTGATGTCGCTGGCGGGCCGCCATACGGGTGCACGCGCCACGGCAGTGCTGGTGATCATGGGCCTGATTGGCGGCAGCTTCTTCTATGGGGAAGTGGTGATCACGCCGGCCATTTCGGTGATGTCAGCCATTGAAGGTCTGGAGATTGCCGCGCCGTCGCTGGATCCCTTTATTGTGCCGATGTCGATTGCGGTGCTGACGCTGCTGTTTGCGATTCAGAAACATGGCACCGGCATGGTGGGCAAACTCTTCGCGCCGGTGATGCTGGTGTGGTTCCTGGTGCTGGCGATCCTGGGGGTCAGCGGCATCATGAAAAACCCGGAAGTGCTGCATGCGCTGAATCCCGCCTATGCGGTCGAGTTCTTCCTGCACTATAAATCTGTCTCATTCTTCGCGCTTGGCGCGGTGGTGCTGGCGATTACCGGGGTTGAAGCGCTGTATGCCGATATGGGTCACTTCGGTAAAGTGCCGATCCGACTGGCCTGGTTCTCGGTGGTGTTGCCGTCGCTGGTCCTGAACTACTTTGGTCAGGGCGCGCTGTTACTCAGCGATCCCAAAGCGATTAAAAACCCCTTCTTCCTGCTGGCGCCGGACTGGGCGCTGATCCCGATGCTGATTCTGGCGACGCTGGCCACGGTGATTGCCTCACAGGCGGTGATCTCCGGCGTCTTCTCGCTGACGCGTCAGGCGGTGCGACTGGGCTATCTGCCGGGGATGCGTATCATCCACACCTCTGAGCGCGAATCGGGCCAGATCTATATTCCGGTGATTAACTGGGTACTCTACTTCGCCGTGCTGATTGTGATTATCAGCTTTGAGCATTCAAGTAATCTGGCTGCGGCCTACGGTATCGCCGTCACCGGCACCATGGTGCTGACCGCGATGCTCTCCTGTACCGTGGCGGTTAAAAACTGGCACTGGAATAAGCTGGCGGTTGCCGTCATCCTGGTACTGATGCTCTGTATCGATGTGCCGCTGTTTACCGCCAACCTGGTGAAAATCTTCTCCGGTGGCTGGCTGCCGCTCTGTCTCGGCCTGGTGATGTTTATCATTATGACGACGTGGAAAAGCGAACGTTTCCGCCTGCTGCGCCGCATGCACGAGCATGGCAACTCCCTGGAGGCGATGATCGCGTCACTGGAGAAATCGCCGCCGGTTCGCGTGCCGGGCACCGCGGTCTATATGTCGCGTGCGCTGAATGTGATTCCGTTTGCCATGCTGCATAACCTTAAACACAACAAAGTGTTGCATGAGCGGGTGGTGCTGCTGACGTTGCGGACGGAAGATGCACCTTACGTGCATAACGTGCGTCGCGTGACGATTGAGCAGCTGTCGCCCACCTTCTGGCGGGTGGTGGCCAGCTACGGCTGGCGTGAAACGCCAAACGTCGAGGAGATTTTCCACCGCTGCGGGCTGGAAGGGCTCAACTGCCGCATGATGGAGACATCGTTCTTCATGTCGCATGAGTCGCTGATTATCGGCAAACGGCCGTGGTATCTGCGCCTGCGTGGCAAACTCTTCCTGGCGCTGCAGCGCAATGCGCTCCGTGCGCCAGACCAGTTTGAGATCCCGCCAAATCGGGTGATTGAGCTGGGCACCCAGGTCGAGATTTAATCTGCAGTGCCCGCCTTACGGGGCGGGCGCTGACCAGCGCAGCGTAACGCATAATCCGCCACCCGATCGCTGGCTGAAGCTGACCTGCATCCCGTGCAACTGGGCGATATTGCGGACTATCGATAATCCCAGCCCGCTTCCGCTTTTCTCCTGACCTGGCGGTCGCCAGAAACGTTCACCAAGCCGTTGCAGATCGGCTGCACTCAGACCTTCGCCGTTATCCTCTACCGACAGGCTATTCGCCTGAAGCCGCACATCAACTTCGCTGCCCGCTGGCGTATAGCGAATGGCATTATCCAGCAGATTACGCACCAGCAGTGACAGTAACAGCGGATGCCCCTGAATCTGCGGATCGGCGTCAGCACGCAGCCGCAGCGTGACACCCGTTTTATCCGCCAGCGGCAGCTGTGCAGCCAGCGTCTCCTGGACCGTGCGTTTCAGCGCCACCGTTTCGAAGGCGCTGCGTGCATCATCAGCTTCAACCCGTGAGAGCGTCAGCAGCTGATCCACCAGCCGGGTTGCGCGGATAATGCCGGCATCCAGTTGCTGCAGCGCATGGGTTCGCATCACTTCATCATCTGCAGTCAGCTGGATCACCTCGCTTTGCACCTGCAGCGCGGCCAGCGGACTGCGCAGCTCATGTGCGGCATCAGAGGTAAAGCGCCGTTCACGCTGCATCATTGCGCTGATGCGGCTGAACAGACCATTGAGCGCGACCATCAGCGGTTGCACCTCTTTCGGCACGCGGTCTGCCTGCAGCGGCGTATCATCATCGGGCGCGCGCTGCGCCAGCTGCTGTGCCAGCGTCTTCAGGGGGCGCAGTTCAGACCAGACCAGACCGATCAGCAGCAGCAACATAAAGGGCAGCGCGATCAGCCAGGGCAGCATGCTGGCTTTCATCAGATCCCGCGTCATGTCGTCACGGTATTCGGACTCCTGACCCACCACCACCCGGAACTGCTGGTCGGGCGTGGTCAGCCAGACAAACCGCCAGCGATCGTCATCATTGGTGAGCTGGCCCTCATGAAATCCCTGATACTCCGCCTCAAACGGCAGGTAGCGGCCATTGTCACCATCATTCATCACCTGCCGGCCGTCGCGCGTGAAGACGGCAAAGGCCAGGGCGTCGTCATCCTGATCGCCGCGATGGTGGCGTAGTATCTCTTTGGTTTTAGGCAGAGTGGCGTTGTCCAGCGAGGAGAAATCCAGCGTCAGCAGACGCTTGGCCAGCAGCATCTGCTGGGTATCGAAGAGCTCATCAAGGGTTTCACGTGTCTGATGCCAGGCACTCAGGCTGGCGCTGGCCCAGCAGATCCCGAGCAGCAGCACAAAACCGATACCCAGCCGCAGAAACAGGCTCATTGATCGCATTCAGCCGCTCCCAGGGTATAACCGACGCCGTGCAGCGTGCGGATAAACTGGCTGCCCAGTTTTTTACGCAGATGATGAATGTGAACCTCTACCGCATTGCTGGAGACATCGGCGTCCCAGTTGTAGAGCTTCTCTTCCAGCTGGCTGCGTGTCAGCACCCGGCCCGGGTTTCGCATAAACAGTTCCAGCAGCGCCAGTTCACGGCTTTTCAGCGCAATCGCCTCACCTTCGCGCATCACACTATGGCTGCCGGGGATCAGCACCACATTACCGTGCCGGAGTTCGGGCTGCAGCTGGCCATGACGGCGGCGGATCAGCGCCTGTAAGCGAGCAGCCACTTCAGTTAAGGCAAAGGGTTTACACAGATAGTCGTCGGCTCCCAGTTGCAGACCTTCGACCCGCTGATCGAGCGCATCGCGTGCGGTCAGTATCAGTACCGGTACATCTTTCCCCTGCTGTCGCCACTGCCGCAGAATATCGAGCCCATCCCGCTCGGGCAGTGAGAGATCCAGGATCACCGCATCCCAGGGCGCGGCCTCCAGCGCGTTAAAGCCCGCCTCACCAGAGGTAAACCAGTCAACGCTGAAGCCCAGTTTACTCAGCCCCGCCTTGATACCGTCGCCAATTAAACGATCATCTTCAATCAGTAAAATACGCATCACGTCTCCCTGTTCCGATAGCGCTTTATACGAAGCAACTTCCTGCTTGTACAGCTGATTTCGGCGAAAATAGCTTATTTTTGCCTCTTAAGAAGCTGTTAAGAACTTTATGGTCAACTAAGCTCAACAAGACGAACCACATCATGGAAAAGAGGTGACAAAATGAAAAAGCACGCTGCAATTCTGGCCGTCGTAATGCTGGCTTCCGCCCCGGTTTTCGCTGCACAGCAGGGTGGATTTGTTGATCCCAGTGCGCCAGCCGCACAGACGCAGGCAGCAGCCGGTCAGGGTGGTTTCAGTGCCGATCACACCAGTGTGGTGACCGTAAAGCAGGCTGAAGAGATGAAGGATGACAGCTGGGTCACCGTGCGCGGTAAGCTGGAGAAACAGATCGGCAACGAAGATTATCTGTTCCGCGACCAGACCGGCACCATGAAAGTCGAAATCGACCACAAGCACTGGAACGGCCAGACTATCTCACCTAAAGACAACGTCGAGCTGACGGGTGAACTGGATAAAGATTTCAACAGCATTGAGATGGACGTTAAGCAGGTTAAGAAACTGCCTTAATCCTCTCCTCCGGGGCCGCGTTCGCGGCCCTTTTTTCAGCCCGTCCCCCGACTTAATACAAATTTCTCCCCGCGTGAGCGAAACGTTTCGATAGCGATCACAGATTTCTTCTTTGCAGGTTGAGTTGATGGCGGCTTTTCATACACTCCTGACAGCGAAACGTTTCGCTGTGGAGTGAAAAGATGAAAAAAGGTCGCTTGTTAAACGCTGAACTCTCTCATGTGATTGCCCGCCTGGGACACACGGATACGCTGACGATTGCCGATGCAGGCTTGCCGATTCCGGCCGGACCGCAGCGCATCGATTTAGCGCTCACGCCGGGTACGCCCGATTTTATGCAGGTGGTTAATGCTGTCGCACTGGAGATGCAGGTAGAGAGCGCCCTGATCGCGGAAGAGATTAAGCAGCATAATCCGCAACTTCATAGCGCGCTTGTCGCCGTGCTCGAAGCCTTGCAACAGCACCAGGGGAATATCATCACCATCAGCTACACCAGTCATGAACAATTCAAACAACAAACGCAGCGTAGTCAGGCGGTCATTCGCAGCGGAGAGTGCTCTCCGTTTGCGAATGTCATCCTCAGCGCCGGTGTGACCTTCTGAGGCCGCTATGCAACTTTTACTGCAACTCGACGGCATTGAAAAATCCTTTCCAGGTGTGAAAGCCCTCAAGGGGGCGTCGCTGAATGTCCGGGCAGGACGCGTGATGGCGCTGGTGGGCGAGAACGGCGCAGGCAAGTCCACCATGATGAAAGTTCTGACCGGCATCTATCAATATGATGCCGGTACGCTGCGCTGGCTGGGCAAAGAGACCCGTTTCAGCGGGCCGAAAGCGTCTCAGGAAGCGGGTATTGGCATCATTCATCAGGAACTGAACCTGATCCCTCAATTAACCGTGGCGGAGAATATTTTTCTCGGCCGCGAATATGTCAGCCGTTTTGGCCGTATCCAGTGGCCGCGTATGTATGCCGAAGCTGATGCGCTGCTTAAACGGCTTAATCTGCGCTTCAGCAGCCACAAGCTGGTGGGGGATTTGTCGATTGGCGATCAGCAGATGGTCGAAATCGCCAAAGTCCTGAGCTTTGAGTCGCAGGTGATCATCATGGATGAGCCGACCGATGCGCTGACTGATACCGAAACGCTGTCGCTGTTCCGGGTGATCAACGAACTGAAAGCGCAGGGCTGCGGCATCGTCTATATCTCGCATCGCATGAAAGAGATCTTTGAGATCTGCGATGACGTCACGGTGTTCCGCGACGGTCAGTTTATTGCTGAACGCCCGGTCAGCGAGCTGACTGAAGAGAGCCTGATCGAGATGATGGTCGGCCGTAAGCTGGAAGATCAATATCCCCATATTGATCAGGCACCAGGCGACGTGCGGCTGAAAGTGGAAAACGTCAGCGGACCGGGCGTGGATAACGTCAGTTTCAGCCTGCGCAAAGGTGAAATCCTCGGCGTGTCTGGCTTGATGGGCGCGGGCCGTACCGAACTGATGAAGGTGCTTTACGGCGCCCTGCCGCGTCGCGAAGGCACACTGTGGCTCAATGGTCGGGAAGTGGTGACGCGCTCACCGCAGGATGGGCTGGCTAACGGCATCGTCTATATCTCCGAAGATCGTAAGCGCGATGGCCTGGTGCTGGGCATGTCAGTAAAAGAGAACATGTCGCTGACAGCGTTAGGCTATTTCAGTCACGGCAGCGGCACGCTGAAACATGCGGCAGAGCAGCTGGCCGTGGGCGACTTTATCCGGCTGTTTAACGTTAAAACGCCTTCAATGGAGCAGCCCATTGGTCTGCTTTCGGGCGGCAACCAGCAGAAAGTGGCGATTGCCCGCGGGCTGATGACCCGGCCTAACGTACTGATTCTGGATGAACCGACACGCGGTGTGGATGTCGGCGCGAAGAAAGAGATCTATCAACTGATTAACCAGTTTAAAGCCGAAGGGCTGAGCATCATTCTGGTCTCCTCGGAAATGCCGGAAGTGCTGGGCATGAGCGATCGGATTCTGGTGATGCATGAAGGCCGTATCAGCGGCGAATTTACCCGAGAAGAAGCCACTCAGGAGAGCCTGATGGCAGCCGCCGTAGGCAAGCAACACAGCGAGGATTTAGTGGTATGACGACCCAAACTTTACCTGCCAGCCGTCGCTGGTTTAGCAAAAGCTGGCTTCTGGAACAGAAGTCGCTGATTGCGCTGATGGTGCTGATCGCCGTGGTGGCCAGCCAGAGCCCGAACTTCTTTACCGTGGCGAACCTGTTCAACATTCTGCAGCAGACCTCGGTTAACGCCATTATGGCGGTCGGGATGACGCTGGTGATCCTGACTTCTGGTATCGACCTCTCTGTAGGATCGCTGCTGGCCCTGACTGGCGCGGTGGGTGCATCGCTGGTGGGTATGGAGGTCAATGCCCTGGTCGCGGTGGCGGCGTCGCTGGCGCTGGGAGCGGCAATCGGTGCCCTGACCGGCACCATTGTGGCGCGCGGCAAAGTGCAGGCGTTTATCGCCACGCTGGTCATGATGCTGCTGCTGCGTGGTGTCACCATGGTCTACACCGATGGCAGTCCGGTAAACACGGGTTTTAATGCCAATGCCGATCTGCTGGGCTGGTTTGGTATTGGTCGTCCGCTGGGTATCCCTGCGCCGGTCTGGCTGATGGCGCTGGTCTTTATTGCTGCCTGGTACATGCTGCAGCACACCCGTCTGGGTCGCTATATCTATGCGCTTGGCGGTAATGAAGCGGCAACGCGTCTCTCCGGCATCAATGTGAATCGCGTCAAAATCATCGTCTATTCACTGAGTGGCATGCTGGCAGCGCTGGCAGGCACCATTGAAGTGGCGCGCCTTTCTTCGGCACAGCCGACAGCGGGTACCGGCTATGAGCTGGATGCGATTGCTGCGGTCGTGCTGGGCGGAACCAGCCTGGCAGGCGGTAAGGGCCGTATTTTCGGCACCCTGATTGGCGCGCTGATCCTCGGCTTCCTGAACAACGGCCTGAACCTGATGGGCGTCTCTTCGTACTACCAGATGATCGTTAAGGCGGTAGTAATCCTGCTGGCGGTGCTGGTAGATAATAAAAGCAGTAAATAACTCTGACCTTACACAGGATGACATGATGAAAAAGTTAACCGCACTGGCCGTGATCCTTGGCGCAACGCTCAGTACCAGCGCTATGGCTAAAGATACTATCGCGCTGGTGGTTTCAACCCTGAATAACCCGTTCTTTGTTTCGCTGAAAGAGGGCGCGCAGAAAGAAGCGGACAAACTGGGCTACAACCTGGTGGTGCTGGATTCACAGAACAACCCGGCGAAAGAGCTGGCTAACGTGCAGGATCTGACGGTTCGCGGCACCAAACTGCTGCTGATCAACCCAACCGACTCTGATGCTGTGGGCAATGCGGTGAAGATGGCTAACCAGGCGAACATCCCGGTTATCACGCTGGATCGCGTTGCGGCACAGGGCACCGTTGTCAGCCACGTCGCCTCCGATAACCGTTTCGGCGGTAAAATGGCCGGCGACTTCATCGCCAAAAAAGTCGGCGAAAGCGCCAAAATTATTGAACTGCAGGGCATTGCCGGGACTTCTGCCGCCCGTGAGCGTGGCGAAGGCTTCAAACAGGCCGCTGATGCGCATAAATTCCAGATCCTCGCCAGCCAGCCAGCCGATTTTGACCGTACCAAAGGTCTGAACGTCATGCAGAACCTGCTTCAGGCACACCCGGACGTTCAGGCCGTATTCGCTCAGAACGACGAAATGGCGCTGGGTGCACTGCGTGCGCTGCAGACCGCTGGTAAAACTGGTGTGATCGTCGTTGGTTTTGACGGTACTGCTGATGGCGTTAAAGCGGTAGAAGGTGGCAAACTGTCCGCGACCGTGGCACAGATGCCAGACAAAATTGGCATGATCGGCGTAGATACCGCTGATAAAGTGCTGAAGGGTGAAAAAGTGAAGGCGATCAACCCGGTCGACCTGAAGCTGGTCACTCAATAACTCAAAGAAAAGCAGGGCACTGCGCCACCCTCCTGGTGGCGCACTTATTCCGGACTCCCCTAATGAGCAAAAACGCAAAACTGGCCGTTCTTGGCAGCATTAACGCTGACCACATCCTTAATCTGGCGCACTTTCCTCGTCCCGGTGAAACGGTGATCGGGCAGAATTATCAGATTGCGTTTGGCGGTAAGGGTGCGAATCAGGCTGTCGCCGCCGGTCGTGCTGGTGCCGATATCGCATTTATCGCCTGTGTGGGCGCTGACGACATTGGTGAACGTGTTCGTCAGCAACTGGCCCAGGACAATATTGATACCACGCCGGTCGAAGTGGTCGAGGGTGAGTCAACCGGCGTGGCGATGATTTTCGTCAATGGTGACGGTGAGAACAACATCGGCATCTACTCCGGTGCAAACGCGGCGTTAACACCCGCCTGCGTGACGCGCCATCAGCAGGTTATCGCCGACGCCGATGCACTATTAATGCAGCTGGAATCACCGCTGGAAAGTGTGCTGGCCGCCGCGACGCTTGCCCGACAGCATCAGACGCAGGTTATTCTCAATCCTGCACCCGCCACTCAGCTCTCAGATGAACTGCTGGCGTTGATCGACATTATTACCCCGAATGAAACCGAAGCCGAGAGTCTGACCGGCATTGCGGTCAGCAACGATGAAGATGCCGCCCGCGCTGCGGCAGTACTGCATGCGAAAGGTATCGGCACGGTTCTGATTACTCTGGGTCGCCGCGGTGTCTGGCTGAGCGAGCAGGGAGAAGGTCAGCGTATTGCTGGCTTCAGTGTTAAAGCTATCGACACCATCGCGGCGGGCGACACCTTTAATGGCGCCTTTATCACCGCGCGACTGGAGCAGAAAACGATGTATGACGCGGTGCGGTTTGCCCATGCCGCCGCTGCTATCGCCGTTACCCGCTCGGGTGCGCAGCCCTCCGTGCCGTGGCGCGCGGAGATCGATGAATTTTTGCAGCAGCAGGGCTAAGCATTTGAGCACCATGAAAGATGTCGCTCGCCTGGCGGGCGTCTCTACCTCCACTGTCTCGCACGTTATCAATAACAATCGCTTTGTTAGTGAAGGCGTGCGCGAAAAAGTTGAGCAGGCCATCCGCCATCTGAATTACGCCCCCTCTGCGCTGGCGCGCAGTCTGAAAATCAATCAGACGCACACGATCGGTATGCTGCTGACCACCAGTAGTAACCCATTTTATGCCGAAGTGGTGCGGGGTGTGGAGGAGAGCTGCTATCAGCGTGGCTACAGCCTGATTCTCTGTAACACGGCAGGTGATGAAGAGCGGATGAACCGCAGCCTGGAAACGCTGATGCAGAAGCGCGTCGACGGTTTATTGATTATGTGTACGGAAAGTCACCTGCCCTCGGCCGACATTCTGAACCGTTATCCCTCTATACCTGCCGTCATGATGGACTGGGCGCCGTTTGAAGGCCGTGGTGACATTATTCAGGATAACGCGCTGCTGGGCGGGGAGCTGGCGACTCAGCATCTTATCGACAGTGGTTATACCCGCATCGCCTGTATCGCCGGTCCACAGGATAAAACCCCGGCTCGTATGCGCCTGGAAGGTTATCGCAACGCCATGACAAAGAGTGGCCTGGCGATTCTGCCCGGCTATGTGGTGAATGGTGACTTTGAATTCCAGGGAGGCTACAACGGGATGGTCGAACTGCTGGCGCTGGAAACGCCGCCGGAAGCGGTTTTCACCAGCAACGATGCCATGGCGGTGGGCGTTTATCACGCACTCTATCAGGCCGGCATGCAGGTTCCGCAGCAGATGGCGGTAATGGGATATGACGATATCGAACTGGCGCGCTATCTCACTCCGCCACTGAGTACCATTCATCAACCGAAAGATGCGCTGGGTGAACTGGCGATAGACACCCTGCTCCATCGTCTCAGCAATCCCGACGCCAGTCAGCAAACGCTGGTGCTGACGCCGGAACTGGTGGTGCGTGGATCGGTTTAGCGCTTTTTCTTTTTGTCGCGATTACTGATCAGATTACGGCCATCGCCGTTTTTCAGCAGCATAAAGGTCAGCGCCGACAGTACTGTTACCACGCCCATGGTCATAAACGTGGCGTGGAACTGTGAAATGGTGCTGGTTTCAAACTCCTGGTAGAAGCGCAGCACCGCGGCGCTGACGGCCACACCAAAACTGATCGCTAGCTGCTGAGTCACGGCCAGCACGCTGTTACCGCCGCTGGCGTTATCATCATTCAGATCGGCCAGGGTGATGGTATTCATGGCGGTAAACTGCGTAGACATGGCCATGCCGAGAATAAACAGCGGAAGTAAGAGCACAATGATGCTTTCAGCGGGCGACTGCAGAGAGAAGCTGGCGATCAGAATGCCAATAATGGCGGTAATGCCAACCAGCAGGCGGCGGTAACCCAGCCAGCGCAGCAGTTGCGTCACCGTCGACTTCGCCAGTATTGAACCAATGGCGATGGGTGCCATCATGCAGCCCGCGATAATCGCTGAATAGCCAAAGCCGACCTGCAACATGAGCGGCATCAAAAAGGGCACACAGCCGGTGCCAAGACGTGACGCGATGTTGCCACCGATGCCCACTGAGAACGTCCGGGTTTTAAACATCGGCAGATTGATCAGTGGCGAAGGGTGATTTCGGGCATGCACTATATAAAGAAGCAAAAGCACAATCCCGCTGAGTAATATCCCGCCCGCCAGCCAGGCGGAAACAATCCGCTCGCCAAACAGCTCAATCCCAATCGAGATCATCACCAGTCCGGCCCCAAACAGTAAGAAGCCGAAAAAGTCGAAGCGGCGCTTCGGCGTGGTGAAGTCCGGCATATATTTGCGTGCGTAGATAATGCCGAGAATGCCAATCGGGATATTAATCAGGAAAATCCAGTGCCAGGTCGCGTAGGTCACCAGCACGCCGCCCAGCATTGGCCCCAGTATCGGGCCAACTAATCCCGGCATGGTGACAAAGTTGAGCACCGGCAACAGCTCACTGCGCGGATAGGCGCGTAACAGCGCCAGTCGCGCGACCGGCATCATCATTGCGCCACCGACGCCCTGTATGATGCGCGAGATGACCAGTACCTGGAGTGTGGGAGAAAGTGCACAAGCCAGCGAGCCCAGGGTGAACAGCGAAACGGCAACGATAAATACCTTGCGCGTGCCGTAGCGATCGGCGAGCCAGCCGCTGACCGGAATCAACATAGCGACAGTCAGGGTGTAACTGATGACGGCGGATTGCATGGCCAGAGGAGAACGGTCGAGGCTGGTGGCGATAGCGGGCAGGGCAGTATTCAGTATGGTGGCGTCGAGTGACTGCATGAAAAAGGCCATGGCAGCTATCCATGGCAAACCAGCCATGCTGCGCGCGGATTTTATCATTGAGTATCCTTCCTGGGGTTATCCTGCGAGAAGAAGCAAAATAATAGCACCCGCATTAAGCAACGGCAGGTCTCTTTACAACGTTTAATGGCGATTTTTGTGCGTTATTCCGTCATGAAACGTCTCTTTTTAAGCCGTTCGTTTAAAAAAGATGCGCTCAGCAAATTAATTCAAAGAAACGCTTGTCAGCCCGCGGAAACTCCCTATAATGCGCCTCCATCGACACGGAACACCGGCAACGGAAAACGGGTCAGGAGGCACAGGAGACTGCGCCGCCGGAGAAAAACTTCTGAGAAAGAGGTTGACTCTGCAGGAGGAAAGCGTAATATACGCCACCTCGCGACAGGACGCTAACGCACTGTTCGCACTGCTCTTTAACAATTTATCAGACAATCTGTGTGGGCACTCGCAGGATTGATATCAGCGTCTCCGGACGTAAAAAATATCAAGCCTCACGAGTGAACACATAATGAAATTCATTATGACGTTTTACAGATGAGCACCGCTTAACTTGTTTAAGCAAATCAAACTTAAATTGAAGAGTTTGATCATGGCTCAGATTGAACGCTGGCGGCAGGCCTAACACATGCAAGTCGGACGGTAGCACAGAGAGCTTGCTCTCGGGTGACGAGTGGCGGACGGGTGAGTAATGTCTGGGGATCTGCCCGATAGAGGGGGATAACCACTGGAAACGGTGGCTAATACCGCATAACGTCGCAAGACCAAAGAGGGGGACCTTCGGGCCTCTCACTATCGGATGAACCCAGATGGGATTAGCTAGTAGGCGGGGTAATGGCCCACCTAGGCGACGATCCCTAGCTGGTCTGAGAGGATGACCAGCCACACTGGAACTGAGACACGGTCCAGACTCCTACGGGAGGCAGCAGTGGGGAATATTGCACAATGGGCGCAAGCCTGATGCAGCCATGCCGCGTGTATGAAGAAGGCCTTCGGGTTGTAAAGTACTTTCAGCGGGGAGGAAGGCGATGCGGTTAATAACCGCGTCGATTGACGTTACCCGCAGAAGAAGCACCGGCTAACTCCGTGCCAGCAGCCGCGGTAATACGGAGGGTGCAAGCGTTAATCGGAATTACTGGGCGTAAAGCGCACGCAGGCGGTCTGTTAAGTCAGATGTGAAATCCCCGGGCTTAACCTGGGAACTGCATTTGAAACTGGCAGGCTTGAGTCTTGTAGAGGGGGGTAGAATTCCAGGTGTAGCGGTGAAATGCGTAGAGATCTGGAGGAATACCGGTGGCGAAGGCGGCCCCCTGGACAAAGACTGACGCTCAGGTGCGAAAGCGTGGGGAGCAAACAGGATTAGATACCCTGGTAGTCCACGCCGTAAACGATGTCGACTTGGAGGTTGTTCCCTTGAGGAGTGGCTTCCGGAGCTAACGCGTTAAGTCGACCGCCTGGGGAGTACGGCCGCAAGGTTAAAACTCAAATGAATTGACGGGGGCCCGCACAAGCGGTGGAGCATGTGGTTTAATTCGATGCAACGCGAAGAACCTTACCTACTCTTGACATCCACGGAATTTGGCAGAGATGCCTTAGTGCCTTCGGGAACCGTGAGACAGGTGCTGCATGGCTGTCGTCAGCTCGTGTTGTGAAATGTTGGGTTAAGTCCCGCAACGAGCGCAACCCTTATCCTTTGTTGCCAGCGATTCGGTCGGGAACTCAAAGGAGACTGCCGGTGATAAACCGGAGGAAGGTGGGGATGACGTCAAGTCATCATGGCCCTTACGAGTAGGGCTACACACGTGCTACAATGGCGCATACAAAGAGAAGCAACCTCGCGAGAGCAAGCGGACCTCACAAAGTGCGTCGTAGTCCGGATCGGAGTCTGCAACTCGACTCCGTGAAGTCGGAATCGCTAGTAATCGTGGATCAGAATGCCACGGTGAATACGTTCCCGGGCCTTGTACACACCGCCCGTCACACCATGGGAGTGGGTTGCAAAAGAAGTAGGTAGCTTAACCTTCGGGAGGGCGCTTACCACTTTGTGATTCATGACTGGGGTGAAGTCGTAACAAGGTAACCGTAGGGGAACCTGCGGTTGGATCACCTCCTTACCTGAAGATACCTTCCCGCGCAGTGTCCACACAGATTGTCTGATAAAAAGTAATGAGCAGGACGGCTGCGAAGTCGTGACACTTTTGTGTCCCCTTCGTCTAGCGGTTAGGACTCCGCCCTTTCACGGCGGCAACAGGGGTTCGAATCCCCTAGGGGACGCCACCTGCTTGGTGACAGGTGAAAGGTGTCTCCATACAGTATCTCAAAACCGATTTGGTTGCGTAAGCAGCCGGGCCGCGTTTGAGATATTTGCTCTTTAACAATCCGGAACAAGCTGAAAATTGAAACGACGCAGCGCGTCATTCCTCCGTAATAAGGGATGACAATGCGATGCGTTCGAGTCTCTCAAATGCTTGCAATTCGCAGCGTTGTAAAACGCCTGTGGGTTGTGAGGTTAAGCGACTAAGCGTACACGGTGGATGCCCAGGCAGTCAGAGGCGATGAAGGACGTGCTAATCTGCGTAAAGCGACGGTAAGGTGATATGAACCGCTACAGCCGTCGATGTCCGAATGGGGAAACCCGGTGCACTCTGTGCATCATTGCAGCATGAATACATAGTGCTGCAAGGCGAACCGGGGGAACTGAAACATCTAAGTACCCCGAGGAAAAGAAATCAACCGAGATTCCCCCAGTAGCGGCGAGCGAACGGGGAGCAGCCCAGAGCCTGAATCAGCTTGTGTGTTAGTGGAAGCGTCTGGAAAGTCGCAGGGTACAGGGTGATACTCCCGTACACAAAAACACACATGCTGTGAGCTCGATGAGTAAGGCGGGACACGTGGTATCCTGTCTGAATATGGGGGGACCATCCTCCAAGGCTAAATACTCCTGACTGACCGATAGTGAACCAGTACCGTGAGGGAAAGGCGAAAAGAACCCCGGCGAGGGGAGTGAAACAGAACCTGAAACCGTGTACGTACAAGCAGTGGGAGCCTTGATTTATCAGGGTGACTGCGTACCTTTTGTATAATGGGTCAGCGACTTATATTCTGTAGCAAGGTTAACCGTATAGGGGAGCCGCAGGGAAACCGAGTCTTAACTGGGCGTTAAGTTGCAGGGTATAGACCCGAAACCCGGTGATCTAGCCATGGGCAGGTTGAAGGTTGGGTAACACTAACTGGAGGACCGAACCGACTAATGTTGAAAAATTAGCGGATGACCTGTGGCTGGGGGTGAAAGGCCAATCAAACCGGGAGATAGCTGGTTCTCCCCGAAAGCTATTTAGGTAGCGCCTCGTGAACTCATCTTCGGGGGTAGAGCACTGTTTCGGCTAGGGGGCCATCCCGGCTTACCAACCCGATGCAAACTGCGAATACCGAAGAATGTTATCACGGGAGACACACGGCGGGTGCTAACGTCCGTCGTGAAGAGGGAAACAACCCAGACCGCCAGCTAAGGTCCCAAAGTCATGGTTAAGTGGGAAACGATGTGGGAAGGCACAGACAGCCAGGATGTTGGCTTAGAAGCAGCCATCATTTAAAGAAAGCGTAATAGCTCACTGGTCGAGTCGGCCTGCGCGGAAGATGTAACGGGGCTAAACCATGCACCGAAGCTGCGGCAGCGACACTATGTGTTGTTGGGTAGGGGAGCGTTCTGTAAGCCGTCGAAGGTGTGCTGTGAGGCATGCTGGAGGTATCAGAAGTGCGAATGCTGACATAAGTAACGATAAAGCGGGTGAAAAGCCCGCTCGCCGGAAGACCAAGGGTTCCTGTTCAACGTTAATCGGAGCAGGGTGAGTCGACCCCTAAGGCGAGGCCGAAAGGCGTAGTCGATGGGAAACAGGTTAATATTCCTGTACTCGGTGTTACTGCGAAGGGGGGACGGAGAAGGCTATATCAGCCGGGCGACGGTTGTCCCGGTTTAAGCGTGTAGGCGGAGGGTCCAGGTAAATCCGGTCCCTTATTAACGCTGAGGCGTGACGACGAGGCACTACGGTGCTGAAGTGATAAATGCCCAGCTTCCAGGAAAAGCCTCTAAGCATCAGGTAACACAGAATCGTACCCCAAACCGACACAGGTGGTCAGGTAGAGAATACCAAGGCGCTTGAGAGAACTCGGGTGAAGGAACTAGGCAAAATGGTGCCGTAACTTCGGGAGAAGGCACGCTGGCGCGTAGGTGGAGGGACTTGCTCCCCGAGCCGAAGCCAGTCGAAGATACCAGCTGGCTGCAACTGTTTATTAAAAACACAGCACTGTGCAAACACGAAAGTGGACGTATACGGTGTGACGCCTGCCCGGTGCCGGAAGGTTAATTGATGGGGTTATCCGCAAGGAGAAGCTCTTGATCGAAGCCCCGGTAAACGGCGGCCGTAACTATAACGGTCCTAAGGTAGCGAAATTCCTTGTCGGGTAAGTTCCGACCTGCACGAATGGCGTAATGATGGCCAGGCTGTCTCCACCCGAGACTCAGTGAAATTGAACTCGCTGTGAAGATGCAGTGTACCCGCGGCAAGACGGAAAGACCCCGTGAACCTTTACTACAGCTTGACACTGAACATTGAGCCTTGATGTGTAGGATAGGTGGGAGGCTTTGAAGCGCGGACGCCAGTCTGCGTGGAGCCAACCTTGAAATACCACCCTTTAATGTTTGATGTTCTAACGTAGGCCCGTGATCCGGGCTGCGGACAGTGTCTGGTGGGTAGTTTGACTGGGGCGGTCTCCTCCTAAAGAGTAACGGAGGAGCACGAAGGTCAGCTAATCACGGTCGGACATCGTGAGGTTAGTGCAATGGCATAAGCTGGCTTGACTGCGAGAGTGACGGCTCGAGCAGGTGCGAAAGCAGGTCATAGTGATCCGGTGGTTCTGAATGGAAGGGCCATCGCTCAACGGATAAAAGGTACTCCGGGGATAACAGGCTGATACCGCCCAAGAGTTCATATCGACGGCGGTGTTTGGCACCTCGATGTCGGCTCATCACATCCTGGGGCTGAAGTAGGTCCCAAGGGTACGGCTGTTCGCCGTTTAAAGTGGTACGCGAGCTGGGTTTAGAACGTCGTGAGACAGTTCGGTCCCTATCTGCCGTGGGCGCTGGAGAATTGAGGGGGGTTGCTCCTAGTACGAGAGGACCGGAGTGAACGCACCACTGGTGTTCGGGTTGTCATGCCAATGGCATTGCCCGGTAGCTAAGTGCGGAAAAGATAAGTGCTGAAAGCATCTAAGCACGAAACTTGCCCCGAGATGAGTTCTCCCTGACTCCTTGAGAGTCCTGAAGGGACGTTGAAGACTACGACGTTGATAGGCCGGGTGTGTAAGCGCAGCGATGCGTTGAGCTAACCGGTACTAATGACCCGTGAGGCTTAACCTTACAACGCCAGAGGCGTTTTTGAGAGACAGGTTTTCAGCTTGTTAACCGGATACAGTTGTGTCCTGCGGACTGAAGTCCGAAGGATTTTGCGCTGAGGCAAGGCGGCAACCGAGCGATACGAAGGAGCATACTGAAGTATGTGACGGAGTAGCGCGAGGGCGGCCAACGCAGCATCAGCACAAAAGACACAGGACAGAGCACAAAGAATTTGCCTGGCGGCTTTAGCGCGGTGGTCCCACCTGACCCCATGCCGAACTCAGAAGTGAAACGCCGTAGCGCCGATGGTAGTGTGGGGTCTCCCCATGCGAGAGTAGGGAACTGCCAGGCATTAAATAAGTGAAGAAGCCCCGCACGGAAGTGCGGGGCTTTTTTACGTCTGCAGATCGGGAAAAACTGCATCACAACATCCATTTCAGCCTTTCTCAAGCCAGTCAGCAATAAAGTCTGCAACGCTGTCCGGACGATTTATATCCAGAACTGGCACGTTCAGAGTTAATTTCTGGTCGCTGGCGACAGCGATCACCTGCTCATCAAGCAGTTCCTCGATCCCACCCTTGATCCCGGCACGCCATAAAACAATTTTAGGTACGGGTTCATCTTTGAAGCCTTCGACCAGCACGACCTCAAGTGTAGCGTGATCCATGCGGCTGAGCAGATAAGGCAGATTAATCGACTGCTTTTCCGGCGTCTCACACATCAGTGCCCATCGCTCTGAACTGGCCACTATTACCTGACTGGCACCCGCTTTTCTGAGCAGATAGCTATCTTTGCCAGGCGTATCCACATCCATCTGATGATGGGTATGTTTAATCAATCCTGCGCGGATACCTTTATCGCCGAGAATCGGTATCACCTGCTGCAATAGCGTCGTTTTCCCGGTTCCACTCCAGCCCACAATGGCAAGTATAGGTAATGACATCTCAGCCTCTGTTGTTCAGGTCATCAGGCGTATTGATATTGCGGAAGGCAGCCTCATCATCATCCATCCGGACAGCATGACCACCGTGGTCGCGCAGAAAATGCATAAGACGTCGTTCTCCAGCCTGAAGATAGTCATAAAGAGGTGCAGCCATCTCCCGATGAATCAGCGCCAGCGTAGGATGATCGCGCGACTGTGAACGTACCCAGACTGCCGGCGCCTCACCGCGTTGATCGACCAGTTTTTCGACGAAGTAGAGAGGTATTGCAGGCGTATCGCAGGAGCAAAAAGCGGCCCATTCACCGTCGATGGCGAGCAACCCACTGTAGATACCGGCCAGCGGACCGGGATAATCATCAAAAACATCCTGAATAACCCGACATCCGCTTAACTGATAGCGATCAATATTACGATTCGCATTAATCATGACAATGTCGACTTGTGGCCTGAGCCGTTCAAGGACATGCTGATAAAGCGGCCTGCCATCCAGCTGTACTAAACCTTTGTCCTGACCACCCATACGGCGGCCCTGACCACCGGCCAGAATGATGCCGGTTAATATTGTCATGACTGTGCCCTCGCTGATGACGCACTGTGAAAGGAGAAATCTGAATGAAATGCCATCGTTTAAACGAGTTAATCGCGTTGCTGCAACCCGCCTGGCAAAAAGAGCCTGATCTTAATCTGGTCACATTTTTGCAGAAACTGGCTCAGGAATCTGGTTTCCGTGGCCCGTTAAGTGAATTAACCGATGATGTATTAATTTACCATCTCAAGATGCGTGACTCAGCCAGCGATGATGAGATCCCAGGCCTGAAAAAAGACTATGAAGTTGATTTCAAAACAGCACTGCTCCGCGCACGGGGTGTCATTAAACAGGACGAGTAGTGTTATCCTTGGCTGCTATTTGCAAGGGCAACTACAGGTAACATGATGAGCGACGCTGCTTTTAACTTCCAGACATTGAATCCCGACGTGTTGCTTGATGCGCTCTGGGAAACAGGAATTCGCGTCGAATCGGGTCTGACAGCCCTGAACAGCTATGAGAACAGGGTTTATCAATTCAGCGACGACGAAAAACGCCGCTATGTTGCGAAGTTTTATCGCCCACAGCGATGGCGTGCCGAACAGATTGCTGAAGAACATCAGTACGCACTTGATCTGCTGGCTGACGAAGTGCCCATCGCGGCGCCGCTGCGGTTAAAGGGTGAGACATTGCACAGTCACGCTGGCTTCTTCTTTGCCGTATTCCCCAGCCTGGGCGGACGGCAATATGAGACAGATAACGAAGATCAGATGGAGTGGGTAGGCCGCTTCCTGGGCCGCATTCATCAGACCGGGCGTAAAGCGCTGTTCAGGCATCGGCCTGCCATCGGTCTGGATGAATATCTGCATGAACCCCGGCAGGTGCTGGAGCACTCTCTGTTAGTGCCTGCATCGCTTAAAGTCGCACTGCTACAGGCTATCGATAAGCTGGGAAACACGCTGCAACAACAGTGGCACACCACGTGGCAGCCGCTACGATTACATGGCGACTGCCATCCGGGTAATATCCTGTGGCGTGACGGACCGCTGTTTGTCGATCTGGATGATGCCCGTAATGGCCCGGCCGTGCAGGATCTCTGGATGCTGATCAGCGGCGATCGTCAGGAACAGCGTATTCAATGGGATATACTGCTGGAGGCGTACAGTGAGTTCAGTGATTTTGATATTAATGAATTGTCACTGATTGAACCTTTACGCGCCATGCGCATGGTTTATTATCTGGCCTGGGTTGTCCGACGCTGGCAGGATCCCGCTTTTCCGCGCGCTTTCCCCTGGATGACAGATGAAGATTTCTGGCGCAGGCAAATTTCACTCTTTACCGAGCAGGAGAAGCTGTTGCAGGAACCTCCTCTGCAGCTGACACCGCAATATTAATGACGTAGTCAGGAGAATTTTTCACGATGAAAAAAATTTGGTTTGCACTGATGGGTTTAGTGCTGGCATTCAGCGCATCTGCTGCCCAGTTCACTGAAGGTAAACAATATGTGAGTCTGCCTAAACCTGTGGCCGGCGAACCTCAGGTGATGGAGTTCTTCTCCTTCTTCTGCCCGCACTGCTATCAGTTTGAACGTATTTATCACGTCAATGACGCGGTGAAAAAGAATCTGCCTGCTGACACTAAGATGGTGAAATACCACGTCGATTTTCTCGGTGGAGAACTGGGGCCGGTCGTGACCCATGCCTGGGCTGTCGCGATGGCGCTGGGCGTTGAAGATAAAGTGACAGCACCGATCTTCGATGGCATTCAGAAAACGCAGACCATCACCGATCCTGCCAGTCTGAAAGAGACCTTTGTCAAAGCGGCCGGTATCTCTGCGGCGGACTATGATGCAGCCTGGAACAGCTTCGCCGTAAAAGCGCTGGTTGCGCAGCAGCAAAAAGCCGCTGCTGATGTTGATCTGCGTGGTGTGCCTGCTATTTTCGTGAATGGCAAATACATGGTTAACAACGGCGGTCTTGATACCAGCTCTATGGATAATTTCGTCGCAGACTATGCGAACGTGGTTAAATTCCTGGTAAGCCAGAAGTAATCAGCCTCACACCCCCGTTAAACGCCAGCTCTGCTGGCGTTTTTTTTATGCCTTTGAACAACGGGCCAATTTTTGTCCATCTCCAGGGCATAAATTTAATATCCACACAAGGGATCGCGCTATTAAAAATAGCGATCGGGTCACGGAAATTAAATAAGCCAATGAAATTTATGATTTTTATTCAAGTGCCGATTATTTATTTTCCTGAAAAACAGCGCGTTATAATTTTTACGCACAAAGTTATCCACAGAACGATCGTTGCGATCCTGTCCCCAAAAGCGTGAAAAACTCCAGACGTGGCACGCCTTAGTTCACCATTTCTGCCTGGTTGTGGCATCCTTATAGCCCAACTCATAGCAACGAAGACTACACAGACTTATGGCGCAAATAGCAGAAAATCCCCTGATTCTGGTCGATGGCTCATCCTATCTTTATCGCGCGTATCACGCGTTTCCGCCGCTGACCAACAGTGCAGGTGAACCCACTGGCGCCATGTACGGCGTGCTCAACATGCTGAAAAGCCTGCTGGCGCAATACAATCCGAGTCACGTTGCTGTGGTATTCGATGCCAAAGGCAAAACCTTCAGGGACGAGCTGTTTGAGCATTACAAATCTCACCGTCCCCCGATGCCTGACGAGCTCCGTGCACAAATTGAGCCGCTGCATGAGATGGTGCGGGCGATGGGGCTGCCGTTGCTGGCTGTGAGCGGCGTCGAGGCTGATGATGTCATCGGTACGCTGGCACTGGAAGCGGAGAAAAAGGGTCTCTCAGTGCTGATCAGCACCGGCGACAAAGATATGGCGCAGCTGGTCACGCCCGCCATCACGCTGATTAACACTATGAGCAACACCATTCTGGGACCAGAAGAGGTTGAGCAGAAATATGGTGTTCCACCCGCATTGATCATCGATTTCCTTGCCATGATGGGTGATAGCTCCGATAACATTCCTGGCGTGCCAGGCGTCGGTGAGAAAACGGCACAGGCGTTGCTGCAGGGGCTGGGCAGCATGCAGACGATCTATGACAATCTGGACAAAGTGGCCGATCTCGGCTTTCGTGGTGCCAAAACCATGGCGACCAAACTTGAGCAGAATCGTGATGTGGCTTTTCTCTCTTATCAGCTGGCGACCATTAAGACAGACGTTGAGCTGGCGCTGCCCTGTGAAGAGCTCACAGTCACTGAACCCGATACAGAGGCATTGCAGGCCCTGTTCAGTCGTTACGAGTTCAAACGCTGGCTGAGTGACCTGCAGGACGGTAAATGGCTGCAGGGTAAAAAGAGCACTACGCAGGCGCAAAAAGCGCAGGCCGATGAACCGGCCCCGGTGGTTGAAACCAGCAGCGTGTTACCGACCGAGGGTTATGTCACCATTCTGGATCAGGATCTCTTTGATAGCTGGCTGGAGAAGCTGAAAAACAGCGAAGTCTTTGCGTTTGATCTGGAGACCGACGCGCTGGATACCCTGAGCGCTAACATCGTCGGCATCAGCTTCGCGGTGGCGCCCGGTGAAGCCGCCTATCTGCCGGTTGCCCATGACTATCTTGATGCGCCTGATCAACTGGATCGCGCTACCGTTCTGGCACAGCTCAAGCCCTTGCTGGAAGATGAGAGCGCATGGAAAGTTGGCCAGAACCTGAAATACGATCGCGGCGTGCTGAAAAACTACGACATTGAACTGGCCGGTATCAAATTCGACACCATGCTTGAGTCCTATATCCTCAACAGCGTGGTGGGCAAACATGACATGGATAGCCTGGCCGCTCGCTGGCTTAACCATAAAACCGTGACCTTCCAGGAGATCGCCGGTAAAGGCAAAAATCAGCTGACGTTCAATCAAATCGCGTTAGAGCAGGCATCTCATTACGCTGCAGAAGATGCAGATGTGACCCTGCAGCTGCATCTGAAGATGTGGCCAGAGCTGGAGAAAGAAGCGGGCCCGAAAAAAGTCTTTGAACAGATTGAGATGCCGTTACTGACGGTGATTTCGCGTATAGAGCGCAACGGTGTGCTGATCGATCAGTCTATTCTGGCGCAGCACTCGAAAGAGCTGACGGCCCGCCTGGCTGAGCTTGAGTTAAAAGCGCATGAGCTGGCAGGGGAACCTTTCAACCTCTCATCCACCAAGCAGCTTCAGGTGATCCTGTTTGAAAAACAGGGCATCAAGCCCACGAAGAAAACACCAGGCGGCGCGCCTTCAACCAGCGAAGAGGTGTTAGCCGAGCTGGCACTTGATTATCCGTTACCCAAAGTGATTCTGGAGCATCGCGGCTTATCCAAACTTAAGTCTACCTATACGGATAAATTACCGCTGATGATCAATCCGATCAGTGGCAGGGTACATACCTCTTATCATCAGGCCGTCACCGCAACCGGACGCTTATCCTCTGCCGATCCGAATCTGCAAAACATTCCGGTGCGTAATGATGAAGGACGCCGAATCCGTCAGGCATTTGTAGCGGCCAAAGGCCATCGCATTGTGGCGGCAGACTATTCACAAATCGAACTGCGTATCATGGCGCATCTCTCTCAGGACAAAGGATTACTGGACGCTTTTGCCCAGGGCGAAGATATCCACCGCGCTACGGCATCGGAAGTGTTTGGCGTGGCGCTGGATAAGGTCAGCGGCGAACAGCGTCGCAGCGCCAAAGCGATCAACTTTGGTCTGATTTATGGCATGAGCGCCTTTGGTCTGTCACGTCAGTTGAATATCGGTGCGGGTGAAGCGAAAAAGTATATGGATCTCTACTTTGAACGCTATCCGGGCGTCCTGCGCTATATGGAGAACACACGCCAGCTGGCGGCGAGTAAAGGCTATGTCGAAACGCTGGAAGGCCGTCGGCTGTGGCTGCCCGATATTAAATCCGGTAATGCCATTCGCCGGAAAGCCGCAGAACGTGCCGCGATCAATGCGCCGATGCAGGGAACGGCAGCGGATATCATTAAGCGGGCAATGATTGCCGTGGATAACTGGCTGGAACAGCAAAACGACAATGCCGTCAGAATGATCATGCAGGTTCACGATGAACTGGTGTTCGAAGTCAAAGCCGGGGCGGTTGAAGAGGCGAGCCAGAAAATCCGTGCGCTGATGGAAGGTAGCGTGCAGCTCGACGTACCTTTACTGGTTGAAGTCGGTGTGGGTGACAACTGGGATGAAGCCCACTGATTCGATGCGTGTGGTCGGTTCTGAAGAACAGAACCGGCCCTGAATCAGGTATAAGAAAATCGTTTAGTTGACCGGTTTAGCGTGGTTAACGCTGGCACTGAGAGAAAACGCTTTTCTAACTGCTTATGGTCTAAACACTTTTTTCGTCATTAAACTACATCGCAACGCTATTTTTGTGACGTGCATGGTAAAAAAAGTCCTGTTTCATGTAAGTAAGCAACAAAAAAGCCTTTGTCACGCACAGAAAATCAGGTAAAGTTCGTCGCGTAGGGTACAGAGGTAAGATGTTCTATCTTTCAGACCTTTTACTTCACGTAATCGGATTTGGCTGAATTTAGCCGCCCCAGTCATTCTGTGACTGGGGCGTTTTTTATTGGGCTTTTTGTACCGTCAGCATCACCGGCACAAGGTTGCCACTCACTCTTCCGCGTCCTGATCTTCAACCGCAGGTTCAAGCGTATTAAACCAGCTGTCCAGCTTCTGACGAACCTTATCCACGCCGATTTTCTTCAGCGATGAGAAGAGCTCTACCTGCACATCACCAACAAATTCGAGTGCGGCTTCACGCACGACATTGAGCTGCGCTTTACGGGCACCTGAGGCCAGTTTGTCTGCTTTAGTGAGAAGCAACAGCACCGGAATGCCACTTTCCACTGACCACTGAATCATCTGCCGGTCGAGATCTTTCAGCGGATGACGGATATCCATCAGGATAACCAGTCCTTTCAGCGCCTGACGTTTTTGCAGGTATTCACCTAACGCGCGCTGCCACTTCAGCTTCATCTCTTCCGGAACTTCGGCATAACCGTAACCGGGCAGGTCGACCAGACGCTTACCTTCTTTCACTTCAAACAGGTTAATCAGCTGCGTACGTCCCGGCGTTTTACTGGTACGCGCCAGACCCTTCTGATTGGTTAACGTATTCAGCGCACTCGATTTTCCCGCGTTCGAGCGGCCAGCGAAAGCCACCTCAATTCCGGTATCGGCAGGCAGATGGCGGATATCCGGCGCGCTCATGACAAAGTGGGTAACGTGGTAATTCAATTCAGACAAGGTGACACTCCAGAAAACGCATTAAGGCAATGCGGGCGATTATACGCGTTATGACGCGAAAGTGCTCAATCGCATCTCGGTAACAAACTTTGTAAGAGATTTGCCATTCACGGTGCGGGTTATTTCGCTTTTTACTTTAATTACTAAAAATAAAAAAATATGTAATTCAAACCCTTATCTTAAAACGTTCTTTTTTTGAACTAACTATTTTTGACACTGACTTGAGGCTTTTACCAGTTGGTCTACATTAGTGTGCAGTGCACGGCAGCACACATCAGGATGATGCGCTCAGGGATACCAGGAGGGTTATGAGCGATGGAATGGAACAGGGTCAGGGATGCGGCCAGACAGGGATAAGGAATAGCTCAGGAGTTGAGCAGGCGCGGGATTAACCGGGATGTTACGAGCCGAAAAGGATTTAAAACATGATTCCTTCTTATGAAGGTATGAAATAAGGCGACAGCTTGAGCTGTCGCCTTTTTTCTTTGTCTACTTTCTGCTAGATTTCGCCGCAATTCTATACTGAATAAAAAAAGCCGGGACCGAATACTATGAAGCAACCTGCACGAGCTGCTAACGGCAAACCTGCCGTCAAAGCCAAACGCAAATCGCGTGACGATATCAACCATGAAGCACGCGATCGCAAACGTGATAAAAAGCATCGCGGACATGCATCTGGCAGCCGTGCTAATCCGGCTGCGTCCGAAAACAATGGCGGACGTCAGGCGGACAGCGTGAAAGATCCGCGCATCGGGAGTAAAAAACCGGTGGCCCTGATCGCTGAAGGAAAAACCGCCGCCGTTAAACCAAAGAAAAGCGCAGAAAAACCGGCAGCAGAGAAGAAAGTGCGTCTGACACCAGAAGAAGAGCTGGCGAAGCTGGAAAATGACGAACGTCTGGATGCGCTGCTGGATCGGCTGGAAAATGGCGAAACGCTGTCGGCTGAAGATCAGGGCTGGCTGGATGCCTCCCTGGATCGTATCGACGAACTGATGGAGCAGTTAGGCATTGTGATGGATGATGCCGAAGATGAGCAGGCTGAAGAAGATATGTACCGTCTGCTGAAAGGCAACTAAGCAAATTTGATCGGCATGCGTTACCCGCATGCCGCGCTTAACAGGTAAACGACAATGTTTTGGCCTGGATCAATTTTCGCGCTGCTGGCGACATGTTATCTGCTGTGGTTATTGTTTAAACTACGACGCCTGTCGCGTCTGAAGCAACGTTTACGTCGGGTCTCATCCCGCTCACCTTTTATCTCCTCTTCTTCGCGACCTTCTCTCAGACGACGTCACCGGAAGGAGTGAGCATGCCATCGCAGCAGATTGAGTGGGATCAGGCGTTAATTGAAAAGTACAATTATGCCGGCCCGCGTTACACCTCCTATCCCACTGCGCTGGAGTTCAGCGAGCAGTACGCGGAAAACGACTTCCAGCGTGCCGTGGCGCGTTACCCCGATCGTCCGCTGTCGCTCTATGTCCATATTCCCTTCTGCCATCGTCTCTGCTACTTCTGCGGCTGCAATAAGATAGTGACGCGTCAGCGTCACAAAGCGGACCGCTATCTGGATGTGCTTGAGCAGGAGATTATTCAGCGTGCGCCGCTGTTTCGTCAGCGTCAGGTCACGCAGCTTCACTGGGGCGGCGGCACGCCAACCTTCCTCGACAATGCGCAGATTTCCCGGCTGGTGGGTTTACTGAAGCAGCATTTCAGTGTGGCCGATGATGCCGAAATGTCGATCGAAGTAGATCCCCGGGAAATTGCGCTGGATGTGATTGATCACCTGCGATCGCTGGGATTCAACCGGCTGAGCATGGGGGTGCAGGACTTCAACAAATCGGTGCAGGAGCGGGTTAACCGGGTACAGGATGAAGAGATGATTTTCGGGCTGATGGCGCGTGCCCGTGAACAGGGGTTCAGCTCGACCAGCATTGACCTGATCTATGGTTTACCCCTGCAGACGCCCGCCAGCTTCGCCTGGACGCTGGAGCGGGTACTGGCGCTGAGCCCGGATCGTCTTAGCGTCTTTAACTATGCGCATCTGCCGGCGATGTTCGCGGCACAGCGTAAAATCAAAGAGGGTGAACTGCCATCGGCTCAGCAAAAGCTGGATATTTTACAGCAGACCATCGCAACCCTGACTCAGCAGGGCTACCAGTTCATTGGAATGGATCACTTTGCGAAGCCGCAGGATGAACTGGCTATCGCGCAGCGCAAAGGGCAGTTGCATCGCAATTTCCAGGGATATACGACGCAGGGAGACAGCGATTTGCTGGGGCTTGGCGTCTCTGCCATCAGCATGATTGGCGACAGTTATGCGCAGAACCAGAAAGACCTTAATACCTGGTACAATTGTGTGGAACAGCAGGGAAATGGCCTGTGGCGTGGCATCGCCTTAACCGACGATGATTGTCTGCGTCGGGACGTGATAAAAACGCTGATTTGCAACTTCTCGCTGAATTTTGCCGCGACAGAAGCGCAATGGGGCATTCGCTTCAGCGACTATTTTGCTGAGGACTTGGCGCTGCTGAAGCCGTTGATAGCCGATGGGCTGGTGGAACAAACCGCTACGGGGCTGGAGGTGACGGGAATTGGCCGGTTACTGATCCGCAATATTTGCATGTGCTTTGATCGCTATCTGCGTCAGAAAGCGCGTCAGCAGCAGTTCTCCCGCGTTATCTGAAGAAACGGGCTGGCAGACTACACCAGCCCGAACTGAACCGCTTATTCCATGCCCAGCTCTTTAAGCTTGCGCGTCAGCGTGTTTCGTCCCCAGCCCAGCAAACGTGCCGCTTCCTGTTTGTGGCCCTGCGTATGACGCAGCGCAGTAGTGAGCAGCGTGCGCTCCATCTCCGGCTGGGCTTCTGACAGCAGATTCTGATGACCGGAACGCAGAGCGCGATCGGCCCACTGTGCCAGCAGCGTTGCCCAGCTGTCAGGCAGCGACTGTACCGGATTCTCCGGCGTACTGGATTCAAACAGTTCTCCGGGCAGGTCCTGAATCAGGACTTCCTGACCCGCAGCCATCACGGTCAGCCAGCGACAGGTGTTCTCCAACTGACGCACGTTACCTGACCAGTGCAGTCGGGTTAACGCTGTCTCGGTTTCCGGATGCAGAATCTTCGCTTCCACACCCAGCTCACGCGCCGCCACCTGCAGGAAATAACGCGCCAGACGCGGGATATCCTCACGACGCTCACGCAGCGGTGGCAGATGCACACGAATCACGTTCAGGCGGTGAAACAGATCCTCACGGAACTTGCCTTCCTGTACGCGTAATTCCAGATTCTGGTGGGTCGCCGCGATAATACGCACATCCACTTTGACCGGCGCATAGCCACCAACGCGATAGAACTGGCCATCGGCCAGCACGCGCAGCAGACGGGTCTGCACATCCAGCGGCATATCACCGATCTCATCCAGAAACAGCGTGCCGCCATCCGCCTGCTCAAAACGGCCCTGACGGATCTGGTTCGCCCCGGTAAAGGCGCCTTTTTCGTGACCAAACAGTTCTGATTCAATTAAATCTTTGGGGATCGCCGCCATGTTGAGCGCGATAAAGGGCGCTTTGGTGCGCGGGCTGTGGCGATGCAGCGCATGGGCCACCAGCTCTTTACCGGTACCGGACTCGCCGTTGATCAGCACACTGATCGACGAGCGCGATAATCGCCCGATGATGCGGAACACATCCTGCATCGCGGGCGCTTCACCGATGATATCGGTGGTGGGTCCGCTGACCGGCTGATTACGCGGCTGCTGCTGCTCCTGATAGTGGCTGATAGCACGCTCGACCAGCGCAACCGCTTCATCAATATCGAACGGCTTAGGCAGGTAATCAAAGGCACCCTGCTGATAGGCGCTGACGGCAGCGTCCAGATCAGAATGCGCCGTCATTATGATGACCGGAAGCATCGGATGACGCTGCTTAATCTGTTTCAGCAGCGCCAGGCCATCCATACCGGGCATGCGAATGTCTGACAGTAAAACGTCCGGGGTCTTGGTTGAGAGGGCATCCAGCACCTCGCTTGCGCTGTCAAAAGTCGCACAGCTCAAACCGGCTCCAGTGAGCGCGCGTTCAAGCACCCAGCGGATGGAGCTATCGTCATCGACGATCCAGACTATCCCTCGTTGCATAGAAACCTCACTGGCGAATAGGCAGGTAAACCGAGAATTCGGTGTGTCCCGGCCAACTGTTAAATTCTATTTTTCCTGAATGTTGATCAATCAGGCTACGGGCGATGGAGAGGCCTAAACCGGTACCGCCTTCGCGTCCGCTGACCATCGGATAAAACAGCGTATCCTGCAGCTGGGCCGGAATGCCGGGGCCATCATCTTCAATATCAATACGTGCCACCAGGCGATAACGCGTGCCGTGCAGCGTCAGCTGGAAAGCCGTGCGGGTGCGGATAATAATGGTGCCGCCATCGTCGCCCAGCGCCTGAAGCGCATTGCGCACCACGTTAAGCAGCACCTGTTCAATCTGATCGGGATCGTGCGGCAGTTCCGGCAGGCTGGGATCATAATCCCGTACCAGCGAGACATTCTCCGGCAGCTCCATCGACACCAGATTGACCACCCGTTCGGCCACCTGATGAATGCTCTGCGTGATGTGCATGCCCGGCTGCTGCGGCCCCAGCAGACGATCAACCAGATTCCGCAAACGGTCGGCCTGTTCAATAATCACTTTGGTATATTCATTCAGCGAGGGATCGGGCAGGGCGCGGGATAAAAGCTGTGCCGCGCCGCGCAATCCTCCCAGCGGATTTTTAATCTCATGGGCCAGGCCGCGAACCAGATCGCGAGCGGCCACCTGCTGGGCGTGCTGTAACTGCTCCTGACTGAGACGACGCTGATTATCCATCGGCGCCATTTCCATCAGGATTAAGCCATCGGGTAACCGCTGGGCGGTCAGCGACATAATGTGTGCGCGACCATCTACCACCAGCGTGACCTCACTGTCAGTAAATCCCTGGCCAGCCTCAAGACTCTCGCGCATCACCTCGATATTCAGCGAAAAGTAGCCGGTTAACTCCGGTAACGGCGTGCCGAACAATTTGCGTGAGCTTTGCGCCAGTAATTGCTGCGCCGCCGGGTTGGCGTAATGAATAACCAGATCGTTATCCACCAACAAAATACTGTTGATTAACGCGTTGAGAATCTGCCCTGCATCGGGCAGAGAGCCAGTTGCCATACAACGTTCCTCTGCACTAAAGAGGTGCATTTTAGTCTTTAAGCCGAAAAGAGGGCGAATGAACGGTGAATTCGCGGAGAAAAAAGCCCATCCGAAGATGGGCTAAAAGTTTCCACGGCAACAAAAAACGTCTGACCAGTTAAACGCTGTAGTAGAGCTCGAACTCAACCGGGTGTGGCGTCATGCGAACGCGATCCATCTCTGCTTTACGCAGTTCGATGTAAGCATCGATCGATTCGTCAGTGAATACTCCGCCGCGGGTCAGGAACTCGCGGTCTTCGTTCAGTGCATTCAGCGCTTCTTCCAGAGAGCCTGCAACTTTTGGAATCTCAGCTTCTTCTTCCGGTGGCAGGTCATACAGGTTTTTGTCCATCGCATCGCCAGGATGGATTTTGTTGATGATGCCATCCAGGCCAGCCATCAGCAGTGCGGTGAACGCCAGGTATGGGTTAGCCGCTGGATCCGGGAAGCGCGCTTCGATACGACGCGCTTTCGGGCTGGCAACAACCGGAATACGGATTGAGGCTGAACGGTTACGGGCAGAGTAAGCCAGCATAACCGGTGCTTCGTAACCCGGGACCAGACGCTTGTAAGAGTTGGTGGTCGGGTTCGCCAGGGCGTTGATCGCTTTAGCGTGCTTGATGATACCGCCGATGTAGAACAGCGCCATTTCAGACAGGCCGCCGTACTTATCGCCGGCAAACAGGTTCTGGCCACCTTTGGAGAGTGACATATGGCAGTGCATGCCTGAACCGTTGTCGCCAAACATAGGCTTCGGCATAAAGGTCGCGGTTTTGCCGTAAGCGTGCGCAACGTTATGAACCACATATTTGTAGATCTGAATTTCGTCCGCTTTTTTGGTCATGGTATTGAAGCGGGTTGCCACTTCGTTCTGACCCGCGGTCGCCACTTCGTGGTGATGCGCTTCAACAACCAGGCCCATCTGCTCCATGGTCAGACACATGGCAGAACGGATGTCCTGTGATGAGTCAACCGGTGGAACCGGGAAGTAGCCGCCTTTCAGACCTGGACGGTGACCTTTGTTACCGCCTTCGTACTCTTTACCGGTGTTCCATGCCGCTTCGATATCGTCGATAGCAACGTGTGAACCGGACGTCGATGAGCCGAAACGGATGTCATCGAACAGGAAGAATTCTGGTTCTGGTCCAAACAGTACGGTATCAGCGATGCCGGAAGAGCGCAGGAAATCTTCAGCGCGCTTAGCGATAGAGCGTGGATCGCGGTCGTAGCCCTGCATGGTGCCTGGCTCGAGGATGTCACAACGGATGATCAGCGTAGAATCTTCGAAGAAAGGATCCATGACCGCCGTGGTGGCGTCAGGCATCAGCACCATGTCTGATTCGTTAATGCCTTTCCAGCCGCCAATAGACGAACCATCGAACATTTTGCCTTCTTCGAAGAAGTCAGCGTTAACCTGGTGAGCAGGGATCGTAACGTGCTGTTCTTTACCTTTGGTATCGGTAAAACGCAGGTCAACAAACTTAACTTCATGCTCGTTCATCATCGAGAGAACGTGTTCAGCGGACATACTCAACTCTCCTGGAAATGGTCTTTCATTATCTACATGGCGAGGAAACGTCGTTTCCGGAATACGTTGCGGGAAAACAACTCCCTGACCAACCTCTTCCGGCACGCTCTTCAACCGACATCTGTCTGGCGTTTACGCTTGATTTAGATAAAGCGAATTCTGTGCCAACTTTTTTGATGATGCTTAAATCGCCTTGTGGTGCACCTTTTTGTCATAAAGCGGCTGCACCACGATCGTTTTATTGCACCAGTGTGGTGCTTAACGGCCATCTGGTGGCACTATTTTGGTGCATCAGACCAACTTAGTGCATTTTCTGCACCGGTAACAGGGCAAATTGGCCTCCATGCAATAAACTTTCAGTGAAAAGTGTGATCGTGTTCAGTCTTCCGCTTAATCAGTGTACAATAACGCGCTATTTCTAATGCCTGAGGCAAAGCTGTGATCGAAAATTTGCGTAACATCGCCATCATCGCGCACGTTGACCATGGAAAGACCACCCTGGTTGACAAACTGCTGCAACAATCCGGTACTTTTGATGCCCGTACCGAAGCAACAGAGCGCGTGATGGACTCCAATGATTTGGAGAAAGAGCGTGGGATTACCATCCTCGCAAAAAACACCGCCATTAAGTGGAATGACTACCGTATCAACATCGTTGATACCCCGGGACACGCCGACTTCGGTGGTGAAGTTGAGCGCGTCATGTCCATGGTGGACTCGGTGCTGCTGGTTGTAGATGCGATGGATGGCCCTATGCCGCAAACCCGCTTCGTGACCAAAAAAGCGTTCGCGCATGGTCTGAAGCCGATTGTGGTTATCAACAAAGTAGACCGCCCTGGTGCGCGTCCGGATTGGGTTGTTGATCAGGTATTTGACCTGTTCGTTAACCTGGATGCTACTGATGAGCAGCTCGACTTCCCTATCATTTTCGCCTCTGCGCTGAATGGTATTGCTGGTCTTGAGCACACCGACATGGCTGACGATATGACCCCGCTGTATCAGGCGATCGTCGACCACGTTGCGCCTCCGCAGGTTGAGGCTGACGCCCCACTGCAGATGCAAATCTCTCAGCTGGACTACAACAACTACCTGGGCGTGATCGGCATCGGCCGTATCAAGCGCGGTAAAGTTAAGCCTAACCAGCAAGTCACTATCATCGATAGCGAAGGCAAAACCCGTAACGGTAAAGTCGGTAAAGTCCTGACTCACCTGGGTCTTGAGCGTATCGACAGCGACCTGGCAGAAGCGGGCGATATCATTGCTATCACCGGTCTGGGCGAGCTGAACATCTCTGACACCATCTGTGATCCACAGAACGTGCAGGCGCTGCCAGCACTGAGTGTCGATGAGCCAACAGTTACCATGTTCTTTAACGTCAACACCTCACCGTTCTGCGGTAAAGAAGGTAAGTACGTGACGTCACGTCAGATCCTTGAGCGTCTGAACAAAGAACTGGTTCACAACGTGGCACTGCGCGTTGAAGAAACCGAAGATGCTGACGCGTTCCGCGTATCAGGTCGTGGTGAGCTTCACCTGTCAGTTCTGATCGAAAACATGCGTCGTGAAGGTTTCGAACTGGCGGTATCCCGTCCGAAAGTTATCTTCCGCGAAATCGATGGCCGTAAACAGGAGCCATTCGAGAACGTTACGCTGGATATCGAAGAGAACAACCAGGGTTCAGTCATGCAAGCCATGGGTGAGCGTAAGGGCGATCTGAAAAACATGGATCCGGATGGCAAAGGCCGCGTACGTCTCGACTACGTGATCCCAAGCCGTGGCCTGATCGGCTTCCGTAACGAATTCATGACCATGACTTCCGGTACCGGTCTGCTCTACTCTACCTTCAGCCACTACGATGACATTCGTGCGGGCGAAGTGGGCCAGCGTCAGAACGGCGTACTGATCTCCAACGGTCAGGGTAAAGCAGTTGCGTTTGCACTGTTCAGCCTGCAGGACCGCGGTAAGCTGTTCCTGGGTCACGGTGCAGAAGTCTATGAAGGCCAGATCATCGGTATTCACAGCCGTTCTAACGACCTGACAGTTAACTGCCTGACCGGTAAGAAACTGACCAACATGCGTGCTTCAGGTACTGATGAAGCCACGACGCTGGTTCCGCCAATCAAGATGACCCTTGAGCAGGCGATCGAGTTCATCGATGATGACGAACTGGTAGAAGTTACACCACAGTCAGTGCGTATCCGTAAACGTCACCTGACTGAAAATGACCGTAAACGTGCATCACGTGGTCCTAAAGACGCATAATTGCGCCTTTAACTGATAAAGAGCCCCGCCTGCGGGGCTTTTTTTTTGCCTGAAATTCCTGCCTCTTCAGCCGGGCCAGCGATTATTTGTGGGATATGTCGCGCTTTTTACCTGCCCGCTGCCGTTTACGCTTTTCTCTCCGCGAGTGCCTGTTCAGCCTGCCCTTTTGCCGCTAGAGTGAATACTCCAGGGAACAGAAGGAGACACACCATGCTGTATATCTTTGATTTGGGCAATGTGATTATCGATATCGACTTTAACCGCGTGCTGGGTGTCTGGAGTGACCTTAGTCGTGTGCCGCTGGCCTCGCTGCAAAGCCATTTCCAGATGGATGAGGCGTTTGAACAACACGAACGTGGCGAGATCAGCGATGAAGATTTCGCGCTGGCGCTGTGTGAAAAGCTGGAAATCGCGCTGAGCTATGAACAGTTTGCCGCTGGCTGGCAGGCGGTATTCGTTGACGTGCGTCCGGAAATCCTGGCGCTGATGAACCGGCTGCGGCTGGAGGGCCATCGGGTGGTGATCCTCTCTAACACCAACAAACTGCATTGCGAATTCTGGCCAACACAGTATCCGGACGTGCAGCAGGCAGCCGACAAGCTCTATCTCTCCCAGGAGCTGGGCATGCGTAAACCGGAAGCCCGGATTTATCAGCATGTGCTGGACGCAGAAGGTGTGGCTGCCGATCAGGCGGTATTTTTTGACGATAATCCACAGAATATTGAGGCGGCCCGCGCCCTGGGTATTGAAAGTGTACTGGTTACTGACAGTAAAACGGTACCCAACTGGTTTGCAGGTCAACAGTAATTCATGATGTCACGTAAATTTCGTCCCGGGCTGCATGCGTTCTGGTTGTGGCTCAAACTGTTGTGGAAACGCATTGATGAGGATGGCATGACGACCCAGGCCGGTAATCTGGCTTATGTCTCATTGCTGGCGCTGGTGCCGCTGATTGCGGTGGTGTTTGCCCTGTTTGCGGCGTTTCCGGTCTTCTCTGATATCAGTGTGCAGTTGAAGCACTTTGTCTTTACCAATCTGATGCCCGCTGCAGGCAACACGCTGCAACGCTATCTTGAGCAGTTTGTGGCTAACGTAAACCGGATGACGGCGGTCGGAGCGGTCGGCCTGATCGTTACCGCCTTACTGCTGATGCATTCCGTCGATACCGCGTTAAACACCATCTGGCGCAGCAACAAGAAGCGGCCGATGGTCTATTCCTTTGCGGTCTACTGGATGATCCTGACACTTGGCCCGTTACTGGCCGGTGCCAGTCTGGCGATCAGCTCCTATCTGCTGTCGCTGCGCTGGATTAACGCGACAGGCGTCACCAGCCTGGTCGATCAGATGCTGCGTATTTTCCCGCTCCTGCTGTCGTGGCTCGCCTTCTGGTTGCTCTACAGCATCGTTCCTACCCAGCGAGTGCCGCCGCGCGATGCGCTGATTGGCGCGCTGGTTGCCGGTGCGCTGTTTGAGCTGGGCAAAAAGGGCTTTGCGCTCTATGTTACTATGTTCCCCTCTTATCAGCTGATCTACGGCGTACTGGCCGTGATCCCCATTCTGTTTCTCTGGGTCTACTGGACCTGGTGTATTGTGTTGTTAGGCGCTGAAATCACCGTTGCGTTAGCCGACTATCGGCAGTTAAAGCAGCAACACAAAGAGGAGCAACGCGAGGAAACATGATTGCATTGATTCAACGCGTACAGCGCGCCAGCGTCAGCGTCAATCAGGAAGTGGTCGGTGAAATCGATGCCGGTTTACTGGTTTTGCTGGGCGTGGAAAAGGACGATGACAACGCGCGTGCGGAACGTCTCGCAGAACGCGTATTGGGCTATCGCATCTTTAGTGATGAGCAGGGCAAAATGAACCTGAGTGTTCGCCAGGCGGGCGGAAGCTTGCTGGTGGTGTCACAGTTTACGCTGGCCGCAGATACCCAAAAAGGGATGCGTCCCTCCTTTTCGGGTGGCGCCGAGCCCGCTGAAGCCGAGCGGCTGTATGAATATTTCAGCGACTGCTGTCGCAAGCAGGGCATCACCACGGCTAATGGCCGTTTTGCTGCGGATATGCAGGTCTCGCTGGTGAATGATGGTCCTGTGACGTTCTGGTTACAGGTGTGAGAGCGTCAGCTGAGCGGCAGGGAACTGGCCACACATCCGAGCGGGAGAAACATTACATGTATCACCTTCGCGTGCCACAGACGGCGGAAGAGCTGGATATCTATTATCAGTTCCGCTGGGAGATGTTGCGTAAACCTCTGCGTCAGCCGCAGGGGTCGGAACGTGACGCCTGGGATGCGCTGGCGCATCATCAGATGGTGGTTGATGAGCAGGGAAATCCGGTCGCCATCGGCCGTCTCTATATTAATGCCGACAATGAGGCCGCTATCCGCTTCATGGCCGTTCATCCTTCGGTTCAGGGCAAGGGACTGGGTACTCTGGTGGCGATGACGCTGGAATCCGTGGCGCGTCAGGAAGGGGCTAAGCGGGTAACCTGCAGCGCCCGCGAAGATGCTGTCGCTTTCTTCGCTAAACTCGGCTACATCAATCAGGGCGAGATTACCGCGCCGCAGACGACGCCGGTTCGTCACTTTTTGATGATCAAACCGGTCGTCACGCTTGACGATATCCTGCATCGCGCCGACTGGTGCGGTCAGCTGCAACAGGCCTGGTATGATCATATCCCGCTCAGCGAAAAGATGGGCGTCCGTATTCTGCAGTTTACCGGGCAAAAATTTATCACCACCATGCCGGAAGCGGGCAACCAGAATCCACACCAGACGCTGTTCGCTGGCAGCCTGTTTTCGCTGGCAACGCTGACCGGCTGGGGGTTGATCTGGTTGCTGCTGCGCGAGCGTCATCTGGGTGGCACCATTATTCTGGCGGATGCGCACATTCGCTATAGCCACCCCATCAGCGGACGGCCTGGCGCGATTGCCGATCTGGGCTCATTAAGCGGCGATCTCGACCGCCTGGCGCGCGGACGTAAAGCGCGTGTGCAGCTCGAAGTTGAGCTGTTTGGCAATGATGAGTGTGGCGCTGTGTTTGAAGGGGTCTATATCGTCCTGCCCGCCGATCCTGACGGGCCGCTGGAAGAGGGGGGTTCCGGCGCGCGTATCAACTAATCATCAGGGCCGCTTCAGCGGCCCTGATCTGTTGTTAACGTACCTCGCCAGCCTGCATGGTCTGCTGCAGTTGCTGACTATCGGTTGTCACTGACAAACTGCCATTAACCGTCGGGCGCAGCGGCTGATTTGCGGTTAATGCACCGCTGAGCTGCAGCTGCATATTGCTGTCACCGGTTAACGGCAACGCGGGCCATCCCCAGTTCTGCAACACATTCACCGGTACAGCACGACCTGTCAGTTGCAGCGTCAGCGGACGGGCTGGCTGCTGGCCTACGGTGGCCGTCCCTTCGAGCAGACCCTTATTACTGAACGCACTCAGCTCCGTAACCTGAATCTGCTGCTGGTCAGCGCTCAGCGCAATCGACGGATGACGCAGGTCGGTGCGATTAAAGGTTGATTCTGCCGCGTTCAGGCTGAGCTTACCCGACCAGATCCCCCACTGGTGCTGCTGCGCCAGCAGCAGGTTTTCACCGGATCCATCCAGTGAGGTCAGCTGGAAGGGAAAAGCCGGATTGATGTCGATAATCAGGTTTCGATTAGAGGTGAAGCGCGTCACCTCTACGCTATCCAGCCACGCGGGCAGTGTCGCCTGCCAGCGATCGCGCCAGTCCTGCGGCAGAGTGTATTCCAGTCCCGCCACCGCCAGGTTTTTCAGTGTCAGGCGTTTATCGCTACGCGACCAGTCACCGTCAGCCCGAATCACCCCATTCGCCCAGCGTGAACTGAACTGCGTCAGCGCCACGCCCTGCGGTGAGAAGTCCAGGTTAACGATGGGGTCATTTAGTTCGAATCCACCGTTGATAAAATTGCTGGCATTCAGCGCCAGCGAACCATCGTTACTCTGCCAGTCATCACCCTGCCAGTTAACGTTTCTCAGCGTCAGATCCAGATCCGTTACCGCCCAGTCAGGCCCCTGCAGGCGGGCATCGGTCATGTCGAGCCGCGTAATAGCGATCGAGGGGACAACCTGCAGGCTATGCAGGAAATCTTTCAGGCTGCTGGTGGTCTGCAGACGGATGTCGTTCAGTCGCAGCTGATTAATTTTCCAGTTGCCCTGGGCATCGCGCTCACCGTTGCCGGTCATAGAGCCACGCGCCAGGTCGGCACCAATATTGTCAAAGCGCATCCGACCCTGGGAGACACTGCCCTGGATCAGTACGTTTTCACCCGGCACATTATTCAGCGTCATGCTGCCTGCGCTCATCTGGAAGCGGGCATCGCGGCCCAGCATATCAAGGGCAGTGGGTTTCCACGGCAGAATGCCGCCATTAACCTGCTGAGCAAACAGCGGTAACGCGCTGTTGGGGCTGTCGATACGCATATTGTTGAGTTGCAGGCGATCGGCCTGAATCGGTAGCGCGCTGCCTGGCGCCAGATTGGCCAGATTCACTTCTCCGTCGCGCAGCTCAAGGCTGCTGAAATGCAGCGGATCGCTGAACTGAATCAGTGCCAGACCGAGATCGACCCGTTTCGCCACCAGAACTGCAGGCTGTCCATCGTGACCAAAGCTGAAGTCATCCAGAATGATATGAGAGGGAGAGGAGAAATTGTGTTCAATTTTACTCAGGGAGAGATGCCATTCGGTTTTGTCACTCACCCAACGGCTAAACCAGCCTGCACCCCACTGTGTCTGCAACAGAACATAGATCACGACCAGGGTGAAAAGCAGCAGCAAAAGTAAGGTGAGGAAAAACTTTCCAATAAATTTCATAGCATCCTTCCCGAGTTAAATCCGGTGAGAGGTTGTTATGCCTGAATTACCGTTACAGCTCAACAGCCTGGATGTAAATCCGAATAATTAGCAGGCAGGCCGAAGCCTGCCTCTGGCCTTACTTCTCTGGCGGAAAAATCAGGTTGAGTACGATAGCGGTAATACCGCCCGCCGCTATACCGGAAGAGAGCAGGGTTTTCAGCCAGTCAGGCGCAAACTGCAGGATCAGCGGCTGCTGGGAAACGCCCAGGCCCACCGCCAGCGACAGCGCAATAATCATGATGGCGCGGCGGTTAAGCGGCTCGCGTGACACAATGCGGACACCCGAAGCGGCGATGGTGCCGAACATCACAATGGTGGCGCCGCCGAGTACCGGTTCAGGGATCATCTGCACCAGTCCGCTGACCGCCGGGAACAGCCCCAGCACAATCAGCATCAGCGCGACAACAAAGCCGACGTAGCGGCTGGCAACACCGGTCAACTGGATCACGCCATTGTTCTGACCGAAGCAGGAGTTCGGGAAAGTATTAAACAGCGCGGAGACAAAGGAGTTGAGGCCATTCGCCAGCACGCCGCCTTTCAGGCGTTTCATATAGAGGGGTCCGCTGACCGGCTGCTCTGACACATCCGAGGTGGCGGTGATATCGCCGATGGTCTCCAGAGAGGTCACCATAAACACCAGCATCAGCGGGATGAGCAGATTCCAGTCGAAGCCCAGCCCGTAATAGAGCGGGGTCGGCACCACGATTAGCGGCTGATCGGTGGGGATGCCGGCGGCAGGCAGCATGCCCATCGCCCAGGCCAGCAGATAGCCCACCGCCATGGCAATGACCAGGGAGGCAACGCGCAGGTAGGGGTTCTTCTGCCGGTTAAGTAGCACGATCACCAGCAGCACAGCCCCTGCCAGCATCAGATTTTTCGGCGCACCAAAAGTATGATCGTTAATCGCGCTGAAACCGCCGCCAATGGAGGTCAGCCCCACCTGAATCAGCGACAGGCCGATAATCATCACCACGATACCGGACACCAGCGGCGTAATGATCCGGCGCGCCAGGTGCAATACGCGTGACAGCACCATTTCGGTACAGGAGGCGATCATCAGCGTACCAAACAGCGCCGCCATCATGGTGGGCACGTCAGCGCCGCCATTTTTTAGCGCCATGCCGCCCATAATCAAGGGCGTAACGAAGTTGAAGCTGGTGCCCTGAATCGACAGCAGGCCCGAACCCACCGGTCCCCATGTTTTGATTTGCAGCAGTGATGCCACACCCGATGCAAACAGCGACATGCTGATCACGTGCCGGGTATCCTCTGCGGGCAGCCCTAACGCCTGACAAATCAGAATCGCGGGGGTAATGACCGCGACAAACATCGCCAGCAGATGCTGACCGGCGGCAAACAGCGTTTGTGGCAGGGGAGGACGATCTTCAAGACGATAAATCAGTTCGCTTTGCGTGGCGGAAGGCTGTTCTGGCTGCGGATTAGTGGACATCTTCTGTTCTTCCCAAAAAATAATGTGGCGATTGTAATCATCCGCAGGCTAAAAGCAATCGTTTGCCCGGCAGGGATAAAAAAGCCGAATCAGATGGGGATCATTCAGACGTTGGTATAACGGGTGTTCTCTGGCAGCCAGCGTTCAATCAATGCGCTGGCCTGTTCGGGATAGTGCTGGTGGATGTGGCGCGCCACACGCTGAACTTCGGGCACCATCGCCGCATCGCGCAGCAGGTCGGCCACTTTAAATTCGGCATTGCCGGTCTGACGCGTGCCCAGCAGTTCACCCGGCCCGCGAATCTCCAGATCGAACTGGGCAATGACGAAGCCGTCATTGCTGTCGCGTAGCACCTGTAAACGCTTCTGCGCCGTCTTGCTCAGCGGCGCTTTGTAGAGCAGTACACAGTGTGATGCCACGGCACCACGGCCCACACGGCCCCGCAGCTGATGCAGCTGTGCCAGCCCTAACCGCTCCGGGTTTTCGATGATCATCAGGCTGGCATTCGGCACGTCCACGCCAACCTCAATCACGGTCGTCGCCACCAGCAGCTGCAGTTCATTCGCTTTAAACGCCTGCATCACCGCCTGTTTTTCCGCAGGCTTCATACGGCCATGCACCAGCCCGATGTTTAAGTCGGGCAGCGCCGTTTTCAGGGATTCCCAGCTGGCTTCTGCCGCCTGTGCTTCCAGCAATTCTGACTCTTCAATCAGGGTGCAGACCCAGTAGGCCTGACGCCCTTCGCGGCAGGCATGCTCAACCCGCGCCACAATCTCATCACGTCGGGTATCGGGGATAGCCACGGTGGTCACCGGTGTACGTCCCGGCGGCAGCTCATCAATGGTTGAGGTATCGAGATCGGCATAAGCGGTCATCGCCAGGGTGCGCGGAATTGGTGTGGCGGTCATGATCAGCTGATGCGGATGGAAGCCCTGCTCCTCACCTTTCTCCCACAGCGCCAGTCGCTGGTGGACGCCGAACCGGTGCTGCTCATCAATAATGACCAGTGCCAGACCGTTGAACTGCACCTGCTCCTGAAACAGGGCATGTGTGCCCACCACCATCGCCACCTGACCGCTGGCTATCGCTTCCTGCTGTGCCTGGCGGGCTTTGCCTTTCTGTTTTCCGGCCAGCCAGCCCACTTCAATGCCCAGCGGCGCAAACCACTGGCGGAAGTTACTGGCGTGCTGTTCAGCCAGCAGTTCGGTCGGCGCCATCAGAGCAACCTGCTTACCATGTGCGATCACGTTCAGCGCAGAGAGGGCGGCGACCAGTGTCTTACCCGAGCCGACGTCACCCTGCACCAGCCGCATCATCGGAAAGTCATTTGCCAGATCTTTCTCTATCTCCGCCACCACGCGTTTCTGCGCATTGGTCGGTGAAAAGGGCAGCGCAGCCAGCAGCTGGTCGCTAAGGTTGTGCCGGGGAAGCATCGGTAAAGCGTAATAGCGCTGAGCACCGGCGCGTACCGCTAGCATGCTGAGGTTGTGCGCCAGCAGCTCTTCCAGAATCAATCTGCGTTGTGCCGGATGACGACCACTCTCCAGCTCGCTGAGTTTTAGATCGGGTGGGGGACGATGCAGCGTGCGGAGCGCATCTGGCAGGCTGATTAAACCGCCGCTCAGTTCCTGCGGCAGCAGTTCGGCAATCGGGCAGCTCTCCAGCAGCGTCAGTGCCTGATCGGTGAGATTACGCAGCGTGGCCTGCCGAATACCTTCGGTGGTGGAATAAACCGGCGTTAAGGTCTCTTCCAGCGTCACATTGCTCTGTTCGCCCTGGATCCGGTATTCGGGATGGATAATCTCAGCGCCACGCTGACCGCGTTTAATTTCACCATACGCGGTGACGCGCCGGCCCGGCGACAGGTTGTTCTTCATTCCGGCATTGAAATTAAAGAAGCGCATCGTCAGTACACCGCTGCCATCGCTAATCTGGCACACCATCATCCGGCGGCGACCAAAGGTGATATCTGTGTGCAGCACTTCGCCTTCTACTGTGGCCCAGATACCAGGCAGCAGATCATCAATGGCATAGAGTTGGGTACGATCTTCGTAGCGTAGCGGGAGATGAAGCAGGAGATCCTGAATGGTATGCAGGTCAATTTTGGCCAGCTTTGCCGCCTGGCTGGCACCGACGCCGGTCAGGGTACTGAGCGGTATGGCATCCAGCAGACGGCCTTTCATCTTCTTTTACCGGTCGATTGCATGGTTGCCCACCAGCTGGGATCGGCGTCGACTTCGCCCTGCGCATTGATGCGCGGATAGGGTAAACCTTTCTGTTTTGCGACCCGCGCCAGCACCGGGAATCCGCCTTCGAACAACAGACGTTGCTGCTCATCTTCGTCCAGCAGGCTGTAGTCGCGCAGGTACAGACCCGCGTTCTGCCGCTGCCGCTGTGCTTCATACAGGATCAGCGCGCAGGCGACCGAGACATTCAGCGACTGCACCATACCCACCATCGGAATCACAATCTGCCGATCGGCCAGCGCCAGCGCTTCTTCGGTGATGCCGGTTTTTTCCTGGCCCATCAGGATGCAGGTCGGAAGGGTATAATCGATCTCACGGAAATCCACGGCATCGGCAGAGAGATGGGTCGCTAAAACCTGCATCTTCTGTTGTTTGAGCTTTTTTACAGCATCGCCGATGGTGGGATGGGTGACCACTTTAACCCAACTGTTGCTTCCGGCAGATGCGGAAGCCTGAGTGCGCATCCGCTGGCTCGGCCAGACGGCATGCACTTCGTGGATGCCGACGGCGTCCGCCGTGCGGATCACTGCGGAAACATTGTGCGGCTTATGCACCTGCTCCATACAGACCGTGAGATCGTGCTGGCGCAGTGCCAGCATCGCCTGAATCCGGGCAAATCGTTGATCGTTCATGCCTAATTACGGTTACGATGGACTTTGATCACATCCGGCATCACGCGAATTTTACGCATGATATTCGCCAGATGGACGCGATCACGTGCGGTCAGGCGGATAAAGGCGCTGTAAACGCGGCCATCACGCTCTTCGGTATTCAGGCTCTGAATATTGGAACCGGCCGTGTTGATTGCCGCCGTCAGGTTAGCCAGTGCGCCCTGATGGTTAAACATGTCGACTTTGATTTCCGCCACGAACTCCTGCTCGGTGACTTTATCCCACTCGACCGGCATGAATTTTTCAGGCTCTTTCTGGTAGCCGCGAATATTCCGACAGGATTCATGATGCACCACCAGCCCTTTGCCGGGACTGACATGGGCAACAATCGGGTCACCGGGAATCGGACGGCAGCATTTGGCGAAGGTAATCAACACGCCATCTGCACCTTTGATCGGCAGTTTACCGCGCTTGCTGTTGCTGCTGATGGCGTTGCTGTCAGCCTGCAACAGGTTCTTCGCCACCACCACGCTCATCGCATTGCCCAGACCGATTTCTGCCAGCAGATCGTCAAGCGAGGTCAGCTTCATACGATCCAGCTCCTGCCTGATATTCTCAGGCGGGATCTCAGCCAGTTTACGGCTGCCGCCCAGCGCATGGCTGAGCAGGCGGCGACCCAGATTGACGGAGTCTTCGCGCTTGAGGTTTTTCAGCAGCTGACGAATTTTTGCGCGGGCTTTGGAGCTGACGACAAAGTTGAGCCAGGCGGCGTTAGGACGGGCGCCAGGCGCGGTGATGATCTCAATCGTCTGACCGCTGGTCAGGGTTTGCGACAGCGGATAAGGCTGGCGGTCAACGCGTGCGCCAACGCAGGCATGGCCGATATCGGTGTGGACCGCATAAGCGAAGTCCACCGGCGTCGCACCGGTTGGCAGCTCAACAATGCGGCCTTCAGGTGTAAAGACGTAGATCTCATCGGGAAAGAGATCGGACTTCACGCTTTCAATAAATTCAAACGAACTGCCCGCACTCTGTTGCAGCTCCAGCAGGCTTTGCAGCCAGCGCTGAGCGCGAATCTGTGCGGTGGTGCCACTTTCGCCCGCCTGTTTATAAGCCCAGTGCGCAGCGACCCCCATTTCCGCCATCTGATCCATATCCTCGGTGCGAATCTGTACTTCGACCGGCACGCCGTGCGGACCAATCATTGAGGTATGGAGCGATTGATAGCCGTTCGCTTTGGGGATGGCGATATAATCTTTGACGCGGCCCGGACGCGGTTTATACAAACTGTGCATCTGGCCCAGAACGCGATAGCAGGTATCCAGATCTTTCACGATGACGCGAAAGGCATAGATATCCATGATCGAGTGAAAACGCTGCTCTTTCAGCGTCATTTTGCGGTAAATCGAGTAAAGATGCTTTTCACGCCCGCTGACGCGGCAGGGAATGCCCGCTTCCTGCAAACGGCCGTCGATCTCAGAAAGAATCTTCTGGATCATCTCTTTACGATTACCGCGCGCGGCTTTCACCACCTCTTTAATGACCCGATAACGGTTCGGATAGAGGGCCTCAAAACCGAGCTCTTCCAGCTCTGTTTTAAGATGATGAATACCCAGGCGGTGCGCCAGCGGACTGTAAATCTCTAACGTTTCCAGCGCGATGCGGCGACGTTTGTCCGGGCGTAATGCGCCGAGAGTGCGCATATTGTGGGTGCGGTCAGCCAGCTTGATGAGAATGACGCGGATATCCTGCACCATCGCCATAATCATCTTGCGGAAGTTCTCTGCCTGCGCTTCTTTCTTGTCGCGGAATTTCAGCTTATCCAGCTTGGAAACGCCTTCGACCAGTTCCGCCACGCTTTTACCGAACAGTTGTTCCATGTCCTGGTAAGTGGCAGGCGTATCTTCGATCACGTCATGCAGCAGCGCGGCCATGAGAGTTTCATGGTCGAGCTTCATTTCCGCCAGAATACAGGCCACGGCAACCGGATGGGTGATATAAGGCTCACCGCTGGAGCGTGTCTGTCCCTCGTGGGCATCACGTGCGACAAGGTAGGCTTGCTGGAGGCGCTTGATCTGCTCCTCTGGCAAGTATTTTTCAATCAGTTGATTGAGGCTTTCAAACAGATACAAGGGCAACCTGCAGGTGGCTGTTAACGACGACCTTCAGCGATAGCGGTAACGGCCTGTAACTCAGCGGCTTCCTGCTCTTGCTGTTCCTGACGATCACGCACATCTAAAATCTGATTGGTGACCAAACCTTCTTCGATTTCGCGCAGGGCGATAACGGTAGGTTTATCGTTCTCTTCCGGAACCAGTGGATCTTTGCCGCCTACCTGCATCTGACGTGCACGACGTGCAGCGACCAACACCAGGTCAAAACGATTACCAACTTTTTCTACTGCGTCCTGAACGGTTACGCGTGCCATAGGTGTGCTACTCCACAGATGAAGAAATGACTGCGCATCATACTGAAACTGTATTCAGACTGCCAACAGTTTGCTGATTAAAGCATCGTGACGCGCCTTCTGACGCGCCATACGCAGACGTTCTGCGCGAATAATGGTTTTCAAATCGGACAGCGCCAGATCGAAATCATCATTCACAATTAAATAGTCATACTCGGCGTAGTGGCTCATTTCCGCTACCGCCTGAGCCATGCGACGCGTGATCACCTCTTCGCTGTCCTGGCCACGACCGCGCAGACGGCGATCGAGCTCTTCTTTCGAAGGCGGCAAAACAAAGATGCTGCGTGCGCCAGGCATTTTGGTGCGAATTTGCTGCGCACCCTGCCAGTCGATGTCGAGAAACACGTCAACGCCGGTTGCCAGCACCTGCTCAATAGCATGGCGCGAGGTACCGTAATAGTTGTCGAAAACTTTGGCATGTTCGAGGAAAGCCTCTTCCGCGATCATCTGCTCAAATTCATGCTTCTCAACAAAAAAGTAATGTTCGCCATGGGTTTCACCCGGACGCATACCGCGCGTCGTGTGCGAAACAGAGACCTGCGTATCATACAACGGCTGGGTCTTTAACAGCGCCTGAATCAGGCTGGATTTACCTGCGCCGCTGGGAGCAGAAACAATATAGAGCGTGCCTTGAGCCATGGTTTTCTTGAATTGATTAAAAGCGGAGTCGATTTCCTGCACAGTATACACAGCTTCCCGCCGCCACGCAGCGTTTGCGCAGCGGCAACACCCAACTTTTGCGCATCTTCGCGCAAATCTCTGTCGGACGACTGTAATTATTCCCTGATTGCGACGGCATCCCTTCCATAGCTGAACATCACCTCTGGCTGACACTGAAGCACCGGTATTGAATGCTGCAAAACGTCAGGAGAGAGATCATGAAAGGATTCGGCTGGCCGCTGTTTGCGGCTGCTCTGTGGATCGTCCTATGGCCTGCGCATAGCGCCCTTTGTCCCGTCTGGACACCCACCCGGGCGTCAGAAGAGATCCGTCGTCTGCAACAGCAGCTGCAGCACTGGGATGATGCTTACTATCGTCAGGGGCAGAGTCCGGTGGCTGATGCAGATTATGACAGTCTGCAGCAGCGACTGAATCACTGGCAGCACTGCTTTAACCTTCTGCAGCCCGCTTACGCACCGCAACTGCCGGGTGAGGGTGAGCACCTGCATCCGGTCGCCCACACGGGCGTAAAAAAGATGCGCGACAAGCTGGCCCTGGCTTACTGGATGCAGGGGCGGCACGATCTCTGGGTGCAGCCGAAAGTGGATGGCATTGCCGTTTCCCTGGTTTATCGCCACGGCAGACTGGTTTCACTGTTAAGTCGTGGTGATGGATTACGCGGTGAAGAGTGGCTGGCTAAAGCCGCCTGGATCCCTGCGATTCCGCTGCAGATCGAGACCGGACTTGAAGAGGTTGTGCTGCAGGGTGAGCTGTTTCTCTCGATGACCGGTCATCAGCAGGCAGTTGATGGCGGCAGGAATGCGCGCTCACAGGTCGCTGGCGCCATGATGAGCAAGCAGCGGGTTCCTCTGCTGGACTCGCTCGATATTTTTATCTGGGCCTGGCCAGATGGCCCCGCCACGATGAGGGAACGCCTTCAGCAACTCAGCCGATGGGGACTGGGCGTTGCCGCAAAATGGAGCCACAGCGTTAAAGACGAAGAGGAGGTTGCAGCGTGGCGGGAGCGCTGGTTTCATGCTGCGCTGCCCTTTGTCACTGACGGTGTCGTCGTTCATCAGAGCCTGCGACCTGCGGGCAAAAACTGGCTGCCTGGAGAGGGAACATGGGCCGTTGCCTGGAAATATCAGCCTCCGGAAGTCAGCGCTGAAGTGCTCTCCGTCGATTTTCCAGTCGGCCGAACCGGGAAGATAGCCGCGGTACTTAATCTGCAGCCGGTACAGCTGGATGATAAGACGGTCAGGCGGGTCAATGTTGGATCGCTGCGTCGCTGGCAGGAGAGCGATATCGTGGCGGGAGATGTCATCACACTGAGTCTGGCAGGCCAGGGCATTCCCCGGCTGGAGCGGGTGATCTGGCGCGTGGCAGAGCGGCACTATCCTCAGCCTCCCGACGCGTCGCGCTACACGCCGCTGAGTTGTTACACCTTCAGCGCTGAATGCCAGAAGCAGCTACTGGCAAAATTACGCTGGCTCAGTCAGAAAACGGTGCTGAATATTCCTGGCGTTGAGCGCAGCACCTGGCTGCACTTACTGGAAACCGGCAGTATGACGCACCTGTTCGGCTGGCTGACGTTAACACCGGAACAGATCGCCGCCGCAACGGGCCTCTCTCGGGAGCGGGCGGGTCAGCTCTGGCACCGTTTTAATCTCACCCGTCAGCAGCCGCTTCGTCGCTGGGTGGATGCCTTAGGTGTTTCACTGCCGCGGAAGGCCCTCAATGCGCTGCCCGATCAGCAGTGGGAGAGCTTAACGCAGCGGGATGTCAGGGACTGGCAAGCTTTACCGGGTGTCGGGGCGGCGCTGGCAAAGCGCCTGGTTACGCAGTTCCATGATGACCGCCTGCAGGCGCTGATCGCTTTCCTGAGACAGCAGGGAATTCCCGCATCCTCAATGCTCGGGATGGGGATAGTTGAAAATCGGCAAACCAAGACGGAAGCGCAGCGCCAGTAAACGGGCGAAGAATCCGAACAACAGGGTAATGATAATCACCGCTTCATGCGCCAGTGTGGTTTTCAGCAGCAGGATATACATCCAGCCAGAGGCGAAAGCGATACCGGCGTAGAGTTCCTTCTGAAACACCAGCGGAATGCGATTACAGAACATGTCACGCAGTACGCCGCCAAAGACGCCGGTAATGACCGCACTTATCGCGGCAATAATCATGGCGTGTCCTGAATCGAGCGCAACCTGCGCGCCGATAATAGAAAAGACCACCAGTCCTAACGCATCGAGCACCAGAAACACTTTGCGCAGATGCGTCATCAGGGGTGCCAGGAAAGTGGTCACTACCGCCGCCGCTGCAACAATCATGATGTATTCGGGATGTTTCACCCAGCCCAGCGGATAGTGACCCAGCAGGATGTCGCGCACCGAACCGCCACCAATGGCGGTCACGGACGCGATAATGATGACACCGAACAGATCCATTTTGCGACGCCCCGCCGCCAGCGCACCCGTCATGGCTTCAGCAGTAATACCAATAATGTAGAGAACGGTCAGTAACATAGCAGACTCCAGTAAGACGGCGGCAAGACTACGGCATTGCTTGAGAGACGGCGCCGAAGATTTTCTGGCAATCGGCGTCCGGGATGAGCGCAGTTTATACCAGCCAGCGCTGGCGTCATCATAGAAAGACTTTTTTGCGAAGGGACTGCGGCAGGTGATTGAAAAAGTTGAGAGGAAACAACGTACAGAGGGTTTGCGCGTTCCGGCGCGGGGTTTTCCGACCCAGGGCGGGCGGTGAACTGACGACGATCGCCAGATAGCCGCTGGTCGAAAACCAGTTTATACAGGAGATAAAAAAGGGCTGGATGCTGCGGGAAAAGAATCGATCAGGTAAATATTGCGACAGACTAAATAAAAAGAAAAGGCGTGCTGGTTAACAGCACGCCAACGCATCGTTTCGGATGCTCAGAGCCCACCATACAGACTTATTTTATTATTTGTTTCTTGCACGAATTTTAGAAAATGCATTCAGGCTAAAACGGTATTCCGGCTGGAACCATGAACGACCGTAGTAGCAGTAAATCAGCATACGAATGGATGCCATCGCCAGGTAACCCCAGATCGCACACAATACTGAAGGGGTCAGCCAGACGGTAAATAAGGTGACGGCAAGTCCGGCTAATACCGAGGAGGTTTCAGCAAAAGCGATACGGGTATATTGTTTTTCGCGCTGTAATATCGCACGGTAATGCTGACCCTGTGGGATGATAATAAACACCACTGAGACCATCTGCAGCATTAATGCCAGTTCAGGTTGATCAAAAAGGCTGGTCAGCAGGTGGCTGCCAGTAAATAACAGACCAAACACCGCGACCCCCATCAACATATTACCCCAGTAGATCGTGGAGAGGTCATTGATAGAGAGAATCGAGCGGCGGATCAGCGTATTTGAGAAGCCCCGATCGGCCAGAGTATCGATAGCCAGTAAAGCTATCACGGCGATCGCCAGCAGATTGAGCTCATTCGCCTGCAGAATCTGCGCCAGCAACGAGAGTTGTAATACGCCGATGCCAATAATTTTGATTGAAGAGAGCAGAGACCATTTTGCGCCATTCAGACTGCTTTCACGTATTGCCATAATATACTCGTTAGAGTCCATCGACTCTGTGAGAATTAAATAGTTGTGTAACGGCAAGGAGAGGTTGCTGTAACACCGTTAGTTAGTGCAATTTTTCCGGCCGAAGTCCTGAAAACGCTTTACAGGCTTGCCATGTTATTATGGATTCAATCAAATGATGCCTGGATAAAAAAGATATCCCTGGTAAAATCGCTGTTTCGTGTCATGGCGGAATTCCCTTCAGCGAATAAGAATTCCGCCAGATCACGAATAAATCCTGTTGTAGTTTTATATTCTCCTGCCAGCATCCTTGCGGCAATCTCAACGCATTCTTTTTCTGATAACAAAGGATACGCCGAGCGGTCCATGACTTTTTTCCTGCTTTATCATTATGGGTATTGCTGTGTGTGGAATGATTTATACATTGTTTTATTTAATTTAACACCATAAGAAAAGTCTGATTACGCGACCGCAGAAATAAATGGTTTCACTTTATGCATGATAAATATTAAATCCCCAGCAGATTGCTAATAAACGATTGTTAATGATTAATGTATGGGTCATTCAGAAATTGTTTGTGCGGCAAACCAGGAGGCCCGAAATCAGAGGGGGTCGCCTGCCTTTCAGAGGATTTTGCCAGGATTTTTCCTGGCAACGATGCTTAAGCAGGGTTGGTGATAAATGCGTAAGGATGATGAGTAATCAGATAAGCGCTTTATGCTTTATCGTCGAAAGTTTTTCTATTTTTTTTCATTAGCGGCCAGTGATAAATGCAGAGAAAAAGGCGCGCTAAGTCATTGATTTATTGTGTAAGAAGCTGGTTGAGTTTCTCAAGATCGTTGCTAACCCATTCAATATCCTGCTTAAATTTCTCATCTGAAGTAAATGGCTGGCGATAAACCGTTACCATCACCTCGGCGCCCTGTTCGTTTGCTATCACGCGCATCGGTACGTAGATCTCCTTTCCCGAGCCGCTATCAATCCAGTGATCCATTACCCCAAACGGATTATGTGGCGAGAACCGGATCTTCACATTGCCCTGGGGGCCTTTAGCACGCCAGCGATTGCCATCGGGTTCTAACGCGCTGTGCGTCAGCCCGGAAGCCCACTTTGGGAAAAATTCTGGCTTCCAGATGGTTTCATAAAGATCCAACCAGTGACGTGGAATCGTCAGGCTCAGAGTGCGAGAGGAGAGCATGTAACCTCCGGTGAATAAGCTAAAAAGGCATTAAAGCATGGGGTCAGGCTTGTTAAAACGTTGTAACAGCAGAAGTGTGGTGTTGAAAGGGTTTCGTACAAACGGCAGACAACGGATGATGCTGTCTGCCACTGACTCAGATGAAATTGCCGCGCGCAGAAACCACATGATCTTCGCTATGGCCGTTAGCGTGCCGCAGAACAAAGCTGTCCGACTGCGCCATCACGGCACAACTGTGATTAGGGAAAATACGCAGCAGCATGCCGACTTCAGGGCGGCGATCCTGATAAAGCAGAAAACCGTGCTCCTCAGATAATTTTGTCACTTCATAAGTCTGACCCGCTTCGTCGGCTGCCACACCAAAGCCGCTGGCATTGGTGCCGTGTGGCCCTTTATCCGAACTCAGCATTTTTGACCCGGCATCCACAATCGCGAAATGATCGTTCACCGCCACGACACGGGTAATGACGCTCATTGCCAGCTGATCGACGTGACTTAATCCGAGACGGCAGGCGGTAAGGTCCAGTAGTGCATAGTTTCCGGGCCGGATTTCATTCATGCAGGGTGCAATCTCTGCTGCCAGCGCCGTAGGCGTTGAACCTACAGAGAGAGGGCAGTCGGTAAAACCAGCCGCCTGCAGTTTTGCCTGTACTCGCTGCATCAATGCCGTTTCCTGCCGGGCGACATCCGCAATGGCCGCGGCATTACCGGCACCATAAGCGTGGCCGGCATGTGACACTAATCCGGCAAAGCGTAACCCTTTGTCCTGCAGCGCCTGAGCAATCAGCACCGCTTCATCTGTATCAGGATTGACACCTATCCGATGTAATCCAACATCAACCTTAATCGCTACCGCCAGGTCGCATTCCGGTTGCTGCTGGCAGGCATCAGCAATAGCCGCCACGCCCTGCAGCCTGCCCGCAATCAGGGTGAGCTTTGCCTGATGAAGCACGGCGTGGCGCAGCAATTCAGCCACGCTTTGCGGTTGCACAATCGGGTAGGCTAATAGCAGATCACGAACACCGCCCTGAATAAAGCTGATGCCTTCGCTGGGCTTAGAGACGGTAACACCCTGGGCACCGGACGCGATCTGACGCTGCGCAATCCAGACGCTTTTATGCGTTTTGATATGGGGTCGCAACGCGACGCCTGCCGCACTGGCTTTGCGCTGCATATGCTGCAGGTTCTGCTCCAGGCGCTCTGCATCCACTTCAATATAGGGCGTAAGGCGATCATCAATCAGCGGACGCTGCCACTGCTGTGTATCGTTGATATCCATAAGATTGTCCGGCATTGACGAGGTAAGAGGATTCATCATTCCTTAATTATCTCTTTGATACCAGCCTGCCGGACGCAGACAGGTGTGCTGAACAGCAGAAACTGTAGAGGTAGCTATAACGGCAGAGGCAGTATAAGAGCATAGCAAACGAGGATGAGAGAGTGGACGTAAAGCAGATGTCGTTCAGCAGATTAAAACAACAAAGCAGGCACGAGGCCTGCTTTATCAGTTAACTCAGACGTAGAGCGACTTTTCACCCGGTGGCCGGGTTTTGAAGCGACGATGCAGCCAAAGGTACTGTTCGGGTGCGCGAAGGATCTGATTTTCGATCACTTTGTTCATATAAGCTGCAGCAGCAGCCTCGTCCGTATGAGGATAATTTTCCAGCATCGGTTCGATGATCAAATGGTAGCCATCATTTCCTGGATTACGAATCAGCATAATCGGCACCATCGCTGGCTTCGCCAGACGCGACAAAACAAAAGTCCCGTTAGTCGTGGCGGCTTTTTCCACCGCAAACAGCGGCGCAAAGGTGCTGCCTTTAGGGCCGTAATCCTGGTCAGGCGCAAACCAGACCGATTCACCCTGTTTCAGGGCATTAACCATACCGCGTAGATCACGACGGTCGATCATCGCTTTATTTGAGCGCATCCTGCCTTTAGTCTGCACATACTCCATCGCCTGGTTATTGTGTGGGCGATACATCGCCATCATTGGCTGACAGAGTCCGCTGATGCGGCCGCCCAGCTCCAGTGACATGAAATGCACACCAATCAGCATCACGCCTCGCTTTTCTTTCTGCGCGGCATGCAGGTTTTCCATTCCCGACACTTTAAACAGACGTCTTACCGCACGGTCAGACCAGAACCAGGCAATACCGGTTTCAGCCAGCGCCATCCCAAGCGACGCGAAATTGCCGGCAATCATATGTTCTGTTTTTTCTTCGCTGATGCCCGGAAAGCAGAGTTCGATGTTACGACGGGTAATACGCTCGCGGCGCTGCAGGAAATGGCGAGAGATTTTGCCGGCACCGGCACCGAGACGCATAAGAACAGGATAGGGGAGCTGGACCAGCAGCCAGAGTACGCCAAGGCCAAACCAGGTAAACCAATAACGCGGATGCAGCAGCGAACTGCTAAATTTTCCGGTGTTTTTCATTAACAACCTTCATGGGATAGAGGGATGCATCGCACAAAGAGCACTTCCATGAGTCTTAAGGCGGTACAGCTGTACTGATTTCGACCAACATTTTATCAAAAAGTGCCTTCAAAGAAAGGGAAACTCCGGCATCTACAGGATTGACCTGTTTCATGGAGAAGCGTTAATACCGGCTATAAAAGTACATTAACCCGATAAAATCATTATTTTTCAAATAATTAATCTAAGCCTGAAAGAAGCTTTAATTGTAAGCGAGGCCGTTTCAGGAACAGTCTGGAAATGATTATTTATTTATCTTTACCTGATTCTGATGCTGGCCGCGCTGAAAAAGCGATCAATTCGCGGAAGGAGCTAACTCTTTAAGTGCTGACAGCGCCTGAGAGGGGAACAAAGCGCTACTGCGAGCGCTTTGTTGAGTGGAAATTACTCGATATTCTGAATCTGCTCGCGCATCTGCTCAATCAGCACCTTCAGTTCAATAGCTGACGTAGTGATTTCGGCGTTGATCGACTTCGAAGCCAGCGTGTTCGACTCACGATTGAACTCCTGCATCATAAAATCGAGACGGCGGCCAACTGCTTCTTTCTTTTTCAGGATGTTGTAAGTCTCTTTAACGTGCGCATCCAGACGATCCAGCTCTTCAGAAACGTCAACACGCTGCGCCATCATCACCAGTTCCTGCTCAAGGCGATTGTTTTCCAGCTGGACTTCAGCATCTTCCAGTTTGGCGACCAGCCGCTCACGCTGCCATTTGATCACCTCAGGCATCTGCGCACGCACTTTGCTGACTTCCTGCGAGACGCCTTCCAGACGCTGCTCAATCATCGCTTTCAGGGCGGTACCTTCGCTTTCACGTGCCGCAATAAAGTCATCAAGCGCACCATCCAGTGCCTGCAACAACTGGGTGTTGATGGCATCCAGATCCTGTTCCTGCGCAGACATCACACCTGGCCAGCGCAGAATATCCAGCGGATTAATCGCGCCTTCGTCGCTCTGCATTTTTACCCAGTTGGCAGCCTGCACCAGCTGTTTCGCCAGCGTTTCGTTGAGCATCAGTTCGCCCTGCGCGCTGGGATCGGCATCATAACGAAGGTTGCACTCAATTTTACCGCGCGTCAGACGCTGGCGAATGCGCTCGCGGATAACCGGCTCCAGCCCACGAAACTGTTCCGGCAGGCGGATGTAGGTTTCCAGATAACGCTGGTTCACGGAACGCAGCTCCCAGGCGGCGCTGCCCCATTCGCCTTTGGCTTCGCTGCGGGCATAAGCGGTCATACTGCGGATCATAAGCGGTACTCATTTGCGGAAAGATGGGTGAAGTATAGCGAGGCGAGCCACGGCATAACAGGCATAAGCGTCGCACAGGAAAATAACGAACCATTTCCGCTTTCAGCGACAGCCACTTATGATGGCCGTTGACCCTTTGTGAGGATGACTGATCTATGTCTCGCGTTATTGCCCTTCCTGTTGTGATGGCTCTGCTGCTGGCAGGTTGCCAGGCACGCCACTCGCCGCCCACTAAACCGCAACCCATCTGTGCGGGTGGCGACATGATGATGCAGACCACGTTGTGGTTTGGACTGAGCAAGCCTGATGGCGGCAGGGTGAGTTCACTCGACTGGATGAACTTCGTGGATAATGAGGTCACGCCACGGTTTAAAGCGGGCCTGTCGGTCTATGATGCCAAAGGGCAATGGCTGGGCAAGAACGGTCAGCTGGCACGGGAGAACAGTAAGGCGTTGATGCTGATCCACGGGATCGACCCCGCCACCAACGTTGATATTGAGACGTTACGCAGCCTCTATAAAAAACGGTTTGGTCAGGAGTCGGTTATGCGGGTAGATGCACCCGTCTGCGTCGGATTCTAAGGCGAAAGCGGGCGGCAGAATTGCCGCCCGTTGAATAATCAGATAAACAGACCGGCAAAGGCTGCGGAGAGCAGACTGACCAGCGTGGAGCCATAGACCAGCTTCCAGCCAAAACGGGAAACCACATTTCCCTGTTTCTCATTCAGGCCTTTTATTGCGCCCGCCACAATGCCGATAGAGGCAAAGTTAGCGAACGAGACCAGGAACACCGACAGAATACCCAGTCCACGCGCACTCATGCCTGCCGCGACTTTCTGCAGTTCAATCATCGCCACAAACTCATTCGCCACCAGTTTGGTTGCCATGATGCTGGCCGCCTGCAGGGCATCGGCTTTGGGAATGCCAATCAGCCAGGCCAGAGGATAGAACAGGTAGCCGAGCAGTTGCTGGAAGCTGTAGCCGAACACCGCCGCAAACAGCGCGTTGACGGCAGCAATCAGGGCAATAAAGCCAATCAGCATGGCCAGAATAATCATCGCGACTTTGAAGCCTGCCAGGATGTACTCACCCAGCATCTCAAAGAAGCTCTGCTCTTCATGCAGTTTATCCAGCGCGATAGGCTGCTCATCCTGGCTTTTCATCGGGTTGATGATTGACAGGATAATAAAGGTGCTGAACATGTTAAGCAGCAGTGCCGCAACCACATACTTCGGTTCGATCATCGACATATAAGCACCGACAATCGACAGCGAAACGGTAGACATCGCGGTCGCCGCCATGGTGTAGAGCCGACGTGGCGGGATATCACCCAGAATCCCTTTATAAGCGATGAAGTTTTCCGACTGCCCAAGAATCAGCGTGCTGACGGCGTTGAACGACTCCAGCTTGCCCATGCCGTTAATCTTCGACAGCAGCGTCCCGAAAATACGGATCAGCAGCGGCAGGATGCGCCAGTGCTGCAATATGCCGATCAGTGCCGAAATAAAGACAATCGGGCAGAGCACGCCGAGGAAGATAAATGCCAGACCCTGTTTGCTCATTCCGCCAAACACGAACTCCGTGCCCTGTGCGGCAAAACCCAGCAGCGTCTCAAAGAAACCGGCGAACGAACCGACCAGCGCCAGACCTCCGGCAGAGTGAAGGAAGAACCAACCCAGCGCGGCTTCCACCACAATCAGTTGAATAATAAAGCGCAGGCGAATCTGTTTACGGTCATGACTGACCAGCAGCGCAAGGGCGAAGATCACCACCAGCGCCAGCAGGAAATGAAGAATGGCGGCCATATGTCTTTTTTATCAGAGAGAAAGGAACGCGCATTTAGCCACAGCTGGCGGGGAATTTCATCTGATGCCTGCGTCAGACCAGCGTAAGAGACAGCGGACAAGGAAGTCCGTATAATGCGCAGCCAATCATTAGCAAGCCGGAGAATACCCATGCGTCCAGCAGGCCGTAGCGCACAACAGGTGCGTCCAGTCACATTGACCCGCAATTACACCAAACACGCAGAGGGTTCCGTTCTGGTGGAATTCGGCGAAACGAAAGTGCTTTGCACTGCCTCGGTAGACGAAGGGGTTCCGCGTTTCCTCAAAGGCCAGGGCCAGGGTTGGGTAACGGCCGAATATGGCATGCTGCCGCGTTCGACCCACAGCCGTATGGCGCGTGAAGCTGCAAAAGGCAAGCAGGGCGGACGTACGCTGGAGATTCAGCGTCTGATCGCCCGTTCACTGCGCGCCGCGGTTGATCTTAAAGCGCTGGGTGAATTTACTATTACGCTCGACTGTGACGTAATTCAGGCCGATGGCGGCACTCGCACCGCATCAATCACCGGAGCCTGCGTGGCGCTGGCTGATGCGCTGAACAAGCTGGTGGCCAGCGGTAAACTGAAAGCGAACCCGATGAAAGGCATGGTCGCGGCGATTTCAGTGGGCATCGTCAAAGGCGAAGCGCTGTGCGATCTGGAGTATGTTGAAGACTCAGCCGCAGAAACCGACATGAACGTCGTGATGCTGGAAGATGGCCGCATGATCGAGGTGCAGGGCACTGCCGAAGGCGAACCGTTCAGCCATGAAGAGTTGCTGACGCTACTGGCGCTGGCTCGGGGCGGAATTGAGGAATTAATTCAGGCGCAGAAAGCAGCGCTGGAAAATTGATGTAACAGGCGACCTCAGAGTCGCCTTTTCTTTATTTGAGGAGTGAGAAATGAAAGCCTGGCAGCGTCAGTTTATTGAATTTGCCCTGAACAAGCAGGTGCTGAAGTTCGGTGAGTTCACTTTGAAGTCCGGGCGTAAAAGCCCCTATTTCTTTAATGCTGGTCTGTTTAACAGCGGACGGGATTTAGCGCTGCTGGGACGCTTCTACGCGCAGGCGCTGGTGGATGGCGCTGTTGATTTTGATCTGCTGTTCGGCCCGGCCTATAAAGGCATTCCGATTGCCACCACCACGGCGGTGGCGCTGGCGGATCATCATGACCGCGATGTGCCTTACTGCTTTAACCGTAAAGAAGCGAAAGATCATGGCGAAGGTGGCCTGCTGGTTGGCAGTCCGCTGCAGGGCAAAGTGATGCTGGTGGACGATGTGATCACCGCAGGCACCGCGATTCGTGAGTCGATGGATATTATCGGTGCGCACAACGCCACTCTGGCAGGCGTACTGGTCTCGCTTGATCGTCAGGAGCGTGGACGCGGAGAAATGTCGGCGATTCAGGAAGTGGAACGTGATTACGGCTGCAAAGTGACCGCAATTATTACGCTGGCAGACCTGATTGCCTGGCTGGAAGAGAAGCCTGAGATGGCCGATCATCTGGCTCAGGTACGTGCCTATCAGAAAGCGTACGGGATTTAACAGAGGCGGGCGCAATGCCCGCCTTCTTTTACGCTTTACGCCAGCTGCGCGGCAATCAGCGGCCAGCGAGCCTCAAAGTCTGCGGTAGGACTGAAACGAAACTCAGAACGGACATACCGTGACAGTAAACCCTCACAGAATGCCAACAACTGACTTGCCAGCAGCGCCTCATCGGCCTGAAAGGCTTCGCCCTCGCGCATTTTCCGTTCCCGCATCACCTGTCGCAGCTGCACTTCAATCCGCTCGAACAGCTGATTGATGCGTCCCTGCAGTCGGTCCTGCTCAAACATCAATGCATGGCCGGTCAGAATACGTGTCAGTCCCGGATTACGCTCACCAAATCCCAGAATCAGTTGCACGATCAGACGCAGACGCGTCATGGTCTCTTTTTCATCCTTGAGGATCAGATTGATGCGGGTAATCAGACTGTCTTCGATAAACTCAATCAGGCTATCGAACATTCGTGTCTTACTCGGGAAGTGACGATACAGTGCCGCTTCGGAAACGCCCACCGTGGCTGCCAGTTTGGCTGTGGTAATGCGCTGACTGCCATCACCCGACTCCAGCATCTGCGCCAGCGCCTGCAAAATCTCTTCGCGACGATTCCGCTTCGCGACTTTTTTTTCTGCCATGACCTTAAAGACCCCTGAAATTCACCTAAAAACAGGCAACACCTACGCATCTGCCACAGGAACGCGTCCTGTGGCGATGAGGAAAAAATAACGGGCGTAAGTGAAAGTCGGTAATGCGGGTTACTGGCGACCGGAGTGGCCGAAACCGCCTTCGCCGCGCAGGCTGGCGTCGAAATCTTCGACCAGGTTAAATTCCGCCTGCACCACCGGTACAAAGACCAGTTGTGCCATGCGATCGCCGGGTTGCAGCGAGAAGCTTTCCTGGCCGCGATTCCAGACCGAGACCATCAGCTGTCCCTGATAGTCGGAGTCAATCAGACCCACCAGGTTGCCCAGCACGATGCCATGTTTATGGCCAAGGCCTGAGCGCGGCAGGATCACAGCGGCCAGATCGGGGTCGGCAATATGAATCGCCAGGCCGGTCGGAACCAGCGTTGTGGTGCCTGGTGCGATGTCGAGAACATCATCAATGCAGGCGCGTAAATCTAACCCAGCGGAACCTGAAGTCGCGTAGGTCGGCAGTGGAAACTCTTTGCCGACGCGCGGATCCAGGATTTTAACGTCTATTTTTTTCATCATAACGGCTGACAATCTCGTCTATTAATTGTTGGCCAAGGAGTGACTTATCGCTGAGCGGTAAGCGTTTTTCTCCATCCTGCCAAAAAAGGTGAAGAGCATTGGTGTCGCTATTAAACCCCTGTCCGGCTTTAGCGACGTCGTTAGCGCAGATCAGATCCAGATTCTTGCGCACCCGTTTTTGCCGGGCGTATTCTTCCACATTCTGTGTTTCAGCAGCAAATCCAACGACGAACGGCCGGTTTTCCTGAAGTGCAGCGACGCCGGCAACAATATCGGGATTCTTTACCAGGTTCAGCGTGACGTTATCATCGCCGCCCTGTTTCTTGATTTTATCGGCCGCAATATCGGCTGCCCGGTAGTCTGCCACGGCTGCGCTTGCAATGAAAATATGTTGTTTATCTATCTCACTCATGACGGCGGCCTGCATCTCCAGCGCGCTGGTCACATCAATTCGCCGCACACCCGCTGGCGCAGACAGGGTGACCGGGCCGCTGACCAGCGTGACCTGTGCACCGCGTCTGGCGGCGGCGGCGGCAATAGCAAAGCCCATTTTGCCGGAGCTGTGGTTAGTGATGTAGCGCACCGGGTCCAGCGCCTCACGGGTAGGGCCGGCGGTAATCATAATGTTGAGATGTTGCAGATCGTTGACGGGCGTAGCCCACTGCACCGCATGGTCAACAATCACCAGCGGGTCGAGCATCCGGCCCGGCCCGACATCGCCGCAGGCCTGGCTGCCGCTGTCCGGTCCCCAAATCAGCACGCCACGCGCCTGCAGGCTCTGCAGGTTATGCTGGGTCACCGCCGCACGATACATCTGCTGATTCATAGCGGGCACCACTGCCACGGGTGAGGCCGTCGCTAACACGGCGGTCGTCACCAGATCGTTTGCCATACCGGCAGTAATACGGGCAATCAGGTCAGCAGTGGCCGGTGCCAGCACAATAAGATCGGCCCATTTTGCCAGTTCAATATGACCCATCGCCGCCTCCGCTGCCGGATCAAGCAGATCGTCAAATACCGGATAGCCGGAGACAGCCTGCAGGCTGAGCGGAGTAATAAATGCTTTCGCCCCCTCTGTCATCATCACGCGGACATCAGCACCGCGATCGCGCAGGCGGCGCACCAGCTCAGGTGCTTTATAAGCAGCAATACCACCGCTCACGCCAAGAAGAATTTTTTTGCCGGCTAATCCCATCATGATGTTGGCCTCACTAAGCTCTCTGCCGCTCGCGGCGGCGAATGCACGGACTTTATCACAAAAGCGCGGATGCGCCTTTTCACTGACTGCGTTTGCGAGCCGTCTCGTAGATTGCAGCTTCACTGATAGCTGCACTCTTCATGATGGGCCATGCTAAGGCTCATCTCAGGGAGAGCGGATATGAAAATAAAGGGACCACGGGAAAAACTCCGGAAGCTGGGTGCGCATGCCCTCAGCGATACCGAACTACTGGCCATTTTTCTCCGTACCGGATCGCCTGGACAGAACGTCCTGGAGCTGGCCGGACAGATGCTGGACGGTTTTGGCTCGCTTTATCAGCTCATGACGTCAGACAAAGCGGCATTCGGTGAAATCAAAGGGGTCGGCGATGCCAAGCTGGCACAACTTCATGCGATTGCCGAACTGGCGAAGCGTTTTTTCGCCAGTAAGCTGGCCCGCGAAAGCGCAATGGAAAATCCACAAATTACGCGCCAGTATCTGCAAAGTCTGTTAGCCCATCAGGAGCGAGAGATCTTCATGGCACTGTTTCTGGATAATCAGCATCGGGTGCTGCGGGCACAAAATATGTTCTCTGGTTCCATTAACAGCGTGGAAGTTCACCCCCGCGAGATTGTCCGGGAAGCGCTGAAGCTCAATGCTGCCGCTCTGATACTGGCGCATAATCACCCGTCGGGCATGGCGGAGCCGAGCCGTGCAGACCGTGAAGTGACCCATAAAGTCAGCGAAGCCTGCCAGCTACTCGACATCCGTCTGCTCGATCATCTGGTGATTGGGCATGGCGAATATGTCTCCTTTGCCGAGCGGGGATGGCTCTGACAGGGGGGGATTTCACGCCAGGTGGCGGCTTTTTGCCCGATCATTCGGGATCTTTATCTGTTCGGGACTTGAGCACTTGGGCTGAGCGGCGTATACTACGCCACCTTTGAGAATCTCGGGTTTGGCGGTTAGGCCAGCTTAGCGGGTTCCATGGAATTCGCCTGGCGGGCTGCAAGCCTGACGAGGCGGCCCAAACCTAATTTTTAAAGCTCGAGCTGATTTGATTTTTGGAGATATTGACATGTCACGAGTCTGCCAGGTAACTGGAAAGCGTCCGGTGACGGGTAACAACCGTTCCCACGCAATGAACGCGACGAAACGCCGTTTCCTTCCGAACCTGCACTCACACCGTTTTTGGGTTGAGAGCGAGAAGCGCTTCGTTACTCTGCGTGTATCTGTTAAAGGTATGCGTATTATTGATAAAAAGGGCATTGATACGGTGTTAGCCGATATGCGTGCCCGTGGTGAGAAGTACTAAGGTACTAAGGAACTGAATCATGGCTAAAGGTATTCGTGAGAAGATCAAGCTGGTTTCCTCTGCTGGTACAGGTCACTTCTATACCACCACGAAGAACAAACGTACTAAACCAGAGAAGCTGGAACTGAAAAAGTTCGATCCGGTTGTACGTCAGCATGTGCTCTACAAAGAAGCTAAAATTAAGTAATTTTAGTGTTCTGCTAAAAACCCGGCTCCGGCCGGGTTTTTTGTTTGTGTAAAACGCTGAGGAGAAGGTATGCCAGAGTTGCCAGAGGTTGAAACCAGCCGTCGCGGTATCGAACCGCATTTGGTCGGTGAAACCATCCTTCACGCCGTGGTGCGTAATTCACGTTTGCGCTGGCCTGTTTCGCAGGAGATCCTGGCGCTGAGCGATCAGCCGGTGCTCAGTGTGCAGCGCCGGGCGAAATATCTGCTGCTGGAGCTGCCGCATGGCTGGATCATTATCCACCTTGGCATGTCCGGTAGCCTGCGCGTGCTGTCAGAAGAGCTGCCAGCGGCGAAGCATGACCATGTTGATCTGGTCATGAGCAACGGCAAAGTGCTGCGCTACACCGACCCGCGCCGCTTTGGTGCCTGGCTCTGGAGCAGCGATCTGGCGGGCAGCAGCGTGCTGGCACATCTCGGGCCGGAGCCGCTTAGCGAGGAGTTTGACGGCGCTTACCTGTTTGAGAAGTCACGCGGCAAGCGGACGCTCATCAAGCAGTGGCTGATGGATAACAAAGTGGTGGTGGGCGTGGGCAACATTTACGCCAGCGAGTCACTGTTTACCGCCGGGATCATTCCCGATCGTGCTGCCGGCAGTCTGTCGCAGGCCGAAGCGGAACTGCTGGTCAATACCATCAAAGCGGTGCTGTTACGCTCCATTGAGCAGGGCGGAACCACACTGCGTGACTTCTTACAGACCGACGGTAAACCCGGCTATTTTGCACAGCAGTTACAGGTTTATGGGCGGGCAGGCGAACCCTGCCGGGCATGCGGTACGCCGATTGTCAGCGGCAGACACGGGCAGCGCAGCACCTACTGGTGCCCGAACTGCCAGCATTAAGCCAGTTTAGCCAGCAATGCCTGATGCACCGGCGCGGGCAGGAAGGCGGTCACATCGCCGCCGTGACGCGCCACCTCTTTGACCAGCGAAGATGAGATAAACGAGAAGCCTTCAGACGGCATCAGGAAAACACTCTCCAGCGTTGGCAGCAGGTGACGATTCATCTGCGCCAGCTGCATTTCATATTCAAAGTCTGACACCGCACGCAAGCCACGAACCAGCACATTCGCCTGCTGGTCACGGGCGAAATTCGCCATCAGGTCGCTGAATCCGACCACCTCAACGTTGGGCAGATGGGCTATCACTTCACCGGCCAGCGCCACGCGCTCATCCAGGCTGAACATTGGTTTTTTGCTGGGGCTGGCGGCAACGGCCAGAATGACCTGATCAAACATCTGCGCTGCCCGCGTCACGATGTCGAGATGGCCGAGCGTCACAGGATCGAACGTTCCGGGATAGATGGCTTTCGTGATCATACTCGCCCTTTTGCCGAAGCATGATTCAGCGCCCAGAGGGCTGAATATTTATTGAAGGTATATTGCGCATTGACCACCGCCAGAATCCAGCCCTGCTTTCCGTCGAGAAAACCGGCACGCAGCAGCAGGGTTTTCATAAACGCGCCCAGCGTATGGCTGAACAGAGAAAACAGGCTGCAACGCTTACCGCGCCGATGGCGTTCCGTAGCCCAGGCTTCGGCATAAGCCAGCTGCTTGCGCTGAAAGGCGATTAAATCGCGGCAGGTCAGATGCTGCAGATCGCCGGGTAATGCCACCACCGGCGCGCCGTCACTTTGCAGTGATTCATGCACCAGATTGTCATTGTAGCGGAAGGTGCGTGGGTAGAGTCGCATGACGCGGTCAGGATACCAGCCGCTATGGCGCATAAAGCGGCCGAGAAACAGATTACTGCGGCCCAGGCTATAAACCGTACGGCTGGGTGGCGCGACCAGCACCTGCTCAATCGCGGCGCGCAGTTCAGGTGTCACGCGTTCATCCGCATCGATCATCAGAATCATGTCGCCGGTGGCATAGTGCTGCGCGCGCTGGCGCTGGATACCATAGCCCTGCCAGTCATCATTGAGGTAGACCTTCGCCCCAGCCTGCGTGGCGATCTCGACACTGTTGTCATGGCTGCCTGAGTCCAGCACGATAATTTCATCGGCCCAGCTGACCGAGGCCAGGCATTCAGGCAGCAGTTCCGCTTCGTTTTTGGCGATCATCACCACGGAAAGACGTTGGCGTGCTGACATTAGTGGGCCCGTGGTGGCAGATGCGGTTCGAGTAACTGTAGCAGACGCTGTAGCGCACCCTGATTCTGGTGCAGCACGTCTACCGCATGACGTCCGTAATAACGGCGGTAATCATCATCCTGTAACAGGTTGGTGACCTCTTTTTCCAGCGAAATCACGTCGGTGACGGTGATCAGCCCCTGGCCTTCCTGCAACTTGCTGCAGATATCTTTGAAGTTCCAGATATGGGGTCCCATCAGAACCGGAAGCGCATGGGCAGCAGGCTCCAGCGGGTTGTGTCCACCCCGTTCAACCAGGCTGCCGCCGACAAAGGCCAGATCGGCAATGCCGTATAGCAGCATCAGTTCGCCCATTGAGTCTCCGATAACCACCTGCGTTGAGCCAGAAGGGATCTCGCCGCTGCTGCGCAGGATAAAGCTGAAGCCGCGTTCCTGCGTCAGTTCACGGGCATCGTTAAAACGCTCGGGATGGCGGGGCACCAGAATCAGCAGCAAATCCGGGAAGGTCTGCAGCAGGCGGCGATGAGCATCCAGCACAATGGCCTCTTCACCTTCGTGCGTGCTGGTGGCGATCCACACCGGACGGCGCGGCGCCCACTGACGACGCAGCGTCACCGCTCTGGCGGCCAGTTCTGGCGTCACGGAAATATCAAACTTCAGGCTGCCGGTAATCGTTAGTTGAGAACGTTTCAGGCCCAGGCTCAGGAAGCGGTCGCCATCTTCCGCATTCTGCGCCGCGATAAGCGTGATGCTCTGCAACAGCCGGCGCATGAATTTACCCAGCTTGCGGTAGCCTTTGGCCGATCGGGCCGAGAGGCGGGCATTGGCGATCACCAGCGGAATATTACGCTGGTGCAGAATGCGGATAATATTCGGCCACAGCTCGGTTTCCATGATGATCACCAGGCGTGGGTTGACCGTATCCAGAAAACGATTAATCGAACCCGGCAGATCATAAGGCAGATAGACGTGATGCACATCTTTGCCAAATGCAGATTGCGCGCGTTCAGAGCCGGTAGGCGTCATGGTGGTGACGGTAATCGGCAGGGTCGGGTAACGATGACGCAGAGCGCGCACCAGCGGGATCGCGGCCAGGGTTTCACCCACAGAGACCGAGTGCAGCACAATGCCGTCGGGCTTAACTTTGCCGACACAATAGCCATAGCGTTCTGCCCAGCGTTTGCGATAGGCAGGCGCTTTACGACCGCGCAGCCACAGGCGCAGCCAAATGAGTGGCTGAATTAAGTAGAGCAATGCGGTGTAAAAGGTCGTCATAGTTACCGTTACAGCAAATTCGCGTCTAAAAGCAGATTAAAATCAGATGGCGGCATGTTATCAGAAACCCCGCATGCACTCATCCCACATTGTCAGTTGCTGCTCAGGACCTGCTGATAAAGCGAAGTCAGCGCCTGCGCCAGCCGTTGTGGACCATAAGGTTCAATTTTGCGCCGCGCCGCGTCACCCATTCGTGAATCGACGGAAAGCGCCGGTAATGCATTAACAGCCTGATTTAACCCGTTGATATCCAACGCATCACAGACGAAGCCTTCCTGACCAGCGGTAATAAATTCTGCGCCACCGCAGCCAGTGCTGGTAATCACCGGTAAGCCGCAGGCCATCGCCTCCAGTACCACATTAGGAAAAGGATCGTAGAGGGTGGGCAGCAGCAGGCCATCAGCCGCGTGATAGAACGGCTGCACATCCTGCTGTACGCCGACAAAGCGCAGGCGGTCCAGACAGTTAAGCTGATTTGCCAGCTGCTGATACCGCTGCAGTTGCTTATCCTGACCCACCACAATCAGATAACGGTCGCTGGCAGCCAGCGCCTGTATCGCCGCTTTCAAGCCCTTGCGTTCAAAGCCGGAGCCGACATAAATCAGTACGGTGGCCGCATCGGGCAGCGCCAGCTGCTGACGGGTGGCGCGACGTGCTGCTTCCGTGGCGGGCTGGAAACGGCTGGCGTCGATAGCATTATGAATAACGTGGATTTTTCCGGCGTCGAGCGAGAAACAGCGCAGGATATCGCGCTTTACCATCTCAGAATTACAGATCACCGCTTTCAGCGTCGGAGAGTTAAACATCTCCGCTTCCGCCTGCAAGACATAGCGATGATAAGGGCTGAGCACAGCACTCAGTCGTTGCCACGATGAGACGATGCGGGCGCGCTGTTCCAGCCAGACGCGATGAACACCATCACCCGCGCGAAAAATATCACAGCCCGCGATGCGCTCGTGGCTTTGCACAATATCGAACTTTTCGCGCTCCCAGCAGGCGCGTGCTGCACGGGCAAAACCGCGCTCACGGGATACCCGGCCCAGCTTTGCAGGATTACAGATATGCAGATGCCAGTCAGGATTGGGTGTGCCCTGCCAGCTGCGGGTAATGATGTTGAGATCGAGCTGCTCGCTGCCCAGCGCTTCCAGCGCGCGCGAGATAAAACGCTCGGCACCGCCATCCGGACGATATTTCTGCCGGACAATCGCCAGCCGTAACTTACTCATTCAGATAGCTCCTCGCTGCCGCGACCACATCCTTCACCGGAATGGCCGACAGATAACGCTGGTCTGTTTTGGTGTCGATGGAATCGGGTGAGGGCAGCGGGCCATAATCACCCGCCCAGATGACATGATTGTTGTCGCCCCATGGCCGCCAGTGCTGCAGCTTGGTCGGGCCAAACAGCGCAATACAGGGCGTTTCAAGTGCGGCGGCCATGTGCATTGGTGCAGAGTCGACACCAATAAACAGTCGGGCATGATCGATAAGCGCCGCCAGCTGTGGCAGAGTAAACTGACCGGCCAGCGAAACCACATCCGGCGACGCACACAGTGCCCGAATGCGGTTGATCATCGCCAGCTCCTGTTTGTCCGGCCCGGCGGTCAGCACCACTTTGCGGCCCGGCTGCGCCAGCTGATCGAGCGTGGCGGCAACACTCTCCTCTTCCCAGCATTTAAAGCCCCAGCGTGAGGTCGGCTGCACCACAATATAGGGCGCGGTGACCTGATGCTCTGCCAGTCGGGTCAGCACAATTTGCTGGTCAGCGTCGCTGTAGTGCATTGAGACACGTGCGCCGTCGCTGCTGATGCCGAGGGGTGCCAGCGCCGACATATTCTGCTCAACGGTATGCAGCTTGCTGTGATTGTGTGTGGAGACCAGCTGATTGTGACACCATCGCCACAGGACGTTATCACGTTTTTTATAGGCAAAACCGATGCGAACGGGTGCCGCAGAGAGCCGCGTAATCAGGGCAGCCCGCCACTGATCGGCCAGATTAATCACCAGATCATAATGTGCGTCACGTATGGCGCGAATTAATGCACGCTCATGGCCCAGCTTGCGCCAGGTGCCCTCCTGCTTCCATTTACGATCGATGACGTGCAAATGGCGGATAGCCGGATGCGCTTCCAGCATCGGACGCGTCTCCTGATAGAGCAACACGTCGATGCTGGCCTGCGGATAACGCTCATGAAGCGCATTGATGGCGGGTGTTGTGAGCAGCATGTCACCATGATGGCGCAGCTTAATCAGTAATATATTTTTTGGAGAGATGTTTGCTGGAGTCAGGCTGGCCATAAACAAGAGTTCTCAGAATTCAGTGAACCGATTGTAGGGCAAACCCTTTTTAGGATAAAGCCAGCCTCAAAGGTTATTTATCACGCCAGCGATAGAGCCGGGCCAGCCACAACAGCAACTGATACCACTGCTTAATTCCCCGGGCGTTGCGTAACATGCGCAGGTGTGTCCGGGTGGCGAACAGCTCGGCAATGATTGCCTGGCGTGCGCGGGCGTCAGGCTCACGTCTTACACTGTGGCACACGCTGAGCGCTTCATGGGTCACCTGATAGTGAAACGACGGGTAGATCTTCACGCGGTCACGATAGCGGTCATTGAGCTCTTCCAGCAGTCGCGCAATCTTCATGTAGTGACGCTGATACTCTACGTTGCGCTCGCCGGTACGTTTGCGATTGCTGATTGAGGCGTCGTGCATATAGTAGCGATAGAGTACCGCTTCGGTATAACGCACGCGTTTTGCCAGCAGCATAAACTCGGTGGTCCAGGGAATATCCTGATGATGCAGGCCGGGTTCAAACTGCAACTGATGCTGCTCAATCAGTTCCCGGCGATAGATGCCCAGCCAGACCACATGCATATAACGATGGGTTTTCAGTGCGGTATTCAGCCAGTCGGCACCGCTCAGTACCGGCGTGCTGCGCAGGCGATCCAGCGGAATCAGCGGCTTTACCCGCTGGCTGTGTTTGAAAAACCACTCGGCGTTGCACTGTGCCGCATCCAGATTATCTGCTTCCGCCAGCGTCACCAGCGTCTGATACATATCGGGTTGCATGGTGTCATCCGCATCAGGGAAGGTGACATATTTCCCGCGGGCAATCGCCAGCCCGGCGTTACGGGCGTGCGAGACGCCGCCATTTTCCTGATGAATCACACGAATGTAAGAATGCTGCTGTGCATACTGATCGGCGCGCTCGCCTGAGCCATCGGTTGAACCGTCATCGACGATAATGATCTCAAGCAGAGTCAGCGTCTGCGCCAGCAGTGACTGCATGAACTCATCAAACATGCTGCCCGCATTGTACATCGGGGTAATGATACTCAGCAGAGGAGAAGTACTCATGACAATATCTGCACCAGCATTGTATTCACTGCGAAAAGGCGTTGCCTCGTCATAAATCATTTCCAAATCAGCAGAGTGAAATCAGGGAGTTCACAATTATAAAACGATGTTGCATCCCTGCTTTACTAAAAACCACGCCCGACAATAATAATGCGCTATATGCGCTTTTTTTACGCAATGTGGCCGTGCAGGTAAACAGATTATTATGCTGGCTTGCTGTCAGCGCCGTTATTACAGAGGTCGTGGCAAACAGCTGGCGGGATAAGTGACGGGAAAGTCAGGCGCTGAAATAACAGCGCCCGCATCAATCTGATAAACCTGAGTGTGCTATTGCTCACTCTGTTTAAAAAACTTGAGACTGACATACTTCATCATCCAGCTCAGGCTTTCAGCATACTGTTTCTGATGCCATTTTACGCGGGCGAATCGCTTCATTTCTTTATAATGCTTTGGCGTATCAAGCGGTTGTGAAGCCCAGGGTGAGCGCTGGTAATAGCTGTAGTAGCGGTGGGAAAGATCGCTGCCAGCCCATGCATGCCAGGGTTTGCATTTACCGGTGTAGTGAATCATCACTGTCTCTTCAGGCACGCCCGTGTGATCCCAGACTTTATTGGCGATGATGTCGTAAATGTGGTTATAGCGGTCTGGCAGGATCAGGACCTCATCCTCCAGCACGATATTCAGCGCATCCTGATCGGGAAAACCAAACTCTGCGCCCCGCGTTACCAGCACGTCGGTAATGCGCGCGGTGGTCTGCCTTTCGAGCCAGCGTGGAATATTAATCAGCATAAAACCGGAGTTGAAATAGTGGTGGTGCTTCAGCTCCAGCCTTGCGCACTGGTTATGTCGCGCCCGCGGTGTGTCATTACAGGCCGCCAGCGTGTAATCAGTGATATCCAGCGTGAACAGGGGAGAGTAGTCGCCCACCACCAGGGTGTCAGCATCAATATAGATCACCCGATCGCTGTAGCTCGCCACGGTTTCCGGGATCAGGAAACGGTAGTGGATACTTTTGGGATAGCGTCCGACCGCAGGCAGCTGATCAACCCAGGCACGGTTAAAGATATGCAGCGTGATCGCCAGACGATGGCCCGTGGCCAGTGAACGCAGTTTTTCCACATCCTCTTCGCAAAGCGAGTCTGAAAAAACATGGGCGTGGAAAGCGGTATCAGGATGATGGCTGAGAAGTGAAAACAACGTAATGCCCAGGCCACGCGCGTAGGCGTAGTTGATGCCAAACGCAACATGAACCGGATTATCATCCGTGTCAGCAAGCGTGTTAACCAGCAGCTGACTTTGCTGAACGGCCTCAGCAAGAGGGGTAATTGCCATTACGCTTCACTATTCCAGATTATGAGTAATAAACGTTTGTATTCTAGTCAGTTTATCGTGATCCAGCCCGAATAATTTTTCAGCAGGCTGATCAAACTGAAAACGGGTGGCAAAAACGAACGTCGACGCAGCAATATTATCCGGTCCGATAAACAAAACGTTATTGACCGGACGCTGTTCCCGGACTTCACACGGGCCATAAAGCATGATCACCGGTATCTGCTGCGCATCCGCAATATAAGCATTGCCAGAGTCAGAGGAGATGTAGAAATCCATCTGTGCAATGGCCCACGGAACCTCTTCCAGTTTTAGCTCACCAATCAGACTGACGATATTGTCTTTCGGGCCGGTCAGGCTCAGTAACTCATCCAGCCACGGCTGCTCAGCCGGTGGGCCAAACACATAAAAGGTGCAGGGCAGGTCAGCCAGCGACGCCATCAGCTGCTGCCAGATGCTGGCAGGAATGGTTTTAGCCCGGTTACCAGCAGAAATACTGATGCCAATTTTAATACCGCTGCGCGGATTAAGCAGCGCGGCGGGTGGCGCAGGCGGCTGCCAGAGCGGTGAGGTCGCATGCTTAGGGAAATCGGTGTAGCGGTAGTCACGATTAATCAGCTTCAGGTAGCTGTCGAGCGTTAAATCCGTTTTGGTGTGGTCGACAATTCCGCTGGCGCTGCGATAGAAGGTCTTATGGTAGGACTTACGCACATAGGTGCGCAGAAACTGCTTGTTCGATGCGTTGCAGAGCGCGGCGAAAAACAGGTTCACGCTGTTTGGCTGCACCAGATAGACGTTGTCATAGCGGTTCATCAGAGTGAACGCGAGCTTCAGTTTGGCAAAAAAGCTGCGCTTCGCCTCTTCAATCAGGAAATAGCGGCTGACCATGTCATCGTGACGCGCCAGCGGCTCCACCGCTTTGCTGATAAGCAACTCAGACTGACCCAGCGCATGCAGCATCGGGGTGATATTAATAAAATCACCAATCTTCGCCGTCTGGATGATCAGGCTGCGTCCGGTTGGCCGGTAAAACAGCCGCATTATGGCCCGGAAAGGCAGCAACAGCAGGTAGATCAGCACATAGTTCATGGCATGTTTTCCGTAATAACGGCCCGCAGTTTCTCTGCCACCGTGTCAGCAGTCAGCTCTGCCAGATTATGATTCGGGGCGCTCAGTGCCTGTTGGTTCTGCCCGTAACCGCCAATCAGTCCAGGATCGGTCGGACCATACAGCGTGAGGTTGGGGCGATCCAGTGCCGCCGTCAGATGGCTCAATCCGGTGTCCACTGAGACCACCGCGCGTGCGCCCGCCAGCTGTTGTGCTATCGCTTCCAGCGTCAGCTTAGGCAGTACATCGACATGCTCAAATCCTTCTGCAAGGCGCTGCGCACGCTGATGCTCATGTTCAGCACCCCAGGGCAATTTCACCCGCAACCCGCTGGGCTGCATCTGCTCAATCAGCTGTCGCCAGTGTGATTCCGGCCAGTGCTTGTTGTCACGCGTTGTGGCATGCAGAAAGACCAGGTAATGATGTGCGTCAGCGGGCAGATGATGCAGAAAGTGTCCGGCAATCGCGTAGTCACCCTGACTTTGCGGCTTTTCATAGCCCAGGCTTTTGGCGAACAGTTCGCGCGTCCGCTCAACCGCGTGCTGTCGCTTACTGACCTCATGGCGGATGTCATACCACCAGCTGGCGAACGGCTCACGCGCGCTACGGCTGTCCTGCCCATGTTTCACCCCTTTCGATAAGCGGGTGACCAGCGCGGCACTTTTGATCAGGCCCTGTGCATCAATCACGATATCGTACTCACGTGACTGTAACGCGCGCTTAAACAGCACGCGCTCTTCACGCTGCTGACTGCCAAACCAGTGTTTGCGCCAGCGGCGAATCGCAACCGGTAACACCTTATCTACTGCGGGATGCCAGCCAGGAATCTGTGCGAAATTCTCTTCCACTACCCAGTCGAAACGGATGCCGGGAATGGCATGCATTGCATCGGTCAGTGCCGGGAGCGAATGCAGCACATCGCCCATTGACGAAGTTTTAACAATCAGGACGTGCATGGCACCTCCTGTGGCGCGAGCAGTTCGCTCAGCGTCTGATGTACACGTTCAGGCTGAATATCGATCAGGCTCTGGTGATAGCCCTGTTCGGCATCGCCTTTGCGCACTTTGTGATAGCCGGTAATCAGGCGAATAATTCGCGCCTGCTTTGCCAGCGGCGGCGTAAAGTCAGGACTGCTTGGTCCATAGAGCGCCACCAGTGGACGATCCAGCGCCGCGGCGATATGCATCAGGCCGGAGTCGTTGCTGACCACGGCACGGCATTGTGCCAGCAGAATCACCGCCTGTTCCAGCTGGGTTTCACCCGCCAGATTACGGCAGTGGCCGCGAGCCTCTTCGGGCAGCGCCGCGATAATCTCTTCGCCGGTCGGGCGATCTTTGGCGGAGCCAAACAGCACGATCTGAAAGCCTTCAGCAATCAACTGGCGGGCCAGCGTGGCGTAGTGATAGTGCGGCCAGCGTTTGGCCGGACCAAATTCAGCGCCCGGACAAAAACCGATGACCGGACGGGTCGCGGCGAGCTGAAACTGGGTGGCCGTTTCAATTTTTTCCTGCTCTTCAACCTGCAGTTTTGGCCACAACAGCGGCTGTGGCAGCTGCGCCGCCGACGCAACAGGTGTGTCGTAGCCCAGCGCAACGTAGCGCTCAACCATCAGCGGAAACGCGGCTTTATCCAGCACGCGCAAATCATTCAGCAGGCCATAGCGCATTTCACCGCGCCAGCCGACGCGGCGTTTTATTCCGGCAAAGAAGGGGACCAGCGCCGACTTGAAGGAGTTAGGCAGCACATAAGCACGGTCGTAGTGACTGGCGCGCAGCACTTTGCCCAACCGGCGACGCTTACCGATTTCCAGTGCGCCATGCCCAAGTGGCATCGCCAGCGCCTGATTCACCTCCGGCATGCGTGACAACAACGGACGGCACCATGCAGGTGCCATCACGTCAATCACCGCATCGGGATGTTCGGCCTTGAGGGTGCGATAGAGACTTTGCGACATCATCATATCGCCGACCCACGACGGGCCGATTACCAGAATTTTCATCGCCGGAGCAGCTTCCTTTATGCGTTACGGTTCAGCCAGACCATATAGTCAGCGACGCCCTGCGCCACCGTTTTAAATGGCTTGTCGTAGCCGGCCGCACGCAGCTTAGTGAGATCGGCCTGAGTATAGGCCTGGTACCGTCCTTTGAGTTTTTCCGGGAACGGGATGTACTCGATCTGACCTTTCTGGTGGAACTTCAGTACTGCGTCAGCCACTTCCTGGAAGGACTCGGCGCGGCCTGTGCCACAGTTGTAAATCCCGGAGACGCCATTTTCCCAGCACCACAGGTTCACTTCCGCAACATCATCAACGTGGATGAAATCACGTTTAAAGCCGTCGCTGCCTTCAAACAGTTTTGGATTTTCATCGTTGCTGATCTGCGTGTTCAGATGGAATGCCACGCTTGCCATGCTGCCCTTGTGGCCTTCACGCGGTCCATAGACGTTGAAATAGCGGAAGCCGCATACCGGCGAGTTCGCTTCCGGCAGCATCTGACGGACGTAATGGTCGAACAGCATCTTAGAGTAGCCATAAACATTAAGCGGCTGCTCATACTGACGCTCTTCAATGAAATTCTCGTTGCGTCCGCCGTAGGTCGCTGCGGAAGAGGCGTAGAGGAACGGGATCTCGCGCTCAAGACAGAAGTGCAGCAGCTCTTTGGAGTACTGATAGTTGTTCTCCATCATGTACTTGCCATCCCACTCGGTGGTGGAGGAGCAGGCGCCCTGATGGAACACCGCTTCGATCGGGCCTAAATCATCGCCCGCCATCACGCTCATCAGGAACTCTTCTTTGTCCATGTAATCGACGATATCCAGGTCGACTAAATTGGCAAACTTGGTGCCATCCTTCAGATTATCCACCACCAGAATGTCGGTGTGACCGCGATCGTTCAGCGCTTTGACGATGTTGCTGCCAATCATTCCTGCGCCGCCAGTTACGATAATCATGTTGTTACCTTCAACGTTGTGGGGTGAAACAGGAGGTTTCACACACGAATACCTCACATCATAACATTTCATCAGGGTGCAGACAGCCAGATGACTCTGTAACGCTTTGTGCGTACATCCTTGTGGCGTGAACTATGCTGCAAAAATGACATTCTGTTGGGCGATTTATCGTGAAGAAGCGGCATGTTCAGTAAGATATGCCAGATTTTTGCCATCTGAGGAGAGCAATGATGCCTGCGCAATTTTATCAACAACTTCGTCAGCAACTTGATGATGCACGTCAGGAAGGACTGTTTAAACAGGAGCGGATCATCACCTCTGCCCAGCAGACGGAGATCGCGGTTGGCGATAACCCGGCGGTGATTAACTTCTGTGCCAATAACTACTTAGGTTTAGCGAACCATCCGGCGCTGATTCAGGCGGCAAAAGAGGGGATGGATTCGCATGGTTTTGGTATGGCGTCGGTGCGCTTTATTTGCGGCACGCAGGATAGTCATAAGCAGCTGGAAAAGCGGCTGGCAGACTTTCTCGGCATGGAGGATGCCATTCTTTACTCCTCCTGTTTCGATGCCAATGGCGGTCTGTTTGAAACCCTGCTCGATGCGCAGGATGCCGTCATCTCTGATGCACTGAACCACGCTTCCATTATCGATGGCGTCCGGCTGTGCAAAGCGCAGCGTTACCGCTATGCCAATAACGATATGGCGCAGCTGCGCGCCTGCTTGCAGGAAGCGCGCGATAAAGGCGCGCGTCATATTCTGATCGCCACCGATGGGGTCTTCTCAATGGATGGGGTGATTGCGAATCTGCCCGCTATCTGCGATCTGGCCGACGAGTTCTCTGCGCTGGTGATGGTGGATGATTCCCATGCGGTGGGCTTTGTCGGGAACGCCGGACGCGGAACCCATGAATATTGCGATGTGATGGGCCGGGTCGACATCATTACCGGCACGCTGGGTAAAGCGCTGGGTGGCGCCTCCGGTGGCTACACCGCCGCAAAAGCAGAAGTGGTGGAGTGGCTGCGCCAGCGTTCCCGTCCCTATCTGTTCTCTAACTCGCTGGCCCCGGCCATTGTTGCCGCCTCGCTGCGGGTGCTGGATCTGCTCAGTAAAGGCGACGGGCTGCGTCAGCGTCTGTGGGACAACGCCCGTTACTTCCGGGAGCAGATGACGGCGGCGGGCTTTACGCTGGCGGGAGCCGATCACGCCATTATCCCGGTGATGCTGGGTGAAGCCAGCGTCGCCCAGGAGTTCGCCCGCCTGCTGCAACAGGAAGGCATCTACGTTACCGGCTTCTTCTATCCGGTGGTGCCAAAAGGTCAGGCACGCATTCGCACCCAAATCTCTGCGGCGCATACCCAGCAACAGCTGGAACGTGCGGTGGCGGCCTTTACCCGTATCGGCAAACAACTGGGCGTTATCGCCTGAGGAGTCCGTCATGAAAGCACTCGCCAAACTGAAGAAGGAAACGGGCATCTGGATGGTGACCGATGCGCCGGTTCCGGAGCCGGGCCACAACGATTTGCTGATTAAGATTCGCAAAACCGCTATCTGCGGTACCGATGTCCATATCTACAACTGGGATGACTGGTCGCGCAAAACCATTCCGGTACCGATGATTGTCGGTCATGAATATGTGGGGGAAGTGGTTGCGATAGGACAGGAAGTGAAAGGCTTTACGATTGGCGATCGGGTCTCGGGCGAGGGGCACATTACCTGCGGACATTGCCGTAATTGCCGTGCCGGGCGAACCCATTTATGCCGGAACACAATGGGTGTAGGCGTTAATCGGCAGGGCTGCTTTGCGGAGTATCTGGTTATCCCGGCCTTCAATGCGTTCAAAATTCCCGACAACATTTCCGATGAGCTGGCGGCAATCTTTGATCCATTCGGCAACGCCGTGCATACCGCGCTATCGTTCGATCTGGTGGGTGAGGATGTGCTGATCTCCGGCGCGGGTCCTATCGGCATCATGGCCGCCGCGGTCTGTCGCCATGTCGGCGCACGCAACGTGGTGATCACGGACATCAATGAGTATCGTCTGGCACTGGCGCGCAAAATGGGCGTCACGCGCGCGGTCAATGTGGCGAATGAGGATCTGCGAGACGTGATGCACTCGCTGGGCATGACGGAGGGATTCGATGTCGGACTGGAGATGTCTGGTGCACCGCCTGCCTTCCGTTCATTGCTGGAGGTAATGAATCACGGAGGGCGGATTGCACTGCTGGGCATCCCGCCGGGTGAAATGGCGATCGACTGGAACCAGGTGATCTTCAAAGGGCTTTTTATCAAGGGCATTTATGGCCGGGAGATGTTTGAAACCTGGTATAAAATGGCGGCGCTGATCCAGTCCGGGCTTGATTTAACGCCGGTTATTACCCATCGCTATGGAATCGACGATTTCCAGCAGGGCTTTGATGAGATGCGTTCTGGACGCTCGGGAAAGGTGATACTGAGCTGGGATTAAAACAACGGCCGCCAGGGCGGCCGCATGATTAGCTTTGTTTTTTCTCTTCATCGGTCAGGTAGCGCACTTTGCGCGTGTAGTCCTGGCCTTTAAAGTTCAGCGGCTGTTGCGGATCGGCGAGGTATTTTTGCCATTCCGACAGCGGAAAGCCGCCATGTGCGCCTACCACTTCAGGCGGGATCACCGCCGACTGACCGCCAATTTTCTTTGATACCGGCCAGTTAGCCCATTCGCCCAGATTGACGGTTTTAATATCCAGCATGTCCAACAATACCGCGAGCGGCGGTTGATCGGTCGGTGGCTGATTGTCGTTCATTAAATTCCAGGTATCATTAAACAGCGTCAGCCACAGCGGTGAAATACGCTGCCAGACCTCCCGTGTCGCCGCCAGATAAGCACTGTTTACATGGTCGACCAGGTAAGGACGAATACTGGGCAGATAATAGGCGGGAATCGACTCTTCAGGCGCGCCTTCCAGCTTGGCAATCATCTTGCCCTGACGGAAGCTGGAGTAGAGATGGCCTGGCTTCATCCGGATATCAGGCATTTTCAGCAGATTCAGGTCGGAATCGATCATCAGAATGCCGTCGCCTTTTGCCTGTAAGGGCGCCTGCAATTTAATCAAACGACTGCGATAGATCTGCTTGTAGCGATAGCTCTCTTCCCGATGCGGGACATCCAGCGTCGCCACGCGGGTTTTTACTGGCAGGCTGCCAAAGGCGTGAGCCGGCTGATCGCTGACAATTACGATCTCTTCAGCCTCTGTCGCAAAGCGTGCCGCAAAATCGGCACTGAGCAGGGCTTCTTCAATAAAGTCCGCGCCGGTGCAGGGGATCACGACAGAAGTGACCGGTACAGTGCCCTGAACCTCTTTTTGCGAATAAGGCAGGTTATGACTCGCCCTGATATGGCGATAACGGGGATTTAAAAAATTAAGCATGAGGTTTCTTTTCCACGACGCTTTGCAAAATATTCTCGACGCCGCTGATATAAGTTTCAATAGCGTACTGTTCACGTACGCGTTTCGCTGCCGCATTGATCAGGCGTTGACGTAAATCCGCATCCTGCCACAGCGCGGTCAGATGCTGGGTCAGTTGCACCACGTTGCCATAATCAAACAGCAGCCCGGTTTCGTCATGACTGATCAATTCGGCAGTGCCGACCACGCGGGATCCCACTACGGCGGTATTCACCAGCATCGCCTCCAGCACAACCCTTGGTAAGCCCTCACTGCGTGAGGCAAGAATAAACGCATCAAAGGCGGTGAGGTAATCCAGCGCGTTGTTCTGAAAGCCCGTAAAGACCACATGCTGCTGGATGTTCTCTGCGGTAGCGAGTTGCAGCAGATGCTGAAGTTCCGGACCCGCTCCGACCACCACCATCTTCCAGTCGGCATCGGGATTAGCACGTTTAAAACGGCCCAGTGCCTGCAGAATATGGTGATTAGATTTACGCAATATCAGCGAGCCGATCGTGCCAAACACAAAAGTCGAAGGGGAGAGTTTAAAGCGCTGGCGTACTTCAAGGCGGTCGGGCAGAGGCTGGTGGATGTCGATAGCGTTATTGACGGTAAAACAGCGTTCCGCATCAACACCGTGGCTGCGCAGGGTGTTATTCACGCCCTGCGACACGGCAATGATCGCCTGGCAATCCTGATTGACCATGCTGACAAGCCGCGGTTCCAGAACCGGATCGATACGGCAGTGTTGCACTACCGCAACATCCAGGCTGCGCGCCGCCAGATAACCTTCCACATTGGTGCTGGGCTGGTTATTCATATAGAGCGTGTCAAACTTCCCCAGCTGCAGCAGTGAGTTGATTTTGCTGGCATTGGGCATAATGCGCCAGTGTGTATCAATCTGATCGATGGCGCGCTTCTTGAGCTTTTTATTAAAAAACAGCAGTGCCCGCGCGACTTCTTTAACAAACTTTGCCCAGCGTGGTTGCCTGATTTGCGGAATAAAAAAGACCGGGATAGCCAGCGCATTCAGCGTGGCCTCAATGGTTTCGTCGTTGCCACGGCTGTAGTTGTGATAGAAGCAGCAGGTGATATCAAACTTTTGACGATCGATACGCTTCAACAGCTCCAGCATACTGTTGGTGCCGCCGCCCCACTCTCTGCCGTTATCCAGCAGCAGGATTTTTTGTTTAATAATCGTCATCCCTATCACTGTTCCTGCACAGCCTGTTATTGCCCGACCCAGGATTATAGTAATTTCTGCGTATAAATGAACGCTAAGCTGAACACTTAGCATTCATAGCAAATTCAGAACAGATTTTTTAGCGTGTTAAACAGCGGGCTGTTATTCACACTTTCCGCTATTACCGTTAAGGCTCGGGTGGCAGGAACCGGCGCCAGAGGCTGTTTCGGTTTACACAGGTCTGCAGGCTGGAAGCGCGGTGTCACCGGTTTTGCCGGCGCCACAGGCGGCCGTGAGCCGCTGTGCAGTGATTCGTTCAGCAGCTGACTGGGACGAACCAGCGTAACGTCGGCTGGCAATGTGGGTAACATCTGCTGCAGCACCCGCACGGTGTTAGGGTGGGGATGACCAATGGCAATGGCGTAACCGTCGCGCTGCGCCAGTTTCACCGCCCGACTGAACTGCTGGCGGATGGCATTAATATCCTGGCTGTCATCCAGAAATACCCGGCGTTTTAATACCCTGACCTGGGTGCCCTGTGCGGCAGGAACAGCCTGACTGTTAGCGATGGTCATGCTATCCAGAAAGTAGAGATTGTAGTGGTTCAGCGCCTGCATCACTTTCTGCATGCCGGGCAGGCTGGAGGTCATCCTGCTGCCCATATGGTTGTTCAGACCTACGGCATAAGGCACGTTGTTAACCGCATTGCGCATGATGCGGGTAACTTCTTCGCTGCTCATCTCCGGCGTTAAGGTATCTTTTTCCAGTGGCTGTTTGCTCAGCGGCGCCATGGGCAGATGGATCAACACTTCGTGACCACTCTGGTGCGCTTTGGTGGCCATTTCACGGGCATGTGGCGCGTTGGGCAAAACCGCCACTGAAATGGCCTGCGGCATCTGCAGGACCTTGTTCTCTTCGGCAGGGCGATAGCCTACGTCATCGATGACAATGGCCAGTTTGCCCGCCTGCGCAGCGTAGCTGAACAGCAGGGCGCTCAACAGAACGGGGATTTTTCGAAGTTGCAGCAAAACCTATTTTCCTAACCACGGGAGTGGATTGACGGCCTGTCCCTGACGTCGGATTTCAAAATAGAGCGACGGAGTACCGCGGCCACCACTGGTGCCCACCAGTGCGATAGGCTGTCCTGCCTTCACCTGCGTACCCACGCTCACCAGCGCACTTTGGTTATAGCCATACAAGCTCATATCGCCTTTACCATGTTCCAGCACGACCACCAGGCCGTAGCCCTGTAACCAGTCGGCCATCAGCACGCGGCCATCGGCGATAGCTTTCACCTCGGTACCTTCGCGCGCATCAATCACCAGTCCTTTCCAGCGCAGTTCACCCTGCAGCTGTTCACCAAAACGATGTTCAATGCGTCCGCGTACCGGCCACAAGGCCTGCCCGCCCGCGCGACCAAGTCCACCGGTGCGCGCCACCAGTTCGCGTTCGCTCTGGGTCGGCTGATAGCTGGAGCCTTTGGCTTTCGCCTGCGCCTGACGCTGACGCACTTTTTCCGCCTCACGCGCTTCACGGGCGGCGCGCTCGCGCGCCTCGCGTTCCGCACGGGCGATCTTATCCTGCAGACGGCTTTCGTTCTGACGCATCTCGACCAGATCGGCCTGATCTTTTTCCAGCGCGCTTTCCAGTGTCGTCAGGGTTTTTTTCCGCGCTTCGCTCGCCTGTTGCAGCTTCTGCTGCTGGCCCTGCTGCTGCGCTAATAAGCCTTTCTGCTGCTGTTGCTTCTGCTCCAGCGTGGCGCGTTGCTGAGCCAAATCCTGACGCGTCTGTTGCAGCGATTCGATACTTTTCTGGCGCGCCGCATTCAGATAGCCGAAATAGGCCAGAATACGCTCGCTGCGCTGACTCTCTTCACCGCCCATCAACAGCTGTACACCGTTGTGCTTACCCTGACGAAACGCCGCATCAAGCTGCTCTGAAAGCAGGTTTTCCTGTTGGGTTTGCTGTTTTTCAAGGCGGGCGATGGAGGTGGCAAGCTGTTTGATTTCGTCATTCAGGGCGTTGAGGCTATTGCGGGTGTCACGCAACTGACGGCTCGCCTGAGCGATGATTTTTTCCTGGCTCTGCAACTGATCCAGTAATTTGCTGCGCTGCAACTTTTGCGCCTTAACGCTTTTCTCTTTTTCAGCGATGTTTTGCTGAATAGATTGCAGCTGAGATTTGCTGTCTTCTGCACTAACGGCGGCGGCAGGCAATAACAGTGCCCCCGCACAAAGCAGGCTAAGGGAGAGGCTGGACAAGTGTGTGAACAACGGCAGGTTATCGCCGTTGGGACGGGTCCTTGTGTGCGAAACGGTTGTTTTTCCCTTCATAGGCCAATGATTATTCCACGATGAACCGCCGCTTACCAGTGCTCCCCACTGGCATTTGCTTTTCCAGTTATGTCCACTTTCACAATGACATGGATTAAGCCTTACGCCATTTTTGCTATTCAGCCACTTTTTTTGGAAAATGAAGCACAAATCGATACTCTGGCCGCATAGCATCTGTACATGCGAAGTGGCGCAGGTATACTCAGAACCCTTGTTTTAGCTTATTAGCCCGGTCTGGAGTCGTTACCCCTCATGCAAGAAATTATGCAGTTTGCAAGCAATCACCCCATCCTGAGTCTGGCATGGGTCGTTTTACTCGTTCTGGTGATTGTGACTACCGTTAAAGGAATGTTCTCTAAGGTAAAAACGATCAGCCGCGGTGAAGCAACCCGCCTGATTAATAAAGAGGACGCGGTAGTTGTAGACGTGCGTTCGCGCGACGATTTCCGCAGAGGCCATATTTCAGGTGCGCTGAATGTCGCAGCCGCTGAGATTAAAAAAGGCAACATCGACGAACTGGCAAAGCATAAAGCGCAGCCCATAATTGTGGTGTGTGCAACCGGACAAAGCGCGGGTGATTCTGCTGCGCATCTCAGCGCGGCCGGCTTTGAGCGGGTTTCAGTGCTGAAAGATGGTATCAGTGGCTGGAGCGGCGAAAATCTGCCGTTAGTTCGCGGCAAATAATCTTACAGAGGTGCTGATCATGGCAAATGTTGAAGTGTATACCAAGGCGACTTGCCCTTACTGCCATCGGGCGAAGGCGCTGTTAACGCAAAAAGGCGTATCGTTTCAGGAGATCCCCATTGATGGAGACATGGCGAAACGCGAAGAGATGATCAAGCGTAGCGGCCGCACCACCGTGCCTCAGATTTTTATTGATGCGCAGCACATTGGTGGCTGCGACGACTTATTCGCACTCGATAATCGCGAAGGTTTAGATCCCTTACTGCAGGCGTAATTTTACGCCGGACAATCTCATACATAGGATTTGGTCACATGTCAGAACATAACACCAACGAAATGCAATTCCAGATTCAGCGCGTATTCACCAAAGACATCTCTTTTGAAGCGCCAAATGCACCACAGGTTTTCCAGAAAGAGTGGGAACCGGACGTTAAACTGGATCTGGACACTGCATCTTCTCAGCTGGCTGACGAAGTTTACGAAGTGGTACTTCGTGTGACTGTAACCGCCACCGTGGGCGAAGAAACCGCTTTCCTGTGTGAAGTTCAGCAGGCCGGTATTTTCACCATCAGCGGTATCGAAGGAACGCAGATGGCACATTGCCTGGGCGCATACTGCCCGAACATCCTGTTCCCGTACGCACGCGAATGCATTACCAGCCTGGTATCACGTGGTACCTTCCCGCAGCTGAACCTGGCACCGGTTAACTTTGATGCGCTGTTCATGAACTACCTGCAGCAGCAGCAAGGTGAAGAAGGTGCTGAACCACATCAGGATGCCTGATGACAACTCACGCTTCGATTAGCGTCATCGGTGCCGGTTCATACGGCACCGCTTTGGCGATTACGCTGGCCCGTAACGGCCATCCGGTGCTGTTGTGGGGACATAACCCGGCGCATCTGGCGCAGCTTCAGAGTGACCGTTGCAACACCGCTTTCCTGCCTGATGTCCCGTTCCCCGACCATCTTTCTCTTGAACCTGATCTGACTAAAGCTATTGCTGCCAGCCGCGATTTATTGATCGTGGTGCCGAGTCATGTGTTTGGCGAGGTGCTGCAGCAGATCAAGCCTCATCTGCGATCCGACTCGCGTATTGTCTGGGCGACCAAAGGGCTGGAAAAAGAGACCGGACGCCTGCTGCAGGATGTGGCGCGGGAAATTGTCGGCGATGCTATTCCGCTGGCCGTGATCTCCGGACCGACCTTTGCGAAAGAGCTGGCTGCCGGATTACCGACGGCTATCGCGCTGGCCGCAACGGATGCGCAGTTTGCTGAGGATCTGCAGCAGAAGCTGCACTGCGGTAAGAGCTTCCGCGTTTATAACAACCCTGACTTCATCGGCGTACAGCTGGGCGGTGCGGTAAAAAACGTGATTGCTATCGGTGCCGGGATCTCTGACGGGATTGGTTTTGGCGCGAATGCACGTACCGCACTGATCACCCGTGGTCTGGCTGAAATGAGCCGGCTGGGCGCCGCGCTGGGTGCCGATCCCACCACCTTTATGGGGATGGCGGGTCTGGGCGATCTGGTGCTGACCTGTACCGATAATCAGTCACGTAACCGTCGTTTTGGCATGATGCTGGGCCAGGGCGAGGATGTAGATAGCGCGCAACGCATTATCGGACAAGTTGTAGAAGGCTACAGAAACACCAAAGAAGTCAAAGCATTGGCTGCCCGTTTTGGTGTGGAAATGCCGATCACCGAGCAGATTTATCAGGTGCTGTATTGCGAAAAACCGGCGAGAGATGCAGCATTGAGTCTGCTGGGACGAACAAGGAAGGACGAAAACAGCACTGGCTAACGCAGGACGCGTAGCATAATCACCTGCAGCGCCCATTCAGGCGCTTTTTTTATCGGGAGAAAACAGCAATGTCGTCTGATGAGTTAGAACTGGTCTGGAATAATATCAAAGCAGAAGCGCGCGCCCTGGCTGATTGTGAGCCGATGCTGGCCAGCTTCTTCCACGCGACATTGCTCAAGCATGAAAATCTCGGTAGTGCACTGAGTTATATGCTGGCCAACAAGCTGGCTAACCCGATTATGCCCGCCATCGCCATTCGTGAAATCGTTGAAGAAGCCTACCGTGAAGATCCGTCGATGATTATGTCAGCGGCGTACGATATTCAGGCGGTGCGTCAGCGTGACCCGGCAGTCGATAAATACTCCACGCCGCTGCTCTACCTCAAAGGTTTTCACGCCTTACAGGCCTACCGCATTGGTCACTGGCTGTGGAATGAAGGCCGGCGCGCGCTGGCGGTTTATCTGCAGAATGAAATCTCCGTCTCCTTTGCCGTCGATATTCATCCCGCCGCCAACATCGGCCACGGCATCATGCTCGACCATGCCACAGGCATTGTGATTGGTGAAACCGCCGTGGTTGAGAATGATGTCTCGATCCTGCAATCGGTTACGCTGGGCGGAACCGGCAAAACCAGCGGCGATCGTCACCCGAAAATCCGTGAAGGGGTGATGATTGGTGCCGGTGCGAAAGTCCTGGGCAATATTGAAGTTGGCAAGGGAGCCAAAATCGGTGCCGGTTCCGTGGTGTTACAGCCCGTGCCGCCGCACACCACTGCAGCAGGCGTACCCGCGCGAATCGTTGGTAAGCCAGGCAGTGAAAAGCCGTCGATGGATATGGATCAGCACTTTAATGGCAGCCTGGCGGGTTTTCAGTTTGGCGACGGCATCTAGTCTTTAATCAGCGCGCCCGCATAATCAAGCTGGCGCCACGCTTCATAGACCACCACCGAGACGGCGTTCGACAAATTCATACTGCGGCTTTCCGCTTTCATCGGGATACGGATTTTCTGCTGAGCCGGTAAAGCCGCTAAGATCTCAGCCGGAAGTCCACGGCTCTCCGGGCCAAACAGCAGATAATCGCCAGCCTGATACGCTACGGCACTGTGTGCGGGCGTACCTTTGGTCGTCAGCGCAAACAGACGCTCAGGCGACTCTGAGGCGATAAACGCCTGATAGTCGGCGTGGAATTTAATGGCAGTAAATTCGTGGTAATCCAGCCCGGCGCGGCGTAAACGCTTGTCATCCCAGGCAAAACCAAGCGGCTGAATCAGATGAAGCTGAAAGCCAGTATTGGCACACAGGCGGATGATATTGCCGGTATTCGGCGGAATTTCTGGTTCAAACAAGACAATGTTAAGCATAAGGCCCCCGATGACAGGGGCCGAAGCATAGCAAATTATTGGCGAGCGGAGGAGTAGAGCGGCAACCAGAGGGTCAGACGCAGGCCGCCCAATGGGCTGTCATCCGCTTTAACCCAGCCGCGGTGTTGCTGCACTGCCGTTTCAACAATCGCCAGGCCAAGACCGGTGCCGCCTGATTCGCGATCGCGTGCTTCATCGGTACGGTAGAACGGCCGGAAAATCTGTTCACGATCTTCCGGACTCACGCCAGGACCATCGTCATCAACGTGTACCGTGATGCCGGAAATATCGACGGAGAAGCTGACGCTGATATGGGTGTGGGAATAGCGCAGCGCATTGCGTACGATATTTTCCAGCGCACTCTCCAGCGCATGGGGGTTACCATAAAGCGGCCACGGGCCAGGCGGATAGGGGATATCCATCTTCTTGCCCATCTGCTCCGCTTCGAAACGGGCATCTTCCAGCACCCCATTCCACAACTGATTCGCCTTCATCGCTTCGCTGACCAGCGCATTTTTATGCTGGGTGCGCGACAGCACCAGCAGATCGTTAATCATGCCATCAAGACGCTGTGCTTCCATTTCAATGCGGCCCAGCTCTTTGCCTTCACCCTGGCGCCGACGCAGCAGCGCGGTAGCCAGTTGCAGACGGGTGAGCGGGGTACGAAGCTCATGGCTGATATCTGATAACAGACGTTGCTGACCGGTCATCATCCGCTCCAGCGCACTGACCATCTGGTTAAAGCTGGAACCCGCCGCCAGAAACTCCTGTGGGCCCGATTCCAGTTCCGGATGCTGACGCAGGTTTCCGCTTGCGACTTCGTCGGCAGCATATTTCAGCTTACGTGCCGGACGTGCCAGGCTCCAGGCCAGCCAGAGCAGCAGCGGGGAGCTGATGAGCATGGTGACGATAAGCAGTAACAGGGGACGGTCAAACAGCAGATTCACGAAATCGAGCTGGGAACTGTTGGCGGGACGAATCATGTAAAGCTGGTAGTTATCTTCGCCATCCCGAACGGCGAAAGGCCCAACCAGCTCAACACGACCATATTTCTTCTTCTGCGGATGATCGGCATTGTCTGACTGGCCGATAAAATTGCGGATAACCTGCATTTCGTTATGTTGCGCGCCGATCACCCGACCTTCACTGGTGACTAACAGCAGCCGCTGACCCGGCGGTGCCCACTTTTCCACTGCCCGAAACAGACGACGCCACCACATCAGATCGTTAGGGGGATCCTGTGACAGCTCTGCTTCGACGTGTTGCTCAATCATGATGCCCTGCCGCTGTTCACTTTCCAGCAGCGAGGTCATCTGTCGTGAATCGAGCTTGGGCACCATTAGCACCAGCATCAACACCAGCGCCAGCGTCAACCAGAAGATGGCGAAGATACGGGTGGTCAGACTTCCAATCATGATGCCGAAACCATCAGATAGCCGCGGCCACGTAAAGTTTTGAACCAGGGATGACCGTCACGGCGTTCAGGCAGCTTGCGACGCAGATTGGAGATATGCATATCAATAGCGCGGTCAAAAGGCGTCAGGCGTTTGCCCAGCACTTCCTGACTCAGGTGCTCACGCGACACCACCTGGCCCAGATGCTGCGCCAGCAGATAGAGCAGGGTGAACTCCGTGCCGGTCAAATCCAGCGTCACATCATCAAAACTGGCCTCCTGACGGCCGGGATTGAGACGCAGGCAGTCCACTTCCAGCGTGGGCGAGCTATTATCGTGTTGCTGCTGCTGTTCACTCCAGTTTGAGCGCCGCAGAATAGCGCGGATACGCGCCACCAGTTCACGATCGTTAAACGGCTTAGGCAGATAGTCATCTGCGCCCAGTTCGAGGCCCAGTACGCGATCCAGCTCGCTGCCGCGCGCCGTTAGCATGATGACGGGGGTTTGATGTTGCTGACGCAGTTCTTTCAGGGTGTCGATACCGTTTTTCTTCGGCATCATGACATCCAGTAAAAGCAGATCAATTGAGTTATCGAGCAGGTTCAGCGCTTGTTCACCATCGCTGGCTACCACCACTTCAAACCCTTCCATTTCTAACAGTTCTTTTAAAAGCGAAGTTAATTCGCGATCGTCATCTACCAACAGGATTTTATTCATTTTTGTAGCCCTCCGCAGGCAAAATACCGTGTTCCTGGCGCACCTATCCATCGCTTTACGTAGTTTTACACCCCCTGACGGATGTTTGCAGCTGTCGCCGTACACTGGCTCTCGTTGAATCGCAAAACGGAACGAACTGGAGTACACGATGCGCAAATTAACCGCCGTCGTCCTTGCCTCAGCGATGGCTCTGAGTGTCGCCAGCGCAGGTGCTAAAGATGCGACGACGATTGACGAGATGCATCATGGCGGATTGCCGACAGGCAGTATGACGCAAAATCCGCAAAGCCACATGTTCGATGGCATCGAGCTGACTGAAGAGCAACGTCAGCAGATGCGTGACCTGATGCAACAGGCCCGACATGAGCGCCCGGTCGTCCATATTGACGATATCGCAGCACTACATGAGTTAGTGACTGCAGACCAGTTTAACGAAGCGGCCATCCGCGAGAAGGCGGAAGTGATCGCCAGAGTTCAGGTTGAACAGCAGGTCGAGATGGCGCGCGTACAGAATCAAATGTTCCAGCTGCTAACGCCAGCCCAGCAGTCGGCGTTACAGCAGAATTACCAGCGGCGACTTAATGAGCTGCGACAGTTTTCGAATTTGCAGTCAGCGTCATCGCTGCAGGCAGTGAGTAGTACCAGCAGTAACCAGTAACATAGTATCCCTGTTTTCCTTGCCATAGACACATCCCTGTCTTCCCCCGCCATGATGGTGGGGGTTTTTTTTATCTTTTTTTCACTTTTTTTATTTTGACTGGAATCATCACCCCGCAATAAAACCCTTGTTTGATTAGCGCTTGTTGAGCTTTTATGGGTAAGTCTCACCGATTCCTTACTATTCAGGTCATGACTTAAATTTAAGCGTACCGGTAAGGGTTTTACCGCCTGTTAAATATTATAACTCACTGAAAGTGAATGAATTACAGGCAGGCATAGAAAACTTTAATTATGTTTTTCAATGAGATAAATCCCCCGCGTTACGCTTGCCGGTTCAGGCGCACCCTCTACACTTAATCCTGTCACTGCAGGGAAGCTAAGTGTCTTTGCGAAGTCTCAGGGAGCAGCAACCACATTATGTAGTCCTGAATGAATCTATTAACGGAGTAAGTTATGGCAGAGCATCGTGGTGGTTCAGGTAATTTCGCAGATAATCCGCAAAAAGCGTCTGAAGCCGGTAAGAAAGGCGGCCAGAGTAGCGGCGGCGGAAATTTCAAAAACGATCGTGAAAAAGCATCAGAAGCCGGGAAAAAAGGCGGCAAAAAGTAGTCGCCGCCTCTTTCTCAGCCCAGACCTGGGCCTGAATGTGGCTGGTACTGATGTGTATGACACTTTGCCCCGTCCTCCCACAGAGGCCGGGGCTTGTTTTTTTGTACCTGTCGCGCCTTCCCAAAAAAGCCTGATCCGTTGATCGACCCGCTAAGCAGTGCCCGTCTCACGATGTTAAACTTGAGCCATTCATTCATTTTGGTGCGCATCATCACTGATGCCGCACAGGGAACCTGGCATGCAACCCTCTTATGGCCGACTGGTAAAGCGTGCTGCGCTCGGCGCGACCATTCTTGCGTCTGTGCTGTTGCTCGTGAAAATTTTTGCCTGGTGGTACACCGGTTCGGTGAGTTTACTGGCTTCTCTGGTGGATTCACTGGTGGATATCGCCGCCTCGCTGACCAATCTGCTGGTGGTGCGTTATGCACTGCAGCCTGCTGACGAAGATCATACTTTCGGGCACGGCAAAGCGGAGTCGCTGGCAGCGCTGGCGCAAAGTATGTTTATTTCCGGGTCGGCGCTGTTTCTGTTTCTGACCGGCCTGCAGCATCTGGCGACGCCCAATGAGTTGCGGGCGCCCGGCGTCGGTATTGTAGTGACCGTGGTGGCGCTGAGCTCAACGCTGGTGCTGGTGGCCTTTCAGCGCTGGGTGGTTCGTAAAACCCGCAGCCAGGCGATCCGGGCTGACATGCTGCACTATCAGTCCGACGTCATCATGAATGGCGCTATTTTGGTTGCGCTGGTGCTGAGCAGCTATGGCTTTACCCGGGCGGATGCCCTGTTTGCGCTAGGCATTGGTATTTTTATTCTCTACAGCGCACTGCGTATGGGCTACGAGGCGGTTCAGTCATTGCTGGATCGCGCGTTACCGGAAGAGGAACGGCAGCAAATCCTGACGCTTGCGACAAACTGGCCGCAGGTGCAGGGCGTTCACGATCTGCGAACCCGTCAGTCCGGGCCGACCAAATTTATTCAGCTGCATCTGGAACTGGAAGATCAGCTGCCACTGGTGCAGGCGCATCGGGTAGCCGATCAGGTTGAGAAGGCGTTACGCAAAGAATTTCCCGGGTCAGACGTAATTATCCATCAGGATCCCTGTTCTGTGGTACCGTTCGAGAGAGAGGATTCTTTAGGTTTTTAACTTAAATGAATCAAATCGATACGGCAGGGATGACGTAACGCTAACATTGCTGCAAAAAATAGTGAAAAGTTGTCTGACCTGAATCAATTCAGCAGCAAGCCTTTGATATACTATCTGCCATCACGTGTCGCGCGAGTCGTAAAATGAGCTTCAGCAGCGATCGACAGGCAGGATTAACCCTTAGTTTTGAACAATCCAGAGGTTGTCATGATCAAAAAAATTGGTGTATTAACCAGCGGCGGTGACGCCCCAGGCATGAACGCAGCTATTCGTGGCGTGGTGCGTTCCGCGCTGAGTGAAGGACTGGAAGTTTTTGGGATCTATGACGGTTACCTGGGATTGTACGAAGATCGCATGATCAATCTTGATCGCTACAGCGTTTCCGACATGATTAACCGCGGCGGCACTTTCCTGGGCTCAGCACGCTTCCCTGAATTCCGTAATGAAGATGTGCGTCAGGTTGCCATTGAGAACATGAAAAAGCGCGGCATTGATGCGCTGGTTGTTATTGGTGGTGACGGTTCCTACATGGGGGCTAAGCGCCTGACTGAAATGGGCTTCCCGTGCATTGGTCTGCCAGGCACCATCGATAACGACGTTGCCGGAACGGATTACACTATCGGTTATTTCACTGCGCTGGAAACCGTGGTTGAAGCGATTGACCGCCTGCGTGATACCTCTTCATCGCATCAGCGTATTTCGATTGTGGAAGTGATGGGTCGCTACTGTGGCGATCTGACACTGGCGGCCGCCATTGCGGGTGGCTGTGAGTTCATCGTACTGCCGGAGTTCCCGTATACCCGTGAAGAGCTGGTAGCGGAAATCAAAGCGGGCATCGCCAAAGGTAAAAAGCACGCTATCGTGGCGATTACCGAGCACATCTGCGATATCGACGATCTGGCGCGTTTCATCGAAACAGAAACCAAGCGTGAAACCCGTTCTACCGTTCTGGGCCACATTCAGCGTGGCGGTGCACCTTGTGCGTATGACCGTATTCTGGCCTCACGCATGGGGGCCTACTCCATTGAACTGCTGATGCAGGGTTACGGCGGCCGTTGCGTCGGTATTCAGAACGAGAAGATGGTGCATCACGACATCGTCGACGCCATTGAAAATATGAAGCGTCCGTTCAAACGCGACTGGCTCGACACCGCGAAAAAACTCTATTAATTCCTCTGCGGGGTGTGCGACCTGGTGCGCCCCGGCATCCCGCCTCTATATTCCCCATGGTTATAACAGCTTATTTTTAATTCTTTTAGCTCTGTATTGGTTTATGTCACGCTTAGCTCATAACGACATTGGGAGAGTGCGTAATGAACAAGTGGAGTATCGGCGTTACCCTGTTGCTGGCCTCAACCAGCGTTCTGGCGAAAGACATTCAGCTGTTAAACGTTTCCTACGATCCAACGCGAGAGCTGTACGAACAGTACAATAAAGCGTTCAGTGCGCACTACAAACAGGAAACCGGCGATAATGTCGTGGTCCGTCAGTCGCATGGCGGTTCCGGTAAGCAGGCGACCTCCGTGATTAACGGCATTCGGGCGGATGTGGTCACACTGGCGTTGCAATCGGATGTTGATGCCATTGCAGAACGCGGTCGTATTGATAAAAACTGGATTCAGCGTCTGCCGGACAACTCTGCGCCCTACACCTCGACCATTGTCTTCCTGGTTCGTAAAGATAATCCTAAAGGCATCCATGACTGGAGCGACCTGACGAAGCCAGGCGTATCTGTTATTACCCCTAACCCGAAAACGTCCGGCGGCGCACGCTGGAACTATCTGGCGGCCTGGGGCTGGGCGCTGGATCATAACAACGGCGATCAGGCTAAAGCGCTGGCTTACGTCAGAGCGCTGTTTAAAAACGTTGAAGTGCAGGATTCCGGCGCACGCGGCGCAACCAACACCTTCGTTGAGCGCGGGATTGGTGATGTGCTGATCGCCTGGGAAAATGAAGCCTATCTGGCGGTTAACAAGCTGGGCAAAGACAAGTTCGAGATTGTCACTCCGAGCGAATCGATTCTGGCGGAACCGACCGTGTCGGTGGTCGATAAAGTGGTAGATGAAAAGGGGACGCGTAAAGTCGCCGACGCTTATCTGAAATACCTCTACTCGCCAGAAGGCCAGACTATCGCTGCACAGAACTACTACCGTCCGCGTGATGCTGAAGTCGCGAAGAAATTCGCCAGCACCTTTGCGCCAGTGAAGCTGTTTACCATTCAGGACAAGTTTGGTGGCTGGACACAGGCTCAGAAAGCCCACTTCGCCGATGGCGGCAGCTATGACCAGGTCATGAAACCGTAATGCGCTGCGGTCAGCGCATCCCTGCGCTGACCGCTTATCTCCCACAACCACGCCTTTTCTCCTTCTCCGCCCAGCCGCTGGGTTATCTGCCAGAATTCCCCGTGACATTTTTTTCTCGCCAGGCGAGGATGCAGGCTGCTAAGCCATTCAGGAAGCGTTGTTATGCCGACACATCGTCGTGCAACCCGCCTGGTTGCGGTTCTGCTGGTACTGGTCATTTCGGGGATGCTGGCTGCCGCACTGCATTTCAAAAAGAACAGTGATGCGTTGTGGCAGATCGTCAGCGAGAAATGTCTGCCTCACCAGCAGAGTGGTGGAGAACCTGCGCCCTGTCAGCGCGTCGATCAGCGGCATCGCTATGCCATGCTGAAAGATATGCACGGGCCGTTGCAGTATCTGCTGATCCCGCTCGACAGGATCACCGGCATCGAAAGCCCGCGGTTACTGCAATCCGCTACGCCCAACTACTTTGCCCTTGCATGGAATGAGCGGACTCTGCTTGCGCAGCGACGCGGCTCACCTATTGACGATCGGGTCCTGTCACTGGCTATCAATTCACAGTATGGCCGCACGCAGAATCAGCTCCATATTCATATCTCCTGCCTGCGACCCGATGTGCGTCAGCAGCTTGATCAGCTGACGCCGCAGCTTAGCGGGCGGTGGCAGAGCATCACGCTGCGTAAGCACCGCTACTGGCTGCGTGCATTGACCCCGGACGAGCTGACCCGGCAGAGTGCGTTTATCCGACTGGCCAATGAGCGGCCAGAGGCACGCGGCGAGATGGGGAAATATGGGCTGGCACTGGCTGAATTAAGTGATGGACGACTGGTGCTGATGGCGATAGAGCGAAACTGGCTGCTGCTGAACAGCGGTTCGGCGGAGGAGGTACAGGATCACGCCTGTCAGCTGATAGCGCCCATAAAAAAGGCGGCTTAAGCCGCCTTTAATCGGTACGTTTACTGCTTAGGCGCTTTTTGCAGCCGCTGCAGCTTTAACGATCACAGCGAAAGCGTCCGCTTTCAGTGAGGCACCGCCAACCAGCGCGCCATCGATGTCGGGCTGGGTGAAGAGCTCAGCCGCATTTTTATCGTTAACTGAGCCGCCGTACTGAATGATGACCTGTTCTGCGATAGCCGCATCTTTCTTCGCGATATGGTCACGAATGAATTTGTGAACGGCCTGAGCCTGAGCAGGGGTGGCAGATTTGCCGGTACCGATGGCCCAGACTGGCTCATAAGCGATGACCGCATCTTTAAACGCTTCGGCGCCCTGAGTTTCCAGAACGGCATCCAGCTGACGAGCGCAGACTTCTTCGGTTTTACCCGCTTCGTTTTCCGCTTCGGTTTCACCAATGCACAGCACCGGTACCAGGCCCACTGACTTCAGCACCGCGTATTTCTTCGCGATGAATTCGTCGCTCTCTTTGTGGTAAGTGCGGCGCTCTGAGTGACCGATAATGATATATTTCGCGCCGATATCTTTCAGCATCTCTGCGGAAACTTCACCGGTAAACGCACCAGACAGGTTAACGTCTACGTTCTGCGCACCCAGTGCGATGTGGCTACCGGAGATGGCGTGTTTTGCCTGCTCGAGATAGAGAGCTGGCGGTGCAATGGCGACGCCACAACCCTCAACGCCAGACAGTTCCTTGCGCAGACCGGCGATCAGTTCAGCTGTGATCTGCTTGCTGCCATTCAACTTCCAGTTACCCATAACCAGTGGATGTCGCATTCTATCCTCCGCATAAAGCGATACATGAAAAATCGCTGCCAGCTGGCAGCGTTGTCTGCCAGACAGTATAGAGATCAAATGTAGCGATGGCTTTGCTTTTCGTCATTTTCGGCCTCATCATCAGGGGCTGGCGAGCGCCAGTTTGACCGGCTCAATGGCGAAGGTCAGCCCCTTGTCGCCGTTGTCAGCCACCACAAAACGCAACGCGCCCTCGACCTGCGCAAAGTAGGGTAAATCCTTACCTTGCTTCAGCAAACCCTCCAGCTTTTTACGTCCCTCATCGGCGCTCAGTCCCGGTACAAAGAAGCGCAACATGGCGGTCATGTAGGCCAGCGCTTTTTGCTGTGAGGCGTTCTGATCCGGACCTGGCAACGGTAGCCAGGTAATCTGCAGCGTCTTAATTTTGCCGGTACCGGGCTCCAGCGCGGTAGACGCATAGAGAGTTTCATTGATTTTGCTGGCGGCGCGCGTCAGGGTGCTTTTGTCACCCCGATTATCAATGGCGCGATATTCCGGCAGCATCAGCGCCCCGTTGGCCTGATTATACTTTTCGCGGAACTGGCCGATAGTCATATCAAAGGTGGGAGCGCCCGCCAGCAGATAGGGGGCGGTGGGCAACGCATCGGCCCGATCCTGCGGTGGCGGATCGGCGGCAAAGACCGGAACCGTCAGCGCAAACGATAACAGCAGTGCGCCAGGCAAATTCTTCATTTTGTCGATCCTAACCCGTAAACTCAGGCGCAAATTAAAACGGTTTTTATCCGCGAGGTCAAAACCGCAGCGGTTCTCTTCTCTCTGGATGATAATGCATGACGTTACAACAATGGTGTTTTTCCTGGCGCGGCCGGCTGGGACGACGTGATTTCTGGATCTGGCAGGCGGTCTGGTTGCTGACAACAACCCTGTTATTCGCGTTAGCGGCTAACGACTGGCTTGATACTCAGATGGCGGCCTTTGGCGTGGTCTGCCTGCTGTGGCCCGCCAGCGCGGTTATCGTTAAACGGTTGCACGATCGTAATCGCCGCGGCTACTGGGGATTTCTGGTGATTGTTGCCTGGCTGCTGGTGGCAGGGAACTGGAGCATGCTGGACGGCATACTGCCCTGGCTGTTGGGTCGCGCCATTCCGTTTGTGTTACTGGCTGGCCTGCTGCTCGATCTCGGTCTCTTTCGCGGTACCCCCGGCGCTAACCGGTTTGGTACCGCGACTCAGCCGGTGAGATACCGGCAAACGGCTCACCAGTAATGTTCGCTGGTGATATGGCCCGGCTTACGCTTCAGGTGCTTGCGCATCTCGCGCGTCTCTTTCAGTAATTGCTGGGTGTCACGCACCATCTGCGGGTTGCCGCACAGCATCACATGGCTGCTGTCGGCATCCAGGCTTAACCCGGTGGCGCGCTCCAGCTCACCATTTTCGATCAACGCCGGGACCCGGCCAGTCAGCGAACCGGCGATCTCTTCGCGACTCACCACCGTCTGGATGTGCAGCTTGCCTTGATAATGTTGTTGCAGTTGCTGCATCAGCGGCAAAAAGCTCAGATCGGCCGCATAGCGTGCAGCATGGACCAGCACGATGTTTTCAAAGCGATCCAGCCCTTCGCCCTGCTGTAGCATCGACAGGTAGGGGCCAATAGCGGTGCCGGTTGCCAGCATCCATAAGGTTTTGCATTCAGGGACCTCATCCAGCACAAAGAATCCTGCCGCTTCTTTGGTGACCATCACCTGATCGCCAGGCCGAAGTGCCTGCAGATGCGGACTCAGTTTGCCCTCTGGCACGGTGACCAGGTAGAACTCCAGCAGATCATCTTTCGGCGCATTGACGTAAGAGTAAGCGCGCTGTACCCGCTCACCGTCGATTTCCAGTGCCAGCTTGGCAAATTGCCCGGCGATAAAGGGATCGATGGGCGCTTTTACCCGGAGACTGAACAGCGCATCCGTCCAGTTTTTCACTTCCTTTACTTCAGCATTGACCCACTCAGCCATAATCACTCCCTGGTTGTTGATTATTCAGGCAGGTCACTATTTTCGCGGCTGCCCGGTGAGATTGCCAGCCTGCGCCGGGGCAAAGGCTCTAATCGACAAACTGTTACTTTGTCTTTACAGGCTGGCCCATAAACTTGACAGGCGCAAGCCGGGACCTTTTCGCTTACCTCTCGCTTTGTCATCTAATCCTGATATTTTGCCCGCCATAACAAGATGACTGGCGGGTGAACCGCTGTTTTAACCTCCTTTCACAGAAAGAAATTTTGCATAATCATGATGACTAAACTCGAAAATCGCCCGCTGCTGGTGATGCTCATTGTGCTGGTGGCAGTAGGGCAGATGGCACAGACTATCTACGTCCCGGCGATGTCGGTGATGGCGGATGCTCTGAATGTGCGGGATGGCGCGCTGCAGCGTGTGATGGCGGCCTATCTGATGACCTATGGCGGATCCCAGCTGATCTATGGCCCGCTGTCAGACAGCATCGGTCGTCGTCCGGTGATCCTGGCGGGCATGATGATCTTTATGATCGGCGCAATTACGGCACTGATGGCGACGTCGCTCGATATGCTGGTGTTCGGCAGCGCTGTTCAGGGACTGGGCACCGGCGTAGCTGGCGTGATGGCCCGCACCATGCCGCGCGATCTCTACGAGGGGCACGCACTGCGGCGCGCTAACAGCCTGCTTAATATGGGCATTCTGGTCAGCCCGCTGCTGGCGCCAGTAATTGGTGCACTGCTGACTCAGCTCTTTGGCTGGCACGCCTGCTTTGCCTTTCTGCTGCTGCTCTGTCTGGCGGTAACCGTCTCAATGGCACGCTGGCTACCGGAGACCCGACCGCAGAGCGCGGAAGTGACACCTTTCTTTAAACGCTACGCCCGCCTGCTCAGCGACGCGAATTTCGTTCGCTACATTGTGCTGCTGATTGGCGCGCTGGCCGGGATTGCGGTATTTGAGTCGAGCTGTGGCGTTCTGCTGGGCGGCGTGCTCGGCCTGCACAGCCTGACCGTCAGCATCCTGTTCATCCTGCCGATTCCGGCAGCGTTTTTTGGTGCCTGGTTTGCAGGTCGCGAGCAGGGTTCATGGCACAGTCTGATGTGGTGGGGCGTAAATAGCTGCCTGCTGGCGGGCATCCTGATGTGGATCCCGGCGTGGTTCGGCGTGATGAATATCTGGACGCTGCTGGTTCCGGCTGCGCTGTTCTTCTTTGGGGCTGGCATGCTGTTCCCGCTGGCGACTTCAGGCGCGATGGAGCCTTATGCCTGGCTGGCGGGTAGCGCGGGCGCGCTGATTGGCGGGATGCAGAACCTGGGATCGGGCCTGGTGGCGTGGCTGTCAGCCATGATGCCGCAGCGCGATCAGTTCAGCCTTGGCATGCTGATGTTCTTCACTGCGCTGGTGATGCTGCTCTGCTGGTTGCCGCTCTCACGTCAGCCGGAGCGCGGCAACCAGCCGGTTACAGGATAAAGGGATGGAGCGCCGGATCTTTACGGTCGAGATAGTGAATCGACTGAATACGGCGGATGGTGCGTGATTTACCGCGAATCAGCAGGGTCTCGCTGGTGGCGATATTGCCCTGACGCGTAATGCCTTTCAGTAGTTCGCCACTGGTAATGCCGGTGGCGGCAAACACCACGTTGTCATTGCGTGCCATCTCATTCAGCGTCAGCTTTTTGCCCGCTTCAATCCCCATCTCTGCGCAGCGCTGCAGCTCCTGCTCACCCAGCAGACGGTTTTCAGCGCTGTCGCCTTTCACGTGGTGACGCGCCAGTAACCGGCCCTGCATATCCCCATCCAGCGCGCGGATCACCGCCGCAGAGACCACGCCTTCCGGTGCGCCGCCGATGCCATACATCACATCCACTTCGCTGTCCGGCATGCAGGTCAGAATGGAGGCGGCGACATCGCCATCCGGGAAGGTAAACACCCGCACGCCCAGTTGCTGCAACTGACTGATCACTGCGTCATGACGTGGCTTTGCCAGAATCGATACGGTTAGCTGTGATAGCGGCTTATTCATCGCGATGGCGATATTACGCAGGTTGGTCTCCAGCGGCAGGTCGAGATCGATCTCTCCACGCGCAGCGGGGCCAACAATCAGTTTTTCCATGTACATGTCGGGTGCGTGCAGAAAGCTGCCCTTATCGCCTACGGCCATCACCGCCAGCGCATTAGCCTGGCCAAGCGCCGTCATGCGGGTGCCTTCAATCGGATCGACCGCAATGTCGACCGCATCGCCGCGGCCGGTACCGACTTTTTCACCGATATAGAGCATCGGAGCTTCGTCGATTTCGCCTTCACCGATCACAATCTGACCGTCGATTTCAATGGAGTTCAGGACATGACGCATGGCATGGACAGCCGCACCGTCAGCCGCATTTTTGTCGCCGCGTCCTAACCAGTGATAGCCTGCCAGGGCGGCAGCTTCGGTTACGCGGGAAAATTCAATGGCAAGTTCTCGTTTCATGGCATCTACCTGACAAAAAACAGGCAGGCAGTGTAACACAGCGGGGCATTGGGGCGGGGAAAAGGCCCGCGACAGCAACGGTCGCGGGCATTGATATTACTCTTGTTCTTCCCACGCCTGGGCGCGGGCTACGGCTTTTTTCCAGCCAGCATAACGGAAGTTACGCTCGGTGGTTTCCAGGCTTGGACGGAATTCACGCTCAATAACTGCTTTAGAGCGGACTTCATCCAGATCCTGCCAGAAGCCGACGGCCAGACCTGCCAGATAAGCAGAACCCAGCGCGGTGACTTCACGCACTTCCGGACGCTCAACACGGGTGCCGAGGATGTCTGACTGGAACTGCATCAGGAAGTTGTTGGAAACCGCGCCACCATCGACACGCAGCGCCTGCAGGCGGGTGTTGGCATCGTTCTGCATCGCTTCCAGCACGTCGCGCGTCTGATAAGCGATAGACTCCAGCGTCGCACGGATGATGTGGTTAGCATTAGCACCACGGGTCAGGCCGAAGATAGCACCACGGGCATACGGGTCCCAGTAAGGGGCGCCCAGACCGGTGAAAGCAGGCACCATGTAAACGCCGTTGGTGTCTTTCACCTTCATCGCAAAGTATTCAGAGTCAGCAGCTTCACTGATTAGCTTCATCTCATCGCGCAGCCACTGAATAGAGGCGCCACCGATAAACACAGCCCCTTCCAGTGCGTAGTTCACTTCACCGCGCGGGCCACAGGCGATAGTGGTCAGCAGGCCGTGCGTTGAGGTTACCGCTTCAGTACCGGTGTTCATCAGCATAAAGCAGCCGGTGCCGTAGGTGTTTTTCGCCATGCCAGGCTGAACACAGAGCTGGCCATACAGCGCAGCCTGCTGGTCACCGGCAATACCAGCGATTGGAATACGTGTACCGCCTTTACCGCCGATGTTGGTCTGACCATAGACTTCAGAAGAGGACTTCACTTCTGGCAGCATTTCACGCGGGATATCCAGGATATCCAGCATACGCTGATCCCACTCCAGCTTATGGATGTTAAACATCATGGTACGGGAGGCGTTGGTATAGTCGGTGATATGCACGCGGCCCTGGGTCATTTTCCAGACCAGCCAGGTATCAACGGTACCAAACAGCAGCTCGCCACGTTTTGCACGCTCACGAGAGCCTTCAACGTGATCCAGGATCCACTTCACTTTGGTTCCGGAGAAGTAAGGGTTAATCACCAGACCGGTGGTGTGCTGGATATACTCTTCCAGACCCTCTTTCTTCAGTTTGTGACAGTAGTCGGCGGTGCGGGGATCCTGCCAGACGATGGCGTTGTAGATCGGCTTGCCGGTCTCTTTTTCCCAGACGATAGCGGTTTCGCGCTGGTTGGTGATACCGATTGCCGCAATCTCATCAGAGCGGATGTCGGCATGGGCCAGCACTTCAACCAGCGTTGAGCTTTGTGAAGCCCAGATATCCATTGGATCATGTTCAACCCAGCCCGCTTTCGGGTAGATCTGGGTGAATTCGCGCTGTGATACCGCGACGATATTAGAGTCGTGGTCGAGAACGACGGCACGGGAGCTGGTTGTGCCCTGATCGAGCGCGACAATATATTTTTTATCTGTGGTAGTCATAAATTCTGTCCTGATGATAAAAGGTGAAACTTACGCTTTACGCTGCTGAGCGCGTGCAACCGGTTTGTCTGCTGGAACGCTTGCAGGTTCCTGGGCGGTACCTGGCAGGTAGCGACCAATCAGTGTGCGATAACCTACTGCACCCAGGCAGGCACCGACCAGCGGGCCAAAAATCGGCACGAGGAAGTAAGGGATGTCACGACCACCCGTAAAGGCAACGTTACCCCAGCCTGCCAGCCATGCGAAGATCTTCGGTCCGAAATCACGAGCCGGGTTAAGGGCGAAGCCGGTCAGAGGACCCATTGAGCCACCGATAACCGCAACCAGCAGGCCAATCAGCAGTGGAGCCAGTGGGCCACGTGGAATGCCGTTGCCGTCATCCGTCAGACCCATAATGACCGCCATTAATACTGCAGTGATGACCATCTCAACCAGGAAGGCCTGGCCGACACCGATATGTGGATTAGGGTAGGTTGAGAAGATGCCTGCCAGGTCGAGACTTTCAACCGTGCCGCGCACCATCTGGTGGCTCTGCTCATAATCAAAAAACAGGCTGTAGTAGAGACCGTATACCAGCGCCGCGGCACAGAAGGCACCGGCAATCTGCGATACGATATAAGGCAGAACTTTACGTCCTTCAAAATTAGCAAACAGGCAGAGTGCAACGGTAATTGCCGGGTTCAGGTGCGCGCCCGAAATGCCTGCGGTGAGGTAGGCGGCCATGGAAACGCCAAGACCCCAGATGATGCAGATCTCCCACTGACCGAAGGCGGCACCGGCGAGTTTCAGTGCAGCCACACAGCCTGCGCCAAAGAAAATAATCAAGCCTGTCCCCAGAAATTCGGCAATACACTGACCTTTGAGCGTGTTAGTTGTCTGACTCATAATAGTGGTTCCTGAAGCGAGGTTAAATTTTATCAGTTTTTGTTCTCATTCCATGAGGCACCCAGCTTTAATGTAGGGCTGGTGTGAATTTATCGTTAACGAACATAAACGAGAAATAGCGAAATCGTTTTTTGTGTACTGCGTCATAAAAATGCGCGTTTTCGCGTATTCTGGCTTTCCTTAGCCAATATTCGCGCCTGATGACGGGGATAACGCACCCGTACCAGAAAGCCGTCGCAGTCAGCACAGCGTAAATTCAGGGATTGGCTGAAAAGTGTTACAGACTACGCCCGCAGCGGCCGCGTTGCTGGACTTGCGGGGTGAGGCTACATACAATCGGGACAACGTTGCTGGCTTAAGCTGGCATCATCAACGCCTTGCAGGAATTTAGGAGAGGTCAGAAAGATGTCATTTGAAGTGTTTGAGAAACTGGAAGCGAAAGTACAGCAGGCGATTGATACCATCACCCTGTTGCAGATGGAAATCGAAGAGCTGAAAGAGCAGAACAACTCACTGCGTAACGATGCGCAACAAGTCGCGGGCAACCACGATGCGCTGATGCGTGAAAATCAGCACCTGAAAGAAGAGCAACACGTATGGCAGGAACGTCTGCGTGCATTGCTGGGAAAAATGGAAGAGGTTTGAAGCCTCAGCTGATGTGAAAAACGGGTGCTCAGGCACCCGTTTTCATGTCTGGCCTATTCGAGGTCCAGCGCATCCTCTGACAGAATGATACCGGTGTTGTCTGCATAGAGATGGTCGCCGGAGAAGAAGGTGACGCCGCCGAAATTAACGCGCACATCGCTTTCGCCAATCCCTTCACCCGCAGCGCCTGCCGGAATCGCGGCAATCGCCTGAATGCCAATCTCCAGCTCTTCCAGCTCATCAACCTGGCGTACCGAACCGTAAATCACCAGACCTTCCCACTCGTTGGTTGCCGCCAGACGTGCCAGCTGCGCATCCACCAGTGCACGGCGCACTGAGCCGCCGCCATCAATCACCAGTACCCGACCCCGGCCATTCTCTTCCAGCAGATCGTAGAGTAAGCCGTTGTCTTCAAAGCATTTCACTGTGGTAATCTGACCACCGAATGAAGTGCGCCCACCAAAATTTGAAAAAAGCGGTTCAACAACATTCACTTCTTCATGGTAGATATCGCAGAGTTCAGATGTATCGTATTTCATAAGGGTTTCGTCTGTTTGCCACAGGAAGGGTAAGTATATCGCTATATGCAGATTGTTGGCAAAATCATCAGTATGAAAAAAGCATCGTTCGATCAAGAACATGCATAAAAAAGCCCAGCCGGGTGGGCTGGGCTTCTGAAAAGCGCTGAATCAGTGGATCAGAGAATGAAGCGGCTAAGGTCTTCGTCAGCCACCAGTTCATCCAGATGTTTACCGACATAGTCAGCATCGATGGTAACGGATTCACCATGACGATCGCTGGCGTCATACGAAATATCTTCCATCAGACGCTCCAGCACAGTGTGCAGACGGCGCGCACCGATGTTTTCGGTGGTTTCGTTGACCTGCCATGCGGCTTCAGCAATCCGGCGAATACCCTCTTCGGTGAACTCAATGTTCACGCCCTCGGTATTCATCAGGGCTTTGTACTGCACGGTAATCGAGGCATTCGGCTCGGTCAGGATGCGCTGGAAATCGTTCACGGTCAGCGCCTGCAGCTCAACACGGATGGGCAGACGACCCTGCAGTTCCGGGATCAGATCGGATGGGCTGGCAACCTGGAACGCGCCTGAGGCGATAAACAGAATGTGGTCCGTTTTCACCATACCATGCTTGGTGGAGACGGTGCAGCCTTCCACCAGCGGCAGCAGGTCGCGCTGAACGCCTTCGCGTGAGACATCCGGGCCGCCGGCATTCTGGCCGCCGCGCTTACAGATTTTGTCGATCTCATCGATAAACACGATACCGTGCTGCTCAACGGCATCAATCGCGTCCTGCTTAAGCTCTTCCGGGTTAACCAGTTTGGCCGCTTCTTCTTCGATCAGCAGCTTCATCGCTTCTTTGATCTTCAGCTTGCGGGCTTTCTGCTTCTGGCCGCCGAGGTTCTGGAACATCGACTGCAGCTGGCTGGTCATCTCTTCCATGCCCGGAGGGGCCATGATTTCGACGCCAGGGCTGCTGGCGGCCAGGTCGATCTCAATCTCTTTATCGTCCAGCTGGCCTTCGCGCAGCTTCTTGCGGAACGACTGGCGTGCTGCAGAGGGTTCAGCGCTCTGCTCTGACTGGCCCCAGTTGTTTTTTGCTGGTGGAATCAGCACATCAAGAATGCGCTCTTCCGCCATCTCTTCGGCACGATATTTGTTCTTTTCAATCGCCTGACTGCGCACCATCTTAATGGCCGAATCGGTCAGGTCACGAATGATAGAGTCCACTTCCTTACCGACATAACCGACTTCGGTAAATTTGGTCGCCTCTACTTTGATAAACGGCGCATTGGCCAGCTTAGCCAGACGACGCGCGATCTCGGTTTTACCGACACCGGTCGGACCGATCATCAGGATATTTTTAGGGGTCACTTCATGGCGCAGCTCTTCGTCGAGCTGCATGCGGCGCCAGCGGTTACGCAGTGCAATAGCCACGGCGCGCTTAGCGCTCTCCTGGCCGATGATAAAGCGGTTCAGTTCGCTGACGATTTCGCGAGGAGTCATCTCAGACATATTTATACCCTTACGACTTAGACGTTAATTCTTCGAAATTAACGTTGTGGTTAGTGTAGATGCAGATATCACCCGCGATATTCAGCGACTTTTCGACGATGTCGCGTGCGCCCATCTCGGTATTCTCCAGCAGCGCACGTGCCGCTGCCTGGGCGAAAGGCCCACCGGAGCCGATGGCGATCAGATCGTTTTCAGGCTGGATGACGTCACCGTTACCGCTGATGATCAGTGAAGCTGATTCATCCGCGACGGCCAGTAAGGCTTCAAGGCGACGCAGCATACGGTCAGTACGCCAGTCTTTGGCGAGTTCCACCGCAGCTTTCACCAGATGGCCCTGATGCATTTCCAGTTTACGTTCGAAAAGTTCAAACAGGGTGAAGGCGTCTGCGGTGCCGCCAGCAAATCCGGCAATCACTTTATCGTTGTATAAACGACGCACTTTTTTAACGTTGCCTTTCATCACGGTATTGCCGAGCGTAGCCTGGCCATCACCGCCAATCACTACCTGGCCGTTGCGTCGTACACTTACTATTGTTGTCACGGGCAGACCCCTTGTTGCAGTCGGAAAAGGACTCCGCGCACCGGGCGCGGAGTATCATGCAACAGATATGGGGCGGCTTTGACGGGTTTCAACCCCCGACGGAGAGCGGAATACAGCTGGAGTGTCCGGAACTGCGCAGGCGCTTCAGAGTGCTGTCAGCGGAGGCGCGGTCTTTATAAGGACCGATAACCACACGATTCCAGCCGCCACCGGTGGTAATACGGCTTTCAAATCCTTCAAAGGCTAAGCCTGCGCGCACCGATTCAGCCTGGTCAGTGCCTTTAAACGAACCACACTGCACCATCCAGCGCTGCGAAGAGGCTTTCTCCGCCGGTTTCGCTTTCGCGGTCTCCTGCGGTTTTGGCTGCACTTCCGGTTCACGCGTAACAGGTGCAGGCTGCGTCTGGCGCTGTACGTTTTGCTGCTGCTGCTGCTGCTGCTGCTGCTGCTGACGTTGCTGTAATTGCTGCTGTTGCTGGCGCTGTTGTTGTTGCTGCAACTGCTGCTGGCGTTGCTGTTGCTGCTGAGCCTGCAACTGCTGACGTTGCTGCTGAACCTGTTGCTGCTGCTGTTGTTGCTGAACCTGCTGCTGCTGACGTTGCAGTTGTTGCAACTGCTGCTGATGCTGCAGTGTCTGCTGACGTTGCGCCGGCGTCTGTTCGTTCCACGGCACTTCGTTGAGCTGCGTCGGCTGCTGACGCATATCCGCCTGCATCTGCTCCAGCAACTGGCGCTGCTCGTCGGTCAGCTGTGTCTGCGACTTCACTTCGCCACCCGAAGAGGGTTCGATAGGTGTCGGCACAGTGACCTGACGGTTCTCCAGCTCTTTAATATATTTCCAGCGCTCTTCTGGCTTCGGCGGCAGGCCATTGCCGTTGGCTTTATGATCCGTAATGACCGGCACGTCCTCTTTTTTGTGATGCGCCAGGAACCATAAACCACCGGCAAAGGTCACCAACACTGCGACCGCCAGTACAATCATCAATTTAGATGTTCCCGAACCGCCTTTGCTCTTCTTGCCACGGCTGGGGCTTTTTTTGCGACGCGTCCCTGTTGAACGCCCGCGGCCTACGTAATCTTTTTGTGCCACTCTCGTTCTTATACCCTTCAAAAATAGTGCCAGATGGGCGAAATGATGATTTTTACGCGCCCGGCAAGGAGTCCGCCATGTTACTTAAGGGTCGGAACTTTGACCAGCAGTGTTCGCCTTAAGAATCTACTGAAAAAATCAGACAAATACGCTTATTTTTCACGCTTTTTTGCTCGCGCCGTGCTGCCACGAATGGTTAAACCGGCATCCAGCAGCCGCGATCCGCTAATGACCCGTTTGCCATTTAACTCATCCAGTAGCAGAAGCATCGCTTCCCGGCCTATCTGGTAACGTGGCTGCGTGACCGTGGTCAGCGGCGGCTCGCAGTAACGTGATAGCTCAATGTCATCGAATCCGACCACAGAGAGATCCTCCGGTATCCGCAGTCCGCAGCGCCGGGCCTGATTCATCGCCCCAAGTGCCATAATATCGCTGTGGCAGAAGAGCGCGCGCGGCGGTTGCGGCAGGGTCATCAGCTGATTCATGGCGGCAACGCCCGCTTCAAATGTGAAGTCACCGCGCACAATATAGGTGGGATCGACCGTCAGCCCGCTGCGACGCATCGCCTGGACATACCCCTGCAAACGATACTGGCAGAGCGGCATCTCTTCCGGCCCGGCGATACAGGCGATATGTTTGTGACCCAACTGCAGTAAATGATTTACCGCTTCAAATGCGGCGGTCAGGTTATCGATGTGGACAGTGGGCAGTGACATTTCCGGCGCAAACTCATTCGCCATTACCATAGGCGGCAAGTTGCGTTGCTCATCAATGCTGGCATCAAAAGGCAACTTTGAGCCGAGCAGCACCATGCCATCGATCTGTCGCGTCACCATCAGGTTGAGAAAAGTTCTCTCCTGCTGATTCTGATGCGCGCAGTCACCAATCAGCACCAGATAGCCCTCTTCGGCTGCCGTAACTTCAACGCCTCGGATGATTTCACTAAAGAAGGGGTCGCAGATGTCAGGGACAATGACCAGGATGGTACGCGTCTCATTACGACGGGCGTTGCGCGTGGGGCCATGTGCCGTGTAGCCGACGGCGGCAACCGCCTGCTCGACTTTCTGGCGGGTGGCCGCAGAAACCTTCTCCGGATTCATCAGCGCACGCGATACGGTGGCGGTTGAGACGCCCGCATGTTCCGCAACATCTTTCATCGTGGCGGCGGGCGGTTGTTGATTCTGCTCCAACACATGCTCCTGACGCGTTATGGCGCGTTCAATTCTGTTTCTGCCTGACCTGAAGGCAAACCGGGCAACATTGTTAACGATTGCCCGGCTGGTTGTTACTTAATTTGCATAAAAATTGTGACTTATGCGACATTTTTCGATCTGGCTCGCAGTGTCAGCTTAAATCAGCTCTCGGTAGGGTCGATATCCAGCGTCCATTTCACTTTGCGCGCCGCGGGCAGGGTTGAAACCAACGGCAACGAACTGCTCAGCAACTGTTGCAGACGCTGCCGGGAGGGATGCTGCAGCAGCAGTTGCCAGCGCCAGCGTCCACTGCGTTTTGGCTGCAGTGCAGGCAACGGACCCATAAACCACATCGCCTTATCGTTCAGCGGGCTTGCCTCCAGCAAATTACGGAGTTGTTGCAGGAATTCCGCTGCCTGCTGGTTATCCATATCTTCAGCGCGGAACAGCGCATGGCGGCTCCAGGGCGGCAGATGGACTGCCTGTCGCTCCAGCAAGGCCTGCTGGGCGAACGCCGAATAGCCCTGGTGCAACAGCGTCTGCAGCAGCGGATGTTCCGGATGGTGAGTCTGCAGCAACACCTCGCCCTGTTTGCCGGCACGGCCAGCACGACCGGCGACCTGGGTGTAGAGCTGAGCAAAGCGTTCCGCCGCACGAAAATCGGCTGAGAACAGCGCACCATCGACATCCAGCAGCGACACCAGCGTAACATCGGGGAAGTGGTGGCCTTTGGCCAGCATCTGGGTGCCGACAAGGATTCGTGCACCGCCGCGATGAACGTCAGCCAGATGCTGCTCCAGCGCACCTTTGCGGCTGGTGGTATCACGATCGATTCGCGACACCGGCACGCCAGGGAAAAGTGTGCCGAGCTGCTGCTCCAGCTGCTCAGTCCCGACGCCTACCGGTAGCAAATGGGTTGAACCACACTGCGGGCATTGGTTAGGCAGCGGACGCTGGCTGTCGCAATGGTGGCAGCGTAGCTGGCGATGGTGCTGATGCAGCGTGTAGTAGCGGTCACAGCGGGTACACTCAGCAATCCAGCCGCAATCATGACAGAGCAGGGCGGGCGAAAAGCCGCGGCGGTTAAGAAACAGCAGCACCTGATTATCGGCCTGCAGATGCTGGCGCATTTTACCAATCAGGCCCGGTGCCAGACCGCCGATCAACTGCACGCCTTTTAAGTCGATAAGCTGTTGCAGTGCCGGTCTGGCATTGCCGGCGCGTTTTGTCAGGTCGAGCTGGCGATACTTGCCGCTGCGGACATTGTGCAGTGTCTCCAGAGCAGGGGTCGCCGATCCCATAACAATCGGGATATCCTCTTCATGTGCGCGGAAGACGGCCAGATCGCGCGCCTGATAGCGCCAGCCTTCCTGCTGTTTATAGGAGCTGTCATGCTCTTCATCGATAATAATTACGCCAGGACGGGCCAGCGGCGTAAACAGCGCCGATCGGGTGCCAATCACAATCGCCGTTTCGCCGCGCCGCGCACGTAACCAGACCGCCAGCCGCTCACTGTCATTTAATGCGGAGTGCAGCACATCAATGGGCGCATCAAAACGTTCGCGAAAACGGGCGATAGTTTGCGGGGTCAGGCCAATCTCCGGCACCAGCACCAGCGCCTGTTTACCGCGTGCCAGCACATTTTCCAGCACGCTGAGGTAAACCTCGGTTTTGCCTGAACCCGTGATGCCCGCCAGCAGCCAGGCTGCGTAATGTTCATCATCTGCCCGAATCGCACCTACGGCCATCGCCTGATCGGTATTCAGCCGCAGACGTTCGCCTTTTACGGCATAAGTGGTACGCCAGTCGTGCATCTGCGGCTGATGCTCATGCAGTTCGCATAACCCTTTAGCGCGCAGCGCCTGCAGCGTCGCATCCGTGAGGTCATGTTCACTGACCTGATGACGATAGAGCGGTTGCTGACGCAGTGCAGCCAGCGCCTGCTGCTGTTTCGGTGCCCGCTTTAAACTTTCCGGCGCAGTCGCCCGACCCTGCTCGGTGATTTCCCAGCGCCATAAGGGATTGTCCTGCGCCGCTTTGCCCTGACGCAGCAGTACCGGAATAGCATGGCTCAGTACCTCTCCCTGCGGCGAATGATAGTAACTGGCGGCCCAGTTAAGGATGCGCCACAGCGACGCTGGATAGAGAGATTCACTATCCAGTACCTCGATCACGCGCTTGAGTTGTGCTTCCGGCAGATCGCTGCTCTCACGAAAGGCGACCACAATCCCGATCATCCTGCGATTGCCAAAGGGCACACTCACGCGACCACCAATGACCGGCTGCGCGCCCTGTGGCGGCAGATAATCAAACAGGCGGGGCAAGGGGACGGGCAGGGCGACCTGGACTACGGGCATAACTCTCTCTTTCCGGCTCAATGATCGGGGAAGCTAGTGTACACGCTGACCCTGATGGCGGGTATCTCAGCAGATATTTGCAGCAATCGAAACTTACCTGTATAATATGCCGCCTTCGGTGAGAAATATCTGGCCGGAGTACACCCTATAATGTTCAATCGCGTGTGGTGCTGTGCAGGTTAAAGCCTGGCACGGAGAGCGACACGGCCTTCAATGAGGTTTCCCATGAAACAAGGTATTCACCCGAAATACGAAGCAGTTACTATCAAATGTACCTGCGGCAACGAGATCCACACCCGTTCAACACTGACTCACGAACTGAACCTGGACGTTTGTGGCAAATGCCACCCGTTCTATACCGGTAAGCAGCGTGAAGTGGCAACTGGTGGCCGTGTTGACCGCTTTAACAAGCGTTTCAGCGTGCCAGGCGCTAAAAAATAAGATTAAAAGGCACCTGAACCTGCGGGTTCGGCGGCAAGAAAAAACCCAGCTTCGGCTGGGTTTTTTTATGGCTGAAAGATCAATACTCCCAGGTATCCGGATCGACACCCATCTGGCGCATGATTGCTTTTGCTTCTTCCGGAATCTCATCACTACGCTCTTTGCGCAGGTCGACGTCATCCGGCAGCGGTTGGCCCGTAAAGGCATGTAAAAAGGCTTCGCAAAGCAGCTCGCTGTTGGTGGCGTGACGCAGGTTGTTCACCTGACGACGGGTACGCTCATCCGTTAAAATCTTCAGCACGCTCAATGGGATTGATACTGTGATCTTCTTGACCTGCTCGCTCTTCTTACCGTGCTCAGCGTACGGGCTGATATATTCGCCGTTCCATTCAGCCATGGGTTACCTTAATTAATAAACGTTAAATGTTAGGAAATCAGCGGATTATGCCTGATTTTTTCCTGCCTGACCCCTGATATGGCGGGTTTTCTTCGCTCACTGCCTCTGTCTGACAGAGGGGAACGCCAGGCGATGACGCATAATTTTAGCGGTTATTGCGGTTTTGCTCAATCTATACGCAAAGACATTTAGATGTCCAGATGTATTGACGTCTAATTAGAGGGTGATATCCTGTGGCCTACATTTTATTCACTCTTCAGGAACAATTCGCTCATGACGCGTAAACCGGCAACCATCGCAGTGCGCAGCGGTTTGAATGATGACGAGCAATATGGCTGCGTTGTCCCGCCAATCCACCTCTCTACCACCTATAACTTCCTGGATTTCAATGAGCCTCGTGCGCATGACTACTCCCGTCGTGGCAACCCCACTCGTGATGTCGTACAGCGTACGCTGGCAGAACTGGAAGGGGGAGCGGGCGCGGTATTAACCAATACCGGGATGTCGGCGATTCACCTGGTCACGACGGTGTTTCTGAAGCCTGGCGATCTGCTGGTCGCGCCACATGACTGTTATGGCGGTAGCTATCGGCTGTTTGACAGCCTGAGCAAGCGCGGCGCCTATCGGGTGAAATTTGTCGATCAGGGTGATCCGGTAGCGCTGCAGGCCGCTCTGGATGAAAACCCAAAACTGGTGCTGATTGAAAGCCCCAGCAATCCGCTGCTGCGCGTGGTAGATATCAGCGCGATTTGCGCCGCTGCGCGTGCTGCGGGTGCCATCAGCGTGGTGGACAACACCTTTATGAGTCCGGCGCTGCAGAATCCTCTGGCGCTGGGTGCGGACCTGGTGATCCACTCCTGTACCAAATACCTTAATGGCCACTCCGATGTCGTGGCGGGCGCGGTCATCGCCAAAGATCCGCAACTCGCTACCGACCTGGCCTGGTGGGCAAATAACATTGGTGTGACCGGTGCAGCGTTTGACAGTTATCTGCTGCTGCGCGGGATTCGTACGCTTTCACCGCGGATTGCAGCCGCACAACGCAACGCACTCGCGATTGTAGAGTATCTAAAGCAGCAGAAACTGGTGAAAAAGTTGTATCATCCTTCGCTGCCGGAAAACGCCGGACACGAACATGCCGTACGTCAGCAGCGCGGCTTTGGCGCCATGCTGAGTTTCGAGGTCGACGGTGATGAGGCGCTGCTGCGTCGCTTCCTGAAAGCACTGCAGCTATTTACGCTGGCGGAATCGCTGGGCGGAGTAGAGAGTCTGATCTCCCATACCGCCACCATGACGCACGCGGGGATGTCGGCAGAAGCACGCGCGGCAGCGGGCATTTCCGATACGCTGCTACGGGTTTCTGTCGGTATTGAAGATCACGAAGATTTAATTGCCGATCTGGATAATGCATTCCGGGTCGCAGCCGAGGGTTAAGCATGACGATTTCAGCAGGCGCGGGAACGCCGAACATCAGGCAGTTGCATAAGTTTGGCGGCAGCAGCCTGGCCGATGCGCGCTGCTATCAGCGCGTTGCCGGTATTATGGCGGACTACAGCCAGCCGGGCGACCTGATGGTGGTCTCTGCGGCAGGCTCAACTACCAACCAGCTGATTAGCTGGCTGAAGCTGAGCCAGAGCGATCGGCTCTCTGCGCATCAGGTGCAACAGGCTTTACGGCGCTACCAGAGCGAACTGATCAGTGCGCTGCTGCCTGCTGAGGTCGCAGAACCTTTAATCACCGCGTTTATCCGTGATCTGGAAAAGCTCGCCGCACTGCTGGATGCGCCGATCACCGATGCGGTCTATGCCGAAGTGGTCGGTCACGGTGAAGTCTGGTCGGCACGCCTGATGTCAGCGGTACTGAGCCAGCGTGACCTTCAGGCCTGCTGGCTGGATGCGCGTGAGTTTTTGCGCGCTGAACGTGCCGCACAACCGCAGGTAGATGAAGGGAAGTCCTGGCCACTGCTACAGACTCTACTGGCGCAACATCCGCACAAGCGCATTGTGGTGACCGGATTTATCAGCCGCAACGACGCCGGTGAAACCGTCCTGCTTGGCCGCAACGGCTCCGACTATTCTGCTACGCAGATTGGCGCACTGGCGGGTGTGGGGCGGGTGACCATCTGGAGCGATGTGGCGGGTGTCTACAGTGCCGATCCCCGCAAAGTCTCTGATGCCTGTCTGCTGCCGCTGTTAAGGCTGGATGAAGCCAGCGAGCTGGCGCGCCTGGCTGCACCGGTTCTCCACACCCGGACTCTGCAGCCGGTTTCAGGCAGCGATATCGACCTGCAACTGCGCTGCAGTTATCAGCCGGAGCAGGGCTCAACCCGCATTGAGCGCGTGCTGGCCTCCGGGACGGGCGCGCGTATCGTCACCAGCCATGATGATGTTTGCCTGATTGAGATTCAGCTGCCAGAGCAGCATGACTTCGCCATCCTGCACAAAGAGATCGACCTGTTGCTGAAGCGTGCGCAGCTGCGTCCGCTGGCGTTTGGCGTTCATCCCGATCGTCAACTGCTGCAGCTCTGTTACACCGCCGAAGTGGTAAACAGCGCCTTTACGCTGCTACAGGATGCCGGTTTACCGGGCCATCTGCAGTTGCGCGACGGCCTGGCGCTGGTGGCGCTGGTTGGCGCAGGCGTTACCCGCAATCCGCTGCATACCCATCGCTTCTGGCAGCAGTTAAAGGATCAGCCAATTGAATTCATCTGGCAGTCAGAAGAGCACATCAGCGTGGTCGCAGTGCTGCGCGTCGGCCCGACTCAGCATCTGATTCAGGGATTGCATCAGTCGCTGTTCCGGGCAGAAAAGCGCATCGGTCTGATGCTGTTTGGCAAAGGCAATATCGGTTCACGCTGGCTGGAGCTGTTTGCCCGCGATCAGGAAACGCTGTCAGCGCGTACCGGCTTTGAATTTGTGCTGGCGGGCGTCGCGGACAGCCGTCGCAGCCTGCTGAGCTATGACGGGCTGGAAGCCAGCCGGGCACTCGCCTTCTTTGATGATGAAGCGGTAGAGCGCGATGAAGAGTCGCTGTTCCTGTGGATGCGTGCTCACCCGTTTGATGACCTGGTGGTGCTGGATGTCACTGCCAGCACACCGCTGGCGCAGCAGTATCTCGACTTCGCCAGTCACGGTTTTCACGTTATCAGCGCCAATAAAGTCGCGGGAGCGTCTGACAGTCAGACCTGGCGCCAGATCCGCGATGCCTTTACCAAAACCGGACGTCACTGGCTCTATAACGCCACCGTTGGCGCAGGTTTGCCGATCAACTACACGGTGCGCGATCTGCGCGACAGCGGGGATACCATCCTGGCGATCAGCGGGATCTTCTCCGGCACGCTGTCGTGGCTGTTCCTGCAGTTTGATGGCACGGTGCCCTTTACCGAGCTGGTGGATCAGGCCTGGCAGCAGGGTTTAACCGAGCCCGACCCGCGCGCCGATCTCTCGGGTCAGGATGTGATGCGCAAGCTGGTTATCCTGGCGCGTGAGGCAGGCTACAACATCGAGCCGGATCAGGTGCGGGTGGAATCGCTGGTGCCCAGTAACTGTCAGCAGGGATCTGTCGACCACTTCTTTGAAAATGGCGAAGAGCTGAATGAGCAGATGCTGCAGCGGCTCGAAGCGGCGCAGGAGATGGACCTGGTGCTGCGTTACGTTGCCCGGTTTGATGCTAACGGCAAGGCGCGCGTGGGTGTTGAAGCGGTGCGTCCGGAACATCCGCTGGCCTCACTGCTGCCGTGCGACAACGTCTTTGCGATTGAGAGCCGCTGGTACCGCGATAATCCGCTGGTGATCCGCGGACCGGGCGCAGGCCGGGATGTCACCGCAGGCGCTATCCAGTCAGATATTAATCGCCTCGCACAACTGCTGTAACTCCTCCTCCTCAGGCGCTTCGGCGCCTGTTTTCAATGCGTTATCGCTCCCCTGTTGAATCGCCTTCATGTTGATTGAAAATTGATCACGACTGTTGACCATTTTTAAGTTGACGGCACAGTCAGATTACGTCATTTTGAACATCTGGACGTCTAAACGTGTAGATGTTCGCAGGCCGATTGTTAATCGATGAGGGTGCAGGATGAGTTTCTTTCATGCCAATCAGCGCGAAGCGCTAAACCAGAGCCTGGCTGAGCTGAACGGGCAAATTAATGTTTCATTTGAGTTCTTCCCGCCTCGTACCAGCGACATGGAAGAGACCCTGTGGACCTCTATCGATCGCCTGAGCAGTCTGAAACCGAAATTCGTTTCTGTGACCTACGGTGCGAACTCAGGTGAGCGTGATCGCACCCATAGCATTATCAAAGGCATTAAAGATCGCACCGGTCTGGAAGCCGCACCCCATCTGACCTGTGTCGATGCCACGCGCGATGAACTGCGCACCATCGCTCAGGATTACTGGAACAACGGCATCCGTCACATTGTGGCGCTGCGCGGCGATCTGCCTCCTGGCAGCGGTAAGCCAGAAATGTACGGCAGCGATCTGGTTTCGCTGCTGAAAGAGGTGGGTGATTTTGATATTTCGGTTGCGGCCTATCCGGAAGTCCATCCCGAAGCGAAAAGCGCCCAGGCCGATCTGATTAACCTGAAGCGAAAAATCGATGCAGGTGCCAACCGGGCTATTACCCAGTTTTTCTTCGACGTTGAAAGTTATCTGCGTTTCCGCGATCGCTGTGTCGCGACCGGCATTGACGTGGAAATTGTGCCGGGCATTCTGCCGGTCTCTAACTTTAAACAGCTGCAACGCTTTGCCACGCTGACCAATGTGCGTGTGCCGGGCTGGATGAGCGCGATGTTCGCCGGTCTGGATGATGATCCGGAAACGCGGAAAATGGTGGGAGCCAATATCGCGATGGATATGGTGAAAATCCTGTCACGCGAAGGGGTGAAGGATTTCCATTTCTACACGCTGAACCGTGCCGAAATGAGTTACGCCATTTGTCACACCCTGGGCGTGCGTCCTGCTGCTGCTGCGGCTTAACCGCTCTGCTTCAGCCAATAAAAAAGTCGGGAGAGTCCCGACTTTTTTTGTTTTTACTGCACCACCATTAACCGGTATTGCGCATGCCTGCCGCGACACCGGCAATGGTCACCATCAGCGCCTGCTCAACGCGGGCATCCGGTTCATCGCCATTCGCTTCCCGCGCGCGCGAACGATGCAGCAGTTCGGCCTGGAGTACGTTGAGCGGATCGGTATAGACGTTACGCAGTGCAATTGACTCGGCAATCCACGGCTGATCGGCCATCAGGTGTGAGTCATTGGCAATGGTCAGTACCGCTTTGATATCCGCATCAAGCTGATCGCGCAGCTGTTTGCCCAGCGGCCAGAGTGATTTCTCGACCAGACGCTGATCGTAATATTCCGCCAGCCACAGGTCCGCTTTTGAGAATACCATCTCCAGCATACCCAGACGGGTAGAGAAGAATGGCCAGTCGCGGCACATCGCTTCCAGCTGATCCTGATGACCGGCGGCCATCGCCTGTTGCAGGGCCGCACCGGCACCCAGCCACGCAGGCAGCATCAGACGGTTCTGCGTCCAGGCGAAAATCCATGGAATCGCACGCAGCGACTCTACGCCGCCGGTAGGTCGGCGCTTGGCGGGACGTGAGCCCAGCGGTAATTTACCCAGCTCCTGCTCTGGCGTCGCTGAGCGGAAATAGGGCACGAAGTCAGCATTTTCACGCACATAACCGCGATACATCGCACAGGAGTCGGCGGAGAGCTGATCCATAATGTCGCGCCATTCGCGTTTTGGCTCCGGCGGCGGCATCAGGTTCGCTTCCAGAATTGCGCCGGTGTAGAGCGACAGGCTGGCGATGGTGACGGCGGGTAAACCATATTTAAAGCGGATCATCTCGCCCTGTTCGGTCACGCGCAGACCGCCGCGCAGGCTGCCTGGTGGTTGCGACAGCAGCGCTGCATGGGCGGGTGCGCCGCCACGGCCAATGCTGCCGCCGCGTCCGTGGAACAGCGTCAGTGAAATCCCGGCCTTCTCACAGGTTTTAATCAGGGCATCCTGTGCCTGATATTGCGCCCAGCTGGCGGCCATCACACCGGCGTCTTTCGCCGAGTCAGAATAGCCAATCATCACCATCTGTTTGCCCTGAATTAAGCCGCGATACCAGTCGATGCTCAGCAGCTGGCTCATTACGTCATTGGCATTATTCAGGTCATCAAGCGTTTCAAACAGCGGTGCAACCGGCATGGCATAGCCGATGCCTGCTTCTTTCAGCAGCAGATGCACGGCCAGCACGTCAGAAGGGGTTTTCGCCATGGAGATAACATAGGCGGCGATAGAACCCTGTGGCGCTTCAGCCGCGACGCGACAAGTCTCCAGCACTTCACGCGTTTCATCGCTGGGTTCCCAGCTGCGAGGAAGCAGCGGACGCTTGGAGTTCAGTTCACGGATCAGGAAGGCCTGCTTGTCCGCTTCGGACCAGCTTTCATAATCGCCGAGGCCCAGATAGCGGGTCACTTCAGCAATCGCTTCGGTGTGACGGGTACTCTCCTGACGCAGATCGATACGCACCAGCGGCACGCCGAAACATTTCACGCGGCGCAGCGTATCAAGCAACTGACCGTTGGCGATAATGCCCATGCCGCACTTTTGCAGTGACTGATAGATGGTAAACAGCGGATCCCACAGCTGATCGTTGGAGACCAGCAGATCGGCCGGGCGCGGCAGACGTTCACCTTTCAGGCGGCGTTCCAGGAATGACTGGGTAGTCATTAACTGGCTGCGCAGGCGTTTCAGGATCATACGATAAGGTTCAAGTGCTTCCGGATCGCCGCTGAGTTCCCGGATCTCTTCAGTGCACTCTGACATCGACAACTCAGAGATCAGTACGCCGATATCGCGCAGGAACAGGTCAGTGGCTTTCCAGCGACTCAGCTGCATAACGTGGCGGGTAATCGCCGCCGTAACGTTAGGGTTACCGTCGCGGTCGCCACCCATCCATGAGGTGAACTGAACCGGCACGAAATCGACCGGCAGCTTAATGCCGAACGCCTCTTCTACCTGCTCGTTCAGCTCACGCAGGAAAGCGGGTACGCCTTCCCACAGGCTGTTTTCCACCACGGCAAAGCCCCATTTGGCTTCGTCGATAGGGGTCGGACGATATTTGCGGATCTCATCGGTGTGCCACGCCTGTGCCACCAGCTGACGCAGACGGCGCATAATCTGGTTGCGTTCGTAGTCGGAGACGTCGCTGTGATCGAGCTGTTTCAGGCAGCTGTTAACTTCGACCAGCTTGTGAATCAGCGTACGGCGGGTGATTTCAGTCGGGTGAGCCGTCAGCACCAGTTCCAGCGACAGCGACTCAATGGCCGCAAGGATGTCGCTTTCGCTGATATCTTTCTGCTGCTTCAGGGTATCAAAGGTCTTTTTCAGCAGTTCGGGATGGTTCTCACCCTCGCCACTTTGCGAGATGGTCTGATACTGCTCAGCCACGTTGGTGAGGTTCAGAAACTGGCTAAAAGCGCGTGCAACCGGCAGAAGCTCCTCGTTGGAGAGGTTCTGCAGCGTATTGAGCAGTTCTTTACGATGAGTGTCATTTCCTGCACGGGATGACTTGGAGAGCTTACGGATGGTTTCCACCTGGTCGAGGATGTTCTCTCCCAGTGCATCCTTAATCGTATCCCCGAGCAGTTTGCCGAGCATACTGACATTACTTCGCATTGCGGAATATTGTTCGTTCATTGGACCCTGACACCCTTATCGTCTTGAAAAACTTCTACACCCGACCTTTCAGGCAGCAGAAAAATCAGCAACGCCATGTTCCCCCTAATCTACAGGGAACCGGCTCCGTTGCCGCCTGTCCACATTCTGAAACGCTCTGGATAATCACCCGGTGGGCATAACATCGTCTTTTATCTAGCCACGTAATGTTGCGTTCGTCAAATGCGTTAAAGTGCGCTGAAGGTGTGGCTAAATAACGGAAATTCGTAGAATTTATCGGGAACAAAGCGGGATAAGTTATTCTTATTGCTAAATCCCGCAGAATGAAGGGGCATTTTACTGTTAATGCAGTGAAATGCCCCATTTGCTGTTAATCAGTGGCAAAAATGCTGCACAACCTGAGTGATAAGCGCCCTTGTCGGCTTAATAAATGCAGTATCAATAAATTCGTCTGGCTGATGTGCCTGCTCAATCGACCCCGGGCCCAGTACCAGCGTTGGGCAGAGCTGCTGAATAAAAGGCGCTTCGGTGCAGTAGTTCACCACCTCAGTGGGTATACCCAGCAATTTCTCGACCACACTAACCAGTTCATGATCTGCCGGACACTCGTAGCCAGGAATCGGCGGATGCAACTCGGCAACCGTGACACGGCCCGGCCAGCGCGCACTGACCGGTGCCAGCGCCTCGTTCAATAGCCCATCGAGATCGTTCAGCGACAGGCCCGGCAGCGGACGGATATCCATATGCAGTTCACAGCAGGCACAGATACGGTTAGCGGCGTCACCGCCATGAATATGGCCGAAGTTCATGGTGGGATAGGGGATGGCAAAGCCGTCATGGTGATAACGCTGCTGCAGCGTATTGCGCAGTTGCATCAGATGGGTGATCGACTCATGCATCAGTTCAATGGCGTTAACGCCTCGCGCGGGATCGCTGGAATGGCCCGATTTCCCCTCAATACGGATCACATTCGACAGGTGACCTTTGTGCGCACGCACCGGTTTAAGCGAGGTTGGTTCACCGATGATGGCGCAGTCAGGACGCAGCTGCGTCGACTCAGAAAAATATTTGGCGCCAGCCATGGTGGTCTCTTCATCGGCCGTAGCGAGGATATAGAGCGGCTTGCTCAGCGTGCTGACATCCACATCGCGCAGTGTATCGAGAATAAAGGCGAAGAAGCCTTTCATGTCTGCCGTGCCCAGGCCATAGAGCTTATTGTCGTGCTCGGTCAGGGTAAAGGGATCGCGTGTCCAGCGGCCATCGTCAAAAGGAACGGTATCGGTATGACCTGCTAGCAGCAGGCCGCCCGCACCGCTTCCGGTACGCGCCAGCATATTAAATTTATTGCGGGTGCCGGGCACCGGCTGCACTTCAACGCTGAAGCCGAGGTCGCGGAACCAGCCGGCCAGCAAATTGATTAAAGTTTCATTACTCTGATCCAGTGCGGCATCGGTTGCGCTGATCGACGGTGTGGCGATTAACTGGCGGTACAGTTCAATAAAAGGCGGTAATTTTGTCTTCACTGTTGGCGGTCCTTGGGTTAGGATGTATCCATATTCATGCAGTAATAGTGAATAAAAATACATTAACGTCCTCTGCAAGGGAACCTTAAATCACTGCAGATGACAGGGCGGGTAACGGGGCAAGGCCGCGACCCGGAACGTGCGACTGTAAAAAGGGTTACAGCCTGATGTTGAATACGCTGATCGTTGGTGCCAGTGGTTATGCTGGTACAGAGCTTGCCACCTTCCTGAATCGCCATCCACATATCAACATAACCGCTTTGGCGGTTTCGGCGCAAAGCCCTGATGCCGGCAAGCGCCTCTCCGATCTCCATCCGCAGCTGAAAGGTGTGGTGGATTTGCCGCTGCAGCCGCTGAGCAGCGCGGCCGAGTGGGCAGACAAGGTGGATGTGGTGTTCCTGGCGACGGCCCACGAAGTCAGCCACGATCTGGCGCCGGAATTTCTCAAGGCTGGCTGTGTGGTGTTCGACCTGTCGGGTGCGTTCCGCGTGAATGACGCTGATTTTTATACCCGCTTTTATGGCTTCACCCATCAGCATGGCGACTGGCTGGACAAAGCCGTTTACGGCCTTGCCGAATATCAGCATGAGAAAATCCAGCAGGCGCAGCTGGTGGCTGTGCCAGGTTGCTATCCGACCGCTGCGCAGCTGGCGCTGAAGCCCCTTGTGGATGCCGGACTGTTAAACGAGGCGCAGTGGCCGGTAATCAACGCCACCAGCGGCGTGAGCGGTGCCGGACGTAAAGCCAATGTCGGCACCAGCTTCTGCGAAGTGAGCCTGCAGCCTTACGGCCTGTTCAATCATCGTCATCACCCGGAAATCGTCGCGCACCTTGGTACGCCGGTGATCTTCACTCCGCATCTGGGTAACTTCCCGCGCGGTATCCTGGCGACGATTACCTGCCGTCTGAAAGCAGGTGTCAGCCGTGAAGATATCGCCGCAGTTTTCCATCGCGCCTATGACAACAAGCCACTGGTGCGGCTCTACGAGCAGGGCGTACCGGCGCTGAAAGCCGTTGTGGGTCTGCCTTACTGCGATATCGGTTTTGAAGTGCAGGGCGAGCATCTGATTGTCGTGGCAGCCGAAGATAATCTGCTGAAAGGCGCGGCATCGCAGGCGGTACAGTGCCTGAACATCCGGTTCGGCTTCCCTGAAACGCAGTCACTGATTTAACGGACAAATATACCATGACCAATCCATTGATTATCAAGCTGGGCGGTGTGTTGTTAGACAGCGAAGAAGCGCTGGCCCGCCTGTTTGAAGCGCTGCTGACCTACCGCAGCGCCCATCAGCGTCCGCTGATTATTGTCCACGGCGGCGGTTGCCTGGTGGATGAACTGATGAAAAAGCTGGCGCTGCCGGTGAAGAAGAAAAATGGCCTGCGTGTCACGCCAGCCGATCAGATCGACATTATTACCGGTGCGCTGGCGGGAACCGCGAATAAAACGCTGCTGGCCTGGGCAAAAAAATCGGGCATCAACGCGGTAGGCCTCTGCCTGGGCGATGCGGGCATCGTGAATGTCACACCGTTTGATGAAGAACTCGGCCACGTTGGCCACGCAATGCCGGGCGATCCGGCATTGCTGAACATCCTGCTGGCGGCCGGCTATATGCCGGTGGTGAGCTCAATTGGTATAACTGACAGCGGCGACCTGATGAACGTCAACGCTGACCAGGCGGCGACCGCACTGGCCTCGACGCTGGGCGCTGATCTGGTCCTGTTGTCAGACGTCAGTGGTATTCTCGACGGCAAAGGTCAGCGCATCGAAGAGATGACCGCCGACAAAGCTGAGCAGCTGATTACCCAGGGCATTATTACCGACGGCATGATTGTGAAAGTGCACGCTGCGCTTGATGCAGCGCGTACCCTGGGCCGCCCGGTGGATATTGCCAGCTGGCGTCACGCTGAGCGGCTGCCTGACCTGTTTAACGGCGTGTCGATTGGCACCCGGATTCTCGCTTAACGACTCTGATTCAAGGATTACGAAATGCAAACGCAAAACATCAAAAAAATCGTTCTGGCTTACTCCGGTGGTCTTGATACTTCGGCCATCATTCCATGGCTGAAAGAGAACTACGGCGGCTGTGAAGTCGTCGCTTTTGTCGCAGATATCGGTCAGGAGCGCGGCGATCTGGAAGGTGTAGAGAAGAAAGCCCTGCAGTCCGGCGCATCTGAATGCCACGTGGTTGACCTGCGTGAAGAGTTCATCAGCGACTATGTCTATCCGGTGCTGCAGACTGGCGCCCTCTATGAAGGCACTTATCTGCTGGGCACTTCAATGGCACGTCCTATCATCGCTAAAGCACAGGTTGAGCTGGCGCTGAAAGTGGGTGCGGATGCGCTGTGTCACGGCGCTACCGGTAAAGGGAATGACCAGGTGCGTTTCGAAACCACCTACACCGCGCTGGCACCGCAGCTGAAAGTGGTGGCACCGTGGCGTGAATGGAACCTGCGTTCACGTGAAGCGCTGCTGGACTACCTGAAAGAGCGCAACATTCCGACCACCGCGTCACTGGAGAAAATCTACAGCCGCGACGAAAACGCCTGGCACATCTCTACCGAAGGTGGCGTGCTGGAAAGCCCGGCCAATGCACCGAATAAAGATTGCTGGGTCTGGACTGTCGATCCGCTTGAAGCGCCTGACCAGCCTGAAGAAGTGACTGTAACCGTTGAAAAAGGTCGGGTCGTGGCGGTTAACGGCGAAAAACTGAGTCCGTTCCAGTGCCTGGAAAAACTTAACGTGCTGGGCGCAAAACATGGCGTCGGCCGTATTGATATCGTTGAAAACCGTCTGGTAGGGATTAAATCCCGCGGCTGCTACGAAACCCCTGGCGGCACCATCATGGTCAATGCGCTGCGTGCGGTTGAGCAGCTGGTGCTGGATCGCGATAGCTTCAAATGGCGTGAGCAGCTCGGCCACGAGATGTCCTATGTGGTTTATGACGGCCGCTGGTTCGCCCCGCTGCGTAAGTCGATTCAGGCCGCTGCCGAATCGCTGGCGGAAGAGGTTAACGGTGAAGTGGTGCTGCAGCTCTACAAAGGCCAGGCGACAGCCACCCAGAAGCGTTCCGCGAACAGCCTCTACTCGGAAGAGTTCGCCACCTTCGGTGAAGATGAAGTGTACGATCACCGTCATGCGGGCGGCTTTATCCGTCTGTTCTCGCTCTCTTCGCGTATCCGCGCCCTGAACGAGCAGAAGAAGTAATTTTCAGGCGAGGTGCGCCTCGCCTCACAGTTTCATTTCAGGGGCGGCATTTATGCCGCCCCTTGTTTAACGATTCAGAGGAGTTTTCACATGGCACTTTGGGGTGGACGGTTTACTCAGGCAGCAGATCAACGTTTTAAACAGTTCAATGACTCGCTGCGCTTCGATTACCGCCTGGCAGAGCAGGACATCATTGGCTCTGTTGCCTGGTCCAAAGCGCTGGTGACGGTAAATGTCCTGACTCAGGATGAGCAGCAGCAGCTGGAAGCGGCCCTGAATACGTTACTGGATGAAGTCCGTGAGGATCCTGAGCAGATTCTGCAGAGCGACGCCGAAGATATCCACAGCTGGGTTGAAGGCCAGCTGATCGACAAGGTGGGCGCGCTGGGCAAAAAACTGCACACCGGACGTAGCCGTAACGATCAGGTCGCGACCGATCTCAAGCTGTGGTGCAAGGTGCAGATTGAGGCGCTGCTGGGTGCCACCCGTGATCTGCAGCAGGCGCTGGTGGTCACCGCTGAAGCCAATCAGGATGCGGTGATGCCGGGCTACACGCATCTGCAGCGTGCGCAGCCGGTGACGTTTGCGCACTGGTGCCTGGCCTACGTTGAAATGCTGGCGCGTGACGAGAGCCGTCTGCAGGATACGCTGAAGCGGCTCGATGTCAGCCCGCTGGGCTGTGGCGCACTGGCCGGTACCGCGTATGAGATCGATCGTCAGCAGCTGGCAGGCTGGCTGGGCTTTGCTTCTGCCACGCGCAACAGTCTGGATACCGTATCAGACCGCGATCACGTGCTGGAGCTGCTTTCTGACGCTGCCATCGGCATGGTGCATCTGTCGCGCTTCGCCGAAGATATGATCTTCTTCAACACCGGTGAAGCGGGCTTTATCGAACTGTCAGATAAAGTGACCTCCGGCTCATCGCTGATGCCGCAGAAGAAAAACCCGGATGCGCTGGAGCTGATTCGCGGCAAGTGTGGCCGGGTGCAGGGCGCGCTGACCGGCATGATGATGACGCTGAAAGGTCTGCCGCTGGCGTACAACAAAGATATGCAGGAAGACAAAGAGGGGCTGTTTGACGCGCTCGACACCTGGCTCGACTGTCTGCACATGTCAGTTCTGGTGCTGGATGGCCTGCAGGTTAAACGCCCGCGCTGCCAGGAAGCGGCTGAACAGGGTTACGCAAACTCCACTGAACTGGCTGACTATCTGGTCGCCAAAGGCGTGCCGTTCCGTGAAGCGCACCATATCGTCGGGGAAGTGGTGGTGGCCGCCATCGGGCAGGGCGTGGCGCTGGAAGCGCTGTCGCTGGCACAGCTGCAGCAGTTCAGTGCGGTGATTGGCGAGGATGTCTATCCGATTCTGGCGCTGCAATCCTGTCTGGATAAGCGTAATGCGCAGGGCGGCGTCTCGCCACAGCAGGTTGCGCGTGCCATCGGTGACGCAAAGCAGCGTCTGGCGTAATTAACAGGTAAAAAAAAGCGGGCACATTAAATGCCCGCCAACCTCTAGCTTCAGAATTACTCATTTTTATAGGCACATCATCAAAGCGCCTGCTCTCCCGGCCGACGCTCAGATTCTCTTACGCTGACAGCAAATATTGCTGCAGATCCTCACTGCCGCCAATGTGACGACCTCCCATGAAGATCTGCGGTACCGTCGCCCGGCCTGAAACGGCGCGCAGACTCACGGTTGTTGCATCCTGTCCCAGCACGATCTCTTCGTACTGAATACCATGATCCATCAGCATCTGTTTTGCCTGGGTGCAGAAGGTGCAGCCAGGTTTAGTGAAGATTGAGACCGACTCCTGAGCTTTACACTCGGGCGCCAGATAGCGCAGCATGGTGTCGGCATCAGAGACCTCAAATGGGTCGCCCGGCTTGTTGGGCTCAACAAACATTTTCTCTACCACGCCGTTACGCACCAGCATCGAGTAGCGCCATGAACGTGGGCCAAAGCCGAGATCGGCTTTCTCAACCAGCATCTCCATGCCGCGGGTAAACTCGCCGTTGCCATCAGGGATAAAGGTAATGTTGTCTGCGCGCTGTTCTGCTTTCCAGGCGTTCATCACAAACGTGTCATTCACCGAGACGCACAGAATGCTGTCCACACCCTGCTGGGCAAACAGACCCGCTAATTCGTTGTAACGCGGCAGATGGCTGGAGGAGCAGGTCGGTGTGAATGCACCCGGCAGTGAAAAAACGATGACCGTTTTGTCTTTAAACAGCGCTTCAGTGGTGACATCGACCCAGCGATCGCCCTGACGTGTGTGAAAAGTCACTGACGGAATAGCTTTACCTTCCTGACTTGCAAACATTTTTTTCTCCTGACATACCGCGTTCCATTTGATGTGCGCATTATTCCCAACCACCCTTGATAGGGCCAATCGTTCATTGCTATTCTATCTATCGCCACGGTCTATCGTGGCTTGGAGGGTAATAATGAATATTCGTGATCTTGAATATCTGGTTTCGCTTGCTGAACACCGTCATTTCCGCCGTGCTGCGGATGCGTGTCATGTCAGTCAGCCGACGTTAAGCGGGCAGATCCGTAAGCTGGAAGATGAGCTGGGTGTGATGCTGCTGGAGCGCACCAGCCGTAAAGTGCTGTTCACCCAGGCAGGTTTGCTGCTGGTGGATCAGGCGCGTACGGTGCTGCGTGAAGTGAAAGTGCTGAAAGAGATGGCCAGTCAGCAAGGGGAAGCGATGTCAGGTCCGCTGCATATCGGCCTCATCCCGACTACCGCGCCCTACTTATTGCCACAGATTATCCCGACGCTGCACCAGACATTCCCGAAACTGGAGATGTATCTGCACGAAGCGCAGACGCAGCAACTGCTGGCACAGCTCGATAGCGGCAAGCTGGACTGCGCGATTATCGCGCTGGTCAAAGAGAGCCAGGCCTTTATCGAAGTGCCGTTGTTTGATGAGCCGATGAAGCTGGCAGTCTATGCCGATCATCCCTGGTGCGATCGCGACCGGGTACCTATGTCCGATCTGGCAGGCGAGAAATTGCTTATGCTGGAAGATGGGCACTGTCTGCGTGACCAGGCGATGGGGTTCTGCTTTGAGGCGGGCGCCGATGAAGATACCCATTTCCGCGCGACCAGTCTTGAGACGCTGCGCAATATGGTGGCGGCAGGCAGCGGGATTACGTTGCTACCGGCGCTGGCAGTCCCACCGGAGCGTATCCGCGATGGCGTCTGCTATCTCACCTGCTACAAACCGGTGCCACAGCGTACAATTGCGCTGGTCTATCGACCGGGTTCACCTCTGCGCAGCCGTTATGAACAGCTGGCAGAGGCGATTAAAACCCACATGCAGCACTATTTCGACGCCGCGTTAAAACAGGCGGTTTAAGCCGTTTAACGCCGCAACGCGATAGGCTTCGGCCATGGTCGGATAGTTAAAGGTGGTATTCACGAAGTACTCAATCGTGTTGCCACCGTTTTTCTGCTCCATGATCGCCTGACCGATGTGAATAATCTCGGCGGCACGTTCACCAAAGCAGTGAATTCCCAGAATCTCTTTGGTTTCCCGATGGAACAGAATCTTCAGGCTGCCAACGTTCATGCCAACGATCTGCGCTCGCGCCAGATGTTTGAACTGCGCGCGGCCTACCTCGTAAGGCACCTTCATTGCCGTCAGCTGCTGCTCGGTTTTACCCACGGAGCTGATTTCCGGAATGGTGTAAATCCCGGTTGGGATATCTTCAATCAGGTGCGCTGACGCTTCCCCTTTGATAATCGCCTGAGCGGCAATACGGCCCTGATCGTAGGCGGCTGAGGCCAGGCTTGGATAGCCAATGACGTCTCCGACGGCATAAATGTGCGGCTGAGCCGTCTGATACATGCTGTTCACTTTCAGCAGGCCACGACCATCCGCTTCCAGGCCCACATTTTCCAGCGACAGCGAATCGGTGTTGCCGGTACGGCCGTTGGCGTAAAGCAGACAGTCGGCTTTTACTTTCTTACCCGACTTCAGATGCATGATGACGCCATCTTCCACCCCTTCGATCTTCTCAAACTCTTCGTTGTGACGAATCACCACGCCGCTGTTCCAGAAGTGGTAAGAGAGAGAGTCAGACATCTCCTGATCAAGAAACGCCAGCAGGCGATCGCGGGTGTTAATCAGGTCAACTTTGACGTTCAGTCCACGGAAAATCGACGCATATTCACAGCCAATCACGCCCGCGCCATAAATTATGACGTGGCCTGGTTCGTGGTGCAGATTGAGAATAGAGTCGGAGTCATAAACGCGTGGATGGGTAAAGTCGACATTGTCAGGATGGTAAGGTCGTGAACCACAGGCGATAACAAACTTCTCTGCCGTCAGCGTCTCACGCGTGCCATCCGGTTGCTCAATCTCAATGGTATTGGCATCAACGAAATGCGCATCGCCCTGATAAAGTTCACAACGGTTACGCTCGTAGAAGCCCTGACGCATGGCTGTCTGCTGGCTGATCACGTTTTCAGTGTGATTGAGAATGTCGGCAAAAGAGGAGCGAAGCAGTCGGGTATGATCGCTGTAGAGCGGATTTTGGTTGAATTCAATAATGCGACTGACGGCGTGGCGAAGGGCTTTAGAAGGGATGGTGCCCCAGTGCGTACAACCGCCGCCGATGTTGTGGTAGCGTTCAATCACGGCGATGCGCGCTCCCTGTTTTACCAGCCCCATCGCCGCCCCTTCACCGCCGGGCCCTGAGCCAATCACAATGGCATCGTAATCGTAAGACTTTTGCATACCGATACGTCCTATTATTTATACATTTTTACAACGAGATTCTAACATCTCGTCGCGCATTTCTGAATTCTATCAGCGATTTTCATCACATTTTGACAAAGAGTGAGGTTCACAGGCGGTGACAAAGATTGCCAATCTGTACGCTGAAAATTTTGTTATAGTGCCTGCTTAACACCGCTAAAGGCAGAGAGAATGGGCGTCAGAGCGCAACAAAAAGAACGTACACGACGTACACTGATTGAAGCAGCGTTCAGTCAGCTCAGCGCCGAGCGCAGTTTTGCCAGTCTGAGTTTGCGGGAGGTTGCCCGTGAAGCAGGGATTGCACCTACCTCCTTTTATCGTCATTTCAAGGATGTTGATGAGCTTGGCCTGACGATGGTAGATGAAAGCGGGCTGATGTTGCGACAGCTGATGCGCCAGGCGCGCCAGCGTATTGCCAAAGGCGGCAGCATCATTAAAACGTCGGTGTCGACCTTTATGGAGTTTATCGGCAACAATCCCAACGCTTTCCGCCTGTTACTGCGTGAACGTTCCGGCACCTCTGCCGCTTTTCGTGCCGCCGTGGCGCGTGAAATTCAGCACTTTATCGCTGAACTGGCCGATTATCTTGAGGTCGAAAATCGCATGCCGCGCAGTTTTACCGAAGCGCAGGCTGAAGCGATGGTGACCATTGTTTTCAGCGCCGGTGCAGAAGCACTGGATGTTGATGCTGAGCAGCGACGTAAGCTTGAGGATCGGCTGGTGTTACAGCTGCGTATGATCGCCAAAGGCGCTTATTACTGGTACCGCCGGGAGCAAGAGCGACTGGCGGCCACCCTGGAAAAACCCGAAGAGCAATGAGTAAGGATCAGTCCATGACCCACCCAGGTACTCGCGATAAAAGCACACTGGTACTGGCTTTTATTACCGGCTTAGCAATTAACGGCTCGTTTTCTGTGCTGTTCAGCGCCTTTGTTCCATTTTCGATTTTTCCGCTGATTGCGCTGGGTCTGGCGGCCTGGTGTCTGCATCAGCGTTACCTCAACACCAATATGCCGGACGGCATGCCAGGACTGGCAGCGGCGTTTTTCCTGCTGGGGATTCTGGTTTATAGCGCGCTGGTGCGGGCAGAATACCCGGATATTGGCTCCAACTTCGTTCCCACCGTTCTGATGGTAGCGCTGGTGTTCTGGATTGCGACGCGTTTTAAGCGCAAGCGTAATCAGTAGTGATAAAAAAAACGGGAACCTCAGGGTTCCCGTTTTTGTTTACGCTTTACGTGTCAGCAGGACACCGCATTCCATGTGGTGGGTATAGGGGAACTGATCAAACAGCGCCAGCCGCGTCACATCGTGCGTTTCCGCCAGCGTCTGCAGATTGTCGCTGAGGGTCTGCGGATTGCAGGAGATATAAAGGATGCGCGGATACGCCTGCACCATTTTCACCGTCTCTTCATCCAGTCCGCTGCGCGGCGGATCGACAAAAATCGTCTCGCATTCGTAGCTGGTCAGGTCAATTCCTTCCAGACGATTAAAGCTGCGCACGCCATTCATCGCCTGGGTAAACTCTTCCGCCGCCATACGAATGATCTGCACGTTATCAATCTGGTTCACGGTAATATTGTATTGTGCTGACGCAACAGAGGGCTTGGCGATCTCAGTCGCCAGAACGCGGCGGAAATTGCGTGCCAGCGCCAGCGAGAAGTTGCCATTACCGCAGTAGAGTTCCAGCAGGTCGCCCTGTGAATCCTGCGTCACATCCAGCGCCCACTCCAGCATCTGAATATTCATCGCCGCATTAGGCTGGGTAAAACTGTTTTCGACCTGACGATAGATAATCTCGCGACCCGCTACCGGCAGACACTCATCAACGTAGTCGCGATCCAGACAGATTTTGGTTTTGGTGGCGCGACCAATCAACTGCACATCCAGCCCTTCCGCGCGAAGCTGGTCACGCAGCGCCACGGCTGCCTGCTGCCACTCATCATCCAGTTTGCGGTGATAGAGCAGCGAAATCACAATCTGATTGCTCAGGGTCGACAGATAGTCGATCTGGAACAGTTTATGACGCAGGGTACGGTTATCACGGATCGCGGCGATCATCTTTGGCATCAGCTGATTGATCAGCTGGCTGGCCGCCGGGAACTGATCAACACGGATCCGCTCGCGTGTCTGCTGATCAAAGATGATGTGATAGATATCATCGCCGTCGTGCCACAGGCGGAATTCGGCGCGCATCCGATAGTGGCTGACCGGTGAACGGAACACCTCCACGTCGGGCGCAGCAAACGGTGTCATCATCGTCTCTAAACGACTGACTTTTTCCGCCAGCTGTGCGTCATAGTCTTCAATGGGGAGATGTTCGGGTGTCATGAGCAATCCTGATTAATAGCTTACCAGCGGGCGATTGTAGGCATTCACTTGCTGATGTCCAGTCCTGCGGCGAGAAGATGTTTGGCAGTCTGGACTTCCGTATCTCCACTCCGTAGACTGCAGACGCCGGCCTCAAGCCCGAGTTAATAGGGAATCCAGTGTGAATCTGGAGCTGACGCGCAGCGGTAAGGAATGTCGTGATGAGTGCAATTGCAGACACTGTCCTGTGGGATGGGAAGTCATCATCACTTATGGTTCCCAGCCCGAAGACCTGCCGGTGTAACGTCGCTACTCGTACAATCATCGCGTGCTATTGATTGTCGGCCTGCGGCATCCTGCTTCGTCTTATGGATGCGATAAAAATGACAAAAAAAACTGCTTCGCTGTTCGCTCTGAGCGCAACGGCGATTTCTCTCTGGGCGCAATACGGTTTTGCTCAGGGGAATGATGATACGCAAATAGTCACCGCCAACCGTTTTGCTGAACCTGTTTCAGGTGTGCTGGCACCCACCGCCGTTGTTACACGTGATGAGATTGATCGCTGGCAGGCCAAAAGCCTGACGGATGTGATGCGCCGCCTGCCGGGTGTCGATGTCGCGCAAAGTGGCGGGTTAGGGCAGCAGAGTTCGCTGTTTATTCGGGGCACCGAATCGAGACATGTACTGATCCTGATTGATGGTATCCGGCTTAATCAGGCGGGCATCACCGGTTCGTCTGACCTCAGCCAGATCCCGCTGTCACTGGTGCAGCGCATCGAATATATTCGCGGTGCGCGTTCTGCAGTCTACGGTTCCGATGCGATTGGCGGCGTGGTGAATATCATTACGGGCCGATCGCAACCCGGCACCACGCTGACGGCGGGCGTCGGGTCCAACGGCTATCAATCCTACGACGGCTCAACCCAGCAGATGCTGGGCGATGCGACAAAGCTCACCCTGGCAGGCAACTACACCTATACCAAAGGGTATGACGTGGTGGCGGGTTATCCCAATGACTATGGCCCGGCGCAGCACGATCGCGACGGCTTCATGAGCAAAACCCTGTATGGCAACCTTGAGCATCAGTTCAGCGATGAGCTCAGTGGTTTTGTGCGCGGCTACGGGTTTGATAACCGCACCGCCTACGACGGTTCATATACCTACGATAATAATTTCAATATTATTGGGCTGGCGGATACCCGCCAGCTCTACAGCCAGACCTGGGACACCGGGTTACGCTTCAATCGTGACTTCTACTCTACCCAGCTCATCGCCAGTTATGGCCATACCAAAGACATCAACTACGATCCGCGCAATGGTCGCTACGGTGCCGCGTCCACCTTTGATGATGTCACCCAGTACAATCTGCAGTGGGGCAACACCGTGCAGGTGGGGCAGGGGGCGATCAGCGCGGGTGTCGACTGGCAGAAAGAGACGACCGAGCCGGGCACGAACTATTTGTCAGATGGCTATGAGCAGCGTAATACCGGTCTCTACCTGACCGGCCAGCAGCAGTTTGGCAGCGTCACCCTTGAAGGTGCGGTACGCGGTGACGACAACAATCAGTTTGGCTGGCATAACACCTGGCAGACGGCGGCCTCATGGGAGTTTATCTCCGGCTACCGCGCGTTCGCCTCTTATGGCACCGCTTTTAAAGCACCTAATCTGTCGCAGGTTTACAGCCCGGTTTATGGCAATCGCGACCTCGATCCTGAAAAAAGTAAGCAGTGGGAAGGCGGTTTTGAAGGGCTGAGCGGACCGGTGAACTGGCGTGTGTCGGGCTATCGCAACGACATCGATAATCTGATTGATAATGACCCGGCGACTTTCCGTTACTACAACATTAAGCAGGCTCGCATTAAAGGCGTTGAAGCGACCGCAGGATTCGACACCGGGCCGCTGGCGCATCAGCTCTCTTATGATTATGTCGACGCGCGGGATGGCAGCACCGATCAGCCGCTCGTACGCCGGGCTAAGCAGCAGGTGAAATATCAGCTCGACTGGACGCTGTATGAGTTTGACTGGTCAGTTACCTACCATTATCTGGGTGACCGTTATGATACGGACTTTAACAGCTCTCCCAGCCGTCGCGTGAAGTTAGGTGGCGTCAGCCTGTGGGATCTCGCCGTCTCATATCCTGTCACTTCACAACTCACGGTTCGTGGTAGAATTGCCAACCTGTTCGATAAAGATTACGAGACAGTGTATGGCTATCAGACACCAGGACGAGAGTATTACCTCAGCGGCAGCTATAACTTCTGATTTGCGTCCCACCGTGCTGGTGTTTGATTCCGGCGTCGGTGGGCTTTCTGTCTATGATGAGGTCCGTCAGCTGTTGCCGGATCTTCATTATCTCTACGCCTTCGATAACGCTGGCTTCCCTTACGGTGAGAAAAGCGAGACTTTCATTGTGGATCGGGTGGTCGCTATCGTTGAGGCCATTACCCGCAGCTATCCTCTCTCGTTAGTGATCATCGCCTGTAATACGGCCAGCACCGTTTCATTGCCCGCTTTACGTGAACGTTTTGCCTTTCCTGTCGTGGGGGTGGTTCCGGCGATTAAACCGGCCGCGCGCCTGACGCGAAATGGTGTAGTGGGCTTGCTGGCGACGCGTGCCACGGTGCGCCGTCCTTATACCCATGAGCTGGTGTCGCAGTTTGCCGGTTCCTGCAAGATAGAGATGCTGGGATCAGCGGAGCTGGTTGAACTGGCAGAAGCGAAGCTCCATGGTGCGGAGGTGGCTCTGAATGAGGTGCGCCGTATTGTTCAGCCGTGGCTGCGGATGGCGGAACCACCGGACACGGTCGTTTTAGGCTGTACGCACTTTCCTTTACTGCGCGAAGAGTTGCAGCAGGTGTTACCGGAAGGGACGCGTCTGATTGATTCCGGTGCGGCAATTGCACGACGCACAGCCTGGCTGCTGGAGCATGAAGCACCTGAAGTGCATTCATCGCAGCAGAACGTTGCATTTTGTACGGAGCTGGATGGCGAAGCGGTACAATTATCACCCGTTTTACGGCGTTATGGCTTCCTGTTGCTGGAAAAACTGGCGCTTTAGCGGCTTTTAGCTGAAAAAATCAGCACTCGGAATTTTATTTGAAATTAGCACTTGTCACCCTCCGAGAACTCCCTATAATGCGCCTCCACTGACACGGCACAACGGCTTACGAAGCGCCGGGTTGAGTAGGTTCGAAATCATACGAACCAGTGAGTTAAGCGAAAATAAATGCTTGACTGACAATGCGGAAAGCGTAATATACGCAGCCCGCGCCGCAGTAAATCGCGGCATGCTCTTTAACAATTTATCAGACAATCTGTGTGGGCACTCGCAGGATTGATATCAGCGTCTCCGGACGTAAAAAAATATCAAGCCTCACGAGTGAACACATAATGAAATTCATTATGACGTTTTACAGATGAGCACCGCTTAACTTGTTTAAGCAAATCAAACTTAAATTGAAGAGTTTGATCATGGCTCAGATTGAACGCTGGCGGCAGGCCTAACACATGCAAGTCGGACGGTAGCACAGAGAGCTTGCTCTTGGGTGACGAGTGGCGGACGGGTGAGTAATGTCTGGGGATCTGCCCGATAGAGGGGGATAACCACTGGAAACGGTGGCTAATACCGCATAACGTCGCAAGACCAAAGAGGGGGACCTTCGGGCCTCTCACTATCGGATGAACCCAGATGGGATTAGCTAGTAGGCGGGGTAATGGCCCACCTAGGCGACGATCCCTAGCTGGTCTGAGAGGATGACCAGCCACACTGGAACTGAGACACGGTCCAGACTCCTACGGGAGGCAGCAGTGGGGAATATTGCACAATGGGCGCAAGCCTGATGCAGCCATGCCGCGTGTATGAAGAAGGCCTTCGGGTTGTAAAGTACTTTCAGCGGGGAGGAAGGCGATGGGGTTAATAACCCTGTCGATTGACGTTACCCGCAGAAGAAGCACCGGCTAACTCCGTGCCAGCAGCCGCGGTAATACGGAGGGTGCAAGCGTTAATCGGAATTACTGGGCGTAAAGCGCACGCAGGCGGTCTGTTAAGTCAGATGTGAAATCCCCGGGCTTAACCTGGGAACTGCATTTGAAACTGGCAGGCTTGAGTCTTGTAGAGGGGGGTAGAATTCCAGGTGTAGCGGTGAAATGCGTAGAGATCTGGAGGAATACCGGTGGCGAAGGCGGCCCCCTGGACAAAGACTGACGCTCAGGTGCGAAAGCGTGGGGAGCAAACAGGATTAGATACCCTGGTAGTCCACGCCGTAAACGATGTCGACTTGGAGGTTGTTCCCTTGAGGAGTGGCTTCCGGAGCTAACGCGTTAAGTCGACCGCCTGGGGAGTACGGCCGCAAGGTTAAAACTCAAATGAATTGACGGGGGCCCGCACAAGCGGTGGAGCATGTGGTTTAATTCGATGCAACGCGAAGAACCTTACCTACTCTTGACATCCACGGAATTTGGCAGAGATGCCTTAGTGCCTTCGGGAACCGTGAGACAGGTGCTGCATGGCTGTCGTCAGCTCGTGTTGTGAAATGTTGGGTTAAGTCCCGCAACGAGCGCAACCCTTATCCTTTGTTGCCAGCGATTCGGTCGGGAACTCAAAGGAGACTGCCGGTGATAAACCGGAGGAAGGTGGGGATGACGTCAAGTCATCATGGCCCTTACGAGTAGGGCTACACACGTGCTACAATGGCGCATACAAAGAGAAGCGACCTCGCGAGAGCAAGCGGACCTCACAAAGTGCGTCGTAGTCCGGATCGGAGTCTGCAACTCGACTCCGTGAAGTCGGAATCGCTAGTAATCGTGGATCAGAATGCCACGGTGAATACGTTCCCGGGCCTTGTACACACCGCCCGTCACACCATGGGAGTGGGTTGCAAAAGAAGTAGGTAGCTTAACCTTCGGGAGGGCGCTTACCACTTTGTGATTCATGACTGGGGTGAAGTCGTAACAAGGTAACCGTAGGGGAACCTGCGGTTGGATCACCTCCTTACCTGAAGATACCTTCCCGCGCAGTGTCCACACAGATTGTCTGATAAAAAAGTAACGAGCAGAAAAAACCTCTACAGGCTTGTAGCTCAGGTGGTTAGAGCGCACCCCTGATAAGGGTGAGGTCGGTGGTTCAAGTCCACTCAGGCCTACCAAATTCGCACTCACGCTGCGTTATGTCTCCGGCTCGCATAGTTCACTATGCTTCGCGGAAACATGCCTTGCCTGAGCACGAATTACATTTCTCACGAAGTGTACTCGGTTGAGTGGTAGTAGTGGTCTCTGCAGTAACTGTATGGGGCTATAGCTCAGCTGGGAGAGCGCCTGCCTTGCACGCAGGAGGTCAGCGGTTCGATCCCGCTTAGCTCCACCATACCGTTTATCTGTTTTTTTCTGAAATACCTCAGAGCATACCGGCGACGGTGTGCTGCGACGTATTATGCTCTTTAACAATCCGGAACAAGCTGAAAATTGAAACGACGCAGCGCGTCATTCCTCCGTAATTAAGGGATGACAAAGCGATGCGTTCGAGTCTCTCAAATGCTTGCAATTCGCAGCGTTGTAAAACGCCTGTGGGTTGTGAGGTTAAGCGACTAAGCGTACACGGTGGATGCCCAGGCAGTCAGAGGCGATGAAGGACGTGCTAATCTGCGTAAAGCGACGGTAAGGTGATATGAACCGCTACAGCCGTCGATGTCCGAATGGGGAAACCCGGTGCACTCTGTGCATCATTGCAGCATGAATACATAGTGCTGCAAGGCGAACCGGGGGAACTGAAACATCTAAGTACCCCGAGGAAAAGAAATCAACCGAGATTCCCCCAGTAGCGGCGAGCGAACGGGGAGCAGCCCAGAGCCTGAATCAGTTTGTGTGTTAGTGGAAGCGTCTGGAAAGTCGCAGGGTACAGGGTGATACTCCCGTACACAAAAGCACACATGCTGTGAGCTCGATGAGTAAGGCGGGACACGTGGTATCCTGTCTGAATATGGGGGGACCATCCTCCAAGGCTAAATACTCCTGACTGACCGATAGTGAACCAGTACCGTGAGGGAAAGGCGAAAAGAACCCCGGCGAGGGGAGTGAAACAGAACCTGAAACCGTGTACGTACAAGCAGTGGGAGCCTTCTTTATGGGGGTGACTGCGTACCTTTTGTATAATGGGTCAGCGACTTATATTCTGTAGCAAGGTTAACCGTATAGGGGAGCCGCAGGGAAACCGAGTCTTAACTGGGCGTTAAGTTGCAGGGTATAGACCCGAAACCCGGTGATCTAGCCATGGGCAGGTTGAAGGTTGGGTAACACTAACTGGAGGACCGAACCGACTAATGTTGAAAAATTAGCGGATGACCTGTGGCTGGGGGTGAAAGGCCAATCAAACCGGGAGATAGCTGGTTCTCCCCGAAAGCTATTTAGGTAGCGCCTCGTGAACTCATCTTCGGGGGTAGAGCACTGTTTCGGCTAGGGGGCCATCCCGGCTTACCAACCCGATGCAAACTGCGAATACCGAAGAATGTTATCACGGGAGACACACGGCGGGTGCTAACGTCCGTCGTGAAGAGGGAAACAACCCAGACCGCCAGCTAAGGTCCCAAAGTCATGGTTAAGTGGGAAACGATGTGGGAAGGCACAGACAGCCAGGATGTTGGCTTAGAAGCAGCCATCATTTAAAGAAAGCGTAATAGCTCACTGGTCGAGTCGGCCTGCGCGGAAGATGTAACGGGGCTAAACCATGCACCGAAGCTGCGGCAGCGACACTATGTGTTGTTGGGTAGGGGAGCGTTCTGTAAGCCGTCGAAGGTGTGCTGTGAGGCATGCTGGAGGTATCAGAAGTGCGAATGCTGACATAAGTAACGATAAAGCGGGTGAAAAGCCCGCTCGCCGGAAGACCAAGGGTTCCTGTTCAACGTTAATCGGAGCAGGGTGAGTCGACCCCTAAGGCGAGGCCGAAAGGCGTAGTCGATGGGAAACAGGTTAATATTCCTGTACTCGGTGTTACTGCGAAGGGGGGACGGAGAAGGCTATATCAGCCGGGCGACGGTTGTCCCGGTTTAAGCGTGTAGGCGGAGTGTCCAGGTAAATCCGGACGCTTGTTAACGCTGAGGCGTGACGACGAGGCACTACGGTGCTGAAGTGATAAATGCCCAGCTTCCAGGAAAAGCCTCTAAGCATCAGGTAACACAGAATCGTACCCCAAACCGACACAGGTGGTCAGGTAGAGAATACCAAGGCGCTTGAGAGAACTCGGGTGAAGGAACTAGGCAAAATGGTGCCGTAACTTCGGGAGAAGGCACGCTGGCGCGTAGGTGGAGGGACTAGCTCCCCGAGCCGAAGCCAGTCGAAGATACCAGCTGGCTGCAACTGTTTATTAAAAACACAGCACTGTGCAAACACGAAAGTGGACGTATACGGTGTGACGCCTGCCCGGTGCCGGAAGGTTAATTGATGGGGTTATCCGCAAGGAGAAGCTCTTGATCGAAGCCCCGGTAAACGGCGGCCGTAACTATAACGGTCCTAAGGTAGCGAAATTCCTTGTCGGGTAAGTTCCGACCTGCACGAATGGCGTAATGATGGCCAGGCTGTCTCCACCCGAGACTCAGTGAAATTGAACTCGCTGTGAAGATGCAGTGTACCCGCGGCAAGACGGAAAGACCCCGTGAACCTTTACTACAGCTTGACACTGAACATTGAGCCTTGATGTGTAGGATAGGTGGGAGGCTTTGAAGCGCGGACGCCAGTCTGCGTGGAGCCAACCTTGAAATACCACCCTTTAATGTTTGATGTTCTAACGTAGGCCCGTGATCCGGGCTGCGGACAGTGTCTGGTGGGTAGTTTGACTGGGGCGGTCTCCTCCTAAAGAGTAACGGAGGAGCACGAAGGTCAGCTAATCACGGTCGGACATCGTGAGGTTAGTGCAATGGCATAAGCTGGCTTGACTGCGAGAGTGACGGCTCGAGCAGGTGCGAAAGCAGGTCATAGTGATCCGGTGGTTCTGAATGGAAGGGCCATCGCTCAACGGATAAAAGGTACTCCGGGGATAACAGGCTGATACCGCCCAAGAGTTCATATCGACGGCGGTGTTTGGCACCTCGATGTCGGCTCATCACATCCTGGGGCTGAAGTAGGTCCCAAGGGTACGGCTGTTCGCCGTTTAAAGTGGTACGCGAGCTGGGTTTAGAACGTCGTGAGACAGTTCGGTCCCTATCTGCCGTGGGCGCTGGAGAATTGAGGGGGGTTGCTCCTAGTACGAGAGGACCGGAGTGAACGCACCACTGGTGTTCGGGTTGTCATGCCAATGGCATTGCCCGGTAGCTAAGTGCGGAAAAGATAAGTGCTGAAAGCATCTAAGCACGAAACTTGCCCCGAGATGAGTTCTCCCTGACTCCTTGAGAGTCCTGAAGGGACGTTGAAGACTACGACGTTGATAGGCCGGGTGTGTAAGCGCAGCGATGCGTTGAGCTAACCGGTACTAATGACCCGTGAGGCTTAACCTTACAACGCCAGAGGCGTTTTTGAGAGACACGATTTTCAGCTTGTTACCGGATACAGTTGTGTCCTGCGGACTGAAGTCCGAAGGATTTTGCGCTGAGGCAAGGCGGCAACCGGGCGATACGAAGGAGCATACTGAAGTATGTGACGGAGTAGCGCGAGGGCGGCCAACGCAGCATCAGCACAAAAGACACAGGACAGAGCACAAAGAATTTGCCTGGCGGCTTTAGCGCGGTGGTCCCACCTGACCCCATGCCGAACTCAGAAGTGAAACGCCGTAGCGCCGATGGTAGTGTGGGGTCTCCCCATGCGAGAGTAGGGAACTGCCAGGCATCAAATTCGTTCCTTTTCCCCTGACAAGGAAAATGACAGGAACAGACGGCCATCAGCCAGTTGCTGACAGCTGTGAAAGAATCGGTGGAGCGGTAGTTCAGTTGGTTAGAATACCTGCCTGTCACGCAGGGGGTCGCGGGTTCGAGCCCCGTCCGTTCCGCCACCCTATTAGGGGCGTAGTTCAATTGGTAGAGCACCGGTCTCCAAAACCGGGTGTTGGGGGTTCGAGTCCCTCCGCCCCTGCCAGAAAACGATCCTTTGCTTCGGCAAAGGATTTTTTTTTGCCTTTAAAAAAGCAAAAAAGAAAAACCAGCTAAATCTAACTGGCCTCTGATCTTCCCTGCCTACTGTCCTGCCTGCAAATTCAGCTATTTTGCCTGACCAGAATCGGGAATTTAAGCAACTGACGGATATGTGCCTGCTGATCGCTGTTCTGCAACCAGACAGCATAGAGCGGACGCACGGCGACGGGCGTATCCGGAATCACCATCAACTCACTGTACACACTCTGCCAAAAGTCCGGCAGAAATGCGCACGCTCCGGTGGTATGCAGCAGTTCACGGGTGACATGTGCCGACGTGGTGGTCAGTACCGGTACATCATCAGCTCCGGAGAGATAGCTCTGATGCTGATGAAAATCTGCTCCCCATTCCAGCTTGATATAATCATATTTTTCACGCTTCTCGCTCTGCCGGGCGCAGAAAAGCGCCAGTGAAATATGACCAATCTGCTGACTGGTTAACTCATCCATCTTAGGTGCTTCAGTGGTAATCAACAGATCCAGCTGGCGCTCATGGAGTTGCTTAACCAGCAGATGTCGTTGTGCCACGCGCGCTTCTAAGTGCAGGCTCTCCCGATTCTCGTAGAGCGTCTGTAGCCATGGCGTCAGATAAGCCTCCCATAGTGATGCACTGGCACCTATTGAAAGCTCATGATGCTGCTGAGTGTGAGAGACCTCCTTCTTCGCCATCATCCAGGTGCTCATCAGGCTTTCAGCATAGGGGAGCAGTCGCTCTCCGGCCGCCGTCAGACGTATGTTATTGCGATGCCGTGTAAAAAGGTTAACGCCAAGCTGATTCTCTAACTGACGGATGCGAAAACTGACAGCAGATTGCGTGAGGTAAAGTGCTTCTGCAGCACGCCCGAAATGGCGAGTTCTGCTCACTTCCAGGAAAGTTTTCAGTAATTCCGTATCCACAGCGTTCTCCCAAAAAATGTTTGTCGTATAGATTTAAATGTTTTGTTTTACACTCTGTCAAGCCTATCTAATACTCCGCGCCATTAACAGCACGGCATTAGAAAATCAGGAGCGTGTAACATGGCGGAAAGCTTCTCAACAGAGAATCGTTTCTTTGATAACAAACATTACCCGCGTGGTTTCTCACGCCACGGTGACTTTACTATTAAAGAAGCTCAGCTTCTTGAACGCCACGGTTTTGCCTTTAATGAGCTGGATTTATCAAAGCGTGAGCCTGCAACCGAAGAAGAACGTTTGTTTATTGAAGTGTGTCGTGGCGTGCGTGAGCCGCAAACGGAAGCTGAACGTGTATGGTCTAAGTATATGACCCGCATTAAGCGTCCTAAACGTTTTCATACGCTGTCTGGCGGTAAACCGCAGATGGACACCGTTGAAGACTTCACCGACAGCGACGATTAACAGAGAAGGGGCGAAAGCCCCTTTTTTATTGCAGGCTGTTATGCAGATGGATCATTAATCGATCTATCGTGCGATAGCTGACCGCTTCCTGCAGATGATGCCGGGTGATGTCTGTTTCCCCAGCCAGATCGGCCAGGGTACGCGCCACTTTTAAAATCCGCTGCCATGCCCGTACAGATAAACCCAGCTTCTCCAGCACTGACTCCAGCCACTCCGCATCCTCTTTAGCAGGCTGACACCAGCGCATAATCTCTGCATTGTTTAAATGCGCATTTATTTTTCCTGCACGAGCCAGCTGAATGTCACGCGCTGCGACCACCCGATGACGAACCTGCTCAGATGCTTCCGCCCTGGCGCGCTGACCGCTGAGCATGCCGCTGGGGAGTAGCGGCACCTCCAGCGAAAGATCAAAACGATCAAGAAATGGGCCGGATAGCTTACTGAGATAACGCAGCACCTGCTGGGGTGAGCAGCGGTTATGCTGTCCCTGATAGTGTCCGGTTGGACTTGGATTCATCGCAGCAATCAGCTGAAACCGGGCCGGGTAGGTAACTTTTGCCCGTGCGCGTGAAATAGCGATGATGCCCGATTCTAATGGTTCGCGCAGGGAGTCCAGCACCTTGCGATCAAATTCCGGTAATTCATCCAGAAACAGCACGCCGTTATGCGCCAGGGAGATCTCACCGGGCCGTGGCAGTGAGCCGCCGCCAATCAGAGCATAGAGAGAGGCGCTGTGGTGAGGTGACCTGAAAGGCCGGGTGCGCCACTGTCGATGCAGGGTCTTGCTGTTCACCAGGCTGGCGATTGCCGCACACTCCAGTGCTTCCTGATCGCTTAAGGAGGGCATGATGCCGGGCAACCGGGTAGCGAGCATGGTTTTACCGGTGCCAGGGGGCCCGATAAGCAACAGGTTGTGCCCGCCAGCCGCAGTGATCTCCAGTGCTCTGCGTCCCTGTTCCTGACCAATGATATCAGCGAGATCGTCAGCAGGTGCATCGCCCTGATGCTCAGGATACTGGGCTGTCGGTAGTGTGAGTTCATTGCGCAGAAAGGCGCACACTTCGCTGAGGTGAGAGGCAACCAGCGACGAGCCCTGACGGATTAGCCCGGCATCACACTGATTCTCGGTGGAGAGGACCAGCTGTCGTCCAGCCTGAATGGCTACCATGGCCGCTGGAATCGCGCCCTGTACACCGCACAGTGCGCCGTCGAGTGCCAGCTCACCCAGAAACTCATAGTGTGTCAGTTTGTCGGCAGGAAGCTGCTCAGAGGCGACCAGAATGGCAATCGCCATGGGTAAGTCATACCGCCCGCCCTCTTTGGGTAAATCTGCGGGTGCCAGATTGATGGTGACACGTTTTGCCGGGAAGGCAAAACCGCTGTTGATAATGGCGCTGCGTACCCGCTCACGCGCCTCTTTCACCGTGGTTTCAGGCAGCCCCACCAGCGTTAACGCAGGCAGTCCGTTACTGATGTGTGCCTCGATGGTCACCAGCGGGGCTTCCACTCCCAGCGCTGCCCGGGTCAGAACTTTTGACAATGACATACTCGCTCCTTGTTACCGTCAGTCTGGTGACAGCATCAAAGGAAAGCCAGGGCATCATCAGCACTATTCGGGTCATTGCACAACCTATCAGAAGTTTTTTCACAACCTGTTAAAATGCTGCGTGTCTGCGCGCAAATTCACCAAAACATTATTACGTCAGTAAAGTGATGAATAATTATCATCATGTAATTATTTCTTGTATTACAAATTGATAGACTGCGATTTAGCGCCAGGCGCTAAAAAAACTCTGTAAAAAAAGTTGTGTCATGCCCCCTGACTATGATAACTCTGTAGGCATTACTTCGAACAAGCGAAAGAATTGAACAACACATGAAAGCCCTTCTACAAGTGATTAGCCTGGTCGTGATTAGCGTGGTGGTGGTTATTAACCTACCGTGCGGGGCAACGCTTGGAGAAAGAAAGGCTTAAAAATCAAGCCTCGAATCCGAAAAAACCCCCGCACCGAAAGGTCCGGGGGTTTTTTTTCGACCAGAGGAAATATCAGTAAATCCACAAGGAACAAACAATGAACAGTAGCATAAAATTCTGTTGTTCCGGTCAGGACACAGGAGAATAGCGATGACAGGTGCACAGTGGGTAGTTCAGGCTTTACGCGCGCAGGGTGTTAATACCGTATTCGGTTACCCTGGCGGCGCAATCATGCCGGTATACGACGCGCTCTACGACGGCGGCGTGGAACACCTACTGTGTCGCCACGAGCAGGGCGCTGTGATGGCGGCGATCGGTTATGCGCGCTCAACCGGCAAAACCGGCGTCTGTATCGCCACCTCTGGCCCTGGCGCGACCAACCTGATTACCGGCCTGGCAGATGCCATGATGGATTCGGTTCCGGTGGTTGCCGTAACGGGTCAGGTCTCTTCCGCTTTTATTGGTACCGACGCCTTTCAGGAAATCGACGTACTGGGCTTATCGCTGGCCTGCACCAAACACAGCTTCCTGGTTGAATCGCTGGATGAGCTGCCCGCCATCATGGCAGAAGCCTTTGCGCTGGCGCAGTCGGGCCGTCCGGGTCCGGTACTGGTGGACATTCCTAAAGATATTCAGATTGCGCAGGGAGAACCTGCCCCGCATCTGGTTCCGGTAGAAGAGGGAAGCGCGCTGCCGCATCAGGCGATTCAGGAAGCACGCGCACTGATGGCGCAGGCCAGAAAACCAATGCTCTATGTTGGTGGAGGCGTTGGCCTGGCACAGGCTGTTCCGGCACTGCGCGCGCTGGCAGAAGAGACCGGCATCCCGGCAGTGGCCACCTTAAAGGGGCTGGGCAGCGTAGACCCCCACAGCGAGGTGTATCTCGGCATGCTGGGGATGCACGGTACTAAAGCTGCCAACCTGGCGGTGCAGAGTTGTGACTTACTGATTGCGGTCGGTGCCCGTTTCGATGACCGCGTGACCGGCAAGCTGGACACCTTTGCCCCCCATGCCAGCGTGATTCATCTCGATATCGATCCCGCTGAGTTAAACAAATTACGTCGTGCACACGTCTCTCTGCAGGGTGATCTCAACGAACTGCTGCCCGCCCTGAGTCAGCCTCTGCATATCAACGCCTGGCGCGATGAGATGAAAGTGCTTAAGGCCAGTCACCCATGGCGCTACGACCATCCGGGCGAAGCGATCTATGCACCGCTGTTGCTGAAGCAGCTTTCCGATCGCAAACCAGCCAATACCGTAGTGACCACCGACGTCGGTCAGCACCAGATGTGGACGGCGCAACACATGGCATTCAGCGCGCCGGAGAACTTCATCACCTCCAGCGGCTTAGGCACCATGGGCTTTGGTTTACCCGCCGCCATCGGTGCGCAGGTTGCACGCCCGGAAGATACGGTTATCTGTGTCTCGGGCGATGGCTCCATCATGATGAACATCCAGGAGCTGGGCACCATCAAGCGCGGCAAGCTGCCGGTCAAAATCGTGCTGCTGGATAACCAGCGTCTGGGCATGGTGCGTCAGTGGCAGCAGCTGTTTTTCGATGGCCGCTACAGTGAAACCAATCTGTCCGACAACCCCGACTTCCTCACGCTGGCCAGCGCTTTCAATATTCCCGGCCAGCGCATTACCCGTAAAGATCAGGTCGACGCCGCCCTTGATGCTCTGCTGAACAGCGAAGGTCCTTACTTCCTGCATGTTGCAATTGATGAGCATGAAAACGTCTGGCCACTGGTACCGCCGGGTGCCAGCAATGCAAACATGATGGAGAAAACTGTATGAACCAGCATCAATTGTCTATCGAAGCCCGTTTCCGCCCTGAAATATTGGAGCGCATTTTACGCGTAGTGCGTCACCGCGGTTTTCAGGTCTGTTCTATGAACATGGCCTCAGTCGCCAACGCAGAAAACATTAATATTGAAATGACCGTTGCCAGTCAGCGTTCCGTCGATTTACTGTCTTCGCAGTTAAGCAAATTGATCGACGTTGCATGCGTTCAGATTCAACAACAGACAACACAACAAATCCGCGCTTAGCCGCGAGAGGGAATAACAATGAGCACGAAGAAAGCAGACTTTATTTGGTTCAATGGCGAGATGGTTAAGTGGGAAGAGGCGAAGGTCAGCGTCATGTCCCACGCGTTGCACTACGGTACGTCGGTATTTGAAGGCGTGCGCTGCTACGACTCTCACAAAGGACCGGTTGTGTTCCGCCATCGCGAACACATGCAACGTCTGCACGACTCCGCCAAAATCTACCGCTTCCCGATTAAAAGCAGCGTTGATGAGCTGATGGAAGCGTGCCGCGAAGTCATCCGCGTGAACAAACTGAAAAGTGCTTATATCCGTCCGCTGGCCTTTGTCGGCGATGTGGGCCTGGGCGTGAACCCGCCAGACGGCTTCACCACCGATGTGATCATTGCGGCGTTCCCGTGGGGCGCATACCTGGGCGCTGAAGCCCTTGAGAACGGCATCGATGCCATGGTCTCCTCATGGAACCGCGTAGCACCGAACACCCTGCCAACCGCCGCTAAAGCGGGCGGTAACTACCTCTCCTCACTGCTGGTGGGCAGCGAAGCCCGTCGTCACGGCTATCAGGAAGGGATTGCGCTGGATACCAATGGCCTGATCTCCGAAGGTGCAGGCGAAAACCTGTTTGAAGTTAAAGATGGCGTGCTCTTTACCCCGCCATTTACCTCTTCAGCACTGCCGGGCATCACCCGCGATGCCATCATCACGCTGGCGCGTGATATGGGCATTGAAGTGCGTGAGCAGACCCTGTCGCGTGAATCTCTCTATCTGGCTGACGAAGTCTTTATGTCTGGCACCGCGGCAGAAATTACACCGGTGCGCAGCGTTGACCGCATTCAGGTCGGCGAAGGCAAACGTGGCCCGGTGACCAAACGCATCCAGGAGGCCTTCTTTGGCCTGTTCACCGGCGAAACCGAAGACAAATGGGGCTGGTTAGATCCGGTTAACCCATAATCAGATACAGCGCGGGCGTCATCTGACGTCCGCGAGCTTATTCTTACTGGAGTAAATAGAGTATGCCTAAGTACCGTTCCGCCACCACCACCCACGGCCGCAATATGGCGGGTGCCCGTGCCTTATGGCGCGCGACAGGAATGACCGACGACGATTTCGGCAAGCCGATTATCGCTGTGGTTAACTCATTCACCCAATTTGTGCCGGGCCACGTTCACCTGCGTGATCTTGGTAAACTTGTCGCCGAGCAGATCGAAGCGGCAGGCGGTGTGGCTAAAGAGTTCAACACCATTGCGGTGGATGACGGTATTGCCATGGGTCATGGCGGCATGCTGTATTCACTGCCGTCGCGTGAGCTGATTGCTGACTCGGTCGAGTACATGGTCAACGCCCACTGTGCTGACGCCATGGTCTGCATCTCTAACTGCGACAAAATCACCCCGGGTATGCTGATGGCGTCATTGCGCCTCAATATTCCGGTGATCTTCGTTTCAGGCGGACCGATGGAAGCGGGTAAAACCAAGCTTTCTGACCAGATCATCAAGCTGGATCTGGTAGATGCGATGATTCAGGGTGCCAACCCGAACGTCAGCGATGCCGACAGTGAGCAGATCGAACGCTCTGCCTGTCCGACCTGCGGCTCCTGCTCCGGTATGTTCACCGCCAACTCGATGAACTGCCTGACTGAAGCACTCGGTCTGTCGCAGCCTGGCAACGGTTCACTGCTGGCTACGCATGCCGATCGCAAAGAGCTGTTCATCAATGCCGGTAAGCGCATCGTAAGCCTGACCAAGCGCTATTACGAGCAGGATGATGTCAACATGCTGCCGCGTAACATCGCGAACAAGGCCGCTTTTGAGAACGCCATGATGCTGGATATCGCCATGGGCGGTTCCACCAACACCGTGCTCCACCTGCTGGCAGCCGCACAGGAAGGCGATATCGACTTTAATATCTCCGACATCGATCGCCTGTCACGCAAAGTGCCTCAGCTCTGTAAAGTGGCGCCAAGCACTCCGAAATACCATATGGAAGATGTGCATCGCGCGGGTGGCGTGTTCGCCATTCTCGGCGAGCTGGATCGTGCCGGCCTGTTCGACAGCAGCGCCCGTAATATCCTGCAGCAGACCATGCGTGAAACGCTGGATCAGTACGACATCATGCTGACCAAAGATCAGGCGGTAAAAGATATGTTCCGCGCGGGTCCGGCGGGTATTCGTACCACCCAGGCGTTCTCACAGAACTGCCGCTGGGACACGCTGGATGATGACCGTGCCGAAGGCTGTATCCGTACCCGTGAAAATGCTTACTCGCAGGATGGCGGTCTGGCCGTGCTCTACGGCAACATCGCAGAAGATGGCTGTATCGTAAAAACCGCAGGCGTAGACAAAGAGATCCTGACCTTCACCGGTCCGGCCAAAGTCTATGAAAGCCAGGATGACGCCGTTGAAGCGATTCTGGGCGGCAAAGTCGTTGCGGGCGATGTGGTCGTCATTCGCTACGAAGGTCCAAAAGGCGGGCCAGGCATGCAGGAGATGCTCTATCCGACCACTTATCTGAAATCGATGGGGCTGGGCAAAAGCTGCGCGCTGATCACTGATGGCCGTTTCTCTGGCGGTACGTCGGGCCTCTCTATCGGTCACGCTTCGCCTGAAGCAGCCAACGGCGGCACCATTGCGCTGGTCAAAGATGGCGACACCATCGAAATCGATATCCCTAACCGCGGTATCAAACTCGCCGTACCGGATAACGAACTGCACGCCCGTCGTGAAGAGCAGCAGGCACGTGGCGATGCGGCGTATACGCCGGTCAATCGTCAGCGTGAAGTCTCCTTTGCGCTGCGTGCCTACGCATTACTCGCGACCAGTGCTGACAAAGGCGCCGTCCGCGATAAGAGCAAGCTGGGAGGCTAACAATGGCCGAGTCTCAACCGCTACCCGAGGCGCCTTGTGGCGCCGAGTATTTGCGCGCAGTGTTGCGTTCACCGGTGTATGAAGTGGCACAGGTGACGCCGCTGCAGGTTATGGAAAAAATCTCATCGCGTCTCGGCAACACCATTCTGGTGAAGCGGGAAGATCGCCAGCCGGTGCACAGTTTTAAGGTGCGCGGTGCCTACGCGATGATTGCCGGTCTGAACGAAGAGCAGAAAGCGCGCGGTGTGGTGACGGCATCAGCCGGTAACCATGCGCAGGGCGTGGCGCTTTCTGCCACTAAGCTGGGCATCAAGTCACTGATTGTGATGCCGCTGGCGACGGCAGACATCAAGGTTGATGCGGTGCGCGCATTTGGCGGTGAGGCTTTCCTGTTCGGGGCCAACTTTGACGAGGCGAAAGCCAAAGCGATAGAACTCTCTGAACAGCGCGGTTACACCTTCGTGCCGCCGTTTGACCATCCGGCCGTCATTGCCGGACAGGGCACGCTGGCGATGGAGCTGCTGCAGCAGGATGCGCATCTCGACCGGGTCTTTGTCCCGGTTGGCGGTGGAGGTCTGGCAGCCGGCGTCGCGGTGCTGATCAAGCAGCTGATGCCGCAAATCAAAGTGATTGCGGTGGAGTCAGAAGATTCAGCCTGCCTGAAAGCAGCGCTGGAGGCGGGTCATCCGGTCGATCTGCCGCGCGTCGGGCTGTTTGCCGAAGGGGTCGCGGTGAAACGGATTGGCAGCGAAACCTTCCGGCTCTGTCAGGAATACATCGATGACATCATCACCGTCGACAGCGATGCGATTTGTGCCGCGATGAAAGATCTGTTTGAAGATGTCCGTGCTGTGGCGGAGCCCTCTGGCGCGCTGGCGCTGGCGGGCATGAAAAAGTATATCCAGCAGCACGGGATCAAAGGCGAGCGGCTGGCGCATGTGTTATCCGGGGCCAACGTCAATTTCCACGGCCTGCGCTACGTTTCTGAGCGCTGCGAGCTGGGCGAACAGCGTGAAGCGCTGCTGGCCGTAACGATCCCGGAACAGCAGGGCAGTTTCCTGCGTTTCTGCCAGACGCTGGGTGGACGGTCGATTACCGAGTTCAACTACCGCTACGCCGATGCGGACAAAGCCTGCATCTTTGTTGGCGTACGACTGACGCGCGGCGTGGAAGAGCGCAGCGAGATCATCAGCGAGCTCACCAGCGGCGGTTATCAGGTGGTCGATCTCTCGGATGATGAGATGGCGAAACTGCACGTGCGTTACATGGTGGGCGGACGTCCTTCTAAACCACTGCGTGAACGCCTCTTCAGCTTTGAATTCCCGGAGGCACCCGGCGCGTTGCTGAAGTTCCTGCAAACGCTGGGCACCCACTGGAATATCTCGCTGTTTCATTATCGCAGCCACGGCACCGATTATGGCCGTGTGCTGGCCGCTTTTGAACTTGGCAGCGATGAGCCACGCTTCGAAGAGCATCTCACCGATCTGGGTTACGACTTTCATGACGAAAGCCAGAACCCGGCATTCCGCTTCTTCCTGTCAGGCAACTGATTACAGCTGGCTCCAGAAAGCACTGATCAGCGGCTCTCCGAGCCGCTTTTTTTGCACGCAGATGCCGAGTTCGAACGGCGCAACCGAGTCAATATTCTCCAGTAGCAGCACGCGGTTACGCACCGGCTCCGGGCTGTTTTCCAGCACCACATCCGGCAAAAGTGCAATACCGCAGCCCAGCGCCACCATCGAAACAATCGCCTCATGCCCCGAGACCGTGGCGTAAATCACCGGATTCGGGATGCGCTGGCGGCGGAACCAGAGATCGATACGTCGCCGTGCCGGTCCCTGCACCGGCAGGATAAACGGAATTTTTGACCAGTCGGGCTGCGGCTGTGTTGCCTGGGTACGAACGGCACAGGGCAGTGCAGGCGCGATCAGCACCAGCGGGATCAGCCCCAGTGGCATAAAATCAATGCTGGCGGGCAGCGTTTCAGGACGGCCGGCAATGGCCAGATCGGCATCGCCGGAGTGCACTTTTTCCACCGCATCCGCGGCATCGCCGGTATCCAGTTTGATTTCGACCTGCGGATGTTCAGCGCGAAAGCGGTCGAGGATGGGCGGCAGATGACTGTAGGCCGCCGTCACTGAGCAGAACAGGCGCAGCTCGCCGCTGAGCGACGGACCGTTAAGATCCATCACATGGCGCAGTTGCTGATACTGCAACAGCGTCTGCTGGGCAAACTGGCGCAGGCGTTCGCCCGCTTCTGTCAGCGTCACGGTGCGGTTATCGCGCAGAAACAGCGCATGGCCGACATCTTCTTCAAGCCGCTGGATCTGGCGTGACAGCGTGGAAGGGCTGACGTGCATAGCACGCGCAGTGCGCCCGAAGTGGCAGCTTTCTGCCAGATGAAGAAACAGTTTCAGATCCCGTAAATCCATGTGCGTGTCGCCTCTGGGTGGTGTTGCATTTATTGCAATGTGACGTTGTTAATATATCAATTTAAGCAACAGAATTCCTGTCATATGATGGGGTCATTCGCGGCGCTGCATGACACGCCGTTCCTGAACAAAAAAAGCAAACACAACCTTACCGGAGTACCCATGGCTAACTATTTCAACACATTGAACCTGCGCAACCAGCTGGCGCAATTAGGCAAGTGCCGTTTCATGGCGCGCGATGAATTCGCGGATGGTGCCAGTTTCCTGAAAGGCAAAAAAGTCGTTATCGTTGGCTGTGGTGCGCAGGGCCTGAATCAGGGTCTGAACATGCGTGATTCCGGTCTGGATGTGGCCTATGCACTGCGTGCTGAAGCAATTGCGGAAAAACGCCCTTCATGGCGCAAAGCGACCGATAACGGTTTCAAAGTGGGCACCTACGAAGAACTGATCCCGCAGGCTGATCTGGTGGTTAACCTGACGCCAGACAAGCAGCACTCCGCTGTAGTTCAGGCTGTTCAGCCGCTGATGAAAGATGGCGCTGCGCTGGGCTACTCGCACGGTTTCAACATCGTTGAAGTGGGCGAAAGCATCCGTAAAGACATCACCGTGGTCATGGTGGCACCGAAGTGTCCGGGTACAGAAGTTCGTGAAGAGTACAAACGTGGCTTTGGTGTACCGACGCTGATCGCGGTTCACCCGGAAAACGATCCAAAAGGCGAAGGCATGGCGATTGCCAAAGCCTGGGCAGCAGCAACTGGCGGCGATCGTGCTGGCGTGCTGGAGTCCTCTTTCGTTGCAGAAGTGAAATCTGACCTGATGGGTGAACAGACTATCCTGTGCGGCATGTTGCAGGCTGGTTCACTGCTCTGCTTCGACAAGCTGGTGGCTGAAGGCACTGACCCGGCTTACGCAGAAAAACTGATCCAGTTCGGCTGGGAAACCATCACCGAATCACTGAAGTTTGGCGGCATCACACTGATGATGGATCGCCTCTCTAACCCGGCTAAACTGCGCGCTTATGCGCTGTCAGAGCAGCTGAAAACCATCATGGCACCGCTGTTCCAGAAACATATGGATGACATCATCTCCGGCGAATTCTCTTCTGGCATGATGGCGGACTGGGCTAACGATGATAAAAACCTGCTGACCTGGCGTGAAGAGACCGGCCAGACCGCGTTCGAAACCGCTTCACAGTATGAAGGCAAAATCGAAGAGCAGGAGTACTACGACAAAGGTGTGGTGATGGTTGCGATGGTTAAAGCGGGCGTTGAGCTGGCGTTTGAAACCATGGTGGACGCCGGCATCATTGAAGAGTCTGCTTACTACGAATCACTGCATGAGCTGCCGCTGATCGCGAACACCATCGCCCGTAAGCGCCTGTATGAAATGAACGTGGTGATCTCCGATACCGCCGAATATGGTAACTACCTGTTCTCCTTCGCCGCGGTGCCGCTGCTGAAAGAGTTCATGACCACGCTGCAGCCAGGCGATCTGGGTAAAGCGGTTGAAGGCACGCAGGTTGATAACGCGCAGCTGCGTGACGTTAACGAAGCGGTTCGCCAGCATCCGATTGAAACCGTTGGCCGTAAGCTGCGTGGCTACATGACCGACATGAAGCGTATCGCTGTCGCGGGCTAATTATCGTCATCACAGTTTTCAGCAAAACAAACCCCGGCTTGCCGGGGTTTTTTGTTGATGAACCATACCAGGCAAGGCCGATTGTAAGTTAGTGCCTGCACTGCTGTGAGACAGTGCAGGCACATGGAATACGGTCAGATCGGAAAGACGCAAAACCGCCATCCATGGCATGCTCGGCCCGAGCGATTACGCACCTCATCCCTGAGGTGCGCCCGTTTCCGGGCCAACGCTTTGCGTTGTTCAAAAACGCTCCCGGCGTTTTTATCCGGGCGGCGGGACGCTTTCCTCTTCTGACCGTATTCCCTGTGCCCTTAAGCTTCTTTATTGCTGCCAATATCAATACGCCTTTCAGCGAGGTCCGGTTTTTTCAAACAGAAAGCTAACCCGCTTAAGGCGTATGCTCCCTGAGCCTGTCGCCTGATATTGTTTAGCCCTTCAGAGCGGTTGTACTCTGTGAGCCTGCTCCATAAAAAAACCCGGCAGCCGCCGGGTTTTCACTGACCTTCATCCAGCCGGATTAAACGTCATACAGCGTCTGATTACGCGTCTCTTTACAGGCGAGCAATGCAATCAGCGTCAGCACGGCCATCGACGCCAGATAAAGTCCCACCGCCTGCAAACCATAATGCGCATTCAGCCAGGTCGCGATATAAGGCGCAACAGAGGCACCCAGAATCGATGAGAGGTTATAAGAGAACGATGCGCCGGTATAACGCACTTCGGTCGGAAACAGCTCCGGCAGAAGGGCGCCCATCGGACCAAAGGTCAGGCCCATAATGCTCAGACCCAGCAACAGAAATGCCATCACCAGCGCCTGCGATCCGGAACCGAGCATCGCCGGGAACAGGAACGAAAACGCGATAATCATCAGCGTAATGGTAATCATCGTCTTGCGGCGACCAAAACGGTCAGCCAGCAAACCGGCAATCGGCACCATCACTCCAAAGCCAATCACCGCCAGCATCAGCATCCACAACATACTATTACGCGGAATACCCAGACCGGCCGGTGCTGCCGTGGTGCCGTAGCTCATCGAATAGACGGTCATGATATAGAACAGCGTATAGGTCGCCAGCATGATAAAGGTGCCGAGAATGGTGGCAGTCAGATGCTTACTCAGCAGCGCCGCAATGGGCACCCGAACCTGCTTCTTCTCTTTCTGTACTTTGGCAAACACCGGACTCTCATGCAGCGAAACGCGCACATACAGGCCAATCAGCACCAGCACGGCGGAGAGAATAAACGGCACGCGCCAGCCCCACTGCATAAACTGCTCGTCGGTCAGCAGCCACGAAAGCAGCAGAAAAGTGCCGTTAGCGAAGAAAAAGCCAATCGGCGCACCCAGCTGAGGGAAGGAACCGTAAAGCGCACGCTTCTTCGCCGGGGCATTTTCCGTCGCCAGCAGCGCCGCGCCACCCCATTCACCACCCAGTCCCAGTCCCTGACCAAAACGCGCCAGCGCCAGCAGCAGCGGAGCCATCACGCCGATGGTTTCATAGCCGGGCAGCAAACCAATCACCACGGTAGAGATTCCCATGGTCAACAGCGAGGCAACCAGCGTGGCTTTGCGACCCACGCGATCGCCAAAGTGACCAAACACGGCGGAGCCAATCGGACGCGCGATAAAGGCGATAGCAAAGGTGGCCAGCGACTGTAGCGTCGCGACCGTGGCATCACCCTGCGGGAAGAAAATGTGCGGGAAAACAATCACCGCAGCAGTGGCATAAATATAAAAGTCGAAGAACTCGATGGCCGTTCCGACCAGCGAGGCAATCACCACTTTACTGCGTGAGTTAACCGGCGTGGGATCCTGCTGTTTGTCGAGCGTGTCTGTGAGGGAGGCTTGCATAACTGTTTCTTATTTGTAAATACAGACAAAGAATCTTACGCATCTGCCAGAGCGCATTCAATGAAGAAAACCCGCGCCGCGTCTGGCTTCAGCGGGCAAAAAGAGGATAATTTCTGAGGTGCGACGAATGTCGGGTGATACCGGGGTAATCCGGACGATATCTGGCGGGATACTCTACGAAAGGGCTAAATAAAAGTGACCCCTCAGCTATTCATCCTGTTATCTGGTTAAAAAATAGCCGAGGGGTGATATTTTCCGCTGTTGTTAACGGATTACGATGATTTGTGTCGTGACGCGCTGCCCGCTTCAGGCATTTGTGGGTCGTCTTTATATTTGGCGGTGGCGATCCACGCCGCACAGAACAGCGTCAGACGGGCGAAGAAGTAGAAAAACGCCATCAGGCCGAGCACGGAACCAAAGGCCGCACCGGAAGGCGAGGTCGCCAGCTTCGGCAGCGTCAGCGTCATCACAAACTTGATCACCTCAAAACCGATTGCCGCCAGCAGCGTGCCGCGGAACAGTGCTTTCTTACGCGGCTTGTGACGCGGCAGGATCCAGAAAATCCACAGGAACAGCAGGTAGTTAGCCATAACGGAAATCGAGGTGGCGATAATGGTCAGGGCGGGCCGTAACCAGTCGATGCCATCCAGCCCCAGTGCGCTGACGATCATTGCCTGCGCCGAACCGGCTACCGAGGTCAGCGACAGCGTAATCACCAGCGCCAGCATCAGACCGGTCAGCGACAGGAAATCGCGAATATAACGCTTCCAGATCTTCTCTTTGTCATCCGGTTTGCGTTCCCACACATCGCGCGACTGGGCACGAATCGCTTCGCGCAGGTTACCCATCCAGTTAAGACCGGAGTAGAGCGCCAGCAGTAAACCGGTAATACCCACGGTGGCACGCTGCTGAATGGCGGTATTTACCGTATTCTTCAGCGTGGTTGCCAGCGTCGGGTCGCTGATGCTGCTGACGATTTTGTTGATGATATCGGTCAGCAGATCCTGGTTCGATGCCAGCACAAAACCCACGGCGGCAAACGACACCATCAGAATGGGGATCAGCGATAAAAAAGAGAAATAGGTAATGGCCGCGCCAAACTGGCTGCCGAGCCGATCGTTAAAGCGGTCAAGGGCGCGAATAAAATGCGCCACTGCCGGGATCGCCTGAAACCAGGCGGCAAAACGCGACACGCGCACTATCGAATGATCAACCGTCTCGTTGCCGGTTTTAATATCGATAAGTGGCTTTTGCGGCTGCGTATCCTGTGGGTTTTCCTGCTTGTCTGTCATAGACCTTCACTGTCCTGTTTATCATTAAAATCAAAGTATAGCCGCTCAGGTGACGTACTCCTGTAACACCTGACTCAGCCACTCCATAAAAACCCGCACGCGACGCGCCACATTGCGCCGGTGCGGATAGAGCAGGTGGATCGGCATCGGTCTGGCGGGAAAGCGATGCAGCACTTCTACCAGCTCGCCTCTTTCCAGTAATGTCTGAATCCCGGCGGCAGGCACCTGAATAATGCCTAACCCCGCCAGACAGGCGGCGCGATAGGTTTCGGTGCTGTTCACGGTGACCACACCGCCGGTGTGAACATAGTGACACTGCCTGCCATCAAAATATTCAAAACCCGGTGAGGCCTGACCCAGTTGCTGGCTGTAATGCACCATCGCATGCTGCGACAGCTCTTCCAGCCGGATCGGCATGCCGAAACGCGAAAGGTAGCCAGGGCTGGCACAGTTGATCAAGGTATGGGTACCAATTTTTCGCGCAATCAGGCCAGAATCTTTGAGCTCACCGACGCGGATTACGCAGTCAAACCCTTCCCGGATCACATCCACCTGACGGTCGCTGCTGCTCAGCTCAATCTCTACGCCGGGGTAGTGCTGCAAAAATTCCGGCAGCCGTGGCAGGATAAAACTGGTGGCCATGGCCACAGACATATCAATCCGGAGTTTACCGCTGAGCGAGGCAGGCTCGTGCTGGAACAGGCTGTCCATATCGTCAATCATTGACAATAAATCCAGACAGCGATCGTAATAGACCAACCCGTCCTGGGTTAGTTGCACCCGGCGCGTGGTGCGATGCAGCAAACGTGTTGCCATTTGATTCTCCAGCGCCTGTATCTGCCGCGAAACGCTGCCTTTGGGGACACCTAAACTCTCTGCCGCGCGGGTAAAACTGCCCATTTCGGCCACCCGCACAAACACCTGCATTGCGTGAATTTTGTCCATGTTGTTCACCGATTGTTGTTTTTATTGAAACAGTGATGCGCATTTAACACTGTTTATAGATCAATAATTCGCGAATATCCTTAACCTGTGTTCAATTTTTCAACAGGTGCGAGAGATGAATCAGAAAGTGGCGTTAATTACCGGTGCAAACCGCGGTTTAGGCCGTAATGGCGCGTTAAAACTGGCAGCCAGGGGGACAGACATTATCCTGACTTACCGCAGCCATGCCGATGAGGCACAGACGGTGGTGAAGGAGATCGAGGCGCTGGGACGACGTGCAGTGGCACTGGCGCTGGACGTCGGTGAAACCGGTCAGTTCGATCGTTTTGTCGGCCAGGTGAAAGAGGCATTGCAACAGCAATGGCAGCGTGAGCGCTTTGACTATTTAGTGAACAACGCCGGACACGGACACTACAAGCCGTTTACCGACACCACCGAGGCGGAATTTGATGCGCTGGTTAATGTGCATTTCAAAGGGCCTTACTTCCTGACCCAGAAGCTGCTGCCGCTGATCAACGACGGTGGCCGCATCCTGAATATCTCCAGCGGTCTGACCCGGCTGATCTATCCTGGCTCCTCGACCTATGCGTCAATGAAAGGGGCGATGGAGGTACTGACGCGCTATCAGGCGAAGGAGCTGGGCGAACGGCGCATTCGCGTTAATATCCTGGCACCTGGCGCGATAGAGACTGACTTTGGCGGTGGCCGGGTACGCGATACCCCCGAGATTAACCATCAGATTGCCGGGCTGACGGCGCTGGGCCGGGTCGGACTGCCGGATGATATCGGCGACGCCATCAGCGCGATCCTCAGTGACGAAACCGGCTGGATCACCGCTCAGCGTATTGAAGCCTCAGGCGGGCAGGGGATTTAACCGCTGGTGGCGTCGCGGAAAGCACCCCGCGACGTCGCCGCCTTTTACAGCGTAATGGTGCCATCGATAACGGTAACGGTATTACCGCCAATCCAGATGGTTTCACCATTAAAGGTTACGTTCACCCGACCGGCACGCTGCAGGGCAGTACCCTGACGCACGCGATAGGAGGTGGTATGGCCTGCGGCTGCAAAGTAACGCGCCAGACAGGCGTTGGCGCTGCCGGTCACCGGATCTTCGGTCAGGCTGCCATTTTCCACCAGCAGGCCACGCACTTCATACTGTTCATGCTCGCCCGAGGGCAAACGGCCAAAGGGCATCACGCCCGAGACACCCGCATGTTTAATCAGGCGCTGCAAATCGCTGACATTGGGCTGCAGCGCCAGCACGGCCTCGGCGCTGACCATCGGCACCAGCAGCCAGCGGATACCCATATCCACCACGGTCGGGCTTTGCGTCAGATCGAATGCATCGCTGTTTAAGGCGTTACCCATCAGCGCATCCTGCCATGGCATCAGGGTGGCAGCTGGCGCGGCAAAGGCCAGTCCGCCCGTCTCATTAATCTTCACCGTCACGTTACCGACGCCGCACTCCTGCACGATTTCACCCGGCGTACGGGTTGGCCAGCCCGCCTCCAGCAGCGCGTGTGCGGTGCCCAGCGTTGGGTGACCGGCAAACGGCAGTTCGCCTTCAACGGTAAAAATACGCACCCGGTAGTCCGCCTCTTCATGTTGTGGCGGCAGCACAAAGGTGGTTTCCGACAGGTTAGTCCAGCGGGCAATCGCCGCCAGCTGGCTGTCGCTTAACCCCTGAGCATCCATAATCACCGCCAGCGGATTGCCATTAAAGGCTGCTGAGGTAAACACATCGACTTGCTTAAACGCGACCTTCATGGTGACTCCTTGCGATTGGGTTCAGTGCGGCCTTTTCTCTGCCGGATGATTGCTTATAACAGCTAACAGCGTTATCAATAAGTTAAAGATTTTACCGGAGACTGTGAATGCTAACGATCCTGGGACGCGCCTCCTCAATCAACGTGCGCAAAGTATTATGGCTGTGTGACGAGCTTGACCTTGATTATCAGCGCGAAGAGTGGGGCGACGGATTCCGCTCAACGCACCTGCCCGAATTCATGGCACTCAACCCCAATGCGATGGTGCCGGTACTGAAAGATGATGACTTTGTGATGTGGGAATCCAACGCCATCCTGCGCTATCTGGCGAATGCCTATGGCGGCGAGTGGCTCTATCCTCATCATCCTCAAACGCGTGCGCCTGTCGATCAGTGGATGGACTGGCAGTCCACTGAACTCAACACCTCATGGCGCTACGCATTTATGTCGCTGGTGCGAAATTCACCGGCTCATCAGGATCCACGTCTGCTGGCCGCGGCCAGCAAAGGCTGGGCACACACCATGAGCATTCTCAATCAGCAGCTGGAAAAAACCGGTCGTTACGTTGCCGGACGTAATTTCACGCTGGCAGACATTCCGATTGGTCTGGCGGTGAACCGCTGGTTTGAAACGCCGCTCGAACACCCTGATTATCCGGCGGTACGCACCTATTACGAACGCCTGACTGAACGCCACGGCTATACCGTCTGGGGCCGCAACGGCACACCCTGAGCCTCGCCGCACGCGATTCCCGCCAGTTCACAGGCGATTTCGCCCGCGCGTCTGATCGCCCAGCTATAGCGCGCATCAAACGGATAGCAGCAGGAGAGGCGCAGTGCATGGTTGTAGCGCTCGCTCAGTGAATAGAGCGCGCCGGGCGTGACGCAAATCTGCTCCTGCAGCAGCCGATCAAACATCTCGGTGGTATTTACGCCGCCCGGTAACTCGACCCAGAAGACGAAGCCACCGCGCGGCAGCGTCGCGCGGGTGCCCTCCGGGAAGTAGCGGGCGATCAGTCCCCGCGCCTCATCCAGATTGGCCGCGTAGCGACGGCGCAGCGTGCGCAGATGGTGGTCATAACCGCCGGAAGCAAGAAACTCCGCCAGCGTTTCAGAGAGCAGGGCGGATTCTGCCATCGACGACACCGCTTTCAGTCGGGCAATCGCATCATGAAAACGGCCAGCGGCGGTCCAGCCAATACGGAAATCGGGCGCCACGGTTTTGGTGAAGCTGGTGCAGTAGATCACCCAGCCGTCGCGATCAAAGGCTTTTACCGCGGGCGAGAGCGGCCAGTCGAACTGTAACTCGTCATACAGCCCATCTTCTATCAGCGGAACGTGGTAAGTATTCACTAACTTCGCCAGCCGCTTCTTGTTCTCCAGCGACATGCCGCAGCCCAGCGGGTTCTGCGCGCTCGGCATCGCAATCAGCGCCTTAATTCGCTGCTCCTGAAGCAGCATCTCCAGCGCATCCAGCGACAGCCCATGCTGCGGGTCGGTGGGGATTTCCAGCGCCTTAAGGCCCAGTGAAGCCAGCAGCGGGAAGAGGAAAAAGTAGGTCGGCGACTCCAGTCCGACGCAGTCGCCGGGCTGCGTGACCGCCCGCAGCGCCAGCTGAAGCGCCTCCATGCAGCCGTGGGTCAGGGTGATCTCATCGGCGGTGAGCGTCTGTCCGGCGTGCAGCGCCCGTCGCGCAATCTCCTCCCGTAAGCGCTCACTACCGGGCGGAAGCGCATAGCGCCCAATCATGTTCGGATTACGGCGCAGCAGTGAGGCAGTAATCCGGGCAATACGCGCCGCAGGAAACAGCTCGCTATCCTGGGGGCAGGCCAGGGAAATATTGATGTAGTCGGGATGGTTCTGCGCCGCAAATACCTTATCGATCAGGTCGAGCTTGCTGCTGCTGGGGTCGCGTACCCGGGTTTTATGCTGACCATGGCGGGTCACGGCGGGCAACACGCCGCGCACGTAATAGCCCGACTGGGGACGCGCCTCAATCAGCCCGCGATCTTCCAGTAACTGCCAGGCATTCAGTACCGTATTGACGCTGACCTGATGTGACTGGGCGACGCGGCGGATCGCCGGCAGGCGTTTGCCAGGTTTCAGCGTGCCCTGATGGATAGCCTCAGCGAAGCTGTCTGCCAGCTGCTGATAGAGCGGCTGATCGGAAGTGGGAGCAAGGGACACAGTAGCCTCCGGATTGGATGGGTACAATTGCTGTTAACGGGAACTGTAACCATAACAATAGTGATTTTGTGTCACTGTTACCATCCCTTTTCCCGCCGTAGCATAGAACTCTGTCTGTTTTCAGGAGAGTCACCATGCTCGATCCCTCTTTCTTCAGTTACGTTACCGTCATGTCGATTACGCCAGGCCCGAACAATCTGCTGCTGGCGACCTCAGGCGTCAATTTCGGCATGCGCCGCACGCTGCCGATGGTGTTTGGCATACTGGTAGGTTGTGCGCTGCAAACGGTGATCGCCGGCGTCGCACTGGAGGTCTTACTGCACTGGATGGCGGCGATTCGCCTGCCGCTGACGCTGGCAGGCTGTGCCTATCTGTTGTGGCTCTCGTGGAAGATTTTCCGTGCGGCTGCGCCTGAAGTGCGCAGCAAGCCGCAGCCCATGACGCTGCTGGGCGGTGCCTGTTTCCAGGCGATCAATCCCAAAGCCTGGCTGATGGCGACCAATGTGGCGCTGTTGTACAGCGCCAGCAGCGGCGTGCTGACGGTGATGATCGGCTTTATGCTGCTGAACCTGCCCTGCATTCTGATCTGGGCTGCGCTGGGCGATCGCCTGCGCAGCCATCTGCAGATTGCCTGGAAGCGTCAGTTATTCAACAGCCTGATGGCGCTGTCGCTGGTGGCGACTACCATCTGGATGCTGACCGACGCCTTGCTGGCTGCTTAATCGGGTGCACCAGGTGCTGTGGCCGACGGCCATTTCCAGTTCTGCACCTCCGGCACATCTTCACCGTGTTCTCGCACATAGCGATGATGTTCAGCGATGCGCTCCTGCAGATCGTCCAGCAGCTCAGGGTGCGCATCGGCCAGGCCCGGCACGCGCAGAATCGCCTCCTGCGCCAGATGATAGCGGTCAAGCTCGTTCAGCACCGTCATATCAAATGGCGTGGTGGTGGTTCCCTCTTCATTGAAGCCGCGAACATGGAAGTTGCGGTGGTTGGTTCGCGAATAGGTCAGGCGATGTATCAGCGTTGGATAACCGTGGAAGGCGAAAATCACCGGTTTATCCTGGGTAAACAGCGCGTCGAATTCCGCATCAGACTTACCATGCGGATGCTGATCCTGCGGCTGCAGCGCCAGCAGATCGACCACGTTCACCACGCGGATACGCAGTTCGGGCAGCATACCGCGCAGCAAATCCACCGCCGCCATCGTCTCCATGGTGGGCACATCACCGGCACAGGCCATCACCACATCCGGCTCCGCATGCTCTGGCGTGGTGCCCGCCCAGCGCCACTCGCCCATGCCCGCTTCACAATGGGTTACCGCACTCGCCATATCCAGCCACTGCGGCGCAGGCTGCTTGCCCGCCACAATCACATTGATGCGGTCCCAGGTGCGCAGGCAGTGATCGCCAACCCACAGCAGCGTATTGGCATCGGGCGGCAGATAGATGCGCACAATGTCCGCTTTTTTATTGGCAACGTGATCGATAAAGCCCGGATCCTGATGGCTATAGCCATTGTGATCCTGTCGCCAGACGTGCGAAGAGAGCAGATAGTTCAGCGACGAGATCGGCTTACGCCAGCCCAGTTTACGCGAGACTTTCAGCCACTTAGCGTGCTGGTTAAACATCGAATCGACGATGTGGATAAAAGCTTCATAACAGTTAAACAGCCCGTGGCGGCCGGTCAGCAGATAGCCCTCAAGCCAGCCCTGACACTGATGCTCACTGAGAATTTCTATCACCCGGCCATCACGCGCCAGCTGCTCATCGTAAGGCTCAGTACGTTCCAGCCAGGTACGGCTGGTCACGTCGAAGACCGGCGTCAGGCGGTTAGAGGCGGTTTCATCCGGGCCAAACAGGCGGAAATTATCGCGGTTGCGCTGGAACAGCACGCTGAGATAGCGGCCCAGATGCTCAGTGGCCTGCGCCATCTGTGCGCCTGGCTCGCTGACATCGCAGGCAAACTCCGCGAGTTCAGGCGCATCCAGCTCACGGCGCAACAGGCCGCCATTGGCATAAGGCGAAGACCCCATGCGTTTATCACCTTCCGGTGCCAGCGCCTGCAGTTCCGGCTTTAAGCGACCCTGTTCATCAAACAGGTCGTCTGGCTGATAACTCCGCATCCACGTCTCAAGGATCTGGCGATGTCCTTCATCTTCACGACAGGCCGCGACCGGCACCTGATGCGCCCGCCAGAAATCTTCCACTTTCTTGCCGTCGACCGTTTTGGGGCCGGTCCAGCCTTTGGGACTGCGAAGAATAATCATCGGCCAGCGCGGCACCCCGGTGGTGGCTTTGCCCTGGCGCGCCTCGCGCTGATAAGCGGCGATTTTACTGAAGGCACTATCCAGCGCCTCCGCCATCAGCGGATGCATTTTTTCAGGCTCATGCCCGCAGACGAACAGCGGCTCATAGCCGTAGCCACTGAACAACTGGTGCAAATCTTCATCGCTGCTGCGACCCAGCAGCGTCGGGTTGGCGATTTTGTAGCCATTGAGATGCAGAATCGGCAGGACCGCGCCGTCACGTTCAGGATTCAGGAATTTGATGCCGTGCCAGCTGGAGGCCAGTGGACCGGTCTCCGCTTCGCCGTCGCCAATCACGCAGGGTACAACCAGTTCGGGATTATCGAAGGCCGCGCCAAACGCATGGGAGAGCGAATAGCCCAGTTCACCGCCTTCATTAATCGAGCCAGGCGTTTCCGGTGCCGCGTGACTGGGAATGCCCCCCGGAAAGGAGAACTGTTTGAACAGACGCTGCATGCCCGCCGCATCCTGCGTGATGTGCGGATAAATCTCGCTGTAGCTGCCCTCAAGCCAGGTATTCGCCACCATGCCGGGGCCGCCATGTCCTGGTCCGCAGATGTAGATCATATCCAGGTTTTGCTTCCGGATAACGCGGTTGAGGTGGGCATAGATAAAATTCAGGCCTGGCGTAGTGCCCCAGTGACCCAGCAGACGCGGTTTAATGTGTTCAGGCCTGAGTGGCTCACGCAACAGCGGGTTATCCATCAGGTAAATTTGTCCGACGGAGAGGTAGTTCGCGGCCCGCCAGTAGCGGTCGAGCAGCGTGAATTCCGGTGAAGCAGGGGAGTAAGACATGCAGTTTCCTCCTGATCGTGCAGCTAAAAGATGCCTTAACCCTAATAGAGAATGCCCGGATCGACCAGGTAACCGGCCAATAAAAAAGGCCCCGCAGTGCGGAGCTTTTTATCAATGGCGCTGAATTATTTGCCGACGACGAACGCGGTTTCCCGTCCTTCATCGTTTGCCGCCATCGGGGTAACCGGCGAATAGTCGAGCTGCAGAATCCGGCTGGTTTCGGCTAACACTTTCTCTGTCAGCGCTACGTCGCCGTTCAGCTTACGTCCCCAGGATGGGATCACCGCACGGATTTTGTTCTGCCATTCCGGCGAAGCCATCTGCTCAGGACAGACCTTGTGCAGCAGCTCCAGCATGATCGGTGCCGCCGTAGAGGCGCCAGGCGATGCACCCAGCAGTGCTGAAATCGAGCCATCCTGTGAGGCGACCACTTCGGTGCCCAGACGTAACACGGCGCCCTCTTTCTCATCTTTCTTGATGATCTGCACACGCTGACCGGCAGTCACTAAGCGCCAGTCCTCCTGCTTCGCCTGCGGCACATAGGCACGCAGGGCGTCCATCCGGTCGCGATCGCTTTGCAGCACCTGATCCATCAGGTATTTCACCAGGTCAAAACTTTTCAGCCCCACTTTCACCATCGGCAGCATATTGCTGCTGTTCAGTGAGGTGAACATATCCATCAGCGAACCCTGCTTCAGGAACTTAGTCGAGAAGGTGGCGAACGGGCCAAACAGCAGCACCTGCTTGCCATCCAGAACGCGGGTGTCGACGTGCGGCACGGACATCGGCGGCGCACCGACGCTGGCTTTGCCATAGACCTTGGCCATGTGCTGCGCGACGACCTGCGGATTTTCCGTTACCAGGAATGAACCGCCCACCGGGAAACCAGCGTAACCGTTGGCTTCCGGGATGCCAGCCTTCTGCAACAGCGGTAACGCTGCGCCGCCAGCACCGATAAATATTCTACCCGCCGTCAGTGTGCGACGCGTGCCGCTGTTCAGACACTGCAGCGTCACCTGCCAGCGACCGTCGGCGAGCTGCTTCAGCTCACGCACTTCCTGGCGCAGACGCAGCTGGAAATTCGCTTTCTTCTCTAACGAGGCGATCAGCTGACGGGTGATTTCACCGAAGTTCACGTCGGTGCCCATCTCCGTCCAGGTCGCGGCCACTTTCTGGCTGCGGTCACGGCCATTCATCACCAGCGGGATCCAGCGGGCAATCTGCTGCGGATCTTCGGAGTAGGCCATGCCACGGAACAGGGTGCTTTTCTGCAGCGCCTTAAAGCGCTTGCGCAGGAAGTCGACATTGTCGTCACCCCAGACAAAGCTCATGTGCGGCGTACTGTGAATAAAGCTTTTAGGGTTGCGCAGGTTGCCTTTCTGGACCTGATAAGCCCAGAACTGGCGGGAAATCTGGAACGATTCGTTGATCGTTACCGCTTTAGTGATGTCGATGCTGCCATCCGCCTGCTGAGGCGTATAGTTCAGCTCCGCCAGCGCCGCATGACCGGTGCCCGCGTTATTCCAGCCGTTGGACGACTCTTCGGCCACGCTATCCAGCCGCTCCACCATTTCGATGGACCAGTCTGGCTCTAAATCCTGCAGCCACGCGCCGAGGGTAGCGCTCATCACACCTGCGCCAATCAGCAGCACGTCAACGTCTTTGCGCTCCTGCGCGGTAGTAGTGGTGTCCTTTGCCATGGCACTCATCGCGAGCGCAAGGTTTACAGCTGAATTGCACATGAGGCGACATCTCCTCTTCTGTTGACCTGAAGCCCAACAGTTTCGCAGGCGAAATAGTCACGCTTCTTACGAGCGCGTTGCGCTATTTCTCAAAGGTTAAGTCTCAGGTATAGGGTTAAAGCGGTAATAACGCGTTAACTGCACGTTATGCTTTGTCATCCGAATATAACATTCTCGCATCTGAATTAAACATTTGTTTATTTTTTAAATGCAGAAATGATTCAGCATAAGAATTAATCATCAGGGCTGGCAGCGTATTAGGAGTTTTTTACTGTGAAGTCAGTGGGTTAACAAAAATAGCATGTTGCTGAAAAGCTCCATGCTGGTGCAACGCCGGAATGGATATGAACCGTGCGGAATTATTTAATTCGCTGAAATTTAGCGATTTATTATGCAGTAAGGAATAACGGGAATCGGGAGCAGAGCGCCTGAGAGGCCGCTTGTGTAAAAATAATGTTACATTTTTGTGAGTCTGAAAATGCGTGCACACCGGCGCACGCATCGGATTCACTTATGACAGACTGGCGCTGGCGGGCAACTTTTTCAGACTTATCGCCATGCGGTTGTAGGTGTTCATCAGACCAATCGCGATGTTCAGATCGACAATCTCTTTTTCACTGAAGTGCGCTTTCAGTGCGGTATAGCGGTCGTCTGGCGCACCCTGCTGAGCAATCAGGGTCAGGCATTCAGCCCAGTACAGGGCAGCCTTCTCTTTATCACTGAACAGCGTACCGGATTCCTGCCAGACCGAGGTCAGCACGATCTTATCCCAGCCCATGCCCGACTTATTCAGTGCTTTGGTATGTAAATCAATGCAGTAGGCACAGCCATTAATCTGCGATATGCGCAGGAACAGCAGTTCCAGTAAAGTGAGCGGCAGATCGGTTTGTGCCAGATAACTGTATACGCCGCCCAGCGCTTTCATGCCTGCCGGTGCTGCACTGTGAAAATCGATACGTTCGCTCATCTTATTGCCTCATTCAGGGTTGATAAGGCGATTTTCAGCCTTTCAATGGAGCAGATAAAGTGCCAAAAAATGAGAGTCTGACTGGTCCATCGCCGCTTTCCACGCTGACACTGCAGCGCGGCGCGTCACGTGGCCTCAGTGAACAACTGCGCCAGTTGATTGAACAGGCGATTGGTGAAGGACGTTTACAACCTGGCGCACGTCTGCCTTCCTGCCGCGATCTGGCGGCTCAGCTCGGCGTGGCGCGTGGCACCGTTCGCGCCAGTTATGACATGCTGGTTGATGGTCAGTTTCTGCAGGCCAGAGGCGCAGCGGGTACTTTCGTCAGCCCATTGCCGCCGTTAAAACCGGTCAATGCCGAGGCTGAACGCCAGCTGCTGGAGGGTGCAGAGGAGTATGAAGCGCCACCGCTGACCTTCCAGATGGGCATTCCTGCCAGCGATGCATTCCCGGCCAAAGTCTGGCTGCGCATTCTGCAGCGTCAGACGCGCATGCAGGTCAGCAGACCGGCCAGCTATCCCGATCCCCGCGGCAGCTTAGCGTTGCGGCAGGCGCTGGTGGCCTACCTGGCGGTGGCACGCGGCCTGCGCTGTCAGGCGGACCAGATTATTATTACCAGCGGCTATGCTGGCGCAATGGGACTGATTGGGCTGGCGATGAATTTTCAGGGTAAAACAGCATGGCTGGAAGATCCCGGATTCTGGGTGGCGCGTCGCGCGGTTGAAGCGCTGCGCGTCACGCCGGTTGCCGTGCCGGTTGATGCCGAAGGGTTGCAGGTTGAGGCCGGGATTGCCCGCGCGCCGGATGCCGCTTTTGCGCTGGTCACGCCGGGACAGCAGGCGCCGCTTGGTATGACGATGAGCCTGGCACGCCGGCATGCCCTGCTTAACTGGGCCAGCCGCGCGCAGCGCTGGATTATCGAAGATGACTATCTCGGCGAGCTTCAGCCCGGCAATCGCGCCGCGCCGGCACTGGCCGCGCTCGACAGCCAGGGGCGGGTGTTGCACATCGGCACGTTCAGCAAGACGCTGACGCCGCAACTGCGGCTCGGTTTTATGGTGGTGCCACCCGCGCTGACGGCCCGGTTCGGCGAGGTCAGCGCGTTGCTTTCGCCTGCCTCCTCCGGATTGCTGCATAATGCGGTGGCGGAATTTCTGCGGGATGGCCACTTTATGCGGCATCTGCGGCGCATGAAGCGCGTCTATCATGAGCGGCTGGAGCAGATGATCGCGGCGCTGCATCCTCACTTTCCTGACCTGCAACGCGCCGGGCTGGCGGTGATTGTCCGTTTACCCGCTGGTTCACCGGATCAGGTGATTGCGCAGCAGGCGGTGGAGTGGGGCATGGCACCGTCGCCGCTGTCGATCTGGTATCAGCAGGCGGATCAGCGCGGTGCGGGCCTGTTGCTGGGGGCGGCACATCTGCCACGTGAAGGTTATGCGCGCAGTGCCGAACGGCTAAAGGCGCTGGTCAATGCGCAGGCGGTCAGCCCCTGAACCAGCGACGCCAGACAAAACGGATAACAAAAAACTCCAGTGCGCCCAGCAGCAAAAACCAGACGCAAAACACCACCGTATAGAGCTGATTCAGGTCCTGCAAATGGAACATCTGCAACAGATGCTGCGCTACCGTCACGCTAAAGGCGGGCGCGGGCAGCAGCAGCGCCGAGAGAAAGCCCAGCAATAAAATGCCACCAGGCACGATCAACGTTTCAAAAGGGTTATTCATAACCGGTATCCCATATTTATCAGCCCGGCATTTTCCGGTAAACGGCGACACGGTTCAATGGTGGCGCGCTGCTTCGTGCGCATCCGGCATGCTACATGGCCAGAGAAATGGTCAGAAAACGCTTTGCTACCATCGACTTAGCGCGATTCATAGCGGATGATAAGAGTTATAGCCTTTGCTATACTTAAATCCCTGATTTTACTGTCTTTTTATCTTTGGGTTTGCATGGTAGACTGCGCCCACTTTTTCATAACTGAACACTTTGTGTGGTGAATTCAGCGTGAATTGCCGCTTTTTCGCCCCAGGTGAATAAATCATGACCTTTATTGCCACTTTAATTCTTGCGCTGGGCATGTCGATGGACGCGTTTGCTGCTGCTCTGGGCAAAGGTGCCACGTTGCATCGTCCCGGTTTTAAAGAAGCGCTGCGTACCGGTCTGATTTTCGGCTCAATTGAAGCGCTGACGCCGCTGATTGGCTGGGCGCTTGGCCTGGCCGCCAGCCGTTACATCATGGCGTGGGATCACTGGGTCGCCTTCATCCTGCTGGCGTTTCTGGGTGGCCGTATGATGATGGAAGGCTTCCGTCAGACTGCCGTCGCAGAACCCTGTGAAGCCCCGCAAAGCCATGGCTTTATGGTACTGGCGACCACCGCGGTAGCGACCAGCCTGGATGCGCTGGCTGTTGGTGTGGGTCTGGCTTTCCTGCAGGTGAATATCATTACTACCGCGCTGACCATTGGTGCAGCCACTACGGTGATGGCGACGACTGGCGTATTAGTCGGGCGCTTTATCGGTCCGGTCCTGGGCAAATGGGCTGAAGTGCTGGGTGGAGTCGTGCTGATTGCCGTCGGCTCCACCATTCTGTTGCAGCATCTCGGCTACACCGCGTAGGGCTTTTGCACATAAAACCGTCATTTTTGTGATCTGGTTCAAATTTATTTGCTGTTAAAACGCTCAGGAGCTATACTTTTTCGGTATATGTTCAACTAAATTTGAATCAGGTGTTCCATGAAACGTATTTTTAAACACGTGTTCCGCGCTTACGTTGAGACGTTCAAACACGTACCGCCGGGTGCCATGTACTAAGCACCCCGCAAGAAACCCTCGATAATCGCGGTCAGGGATCGACCTGTGATTATCACCTTTTCTGCTTTTTCTGCCTTTGCTTCTGCTGATTTAAACCCGCGTTTTTGCACTTCGGGTGCATCCTGTTTGTTGCTACTCCTCTCCTTCTGATTTCCCGTTATGCGCCACTTTGTGCCAGAAACGGACGTTGCTGTAGCGATCCAATCTGCCCGGGAGATTTCCGGATGCCAGACAAAATGGCGGCATACCTTAAACAGGAAACAAGCACTTTTAATGGGTCACGGGATTGCCTGTGCCGAAGCTAAGATTCACGGTTAACCCTGATGATTCTTCCTGAATATTTCAGTAAACCATTCGATAAAGACCCGGACCTTAGGCGGAAGATAGCGTCTGTCAGGGTAGAGTATTGAAACCGGTTTCGTCACAGTCGCATAACCCGATAATACTTCCTTCAGCTGGCCTGTTTCGAGGCAGGGCTTTAATGCCGTATATAATGCGTGAAGCATGCCGAGGCCCGCCACGCCACAGGAAAGAAGGACGTCAGAATTGTTAACTCGTACGCTGCTTCCCGGATGCCGTGAAACAATTTCGCCATTCATGACAAATTTCCATTCCTGGACGTCCCGACTGTGTTCATTAAAAAAATAAATGGCTTTATGATCTTTAAGGTCATCAGGTGTTAAAGGAGTGCCATATTTATCCAGATAAGAGGGTGCTGCACAGGTGACCATCTGCAGGCTGCCCATTCTGCGCGAAATAAAATTCGAATCAGCAAGCTCACCGAGACGAATAACACAGTCCACACCCTCTGTAATTAAATGGGTCAGGCGATCTGAAGCGGTTAAGACTATTTCAATTTCAGGATATAAAGCCTGAAACTCGCTTAATTGTGGGATCAGGATACTGTGCGCCAGCGCCAGTGGAACATCAATGCGCAGCTGGCCACGAGGTCGCTGATTTGAAGAGTAAGAAGCCATGATATCGCTGGCATCACTCAGCAGCGCTTTAGCCCGCTGATAAATTTCCTCCCCTTCAACGGTCACACTCAGACTGCGCGTGGTGCGGTGCAATAGCTTAACGCCAAGCTTGTATTCCAGTTGTTGTACGGACTTACTGACCGCAGGGCGATGCAGCTGCAAGGCGTCAGCGGCCCGGGTGAAACTACGGAATTCAACGACGTGAACAAAAATATCCATCAATTCCAGCATGTTCGAGCGCATCATTTAACTCCGCAAAAAATATTCCTGCCGAAATAGTGTATTGCGGATTATATCTCATTCCGATTGTTTCTCCTGCAGTAACACTGAAGTCCTTTTACGTGGCTTTTTACGCCTGCCTGCTTTTTTTATCATCACTCTATTCGATGCATACACATGGGAAATGACAAAATGAAAGCATGGTTACTGAAAGATTTTGGCCTTGAAAACTTAAAGCTTGAAGAGGTGGAAACGCCTGTACCTGGTCCGGGTGAACTTCTGGTTAAAGTTGGCGCGGTGTCTCTGAACTTCAGGGATAAGGCAATAGTAGAGGGCTTCTATGAGCCTCATCTGGTTCCAAAGCCACTGATTCCTGTCTCTGATGCCACGGGTACCGTTGTTGCCACGGGGCAGGGTGTGTCCCGTTTTAGCACGGGTGATCGCGTTAACTCGCATCTCTATTCACGCTGGTTAGAGGGTGAACCTGCGGCCGATGAGCCAGCATGGTGTATTGGAATGCCGTTACCCGGCGGGCTGGCTGAGTACATGATTATTCATGAGGACAGCGCAGTTAAAGCGCCTGACAGCATGACCGATGAAGAAGCTTCTACACTTCCCATCGCTGCACTTACGGCATGGTACTCGCTAATGGATATCGGCAATCTGCAGCCTGGTCAGACCGTGCTCGTACAGGGAACCGGTGGCGTATCGGTCTTCGCTGCTCAGATAGCGCATGCCTATGGTGCACGCGTCATTGCCACCTCCAGTAACGATGCAAACCTTGAGCGCATTAAATCACTGGGAGCAGATGAAGGGATTAACTATAAAAAATACCCTGAGTGGGAAAGAAAAGTGCTTGAAATAACTGATGGTAAAGGCGCTGACGTAACGATAGATGTCGCCGGGGGCAATGGCATCAATCAGTCAATTGCTGCGACAAAAGTTGCCGGTACGATTGCTCAGGTAGGATTTCTGACCGGCCAGACAGCACAACTTGATTTGATGCCGTTAATTTTCCGTCAGACAAAAATCCGGGGCATTGCGGTTGCACCACGCTCCTCGTTTGATCGGATGAATCCGTTCCTCAATAAACATAATATCAAGCCCGTCATTGAACAGGTTTACAGCTTTAATGAGGCGGTTGAAGCCTTCCGGCACCTCTCCCGTGGTGCATTTGGCAAAATCGTCATCAGAATTAGCGACTGATAACGACTTTTCATTCCTCAATTCTGGCAGTTTTTACTGACTGCCAGATACTTTTTAATCCCACTCTCAACGCGTTAAACCCCTTCTCAAAGCGTACTTATATCCTTTCTGCACATCGTCAAAAGGGCCGCTTTTCGTATCACCACGACCGGCAGCGGTGAGTTACTTTTGCGGGTGGATAAGCAGAAAAATGCGTCAATTTTCGCCCGGCAAAAACGCTCCTGTCTTAAATCGCATCGGCCAAAAATTCAATAAATGTCCGTACTTTCGAATTGAGTGCCGAACGTTCGGTGACACAGGCATAGATATTCATCGGCAGGGACTCAATGGTGCTCTCGCCACTGTGACCTGACCAGGACAAAGGCCTTAGCAGACCGCTGTCTATCAGTGGCTGAGCTACAAAGCTTGCCAGACGGGCAATGCCGCCGCCGTTTACGGCTATTCTGGCGATGATATCAATATCATCGCTGATAAAACTGGGGTTAAGTTTTGCATTAACAGGCTGTCCGTTGACCATAAACGTCCATGGCAGAAACCGTCTGTCGGTGGGATAGCGGAAAACCAGGCAGGCGTGCTGGCTAAGTTCTCCAGGCGTCTGAGGCGTACCAGCGCGATTAAGGTAAGCGGGAGCCGCACAGAATATAAAGGGTAACGATGCAATTTTTCTGGCGATCAGTTGATCATTCAGCTGTGCTTCGATGCGGATACTGACATCGACGCCTTCCAGGCGATGATCGACGTTGCGATCGGTACTGATCAGTTCAATATCTATATCGGGGAAAGACGCTTTGAAAGCGGGCATAAGGGGAGCCAGAACGTACCGGCCAAACGCGGCTGTCGTAGCGATACAAAGTGGCCCCTGTGGTTTGGTTTCATTCGCAGCAGCCTGCGAGGCGAGTTCGATATCATGTGGGATGTGACGGACTTTCTCGAAATAGCGTTTACCGTTTTCCGTTAAGGTCATGCTGCGGGTGGTGCGCGATAGCAGTCGCACGCCCAGATGCGCTTCAAGACGCGAAAGACTCTGGCTGATTGCTGCCGGACTCATACCTTTAGCGCGTGCCGCCGCTGCAATACTGCCGTTTTCCACCACGCGGATAAAAGTGCTAATCAGCCCTAAAATGTCCATCGTATCCTCAACCGTTAATTCGTCACTTTTACTTAATAATGATTAAAGCATAACCGCTCTACAACCCCCCGCATAAGCTTGTTAAGTTAGCCGCAGTCTTATCTACTTTTGTTAAACAGGATATTCAGATGACTGATGCTGCAACAAAAAAAACCTTACGAACCCGCTTGCCGGTGCGCACGACACCTTACATATTTGCACTTTATATGGCGATCATCATGGCGTTCCTGATGAGTCTGGTCATCACGTTAGCCGAATTCGGAATGGGGCCTCATTACATGACAAATGTGATGAATGCTTACCGGGTCGCCATGCCAGCGGCTTTCTTTTGCATACTGGTTGTCCGTCCTGTTGTTATCCGGCTCGTAGGATTGACCGTTCACGGTCACTGAGACAGTCAGCATGCCCAAAATGGGCGTTTAGCCCGCTTCTCGCTCATCGCGGCAGGCTGCTTCTGCACCAGAATGGAGGCGGGTGGCAAACCTCCAGCATTTCAGATGCGGGGTGAGGGCGGGCAGGCCGTCCGGATACTGACCGGTATCAGGATGAAAGATACCGAAAGCCGGGCGTACGATATGCAGCAGGTAAAGCTCACAGATGAAGAGGGCGATGACAGCGCTTCACTGGCCGTGCGGAAATTTTTACGCAATGTGACCTTACTGGCTCTGTTTATTGTTAAGCATCAACGTTAAATCGGCACCGTCATTATGACGGGCTTAACCTGCTCCTCTTCGCACACAGCGGAGCCTGAAGCACTTCCTGAGCAGTCAAAATAAAACAGCCATTCAGCCATCTGAGCGTTTAAATGGTTAAAATAAATAAACTTATACATTGCTAAATTATTATCGCTATGTCTTAATGCGTCATCGGTTTGGAACACAGACCTTATGAAAGCAGTTTTAGTAAAGTAGTCCTCAGTTCAAGTGTTATCCACAGATATCCTTCTTCGAGAGCCTCCTCCTAAGTGCCCAATAAGTAAATCTCTAACTACAGGCCATCTTCGCCGCTCTTAGTGGCTAATCGATTAAGGAAATATCTATGTCTAACAAAATGACTGGTTTAGTAAAATGGTTTAACTCAGATAAAGGTTTTGGCTTTATCACTCCTGATGATGGCAGCAAAGATGTATTCGTACATTTCTCTGCTATCCAGGGTGATAACTACAAAACGCTTGATGAAGGTCAGAAAGTCTCCTTCACCATTGAAAATGGCGCCAAAGGTCCTGCAGCTGGCAACGTCACAGCGCAGTAAGCCGCGCTCATTATCAGCGACGCTTACAATAGCGATGAAGACATAAGTCTGAGCAGATAAGCTCTGCTGATAATAAAAGAAACCCGCCCAGTGCGGGTTTTTTATTGCCTGAAATTCGCATCATCTCTGGTCCGTTGACCTGCTCCGCGTTTATCAGGCTACCCAGATGTTAATCCTCCCTTCATAAGCCCTGCCCGTTATGAAATGTTACGTTAAGCCATCGGGCAAAAGCCATAACGCGCCTTTTGAAATCAGCGATGCTCCCCTGAGGCGTATTACTGATTGCCAGCAAGTAATCCATTTCTTTTGCTAACGCTGGATATCGGGCATTGAATGTAAAGCGATACTCCTCGAGTGTTTCAGGCCACTGTTTGTCATGTTCACTGCGAAGAATATTGGTTGCTCTGATTGTCTTTCGTGCAGCAGCACGCTGTAGCTGCAACTTTTTATTTTCGTCAGCAGATAACTGCATTTGAGTTATTAATTTTTCCAGCACCGGCAGGAAGTCACCATTCACTGCTACAGCAATTTCTTTTGAAGGTTTAAATGCCTGGAATCGTTGACTCAGGTCCTCTCCGTAAACGCAGACACAGTGATGTTTGAGCCAGTATCCCCAGCTAAGCAGATTATCCGGATGCACTACCTGTTGTAACAGACCACAATCAAAATCGATTTTACTGACAACAGGATTATTTTTTTCAAGTTTACGTTGTATTTCAGTAATTTGCACTTTAGCCGCTTCGCCGGGATCAACGCTAAATATGACTGTCATATCCAGATCGGACTTCCCGATTTTTGCCCGGCCTTCAGCCACACTGCCATACAAATAAAGGCTATGTATAAGCTCAGGAAAACTTTGGATTAGCTTTGCCACGACCTGTGCAACAATATTCCGGAACTCTGGCTGCAATTTATTGGTTTCTGGCAGGGCAATAAAGCCGTTGTGATCGATTGCCACCCTGTCTCCCTTTTAATGGCGTCATTCACCGGGTTAATAAGTCCTGGGAATCTGAGATTCTCATGGCGGATTAATTATATCTCTCATGTCCGCTTCTCGCTCACAGCGTACACACATCATTCACTGCCGTCATTGCCTTCCCGCTTACACCAGACAGATCTCCCGCCAGAGTTCATCACCCGCAATGCCAGCGTCTTCTTATGCGAAACCCCATACTTTTTCACACCATCGCGCCGATAACCCGCCTGCTGCCTGATCCCGACCTACACTGAATTATTCTCCCCAAACCAGGAGCAGCGGATGATCCAGAAGCATCGACGAAAACAGGCAGCGATTGTGGCAGGTGTTGGATTGGGTGTGGCGGCCACGTTATGGGGCATGAAACGCTGGCGGCAGCTTAAGGAGACGCCGCCGGTGTCGCCGAACAGTCATCACGCCGGTCTGGCCGGTTATTATCAGCAGATTGGTGACTGGCGCATGTTTACCCGCGTTACGCCCATTGAGGCTCAGGGACTGCCGGTCGTGTTAATCCACGGTCTGGTGATGTCGGGCCGGGCGATGGAGCCACTGGCGCTGGCGCTGGGGCGCGACTATCACGTGCTGGTGCCGGATCTGCCCGGTTTTGGCGCCAGCACACTGCCCCCTTCTGCGCCGATCATGTCGGTGGATCAGCTGGCGGATGCGCTGTGGCTGTGGTTACAGCATAACGGTTTCCAGCGCGCTATCTGGGTCGGCAATTCGTTTGGCTGCCAGATTCTGGCCGCGCTGGCGGTGAAACATCCACAGGCTGTAGCGGGACTGGTGCTGCAGGGGCCGACGGTCGATTGTCATGCCCGCAGTCTGCCGCGTCAGCTCTGGCGCGACTGGCGTAATGGCCGGCTGGAATCACGTCGTCCACCGGGGCCACTGGCCCGAATCGATTACGCCAAAGCGGGCCTGCGGCGCGCCTTCGGTACCCTGCGCGCCATGATGCACGACCGCATAGAGCATCGCCTTACTTACATTAACGCACCCACGTTGCTGCTGCGGGGCTCGCGCGATCCCGTCTGTCCGGCCCGCTGGCTGGATGAACTCGCTGCCCTGATGCCGCGCAGTGAACGACTGACATTACGCGACGGGACGCACACTTTGCACTACGTCTACCCGTGGAGTTTCTGTCACGCCATCCGCCCGTTCCTGGCACGTATCCAGCAGGAGGATCAACATGAGTAAACCACCAAGAGGGATTGCCCGCTTTGACTCTGCTGCCGCCATGCTGCTTGCGCTGGCCAATGCGCTGCACGATCGCCCCTTTGCCAGCCCCAGCCAGTCACCGACGCTGGATCGCCTGTTGCCGTCGCTTAACCGGCTGCCGACCGGACTGCGTGAGTGGGGCTATGCGCTGGGCGGCATGGCAGAAGGCATCAGCCTGCGCCAGGCGGGTGAACTGGATGTGGAAGGCATCGCCGAATGGATGGTGAGCGAATACCCGCAGCAGGATTATCCGGCGGCCTTTATCGGTTCATCGAACGGTGCACTGGTGCATCTGGCGGCGGCGATGGGTGTGCCCTGGTTGCCGCAAACCTTTCTCTGTCCGGTGCGCGCGGCCAATAGCGATCCCGATGATGTACAGGCGAGTTTTGAGCAGGGTAAAGAGGTGGCGGCGGCACTGCTGGCCGCCTGGCCGCGTCTTGCGGTTCACCATATGCATGACCCGAATCAGGATCGGCTGATGCTCGACCAGATGCGCTACTTCCGGCTAAAACTGCGCGAACTGCCGCTGGCCTTCAACGAATTCCTGATGGGAAGTCTGCCCGCCGGATCAACGCTGTTTATCAATCATTGTACCCGACAGTGGCCGGTAACCCGCACCAGCGACCGCTCGTTTTTCCAGTTTGGTGCGCTCGGCGGCGCAACCGAAAAAGAGTACTTACAGGGTGGCCCGCGGGTGGCGGAATATCTGGCACGCTATGGCATCGATCGCGAGCGCTGGACGCCGCCGGCCATTACTGACCACGTGCCGGAAGCGGAGTGGGGACTGGATGGTTATCTGATTTCGCCGCTGAAAAAACTGGCGGAAGCTCAGAACTGGAAGCTGATGGAGATTCGTTATGAAGATCCAGAGGCGATGAGCTATGTGGTGGCAGAGATCTACCGCGACTGGTATCTGGCGGCGGGAATTTTACCGACCCGGCTGACGGTGGACAGCTTCCTGCTGATGGACCCGTGGTGCAGCATGCATCAGCACGCCATCCCGTTCTGGCTGGTCTTTTGCACCGAGCCTTCGGCCGCGGCCCTGCAACGCTTCCTGGAAAAACAGCCGCCGTTCCGCAACATCGACATGATGCTCTTTTCTCACGGTACCGACAGCATCGGTCTGGCGGAGATTGACCGCTGGCGGGCGCTGCTCTCCCATGCACGTGATGAAGGCGTATTCATTGGCGTGGATGAAGAACGTTTCCCGCGTGATTTCGCGACGTTTGCCCGCTTCGACTCGGCGCTGCGTGAACGGGCGCCGCTGTTGCCACCTCCACCCGCGCTGAGCGCGGAGAAGGTGATGACGGGTATTCAGCGTTATGGTGCGAAATATGGGGTCACCCTGACGGCGCTGACGTAGCAGTCGCGCCGTCAGCCGTGATTATTCGCCGTCGGTGATCGGCTGGCGCACCAGCAGCAGGTAGGCGAGTGCGCCAACCAGCGTCACGCAGGCACAAATCATCAGCGCCATGCTGAACGATTTGGTGGTGTCGAGCACCCAGCCAGTGATGACCGGCGCGAACGAGGCGAAGATAAAGCTGGCGAAGTTCTGGATGCTGCCGACAGACGCTGTCATACGGGCGGTGACGTTGGCGTGGATCAATCCCCAGCACGACGTTCCGGCGAAGTGGATACAGAACAGCGCCATCCCAATCAGCGTTACGGCGCTGGTGGTGTCGGTCGCGCGGGTCACCACGGCGGTAAAGCCGGCGGACAGCAGCATCCCGCTGACGATGCAGACTTTGCGGGTTTTCACCGCGTTAAAGCCGCGACGTACCAGCGAGTCGACCACATAGCCATTCAGCAGCATGCCCGCCGCACCGAACAGGAACGGAATCGCTGCCAGCAGGCCGGTACTTTTAAGATCGAGATGATAGGTCGACTGCAGATAGCCCGGCAGCCACGCGATATAGAGCCAGGCGGTGTAGTTGATGCCGCTGAAGCCAATCATCATTCCCCACATGGTGCGCTGCTTAAACAGGCCGCGCCACTCTTTAAAGCTGATCGGCTCTTTACGCGAGGCAACGCTGCCCGCCTGCAGATAGTGGATCTCTTCAGCGCTCAGGATGTTGTTGTCGCGGTCGCGGTAGATCATATACCAGCCGATAGCGAGGAACATGCCGAGGATACCGATCGTGACAAACATGCCACGCCAGCCCATCACCAGCATCATCGCCGCCAGAATCGGCGGAGCCACCGACAGTCCAATCATCGAAGCCGCATTGAACATTCCCATCGGCATGCCGCGATCTTTAATGTTGAACCAGTCGTTGATCACTTTCACGCCGCACGGGTTCATCGGCGCTTCACCAATGCCGAGGCCGATGCGCACCAGGATGAACTGGGTAAAGTTATGCACCAGGCCAGAGGCGGCCTGGAACAGCGACCAGATAAACATGCCAATGCCGAGCATAATGCGCGGCCCTTTACGATCCAGCAGCGCGCCGCACGGCAGTTGCGCCAGGCCGTAAGCCAGCGAAAAGGCGGAGAGCAGGAAGCCGATTTCGGTGGCGCTCAGCCCCATCTCCTCGCGGATGGTCATATTCGCGACCGACAGCGAGCTGCGATCCAGATAGTTGATGATGGCGGCGAACAGCAACAGCAGCATCGCCGTGATCTGAATCTTGCGGATACGCGGTGAACGCACCACGTCGCTACGCATCGGCACGAAATCCTGGTCTGATGGCGTGTCGCCAGCTGCACTGTCGCGGCCGGTTACTGAAGTCTTTTCCATTGCACTCTCCCGAAACTGGGTACTTATCGTTATGGTGAGAAGGGGTCTGCGCGCAGCGGCAAAAGGCCGCCGTGACGTTGCAGTCGAGACTAAGAGCAAAGGGTTAAGGATGTTGCAAAGATGTTTCTGAATCGTGCGGGAGCTAATGCTTTGTGGTTTTTAATCGGTTTTTAATTGTACTGACCGATTGAGCGCACCATCGAGGTTTTAGCGGTCGCCAGATGGTTATGTAATGCACAGAGGGCGTCGACATCCTGACGGCCAATCAGCGCGGTCAGAATCGCCATATGCTCCTCCAGCGCCACAATATTTCGCTGCTTGAGGTCGCTCTCATCCCACTGATAGTGCGAGTGAAAGATCACCGAGATAATCTCCAGCGACTGATTGAAAAATGGGTTGTTGGCGGCGGATAAAATCAGCGAATGCATCTGACGATCCAGCGCGGCAAAGTGGCGATAGTTGCTGGCGATGGTGTCGCGCATCGATCGGTGACGATCCAGCAGATCCCGCGCCTGAACCCAGCGCTCGTCGCCTGCGGGCAGATTCAGGAAGCGGCTCAGGGCGTGGGTTTCCAGCATCTCGCGCAGTTCAAATAGCTTCTCGGCGTAATCCTGGGTGAATTTTTTCATCCGCCACTGGCCGCGTCTGACCGGCTCCAGCAGGTCATAGCGCATAAAGCGCAGCAGGAATTCGCGCACCACCACCGGACTGACTTTCACCTGCTGCGCCAGTTGCAGCTCGCTGAAGGTATCGCCGGGCACCAGCTGCCGCTGATTAATCATATTAAAAAACATCTGCTCAAAGTGGCTGGCCTGCTGCTCAATCGGCGGCGTTAACGCGCTAAAACCGTCATCTTCGCGCGGATCGCGCACGATAACCCAGGTTTGATCCACCTTATCCAGCACGCCGCACTGATGCAGATAGTGCAGGGTGTGGCGCACCGTAGTCCGGCTGATATTGAACATTTCCGCCAGTGCTGCCTGGGGCGGCAGCGGTGAACGAATGTGGTGCTGAGCGATGCTTTCCAGCATCTGGTTGATGACGTTCTGGCGCAAATTCTGGCTGCGGCTCATCTCACTCTCCGGTTTTTTATGCATTAAAAACCATTCAAAGCCCAAAAAAATCGCGGTGCTTCACACTTCCCGCAAACGAACACCGCAGCGCGTGCAGGATTCGCCATAACTGCCTGCAGGACAACCGGAGAATCACCATGACAACAATGAAAGCACTGGTCATCGCTGAACCACGTAAGATGGTATGGGCCACCCGCGATATCCCCACGCCCGCCGCTGGCGAGGTAGTGATTAAAATCCTTACCGCGGGAATCTGCGGCACCGACATCCACGCCTGGTCCGGTAATCAGCCATTCTTCAGCTATCCACGGGTGCTGGGCCATGAAATCTGTGCCGAAGTCGTGGCGCCGGGAAGTGGTGCGGAGAGCTTTCAGCCGGGCCAGCGGGTGGCGTTAATGCCCTACATCTCCTGCCTGCGCTGTGACGCCTGCCAGAGCGGCAAGACCAACTGCTGTGAGCAGATTTCAGTGATTGGTGTGCATCAGGATGGCGGGTTCTGCGACTACTTAAGCGTGCCAGTCAGCACGCTGCTGGTGGTGGATGATGTCGCGCCGGAAGCGGCTGCGCTGATTGAGCCCTTTGCCATCAGCGCCCATGCAGTGCGTCGTGCCGCAATTGTGGCGGATGAGCAGGTGCTGGTGGTGGGTGCCGGACCGATTGGGCTGGGTGTTGCCGCTATCGCCGCCGCCAGCGGCGCGCAGGTGGTGGTCGCGGATACCAGCGAATTTCGTCGCCAGCATGTTGATGACCAGCTCGGCCTGGCGGCACTGAATCCGGCTGATGAAGCGTTTTACAGCGCGCTGCGAGAGGAGTTTGGTGGCCGTCTGGCGCTGAAGGTGATCGACGCCACCGGCAGCCCGGCGGCGATGAACAATGCGGTCAACCTGATGCGACACGGCGGCACTATCGTTTATGTCGGTCTGCACAAAGGCGATCTGGTGATCCCGGACAGTGAATTCCATAAAAAAGAGACCACCCTGATGGGCAGCCGCAACGCCACCCGTGAAGATTTCGATCGGGTGCGTGCGCTGATGGCCAGCGGCCAACTGCGCGCCGAAATGATGCTGAATCACCATCTGGCCTTCTCCACGCTGGATGAAACCTTTGAGGCGCAAATCATCAACAACCGCGAGCTGATCAAAGGCGTGATTCATTTCGACCGGTAACGCGGCCAGTCGGTTCGCGTGGTTCAGGGCGCGGTGAGAGTCTGAAAGAAGTGCGCCCGCACCGCGTCAGCATCCACGCCAAGTGCGATACGCTGGGCAGTCAGGCCGTTAAAGGGATCCTGGCGGGATGCCAGCGCGCTCAGCTTACGCACCGTCTGACCGCAGGCGATGCCCTCCGTGATCACCCGCAGCGGGCTTTCGGTCAGGGTAAACGCCTGTGGCAGAGTGAGCCACGCCACCGCCAGGGTGTCATGCAGCGCCATTCCCTCGAATCCCTCTTTCTCCAGACTGTAAGCCAGGTAAGGGCGACAGATCGCACTCAGCACCGGCTGATTCAGACGCTGAACCTCATCGCCGCTGATCAGCACTTTGTGTGTGACATCCAGCGGGATCACCACCACATTCAGCGCCGAGGCGAGCACCTGATCGGCAGCATGCGGATCTTTCCAGATATTAAATTCGCTGAAGGGCGTCACGTTGCCACTGTGCCCGTCGGTGCCAAATGCGCCACCCATGATGACCAGCTCTTTCACCAGCGGAATAATATCCGGCGCCTGATTAATGGCCGTGGCGATATTGGTCAGCGGACCAATCGCCACCAGGGTGATCTGATGCGGCTGCGCCCGCACGCTGTCGATAATAAACTGCACCGCGCCCGGCGCCTGATCGCTGCACGCATTATCAAACGCATCGCCCAGCCCATCTTCACCGTGCAGTCTGGCGGGCGCAGAGGGTGGCAGCGCCAGCGGTCGTGAACAGCCGCGATAGACCTCCGCGTTAATCGCCATTTTCCCGCAAAACAGTCGGGCGTTTTTCACCGCCTGACCCACTGCCACGTTGCCGAAGACCGTGGTAATCCCCAGCAGATGCTGCGTCCGCGCCGCATAGGCCAGCGCAAAGGCGTCATCCACGCCGATATCGGTATCAAAAATCAGGGTACGCATAGGGTCTCCGCAACAGGCTGTAAACCATCAGCATTACTCCGTCTGTGGCGTGCGCGTCAAGGTTTTCAGCCGCCATGACCTCACTGTTGCCAGCCTGAACCGGCCGTCGTATTATCACCGGCTCAAGGTGATGGCGTGCCACCTTCCCCAACCGCCGGTGGGCTTTACACCGGCTGATGACGCCTGACACTCAATCCTTTCGCGGGAGCTGAGGTGTCAGGCGCAGTTTATCTTTGCCTTTCCCCCTCAGCCCGGCGTCAATCTGCAATCAGGAGCAAGACATGTTGAAACCGTTATTGGCTGTGATGATCGGCGGCTCTGCCGGCTGTGTACTGCGCTGGCTCTTTGCGATGCGCTTTAATGCGCTCTTTCCCAATCTGCCGCCGGGCACGCTGCTGGTGAATCTGATCGGCGGTCTGGTGATCGGCGGCGCGATGGCCTGGTTTGTTCGCCATCCCGATATCGACCCGATCTGGAAACTGCTGATCGTCACCGGACTGTGCGGCGGGCTGACCACCTTCTCCTCTTTTACGGCGGAATTAATGGGGTTGCTACAATCAGGGAACTATTTCTGGGCGATGACCAGCGCGCTGGTGCATGTGATCGGTTCGCTGCTGATGGCGTTTGCCGGTTTCGCACTGGTCACGATGCTGGGCTGATCTGGCTAAGCGGCGCTTGTCATACTCCTTAAGAGGTAGATAATGTTTCAGGTTTTACGCCCGACCATCCCGCATGAACGGGCGCAGAAGCTGAACGTCACCGATTATTCCGGACGATTAAGGAGCCGAGCAATGCGAACTAACCCCACATTCCTTAACCTGGTGCTGTTAAACGGTGAACCCGGCCAGAAGCTCCAGGCGGCGCATGACGCCGGTTTCGATCAGGTGGAGATCTGGCGCGAGGATGTCGAGGCGTGCGAGGGCGGCGCGGCGGCACTGGCTGAGATCGCTGCCCGGCAGGGACCTGGCTTTACCAATCTCCAGGTGCTGCGCGATTTCACCGGGGCACCCAGCGCGTTGCGCGGACAGAAGCGCGAAGAGCTGCGCCAGTTTATTCAGATTGCCCAGGCGCTGGGCTGCGACACCATTCAGGCGCCGGCCAGCACCCGCGAGGATTGCTGCGCCGACCAGATTGATGATGACCTGCGCTGGATGGCCTCTGAAGCTGCGCGCTACAACATGCGCATTATGTATGAGCCGATGGCCTGGTGCAGCGTGGATAACACCCTGCCGCTGGCGTGGCAGCGATTGCAGCGGCTCGATCAGCCCAATATCGGGCTGGTGGTCGATCTGTTCCATATCTGCGCACTGGGCGGCGACGCCTCACAGCTGGACGGTATCCCTGCCGATCGCATTTATGAAGTACAGCTGTGTGACATGGCCGCCGTTCCCGCGCAGGATAAGCAGAGCCTGATGGCGATGGCAAAGCATCAGCGTCTGCTGCCCGGCGATGGCATTATCGACATTGAACGCTTTGTCGATAAGCTTAAAAGCGCGGGCTATCAGGGACCGGTGGGCATTGAAGTTTTTAATGATGCGCTGAAACGCCTGCCGCCTGAGGTCGCTGCCCGTCATGCCTGGCAGGCATTAAAGCGCTGCTGGGGTTAATCCTGTAAGCACTGCGCGATAAACGCGGCGGCATGCATGGCACCCTGAGCGGAGATGGTGTGGCCGGTGGCGGGTTCAAATCGCGCTTCTACCGGCACCAATGCGGCCCTGAGTCGTGCTGCGGCAGATTCGCTCTCCTGCCACGGGATCACCTCATCGGCCTGGCCGTGGATCAGCAGCGCGGGCAGATGAGGCTGTGGCGTCAGCTCACCGTCAACCGCCAGACGACCCGAAAAGGCGACCACGCCCGCCAGCGGATAACGGCCAGATGCCAGCGCATCCAGCGCCATGATCGACCCCTGTGAAAAGCCGACCAGCACTACATCCTGCCAGCGGTCGGCGAAGCCGTGCTGTGCGATAACGTCGCTGAGGGTCGCGTCAAACGCCGCCCGCGCGGCCCGTACCCGACCTGGCCGGTTCTCTGGCGTCACCTCCTCCAGGCTGAACCACTGCCAGCCAAAACCGGCGGTAAAACGTTCGGGCGCATTGGGTGAGGCAAAAATCACATCCGGCAACAGCGTCGCCCAGTGACGGCCAACCGGTGCCAGATCGTCGCCGTTACTGCCTACGCCATGCAGAAAAATTACCAGTGCTTTTGCCATTATTGCTCCTTTATAGGCCGTACTCGCTCAGATCCGGGCCTGCCGGAACGATCCCGTTCGGGTTCAGTGCCTTGATTGAGTAGTAACCCTGTTTGATATGATCGATGCTGACCGTCTCTCGCACGCCGGAGACTGACAGCACGCTCTTAAGATAGCGATTCAGCAGCGTATAGTCGCGTATCCGGCGCAGGTTGCATTTGAACAGGCCATGATAGGCGACGTCAAAGCGAATCAGGGTGACGAACAGGCGAATATCGGTTTCAGTCAGCCGTTCACCCAGCAGGAAGGTGCGTCCATCGCTGAGCAGGGCTTCCAGTTCGTCGAGCTGGCTGAAGACGTCGTTAAAGGCCTGCTGATAGCTGATTGATGTCGTCGCGAACCCGGCGCGGTAAACGCCGTTATTCAGACGCGGATAGAGGCTCTCATTCAGCGCATCAATCTCCGGGCGCAGCGCGGCGGGATAGAGGTCGATGCGGTTATCGGCCAGATCGCCAAAGCCGCTGTTAAACATACGCACAATGTCAGCGGACTCGTTGCTGACAATGGTGCCGGTTTTCTTGTCCCACAAGACCGGCACGGTGGCCCGGCCCGTGTAATCGGGCGCGACGCGGGTATAGATTTCATGCAGGTACTGCGCGTGATTCAGCGGGTCCTGCTGTGCGCCGGGAAAATTGCCAAAGCGCCAGCCCTGGGCACCGAGCTGCGGTTCAACCACCGTCACGCTAATCAGCGACTCCAGCCCTTTGAGCTTGCGGGCAATTAACGCGCGCGACGCCCACGGACAGATCAGCGCCACATAGAGGTGGTAGCGATCCGCTTCTGCCGCAAATTCAGTGGAGCCATCGCTGCTTATAAAATCCCGGAAACCGGACGTCTGACGAATAAATCCGCCCTGTTTATCGGTCGACTGCACCGGGTGCCAGTCACTACTCCATTTGCCTTCTACTAACATCGCGCGACTCCTCTGTAATGTGAGAAGCAGCTTAACTGATGACTAAACGGCTGATAATCCGGTCATAAAGACAATCATTTCTTCCATTCTGGAAGAAATTACGCGGGCGGAAAACGGGTAAAGTGACTCACCAGGAAGTCGATAAGCAGGCGCGCCCGGTGTGCCAGATGACGGGCGGGCGGATAAACCGCAAACAGGCCAAGCGGTGGCGTGTCGAAATTCTCCAGCAGCCGGACAATCTCACCGCGTTGCAGCGCGGGAGCTGCGATAAAACCGGGCAGCCGCGCAATGCCCAGTCCGGCCATCGCGGCCTGCAGGCAGGCTTCGGTGTTGGCGAAGCGCAGACGCCCGCGGACCGGTACGGTGACAATCTCGCCGCCGCCGCCGCCGGCAAACGGCCAGTGCCAGGGATCGCGAAAATTGGTGTCGATGATGCACTGATGCTGGGGCATCTCGCGCCAGTGCTGCGGCGTGCCAAACTGCTCAAGATAGACCGGCGAGGCGGCGATGCGCACATGCACCTCACCCAGCTTGCGCGCGACCAGGCTGCTGTCGCTGAGGGTGCCGATACGGATCGCCATATCAAAGCCTTCATCGACGATGTTGACGGACCGGTCTGAAAAGCTGACATCCAGTTCAATCAGCGGATAGCGCCGGGCAAACGCCACCAGCACCTCAGACAACACCACAGTACCAAAGGAGCCGGGGGCGCTGATTTTCAGCCTGCCGGTAGGCGTCGTAGCGCTTTCACGCACGCTGGCATCCAGCGTCTCAAACGCATCGAGCAGGTTTTTGACCCGCTCATAATAGCTGCGCCCGACATCGGTGGGTGACAGGGCGCGCGTGCTGCGCTTAAACAGCTGGACGCCGAGCCGCTGCTCCAGCTTTGAAACCAGCTTGGAAGCCTGACTGCTGCTGGTGCCGAGACGTAACGCCGCCGCAGAAAAGCTGCCGGTTTCCAGCACCGTGACAAACATCCGGTCACAATCGAGTCGATCCATGGCGGTGTCCTGTGGAGATAAAGTCGCAGTATAGAAGCTGTGCTCCGCTGATGCAGCCTTCACTTTGCGTGCCTTAACCCTTTCGCTGGCGCGGAAAACCTGCTTGACTGACTCTCTGCCCGACGTTCTCTGGAGTAATTCATGTCGCTGATTCACCTGACGTCACTGGCGGAGATCCCGGCCGCCGAGTGGGATGCGCTGTTGCCTGATGACCAGCCCTTTTTGCGTCACGCCTTTCTGCTCACGTTAGAACAGAGCGGCAGCGTGCGGTCAGAGGCGGGCTGGCAGCCCGATCATCTGCTGTGGCGGGAGGAGGGGGTGACCCGCGCCGCGCTGCCAGGCTACCGCAAACGCCATTCACAGGGCGAGTACGTCTTTGATCACGCCTGGGCGGATGCCAGCCAGCGCGCCGGAATCCGCTACTACCCGAAATGGCTGGGCGCGATCCCCTTCAGCCCGGTCAGCGGTGCGCGCCTGCTGGGCGAAACCGCTGCCGCAGCGCAACTGCTGTCGGCCCTGCCTGAGAGCCTGTTACAGCAGGGCTTAAGCGGGGCACATATCAACTTTACCGATGCGCAGGCTAACCAGCTGCTGGCCGATCAGCCCGACTGGCTCTCCCGGCTCGGTTGTCAGTATCACTGGCATAACCGTGGCTACCGCGATTTTCAGGATTTCCTGGATTCGCTGATGTCGCGCAAGCGCAAACAACTGCGTAAAGAGCGTGAGCAGGTGATGCAGAGCGGCTTTGAGTTTGACCGCTACCTGGGCTACCAGCTGCGCGAAGATCAGTGGGATTTTGTCTACACCTGTTACGCCAACACCTATGCGGTGCGCGGTCAGCGTCCCTATCTGACGCGTGACTTCTTCAGCCTGCTGGCGGAACGCATGCCGCAGAATATTGTGGTGGTGATCGCCCGTTTACAGCAGCAACCGGCCGCGATGGCGTTTTATCTGCGGGACAGCAACGCGCTCTATGGCCGCTACTGGGGCTGTCTGGCGGAGTTTGACCGGCTGCACTTCGAAACCTGTTTCTATCAGGGAATGGATTTGGCCCTTGATGAGGGGCTGACGCGGTTTGATGCTGGCGCACAGGGCGAGCACAAGCTGGTGCGCGGCTTTGAGCCGCAGATTACCCACTCCTGGCACTATCTGCTGCATCCCGGCCTGCGCGATGCCGTGGCAGATTTTCTGGTGCAGGAGCGGGAAGGCGTGCGCGGCTGGGCGGAAGAAGCCCGCGACGCCTTACCCTATCGACGCGGCGATTAATCGATGCCGACAAAACCGCCGGTCTGATGCTGCCACAAGCGGGCATAGAGGCCGTTTTGCGCCAGCAGCTCGTGATGGCTGCCCATCTCGGCAATGCCGCCTTTATCCAGCACCACCAGCCGATCCATCTTCGCGATGGTCGACAGGCGGTGCGCGATGGCGATAACGGTTTTGCCCTGCATCAGTGACTCCAGGCTCTCCTGAATCGCCGCTTCCACTTCGGAGTCGAGCGCCGAGGTGGCCTCATCCATGATCAGAACCGGCGCATCCTTCAGCAGCACGCGGGCTATCGCCACACGCTGACGCTGACCGCCCGACAGTTTCACGCCGCGCTCGCCCACGTGCGCGTCCAGCCCGGTGCGGCCCAGTGAGTCGGAGAGCAGCGGGATAAACTCATCGGCGCGGGCGCGGTGAATCGCAAGCTGCAGCTCCTCTTCGCTGGCGTCGGGACGACCATAAAGCAGGTTTTCACGGATTGAGCGGTGCAGCAGCGAGGTGTCCTGCGTAATCATACCAATCTGGCTGCGCAGGCTCTCCTGCGTCACGGCGGCGATATCCTGATCGTCGATCACAATCCGCCCCGCGTTCAGGTCATAGAGGCGCAGCAGCAGGTTCACCAGCGTCGATTTACCGGCACCCGAGGGACCAATCAGCCCAATCTTCTCGCCAGGTTTGATGTCGAGGTTAAAGCCGTTAATCACCTGACGGCCACCGCCATAATCGAAGCGCACATCCTCAAAACGGATGTTGCCGCGCGTCACCTTAAGCTGCTTCGCCTGCGGCGCATCCTGCACGCTCAGCGGCTGCGCGATGGTTTTCAGCCCATCCTGTACCGTACCAATATTTTCGAAAATGCCGTTGACCACCCACATGATCCAGCCGGACATATTCACCAGGCGGATGACCAGACCGGTCGCCAGCGCAATCGCCCCGACGCTAATCAGCGACTGGCTCCATAACCACAGCGCCAGCCCGGAGGTCGAGACAATCAGCAGGCCGTTCAGCGCCGACAGGGTCAGATCCATGCTGGTGACCATGCGGCCGGCGTTCTGGGTTTTTTCGGTCTGCTCCTGAATCGCCTCACGCGCATACTGCCGTTCCAGATCGCTGTGGGCGAACAGCTTGATGGTGGCGATGTTGGTATAACCATCGACAATGGTGCCCATCAGCTTAGATCGCGACTCTGAGGAGACCACCGAACGCGCTTTAACGCGCGGCACAAAGAAACGCAGGGAGGCGCTGTAGGCCACCATCCACAGAATCAGCGGGATCATCAGCCGCCAGTCGGCACCGGCAAACAGCACCAGTGAAGTCACCGCGTAGATCAGCACGTGCCAGATGGCATCCACCAGCTGCACCGCGGAATCGCGCAGTGAACTGCCGGTCAGCATAATGCGCTGGGCGATGCGACCCGCGAAATCGTTCTGGAAGAAATTGAGGCTCTGGCGCAGCACGTAGTTGTGATTCTGCCAGCGGATCATGCTGGTCATGCTCGGGCTGATGCTTTGATGCACCAGCATGTCGTGCAGGGCGATAAAAATCGGCCGCAGAATCAGCGCCACCGCCCCCATCCACAGCAGTATCGGCCAGTTATCCCGAAACAGGCTGGCGGGCGTGGAGTGATTGACCATATCGATAATGCGGCTCAGATAGCTGAACAGCGACACTTCAATCAGGGCTGACGCCAGTCCCACTACCAGCAGTGCCGCGAAACTCGGCCAGACCTGCCGCAGATAGTAGAGGTAAAACGACCAGACCGTTGAAGGGGGCGAGTCGGTGGGCGCGTCATGAAAAATATTGATAAAACGCTCAAAACGGCGATACAACATAGCGATACTCTTTCCGTCCGGTAAAGAGCTACAGCTTAGTGCATGAACCCCGTTCGGCTAAAAGGAGAAAATATGGAAATCATTATTCGGGCACGGGAACCGCAGGATGCCGCCGCCTATCAGCGACTCTATAGTCATCCCGATGTCTATCCCTGGACGCTGCAGCTGCCGTTTCCCAGCGTTGCCACCTGGGAGAAAAAAATCGCCAGAATGGATGCCGAGGGGTTTATCGCCTTTGTCGCGGAGATCGAGGGCGTGCTGGCCGGTGAGCTGACGCTGTTTGTGGATAACAAGCCGCGCACCCGCCACTGCATCAGCTTTGGGCTGGGTGTGCATCCCGATTACGCCGGTCGCGGCGTCGGTGAGCGCCTGATCCGCACCGCGCTCGACTATTCCCGTAACTGGCTGGGGATTACGCGTATGGAGCTGGAGGTGTTTCACGACAACGAACGGGCGCTGCGGCTCTATGAGCGGCTGGGCTTTGAGCGTGAAGGGGTGATGCGGCAGGCCGCCCTGCGCGACGGTCAGCTGCGCGATGTGGTGATGATGGCGAAACTGCTGCACGAGAAGTGATAACCGGAGCGGCAGCGCTGCCGCTCCGCTTTTCATTACGGATTTTTATTGCTGTATTGCTGCATGTTCTGCTGCGTCACCAGTTCAAACGGGATCCACTGGTGGGAATCGACTTTTTCCCCTTTGATCATCTGCTGCGCCACCTCGACCGATTTTTTGCCCTGACCCACAGCATCCTGGAACACGGTGACGGCCAGTTTGCCGCTTGCCAGGGCTTTCAGGCCATCCGGCGTGGCATCAATGCCGCCCACCAGAATGGTTTTCTTCGGTTTCGCCTGGGCAATCGCCATGGTTGCGCCAATCGCCATTTCGTCGTTGTTGGCGGCGACAATATCGATCTCTTCCCCGTTCGACAGCCAGTTGAGCATTAAATCCATGCCCTCATTACGCGAATAGTTGGCGGTCTGCTTCAGCACCACTTTCATGTCGGGATACTTTGCCACCACCTGCTCGACATCTTTGGTGCGCTGCAGCGCACCCGCATCGCTGAGGTTACCGATGATAATGGCGACCTTGCCACGATAACCCGCCTGCTTCGCCAGCTCTTCCATCTGCAACGTGCCCGATTCGCGTTCGTCAGAGCCGACAAACACCACGCCCGGCGGCAGGGTTTTATCGCCCGGTGTGCGGTTAACGTAGACCAGCGGAATGTGAGCCTGCTGCGCCAGTCTGGTCAGGGCAGGGGTGCTGGCGGAGTCGACCGGATCGACGATAATCGCGTCTACCCCGGAACTGATAAAGCTCTGCACCTGATCGGTCTGACGGCCCACGTCGCCGCGTGCATCTTCGAACTGCGCATCCAGCTGACGCGCTTTGGCCTCTTTCTCGATCGACTGGCGGATAATGGTCAGAAAGTTCTGGTCGAAATAGGCCATTGAGACGCCAATTTTCTCTGCCAGCGCCGACGTGGAAAGAGAGAGCAGACAGAGTATTGCCCATGCACGTTTTTTCATTGCAGACTCCCGAGGTTAACTGAGTGAAATGGATTTTTCATTTATTATAAAAATGGACAAAGATTATCATTTGCAGCTTATGAACAGTCGCCGGGTTTGACAACCGGCCCTTTTCACTCTTGCTAGCGCCGCCACACTTTGACGTAAAATCGCCGCGTCATAGCTGCCAGCGCCGATGAAATCCTCGACGTGGCGCACACTCTGCGGCAGGCAGCCGCGGCTTTTTGCGCTTTTGTGCAGCATCGCACTGGCCTTTGTGGTGGTTGTCAGAAAACCGTTGAATCGGGCCTGACGATCTCAACATCCGCACAATGATCCATCGTTAGCCTCCTATCTATATTTCCTTAAGCGGGAAATCTCAGCGTTATTCCTGAAAAAAACCTCGTGGCGCAACCTGCCGCTTTTTAAGGAATTCAGCTCATGCTTAAAGACCAAACGACTCACCGGACGTCTCATGTACGCATCTGGATCCTCTGCCTGATCCTCTTTCTGTCGGTCGTGGCTTATGCCGACCGCTCGATCCTCTCGATCTCCGGATCGGCGATCAAAGAGGAGTTCGGCCTGTCAGCGATCCAGCTGGGATTGATCCTCTCTGCCTTCAGCTGGGCCTACGTTATCGGTCAGATCCCCGGCGGGCTGTTTCTTGACCGCTTCGGGGCTAAAAAAGTGTATGGCGTCACGCTGGCGCTCTGGTCAGTCTCGACGCTGGCGATGGGATTCGTTGGTGAGTTCTCCAGCGGCATGACCGGCGCGCTGATGCTGATGTTTGGTCTGCGCTTTATGCTGGGATTGATCGAGGCACCCAGCTTTCCCGCCAATGCGCGCGTGGTGATTATGTGGTTCCCTGGCGCAGAGCGGGGACGGGCTTCATCGCTGTTCAGCTCGGCGCAATATTTTGCCGTCGCCATCTTCTCGCCGCTGTCAGGCTGGCTGGTGTCGCGCTTTGGCTGGGAGTGGCCGTTCTTTGTGCTGGGCGGCATCGGCCTGCTGGCGGTGTTTGTCTGGGCTGCCTGGATGCGCGAGCCGCGCAATCACCCTGGCGTGTCAGAGAGTGAACTGCGCCACATCGTCGACGGTGGTGCGCTGGTGGATATCGACTCGGCGCAGACGCTGAAAGCGCGGCCACCGGTCAGTAAAGCGATGTTCAGAAAGCTGCTCACTAATCGCATGCTCTGGTGCGCCTATCTCGGTCAGTACTGCATCATCGCGCTCAGCTACTTCTTTATTACCTGGTTTCCGATCTATCTGGTGCAGGCTCGCGGCATGAACATTATGGAGGCGGGCTTCGCCACCGTTGCTCCGGCGCTGTTTGGTTTTCTGGGCGGGATCAGCGGCGGCTATCTGTCAGACAAGTTAATCGCCCGGGGCTGGAGCGTCTCCTGGGCGCGTAAAACGCCCTATATCGTCGGCATGCTGATGGCGTCCAGCCTGGTGCTGGCGGCGATTATTCCCGGTAACGGCGGCATTATCGCCATTATGTCCTTCGCCTTTTTCGGTAAAGGTATAGCGGCCGGTGCAGGCACCTGGACGGTGATCAGCGACACCGCACCTAAAGAGGCGGTGGGCCTGGCCGGCTCCATTTTTAACGGCATCGGCAATATTGCCGGTTTCACCACGCCGCTACTGTTCGGCATCATCGTCGGTCTGACCGGCAGCTACAGCATCGGGCTGGCGTTTGTGGCGGCACACTGCGTGGTAGCAGCCCTGCTGTTCCTGCTGGTGATGGGACCGATTGAACGCGTCGGTGAAGAGAGCGATCGCCCGGCATCCTATAACAATCAGGAGAAAGAAGATGGCATTAAAGCAATGTAAGGTGCTGATCAGAGGGAAATTCCTGCCACCGCAGCTGATAGAGAACATTGAAAAGACGTTCACCGCGTTCCGGCTGTGGGAGGCGGAAGATGAGGCAGCCTTTCTGGCTGAGCAGGGCGCAGATATCGACATGCTGGTCACCAGCGGCAACGCGGTGATGGGCGCACCGGCCGCGCTGATCGCCGCGCTGCCAAACCTGAAAGCGATCTGCAGTAACGGCGTCGGTTATGACAGCATTGATACGGAAGCCGCCCGGTCGCGCGGCATTGTGGTGACCAACACGCCGGAGGTGCTCAATGATTGTGTCGCCGATCTGGGGATGGCGCTGCTGCTGGATGTGGCGCGCCGCATCAGCGAGGCCGATCGCTTCACACGCGCCGGTCACTGGACGCAGGGCCGCTTTCCGCTGAGCAGCAAAATCGGTGGCAAGGTGTGCGGTATCGTCGGGCTGGGCAATATCGGTCAGGCGGTAGCAAGGCGCGCGCAGGCGTTTGATATGGCGATTCACTATTACAACCCGCGTTCACGCCCCGATGTGCCCTACACCCGTCATGAGAGCCTGGTGGCGCTGGCGCAGCAGGCCGATTTTCTGGTGCTGACCCTGCCGGGCGGTGCCGCGACGCGCCACATTATCAATGCGGAAGTACTGCAGGCGCTGGGACCGCAGGGCTATCTGATTAACATTGCGCGCGGCAGCGTGGTGGATCAGCAGTCGCTGGTGGATGCGCTGGAAACCGGGCAGATCGCCGGTGCCGGGCTGGATGTGTTTGAACAGGAGCCGCAGGTGCCTGACGCACTGCGCCAGTGCGACAATGTGGTGATCACGCCGCATATCGCCAGCAGCACCCGCGAAACCATGGCGGCGATGGCTGACCTGGTCTTTGAGAATATGCTGGCGTTTGCCCGTGGTGAGCCGGTGCTGACCCGGGTAGTGTAACCACAGCGGCGCCTTAACCCCCTGCTGAAACGGGGGCGAGGCAGGACGCCTCTCCTCTGACCACTCACCAGACCCTCACCTTCGCACAAAACAGCCTGAAGAAAATTTGTCCGGCTGCCGATATCACCTTACCACCCGCTGATATTAAAGAGTGATAGCGTGATAAAGCTGATTACCATTGATGAATTGCGCCCAGGGATGTTTATCCACAAGCTGGAGGTCTGGTGGATAAAAGACCAGCGCATTCATAATGAGATGCTGATCACCGATCCCCGACAAATCGCCATGCTTCGCACTGAAGGGATCCGCCAGCTCTGGATCGACCTCGATCGATCGGTGCAGGCGCCGATCGCCTCCACGGTCGCGAAGAGAACCATTGGCCGCACCCCGTTTTTCCAGGAACTGGATCAGGCACAGCAGATCTTTTTGCAGGGCAAACCGAAAGTGCTGGCGATGTTCAACGAAGCGCGGCTGGGTAACGGCCTGAAGCTCGATTATATGATGGATCTGGTGGATGAAATCGCCGGATCGATCACGCGTGAACCCTCTGCCATGCTGAGCGTGGCGCGACTGAAAAATCATGATGACTACACCTACCTGCACTCCATGGCGGTCTGCGGGCTGATGATTGCGCTGGGTAAAAAACTTGGACTGGATGAGCAGGAGCTGCGTCGGGTGGGCATGGGCGGTTTACTGCATGATGTCGGCAAAGCGGCCGTGCCGCTGGCGATCCTGAACAAAGCGGGCAAGCTGACTGAAGAGGAGTTCAGGGTGATGCGTGAGCATCCGGTGGTCGGTGCGCAGATGCTGATAGAAGCCGACGCCGATGACGATCTGCTCGATATCACCCTGCATCATCATGAGAAATATGATGGCAGCGGCTATCCGCACCGCCTGAAAGGCGAGGCGATTTCGCTCTACGCCCGCATGGCGGCGGTGTGCGATGTCTATGATGCCGTCACTTCGACCCGCTCCTATCGCAACGGCTGGACACCCGCCGAGGCGATGCACCAGATGCTGAGCTGGCGCGGCCATTTCGACCCTGGCTTGCTGCACACCTTCGTACGGACCATCGGCATCTATCCGGTGGGATCGCTGGTGCGTCTGGCCTCCGGCCGGGTGGCGCTGGTGGTGAAAGCGGGCGAAAAATCGCTGATGCGTCCCTGCGTGCATGTCTTCTGGTCGCTGCACGCCCAGCGTGAAGTGAAACCGGAAGAGCTCGACCTTGGCGACAGCTTCTGCACCGACAGCATTGTGGGCGCAGAGGACAGCACGCTGTGGGGTAACGTCGATCTCAATCGTATCTGGGCGCTGGAAGTCGCCTGATTTTTCGCCATTTTTACACTATTTTTACGCCCGCCCGCTGCATTTTAACCCCTTCTTTATACGCCTCCGCGCAAGCTAAGCCATAAATCCAATCCTCTGGAGGTTCCTGTGAGCGTGGGCGTAATAACCGGCATTGTGCTGGTGGTGTTGTTACTGGGCTATCTGATCTATGCCCTGTTAAATGCGGAGGCCTTCTGATGGCGGCCAATGCTTTTTTACTCATCGCATTCTATCTGCTGCTGCTGATGGTGCTGGCGCAGCCGCTCGGACGGGGTCTGGCGTCGTTAGTGGCTGACAAGCCGGTGTTTGCCCGCCTGGAAGCGCCGCTGTGGCGACTGCTGGGCGCGCAACAATCGGACATGCGCTGGCCGCACTACCTGCTGGCGATTCTGCTGTTTAATGCGCTGGGTTTCGTGGTGCTGCTGGCAATATTGCTGATGCAGGGCGCGCTGCCGCTGAATCCGCAGCAGCTGCCTGGCCTGAGCTGGCATCTGGCGCTTAACACCGCCGTGAGCTTCGTCACCAACACCAACTGGCAATCCTACAGCGGCGAAAGCACCCTGAGCTATTTTAGTCAGATGGTGGGCCTGACGGTGCAGAATTTCCTCTCAGCCGCGACCGGTATCGCCGTGGCGTTTGCATTGATCCGTGGCTTCGCTAATCGCAGCTCTGCGACCCTGGGTAACGCCTGGCGCGACCTGACGCGCATCACGCTCTATGTCTTACTGCCTATCAGCCTGCTGATGGCGCTGTTCTTTGTCAGCCAGGGCAGCATCCAGAACTTCGCGCCTTATCACAGTTTCTCCACGCTGGAAGGCGTGCAGCAGACGCTGTCGATGGGGCCGGTGGCGTCGCAGGAAGCGATCAAAATGCTGGGCACCAACGGTGGCGGCTTCTTTAACGCCAACTCCTCCCATCCGTTTGAAAACCCGACGGTGCTGACTAACCTGGTGCAGATGCTGAGCATCTTCCTGATCCCGGCGGCGCTCTGCTTCGCGTTTGGCGAAAGCGTGCGTGACCGTCGTCAGGGCCACATGCTGCTGTGGGCGATGACGCTGATGTTTGTGGCGGCGGTATCGGTCGTCATGTGGGCCGAACTACAGGGCAACCCGCACTTCCTCCAGCTGGGTGCTGACAGCGCCATCAACATGGAAGGTAAAGAGACGCGCTTTGGCATTCTTAACAGCAGCCTGTTCGCGGTTATCACTACCGCCGCCTCCTGCGGTGCGGTGAATGCCATGCACGACTCCTTTACTGCGCTGGGTGGCATGGTGCCGATGTGGCTGATGCAACTGGGCGAAGTGGTGTTTGGCGGCGTCGGTGCCGGTCTCTACGGCATGCTGCTGTTTGTGCTGCTGGCGGTGTTTATCGCCGGGCTGATGATCGGTCGTACCCCGGAATTCCTCGGTAAAAAAATCGACGTCTGGGAGATGAAAATGACCGCGCTGGCGATTCTGGTCACACCGGCGCTGGTGCTGATCGGTACCGCACTGGCGATGATGACCGACGCCGGACGCAGTGCCATGGCCAATCCCGGCATTCACGGCTTCAGCGAAGTGCTCTACGCGGTCTCCTCGGCGGCTAACAACAACGGCAGCGCCTTTGCCGGCCTGAGTGCTAACACGCCGTTCTGGAACCTGCTACTGGCTGCCTGCATGCTGCTGGGCCGCTTCGGCATCATCATTCCGGTGATGGCGATTGCCGGTGCGATGGCGGTGAAAAAAGTGCAGCCGGTGGGTAACGGCACGCTGCCAACCCACGGTCCGCTGTTTATCGGACTGCTGATCGGCACGGTGCTGCTGGTGGGTGCACTGACCTTTATTCCTGCTCTGGCGCTGGGCCCGGTGGCTGAGCATCTGCAACTTGTTCAGGGACAATCCTCATGAGTCGTCAACAACAGGCGTTATTTGACGCAGCATTGCTGCGTACCTCGGCCTGGGATGCAGTGAAAAAGCTCGATCCCCGGGTGCAGTTCCGTAACCCGGTGATGTTTGTGGTCTACCTCGGCAGTATTCTGACCTCGCTGCTGGCGCTGGCGATGCTGACCGGCCGGATCAGCGGCAGCGCCAGCTTTACCGGTGCGATTGCGGTCTGGCTCTGGTTCACCGTGCTGTTCGCCAACCTGGCGGAGGCGCTGGCAGAAGGGCGCAGTAAGGCCCAGGCCAGCAGCCTGAAAGGGGTGAAAAAGACCAGCTTTGCCAAAAAACTCTCAGCGGCGCGCTATGGCGCCGAGTGGCAGCAGGTCAGTGCCGATGAGCTGCGCAAAGGCGATGCCGTGCTGGTGGAAGCGGGCGACATCATCCCCTGCGACGGTGAAGTGATGGAAGGCGGTGCCTCGGTGGATGAGAGCGCCATTACCGGTGAGTCCGCACCGGTGATCCGCGAGTCGGGCGGTGACTTCGCCTCCGTCACCGGCGGGACCCGCATTCTCTCTGACTGGCTGGTGATCACCTGTAGCGCCAACCCGGGCGAAACCTTCCTTGACCGGATGATCGCCATGGTGGAAGGCGCGAAACGCCGTAAAACCCCGAATGAGATCGCTCTGACCATCCTGCTGGTGTCACTGACCATCGTGTTCCTGCTGGCGACCGTGACACTCTGGCCGTTCTCGGCATGGGGCGGAACGCCGGTCAGCATCACGGTGCTGGTGGCGCTGCTGGTCTGTCTGATCCCGACCACCATCGGCGGCTTACTGTCGGCGATTGGCGTGGCGGGGATGAGCCGGATGCTGGGTGCTAACGTCATTGCGACCAGCGGGCGTGCGGTGGAAGCCGCGGGCGATGTGGATGTGCTGATGCTGGACAAAACCGGCACCATCACGCTGGGTAACCGTCAGGCGACCCAGTTCCTGCCCGCGCCGGGCGTCAGCGAAGAGCAACTGGCCGACGCCGCACAGCTCGCCTCGCTGGCCGATGAGACGCCGGAAGGGCGCAGCATCGTGGTGCTGGCGAAACAGCGATTTAATCTGCGTGAGCGCGATCTCAGCAGCATGGGTGCCAGCTTTATTCCGTTCTCTGCGCAGACCCGCATGAGCGGCGTAAACGTGCAGGATCGACTGATCCGCAAAGGCGCGGTCGATGCGGTACGTCGCCACATCGAAGCGAACCATGGCCGTTTCCCGGCCGAGGTCAATGCGCAGGTGGAAGAGGTGGCACGCAGTGGCGGCACGCCGCTGGTGGTGTCAGAGGGCGCGAACGTGCTGGGCGTGGTGGCGCTGAAAGATATCGTCAAAGGCGGCATCAAAGAGCGCTTTGCCGAACTGCGCAAAATGGGTATCAAAACGGTGATGATCACCGGCGATAACCCGCTGACGGCCGCAGCGATTGCTGCGGAAGCGGGCGTGGATGACTTCCTGTCAGAGGCCACGCCGGAAGCCAAGCTGGCGCTGATCCGCCAGTATCAGGCGGAAGGGCGTTTAGTGGCGATGACCGGCGACGGCACCAATGATGCGCCTGCACTGGCGCAGGCGGATGTGGCGGTGGCGATGAACTCCGGTACCCAGGCGGCGAAAGAGGCGGGCAACATGGTCGATCTCGACTCGAACCCGACCAAGCTGCTTGAAGTGGTGCACATTGGTAAACAGATGCTGATGACGCGCGGTTCGCTGACCACCTTCAGTATTGCCAACGACGTGGCGAAATACTTCGCCATCATTCCGGCGGCGTTTGCGGCGACCTATCCGCAGCTCAACATGCTTAACGTGATGCACCTGCACTCGCCAGCCAGTGCGATTCTGTCGGCGGTGATCTTTAACGCTCTGGTGATTGTCTTCCTGATCCCGCTGGCCCTGAAAGGCGTCAGCTACCGCCCACTGAGCGCTGCTGCGCTGCTGCGCCGCAACCTGCTGATTTACGGTCTGGGTGGCCTGCTGGTGCCGTTTGTCGGCATCAAAGCGATCGATCTGCTGTTAGTGTTTTCAGGCATGGCCTGAGGAGAGAAAAATGAGTCAGTTACGTCCGGCAATTTTACTGTTGTTGCTGCTTACGCTTGTTACCGGCGTGGTTTATCCTTTGCTCACCACCGGTCTGGCGCAGTGGCTGTTTCCGTCCCAGGCCAGCGGCTCGCTGCTGGAGGAGGATGGCGTGGCGCGCGGGTCGGCGCTGATTGGCCAGAACTTTACCCAGCCCAACTACTTCTGGGGCCGCCCTTCAGCCAGTGGTGATAAACCTTATAATCCGCTGGCCTCAGGGGGCAGCAATCTGGCCGCCAGCAACCCGGCGCTGGACAAAGCGGTAGCCGATCGCGTCGCTGCGCTGCGGGCCGCGAATCCGCAGGCACCTGCCGCCGTCCCGGTTGAACTGGTCACCGCGTCAGCCAGCGGGCTGGACCCGGATATTTCGCCACAGGCCGCCCTTTGGCAGGCACCGCGTATCGCCGCCAGCCGCCAGTTGCCGTTGCCGCAGGTCGAGGCGCTGATAGATAAGATGACGCATCGTCCGCTGATGCCATTCCTCGGCACACCGACCCTCAATGTGTTGCAGCTGAATATGGCGCTCAACGAACTGTAATGGTGTTAAGGAAGCGATGAACCACGAACCCCAGCGTCCCGATCCCGACGCGCTACTGCAGGCTAATCGCGAAAGTCATCGCGGGCAGCTGAAAATTTACTTTGGTGCCTGTGCGGGCGTGGGTAAAACCTATGCCATGCTGCAGGAGGCACAGCGGCTGCGCGCGCAGGGTCTGGATGTCTTAATCGGCGTGGTAGAGACCCATGACCGGCCGGAAACCGCACAGCTGCTGACAGGGTTAACTCTGCTGCCGCGTCGCGCAACCGGCCGCTCGCGTCATGCGGAGTTTGATCTTGATGCCGCGCTGGCTCGCCATCCGGCGGTGATCCTGATGGATGAGCTGGCGCATACCAACGTGCAGGGCTCGCGCCATCCCAAGCGCTGGCAGGATATTGAGGAGCTGCTGGAAGCGGGCATCGATGTACTGACCACCGTCAACGTACAGCATCTTGAGAGCCTCAATGATGTGGTAGGCGGCGTCACCGGCATTCAGGTGCGCGAAACCGTGCCCGATCCCTTTTTCGACAGCGCCGACGAAGTGGTGCTGGTCGATCTGCCGCCCGACGATCTGCGGCAGCGGCTGAAAGAGGGCAAAGTCTATATTGGCGACCGCGCGGAACGCGCCATCGAAAACTTTTTCCGCAAAGGTAACCTGTTCGCCCTGCGTGAGCTGGCCCTGCGTCGTACCGCCGATCGGGTGGATGATCAGATGCGCGCCTGGCGCGATCAGCAGGGACGGGAGCGCGTCTGGCACACCCGCGACGCCATTCTGCTCTGCATTGGCGACGACAGCGGCAGTGAAAAGCTGGTGCGCACCGCCGCCCGACTGGCGGCGCGGCTTGGCAGTGAATGGCACGCGGTCTATGTCGAAACGCCCCGGCTGCACCGGCTGCCGGAAGCGCGGCGACGGGCGATTCTGCGTACGTTACAGCTGGCGCAGGAGCTGGGCGCGGAAACCGCGACTCTCTCTGAGCCCGATGAAGCCGAAGCGGTACTGGGTTACGCCCGCGCGCACAATCTGGGCAAAATTGTCACCGGTCGTCGCCCGCTGCGGCGCTGGCGGCGTGACAGCTTTGCCGAACGGCTCGGCCAGCTGGGGCCGGATCTCGATCTGCTGGTGGTGGCGCTGGATGAGCCGCTGAAGGATGCGCCGCATCCGCTGCCGGATGGCCGCGTCACCAGCGAAAAATGGCGTATTCAGCTGCGCGGCGTAATGATGGCGCTGGTGCTCTGTATTCTTGTAACCGCCGCCGGGCAGTCGGTGCTGATCGGTTTCGATCCCGCCAACTGCGTGATGATCTATCTGCTGGCGGTGGTGATCGTGGCGCTGCGCTATGGCCGCTGGCCGTCGGTGATCGCCACGGTGATGAATATCGTCGCCTTTGACCTCTTCTTTGTTGCCCCCACCGGCACGGTGGCGGTCTCCGATCTGCAATATCTGGTGACCTTTGGCGTGATGCTGGCGGTGGGCGTAATCGTCGGCAATCTCACGGCAGGCGTGCGTTATCAGGCGCGGGTGGCGCGCTACCGCGAGCAGCGGGCGCGCCAGCTCTATGAGATGGCGAAATCGCTGGGCAGTGCGTTAACGCCGCAGGATATCGCCGCCACCAGCCAGCGGGTGCTGGATGCCACGTTACAGGCGCGCTGCCTGCTGCTGCTACCGGATGAGCAGGGCGAACTGCAACCGGTGGGCGATGCGTTACCGGCCAGCGAGCCGGATCGCGCGATTGCTAAATGGAGTTACAGCAAAGGCCAGCCTGCGGGTGCGGGCACTGATACCTTACCGGCGGTGCCTTATCAGATCCTGCCGCTGAAAAGTGGCGCGCACTGCCGGGGTTTGCTGGTGGTGGAGCCGCAGAACCTGCGTCAGCTGATGATCCCCGAGCAGCAGCGGCTGGTGGAAACCTTTACGGTGCTGATTGCTAACGCACTGGAACGGATGGCGCTGTCGCATAGCGAGGCGGCGTCCCGGCTCTCGGCGGAGCGTGAACAGCTGCGCAATGCGCTGCTGTCGGCGCTGTCCCACGACCTGCGCACCCCACTGACCGTGCTGTTTGGTCAGGCGGAAATGCTGATGCTTGACCTGGCCAGCGACAACTCAAAATATGTGCCGCAGGCCAGTCAGATCCGCGAGCAGACGCTGAGCACCATCCGGTTGGTGAGCAACATGCTGGATATGGCGCGCATTCAGTCGGGCGGCCTCAATCTGCGTGAGGAGTGGCTGGCGCTGGAAGAGGTGGTCGGCGGGGCGCTGAGCAGCATGGCACCATCACTGAAAGGGCATGAGGTCCGGCTCGATCTGCCGGACGACATCGTGCTGATCAAAGGCGACAGCACGCTGCTGGAGCGGGTCTTCACCAACCTGATTGAGAACAGCCTGAAGTATGCCGGTAACAGCGCACCACGCGGCATTCGCGCCTGGCGTGCGGCGTCACGGCTGGAGATCTCGGTCTGGGATAGCGGACCGGGCATTGCCGAAGACGATTTAAGCCGGATATTCGATAAATTCTGGCGGGGCGACAAAGAGTCGGCGGTGCCGGGCGTCGGGCTGGGTCTGGCAATCTGTAAAACCATTATCGAGAGCCACGGCGGTCAGATCTGGGCAGAGAACAGGGCCGAAGGGGGCGCGGCATTTCGCCTCTCGCTGCCGCTGCCGCCGGTCCCTGAAATTTCTGACGAAGGGCTGAAATAACTTCACAGTTGATCGGTTATACTCCCGGACCTGTTTGATTATTCGTGGGATTGTATGGAACGTTTTACCGAAAACCTGATGTATGCATCGCGCTGGTTGCTGGCCCCGGTTTACATTGGACTTTCGCTGGGATTGCTGGCGCTGACCATTAAATTTTTCCAGGAAATTTTCCACCTGCTGCCCAACATTTTCAGCATTGCGGAAAACGATCTGATCCTGCTGCTGCTGTCGCTGGTGGATATGACGCTGGTTGGCGGCCTGCTGGTGATGGTGATGCTGTCGGGTTATGAGAACTTCATCTCTAAGCTCGATATCGACGAAGATAAAGAGAAGCTGAGCTGGCTGGGCAAGATGGACTCCGGCTCGCTGAAAAACAAAGTCGCCGCCTCCATTGTCGCCATCTCCTCGATCCACCTGCTGCGGGTGTTTATGGAAGCGCGCAACGTCGAAAACGACAAGCTGATGTGGTACGTGATTATCCACCTGACCTTTGTGCTCTCCGCCTTTGTGATGGGCTGGCTGGATCAGATGTCGCGCAGCGATAAAAAACCGAAGTAACCTTTCTGGCGGCCCGCTGAGGCGGGCGCCTGCTTTACCCTTTCCGCTCTGTTCCCCCTGAACGACCCGCTGGCTGTGAGGCCGGACGCGTGCCCGCCAGCTGCGGCATCACCTCTTTGATCATGGCAAAAAAGTGTTGCAGCCTGGCCGGGTAGTAACTCGCCCAGGGATAGGTCAGCCACACCGGCAGCGGCGGTGCCTGCCACGCAGGCATCAGCTGAACCAGGCCGCCATCCGCCAGATCTTCCTGCACCGCCCAGGACGAGACGATCGCGGCTCCCATCCCCGCCAGTGCCGCTTTACGCACCGCATATAAACTGTCGCTGCTCAGCCGGGGCGTAATCGCCAGGTTCACCGGCTGGCCGTCGTCAATCTTCTGCAACACCACTTCGTTACGGTAAAAACTGGTCAGTGCCAGCCACGGCAGATCGCGCAGCTGTTCAACCCGCTCTATCGGCGGCTGCTGCGCCAGCAGGTGCGGGGCGGCCACCACAATACGTGGCACTTCTGCCAGCAGTATCGCCACCACCGAAGGATCTGTTGGCGCACCGACCTGAATGGCGCAGTCCACATTCTCCGCCATAAAGTCGGGCGTGCGGTCATTCAGCATCCACTCAATATTGAGCCGGGGGTAGCGGTGCAGATAGTCCACCAGCGGGGCGATCAGCTGATCCTGACCAAAAGCGTGCGGGGCGCGAACCCGTAGCGTACCCACCGGGTCATCGCTGGCCCCGGTCAGCTCATCTTCCAGCGCATGCCAGGTCGCCAGCAGCTGCCGCGCCTGGGCGTAGCAGCGCTCGCCATCATCGGTAAGCTTCAGCGCATGGGTGGTGCGCAGGATAAGCTTGAGGCCCAGCCGCTGCTCCAGGCTCTGCAGTCGGCGGCTGACGGTGGGTTGTGTCGTGCCGAGCTGCGCGGCGGCGGCGGATAAGCTGCCGCTCTCCACAATACGGATAAAAGTCTGCATCAGATCGATGCGATCGCTGCTGTTAGGATTGTTCATACGCACCATGTATAACGGTTTTGCCTGATGTCAGTCTACCGCGTATAACCGCAATGCGCTTTAATGGCAGGACGAAATGATGAGGATTACAGCATGTCAGCCATACAGACCCAGACTCAAAATGAACCGCTCTCTGCGCCGCTGGTGTTTACCCTGGCCGCCGGTGCCGGACTCAGCGTCGCGTCGATTTACTACAGCCAGCCGATGCTGGATATCATCAGCAAGCAGTTTAACGCTGGCATCGGCGCGGTCGGCATGGTGCCGATGCTGACCCAGGCCGGCTATGCGCTGGGCATCCTGCTGCTGGCTCCGCTGGGCGATCGTCATGACCGGCGCACCATTATCTTTATCAAAGGCTTAATGCTGGTGGCGGCGCTGCTGCTGTGTGGTTTTTCCGGTGGACTCAGCGCGTTGCTGATTGCCAGTTTTATCACCGGCCTGACCGCCACCGTGGCGCAGGATATTGTGCCCGCTTCGGCGGCGCTGGCGCCGGAACGCAGCCGGGGTAAAACAGTCGGCACGGTGATGACCGGGCTGCTGGTGGGCATCCTGCTGTCGCGGGTGGTCAGCGGGGTGGTGGCGGAGTATTTCGGCTGGCGCACCATGTATATGATTGCTGCGCTGGCGGTGCTGCTGATTACGCTCACGCTGTGGCGGGTACTGCCGCGTTTCGCGCCAGGCACCTCGGTGAGCTATCCGCGCCTGTTGCTGTCGCTGGTGCACCTGTGGCGTCACCATCAGACGCTGCGTCGTGCCGCACTGGCTCAGGGGCTGTTGTCAGTGGGCTTTAGCGCCTTCTGGTCGACGCTGGCGTTAATGCTCAGCGACCGCTTTCATCTGGACAGTGCCGTGGCCGGGGCATTTGGTTTAGCCGGTGCGGCGGGTGCCATGGCGGCACCGCTGGCGGGCAGTTTTGCTGACCGCATCGGTCCGGCAAGGGTCACGCAGGCTGGCGCCGCGCTGGTGACAATCTCCTTTGCGCTGATGTTTCTGCTGCCGCTGCTGCCAATGCCAGCCCAGCTGGCGCTGATTGTCCTCTGCACCATCGGCTTCGATTTAGGGGTGCAGGCCACCCTGGTGGCGCATCAGACGCTGGTCTATGGCCTGGCGCCGGAAGCACGCAGCCGCCTGAATGCGCTGCTGTTTACCGTGGTGTTTATCGGTATGGCCACCGGTGCGGCGCTGGGAAGTCTGGCGCTGGCACACTGGGGCTGGAATGGCGTGGTTGCGCTCTCGACCTTAGCCGGTGCAGCCGCGCTGGCGGTCCGCTTCGCCAGTCGACACCTGAAAAACTGACACCTCGCCCGTCAAAAAATGTGCCAGGCTTATTCATAAACCCGAAATAATCTGGAGTGTTATGAACTTTTTAGCCTGGACAGCAGCGACGGGCGGCCTTCTGCTGCTGATGTCGCTGGCTTCCGGTTGGATTCACCGGGGGCCAGTCACCTCATTTGGTCTGTTCCTTATCGCGGGCATGCTGTGCGGCCCGTGGGGATTTGATGTTATCCACATCGATATTGTTACCCATTCCGAAGCCGTGGCGCACATCACTGAAATCACCATGGCTGCCTCGCTGTTCATCACCGGCCTCAAGCTGCGTCAGCCGCTGCAAAATAACTGCTGGCACACCGGGCTGAAACTGGCTTTTCCCGCCATGCTGCTGACCGTGGCCGCGATGACCCTGCTGTCGCACTTCCTGGTGGGATTAGACTGGCCGATTGCACTGGCGTTTGGTGCCATTGTCGCGCCGACCGATCCGGTGCTGGCGAGCTTAATCTCGGTCAACGATGCGCAGGATGATGACTCGCTGCGCGTGGCGATCTCCAGCGAAGCGGGCATGAATGATGGTTCCGCGCTGCCGTTGCTGATGCTGGCGCTGCTGCTGTTTAATGGCGAAAGCCTGAGCGTGGCGATGCTGGGGCACTGGGGTGCGGTCGAGGTGCTCTGGGCAATTGGCGGCGGTCTGATCATCGGTTTCGTGCTGGGGCAGTTGATTGGCCTGCTGGCGACCCGACTGCGCAATGCCAATGGCGATGTGGCGCCCAACGATTTCCTGGCGCTGGCGCTGATTGCGCTGAGTTATTCACTGGTGGAGTGGCTGGGTGCCTCCGGCTTCCTGGCTGCCTTCGCCGCCGGGCTGGGATTACGCCGTGCTGAGATGGGCGTATTCCGTCGCCATCAGCCGGACGATCTCTCTGACGACGAGCGCGTGCTGCCCTCTGAAGCACTGGTGAACCCTAATAAACGCCTGGCGCATCAGGGCGACAACAATATGGTGAAGTCGATAGGGTTTGTGGTAGGCGACGCCCTCTCTTTTGGCGATACTATTGAACGTTTACTGGCGGCTGGCATGATGGTGGTGCTGGGCGTCACACTGGCGCAGCACTGGAACATCTACGGCGTGCTGATTGGCCTGGTGCTGTTTGTGGTGGTGCGGCCACTGGCCGTCTGGCTGGTGACGCTGCGCGCCGGACTGCCGCTGGGGCAGCGTCTGCTGATTGGCTGGCTGGGCATCCGCGGGATTGGCAGTCTGAACTACATCGCCTATGCCTGGACGCACGGTATGGAAGGCCCGCAGATGGAAATTATGACCAATATGGCGTTAACGCTGGTGGTCTGCAGCGTGGTGGTCCACGGCACCACCGTGTCGCCGCTGCTGAACTGGCGTCAGAAACGCCTTGAAGCCCTTCAGCGTAAGGTTTAACCCGAACTAACAGGAGTTAAGAATGAAAGTAACTCAGATAGTGCTGCTGAGCATCCTCGCCACCGGCAGCGCGCTGGCGGCGGACGAGGCTGACACTGAGCAGAATGTTTATGCCAGTCAGCTGTGCCACATTGTCAGCGGCGAGAAAAAGGTCGCCAGTGCGGATCAGTATGTCGAACAGATGAAATCGACCGTGGCGCGCAGTCAGTCGCCGTCGGCGATGAATCAGCCTGAATTTGATGAAGAGTCCGCGCGTGAAGTGGCCAGTGCCTGGCTGCAGCTGGGTGATGATGAGCGTGCCAAACTGCGCGTTAACGAACAGCAGTGTGAGCAGGCCGTGATGGCGCAGTTCCAGCAGGAAGATTAACCGCATCGGATTAAATAAAAACGCGCCTGCCGGCTAATACTGATCAGTTAAGATTAAATTTGTAAAGGCTGTCACGGTCAAACGTGGCAGCTTTTTTTCCGGGCGAGCAAGCCGCAGTGCGTGCCTGCGCACCTCTGCTGCTGCCGGGCCGTCCTCGCGCCGCTCACGCGGTACCTTCGGCTTTGACGGCGTGCCGACGAACCGTTCGGGGATCGGCCCTCCCTGGCCGGCCCCGAACTGTCCACGCTTCCCGGCGTGGACTTCTGGCCCACCGTCACGCCTCAGCGCTGCGGATAGCCCTTTCAGCAGCAGAGGCGCTCAGGCCTCCACTCTCGTGCCCTTTTTAACAATACACACTGAAGTTTCAGAGCAGGCTGGGGCCGGGCAGGGGCAGGTAATCCGCAGCGCTGAACAGAATGAGTCTGCCAGGAGAGCCCGCAGGACGCGGGCGAAAGGCGGGGCGGCACAGGATGTGCCATCCCCGGCGGTCCGTCAGGCAGAGGAATGAAGTGAAGGAACCGCGCAGCGGCGCGAGGACCGCCAGCCCCAGCCCGGCACCAGACTGCGTTATCACCTGTCGCTTAACTGATCAGCATTACGCCTGCCGGGCGCGTTTTTTTATGGCTTTTCAGGGGCCATTGCGTACATAATCGCCAGCCATGGCACCCGACTTGCATCTGTTGATTCTACTGCAGCCTGCCGCAACGGTTTGCTCACTCTTCTGGTATCACATAACAGGCATTATGATTACGCGTCGACGCTTTATTCTCGGCACGGGAGCGCTCGGGCTCTCCATGACCACCGGCAAAATATTTGCCCGCGATGACATTATTCCCCTCTGGCCGGACGATCCGCCCGGCGGCGGCGGCCCATCGGGCCAGTTGCATATTAACAGCACCGGTTCCTGGTCAAATATCGTCAGCCCGGCGATTCAGCGCTTTAAACCGGAAAATCCCAATGGCGAAGCGGTATTAATTGCAGCGGGTGGCGGTTATCGCTGGATCGGCATGGGACGCGAAGCCTGGCCGGTCGCGCGCTGGCTCAATGCCAATGGCTATACCGCCTATGTGCTCAGCTACCGGCTGCCGCATGAGAAGTGGCAGGCGGGGCGGCTGGCACCGCTGCAGGATGCGCAGCGTGCTATCCGGCTGGTGCGATCCTTTGAGCGCAAGGTGCATGTGCTGGGCTTCTCGGCAGGTGGGCATCTGCTGGGGCTGGCGGCGGCGCGTCCGGACTTTGAATCCTATCCGGCCATCGATCCGCTGGATGAAGTGGTGCCCAAAGTCGACAGCGTCGGTCTGATCTATCCGGTCATCACCCTGGAAGCACCTTATCAGCACACCAATACCCATCTGATGATGGTCGGCAAAAATGCCACGCCGCAGGATGAGGCGAACTGGTCAGTGCAGAACTACGTAACCCGGCAATATCCGCCGACGTTTCTGGCGCAGGCCGAGGACGATCACACCTCAAATCCGTTTAACACCGAGCTGATGCGCGACACCTGCCGCCGCAACCGTGTGCCGGTTGAGCTGATTCAGATCAGCAAAGGCGGGCATGGCTTTGGTCTTGGCAAGGCGGGCACGCCAGCGGCGCTATGGGATCAGGCTTATGTTCGCTGGCTGGATCGCGTGAGCTGAGTTGCACTGGCGCGGTGCACAACTGCACCGGGGGATCCGTTCTCCCCCTGCCTGGCGCAAGGTCACCAGATCGAAGGTGGCCTTTTGTCCCGGTCCCGGTTAATGCTGCGTCCTCTGTCATCTTAAATCTCCCAAACCCAAACCCAAACCCAGACCCAGACCCAGACCCAGACCCAAACCCAGACCCAGCCCCTCAATATTGATATCAGCGGACTATGCTGACAGGTCAGGGCGCATTAATAACTCATTCTTATTTATCACGTTAACGAGGGGGAACGGAGCTAAGGGGCACTCACGCTTATTTCTGACTCTGTATACAATAAGATGACAATCTCTTGCCGTTAGTTGGGTACAAAATAGCTAAATAAGGACGCTTTAATAATTATCTTAATAAACAAACGGATCTGATTAATTCCCGGGCAAAGAACATTCCTATCTCATATCTTTTGCTTCTGTTTTTCCGCCATTACTTTGCTTTTTCCACCGATATATTGCCAGTTGATACAGATCAAAAATTGGCCAGAAATATCAGATCTTATGGATTATAAAAAAACTAATGAAAGCGTTGAAGCGGGCGTGTTCGGATGACGCAATCGTCTTTCAATCCAAAGCGATTCTTCTTTTAAGCTTTATTTTGGCTGATTCTGCTACAGATGGTCGTAATAAAAACCGTAAGTTTTGAACTAAAATAAAAATCCCACTTTATTGTCTTCGTTAACGTTAGATGATTTCATAACGGCTACGCATAAGATGAGGCAAATCAGACAGCAATCCATCCTGGTCAGTTTATCGGTGGTTTCTGATTTAACTAAGAAATATTTAAGTTTTTCTTGTCGGCGATGATAAGCAACAACATCTTATTGCATTCTGTCGGATGAGTATTAAGGTCAGTCTGCTTCTCCGCCAGAACAGGCTTATTTATTATTACTTTTTATTAACGATGTGGCGAGGTGGATAGTCAGGATTTTAACACACAACAAAGCGTTATATGCATGACGATCATCGAGGCATCGCTATTACAGACCAGGAACAATGGAAAGGCGTGGCCAGGGCTGATTAAAAAGTAATGTACAAATAATGAAGGGATGTTTTTTAAATACCTGAATAAAAGTTATTATCTTGTTTTCATCATTGTTCTGGAGAACATCATGCTACCGGGTAATGAAGTGAATTTTATTGGCTATCTTATTGAAGGGAACGTGGTTTATTTACACAAGACAAAGCGACTAATTTGTCTGAATGGGTATGGTGAAGATATCATCCTGAGAAAAACCATGTCGCACGTATTAGAGTATCTTTTTGAAAATGCCACCGTCGATGTTGTCACGGATTCGGAACTGATGGAGAACGTCTGGGATAAACATGGACTGAGTTCTTCTACGCAGCGGGTCTGGCAGGTTATGTCTAATTTAAAGTCGAAGCTCTTTTTTCTGGGTTTAAGTGATGATGTGATCCTGAGAGTTTCGAAGAAAGGCTATCTCCTCAAAGGCGACAGCGTGGAGAGGTTATTTAGCAGTCGTATCACTTCAAACATTCATTAAACACAGCGATAAATTCACTAACGATAATCCTGTGGAAATGGAGGCCGGGACTGTGAATATAATCGGTAGTCATTAAATAATTTCATATATAAATGGATTTAATTACTGTCGGTTCGGTTTTTCCGCTGTTAATCAGCCTGGCTCTTGCTGGGTGTTGAAAATATGAAGAGAAACGCAGGTTTTACATTTCGCGTCAGCGGGCGCATTAATTTTCGTTGAGCGCAGTTGCAGGAAAAAACTGGCCCTGATGACCAGTTTTTCCCAATAGTATTTTGTTCGGGGAATTAACGCATCGTCACAAACTCTTCCGCTGCGGTTGGGTGGATCGCGACAGTGTTATCGAAGTCTTTCTTGGTGGCACCCATTTTCAGTGCCACGGCGAAGCCCTGCAGCATCTCATCCATGCCGAATCCGATACCGTGAATGCCGACAATCTTCTCATCTGCACCCACACAGACCAGCTTCATGCGACACGGCTGACGATGCTGGGTTACCGCAGTGTACATGGCGGTAAATGACGATTTATAAACCTTCACCTGATCATCACCATACTGTTCCCGTGCCTGCGGCTCGGTCAGTCCCACGGTACCAATCGGCGGATGACTGAACACCACCGTCGGGATATTGCTGTAATCCAGATGCTCGTCCGGTTTGTTGTTAAACAGACGCTCAGAGAGACGACGGCCCGCCGCGACCGCAACCGGCGTCAGCTCAACCGCACCGGTGTTGTCGCCCACGGCGTAGATGCCTGACACATTGGTGTTCTGGAATTTATCGACTTTGATATAGCCTTTGTCGTCCAGCGCGACGCCAGCGGCGTCAATATTCAGGGCATCGTTGGCGGGCTCACGGCCAATCGCCCAGACCAGGCAATCCACGGTATATTCGCTGCCGTTTTCCAGCTGCAGCGTCAGGCTACCATCGCCGTTTTTAATCACAGCTTTTGGAATAGATTCGGTGTGCAGCGCCGGGCCTTCGCTGTTCATCACTTCGACCAGCGTTTCGGTGAGTAGCGGATCGAAGCTGCGCAGCGGCGCGTGTTTACGGACGAACAGATGCGTTTCCGATCCCAGCGCGTTAACCACGCCAGCCAGCTCAACCGCAATGTAGCCTGCGCCGATGACCGCAGTGCGTTTTGGCAGCGCGTCCAGCTCAAAGAAACCGTCGGAATCAATGCCGTACTCTGCACCCGGTATAGAAGGGTGGACCGGACGACCGCCGGTGGCGATCAGAATATGGTTAGCGGTGATAATCTCGCCGTTGACTTCAACGCTGTGCGCATCGACAAAGCGGGCAAAGCCTTTGATCACTTCGACTTTGTTTTTACCCAGCACGTTGTCATAGGAGTTGTGGATGCGATCGATGTAGGCGCTGCGGTTTTTCACCAGTGTGGCCCAGTCGAAGCGATTCACGGTGGTGTCGAAGCCATAATCCGGTCCGTAGAGATGGATCGCTTCGGCGATTTGCGCGGCATGCCACATGATTTTCTTCGGCACGCAGCCCACGTTCACGCAGGTGCCGCCCAGCTCTTTCGCTTCAATCAGGGCACATTTCTGGCCATACATAGCCGCACGGTTAATTGAGGCGATGCCGCCACTGCCGCCGCCAATGGCGAGATAGTCGAAATGTCGGGTCATTGAAGTATCCATCCGGTTGCATAAAAAATTGGGGTTGAGTGTAACGCTGCGGGTCGAAATGACGCAAAGTTTGCGCCTATGATTGTAATAGGGTTCTGTTTTTTCACTCGCTTACAGGGAAGCATACCATGCACCTTACTTTTCTCGGCACCGGCGGCGGTGCTCCCAGCCTGCAACGTAACGTCACGTCTATTGCTTTTACCCGCGCGCTGAGTGGTGAAACCTGGCTGTTCGACTGCGGGGAAGGCACACAATTACAGTTTATGCGCTCCAGCCTCAAACCGGGCAAGCTGGATAAGATTTTTATCACCCATCTGCATGGCGATCATATTTTCGGGCTGCCGGGATTACTCACCAGCCGGTCAATGGCCGGGCTGACCACACCGATGACGGTCTATGGCCCCAGGGGATTAAAAACCTTTGTTGAGACGGCGCTGTCGATCAGCGGCTCTTACACCGACTACCCGCTGACCATCGTTGAGATTGAGGCGGGCTGGACGCTGGACGACGGTGAGTTTCGTATCAGCGCCTGGCCGCTGAGCCATCCGGTGGAGTGTTTTGGCTATCGCATTGAACAGCATGACAAACCCGGTCTGCTGGATGCTGCGCGGCTGAAAGCGGAAGGGGTGCCACGCGGCCCGTGGTTTCAGCAGCTGAAGCAGGGTGAATGCGTGACGCTGGAAGATGGGCGGGTAATCAACGGTGCTGACTATCTTGGCCCCGCGACACCCGGCAAAACGCTGGCTATCTTTGGCGATACGGCACCTACTGAGGTCGCGCTGCAACTGGCGGCCAATGTTGACCTGATGGTGCATGAAACCACGCTGGAGGCCGCGATGGTAGAAAAAGCCAACGGGCGCGGGCACTCCACCACACTGCAGGCCGCCGAAGTGGCAAAACGCGCCGGGGCAAAACGGCTGATCGCCACCCATTTCAGTTCACGCTATCTGGCAAAAGACATGAACCGCCTGCTGGCGGAGTGCCAGACGATTCTTCCCTGCACCGAGCTGGCCTGGGATCTGGCGGTTTTTAACCTCTAATGATGCAGTGCGGGATAAGTGAAAAACAGCAGATGGGTCAGGTTAAGGCCAAAGTGCAGGGCGGTCGCCAGCCATAAGCGGCCGCTCCAGTGCCACGCCAGCCCATATAACAGCCCGGCCAGGGTGGCGAAGATCACCAGCAACAGGCCGCCGCTCAGATGCACCAGACCAAACAGCAGCGCGCTCAGTAACAGCGCCGGGATGCCGCCCACTACCTGCTTTAATCGCTGCTGCAGATAGCCACGAAACAGGGCCTCTTCCGCCAGCGAAACAAAGAACAGGTTGGCGAGCATAAATGGCCCCAGCCAGTCCGGTGTATGTCGCTCAAACGCTAATCCGCCCAGTAATACCGCGCAGTACAGCAGCAGCGGAATGGCGGCGATCAGCGCCAGTGCGGCGGGTAGTCGATAGCGTGGTGGCGTGGCAGGCGCGCGAAACAGCGTCGGCAGGCAGGCCAGCAGTACAAAAGGAATAAGCGCTTTATCAAAGTTAAACCCGAAGCTGAAAGGCACGCTGTGCGGTCCGGCCTGCACATCCTCTGCCTTAAGGGGATTATTAAAGCCTGGAAAAAGATGGAGGAGCAACCCGATGGCGATCAGCACCAGCAGCGCTTCGGTCACTATTTGTCGTCGATGATGGTCACGGTCATAAATACGGAGTGCCACCACAGCGGCGGTGCCGGTAAACAGCAGCAGCACCGGCCACGCTAACACGTCCTGATAAAAACCCAGCAGTGTGGCGAGCGCCAGTAATAATAATGCCAGCCGTCGGGCCGGTTGCAGCGCGGCCAGCGCGCCAGCCAGTATGATCCACATGGTAAAGACCTGGTACAACGCCGCCGCACCGGTAGTGAGCGGCGTAGAAGACAAAGAGAGTTATTCGGGTACGATCTGGTTAACCGCGTAGTGGCCGGTACCCGTCGGAACCAGTTTCTGGTGCAGCCACGGCAGCAGGGTATTCATCTGCTGGGCCAGCTTCCACGGCGGGTTAATCACGATCATGCCGGAGGCGGTCATGCCGCGCTGATCGCTGTCCGGACGGGCCGCCAGTTCGATTTGCAGAATATTGCGAATGCCGGTCGCTTCCAGGTCGCGCAGCATATGTTTGATCTGCTGGCGTAAAACCACCGGATACCACAACGCAAAGACGCCGGTGCCAAAACGTTTATGGCCTTCCTGAATCCCTTTCACCACTGCCTGGTAGTCGCTTTTCATCTCATACGGCGGATCGATCAGCACCAGACCGCGACGTGACGGCGGTGGCAGTTTCGATTTTAACTGCTGATAACCGTCGGCACGATCGACGCGGGCGCGGTTGTCTTTGCTGAATTCGTTACGCAGCAGCGGATAGTCGCTGGAGTGCAGCTCAGTGAGTTGCAGTTTGTCATCTTCACGCAGCAGATGGCGGGCAATTAGCGGCGAACCCGGATAGTAGCGCAGCGTGCCGCTGCGGTTCAGCGCACGAATCGCATCAAAATAGGGTTGCAGCAATTCCGGCGCATCGGGCTGCTGCCAGATACGTGAGATGCCTTCCAGATATTCACCGGTACGCTCGGCGTGCTCGCCGCTAAGCTGATAACGGCCTGCGCCCGCATGGGTATCCAGGTAGAAAAACGGTTTCTCTTTCTCTTTCAGCGCCGTGATGATCAGGCTCAGAACGGTGTGCTTCAGCACGTCGGCGTGGTTGCCAGCATGGAAGCTATGGCGATAACTCAGCATTGTTTATCCTGTTGAATGTATAAGGTTTTAATTGATGGAAAATCAATTTATACCAATTATTACCTCACGTATTACCCACAGAACGACGCACAGCAACCGACGCAGGAAAAGCATGAGAATCCGCGATTATATCAGGGATGACCTGTTGATGTGCCAGAAGCGTGATAACAAATCGGGATTACCGCGAGCCGCTCAGGGCGGGGCGTCTGGTTCCCGGCACGCAGTTACGGAAAGCGACCGCAAATCTTCCCCGACGCGCCAGCCAGCATTACGTGCATGAGATAAAAGCGTGCATCTTCCGTGCTGCTATTCGCGCGTTTCTTCCCCACCTCATCCTGGCTGCCATTGATTTTCGCTACACTAAGCCGCATGTTACTTAGATTGCGTTGCGCGACCCGCTGCGCCCCATACATCTATAAAGGACTGCGCTATGACCAATCCGCTACTGACATCTTTTACGCTACCCCCTTTTTCTGCCATTAAGCCTGAACATGTGGTGCCTGCCGTGACGGAAGTGCTGAGCCACTGTCGCGCAGAAGTCGAAAAAGTCGTGGCGCAGGGTGCGCCGTATACCTGGGATAATCTGGTTCAGCCGCTGGCGGAAACTGACGATCGCCTGAGCCGTATCTTCTCACCGGTCAGCCACCTTAATGCGGTGAAAAACAGCCCGGAGCTGCGTGAAGCCTATGAGCAGACGCTGCCGCTGCTCTCTGAATACAGCACCTGGGTTGGTCAGCATGAAGGGCTCTATCAGGCGTATCGCAACCTGAAAGAGGGCGATCAGTACGCTGCACTGGATCTGGCGCAGAAGAAAGCGGTCGATAATGCCCTGCGTGATTTCGAACTCTCCGGTATCGGCCTGCCAAAAGATAAACAGCAGCGCTACGGCGAAATCGCCGCGCGCCTCTCTGAGCTGGGCTCGGCTTACAGCAACAACGTGCTTGATGCCACCATGGGCTGGAGCAAGCTGATTACCGATGAAAGCGAGCTGGCCGGTATGCCGGAAAGCGCGCTGGCGGCGGCGAAAGCACAGGCTGAAGCCAAAGAGCAGGAAGGCTGGCTGCTGACGCTGGATATCCCAAGTTATCTGCCGGTCATGACCTACTGCGACAACGCTGCGCTGCGTGAAGAGATGTATCGCGCCTATGCGACGCGCGCCTCCGATCAGGGTCCGAACGCCGGTAAGTGGGATAACGGCCCAATCATGGCGGAAGAGCTGGCGCTGCGTCACGAGCTGGCACAGCTGCTGGGCTTCGACTCCTACGCCGATAAATCGCTGGCGACCAAAATGGCGCAAAGCCCGTCCCAGGTAATCGACTTCCTTAATGACCTGGCGGAACGCGCCCGTCCGCAGGGTGAAAAAGAGCTGGAGCAGCTGCGCGCCTTTGCCCGTAAAGAGCACGGCGTGACCGAGCTTAATCCGTGGGATCTCACCTATTACGGTGAAAAGCAGAAGCAGCACCTTTACACCATCAGCGATGAGCAACTGCGCCCTTACTTCCCGGAAGAGCGTGCGGTCGCCGGTCTGTTTGAAGTGGTGAAACGCATTTACGGCATCACGGCGAAGCAGCGTAACGACGTTGAGGTTTATCATCCTGACGTGAAGTTCTTCGATCTGTTCGATGAAACCGGCGAACTGCGCGGCAGCTTCTATCTCGATCTCTACGCCCGCGAACATAAACGTGGCGGTGCCTGGATGGATGACTGCGTCGGCCAGATGCGTAAAGCCGATGGCAGCCTGCAGAAGCCGGTTGCCTACCTGACCTGTAACTTTAACCGTCCGGTGAAAGGCAAACCTGCGTTGTTCACCCATGACGAAGTGATCACCCTGTTCCATGAGTTTGGTCACGGCCTGCATCACATGCTGACCCGTATCGAAGCGCCTGGCGTCTCCGGTATCAGCGGTGTGCCATGGGATGCAGTGGAACTGCCAAGCCAGTTCATGGAGAACTGGTGCTGGGAACCGGATGCGCTGGCCTTTATCTCGGGCCACTTTGAAACCGGCGAACCGCTGCCGAAAGAGCTGCTGGATAAAATGCTGGCGGCGAAGAACTATCAGGCTGCGCTGTTTATCCTGCGTCAGCTGGAGTTCGGCCTGTTCGATTTCCGCCTGCACACCGAGTTTAATCCGGAGAAAGGTGCACAGATTCTGGAAACCCTGCGCGAAGTGAAAAGCCGCGTGGCCGTGGTTCCGGGTCCGGAATGGGGCCGTTTTCCGCACGCTTTCAGCCACATCTTTGCGGGTGGCTATGCGGCGGGTTACTACAGCTATCTGTGGGCAGACGTGCTGGCGGCGGATGCTTACTCCCGCTTCGAGGAAGAGGGCATCTTCAACCGTGAAACCGGTCAGTCCTTCCTGGATAACATCCTGACGCGTGGCGGTTCTGAAGAGCCGATGGAGCTGTTCAAACGCTTCCGTGGCCGTGAACCGAAGCTCGATGCGATGCTGGAACATTACGGCATTCAGGGATAAGTCGGTTCGTGAAAATCTGTTTGCTCGATGAATCAGGCGCCGGAGACGGCGCCTTATCACGTTTAGCGCAGCGCTGGCAGCTGGAGCACGATGAAGACGCACTGCTGGCGCTGGTGCAGACCCCGACGCACCTTGAACTGCGCAAGCGTGATGAGCCAAAGCTGGGCGGCATTTTTGTTGATTTCGTCACTGGCGCGATGGCCCATCGCCGTCGCTTCGGCGGTGGACGCGGCGAAGCCGTCGCCAAAGCGGTCGGCATCAAAGGCGGTTATCTGCCGGATGTGGTCGATGCCACCGCCGGGCTGGGACGAGATGCGTTTGTGCTGGCGGCGCTGGGCTGCCGGGTGCGAATGCTGGAGCGCCATCCTGTTGTCGCTGCGCTGCTGGAAGATGGATTGCAGCGCGGGTATCAGGATGCGGAAATTGGCCCCTGGCTGCGCGATCGGCTGACGCTGATTCATGCGGCCAGCGCGCAGGCGCTGGGGGATATCACGCCGCCGCCGGATGTGGTCTATCTCGATCCGATGTATCCCCATCGCCAGAAAAGTGCGCTGGTGAAAAAGGAGATGCGGGTGTTTCAGTCGCTGGTGGGGCCGGATGAAGATGCTGACGCATTACTGGAACCCGCTCGCCGGCTGGCGAAGAAACGCATCGTGGTTAAACGGCCAGACTATGCACCGCCGCTGGCGGGTATTGTGACGCAGGCGGCCGTGGTAACCAAAAGCCATCGCTTTGATATTTACCCACCGCTTTAAAGCATAAAAAAGCCGGCTCTGCGCCGGCTTTAATCATTTATACGGCGAAATTACGCCTCGTCTTCATCGCGCAGCGGCACAATCAGCATGTCGATATGCACGGTGTTGATCAGCTGACGGGCTGAGGACATCAGCTTGCTCCAGAAATCCTGATGATGACCACATACTACAAGGTCAACGTCATATTTTCTGATCGCGTCAACCAGTACCTGGCCGAGGTCGCCACTGCCGCTCAGCGTCTCACTGATCGGGTAGCCCGCCGCATCTGACAACCCTTTCAGCGCCGCATGCGTCTCTTCAGAGATACGCTTCTGCATATCCCCTAAGTTGACATCAATCAGGCCGGTGTAGAGGTCGGAGTAATTGACATCAACGTGAATCAGGGAAATTCTGGCATCGTACGGACGAGCCAGCGAGACGGCCTTATCCACCAGCAACTGGCTTTCGGGAGAAAGGTCTACTGCAATCAGGATATGTTTATAAGCCATGATAAAACTCCTTTCACGAGGTTAAGGATGGCATCCGGTGTTCCTGCCGCGTCACAGCTTAGCGAAATCCCTTGCGCGAGCGGGCGATGAGCGCCACCAAAGTGTCTACCTGCATTGCAGGTGATGATGTTGTTATGTCCTCAGTATAGCCTTCTCCCACTGTAAATGCTGCCGTTGCCGCCTGGCTTATGAATAAGATCAAGGCTATGCCAGATTTACTCGCGCTGAACGAAAATCATCGTTGGAAAAAATGTAAAGATTTCTCCTACACTGAAAAAAGGCGGTCCGATTCGCAACCGCTCAGGGGGTCGAAAAACTTTCGCAGTCCGGTGATTCAGTGGCTGGTTATTTCTGCAGGTGGACTCAGTGTCTGACGCTGGGCCTGTTGCTGCGATTCCAGCCGGGAGGGGGAGAATATGATCAGCACTATTGCGCTTTTTTGGGCGCTTTGCGTGGTGTGTATCGTGAATATGGCGCGCTATTTTTCATCTCTGCGCGCTCTGCTGGCGGTCTTACGCGGTTGTGATCCGCTGCTGTATCAGTATGTCGATGGGGCGGGTTTTTTCACCTCTCATGGCCAGCCGAGCAAGCAGGTGCGGCTGGTCACTTATATCTGGGCAAAGCGCTATCTTGATCATCACGACGATGAGTTTATCCGGCGCTGCGAGCGGGTGCGTGGGCAGTTTATGCTGACCAGTGCGCTGTGCGGACTGGTGGTCATCAGTCTGGTGGCGCTGGCGATCTGGCATTAAAAAAGGGCGACTTGCGTCGCCCTTTTTTTTGCTGGCATCACACCAGTTTTAAGGCAATCCAGTAGAGCGAACCTGACAGCAGAATACAGACCGGCAGGGTGAAGATCCACGCCATGGCGATGTTCTTGATGGTCCGGCTCTGCAGCCCGCCACCGTCGACCAGCATGGTACCGGCAACCGATGAGGAGAGGATATGCGTGGTGGAGACGGGCATGCCGGTATAGCTGGCGACGCCAATCGACAGCGCTGCTGTCACCTGTGCTGACATTCCCTGCGCATAGGTCATGCCTTTTTTACCAATCTTCTCACCAATGGTGGTGGCAACACGACGCCAGCCAATCATGGTGCCGATGCCCAGCGCCAGCGCGACGGCCACAATAATCCAGATAGGCGCATACTCGATGGTGCCAAGCAGGTCGCTTTTCAGCTTATTGAGGAAGCGTTTGTCATCTGGCGAGGTTTCCTGCAGACGAGCCGCTTTATCAGCGGTATCGGAGATACACAGCAGCAGACGACGCATCTGACCGCGCTGATCAACCGTCAGCTGATCGTAGCTCTGCAGGTTATTCAGCAACACCTGCGCACCCTGTACCGCCTGTAATGCGCGCGCGCTGTCACAGTGGAACTCCTGCGGGCTGCTTGCTGGCACTTCTTCCGGCGTTGGCAGCTTAGGCGGTGCCATCTGGATGATGTGGGTCAGCGAGGCGTTATGCTGCTGATAATACTGCTCCAGGTGATTGACTGCATCGCGGGTTCGCGTGATGTCGTAACCGGAGGCATTCATATTCACCACGAAACCAGCAGGTGCCACGCCAATCAGAACCAGCATGATCAGGCCGATCCCTTTCTGACCGTCGTTTGCACCGTGCGAGTAACTTACGCCAATTGCCGAAACAATCAGGGCGATACGGGTCCAGAACGGCGGCTTTTTCTTGCCGTCGATCTTCTCACGGTCAGCAGGCGTCATATGAATACGCGCACGCTTTTTGGTATTGCTCCAGTAGCGACGCAGTATAAAGATTAAGCCGCCCGCCATCACCAGGCCGACAATCGGCGACAGGATCAGAGAAAGGAAGATGTTCAGCACTTTCGGGATGTTGAGCGCATCAACCACCGAGGTTCCGCTCATCAGGGCGTTGGTCAGACCGATACCGATAATGGCGCCGATCAGCGTATGGGAGCTGGATGCCGGCAGACCGAGATACCAGGTGCCGAGGTTCCAGATAATCGCCGCCAGCAGCATAGAAAACACCATGGCGAGACCGTGAGCCGATCCAACATTTAACAACAGATCGGTGGGAAGCATATGAACAATAGCGTAAGCGACACTCAATCCACCGAGCAGCACGCCAAGGAAGTTAAATACACCCGCCATGACCACAGCAAGCTGGGCACGCATGGCACGCGTATAGATGACCGTCGCAACTGCGTTGGCCGTGTCGTGGAAACCGTTGATCGCTTCGTAAAACAATACAAACAGCAGGGCAAGAACCAATAACAGGCTAGTACTGAGGTCTAGACCAGCAAACAGATGTAGCATAAACGTTACGCCATTTTTGGAGGACATGAACGCGGCGCATTATCCGCGACAACGTGCTGTATGGGAAAGGAAAATATAGCGCTAATTTAACCTTTCGATGTAAGGCGTAAGGGTAACTCAGAGAAAAAGGGTTAGATATTAGACAGATACAATATGACACATTTGCGGCATTTTTTTGACGCTGGCGTCTCAGTGAGCAGATCACTACAATCTGCGCCTTTCCAGTTAAGTGAGCGAGTCGTAGTGGAACAGTTTGACGTTATCATCATTGGTGCCGGAGCCGCAGGGCTGTTCTGCGCCGCCCAGGCCGGGCAGCGGGGACGCCGCGTGTTACTGCTGGATAACGGCAAAAAGCCGGGACGTAAAATTCTGATGTCTGGCGGTGGCCGCTGCAACTTCACCAATCTCTACACCGAACCGGCGGCGTATCTGTCGCACAATCCCCATTTCTGTAAATCGGCGCTGGCGCGTTATACCCAGTGGGATTTTATCGATCTGGTTAACCGCCACGGTATCGCCTGGCACGAGAAAACCCTGGGCCAGCTCTTCTGCGACGACTCCGCCCAGCAGATTGTCGATCTGCTGCTGGCCGAATGTGACAAAGGCAATGTCACCCTGCGGCTGCGCAGTGAAGTGCTCAGCGTGGCGCGCGATGAAAGCGGCTATACCCTGCAACTTAACGGCAGCACGGTTCAGGCGGAGAAGCTGGTCATCGCCAGCGGCGGTCTGTCGATGCCTGGCCTGGGTGCCACGCCGTTTGGCTATAAAATAGCGGAGCAGTTCGGGCTGAGCGTCTTTCCGACGCGGGCGGCGCTGGTGCCCTTTACCCTGCACAAACCGCTGCTGGAGCAGTTGCAGACGCTGTCAGGTGTCGCGCTGGAGACCACTATCGATGCGCAGGATGGCACCCGCTTCAAAGAGGCGATGCTGTTTACCCACCGCGGCCTCTCCGGCCCGGCGGTGTTACAAATCTCCAGCTACTGGCTACCCGGAGAATTCGTCACCATCGATCTGTCGCCTGCCACGCCGCTTGAGGCGTTTCTGACGGCGCAGCGTGAAGCACACCCGAATCTCAGCCTGAAGAACAGCCTGGCGAAAATCCTGCCGAAGCGTCTGGTGGAAGTATTGCAGACGCTGAAGGTGGTGCCGGATATCACCCTGAAGCAGCTCAACAGCAAACAGCAAACCGAGCTGGCGCAGACGCTGCACGCCTGGCGCATTCAGCCAAACGGCACCGAGGGATATCGAACTGCTGAAGTGACGCTGGGCGGCGTGGATACCACACAGCTCTCCTCGAAAACGATGGAGGCGCGTGCGGTGCCGGGACTTTACTTTATTGGTGAAGTGGCTGATGTCACCGGCTGGCTGGGCGGCTATAACTTCCAGTGGGCGTGGAGTTCCGCCTGGGCCTGCGCCCAGGCGTTGTAAGGCATTTACCAGCGCTGATGCACGTGAGGTGCGATCTTCTCCTGATAGATCTGCTTCAGCGCCGCCATCGTATCTGCAGAGAGCGCATCGACATCGCTGGCGCGGGCATTGGCTTCAGCCTGTTCGCGGTTTTTCGCGCCAGGGATCACCACGCTGACATCTTCGTTCATCAGTATCCAGCGCAGGGCAAACATCGCCATGGTGGTGTCGCCAGTGACAAAGCGGCGAATCTCGTCAACCGCCTCCAGCGCCACCTCATAAGGCACGCCGGAAAAGGTCTCGCCCTTATCGAACGCTTCGCCATTACGGTTAAAGGTGCGGTGGTCGTCAGCAGCAAACACGCTGTCGGCACGCATTTTGCCGGTCAGGAGTCCCGACGCCAGCGGCACACGGGCGATGATCGCCACATCACGGCGTTTCGCTTCACGCAGCAGCAGTTCAGCCGGACGCTGGCGGAAAATGTTGTAGATCAGCTGAATTGACGAGACGTTTGGAAACTCCAGCGCCTTCAGACCTTCTTCAACTTTCTCAACGGAGACACCGTAGTGACGGATTTTTCCGGCAGCGACCATCTCATCCATCACCGCAAAGACGTCCGGGTTGTAGTAGACCTCGGTCGGCGGGCAATGCAGCTGCACTAAATCCAGCGTGTCGGTTTGCAGGTTCTCGCGTGAACGGTCAATAAAGGCGTTGAGGTTTTCAGCATTGTAACCTTCAGCCACATGTGGCGAGAGGCGACGCCCCAGCTTGGTTGCCACAAACGGACGTTCACCGCCGCGCTGATTCAGCACCTCTGCGATGATTTTTTCGGAACGGCCATCGCCATAGACATCGGCGGTATCAATAAAGGTGATGCCCGCATCCAGCGCAGCATTCAGCGCGGCTTTGGCATCCTCCATGCTCACTTCCCCCCAGGTTCCGCCAATGGCCCATGCGCCAAAGCCAATTTCGGAGACGCGCTGACCGGTACGGCCCAGTGTTCGTAGTTTCATGCAAACATTCCTCGATGCGTTTCAGACAGGGTGACAGAAAGCGGCTAACCAATGAGCTTAGCGCTTCCTGGCAGAGAGGCGACCAGACGTCGTTGCAGACCTGCACGGTAAAAATGCGATGCTGCTACGCCATGCTGCTGGTTACGTTGAAGATTTCAGCGGAAAACGGCACGGGCAACGCCACTACCGCTTCGCTAATTAATTGATTTTAAGAAATTTCACCCGAAATTAAACAGGCGAGAGTGTGGATTCGGTCACATACTTCAATTTTCAGGCCAATAAGTGGATCGCCATGTTTAAATTTGTTAAGTCGGTCTTTGCCAGTCCGGATAAGTTTCTGCAGATCATGACCCGTCAGGATATCAACGACTCGATCGCTGAAGGTGAGCGCATCATTATTGATGAAAACGGCAATATCTCGGTCAACACGCTGAGCGAGGAAGTCCATGAAGATTTTGCCCGCCACGTGAATACGTTAAAGGGAGTGTGAGGTGGGTACCGCAATATTTATGGTGTTGATGGTCAGTGGTTACTGGTACACCAGCCGTGATTTGAACAGCCGCTTTAAAATCCGTCGTTCGTCGGGCTGGGATGTCTATTTCCTGGTCGCGCTTTACGGTTGTATTTTCGTCCTGCAGGGTGTGTTTGCGACCGGTATCATCTGGCTGGTGCTGCTCTGTATCTCCGGCATCGCCAACGCCGTCCAGATGATCCCCGGCGTCCACCTGAAGTGGCAGGTGGAGTTTATGAACTGGAGTTTCCTGGGCATCCAGGCTCCCGTGGTGATCATGCTCACCTTTGCCATTCTTCTCTGCCTTTACCGCTCAAACTGGGCAGGCAGTGCACGACTGAACGTTTCCGGTCGTAAAGACCTCTATCAGCAGCTGTCACGCTCTAATGGTGTGGAGCAACTGTTATTTCAGTGCATGGAAGAGGGCGAACTGGCGTGGATTACAATGAAGTCGCGCCGCATTTACATCGGCATGATTCATGCTTCGACTTTTGAATATGAGAGCACCAAAAATATCGTGCTGATCCCGATGCTGAGCGGATATCGCGACAGCAAGACGCTGAAGCTGGCGGTGGAACATAACTACAGCAAGTGGTACGCCGAGCACGACATCACGCTCGACTCGAAACCCAAAGATGCGATGTCGTTCCGTAAAGTGATCATGGTTGACCAGATTGAGAGTCTGTCGCTGTTCGACCCGGCCAGTGCGGCTGCGCTTTCGATGGGACATCCGCAGGAAGTGGAGAAGAGCCAGGGTAATGACGATGCGGACAGCCCGGACGATAAAAGCCGGGATGCCGCGGGTTAATCGAGCCCAATCTGTTTCCCTTAATGACAGCGCTTCATCAGGGGAAACAGTTTCCACCTCACACCATATTTTCCGCCGTAAACAGCCGAAAGGCCACTTTCCCCGCCTGATAGACATCTGGCTGATAGCCGGTTTCGAGATGACTCAGCATCAGATCAATCGCTAAACGGGCATGCTGCTGAGCATGCTGATCCAGGGTAAAAGCCACTTCATCGTTCAGCAGTAGCTGGCGGGTGACATCATAAAGCTCATGGGTGATGTAGGTGCATTTACCCAGCAGCTGGTGGGCGCGCAGGGTGTCGCTGACATCACTATTCCCCATGCCGGTGTTATAGACCCCTGCAATTGCCTGCGACGGACGCAGATGGCGAGCCAGTTCACTGCGGATGGTTTCCCGCTGATCCTGACCCGACAGCACTTCACGCAGATGACGCTGCGGCGCGCGCTGTTCCATGGCCTCACGAAATCCCGCGATGCGCTGACGATGGGCGCGGTAATCAAAACGGCCACTGACCATCAGAATGTCGCCGGGCTGGTTCACTGTCTTACTCATCAGCAGTCCGGCTGTGCGTCCCGCCTGATACTGGTCGATACCAACATGACACAAGCGGTCGGCATCGGGCAGATCGGTGACGATGGTGATCACCGGCACATTGCGGCTGCGGCACAGCGCCAGTGCCCGATAGATGGGCGGCGAGTCATGCGCAAAAACAATGATGCCGTCGCGGGTGCTGCTGCGGGCGATAATGCTTTGCGCCAGCTGCTCAGGCTGCGCTTCGGCCACCAGGGTTTTGTGTAGTTTCAGGCGGCGATAGCCAAGCTGACTGGCGACCTCGCTGAAATGGGTGGTGAGCTGTTGAAAAAAGGATGAGCCGTTATTGCTGAGGAACACCTCAATCTGCCACGGATGCTGGTACTCCTCTGGCAGCAGACGCTTCAGCCCCACTTCGCGTGCGGCTTTCAGGACTTTACGGCTGGTCTCCAGGGAGACGCCGCCGCGCTCATTCAGCACCCGATCGACCGTCGCAATCCCGACGCCTGCCATTTTTGCCACCACCTCTAAGGTGAGCTTTTTCATTCAGACTCCATGCGAAAATGGCAAATTGACTGCTGCCTGTCAGACTGTTTATCTCTTCTAACCGGTTAAAAGTAAAAGATAAAGCGATTTAATGATGGAAAGCCATCAACAGCGCTACGCCGTGGGGTTTTACCTGCAGTGCGGTCGTCTGGCTAAAAAGCACAACTGGCCGCTGCCTGGGCAGATTTACCGTTAAGCTTGTGACGAGACAATCAACGAGGAATGAATATGGCTCAGCAAAAAGAGGTTCTGATTATTGGTGCTTCACGCGGTATCGGTCTCGCGGTGGCACAGGCCTTTGCCGATGAGGGCTGGCAGGTCACGGCCACGCATCGCAGTGGCATCCCGGAACAGGGTAACCGGCCAGACATTCACTGGCATTCGCTGGATATGACCCACTCATCAGCGGTTCAACAGTTTGCCAGCCAGCTCAGTGGCAAGTCGTTCGATGCGATTCTGATTAACGCCGGGATTTCCGGGCCTGCGCACCAGAAAGTGTTGCAGAGTGACGATCAGGCGCTGGCGCAGCTATTCCTGACCAATGCGATCGCCCCGGTTCGCAGCGCAGAGATCCTGTTGCCGCTGCTGAAACAGGAAGGCGTGCTGGCGCTGACCTCATCTCAGCTCGGCAGCCTGAATGAAAATCCGGAGGCGCAGATGCCGATTTACTCGGCCAGCAAAGCCGCACTGAATATGCTGAGCCGCACGCTGACTCCGGCAGTGGAAGCGCAGAGCGGGACGCTGCTGACGCTGCATCCCGGCTGGGTGAAAACGGATATGGGCGGCGAGAGTGCGCCCCTGACGGCAGAAGAGAGTGCCGCCGGTATCGTCCAGCAGCTGATCCAGTGGCGCGGTCGTGGTGGTCATCACTATGTCGATTACGCCGGCCAGCAACTGCAGTGGTAGGCTGAAGCGGGGCGGTTACGCCCCGATGTCACGCAGCGCTTTACCCTTCATCAGATTGCGTTCAATGTGCTCCAGCGTCACATGTTTGGTCTCCGGCACCAGCATCAGCGTCAGCACGATAAATACCAGGTTGAGTGCGCCGTAGAACCAGAAGGTGTTGGCATTACCCAGCTGATCCAGCATGGTCAGGAAGGTGGCGCCAACAATCATATTGCCGACCCAGTTAGTGGTGGTGGAGGCGGTAATGCCGAAATCACGCCCTTTCAGTGGCTGAATCTCTGAACAGAGCAGCCAGATCACCGGTCCGGCCGCCATCGCAAAGCCGACGATAAACATCAGCAGCATCGCGACAGCAAAGTATTTGCGGAAATCTGTCTCAACGCCGATGTGCAACAGCGTTCCCAGCACGCCCATGCCAACCGCCATCACCAGAAAACTGGTGGTGAGCATCGGCTTGCGACCCCAGCGATCGACAAAGAAGATCGCAATCAGCGTGGCCAGCATATTGACCAGCCCGACAATCACCGTGCCCCACATCTGCTCACTGGTGCTGGAGAAGCCGGCGATGTTGAAGATTTTAGGCGCGTAATACATCACCACATTCATGCCGGTAAACTGCTGCATAACCTGTAGCAGCATACCCAGCCACACCGCGCGGCGGAAATTGCCATTAGAACGGAACAGCGACCAGCCGCGCTGCTTCACCTGCAGGCTTTCCCGGATCTCTTCCAGTTCCTCCCGGGCCTGTTCGCTGCTGTTACGCAGCCGATCCAGCACCCGCTGCGCCTCGTTAAAGCGTCCGTGCGCCGCCAGCCAGCGCGGACTGTTGGGCAGAAACAGCACGCCGATAAACAGGATCACCGCCGGAATGGCGATCACGCCGAGCATCCCGCGCCAGTTACCGCTGTAGCTGAACGCGGTGTCGGAGAGATAGGCCACGACAATGCCAGTGGTCAGCATCAGCTGGTACATCGAAATCATTGAGCCACGAATACGTTCAGGCGCAATCTCCGCCAGATAGAGTGGCGCGGTGTAAGAGGCGATCCCCACCGCCAGACCCAGCATCACGCGGGCACAGACCAGCGACGCCACATCCGGTGAGAAGGCTGACCACAGCGAGCCAATGACAAACAGCGTCGCCCCCGCCAGCATACTTTTCTTGCGTCCCAGCTTTGATGACATCCAGCCCGCCGCTAGTGCGCCCAGCGCCGCGCCAAACATCATCGAACTCACTACCCACTCCTGCTGATGGTTAGTGATCTGCAAATCCTTCGCCAGAAACGGCAAGGCACCTGCAATGACGCCGATATCCAGACCAAACAGCAGGCCGGACAGCGCAGCCATAAAACAGACGAACCAGGTAAAGCGGTTCTGTTGATTTCCCGATTTTTTTGCCGCGACCATGCGAGTCTCCTTGCGGGGGTTCTGTGTCAATATTGTTAATGTTATGTAAACATAGTCGATGCCAGTGTGGGGGCGATCACACTTCCGGCTATCACCGGTGCCACACAGCATTGCTGCGATAAGAAAGCATCAGAGATCAGCGGGTTGGTTCAGGAGAGGGAAACTGCGGCCGGGGCACGATTACGCAAAACAGGGCGCGTCAGGTCAGGTTTTGCAACTACCCGCCTGCGGCATTACACTGCCGCTTTACTGCTATTGATTGAAGGTGCTTATGTCTGAACCTTTCCAGCGTCAGCCGCTGCCTCTGCCGGGCGGCCATAAAAAAGTCCTGCTGCACTCCTGTTGCGCACCCTGCTCGGGTGAGGTGATGGAAGCGATGCTGGCATCCGGCATTGAATACACGATCTATTTCTACAACCCGAATATTCACCCGCTCAAAGAGTATGAGCTGCGTAAAGAGGAGAATATTCGCTTTGCCGAAAAATTTGGTGTGCCGTTTATTGATGCGGACTATGACCGGGATAACTGGTTTGAGCGGGCGCGCGGCCTGGAGTGGTCACCGGAACGGGGTGAACGCTGCACCATGTGCTTTGATATGCGCTTTGAACGTACGGCACTCTATGCCCATGAGAACGGTTTTCCGGTGATGACCAGTTGCCTGGGTATTTCGCGCTGGAAAGATATGAAGCAGATTAACAGCTGCGGAGTCCGCGCAGCGGCGGCGTATCCGGATCTGATGTACTGGGATTTTAACTGGCGTAAAGGTGGTGGGTCATCGCGCATGATTGAAATCAGCAAGCGCGAGAGTTTCTATCAGCAGGAATATTGTGGCTGTGTCTATTCACTGCGCGACACCAATCGTCATCGCGTCACCCAGGGACGTGAGCGTATTAAGATTGGTGTGCAATATTATCAGCCGGATGAATCCTGATTAACCTATTTCGCGGAAAGCGTCTGCCGGCGCATATCCGCGCGCTGAGCGCGTAACAGGCCGGACTGTTACGCCACAGCTCTGCTTTATGCTTTCCGCCCGACCGTAACTGCACAGCGCACAGGGATCATCAACGTCGGCCAGCTGCTGCTTTGCCTCGTCCTTCATCAGACGTTTACGGCAGACGCTCGGCGTGCAACCCATAATCTGCTTAAAAGATCGGGTAAAGGATTGCTGGCTTTCAAAATGGTATTTCAGCGCCAGGCTGATGATGGGCGTGCGGCTGTTTTTTAAATCATGAACACTGGCGTTAAGCTTTTTCTTACGAATATATCGCGCCAGGGTTTCATTATGATAACGGGCAAAAAGTTTCTGTAAATACCACTTAGAGTAACCCGCCTTTTCTGCAATATCATCAACGCTTAAACGCTGATCCAGATTATTATTAATCCACTCAGTGATAGAGACGATCACGCTTTCGTTATATTTATTTTCGTTCATAGAACCCCCTGTTTGATTTAAGAAGATTCTAAAATATTTATCTTAATGTGCTTATTCTTTGCGTAAAGATTTTTCAGGATTTTAATCGTTATCTCTGAAGATATTCATTTGAGGGGGTGTTATTAATAAAAAAGATGAATTGTGATTAATCTGTTGGTAATTGTAGGTGAATGAATAAGTTGTTCCGCGGGACGTTAATCAAAATGAGCCGTGAGTCCGCAGCCAGACTCACGGTTTACCTTGCCGGAATCTCTGTAATCACGGCTATAGCACGGCACATCAATAGATTTTTGGCTGCGACATGCCAGGCTTACGGCTCACCTTTAACCTGGAGAACCCCCCGGATGAGCCCGACATACGCGCTGAAAAAACCGCTTGCCGCCTTGCTCACCTCGCTGGCGTTATTTGCTCATGCACCTGCCAGTGCCGCTGGTGTGTATGGCGAACAGCTGGAAGGATTTCAATACCCCTATCCGTTGCAGCATTTTGATTTTAAATCCCAGCAGCAATCGCTGAGTATGGGCTATATGGATGTGAAACCGGCGCAAAGGGCCAACGGCGAAACCGTGGTGCTGATGCACGGTAAAAACTTCTGTGGCGCGACCTGGGAAGAGACCATTCGCGCACTCAGTCAGCAGGGATATCGCGTTATCGCGCCCGACCAGATTGGCTTCTGCAGCTCGACCAAACCAGCCAGTTACCAGTACAGTTTTCAGCAGCTGGCAGATAACACCCATCAGTTGCTCACCCGGCTGGGTGTGAAGAAGGCGGTGATTATGGGTCACTCCACTGGCGGGATGCTGGCAACACGTTATGCGCTGATGTACCCGGAACAGACACAGAAGCTGGTGCTGGTTAACCCGATCGGGCTGGAGGACTGGAAAGCCAAAGGCGCACCGTGGCGATCCGTAGATCAGTGGTATCAGCGCGAACTCAAACTCAGCGCAGAGGGCATTAAGAAGTATGAGCAGCAGACCTACTATGTCGGTCGCTGGAAACCCGAATATGACAAGTGGGTTGATATGCTGGCCGGACTCAACAGCGGGCCGGGCCACCAGAAGGTGGCGTGGAACTCCGCCTTAATCTACGACATGATCTTCACTCAGCCCGTATTTTATGAATTCGGCGATCTGAAAGTGCCCACCACGCTGATGATCGGCACCTCAGACACGACTGCCATCGGCAGTGATATCGCCCCGGCAGAGGTGAAAGCCCGGCTGGGTGATTACGCGGTACTGGGGAAAGAGGTCGCAAAACGCATTCCGGGGGCGCGCTTAATCGAATTCCCCGGTATGGGACACGCGCCGCAAATGGAAGAACCGGCAAAATTTAACCAGACGCTGCTCGACGATCTGGCGCGTCCCCTGAACCGTCAGGCGCTGCGGCGCCTGACCTTAGATCGCCACGCGTTTCTGCTTTTTACTGAGGTACATCTGCTCATCGCTGTCGTGCAGCAACTGCTCCAGCGATTGCGGATGCGCCGCGTCAAACTCCACGACGCCGGACGAGAATTGCAGGCGGTAACGGCGGTTCAGACTGACTGATTGCTGTTGCAGATAACGGTCAAACTGCAGGAGCAGCGCTTCGCTCTGCTGCTGCTGCAGACCATTAAACAGCACCACAAACTCATCGCCACCCAGACGGGCAAACAGATCCGAATGCTTAAACACCACTTTCATCGCATCGGCAAAGTCCATCAGCGCCCGGTCGCCTTCGCGGTGGCCCAGCGTGTCATTAATCTGCTTAAATTTGTCGAGATCGAGAAAGGTCAGGCAGGCAGGCCGGTTTTTCAGCCGGCACTCGTTCAGCACCATCTGTCCCAGCGTCATAAAGCCGCGACGATTGGTGATCTGCGTCAGTTCATCACAGGTGGCAGTCTGAAAGGCGACCAGTTCCGCTTCGGCCATGGCGGCCAGGTCGCGCATCGTGGCCTGATCCTCTTCATTAAACTGACGCGGTTCACGACCAATGATACAGAGGGTACCCATTTTAGCGCCGCCCGGTGCCCGCAGCGGACAGCCGGCATAAAAGCGGATGTGCGGTTCGCCGGTAACCAGCGGATTATCATAAAAACGTTCATCTTCTGCGGCATCTTCAACGATCATAATCTCATCCTGCAGGATGGCATGACCGCAAAAGGAGATGTCGCGGGGCGATCCTGCGGGTTCATAGCCCTGAGCGGATTTAAACCACTGATGATCAGCTTCCAGCAGGCTGACTAACGCGATAGGAACGTCATACAGGCGGCGCGCCAGACGGGTTAAACGATCAAATCTTTCTTCCGCTGGTGTGTTCATTATGTTCAGCGCACGCAACTGCGATAAACGTTGTGCCTCGTCGGCAGCGATTTCAGGTGCTTTCATCACAGAGCCCTTTATTTTTTTAGCTCAAGCCAGGTTCTGGTGTTTGCCTTACGGCGAAGAAGAAGAGCGTGACATAGCCATCACGCTCTTTATAAGGAGGGGATCAGAGCACTTTTTGTTCGGCGAGATCAAGGGCGAAATAGCTGAAAATCAGGTCTGCACCGGCGCGTTTAATCGCACCCAGGCTTTCCAGCACCACATTGCGTTCATCAATGGCACCGGCCTGAGCGGCAAATTTGATCATCGCGTATTCACCACTCACCTGATAAGCCGCCAGCGGCAATTCGGTACGTTCACGGATATCGCGCAGGATATCCAGATAAGCACCTGCCGGTTTCACCATCAGTGAATCCGCGCCCTGTGCCGCGTCGAGCAGCGATTCACGGATCGCTTCACGACGGTTCATCGGGTTCATCTGGTAGGTTTTACGGTCGCCTTTCAGCGCTGTTCCGGCCGCTTCACGGAACGGGCCGTAAAACGAGGAGGCGAATTTGGTGGAGTAGGACATGATGGCGGTCTGAGTGAAGCCCGCGGCGTCCAGTGCCCGGCGAATCGCCTCAACCTGACCATCCATCGCCGCTGACGGGGCGATGAAATCCGCACCGGCTGCGGCGGCAACGACGGCCTGCTTACCCAGGTTTTCCAGGGTAGCATCGTTATCGACGCCGTGATCACACAACACGCCACAGTGGCCGTGGCTGGTGTATTCACAGAAGCAGGTGTCAGACATCACGATCATTTCTGGCACGGTATCTTTGCAGATGCGGGACATACGTGCCACCAGACCGTTCTCGTTCCAGGCATCGCTGCCGGTGGCATCGGTGTGGTGCGAAATACCGAAGGTCATCACCGAGCGGATACCCGCTTTGGCGATGCGCTCAATTTCATAGGCGAGACGTTTTTCCGGAATACGCATCACGCCAGGCATCGCCTGAATCGCTTTGTAATCGTCGACTTCTTCTTCAACAAAGATGGGCAGAGCCAGATCGTTCAGGCTCAGTGAGGACTCCTGGAACATTTCACGCATTGAGGCGCTGGCGCGCAATCTTCTTGGGCGCTGGATAAGGGAATAATCAGACATTTTCATTCTTACGCAGGTGAAAAAAGTGACAACAGTTTACTCCCTTTGCCTGCGAGGGATGAAGGTTTGTGTGCGGTCAGGAGAGGGGAAAAGAACTCTCCCGCCGGGCGGCGGGAGAGCAGAACGGTTACTCGTTGATATCCGGATGCTGTTGCACCAGGTTTTTACGTTTCGCTTCCAGACGGGAGATCTCTTCGTCGATATCTTCGATTTTGTGCTCGATGTTATCGTGATGTTCCTGCAGGATTTCGCGCGCTTCTTCCATATCAGAAGCCGCCGGTGTCGCGCCTTTCAGGGGCTTATTGGCAGTTTCTTTCATGTACAGACCGGTAATCAGACCAATCACTGCCACCACCATCAGATAGTAGGCTGGCATGTAGAGGTTATTGGTCGTTTCTACCAGCCAGGCAGCCAGCGTTGGCGTCAGACCGGCAACCAGTACCGAGATGTTAAACGCACTCGCCAGCGCACTGTAGCGGATGTGCGTCGGGAACATCGCAGGCAGTGAAGAGGCCATCACGCCAGTAAAGGCGTTGAGGATCACTGCCAGCAGCAGCAGACCACCAAAAATCAGTCCGAGTACGCCACTGTTGATCATCATAAAGGCAGGAATCGCGAAGATCATCAGGGCGATACTGCCGATGATGACAAACGGACGACGGCCGAAACGGTCACTCATCATGCCGATCATTGGCTGGACAAACAGCATACCGATCATGATGGCGATGATAATCATCACACCGTGGTCTTCGCTGTAGTGCAGGTTATGTGACAGGTAGCTCGGCATGTACGTCAGCAACATGTAGTAGGTGACGTTAGTGGCGATAACCAGACCGACACAGGAGAGCAGGCTGCGCCAGTGTTTGGTCGCAATCTCTTTAAACGATACCTGTGGACCATCCTGCAGGCCTTCGCGGTCGCCCTGTTCCAGTTTGTCTACGTGCTGCTGGAATGCCGGGGTCTCTTCCAGCGCATGACGCAGGTAAAGACCGATAATTCCCAGCGGCAGCGCGACGAAGAACGGCAGACGCCAGCCCCACTCAAGGAAACTCTCTTCTCCGATAATGGAGGAAATCAGCACCACCAGGCCCGCACCGAGCACGAAGCCCGCAATCGAACCAAAGTCGAGCCAGCTTCCCATAAAGCCGCGTTTACGGTCAGGCGAATATTCGGCCACAAAGATTGAGGCGCCGGTATATTCACCGCCCACCGAGAAGCCCTGAGCCATCTTCGCTAACAGCAGCAGAATAGGTGCCCAGATGCCGATGGAGGCGTAGGACGGTATCAGGCCGATACAGAAGGTACTGACCGACATGATGATGATGGTGATGGAGAGGATTTTCTGACGACCATATTTGTCGCCCAGCATACCGAAGAACAGTCCACCCAACGGGCGAATCAGGAAAGGAACAGAGAAAGTGGCGAGCGCCGCAATCATCTGAACGCCCGGTGAAACGTCCGGGAAAAAGACCTTACCCAGCGCATAGGCCACAAAGCCGTAAACACCGAAGTCGAACCACTCCATCGCGTTGCCCAGAGAGGCCGCGGTGATGGCTTTACGTAAACGGGTATCATCGATGATAGTCACATCATCGATCCCAATTGGTTTTACACGCTTCCTACGCAATTTCATAGAATTACCCTGTATTGGAACACGAAAGTCCTCAACGGCGCGAGCCGGGTGTGAGTCGTTCAGACCGCTGCGTTGAGAAATTTAAGCATAGCCGTAAATAAGCACTGTTTATGCGCCGGCAGACACAATAATTACTGTTGTGATTATTGCGAACAGCGACAGAGTATACCGTTTTTGTGTGATATCTGTCATGTTTGGGCTACATCCGGCCTGTTTTTACAACAAATAGAGCTATTTGCAACCGCAAAAAAATTATCACTGAGCGTGACGACCGCCGTTTTTTTCAGCAAAACAGGGGCAAAGAGGGGGAAGTTACGAGGCATGCTGGCACCGGAAGCGGTTATCCGCTTTGCATCACAGGGCGGAGAGCAGAAAGATGAGTGAATGTGGCTCGACTGGCGGTTCAGCTGCCATCTGCTCTGGTTCAGACGTCGGGTTCCTGCCGGGTCTGAAGAGCCAGCTCCCGTTCAATCGGCTGTTCGCCCCGATCGGTCAGCCAGGCAACCAGCGCCGTGTTGTCCATCGGGCGGGCATAATAATAGCCCTGGATAAAGACCACGCCGCGCCGTTGCAGATAGCTGAACTGTAACGCGGTCTCAACGCCTTCTCCCAGCACTTCCAGCTCAAGCTCATGGCTGAGCTGGATAATGGCGTCCAGCACCGGCGTTCTGCCTTCCAGGGATTCAATCGCGTTGATAAAGCCGCGATCGATTTTCAGATAATCTATCGTGAAGGTCTGTAAATAGCTCAGCGAACAGTGTCCGGTCCCAAAATCATCAATCGCGACCTTCATTCCGCAACCACGTAACTGCTCCAGCTTGCGAGCCACCTCAGCGCCATCTTTGATCAGGCTGCGTTCGGTCAGCTCCAGGGTAATCAGGAACTGCTTATCTTTGATCCGTTCGGCAAACTGCAGCATATCGTCGACAAAGTCAGGATGCTGCAGATGATCCGCCGCCACGTTAATGGCCAGGTGGAAATGGGGCTCAACCTGCCACGCCTGCACATCCTCTGCAATTAAATCGAGCAGATGGCGGGTCAGCGGCACAATCATGCCTTCCGCTTCTGCTGCGCCGATAAAAATATCTGGCCGCACGCCTTTACCGTCGGGCGTTGTCCAGCGCAGCAGGGCTTCAGCGCCGCTGCAGCGTTGCAGCCGGTTGTCATAGACCGGCTGATAGTGCGCCCTGAACTGGCCGCTGGTGATGGCCCGGCGAATCTCATCGCGCCATGAAATACGCCGTTTCAGCCAGTTCGCCATCAGCATCATCAGCAGAATAGAGAAGATAGCGGCCATCGGCATGATGATAAACATCACCTGACGCCAGGCCGAGATCAGTTCAGAGGGTGAGGCAATGAGGGTGACAGAGAGCGGATAGCGGTGGGAGAGGGCCTGATAAATCATGGGTTCAAACCAGCTGGACGCGGCGATGTGTGGATCGCCAAACGAGATCGGCGCGCCGCCGCTGAACGTCATGCTGAAATGATAGAGATGGCTGCTGCTGATCGCGCGCATAAAATCGATCAGATACTGGCCATCAATCACTGCCCAGAATCCCTCGCCATCGGGCAAATCGCGCATAAAAATCACGGCCGGACGGTCCGGTACGCCCGTTGTTCCGGCAATGGACAGACTCCACCAGGCTTTTCCGGTAACCGGCGCGTCGCGCATGATCATCTCTTTCAGCAGGCCTGGGCGTGAACCATACACCGACGAGCAGGCGATGTGATCCTGCTCCATTTTACCGATCGCACGAAAATAGGGGTTTAGCGAGCCAATGCGCTGCAACTGGTTTTCAATCCGGCTGCAGGGCTGATGATGAAACTGGCGCAGCACGGTAATCATATCCCAGGCGCTGTCGCTCATTCTTTCAGCCTGAGATAACAGCGTATTCGCCGCGGTGACCTGCTGCTGATGCACGGTGTGGCGCGCATCCAGGGCGGTGAAAAAAATGCCAATAATCAGAGGCAGCACGCCGGAAATAATAATCACCAGCCTGGCGTAGTCGCGTTTTCGTTTCAGTAGCGGCACCGCTGAATCCTCTGAGTATTATTGGTGTTATGCGGAGGTGCTGATCAGTGGCGCAGCATAGCATCTCTCCGGGCGGTGCAGATTAGCGTTTTTGCGATCAGGAGAACTGACTAAGGTCAATTATCGACCAGACATTGCATTTTTTGACAGGTTGTTTGGTTTTCGTTGCGATGCAGCAAAACAATCAGGTGAAAACGGGAGGCAGGGCAGAAGGCCGATCCGCCGCAGTGGCCAGGAGAGACCCTGGCCCGTCACAGGGCGGGCGCAGGGCAGGACGTTTTATTTAATCGGCAAAATAGATCTGTTTCAGCGCTACTTCAACGCCGCGCAGTTCGGCAAGGCCTTTCAGGCGGCCAATGGCGGAATAACCGGGATTGGTGCGCTTATGCAGGTCGTCCAGCATCTGATGGCCGTGATCGGGACGCATGGGAATCGCCCGCAGGTTGCCCGCCCGACGGCGGCGCTGCTCTTCCGCCAGAATAACCTTGATCACGCCGACCATATCGACGTCGCCCGCCAGATGCGCCGCTTCATGGAAGCTGGCCGGGTTTGCCTCGCGTTTTGTGGCGCGCAGATGGATAAAGTTAATGCGGTCGGCATAGGTTTCCGCCATCTCAACCAGCGCATTGTCGGCACGCACGCCATAGGAGCCGGTACAGAAACAGAAACCGTTGTGCAGACTGTCCACGGTTTCTTTCAGCCACTGCATATCTTCCTGGGTAGAAATAATGCGTGGCAGGCCCAGAATAGGACGTGGTGGGTCATCCGGATGCACCGCCAGTTTAACGCCCGTTTCCTCCGCAACCGGCACAATGGCGCGCAGGAAGGTCGCCATATGCTCGCGCAGTTTCGCTTTGTCGATGCCGTCATACTGCGTCAGCTGCGCCTGAAACTGCTCCAGGGTGTAACCCTCTTCGGCGCCAGGCAGACCGGCGATAATATTGCGCACCAGAGTGCTTTTCTCTTCTGCGCTCATGGCGGCAAAGCGCTGAGCGGCGGCCTGCTGCTCGGCTGGGCTGTAATCCTGTTCCGCTCCCGGACGCTGCAACAGATAAAGCTCGAAGGCCGCGAAAGCGTCGGCGTCGAAGCGCAGCGCTTTTGCGCCATCCGGCAGCGTCCAGGCGAGGTCGGTTCGGGTCCAGTCCAGCACCGGCATGAAGTTGTAGCAGACGGTATCAATGCCGCAGGCGGCCAGATTGCGTATCGACTGCTGATAATTGGCGATATAGCGAAGGTAGTCACCACGCTGGGTTTTAATCGCCTCATGGACCGGGATGCTCTCCACCACCGACCAGACCAGACCTTTTTCCGCCAGCAGTGCCTGACGCGCTTTAATCTCCTCAACCGGCCACACCTCGCCGTTAGGGATATGGTGCAGCGCCGTCACAATGCCGGTCGCGCCCGCCTGACGCGCATCATCCAGTGAGACCGGGTCGTTGGGGCCGTACCATCGCCATGTATGTTCCATTTTTACTCCTCAACTGTGATGTGGCCCAGTGGTCAGGCCGCTGGACCAAGAGTATGATAGTGGACAAAACAGGGCCGTGATCCGGATCGCAGCATGACAAACTGCATCGGTGAAGAGATCGCTTTTACGTGCAATCAGAGGAGAGGGTGATGACGCTGCCAGTAATAAAAACCGAGCGCCTGTACCGTCAGATCGCCAACGTCATCATGGCCGGTATCACGCGCGGTGACTTTGTGGCAGGTGGTTTACTGCCACCGGAGCGTGAGCTGGCAAAACAGCTGGGTGTCAGTCGTTCATCAGTGCGTGAAGCATTGATTGCGCTGGAGATGACCGGCTGGGTCGATATCCGCACTGGCAACGGCGTTTACGTCGCCCAGCCGCTGCCGCAGGCCGCGGTTCCGCAGGAGAGCGAAACCTGCAGTCTGCAGGATCTGTTGCAGGCGCGTGAAGCCTTTGAAGGGATGCTGGCAGGATTTGCCGCACGTAACGGCACCACCGTTCAGCGTGCAGCACTGCTGGCGCTGACCGCTGAACTGCAGCAGTACAATGAAAACGACGCGGCCTTTCTGGAGCAGGACAAGCGCTTCCATCTGCTTATCAGTGAGATGAGCGGCAATGATGTATTACGCGACCTGCTGGAGCAGTTATGGAACCGGCGCCACAGCCCGCATGTGCAGCGACTGGAGCGCCATTATGCCGATAACAGCTTCGCGCAGGAGATGAACGCTGACCATCAGCAGATCGCCAATGCGATTGTGGCGGGCGATGAAGTGGCTGCACGTCAGGCGATGGAGAGCCATCTGCAGCATGTGCAGCAGCGGCTACTTGGTTAATGCCCGCGCCCGCTTAGGTCGTCCGGTGCCCAGCATAATCGCCAGACGGCTGCCGCCTGGCGTGGTCTCCATCAGAATTTTAGTAATGCTGGTGAGCGGCACCGAGAGCAGCATGCCGACCGGACCGAGCAGCCAGCCCCAGAACACCAGCGACAGGAACACCACCAGCGTCGATAAGCCAAGACCGCGCCCCATCAGTCGCGGTTCCAGCATATTGCCAAACACCATATGAATCGCGGTAAACAGCGCCGCCACCATCGCGGCATCAAACAGGCTGTTCAGTAACAACGCCTGCAGGAAGGGCGGGATACCGGCGATAATCGGGCCGATATTGGGAATAAAGTTGAGGATAAACGCCACGACACCCCATAACAGCGCAAACTTCACATCCAGCAGATAGAGACTCAGCCAGACCGCGATGCCGGTTATCAGACTCACCAGGGTTTTCAGCGCCAGATAGTGCGTGACGCCTTTCAGTGCTTTATGCAGTCCGGCGATGCGAATTTTCGGATTCACCAGCGCGTTGCGCATTTTATAGGGCAGGTGATGGACCTCAAACAGCATAAAGACCACGGTCAGCACCAGCAGCACGGTATTGGTCATCGCGCCGGAAAAGCCGCTCAGCGCCACGGTAGCCAGGTTCATCATGGTATTAGGATCGAAACGCTGTACCAGCGCATCGGTTGAAATATTAAGATGAAAGCCCGCCGCCAGATGTTGCAGCACCGTCATTTTCTGCTCCATGGTGGCGCGCAGTTGCGGATAGAGATCGGAAAACTCGCTCATTGAGCTGGCAATAATGGCACCCAGCAGCACGAGTGCGCAGAAGATCACCGTGATCACCAGCCCAATCGCCAGTCCACGGCGGAAGCCACGCCGCATCAGCATCGTCACCAGTGGATTCAGCACAATGGCAAAGAACGCCGCCAGCAGCAGCGGAACCAGAATATCGGACGCTGCCCGAACCCCGGCGAGGATAATGACCAGCATCGCCAGTTTTATCAGAATATTTTGCCCGATCTTTTCCCGTTGCAGCTCGCTCATTCTCTCTCTCATAACGTAATTTGGCTGTTGAAAGTGTAGCTGAAACAAAATTAACAATCTGATTTATCAGAGAAACGGTAAAGCGCGGTGGCAGGTGGGTGATGTAATCAGCGCCACAGCACTCAGCTATCGCGGCAGAGCAGCAACTCCCCATTGTGCCGGTTTTTACCCGGCTTTCTGCTGCACGTCCGGGCAGGGGCAGCCGCCCGATAGCCGTGTCATTAAGATGCGCCAGTGGCGAAAGCGGGTATAGTTAAAGGATAAACCTTATCATTCAGCCAAATACGAGCGCGAGGACTCATGCCTGAACAGCCTGCCGCGGAACCGAACACCCCATCCGGAAACCTGCACATCTCTCTGCTGATCCTCTCTATCGTGGCCTACAACTTTGCCAGCTATCTCACTATCGGTCTGCCGCTGGCGGTATTGCCAGGATGGGTGCATGACCAGCTGGGCTTCAGCGCATTCTGGGCGGGCCTGGTAATCAGCCTGCAATATGTGGCGACGCTGCTGAGCCGCCCACACGCCGGACGCTATGCCGATCTCTGGGGGCCAAAGAAAGTGGTGGTGACCGGCCTGGTGGGCTGTCTGATCAGCGGGTTATGTATTTTGCTGGCGGCGCTCATCGAATCACCGCTGTTAAGCCTGACGCTGCTCTGCGTGGGCCGCTTGATTCTGGGCGTGGGCCAGAGTTTTACCGGCACCGGCACCTCGTTGTGGGGTGTGGCGCGGGTGGGTTCGCTGCACATTGGCCGGGTTATCTCCTGGAACGGCATTGTCACTTATGGCGCGATGGCGATTGGTGCGCCGCTCGGCGTGGTGATATTCCGGGCGGGTGGCCTGCTGTGGCTGTCGCTGGTCATTGTTGCTATCTGCGTGGTAGGCATCGTCTGCGCGGTGCCGCGTCCGGCCGTAAAAGCCAGCCGGGCCAGACCCCTGCCGTTTCGTGCGGTGCTGGGGAAAATCGCCGGTTTTGGTGCGATTCTGGCGATGGGTTCGGCGGGTTTCGGTGTCATCGCCACCTTTATTACCCTGTTCTATCAGGATAAAGGCTGGGAAGGGGCCGCCTTTGCGCTCTCCCTGTTCAGCGGCGCTTTCGTCGGCGCGCGCCTGCTGTTCCCGAATGCGATTAACCGCCACGGCGGTCTGCGGGTCGCCAGCATCTGCCTGGCGGTTGAAGCCGCCGGACTGTTTCTGGTGGCCGCAGCGGGTGATCCCTGGATGGCAAAAGCGGGCGCATTTCTGACCGGTGCCGGCTTCTCGCTGGTATTCCCGGCGCTGGGCGTGGTGGCGGTAAAAGTGGTGCCGCAGCAGAATCAGGGCAGCGCGCTGGCGACCTACACCGCCTTTATGGATCTGTCGCTGGGCATAACCGGGCCACTTGCCGGATTCATCATGACTTATGCGGGTGTCTCACGCGTCTACCTGCTCACGGCGCTGCTGGTCTGCGTCGCTTTTTTCTGCACGCTGCGCATGCAGCGGCGTCAGGCGGTGTTACCGGCAGCAGACGATTCTTCAGGATAAAAAAAATGGCCCAGCAGCGGGCCAGAACGTCTTTTCAGACACAGATAAACCGATTAATGGTGCGCGCAAAGCGCAGAACAGGATTCAGGCTTGCAGCAGTTCAATACTGTTGCGGATCTGGCGTTCAACCTCCGCAGGGGTCCAGTTGCTGAGCTGACTGGAGAAAGGCTCAAAGGCATAAACGCCCTTATAGCCAAGCATCTCCAGCCGCTTTACCTGCACCACGCTCTTCAGTACATCGTTATCACTCAACATGATGCGTTCTTCATCGGTTAGTTCGGCGGTCGGACGGCGATCTTCCACGCCCGAAAGGTGCACCAGACCGATCTGGTTAACATCAATGCCTGCTGGAAACTCCTGCTCAGCCTGCTCATAGAGATGATGGTGAAAGGTATCCAGCAATAGCTTAAAGGGCACGTCCGCCGCGGCGATCAATTGCTGCGCTTGTACCGCCGAACGCAGCGAGCTGACCGGAAAACCCAGCGGCTCCACCAGCCCCTGAATGCCATAGTGGGCAAAACGCGGGGCCAGCTGCTGCATCGCCGCCTGGGTTTGCTGAGGCGACACGGCTATCCCCTCATTCAGCGGACACATGACCAGCGCCTTTGCACCAATCTGTTGTGCTGTCTGTAACAGTGCTTCGGCCCGGGCCAGTAGCGCGTCATCAATGCGGTTAAACGGATAGAGCGCATTAATGGTGATGATATCAATATGATACCTGTCGGTCAGAGCGCGCAGCTGATCGGTGCTGAGATCGTCAGTGACGCTGCCGCCCGGCATGTCATTACGCAGTTCAACCTTGCTCAGCCCCAGACGCTGAACCAGCTGAAAAAATGCCTCCAGCGAGAGCCGGGGCGCAATTTTGCGGTTGATACAGAAACGGGTTGGATCGATGGCCATGCACTGACTCCGGGACAGGAGGATGATGCGACCAAAGAGAACATTTATTTCATTAATAGTGAATAATGAAACACAAATTATTAGATCAGCCTCGCATTAATTTCATATTCCGTTTCAGCCCGATGCATAAAGGCTGGATCGACTTCGCAGTAAAACGCCCAAACCACTCCCCGGCTATTACCCTGCTGCGCTAAGGCTGGCCGCTATTAGTGGCCTCCCGTCATCGTGATGCCGCGAGAGACTAAGTGGCAGGAAAAATGCGATCTGTGCCGCTAAAATCAAATTTTCCAAAAAGAACCATTTGAAAAATTTGTTCCACTGTAATAGCTTCATAGCACGCTTTCAGGTTTGCCTGGTCAGGCAGTGTGGCAGGTCGCATGGTCCGTCTGCAGGGAACTTAACCATCTAAAGAGGCAACATCATGACAATCATAGGTAACTTTATTGGCGGTAAAACCACTTTCAGCGCCAGCAACGAAACCATTCCTGTTTACGATCCGGCAACCGGCAAAGTGGTACGTGAACTGACGCAAAGTACCGCTGATGAAGTGGCCCAGGCGATTGGTGTCGCGCATGACGCTTTTGCCGCCTGGTCGAAAACCTCGCCGCTGCGTCGCGCCCGCGTTCTGTTCAACTTCAAAGCCCTGATGGAGAAGCACCGTGACGAGCTGGCGGCGCTGATTGTCTCTGAGCACGGCAAAGTCTGGTCTGATGCGCTGGGTGAACTGACGCGTGGCATCGAAGTGATTGAGTTTGCCTGCGGGATCCCCCATCTGCTCAAAGGCGAATATTCCCCGAACGTCGGCAGCGGCGTTGACAGCTACTCGCTGATGCAACCGGTCGGCGTCGTGGCGGGCATTACGCCGTTTAACTTCCCGGCGATGGTACCGCTGTGGATGTTCCCGATAGCCCTGGCCTGCGGTAACACCTTTGTGCTGAAGCCACCGGCGCTGGATCCTTCCGCGGCAGTGCGTATGGCTGAACTGCTGACCGAAGCGGGCCTGCCCGATGGCGTATTCAACGTCGTACACAGTTCCAATGAAGATGCTGAGCAACTCTATAAAGATCCGCGTATTGCCGCGGTGAGCTTCGTCGGTTCTTCTGGCGTGGCTGAGCATATCTATAAAACCGCCAGCGCCCACGGCAAGCGGGTACAGGCGTTTGGCGCGGCGAAAAACCACGCTATCGTTATGCCGGATGCCGACCTGGATGCCACCGTCAACGCGATTATGGGTGGTGCGTTTGGCTCTGCTGGTGAACGCTGCATGGCGCTGCCAGTTGTGGTCGCCGTGGGCGATGATACCGCCGACAAGTTGATCGCCCGTCTGACTCCGCTGGTGAACGCGCTGCGTATCGGCCCTGGCATTAATCAGGGCGCTGATGAAAATGAGATGGGACCGGTCGTTTCGGCGGCGCACCAGAAGAAAGTGCTGGGCTACATCGACAAAGGCGAGCAGGAAGGCGCGAAGCTGGTGGTCGATGGGCGTAACGTGCAGGTTGCAGGTCACGCCGAAGGTTACTACGTCGGCGGCACGCTGTTTGATCATGTCACCTCTGAGATGGTGATCTGGCGTGAAGAGATTTTCGGGCCGGTGCTGAGCATCATGCGCGCGCCGGACTACGACAGTGCGCTGCAACTGGTTAACAGCCATGAATTCGGCAACGGCAGCGCGATTTTCACCAGCAACGGTCACACCGCACGTGAGTTTGTGCAGAACGTTGAAGCAGGTATGGTCGGTGTCAACGTGCCGGTTCCGGTACCGATGGCATTCCACAGCTTCGGCGGCTGGAAACGTTCAGTGTTTGGCGCGCTCAATGTCCATGGGCCGGATGGCGTGCGTTTCTATACCCGCATGAAAACGGCCACCGTACGCTGGCCATCCGGTCAGCAGACTGTGTCTGAATTCAGTATGCCAACCTTAGGCTGATTCATTTCAACGCTGATCCCGGTGCGCGACCGGCAGGATAATCTGCCGGTCGCTTTGTTCGCTGGCACCGCGCCCGCGAGCCCACCGCAGCGTCAATCGTGACAGAGAGGAGTATCAGGATGTCTTTACTGTCGAAAGCACAAGCCCCTGACGCGCAGGGTCGTATTCAGCATGTGACGCCTGAGCGCGCCGGCTGGCGTTATGTGGGATTTGATGCCTATTTGCTGAAGAAAGGGGAAACCCTGCGCCTCAGTAGTGGTGACAAAGAGCTGTGTCTGGTGCTGGTGGCCGGGCTGGCCTCCGTAAAAACCCGCCATGCTGATTTTCCCGGTATCGGTCAGCGCATGTCGCCTTTTGAGCGCGTACCGCCTCATTCCGTTTATGTGCCGCATGATGATGAAGTGGAGGTTTACGCTGACAGCGATCTTGAGCTGGCGGTCTGTAATGCACCCGGTCAGGGGAATCTGCCTGCGCGCCTGATTGCACCAGCCGATGTTGGTGTTGAGCATCGCGGAAAAGGGCGCAACCAGCGCCTGGTTCACAATATCCTGCCTGACAATGAACCGGCTGATAGCCTGCTGGTGGTGGAAGTCTATACCAACGAGGGCGATACCAGCTCTTATCCCAGCCACAAGCACGACCAGGAGGAGAGTGAAAACGAAACCTACCTGGAAGAGACCTACTATCACCGTTTCGATCCGGAACCTGGCTTTGCCATGCAGCGCGTTTACACCGACGACCGTTCCCTGGATGTCTGTATGGCACCCTATAATCGCGACGTGGTGATGGTACCGCGCGGCTATCATCCGGTAGCGACGCTGGCGGGATACAATAACTACTATCTGAACGTGATGGCGGGGCCGGTGCGGCTGTGGAAATTTACCTGGGAGAAAGATCACGCCTGGGTGAACAGCGACAGCTATCCACGGAAAGCGTAAGTCTTCGCTGAAAAATAAACAGCAATCACGGTTTATAATCCGCGTTCATATCAGTAAAAAGGGCAGCCTGTCGCGCTGCCCTTTTTTGTGTGTGGAACTCAGCTGGTCTTTGCGTTGTTCAGTGCCAGCGAAACCGCCAGCGTCTGTGCCAGGCAGAGTGAAGCGACCTGCGAACGGAAGCCATCGACCTGCGCTTCACGTACCACAAAGCAGACATCGCTGAAGGCGGCCAGCGGACTGACCTGACTGTCGGTAATGGCAATCTGATGCGCACCGCGTTTGGCACCCATTTCAACCACCTCGACCGCTTCACGTGCATAAGGCGAGTAGCTAATCGCAATCACTACATCTTTCGGGTTTACCAGGCTGAGCTGCTCGGTAAACATCCCGCCCAGGCCATCAATCAGGAAAGCGCGGCGCTCAAGATGACGCAGCGCGTAGACCAGGTAGGAGGCGACGCTGAAAGAGCGGCGCAGGCCGATAACATAGATATTCTCAGCCTCATTCAGCAGTTTCACCGCTTTGTTCAGCTGCTCAGGATTAACCTGCATCGCCAGCTGCTGCAGCGCCTGGCTGTTAACCATGGTAAAGACGTTGAGGATTTCCGCCGGACTTTCAGGCGCACTGGCGCTGTCGTCCGTGGAGGTCTGGCGAAACAGGCGAGCGCGCTCGGTATAGTTGACCGTCTCCTCCATCAGATGCTGACGAAAAACCTGTTTCATTTCGTTGAAGCCGCTGAAGCCAAAAGCATTCGCAAAGCGGATCAGCGTCGACGGTGGCACATCGGCCTGTTGAGCAATCGAGGCGACGGTATCGAAAGCAATACTGTTACTGTTATCAAGGATGTAGCGCGCAACCTGTTTAAGACGCTTGCTCAGCGTTTCGTAGCGGCGACGAATATCGTCCTGCAAGAGAGAAAGTTGGGTGGGATTATTGTTCATCACTTCTGCCCGTATAATTAGAATAATGGCTGCATAATGAGCGCTATAGTATCAGATGGATGGAAAATTTCATTTCTTTGCGTCAACGACGCGGTTTATTTCATGGCTTTATGAAATGGTTCACAGATTAGCTTTAGCGCCCGATGCATGACTTTTCGCGGGCAATGTCAGGATGAAAGCCGGGATGAAATGCCAGCAGGGATGGAAGTATGCAGTCTTTCACCATTCAGATTGGAATGGCTGCAGATTGCTGAAAAATCGGGTCTGGCAGCAACACATTAGCTAAACGAGCAGGGAACACGGTCAGAAGAGGAAAGCGTCCCGCACCAAGGATGGTGCGGGCCGAGCATGCCATGGATGGCAGCTTTCGCGTCTTTCCGATCTGACCGTGTTCCCTGTGACTGCACGGTCTAAAAGCGGCTTTTTGACAGAGCTGCAAATCAGGCGCGGGCAGCGCGCCAGTACTCAATCAGTCGCAGATAGTTGCCTTTAACCGTGTCAATCAACGCCTGATCGTCCAGCTCCCCCTGTAACCACTGGCGGGAAGGCTGACCAAAGATAGTGCGGCCTACCGCAAAACCTTTCACCCAGGGCGCTTTGGCCGCCGCGGCGAAGCCCGCTTTAAGCTTCTCTTCGGGCGCATCCAGACCGAGTAACAGAATGCCGCGACAGTGGGGATCCTGCTGCTCAATCAGACCGCTGATCGCCTGCCAGCTTTCCGCCGACAGCGGTGGCAGTTTCCACCAGTCAGGCTGGATGCCCAGACTGTAGAAATGGCTCAACATATCAAAGTAATACGTTTCATTCTTATCCGGGTTGTTGTCAGGCAGAATCACTTCCAGCAGCAGCTCATGACCGCTTTTGTTACAGCCGTTCCAGACGTCGAGCACCAGCTCATCCTGCTCTTTACGCAGTTCAGCACTGTCATGTGGATGATAGAAGACCAGACATTTCACCACGTGTTCGGCAGGCCAGTCGATCAGCTGCGAGCCGATGTTGCCATGTTCCAGGCGCAGCGGCCGCGAGCTCGGCAGCTCAATCGGGCGGCCAATCCACCAGTTCTTACCGGTGATGGCGTTCAGCGCCTTCTGACCGTAGGTCGTATCCGCCAGAATCCCGCTTTTATTCTCTAATCCTGCTTCTCTGGCAGCCTGCTGAGCGGCTTCCAGCAGCAGCAGTTTCAGTTCCGGAATGCGGCTTTCGTCCATGCCCGCTTCCTGCGCCATATCCGCCAGTTGTTTGCGGTGGTCAAAGGCGAAGACATTCAGCTCCGGCCACTGCTGCTTGCGGGTAGTCACGCGGTGCAGATGGTTCAGACGGCTGTCGAGATCGGGACGCTTCACCTCTTTGTCGCGACTCAGGAAATCATCCAGCTCCGCTTTGGTTGGCATGGCGGGCGCACAACCGTGGCGTGATACCACCAGCGCTCCACAGGCGTTGGCGTAACGGCACGCCTGAGTCCAGCCCTCATCATTCAGCCAGCCGCGCAGCAGGCCAGACATAAAGGCATCGCCCGCGCCCAGCACGTTGAGAACCTCGACGCGTACGCCCGTGTGCAGCTCAGTCTGTTCCCAGCTATCCGGGATCTCGCCTTCAAACACCACGCAACCCAGCGGTCCACGTTTGCAGACCAGCGTCGCCTGACTCGCCTGACGCACGTTTTTCAGCGCCGTCAGGGTGTCGGTACTGCCACCGGCAATATGAAACTCCTCTTCGGTGCCGACGATCAAATCGAAATAGTGCACCACTTCCTGTAACTGCTGCGTGACCTGTGACGACTCAATGAAACGCGTTTCACCGTCGCCCAGAGAGGTCAGTCCCCACAACACCGGACGATAATCGATATCCAGCGCCGTGCGCAGGCCGTTGCGGCGGGCGATATCCAGCGCTTTCAGCACCGCTTCGCGGGTCTGAGGATGGGATAAGTGGGTGCCAGTAACCGCCACGGCGCGCGCAGAGGTAATAAAGGCTTCGTCGATATCGTCCGGAACCAGGCCCATATCGGCGCAGTTATCGCGGTAGAAAATCAGCGGAAAAGTCTCTTCATCTTTGATGCCGAGGATCACCAGTCCGGTCAGACGCTGCGGATCGGTGATTAGCGCATCGGTGTTACAGCCTACGCGCTGCAACTCTTCACGCAGAAAGCGACCATTATGCTCATCTCCCACCCGCGCCAGCATCGCCGATTTCAGCCCCTGAATCGCGGTGCCATAGGCGACATTGCCCGACGAGCCGCCCAGATATTTAGCAAAGGAGGTGACATCTTCCAGTCGCGCCCCGATTTGCTGGCCATAAAAATCAACGGCGATGCGCCCGATACAAATCACATCAAGCGGTTTCTGTTGTGTACTCATACCTGTGGTTTCCTTCTGTGATTAGCAGCGCTGGCGGGCGTAAAGACCGACACCAGTTACGCTCTGCTTCCGGGTCTGTAGGTGTCTGACTGGCTATGAGGGGAGTATGAGGAATAAAAATTCCATATTCAATACGAAATGAAATATCCATCGCAATTTTGTGAACCAGGTAAAACTCCTGATTGCCGCCCGCCTGCGCAAACTCTGCCAGCGTGATGTGCGGTATGTCAGGGTTGTGAAGGGGATCGCAGGAATCCGCACGCCAGTCAGGCAAGCTGCTGCATTGAAATGAATTTTTTTATCAGGCACCACTCTCTGTTAAAAGTTCCAGATTTCCCCACTGCAATCGCCCGCCAGACCTGTTGTCGTCATTAAATTTGATCTCACTCGCAAAATGAAATGTTTCTTCTGTAATCGTGTTTTATGAAAAATATATTTGTTTATAATCGCCTCACGTTTCAGTTATTCAGGTCGCCTTTTCCGCCGATGACAACGCCTGGCGTTCTGTCGCGGAAGTCGGGGTCCACCAGCATGTAAGGAAGAATATGGGCACTATCAGACTGACCACGGCACAGGCGCTGGTTAAATTTCTTGATAATCAATTCATTGATGTCGATGGCGTTGAGACGAAGTTCGTAAAGGGCATCTTCGCCATTTTCGGACATGGCAACGTGCTGGGGCTGGGCCAGGCGCTGGAACAGGATAGCGGCGATCTGGTGGTCTACCAGGGCCGTAATGAGCAGGGCATGGCTCATGCTGCCACCGGCTTTGCGCGCCAGTCGCTGCGCCGCCAGATTATCGCCTGCAGTTCGTCTGTGGGGCCTGGTGCGGCCAATATGATCACCGCCGCGGCGACCGCGACCGCCAACCGCATTCCTCTGCTGCTGCTGCCAGGCGACGTCTTCGCAACCCGCCAGCCCGATCCGGTGCTGCAACAGATTGAGCAGAGCTACGATCTCAGCATCAGCACCAACGATGCCTTCCGCGCCGTCAGCAAATACTGGGATCGCGTCAGCCGCCCGGAACAGCTGATGTCCGCCTGTATCAACGCCATGCGCGTACTGACCGATCCGGCAGAAACCGGCGCGGTCACGCTGTCGTTGCCGCAGGATGTGCAGGGCGAAGCCTGGGATTACCCTGACTACTTCTTCCAGAAACGGGTGCACCGTCTGGATCGCCGCCTGCCAGTGGCGGCGCAGCTGGCAGATGCCCTGACGCTGATTAACCGTAAGCGCAAGCCGATGATTATCTGCGGCGGCGGAGTGAAGTACTCCGAAGCGGGCGAGGCGCTGCGGCAGTTTGCCGAGCGCTATCAGATTCCCTTTGCGGAGACGCAGGCGGGCAAAGGCACGCTGGTCTCTGACCATCCGCTGAATGTCGGCGGCGTGGGCGAAACCGGCTGTCTGGCGGCTAACCTGCTGGCGAAAGAGGCCGATTTAGTGATCGGCATCGGCACCCGCTATACCGACTTCACCACCGCGTCGAAATGGATTTTCCAGCATCCTGATGTCAGCTTCCTGAACATCAACGTCAGCAACTTTGACAGCTACAAGCTCGATGGCGTGCAGCTGCTGGCTGATGCCCGCGAAGGGCTGACCGCGCTCACCGCCGGGCTGGCCTCGCAGCACTACAGTAATGACTGGGGCAATCAGATTGAGCAGGCGCAGAGCCAGCTGCTGAAAGAGACGCAGCGCGTCTACCAGGTGGAATATCACGATGGCGACTTTGTGCCGGAGATTGCGGATCATCTCGACCGCGAAGCAGTGTTCGCTGAGTTTAACCGCCTGACCCAGTCGCTACTGACGCAAAGCAGCGTGCTCGGCACCTTAAATGAGCAACTGCCGAAAGACGCAGTGGTAGTGGCAGCGGCGGGCAGTCTGCCGGGCGACCTGCAGCGCGTCTGGCGCACCAAAGATTACAACGCCTATCACGTTGAATATGGCTACTCCTGCATGGGTTATGAAGTGAATGCCGCGCTGGGTGTGAAGCTGGCGCAGCCGCAGCGCGAGGTCTATGCGCTGGTCGGTGATGGCTCCTTTATGATGCTGCACTCAGAGCTGGTCACCTCGATTCAGGAAGGGGCGAAGATCAACGTAGTGCTGCTGGATAACATGACCAACGGCTGCATCAATAACCTGCAGATGGAACACGGCATGGACAGCTTTACCACTGAGTTCCGGTTCCGTAATGCGGAAGGCGGCAAGCTGGACGGCGGCTTTATCCCGGTCGATTTCGCCGCTATTGCCGCCGGTTATGGCTGCAAAACCTATCGTGTGACCACGCTGGAGCAGCTTAAGGCGGCGCTGGAAGATGCCCGCACCCAGACGGTTTCCACTCTTATCGACATCAAAGTGCTGCCAAAAACCATGATCCACAAATATTTCAGCTGGTGGCACGTCGGCGTGGCGCAGGCCTCGAAGACCGAACGTTCTCAGGCGGTGGCGGACAAGCTCAACAGCCATCTGGATCAGGCGCGAAAATATTAATTTCAGGGCCGTGCCACGGCCCGTTTTGCTCTTCTCCGTACGAACCCTACACAGGTGTAATTATGACTTTGAAACTTGGCGTCATCGGTACAGGTGCAATTGGTCAGGAACATATTCGTCGCTGCAGCCATGTGTTGCAGGGTGCACAGGTGGTTGCCGTCTCTGACATTAATGTCGAAGGCGCGCGTGCCGCACTGCAACGCCTGAATATTGAGGCGGAGGTATTCGAAAATGGACACGACGTGATTCAGTCTCCGGATGTTGATGCGGTGCTGGTCACCTCATGGGATCCGACCCATGAAGAGTTCACCTTAGCGGCGATTGCCGCCGGTAAACCGGTGTTCTGTGAGAAGCCGCTGGCGATGAGCGCTGAGGGCTGCCGCCGGGTCGTGGATGCAGAGATTCAGGCGGGTAAACGCCTGGTGCAGGTCGGCTTTATGCGTCCTTACGATGCGGGCTACCGTGCACTGAAAAAAGTGATCACTGATGGCGATATCGGTGAGCCGCTGATGCTGCACTGCGCGCACCGCAACCCGACCGTGCCGGAGAACTACACCACGCCGATGGCGATCACCAACACCCTGATCCACGAGCTGGATGTGCTGCGCTGGCTGACAAACGATGACTATAAAACGGTGCAGGTAGTCTTCCCGCGCGTTACCTCGAAGTCACACAGTCAGCTGAAAGATCCGCAGATCGTGCTGTTCGAAACCCAGAAAGGGGTTCGCATTGACGTCGAGATCTTCGTTAACTGCGCTTACGGCTATGACATTCAGTGTGAAGTGGTGGGTGAAGAGGGGATTGCCCGCCTGCCAGAGCCCTCTTCGGTGCAGCTGCGCAAAGAGGCCCGCCTGTCGAACACCATTCTGGTGGACTGGAAAGATCGCTTTATCGAGGCGTATGACGTTGAGCTTCAGGCGTTTATCAACGACATCAAAGCGGGCCAGTTGACCGGTCCTTCTGCCTGGGATGGCTTTGCCGCCTCAGTCGCCGCCGATGCCTGCATTAAAGCGCAGAACAGTGGTGCGATTGAGCCGGTAGAGATGCCGCCGCGTCCTGCTTTCTATAACTGATTTAGCTGTCTATGCGGCATGGCCGCTCTACGCCTGGGAATAAGATAATGAACAAAGAGAATGTAAAACTGGCGATCGCCCCGATCGGCTGGACCAACGATGACATGCCGGATCTCGGCAGTGAGAATACCTTCCAGCAAACCGTCAGTGAGATGGCGCTGGCTGGCTTTACCGGCAGCGAAGTAGGCAGCAAATATCCCCGCGATCCGGCGATTCTGAAACCGATGCTCGACATTCGCGGCATCGAGATCTGCAACGCCTGGTTCAGCACCTTTTTCGCCAACGGCGACAAACAGAAAACTATCGAACAGTTCATCGAGCATATGAACTTCCTGCATGCGATGGGCGCGCGGGTGATTGGCTGTTCCGAGCAGAGCAAAAGTATTCAGGGCACCGGGCTTGCGGTGTTTGAAGAGAAGGCCATTTTCAGCGATGAAGAGTGGCAGTTAACCGCGGAAGGCTACAACGAACTGGCCCGCATCGCGGCGGAGAAGGGGATGCGCGTGACGCTGCATCACCACATGGGCACCGGCATTCAGACCACTGAAGAGATTGACCGGTTTATGGAGATGACCGACGAGCAGGTCGGTTTGCTCTATGACACCGGCCACGTCTACTACTCCGAAGGCTCCCAGCAGAAGATGCTGGCGGTACTGGAGAAATATCTGCCGCGCATCTTCCACGTGCATCTTAAGGATGTGCGTGATGAGGTGGTCGCCGAGGTGCGTGAGAAACATCTCTCGTTCCTGGAAGGAGTGAAAAAGGGCACCTTTACCGTACCGGGCGATGGCGTGATCGACTTCAGACCGGTGTTCAAAATCCTGGATGATTACGGCTATAAAGGCTGGATGGTGGTTGAAGCGGAGCAGGATCCGGCACTGGCCAATCCGTTTGAATATGCGGTGAAAGCGCGGAAATATATTCGCGAGAATGCAGGTTTATAAAAAGCCCTTCTGACCGAAGGCTGGCTTTCCCGCCGTGCAGGGAAGCCAGCCGTCTGGTTTACTTCAGTGTAATGCTTTTCACGATGTTGTCAGCATCGCTCTGCGCCTGCTGCTGATTATCACCTGGCAGCGTAATCTGCAGCGTCACCAGTTTGCCATCCACTTTCGCCAGAACCACCGAAGACCATGAGGTCTGGTTGTTGGCAGAAATCACCGTATCCAGCTGCTGTGCGGGCTGATCTTTCAGCGTCACAGATTTGTTCGACACCACCTGCAACTGCGGATCGCGGTTACGCTGCTGCTGTTCCATGCGCTGCGACAGCACATCCAGCCCATCATTGGTCGGGTCACCGGCAATCACAATAATGGCGCGGGCACCGGTTTCATCCGCATAAACGTGCATGTTAGTGGTCTGCGAACCCAGTTTACCGCTTTTATCGGACATGCCTGGTGGCAGCGAGAAGCTCAGTTTGCCATCCATCAGCGTGACGGTTTGCGCCGACTGACTGGCGCTGACGCCGTTGTCATTCGCCGCTTCATCTTTCTTCTGGTCACAGGCTGCTAAGCCGAGTACCAGTAAACCCATTCCTACATATTTCACCAGGTTGCGCATCAGAATCCCTTTTTAAGTTTCCAGTCAGGCATTAATACAACAGGAATCAGGTTGCAAACGCAACCTGATGATTGTCAGAAGATCTTAGCGGATAGTAGTGGAAACCGTATGGGCGCTTAGCCGAAATTGACCTGGCGGGCGGTCTGGCGTTCAGCCAGACGCTTCAGCGCCGCGTTGAGCAGCACGCCGTAGGCGGGCAGGAAGAAGACCATGCAGATCAGCACTTTGAAGCTGTAATCCACCAGGGCAATCTCAACCCAGTGCTGCGCCATAAACGCATCGGGGCTTTTATAGAAGGCGATAAAGAAGAAGGCCAGCGTATCGCTGATATTCCCGAGGAACATGGCGCAGCCCGGCGCAATCCACCACTGTGGCAGGCGACGCAGACGGTTGAACACGTGAACGTCGAGGATCTGACCCAGCGCGTAAGCCATAAAGCTGGCGCAGGCGATACGGGCAACAAACAGATTCATCACTTCCAGTGCCTGCCAGCCCTGCCATTCACCCTGATAGAACAGCGCCGAGACACTGTAAGAGATAAACAGCGCCGGGATCATCACGGCCAGAATAATGCGTCGGGCCAGCGGTGCGCCAAAAATACGCACGGTGAGGTCGGTCGCCAGGAAGATAAACGGGAAGCTGAATGCACCCCAGGTGGTGTGGAAGCCAAACACTGAAATAGGCAACTGAACCAGATAGTTACTCGAAGTGATCACCAGCAGGTGAAACAGCGATAACCAGAAAAGCGCATGCATGCGCTGACGCGAAGAAAATGCGAGCATATTCAACCTTTTTAATGTTGGGGTGAGGGAACCCATTGCGGGACGCCGTTCGGGCAGCGCCTGGCAGTTTTATGAGCAAAAAGCGGCGGCATCTTACCGCGTTGTGCTTTTTATGCAATGGTTAATTTTAGCGCAATCGTTATCGCCTTGCTTCACCGCCAGCACGCGCTAGAATGAGCGCCCCTTACCTGAACCGAGTTGATTATGAGCGATGCTTTTTCCTCTGCCGACCATCAGCTGGATGCCCGTGGCCTGCGTTGCCCGGAGCCGGTGATGATGGTGCGCAAAACCGTACGCAGCCTGCAGGATGGCGAGACGTTGCTGATCATCGCCGATGATCCGGCCACCACGCGCGATATTCCCGGCTTCTGCCGCTTTATGGAACATGGCTTGCTGGCGCAGCAAACCGACACGCTGCCCTATCAGTTTCTGATCCGCAAAGGCATGGCGGGTTGACGACAGCCGTACAGGCCGCCGTTAACCTCACTCTTCAGATCAGAAGCCGCCTGCTCAGGCGCGGCGACGCAGTAACCGCAGCGCGTTGGCGGTGACCAGCGCGGTCGCACCCGAATCTGCCAGCACCGCCAGCCAGAGTCCGGTCAGACCCAGCAGGGTTGTGACCAGGAAAATCGCCTTTAGCCCCAGCGCAATACCGATATTCTGACGGATGATGCGCCGAGTCCGGCGTGCCAGCGCAATCATCGGAGCCAGATTGCTGAGCTGATTACGCGTCAGGGCAGCATCGGCCGCTTCCAGCGCCACATCGGTGCCGCTGCCCATCGCAATGCCCAGCGTTGCCGCTTTCATTGCTGGCGCGTCGTTAATGCCATCCCCGACCATCGCCAGCGGCTGTTGCTGACTCAGTTCGCGGATCGCCGCGACTTTATCGGCGGGCAGCAGACTGGCGCGATAATCAATATCGAGCTGGCGGGCAATGGTCGCCGCAGCGCGCGGATTGTCGCCGGTCAGCATCAGGCTCTCAATACCCAGCTTTTTCAGCGCCTTTAACGCCTCGACGGCGTCGTCGCGCAACTGATCGCGCAGAGCCAGCGCACCCAGCGCTTCGCCATCGCGCATCAGCACCACCAGGGTTTCACCTTCAGCTTCCTGTTGCGCTATCTGCGCATTTTGCTGCGGCGTCAGACCGGGTGCATGGCCGGGCGTCAGCAGCTGAATCTGCTGGCCAGCGACTTTCGCGCTGATGCCGCGTCCCGCCTGCACCTGCTGATCCTGCGCGTCAGGAATCACCAGATCACGCGCCTGCGCGGCCGCCACGATAGCGCTGGCCAGCGGATGGGTGGCACCCTGTTCCGCAGCGGCGCTCAGCGCCAGCATCTCTGACTCGCTGGCCGTGCCAAAGCGCAGGATCTGCGTCAGCTGCGGCTTGCCCAGCGTCAGAGTACCGGTTTTATCAAACGCCATTCTGCGCACCGAACTCAGCCGCTCCAGCGCCGCACCGCCTTTGATCAGTGCGCCCTGTCGCGCCGCTGCAGCCAGCCCGGAGGTAATGGCGGCAGGCGTGGAGATCACCAGTGCACAGGGGCAGCCAATCAACAGCAGTGTCAGCCCTTTGTAGATCCACGGCTGCCAGTCGCCTGCGCCGAGCAGTGGCGGCACCACCATCACCAGCAGCGACAGCAGCATGACCAGCGGCGTGTAAATACGGCTGAACTGGTCGATAAAGCGTTCGACCGGCGCACGATGCGTTTCCGCTTCTTCAATCAGCTGCAGGATACGGTCGATCGCGCTTTCACCCGGCTTCGACACCACTTCCAGCATCACTAGGCGATCAACGCTGGTAGCACCGGCGAGGATTTTTTCGCCGCTGGCCCGCGTTACCGGCAGTGATTCACCGGTTAGCGCGCTCTCATCGAAACTGGCAAGCGGGCTGATTAAGCTGCCATCGACCGGCAAGCGGCTGCCCGCCGCGACTTCAATCACATCGCCGGGTTGCAGCGCTGCGAGCGGTACCTCAGTACGTTTGCCCTGTTCAAGACGGATCGCCGATTCAGGCCGCAACGCCATCAGGCTGGTAACGCCGCTGCGCGCCCTGGAAGCGGCATAGCTTTCCAGCTGTTCGCCCAGCTGAAACAACACCAGCACCATCGCGGCTTCAGCGTGTGCGCCAATAATCAGTGCGCCAGCTGACGCCAGCGTCATTAATGTCTCAATAGTAAAAGGCGATCCGCTGCGCAGACGCTGCCAGGCACCGCGCGCCACCGGGACCAGGCCGACCAGCGTGGTCAGCACAAACAGCCGATCGCCCCACGCGGGCGCGAACTGGCTGAGAATGCTACTGGCAAGCACCAGCAGCGCCAGCAAAATCAGCATCCGGTTATGCTGCCAGCCCGGCGTAGCGGGGGATGTGGCCGACGTGGCTGATGGGGTTGCGAGCTGGAATCCGGCTTTTTTCACCGCCTGTTCAACGGCGTTTTGTACGTCCTGGTCAGCGTTGACCACCAGTTTCTCGCTGCTGAACAAGACACGGGCATCGGTCACGCCACTCACCTGACGGACAGCGGTTTCAATGGTGCGGGCACACGACGGGCAATCCATCCCGCTGACCTGCCAGCTAAAGGGATAACTGTCGGCACCTCGCCGGTCGCTTTCCTCAGCGGTGTCGGCGTCGTTGCCAGAGCTGCAGTGACTGTCACAGCAACAGCCTGCCGTCTCGGCAGGTACAGGCGTCGCGGCGTGGATAGAAAGGGAGAGGGGGCGGGCCTGGCGAACCTGGCACAGCGGTTTTGCTGCGGCGTGACTGGCACGGGGTTTGCCGCAGCCACAGGCGTGATGTTGATGCATATGACCTCCAGAGTGTAAGGATAGTGGGATGAGCAACGCAGCCCATCCCTTATCCTACACTCTGGAGTGAACTCCAGAGTCAAGGCTATTTTTTCAGACGACCCACAACGAGCGCACGATCATAAAGTGACCGGCGAAGTAGCAGGCGGCGACAATCGCGCTGTCGGCGGTAAAGCGGCGACGATAGTGTGAGATAAACCAGACGGCGTTTGCCAGCAGCAGCAGACCGGCACCCACCATGATCGAGAAGCTGTAATCGGTCGGGCGGAAGAAGTACTGCTCGGTCGCTATCCAGGTCATCACCAGCGTCATGCCGATAAAGGTGCAGACAGGCCAGCGCAGATCTTCCAGTCGGCTCCAGATGACGCCAATCAGGGCGGCACCGATGATGAGCAGCGTCAGCGGAATTGGCCAGAAGAAGGTCATGGTCATGCTGGCGGCGAAGCAGAGGGTATAAAGCAGGTGCGACAGGAAGAAAGCCCCGATGGCATAGAGCATCTGCTGACGTGGCAGCAGCGTTAACGCATCACCGACCAGCGTCGCGACCAGACCGGCCAGAATCAGGTAGTCCGTAGTCTGCAGCACCGGTGCCTGCCAGGCCAGCCCGACAAGCAGCAGCAGCGTGACCGGCTTAAATAACCAGCGTTGCCATTGCGGGCCGCGATAGGTGGCGTCGACATAGAGCCAGCCGGAGAAAAGTACAGCGAGGAAAGACCAGAGCATTGTTTCTCCCTTTTTTGTTCAAAATGGTGAAAGATCCCAAAATATCCCTTCCAGTTTAGGTTAAGCCTCTGAGATGTGACAATCAGGCAACTCTGGTTGTATGCTTTGCCGCCTGATTAATCATCCTGCAGGCACAAGAACGCTATGAGCAAACCGCCGCTAATCTTTATCATCGTTCTGGCGATTATCGCCGTGCTGGCGACCCGTCAGTTCATTAAGCAACGCCGGGAAGTGGCGGTGAATGACGCTTCACCCGAGCGTTCTCTGCAGGCTGAGGTCAAAACCAAACGTGAATTTCCTGCACCCAATCGCCGTTCGCGGCAGCGGGAAGTGATCGCCGGGGAAGAGATGCGCTACGAGGTGCTGTTTCACCCGCTTAACGGTGCCAGCGACATCAAAGTGCAGCTTAAAGAGGCGGAATATCATCAGCTGGACAAGGGCGCCAGAGGTGAACTGAAGATGCAGGGCACGCGCTTTATCAGCTTCACACCCCGGCAGTAACCGGCGGGCAGTGCGCCCGCCCGGAATTATTTCTTGCGTGGGAAGTTTTTCTTCTGCCAGGCGACCAGTTCGAACACCCCGAACAGAAACACTTTGGCCTGGGTGACGCGGTCAATCGGCGGCGCATCTTTGGTCTGCGTGGTGCGCAGTAACACCAGCTGCAGGCCATGCATCAGGATCATGAAAATCAGCGCAACGTTGATAAAATAAGTCAGCGGTTTCGGGTAGGGATGAACCAGGTTAGCCAGCAGAAATCCCCATACGCATAGCATCAACAGACGCCCCAAATTAAGTAACATCCTGCGTCTCCTGTTGACGTTGATACAAACGATAAGCCACTTGTCCGGCTATTTTCTCGCGATAAAGATCCCACTCTGGCGGCACCGGCGGTGCGCCATTTTCCACTTCACTTTCGACGTAAATCAGCGCCTGATCGGCCAGCCAGTGATTCTGCTCCAGCAGCTGTAACGTCTGTTCCAGCAATCCCTGACGAAACGGCGGATCGATAAACACCACATCGAACGGTTCACCTTGCTGTGCCAGCCAGTTTAACGCATTGGTCTGAATCACGGTGCCATTACTGGCGCGCAACGTCTGCAGATTTTTTGTCAGCTGCTGCGCCACCGGACGTTCCAGCTCCAGCAGCGTTGCCGATCCCGCGTAACGCGACAGGGCTTCCAGTCCTAATGCGCCGCTACCGGCAAAGCAGTCGAGGCAGCGCGCCTCTGGCAGCACCGGGGCCAGCCAGTTAAACAGCGTCTCACGTACCCGATCGGTGGTCGGGCGCAGTCCGGCGCTGTCCGGCACCGGCAGTTTGCGTCCGCGCCACTGGCCGCCAATGATGCGAATCTGCCCGGCACCGCCTGTACTGCGGGGGTTTTTATTCATCTTGCTCACAACTCGTCATAATTTGTTGCGTAGTTTAACGGGCGAATCGGTGAGAAGAAACGTTAAAAAAGGGTGCTGTGGTGAGCTGGCTGGAAAGTGTTAGACTACTGAGTTGCTGAAGTCATGCATTATTCTGCGGTTTACGCCGGTCTGGCGCTGACCAACTTTCATTGATTTACCCCTGGAAACCACGCGCGACCGGGACAAAGCCATCGAGGAGTGTCGTCACACAATGGCAAAAGAGAAAAAACGTGGCTTTTTTTCCTGGCTGGGATTTGGCAAAGAGGAAGAGAAACAACCTGTAGCGGAGGAGCAGACACAAGAGGTCGCAGAACCCGCAGAGCAGCAGGCAGAACAGGACGCCCCGGCATTAAGCCAGGCTGAAGCGCAAGCGGAAGAGACTGTCGTTATCACCGAAACGGTGGCCGGGCAGCAGCGTGAGGCGGAAGTCACCGCGGCAGCGCCGCACGAGTCAGCACCCATGGTGCTGGATGAAGCTGCGCCGATTGAGGCCGATCCTGAAGCGCTACTGGAAATCGCCGCACCTGAACATGACGCGACGCCGGTTATCGACGCCGACGACGTGGTAAAACCAGCCGTTGATGCGGAACCCGCCGATGCGCCGTTAAGCGAAGAAGAGCTGACCGCCCTGGCACTGGGCGACGCCCCGATCGTTGAAACCCCGGACAGCGAAGCGGACGCGCCGTTAAGCGAAGAAGAGCTGACCGCGCTGGCGCTGGATGACGCCGGGATCGTTGAAACCCCGCACAGCGAAGCCGAAGCGCCGTTAAGCGATGAAGCGCTGACGCCGGACGAAGCTGCGATCGTTGAAACCCCGGACAGCGAAGCGGAAGCACCGCTCACCGAGGAAGAGCTGACCGCACTGGCACTGGGCGAAGCCGAAGTCACCGACGCGGAACCGGCAGAGACATTATCCGATACCGTCAGCGATCTCCCGCTGGCCGCCGCGCCACTCATCGTGCAGGAGCAGGAGCGTCCCAGCAAAGAGGGCTTCTTTGCCCGCCTGAAGCGCAGCCTGGTGAAAACCCGTCAGAACCTCGGTTCCGGTTTTATCAGCCTGTTCCGTGGCAAAAAGATTGATGATGAGCTGTTTGACGAGCTGGAAGAGCAGCTGCTGATTGCGGATGTGGGTGTGGATACCACTCGCCGCATCATCACGCATCTGACCCAGCAGGCAAACCGCAAGCAGCTGCGTGACGCGGAAGCGCTCTTCGGCCTGCTGAAAGCGGAGATGGCCTCGATTCTGGCGAAAGTGGACGCGCCACTGGACGTCTCAGGCAAAACGCCGTTTGTGATCCTGATGGTTGGCGTCAATGGTGTAGGTAAAACCACCACCATCGGTAAACTGGCGCGCCAGTATCAGGCTGAAGGCAAATCCGTGATGTTAGCGGCTGGTGATACCTTCCGCGCCGCGGCTGTTGAGCAGCTGCAGGTGTGGGGCCAGCGCAATAACATTCCGGTGATTGCTCAGCACACCGGTGCAGATTCCGCTTCGGTGATCTTCGATGCTATTCAGGCGGCTAAATCGCGTGGCGTTGACGTGCTGATTGCCGATACCGCGGGTCGTCTGCAGAACAAATCGCACCTGATGGAAGAGCTGAAAAAAATCACCCGCGTGATGAAGAAACTGGATGATTCAGCGCCACACGAAGTGATGCTGACGCTGGATGCCAGCACCGGACAGAATGCGGTCAGCCAGGCCCGACTGTTTAACGAAGCCGTTGGCGTGACCGGGATTGCGCTCACCAAGCTGGATGGCACCGCCAAAGGCGGCGTGATCTTCTCGGTGGCCGATCAGTTCGGTATTCCGATTCGCTACATTGGTGTCGGTGAAGGCATTGAAGATTTACGGCCGTTTAAGGCGGAAGATTTTATTGAGGCACTGTTTGCCCGAGAGGACTAATTAGGATGATTCGCTTTGAAGAGGTCAGTAAGGCATATCTCGGCGGACGTCAGGCGCTGCAGGGGGTAGATTTCCGTCTGCGTCCCGGCGAAATGGCGTTTCTGACCGGCCACTCCGGTGCCGGTAAAAGTACCTTGCTGAAGCTGATTTGTGGCATTGAGCGCCCGAGTGCCGGAAAAATCTGGTTCAGCGGCCATGACATTTCCCGCCTGCGTAACAGCGAGGTGCCTTTCCTGCGTCGTCAGATCGGCATGATTTTCCAGGATCACCACCTGCTGATGGATCGTTCGGTTTATGAAAATGTGGCGATCCCGCTGATTATCTCCGGTGCCAGCGGCGAAGACATTCGTCGTCGCGTTTCGGCGGCACTGGATAAAGTGGGTCTGCTCGACAAAGCGAAAAGTTATCCGATTCAGCTTTCTGGCGGTGAACAGCAGCGTGTGGGCATCGCCCGTGCGGTGGTGAACAAGCCAGCCGTGCTGCTGGCCGATGAACCGACCGGTAACCTTGACGACGCGCTGTCAGAAGATATTCTGCGCCTGTTCGAAGAGTTTAACCGCGTCGGCGTCACCGTCCTGATGGCGACGCATGACAGCGGTCTTATCGCCCGACGCAACTACCGGATGATGACGCTGAATCAGGGACGTCTGCACGGAGGCCACGATGGTCAATAAACGCATTAAACGTCCGGCTGCGCCGAAAGCGAAGCAGCAGTCGAAGAGTAAAGCGCTGAAAGGCGGCTGGCAGGAGCAGTGGCGCTATGCGCTGCGCGGTACGCTTTCTGATATGTGGCGTCAGCCGCTGGCAACCCTGCTGACGGTGATGGTCATCGCCATTTCACTGACGCTGCCCAGCGTCTGCTACATGGTATGGAAAAACGTCAGCCAGGCGGCAACGCAGTGGTATCCGGCGCCGCAGTTAACCGTTTATCTCTCCAAAACGCTGGATGACACGGCGGCAGAAAACGTGGTGGCGCAGCTCAAGCAGGTCGAAGGCGTGGATAACGTCAACTACCTGACGCGGGAAGAGGCGCTGAACGAGTTCCGCAACTGGTCAGGCTTTGGCGGCGCAATGGATATGCTGGAGCAGAATCCGCTGCCTGCGGTGGCCATCATCACACCTAAGCTCAATTTCCAGAACTCAGACACCATGCAAAGCCTGCGCGATCGGGTAACCAAAGTGCAGGGCGTGGATGAAGTGCGTATGGATGATAGCTGGTTTGCGCGGCTGGCGGCGCTGACCGGGCTGGTGGGGCAGATCGCTTCAATGATTGGCGTGCTGATGATCGTGGCAGTGTTCCTGGTGATCGGTAACAGCGTCCGGCTCAGCATCTTTGCCCGACGCGACACCATTAACGTGCAGAAGCTGATTGGTGCCACTGACGGCTTTATCCTGCGTCCGTTCCTCTATGGCGGGGCGCTGCTGGGCTTCAGCGGGGCGGTGCTGTCGCTGCTGCTGTCGGAAGTGCTGGTGCTGCGTCTGCAGTCCGTTGTTGCCAGTGTAGCGACGGTATTTGGTACCACCTTCTCGCTGGAAGGCTTCTCCTGGGATGAGGCGCTGCTGCTGTTACTGATTGCGGCGATCATCGGCTGGGTGGCTGCGTGGCTGGCAACGGTACAACATTTACGTCGATTTACGCCGCAGTAAACGCCTGCAACATTTTTTTGTTATAATGGTCCTCTGCTACCGATGGTGGGTGCAGAGGATATTTCCCCTCTTCCCTTCCTGTCATCTGTGTGTAAAATATTCACCGCTATAATTGAACTTGTGGATAACTTTACCACTCTAAGTAGCACAGATTGCTTTCGGATTTCGCGCGACGTTGACGTAATGTATCGTCTGCGCAGGGAAATGTGCGGCAATTCCACTGAATTTGTGAGGGTTTGAATGACCAAAGAAATGCAAACTTTAGCTATTGCTCCTCTTGGCAACCTGGAGTCTTACGTCCGGGCTGCGAATACCTGGCCGATGCTCTCGGCAGAAGAGGAAAAAGCGTTGGCTGAACGGCTGCATTACCAGGGCGATCTGGATGCGGCAAAGACGCTGATCCTGTCTCACCTACGCTTTGTAGTTCATATCGCTCGTAATTACTCCGGCTACGGTCTGCCACAGGCTGACCTGGTCCAGGAAGGCAATATCGGCCTGATGAAAGCGGTACGTCGCTTCAACCCAGAAGTGGGCGTGCGTCTGGTTTCGTTTGCCGTGCACTGGATTAAAGCGGAGATTCACGAATACGTGCTGCGTAACTGGCGTATCGTGAAAGTCGCGACCACCAAAGCACAGCGTAAGCTGTTCTTTAACCTGCGTAAAACCAAGCAGCGTCTGGGCTGGTTCAATCAGGACGAAGTCGAGATGGTTGCGCGTGAGCTGGGCGTAAGCAGCAAAGATGTGCGTGAAATGGAATCGCGTATGGCCGCGCAGGATATGACCTTTGATATGTCTGCCGACGACGAGAGCAGCGAAGGCCGCTCTATGGCACCCGTGCTTTATCTTCAGGATAAAACCTCTGACTTTGCTGACGGCATTGAAGAGGATAACTGGGATGCGCACGCGGCTGACAAGCTGAGCTATGCGATGGAAGGTCTGGATGAGCGTAGTCAGCACATCATTCGCGCCCGCTGGCTGGACGAAGACAATAAAACCACGCTGCAGGAGCTGGCCGATCAGTACGGCGTGTCAGCCGAACGTGTCCGGCAGCTGGAAAAGAACGCCATGAAGAAACTGCGTATGGCGATCGAAGCGTAACGCACTTCGACATCTTAAGGGGCGACTTTATGTCGCCCTTTTTGTTTTTCTGCGCCTGACTATTCTACCGCCATTATCCAGCCGTCACTCTGCGCCCTGAAGCCACACGCCTGCATAAAGGCTGCCCGCACCTGCTGATCGTCACTGCCATCATCGGCAATCCACCAGTCCGCTATCGACCCATTCTGCCTGATCGTCTCCTCCAGTAAATATTGTCCCACCCCGCGTCGGCGCGTGACATCGCGCACCGACAGCCGGTGAACTTTGCCGTGGATCCCGGCGATTTCCAGCTGCAAACCCGCCAGTAGCCGGTCGTTAAAACGGGCAGCATAGAGACGATGGCGCTCATCCAGCTGCTGCTCCAGTTGTTCAATCTCCAGATCCGGCCAGACTTTGCCAAGATCAATGCGGTCCTGCGCGGTCAGCGTGGTTAAACGCTGGATAGTGAGCTTCATAACAAAAACCTCTGTAACAGGGGAAAGTGCAGCGAAAATGTACAACCAGAGTGCTACCACATTTTCATCAATAAAACAGGTCAAAAGATGGTCGGGATGCCAGGATGATAGTTGTAAACAGGGAGAGCGTGCGATCAATCCAGCATAACGCGCTGGCAAAGCGGTGAAAAACCGGCCGTTGCCTCCAGTGTATTATGCTGTTTCACTCAGTCAATTCTGAATATGTCAGTTGATTTACAGAAGAAACTTCCTGTTTAATAACCTGAAAAATAAAGCCTTATTAATAAAAAATGTCAGAAAAGTACGCTAACTCATTCATGCTTAATCAGTTTTCGACTTTATCTGACAGCACAAACACTCACAACATACACGACAAAACAAATGGGGTAGTCAGGATGAAAATGAAAGGTCGCGCATTACTGGCGGGATGTGTAGCACTGGCGATGAGCCATGCGGCGCTGGCTGAAGATATCAAAGTGGCGATTGTTGGCGCAATGTCTGGCCCGGTGGCGCAGTACGGCGACATGCAGTTCGCCGGTGCGACTCAGGCAATTGAAGATATCAACGCCAAAGGCGGTGTTAACGGCAACAAACTGGTTGCGGTGAAATATGACGACGCCTGTGACCCGAAACAGGCGGTTGCGGTAGCGAACAAGGTGATTAACGACGGCATCCGCTACGTGATCGGCCATCTCTGCTCTTCATCCACCCAGCCCGCTTCTGACATCTATGAAGATGAAGGTGTGCTGATGATTACCCCGGCGGCGACCGCCCCTGACCTGACTTCCCGCGGCTATAAACTGATTATGCGCACCACCGGTCTCGACTCCGATCAGGGGCCGACCGCCGCGAAATATGTGATGAGCGAGCTTAAACCGCAGCGCATCGCCGTAGTGCATGACAAACAGCAGTATGGCGAAGGCCTGGCGCGCTCCGTACAGGAGAGCCTGAAAAAGCAGGGCGCTAATATCGTGATGTTTGAAGGTATCACCGCTGGCGATAAAGATTTCTCTACGCTGGTCGCGCGCTTCAAGAAAGAGAACGTCGATTTCGTCTATTTCGGCGGTTACTACCCGGAAATGGGCCAGATCGTGCGTCAGGCACGTGCTGCGGGCCTGAAAACCCAGTTTATGGGACCGGAAGGCGTGGGTAACGCCTCGCTGTCCAACATCGCCGGTGCCGCTTCTGAAGGCATGCTGGTGACCCTGCCAAAACGCTATGACCAGGTTGAAACCAACAAACCGATCGTGGAAGCGCTGAAAGCGAAGAAACTGGATCCGACCGGACCGTTCGTCTGGACCACCTATGCCGCACTGCAGTCGCTGGCAACCGGCATGGAGCGCAGCAAGAGCGCTGAGCCGGACGCTATCGTGAAAAACCTCAAGGAAGGTGCCGAGGTGCCAACCGTGATGGGCAACCTTAACTGGGATGAGAAGGGTGACCTTAAGGGCTTTGAATTCGGCGTCTTTAAATGGCATGCCGATGGCACCTCGACTGCTGTGAAGTAAACCAGGCTGTTTTGTGGTGAGCGGGAGACCGGTTAACCGGTTTCCCCTGACCAGCGACACGAACGCCTGGTGCTGGTCTGCCAGGCGTTTTTTGTACCCCGATCGCCCATGATCGGTTAAGTAAGGGTCAAGGTATGTCCGAGCAGTTTCTCTATTTTATTCAGCAGATGTTTAACGGTGTGACCCTGGGCAGCACCTACGCGCTGATCGCCATCGGTTACACCATGGTTTACGGCATTATCGGCATGATCAACTTCGCCCACGGCGAGGTCTACATGATCGGTAGCTATGTCTCCTTTATCGTGATTGCCGCCCTGATGATGATGGGCATCGACACCACCTGGCTGATGATTGCGGCCGGCTTTGTGATGGCGGTAATTATCTCCAGCGCCTACGGCTGGAGCATTGAGCGCGTCGCCTACCGGCCTGTGCGCTCATCCAAGCGCCTGATTGCGCTGATCTCCGCCATCGGGATGTCGATATTCCTGCAAAACTACGTCAGCCTGACGCAGGGTTCACGCGACCTGGCGCTGCCGAGTCTGATTACCGGACAGTGGACGGTAGGCGAGAGCAACGGCTTTGCCGCCACGATTTCTACCATGCAGATAGTGATCTGGGTGGTGACGTTCCTGGCGATGCTGGCGCTGACCACCTTTATCCGCTACTCACGCATGGGCCGCGCCTGCCGCGCCTGCGCAGAAGACCTGAAAATGGCCAGCCTGCTGGGAATTAACACGGACCGCGTGATCTCGCTGACCTTTGTCATCGGTGCCGCGATGGCCGCGGTGGCGGGCGTATTGCTGGGACAGTTCTACGGTTCAATCAACCCCTTCATCGGCTTTATGGCAGGTATGAAGGCATTCACCGCCGCCGTGCTGGGCGGGATTGGCAGTATTCCGGGCGCGATGATTGGTGGTCTGGTACTGGGCATCGCCGAGGCGCTGACCTCGGCCTATCTCAGCACGGAATATAAAGATGTGGTCTCGTTTGCCCTGCTGATTGTGGTGCTGCTGGTGATGCCGACCGGGATTCTGGGTCGCCCGGAGGTCGAAAAAGTATGAAGACTTCCTTTATCAATGCCCTGATCTCCTCGGTGATGCTGCTGGTACTCGCCACCTTCTTTATGGGGCTGCGCCTGAATCTGGACGGCACTAATCTGGTAGTGCAGAACGCCGGCAGCGTGCGCTGGAACTGGATCGCCACAGGCTGTGCGGTGGTGTTTCTGTTTCAGCTGCTGCGTCCGGTATGGCAAAGCGGCCTGAAGAAAATCTCCGGTCCGGCGCTGGTGTTACCGGGTCTGGATGGCTCGACGCCGAAGCAGAAACTGGTGATGGCGGTGCTGATTATCGCCGCCGTTGCCTGGCCATTCCTGGTGTCACGCGGCACCGTCGATATCGCCACCATGACGCTGATCTACGTGATGCTCGGTCTGGGCTTAAACGTGGTGGTCGGCCTCTCTGGCCTGCTGGTGCTGGGTTATGGCGGCTTTTACGCCATCGGTGCCTATACCTTTGCGCTGCTGAACCACTATTACGGTCTCGGCTTCTGGCAGTGCCTGCCGCTCTCCGGCATAGTTGCCGCGCTGTTTGGTCTGCTGCTGGGCTTCCCGGTGCTGCGACTGCGCGGCGACTATCTGGCGATAGTGACGCTGGGCTTCGGTGAGATCGTGCGTATTCTGCTGCTGAACAATACCGCCCTGACCGGCGGGCCGAACGGCATCAGCCAGATCCCGAAACCGACGCTGTTTGGTCTGGAGTTTGGTCGTACGCCGCGGGAAGGCGGCTGGGATACCTTCCATAACTTCTTTGGGCTGAAGTACGATCCCAGCGACCGCATTATCTTCCTCTACCTGGTGGCGCTGTTGCTGGTGGTGCTGACGCTGTTTGTGATCAACCGGCTGCTGCGGATGCCGCTGGGCCGAGCCTGGGAAGCCCTGCGTGAGGATGAGATTGCCTGCCGTTCACTGGGCCTCAGCCCGACCCGCATCAAGCTGACCGCCTTTACCATCAGTGCCGCGTTTGCCGGTTTTGCCGGCAGCCTGTTCGCGGCGCGTCAGGGCTTTGTCAGCCCGGAATCCTTTACCTTTGTCGAATCCGCCTTTGTGCTGGCGATTGTGGTGCTGGGCGGGATGGGGTCGCAGTTTGCGGTGATTCTGGCCGCCATTCTGCTGGTGGTGTCACGCGAGCTGATGCGCGATCTCAATGAGTACAGCATGCTGGTGCTGGGTGGCCTGATGGTGCTGATGATGATCTGGCGTCCGCAGGGCCTGTTGCCGATGAAGCGTCCGCATCTGAAGCTCAGAACCGGTAAACAAGGAGAGCAGGCATGATTCAGCCTTTATTAGCCGTTGAAGGCCTGATGATGCGCTTCGGCGGTCTGTTAGCCGTGAACAATGTGGCGCTGGAGCTGCGTCCGCAGGAGATCGTTTCGCTGATTGGCCCCAACGGTGCCGGTAAAACCACCGTGTTCAACTGCCTGACCGGCTTTTACAAGCCAACCGGCGGGACGATCACATTGCGTGAGCAGCATCTTGAAGGGCTGCCGGGCCAGAAGATTGCGCGGATGGGCATCGTGCGGACGTTCCAGCACGTGCGTCTGTTCCGTGAGATGACGGTCATTGAGAACCTGCTGGTGGCGCAGCATCAGCATCTGAAAAGCGGCGTATTTTCCGGTCTGCTGAAAACGCCGGCGTTTCGCCGCAGTGAGAGCGAGGCGCTGGATCGTGCGGCGACCTGGCTGGAGCGGGTGGGGCTGCTGGATCTGGCTAACCGTCAGGCGGGCAATCTGGCCTATGGTCAGCAGCGTCGGCTGGAGATTGCGCGCTGTATGGTGACGCGCCCGGAAATCCTGATGCTGGATGAACCGGCAGCGGGCCTTAACCCCAAAGAGACCCATGAGCTGGATGCGCTGATTGCGGAACTGCGTGGCGAACACAAGGTGTCGGTGCTGCTGATTGAACATGATATGAAGCTGGTGATGGGGATTTCTGACCGTATTTATGTGGTCAATCAGGGAACGCCGCTGGCTAACGGAACGCCGGAAGAGATTCGTAATAACCCGGATGTCATTCGTGCCTATTTAGGAGAGGCCTGAGATGGCAAATGCGATGTTAACCATTGAGAACGTCAGCGCCCACTACGGCAAAATTCAGGCGCTGCACAACGTCAGTCTCTATATCAATCAGGGCGAAATCGTCACCCTGATTGGCGCTAACGGTGCAGGAAAAACCACGCTGCTGGGTACGCTATGCGGCGAGCCGCGCGCGACGCAGGGCACCATTACCTTTGATGGCAAAACCATTACCGACTGGCAAACCTCACGCATTATGCGTGAAGCGATCGCCATCGTGCCGGAAGGCCGACGGGTCTTTTCGCGCATGACGGTAGAAGAGAACCTGGCGATGGGGGGCTTTTTTGCCAGCCGTCCGGACTACCTGACGCGGATCAAGCGCGTTTATGAACTCTTCCCGCGGCTGGAGGAGCGTAAAATCCAGCGCGCCGGGACGATGTCGGGCGGTGAACAGCAGATGCTGGCGATTGGTCGTGCGCTGATGAGCCAGCCGCGCCTGCTGTTGCTGGATGAGCCGTCTCTGGGACTGGCACCGATCATTATTCAGCAAATCTTCGACACCATTGAGCAGCTGCGCAGCGAGGGGATGACGATTTTCCTGGTGGAGCAGAATGCGAATCAGGCGCTGAAGCTGGCGGATAGGGGCTATGTGCTGGAGAACGGGCATGTGGTGCTTGAAGACACAGGTTCAGCACTCCTTTCCAACGAAGCCGTCCGCAGTGCTTACTTAGGTGCCTGATGGGGCACGGCCTGGCTTACTTGCCATTTCGACACCGGGCAGTGCTCGTAATCCTCACGTATATATATACGCTCCGGTTACTGCGCGCTTTGGTACACAGGCCTGGCTTACTGGTCAGGTTGCGGTTGGGCAGTGCTCGCCATCCTCACGTACTACGTGTACGCTCCGGTGGCTGCGCGCTGTCCGCCCGCAACCTGCCTGCGCCGCCGACGGCCTTCAAAATGGGTGTGTGATGCGGCGCAGACGGCCTTGAGTGTCGGTGTAGAGGGGCCGCCATCGCCTTTTGCATTTGGTGAGGTAGAATCCGCTGCGGGCTTTTTTACTGCCCAGCCGCTCTGCAAATTATGTAACCAAAACCTGGCAGCGGTGCCGCGTTACCGCTGCGCTGCCAGACTCCTCTTTTGCGCATACCGGTCTGTCACCCGGCTGTCATCTTTCTGTTATTAATCCTTCATTTCCCCGTGTCATGTTACTTCGCGAAACAGAAATCCGTGATTTCACGCGTATTTACCTGCACAGGAAAATTCTATGTCCGTCGTTACCTTTCGTCGTAGCCTGATGAGCGTGCTGCTCGGTCTGACGCTCAGCAGCCATGCCATGGCCGCCACTGAGATCCCTTTCTGGCACTCTATGGAAGGCGAGCTAGGCAAAGAAGTGGATTCGCTGGCACAGCGTTTTAACCAGACGCATCCCGATTACAAAATTGTTCCGACCTACAAAGGTAACTACGAGCAGAGCCTGGCAGCAGGAATTGCGGCAATGCGCAGCGGCAAAGCCCCTGCGGTGCTGCAGGTTTATGAAGTCGGTACGGCGACCATGATGGCCTCGCAGGCGATTGTGCCGGTGCATCAGGTCTTCAAAGACGCCGGAATCCCCTTTGATGAAAAGCAGTTCGTGCCAACTGTGGCGGGCTACTACAGCGACAGCAAAGGTCAGCTGATCTCTCAGCCGTTCAACAGCTCGACGCCAGTGCTCTACTACAACAAAGACGCCTTTAAAAAAGCGGGTCTGAACCCGGACCAGCCGCCGAAAACCTGGCAGGAGCTGGCGACGGATGCCGCTGCACTGCGCAAATCGGGCATGAGCTGTGGCTACGCCAGCGGCTGGCAGGGCTGGATCCAGATTGAAAACTTCAGCGCCTGGCACGCTCTGCCGGTAGCGACCAAAAACAACGGGTTTGACGGACTTGATGCGGTGCTGGAGTTCAACAAACCGGTACTGGTTCGTCATATCGAGCTGCTGGAAGCGATGAACAAGAAAGGGGACTTCACCTACTTTGGCCGCAAAGATGAGTCCACCGCCAAGTTCTACAACGGCGACTGCGGTATCACCACTGCCTCATCGGGTTCGCTGGCTGATATCCGTCATTACGCCAAATTCAACTTCGGTGTTGGCATGATGCCGTATGACGAGACCGTGCCGAATGCGCCGCAGAACGCCCTGATCGGTGGTGCCAGCCTGTGGGTGATGAAAGGCAAAGATGCGACAACCTACAAAGGCGTGGCTGAGTTTATGCAGTTCCTCGCTAAACCGGAAATCGCCGCGGAATGGCACCAGAAAACCGGCTATCTGCCGATTACCACCGCCGCCTACGAGCTGACTAAACAGCAGGGCTTCTACGATAAGAATCCGGGTGCGGATATCGCTACCCGTCAGATGATGAACAAGCCGCCACTGCCGTTCACCAAAGGCATGCGTCTGGGCAACATGCCGCAGATTCGTACCGTGATCGACGAAGAGCTGGAAAGCGTCTGGACCGGCAAGCAGTCGCCGCAGAACGCGATGGATAACGCAGTGAAACGCGGTAACGAGTTGCTGCGCCGCTTCCAGCAGCAGGTGAAGTAATCTCTCCTTGCGGGCCAGCTCAGGCTGGCCCCTCTCTCTGACGCCAGGTACGCCATGTCTTCATCTCGTCCGGTCTTTCGCACCAGTCTGTTGCCCTATCTTCTGGTGCTGCCGCAACTGCTGATTACCGCCATCTTCTTTCTCTGGCCTGCCGGTGAAGCGCTGTGGTACTCGCTGCAAAGCCTCGATCCTTTTGGCATCTCCAGCAGCTTTGTCGGGCTGGAAAATTTCAGACGCCTGTTTGCCGATCCTTACTATCTGGATTCGTTCTGGACCACCATAAAATTCAGCGGCATGGTCACGGTGTTCGGCATGGTCTTTTCGCTGCTGCTGGCGGCGCTGGTGGATTATGTGGTGCGGCTGCGCCGTCTCTATCAGACGCTGTTGCTGCTGCCCTACGCCGTTGCGCCTGTCGTGGCCGCGGTACTGTGGATGTTCCTGTTTAATCCGGGCCTGGGCCTGTTCAGCTATCTGCTGAACCACATCGGCTACAACTGGAACTATGCGCAAAACAGCGGTCAGGCGATGTTCCTGATTGTGCTGGCATCGATCTGGCAGCAGATGAGCTACAACTTCCTGTTCTTCTTCGCCGCACTGCAATCGATCCCCAAATCGCTGGTGGAAGCCGCCGCCATTGACGGTGCCGGACCGGTGCGTCGCTTCTTCAACCTCTCGCTGCCGCTGATTACGCCGGTCAGCTTCTTCCTGCTGGTGGTGAATCTGATCTACGCCTTCTTCGATACCTTCCCGGTGATCGATGCCGCCACCGGCGGCGGGCCGGTGCAGGCGACCACCACGCTGATCTACAAAATCTATCGCGAAGGCTTTACCGGTCTGGATCTCTCCTCGTCCGCTGCGCAGTCGGTGGTGCTGATGCTGCTGGTCATCGGGCTGACGGTGCTCCAGTTCCGCTTTGTTGAACGTAAGGTGCAATACCAATGATTGAGAATCGACGCGGGCTGGATCTCTTCAGCCACATCGTGCTGGTGCTGGGCGTGCTCACCATCCTGTTTCCGCTCTATGTCGCCTTTGTGGCGGCGACGCTGGATAACGAAGCGGTCTATCAGGTGCCGATGACGCTGGTGCCCGGCACGCACCTGTGGGAGAACATCTCGCGCATCTGGACGCATGGCGTCAACGGCAACGGGCCGGCGTTTGGCCTGATGCTGCTCAACAGCATGATCATGGCGCTGGGCATCACCTTCGGCAAAATCACGGTGTCGATGCTGTCGGCGTTTGCGCTGGTCTGGTTTCGCTTTCCGCTGCGCACGCTCTTTTTCTGGCTGATCTTCATCACCCTGATGCTGCCGGTAGAGGTGCGTATCTTCCCGACGGTGCAGGTGATCGCCGATCTCAACCTGCTCGACAGCTACAGCGGATTAACCCTGCCGCTGATGGCCTCGGCCACCGCCACTTTCCTGTTCCGCCAGTTCTTTATGTCGCTGCCGGATGAGCTGGTGGAGGCGGCACGCATCGACGGTGCCAGCGCGATGCGCTTCTTTATCGACATTGTTCTGCCGCTGTCGAAAACCAATCTGGCGGCGCTGTTTGTGATCACCTTTATCTACGGCTGGAACCAGTACCTGTGGCCGCTGCTGATCATCAATGACGCCAGCCTCGGCACGGCGGTGGCGGGGATTAAAAGCATGATCTCCTCCAGCGGATCGCCGACCCAGTGGAATGAAGTGATGGCGGCAATGTTATTAACCCTGATCCCACCATTGGTGGTGGTGTTAGTCATGCAGCGTGCCTTTGTGCGCGGTCTGGTTGAGAGTGAGAAATAAGATGGCAGGCGTAACCCTTCAGGCAGTAACCAAATCCTACGATGGCAAAAATCAGATCATTCAGCCGCTGAATGTCACCATCAATGACGGCGAATTTATGGTGATGGTCGGACCATCCGGCTGCGGTAAATCGACCCTGCTGCGCATGGTGGCCGGACTGGAGCGCGTCAGCTCCGGCGATATCTATATCGACGACCGGCGCGTTACTCAGGAAGAGCCAAAAGATCGCGGGATTGCAATGGTGTTCCAGAACTACGCGCTCTATCCCCATATGTCGGTGGAGGAGAACATGGCCTATGGCCTGAAAATCCGTGGCATGGGCAAAGAGCAGGTCCGCCAGCGGGTGCTCGACGCGGCGCGCAGTCTGGAGCTGGATCATCTGCTGATGCGTCGGCCTCGCGAACTCTCCGGCGGACAGCGGCAGCGCGTGGCGATGGGCCGCGCGATCGTGCGTGAACCGGCAGTTTTTCTGTTTGATGAGCCGCTCTCCAACCTTGATGCCCGTCTGCGGGTGCAGATGCGGCTGGAACTGCAGCAGCTGCATCGCCGCTTACAGACCACCAGCCTCTATGTCACCCACGATCAGGTGGAGGCGATGACGCTGGCGCAGCGGGTGATGGTGATGAACAAAGGGGTGGTCGAGCAGCTTGGCACGCCGGTCGAGGTGTATGAGCGTCCCGCCAGCCAGTTCGTTGCCTCGTTTATTGGCGCGCCCGCCATGAATCTGCTGAAAGGGCAGTTCAGCAGCGATGGATCGCGCTTTGACCTCGACGCCTCGCACGCTCTGCCGCTCAGCGACAGTAAAGCGAAATGGGCTAACCGGCCGGTGGTGCTGGGTATCCGGCCAGAGCACATCCGGCTCAGTAGCCGCGAGCAGGGCGGCGTGCCGCTGCGGGTCGATACGCTGGAGATGCTGGGGGCTGATAATCTGGCACATGGCCGCATCGGTGACACGCCACTGGTGGTACGCTTAGCCCACAGTGAACGCCCGCAGCCAGGCAGTACGCTGTGGCTGCATCTGCCGTCAGATGCGTTACACTTCTTCGATTCAACCCATGGAAAGCGTCTGGAATGAGCACACAACACTGGCCCTATCCCCACATCGTCGCCCATCGCGGCGGCGGTAAACTGGCACCGGAAAATACGCTGGCGGCGATCGACACTGGCGCGAAATATGGTCATCAGATGATTGAATTTGATGCCAAATTATCGGCCGATGCGCAGATCTTCCTGCTGCATGACGACACGCTCGATCGCACCAGCAACGGCTGGGGCGTGGCGGGTCAGCTGCCGTGGGAGAAGCTGTCGCAGCTTGATGCGGGCAGCTGGTTTGGCAACGCGTTTACCGGTGAAAAGCTGGCGCGGCTGGATCAGGTGGCGGCACGCTGCCGTCAGCATCAGATGATGGCGAACATCGAAATCAAACCGACCACCGGCAGCGACGCTGAAACCGGACGCGCCGTGGCGCAGGCTGCCGCGATACTGTGGCAGGATCAGGTCGCACCGTTGCTCTCTTCGTTCTCTTTTGAGGCGCTGGAAGCCGCGATGAAGGCAGAGCCGCAGTTGCCGCGTGGCCTGCTGTCGCACAGCTGGGACCCGCAGTGGCAGGAGAAAACAGCTGCGCTGGCGTGCGTCTCAATTCACCTTAATCATAAGGTGCTGACCGCTGAGCGGGTCACCGAACTGAAAGCCGCAGGCCTGAAGATTCTGGTTTATACCGTGAACAGCCCGGATCGGGCGCGGGAATTGCTGAAATGGGGCGTCGATGCCATCTGTACTGATGCCATCGACATCATCGGCCCCGATTTTCATTAGTTCTGGTTTAGATTCTGATTCTGATTCTGCTGGCCCGGCTGCGTGGTAATCACCCGCTGCTGGGCGCTGTTCCGCTGCTCCTGCATTTTACGCTGCGTGTCCTGCGTCTGACGCTGCTGATCCTGGCGCAGCTTCAGCTGTTGCTGTTGCTGCTGGGTCTGCATCTGCGACTGCATCCGCTGCTGGCTGGGGTTATAGCCAGGTTTATTCGGATCGTTAGTGCTGTTCAGCGTGTTCGCCTGACTGGCGAAAGGCAGCAGAGCGGCCAGAATAATCATCCACTTTTTCATCACTCCTCCTTCCTTAAAGCGACAGGGTTTTGGGTGCACAACGGCGTACACCGATATCAGGGTCGTAGCCATAAGTTTACCCGATATCACAGACCTTACTTTCCGATCTATTCCTGATTTGACTTAACCCCGGTTATTTTGCTGTATTTGTAGGCACTTGCAGAAATGATAAAAAAATGTAAATAACAATATGGGATGGTGGCAGGATGAAAATGCAGCAAACAGTGCGTCAGCTTAGCTGGTCGCTGGTGATGAGTTTCACCGTAGTGGCAGGCGCTAACGCCGCGCCAACGCAGGCACCGCCGGTCTCCTACGGTGTGGACAGTGACACTTTTCACCCGGTAAAAGCGCAGCACGGCATGGTAGCGTCAGTGGATGCGATGGCGACGCAGGTTGGCGTCGAGATCCTGCGTCAGGGCGGCAATGCGGTGGATGCCGCGGTGGCGGTAGGCTTTGCGCTGGCCGTGACCCATCCGCAGGCGGGCAACCTCGGCGGCGGTGGTTTTATGCTGCTGCGCACTGCCTCTGGCCGCGCCACGGCTATCGATTTCCGTGAAATGGCACCGGGACACGCGTCGCGTGACATGTTCCTGGATAAGCAGGGCAACGCCGACAGCAAGCTGTCGCTGACATCACATCTCGCCTCCGGCACGCCGGGCACCGTGGCCGGACTGGCGCTGGCTGCGCAGAAATATGGCACTCTGCCGCTGAGCACGCTGCTGGCCCCGGCGATCAAACTGGCGCGTGACGGTATTCCGGTCAACGACGCGCTGGCGGACGATCTGAAAACCTACGGTAAAGAAGTGCTGATCACCCATCCCAACAGCAAAGCGATCTTCTACAAACCGGACGGTACGCCGTGGCAGAAGGGCGATAGGCTGGTGCAGAAAAACCTGGCTCACAGCCTGCAACTGATTGCCCGTCAGGGGCCGGATGCTTTTTATAAAGGTGAAATCGCGGATGAGATCGCCGGAGAGATGGCGCAGCATGGCGGCCTGATCAACAAAGCTGACCTGGCGGCCTATCGTGCGGTCGAGCGTAAGCCAATTAGCGGGACATACCGTGGCTATGAAGTCTTCTCAATGCCGCCGCCGTCATCCGGTGGCATCCACATCGTGCAGATTCTGAATATCCTGGAGAACTTCGATCTGGCGAAGATGGGCTTTGGCAGTGCTGATGCCATGCAGGTGATGGCAGAAGCGGAGAAATATGCCTACGCGGACCGTTCGGAATATCTCGGCGATCCCGATTTCGTGAAGGTGCCGTGGCAGGCGCTGACCAGTAAAGCCTATGCCAAAACCCTGGCGCAGCAGATCGATGTGGCGAAGGCGCGGCCCTCCAGCGAGATCAAACCGGGCAAGCTCGAACCTTATGAAAGCAATCAGACTACCCATTTCTCGGTGGTGGATAAGCAGGGGAATGCGGTCGCGGTGACTTATACGCTTAACACCTATTTCGGCAGCGGAATTGTGGCGGGCAACAGCGGCATCCTGATGAATAACGAGATGGATGACTTCTCAGCCAAGCCCGGCACGCCCAATGTCTACGGACTGGTCGGCGGGGAAGCGAATGCGGTGCAACCGGCGAAACGTCCGTTGTCATCGATGTCGCCGACCATCGTCGCCAAAGAGGGCAAAACCTGGCTGGTGACCGGCAGTCCTGGCGGCAGCCGCATTATCACCACGGTGTTGCAGATGGTGGTTAACAGCATCGATTTCGGGATGAACGTAGCGGAAGCCACTAATGCGCCGCGCTTCCATCATCAGTGGCTGCCGGATCAGCTGCGGGTGGAGAAGGGCTTCAGTCCCGATACGCTGCGTCTGCTGGAAACCAAAGGTCAGCATGTGAAGGTACTGCCGTCGATGGGCAGTACACAGAGCATCATGATCGGGCCGGATGGCATGCTCTATGGCGCTTCCGATCCGCGCAGCATCGATGATTTGAGTGCGGGTTATTGATATCTGATAGCCAGGACGGGGTTGAGTGGCTGTGAGATCGAGCCTGCTCAGGGAACACGGTCAGATCGGAAAGACGCAAAAGCGTCATCCCTGACTGCTCGGCCCGCGCCGTCCCTGGCGCGGGACGCTTTCCTCTTCTGCCCGTGTTCCCTGCGCGTTAGGCTAATAAGTTGCTGCCAGGTTCGTTAACTTTTGGGTTTGTCATCGGTCTGGAGGGCATTGAAAAGTGCCCTTTTTCACACACGTCAGGCTTTAACCCGCGCCATATAATGCGCGTCGATCAGTTCACCGTGCCGCATCGCGAAGCCTTTAGCCGTTCCCTCAATCTCAAAACCGAAACGCTGATAAAGGGCGATAGCCGGGCCATTATCGACGAATACTGTCAGTTCCATTCGGCTCACCTGTAGCCAGTTGTCGCACAACGCGACCATTTCACGCATGAGTGCGGTTCCGACGCCACGCTGACGATAGCGTTCATCCACGCCCATACCCAGTGAGGCGACATGACGGCGTCTGGCGCGCTCTTCCACATGCAGCGCACACTGACCGACGACGACATCATCGATACAGGCCGCCAGCAGATGCGCATGGGGCTGAGGCGTCGCGAGACGGGTATGCCACATCTGGAGTGATGAGTGGGGCAAATGAAGTGTGCTGGCCTGGGTATCTGGCTGACCGTAAATCCTGTGCAGCGCAGCAGCATCTTCAGGCGTGACGTGGCGGACAACTATTTCATTCATGGTTTCTCCTTTAGCCCATTAAAACCCTTTAAACATCAAGGTATTCACCGCGTTAATCAGGGTAAAAAAAGTGAAAATGACTTTACAGACGCGAATGATAATGATTATTATTGTCATGCGTTCTCGGGAGGTCGCCCGACAGCCTGAGAAAGCACGACATTGCTCACATTGCTTCCAGTATTATTTAGCCAGCTTATCCGCTGGCTTTTTTTTTGCCTGCCCTTCTTCAGTGCTTTTCAGTCACTGCTCAATGCTCATTCAACTATTTTGAACAGAGGCGTGAAGTTTTTCAGCTATCAATCAGACCGCCTCAGGGACAGACTATAAAAAACATTGAGGAGATTTGAACATGATTTATGTACGCAAAGCTGAAGAACGCGGTCACGCAAACCATGGCTGGCTGGATAGCTGGCACACTTTCTCTTTCGCCAGCTATCACGATGCGAACTTTATGGGTTTCTCCGCGCTGCGGGTCATCAATGAAGATGTGATTGATGGCGGCCAGGGGTTTGGTACCCATCCTCACAAAGATATGGAAATCCTGACCTACGTGCTCTCCGGTACGGTTGAGCATCAGGACAGCATGGGCAACAAAGAGCAGATCCCGGCAGGGGAGTTCCAGATTATGAGCGCCGGCACCGGCGTACGTCACTCTGAGTACAACGCCAGCGAAAGCGAGCCGCTGCACCTTTATCAGATCTGGATCATTCCTGAGCGTACCGGTATCGAACCACGCTACGATCAGCGCCGCTTCCCGGATGTGCAGGGACGTCAGCTGGTGTTAAGCCCGGATGCCCGTGAAGGATCGCTGAAAGTCTTTCAGGACATGACCTTATCGCGCTGGGTAATGGCTGCCGGCGAACAGGACAATGTCGCGATTGATGCGGGACGTCGTATCTGGATTCAGGTGGTGAAAGGTGATGTTACCGTTAACGGCAACGCGATCACCACCAGCGATGCTCTGGCTATCTGGGACGAAAGCGCGCTGACCATTGAAGCCAGCTCGGCTGCAGAAGTCCTGCTGTTTGATCTGCCACCGGTCTAAGCAGATAACGGGCGCGCATCGTCGCGCCCGGTTGGCAATTTTGTGACAGAAAAGTGATAGACTCATCGTACTTTAGCTTTAAGGGCGATCCCAGGCGCTACGATGAAGAAGAAAAGACCGGTATTACAGGACGTTGCCGATCGCGTCGGCATTACTAAAATGACCGTCAGCCGTTACCTGCGTAATCCAGAGCAGGTCTCCGTTGCCCTGCGGGATAAGATTGCGGTGGCACTGGATGAGCTGGGTTATATCCCCAATCGCGCCCCCGATATGCTTTCTAACGCCACCAGCCGCGCCATTGGCGTACTGCTGCCGTCACTCACAAACCAGGTTTTTGCTGACGTATTGCGCGGCATCGAAGCCGTAACTGACGAAGCCAACTATCAGACGCTGGTCGCCCACTTTGGTTACAACCCGCAAAAAGAGGAGCTGCAACTGCGCTCGCTGCTGGGCTGGAACATTGATGGGGTTATCCTCACCGAACGCACCCATACACCAGGCACGCTGCGCATGCTGGAAGTGGCCGGTATCCCGGTCATTGAGGTGATGGACAGCGTCACGCCCTGCCTGGATATGGCGGTAGGCTTCGATAACGTTGAGGCGGCCCGGCAGATGACGCAGGCAATCCTCAGCAAAGGTCATCGTCATACCGTCTACCTCGGCGCACGCCTGGATGAACGTACGCTGCAGAAGCAGCGCGGTTACGAAATCGCGATGCGCGAAGCGGGGCTGACGCCACGCAGTGTGATGATGGAAGATGCCTCTTCATTCAGCGCCGGTTGTGATCTGCTGCGTGAGGCGCAGCGCCTTTACCCCGAAACAGATAGCCTGTTCTGTACCAATGACGATCTGGCGGTCGGCGCGATGTTTGAGTGCCAGCGCCAGGGATTGCAGGTGCCCTCTCAGATGGCGATAGCCGGTTTCCACGGCCATGACATCAGTCAGGTTGTCACGCCACAACTGGCAACAGTGCTGACGCCACGCGACCGCATGGGGCGTGAAGCTGCGGCGCTGCTGCTGGCGCGCATTGCCGGAGAAACCAGCACCTGCCAGCCGCTGGATGTCGGTTTTGAGATCAGTGAAGGTGGCAGCATCTGATTGTGGCGTTTTTATGAGTCAGCTCACACTTTCATGCATTTCCTGGTAAAAAGGTTGCCAGGCTGTTAAGCGGCCAGGAGAATGAGAAACGACATTGTTATCGGTAACATTGGCAAATTCTCACCTGCCGGAGCAGAAAAATGACAACGCAATCCCCGTCGCATCACGTTTTTATCCTGATGGGCGTTTCAGGCAGCGGAAAGTCTGCCGTCGCCAATCAGGTCTCTCACCAGCTGAATACAGCCTTTCTTGACGGTGATTTTCTCCACCCCCGCGCCAACATCCTGAAGATGGCCGATGGTCATCCGCTGGATGACAACGATCGCCAGCCATGGTTACAGGCACTGAACGACGCCGCGTTTGCCATGCAGCGCACCCAGGCGATTTCCATCATTGTCTGTTCAGCCCTGAAGAAAAGTTATCGCGACATCCTGCGTCAGGGAAATGACAATCTGCGTTTCGTCTACCTGAAGGGCGACTTCGACACCATCGAAGCTCGCCTGAAAGCGCGTAAAGGCCACTTCTTCAAGCCGCAGATGCTGGTGACGCAGTTTGCGACGCTGGAAGAGCCAGGGCGGGACGAGCCGGATGTACTGGTGGTGGATATCGCGCATTCACTGGACGATGTGGTGGCAGCTACGGTTGCGACTATCCAGGACGCTATCAGCCAGGGTTAGAGATGAATACCGCAACACTCGTTTTAACCGCAGCAGGCTCCGTGCTGCTGCTGCTTTTCCTGGTGATGAAGGCCCGTATGCACGCCTTCGTCGCATTGATGTTAGTGTCCATCGGTGCCGGGCTGTTCTCCGGCATGCCACTGAATCAAATCGCTGAAACCATGCAGAAGGGGATGGGCGGCACGCTCGGCTTCCTCGCGATTGTGGTCGCGCTGGGCGCGATGTTCGGCAAAATCCTGCATGAAACCGGCGCAGTTGATCAGATCGCCATCCGGATGCTGAAAACCTTTGGTCAGAGCCGTGCCCATTATGCGATGGGCATTGCCGGTCTGATCTGCGCGCTGCCGCTCTTTTTTGAGGTGGCAGTCGTGCTGTTGATCAGTATCGCTTTTGCGGTGGCACGGCGTACCGGCGGCAATCTGGTGAAGCTGGTGATCCCGCTGTTTGCTGGTGTGGCCGCAGCGGCGGCGTTTCTGCTGCCCGGACCGGCCCCGATGCTGCTGGCCTCGCAGATGCACGCAGACTTTGGCTGGATGATCCTGCTGGGTCTCTGTGCGGCGATCCCGGGCATGCTGATTGCCGGACCACTGTTTGGCAACTTCATTGGCAACCACGTCTCGTTCAGCGCGCCGCCGGAAGATCATCAACCGGATGTCGATGAGAGCAAGCTGCCGTCGTTTGGCTTCAGCCTCTCACTGATTCTGTTTCCGCTGGTGCTGGTTGGCCTGAAAACCATCGGCGCACGCTTCACGACCGAAGGCACCACCCTGTATGAGTGGCTGGAATTTATCGGCCATCCTTTCACCGCAATCCTGCTGGCGCTGCTGGTGGCGATTTATGGCCTGGCTTACCGTCAGGGTATGGATAAAGAGCGGGTAATGCAGGTGTGTGGCAGCGCACTGCAACCGGCCGGGATTATCCTGCTGGTGATTGGCGCGGGCGGCGTGTTTAAGCAGGTGCTGGTGGACTCCGGCGTGGGTCCGGTGCTGGGCAATGCGCTGACCGGCGCAGGACTGCCGATTGCGCTGGCCTGCTTTATCCTGTCAGGTGCGGTGCGGGTGATTCAGGGATCGGCAACGGTCGCCTGTCTGACCACGGTCGGATTGATCATGCCGGTGATTGAACCGTTGCACTACAGCGGTGCTCAGCTGGCGGCGCTGTCAATCTGCATCGGCGGTGGCTCAATCATTATCAGCCATGTGAACGATGCCGGTTTCTGGCTGTTTGGTCGCTTCACCGGGGCCAGCGAAGCGGAAACGCTGAAAACCTGGACGCTGATGGAAACCATTCTCGGCACTACCGGGGCTATCGTAGGTATGATTGCTTTCGAACTGCTTTCCTGACTAACCCGACGGGCTATCGGTCCGTCAGGTTTTTTTCCCGAGAGCGGGGGAAGAGTAAAAAAGGGAACAGCAGATAAGGCGCCACTACCAAAAGGACAATGACGCCGCGTGAATAGCCAGAGTCATTTATTCTCCTCACCCCACAGGAAAAAACAGGCAAAATAAACAGCAGCAGCGCGATTAAGCCTATTTCATGTTGTGGCCCGGTAAACCATTGCAGATAACTGCAGAACCAGACCAGCTGAAACAGCAGGAAAATAAAATAGCTCGTCCTTCCTTCACGCCCCTCATAGTTAAACGTACGCAGCAGACAGCTTTTGATAATCTGAAGCAGCCTGTTCATGCCCATTTTCTTCTTATCACAGCAAAAACAACCAGCGTAATGGCGGTGGCAAGTAAGTAAACCCAGGCAAAATCATTAACGTCAACATGGATCAGCTGCACGTCATTCAACGCCGCTTTCCGGCCCGAGACGGATAATACGGTCAGTCCAGCCAAACAGAGTATATTTGCCAGAAAGAATAGTGCCTGAAAGGCTGTTTCTTTAGCCGCGGACAGAAAGGCAATTTTTCTGAAACCCCACCAGGCTACCAGATAAACCAGCAGCCAGAGCAACGCGCAGAGTAGCGGGGCAACCAGATAACTGCGCATATCGGTGATCACTCCTGAATGGCCGCCGTTGGCATACTGCAGCACTTCCTGAAGGGAGAAGTAACCTGTTATCAGATAGAGCGCACCGAAAAAAAAGGGCAATAACAACCTCATTATATAAATAATATTGTTCATTTCAATGCCGTAACTTTGTGATAAACAGGCTGGATTAATGCGGTTGCCTGCCAGCCTGCCAGGGCAAAAGGGCAAAAGGGCAAAAGGGCAAAAGGGCAAAAGGGCAAAGGTGCGGTTATAACTTCAGATAAGCCCGAATGCCGTCCAGGAACATCTGAGTTGCCAGCATAATCAGTATTAATCCCATCAGCCGCTCCAGCGCATTCACGCCTTTGTCGCCCAGCAGCCGCAGGAACAGACCTGACATCAGCAGAATACCCACCGTCACGCCCCAGGCGATCAGCAGCGCGCCGACCAGGTGCGACATCTGATGCGGATATTGATGCGACAGCAGCATCAGCGTCGCCAGCAGCGATGGCCCGGCTACCAGTGGGATCGCCAGTGGCACCAGGAAGGGCTCTTCACCCGCCGGTAAACCAGAACTGCTGCTTTCCGCCGACGGGAAAATCATCTTAATGGCGATAAGAAACAGGATGATCCCGCCGGAAATCGACACCGTTTCAGTACGCAGATTCAAAAATGCCAGGATGCGTTCACCGGTAAACAGGAACAGCAGCATGATGATCAGAGCAATCAACATTTCACGGATCAGCACCACTCGCCGCCGTTTCGGCTCCAGATGCTTTAAAACCGACATAAAAATCGGCAGATTGCCCAGCGGATCCATAATTAACAACAATAATATTGTCGCTGAAATCATTTCAGTCATCGGTTTTACGCCATGTTGTTCACGAAAAAGCGGAGTTATTAGTTACGCTGCTGAAAAAGTTAGCGTAATCGAATTAATTCACTTGCTACCCGGCCTGCATTTTGTAGAGTGAAGGGACACAGGTAAATCTTATTATTACGCAGAGCGGCGTGAAAATAGCACGCCGCTCTCTCCTCTGAAATGAAAAGCAGGTGTAACTGCCTTAGACGGACACGACATGAAGAATGTAGGTTTTGTTGGTTGGCGCGGTATGGTCGGCTCTGTGCTGATGTCCCGCATGAGTGAAGAGCGTGATTTTGATGCAATCAATCCGGTCTTCTTCTCGACGTCGCAGCATGGTCAGGCGGCACCCGCATTTGCGGGCAAACAGCAGGGCACACTGCAGGATGCGTTTGATATTGAGGCGCTGCGGGCGCTGGATATCATTATTACCTGCCAGGGCGGCGACTACACCAGTGACGTCTATCCAAAGCTGCGCGCCAGCGGCTGGCAGGGATACTGGATTGATGCGGCCTCCACGCTGCGCATGAAAGATGATGCCATCATCATCCTCGATCCGGTCAACCATGCGGTGATTCGCCAGGGCATCGACAGTGGGATCAAAACCTTTGTCGGCGGTAACTGTACCGTCAGCCTGATGCTGATGTCGCTGGGCGGCCTGTTTGCTCAGGACCTGGTGGAGTGGGCTTCGGTTGCCACCTATCAGGCGGCCTCTGGCGGCGGCGCGCGCCACATGCGTGAACTGCTGACCCAGATGGGCATGCTGCACGATCACGTTGCGCCTGCGCTGCAGAACCCGGCCTCCGCCATCCTCGACATCGAGCGTAGCGTGACCGACTTCACCCGTTCCGGCACCCTGCCGACCGATAACTTCGGCGTGCCGCTGGCGGGCAGCCTGATTCCGTGGATCGACAAACAGCTGGAAAACGGTCAGAGCCGCGAAGAGTGGAAAGGCCAGGCGGAGACCAACAAGATCCTCGCCACCCGTAACGTCATCCCCGTTGATGGATTGTGCGTGCGCGTCGGGGCACTGCGCTGCCACAGCCAGGCCTTTACGCTGAAGCTGAAACGCGACCTGCCGCTGGCTGAAATTGAGCAGCTGCTGGCCTCTCACAATGAGTGGGTCAAAGTGGTGCCGAATGACCGCGAACTGACGATGCGTGAACTGACGCCTGCCGCTGTCACCGGTACGCTGACCACGCCGGTTGGCCGGTTGCGTAAACTGAATATGGGGCCGGAATATCTCTCTGCCTTCACGGTGGGCGACCAGCTGTTATGGGGCGCAGCCGAACCGCTACGTCGCATGCTGCGGTTGTTAACCAGCTAAACAGAAAACATCGCCAAAGGCCGGATTTATCCGGCCTTTTTTGTTTTTGTCGTACACGAAACAATCTGCCGTTTCGCTTACTCAGTGATCAACTTCCCTTTTTTGCCGGTCGGTTAAGATTATTTTGCTTTAGTCCATGGCAAGTGCCGTGACCAAGCTATGATTTAACCATGATGTGCCACAGGTAACTCTTGTGCTTTCCGGATTAAATGGTTGTGGTACACGGCAAAAACACTTTTCCCACGGAATGGCCTGACTTCTTTGTCGTTGTACGTATGGCTCAATGAAGAGCAGCGCAGGTGGACCGCGACAGGCTGTGTCGCGTTCATTTCGGCTGCCAATTATCACAGGAAGAAAGTCATGTCAGAGCTTCCCGATCGCGATGCGATCAATGCCCTGTTTGCGGGTAATTATGCCGACCCTTTTTCGTTACTAGGGATGCACCGAACTCAGCAAGGCCTTGAAGTCAGGGCATTGCTCCCCGAAGCGCTTGAAGTGTGGGTCATTGAAACCTCCACCGGGCGCAAACTGGCTCAGCTGGTGTGTGAAGATGCACGTGGCTTTTTCAGTGGCGTTATTCCACGCCGCAAAAACCCGTTCCGCTATCAGCTGGCGGTGAACTGGCACGGCCAGCAAAACCTGATAGACGATGCCTATCGCTTTGGCCCGCTGCTGCAGGAGATGGATCTGTGGCTGCTGGCAGAAGGGACGCACCTGCGCCCTTATGAGACGCTGGGCGCGCACGGCGACGTCATCGATGGCGTCTTTGGCACCCGCTTCTGCGTCTGGGCACCCAACGCCCGTCGCGTGTCAGTGGTTGGCGATTTCAACTTCTGGGATGGCCGCCGTCATCCGATGCGTCTGCGTCAGGAACTGGGCATCTGGGAGCTGTTTGTACCGGGCGCGGTCAACGGCCAGCTCTACAAGTATGAAATCATCGACGCCAATGGCGAACTGCGCATCAAAGCGGACCCGTACGCGTTTGAGGCGCAGATGCGTCCGCAGACTGCGTCGATGATCTGTGGTCTGCCAGAGCCGGTTGAGATGAAAGCGGAGCGCAAGGCGGCCAACGCCTTCGACGCGCCGATCTCCATCTATGAAGTGCATCTGGGCTCCTGGCGTCGTCACACCGACAACAACTTCTGGCTGAGCTACAAAGAGCTGGCTGAACAGCTGGTGCCCTACGTCAAAGAGATGGGCTTTACCCATATCGAACTGCTGCCGATCAACGAACATCCGTTTGATGGCAGCTGGGGCTATCAGCCGCTGGGCATGTATGCGCCGACCCGACGTTTTGGTACCCGTGACGAGTTCCGCGCCTTCATTGACGCCGCCCATGAAGCGGGCCTCAACGTGCTGCTCGACTGGGTGCCGGGCCACTTCCCCAGCGACGATTTCGGTCTGGCAAGGTACGACGGCACCGAGCTCTATGAGCACAGCGACCCGCGTGAAGGCTTTCACCAGGACTGGAATACCCTGATTTACAACTTTGGTCGCCGGGAAGTGAGCAACTACCTGTCGGGCAACGCGCTCTACTGGACGGAGCGCTTTGGCATTGATGGCCTGCGTGTGGATGCGGTGGCGTCGATGATCTACCGCGACTACAGCCGCAGCGAAGGGGAATGGGTGCCGAATCAGTACGGCGGCCGTGAAAACCTGGAAGCGATTGAGTTTCTGCGTCACACCAACCGTACGCTCGGCACCGTGGCATCCGGTTCGGTGACCATGGCCGAAGAGTCGACAGACTATCCTGGCGTGACGCGTCCCACCGAAGACGGCGGGCTGGGTTTCTGGTTCAAATGGAATCTGGGCTGGATGCACGACACACTCGACTACATGAAGGTCGATCCCATCTACCGTAAGCACCATCACGATCTGATGAGCTTCGGCATGATGTACAACTACACCGAAAACTTTGTGCTGCCGCTGTCGCATGACGAAGTGGTGCACGGTAAGCGCTCGATTCTCGATCGTATGCCGGGCGATGCATGGCAGAAGTTCGCCAACCTGCGTGCTTACTACGGCTGGATGTGGGGCTTCCCCGGCAAGAAACTGCTGTTTATGGGCAACGAATTTGCCCAGGGTCGCGAGTGGAACCACGATGTCAGCCTTGACTGGCATCTGCTGGAAGGGGACGACAACTGGCACCACGGCGTTCACCGTCTGGTGCGCGATCTCAACCACACCTATCAGTACTACACGCCGCTGCATCAGCTCGACTTCGATCCGGCAGGCTTTGAGTGGCTGGTGGTAAACGATGCGGAACACTCCGTCTTCGCCTTTGTCCGTCGTGACCGTGAAGGCAACGAAGTGATCGTGGTCAGTAACTTTACGCCGGTGCCGCGTCCGGGCTATCGCTTTGGCGTTAACCAGCCTGGCTACTGGCGTGAAGTGCTGAATACCGATCAGCATGAGTATCACGGCAGCGACGTGCGCAACCATCGGGTGCATACCGATGAGCAGGAGAGCCACGGGCGACCGCAGTCGCTGAGTCTCAATCTGCCGCCGCTGGCAACGGTATGGCTGGTGCGGGAGGCTGAATGACCATCACTGCCGGAGATCCCGAACCGCTGGGTGCCAGTTACGATGGCAAAGGCGTTAACTTCACCCTGTTCTCACAGCATGCCGGGCGCGTAGAGCTCTGCCTGTTTGATGAGCAGGGCGCAGAACAGCGTCTTGACCTGCCTGGCCGCAGCGGGGATATCTGGCATGGTTATGTTCCGGCGTTAAAACCGGGACAGCGCTACGGCTACCGGGTGCATGGTCCCTGGGCACCGCAGCAGGGACACCGTTTTAATCCGGCGAAGCTGCTGGTTGACCCCTGCGCCCGCGCGGTTGAGGGCGATGTACCGGATGACCCGCTGTTTCATAGCGGCGAGGCGCAGCCCGATCCGCATGACAACGCGGCGATTGCGCCGAAGTCACGGGTAGTCGCGGAGGATTTTGACTGGCAGGACGACGTCGCACCGGGTATTCCCTGGGGTAACACGGTGATTTACGAAGCCCACGTGCGCGGCCTGACGCAGCAGCATCCGGAAATTCCGGAAACGCTGCGCGGGACTTACGCGGCGCTCGGTCATCCTGTTATGGTGAATTACCTGCGCAGTCTGGGGATTACCACCCTTGAGCTGCTGCCGGTGGCGCACTTCGCCAGCGAGCCGCGACTGCTGCAGCTCGGCCTCAGCAACTACTGGGGCTATAACCCCTTTGCGCTCTGGGCGGTGGATCCCCGTTACGCCTCCGGTCAGCCGGGCGTGACGCCGTTGCAGGAGTTTCAGCAGGCGGTCAAAAACCTGCACGCCGCGGGTATCGAAGTGCTGCTGGATGTGGTGTTCAACCACACCGCTGAACTGGATGAGATTGGCCCGACAATCTCCATGCGCGGCATCGACAACGCCAGCTACTACTGGCTCGATGAGCAGGGCGATTATCAGAACTGGACCGGCTGCGGCAACACGCTGAATATCCATCATCCGCAGGTGATGACGTGGGCTTTAGAGGCGCTGCGCTACTGGGTGCGGGTCTGCCACGTCGACGGCTTCCGCTTTGACCTCGCGCCGGTGCTGGGCCGCACACCGGATTACCAGCCTGATGCGCCATTTTTTGCGGCGATACGCGCCTGTCCGCTGCTCTCTCAGGTCAAGCTGATTGCTGAACCCTGGGATATCGGCCCTGACGGCTATCAGGTTGGTCGTTTTCCGCCGCCGTTTGCCGAATGGAACGATCAGTTTCGCGACACCGCGCGTCGTTACTGGCTGCACGGCGACATAAGCAACGGCGAGTTCGTCCGTCGCTTTGCCGCCTCCAGCGATCTCTACCAGCATGATGACCGGTCGCCACACGCCACGGTTAACCTGATCACCGCCCACGACGGCTTTACGCTGTGGGATGTGGTGAGCTTCGAACGTAAACACAACGAAGCGAACGGGGAAGATAACCGTGATGGTCACGGCGATAACTACAGCCACAACCACGGCAAAGAGGGGCTGAACGTCAGCTTCGACGTGATTGAACGTCGCCGTCGCAGCGTGCGGGCACTGCTGACGACGCTGCTGCTGTCACAGGGCACGCCGATGCTGCTGGCAGGCGATGAGCGCGGCCACACCCAGCGCGGCAATAACAACGCTTACTGTCAGGACAACGCCCTGAGCTGGCTTGACTGGCAGGCGGATGAGAAGGGATTAGTCGGATTCACCGCTGCACTGATCGAGCTGCGCCAGCGCATTCCGGCGCTGACCGCAGATCGCTGGTGGCAGGACGGTGACGGCAATGTGCAGTGGCTCAATGCCGGTGGCCAGCCACTGCAACACGATGAATGGGCACAGGGGATGCACAGATTGCAGATCCTGCTGTCCGGCCGCTGGTTAATAACAATAAACGCCACGGATACGGTGAATGACATCGTGTTACCAGACGGAGAATGGCGCGCCCTTCCTCCTTTCGCCGGGGACGACAACCCCATCCTGCTAACTGTCTGGCATGGTCCCGCACACGGTGTGTGCGTGTTCCAAAAGCAATCATAAGGAGTCAGACATGGTTAAGTTAGATAGAACAGATCACCTGATGCTGGCCCGCCAGCTCCCTACACAGACGGTTGCTCTGATCCTCGCCGGCGGACGCGGCACGCGCCTGGTCGATTTAACGGCCAAACGTGCCAAACCGGCGGTGCATTTCGGCGGCAAGTTCCGCATTATCGACTTTGCCCTCTCCAACTGCGTCAACTCCGGTATCCGACGGATTGGCGTGATTACTCAGTATCAGTCTCATACCCTGACTCAGCACATCCAGCGTGGCTGGTCGATCTTCAATGAAGAGATGAATGAGTTTGTCGATTTGCTGCCAGCGCAGCAGCGATTTTCGACCGAACAGTGGTATCGCGGGACGGCCGATGCCGTGACGCAAAACCTTGATGTGATTCGCCGCTATCAGGCGCAGTACATCGTGATCCTTGCCGGGGACCACATTTATAAGATGGATTATTCACGCATGCTGCTGGATCACGTGGTCAACGAGGCGAAATGTACCATTGCCTGTTTACCGGTGCCGGTGCATGAAGCCACGGCGTTTGGCGTGATGGCGGTGGACGAAGAGAATATGGTGATCGACTTCGTGGAGAAACCCGCGAAACCGCCCACCATGCCGGGTGATGACACCCAGGCGCTCGCCAGCATGGGGATCTACGTTTTCAACGCAGACTATCTCTATGAACTGCTGGAAGAGGATCTGCAGACGCCAGGCTCTAACCACGACTTCGGCAAAGATATCCTGCCGAAAATCGTGGCAAGCGGCGAAGGCTATGCGCACTCCTTCGCGCTCTCCTGCGTACAGAACGATGACAATGCGCCGCCTTACTGGCGCGACGTCGGGACGCTGGAAGCCTACTGGCGCGCCAATCTCGACCTGGCATCGGTGATGCCTGAACTCGATATGTATGACGTCACCTGGCCGATTCGTACCCACATGGAGCCGCTGCCGCCGGCCAAATTTGTTCAGGATCGTTCCGGCAGTCACGGGATGACTATGAACTCGCTGGTCTCGGGGGGCTGCATCATCTCCGGTTCAGTGGTGGTCAATTCGGTGCTGTTCCCGCGGGTACGCGTTAACTCTTTTTGCAATATAGATTCAACTGTACTGCTGCCTGATGTGGTAGTGGGCCGATCGTGTCGTCTGCGTCGCTGCGTCATTGATCGTGCCTGCGAGTTACCGGAAGGCATGGTCATTGGCGAAAACCCGGATGAAGACAGTCGCCGGTTTCACCGTTCGGATGAAGGCATCGTACTGGTAACCCGCGCCATGCTGGCCAGGCTGGCCAAAGCGGGGCTGTAAGCGATAAGCGAAACTTACGCAATCGGCACGCGGAGCGTGTCGGATAACTTAATGAGGTCGAGGATGCAGGTTTTACATGTCTGTTCGGAACTTTTCCCGCTGCTAAAAACGGGCGGACTGGCTGATGTAGTCGGGGCATTACCTCAGGCACAAATTGCGGGCGGCACGGATACGCGGGTACTACTGCCCGCTTTTCCCGCATTGCGCAAAGGCATACCTGATCTCCAGGTCGTGACAGAGCGAGAAACATTTGCCGGTCATGTACGTCTGCTATTTGGTGAATTTAACGGTGTGGGCATCTACTTAATTGATGCTCCCGGCCTCTACGATCGTCCGGGTAGTCCCTACCATGACGAATCGCAGTTTGCGTATGTCGACAACTATCTGCGCTTTGCGCTGCTGGGCTGGGTTGGCTGTGAACTGGCGTGCGGCATGGACGCGATGTGGCGTCCCGATATTGTGCATGCCCATGACTGGCACGCAGGCCTGACCTGCGCCTATCTGGAAGCGCGTGGTCGTCCGGCTAAATCGGTCTTCACCGTGCACAACCTGGCGTATCAGGGGCTGTTCATGGCGCACCACATGGAAGAGATTGGCCTGCCATGGTCGTTCTTTAACATGCACGGGCTGGAGTTCTTCGGTCAGATCTCCTTCCTGAAAGCGGGACTTTTTTACGCCGACCATATCACGGCGGTCAGCCCGACTTACGCCCATGAAATTACCTCTGCCGAATATGCTTACGGCATGGAAACCCTGCTGGCACAGCGGATGCGTGAAGGCCGTCTTAGCGGCATTCTCAACGGCGTTGATCCCTCTATCTGGGATCCGGCGCACGATCTGCTGCTCAGCGCGCGTTATAACCGCGACACGCTGGAAGCGAAAGCGGAGAACAAACGTCAGCTGCAGGTGGCGATGGGTCTCAAGGTAGATGATAAAGCGCCGGTGTTCTGCGTGATCAGCCGTCTGACCAAACAGAAAGGGCTGGACCTGGTGCTGGAGGCGCTGCCCGGCTTGCTGGCGCAGGGCGGTCAACTGGTGCTGCTGGGCCAGGGCGATGCTGAACTGCAGCAGGGCTTCCTGGCGGCGGCGGCAGAGCATCCGGGCAGCGTCGGCGTGCAGATCGGCTATCACGAAGCGTTCTCACACCGCATTGTCGGCGGCGCGGACGTGATTGTGGTGCCGAGTCGCTTTGAGCCCTGTGGTCTGACACAACTTTATGGCCTCAAGTATGGTACGTTGCCGTTAGTGCGTCGCACCGGCGGGCTGGCCGATACCGTGAATGACAGCTCACTGGAGAATCTGGCCGACGGCATCGCCAGTGGATTCAGTTTTGAAGATGCAAACGCCTGGTCACTGCTTCGGGCTATCCGGCGCGCGTTTGTGTTGTGGTCCCGTCCTTCGCTCTGGCGCTATGTTCAGCGCCAGGCAATGGCGATGGACTTTAGCTGGCAGGTGGCAGCACAAGCCTACCGTGATCTCTACCAACGTTTGATGTAACGGATTGGGAAAACTGGATATGAATGCACCTTTCACTTACGCCTCACCAACGTTGACGGTTGATGCCTTAAAGCATTCGATTGCCTATAAATTGATGTTTACCATCGGCAAAGATCCCTCTATCGCCAATAAGCATGAGTGGCTTAACGCCTCGCTGCTGGCGGTGCGCGACCGGATGGTGGAGCGCTGGCTGCGTTCCAGCCGTGCTCAGCTGTCGCAGGATGTCCGGCAGGTCTATTACCTGTCGATGGAGTTTCTGATGGGCCGCACGCTGGGCAATGCGCTGCTGGCGATGGGGATTTATGACGATCTCAACCAGGCGCTGGATGAGATGGGACTGGATCTGGCCGAGCTGATGGAAGAGGAGAACGATCCGGGGCTGGGCAACGGTGGTCTGGGTCGCCTGGCGGCCTGTTTCCTCGACTCACTGGCGACGCTGGGCATGCCGGGCCGTGGCTATGGCATCCGGTATGATTACGGCATGTTCAAACAGAACATTGTGGAAGGTGAGCAGAAAGAGTCGCCGGATTACTGGCTTGAATATGGTAATCCGTGGGAATTCCAGCGTTTCAATACCCGCTACAAAGTGCGCTTTGGTGGCCGCGTCCAGCACGAAGGCGCGAAAGTGCGCTGGCTGGAGACCGAAGAGATCCTGGCGATGGCCTATGACCAGATCATTCCGGGCTTTGACACCGACGCTACCAACACCTTACGGCTGTGGGGCGCGCAGGCCAGCAACGAAATCAACCTCGGCAAGTTCAACCAGGGCGACTACTTTGCGGCGGTGGAAGATAAAAACCACTCCGAGAACGTGTCGCGCGTGCTCTATCCGGATGATTCGACCTACTCAGGCCGCGAGCTGCGCCTGCGTCAGGAATATTTCCTGGTCTCCGCGACGGTGCAGGACATTCTGAATCGTCACTGGCGGATGCATCAGACCTGGGACAACCTGGCGGATAAAATCGCTATTCACCTGAATGATACCCATCCGGTGCTGGCGATCCCCGAACTGATGCGTCTGCTGATCGACGATCATAAATTCAGCTGGGACAACGCTTTTGACGTCTGCTGTCAGGTCTTCTCCTACACCAACCATACGCTGATGACCGAAGCGCTGGAAACCTGGCCGGTCGATATGATCGGCAAGATCCTGCCGCGTCACCTCAGCATTATTTTTGAAATTAACGACTTCTTCCTTAAGACCATTCAGGATCACTATCCCGATGACCTGGATCTGCTGTCGCGCATTTCGATCATCGACGAAAACGATGGCCGCCGGATACGCATGGGCTGGCTGGCGGTGGTGGTCAGCCACAAAGTAAACGGTGTTTCGGAGCTGCACTCCAACCTGATGGTACAGTCGCTGTTTGCCGATTTCTCCCGTCTGTTCCCTGGTCGCTTCTGTAACAAAACCAATGGCGTCACTCCGCGTCGCTGGCTGGCGCTGGCGAACCCGGCGCTGTCAGAGGTGCTGGATGAGGAGATTGGCCGCAACTGGCGCACCGATCTCAGCCAGCTGGGCGAGCTGAAGGCGCAGATCGACTATCCGGCGTTTATTGAAAAAGTGGCGGTCGCCAAGTATCAGAACAAGCGTCGGCTGGCCGACTGGGTGGCGAAGAATCTGGACGTGGTGCTCGACCCGAACGCGCTGTTTGATGTGCAGATCAAGCGCATTCACGAGTACAAACGCCAGTTGCTCAACGTGCTGCATGTGATCACCCGATACAACCGTATCAAGGCCGATCCGCAGGCGGATTGGGTGCCACGCGTCAATATTTTTGCCGGTAAAGCGGCGTCGGCCTATTACGTTGCCAAGCACATCATTCATCTGATCAACGATGTCGCCAATGTGATCAACAACGATCCGCAGGTGAAGAACAAACTGAAGGTGGTCTTCATCCCGAACTACAGCGTGAGCCTGGCGCAGATCATTATTCCGGCGGCCGATCTCTCTGAGCAGATCTCTACCGCAGGGACAGAGGCGTCCGGCACCAGTAATATGAAGTTTGCGCTGAATGGCGCGCTGACCATCGGAACGCTGGATGGGGCCAACGTTGAAATGCTGGATCACGTCGGTGAAGAGAACATCTTCATTTTCGGTAATACCACGCCGCAGGTCGAAGCCCTGCGTAAAGGGGGCTATAACCCGCGTGACTATTATGAAAAGGATGAAGAGCTGCATCAGGTGCTGACTCAGATTGCTTCCGGTCTGTTCAGTCCGCAGGATCCGGGCCGCTACCGCAATCTGTTCGATTCACTGGTCAACTTCGGCGATCACTACCAGTTGCTGGCGGATTATCGCAGCTATGTGGATACCCAGGATAAAGTGGATGCGCTCTACCGTAAACCGGATGAGTGGCAACGCCGCGCGGCTAAAAACATCGCCGGAATGGGCTACTTCTCGTCGGACCGTACGATTCAGGAGTACGCTGATGAGATCTGGAATATCTCGCCAGTAAGGTTGTAAGGCGCGTGCAGTCAGGTTTCTGACTTTCTTTGCGGCCGAGGGATCGGCCGCACTCTCCTGTGCTCTCTTTGCTCACCGTCTATCCCGCTCCTCTTTCAGAAGGTTCAGCCTCTTATCGCCTCTGCCTCCGTAAGTGCCTCTTGTGCGAGCCAGATCATTACACCCTGGCTGAGAATCGCTACTATGCGGGAAAGCAAAATGACCCTACAGGCAACAGCAGCAATGAGTGACAACATCAACCAGGAAATTACCTTCCGTAAACTCAGCGTCTTCATGATGTTTATGAGCAAGGGCAATATCGCCCGTACGGCGGAAGCGCTGGCGCTGAGCAGCGTCAGCGTGCATCGCGCACTGCATACGCTGGAAGAGGGCATCGACTGCCCGCTGTTTATCCACAAGGGCCGCAACCTGGTGCCGCTGCCTGCCGCCTGGACGCTGCTGGACTACTGTCGCGATGTGACCACCCTGATGGGCAAAGGCATTGAAGAGGCGCGCAAAGTCGCAGGCATCGGCGGAGGGCGTCTGCGACTTGGCACGCTCTACTCCCTGACGCTGGAGACCATTCCCCGGCTGATCATGGGCATGAAGCTACGTCGGCCCACGCTGGAGCTCGATCTGACCATGGGTTCCAATCAAATGCTGCTGAATATGCTTGAAGATGATGCGCTGGATGCGATTCTGATCGCCACCGATGACGGCGAACTCAGCGACGCGCATTTTGATGTGATTCCGCTGTTTGAAGACAGGATCTTTCTGGCCACACCGGCCGGGGAGATGCGGGACGGAGCCGGTCCGGTGGATCTGCGTGATTATGCCGACCGTGATTTTGTCTCCCTGGCTGAAGGGTTTGCAACCTATGCCGGTTCGCAGGAGGCGTTCCAGATAGCCGGATTTGAACCGCGCATGGTCACCCAGGTGAATGACATCTTCTCGATGATAAGCCTGGTGCAGGCGGGCGTCGGCCTGGCGCTGATTCCGGGACGGATGAAGAAGGTGTATGAAAACAACATTCAGCTGCTGACGCTCGCTGAGCCTTACCAGATGCGTCAGCAGATCTCGATTGTCTACTCACATCGCCGCGAACGGGATAATGACCTGCTGGCACTGGCGGCAGAAGGGCGGATGTACGCCCGCAGCCTTACTGACTCAGCCGTTTAACCAGATGGAGTGCAACCTCAACGCTGTTGCGCTCCAGACAAATCGCGTCGCCCTGCCAGCCCGCCTGAAGCGTCAGGCCGGTCAGCACATTGCCAGGCGGCATCTCAATCGCCAGTCGGGCATCGCGCTGATTGGCTGAAACCATCGCATCATTCCACTGCACCGTACGCGCCATATTAAAGGCAAGGTCGTCGGCAATCTTCTCCGGCTCCCAAATCACGCGTCCGGTTGAACCACTGAGGTAAGCGCAATGGGGACGGGAAAGGCTGACGGACCCGAATGCGCGCGCCAGTTCTGCGGCGGGCTTATCCAGCAGCGCGCAGTGCGACGGCACGCTCACCGCGAGTTTAATCGCTTTGCTGGCACCGGCATCCAGCGCTTTCTGCGCGACTACCGCCATATCCTCGTCGCGGCCAGCAATCACAATCTGCGTTTCCGCATTCAGGTTGGCGATATAGGTGTTGCTGCCGGGCAGCAGTTTTTCCAGACGACTCAGCGTCAGGCCGGTGATGGCGGTCAGGCCATATCCCTCCGGATAAGCCTGCTCCATCAGATCGCCGCGCAGCGCCACCAGCCGCAAAGCATCACTGAAATCCAGCGCGCCGGAAATCACCGCAGCAGGAAACGCACCAATCGACAGACCGCTGACGATATCGGGTTTCACCCCACGGCGAATCAGCTCGCGCGCCCAGGCGACACCGCAAATCAGCAGACTGAGCTGCACGGCGCGCGTGTGGCGCAGTGCATCGGCACTGTCGAGCTGGTCAGTCTCGTCGCCCAGCACTGCACGCACGCTGTTTAACAGGGCGTCGCCGTCGGGAAGGTGCTGTAACATCCCGGCACGCTGAGTGCCCTGGCCGGGAAAGGTAAAGAGTATTTTCATTGTAGCTCCCTGCTCCAGGGTGAAGCGGTCAGTATCGGCCCGGTAACGGTTTTAACCAGCGCGCGGCCTTCACGCAGCCACTCGCTGAGGGCAAACGCGCCGGACGGCGTTTCTACCTGCGTATCGACCCGGCAGGCCAGCGTGTCGGTTTGCGCCTGCCAGCGTTGCAGCGCATCGCGCGCCAGCGGCTCTGGCGCGCGAATAACTAAATCAAGATCGCTGGCGGCATGCAGCGTGGGTTGCTGTGTTGCCAGTGCGTAACCGGTACTGCCGGTAATACCCCAGCGCCACGGCCAGTCGTGCTCACTGAGGGCAATCGCCGCGCCGACCGGCGCATAAGCGGTAAACGGCGAGGCAAGCAACTGCGCACGCGCCGCCAGCATCTCCGGCGTGACAACGCGAACGATATCCGCTGCATTGACCCATCCGGCGGCGCGCTGTTCGCGGCGCTCGCCGCGCACACCCACCGGTATCAGCCCGGTTTCGCTCCGGTCGCGCCGCACCACGACCGGAAGGCCGGGATGCCAGAACTGACTGATCCAGCTCTCACTGATGGCGGCTAAGGCGTTGCCGTCTCGCAGCCAGAGCAGATCGTGGGGGCGCGGTACAGAGCTCATATTACATTCCTGATGTCAGCGTAATGAACAGCGGTAATGACAAAATACAGAGAATAGAGCTGAGCAGCAGCACAGCCTCTGCATCCGGCGACTGCACGCCAAAGCGGTTGCCAAACACCACCCCGAAGAAACCGGCGGAGAGCGCAATCATCAGAATGGCGGTAATGGCCACCGGACCGCTGAGACCCAATGCCAGCACCAGACCCCAGGCGATAAAGGGCTGAATCAGCAGTTTAGTTACCGTGCCGACGCCCACCACCGCGTTGAGTTTCAGTTTGCGTGCCGACAGGATGACACCGGTCAGGAAGAGTGCAGCGGCGGTGGCAGCCAGACCCAGCGGTTTGATGGCGGCCAGCACCAGATCAGGCATTTTAACGCCCAGCGCTGATAACACCACGCCAATCAACGGTCCCAGTACGATCGGTTTTTTCACAGAACGCCACATCAGAATTGGCAGCATGGTCAGGGTTGAACCGTGTTCGGTGCCATCGGCAAACGCTTTTTCACGTTCCAGAATCAGCAGGCAAAGCGGTGTAAGCAGCACTGAACCACAGGCGATGGAGACCGCTACCGAGAGCGAAGTGGCACCATTTTCACCCAGCACGCTGGCCAGAATGGGCAGGCCCAGCGCGGCGTAATTTGGCAGCGCCACCGTCAGTGTCAGCACAGCCGCATCCTGCGGTGACTTTTTGAAAACTTTTGTAGCCGCGAAATAGACAGCTCCATAGGTAATCCACATTGCGCCGGTAATAACCACAATCAGCGGCCATTGCGCCACGATGCCCGGCCAGGGCGTTTGTACCGTGGCACTGAACAGCGCGGCGGGCAGCGCAAAATCCATGACGAAAATATTCAGCAGAGAGACGTCTTTGTTGTTGACCATTCCGGCCTTACCGGCCCAGAAACCCAGCAGCATGATGACAAAAATCGGAGCAAGGGCATGAACAATTATATAAATCATAAATCACCTGTATTTAAGAAAGAATTTTCTGTTAACAGCGATGTTTATAATTCTGAACACGGCCACTGCCCCGGGGCGCACTTAGCAATGCGCCCCGTCAGACCGGTTTCGGCAGGTTTATTTTTTTATTTAATTACCAGGTTGCGCGCATCCGCTCGCGAACCAGGGAGGAGCTGTGGCGATTGGATGCGCCCAGCCGGTTTTTCAGGCTCGGATCCTGACGCGCATCGCTAATGGCTTTCTGCAACGCGATCTCGACCATCGCCACATCGGCGTCAGAAGGCGCATCGGGATTGGCCACGTTCAGCAGATCGGAGAGCAGACCCAGCGTGGCGAAGTTATTCACGTCATAGGCCATCGGCGGAATGGTCGCCGCCAGTTTCTCCAGCGCCTCCACCGAACGCAGCGTGATACGCGCGGCGGACTCTTTACCCATCGCGTGCACCAGCACACCCTGATCGTTGAGCGCAATCAGGCGGTTGGCCTGATAACCGTGCGCCAGGAAGGCACCAGACATCGCTTTGCCAACAATCAGCCCAATCACCGGATGACCCGCAAGGCGTGCTTTGGCATAAGCGCCCGCAGCCCCGGCCAGCGCCTGATGAATACCGAACGCCTCTTCGCGACGGCCATATGCCTGACTCGGCACGTCGATCACCGCCACAATCGGGCGTTTCACGTCGCTGTTCTTGTCCTCTTCCAGCGTTTCATTCACCACTTTCGCCAGCGTCCAGCCTTCCAGCAGACCGACTTCGCCCCTCGCGGCACGCGGATAGTGGTTTTGTGCATCGGGCACCACGGCGATAAAGCGCACGCTTTCGCCATTAAGTTCACCGTCCGCCACCTGGACAGAGGCGCACAGGCCGCTGAGGCGCTGCGCATCAGGTGCAAGTTTTTCCAGCCAGATTGCACCGCGGCTGTTTGTCTGGGTCATTATTTATCCTCCCGGGCGAAAAGCTGTTTAATCTGCGCCGTGTCCGCCTGCTGACGGGTGTCGAACTGCGTCAGACGTGGCAGGAAATCGGCATATTTATCGCTGCGGTTCTGCGCCGGAACGCCTTTAGCGATGAAGTCATTCATCGCACTCTTAACCGCATTGACGCCATCACCGACCAGCGCATCGACCAGGCCGCTGGCGTAGCGGATTTCACCGCCGGTCATGCTCCAGATAAACGGCCGATCGCGCGAGTCATACTCTTCAATGCCCGCTTCCTGCTCAATCACCTGCGGACCGTTCAGCCCCAGGCGCGCTTCACGCGTCACAATCAGGTAGCTGCACAGCGCAGCGGCGATGGACATCCCGCCAAAGCAGCCGACGGTACCGGCAATAATGCCGATAACCGGGGTATAGCGGCGCAGATCGACAATCGCGGCATGAATATCGGCAATCGCCGCCAGCCCCAGATTGGCTTCCTGTAAACGCACGCCGCCGGTTTCCAGGCAGAGCACCGCCTGAGTGGGTATTCCATTGCGGTTGTCTTCGGCTGCCAGTTCCAGCGCCGCCGCCATTTTGGCACCGGAGACTTCGCCCATGCTGCCACCCTGGAAGGTGCCTTCAATGGCGATAACGACCGCAGGCTGACCGTTCAGCGTGCCGCGAGCCACCACCATGCCGTCATCTGACTGCGGCACCACACCCTGCGGGGCCAGCCACGGCGACATGATGCCTTCGAAAGGATCCAGCAGTTCGCGATAGCTGCCGTCGTCCAGCAGTGCACGGGCGCGCTCACGGGCGCGTAATTCAATAAAACTGGCATCGTTACGCATGGCTCACCTCCTCAAATACCTGTTCAATACGGATACGCGCCACGCCGGGTGTCGCGCCGAAATCGTGAATAATCAGCTTTCCGGCAGGCAGACCGTTGGTTAAATTCAGGCGGTCAAACAGCGCCTTCCAGCGGGCGTCGCTGTTATCCAGTGAGGTGGTGATATCAATGCTAAGCGTTTGTCCTTCAGTTGCGGTGTACAGCACTTCCATATCACCGGAACCAACGACCCCTGCCAGAGCTTTACCGCTGAGTGAGCGGTTAGCAGGTAAAGATAATGTGATGTGTTCCATAATGGCCTCTAGAAATAAGAATGTTCAGGTGAACAGACCCGATCAATAAACAGCGTCGCGGCCAGCAAATCGGCGGCCCCGCCAGGCGAAGCGTTTAGCGACAGCATGCGCTGGTCGAGCTGCGCCAGCGCCTTCTGACCGCCTGCTGTGCGACAGCCGCCAGACAGCAGCACGGCGCGTGCTCCCTGCTGCATCGCTTTCAGTCCGGTCATACCGGCCCGTGACAGCACGCAGGTATCGCTGAGCGAGGTCATGATCGCCATCAGCGCATCAAGGCGGGCTTCGCTTTCACTGGCACCCGTTGCACGACTTGTCAGCAGCTGCGGCAGCGCCAGCTTCATCACGTGAGGAAACGCCTGTTGCGCCTCTTCGCGTGCGCCGGGCACCTGATAGCGATGCGTCGCTTTTAACCCTTTGCTGAACAGTTTTGGCGCGGCGCGGTCGGGCAGGCTGGCCAGCGCGGCTGCGGTGCGGGTCAGCTGGTCGCCACTGGCCGCGCCACCGTGCATGGCTGCAGCACTGACCAGCAGTCCCAGCGCCCAGATCGCACCCCGATGGGTGTTGACGCCGCCGGTTGCCGCCATCATCTGCTGTTCACCGTCACGGCCCAGCCGACCCACCGTTTCACGCAGGGCAATATCAGCAGGACGCAGCCAGCTGTGACGGGCCAGCGCCAGAAAGGTCGGCACAAGGCTGTGAGCGGAACGCTCCATCAGCGCCAGCGTCAGGTCCTGATGCGCGCCGTTTCCCCGACTGTCTACCAGACCCGGCTTGGGGCTTAGCCGCGCTTCATCGGTCAGACAATCGCGCGCAATCGTCGCCAGCTGGCTGGCCTGCGCCTCGGTTTGAGTCTGCGACAGAAGTTTCATTACCAGCTCCGGAATTTTGCCGGTGGGTTATAAAGACCACCCGACCATTCCACCAGGTCAGAGACGCTGCTGGCGGCGAGCAGTGAGCGGGTCGCATCTGAACGACGAATGCCCATATCTTCCGGATAGACCACTTTGCCGCTTTTACGCAGGGCCGCCACGCGCGCCGCATCGACGCCAAGGCCGATATCGGTGATGCCGGCTACCGCAGCGACCATCGCACGGCGCTCTTCAAGGCTTTCCGCGCGATAGAGATAGGCAATACCCTCTTCGGTCAGCACATGGGTGACGTCATCGCCATAGATCATCACCGGTGCCAGCGGCATACCGGTCGATTTCGCCACTTCAACGGCATCAAGCGTTTCAACAAAGGTCGGTTTGGCACCGGCCTGGAAGGTTTCCACCATCTGAACCACCAGTTTTTTACCGCGCTGCATCGGGTCCGGTTCGGTGATCATATTGAGCCATGCAGGCGTGGCATGGCGTCGGCCGTGCGGATCGTGGCCCATGTTAGGCGCACCGCCGAACCCGGAAAGGCGACCGCGGGTCACGGTTGAGGAGTTTGCCAGGCCATCGACCTGCAGGGTGGCACCGATAAACATATCCACCGCATACTGACCTGCCAGCTGACAGAAGGCGCGGTTAGAGCGCATAGAGCCGTCGCTGCCGGTGAAGAAGATATCGGGACGGGCGCGAATGTACTCTTCCATGCCCAGCTCGCCACCGAAGCAGTGCACGCTTTCAACCCAGCCGCTCTCAATCGCCGGGATCAGCGTCGGATGCGGGTTAAGGGTCCAGTGCTTACAGATTTTGCCTTTCAGGCCGAGTTGTTCGCCGTAGGTGGGTAACAGCAGTTCGATCGCGGCGGTGTTAAAACCGATACCGTGGTTAAGTGACTGCACCTGATGTTCGGCGTAAATGCCTTTAATCGCCATCATCGCCATCAGGATATGTTCCTGCTTAATCAGGCGCGGATCGCGGGTAAACAGCGGTTCGATAAAGAAAGGTTTATCGGCTACGACGATGTAATCGATCCAGGAGCCGGGAATATCGACGCGGGGCAGGTCGGTCTCGTCATCGACCAGCTCATTTACCTGGGCAATCACGATACCGTCACGGAACGCGGCGGCTTCCACCAGGGCAGGCGTATCTTCAGTACTCGGGCCGGTGTAAAGGTTGCCTTTGCGGTCAGCTTTATAACCGGCAATCAGCGCGACGTTTGGACTCAGATCGACATAAAGGCGGGAATAGAGTTCGATATAGGTGTGGATTGCGCCTATTTCCAGCTGACCATCTTCTAACAACTGAGAAATACGCAGACTTTGCGGACCGGAAAAAGAGAAGTCGAGTTTACGCGCAATGCCTTTTTCGAAAATATCCAGATGCTCACTGCGACCCACGCTCGGCATAATCATATGCAGGTCGTGTACTATCGCCGGATTAACCTCAGCCAGGGTACGTGATAAAAAATCGGCCTGCTTCTGGTTATTCCCTTCCAGTACCACCCGGTCGCCCGGTGCAATCAGTTTTTCAAATGCTTCTACAGCTCTTTCAGTAGGAATGACTTTGCCATCAACAGGGAAGGATGCCAGACGACGCGCTTTTTCACTGCGGCGTGTGTTCCATTCCCGGGCAGGCGTTTGGCCTGTGTTCATTTCAACCTCCTGATTAAAATAACGGTTGTTTCGTTTTTACTGAGGAAAGTTTGTGCTTTCTGATGACGTCGTTCAATTAAGCAAAAAGCCTGAACGTTATATTTACAGTAACAATAGGATGTGAACGTTTTGATATGCGAAGCAGAAAGAGTTGAGTTTAGGCGCTGACCAAAAATGTGATCGCATAAACGGATTTCTGTATAAAAAATGGTTTGAGCCTGGCATTTTTAATAAAAAGTTCGTCGTACAAAAATAAACTCTGCTACACGCTGAAAAGCGCAACCTGTTGGATCAGCACCCGGATTCACCGACCCGCTATCGCAGACATAAAAAAAGCAGGCCGAAGCCTGCTTTCTGATTCTTTAGTTAGTTACTGTCCGTTTATGATGCCAGCGACAGGGCGGGTTTAGCTTTCGCTGCCAGCCACTCGGTGACTCGCGCCTGCTGCTCTTTGGTCAGCCACATGCCCTGTTTGGTACGACGCCAGATAGCATCATCCAGCTCACGAACCCACTCATGCTGCACCAGGTAGCGTAATTCTGCTTCGTAAAACTCGTGACCGAAGTTCTCGCCCAGATCGTCCAGGCTTTTCGCGCCAGCCAGCAGGGTTTCAGTGCTGCTGCCGTAGGTGCGCGAGAAGTGGCGCGCCATATTTTCACTGATAAACGGATAGCGACGACGCAGGCTGGCCGCATAATCTTCACGGGTGCCGGAGATATTTCCGCCTGGCAACACGCAGTTCTTCGTCCATGCCGGGCCCGCGTTCGGGTAGTACTTCGCCAGTTTCTCCAGCGCATGTTCTGCCAGCTTACGGTAGGTGGTCAGCTTGCCGCCAAACACCGACAGCAGCGGAGCCTGACCATTATCGTCGCGCACATCCAGGGTGTAATCACGGGTTATCGCCTGTGGCGAATCGGATTCGTCATCACACAGCGGACGGACACCGGAATAGGACCAGACGATATCGTCAGCGGTCAGCTGCTTTTTAAAGTGTCCGTTGAACACTTTCAGCAGATAGTCGGTCTCGCTGTCATCAATATTGACGTTTTTCGGATCGCCTTTGTACTCGACGTCGGTGGTACCGATGATAGAGAACTCATCCATCCACGGGATGACAAACACGATGCGGTTATCTTCGTTCTGCAGAATGTAAGCCTGCTTTTCGGTATGGACGCGTGGCACCACGATGTGGCTGCCCTTGATCAGGCGAATACCGTAAGGCGATTTCAGCTTCAGGCTGTCGTCGAACAGCTGTTTGACCCACGGGCCGGCAGCATTGACCAGGCCTTTCGCCTGCCAGGTAAAGGTTTTACCGCTGTCGACATCTTCCGCTTCGACCTTCCACAGGCCGCCTTCACGCCAGGCACGGGTCACGCGGGTGCGGGTACGGACTTCGCCGCCACGCTTCACGACTTCCTGTGCGTTCAGTACCACCATGCGGGCATCATCGACCCAGCAGTCAGAATATTCGAATCCGCGCGTAATTTCCGGCTTCAGGGCCGAATCCGCGCCAAATCGCAAACTTTTACTGCCTGGCAGACTGGTACGCTTGCCAAGATGGTCATACATAAACAGGCCGGTACGGATCATCCACGCCGGACGCAGATGCGGACGATGCGGCAGACGGAAGCGCATCGGGAACGCCAGATGCGGAGCCATTTTCAGCAGCACTTCACGCTCGGCCAGTGCTTCACTGACCAGACGGAATTCGTAATGTTCAAGGTAGCGCAAGCCGCCGTGAATCAGTTTTGAACTGGCAGAGGAGGTCGCGCAAGCCAGATCCCGCGCCTCCAGCATTAACACCGACAGTCCGCGTCCTGCAGCGTCTGCTGCAATGCCGGCACCGTTGATGCCGCCGCCGATCACGATCAGGTCTTTGGTTTCCACGTCATCTCCTCCGATGTTCGGAATAGTTCACTAATGTTCGTTTTCGAGCATAATCATAATCGCAAACCAACATTGACGCCAGCTTTTAACCAGGTAAAAACATTTTTGCGTGATATAGCTAACATTCTGCCCACCAAAAAAACCGATAGCCGTAACGATTGTCAGGTTATCGGCGTGGATTCTCGGGTTACACTACGCGCTATTGTGACGCTGTTATGAGAGATCCCATGGAAACGTTCGAATGTATTGATGTGCAGCAGGCGCAGGCGCGTCTGGCGCAGGGTGCGCTGCTGGTAGATATCCGCGATCCGCAAAGTTATGCCCTGGGTCATGCGGCGGGTGCGTTGCATCTGACCAACAGCAACCTCAGCGATTTTGTCACTGGTGCCGATCACAGCCTGCCGGTGCTGGTGATGTGCTATCACGGCAACAGCAGCAAAAGCGCGGCACAATATCTGCTGGGACAGGGCTTCAGCGCGGCGTACAGCATTGATGGCGGCTTTGATGCCTGGCGTGCTGCCTTTCCTCAGCAGGTTGCCCTCGGCAGCGAATAGATTGCCGCTCGTCACATGGAGAGTTACTGATGCGCATTACTCAATTTAATCAGCCCCGCATGGCGCAGGCCTTTGTTGACTACATGGCGACGCGGGGCATCACGCTGCGTATTGAGCATGAAAATCACTACGTCATCATGCTGGATGATGAGAGCAAGATTTCACTGGTCGAAAACGAACTTCAGCAGTTTTTGCACGACCCTAACCATCCGCGTTATCAGGCCGCCAGCTGGCACAGCGGAAAAACTGACAGTGGCCTGCGCTATGAGCGCAGCAATATCTGGGCGAATATCCGTGAGCGTGCCGGTCCGCTGACCATGACGCTGATGGTGCTCTGTATCGCGATATTTATTCTGATGCAGGTCATGGGCGATCGCACCGTGATGGCCTGGCTCTCCTGGCCGGATGCCGATCAGCATCTTCAGGTCTGGCGCTGGTTCAGCCATGCGCTGCTGCACTTTTCACTGCTGCACATTCTGTTTAATCTGATGTGGTGGTGGTATCTGGGCGGCGCGGTTGAGAAGCGACTTGGCAGCGGCAAACTCTTTGTCATCCTGCTGATTTCGGCTCTGCTCAGCGGCTGGCTGCAGGCGAAGTTCAGCGGCATCTGGTTTGGTGGCCTGTCGGGCGTGGTCTATGCCCTGATGGGTTACTGCTGGCTGCGCGGGGAGCGCGATCCCGACAGCGGCGTCTATCTTGAACGGGGATTGATCGGTTTTGCGCTGGTCTGGCTGGTGATTGGCTGGTTTGGCGTCTTTGGTCTGGCTATTGCCAACGCGGCGCACGTCGCCGGTCTGGTGGTCGGACTGGCGATGGCGCTGGTGGATACGCGTAAAGTCACGCGTCGTTAGACAGGATTATGCGGGTTAACAGGAGAGGAACGTGAAGCAGACGCAACGTCATGACGCGATTATCGATTTAGTCCGTCGTCAGGGATATGTCAGTACTGAGGAGCTGGTGGATCATTTTGAGGTCAGCCCGCAAACCATTCGTCGCGATCTCAACGATCTGGCCGATCAGAACAAAATTCAGCGTCACCACGGCGGCGCGGCGCTTCCCTCCAGCTCTGAGAATACCGCCTGGCACGACCGTAAAATGATGTGGTCAGCGGAAAAAGCGCGGATTGCCCAGCGCGTGGCCAGCCAGATCCCGGATGGTGCCACGCTGTTTATCGATATCGGCACCACGCCGGAAGCGGTGGCGCATGCGCTGCTCAACCACAGCGATTTGCGCGTGGTCACCAATAACCTTAACGTCGCCATGCTGCTGATGGATAAACCCGATTTCCGGGTCATTATCGCGGGCGGTGAAGTGCGGACCCGTGATGGCGCGGTAATGGGTGAAGCGACGCTCGACTTCATTTCTCAGTTCCGGCTCGACTACGGCATTCTGGGGATCAGCGGCATCGATATGGATGGTTCGCTGCTGGAGTTTGACTATCACGAAGTCCGCACCAAGCGTGCCATCATTGAAAATTCACGCTGCGTGATGCTGGTGGTGGATCACTCGAAGTTTGGCCGTAACGCCATGGTCAACCTCGGCAACATGAGTCTGCTTGACTACCTCTACACCGACAAAACGCCGCCTGCCAGCGTAATGAAGGTGATTGAGCAGCATGAGGTTCACCTCGAACTCTGCTGATTCCTGCCACGCCAGCCTCCCGGCTGGCGTTTTTATTTGATTGCTGTCGCTTTTTTCCTCACTCCCGTCTTTACTTAACGGTTGCTGGCACCCGGTTGCCAGCCCGTGCGCTTTCTATTTTTGCTTCACCTCATTGCGTAACAGAAGGGAGTGATATGCCGCAGCAAAAATTTAATAAAGCCCGTTTTAATGCCACCTTTACCCGCCAGTGGCAACAGTTAAGTCTCCGTTCCGCCCAGCAGATGACCCCGCACCAGGCGTGGCAGGCGGTCAGCGCGGCGCTGGCGGAGCTACTGGACGCACAACCGGCACCGCGTCCGGCTGTGCAGCAGCGTCACGTTAATTACCTCTCGATGGAGTTTCTGATTGGCCGTCTGACCGGCAACAACCTGCTCAATCTCGGCTGGTATAACGACGTCAAAGCGGCGCTGGCTGAGCACGAGTTCGATTTAACGGAACTGCTGGAGCAGGAGGTCGATCCGGCGCTGGGTAACGGCGGGCTGGGACGACTGGCCGCCTGCTACATGGATTCGATGGCAACGGTGGGGCAGTCCGCCACCGGCCACGGACTGAACTACCAGTATGGCCTGTTCCGCCAGTCTTTCGATGATGGTCAGCAGATTGAAGCGCCCGATGACTGGCAGCGTGAGCGCTATCCCTGGTTCCGCCACAACGCGGCGCTGGATGTGGAAGTCGCGATGGGGGGCCGGGTAGAAAAGCAGGAAAACGGCAGTGTACGCTGGCTGCCTGATTTTACGCTGCGCGGTGAGGCCTGGGATTTGCCGGTGACCGGCTACCGCAACGGCGTGACGCTGCCGCTGCGTCTGTGGCAGGCAGTGAGTGCGCATCCTTTTGATCTCACGGCGTTTAACGACGGCAATTTTCTGCAGGCGGAGCAGCCGGGCATCGAGGCGGCAAAACTGACCAAAGTGCTCTATCCCAATGACAACCATCAGGCCGGTAAGCGGCTGCGCCTGATGCAGCAATATTTCCAGTGCGCCTGTGCGGTGGCGGATATCCTGCGTCGTCACCATCTGGCGGGACGCAGCATTCACAGCCTGCCTGACTTCGAAGTGATTCAGCTCAACGATACACATCCCACCATCGCCATCCCGGAGATGCTGCGCGTGCTGCTGGATGAGCATCAGCTGAGCTGGGATGAGGCGTGGCAGATCACCAGCCGGTTGTTTGCCTACACCAACCACACGCTGATGCCGGAGGCGCTGGAGCGCTGGGATGAGAAGCTGATGCGCAGTCTGCTGCCGCGCCATATGCTGATCATCAAAGAGATCAACCAGCGGCTGAAAAAGCAGGTGAAGCAGCGCTGGCCGGATGACAAAGCGATGTGGCACAAGCTGGCGGTGGTCGCTGACGGTCAGGTGCGGATGGCGAATCTCTGCGTCGTCAGCGGGTTTGCGGTCAACGGCGTGGCGGCGCTGCACTCAAGCCTGGTGGTCAGCGATCTTTTCCCGGAATATCACCAGCTCTGGCCGCAGAAATTCCACAACGTCACCAACGGCATCACGCCGCGCCGCTGGCTGAAGCAGTGTAATCCGGCGCTGGCCGGGCTGATTGATGAGACGCTGAAAACCGAGTGGGCCAATAACCTTGAGGCGTTAAGCGGTCTGGAGGCGTATGCCGACGATCAGGCGTTTCGTCAGCGCTATCGCAGCATCAAACAGCAGAACAAAGCGCAGCTTACGGAGTATATCGCCCGCCACACGGGGATTATCGTGAACCCCGCCGCGCTGTTCGATGTGCAGATCAAACGGCTGCATGAGTACAAGCGCCAGCACCTCAGCCTGCTGCATATCCTCTACTGCTATCAGAAAATCTGTCATAACCCGGAGGATGTCACCTTTACGCCACGGGTGTTCCTGTTCGGGGCCAAAGCCGCGCCGGGTTATTACCTCGCCAAAAATATCATTTACGCCATTAACAAGGTGGCGGAGGTGGTGAACAACGATCCACGGGTCGGTGACCGACTCAAAGTGGTGTTCATCCCGGACTACCGCATCACCGTGGCCGAACTGATGATCCCGGCGGCCGATCTCTCAGAGCAGATCTCCACCGCCGGATATGAAGCCTCCGGCACCGGCAACATGAAGCTGGCATTGAACGGTGCGCTGACGATTGGCACGCTGGATGGCGCCAATGTCGAGATTGCCGAACAGGTGGGTGAGGAGAATATCTTTATCTTCGGTCACACCGTGGATGAGGTCAAAGCGCTCAAGGCGAAAGGCTATAACCCGAAAAAGGTGCGTAAGCAGAACAAGCCGCTGGACGATCTACTGAAATCGCTGGAGAAGGGCAAATTCAGCAACGGGGATAAACATGCGTTTGACCTGATGCTGGAGAGCCTGACGAAACATGGCGATCCCTGGCTGGTGCTGGCCGACTTCCAGGCTTACATCGAGGCGCAGCAACGGGTGGAAGCCCTGTGGCGCGACCCGGAAGGCTGGACCCGCGCCGCCATCCTCAATACGGCACGAACCGGCATGTTCAGTTCGGACCGGTCGATTCGTGACTATCAGCAACGTATCTGGCAGGCACCGCGCTAAGGAGCAGCAATGAAGCAACATTCACTCGGTCAGGCCGCCCGTGCCGCGGGAATTTCACTGGACTACATCAACGTCAATGGCGAGAAAGAGGCGATCAGCGATGAGACCCTGCAGGCGCTGCTGGCGGTGATGGACGATCCGCAGGACGCAAAAAAATCGCCGCTGCCGCCGGTCGCGGTGTTCAGCGGCAGTGGCAAGCGACAGCTGACGCCACAGGGCAGCGGCGTTTACCGCTGGCAGTTGCAGACTGAAAACGGCAAACAGCACAGCGGCGAGTTAACCGCCAGTGAGCCTTTTACACTGCCTGGCCCGCTGGCGCAGGGGTACCACCAGCTCACACTCAGTAAGGGCAAAAAAAGCTGGCAGACGCGGATTATCGTCGCGCCGCGCCGCTGCTATCTGCCTCCGGCGCTGGAGGCGGGGGAAAAACGCTGGGGTGCGCTGGTGCAGCTCTACACCGTGCGCTCTGAACAGAACTGGGGCATCGGCGACTTCGGCGATCTCGACCAGCTGCTGGTGCAGCTGGCTGAACGCGGTGGCGATTTCGTCGGGCTGAATCCGCTGCATGCGCTCTATCCCGCCAGCGCCGGTTTCGCCAGTCCGTACAGCCCGTCGTCGCGCCGCTGGCTGAACGTAATCTATATCGACGTCAGTCAGGTGGCCGATTTTCAGCAAAGCGCGGCGGCACAGAAGTGGTGGAACAGCGCCAGAACCCGGAAGGCGCTGACCAAAGCGCGTGAGGCGGAGCTGGTTGACTACGAGGCGGTAATGGCGCTTAAGCTCGCTGCGCTGCGGCACGCCTGGGCACACTTTCAGGCGCGAGACAGCCAGAGCGAAGAGCATCAATCCTGGGCGGCCTTTGTGCATGAAGGCGGCGACAGCCTGCGTTATCAGGCCGCCTACGACGGCATACAGCTGGAGCGACGGGCAGATAAGGCGCAGCAGGGCGGCTGGCCTGCGTGGCCGGAAGGGTGGCGCAACAGCCAGTTGCCGGAGGTGCAGCAGTGGTGTGCACAGCATGAAGAGGAGATCGCCTTCTGGCAATGGCTGCAATGGCTGGCGCAGCAGCAGTTCTCTGGCTGCTGGACGCACAGTCAGGCGCTGGGCATGAGCGTCGGACTCTATCGTGACCTGGCAGTGGGCGTGGCGGAAGGCAGCGCGGAAACCTGGCACGACCCGGAGCTTTACCGCCTCAAGGCCTCGGTAGGTGCGCCGCCTGACCGTCTCGGTCCGCTGGGACAAAACTGGGGCTTACCGCCGATGGATCCGCATGTCATGAAGGCGCGCGGCTACCAGCCATTTATCGACATGCTGCGCGCCAACATGCGCGACTGCGGCGCGCTGCGCATCGACCATGTGATGTCACTGCTGCGTCTGTGGTGGGTGCCTGCCGGGGAGACGGCGGATAAAGGCGCCTATGTGGCCTATCCGGTCAACGATCTGCTGGCTATCCTGGCGCTGGAGAGCCACCGGCTGCGCTGCATGGTGATTGGTGAAGACCTTGGCACTGTGCCCCAGGAGATTGTCAGCCTGCTGCGTAAAAGTGGCGTCTTTTCATGGAAGGTGCTCTGGTTTGAGCAGGAGAAGGATGAGCGCTATCGCGCGCCGCAGGACTATCCGCGCCAGTCTATCGCCAGCGCCAGCACGCACGATCTGCCTACGCTGACCGGCTTCTGGGAGCAGGGCGACCTGGCGCTGGGGGAGAAGATTGGCCTCTATCCTGGCGATGCGGTGAAAGCGTTACATCAGCAGCGCGCCGCGCAGAAGCAGGCGCTGCTGGATGCGCTGCATCAGGCGGGTGCCTTACCGGCACGCAGCCAGAAGAAGGCAGAGAGGCTCACCATGACGCCTGCGCTGAATCGGGCAATACATCGCTTCCTGGCGGATACCGAGAGTGCGCTGCTTGGCCTGCAGCCTGAGGACTGGCTTGGCATGACCACGCCGGTCAACGTCCCGGGCACGGTGGAGCAGTACCCTAACTGGCGACGCAAGCTGAGCAAAACGCTGGAGGAGATCTTTGCGGACAAAGAAGTGAATGCACTGCTGAAGGTGGTCAGCCAGCAGCGTCAGTCAGGACAGAAAGGGCAATAACAGAAGCGCGGCAGCCAGGCTGCCGTTTCTGACCGATGATAAAACTTGATCAGAATAAATCTGGCAGCAACTGCTCAACTCAACACGCAGGGAGCGCGGGCAGAGGAGGAAAGCGTCCCGCGTCAGGGATGGCGCGGGCCGAGCGTGTCAGGGATGACGGATTTTGCGTCTTTCCGATCTGACCGCGTTCCCTGAGCAGGCTCGATCTCTCAGCGGAGAGGGCAGATTCTGACTGCAAACCCCGCTTATTCATCAGTAGAACGAGTGTTCACCGCGCTGATGCTCAGTAATATCCCGCACGCCTTTGAGTTCCGGGAAGGCGGCCAGCAGCTCTTTCTCGATACCATCTTTCAGGGTCACGTCGATCATCGAACAGCCGTTACAGCCGCCGCCAAACTGCAGAATGGCGTAGCCCTCATCGGTGATCTCCATCAGCGACACGCGACCGCCATGGCCGGCCAGCTGTGGGTTGATCTGCGCCTGAAGCAGATACTCAACGCGCTCAACCATTGGCGCATCATCAGAGACTTTACGCATTTTGGCATTCGGCGCTTTCAGCGTCAGCTGTGAACCAAGATTGTCGGTAACGAAGTCAATTTCAGCATCTTCCAGATACGGCTTGCTCAGTTCATCAACGTAAGCAGAGAGCTTTTCGAACTTCAGTTCGGTGTCAGTAGCTTCAACGGCATCGGGCGGACAGTAAGAGACGCCACACTCGGCTGTTGGCGTACCCGGGTTAATCACGAATACGCGAATCTGGGTGCCATCTTCTTGTTTGGATAGCAGTTTAGAAAAATGTTCCTGGGCAGAGTCAGTAATTCGGATCATGTCGATTGCTCAATAGTTGACTAATTTAGTTGGTTATAATACGCCCATCAAAGACGCTCTACAAGGTACGGCACAGGCACCAGACCTGCACGCTGGCGGCACCCTGGGCCATTAACAGGCGGCTGATTTCATCTACCGTACTGCCGGTGGTAATGACGTCATCCAGCAGAGCGATATGGCGTCCCTGCACCACCATTTCAAGGCAGAAAGCACCCCGTAAGTTGGTGCGGCGCTGGCGGGCGCTGAGCTGATGCTGTAATGCGCCCCCGCGCTTGCGGGAAAGACCTTCGCGCCATTCACATCCCAGCCAGTGCGCCAGCGGTGCGGCCAGCAGTACCGTCTGATTAAAGCCACGCTGCCAGCGTCGTCGCCGATGCAGCGGAACCGGCAGCAGCAGATCGGGACGCGGCACACTGCCACGCCGGTAAACATTAAGCCAGCTTAGCAAAAGCAGCCGCGCCAGCATCACCCTGAGTGCGGTTATGTGAGAAAATTTAAGCTGGTTAACCCACTGGCTGAACGGCGGACAATAGTCATTGACGCAGACCAGCGCCTGCCAGGCGGGCGGTTTAAGCTGGCAGCGGCCGCAGGCGACCTTTGCTGAACCTGCCGGCAATCCGCAGCGTGGACAGAGCAGCGGTAACGGCGGTAATCCGCGCAGACATAAGCTGCAGATGCCGTGCCGGGCTATCCGCAACGGCATCCGGCATAGCCAACACAGGGCAGGCATTGCTAGCATAGCGACCTCCTTATCATTTTCGGGATAGTAACTGATGACGTCGCTCTACTGGCACACCTGCGGAGAAGGAAAACGCGATCTTGTGCTGCTGCACGGATGGGGACTGAATGCCGAAGTCTGGCAAAGCATCATTCCGCGACTCAGTGCGCACTATCGCCTGCATCTGGTCGATCTGCCCGGCTATGGCCGCAGCCAGCATTTCGGTGCGCTGACGCTGGAGCAGATGGCAGCGCAATTGCTGCCTGCGCTGCCACCGCAGTCGATTGTGGTGGGCTGGTCGCTGGGCGGACTGGTGGCGACGCAGCTGGCGCTGAGTGCGCCAGAAAAACTGGCTGCACTGATCACCGTTGCCTCGTCGCCCTGTTTCACCGCCACAGAGAGCTGGCCCGGCATTAAACCGGAGACGCTGCAGAACTTTCAGCAGATGCTCAGCAACGATTTCCAGCGCACGGTGGAGCGCTTTCTGGCGCTGCAGACGCTGGGTACCGAAACGGCTCGCGCCGATGCGCGGCAGCTGAAAGAGGTGGTGCTGTCGCAGCCGATGCCGGAGGTGGCGGTGCTGGATGGCGGACTGGATATTCTGCGCCAGGTCGATCTGCGCGACGCGTTACCGCAAATTACGCTGCCGTTCCTGCGACTCTATGGCGCGTTAGATGGACTGGTGCCGCGCCGGATTGCGGCGGAGATAGATGAAATGTTGCCAGCATCGCCCTCAGTGGTTATCGAAAAAGCCGCACATGCGCCTTTTATTTCCCATCCTGAGCGCTTTTGCCAGCATATTGTTAATTTTATCAGTAATCTGCCGTGATAATGACGCTTTGAACTGGCAAAATCGCAGACAGCAGCAATACTTCTCTCTGTGAGCGAGGCCGTTGCAATTTTATGTGATTAGTCATGGAAATGACTATGCCGTTCCATACTGCCTTACGCGTTTAGCGGCTGCTTACATCTCACAATGGATCATGAATGAGGGTAAACATAATGAAGGTTTTTAAATGGGTTGTGGCTTCAATGATGATGGGCGCGATTTCATTTTCTGCGATGGCAGCGAAAGAAGTCACCAAAGAAGAAGTTAAGACAATGAACCTGCAGAAGATCGGCACCGTTAACACCACGGCGGAAACCACCTCGCCAATGGATGCTAAAAAAGTGCTGTCGCAGCTCGCTGACGAAAAAGGCGGTAAATATTACCTGGTGATCGCCGGTCGCGAACACGGCAAATTCAGCGCAACGGCTGAAGTCTACAAGTAATTAACGTAGCCACATGAACTGCCAGGCATCCAGCTTAACCGGCTGGGTGCCATCTATTTTCTCTCCGCTCACCACATCCTGCAACGTATGCGCCACCGGTAATTGCGTCTCCACTGACCGTCCACTGAGATTAAACACGCACAGCAGCCCGTCGCCGCTTTCTGGCTGATGACGTCTGAGCACCAGCACGGCATTTTCGCTCTCATAAAGCGTCATCGGATTATCCGGGTGAAACGCAGGCTGACGACGACGCAGCTGAATCAGTTGCCCGAGCCGGGTATAGACCTGCTGGCGTAGCCAGTTACCGCCTGCCAGATCCGCTTCTATCTGCTGTAAATCATACTTCTGCCGATTAATCGCCCGGTTGTGTCCGGCGGCGCGCACGCCATCGTAATGGTTACGACCACCCAGAATGCTCTGGATATAGATGGCAGGCACGCCGGGAAAGACCAGCAGAATCGCATGGGCCAGCAAAAAACGTTTCAGCCGCGTGGCGTCATCGTCATCTTCACGGTTGAGCGCATCCAGATAGGTGACGTTGATTTCATAGGGGCTGGTGGTGCCGTCAGGGTTGTTTTTATAGGAGACCAGCGCGCCTTCCAGCGCCAGATCGCGCACCAGCGCCACAATCTCTACTTCAGACAAAATGCCGCGCGCCGGATTAAGGCCGATGCCGTCGTGTGACGCCAGAAAGTTGAAAAAGGTGGTGTCGTTGCTGCTGAGATCCAGAGCGCTCGCCCACTGCCGCAGTGCGCGCGCCGAGCCGGTGTGAATCGCATGCAGCACCAGTGGCGGCAGTGAAAACTGATAGACCATCTGCGCCTCATCGTGCCCGTTGCCCAGATAGCTGATGTTGTCCTGATGCGGCACGTTAGTCTCGGTGATAATCACCGTGCCAGGCGCAACCTGGTCGGCAATAGCGCGAAACAGCTTCACCAGCTGATGAGTCTTTTCCAGATGAATACAGCGCGTGCCGGGCGTTTTCCACATGTAGCCGACCGCATCGAGACGCACATAGTCAGCGCCGCGTTTCAGGTAATCGAGCAGCACATTGACCATGCGCAGCAGCACCTCAGGATTGGCAAAGTTGAGGTCGATCTGGTCAGCGCTGAAGGTGGTCCAGATAAAGCGGGTTTCGCCATCCGCCATTTTAAACGGCGTCAGCAGCGGCGAGGTGCGCGGACGCGTCACGGCGCTGAGATCGGTGGCGGGCGGCATACTGATAAAGAAATCGTCCCAGCCGGGATCCTGCGCCAGGAAGTGGCTGAACCAGGCGCTGTGTGCCGACATATGGTTGCAGACAAAATCGAACATCAGCCGGGTTTCCTGATGCAGCCGCGCAATGTCCTGCCAGTCGCCGCACAGCGGATCGACCTGATGGTAATCAATCACCGAAAAGCCGTCATCGGACGACCAGGGGAAAAAGGGCAGCAGGTGAACCAGCGGAAACGTGGATTGCAGGTGCTGCTGATAGAACCGGGAAAAGGTGCTGAGCGTGGGTTTATCGGCTTCGCGAAACTGATCGGCATAGGTGATCAGCACCACATCCTGCTCATCCCAGTGTGCCTTGCGCGGCAGCTTAATGGCCTCGCGGGCGGTGGCGATGTCAGCCAGCAGGCGCGCAAAGGTCGCCTCCGGAAATGTGCCAGCATAAATCTTATCAATCAGATCGGTGATCGTTTCCATCGTGAATTGGGTGCCACAGCAGGTGTTGTTTTTATGACAGGCGTCTTTTTAGCGTAGCGCGATGGCGGGGATTTTCAACCGGGGAGAAGGGTGTGAAGAGGGGGCCAGGCAGTGGCCCCCTGAAAAGCTTAGCGTTTTTTACCGAAAGCCGCAGCCAGCGCATCACCCATCGCACTGTTACCTGCTGACGAGCTGACCGGACGCGGACGACCTTTCGCGGTGTTCTGACGTTTCTCCTCGCGCGGAGCAGCGTTTTTCGCGCCACCACGGGCATTGCCTTCGCCTGGCTGCTCATCAAGACGCATGGTCAGGGCAATACGCTTGCGCTGGAGATCGACCTCCATCACTTTCACTTTGACGATATCGCCCGCTTTCACCACCTGATGCGGATCTTCCACGAAGCGATCGGAGAGCGAAGAGATATGCACCAGGCCATCCTGATGCACGCCGATATCCACAAATGCACCGAAGTTGGTCACGTTAGTGACGGCACCTTCGAGGATCATGCCCGGCGTCAGATCGTTCAGCGTCTCTACGCCTTCAGCGAACTGTGCAGTTTTAAACTCAGGACGCGGATCGCGGCCCGGCTTCTCAAGCTCTTTCATGATGTCGGTGACGGTCGGCAGACCAAAACGTTTATCAATGAAATCGCGGGCGCTGAGATTACGCAGGCTGCCTGTGTTGCCCATCAGATCGCTCAGTGCCTGCTCGGTGGCGGCCAGGATGCGCTCCACCACCGGGTAGGCTTCCGGATGCACAGTCGAGGCATCCAGCGGGTTATCGCCATGGTTGATGCGCAGGAAGCCCGCACACTGTTCAAAGGCTTTTGGCCCAAGACGGCTCACTTTCAGCAACTGCTGACGGTTCTGGAAGCGGCCATGCTCATCACGCCAGCCGACAATGTTCTGCGCCATCATGCGCGTCAGGCCCGCCACGCGGGTCAGCAGCGGCACCGAGGCGGTGTTGAGGTCAACGCCGACGGCATTCACGCAATCTTCTACTACCGCGTCGAGTTTCTTCGCCAGCTGGCTCTGACTGACGTCATGCTGATACTGACCCACACCGATCGATTTCGGGTCGATTTTCACCAGCTCAGCCAGCGGATCCTGCAAACGTCGGGCAATCGACACCGCGCCGCGCAGCGAAACATCGAGATCCGGGAACTCCAGCGCCGCCAGTTCAGAGGCCGAATAGACAGATGCGCCAGCTTCACTGACAATCACTTTTTGCGCCGTGACCTGCGGGAACTGCTGCTGCAGATCCAGGAAGAAGCGCTCAGTTTCACGTGAAGCGGTGCCGTTGCCAATCGCCACCAGCTCAACCTGATGCTTAATGCAGAGTGCCGCTACGGCGGCCGCGGCTTTCGCGGTCTGGCCGGTATGCGGATAGACGGTATCGGTCGCGACGACCTTGCCGGTGGCATCGACCACCGCCACTTTGACACCGGTGCGCAGGCCTGGGTCCAGCCCCATGGTGGCGCGCATACCGGCGGGAGCGGCCATCAGCAGATCGTGCAGGTTGCGGGCAAAGACGTTAATCGCTTCATCTTCTGCGCGTTCGCGCACCGTGCCCATCAGCTCCGTTTCCAGATGCAGCATCACCTTGATGCGCCACGTCCAGCTCACCACCGCTTTACGCCAGCTGTCGGCAGGAGCGTTATTCAGGCGCAGGTTCAGGTGCTCAGCAATCAGCGTTTCGCCGTGGCTTTCACGCGGTGCTTCATCAAACTGTGGATCGGCATTCAGCGACAGTTGCAGCACGCCTTCGTTGCGGCCACGCAGCATCGCCAGCGCACGGTGCGACGGCACGCCGCTCAGCGCTTCATGGTGATCAAAGTAGTCGCGGAACTTCGCGCCCGCTTCCTCTTTGCCTTCCACCACGCGTGACACCAGATGGGCATTTTTCCACAGGTAATTACGCACCTTCGCCAGCAGCGCGGCATCTTCAGCGAAACGCTCCATCAGAATGTAGCGGGCACCATCCAGCGCGGCACGGACGTCGGCGACGCCTTTGTCGGCATCGACATACTGTTCGGCAAGCTGCTCAGGAATGTGAGACGGCTCCTGCCACAGCGTCTCCGCCAGCGGCTCCAGACCCGCTTCGATAGCGATCTGTCCACGCGTCCGGCGTTTCTGTTTGTAGGGCAGGTAGAGGTCTTCAAGCTCGGTTTTGCTGAGGGTGGTGTTGATCGCGCGGGCGAGGTCGTCAGTGAGTTTCCCCTGATCGTCAATCGACTTCAGAATCGACTGGCGTCGCTCTTCAAGTTCACGCAGATAGCTGAGGCGGGTTTCCAGCTGGCGCAACTGGGTATCATCCAGCCCGCCGGTGACCTCTTTACGATAGCGTGCGATAAACGGCACGGTATTCCCTTCATCCAGCAGGCGAACGGCGGCGTCAACTTGCTCTGGACGCGCCTTGAGCTCACTGGCAATTATCTGGCTCAGAACTTTCATCATCAGGATTGTCTTGCTTTCCGGGTTGAGAAATAGCCGACAGTTATACGGATTGATGGTTAAAATTGCCAGAGACGCGGGCGGCTTTCAGCGATAATCTGAAGGGTTATTGCGGGTAGTCAATCGCGTTGATATACCACAGCGCCGGCCCCACTGGCGTCTCGACGGTGGCAGCATCGCCGACCTCTTTTTTCAGCAGCGCCCGCGCCATGGGCGAGTCGATGGAGATGTAATCTTTGCGGCCAAAAATCTCATCGTAGCCCACAATGCGGAAGCGTTTGAGGTCGCCTTCATCGTTTTCAATTTCCACCCAGGCGCCAAAGAAGACTTTGCCATCCTGCTGGGGTGAATAGTCAACGATACGCAGCTGTTCAAGACTTTTGGTCAGATAGCGAACGCGACGGTCGATTTCACGCAGCCGTTTTTTGTTGTACTGATAATCGGCATTTTCACTGCGATCGCCAAGACTGGCAGCCCAGGTGACTTTTTTTGTCACTTCCGGTCGCTCTTCACGCCAGAGATAGTCGAGTTCTGCTTTCAGCTTATCGAAGCCTTCGCGGGTAATGAGTCGGGTTTTCATGCTATACCGGCCAGAGAGATCCAAAGAAGAACAGTGTAAGACAAAGGGGGCGCGGCAAAAAAGGGCGGGGAAAGGGTTTTTAAAGGCTAAAAACCCACGTTGACTTCCCCGGCGGCGAAAGGGTTGGTGCTGAACAACAATCTGAAGCCAGTAATCTGAAGCTGTAAAAGAAGTCGTGATACTTATTTACCGGCGTGAGTCGCCGTGGTGGTCGATGTACCGGTGCTGTGACCGTCACCGCCGCCGCCGCCCATGGTGGCCAGCGCAACGCCCAGCAGGGCTGCGACTGCGCCAACACCGATGGCGTTAGAGTTACCTTGTGCTGTGGTGGTTGCCGCTGCGCCAGCTGCTTCACCGGTGGCTGTGGCAGCATAAGCTGGAGTGACGCTGCTTAATGCCAGCGCGCTCAGCAGTAAAATTGTTTTTTTCATTGTGTGTAATCCCCGTTGAGACATCGAATGTTGCCTGAGCAGTCTGGTTGAAAACGGAGAAGGCGAAAAGTTGGCTTTACTGATTGATTTAACGGACTTTAATTTCAACTGGTCTTGCTGGTGGCACCGCTGAAACTAATCCGAGAGGAGAGTGGGGCGTTACGCAGGTTTGCTGGAATATTATGCTGCCTGACTGCTGTTGAGGTAGATTATCTGGAGCTTATCCACAGTGATGGCTGATCATTAAGTCAAATTGTCTGCTAACTTGCTGAATTCGTTCATCGAATAAAAACTGGCCCGCTTCTGACGCCAGCGATTCAGAGAAACAGAGCCGTTTTTTCAGATTTGCCGTAACAGGGGCCGGGCAGCGCCAGACGCGTTAAAACTGACCCGAAATGGCCTTAAATCAAATATAAGCTCCTGTTTAATATGCTTTGTAACAATTTTGGCTAGAATATAAACCATTAATGACTGTCACTATAAGGCATCTTTTTTTAACAATGTTGGCTCAGGCAATAGCGCCTTTGGGAGTTGAAAATGCAAGAGAACTACAAAATTCTGGTCGTCGATGATGATATGCGTCTGCGTGCACTGCTTGAACGCTATCTCACCGAGCAGGGCTTTCAGGTGCGCAGTGTCGCTAATGCCGAGCAGATGGATCGTCTGTTAACCCGTGAATCCTTTCATCTGATGGTGCTCGACCTGATGTTGCCAGGCGAGGATGGTCTCTCTATCTGCCGTCGTCTGCGCAGTCAGAGCAACCCGATGCCGATTATTATGGTGACCGCCAAGGGCGAAGAGGTGGATCGTATCGTGGGGCTGGAGATCGGCGCTGACGACTATATTCCTAAACCCTTTAACCCGCGTGAGCTGCTGGCGCGCATCCGTGCGGTGCTGCGCCGTCAGGCTAATGAACTGCCAGGCGCGCCTTCGCAGGAAGAGGCGATCATCGCCTTTGGTAAGTTCAAACTTAACCTCGGCACCCGCGAGATGTTCCGTGAAGATGAGCCGATGCCGCTGACCAGCGGTGAGTTTGCGGTGCTGAAAGCACTGGTCAGCCATCCACGTGAGCCGCTGTCTCGCGATAAGCTGATGAACCTGGCGCGTGGCCGTGAATACAGCGCCATGGAACGTTCGATTGACGTCCAGATCTCCCGCCTGCGTCGCATGGTGGAAGAGGATCCTGCGCATCCGCGTTATATCCAGACCGTCTGGGGTCTGGGCTACGTCTTTGTGCCGGACGGCAGTAAAGCATGAAGCGACTGCGCTTCTCGCCTCGCAGTTCGTTTGCCCGCACCCTGCTGCTGATCGTTACCCTGCTGTTTGTCAGCCTGGTAACGACCTATCTGGTGGTGCTGAACTTCGCCATTCTTCCCAGCCTGCAACAGTTCAATAAGGTGCTCGCTTACGAAGTTCGTATGCTGATGACCGACCGGTTGCAGCTGGAAGATGGCACGCAGCTGGAAGTGCCACCGGCGTTTCGCCGGGAAATCTACCGCGAACTGGGGATCTCGCTCTACACCAATGCAGCAGCAGAGGAGAGCGGATTACGATGGGCGCAGCACTATGAATTCCTGAGCGAGCAGATGGGCCAGCAGCTTGGCGGTCCCACCGATGTGCGGGTTGAGGTTAACAAAAACTCGCCCGTCGTCTGGCTGAAAACCTGGCTGTCGCCCGATATCTGGGTGCGGGTGCCGCTGACTGAGATTCATCAGGGCGACTTCTCGCCGCTGTTCCGCTACACCCTGGCGATTATGCTGCTGGCGATTGGCGGTGCCTGGCTGTTTATCCGCATCCAGAACCGACCGCTGGTGGATCTGGAGCACGCCGCCCTGCAGGTCGGGCGCGGGATTATTCCGCCGCCGCTGCGCGAGTATGGCGCGTCAGAAGTGCGATCGGTGACCCGCGCCTTTAACCAGATGGCGGCCGGGGTGAAGCAGCTGGCGGATGACCGCACGCTGTTAATGGCGGGCGTCAGCCACGATTTGCGAACGCCGCTGACCCGTATTCGTCTCGCCACCGAGATGATGAGCGAGCAGGATGGCTACCTGGCCGAATCGATTAATAAAGATATCGAAGAGTGCAACGCCATTATCGAACAGTTCATCGACTACCTGCGCACCGGTCAGGAGATGCAGACTGAGCGGGCCGACCTTAACAGTGTGCTGGGCGAAGTGGTGGCCGCTGAAAGCGGCTATGAACGTGAGATCGAAAATGCGGTGATGCCGGAAGAGTTAATGCTGGATATCAACCCGCTGTCGATTAAACGGGCACTGGCTAACCTGGTGGTCAACGCCGCGCGATACGGTAATGGCTGGATCAGGGTCAGCAGCGGACGGGAACTGCATCGTGCCTGGTTCCAGGTGGAAGATGATGGACCTGGCATTAAGCCGGATCAGCTGGCGCATCTGTTCCAGCCCTTTGTGCGCGGCGACAGCGCCCGCAGCACCAGCGGTACCGGTCTGGGCCTGGCGATCGTGCAGCGTATTATTGATGCTCATCAGGGCTCGCTGGAGATTGGCGAGAGCGAACGCGGCGGTTTACGCATTCGTGCCTGGTTGCCGTTAGTGGAAAGCATGGCGCTGAGCCACAACAACGGCAGCAACAGCGTGTCGGGATGATAAAAACGGCGCGGCAGTTTCATTGCCGCGCCGCTTCTTTTAGCGTTGCGGGCCAGCTTTCACCAGCGCAGCACCTGCAGCGTTATCCGTGTACTTGTCGAAGTTATCAATAAAGCGCTGCGCCAGACCTTCGGCGGCGGCGGTCCACTTCTCCTCACTCTCCCAGCTACGACGCGGATCGAGCGTATCACTATCCAGTTCGCCCAGCGTAACCGGCATCTGCAGATTAAAGATCGGCAGCGTTTCCATCGGCGCATCATCCAGCTCACCCGCCAGAATGGCATTGATAATGGCGCGGGTATTCTTCAGTGAGATGCGTTTGCCGCTGCCGTTCCAGCCGGTATTGACCAGATAAGCCTGCGCACCGGACGCCTCCATCCGTTTCACCAGCACTTCCGCATACTGCGTCGGATGCAGCATCAGGAACGCCGCGCCGAAACAGGCGGAGAAGGTGGGGGTCGGCTCAGTGACGCCACGCTCGGTCCCCGCCAGTTTGGCGGTGAAACCTGACAGGAAATGATACTGCGTCTGCTCCGGTGTCAGACGTGAAACCGGTGGCAGCACGCCAAACGCATCGGCGGTCAGGAAAATCACTTTCTTCGCGTGGCCCGCTTTTGAGACCGGCTGCACGATATTGTCGATGTGATTGATCGGATAGGAGACGCGGGTGTTTTCGGTTTTGCTGCCGTCGTCGTAATCGACGCTGCCATCTTCGCGAACCACCACATTTTCCAGCAGCGCATTGCGGCGAATGGCGCGGTAAATCTCCGGCTCAGCCTGCTCAGAGAGGTTGATGGTTTTGGCGTAGCAGCCGCCCTCGAAGTTAAACACGCCATCATCGTCCCAGCCGTGCTCATCGTCACCGATCAGCTGGCGGTCAGGATCGGTAGAAAGTGTGGTTTTGCCGGTGCCCGAGAGGCCAAAGAAGACCGCCACATCGCCCGCTTTACCCACATTTGCTGAGCAGTGCATTGAGGCGATGCCTTTCAGCGGCAGCAGGTAGTTCATGATGGCGAACAGACCTTTCTTCATCTCGCCGCCGTACCAGGTTCCGCCAATCAGCTGCATGCGTTCAGTCAGATTGAAGGCGACAAAGTTTTCAGAGTGAAGACCCTGCGCCTGCCAGTCTGGATTGGTGCATTTGGCGCCGTTCATCACCACAAAGTCGGGAGTGAATTCGGCCAGTTCAGCGTCGTCAGGCTGGATGAACATGTTCTTCACGAAGTGTGCCTGCCAGGCCACTTCGGTGACAAAACGTACGCTCAGACGGGAATCGGCATTGGCACCACAGAACGCATCCACCACAAACAGGCGCTTGCCGGAAAGCTGGCGGGTGACGCAGCTTTTCAGCGCGTTCCAGGTCTCCTGCGACAGGGGCTGATTGTCGTTTTTGCCGGTGCCCTGGTCGTTCCACCACAGGGTATCGCGCGTGGTGTCGTCACGCACAATGTACTTATCCTTTGGCGATCGCCCGGTGAAAATCCCGGTGTCTACTGCAATCGCGCCGCTCTGCGTCAGGGTGCCACGAGCAAAACCTTCGAGGTCCGGGCGCGTCTCTTCCTGAAAAAGCGTGTCGTAATCAGGGTTGTAAACCACTTCCGTGGTATCCACGATGCCCAAAGCGGCAAGGTCTTGCGAGGTCAGGCCGTTAACGCGCATTTTACTGCTCCTTAAATCGGTGTCTGTTCTGCAAAGCAGAGATAGGTTGGGATCGTGCCACCGGCTGTTGTATCGGGTGCGGCAAATCACTGACAGTCGACTGCGCTTCGTCACGACAGCCTGCAAAGATCACCGGGCAATTCAGGGCATCTGCCTCTGACTTCCGGGCGTTTGCACGATCGCGCGCAGTTTACTCTTCTGCGTTAAGGGAAAAAGGGCAGTGATCTAAAAATGCGACTCAGGGCGCGTTAAGGCTATGTTTCGAACGTTTAAAAGATGTTATGAAAGTAAAAAAAGATAATTTGTCTGAAAAATTATGGGGATAGGCATTGGCGGCGGGGAAGGGGCGGCAGAAGCCGCCCGATAAATCAGTGAAGCTGGTTATTATTCTCAAGGGAGTGGCTGCGAATACCGGCGATATCGACGGCGTCAAACACGTAGTTTGAGCCGCAATAGTCGCAGTGCATGTCGATTTTGCCATCTTCCGCGATGATCTCATCCACCTCTTCCTGCGGCAGCGTGGTCAGTACTTCGCCACAGCGCTCACGCGAGCAGGTGCATTTGTAGATCACTGGCTGCGGATCGTAGAGGGTGACCTCTTCCTGATGGTAGAGACGCCACAGCGCTTCATTCGCAGGCAGATCGATCAGCTCTTCCGTTTTAATGGTTTCGGTCAGCGTTGCCAGATGGTCGAAAACCTCTTTCTCCGTATCCTGCGCCGGCATCACCTGCAGCAGAATACCCGCGGCGCCTTTGTCGCTGGTGCGGATAAACAGCCGCGTTGGCAGCTGCTCTGAGCGCATGAAGTAATCTTCCAGGCACTCCGCCAGTGTTTCACCTTCCAGTCCCACCACACCCTGATAACGTTCGCCCTTTTCAGGGGAAATGGTGATTACCAGATAGCCATTGCCCACCATGCTTTTCAGGGTACTGTCGTCCGGGATGTCGCCTTTGATGCGCGCTACGCCGCGCAGTTCCTGGTTGTTGTTACCGTTGATCACCGCCAGCGACAGCGGACCGTCACCCTGCAATTGCACGGTGATTTCGCCATCAAACTTCAGCGTGGCAGTCAGCAGGCTGGTGGCGACCAGCATCTCACCCAGCAGCGTTTTAACCGGTGCCGGATAATCATGGTTCTTTACGGTTTCACGCCAGGTGTCAGAGACGTTCACCAGCTCGCCGCGCACGGCGGCATTTTCAAACAGATAACGGTGCAGTTGATCCTGGGCTGACATATTTTTTCTCTCACTGGTACGGGGCGATGGCGCGTCAGCTAAGACGGCGTTATTCATCGCCCGATAATTTAAACTTCATCAAATCGCGACGCTCTTTTTTGTCAGGTCGCCGATCGGGATGGGGCATAGTCAGCGCATTCATTTTGCGCGCCTGCGCCATTTTTTCGCGTTTTTCAATGCTGGCATCGGTTTCGCGATAGAGCTGCTGGGCCTCGCTGGCGGGACGGCGCTGAGCGCTGATGTCCGCCACCACCACGGTGCGTTCATCGTTGCCCTGACGCAGTGTCAGTTCCGCATTCAGCTCTACCACCTTGCCGGGTTTGCTGCGCTGGCCGTTGTAATGCACTTTGCCGCCTTCAATCATCTCCCGCGCAATCGCCCGGGTTTTGTAAAAGCGCGCGGCCCACAGCCACTTGTCGAGGCGTACCTCTTCGCTGCTTTTCTCTTTCTTCATTGCTGCTCCTGACTCAGATCAGCGTCCGGTAGTCGCCGGTGGCGCGATGACGCTGAAAGATTTGCTCAGGACGACCCGAATCGGGGTTCTTTACGCCTAAGCACTCGCCGATGCCCCATGACGCCGCAGCATCCAGAATCACTTCGCTATCATCGATAAACAGCGTGCGCGGCGCAGAAAAGCCGGTGTGCTGTTGTACCGCCTGCCATAAACGTTGGTCTTCTTTCGGATACCCAAAGGTATGGGTGGAAAGTAATAAATCAAGGTGCGGCGCTAAACCTGTCTGCGCCAGTTTGACGTCCAGATTGTAAGGATGCGCGTTGGTCAGCAGGATAGTGGACTTGCCCGCGCGGCGCAGAGCCTGCAAAAAAGGCAGCGTATCGTCACGCAGCGCAATGCGGCTGCGCATCGCCCAGGTCATGGCACGGATGTCCAGCGCCAGCGCTTCTGCCCAGTAATCCAGACAATACCAGTTTAGCGTATGGGCGACGGCCTGATACTTTTCCGCGATGATCGCTTCGGCTTCCGCCCGGGTGATGCCGCGTTGCTGACTGAGTTGTTCAGGCACATGCTCCAGCCAGAAGTGGCGATCAAATGCCAAATCCAGCAGCGTGCCATCCATGTCGAGCAGCACGGTATCAATCTCAGACCAGTTGAGCATGCGGATGTTTCACCCTGTAAAAAAACCGGGCGACAGGGTAGCACAGAAGGGCAGGGCTCAGAATATCGGGCGCACGCTCTGCAAAGTGCCGAGGTTATGATTGAAACACTTGTCGTAGTAGTGCTGGATATCGATCATGCGCTGGCGATTAAGGTGCATACGGCGCAGCGCCAGTAACCCATTGATCACACCGCAGGTCAGCAGCACCAATAGCAGCAATACGGTGCCGAGATAGCGCCACTGCGCCATGGCATCCGGTTCATTGTGCAGCACGATGTGACGCGTGCCGTTGGCATCCGTTGAAATGCTGGTGATGATGCCGCTGGCGCTGAAAGGCGTATGCAGCAGCATGGCGGAGATACGTTGCAGTTCGCGCCACTGAGAGGGCGGATCGAGATCAAACAGCGACACGGTTGGCTGAGGCTGATTCACCAGCTGGCGACCCTCGTCGCTGACGATCAGGAACCCCCCTGGCGGCGGGCTGTTAAGATTTTCTGCCGCCCGACGGGTTTCGCGGAAAAAGAAGGTCGAGGTGGCGGTATTGACCAGGTTTTCCAGGGCTTCGGCACTGACCGGCCGCAGCAGCACATTCATGCCGTTTAGCTGGCCGGAATCTGCGCGACGCATCAGCGCTTCCCAGTCTTTGGCATTGCCCAGGTTCACCAGCGCATTTTTCAGGCGCATACAATCCTGTGGCTGATTACAGAGATCCTGCGTTTTCATCACCAGATCGGAGAAGTCATCCAGCAGGATCATGCCGGACTTCTGAATCGCGGAGGCCAGCTGCGGATTCAGTTTAGGATCGGTATTGGTTTCCGGATGCAGCTGCTTTGTGGTGGTCTCCAGCAGAGCAGCGGCTTTATCAATAATGTCCGATTGTGGCTGCGGCAACGGCGTGGCGTTATTCCAGTAGACCGCCGAGCAGTCGAACGGCATGAAGGCGTAACTTCGGTTGCTCTGATAGTTGTCCGGCACCGAACACATGCCGGTACCGCTCACTTTGAGGTTGTCGCCAATATTCAGGGGCACGCTGCTGAGTTTATCGACGCTGCTGACCTCCAGGCTGTCAGTGCCCCTGGCCCAGGCCAGACTGAGTTTGATCGGCATGCCGAGCGGGATCCAGGTGACCAGCATGGTCAGCACCATCAGTGAACCGCAGGCCAGCACCACGTTTTTCCGCCAGCGCTGAATAGGGAAGTTTTTGACTTCATCCTGCAGCGACAGGAAGCGACCCTGACGCACCACCTGACGGTTAAGGTAGATCTCCACATCCGTCACCTGTCCGAGATCGTGCGCGACATAAGGCTGCCAGTGTGGTGGATAGGCGAGGTCAATAATCCCCAGCGTGATATTGCTCTGCTCCTGGTTCGATTCGCTGAACAGGCCCCAGCGCTTTGGCGCGCCGCGCAGGCAGTGTATGTCACGCAGGCCGCGCTCACCCGGAATGCGGTAGAGCAGCCACAGGCTGGCGGCAATCATGACTGCACCCGTCAGCACCAGCCAGATCATCAGCGTTGCGGGGACTAACAGGCTGAAGAAGAAGAGTAAGAAGGCAAGAGAGATGAGCACCGCTTCACGCGTGCCATCTGGTCGCGACAGACGATACTCTTCCGGCGTCTCTTTGCGCACCTGCAGCAGTTCGACGTTTTCCGTTTCCGCTTTGCGGATAGAGGCGTTGGTCGACACCGGACGCATCAGCGTCGGCAGCGATTGCTGATCCACGGCGTAATCCACCAGCGAGTGGCCGTTCAGCGAGATCACCAGCGGAATAGATTGGGTGCGGATTAACTCAACGTAGTTTTCGTCGGCGATGTACTGTTCCCACAGCGGCGGCAGATGAACTTCAACTTCATCAAGGTAGTAGCGCCATTTATGGGGATCGTCCGTAGAGAGTCCGTAGCGGGTAATCGCACGGGTAACGGGGTAGACATTGTTGCTTTGTGCCGTCAGCGTCAGTCGTTCGGACGCGCTGCGCTTATCGGTCGTCACCGTGGTACGGGGCTGCTTTTCCAGCGCGGCGACATACTTATCAACCGCCTCACGCTCCTGAGCAGACAGTTTACGGCAGGGCGGACTGATAAATGGCAGAGGTTTCGCCAACGGCGGACGATGCCGCATAGCGTACCAGAACCCAATGCCTGCCAGGATTGAACAGGTCAGCACTATGGCCAGGATCATCAAGATTGTGCTCATGCTCTGCTCAATTCAGCCAAAATGCTGCCTTCACTTTAAACTTTCGCTTTCGGTTATGCTCACTATAAAAGAGGCATTCCGGAAGATTATATAACCCTGAGGAGTCAGACACCCGATGAAATAGTGCCAGCGTATATCTGATTAGCATTTGTTAAACCCTGCCTTGTCCGAATGGTAACCGGCTCAGACTGGATTAAATATCGGTATTATCTGAAACTTATCGCAGCATATTGACTAATGCAAATTTAGTCTTAAGTGATAACCAAAGGCTGTTATTCAATCGATGTAATCTGTGTAACGATAACGTGATTGTCTGACTGTCGCACAATTGCCTGTGGTTAGGTATGCTAATTCGCTCCAGATAGCCGGCGCAAAATAATTTGAGGCTGATATGAAAATTCCAAAAAAACCTGACATCCTCAATATCACCGCCGTGGCACGTTCACGGTTATTCACCATTGAATCGGTCGATCTGACTTTCAGCAATGGTGCGCATCGCGTTTATGAGCGGATGAAGCCCTCAGAGCGTGAAGCGGTGATGATTGTGCCGATTATTGATGACCATCTGATCCTGATTCAGGAGTATGCCGTCGGACTGGAAACCTATGAGCTTGGTTTCCCCAAGGGGCTGATCGATTCAGGTGAAACCGTGAATGAAGCGGCAGTTCGCGAACTGAAAGAAGAGGTCGGTTTTGGTGCCGATCAGCTGACAACGCTGGGCAAACTCACCATGGCACCCTCTTACTTTTCCAGCAAAATGAACATCGTGGTGGCGGAAGGTCTTTACGCTGAAAAGCTGGAAGGCGATGAGCCGGAGCCGCTGATTGTCCACCGCTGGCCGCTGAGCGATATGATGTCGCTGCTGGATGAACCCGATTTCCGCGAGGCACGTAATGTCAGTGCGCTGTTTATGGCGCGCGAATGGCTGGTGAAGCAGGGGCGGCTGAGTTACTGAATATCATCTGTGACTGAATAAAAAAAGGCCGACTGACGTCGGCCTTTTTTACAGTGCGGTTTCGTGGGTCACATCAGAACAGCTCGTGACTTTCACCGTTATCCATAATGGTGGTACCCACATCATGAACCGAATATTCGGTTGGCTGGGTGCCATTGATGAAGTACTCCTGACGGGTGTTACCCCCCTCCATTTGCCAGCTTGCCGGTGCTGCGATCAATCGTCACCGTGACCACACCATCCGGCGGCGTTAACGGCTGCACCGGTACGCCATCCAGCGCACTCTTCATGTACTCATCCCATGCCGGTTGCGCGCTCTTCGCACCGCCTTCATAGCCCGAAATCTGATCGGGAATGGCACCGGAGAGCGTGCTGCGGCCCAGATTGCGGCGCGCATCATCAAAGCCGATCCAGACTGAGGTGACCACGCCAGGGCCGTAACCCGAGAACCAGGCATCTTTCGAGCTGTTAGTGGTACCGGTTTTACCGCCGATATCATTACGCTTAAGGTCACGCCCGGCACGCCAGCCTGTTCCCATCCAGCCCGGTTCGCCAAAGATGTTACTGTTCAGCGCGCTCTTGATCAGGAAGGTGAGCGGGGTGTTGATCACGTGGGGTGCATATTGCTGCTCACCCTGTTGTGCCTGAGCGGGAACCTGCTCCAGTTCAGGCTGAGGAACGGCCTGATTCTGGTTGTTATTTGAGGCTGCAACGTTCTCGACGCTCTCTTCATTCAGAGCCAGTGCTTTTTTGGTCTCGCCATAGATCACTGGCAGATTGCACTGCGGGCAGGCGATCTTCGGTTTCTCTTCAAATACGAGGCCGCCCTGTTCGTTCTCAATCCGGGTGATGAAGTAAGGATCGACCAGGAAGCCGCCATTCGCCATCACGGAGTAGCCGCGCACCACCTGTAACGGGGTAAACGAGGCCGCACCTAATGCCAGCGATTCGGTGTGAACAATGTTCTGAGCCGGGAAACCAAAGCGCTGCAGATACTCAGCGGCGTAATCCACGCCCATCGCACGCATCGCACGCACCATCACCACGTTTTTCGACTGGCCTAAACCCTGACGCAGACGAATCGGACCATCGTAAGTTGGCGGTGAGTTCTTGGGACGCCAGTCAGCACCCGCACCCGCATCCCAGCGTGAAATCGGCACATCGTTAAGGATTGAGGCGAGCGTCAGCCCGCGATCCATTGCGGCGGTATAGAGGAAAGGCTTGATGTTAGAGCCGACCTGACGCAGCGCCTGGGTCGCACGGTTAAACATGCTCTGGTTAAAGGCAAAGCCGCCTACCAGCGCGCGCACCGCACCATCATTCGGATCCAGCGAGACCAGCGCCGAGTTCACATCCGGCACCTGGCCCAGCCACCACTCATCACCCACTTTGCGCACCCAGATCTGCTGGCCGGCCTGCAATACCTGCGTCACGCTTTTCGGCGTCGGGCCCTGCACGGTGTCAGACTTATAAGGACGCGCCCAGCGCACACCCGCTAATGCCAGCGACACATTGCTGCCATCTTTCAGCATCACGGTCGCTTCATCGCTGCGCGCTTCGGTTACGACTGCCGGATTGAGCGGACCATAGACCGGCAGCGTCTTCAGCGCTTTCTCAATCCTGGTCTGATCCCAGGCCGGTTCACCCACTTTCCACAGCACACTGGTCGGGCCGCGATAGCCATGACGCATATCGTAGGCCATGACGTTATTGCGAACTGAGGTCTGCGCGGCTTCCTGCAGGCGACGGGTCACGGTGGTGTAGACCTTGTAACCGTCGGTGTAGGCATTCTCACCGTAGCGTTTCACCATCTCCTGACGCACCATCTCGCTGAGATAGGGGGCAGAGAAAGCGATTTCCGGACCGTGATACTTCGCGACCAGCGGCGTATTACGCGCCTCATCATACTGCTGCTGCGTGATGTAATGCTGATCCAGCATACGCGCCAGCACCACGTTGCGGCGCGACAGGGCACGACTCGGCGAGTAAAGCGGGTTAAAGGTGGAAGGGGCTTTCGGCAGACCGGCAATCATCGCCATCTCACTCAGCGACAGCTGGTCAACCGGCTTACCAAAATAGACCTGTGAGGCTGCGCCAACGCCATAAGCACGGTAGCCGAGGTAGATCTTATTCAGGTAGAGCTCAAGGATTTCATCTTTGTTCAGCAACTGCTCAATGCGGATCGCCAGGAACGCTTCCTTTATTTTACGCATCAGGGTGCGTTCCGGGCTCAGGAAGAAGTTACGGGCCAGTTGCTGAGTGATAGTACTGGCACCCTGCGAGGCGTGACCGGAGACCAGCGCAACGCTGGCCGCACGGAAAATACCCACCGGATCAACACCATGGTGCTCATAAAAACGGCTATCTTCGGTCGCAATAAACGCTTTCACCATCACAGGTGGCACTTGCTGCAGAGTCAACGGAATACGGCGCATTTCGCCATACTGGGCGATCAGATCGCCATCGGCGCTGTAAACCTGCATAGGGGTTTGCAGACGCACATCTTTCAGCGTGTTTACGTCGGGCAGCTGTGGCTCTATGTATTTGTATAAACCATAAATCGAGCCAGCTCCCAACAGGATGCAACACACTGCAAGGATCAATAAATACTTTACGAACTTCACCTGGAATTTCCCATCTGTTGTCGTTTGAGCAGTTTATAAACAACCGCGCGGTAGTATAAAGGCAAGCCAGACGCTTTGATATGTCCATTTTCCCGGACGATAAGGAGATCGCGCGTATGGCTTTTCATACCTGGCAAATTGGGCTGGATATTCAGAATAGGCAGATTTGCGCCCTGGCCCTCCAGCCTCGTCGTGATGGCTGGCAGCTACGCCACTGGTGGCAGCAGCGGCTGCCGCAAGATACGTTAAGAAACGGCGTGCTGCAATCTTCGCCTGAATTACTGGCGGCCTTAACGACCTGGCGTCAGCGGTTGCCACGCCGTTATTCGCTGCGGGTCGGACTGCCAGCCCAGCTGGTGCTGCAGCGCCAGCTTCCCCTGCCTGCGCAGTCGCTGAAGGAGCCCGCGCTGGGGCACTACGTGCAGGCGGCCGCGCGCCGTCTCTTTCCGCTGGAGCCCGCTGCGCTGGCGCTGGATTACCGGCCGGATGTGCAGAGCGGGCAGCTCTGCGTCACGGCAGCGCGGCTGGAGATTATCGACCAGTGGGCGGCCCCCCTGTTGCAGGCGGGTTTAAAGCCGCAGGTGTTCGAACTGACCACCGAGGCGCTGAAGCGGTTAGCCCGGCAGGCAGCGCTGCAGGACGATGCGGTACTGGTTCTGCAGCAGGATAACCGCTGGCTCTGGAGCGATGCGCACACCGCTGCTGACACAGGCGAAGCCGCCACGCTGGAGGCACTGCAACGGCAGGCCTTTCCCGGGGCGCGTTCTGTCGCCTGGTGTACCGCAGAGCAGACGCCGTTGCCCGCAGACGTTAGCGCGTTTTCCCCTTTTGATCTGTTTCGTTATAAGCAGCCACCTTTGCCGGAGAATCCGGGCGCTTTTGCGCTGGCGGCCGGGCTGGCGCTGCGCGACGGAGATGAGTGATGGTCGCGGTTAATCTGCTGCCCTGGCGGCAGCGCCGTCGGCAACAGCAGCGGCGACAGAGCCTGGTCGTGCTGTCACTGGCGACTGGCGCCCTGTTACTGGTGGTGATGCAGCAAACCTGGCGGATCCAGCAGACGCGTCAGCAGGTGGCACAGGCGAGCAGGACGCAGCAGCAGGCGCTGGAAAGCCTGGGGCAGCAGTTAGCGCAACAAAAGCAGTTACTGGAGCAGCTCGCGGTCGTGCAAAAACAGCAGGTGAAGCATCGCCAGCAGGCTGCACAACTGGCCGCCTGGCAGCAGTTCTGGCTCGATTTACCCGCGTTGCTGCCCGACACCGCCTGGCTGACCCGGCTGGAGAAGCGCGACAACCGTCTGACACTGGAGGGGCGGGCACAGGATATGGCGGCAGTCCGACAGTTCCGCCAGCAATTAACCACTGTGGCCCTGTTTGGTCTGGTGAAGCAGGGCGGGGTTAAGCGTCAGGCTGATGGCCATTATCGGTTTTCACTGAGGGCAGAGATGCAGGAGGTGAACAGTGAGTGAATGGTGGGAGCGCTGGTGGCAGATGGCCGCTATTGCGCGCTATAGCTTGCTCGCCGCGCTCTTATCCGGTCTGCTGCTGCTCTCCTGGATCCTGTGGTTACGGCCACAGCAGCAGGCGCTCATTGCTGAACAGCATACGCTGTTGCAGTTGATCCGCACTCTGCAGCAGCGCCAGCACCAGTGGCGTCAGAACCCCGATAATGCACAGTTGCAGGCGCAGCTGCAGTCGATACAGATCGCGAGATCAGCATCTGCATCGGGCCGTGCAGTGGAAGAGATCCTGGCGGCACGCCGTAGCCAGCTGGATGAGTGGCAGCCGGACGCCCCCTCACGCATGCTGACGCTGCATCTGCAGTGGCCGGCGTTCCAGTCGCTTTTTGCCGAGCTGGCCCAGGCCTCCGCACCGTTTCCGGTGCATTTCCAGCTGCTGGCGCAGCCGCAGTACCTGGTGGCTCAACTCTGGCTGGAACCTGACGATGCGCCATAGTCTGCTGATTTTACTGTTGTGCTGTGGCGGCGTGCTGGCGCGCGATCCGTTCCGGCCTGTAGCCGGTTCCGTCTGTGAGGCGACAGTGGAACCGCTCACGGGCTGGCGTCTGCAGGGGATTATTGGCCGGGAGGCGCATTTCCATGCCTGGCTGCTGACCCCGCAGGGAGAGAGTATTACGGCCCGCACCGGCAAGCCATTTCCATTCGCACCCTGGCAACTGGCGGATATGACCCGCCGCAGCCTCACCTTAGCGGTGCCGAATAGCTGCAACGCACAACAGGCCGCATTTTATTTAAAAGGACGTTCGCATGATAATGATAACCACTCTGCTGCTACTAAGCTGCCTGCTGCCGGTTTACGCCGCTGATGAGGAGCCTCTCAGTCTGACTTTTGATAACGCCCCGGTAGAGCGTATTTTGCAGGCGCTGGCTGACTATCAGCAGATCAATCTGATGATTGCGCCAGAGGTTGAAGGTTCGTTATCGCTGCGGCTGGATAACCTGCCCTGGCATCAGGCGCTGGACCTGGTGGCGCGCATGGCAAAGCTGACGCTGGTTGAACAGGATAATGTCCTGCTGGTCTATCCGGAAAGCTGGCAGCAGGCTCAGCAGCAGGCACGTGAGGCTGAGCAGCAGTCGCAGTTGCAGCAGGTTCCTTTGCAACAGCGCGCTGTGATATTGCGTTATGCCAGCGCCAGCGAGGTATATGCCAGCCTGCTGAGTGAGCGTCAGTCGCTGATGACACCGCGCGGTAGCGTGACGGTCGACAAACGCACCAACGCATTGTTACTGCGCGATAGTGCGGCGGCTTTAAAAGAGACGGAGCGCTGGATACGGGCGCTGGATCTGCCACTGGAACAGATTGAGCTGTCAGCCCACATCGTTACTATCAGCGAGGAGCATCTGCAGGAGCTGGGCGTGAAGTGGGGATTGCAGGCGGGGGACGCCGCCGTAACAGATATCCTGCATCATCCCCGGCTGGATGTTCCGCTGGCGGTGAGTTCACCTGGCATCAGCGTGGGTATGGCGCTGGCGCGCATCGGAGGGCAGCTTCTGGATCTGGAGTTAAGTGCGCTGGAGCAGGAGAACCAGATTGAAATCATCGCCAGTCCGCGCCTCTTTACCTCACATCAGCAGACCGCCTCGATTAAGCAGGGCACAGAAATTCCTTATGAAGTGTCGGCAGGAAACAGCGGTGCCACCAGTATTGAGTTTAAAGAAGCGGTACTGGGTATGGAGGTGACACCGACGATTTCCGGCAATGGTCGCATCCAGCTGAAGATCCATATCAGTCAGAATATGCCGGGTCGCAGCATCAGAACCGGCGATAGCGACATATTATCCATCGATAAACAGGAAATTGAGACCCAGGTCACGGTCAGTGACGGGCAAACACTGGCGTTAGGCGGTATCTTTCAGCAGCAGCGCACCCGCGGACAGAATCAGGTGCCGCTACTGGGAAATGTGCCGCTGATTGGCGGGTTGTTTCGCCAGCAATCTGATCAGCGCAAAAAAAGAGAGCTGGTGATCTTCATTACACCGCGATTGGTCAGGGAAGCAGCGCTTACGGCTGGATAAAACGGAAAATGCGTCCCTTAAGGCCATCTGCGTTGACGCAGGAGAGGAATTAGCTTACAAGGTTTAGCGATTTTCAATACGGTGTAACCGTCTATGCTGGGTAAATCCCGGCAAACAGATCAGAAAACTCCTCTGTACGCAGCGTTGTAAAGACGCAGCGCTGGCGCGTTACAGTTTCGCGAACACAGGCCAATTCAGAAATGGATGTGCTGAAGGCAATATAATCGGTTGCCAAACAGCCTTGAGTGTTGAGATAATTTTTCATCTGACTCTTGCTAACGCTCATGAGGTCTCAGTTCCTGTCCCGCCAGCAAATGCTGAACGCGGGGTATCATTAACGAATTCTTAGTAATACCGACAAAATGGCAGAGAAACGCAATATCTTTCTGGTTGGGCCGATGGGTGCCGGCAAAAGCACTATTGGCCGTCAGTTGGCTCAGCAACTCAACATGGAGTTCTTCGATTCCGATCAGGAAATTGAGCGACGCACCGGAGCGGATGTGGGCTGGGTTTTTGATGTCGAAGGCGAAGCTGGCTTTCGCGATCGCGAAGAAAAAATCATTAACGAACTGACCGAGAAGCAAGGCATCGTCCTGGCGACAGGCGGTGGTTCCGTCAAATCCCGGGAAACGCGTAATCGTCTCTCCGCCCGCGGTGTTGTGGTTTATCTTGAAACCACCATCGAGAAGCAACTGGCGCGCACCCAACGTGACAAAAAACGTCCGTTGCTGCAGGTGGATTCACCGCCGCGTGAAGTGCTCGAAGCGCTGGCTGGCGAACGTAACCCGCTCTACGAAGAGATCGCCGATGTAACCATTCGCACAGATGATCAGAGTGCGAAAGTGGTGGCGAATCAGATTATCCACATGTTGGAAAAAAGTTGATCCAACGTTCGAAGGCTCCTTAACAGGTATCGGGCATCATGGAGAAGATCACCGTCTCACTGGGGGAACGCAGTTACCCCATCACTATCGCTGCCGGACTGTTTAACGATCCGGCTTCTTTTTGGCCGCTAACCGCGGGCGAAAACGCCATGGTGGTGACAAACCAGACGCTGGCTCCGCTTTATCTTGACCAGCTGACGGCGCTGCTGACGGCGGCAGGTGTAAAAGTGGATCAGGTGATCTTACCCGACGGCGAGCAATATAAGACGCTGGCCGTGATGGATCAGGTTTTTACCGCGCTCCTGCAAAAGCCGCACGGTCGTGATACGACGCTTATCGCCTTAGGCGGCGGCGTCATTGGCGATCTTACCGGTTTTGCTGCGGCCAGTTATCAGCGTGGCGTACGCTTTATTCAGGTACCGACCACCTTACTGTCGCAGGTCGACTCTTCGGTTGGCGGCAAAACGGCCGTTAACCATCCGCTGGGCAAAAACATGATCGGCGCGTTTTATCAACCCGCGTCGGTGGTGATTGATACTGCCTGTCTGCAGACGTTGCCCGCGCGCGAACTGGCGTCGGGTCTGGCGGAAGTGATTAAGTACGGCATCATCCTCGACGGTGCGTTTTTCCAGTGGCTGGAGCAGAATCTTGATGCCCTGCTGGCGCTGGATGAACAGGCGCTGGCGTACTGCATTCGTCGCTGCTGTGAACTGAAAGCCGAAGTCGTGGCCGCCGATGAACGTGAAAACGGTCAGCGGGCGTTGCTGAATCTGGGCCATACTTTTGGTCATGCGATTGAAGCACACATGGGCTATGGCAACTGGCTGCACGGTGAAGCGATTGCAGCGGGCATGGTGATGGCGGCACGCACGGCTGAACGCCTGGGGCAGTTCCAGGCACAGGAGACGGACCGCATTATTGCTCTGTTCCTGCGTGCCGGTTTGCCGGTACATGGGCCGGAGGCGATGAGTGCGGAGATGTATCTGCCGCACATGATGCGCGATAAGAAAGTTCTGGCGGGCGAATTGCGGCTGGTACTCCCGCTGTCGATTGGCCGCTCTGAAGTGCGTGGTGGCGTGGCACATGATATGGTGCTGGCTGCAATTAATGATTGTCAGCAATCCTGAGATTAAGCAGTTGAGTGGTGACGCGGCGCGCAGGGTGCGCAGTGCGGAATGCCGCTTTACGGAGGAGGCAAAATGGATGAGTTTAAACCGGAAGATGAGTTAAAACCTGACGCCAGCGATCGCCGTCCCTCGCGCCCTCGTAAGTCGTCTCCCGCAGCCAAAATACCGGTTTCGCGCCAGCGCATCATGATGGGTGTCGGGATCCTGGTTCTGCTGTTACTGGTACTGGGTATTGGTTCGGCGCTGAATGGCCCGGATGAGAAAAAACCTGCGACTGCGGGCAATACGCCTGCCGCTGGCGGCGGTTCCGGCAGTGAGAAGAACATCGACCTGGCTGGCTCCTCTTCCATGTCAGGTGGACAGACGACGCCAACCGGCGGGCAGACCACGCCAGCTACCAGCGAAAATAACGCGGCGACCAGCGGTAATGCTGCGTCTGACCCGCAGCGCGACGTCTCAATGCCGCCTGTGGCTTCAACGCCTACGCAGGCCGCCCCTGTTGAGACGCCAGCAAATCAGCAGCGTGTCACGCTGCCGGGCGATCTGAACAGCGCGCTGAGTAATCAGCAGCAGCAGGTCGACAGTGCCGCGATGGGCACGCAGGGTGGCAGTTCACTGCCAACAGCCCCTGCCACGGTCAGCGGCAATGCCGGAACGGCTGCGAATCCGGTTACGGCCCCTGCAGGCCGTCAGACGCCAAACAAATCAAACACTTCTGCCCGTCCGGCGCACGATTCATCGCATAAAACTGCTTCGAAGCCTGCAACCCGTGACAGCAAAACACATACCACGCCAGCACGTACGCCAGCCCCTTCTGCTCCGGCCACTGCGGCGGCAGGCAGCAGTTCAGCCAGCAAATCATTGCCAGGCGGCAGCTATACCCTGCAGCTGAGCGGTGCATCGAAGGCGGAAAGCCTGAATGCCTGGGCTAAGCAGCAGAATCTGAGTGGGTATCACGTCTACAAAACCACCCGTAACGGTCAGTCGTGGTACGTGCTGGTGAGTGGTTCCTATGCCACACCGGCTGATGCCAAACGCGCGGTAGCCTCACTGCCTGCCGAAGTGCGTGCGAAGAACCCGTGGGTTAAACCAGTAAGCCAGGTGAAGAAAGAAGCCAGCCAATAGCGGATGTGGGGCCAGTTTCTGGCCCCGTTTTAAGCGCAGATCTGCTGTCGGTCCAGCCACAGCCTCACAATAAGATGTAATAACCACGACAGCATGAAAAAAAATCGCGCTTTCCTGAAATGGGCAGGGGGAAAATTTCCCTTAGTAGAAGAGATCCATCGCCATCTGCCGCAAGGCGACTGTCTGGTAGAACCCTTTGTTGGCGCGGGTTCGGTGTTTCTGAACACTGAATTTGATCGCTACCATCTGGCTGATATCAACAGTGACCTGATTAATCTCTATAACATTGTTAAAACGCGCACGGCGGATTTCATCCGTGACGCGCAGCTGCTGTTTACGCCGGAAAGTAACAACGAGATCTGTTATTACCAGCGTCGCACCGAATTTAACACCAGCACCGACGCCTACCTGCGCGCGCTGTTGTTCCTCTATCTGAACCGTCACTGTTACAACGGCCTCTGTCGCTATAACCTGCGTGGCGAGTTCAACGTGCCGTTTGGCCGCTATCGCAAACCCTACTTTCCGGAAGCAGAACTGTTATGGTTTGCCGAGCGTGCGCAAAAAGCGACGTTTGTCTGTGAATCGTACGATGTTACCCTGACCAATGCCGGTAAAGGCTCGGTAGTCTATTGCGATCCGCCTTATGCGCCGCTGTCGGCAACGGCCAATTTCACGGCTTATCACACCAACAGCTTCAGCCTGCGTGAGCAGGAGAACCTGGCGGCGTTAGCGGCAAAGCTGGCTTCGTCGGAGAACCGGATACCGGTACTGATTTCTAACCACGACACTGCACTGACGCGTTTATGGTATCAGGATGCAGAGTTACATGTGGTCAAAGCCCGGCGTTCTATCAGCCGAAGCATAACGGGTCGCACCAAGGTCGACGAACTGCTGGCACTTTATAGCTAGTCTGTTTCGTCCGCGACCAACGCATTACGCCAGCCTGCGTGCTGGCGCACAACAGTGGGAGAATCGGATGAAACAATATTTGCTGGCCCCTTCAATCCTTTCGGCGGACTTTGCTCGCCTGGGCGAAGACACAGCCAAAGCGCTGGCGGCCGGAGGTGACGTGGTTCACTTCGACGTGATGGACAACCACTACGTGCCTAATCTGACCATGGGTCCGATGGTGCTGAAAGCACTGCGCGACTATGGCATCACTGCCCCCATCGATGTGCATCTGATGGTGAAGCCGGTAGATGCGCTAATCCCTGATTTCGCCAAAGCGGGTGCCACCTACATCACCTTTCATCCCGAAGCCAGCGAACACGTTGACCGCACCCTGCAAATCATCAAAGAGCATGGCTGCAAAGCGGGTCTGGTGTTTAACCCGGCGACCCCGCTGAGCTACCTCGATTACGTCATGGATAAGCTGGATATCATTCTGCTGATGTCAGTGAACCCTGGCTTTGGCGGTCAGTCATTTATTCCTGGTACACTGGATAAACTGCGTGAAGCGCGCAGACGTATCGATCAGAGCGGTTACAGCATTCGTCTTGAAGTGGATGGCGGCGTGAAGATCGACAACATTGGCCAGATCGCTGCCGCCGGTGCCGATATGTTTGTCGCCGGTTCCGCGATCTTCGGTCACCCTGACTATAAAAAAGTGATCGACGATATGCGCAACGAACTGGAGAAGGCCAATGGCTCATTTCACTGATATTCGTGCGCTGGCGTTTGATCTTGATGGGACACTGGTGGATAGCGCACCCGGCCTGGCCGATGCGATTGACCGCACGCTGAACGATCTCCGTCTGCCGCAGGCGGGCCTTGAGCGTGTCTCAACCTGGATTGGCAACGGCGCGGATATCATGATGGCCCGCGCGCTGACCTTCGCGCTGGGCCGTGAGCCGCAGCCGGAAGAGCAGCGTGATGCGCGGGCACTGTTTGACCGGCATTATGCCGATACCGTGGATGCGGGCAGTACGCTGTTTCCACAGGTAAAGCAGACGCTGGCCGCCTTAAAGGCCGCCGGGCTGCCGATGGCGATAGTCACCAACAAGCCGACGCCGTTTGTGGCACCGCTGCTGGAGTCGCTTGGCATTGCTGATGCGTTTTCGCTGATTATCGGTGGCGACGATGTGCCGGTTAAAAAACCGCATCCTGCGGCAATCTTTATGGTGCTGGGTACCTTTGGTGTGTTGCCGAATGAGTTGCTGTTTGTCGGCGACTCACGCAATGATATCCAGGCGGCGCAGGCGGCGGGCGTACCCAATATCGGCATGACCTTTGGCTATAACTATGGCGAGCCGATTGCCACCAGCCAGCCCGATTTAACCCTCGACTCTTTCGACGAACTTTTGCCCGCTCTGGGGCTGTAAATATCAGGACATAAGTATGAAACCCATCGTTTTCAGCGGCGCACAGCCGTCCGGCGAACTGACCATTGGCAACTATATGGGAGCGCTGCGTCAGTGGGTGCAGATGCAGGATGATTTCCACTGCATTTATTGCATCGTTGATCTGCACGCGATCACCGTGCGTCAGGATCCTGTTGCACTGCGTAAAGCGACGCTGGACACGCTGGCGCTCTATCTGGCCTGTGGTATCGACCCGCAAAAAAGCACCATCTTTGTTCAGTCGCATGTGCCAGAGCACACGCAGCTGAGCTGGATCCTGAACTGCTATGCCTACTTCGGTGAACTGAGCCGCATGACGCAGTTCAAGGATAAATCAGCGCGTTACGAAGAGAACATTAACGCCGGTCTGTTCGACTATCCGGTGCTGATGGCGGCTGACATTCTGCTCTATCAGACCCATCAGGTGCCGGTGGGTGAAGATCAGAAGCAGCATCTGGAGCTGAGCCGCGACATCGCGCATCGCTTCAATGCGATTTATGGCGATATCTTCAAAGTACCAGAGCCGTTGATTCCGAAGTCTGGCGCGCGCGTGATGTCGCTGCTGGAACCGACGAAGAAGATGTCCAAGTCTGACGATAACCGCAATAACGTGATCGGCCTGCTGGAAGATCCGAAAGCGGTCGTGAAGAAGATTAAACGCGCCGTCACCGATTCTGAAGAGCCGCCAGTGGTGCGCTACGACATCAAAGAGAAAGCGGGCGTCTCTAACCTGCTGGATATTCTGTCGGGCGTGACCGGTAAAACCATCGCCGAGCTGGAGCAGGAGTTCGAAGGCAAGATGTATGGTCACCTGAAAGGCGCAGTAGCCGATGCTGTGTCGGGTATGCTCTCTGAGCTGCAGGAGCGTTATCACAGCTTCCGCAACGATGAAGCACTGCTGGAGCAGGTGATGCGCGATGGCGCGGCCAAAGCACGCGCACAGGCGCAGGAAACGCTGAAGAAGGTGTATCAGGCGGTAGGCTTTGTCGCGATGCCGTAATGGCTGAGCAGACAACCAGGACGGCGGGCATTGTGCCCGCCGTTTTTATTTGCCGGACTCAGAACCAGCGCAGACTGTCACGCAGACTTACCACGCTGCCGATGATCATCAGGCTGGGGCTGGTCACCTGACCGGCTAACGCCTCCAGCTCGCTCAGTGTCCCGGTGACCACGCGTTGACGCGTAGTGGTGCCGTTTTCCACCAGCGCTACCGGCATATCGCTGCGCATACCGTGCTTTATCAACTGCTGCTGAATGTCTCCGGCCTGCGTGAGCCCCATATAAAAGACCAGCGTCTGCTGTTCCGCCGCCAGCGTCTGCCAGGCGAGCGAGCCCTCTTTCTGCAGATGTCCGGTAACCAGTCTGACGCTCTGCGCATGATCGCGGTGGGTCAGGGGAATACCGCTGTAAGCCGCACAGCCCGATGCGGCGGTGATCCCCGGCACCACGCTGAACGGAATCTGCCGCTGCGCCAGCGCTTCCAGCTCTTCACCGCCGCGACCAAAGATAAAGGGATCGCCGCCTTTCAGCCGCACTACGCGTTTTCCCCGCTGCGCCTGTTCGCAGAGCAGCTGGTTAATCTCATTCTGCGGTACGCAGTGATGTCCGGCGCGTTTCCCGACAAAAATGCGCTCGGCATCGCGGCGCACCAGATTCAGGATCTCATTGGAGACCAGCCGGTCATAGACGATGACGTCTGCCTGCTGGATCAGCTGTAAGCCTTTCAGGGTCAGTAATCCGGCATCACCCGGACCGGCACCGACCAGCGCCACTTCACCCTGTTGGCGAAGGTCAGCGTTAAAGAGCTGGTGGGTAATCTGCTCCGCGCGTTCACTGTCGCCGTTGGCCAGCGTCTGGGCCAGCCGCTCGCTGTTAAAGAAGCGTTCCCAGAAGTGGCGGCGGGCACTGACAGCGCTGAATTGTTGTTTCACCCGCGTGCGCAGGGTGCCTGCCAGCTGCGCCAGCTGGCCAAGGTGTTGCGGCAGCATCGCCTCCAGCTTCTCCCGCAACAGGCGCGCCAGTACCGGCGCGCGTCCACCGGAAGAGACGGCGACCATCAGCGGGGAACGATCGATAATCGACGGCATAATGGCGCTGGCCTGCTGCGGCGCATCCACCAGATTGCAGAAGATCTGCTGTTTTTCGGCGGCTTCAGCCACCTGCTGATTAACCGCATCGTCGCTGGTTGCGGCGACCACCAGCCAGCAGCCGGTGAGCCAGTGCGGATCAAACGCCCCTGGCAGCAGCGTGATGGTTTCCTGCTGCGCCCATTGCCGGAAGGCGGGGGAGAAATCAAGGGCACCGACCAGCAGCTCGGCGCCGGCCTCCAGCAGCAGGCGGGCTTTCCGCTCAGCCACGTCACCTGCGCCGACCAGCAGGCAGCGTCGGCCCTGCAGGCGGCAGAATAAGGGGAAGTAGTCCATCAGACGTCCTTAAAAAAGCCCGCGGAGGCGGGCTGTTGACGGGAGTTACAGGCAGACTTCAACCTGTCCGGCATTGACCCGCACCGGCCAGGCCGCCACGGAGCGCGTTTCATCCTCCATGCAGTAGCCATCGCTAAGACGGAAACGCTGCTTTTTCAGCGGGCTGGCAACCCAGAGCGCATCCTGATGTTCAGCAATAATGCCGCGTGACAGCACGCTGGCATCGGCAAAGGGGTCGATATTGCTGATGGCATAGAGCTGCTCATCGTTGCGGGGACGGAAGATAGCAACCTGCTGGCCTTTGACCAGCGCGCAGACGCCCGTAGCGGGCAGGATCTGCGTCAGCGGGCACACCGGATTCCACTGGCTCATGATTCGGTCTCCTCAATCAGGGTCACGGCAATGCGTTCATCGGCGCGTGCCGGGCGGTGCTGGTCGCGCTCCGCGACCCGCTGCACGCCAGGATCGCGTTGCGGCGAGTTGATAAAGTGGGCAAAGCGCGTCAGGTGATCCTTATCTTCCAGCGTCGCTTTCCATTCACAGCTGACGCTGGCGCGCAGTGCGGCCAGCTGCTGCTCCATCTGGCCGTTGAGGCCAAGTTTGTCATCCACGATCACCTTACGCAGATAGTCGATGCCGCCTTCCAGACTCTCCAGCCACAGCGAGGTGCGCTGCAGTTTGTCGGCAGTGCGGATATAGAACATCATGAAACGGTCGAGATAGGTGACCAGCGTCTGCTGATCGAGATCGGCCGCCAGCAGATCGCCATGGCGCGGTTTCATGCCGCCGTTGCCGCAGACGTAGAGGTTCCACCCTTTTTCCGTCGCGATAATGCCGACATCTTTGCCCTGTGCTTCCGCACATTCGCGGGTGCAACCAGAGACGCCAAACTTCATCTTGTGCGGCGTACGGATGCCTTTGTAGCGGTTCTCCAGCATCACGCCGAAGCCGAGGCTGTCACCCACGCCATAACGGCACCAGGCGCTGCCAACGCAGGTTTTCGCCATCCGCAGCGCCTTGGCGTAGGCCTGGCCGGTTTCGAATCCGGCGTCGATCAGCTGTGACCAGATAGCGGGCAGATCGTCTTTCTGCGCGCCAAACAGACCGATGCGCTGAGAGCCGGTAATTTTGGTGTAGAGCTGATAGCGCTCGGCGATCTCGCCAATTACTTTCAGTCCCTGGGGCGTGATTTCACCGCCGGGCGAGCGCGGGATCACCGAGTAGGTGCCATCTTTCTGGATGTTGCCAAGGTAGAGGTCGTTGCTGTCCTGTAACGGCGCGTGCTGGGGTTTGAGCACATATTCATTCCAGCAGGAGGCGAGCAGTGAGCCAACCACCGGCTTGCACACTTCACAGCCATAACCCTGACCATAGCGGGCCAGCAGTTCGTCAAAGGTTTTAATCTCCTCTACCTGAATCAGGTGATAAAGCTCCTGACGTGACCAGGCGAAGTGGGCGCAAAGATGGTTATTGACCTCAATGCCCTGACGGCTGAGTTCACTGTTGAGAACCTGGGTGATCAGTGGGATACAGCCGCCGCAACCGGTGCCGGCACGGGTGCTGCTTTTCAGTGCTGCCACGGTATGACAGCCACCCTGTACCGCCTTAATGATGTCGCCTTTACTGACGTCAAAACAGGAGCAGATTTGTGCGGTATCAGGCAGAGAATCGACGCCGATGGCCGGTTTATCCCCGCTGCCGGCTGGCAGAATCAGCGCTTCCGGATTAGCAGGCAGCGGAATACCATTCAGCACCAGCTGCAGCAGGTTGCCATAATCGCTGGTGTCGCCCACCAGGACGGCACCCAGCAGGGTTTTCTGATCTTCGCTGATAATCAGGCGCTTGTAGATCGATTTGCTCTCATCCAGCCAGACCACGCTGCGAGCGCCTGGCGTGGTGCCGCGCGCATCGCCAATGCCGCCAACATCAACACCCAGCAGCTTCAGTTTGGCGCTCATGTCCGCGCCGGTAAACGCATTGTCGCGGCCCAGCAGATGGTCGCTGGCGACCTGGGCCATTTTGTAACCCGGCGCCACCAGGCCATAGACGCGATTCTGCCAGGCAGCGCACTCACCGATGGCGTAGATAGTGGGATCGCTGGTCCGGCACTGGTCGTCAATGGCGATGCCGCCGCGCGGCCCCAGTGCTAATCCACACTGCTTCGCCAGTTTGTCCTGCGGGCGAATGCCGGTGGAGAAGACGATGAAATCGACCTCCAGCGCGCTGCCATCAGCAAACTGCAGCGTTTTGCCGCCTTGCTCGTGATGCACAATCTGTTGGGTGTTTTTACCGGTGTGGACCCGTACACCCATCTGCTCAATCTTGCGACGAAGCTGCTCACCGCCTTGCTGATCTAACTGCTCCGCCATCAGCACCGGCGCAAATTCAATGACGTGGGTTTCAATGCCCAGATTTTTCAGTGCGCCCGCCGCTTCCAGCCCCAGCAGGCCGCCGCCAATCACCGCGCCGCGTTTGCTGCGGCGCGAACAGGCTTCGATGGCGTTGAGATCTTCGATGGTGCGATAGACAAAGCAGTCGCTGCCTTCGGCACCGTTAATTGGCGGGATCCACGGATAAGAGCCGGTGGCAAAAATCAGCGTATCGTAATGCACCGCGCGACCGGTACTGGAGTGGATGAGCTTCTCATCACGGTTAATGGTGATGGCGCGTTCACCCAACAGCAGATTGACCTGATGTTTGTCGTAATAGCCTTCACGAACCAGCGACAATTCTTCAGCGGTGTGATGGGAAAAGTAGGCGGACAGGTGGACACGATCATAGGCGACACGGGGTTCTTCACAAAAGACGGTCAGCGAAAACTGGTCAGGTTCCGCTTTCTCTAGTAATTCTTCTATGAAGCGGTGGCCGACCATGCCGTTACCGATAACGACGACATTGTGCTTGCTCATTTTTGCCTCAAATTTGCGATATCTGCGGCTACAATAGCGCGCCGTTTCTGGCACTTATTGATATACATCAACCACGACGCCATATACACATTAAGAGGTATATGGTTGATTTGAAATAATTTTTTCTGGTGCGGATAACCCGCTGATTATTCGGGCTTGCGGCGGGTCACCTGAATCGTGTTAGTTTTAAAACACAAAACCGGAAAAGGAGTCGGCAATGATGTCACCTAAGTGGATCAATAACGTGCGTTTACCCTGGCGGGATGGGTTATGGCAGATCGCCATCGCCGATGGCAAAATTGCCCGGCTCTCAGCCCAGCCGCAGCACGCTTCACCGGCGGATGAATCGCTGGACGGCGAGGGTGGCTTAGCCTGCGCGCCTTTTATTGAGCCGCATATTCATCTGGATACCACCCAGACCGCTGGCGAACCCGCGTGGAACCAGTCCGGGACGCTGTTTGAAGGCATTGAGCGCTGGGCTGAACGCAAAGCCATGCTCAGCCATGAAGATGTTAAGCGGCGGGCGATGCAGACGCTGAAGTGGCAGATTGCCAACGGCATTCAGTTTGTCCGTACCCATGTTGACGTTTCTGACCCGTCACTGACGGCGCTTAAAGCGATGCTGGAGCTAAAGGCAGAGATGGCGCCGTGGATCACTATCCAGATTGTTGCTTTTCCCCAGGAGGGTATTCTCTCTTATCCCAACGGTGAAGCGTTGCTGGAGGAGGCATTGCGGCTGGGCGCGGATGTGGTCGGCGCGATCCCGCATTACGAATTCACCCGTGAATATGGCGTTGAGTCGCTGCATAAAACCTTTGCGCTGGCTAACCGCTATGATCGGTTGATCGATGTTCACTGCGATGAGATCGATGATGAACAGTCGCGCTTTGTGGAAACCGTGGCGGCGCTGGCGCATCGCGATGGCAACGGCGCGCGCGTGACGGCCAGTCATACCACCGCGATGCACTCTTACAATGGCGCGTATACCTCACGACTGTTTCGACTGCTTAAGCTGTCGGGCATTAATTTTGTCGCGAATCCGCTGGTCAATATTCACCTGCAGGGCCGCTTTGATACCTACCCTAAGCGGCGCGGCATTACGCGGGTGAAAGAGATGCTGGAGGCGGAGATTAACGTCTGTTTCGGCCACGACGATGTGTTCGATCCCTGGTATCCGCTGGGCACCGCCAGCATGCTGCAGGTGCTGCATATGGGCTTACACGTCAGTCAGTTGATGGGCTATGAGCAGATTGATGCGGGTCTGGATCTGATTACGCATAACAGCGCGAAGACGCTGCAGCTGTCAGGCTATGGCATTCAGACCGGCAACGATGCCAGCCTGATTATTCTGCCGGCAGAGAGTGGTTTTGATGCGGTAAGAAGGCAGGTTCCGGTGCGCTACTCGCTGCGTCGCGGCACTGTGGTGGCAGAGACGAAACCTGCAGAAAGCGAGATTTACTGGCGGGAGCGGGAGCGGATAGACTTCCGGCGTTAAACAGCAGGGCGGCGATCAATCGCCGCCCTGAATGATTAATGCGTAACGTGACCGTGCGAGCGATGTTTAGTGACCAGCCCCAGCAGGACACACATCACAAACACCACCGCGTAGAGGCCGTTGGCGGTGGCCAGCGCCGTGTGCACGCCGCTCTTCTCAACAATCGGCGCGGTCACCACGAAGGTCAGCATGGTGCCGACGGTGCCGCAGGTCAGAATAAAGTTCACCAGTTTCGGTGACGCTACTTTGGTCTGCAGCGAGCCGAGCGTGATGATGGTGGTGTAAATTGCGCTGGAGCTGAAGCCCAACACCATAATGATCCACTTCAGCATGCTGGCATCGCTGCTGCTGACGAACCAGTACATCAGTACGGTAGCCAGTCCCGCCAGTACCATCAGAATGCGTTGCAGATCGAAGAAGCGCAGCAGGAAGCTGAAGGCCCACATACCCACCATATACGCGGTCCAGAAGCTGCCCACCAGTTGTCCGGCATCATTAATATTCATGCCCATGACTTTGGTGGCATATTCCGGCACCCAGGAGATAAAGCCAAGCTGGCCCAGAATGTAGCAGAGCGCCGCCACTGCCAGCAGCAGCACGCCCACACCCCATTTTTCTTTCTCAACTGTCGGGCTGTTTTCGGGCTTACGCAGCACCGGGAACTCGACAAACAGCGTCATGATGAAGATCGCGACGTAGATAAAGCCGATGCAGACGTAGACCCAGTACCACGGCAGCTGACGCGCCAGCAGAATCCCCGCCAGCACCGGAAACAGCGTGCCCGCCATGCTGAAGAAGGAGTCGGTAAACAGCAGGCGCGAACCGCGCTGGCGGCCTTCATACATATGGGTGATCAGGAAGGTGCCGATCGACATAGTAATGCCGCTGACCACGCCCAGCACAAACATACAGAGCGAGAAGACGGTCAGATCGCGGCTGGTCATCAACCCGATTATCGCCAGTACCATCAGGACGAAGCCGAAAATCAGCTGACGCTTCAGTGGCACAATCACCATCAGCCAGGCGTTCAGGAAAACCGCCGCCAGGATGCCGCTGTTGAGGAAGGTGAAGGTATTACTCATGCTGGAGATGGGGATCTGGAAATCTTTTGCGATATCGCCCATTACCATGCCGGTAACAATCACCAGCGCGCCGGTAAGCGCGTAGGAGAAGAAGCTTATCCAGGTGAGGCCAATACGATTACGGTTTGTCATGTTCTGAACCTGTTGAGAACCGGGTGCCAAAAAGTGTCAGAAAGTGTAAACGGAACCGTGATCTTAATAAACAACCAGTGAAACCAGAGATCCATATTTCATGTGTTGTGTGATTTTAATCACGTAATTGCCGGGGTTTAACGTTTGCTCCCCTCATTTGCTGCCACAGCGTAAATATAGGTAAAACGCTGGCTCCTGGAATAGAGTCTCTTTACAATCAATCACGTTTTTGTGCCCGCTCTCCCAGGTAAGGAATCTTTCATGTTTAAACGTACTTTAACAGCGGCCATCACCCTGTTAGCGCTCTCTTCCGTTTCCGCCCAGGCGCTGGCTGCAAAAGGTGACACCCACGTTCTGCTCACCACCTCCGCCGGCAATATCGAACTCGAACTGAATAACCAGAAAGCGCCGGTTTCTGTGAAAAACTTCATTGATTACGTCAACAACGGTTTTTACAACAACACCATTTTTCACCGCGTGATCCCGGGCTTTATGGTGCAGGGTGGGGGCTTCACTACGGACATGCAGCAGAAGCAGACCAACGCGCCGATCAAGAATGAAGCGGATAATGGCCTGCGTAACCTGCGCGGCACGATTTCCATGGCGCGTACCGCCGATAAAGACAGTGCGACCAGCCAGTTCTTCCTCAACGTCGCGGATAATGCATTCCTCGATCACGGACAGCGCGATTTTGGCTATGCCGTATTTGGTAAGATTGTGAAAGGTCAGGATGTGGTTGAAAAAATTTCTCAGGTACCGACCAAAGATGTGGGTCCTTACCAGAATGTTCCATCCAAACCGGTAGTTATCCTCTCCGCCAAAGTCCTGCCTTAAGTCCGTTCGTCGCCATCTGCGGATGGCGACCGCCTGCCGCATCCGGCAAAGCCAGAATTTGCTCTTATACTTAGGGCAAAAACCTGAGCAGGAGGCGGCATGGCGAACAAACTCACCGAAAAACAGAAGGTCACCCTGTGGCGACAGCGGCGTAGCGCCAGCTATCAGGCCAGCTGTCGGCTGGAAGGCTTCTCGCCAAATGAAACCAGCGTAAACAGCGATGATGCGGCCGCACGTCTGGCGTCACTGAGGAGGCAATATGGACTCTAATACCGCCGTCAGCCAGGATCCCTATCTGTGGCAGCATGACAATGTGCTGAAAAACCTGCCCGATATTCACGATGCCGCGCAGCTGCGTAAGGCGGAGCTGAGTTTTAGTGCGGCGCGTGCCGCCACGCTGGAGCTGGGCCCACGTAATCCTGGACTGCCTTACCTGCGCCAGATCCACCGTACGCTGTTTCAGGACGTCTACAGCTGGGCTGGTGAACTGCGCACTATCGATATCTGGCGCGATGAGACGCCGTTCTGTCATTTCGAATATATCGAAAAGGAAGGTAACGCCCTGATGGCCGCGCTGGAGGAGGAGAAGGGCCTTGCTGACCTGCCACGTGACGCGTTTATTGAGCGTGTTGCCCACTACTACTGCGAAATCAATATGTTGCATCCTTTCCGCCACGGAAACGGTCGGGCGCAGCGGATTTTCTTTGAACAGCTGGCGCTGCATGCCGGTTATCTGCTCTCCTGGGAAGAGACTGACGCTGAAAGCTGGAAAGCGGCGAATCAGGCCGGTGTGGCCGGAGACCTGACTCTGCTGGAGCAGGTATTTGCGAAAATGGTGAGCGAGGCGGCTTAACCGCGTAGAATAGCGGCGCGGGTAATTATTCTGGACTGGCCATGCTGCTGCTTATCGACAATTACGACTCCTTTACCTGGAATCTTTATCAATATTTCTGCGAGCTGGGCGCGCAGGTTCAGGTGGTGCGCAATGATGCCATCACGCTGGAGCAGATGGCGGCGTTACCGCTGACTCATCTGGTGATCTCCCCTGGTCCCTGCACGCCGTCGGAGTCAGGCATTTCGCTGGCGGCGATCCGGCATTTCGCCGGTCAGCTGCCGGTGCTGGGCGTCTGTCTGGGCCATCAGGCAATTGCGCAGGCGTATGGCGCGCAGGTCGTGCGTGCGCGTCAGGTGATGCACGGCAAAACCTCTGCGATTCAGCACACTGGCCAGGGCGTGTTCCGCACTCTGAATAATCCACTAACCGTGACCCGCTACCATTCGCTGATTGTACAGCGCGACTCCCTGCCAGATGCCTTCGAGGTGACTGCCTGGACGGTGCGTGACGGCGAGCCTGACGAAATTATGGGATTCCGCCATAAAACCCTGGCGCTGGAAGGCGTGCAGTTCCATCCCGAAAGCATTCTCAGCGAGCAGGGACATCAGCTGCTGCGCAATTTCCTTGAGCAATAAGTTGCCTTTGAGTGATTTTTTATGCATATTTTGTGATTATTATTTCAAAGTTGCACATCAATCATCTAAATGGGGTCATCAATGGCAGCGGAAAAAATTGCGGTCACGCGGGAGACGTTCGATAACGTTATTTTGCCTGTTTATGCACCTGCGCAGTTCGTGCCGGTAAAAGGCAAGGGCAGTCGTGTATGGGATCAGCAGGGCAAAGAGTATATCGATTTCTCAGGTGGTATCGCCGTCACCGCACTTGGACACTGCCATCCTGCGCTGGTCGAGACGCTGAAAAGTCAGGGCGAGACGCTGTGGCACACCAGCAACGTCTTCACCAACGAACCGGCGCTGCGTCTTGCCAGTAAGTTAATTCAGGCGACCTTTGCCGAGCGGGTCTTCTTCGCTAACTCCGGGGCCGAAGCCAACGAGGCCGCCTTTAAGCTGGCGCGCTACTACGCCTGCAAACGTCACAGCCCATTCAAAAGTAAGATTATCGCCTTTCATAACGCCTTTCATGGCCGGACGCTGTTTACCGTCACGGTCGGCGGACAGCCAAAATATTCTGATGGGTTCGGGCCTAAACCGGCGGATATCGTCCATGTGCCGTTCAATGATCTGAACGCAGTGAAAGCGGTCATTGACGATCATACCTGCGCCATTGTGGTTGAACCGATTCAGGGGGAGGGTGGCGTCGTGCCCGCAACGCAGGAATTTATGCAGGGACTGCGTGAGCTTTGCGATCAGCACCAGGCGCTGCTGGTGCTGGATGAAGTGCAGAGCGGCATGGGGCGCAGCGGCAAGCTATTCGCCTATGAGCATTATGGCATCCAGCCCGATATTCTGACCTCAGCCAAAGCGCTGGGCGGCGGTTTCCCGGTCAGCGCCATGCTGACCACTAACGAGATCGCCTCGACCATGGCGCCGGGCGTGCATGGCACCACCTATGGCGGCAATCCACTCGCCTGCGCCATCGCCGAAACTGCGCTCGATATTATCAATACGCCGGAGGTGCTGGCAGGCGTTGAGACACGTCGTCAGCACTTTGTCACGGCGCTGCAGGCCATCGATGCGAAGTATGATCTCTTCAGCGATATTCGCGGCAAGGGTCTGCTGATTGGCGCGGCGCTGAAACCGCAGCATGCCGGTAAAGCACGCGATATCCTGAATGCCGCGGCCGCAGAAGGCGTGATGGTGCTGGTTGCCGGCACCGACGTGATGCGTTTTGCCCCGTCACTGATCATTGAGCCTGCCGATATCGAAGAGGGCATGAGCCGCTTCGCCACGGCCGTCGGCAACGTGCTCAACGGCTAGCTTAGTTTTTACGTAAGCGTCTGATCAGCCAGCGGCCATGTTGCGGCCGCTGGTTCCACGCCAGCGATGAAATGGTGTACATCACGCTCAGATGATCGAGAATGCGCCGCACATGCTGCTCCACCACCGTGATCGGTCCCTCACTGATGTTCTCCAGCTCATCCAGCAGGTTAACCTGTGAGCTTTCACCATCATATTCCAGCCGCTGCTGACACCGCTGCAGCGCGATTTCACAGGATTGCAGGTAACGCTCAGCCAGCGAGGCAGTGAGCATGGTGTGCTCACGCGCCAGAATCGTCATGGCGTTGATATGCTCGACGATAAACTGACTGTGCGTGACCCAAAGCCGCATATCACTCAGATAGCGGGAGTTGAACGCGGGTTCCTGCATCGCCTGATTCAGTGAGTTAAACAGCGCATTGTGTGCCTGATTGACCTTCACCCGCTGATAAGCCAGTTTCTCTGGTGACTGTTCGTCACCCAGCAACAGCCGCAGCGCATCCTGATAAGTTTCCAGTGCGTCATGGGCGTTCTGCCGCAGTAAGCCGCTCTGCCACTGCGGCCACAGCCAGAGCATCCCGCCAAAGGCGATCAGACAACCCATCAGCGTATCCATGAGTCGCGGCAGCAGAAACTGCGCGCCATTCAGCGACAGCAATTGCAGCGAGTAAACCGCCGTGACCGTAAAGCCAATCATCGACCAGCCATAAAACTGGCGGGTAAAGCGATAGCTGATAAAAGTAATTGCCAGCATGATCAGCAGCACCAGCGACTCCGGCACCGCCATGCGCAGCGTGGCGGCCGCGATCACCAGACCGGCAAAAGTGCCCAGCGCCCGGTGCTGAATGCGGACACGGGTAGCGCTGTAGCCGTTCTGGCTGACGAACATGATGGTCATCAGGATCCAGTAGGGTTTGGGGATGTTGAAGAACAGCGCCAGCGCGCTGCCCAGCATCAGCATCACCGCAAAGCGGCCGGCAGTGCGCAGGGCCGATGAGCGAAACGAGAGATAACTGCGCAGTGCCGGTAACAGCGGCAGACGGCGCTGGCGGTCAGCCATCAGATCGCGCTGATAAAGGGGTTTCTGGGTGCGCAGGACCCGCGCGATGCGGTTGAAGTGGTAAAGGCAGAAGTTACCCACCGGATTGTCGGGATGCTGATGGGCGATTTTCTCCAGCGCGCCGAGCTGTTTATCCATCGCAAAGCGATCGGGTAGCTGGTGATAGAGAATGTTATCCGCCAGCACCCGCAACCGGGCCGAGATGGTTTTGGCATTCCAGCGGATCACCGCTTCGGCGTGGCTCTGTTCGACCAGCTTCTGCACCTCTTCCGGCCGATGCAGGCTGACCGAGATATGTTCCTGCAGATCCAGCGCCACCTGAAAGGCGCGCGTCAGCCGTTTATGGCTGTGATCGCGGCTTGCCGACAGCATATGCATCTGCTGATAACAGGTGTTAATCAGATCGACCACTTTCTGCTGACGAGCCAGCAGCGGCGGCAGCGCCTTTTCTGGATCGGTCAGCTGCGTCAGCAGGGTATATTTTGCGTCGCAGTAGTTAGCCAGCTCGCGATAGATCAGGCTCAGGCTTTCGCGCATTGGCTGCTCTTTCCACAGCCAGAACCAGAACCAGTTAAAGAGCCCGTACCATAGCGTGCCGCCGATATAGAGCAGCGGGGGAACATAGATTGGCATGCGGCCAATCAGGCTCAGGGTAAAGATGGCGGCAATCAGGGTGCCGGGCAGCAGACGACCATGCAGCGGGCTGATCTCCCCGGTAACGCCGAGCAATAAGGGCATGGCAAACAGAATCAGCGGCAGCGGAATAGCATGCAGGGTGAGCCACTGCATCAGAAAGCTGCCGAGGGCAAACAGGCTGCCGCCAACAATCAGGCGTTTGAAGAAGCGTTTATGCGGGGTATCCAGACCGGCGATGTTGCAGCAGGCGGGCACTAATGAGAACAGCAGACCTTTTTGCAGGTCGCCAGCCAGCCAGCCCAGCGCCACCGGCAGACAGAGCACCAGCGTTTGCCGCAAGGCGTAGTTAACTTCAGGATGGTAAATAATTCGACGCCACATCGGCCCAACACAAACAATAACGGCGTGATGTTGCCATCACGCCGTGGGTGACAGGAATTAGCGGGTGCCGTAAACGACGATGGTTTTGCCGTGTGCGGAGATCAGGTTCTGATCTTCCAGCATCTTCAAAATACGGCCCACGGTTTCACGTGAACAACCAACAATCTGGCCAATTTCCTGACGAGTGATTTTAATTTGCATGCCGTCGGGATGCGTCATGGCATCTGGCTGCTTCGCCAGGTTGAGCAGGGTCTGTGCAATGCGTCCGGTTACGTCGAGGAAAGCGAGGTTACCCACTTTTTCAGACGTCACCTGCAGGCGACGCGCCATCTGCGATGAGAGTCGCATCAGGATGTCAGGGTTAACCTGGATCAGCTGACGGAATTTCTTGTAAGAAATTTCCGCCACTTCGCACGCGCTTTTCGCACGTACCCAGGCGCTGCGCTCCTGGCCTTCTTCGAACAGGCCAAGTTCACCAATAAAATCGCCCTGATTCAGGTAGGAAAGAATCATCTCTTTGCCTTCTTCATCTTTAATCAGAACCGCAACGGAACCTTTCACGATGTAGTAAAGCGTTTCTGCTTTTTCACCTTGGTGAATCAGCGTACTTTTGGATGGATACTTGTGAATATGGCAATGGGACAGGAACCATTCGAGTGTAGGGTCTGTTTGCGGTTTGCCGAGAACCATTCGCTATTATCCTCTGTTGTAATCGTGCCCAAAATACAGGGGGCAGTTTTCCCTGTCAGGCGGTGAAAGCTTCAAGCGTTTCCATTTCAGGAAATTATTCGGGCCGCATCAGGCGCAGTGCGCATCATCCTTCCCGGCTTCGTCATCGGGTGACGAAAAATATTTTCAGCACTGTTTGTAGCACAGCTTTTGCCGACTGTCTTCTGTTGTCTCGCTTCAGCTACGGGCGGATTTCTCTGGATTGCTGTTTACCAGGCGAAAGCGTACTCTGGCGACAAAACAGCGTATTCCGGAGCAAAAATCATGCAGGCAAGAGTGAAATGGGTAGAAGGGCTGACATTCCTCGGAGAATCCTCATCCGGCCATCAGATACTGATGGATGGAAATTCGGGTGATAAAGCGCCCAGCCCAATGGAGATGGTGCTGATGGCGGCGGGCGGATGCAGCGCGATTGACGTGGTATCAATTCTGCAAAAAGGCCGAAACGATGTGGCTGATTGTGAAGTAAAACTGACCTCAGAACGTCGTGAAGAGGCGCCGCGAATCTTTACGCACATCAACCTGCATTTTATCGTGAGTGGTAAAGCCCTCCAGGATAAAGCGGTATCACGCGCCGTGGATCTTTCTGCTGAAAAATATTGCTCTGTGGCCATCATGCTGGGTAAAGGCGTCAACATTACGCATAGCTATGAAGTGATCGAACTTTAGTACCAGCAGGGATCTTTTAAGGTCGCGGGCAAAATCTGTCGTGCTCTGCTGTCAGACTGTGCCTGCGCTGGGAACCGGGTCAGATCGGAAAGTCGCTTAAGCCAATCCCTGGCCGCTCGGCCCGCGCGATTACGCACCTCATCCCTGAGGTGCGCCCGTAGCCGGGCCAACGCGTTGCGTTGTTCAAAAACGCTCCCGGCGTTTTTATCCGGGCGGCGGGACGCTTTCCTCTTCTGACCCGGTTCCCAGCGTGTTGAACTTATCTATTGCTGCCAGATTCTTTCTGCCCAGGCGTTGTCTGTAGCGACCTTCCTGAAACCGGATGCGGTTGCCGGACGTGAAGCGAAGGGAGCATATACCTGTAGCAAAGCATCGCGGGCCAGGGATGGCGGTTTTGCGTCTTTGCGAAAGGTTTATGCTCCCTGAAGCCTGCTCAGCGGTAAGTCTTTAGCCGCAGGAAAGCCAGTTTTACCATCTTTATGAAAGACATCTGCTCTCAGAGCGGTTTTTGCTGGCCTCTTACTCTATTCGCTTACCTTCCATCAGCCGCTTCACCAGCGGACCCATGATCAACTCCATCGCCAGACCCATTTTGCCGCCAGGCACCACCAGCGTATTGATGTGCGAGATAAACGAGCCCTGCAGCATCGCCAGCAGGTAGGGGAGGTCGATATCTTCCAGCGCCTGGAAGTGGATCACCACAAAGCTCTCATCCAGTGACGGAATAGAGCGGGCAGCGAACGGGTTTGAGGTATCGACCGTCGGGACGCGCTGAAAGTTGAGGTGAGTGCGTGAGAACTGTGGTGTGATGAAGTTGATGTAATCTTCCATCGAGCGCACTACCGAATCCATGACCGCTTCACGTGAATGGCCGCGCTCGCCGGTGTCGCGCACCAGCTTCTGTATCCACTCCAGGTTCACAATCGGCACCACGCCAACCAGCAGATCAACCTGTTCTGCTACGTTGTGCTGCGCCGTCACCACACCGCCGTGCAGCCCTTCGTAGAAGAGAATATCGGTGTTCTGCGGCAGCGGTTGCCACGGCGTAAAGGTGCCGGGCACCTGATTCCACGGCACCGCTTCATCGTAGGTATGCAGATATTTACGCGACTGGCCCTGTCCGCTCTGACCATACTCTTTAAAGCTCTGCTCCAGCAGGCCAAAGTCATTGGCTTCCGGGCCAAAGTAGCTGACATGACGTCCTAAATCGCGCGCCTTACGAATCGCCATATCCATTTCAGGGCGGGTAAAGCGGTGAAAACTGTCACCTTCCAGCTCCGCCGCATGAAGATCGAGCTGCTGAAAGATTTTGCGAAACGCCACGCTGGTGGTGGTGGTCCCTGCGCCGCTGGAACCAGTCACCGCGATAATGGGATGACGTGCAGACATAGAAAAGCTCCCTGTGAGGTCGGGCAATAGGCATTGTTAACACGAAATGCCGTTGGGTGCATCAGCCACGAAATTCTTTGCGCGGCATGATATTGACCGATTCGTGCAGTTCCGACCACACCAGTACCACTTCACCCGTTTCCAGCTGACGTCGCACATCGGCCACCTTGTCGATCAGGCTGCGTTCCTGCTCGCCATAGTCCGTGCCTTCGCGCAGCACAAAGGTTTCAATCAGATTTTCAAGGGTCTCAGGTGAGACCTGTTGCCAGGGAATAATCACGAGATCAGTTATCCAGAAAAGGGGCGATCCACTGGGGGATACGCTGTTCCAGCCACATTTCAGGCTGGCGTAATGTCCCACCAACAAAACCTACATGGCCGCCGTGTGGTGTCAGTTGATAAGTAATAGTGGCAGATAATTGGCTGCTGTGCGGGATCACCTCATCACTCATAAAAGGATCATCTTTGGCGTGAATGATCAGCAGCGGTTTCTCTGCGTGCTTCAGCCAGGGCATGGCGCTGGCACGATGATAGTAATCGGCCGCATCCAGAAAACCGTGGGCGCGGGCGGTAATGGCATCATCAAAATCGCGCAGTCGCCGCAGCGATTTCAGCTGCGCCAGATTGACCGGCAGCGTATCCGGCCAGGCGTGCAGTTTGCGGCGGGCATTTTTCTTGAGCTGCGCCAGCAAATAGTATTGATAGACGCGTGAGAAGCCGCGTTCCAGTTTTAGGCTACAGGGCTCCAGCAACAGCGGAGCGGAGACAATGACGCCCGCGTCTACCTCAGCGGCTGCGCCCTGCTGGCCCAGCAGGCAGCCCAGCATGTTACCGCCCAGCGAGAAACCGACCGCGGCGGTGGGTACGCGGCCCCAGCGGGTGCGCAGCCAGTGCAGAAAAAAACGGGCATCTTCGGTTTCGCCGGAGTGATAGATGCGGTTGAGCCGATTCGGTTCGCCGCTGCAGCCGCGAAAATGCATCACCACCGCCAGCCAGCCGCGCGCATGGCAGATCGCCATCAGTCCATGAATATAGGGGCTATGAAAACTGCCCTCCAGCCCATGAAACAGCACCACGCGCGGTTTATGCTGCGCGAACTGCGGATCTTCACTCCAGGCGAGATCGACGAAGTCGCCATCCGGCAGGTCGAGACGTTGCCAGTGGGGATCGCCCGTGATACGACGACGTAGCAGGCGCGGCAGCAGGGTCTGCAGGTGCGCGTTACGCAGACTCTCAGGAGGCGTGAAGTGCTCGTTTTCCGGTCCGGTAAATTTCATGTGGTAAAAGCTTGTCTGTTCCATATCACACTGTTAGCTTCGATAAGTTTTTTCTTGCAGGGTAAGGAGTACCCGATTGCCATGGAACTGAGTCTTTTCTTATCAATGTTGGGATTTCTTTGGGTCGCGGCCATTACGCCCGGGCCTAATAATATGTTACTCACCGCCTCGGGCGCTAATTTTGGCTTTATGCGCACCATTCCGCTGATGATTGGCATCATGATCGGGATGCAGGTGATGCTGCTGATGGTGGCCTTTGGCGTCGGCGGGCTGATCCTGCTCTATCCTTCGCTGCACCTGGTGCTGAAAATCGCCGGTAGCCTCTATCTGCTCTGGCTGGCATGGAAGATAGCGACGTCCAGTTATGAGAAGCTGGAAACCGATCAGGCGCCGGATGCGCCGATGCCCTTCTGGCAGGGCGGATTGTTGCAGTTGATCAATCCCAAGGCCTGGCTGATGGCGCTGGGCGCGGTCGCCAGTTTCAGCCTGGCCGGTGACGCATATCGCCATTCAGTGATGGCGATAAGCATCGGCATGTTTCTGGTTAATCTGGTGTCGGGTGTTATCTGGATGGGATTTGGTGCGATGATCGGCCGCATTCTGCGCAGCCGTCGCGCCTGGAAAATCTTTAACCTCGCCATGGGGCTGCTGACCGCTGCCTGCGTGCTGTTAATCTGGCACTAAGTTAGCTGGATGCGCGTTCAACGCGCGTCCACGGCAGCACCTCGCGGATGACTGGCGCATTAGCATTGCGGATCTTTTGCAGCAGCAATTGCACGCTACGCGCGCCCAGCTGGTTCATCGGCTGCTCGATGGTCGTCAGCGGCGGATTCAGGCTGCGGGTAAACGACACGCCATCAAACCCGACCACCGCCAGATCTTCCGGCACGCGCAGACCCGCTTCCAGCGCCGCATGCACCACGCCTACCGCCAGCACATCTGAAACCGCAAACACCGCATCCGGCGGTTCCGGCAGCGCCATCAACTCCCTCAGCCCCTGACTGCCCGCCTCACAGGAGATTTCGTAAGTGTAGGAGACGCCGGACCACGCATACCCCAGCTCCTCAATCGCCTGCCGGTAGCCCTTTTCACGATGATGTGAGTAAAGGTAACGCATGTCGCCATTGATCAGCCCGATGCGTTTACGCCCTTTACCGGCAAGGTAGTGGACGGTGTCGCGCGCGGCTTCAAGGTGATCAATGCTGACCGAGGAGGCGGGGATATCCGGATCAAATTCGCAGCACTGTACCCAGGGCGCCCCGGCAATGAGCGCCTGCAAATCCTGTAAACCGGAGGCCGCATCCATAGTAATTACGCCATCCACCACTTTTCCGGTCAGCAGGGAGAGATAGGCGGCTTCACGCTGGAGCTGCGAGGCGGAGTTACAGAGCAGGATGTGATAGCCGTGCAGTTCCGCTTCGGCCTCGATGCCCTGAACCACGCGTGAACAGAAGGGATTGGTGATATCCGAGATCAGCACCAGCAGCATGTTGCTTTGCGACGTACGCAGCTGACGCGCCAGTAAGTTGGGCTGATAGTCGCAGGCAGAGATTGCCGCCAGAACTTTCTCACGCGTATCGGGCTTCACGCCGGGATGCGCGTTGAGAACCCGCGATACCGTGGCTTTGGAGACGCCAGCCAGCTGAGCGACTTTCTCGATCGACATCGGATTCAGAAACCTTAACAGGCAATAATTGGGAACGCATATGAATAGCACAGGGACAATGTGAGCGCCTGACATTTTTGCTTACTTTAGCTATTTTCAGCATTTGCGATTTTTAACTTTGTTTTGCAGATAGTGATCTAAGAACTTATTTCTATTAGGGATAATTTTTAATTCCTTTATGAAACTATAGCGCGCAGAGACACTGCCTCCACTATAAAAACGGTGGGGTAGTGATCATGGCAGCAACACGTTTAACTTTTTTAGCCGCAGCGCTGGCGCTGCTGGCGTTTCGGGCTGATGCGGTCAATGTCACCGTGGCTTACCAGACCTCGGCTGAGCCGGCGAAAGTGGCGCAGGCTGACAACAGCTTTGCTAAAGAGAGCGGGGCCAGCGTTGACTGGCGCAAGTTTGACAGCGGCGCCGGGGTATTACGTGCGATGGCGTCCGGTGACGTCCAGATTGGCAATATCGGTTCCAGTCCGTTAGCGGTCGCGGCGGCGCAGAAGCTGCCGATTGAAGCCTTTTTACTCGCCTCTCAGCTGGGCAACTCTGAAGCGCTGGTGGTGAAGAAGAACATCACTACGCCCAAAGATTTAATTGGCAAACGCATCGCGGTGCCGTTCATCTCCACCACCCACTACAGCCTGCTGGCTGCGCTGAAACACTGGGGCATCAAACCGTCACAGGTACAGCTGGTCAATCTGCAGCCGCCAGCGATTATTGCTGCCTGGCAGCGTGGCGACATTGATGGCGCTTACGTCTGGGCACCGGCGGTTAATGAGCTGGAAAAAGAGGGCAAGGTGTTAACCGACTCTGCGGAAGTGGGAAGCTGGGGATCGCCGACGCTGGATGTCTGGGTGGTACGCAAAGATTTTGCTCAGCAGCATCCGGAGATCGTGACTGCTTTTGCCCGCAGCGCGCTTGACGCGCAGCAGGCCTACCTGAACAGCCCCGACAGCTGGCTGAAGCAGTCCGATAACCTCAGCAAACTCTCTCGCCTTAGCGGTGTGCCGGAAGCACAGGTGCCCGGTCTGGTGAAGGGCAATACCTACCTCACGGCGCAGCAGCAGGTTGAGCAACTGGGCAAACCGGTCAATAAAGCGATCGTCGATACCGCGCAGTTTCTGAAAGCACAGGGCCGGGTGCCGCAGGCGGATAACGACTACAGCAGCTATGTGACCTCCCGTTTCGTCGAGCCATTAGTTAAACCTTAAGGAGGCACTATGCTGCGCATCGCTCACCTTAATGCCCGTTATGCCGGACAGCCGGTGTTGCAGGATATCAATCTGCAGCTGGATAGCCATGAACTGCTGGTGGTGCTCGGCCCCTCCGGCTGCGGCAAAACCACACTGCTCAATCTGGTTGCCGGTTTCCTGCCGGTGGAGTCGGGCAGCATCACGCTGGATAACCAGCCGGTGACCGGGCCTGGTGCGGAGCGCGGCGTGGTGTTTCAGCATGAAGGATTACTGCCGTGGCGCAACGTGCTGGATAACGTCGCCTTTGGCCTGCAGCTGGCGGGGATGTCACGCCCGGATCGCGACGCGATTGCCCGCCGGTTAATCAGGCAGGTGGGGCTTGAAGGTGCGGAAAAGCGCGCCATCTGGCAGTTGTCCGGTGGTCAGCGTCAGCGGGTGGGCATTGCGCGTGCGCTGGCTACCGATCCACAACTGCTATTGCTGGATGAGCCTTTCGGCGCACTGGATGCCTTTACCCGAGAGCAGATGCAAACCCTGCTGCTGACGCTGTGGCGCGACAGCGGTAAACAGATTCTGTTGATTACGCACGACATAGAAGAGGCGATTTTCCTGGCCAGCGAACTGATTCTGCTGTCGCCAGGACCGGGCCGCATCGTAGAGCGGCTGCGTCCTGGCTTTGGTCAGCGCTTTGCCGCGGGAGAGTCGTGCCGCAGCATCAAATCCGATCCGCAGTTTATCGCCCAGCGCGAGTATGTGCTGAGCCGGGTCTTTGATCAGCGGGAGGCGTTTGCATGAGTGCACTCATCAATGACAAGTCTCTGCCGGTGCGCCGTCGTTTGCGCTGGCCGTTTTCAACCGCCTTTACGCTGAGCATGCTGAGTCTCTCTCTGCTGTTGCTGCTCTGGTGGGGCGTGACCGCGCTGGGCCTGATTGCCCCGCTGTTCCTGCCGTCGCCGCAGCAGGTGTTAAGCAAGCTGCTGCTGATTGCCAGCGCGCAGGGCTTTATGGATGCCACGCTGTGGCAGCATCTGGCCGCCAGCCTGACACGAATGCTGATTGCGCTGACTGCCGCTGCCGCCATCGGCATTCCGGTAGGGATCCTGATGGGCCTCAGCCCGGTCGCTCGCGGGTTGCTCGATCCTCTGATTGAACTCTATCGCCCGATTCCGCCACTCGCCTATCTGCCATTGATGGTGATCTGGTTCGGCATTGGTGAGACCTCGAAAATCCTTCTGATCTATCTGGCGATTTTCGCGCCGGTGACGCTTTCCACCCTGGCCGGTGTGCGTAACACGCAGCAGGTCCGACTGCGTGCGGCGCGCTCGCTGGGGGCTAATCGCTGGCAACTGCTGCGCTGGGTGATTCTGCCAGGCGCGTTGCCGGAGATCCTCACCGGTCTGCGCATCGGTCTGGGGGTTGGCTGGTCAACGCTGGTGGCCGCTGAGCTGATTGCTGCCACGCGGGGTCTGGGTTTTATGGTGCAGTCAGCAGGAGAATTCCTCGCCACCGATGTGGTGCTGGCGGGTATCGCGGTAATCGCCTTTATTGCTTTTAGCTTAGAACTCGGGCTCCGCGCGTTGCAGCGCCGTCTGACGCCCTGGAGTGGAGAACAATCATGAACGAACGTCTCAGTTTTACCCCGCTTGGCCCGTACATTGGCGCGCAGGTCTCAAACCTGGATGTGTCTCGCCCATTGAGTGATGCTCAGTTTGAGCAGCTTTATCATGGCCTGCTGCGTCATCAGGTGCTGTTTCTGCGTGACCAGAAAATAACGCCGGAACAGCACCGCGCGCTGGCAATCCGCTTTGGCGATCTGCACATCCATCCGGTCTATCCGCATGCGGAAGGCGTCGAGGAGATTATCGTGCTGGATACCCATCAGGATAATCCGCCAGATAATGACAACTGGCATACCGATGTCACCTTTATTGATACGCCGCCAGCGATCGCCTTGCTGGCCTCGAAGGTATTACCGGAGTCGGGGGGTGACACGCTCTGGACCAGCGGCATTGCGGCTTACGAAGCGCTCTCTGAACCCTTTAAGCAGCTGCTGGCAGGTCTCCATGCCGAGCATGATTTCAAAAAGTCATTCCAGGAGTATAAGTACCGCAAAACGGAGGAGGAGCATCAGCGCTGGCAGCAGGCGGTAGAAAAACATCCGCCGGTGCAGCATCCGGTCATCCGCACCCATCCGGTCAGCGGCAAAAAAGCGCTGTTTGTGAATGAGGGCTTTACCACGCGGATCGTCGATTTAAGCGAGAAAGAGAGTGATGCGGTGCTGGGCTTTCTGTTTGCGCACGCCACCAAACCGGAGTTTCAGGTGCGCTGGCGCTGGCAGCCAGACGATCTGGCTATCTGGGATAATCGGGTCACTCAGCATTATGCCAATGCTGATTACTATCCTGCCCGGCGCATTATGCAGCGGGCAACGGTGCTGGGCGATAAACCTCGTTAAAAGAGAATCTCCCCGCTCGCGGGGAGATTTTTTTATGAGGCCATAATCTGTTCGAGCTGTTCCTGCGCTTCCAGCCACGCCATCTCCACCTCTTCCAGCGCAGATTTGCTCTCCGCCTGACGCTGCAGCGCGGTGGTCAGGTCCGCTTTACGGCTCTGTTCATAGATAGCGCTGTCTGAGAGCTGAGCTTCGGCTTCGGCCAGCTGGCTCTGCCATTTGCTCATCTGCTTTTCCAGCTTCTCTATCTCTTTGCGCAGCGGTTGCGTCTGGGTGCGCAGTTCAGCATCACGACGCTTCTGGTCTTTACGCGCCTGGGCACTGTTGCCGTTATCCTGCTTCGGCGCGGCATCCTGTTGCGCCTGCTGCTTCTGCAGATCGCTCAGCCACTTCTGATAATCTTCGAGATCGCCTTCAAACACATCCACTTTGCCATCATGCACCAGATAGAGATCGTCGGTGGTCGCGCGCAGCAGATGTCGGTCGTGCGATACCACGACCAGCGCACCTTCGAAGTCGATCAACGCTTCGGTCAGCGCCTGGCGCATATCGAGATCGAGATGGTTGGTGGGTTCATCCAGCAGAAGCAGGTTAGGGCGCTGCCAGACAATCAGCGCCAGCACTAGTCGCGCTTTCTCTCCGCCGGAGAAGCGCTCAGTGATTTCAGTGACTTTATCGCCGCGGAAATCGAAGCCGCCCAGATAGTCGCGCAGCTGCTGTTCCAGCACCTCAGGCGCAATACGCGACAGATGCTGCAGCGGTGACTCATCAGCTCGCAGATACTCCAGCTGATGCTGGGCGAAGTAACCGAGCTTGATCCCTTTCGCCAGACCCATCTTGCCGTCCATCGCCTCCAGCTCACCCGCCAGCAGCTTAATCAGGGTCGATTTACCGGCACCGTTACGTCCCAGCAGGCCGATGCGCGAGCCGGGGACCAGGTTGAGCTTGATGGCGTCGAGAATAATACGATCGCCATAACCCGCAGTGACCTTCTCCATCTTCATCAGCGGATTAGGCAGGTTCTCCGGCTTGCGGAAAGTGAAGCTGAACGGGTTATCGACATGGGCGGGCGCAATCATTTCCATGCGCTCCAGCATCTTGATGCGGCTCTGCGCCTGCTTCGCCTTGGTGGCCTGAGCGCGGAAGCGATCAATGTAGCTGTGCAGGTGCGCCACTTTCTCCTGCTGGCTCTCATACAGTGACTGCTGCTGAGCCAGTTTGGCGACGCGCTGCCGCTCAAAGGAGCTGTAGTTGCCGGTATATTCGAACATCGACTCCTGTTCGATATGAATAATTTTGTCGATGACGGGATCGAGGAAGTCACGATCGTGCGAGATCAGGATCAGCGTGCCTTCATAACTCTTCAGCCAGCGCTCCAGCCAGATCACCGCATCGAGATCGAGGTGGTTGGTCGGTTCATCCAGCAGCAGCAGATCGGAACGGCAAATCAGCGCCTGTGCCAGGTTGAGGCGCATGCGCCAGCCACCCGAGAAGTCGCTGACCGGGCGTTGCAGCTGTTCCTGACTGAAGCCCAGACCATGCAGCAGGCTTGAGGCGCGCGCATGGATGCTCCACGCCTGCACCGCGTCCAGCTTGCCATGCAGCAGCGCGATGGCATTGCCATCGTCACGCAGATTGGCGTCCGCCAGTTCTGCTTCAAGCTGGCGAAACTGGCGATCGCCATCAATCACGTACTCCAGCGCGGCTTTATCCAGCGCAGGGGTTTCCTGATTCACCCAGGCCAGCGCCCAGTGAGTGGGGAAAGTGACGGTACCGGCATCGCTGGTGATTTCACCTTTTAACAGCGACAGCAGCGTGGATTTTCCACAGCCGTTTTTACCCACCAGCCCGACCTTCTGGCCGGGATTAATGGTGGCGGTGGCATTGTCGAGCAGGACGCGGATGCCGCGGCGAATTTGTAAGGCTGAGAAGACAATCATGTAAGCGCCGTATCGTCAGAATATGTTAATTTACTGGCAACATAATGAGATTTTGCTGCGTCGTGCATGGTAGCGGAAAACCGCACCAATGACGACGCTTTGGAGGGAAAGGATGTCGCAGCCACCCAGGGTTTTGCTGCTTTATGCTCATCCGGAATCACAGGATTCGATCGCCAATCGGATTCTGCTGCAGCCGGCTCAGGCACTGGAACACGTTACCGTGCACGATCTGTACGCAACCTATCCGGATTTTTTTATCGATATTCACCATGAACAACAGCTGCTGCGTGAACATGATGTCATCATTTTTCAGCATCCGCTCTATACCTATAGCTGTCCGGCGCTGATGAAAGAGTGGCTGGACAGAGTTCTGTCGCGCGGTTTCGCCAATGGCGTGGATGGCAATGCGCTGGAAGGAAAGTACTGGCGCAGCGTCGTCACCACCGGAGAACCGGAAAGTGCCTTCAGACATCAGGGTCTGAACCGCTATTCGCTCAATGACATTATGCGTCCTTTTGAGCTGACCGCGCAGATGTGCCGTATGCACTGGATGCCGCCGATGATCGTCTACTGGGCGCGTCGTCAGAGTCCTGAATTAATGAAAAATTACGCCCGCGCCTATGGCGACTGGCTGGCGGCACCGCTGCCGAATGGAGGGGTATAGATGGAAGGGCAAACGCTGCTGACCGCCGGGGTGATTTATCTGGTCGCGGCGGTATTGATTGTACCGGTGGCGGCTCGCCTCGGTATTGGTGCAGTTCTGGGCTATCTGGTGGCGGGTATCGCTATCGGCCCGTGGGGATTAGGCTTTATCAGCGACGTCGACGAGATTCTGCACTTCTCTGAGCTCGGCGTGGTGTTCCTGATGTTTATTATCGGGCTGGAGCTGAACCCGGCAAAGCTGTGGGCGCTGCGCCGCTCCATTTTTGGCGTCGGCGCGGCGCAGGTGATCTTCTCAGCGGCGATTCTGGGCGGCTTATTGTGGCTGACCAACTTTAGCTGGCAGGCTGCGATCATTGGCGGCATTGGTCTGGCGATGTCCTCGACCGCCATGGCCCTGCAGCTGATGATGGATAAAGGCATGAACCGCAGCGAAGCGGGGCAACTGGGCTTTTCGGTGTTGCTGTTTCAGGATATCGCGGTGATCCCAGCCCTGGCGCTGATCCCGCTGCTGGCCGGAACCGACAGCGGTCATATCGACTGGATGAAGGTCGGCATGAAAGTACTGGCGTTTGCCGGCATGCTGGTAGGCGGACGCTATCTGCTGCGGCCTATCTTCCGTTACATCGCTGCGTCGGGCGTGCGCGAAGTCTTTACCGCCGCTTCGCTGCTGCTGGTGCTGGGCTCGGCGCTGTTTATGGATGCGCTGGGTCTGTCGATGGCGCTGGGGACCTTTATTGCCGGGATCCTGCTGGCAGAGAGCGAGTACCGGCATGAGCTGGAAGTCGCCATCGACCCGTTTAAAGGTTTACTGCTGGGCCTGTTCTTTATTTCGGTTGGCATGGCGCTCAACCTCGGTGTGCTCTATACCCATATTGTGACCATCCTGCTGGGTGTCGTGACGCTGGTGGCGGTGAAAACGCTGGTGCTCTATCTGCTGGCGCGCATTTATGGCTTGCGCAGCTCTGAGCGGCAGCAGTTTGCTGGCGTGCTGAGTCAGGGGGGCGAGTTCGCCTTTGTGCTCTTTTCAGCGGCCTCCTCGGCAAAGCTGTTCTCTGGCGATCAACTGCCGATGCTGCTGGTGACGGTGACCCTGTCGATGATGACCACACCGCTGCTGATGAAGGGAATCGATCGTCTGCTGGCACGCCGCTTCAATGAGCCGGATGACGAGGCAGAGAAACACTTTGTCGAAGACGATCAGCCGCAGGTGATTGTGGTGGGTTTTGGTCGCTTCGGGCAGGTGGTGGGTCGTTTGCTGATGGCGAATAACAAACGCATCACCGTGCTTGAGCGCGACATCAGTGCAGTCAGTCTGATGCGGAAATATGGCTATAAGGTCTATTACGGCGATGCCACTGAACTGGAGTTGCTGCGGGCAGCCGGTGCGGCCAGCGCTCAGGCGATTGTGATCACCTGTAACGAGCCCGAAGATGTGATGACGATTGTACATCTGTGCCAGCAGCATTTTCCGCAGTTGCAGATTCAGGCGCGCGCCCGGGGCCGTGTAGAAGCGCATGAACTGCTTCAGGCGGGCGTCACGCAGTTCTCGCGTGAGACCTTCTCCAGTGCGCTGGAGCTGGGACGTAAAACGCTGATGACGCTGGGGATGCATCCGCATCAGGCGCACCGCGCCCAGCAGTATTTCCGCCATCTTGATATGCGGATGCTGCGCGAGCTGATGCCCAATCTCTCTGAAAGCGCGCAGGCTTCGCGCGTCCGTGAAGCGCGGCGTGAACTGGAAGATATCTTCCAGCGTGAAATGCAGCGCGAAAAGCGGCAGATCGACGGCTGGGACGATGATGAATAACCTCTTTAAACAGGCAGAAGCTAATGCGTAAACGTTTTATTGCTGGTGCGACATGCCCGCACTGCCAGGAGAAGGACACGCTGGCAATGTGGCGTGAAAATAATGTCGATGTGGTGGAGTGCGTGAAGTGTGGTCACCAGATGCGTGAGGCCGATAAGCAGGCGCGCGATCAGGTTCGCACTAATGAGCAGGTTATCGGTATTTTTCATCCTGAGTAGCGGAATGGCGCAGCTTTTTTTACGCCTGGACTTACAGCGGGATTGAATTCCGTTACAATTGTCGCCATTAACGCTGTAGTCGCAAGAGAAAGTGAAAACCCTCTTGTACTCAGCCCCGAACCTTTCTGGTTGGTGTTATTGCACGAAAGAATAGACCAATGAGACGGGATCTCAGCTCTCAACGGTTAGGAGATATCATGAAAGTAGCAAAAGACCTGGTGGTAAGCCTGGCCTATCAGGTACGTACAGAAGACGGCGTGTTAGTTGACGAGTCACCGGTGAGTGCACCGTTAGACTACCTGCACGGTCATGGTTCCCTGATTTCTGGTCTGGAAAATGCGCTGGAAAACCACATTGCCGGCGACAAGTTTGACGTGCATATCCCGGCAAACGATGCCTACGGTCAGTATGACGATAACCTGGTGCAGCGCGTTCCTAAAGACGTCTTCATGGGCGTTGACGAACTGCAGGTTGGCATGCGCTTCCTGGCAGAAACCGATCAGGGCCCGGTACCGGTAGAAATCACCGAAGTGGAAGATGATCACGTCGTGGTTGATGGTAACCACATGCTGGCGGGTCAGAACCTGAACTTCAACGTTGAAGTGGTTGCTATCCGCGAAGCCACGCCGGAAGAACTGGCTCATGGCCACGTTCACGGTGCAGATGGCCATCATCATGACCACGATCACGGCCATGATCACGACCACGATCAGGGTAAAGGCGGTTGTGGCACTGGCGGCTGCGGCTGCAGCCACTAAGTCTCAACAGACCTTTCAAGGCCACCCTCGGGTGGCCTTTCTTTTGGCGCGTATTCTGGTTCTGCCCGGGTAAGCCGGGGCCAGATAGCCCGCGATCAGTAGTGCGGTGGTGGCGTCTCTTCAGATTGTGAGGCGACGATCGATGGCGCATTCGCTTTGAGCTTGTCAGTTAAAATGCGCATCTGCTCACGCATCTTATTCATCTCCAGCTCGTGCTGAACGACCGCGCTGTTCAGCTGATCGATAGTCATCTCCTGAAAGGCCAGTTTGCTCTCCAGCGTCTCCAGACGCTGTTCCCACTCAGATTGTTGCATGACCTGTTCCTCTGTTAAGGTGCGACTCGGGGCGTGATTCTACGATCTGAATGCCAGGAATCACCTGTTTTTTTCACGCCCGGAGGCGTTGCGCTTGAAAAAAGGCAGCGCGGCATCATCTCTGATGAAACTTCCCGATGTTATAAAGGTCGGAGGTTAACCGGGTAATTACATTGTGGGAGTGTTCGACACTGCCACGTAAAGTTATAGTGTGGACCCTGAAGTCCGCAATGTTTCCCGAGGTTAGACGCTTCGGTTTTGGAGAATGGATGAAATCACTGTTTAAAGTCACATTGTTAGCTACCACCATGGCTGTTGCGCTGAATGCTCCGCTGGCAATGGCGGCAGATACCGCTGCGGCGCCACAGGCTGCACCAGCCGCCGCGCCACAGTCTGCGCCTCAGGCACCGAAAAATGCTGCCTTCAAAGATGAAGACCAGCAGTCTGCCTACGCGCTGGGTGCTTCACTGGGTCGCTACATGGACAACTCCCTGAAGGAGCAGGAAAAACTGGGCATCAAACTGGATAAGCAGCAGCTGATCGCTGGTGTTCAGGATGCATTTGGTGGCAAGAGCAAACTCTCTGATGAAGAGATTGAGCAGACGCTGCAATCCTTTGAAGGCCGCGTGAAAGGCGCAGCCTCAGCGAAAATGGAAAAAGATGCGAAAGAGAACTCTGAAAAGGGCGAAGCTTACGCAACCAAATTTGCTAAAGAGAGCGGCGTGAAGAAAACCGAAAGCGGCCTGCTGTATAAAGTTGAGAAAGAGGGTACCGGCGACGCACCTAAAGACAGCGACACTGTAGTGGTAAACTACAAAGGTACGCTGATTGACGGTACTGAATTCGACAACTCTTATACCCGTGGCGAGCCACTTTCATTCCGTCTGGATGGTGTCATCCCTGGCTGGACTGAAGGTCTGAAGCACGTGAAGAAAGGCGGCAAGATCAAGCTGGTTATCCCACCAAATCTGGCTTACGGCAAAAATGGCGTTCCGGGCATCCCGGCTAACTCCACCTTGGTGTTTGATGTCGAGCTGCTTGATATCAAACCAGCGCCAAAGGCAGATGAAAAAGCACAGGCTCCTGCGCCTGCTGCTGCAGAAAAAGCGCAGTAATCTGCTGACCGCCGCCTCCGGGCGGCGGTTTCATTTCGGCTTCACGACAAACCTCTGGCATAAGCCGACGACATTTGCCAGACTAATGCCTGCCTAATTATCCCAATATTGAGTCTGCCCATAAGCCGCTGTGACAGGCTCCAGCCATTCAGGGTGATACTCTTCAATGTCTAATCCATTCAATCCGGGTGAACTGAGCGACTTCGATCTTCTGGAGCAGCGCCCGTTCGAACAAAGTGATTACGATATTCTGAAATCGTACGAGGCTGTCGTGGATGGCCTGGCGATGTTGATCGGTTCGCATTGTGAAATTGTCCTGCATTCGCTTGAAGATCTTAAGTGTTCGGCCGTGCGTATCGCTAATGGTGAACACACTGGACGTAAAGTCGGTTCGCCTATTACCGATTTAGCCCTGCGTATGCTGCATGATATGCATGGCGCGGACAGTAATGTCTCCCGTGCTTACTTCACACGTGCCAAAAGCGGCGTGCTGATGAAATCGGTCACGATTGCGATTCGTAACCGTCAGCAACGGGTCATTGGCTTGCTCTGCATCAACATGAACCTTGATGTGCCGTTCTCACAGATCATGTCGACCTTTATGCCGCCCGAGATGCAGCAGGTTGACTCCAACGTCAACTTCGCCAGTTCGGTAGACGATCTGGTGATGCAGACGCTGGAGTTCACCATTGAAGAGGTGAGTGCTGACCGTAATGTATCGAACAACGCCAAGAATCGTCAGATTGTGCTGAACCTGTATGAGAAGGGGATCTTCGACATCAAGGATGCCATCAACCAGGTGGCCGATCGGCTGAATATTTCCAAACACACCGTCTATCTCTACATCCGTCAGTTTAAAAATGGCGACTTCCAGGGGCAGGAGCGGTAATGCGTTACACCCTGCTGGTCACCGGCCCGGCTTACGGTACGCAACAGGCGACCAGTGCCTGGCTGTTTGCCCGCGCACTGCTGACGGCAGGCCATCAGCTTGACAGCGTTTTCTTCTATCGCGAAGGGGTGCTGAACGCTAACCAACTGACGTCGCCCGCCAGTGATGAGTTTGATCTGGTGCGCGCGTGGCAGACATTGCATCAGGAGCAGGGTGTGGCACTGAATATTTGTGTGGCGGCCGCGCTGCGTCGTGGCGTCAGCGACCAGCAGGAAGCGGCACGACTCCAGCTGGCGGGCAGTAACCTGCAGCCGGGCTTTACCCTGAGTGGGCTGGGCGCGCTGGCGGAAGCGGCGCTAAGCTGTGAACGCATGGTGCAGTTCTGATGAATCGGGTCGCGTTTGTCTTTACCCGGGCGCCGCACGGCAGCAGCGCAGGACGTGAAGGGCTGGATGCCGCGCTGGCCACGGGCGCGCTCAGTGAGGATATCGGCCTGTTTTTTATCGGTGATGGCGTGCTGCAGCTTAATCTGCACCAGCAACCTGAGACGATTAAGAGCCGTCACTATGCCGCGACCTTTGGCGTGCTGGCACTGTATGAGATTGAACACTGCTATCTCTGCCGGACATCGCTGATAGCGCGTGGATTAGAGGTTGACGCTGACCGGTTGCTGGATGTTACGCTACTGGACGCGCCGGCGCTGCGACAGACGCTGGCCAGCTACGATCGCATTCTTACTTTTTAAGAGACGTTAATGCTGCATACGTTACTGCACTCACCGGCACACTGTGACCTTGAGAGCCTGCTTTTAATGGCGGGTGCGGGTGATGACCTGCTGCTATTGCAGGATGGCGTGCTGGCCGCTATAGCTGGCAGCCACGCATTGATGCGACTGTCAGAGAGCGAAGCGACGCTCTGGGTGCTGGACGAAGATGTCCAGGCTCGCGGTCTCGCTGGACAAATTTCGACTCGTGTGCAGTCAGTAGACTATACTGGGTTTGTCACGCTAACGATCAGGCATCAGCAACAAATGGTCTGGTAATCGGCTAAAACCTGGTTATTTCTTGACACCCCTTTGACTCAGCCCTAAAATTCTGCCTCCTCGTAATTCTACGAGGTGATTTATTACGTGTTTACGAAGCAAAAGCAAATCCAGGAGCTATTTAATGGCAACAGTTAACCAGCTGGTTCGCAAACCACGCGTCCGCAAAGTTGCAAAGAGCAACGTGCCGGCGCTGGAAGCTTGCCCGCAAAAACGTGGCGTTTGTACTCGTGTGTACACCACCACTCCTAAGAAACCAAACTCCGCACTGCGTAAAGTCTGCCGTGTGCGTTTGACCAACGGTTTTGAAGTTACCTCCTACATTGGTGGTGAAGGTCATAACCTGCAGGAACACTCCGTGATCCTGATCCGTGGCGGTCGTGTAAAAGACCTGCCAGGTGTGCGTTACCACACCGTTCGTGGCGCGCTTGACTGCTCAGGTGTTAAAGACCGTAAGCAGGCTCGCTCCAAGTACGGCGTGAAGAAGCCAAAGGCTTAATGGTTCTCCGTTAAGTAAGGCCAAACGTTTTAAATTAAATGTCAAAATAAACTCATAGAGTTTTGGACAATCCTGAATTAACAACGGAGTATTTCCATGCCACGTCGTCGCGTCATTGGTCAGCGTAAAATTCTGCCAGATCCTAAGTTCGGATCAGAGCTGCTGGCCAAATTTGTAAATATCCTGATGGTAGATGGTAAAAAATCTACTGCAGAATCAATCGTTTATACCGCGCTTGAGACCCTGGCTCAGCGTTCAGGTAAAAACGCGCTGGAATCTTTTGAAGTAGCCCTGGAAAACGTGCGTCCGACTGTCGAAGTTAAGTCACGTCGCGTTGGTGGTTCTACTTATCAGGTACCAGTAGAAGTCCGTCCGGTTCGTCGTAATGCTCTGGCAATGCGCTGGATCGTAGATGCTGCTCGTAAACGCGGTGATAAATCAATGGCTCTTCGCCTGGCGAACGAACTTTCTGATGCTGCAGAGAACAAAGGTACAGCAGTTAAGAAACGTGAAGACGTTCACCGCATGGCAGAAGCCAACAAGGCGTTCGCACACTACCGTTGGTAATCACCACGTAGTTGTTAAACCAGCGGGCGCTCAATCAGCCAACCCGCTGGGGTCGACTTACCTTGAACGTCCGAGAATCAGAGGAATCAAATGGCTCGTAAAACACCCATTGCCCGCTACCGTAATATCGGTATCAGTGCGCACATCGACGCCGGTAAGACTACCACTACCGAACGCGTTCTGTTCTACACCGGTGTAAACCACAAAATCGGTGAAGTACATGACGGCGCAGCAACCATGGACTGGATGGAGCAGGAACAGGAACGTGGTATTACCATCACCTCCGCTGCAACCACCTGTTACTGGTCTGGTATGGCCAAGCAGTTTGAACCACACCACGTAAACATTATCGACACCCCAGGACACGTTGACTTCACCATCGAAGTTGAACGTTCTATGCGTGTGCTTGATGGCGCGGTAATGGTTTACTGTGCAGTTGGTGGCGTTCAGCCACAGTCTGAGACTGTATGGCGTCAGGCTAACAAATATAAAGTTCCACGCATTGCGTTCGTTAACAAAATGGACCGCATGGGTGCTAACTTCCTGAAAGTTGTTAAACAGATGGAAGTTCGTCTGGGCGCAACTCCAGTTCCTCTGCAGCTGGCTATCGGCGCAGAAGAGAAATTCACCGGTGTTGTTGACCTGGTGAAAATGAAAGCAATCAACTGGAACGACGCAGACCAGGGTGTAACCTTCGTCTACGAAGATATCCCAGCTGATATGCAGGAACTGGCTGAAGAATGGCATGCGAAGCTGGTTGAAGCCGCTGCTGAAGGCTCTGATGAGCTGATGGAGAAATTCTTCGGTGGTGAAGAACTGACTGAAGAAGAGATCAAAACATCTCTGCGTAAGCGTGTTCTGAACAACGAAATTATCCTGGTAACCTGTGGTTCTGCATTTAAGAACAAAGGTGTTCAGGCGATGCTGGATGCAGTTGTTGAATATCTGCCAGCACCGACTGACGTTACCGCGATCAACGGTATGCTGGACGACGGTAAAGACACGCCGGCTGTTCGTCACTCTGATGACAACGAGCCGTTTGCTGCACTGGCGTTCAAAATCGCTACCGACCCGTTCGTGGGTAACTTAACCTTCTTCCGCGTTTACTCTGGTGTTGTTAACACGGGTGACACCGTGTTCAACCCGGTTAAGTCAAACCGTGAGCGTCTGGGCCGTATCGTTCAGATGCACGCTAACAAGCGTGAAGAGATTAAAGAAGTTCGTGCGGGTGATATCGCAGCTGCGATCGGCCTGAAAGATGTGACCACTGGTGACACCCTGTGTGACCCAGATAACGTCATCATCCTTGAGCGCATGGAGTTCCCGGAGCCGGTAATCTCTATCGCCGTTGAGCCAAAAACCAAAGCTGACCAGGAAAAAATGGGTCTGGCTCTGGGCCGTCTGGCAAAAGAAGACCCATCATTCCGCGTATGGACTGATGAAGAATCTAACCAGACCATCATCGCCGGTATGGGTGAATTGCACCTCGACATCATCGTTGACCGTATGAAGCGTGAGTTCAACGTTGAAGCAAACGTGGGTAAACCACAGGTTGCTTACCGTGAAGCGATTCGCAACAAAGTTACCGATGTTGAAGGTAAACACGCCAAGCAGTCTGGTGGTCGTGGTCAGTATGGCCATGTTGTTATCGACATGTACCCACTGGAGCCAGGTTCGAACCCGAAAGGCTACGAATTTGTCAACGACATCAAAGGTGGTGTGATTCCTGGTGAATACATCCCTGCGGTTGACAAAGGTATCCAGGAGCAGCTGAAATCAGGCCCTCTGGCTGGTTACCCGGTTGTGGATCTGGGCGTGCGTCTGCACTTCGGTTCTTACCACGATGTCGACTCCTCAGAACTGGCGTTTAAACTGGCCGCGTCTCTTGCCTTCAAACAAGGCTTTAAACAAGCGACACCTGTTCTGCTTGAGCCTATCATGAAGGTTGAAGTTGAAACGCCAGAAGAGAACACGGGTGATGTCATCGGTGACCTTAGCCGTCGTCGTGGTATGCTCAAAGGGCAGGAATCTAACGCTACTGGCGTTCAGATTCACGCTGAAGTTCCGTTGTCTGAGATGTTCGGATACGCAACTCAGCTGCGTTCTCTGACCAAAGGTCGTGCTTCTTACTCCATGGAGTTCCTGAAGTATGACGATGCGCCAAACAACGTAGCGCAGGCCGTTATTGAAGCTCGTAGCAAATAAGCTACGGTTTAAATTTGAACTGATGCCTTCACCCAGATGGTGAAGGCACAACGTAAGGAATTATCGCCATGGCGAAAGAGCAATTTCAGCGTAACAAACTGCACGTAAACGTGGGCACCATCGGTCACGTCGACCACGGTAAAACCACCCTGACTGCAGCTATCACCACCGTACTGTCTAAAACTTACGGCGGCCAGGCTCGTGCATTCGATCAGATCGATAACGCACCAGAAGAGAAAGCACGTGGTATCACCATCAACACTTCACACGTTGAGTATGAAACCCCGACTCGCCACTATGCGCACGTTGACTGCCCAGGCCACGCCGACTATGTGAAAAACATGATCACCGGTGCTGCGCAGATGGACGGCGCGATCCTGGTTGTTGCTGCGACTGATGGCCCAATGCCACAGACCCGTGAGCACATCCTGCTGGGTCGTCAGGTTGGCGTTCCTTACATCATCGTGTTCCTGAACAAGTGTGACATGGTTGATGATGAAGAGCTGCTGGAACTGGTAGAGATGGAAGTTCGTGACCTGCTGTCAGCATATGACTTCCCAGGCGACGACACTCCAATCGTTCGTGGTTCTGCTCTGAAAGCGCTGGAAGGCAACCCAGAGTGGGAAGCGAAAATCATCGAACTGGCTGAGCATCTGGACAACTACATCCCAGAGCCACAGCGTGCGATCGACATGCCGTTCCTGCTGCCAATCGAAGACGTATTCTCAATCTCTGGCCGTGGTACCGTTGTTACCGGTCGTGTTGAGCGCGGCATCGTTAAAGTCGGCGACGAAGTTGAAATCGTGGGTATCAAAGATACTGTGAAATCAACCTGTACCGGTGTTGAGATGTTCCGTAAGCTGCTGGACCAGGGTCAGGCAGGCGAAAACTGTGGTGTTCTGCTGCGCGGTATCAAGCGTGAAGACATCCAGCGTGGCCAGGTTCTGGCTAAGCCAGGCTCAATCAAGCCGCACACCCAGTTCGAGTCAGAAGTTTACGTTCTGTCTAAAGACGAAGGTGGTCGCCATACTCCGTTCTTCAAAGGCTATCGTCCACAGTTCTACTTCCGTACAACTGACGTAACCGGCTCAGTAGAGCTGCCAGAAGGCGTTGAAATGGTAATGCCAGGCGACAACATCAAAATGGTTGTTACCCTGATCCACCCAATCGCAATGGACGAAGGTCTGCGCTTCGCAATCCGCGAAGGCGGCCGTACCGTTGGCGCGGGTGTTGTTGCTAAAGTTATCGCTTAATTGTGATATCTGCTGTGGCTGTGTAAATGGCCACTGCAACACAGTAAAAAGAGCACTTCGGTGCTCTTTTTTTTTGCTCTGAAAACGCCATAACCCTGCAAAGGGTGGGTTTGAAATAAAAACGATTCGCATTTACACTGTGTACAGAAAATGTACCCGAGTGATGAATCAATGTACGTCTGCCTGTGTAATGCCATCAGTGATAAAACCCTTCGTGAAGTCGTGCGTCGCTATCAGCCAAAATCTATTCAGCAACTGCGCCAGCTTGTGCCGGTCGGCAAGCAATGCGGCAAATGCATTCGTGCTGCGCGTGAAATTATGGATGAAGAGATGCAGCATGCACCACTCTACAAAGAGATAGCCTGACCGACGATCGGTGCGTGAATACCCACAATATCTGTCGCGTTTTTTTGACTTCTTTTTAACCGCATCTACGCTCTAATAAACCAGACGCGGAGGGTTAACAATGAAGGGCGATATCAAAGTTATCAGTCATCTCAACAAACTGCTTGGAAATGAACTGGTTGCTATCAATCAGTACTTTCTTCATGCGCGCATGTTCAAAAACTGGGGTCTGACGCGCCTCAATGATGTGGAATACCATGAATCAATCGATGAGATGAAACATGCCGATAAATATATTGAGCGTATTCTTTTCCTTGAAGGGATCCCAAATCTTCAGGATCTGGGACGGCTCCGTATCGGTGAAGATGTTGAAGAGATGCTGAGTTCAGACCTGAATCTGGAGCTGGAGGGCGCGAAAGACCTACGTGAAGCTATCTCCTATGCTGACAAAGTGCATGACTATGTCAGCCGTGACATGATGATTGAAATCCTGGCTGATGAGGAACATCACATCGACTGGATTGAGACGGAACTTGAGTTAATCCAGAAGATGGGCATCCAGAACTATCTGCAGGCTCAAATCAAACAAGAGTGAATCGGGTCTGCAGCACTATCGTTACCCAGCCCGCAATGGCCAGGAAAGGGCCAAACGGCAGCGGGCTGTCCCCCTGAATAAAACCCCGCAGTTGCAGCATCACGATCGACGTCAGCGCCATAACGGTGGCACCCAGCGCAATCCAGGGTAATGCCTGCCAGCCACAGCAGGCACCTAACGCTGCGAGGAGCTTGATATCGCCATAACCTAATCCCTCGTACCCCCGCATCTGCCGATAGCTCCAGGCGAGCAGCCACAACGCACAGTAGCCCGCCACAGCACCCCATATCGCCGTTGTTTCGGTTCCGGACAGCGTGGCATGGAATAATCCGGACCAGAGCAGCAGATAATTGAGCGGGTCAGGTATACAGAAGTGGCGACGATCGATGGCAGCCACGAGCAGCAAGAGGCCGGAGGCCGTAATAATAAAAATAGCCTCCGCAGAGTGGTCAAAACTCTGCAGCACCAGCAGGCACAGAAGGGCGAACAGCCATTCAATGACAACGCTTTCTGCGCCGAACGCGCGATGACAGAAGCGACACCGTCCTTTTAAGCCAGGCCAGCTGACTAACGGCAGCGCATCTCGCCACAGCAGGCGCTGCTGGCAATGATTACAGTGCGAACCCGGAAAGCAGAGCAGGGCAAACCATTGAGCGGGTGAGAGGGCGGGGGTGAAGCGCTGGCTGGTCAGCGAAAGAAAGCTTCCCAATGCACCTCCGCCTGCGAGTGCAGCAATGTGAGTTATCAGAGTGGGCGACATGATTATGCTCCGGACGAAAGGTTAGATGCACTCTCGTGGGCAACGGGTTCTGTGTCACCTATGAATGAAGAAGGGCGGAAACAGACTCACAACTGAATAACTGATTTATCAGCGATACGGCAGTGCAATGCGACGCACGCTTCACGAACCGGCCACAATTTAATGGGTAAAACCTCAACACGGGTTGCTTCCTGAACAGATTTACGTATAATGCGCGGGCCTGCAGATATTGCAGGCGCGATTCGAGCAGAATCGCAGACGGCTGAAATTTAGGCCGCCTGACAATACTCCCAATTGTGGAGTTATATGCTGAACGATTACACTCTCCCATCAATCGTAATGGGCTCGAGTAGTAATTTTTTTCGTCTATAAAAAGTTTGGAGCTCTGGTCTCATGCAGAACCAAAGAATCCGTATCCGTCTTAAAGCGTTTGATCATCGTCTGATCGATCAATCAACCGCGGAAATCGTTGAGACCGCCAAGCGCACTGGTGCGCAGGTTCGTGGTCCAATCCCGCTGCCAACCCGCAAAGAGCGTTTTACTGTTCTGATCTCTCCGCACGTTAACAAAGATGCGCGTGATCAGTACGAAATCCGCACTCACAAGCGTCTGGTAGACATCGTTGAGCCAACTGAAAAAACCGTTGATGCTCTGATGCGTCTGGATCTGGCTGCCGGTGTTGACGTGCAGATCAGCCTGGGTTAATCAGGTCATCGAGCGATTGAGAGGTTGAAACAATGATTGGTTTAGTCGGTAAAAAAGTGGGCATGACCCGCATCTTCACTGAAGATGGCGTTTCTATCCCCGTCACCGTAATCGAAGTTGAAGCGAACCGCGTTACTCAGGTCAAAGGCCTGGAAAACGATGGTTACCAGGCAATTCAGGTTACCACCGGTGCTAAAAAAGCAAACCGTGTGACCAAACCTGAAGCTGGTCATTTTGCTAAAGCTGGCGTTGAAGCTGGCCGTGGCCTGTGGGAATTCCGCACCGCTGAAGGTGAAGAATACTCTGTAGGTCAGAGCATCAGCGTTGAGATTTTCGCTGAAGTTAAGAAAGTTGACGTAACCGGTACCTCTAAAGGTAAAGGTTTCGCCGGTACCGTTAAGCGCTGGAACTTCCGTACCCAGGACGCTACTCACGGTAACTCCTTGTCTCACCGCGTTCCGGGTTCTATCGGTCAGAACCAGACTCCGGGCAAAGTGTTCAAAGGCAAGAAAATGGCAGGTCAGCTGGGTAATGAGCGCGTAACCGTTCAGAGTCTGGACGTAGTACGTGTTGACGCTGAGCGCAACCTGCTGCTGGTTAAAGGTGCAGTTCCCGGTGCTACCGGTAGCGACCTGATCGTTAAACCAGCTGTGAAGGCGTAAGGGGATAGCAATGGAATTAGTATTGAAAGACGCGCAGAGCGCGCTGACTGTTTCCGAAACTACCTTCGGTCGTGATTTCAACGAAGCGCTGGTTCACCAGGTTGTTGTTGCTTACGCATCTGGCGCCCGCCAGGGTACTCGCGCGCAGAAAACTCGCGCCGAAGTAACCGGTTCAGGCAAAAAGCCATGGCGTCAAAAAGGCACCGGCCGTGCGCGTGCAGGTTCTGTAAAGAGCCCAATCTGGCGTTCAGGTGGTGTGACCTTTGCTGCGAAGCCGCAGGACCACAGTCAAAAAGTTAACAAAAAGATGTACCGCGGCGCGCTGAAAAGCATCCTGTCCGAACTGGTACGTCAAGATCGTCTGATCGTTGTCGAATCATTTGCTGTAGAAGCACCGAAAACCAAGCTGCTGGTACAGAAACTGAAAGACATGGCTCTGGAAGACGTGCTGATCATCACCGGTGAACTGGATGAGAATCTGTTCCTGGCTGCGCGCAACCTGTACAAGGTTGACGTACGTGATGCATCCGGTATCGACCCAGTTAGCCTGATCGCCTTCGACAAAGTCGTTATGACTGCTGATGCAGTTAAGCAAGTTGAGGAGATGCTGGCATGATCCGTGAAGAACGTCTGCTGAAAGTACTGCGCGCGCCGCACGTATCTGAAAAAGCATCTAGCGCGATGGAAAAAACCAATACCATCGTTCTCAAAGTTGCTAATGACGCGACCAAAGCAGAGATCGTTGCTGCTGTTGAGAAACTGTTCGAAGTAGAAGTTAAAGACGTAAACACCCTGGTAGTTAAGGGCAAAGTTAAGCGTCAAGGACAGCGTATCGGTCGTCGTAGCGACTGGAAAAAAGCTTACGTCACCCTGAAAGAAGGCCAGAATCTGGACTTCGCTGGCGGCGCTGAGTAAGTCGGAGGAGAAAGACAATGGCAGTTGTTAAATGTAAACCGACATCTCCGGGTCGTCGCCATGTAGTTAAAGTGGTAAACGCGGAGCTGCACAAGGGCAAACCATTTGCCCCGCTGGTAGAAAAAAACAGCAAATCCGGTGGCCGTAACAACAATGGTCGTATCACTACCCGTCATATCGGTGGTGGTCACAAGCAGGCTTATCGTATTGTTGACTTCAAACGCAACAAAGACGGTATCCCGGCAGTTGTTGAACGTCTTGAGTACGATCCGAACCGCTCTGCGAACATCGCACTGGTTCTGTACAAAGACGGCGAGCGCCGTTACATCCTGGCCCCTAAAGGCCTGAAAGCCGGCGACCAGATCCAATCTGGCGTTGATGCTGCGATTAAAGCAGGTAACACTCTGCCGATGCGTAACATCCCGGTGGGTTCAACCGTGCATAACGTAGAAATGAAACCAGGCAAAGGCGGTCAGATTGCTCGCTCAGCCGGTGCTTACGTGCAGATCGTTGCGCGTGAAGGTTCTTACGTTACCCTGCGTCTGCGTTCAGGTGAAATGCGTAAAGTCGAGTCTGACTGCCGCGCAACACTGGGCGAAGTCGGCAACGCTGAGCATATGCTGCGCGTTCTGGGTAAAGCTGGTGCAGCCCGTTGGCGTGGTGTTCGTCCTACCGTTCGTGGTACCGCGATGAACCCAGTTGATCACCCGCACGGTGGTGGTGAAGGTCGTAACTTTGGTAAGCACCCGGTAACTCCGTGGGGCGTTCAGACCAAAGGTAAGAAGACCCGTAGCAACAAGCGTACCGATAAGTTTATCGTACGTCGCCGTAGCAAATAATATTAGAGGATAAGCCATGCCACGTTCTCTCAAGAAAGGTCCTTTTATTGACCTGCACTTGCTGAAGAAGGTAGAGAAAGCGGTGGAAAGCGGTGACAAGAAGCCTTTGCGCACTTGGTCCCGTCGTTCAACGATCTTTCCTAACATGATCGGTTTGACCATCGCTGTCCATAATGGTCGTCAGCACGTTCCTGTCTTTGTTTCCGACGAAATGGTTGGTCACAAACTGGGTGAATTCGCGCCGACACGTACTTATCGCGGTCACGCGGCTGATAAAAAAGCCAAGAAGAAATAAGTAGGAGGAAGAGATGGAAACTTTAGCTCAACATCGCCACGCTCGTTCTTCTGCTCAGAAGGTTCGCCTTGTTGCTGACCTGATTCGCGGTAAGAAAGTGTCGCAGGCACTGGACATTTTGACCTACACCAATAAGAAAGCGGCTGTACTGGTCAAAAAAGTTCTGGAATCTGCCATTGCTAACGCCGAACACAACGATGGCGCTGATATCGACGATCTGAAAATCACGAAAATTTTCGTTGATGAAGGTCCGACCATGAAACGCATTATGCCGCGTGCCAAAGGTCGTGCAGATCGCATCCTGAAGCGCACCAGCCACATTACTGTGGTTGTGTCCGATCGCTGAGACTCTGGAGACTAGCAATGGGTCAGAAAGTACATCCTAATGGTATTCGCCTGGGTATTGTAAAACCATGGAACTCTACCTGGTTTGCGAACACCAAAGAATTCGCTGACAACCTGGACAGCGATTTTAAAGTACGTCAGTTTTTGACTAAAGAACTGGCTAAAGCATCTGTCTCTCGTATCGTTATCGAGCGTCCAGCGAAGAGCATCCGTGTGACTATTCACACCGCTCGTCCGGGCATCGTTATCGGTAAGAAAGGCGAAGATGTAGAAAAACTGCGCACGGTCGTCGCGAATATCGCTGGCGTTCCTGCACAGATTAATATCGCCGAAGTCCGCAAGCCGGAACTGGACGCGAAACTGGTAGCTGACAGCATCACTTCACAGCTGGAGCGTCGTGTGATGTTCCGTCGTGCTATGAAGCGTGCAGTTCAGAACGCCATGCGTCTTGGCGCGAAGGGTATTAAAGTCGAAGTTAGCGGCCGTCTGGGTGGCGCCGAGATCGCACGTACCGAATGGTATCGTGAAGGTCGCGTGCCATTGCACACACTGCGTGCTGACATTGACTACAACACCTCTGAAGCGCACACCACTTATGGTGTAATCGGCGTTAAGGTATGGATCTTCAAAGGTGAGATCCTGGGTGGTATGGCTGCTGTTGAACAACCGGAACCGGCTGCTCAACCTAAAAAGCAGCAGCGTAAAGGCCGTAAGTAAGGAGAGTCGCTGATGTTACAACCAAAGCGTACGAAATTCCGTAAAGTGCACAAAGGCCGTAACCGCGGTCTGGCTGCGGGTACGGATGTCAGCTTCGGTACTTTCGGTCTGAAAGCTGTTGGCCGTGGTCGTCTGACTGCTCGTCAGATCGAAGCAGCACGTCGTGCTATGACCCGTGCAGTTAAGCGTCAAGGTAAGATCTGGATCCGAGTATTCCCGGACAAACCGATCACCGAGAAGCCGCTGGAAGTGCGTATGGGTAAAGGTAAGGGTAACGTAGAGTATTGGGTTGCCCTGATCCAGCCTGGTAAAGTCCTGTATGAAATGGACGGCGTACCAGAAGAGCTGGCCCGTGAAGCATTCAAGCTGGCAGCAGCAAAACTGCCTATCAAAACCACCTTTGTAACTAAGACGGTGATGTAATGAAAGCAACTGAGCTGCGTGAAAAAAGCGTTGAAGAGCTGAACACTGAGCTGCTTAATCTGCTGCGTGAGCAATTTAACCTGCGCATGCAGGCAGCATCTGGCCAACTGCAGCAGACTCATCTGCTGAAACAGGTTCGCCGTGATGTTGCACGCGTTAAGACTTTACTGACTGAGAAGGCGGGTTCGTAATGACCGATAAAATCCGTACTCTGCAGGGTCGTGTAGTAAGTGACAAAATGCAGAAATCTGCAGTTGTTGCTATCGAACGTTTCGTGAAACACCCGATCTACGGCAAATTCATTAAACGTACGACCAAGCTGCACATCCATGACGAGAACAATGAATGTGGAATTGGTGACGTGGTAGAAATCCGCGAATGCCGTCCACTGTCCAAGACTAAATCCTGGACCCTGGTTCGCGTAATCGAGAAAGCTGTTCTGTAATAAGAATCGTTTTTTCTGAGGAAACCCTCTGCTTCGGCAGGGGGTTTTTTTTTGCCTGCGATTCGGGCTTGATCCATTTGTGCCCGCAGCAATACGGATTTGATGGCGCTCACAAATTCAGGGGCTTGCAGGGATTAAGCTGCCTCTCTTCAGGCGAGGTGGCCTGAAAACGCCAGGCTATAAACGCCGGGGTTATCATAACTGTACAAGGAAATGTGCCGTGAAAATGGAGAGTCATGACCGCTTACGCCGGTCACTGTTAAAATTGCCACTGTTAGCTGCGTTACCTGCGATTAGCTCTGCCAAAAGCTTGCCGCTATTATCGGGTAACACACAACCACTACCCACAGGCAATAGCATGGAACGAACTCTGTTACTGAAGAATGCTGAATGTGTGGTCTGCATGGATGCTGACCGTAGGGAAATAGGTAACGCCTCTATTCTGATAAAAGGAAATAAGATCCTTGCAGTCGGGGAAGCACGCTCGTTACCTGATAGCGCGGATGAGATCATCGATCTGCGAGGACATATTGTCATCCCTGGCCTGATCAATACGCATCACCACATGTATCAGAGCCTGACCCGCGCTATTCCTGCAGTGCAAAACGGCGAGCTCTTTAACTGGCTGACCCACCTCTATCCACTGTGGCAGAATCTGACGCCTGAGATGATTCATATCTCAACACAGATCTCCATGGCCGAGTTAATGCTCTCCGGCTGCACCACTACCAGTGACCATCTCTACGTCTACCCGAATGGCTGTAAGCTTGACGACAGTATTGAGGCTGCAGCCTTAATGGGCATGCGTTTCCATGCGAGCCGGGGCAGCATGAGCGTCGGTAAGTCCCTGGGTGGCTTACCACCCGATGCACTGGTAGAGGATGAAGCCGCCATTCTTAAAGATACGCAGCGTGTGATTGAGCGCTACCATGATGACAGCCACGGTTCGATGTTACGCATCGTGGTTGCGCCATGTTCGCCGTTTTCAGTCAGCCGTGAGCTGATGAAGCAATCCGCAGCGATGGCACGCAGCTTCAACGTCTCAATGCACACCCATCTGGCGGAGAACGACAGCGATATCCGTTATAGCCGTGAAAAATTCAATATGACGCCAGCACAGTATGTTGAAGACCTCGGCTGGGTAGGACCGGATGTCTGGCATGCACACTGCGTCAAACTGGATCAGCATGGCATAGAACTCTTTGCACGTACCGGTACCGGCGTCGCGCACTGTCCCTGCTCGAACATGCGTCTCGGTTCCGGTATTGCGCCGATACGCCATATGTGTGATGCCGGCGTACACGTGGGTATGGGTGTGGATGGCTCAGCCTCCAATGACAGCTCAGACATGATGGCCGAGGTTCGTCAGGCGATGCTGCTGCAACGCGTTGGCTTCGGCCCGGATGCGATGACGGCACGTCAGGCACTGGAACTGGCGACGCTGGGTGGAGCAAAGGTACTAAACCGCGATGATGTGGGCACCATTGCGCCGGGCATGATGGCCGATCTGGCCATTTTTGACCTGAATCGAATTGGACTTGCCGGGGCAGGGCACGATCCTGTAGCCGCCCTGGTGTTCTGTAATCCGGGACAGGTTGCCTATAGCATCATTAACGGAAAAGTCCGGGTACGGGACGGACAAGTGGCCGGAATTGAACTGCCAGCCGTGTTGCGTCAGCATAACCAACTGGCCAGGAAACTGGCTGGTTGAGTCAGAAGGGCACTTTATTTGGGAGGCGACGAAAAATAAGGCAGATTACATTTGCTACTGTTCGCACTATTCCCTAGAATACGCCCTCCCTGTCATCAGGGGAAATCAGCGGCTCGATTGAGAGCCGTTTATTTTTTCTACCCATCTGTGAGAACCGGTGTTACAATGCCGCGCCCTCAATTATGGGGCTTTCTAACGACCTGAGGTTTAGGTCCCGAAGTAGTAGTTGACATTAGCGGAGCACTAAAATGATCCAAGAACAGACTATGCTGAACGTCGCCGACAACTCCGGTGCACGTCGCGTAATGTGTATCAAGGTTCTGGGTGGCTCGCACCGTCGCTACGCAGGCGTCGGTGACATCATCAAAGTTACCATCAAGGAAGCAATTCCGCGTGGTAAAGTCAAAAAAGGTGATGTCCTGAAGGCGGTAGTGGTGCGCACCAGGAAGGGTGTTCGTCGCCCGGACGGTTCTGTCATTCGCTTCGATGGTAATGCATGCGTTATTCTGAACAATAACAGTGAGCAGCCTATCGGTACGCGTATTTTTGGGCCGGTAACTCGTGAACTTCGTACTGAAAAGTTCATGAAAATTATCTCTCTGGCACCAGAAGTACTCTAAGGAGCGAACAATGGCAGCTAAAATCCGTCGTAACGACGAAGTTATCGTGTTAACCGGTAAAGATAAAGGTAAGCGCGGTAAAGTTAAGAATGTCCTGTCTTCTGGTAAGGTCATCGTTGAAGGTATCAACCTGGTGAAGAAACATCAGAAGCCGGTTCCGGCTCTGAACCAACCAGGTGGCATCGTTGAAAAAGAAGCTGCTATTCAGGTTTCTAACGTTGCACTGTTCAACGCGGCAACTGGTAAGGCTGACCGTGTAGGCTTTAGATTCGAAGACGGCAAAAAAGTCCGTTTCTTCAAGTCTAACAGCGAAACTATCAAGTAATTTGGAGTAGTACGATGGCGAAACTGCATGATTACTACAAAGACGAAGTAGTCCAGAAACTCATGACAGAGTTTGGCTACAATTCTGTCATGCAAGTCCCTCGGGTCGAGAAGATCACCCTGAACATGGGTGTTGGTGAAGCGATCGCTGACAAGAAACTGCTGGATAACGCAGCAGCAGACCTGGCAGCAATCTCCGGTCAAAAACCGCTGGTCACCAAAGCACGCAAATCAGTTGCAGGCTTCAAAATCCGTCAGGGCTATCCGATCGGCTGTAAAGTAACTCTGCGTGGCGAGCGCATGTGGGAGTTCTTTGAGCGTCTGGTCACCATTGCTGTTCCACGTATCCGTGACTTCCGTGGCTTGTCCGCTAAGTCATTCGATGGTCGTGGCAACTACAGCATGGGTGTACGTGAGCAGATCATCTTCCCAGAAATCGACTACGACAAAGTCGATCGCGTTCGTGGTTTGGATATCACCATTACCACTACTGCGAAATCTGATGATGAAGGCCGTGCTCTGCTGGCTGCCTTTGACTTCCCGTTCCGTAAGTAAGGTAGGGTTACTTAATGGCTAAGCAATCTATGAAAGCACGCGAAGTTAAGCGTGCAAAATTAGCAGACAAATTCTTCGCTAAACGCGCTGAACTGAAAGCGATCATCTCTGATGTGAACGCTTCCGACGAAGATCGTTGGGATGCTGTTCTGAAGCTGCAGAGTCTGCCGCGTGATTCCAGCCCTTCGCGTCAGCGTAACCGCTGCCGTCAAACAGGTCGTCCGCACGGTTTCCTGCGGAAGTTTGGGTTGAGCCGTATCAAGGTCCGCGAAGCCGCCATGCGCGGTGAAATCCCGGGCCTGAAAAAGGCTAGCTGGTAATTGTCACCAATTGAATCACGGGAGTAACACAGATGAGCATGCAAGATCCGATCGCGGATATGCTGACCCGTATCCGTAACGGTCAGGCCGCAAACAAAGTTGCGGTCACCATGCCTTCCTCCAAGCTGAAATTGGCAATTGCCAACGTTCTGAAGGAAGAAGGATATATTGAAGATTTCAAAATCGAAGGCGACATCAAGCTGGAACTGGAACTTACTCTCAAGTATTTCCAGGGCAAAGCTGTTGTAGAAAGCATTCAGCGAGTAAGCCGTCCTGGTCTGCGCATCTATAAGAAAAAAGATGAGCTGCCAAAGGTAATGGCTGGTATGGGCATCGCTGTAGTTTCTACATCTAAAGGTGTCATGACTGATCGTGCAGCGCGCCAGGCAGGTCTTGGTGGCGAAATTATCTGCTACGTAGCGTAATCGGAGGATACATATGTCTCGTGTTGCTAAAGCACCTGTCGTTGTTCCTGCCGGCGTAGAGGTAAAACTCAACGGTCAGGTAATTTCGATTAAAGGTAAAAACGGCGAGCTGACTCGTACTATCAATGATGCTGTTGAAGTTAAGCATGCTGACAACGCTCTGACTTTCGCTCCGCGCGAAGGTTTCGTTGACGGCTGGGCGCAGGCGGGTACTTCTCGCGCGCTGCTGAACGCAATGGTAATCGGTGTTACCGAAGGCTTCACTAAGAAGCTGCAGCTGGTTGGTGTAGGTTATCGTGCAGCCGTTAAAGGCGACGTGGTTAACCTGTCTCTGGGCTTTTCTCATCCAGTCGATCACCAGCTGCCCGCGGGTATCACTGCAGAATGTCCAACTCAGACTGAGATCGTGCTGAAAGGCGCTGATAAACAGCTGATTGGTCAGGTTGCAGCGGACTTGCGCGCCTACCGTCGTCCTGAGCCTTATAAAGGCAAGGGTGTCCGTTACGCCGACGAAGTCGTGCGTACCAAAGAGGCTAAGAAGAAGTAAGGTAACACTATGGATAAGAAATCTGCTCGTATCCGTCGTGCGACCCGTGCACGTCGCAAGCTCAAAGAGCTGGGTGCTACTCGCCTGGTGGTACATCGTACCCCGCGTCATATTTACGCACAGGTAATCGCCCCGAACGGTTCCGAAGTTCTGGTCGCTGCTTCTACTGTAGAAAAAGCTATCACTGAACAACTGAAGTATACCGGTAATAAAGAAGCCGCAGCTGCAGTAGGTAAAGCTATCGCAGAACGCGCAATCGAAAAAGGCATCACTGGTGTTTCTTTCGACCGTTCCGGTTTCCAATATCATGGTCGCGTCCAGGCACTGGCAGATGCTGCCCGTGAAGCTGGCCTTCAGTTCTAAGGTAGAGGTCTAAGATGGCACACATCGAGAAACAAGCTGGCGAACTGCAGGAAAAACTGATCGCGGTAAACCGTGTTTCTAAAACTGTTAAAGGTGGTCGTATCTTCTCCTTCACAGCACTGACTGTGGTAGGCGATGGTAATGGTCGCGTAGGTTTTGGTTACGGTAAAGCGCGTGAAGTTCCAGCAGCGATCCAGAAAGCGATGGAGAAAGCCCGTCGCAACATGGTTAACGTCGCGCTGACCAACGGCACCCTGCAGCACCCAGTTAAAGGTGCACACACGGGTTCCCGCGTGTTCATGCAGCCGGCTTCAGAAGGTACCGGTATTATTGCCGGTGGTGCAATGCGCGCCGTTCTGGAAGTCGCTGGAGTTCATAACGTACTGGCAAAAGCCTATGGTTCTACTAACCCGATTAACGTGGTTCGTGCAACTATCGACGGCCTGGGCAATATGAAATCTCCGGAAATGGTCGCTGCTAAGCGTGGTAAATCCGTTGAAGAAATTCTGGGGTAATCACGATGGCTAAGACTATTAAAATCACTCAAACCCGTAGTTCAATCGGCCGCTTGCCTAAGCATAAAGCCACTCTGGTTGGCCTGGGTCTGCGTCGTATTGGCCACACCGTTGAGCGTGAAGACACGCCTGCAGTACGCGGTATGGTTAACGCGGTTTCCTATATGGTTAAAGTGGAGGAGTAAGAGATGCGTTTAAATACTCTGTCTCCGGCCGAAGGGTCTAAGCACGCTACCAAGCGTCTGGGTCGTGGTATCGGTTCTGGCCTCGGAAAAACCGGTGGTCGTGGTCACAAAGGTCAGAACTCACGTTCTGGCGGTGGCGTACGTCGCGGTTTCGAAGGTGGTCAGATGCCTCTGTACCGTCGTCTGCCGAAGTTCGGTTTCACCTCTCGCAAAGCAATGATCACCACAGAGATTCGTCTGTCTGATCTGGCGAAAGTTGAAGGCGGTATCGTCGACCTGAACGCGCTGAAAGCAGCCAACATTGTCGGTGTTCAGATTGAATTCGTTAAAGTAATTCTGTCTGGTGAAGTTTCTACACCGGTAACGGTTCGCGGTCTGCGTGTCACCAAAGGTGCACGTGCTGCAATCGAAGCTGCTGGCGGTAAAATCGAGGAATAAGTAGCAGATGGCTAAACAACCGGGATTAGATTTTCAAAGTGCCAAGGGTGGCTTTGGTGAGCTGAAACGCAGACTGCTGTTTGTAATCGGCGCACTCATTGTCTTCCGTATTGGCTCTTTTATTCCAATCCCTGGTATTGATGCCACTGTACTTGCCAAACTGCTTGAGCAACAGCGTGGCACCATCATTGAAATGTTTAACATGTTCTCTGGTGGTGCTCTGAGCCGTGCTTCTATCTTCGCACTGGGCATCATGCCGTATATTTCGGCATCGATTATCATCCAGTTATTAACGGTGGTTCATCCAGCGTTAGCGGAAATTAAGAAAGAAGGGGAGGCTGGCCGTCGTAAGATTAGCCAGTACACCCGATACGGTACGTTGGTATTGGCCATATTTCAGTCGATCGGTATTGCTACCGGTCTGCCGAATATGCCAGGGATGCAAGGCCTGGTAATGAATCCAGGCTTTGCTTTCTACTTTACCGCTGTTGTGAGTCTGGTCTCAGGAACGATGTTCCTGATGTGGCTGGGCGAACAGATTACTGAACGTGGTATCGGTAACGGTATTTCGATCATTATCTTCGCAGGTATCGTTGCGGGTCTCCCGCCGGCCATTGGCCATACCATCGAGCAAGCGCGGCAAGGCGACCTGCACTTCCTTCTGTTGCTGTTGGTTGCAGTACTCGTATTCGCAGTGACCTTCTTTGTTATCTTTGTTGAACGTGGTCAACGCCGCATTGTGGTGAACTACGCAAAACGTCAGCAGGGTCGTCGCGTTTACGCTGCACAGAGCACACATTTACCGTTGAAAGTGAACATGGCAGGCGTCATTCCAGCCATTTTTGCTTCCAGCATTATTCTGTTCCCGGCAACGATTGCATCGTGGTTTGGGGGCGGTACCGGTTGGAACTGGCTGACAACAATTTCGCTGTATTTGCAGCCAGGACAGCCGCTTTATGTGCTACTCTATGCGACTGCAATCATCTTCTTCTGTTTCTTCTATACGGCGTTGGTTTTCAACCCACGTGAAACAGCAGATAACCTGAAGAAGTCTGGTGCATTCGTACCGGGAATTCGTCCGGGAGAGCAAACGGCGAAGTATATTGATAAAGTAATGACGCGATTGACCTTAATCGGCGCTCTCTACATTACGTTTATCTGCCTTATCCCGGAGTTCATGCGTGATGCGATGAAGGTTCCCTTCTACTTTGGCGGTACTTCACTGCTTATCGTAGTTGTCGTCATCATGGACTTTATGGCTCAAGTGCAAACTCTGATGATGTCAAGTCAGTACGAGTCGGCACTGAAGAAAGCTAACCTGAAAGGCTACGGCCGTTAATTCAGTTGGTTGAGAAGTTACGGAGAGTAAAAATGAAAGTTCGTGCTTCCGTCAAGAGATTATGTCGTAACTGCAAAATCATTCGTCGCGACGGTGTCGTCCGTGTGATCTGCAGCGCCGAGCCAAAGCATAAACAGCGCCAAGGCTGATTTTGTCACATATTTTTCTTGCAAAGTCGGGTTGAGCTGGCTAGATTAGCCAGCCAATCTTTTGTATGTCAGTGCGTTTCCATTTGAGTATCCTGAAAACGGGCTTTTCAGCATGGGACGTGCTTGTTTAATTATAGGAGTGCATAGTGGCCCGTATAGCAGGCATTAACATTCCTGATCAAAAACATACCGTTATCGCATTAACTTCGATCTTCGGTATCGGTAAAACTCGTTCTAAAGCCATCTGCGCTTCAACGGGTATTGCTGAAAATGTTAAGATCAGTGAGCTGTCTGAAGAACAAATTGATCAGCTGCGTGATGCAGTTGCGAAATTCGTTGTAGAAGGTGATCTGCGCCGTGAAATCACCCTGAGCATCAAGCGTCTTATGGACCTTGGTTGCTACCGTGGTTTGCGCCATCGTCGTGGTCTTCCGGTTCGCGGTCAGCGTACTAAGACCAACGCACGTACCCGTAAGGGTCCGCGTAAACCGATCAAGAAATAATCGGGGTGAGTAAATAATGGCAAAGGCACCAGTTCGTGCACGTAAGCGTGTAAGAAAACAAGTCTCAGATGGCGTGGCTCATGTCCATGCTTCTTTTAACAACACCATCGTTACCATTACTGATCGTCAGGGTAACGCACTGGGTTGGGCAACCGCCGGTGGTTCCGGTTTCCGCGGTTCACGTAAATCCACTCCGTTTGCTGCTCAGGTCGCTGCAGAGCGCTGTGCAGAAGCGGTAAAAGATTACGGAATTAAGAACCTGGAAGTTATGGTAAAGGGTCCGGGTCCAGGTCGCGAATCTACGATTCGTGCTTTGAACGCCGCTGGTTTCCGCATCACTAATATTACTGATGTGACTCCGATCCCTCATAACGGTTGTCGTCCGCCGAAAAAACGTCGCGTATAACGCCCGTTTTTTTAGGATAGTTGGAGAAAGAAAATGGCAAGATATTTGGGTCCTAAGCTCAAGCTGAGCCGTCGTGAGGGCACTGACTTATTCCTTAAGTCTGGCGTTCGCGCGATTGATTCCAAGTGTAAGATTGAACAAGCCCCTGGTCAGCATGGTGCGCGTAAACCGCGTCTGTCTGATTACGGCGGTCAGTTACGTGAAAAGCAAAAAGTTCGTCGTATCTACGGCGTGCTGGAGCGTCAGTTCCGTAACTATTATAAAGAAGCAGCTCGTCTGAAAGGCAACACCGGTGAAAACCTGTTGGCTCTGCTGGAAGGTCGTCTGGACAACGTAGTTTATCGTATGGGCTTTGGTGCCACTCGTGCAGAAGCACGTCAGCTGGTTAGCCATAAGTCTGTTCTGGTAAATGGTCGCGTTGTTAACATCGCTTCTTATCAGGTATCTCCGAATGATGTCGTTAGCATCCGTGAGAAAGCCAAAAAGCAATCTCGCGTGAAGGCCGCTCTGGAGCTGGCTGAGCAGCGTGAAAAGCCAACCTGGCTGGAAGTTGATGCGACTAAGATGGAAGGTGTGTTCAAGCGTATTCCTGAACGTACTGATCTGTCTGCGGACATTAACGAACACCTGATCGTCGAGCTTTACTCCAAGTAAGGCTTAGTACCAAAGAGAGGACACAATGCAGGGTTCTGTGACAGAGTTTCTAAAACCGCGCCTGGTAGATATCGAGCAAGTGAGTTCGACGCACGCCAAGGTGACCCTTGAGCCTTTAGAGCGTGGCTTTGGCCATACTCTTGGTAACGCACTGCGCCGTATTCTGCTTTCATCCATGCCGGGTTGCGCGGTGACCGAGGTTGAAATTGATGGTGTACTTCATGAGTACAGCACCAAAGAGGGAGTACAGGAAGATATCCTGGAAATCCTGCTCAACCTGAAAGGGCTGGCGGTAAGAGTTCAGGGGAAAGATGAAGTTATTCTGACCTTGAATAAATCTGGCATTGGCCCTGTGACTGCAGCCGACATTACCCATGATGGTGATGTCGAAATCGTCAAGCCTCAGCATGTCATTTGCCATCTGACCGATGAGAACGCTGCTATCAGCATGCGTATCAAAGTTCAGCGTGGTCGTGGCTATGTGCCGGCTTCTGCCCGAATTCATTCGGAAGAAGATGAGCGCCCAATCGGCCGCCTGTTAGTTGACGCTTGCTACAGCCCTGTAGACCGTATCGCCTACAATGTTGAAGCAGCGCGTGTAGAGCAGCGCACCGACCTGGACAAGCTGGTCATCGAAATGGAAACCAACGGCACAATCGATCCTGAAGAGGCGATTCGTCGTGCGGCAACCATTCTGGCAGAACAACTTGAAGCTTTCGTTGACTTACGTGATGTACGTCAGCCGGAAGTTAAAGAAGAGAAACCAGAATTCGATCCGATCCTGCTGCGCCCTGTTGACGATCTGGAATTGACTGTCCGCTCTGCTAACTGCCTTAAGGCAGAAGCTATCCACTACATCGGTGATCTGGTACAGCGTACCGAGGTTGAGCTGCTTAAAACGCCTAACCTTGGTAAAAAATCTCTTACCGAGATTAAAGATGTGCTGGCTTCGCGTGGTCTTTCTCTGGGCATGCGCCTCGAGAACTGGCCGCCAGCAAGCATTGCTGATGAATAATCAGATCACAGGTTAAGGTTTCACTGAGAAGGATAAGGTCATGCGCCATCGTAAGAGTGGTCGTCAACTGAACCGCAACAGCAGCCATCGTCAGGCTATGTTCCGCAACATGGCCGGTTCTCTGGTTCGTCATGAGATCATCAAAACGACTCTGCCGAAAGCCAAAGAACTGCGTCGCGTAGTTGAGCCGCTGATTACTCTTGCCAAGACCGACAGCGTAGCTAATCGTCGTCTGGCATTCGCCCGTACTCGTGATAACGAGATCGTGGCAAAACTGTTTAATGAGCTGGGCCCGCGTTTCGCGAGCCGTGCCGGTGGTTACACTCGTATTCTGAAGTGTGGCTTCCGTGCTGGTGACAACGCTCCGATGGCTTACATCGAGCTGGTTGATCGTCCAGAAGCTCAAGCAGAAGCAGCCGCAGAGTAATCTGTAGCAACGTAAAAAACCCGCTTCGGCGGGTTTTTTATTGCCTGAAATTTACTACCTTAGAACTTACTCTTTTCATGTTCAAAGGAGCTAACTATGTGGCTGGTTGATGAACTTGCTGAACAGCACATCAAAGCGGCGCTGGAAAAAGGCGAGCTGAGTAATCTTCCCGGCTCCGGTAAGCCGCTGCAGCTGGATGATGACAGTCATGTTCCGCCTGAGTTAAGAGCAGGCTACCGTTTACTGAAAAATGCGGGCTTTCTGCCGCCGGAGCTTGAGCTCAGACGGGAAGCCATGGAAGTTAACGATCTTCTTCGTAACCTCGATCCTGCGGATCAAAATTATCAGGATCATTGCCATCGGCTTCAGGTGCTGGAGCTAAGATTACGCCAGGCGGGTATCAGTACCGATTTTCTCCATGGCAGTTATTCCACTGCTATTCAGCATCGTTTCCGCGAGGAGGAGTAAATGTTTCGTATCGGTCAGTTAGCTAAGCTTGCGGAGGTGACGCCAGACACTATCCGTTTTTATGAAAAGCAGCAGATGATGGATCATGATGGTCGTACTGAAGGTGGCTTTCGCCTTTACAGCGAGGGCGATCTTCAGCGTCTGAAATTTATTCGTTATGGTCGTAAACTGGGTTTCAGTCTGGAAGCGATCAGAGAGCTACTTTCGATCCGGGTTGATCCTGCGCATCACACCTGTCAGGAATCAAAAGCGATCGTTGAAAAACGGCTGAGTGAAGTTGCTCAGATGATCGCAGAGTTAGAAACGATGCAGCGTTCCCTGCGACACCTTTCCGATGCCTGTTGTGGTGACAGTCACAGTAGCATTTCGTGCTCAATTCTTGAGGCGCTGGAGCGGGGAGAGGCTTCGAGCAAATAAGCATATTGTTATTTTGCTGCAAAGGAATAGAGTATCAGACCATCTCAACAGGAGGCGTCATGAGTAAATATCAGCACACCAAAGGGCAAATCCGCGATAACGCGATTCAGGCTCTGTTACACGACCCACTATTTCGGCAACGCATAGAGCAGAAGCAAAAGGGTAAAGGTAGTTTCAAGCGGAAAGAGAAACATGGCAAGGGGACTGGATGGGAGGGCAGTGATAAGAAAGCGTCTTATCACTGCCCTTCTGCTTTTACGGTTAAAAAAACCGCCTGTGCGGCGGCTTATTAACTAGACCCGGCTATTCTGCTGTTTCAGCAGATCGCGGATTTCAGTCAGCAGAACTTCTTCGTTTGACGGTTTAGCCACTGGCTTCTCTACTTCCTTTTTCTTGTACAGACGATTCATTAACTTGATCGCCATAAAGATTGCGAAAGCGATGATGACGAAATCGAAGATGGTCTGAAGGAAGATACCGTACTGCATTACAACGGCTGGAGCATCACCAACTGCAGGCTTAAGTACCCAGGCGAATGATTTAAAATCGACACCACCAATCAGTAAGCCTAAAGGCGGCATAATGATGTTGGCGACTAACGATGAAACAATTTTACCGAATGCAGCACCGATGATGACACCGACGGCTAAATCCATCACATTGCCGCGCATTGCGAAATCGCGAAACTCTTTGATTAAACTCATACTTATCTCCTTGCCCAAGCCAATGCCATAAAGTCTAACAAACCCTACTGGTTTTGCCATCAACACAGCGAATTAAGCGGCAGTTTTGCGTTCCTTGTGTTCTGTTCGCCTATAAACGCGGCATTTACAGGAAAAATGGACTCGGCTGGAAGAGACGTTCCACATCTGATACAAACTTCTTGTCGGTCAGGAACATGATGACATGATCACCTTGTTCAATTCGCAGGTTATCATTGGCAATCATCACATCGTCTCCACGAACCACTGCGCCAATAATGGTGCCTGGCGGTAGTTTGATATCATCAATGGAGCGGCCGACCACGCGTGAAGTTGATTCGTCTCCGTGCGCTATCGCTTCGATCGCTTCTGCAATACCGCGTCGTAGCGATGAAACGCCCACGATATCCGCTTTGCGCACATGACCAAGCAGGGCAGAAATCGTGGCCTGCTGAGGTGAAATAGCGATATCGATAACGCTGCCTTGTACCAGATCGACGTAGGCGCGGCGCTGAATCAGCACCATAACCTTCTTCGCCCCCATCTTTTTTGCCAGCATGGCTGACATAATATTGGCTTCATCATCATTGGTGACGGCGATAAAGAGATCAACCTGATCAACATGTTCTTCAGCGAGAAGTTCCTGATCTGACGCATCGCCATAAAAGACGACTGTGTCGTGAAGATGCTCTGCCAGTTCTGCTGCGCGCTGGGGGTTACGTTCAATCAGCTTCACGCTGTAATTTTTCTCAAGTTTTTGTGCCAGACCGAAACCGATATTACCGCCACCTACCAGCATAATCCGTTTATAAGGTTTCTCCAGCCGCTGCATTTCACTCATTACCGCACGAATGTTCTGACTGGCTGCAATGAAAAAGACTTCATCACCCGCTTCTACGATGGTTGAACCCTGCGGGCGAATGGGGCGATCCTGACGAAATATAGCGGCTACGCGGGTATCAATGTGTGGCATATGCTCACGCATGATCGACAGCGGATTTCCTACCAGTGGCCCGCCATAATAAGCTTTCACCACGGCGAGGCTGACTTTGCCTTCAGCAAAGTTGACGACCTGCAATGCGCCAGGGTACTGGATTAAACGATAGATATTGTCGATCACCAGCTGTTCAGGCGAGATCAGGTGATCGATAGGCACCGCTTCAGGAATAAATAATTTGTCCGCATCACGCAGATAATCGGCCGCGCGAATACGGGCGATACGATTCGGCGTATTGAAAAGCGAATAAGCAATCTGACAGGCAATCATGTTGGTTTCATCGGAGTTGGTTACGGCAACCAGCATGTCGGCATCTTCTGCACCCGCCTCACGTAAAATGCGTGGATGAGAACCATGACCCTGCACGACGCGAAGATCGAACTTATCCTGCAGGTGACGCAGGCGTGAAGAGTCGGTATCAACCACCGTGATATCGTTGTTTTCACCCACCAGATTTTCTGCCAGGGTTCCGCCAACCTGTCCTGCGCCCAGAATGATTATTTTCATCGCTTATCAATACTCATTTCAGTTTGTACCCGATTTTTTTATCAGCTTAGCGTAGAAGAAACCATCTCCGCCCTCGGCTTCCGGGAATACCTGTAAGCCGTTCGCGGGCGCATCTCCGAGGGGCTCAGCCTGCGCATCATGCTGGCGCTGCAGGAAAGCATCTATCTGCTGATGATTCTCTTCAGGCAGGATGGAACAGGTGGCATAAATCAGTGTACCGCCAGGTTTCAGGTGCGGCCAGATAGCATCAAGAATTTCACCCTGAAGCTTTGCCAGCTCGGCGATATCCCGATCGCGACGCAGCCACTTAATATCAGGATGGCGTCGGATCACACCGGTAGCAGAGCAGGGCGCATCCAGCAGAATACGGTCAAACTGACGATCGCCGCACCACTGTTGCGGCGTTCGTCCATCACCCTGTTTCACGTCTGCTTTCATACCCAGTCGTTGCAGATTCTCATTTACGCGTTTAAGACGCTGCGCATCCACGTCGACGGCCATAACTTCGGCCTGAGGCGCGATTTCAAGGATATGGGTCGTTTTACCGCCGGGCGCAGCGCATAAATCCAGAATCTGTTCGCCGTTTTGGGGCTCAAGCAGCAAGGCACAGCGCTGAGCAGATAAATCCTGCACGGTAACCCAACCCTGATCAAAGCCTGGTAGCTGGCTGACCGGGGCAGGGGCGTCAAGCCGCAGCGCATCCGTCACATCGACAGCAGGCTGTGCATTCCTGCCGCTTTCGGCCAGCATAGCCAGCCACGTGTCACGATCGTGGTGCTGGCGATTAACCCGCAGCCACATCGGCGGACGCAGATTATTTGCTTCGACAATCTGTTGCCATTGTTCCGGCCAGGCATGCTGTAAACGCTTTAGCAGCCATCCCGGATGCAGATAGCGTTGCGGGCCATCCTGAACAGTGGCGAGCAGCTCTTCCCGCTGACGCTGAAACTGGCGTAATACGCCATTTAATAAGCCTTTCATACTGGTGCGCTTCAGTACTTCGGCGCCCGCGACGGTTTCTGCCAGTGCGGCATGGGCAGGCACACGGGTATATTCCAGCTGATAAAGCCCGACCATGATCAGATAGTGCAGAACCCGCTGTTTGCCGGTAAGTGGACGCTCCATCAGTTTGCCAATCAGCGCTTCCAGCTGCGGTAATGTGCGCAATACGCCAAAACAGATCTCCTGCACTAATGCGCTATCTTTGTCAGAGAGCTTTTTCTGGGCGGCTGGCAGTGCCGTATTCAGGGATTCGCCCTTGTCGACCACACGCTCAATAAGTTGAGCCGAGAGGCTACGCAGGTTGATAGATTTAGTCATAGGGTTTTGTCATCAAACAAAAGGCCCGGTGAGGGACCGGGCCTGAGAGTCAGTCCAGAAGGGTTCCAGGTTCAAACCATTCCCGGCGCGAGTTGAGAAGATCCTGAGCCGACATCGGTTTTTTACCGGCGGGCTGCAACTGGAGCAGGTTCAGTACGCCCTGAGCCGTTGCCACCTGGATGCCATGCTTGTCAGCATGGATAATTTCACCAAGCGCACGATCGCAGTGGGGCAGAACGCTTGCCTGCCAGACTTTAACCGGCTGATCTTCAATGGTGAAAAAGCTCATCGGCCACGGGTTAAAAGCGCGAATACAACGCTCAAGCTGTTCTGCAGAGAGTGTCCAGTCAAGACGTGCCTCCTCTTTACTGAGTTTCTCAGCATAGTTGGCCAGCGTTTCATCCTGTTTTTCAGGTGAAGCCTGCTGAGTGGTCAGTAATGTCAGCGTATCCAGCAGCCCCTGTGGGCCAAGCTGTGCCAGCTTGTCATACAGCGTGGCACTGGTATCCTGGGCAGTAATCGGACAGGCCAGCTTATGCAGCATATCGCCGGTATCCAGTCCCACGTCCATCTGCATGATGGTCACGCCGGTTTCGCTGTCGCCAGCCCAGAGCGCACGTTGAATAGGCGCAGCTCCGCGCCAGCGTGGCAGCAGTGAGCCATGGACATTGATGCATCCCAGACGTGGCATATCAAGCACGGCCTTGGGCAGAATTAATCCGTAGGCTACAACCACCATCACATCGGCCTTGAGGTCAGCAACCAGTTGCTGATTTTCTTCAGGTCGCAGTGACTTAGGCTGATAAACCGGAATGTCATGTGCCATCGCCAGCGTTTTGACCGGGCCTGGCGTTAATTTGTTACCGCGACCAGCAGGACGGTCGGGTTGGGTGAATACGGCGATAACCTGATGTTCAGAAGCAAGCAGCGCGTCAAGATGACGCGCTGCAAAGTCAGGTGTGCCAGCAAAGATGATTTTTAGCGGGGCAGACACGTTTATCCCTTATTAAGATCTCAGGAAGCCTGCGCGTTCTGACGCGCCAGTTTCTCTAATTTATTTTTGATCCGTTGCCGCTTTAAAGGCGACAGATAATCGATAAACAGTTTGCCTTCCAGATGATCGATCTCATGCTGGATACAGATGGCCAGTAACTCGCTGGCTTCCAGTTCGAAACTTTTACCCTCGCGATCCAGTGCACGGACCTTTACCCGCTCGGCACGCGGAACAAATGCGCGCTGTTCCGGAATAGAGAGGCAACCCTCTTCAATGCCGGTTTCACCACTTTTTTCCAGCAGCTCAGGGTTAATCAGCACTAAACGCTCTTCACGACTTTCAGAGACGTCAATCACGATAATGCGCTGATGAATATCGACCTGCGTAGCCGCAAGACCGATACCTTCTTCGGCATACATCGTCTCGAACATATCATCAACGATACGCTGAATGTCTGCGTTAACTTCTTTAACGGGCGCAGCAACTTTGCGAAGACGCTCGTCAGGGAAATGTAATACCTGCAAAACTGACATAAATATCCAGATCTGTATTCGGTTAAGAAAAGATTACTACCTTATATTGTAGACTTTTCGAGGCCTGATTGACAGCATTCTGCGGCAGGAAGCAAGGGCGATCAGGGAGCTGAAGATGGACAAAATAGCGCAGTCTGTACGGCTGGCCGCCGTCACTGGAATGACAGGAAAACGCTGGGTTGATGTGGCGCAGCAAATAGGTGCCGGACAGGCAGACAGGGAGCAGCTTATCCGGCTTGGCTTAGATGAGAGCCAGTGCCAGCAATATGATGATTATAATGAAAAAAATCTTACAGAAGTCTATTCCTGGCTGGCTCAGAGTCCGGCTCACCATCTGGTGACTGCTCTGGACGCGGCCTATCCTGCCCGTCTTAAAGAAACCAACCGCTTTCCGCCGCTGCTCTATATTGATGGCGATCCTGCGCTTATCAGCACACCACAGTTAGCGGTGGTGGGCAGCCGAAACTGTTCACACTATGGCCGCTACTGGTGCGACTGGTTTACCCAGCACTTAAGCCTCAGCGGTCTGACCATTACCAGCGGACTGGCAAGGGGTATTGATGGTGTTGCGCATCAGGCAGCACTCAACGTAGGCGGTAAAACGGTGGCCGTGTTAGGTAGTGGTTTGCAGCGGCTCTATCCCAGCAATCATGCCCATCTTGCCGCAGAGATCGTTGAACAGGGTGGTGCGGTAGTTTCTGAGTTTCCGCTGACGACCCTGCCGCATCCGCTTAATTTTCCGCGCCGTAATCGTATTATCAGCGGCCTGAGCCATGGGGTGCTGGTGGTAGAAGCCTCGCTGAAGAGTGGTTCCCTGGTAACGGCGCGGTATGGGCTGGAGCAAAATCGTAATGTCTATGCCTTACCTGGCGCGCTCGGTAACCCGTTAAGCGAAGGCGTAAACTGGCTGATTCAGCAGGGGGCGCTGCTGGTGGCCCATCCCCATAACATCGTGGAAGATCTGGCAAGTGCACTTAACTGGCTGCCGATGACACCGGCCGGTGAAATTTATTCTGAGGTGAGTGACGATGCTCCATTGCCATTTGCTGATGTGTTGGCTAACGTAGGTGATGATGTTACACCTGTTGACGTTGTCGCTGAACGTGCCGGCCAATCTGTGCCAGTTATCTCAGCTCAGTTGCTGGAACTGGAGTTAGCAGGATGGATCGCAGCTGTACCCGGCGGCTATGTCCGATTGAGGAGGGCATGCCATGTTCGACGTACTGATGTATTTGTTTGAGACATATATCCACAACGAAGCAGAAATGGGTGTTGATCAGGACAGATTGACAGACGACCTGACGGATGCCGGGTTCCATCGTGAAGATATTTACAGTGCGCTGAACTGGTTAGAAAGATTGGCTGACTATCAGGAAGGACTGGTTGCGCCAATTTTACTGACAAATGATCCGCTCTCCATGCGTATTTATACCGATGAAGAGAGCAAACGTTTAGATGCTGACAGCCGTGGTTTCCTGCTGTTCCTGGAGCAGATTCAGGTGCTGAACCTGGAAACGCGTGAAATGGTCATCGAACGCATTATGGCGCTGGATACCTCTGAGTTTGACCTGGAGGATCTCAAATGGGTGGTACTGATGGTGTTGTTCAACATTCCCGGATGTGAAAATGCCTATCAGCAGATGGAAGAACTGCTATTCGACGCCAATGAAGGTATGCTGCATTAAATTTCCTTTCATGCATTGATCGCTATGAGTAAAGCTGCACTCTTCACCGTGCGTAAACAGGGTCCCTGCCCCGCTTGCGGGGCAGAACTGGTTATCCGCTCCGGTAAACACGGTCCTTTTCTGGGCTGCGCGAACTACCCGGCATGCGACTACATTCGACCCTTAAAGGGTCAGGCCGATGGTCATGTGGTCAAAGTGCTGGAAGGCCACGCCTGTCCCGAATGCGGTGCGGATAAAGTGTTGCGGCAGGGGCGATTTGGCATGTTCATTGGCTGTAGCCTCTATCCGGAATGCGGATACACCGAAACCATCGACAAACCAGATGAAACCTCGCTGGCCTGTCCACAGTGCCATGAAGGCCGGTTAGTTCAGCGGCGCTCCCGTTACGGCAAAACGTTTCACTCCTGCGATCGCTATCCAGCCTGCCAGTTTGTTGTGAATCTGACACCCATTGCCGGAATCTGTCCTTATTGCCAGTATCCGCTATTAGTTGAAAAAAAGACGGCCCAAGGGATCAAACGCTTTTGCGCCAGTAAAAGTTGTGGCAAAGCCATTGCTGAAGAGAATTCATAGACCATGGAAAATCAACACCTCGCCGATTCACTTGAAACCTGCCTAGAGCAGCTGAATCGACAGGCGGTCATCGCCTATCCTACTGAAGCCGTATTTGGTCTGGGCTGTGACCCTGACAGTGAATCTGCCGTCATGGCTTTACTGGCACTGAAACAGCGTCCGGTAGAAAAGGGGCTTATCCTGATTGCGGCTGATTACACCCAGCTGGAACCTTACATCTCCGCTCGGGAACTGTCTGTGATCCAGCGTGAGCGGATGTTTGCATGCTGGCCCGGCCCGGTGACCTTTGTCGTACCCGTTCCGCCACAAACGCCTCGCTGGCTTACCGGACAGTTTGATTCACTGGCCATTCGCGTCAGTGACCATCCTGATGTGCAGGCCCTTTGCCGCGCATTTGGTAAACCGCTGGTCTCAACCAGTGCAAATCTGTCAGGCCTGCCTCCCTGCCGAACGGCTGAAGAAGTGAAGCAGCAGTTTGGTGAGCAGTTCCCGGTTCTGTCGGGAAAAACAGGTGGGCGGCTCAATCCCTCTGAAATCCGCGATGTCATCAGCGGCGAACTTATACGTCAGGGCTAATTCATGGATCAATTCGCCGTTTTCGGTAATCCGATCAACCACAGTAAATCTCCGCTGATCCATCAGGCTTTCGCTGAACAGACGGGCGTTGAACATCGCTATGGTCGGATTTGTGCCCCGATAGATGGTTTTCCTCAGGCGCTCTCTGCCTTTTTCGAACAGGGAGGCCGTGGCGCCAACGTGACGTTACCTTTTAAACAGCAGGCATGGGAATTTGCCGATCAGCTCAGCGAACGTGCAGCCCTGTCCGGCGCGGTAAACACGGTGAAAAAACTCAGCGATGGGCAGATCCTGGGTGACAACACGGATGGTATCGGGCTGTTAAGCGATCTTGAACGGCTGAAGATGATCAATGCTGGTGACAAGGTTTTGCTGGTGGGGGCGGGCGGTGCTGCACGTGGGGTCATTCTGCCGCTTCTCTCAGCAGGCGTGACACTCACTGTTGTTAACCGTACCGCCGCGCGGGCGGAAGAGCTGGCTGGCCTGTTTGCAGCGAGCGGCACTATCCGCGCATGTGGTTTTGAGCAGCTGACAGATCAGCACTTTGATCTGATCATTAATGCGACCTCAAGCGGTGTGAATGGCGAAACCCCTCCTTTACCTGCAGCAGTCATTCATGCTGATGTGCGCTGTTATGACATGTTTTATCAAAGCGGGCTGACGCCTTTCCTGCGCTGGTGTCAGGCGCAGGGCACGGCTCATCTGGCAGATGGTTTGGGCATGCTGGTGGGGCAGGCTGCTCATGCCTTCTATCTGTGGCACGGTGTGATGCCGGAAATCGCGCCGGTGATTACCCAGCTTAAACAGGCCATGCAGCCATGAATCAGGCGATACAGTTTCCTGATGATGAAACCTATAATGCTGAACTGAACGCGGTCTGTTTCCCGGTGCTGGTCAACGGCATGCGGCTGACCTGTGCAATCAGCGGGAAGTCGCTGGCCTCACGTTTTGGTGAAGGGGAGGCGATGGCGCTGTTTCAGCACCATCGCTGGGATCTGGAAGATGAGGCCGAAGCGGCTATCCGTCAGGATAATATTGATGCTCAGGGCTGGATCTGGTTATCTCCCGCCAGGTAATCATCTTTCCAGGCGACATAATTATTAGCGGAATAGCGTAAACCTTCCTTCTCATTGTCATTCAGCGGCCTGATCTGCCTGACCGGACTACCCAGATAGAGATAGCCGCTCTCCAGTCTTTTACCTGGCGGCACCAGACTTCCGGCACCAATCATCACCTCTTCTTCTACTATTACGCCATCAAGCAGAATCGATCCCATTCCGACCAGCACGCGATCGCCAATGGTACAGCCGTGCAACATCGCTTTATGCCCGATCGTGACATCCTCGCCAATAATAAGAGGGAAGCCTTGCGGGTTAGACGCTGATTTATGCGTAACGTGCAGAACGCTGCCGTCCTGTACATTAGTACGGGCACCAATGCGCACCTGATTCACATCCCCCCTAATCGCAACCAGCGGCCAGATGCTCACGTCGTCCTCCATTATGACATCACCGACCACAACACTGCTTGGATCGACCATAACGCGCTGGCCGGTTTGCGGGAAAAGGTCTTTATATGGACGTAGGGCGGAAGTCATCATGTTCTCCTTTGTTCTGTTTTCAATGCAGCCTGATGCGATTTCAGGCAGCTGACAAGCCAATTCTGGCCTGGATCGCTGGCGATCTCATCAATCTGGATCATTTATAACCGTTCAGATAAAAGATCCAAAAAAAGGGTTGTGCTCTGAAACGGGATCCCTATAATGCGCCTCCATCGACACGGAACACCGGCAACGGGAAGCGGGTTGAGAGGCACAGGAGACTGCGCCGCCGGAGAAAAACTTCTGAAATAGAGGTTGACTCTGCAGGAGGAAAGCGTAATATACGCCACCTCGCGACAGGACGCTAACGCACTGTTCGCACTGCTCTTTAACAATTTATCAGACAATCTGTGTGGGCACTCGCAGGATTGATATCAGCGTCTCCGGACGTAAGAAAATATCAAGCCTCACGAGTGAACACATAATGAAATTCATTATGACGTTTTACAGATGAGCACCGCTTAACTTGTTTAAGCAAATCAAACTTAAATTGAAGAGTTTGATCATGGCTCAGATTGAACGCTGGCGGCAGGCCTAACACATGCAAGTCGGACGGTAGCACAGAGGAGCTTGCTCCTTGGGTGACGAGTGGCGGACGGGTGAGTAATGTCTGGGGATCTGCCCGATAGAGGGGGATAACCACTGGAAACGGTGGCTAATACCGCATAACGTCGCAAGACCAAAGAGGGGGACCTTCGGGCCTCTCACTATCGGATGAACCCAGATGGGATTAGCTAGTAGGCGGGGTAATGGCCCACCTAGGCGACGATCCCTAGCTGGTCTGAGAGGATGACCAGCCACACTGGAACTGAGACACGGTCCAGACTCCTACGGGAGGCAGCAGTGGGGAATATTGCACAATGGGCGCAAGCCTGATGCAGCCATGCCGCGTGTATGAAGAAGGCCTTCGGGTTGTAAAGTACTTTCAGCGGGGAGGAAGGCGATGGGGTTAATAACCCTGTCGATTGACGTTACCCGCAGAAGAAGCACCGGCTAACTCCGTGCCAGCAGCCGCGGTAATACGGAGGGTGCAAGCGTTAATCGGAATTACTGGGCGTAAAGCGCACGCAGGCGGTCTGTTAAGTCAGATGTGAAATCCCCGGGCTTAACCTGGGAACTGCATTTGAAACTGGCAGGCTTGAGTCTTGTAGAGGGGGGTAGAATTCCAGGTGTAGCGGTGAAATGCGTAGAGATCTGGAGGAATACCGGTGGCGAAGGCGGCCCCCTGGACAAAGACTGACGCTCAGGTGCGAAAGCGTGGGGAGCAAACAGGATTAGATACCCTGGTAGTCCACGCCGTAAACGATGTCGACTTGGAGGTTGTTCCCTTGAGGAGTGGCTTCCGGAGCTAACGCGTTAAGTCGACCGCCTGGGGAGTACGGCCGCAAGGTTAAAACTCAAATGAATTGACGGGGGCCCGCACAAGCGGTGGAGCATGTGGTTTAATTCGATGCAACGCGAAGAACCTTACCTACTCTTGACATCCACGGAATTTGGCAGAGATGCCTTAGTGCCTTCGGGAACCGTGAGACAGGTGCTGCATGGCTGTCGTCAGCTCGTGTTGTGAAATGTTGGGTTAAGTCCCGCAACGAGCGCAACCCTTATCCTTTGTTGCCAGCGATTCGGTCGGGAACTCAAAGGAGACTGCCGGTGATAAACCGGAGGAAGGTGGGGATGACGTCAAGTCATCATGGCCCTTACGAGTAGGGCTACACACGTGCTACAATGGCGCATACAAAGAGAAGCAACCTCGCGAGAGCAAGCGGACCTCACAAAGTGCGTCGTAGTCCGGATCGGAGTCTGCAACTCGACTCCGTGAAGTCGGAATCGCTAGTAATCGTGGATCAGAATGCCACGGTGAATACGTTCCCGGGCCTTGTACACACCGCCCGTCACACCATGGGAGTGGGTTGCAAAAGAAGTAGGTAGCTTAACCTTCGGGAGGGCGCTTACCACTTTGTGATTCATGACTGGGGTGAAGTCGTAACAAGGTAACCGTAGGGGAACCTGCGGTTGGATCACCTCCTTACCTGAAGATACCTTCCCGCGCAGTGTCCACACAGATTGTCTGATAAAAAGTAATGAGCAGGACGGCTGCGAAGTCGTGACACTTTTGTGTCCCCTTCGTCTAGCGGTTAGGACTCCGCCCTTTCACGGCGGCAACAGGGGTTCGAATCCCCTAGGGGACGCCACCTGCTTGGTGACAGGTGAAAGGTGTCTCCATACAGTATCTCAAAACCGATTTGGTTGCGTAAGCAGCCGGGCCGCGTTTGAGATATTTGCTCTTTAACAATCCGGAACAAGCTGAAAATTGAAACGACGCAGCGCGTCATTCCTCCGTAATAAGGGATGACAATGCGATGCGTTCGAGTCTCTCAAATGCTTGCAATTCGCAGCGTTGTAAAACGCCTGTGGGTTGTGAGGTTAAGCGACTAAGCGTACACGGTGGATGCCCAGGCAGTCAGAGGCGATGAAGGACGTGCTAATCTGCGTAAAGCGACGGTAAGGTGATATGAACCGCTACAGCCGTCGATGTCCGAATGGGGAAACCCGGTGCACTCTGTGCATCATTGCAGCATGAATACATAGTGCTGCAAGGCGAACCGGGGGAACTGAAACATCTAAGTACCCCGAGGAAAAGAAATCAACCGAGATTCCCCCAGTAGCGGCGAGCGAACGGGGAGCAGCCCAGAGCCTGAATCAGCTTGTGTGTTAGTGGAAGCGTCTGGAAAGTCGCAGGGTACAGGGTGATACTCCCGTACACAAAAACACACATGCTGTGAGCTCGATGAGTAAGGCGGGACACGTGGTATCCTGTCTGAATATGGGGGGACCATCCTCCAAGGCTAAATACTCCTGACTGACCGATAGTGAACCAGTACCGTGAGGGAAAGGCGAAAAGAACCCCGGCGAGGGGAGTGAAACAGAACCTGAAACCGTGTACGTACAAGCAGTGGGAGCCTTGATTTATCAGGGTGACTGCGTACCTTTTGTATAATGGGTCAGCGACTTATATTCTGTAGCAAGGTTAACCGTATAGGGGAGCCGCAGGGAAACCGAGTCTTAACTGGGCGTTAAGTTGCAGGGTATAGACCCGAAACCCGGTGATCTAGCCATGGGCAGGTTGAAGGTTGGGTAACACTAACTGGAGGACCGAACCGACTAATGTTGAAAAATTAGCGGATGACCTGTGGCTGGGGGTGAAAGGCCAATCAAACCGGGAGATAGCTGGTTCTCCCCGAAAGCTATTTAGGTAGCGCCTCGTGAACTCATCTTCGGGGGTAGAGCACTGTTTCGGCTAGGGGGCCATCCCGGCTTACCAACCCGATGCAAACTGCGAATACCGAAGAATGTTATCACGGGAGACACACGGCGGGTGCTAACGTCCGTCGTGAAGAGGGAAACAACCCAGACCGCCAGCTAAGGTCCCAAAGTCATGGTTAAGTGGGAAACGATGTGGGAAGGCACAGACAGCCAGGATGTTGGCTTAGAAGCAGCCATCATTTAAAGAAAGCGTAATAGCTCACTGGTCGAGTCGGCCTGCGCGGAAGATGTAACGGGGCTAAACCATGCACCGAAGCTGCGGCAGCGACACTATGTGTTGTTGGGTAGGGGAGCGTTCTGTAAGCCGTCGAAGGTGTGCTGTGAGGCATGCTGGAGGTATCAGAAGTGCGAATGCTGACATAAGTAACGATAAAGCGGGTGAAAAGCCCGCTCGCCGGAAGACCAAGGGTTCCTGTTCAACGTTAATCGGAGCAGGGTGAGTCGACCCCTAAGGCGAGGCCGAAAGGCGTAGTCGATGGGAAACAGGTTAATATTCCTGTACTCGGTGTTACTGCGAAGGGGGGACGGAGAAGGCTATATCAGCCGGGCGACGGTTGTCCCGGTTTAAGCGTGTAGGCGGAGGGTCCAGGTAAATCCGGTCCCTTATTAACGCTGAGGCGTGACGACGAGGCACTACGGTGCTGAAGTGATAAATGCCCAGCTTCCAGGAAAAGCCTCTAAGCATCAGGTAACACAGAATCGTACCCCAAACCGACACAGGTGGTCAGGTAGAGAATACCAAGGCGCTTGAGAGAACTCGGGTGAAGGAACTAGGCAAAATGGTGCCGTAACTTCGGGAGAAGGCACGCTGGCGCGTAGGTGGAGGGACTTGCTCCCCGAGCCGAAGCCAGTCGAAGATACCAGCTGGCTGCAACTGTTTATTAAAAACACAGCACTGTGCAAACACGAAAGTGGACGTATACGGTGTGACGCCTGCCCGGTGCCGGAAGGTTAATTGATGGGGTTATCCGCAAGGAGAAGCTCTTGATCGAAGCCCCGGTAAACGGCGGCCGTAACTATAACGGTCCTAAGGTAGCGAAATTCCTTGTCGGGTAAGTTCCGACCTGCACGAATGGCGTAATGATGGCCAGGCTGTCTCCACCCGAGACTCAGTGAAATTGAACTCGCTGTGAAGATGCAGTGTACCCGCGGCAAGACGGAAAGACCCCGTGAACCTTTACTACAGCTTGACACTGAACATTGAGCCTTGATGTGTAGGATAGGTGGGAGGCTTTGAAGCGCGGACGCCAGTCTGCGTGGAGCCAACCTTGAAATACCACCCTTTAATGTTTGATGTTCTAACGTAGGCCCGTGATCCGGGCTGCGGACAGTGTCTGGTGGGTAGTTTGACTGGGGCGGTCTCCTCCTAAAGAGTAACGGAGGAGCACGAAGGTCAGCTAATCACGGTCGGACATCGTGAGGTTAGTGCAATGGCATAAGCTGGCTTGACTGCGAGAGTGACGGCTCGAGCAGGTGCGAAAGCAGGTCATAGTGATCCGGTGGTTCTGAATGGAAGGGCCATCGCTCAACGGATAAAAGGTACTCCGGGGATAACAGGCTGATACCGCCCAAGAGTTCATATCGACGGCGGTGTTTGGCACCTCGATGTCGGCTCATCACATCCTGGGGCTGAAGTAGGTCCCAAGGGTACGGCTGTTCGCCGTTTAAAGTGGTACGCGAGCTGGGTTTAGAACGTCGTGAGACAGTTCGGTCCCTATCTGCCGTGGGCGCTGGAGAATTGAGGGGGGTTGCTCCTAGTACGAGAGGACCGGAGTGAACGCACCACTGGTGTTCGGGTTGTCATGCCAATGGCATTGCCCGGTAGCTAAGTGCGGAAAAGATAAGTGCTGAAAGCATCTAAGCACGAAACTTGCCCCGAGATGAGTTCTCCCTGACTCCTTGAGAGTCCTGAAGGGACGTTGAAGACTACGACGTTGATAGGCCGGGTGTGTAAGCGCAGCGATGCGTTGAGCTAACCGGTACTAATGACCCGTGAGGCTTAACCTTACAACGCCAGAGGCGTTTTTGAGAGACAGGTTTTCAGCTTGTTAACCGGATACAGTTGTGTCCTGCGGACTGAAGTCCGAAGGATTTTGCGCTGAGGCAAGGCGGCAACCGAGCGATACGAAGGAGCATACTGAAGTATGTGACGGAGTAGCGCGAGGGCGGCCAACGCAGCATCAGCACAAAAGACACAGGACAGAGCACAAAGAATTTGCCTGGCGGCTTTAGCGCGGTGGTCCCACCTGACCCCATGCCGAACTCAGAAGTGAAACGCCGTAGCGCCGATGGTAGTGTGGGGTCTCCCCATGCGAGAGTAGGGAACTGCCAGGCATCAAATTTAGTGTGCTGATATGGCTCAGTTGGTAGAGCGCACCCTTGGTAAGGGTGAGGTCCCCAGTTCGACTCTGGGTATCAGCACCAGTTAAGACACGAGTTCGGTAAATAAAAGAATTTGCCTGGCGGCTGTAGCGCGGTGGTCCCACCTGACCCCATGCCGAACTCAGAAGTGAAACGCCGTAGCGCCGATGGTAGTGTGGGGTCTCCCCATGCGAGAGTAGGGAACTGCCAGGCATCAAATAAGAGAGAGCCCTTTGCGTATGCGAAGGGCTTTTTTCGTTGTGGCAAACCGCGATAAAACTCCCTCTTCACAGCGTATCTGTCTGTCTATTCATAACAGCAACAGGTCAGTAAGCATATTAAAGCGGCTGTTCAGGCTATAAAAAAACCCGGCACCAGGCCGGGTAATGAGATAACTGAACGTCTGATCAGTGAATAACCTGCGATAAAAACGCCCGGGTACGCTCCGATTTTGGATTCGCAAAAAACTCCTGTGGTGGCGCGACTTCGACGATCTCTCCCCGATCCATAAAGATCACCCGGTCAGCCACCGTTCGGGCAAAGCCCATCTCATGGGTGACGCACAGCATGGTCATCCCATCCTCCGCCAGACCAATCATCGTATCCAGCACCTCTTTAACCATCTCAGGATCCAGCGCTGACGTGGGCTCATCAAACAGCATAATTTTGGGTTTCATACAGAGTGAGCGGGCGATGGCGACACGCTGCTGCTGTCCGCCAGAGAGCTGGCCCGGAAACTTATGTGCATGCTCGGCAATACGCACGCGTTGCAGATAGTGCATGGCCAGCTCATCAGCTTCCTTCTTTGGAATCTTTCTTACCCAGGAAGGTGCCAGCGTGCAGTTTTGCAGTACGGTCAGATGCGGAAAGAGATTGAAGTGCTGGAAGACCATACCGACTTCGGTGCGCACGCGCTCAATGTTACGAACGTCATCATTAAGATGGATACCGTCAACAACAATGCGGCCCTGCTGATGCTCTTCCAGATGGTTGATACAGCGGATCGTCGTCGATTTGCCGGAGCCGGAAGGTCCGCACAGTACGATGCGTTCACGGGGTTTAACCTGCAGGTTGATGTCTTTCAGTACATGGAATTGCCCGTACCATTTATTCACGTTCTCAAGCGAGATCATCAACGCGTCGGAAGAGTGTGTCATAGAGTCAGTCATGTAAAACCTCAGTGCGATGTACGCCCGGTGTGAAAGCGCTTTTCCAGATACTGGCTGTAGCGCGACATGCTAAAACAGAAGATCCAATAGACCAGTGCAGCAAAGACATAACCTTCGGTCGACATCCCCAGCCAGGTCGGATCGACCGTTGCCTGCTGGACGCTGCTGAACAGATCGAAAAGACCAATGATGATGACCAGGCTGGTATCTTTAAACAGTGCGATGATGGTATTGACCAGGCCGGGAATAGTGAGCTTCAGCGCCTGGGGCAGAATAACCAGCATCTGCGTCTTCCAGTAGCCCAGCGCCAGAGATTCGGCTGCTTCGTACTGACCTTTCGGCAGTGCCTGCAGGCCACCGCGAACCACCTCTGCCACATAGGCGGACTGGAACAGAATGACCCCGACCAGCGCGCGCACCAGCTTGTCGATGTTAGTGCCTTCAGACATAAACAGCGGCAGCATCACGGATGACATAAACAGCACGGTAATCAGCGGCACGCCGCGCCAGAACTCAATAAAGATAATCGACAGCGTGCGCACGACCGGCATGCGTGAGCGACGGCCCAGTGCCAGCAAAATACCCAGCGGCAGCGCACCGGCAATACCCACCGACGCAATAATCAGCGTCAGCGTTAATCCGCCCCACTGACGTGTTTCGACACGTTCCAGCCCCAGATAGCCGCCATACAGCAGAAACCAGACAATCACCGGATAGATGACAGCCCAGGCAGCAATGTAGCGTCCACGATACGGCAGGCTCTTCAGGAACATCGGCACAATCGACAGCAGGCCGATCACCAGCGCCAGGTTAATACGCCAGCGCAACTCATGCGGGTAAAGCCCATACATGAACTGGCCGAAACGAGCATGGATAAAGACCCAACAGGCACCCTCTTTGGTGCAATCGGCGCGCGTGGTGCCGATCCAGTTTGCCTGAAAGACCAGCCAGTTCAGCGCGGGCGGAATGACGTGCCAGATAACCCAGATGCAAAACAGCGTCAGTAGCGTATTAAACCAGCTGGAAAACAGGTTTTTACGAGCCCAAAACCAGGCGCGACTGACCAGAGTCGTCGGGACGGGGGGCGTTTCATGCGTAGTCACAGACATAGTTATCCCGTTCTCTTAACGCTCAACCAGCGCAATTTTGCGGTTGTAGAAGTTCATAAGCATTGATATCAGCAGGCTGATAATCAGGTAAACGCCCATCGTGATAGCAATCGTCTCGATAGCCTGACCGGTCTGATTCAGTACCGATCCGGCGAACAGCGACACCATATCGGGATAACCGATAGCGGCGGCGAGTGAAGAGTTCTTCACGATGTTCAGATACTGGCTGGTTAGTGGCGGAATAATGACGCGCATGGCCTGAGGAATAATCACCTGGCGCAGCGTAACCGGATTAGGCAGCCCCAGCGACCGCGCTGCTTCATGCTGACCATAGGGGACCGACTGGATCCCGGAGCGGATCACTTCAGCAATAAACGACGACGTATAAATCGACAGTGCCAGCGTCAGGGCTGCCAGCTCCGGTATCATCACCGAGCCGCCACGGAAATTGAAACCGCGCAGTTGTGGCACATCCCAGTGCGTGGCTGGGCCAAACCCAATGTGTGCAAGCAAAGGAAAGAGAATCAGCATCACAACGGCAGCGGGCCATGTGCGACGTAACTGACCGGTTTTCAGCTGATGTTTACGGTTAAAGCGGTACAGGCCATAGCTCACAGCCGCGGCCAGAAGCAGTGCAATAACAAACGGCCAGCTGCCTGCTGCATAGGTCGGCCATGGAACGTAGAGTCCGCGATTACTGACATATGCCAGGTCAAAAGCATTCAGCGCCTGACGTGGGCCCGGTAGATTGCGTAAGACTGCAAAGTACCAGAAGAAGATTTGCAGCAGGGGTGGGATATTACGGAAGGTTTCGATATAGATATTCGAGAGTTTCCGCAGCAGCCAGTTGTCAGAAAGGCGGGCAAGACCGACCGCGAATCCGAGAATCGAAGCGAAAACAATACAGAGTGCAGAGACCAGCAGCGTGTTGGTTAATCCGACCAGAAACACGCGCGCGTAGGTATCTCCCTCAGTGTACTCAATCAGATGCTGAACGATGCCGAAACCGGCAGTGCGCTCAAGAAATCCAAACCCCGATGTAATACCGCGATTAGCAAGGTTAATAATGGTGTTATGCACCAGATAACCCACCACACCAAGCACCGCGACGACGGCGATGAGCTGATAAATCCAGGCGCGAACCGTGGGATTACCAAATGAAAAATCCCTTTTCACGGTTGGGCGTTGTGACATGTTGAAACCTCAGTAACGAAAGCTGGGGTAGGGCACCACAGAATAGGGTGCCCGATTAGTGAGGTCTGTTAACGTACCGGTGGTGCGTACTGAATACCGCCCTGGTTCCACAACGCATTCTGACCACGTGCAATCTTCAGTGCGCTGTCTTTACCGACGTTACGGTCAAAGCTTTCCTGATAGTTACCTACCTGCTTGACGATGTTGTAGGCCCACTTGTTATCCAGCTTCAGATCCTTACCAAAATCACCTTCGGCGCCCAGGAAGTGTGCCATGTCTGGTGTGGTTGGCTTGGCCGTCATCTGGTCAACGTTCTTCGAGGAGATGCCCATCTCCTCCGCATTCAGCATGGCGTAGAGCGACCACTTCACGATGGTGAACCAGTCATCATCACCACGACGCACCAACGGCCCCAGCGGCTCTTTGGAGATCACTTCGGGCAGAACAATAAATTCGTCCGGTTTGCCCAGCTTAATGCGTAATGCGTAAAGCTGAGACTGGTCAGACGCCAGCGTATCGCAACGTCCGCTATCCAGCGCTTTAGCCGATTCATCAGAGCGGTCGAAGGTTACAGGCGTATATTGCATTTTGTTGGCTTTAAAGAAGTCCGCTACGTTCAGCTCGGTGTCGGTTCCCGCCTGAATACAGACAGTGGCACCATCCAGCTCTTTCGCACTTTTCAGGCCGGCCTTCTGGTGAGTCAGGAAGCCGATACCGTCGTAATAGTTCACGCCCGCAAACAGGAAGCCCATGCCGCCATCGCGCGATGAGGTCCAGGTGGTATTACGTGAAAGCACATCCACCTCGCCGGACTGCAGAGCGGTAAAACGCTCTTTCGCGGTCAGCGGGGTATATTTCACTTTGGTCGCATCACCAAACACAGCGGCAGCCGTCGCACGACACACATCCACATCGATACCGGTAAACTTGCCGCCAGCATCTGCATAGGAGAAGCCCGGCAAGCCGTCACTGATACCACATTGAACAAAACCTTTTTTCTTTATCGCATCCAGTGTGGTGCCTGCGTGTGCTTGCTGAGCAACGGCAACCAGCGAGGCAGCAGCGATCAGCGTAGAGAGCATCATCTTTTTCATAAAGCATCCTGTGTGGCGGGATCATGTTGTTATGTTTGCGCACTTTAGTGTGCGTTTTTCCTGTCTGTGGCGGTCAGCCATCCACGACTCTGCAAAGCTGATGCCAGGTTTGCAGGTTCCTGAATTCGTATGAAAGAACGGTTAATAATCGGAAGCACTTAGAAAGTTCCGCTAATATGGCGCACCAAAAGGAAGCAATGCGAGTCGACCCGATCACATTTAGTGCAAATAGTTTCACTATGTGGGAGCAGTGTGAGCATTCACTCAGGCAGAAATGTATGAAGAGATTGCGTTGCTTTTTAATGCGCAGAAAGTCACATACCCAGCAGTGGCGGGGATGTGAAGCGAGGTGAGGGTCAGGCAGGCACTAAGTCAAATCACAGCGGGCGAAAGCGAGAGGGTGAAATATCACGCCAGCGATTGCAACTACAGTTACCATATTACCGGAAACTGTTTCACTATCATTACCGTGGCTTTGTGCGTCGACGCACAAATAAAAACGCCAGCCCGAAGGCTGGCGTGATTTACAGACAGAACTAAAAATCAGTTCATGCCGTATTTTTTCAATTTCTTACGCAGCGTACCGCGGTTGATACCCATCATCAGGGCAGCACGGGTCTGATTGCCACGGGTATACTGCATCACCATGTCCAACAGAGGCTGCTCGACTTCAGCCAAAACCAGCTCATACAGGTCGCTCACATCCTGACCATTCAGTTGAGCAAAATAGTTCTTCAGTGCCTGTTTAACCGAATCACGCAAAGGTTTTTGAGTTACCTGATCCTGTGAGTTAACGGTTGAAACGGTCAGTACGTCAGAATTTACGCGTTGTTCGAACATAGTTCTTTCAGCTCTTTATTTCGTTACGCAAGATTTTCGAAGTATGCCTCCAACGCCTCCAGCTGTTCGCTGGCATCCTCAATGGCGTTGAATGTGCGCCGAAACTGGTCATTCGGGGCGTGCTCCTGCAGGTACCAGGAGACGTGCTTTCGCGCTATACGGTATCCCTTGCCTGAACCGTAAAAGTCGTGCAGCTCACGTATATGCGAAACAAGCAAGCGCTTGACCTCTGCCATCGGCAGCGGGGCAAGCAACTCCCCAGTGTCCAGATAATGCTGGATTTCCCGGAAGATCCACGGTCTTCCCTGAGCAGCACGTCCTATCATCAGAGCATCGGCCCCTGTATAGTCGAGCACCGCTCTGGCTTTATGCGGGTCAGTTATGTCTCCATTCGCGATAATCGGAATGGAGACACTCTGCTTAACTGTCCGAATGCTGTCATATTCAGCTTCTCCGTTGAACAGGCAGGCACGAGTGCGACCATGTATCGTCAGAGCCTGTATACCGCAGCGTTCAGCCAATTGGGCAATCGCGACACAGTTCCTGTTTTCAGGATCCCAGCCAGTACGAATTTTCAGCGTAACCGGCACATTCACTGCATTAACCACTGCGGAGAGAATTGACTCCACCACGGTGGGATATTGCAGCAAGGCTGAACCCGCCATTTTGCGGTTAACCTTCTTGGCAGGGCATCCCATATTAATGTCGATGACCTGTGCACCAGCCTCAACATTAATGCGTGCAGCTTGCGCCATTTCACTGGGATCGCAACCGGCAATTTGCACGGCGCGAATGCCTGGCTCATCGCTGTGAACCATACGTAATCGAGATTTGTCGCTAGCCCAGACTTCCGGGTTTGAAGACAACATCTCAGAAACTGCCATGCCTGCACCCATTTCGTGACACAGCGCCCTGAACGGCCTGTCGGTAATACCGGCCATCGGTGCTGCAATCAGTCGATTTCTCAGCTGGAGGTTTCCAATACGCATGAAGTCAGAATGGCCATACTGTGTCTGCAAGGCGGCGTATATTACGCATTTTTGCAGGAAGATGAAAGGCCAAACTTTGAACAATCAGCAAGAAAGATCAATGAAATCCGGGTCATGATCGATGCGCATATTTATTAAGCTTAAATATCAATGACTTAACAATTTATGCTGAAATTGTGAGCAAAAGTTTTTCCAGAAAAGTACGTCAATTCGCCAGATAAAAAACGTCACATGCCGTGATTAACGATACAAGCATCCATTTCAAATCGGGAAAGCCCGCAACTTACGCTACGGGCTGGCTGAATGTTCTGTTAAGGCACTTTGTTCCGGGCAGAGCGATATCAGAGGCGGCAGACAGGCGCCATATTCAGGATTTAATCCCGGTTATCCGGCACCACTCCTCTTTAACCGCAACCGGGTCGAGCGTGAACTCGCTGACATACGCTTCGCAGACGCTCTCTGCCTGGCTCTCTAACACGCCCGAGAGGCCCAGATGACCGCCAGACTTCGGCAGTACGCTGATCAGCGGTGCCAGTTCACGTAGCGGGCCGGCCAGGATATTGGCCACCACCACATCAGCCTGCAGATTTTCGGGTTGCTGGTGGGGTAGATAGAGCGACAGGCGATCAGAGACGCCGTTGCGCTCAGCATTATCCCGGCTGGCCTGAATAGCCTGCGGATCGATATCAATCCCGATCGCCTGAGCCGCACCCAGCTTCAGTGCGGCGATCGCCAGGATCCCCGAACCACAGCCGAAATCGATCACCGTTTTGCCCACCAGATCCAGCCCGTCAAGCCAGGTAAGGCAGAGTGAGGTGGTCGGATGCGTGCCGGTCCCAAACGCCAGGCCGGGATCGAGCATCACGTTGACGGCATCAGGATCCGGCACATCACGCCAGCTCGGACAGATCCAGAGCCGCTCACCGAAGCGCATCGGATGGAAGTTTTCCATCCATTCGCGCTCCCAGTCTTTATCTTCGATCTGCTCGATCCGGTGACGAAAACCGGCGCCCAGCAACGGATGCTGCGCCAGTTCGGCGGTAATCGCGGCCATATCAGTTTCTGCATCGAACAGGCCGATAACATCGGTATCGCCCCACAGGCGGGTTTCACCTGGCAGCGGCTCATACACCGGCGTGTCGTTGGTATCCTGAAAGGTCACTGAAACCGCACCGATGTCCATCAGCGCATCGCTCAGCGTTTCCGCGTGTTCACCTGAGCTATTAATTTTGATTTGAATCCACGGCATAACGTCTCTCTTTCCGTCAATGTTGCGGCGCGTCGACCGTTTGCGGCGCGCGTCCAAACAGGTTGCCCACTAAAAATGCCAGCAGGCTTAAAAGCAGTGAGGGCACAATGGGATGAAAACCCAGAATCTGCAGGTTCAGGCTCGCCAGAAAAGCGTAGCAGCCTCCACCCACCACCATGCCGGTGATGGCGCCTGCGGCATTAGCGCGTTCCCAGTAGAGACCCAGTACCAGCGGCCAGAGGAAAACCGCCTCAAGGCCGCCAAAGGCCAGCAGGTTGAGCCAGATAATCATATCGGGTGGATTCCAGGCCGCAATCAGCAGCAGGAGACCCAGTGCGAACGTAATGGTGCCAGATAACAGCCGCAGCCGCGTCTCATTTTCCATCTGCTGTGGGGCAACACGCAGATAGAGATCTTTGATCAGCGTAGCCGAAGCCTGTAACAGCTGGGCATTAATGGTCGACATAATGGCTGCCATGGGGGCTGCCAGAAACAGTCCGGCAGCTAACGGTGGCAGCACAGTGATCATCAGGGTGGGTATAACACTATCCGGCACGGTCAGATTCGGCAGTATCGCCCGGCCCAGCGCACCGGCCAGATGCATTCCCAGCATCAGGATCACCACCACAATGGTACCCAGAATAATGGCCCGATGGACTGCCTTGCTGTCTTTATAAGAGATGCAGCGCACCGCAGTATGCGGCAAGCCAATCACCCCAAAGCAGACCAGCACGACAAATGAACTGAGGAAGGTCGGCGTTATAATCTCACCCGGTCCCTGCGGCGACAGCAGAGCGGGATCAATGTCATGTAGTTTCTGCACGGCCGTGCTCAGGCCGCCAGCCTGATGAATCACCGCGAACAGCAGCAGAAATGTGCCAATCAGCATCACGATGCCCTGCATGGCGTCATTGAGAACGCTGGCACGGAACCCGCCAAAAGCGGTGTAGAGCGCAATAGTGCCGCCAAAAATCAGCAGACCCGTGTCATACGGGATGCCTGCGGCGGTTTCGAGCAGCCGCGCGCCGCCAATAAACTGCACCGTCATGGCACCGATAAAGGCAACCAGCAGGCTCAGACTCGCCAGCCAGATCAGCAGCGGGCTCTGATAGCGGGCGTAGAGCATGTCATTCAGCGTCACCGCATTATGCTTGCGCGCCAGGATGGCAAACTTTTTCCCCAGCACACCCAGCGAGAGCCAGACGGCGGGCACCTGCACCATCGCCAGCAATACCCATCCCAGCCCATATTTGTAGGCGGCACCGGGACCACCAATAAACGAGCTGGCGCTGATATAGGTGGTGGTGAGCGTCATCGCCAGCACAAATCCGCCCATGGAGCGGCTGCCAAGGAAATATTCAGTGAGGAAGCTACCCTCGCGCCTTTTGCGCACGGCAAACACCGACAGCGCGGCAATCAACACCAGATAAATCAGTAACGGCAGGATAATTTCACTGTTCATTTGTGTCCTCCAGCGGCATGTCGCGGAAAATTAACCGCACCATCATCCAGCACAGGAATATGAACAACAGGGGAGCAAACAGGCAGGAGAGTTCAAACCAGCGCGGCAGGCCGGTGATACCAATTTCACTGCCACCCAGCCAGGCAGAAAGCCCCCAGGCAGCGAGCCAGAGCAGGGTGAGGTAGAGCGACCAGCGCGCCTCTTTATGTGCCTGTATAAAACGAGCATCCATGATTCAACCTTAACGCCAGCGGCAAAAGAAAAAGGCCGGATTAACCGGCCTCTGACTGACTCAGCGTTGCGTTTACTTCTCGTGCAAGCCGAGTTTTTTCTCCAGATAGTGGATATTGGTTCCACCGTGCTGGAAGTTTTCGTCGGACATGATTTTCATCTGCAGTTCAACGTTGGTTTTGATACCGTCGATGATCAGTTCCGCCAGCGCATTCTTCATGCGGGCGATAGCCACGTCGCGCGTTTCGCCATAGGTGATCAGCTTACCGATCATGGAGTCGTAATACGGCGGTACGGTGTAGCCTGAGTAAATATGCGACTCCCAGCGCACGCCAAAACCGCCTGGCGCATGGAAGCGGGTGATTTTACCCGGACTTGGCAGGAAGGTGACCGGATCTTCAGCGTTAATACGGCACTCGACCGCATGTCCGCGAATAACCACTTCGTCCTGTTTGATCGACAGTGGCTGACCCGCAGCAATGCGCAGCTGCTCTTTGATCAGATCCACACCGGTGATCATCTCGGTCACCGGATGTTCCACCTGAATACGGGTGTTCATCTCAATGAAGTAGAACTCACCGTTTTCGTAAAGAAACTCGAAGGTACCTGCGCCACGATAGCCAATCTCAATACAGGCTTTGGCACAACGATTGCCGATAAAGCTGCGCTGTTCTTCAGTAATACCTGGGCCTGGCGCTTCTTCAACCACTTTCTGGTGACGACGCTGCATAGAGCAGTCACGTTCGCCCAGATAGATCGCGTTGCCCTGGCCGTCAGCCAGAACCTGAATCTCGATGTGGCGCGGATTCTCCAGATACTTCTCCATGTAAACCATGTCGTTGCTGAAAGCCGCTTTGGCTTCCGCTTTCGTCATGTTGATGGATTGTTCCAGATCTTTGTCGCTGCGCACAACGCGCATACCACGACCGCCGCCGCCGCCAGAGGCTTTGATGATGACCGGATAACCGATGCGCTTCGCAAAGGCACGGTTTTTTTCCATATCATCGGTCAGCGAACCGTCAGAACCGGGTACGGTTGGGACGCCTGCTTTCTTCATCGCATTAATCGCAGAGACTTTGTCGCCCATCAGGCGAATGGTGTCTGCTTTCGGACCGATAAAGATAAAGCCGGAGCGCTCAACCTGCTCAGCAAAATCGGCATTCTCAGAGAGGAAGCCGTAGCCAGGGTGAATCGCCACCGCGCCGGTGATCTCTGCAGCAGAGATCAGCGCCGGGATGTTGAGGTAACTTTTAACTGACTGCGCCGGGCCGATGCAGACGGTTTCGTCTGCCAGCAGCACGTGCTTCAGGTCACGATCCGCGCTTGAGTGTACCGCAACAGTCTTGATGCCCAGTTCTTTACAGGCACGCAGAATGCGCAGCGCAATCTCACCACGGTTAGCAATAACAATTTTATCCAGCATGATCTGCCCCGTTACTCGATGATAACCAGTGGCTCGTCAAATTCGACCGGCTGACCGCTTTCAACCAGGATAGCTTTCACTACACCTGATTTGTCAGCTTCGATCTGGTTCATCATTTTCATGGCTTCGACGATGCACAAGGTATCGCCGGCATTCACTTTCTGGCCGACTTCCACAAAGGCTTTCGCATCCGGGCTCGGCGTACGGTAGAAGGTCCCTACCATTGGTGAACGCACGATGTGACCGCTGATTTCAGCCGGTGCCGCTTCGGCAACCGCTGCAACAGGAGCAACAGCTGTTGCCAGAGCAGGCTGTTGAACCGGCGCAGCGTAAGTCTGCTGCATCATCGGGTAACCCACGTTTGCAGGTGCACGGCTGATGCGAACGGACTCTTCACCTTCAGAAATTTCCAGCTCTGAAATGCCAGACTCTTCAACCAGTTCGATCAGTTTTTTAATTTTACGAATATCCATGAGTGGGGTTCCGTACTCAGTTTGATTAATTAGTTTGAGACAGGCGTTTTACTGCCGTTTGTAAAGCCCATGTGTAGCCGTCAGCGCCAAGCCCACAGATCACGCCAGCAGAGACATCAGAAAGATAGGAGTGATGGCGGAAGGGCTCGCGGGCATGCACGTTGGAGAGATGAACCTCGATAAACGGTATTTCTACCGCCAGCAGGGCATCACGTAGTGCGACACTGGTATGGGTAAACGCGGCAGGATTAATAATGATGTAATCCACATTGCCTTTGGCCTCATGAATGCGATCAATCAGCTGAAATTCAGCATTGGTTTGCAGGTGGCTCAATTCCACATTCAACTGGTCTGCCTGACGTGTCAAATCGTCAACGATCTGACGCAGCGTGGTATGACCATACTTCTCAGGTTCACGCGTTCCCAACAGGTTCAGGTTGGGCCCGTTTAAAAGCAGAATATGTAATTTATGCGCCATCGTGCTGCCATCTCCCGCAATCATTGAGGCATCGCGTAAAATACCTTGCGAATCTTCATTTGTCACCTTTGAGAATGAAAAAGAAGACCCGACGAGCAATAAAGCCGGGCATTATATCCGTTTCGTGTCATTTCGCAGCAAAATACTGGTCTTATCTGCGAAGATGATCGGATGTGGCCTGCGGGCCACATCTTTTATCAGAAAAGTGCAGAGGAAAACAACGGGTGAAGCGCTAGCGAGGCCACCATTTGAGAAATTTTTTGTAACGCCAGGCTAACAGTATTGCAGCAAGTAGTGCGTAGATAAGTGGCTGGGGTGACACGGTTTTCACTGACCAGATATAGTGAATCGGCACCAGAATGGCCACCAGATAGACCGCGTTGTGCAGAGTTTGCCATCGCTTACCGAGCTTGCGCTGAGCGCGCTGAAACGACGTCAGCGCCAGGGCCAGTAATATCAGCCAGCTGATAATCCCCAGTGTCAGATAGGGACGGGAAATCAGCTCGCTGCCCAGCAGACGCAGATTGTCAGCGCCCAGCTCCAGCAGGTAATAGCTCAGCAGATGGAGAGAAGCCCAGACAAACGTCCAGACGCCAAGCAGACGTCGCGTGCGGATTAACAGCGGTTGCCTGCCATAACGTGCCAGCGGTGAGACCAGCAGCGTACCCAGCAGCAGTTTCAGCGCCATGCGGCCGGTAAAATGCTGAATATCTTTTGCCGGATCCGCACTCAGGCCGCCCTGCATCGCGGCAAGAACCAGATAAACCAGCGGCAACAGGGCCGCCAGATGCAGAATCACCTTAAGCCAGGTGATCTGTTTTATCGACAGGCGTACCACCTAGTAATTCTCCCGTAAATCCAGGCCACGATAGAGCGACGCAACCTGTTCGGCATAGCCGTTAAACAGCAGAGTTGGCTGACGTTCGACCTTCAGACTGCCGCCCGGGCCAATAAATCGCTCAGTGGCCTGCGACCAGCGTGGATGATTAACATGCGGATTCACATTGGCATAAAAACCATATTCATCTGCGGCGATCTGATTCCAGGTCGTTGGTGGCTGATTTGCGGTCAGGGTGATTTTGACAATCGACTTAATGCCCTTAAAACCATATTTCCACGGCACCGTCAGGCGAATCGGCGCGCCATTCTGCGGCGGCAGCGCTTTGCCATAGACGCCGGTGGTCAGAATGGTCAGCGGATGCATGGCTTCATCCAGACGTAAACCTTCGACATAGGGATAATTGAGTCCGCCGCCAATAAAGCGATCTTTCTGACCTGGCATCTGCTCAGGATCGTACAGTGTCTGAAAGGCGACAAAACGCGCTTTGCTGGTGGGTTCCGCCAGAGAGATAAGCTTATTCAGCTCGAAGCCTATCCAGGGCACCACCATCGACCAGGCCTCCACGCAGCGCATGCGATAGATTCGCTGCTCCATGGCAAACCGTTTAAAGATGTCATCCATATCCAGGGTCACGGGTTTAGCCACTTCGCCATCAATGGTCAGTTTCCAGGGTTCTGTTTTCAGCGTACCGGCATTGGCAGCCGGATCGGCCTTATCCAGCCCGAACTCATAGAAGTTGTTATAGCCGGAAACTTTATCCGCAGGCGTTAAGGTCAGATCGGCCTGATATTGCGCTGGTTTGGTAAAGTCCAGCGGCCGGCCTGCTGGCGCGGGTGGGCGATCGTTGCCTTTGAACCAGCTGAGAATATCGGCTTGCGCCACGCCCGGCATACCCATCGCCGCTGCGCTCAGTCCCAGCGTTTTCAGCACCTGGCGGCGCTTCATGTTAAAAATGCTTTCCGGCGTTACGTCGGCTTCGGTCAGACGGGGTGTGCGTTTCATGGTGCCCTCTCCAGACAGGATGTCATTAACCAGCATGATGACTATTACTGATATCAGCCAGTTTCGCCCTGAAAATGTGAAATTTCCTGGCTGGCCGGTACGATGAGAATGCACCGAAAAGTGCCAGGATCAACGTCAGCGATGATATCCCGACGATATACTTCGGCTTCATACGTCCCGGCGCTGTCGGCAACGGCAAATTATGCTATTTTTGCTCGCGTTTTCGTCAGGCTGACGGTACAAGGTTGGGTGATCCGGTTATCACCGCAGTAATACAGGCACAGGGATGCGATTAACCACAAAATTATCTGCGTTTATTACCTTTTTAAGCCTGCTGGCCATGTCGTTGATGCTGGCAGGCTGTGCATTCAGTGTTTTCTGGTTCAGTCATCAGCGGGTTGAACATCGGGCGCAGATACTGGCGACCGAAGTGGATCAGGCGATGTTCACCCAGACGCCGGCAGAGCTGCATGTCTGGCTCACGCGTATGATGCCGATAATGAATGCCGAGCAGATTTCCCTTCACAACGGCAGGCAGACTTTCCTTACCCTCTCCCGACACGAAAACCAGATGCTGGAAGACGAGCCTAATCGTTTTATCCAGGTCGATGTGCCTTTGATGCACCAGACGGGGTTAGAGCTGCGGGTCGTCACCCTTGATCCTGCCAAAACCTGGCTGCGCTCCATTACCGGCACCTCTACGCTGGGCATCCTGTTTACCGTCATGCTGGTGATGAGTCTGGTGCTGCTGCTGATGCATCGCTGGCTCAGTCGTCAGTGGCGCGGTATGGAGCATCTTGAAGTGCGGGCAGAGGCGATTATCAGCGGTGAGCGCGGCGTAATGCCGAAACGCGGTGCGGATGAGTGGCCACCGAGAGCGAGCCGCGCACTGGATGTGTTGCTGGCGGATCTGCAGGAAGCGGGCGAGCAGCGTCTGCGTATCGACACGCTGATCCGCACCTTTGCTGCGCAGGATGGACGCACCGGTCTCAACAACCGGCTGTTCTTTGATAACCAGCTCGCCACCCTGCTGGAGGATCAGGAAGCTGTCGGCACCCATGGTGTGGTGATGATGGTGCGCCTGCCCGATCTGGACACGCTGAAGGATTCGCTGGAGCCGGGGCTGGTTGAGGAGTACCTCTTCAATTTCGTCAACATGCTTTCCACCTTTGTGCTGCGCTATCCTGGCGCCCTGCTGGCACGCTATTTCCGCAGTGATTTTGCCGTGCTACTGCCGCATCGCAGTCTTAAAGAGGCAAACAGTATTGCGGATCAGCTGATCAATGCTGTTGATTCTCTGCCGCCGATGCGGCTGGTTAATCGTGATGATCTCATTCATATCGGTATCAGCGCCTGGCACAGCGGGCAGACTGTGCCGCAGGTGATGGAAAATGCCGAAATGGCTACCCGACGTGCGGCACTGCTGGGCGGCAACAACTGGACCAATGGTGCCGGAAATCCGCAGGACGCCGGGCGGGGTAGTGTGCGCTGGCGAACCCTGCTGGAGAACACGCTTAGCCGTGGCGGCCCGCGGCTCTATCATAAACCCACCGTCAATATTGAGGGTAAGGTACAGCACCGGGTGATGCTGACCCGCATCTTCGACGGCGATAAAGAAGTGCTGGCCGCAGAATATATGCCCCTGGTACAGCAGCTCGGCATGGCTGATGGCTGGGATCGCCAGTTAATGACTCGCATTGCGGCACTCTCTGAACTCTGGCCAGAAGAGACGCTGGTGATCCCGGTGACGATTACCTCGCTTCTGCAGCGCTCTTTTGTCCTCTGGCTGCAGAACATGCTGCTGCAGTGCCCGAAAGCGCAAAGAAAACGATTTTTATTTGAACTTGCCGAGGCAGATGTTTGTCAACACATCAACCGTTTAACGCCAGTTTTCCGCGCACTTAAGGCTTTTGGCTGTCGGGTTGCGGTAAATCAGGCGGGTTTAACCGTGGTAAGCAGCGCCTACATACGACAGCTGCCGCTGGAACTGATCAAGCTTGATGCCGGTCTGGTACGCAATATTGAGCGCCGGACTGAAAATCAGCTGTTTGTGCAGAGTCTGCTGGAAGTCTGTAAATGTACGGGCATTCAGGTGTTTGCTACCGGTGTCCGCACTAAAGCGGAGTGGCAAACTTTAGTCGCGTTGGGCGTAGCAGGTGGGCAGGGCGACTTTTTTGCTCCCTCGCTTCCGGTTAACAGTAACGTGAAGAAGTATTCACAACGTTACCGTATTTAATGAATTGCTGTCGTACTGACGGAAATTTACGGTTTTTTTTAATGTTTATCCGCGTCTGAACCTCTGAACTTACTGCCGGAAATGTTAGATTTTATGTCGGACAGGGCGAGGGGAAATAGCGTGAAATGCAGTGCTGATGGCGTCTGGTCGCCATTCTGCTGTTGTGGATCGCCAGTTCAGATGACTTAAACGCAATCAGGCGTCTTTTTTCACCGAAGCAGAACGTTTTTGCGCCTTGTGGCAGCTTCGTGTGGTTGGTAAAGTAAGCGGATTTTATTTTCCGCCCCCAGCTTGCAGGATTACCCCTTAGTATGTTTAAAAAATTTCGTGGCATGTTTTCCAACGACTTGTCCATTGACCTGGGTACCGCGAATACCCTGATTTACGTGAAAGGACAGGGCATCGTACTGAACGAGCCCTCCGTCGTCGCTATTCGACAGGATCGTGCCGGTTCACCGAAAAGTGTTGCGGCCGTGGGTCATGAGGCCAAACAGATGCTTGGCCGTACGCCAGGCAATATCGCAGCGATTCGTCCGATGAAAGATGGCGTTATCGCTGACTTCTTCGTGACCGAAAAGATGCTGCAACACTTCATCAAGCAGGTTCACAGCAACAGTTTTATGCGTCCCAGCCCGCGTGTGCTGGTCTGCGTACCCGTCGGGGCAACACAGGTTGAACGCCGCGCGATTCGTGAATCCGCTCAGGGCGCAGGCGCGCGTGAAGTGTTTCTGATTGAAGAGCCAATGGCTGCAGCAATTGGTGCGGGTCTGCCCGTTTCAGAAGCGACTGGCTCAATGGTGGTGGATATTGGTGGCGGTACCACAGAAGTTGCGGTGATCTCGCTGAACGGTGTGGTCTACTCCTCGTCAGTGCGTATTGGTGGCGATCGTTTCGATGAAGCTATTATTAATTATGTGCGTCGTAACTACGGTTCACTGATCGGCGAAGCGACCGCAGAACGTATTAAGCATGAGATCGGTTCAGCCTATCCGGGTGATGAAGTCCGTGAGATCGAAGTGCGTGGTCGTAACCTGGCAGAAGGTGTACCGCGCGGCTTTACACTGAACTCTAATGAAATTCTGGAAGCGCTGCAGGAGCCATTAACCGGCATCGTTAGCGCGGTGATGGTTGCCCTTGAGCAGTGTCCGCCTGAGCTGGCTTCAGATATTTCGGAGCGCGGCATGGTGCTGACCGGCGGTGGTGCGTTACTGCGCAACCTGGATCGTCTGCTGATGGAAGAGACGGGCATTCCGGTTGTGGTTGCTGAGGATCCACTGACCTGTGTGGCTCGCGGTGGCGGCAAAGCGCTGGAAATGATCGACATGCATGGCGGCGATTTGTTCAGCGAAGAATAATTGCCTCAACCGGCTAAGAACGCAATGATCATGCGAGGGAGTGGCATGTGAACCGGCGCAATCTGTGCCGGTGCAGTGCGTTCAGCCCAGGGAAGCACGGTGTTATGCCGTCGCTTCCTCTCCTGTTGTCGAGGATCACGCAGATTATATGAAGCCGATTTTTAGCAGGGGACCTTCCCTGCAGTTGCGTCTATTCCTGGCGGTTATCGTGGCGATTGCCATTATCATTGCCGACAGCCGTGTGGGTTCTTTCACCCAAATACGCAACTATCTGGATACGTCGGTCAGTCCGTTTTACTTCCTGGCCAATGGGCCACGTCAGTTGCTGGATGGCGTGTCAGAGTCGCTGGCGTCGCGTCAGCAACTCGAGCAGGAAAACAAAGCGTTACGTCGTGAGCTCTTCCTGAAAAACAGTAACCTGCTAATGCTGGGGCAATATAAGCAGGAAAACGCACGCCTGCGTGAACTGCTGGGTTCACCGCTGCGTCAGGATGAGCAAAAGATGGTGACACAGGTCATTTCTACCGGCACCGATCCTTACACCGACCAGGTGGTAATCGACAAAGGCAGCGTCAACGGCGTCTATGAAGGCCAGCCGGTCATCAGTGATAAAGGGGTAGTCGGTCAGGTCATTGCTGTCGGACAACTCACCAGCCGTGTTCTGCTAATCTGTGATGCGTCACATGCCCTGCCGATTCAGGTGCTGCGTAATGATATTCGTGTCATTGCCGCAGGTAACGGTTGTACTGAAGATCTTCAGCTTGAGCATCTGCCGGGTAATACGGACATTCGGGTCGGCGATGTACTGGTGACTTCAGGTATTGGTGGCCGATTCCCTGAAGGCTATCCGGTGGGTGTGGTTTCCTCGGTAAAAGTGGATACCCAACGCGCCTATACGGTGATTCAGGCGCATCCGACCGCGGGTCTGCAGCGTCTGCGTTACCTGCTGCTGCTGTGGGGCGCCGATCGCAATGGTGATATGCCGCTGCCGCAGGATGAAGTTCATCGCGTTGCGAACGAGCGTCTGATGCAGATGATGCCGCAGGTCTTACCGCCTGCGGGAGAAATGGGCCCGCCTGCGCCTGCCGTACAGATGGGACCGCCTGCACCGTCAGCTACCAGCAGCAGTGGACAAAGCAACTCCTCGCGTTCACGCGGGGGGCAGCCTTGAGTCGATATCGCAGCCAGGGACGTTGGGTCATCTGGCTCTCCTTCCTGGTTGCGCTTGTCCTGCAGATCATGCCCTGGCCGGATGAAATTTATATGTTCCGGCCCTCATGGCTGCTGTTGATCCTTATCTATTGGGTACTCGCACTGCCGCATCGGGTCAATGTCGGTAGCGGATTTGTGCTGGGTGCCATCATGGATCTGATTGCGGGTTCCACACTCGGCGTGCGTGCGCTGGCGCTCAGTATCATCGCCTACCTGATTGCCTTTAAGTTCCAGTTATTCCGCAACTTAGCGTTGTGGCAGCAAGCGTTAATGGTTATGGTGCTGTCGCTGGCGATGGATGTGATTGTCTTCTGGGCTGAATTCCTGGTAATCAACGTTTCATTCCGACCTGAAATTTTCTGGAGCAGTGTCGTCGACGGTATTCTCTGGCCCTGGCTATTCTTATTGATGAGAAAAATTCGTCGTCAGTTCGCTGTTCAATAAGGAAATTTATGGTAACCCTCTATCTTGCTTCCGGTTCACCGCGTCGTCGTGAGCTGTTAACTCAACTTGGTCTGACATTCGAGCGCATCGTGACTGACGTTAAAGAGCAGCGTCAGCCGAACGAAGCGGCGGAGATCTATGTCCGCCGTCTGGCCAATGATAAAGCGCAGGCGGGTGTCAAACTGGCCGCGCAGGATCTGCCGGTGCTGGGCGCGGATACGATTGTGGTGCTGAATGGCGAAGTGCTGGAAAAGCCGCGCGATGCCGCTAATGCCCGCGCGATGCTGTGCAAACTCTCTGGTCATACGCATCAGGTGATGACGGCGGTAGCGCTGGCCGACAGTCAGCAGGCGCTGGATTGCGTCGTAATCACTGATGTGACATTCCGCACCTTAACCGCCACCGACATCGACGACTATATCGCGACCGGCGAGCCAATGGATAAAGCGGGTGCATACGGTATTCAGGGCAGGGGAGGAAACTTTGTCCGCAAAATTAATGGAAGCTACCATGCAGTGGTCGGATTACCCTTGGTTGAGACAGGGGAGTTGATCAGCCATTTCGAGTCACTGCGTGCCGTAAGGGGTCAACATGACGGCTGAATTACTGGTAAACGTCACGCCTTCTGAAACACGTGTTGCCTATATTGACGGCGGCATACTGCAGGAAATTCACATTGAGCGTGAGGCGCGGCGCGGCATCGTTGGCAATATTTATAAAGGCCGTGTAAGCCGTGTTCTGCCCGGCATGCAGGCCGCCTTTGTTGATATCGGTCTGGAGAAAGCGGCCTTTCTGCATGCCTCAGATATCATGCCGCATACTGAATGTGTGGCGGGCGACGAAAAGAAAAACTTTATCGTGCGGGATATCGCCGAGCTGGTGCGGCAGGGACAGGATCTGGTGGTTCAGGTCGTCAAAGACCCGCTTGGCACCAAAGGTGCCCGGCTGACCACTGACATCACGCTGCCTTCGCGTTACCTGGTCTTTATGCCAGGCGCATCGCATGTGGGTGTCTCTCAGCGTATTGAGAGCGAGAAAGAGCGCGATCGGCTTAAAGCGGTCGTGGCTGACTACTGCGACGATCTGGGCGGCTTTATTATCCGTACCGCCGCAGAAGGCATCGGGGAAGAGGAGCTGGCGCAGGACGCGGCTTTTCTCAAACGACTCTGGACCAAAGTCAGCGAGCGTAAAAAGCGCAATCAGACCCGCTGCCTGCTCTACGGTGAGCTGGCTCTGGCCCAGCGCATTCTGCGTGATTTTGCGGGCGCGGCGCTGGATCGCATCCGGGTCGACTCCCGCCTGACCTGCGATATGCTGGTGGAATTTACCGGTGAATATATCCCGGAAATGGCCGGTAAGCTGGAGCTCTACAACGGTAAACAGCCTATTTTCGACCTGTTTGACGTCGAAAATGAGATTCAGCGCTCGCTGGATCGAAAAGTTGAACTAAAGTCAGGCGGATATCTGATCATCGATCAGACCGAAGCGATGACCACCATCGATATCAACACCGGTGCGTTTGTCGGCCATCGTAACCTTGATGAGACGATCTTTAATACCAATGTTGAAGCCACTCAGGCGATCGCACGTCAGCTGCGACTGCGTAATCTTGGTGGCATCATCATTATCGACTTCATCGATATGAGCAACGAAGACCATCGCCGCCGGGTATTGCATTCGCTGGAAAGCGCGCTCAGTAAAGATCGGGTTAAAACCGGTATTAATGGTTTCTCGGCGCTGGGTCTGGTGGAGATGACGCGTAAGCGTACCCGTGAAAGCATTGAGCACGTTTTGTGTCAGGACTGCCCGGTCTGCAAAGGGCGCGGCACGCTGAAAACCGTTGAAACGGTCTGCTATGAAATCATGCGTGAGATTGTCCGGGTTCATCACGCTTATGATTCTGACCGCTTTCTGGTCTATGTTTCACCGACGGTGGGTGAGGCGTTAAAAACTGACGAGTCTCATGCACTGGCTGAAGTCGAAATCTTTGTCGGCAAGCAGGTTAAAGTTCATGTCGAAGCGCTCTACACTCAGGAGCAGTTCGACGTAGTGATGATGTAACGCCAGCCCGGTCACCGGTTTCTTCGGATATCGGGCTGAAAAATCGCCCTTGTTTGAGATAAAATGCGCGTTTTAACGCTTTTATCGGGAGACGGTCGGGTATGAGAACCAACTATCCGTCGTTTACGGAACACAAGGAGAGGCGTGAGTGAGGCAGTTGCCGAGGATTTTGTTACTGCTGGTCGCGGCAATCATCGTGATTGTCGCGCTGCTGGTCAGCGGATTGCGTCTGGTGATGCCGCATCTCGACAGCTATCGCAGCAACCTTCTGCAATACATCTCCGACAGCAGCGGCGTGCCGGTCAACGCCAGCCAGTTACAGGGTAAATGGGAGAATTTTGGCCCAACCCTGCAGGTTCGCGATCTTAGCGTCGATCTGCATGAGAACGGCAAACTCACTATCAAACGTATCAATCTGGCTCTCGACGTCTGGCAGTCCCTGCTGCACTGGCGGTGGCAGTTTCGCGATCTGACCTTCTGGCAGTTGCACCTCGATACTAATCGCCCGCTGCTGGATAACGACAAAGAGAAAAACAGCTTCCGTCCGGCGCAGATAAACGAACTCTTCCTGCGTCAGTTTGACCATTTTGACCTGCGTGACAGCACCATCCGTTTCCGCACCCCTTCCGGTCAGCATGCTGAGCTGGCGATCCCGCGACTCACCTGGGTCAATGAAGATAACCGCCACCGGGCCGAAGGCGAAGTCAGCCTGTCGAGCTTCACCGGCCAGCACGGCGTGGTCCAGGTGCGGCTTGATCTTAACGACAGCAACGGTTTACTCAATGATGGCCGCATCTGGATGCAGGCCGACGACGTCGATATGCGCCCGTGGCTGGGCCGTTGGGTGCGTGACAATACACGACTGGATAGCGCCCGATTTAGCCTGGCGGCCTGGGTTAACCTGCGCGATGGCGACATCTACGCCGGTGATCTGCTGCTGCGCAAGGGCGGAGCCAGCTGGCAGGGCGAGACCGGACGACACCGCATTGAGGTCGATGGGCTGACCGCGCATCTGTCACGTTTCCAGAATGGCTGGGTGGTCAATGTGCCACAAACCCGGCTCAGCACCGACGGCCACGCCTGGCCCGCCGGTCACTTCTCTCTGTTATGGCGTCCTGAAGATAAGCAGATGCTGGGACCGGATGGTCAGCCGGAAGTGCGCGTTCGCGCCACACAGCTGGTGCTGAGTCATATTGCGCCGATCGTTCCGCTGTTTGCGCCGCTCTCTCCGGCACTGTTTGAAAACTGGCAGACGCTGCAGCCACAGGGCACCATCGATGGCCTGGCGCTGGATATTCCGTTACAGCAGCCTGAAAAAACCCGCGTACAGGTGAAGTGGCGTGATTTCAGCTGGCAGCACTGGAAACTGTTGCCGGGCATCAGCCATTTAAGCGGTGAAGCGCGCGGCAGCCTGAGCAATGGTCAGGTCAGTGTGGATATGGGGGCGGCGACCGTTCCCTATGGCGACATGTTCCAGGCTCCGTTAGAGATTAAGCGGGTGACCGGTGCGCTGCGCTGGCTGAATGATGATCATGGCCTCACGCTGGCGGGCGAAAATCTTGACCTGGAGGCACGCTCGCTCTGGGCGCGCGGCGACTTCAGCTACCAGCAGAATAGCGGCGGTGAGCCTCGTCTGGATATTCTGGCTGGTATCCGGCTTACCGATGCGGGCGATGCCTGGCGTTACTTCCCGGTGCCGCTGTTGGGTAACAGCCTGACGCACTATCTGAGTGGGGCAGTGAAGGGTGGCAAGGTGGACAACGCCACACTGCTGTTTGCCGGTAATCCGGCGCTGTTCCCGTTCAAGCATAATGATGGCATGTTCCAGGTCTGGGTGCCGCTTCGCCAGGCAACCTATGCGTTTCAGCCCAAATGGCCAGCGTTAAGCAATCTCGATATCGACCTTAACTTCCTGAATGACGGCCTCTGGATGAAAGCGCCGGTGGCGAAACTGGGCGAGGTGGACGCGCGCAACGTCACTGCGGTCATCCCCGACTACCTGAAAGAAAAACTGATCATTGAGGGTGATATCAGTGGTGAAGGCCAGCAGATCGCGGACTATTTCGGGCAGACTCCGCTGAAACCTTCACTGGGTGCCGCGCTGGAACAGCTGGAAATCAAAGGCCGCGTCGGCGGCCACCTGAATCTGGATATCCCGCTGGATGGTGAGCAGGTTCATGCCCGTGGCAATGTGGACCTGAACAATAATTCGCTGTTTATCAAACCGTTAAAAACCACCATTAACAATCTCTCCGGGCGCTTCCGTTACGACAACGGCAATCTGGCCAGTGAGGATCTGCGTGCGAACTGGTTTGGTCAGCCGATGGGCGTGCGTTTCAGCACCAAAGAGAATCCGGACGATTTTGGCGTGAACGTCAAACTTCAGGGCGACTGGCAGCCTGCTAAAATCAGCCGGCTTCCTGCAGCCGTCAGCAAGCAGCTGGGCGGAAATCTGCCGTGGCAGGGCGACGTCAATATTACGCTGCCCCATCATGGCGGCGCGCGTTATGACGTGACGCTGAACGGTAATGCAAAAGAAGTAAGTAGTCACTTACCTGCACCGCTCGATAAGAAAGCCGGTGAGGCGATGCCAGTCGCAATCAAGGCCAGTGGCGACCTGCACCATTTCGATCTCAGTGGCAGCGTCGATGCAAACCATCGCTTTAACAGCCGCTGGTTGCTGGAGCCGACGCTGCGCGTCGATCGTGGCATCTGGCTGAATGATGCGCAGAAAACACCTGCTCTGCCCGATCATCCCGGCATGGTACTGAACCTGCCCGCGCTGGATGGCGAGGCCTGGGTGGCGATGATGGCCGCAGGGGGAGCATCCGGGGGCAGCGAGTCAGGCGGCGGCCTCAAAACGGGTGGCGTCACGCTGCCCGGCAATATCACGCTTCGTAGCCCGGCCGTCACCCTGGCCGGGCAGCAATGGCATGAGGTTGAAGCGACACTGGCTCAGAGTGCGGGCGGCAAGGGTCAGGTCGGCGTCAGGGCTAAAGAGCTGCATGGTGCGCTGGCAATGGCACCGAAAGCACCGTGGCAGGTGAACCTGGATTACCTTTACTACAATCCGCAGTGGGATAACGGTGAAGGCAAAGGCGGCAAAGCGCCACCTCAAAAAGCCACGAATATTAACTTCAGCCAGTGGCCCGCGTTACAGTTGCGCTGTAAAGAGTGCTGGGTGCTGGGTCAGAAATATGGTCAGGTCTCCGCGATGCTGCAACCCCGCGGAGATACGTTAGCGCTTACTAACGGAAAAGTGGATACTGGCAGTTCACAACTGAAAATCAACGGGGAATGGGTTAACCGCCCGGACGACCAGCGCACTTCGCTGAAGGGCACGCTGAAAGGCCCGAATATTAATAACGCGACCAACTGGTTTGGGGTCAACACGCCGCTGCGCGATGCGCCATTTGATATTGCGTATGACCTGCACTGGCGCTCTGCCCCCTGGCAGCCCTCGGCAGAGACGCTGAGCGGCACCCTGAAGACCCACTTTGGCAAAGGCCAGATCGCCGATGTGAATACCGGTGCCGCCGGGAAAATTCTGCGGCTGGTGAGCTTTGATGCGCTACTGCGCAAGCTGCGCTTCGACTTCAGCGACACCTTCACCAATTCTTTCTACTTCGACTCGATTAACGGCACCGCCTGGATCGAAAACGGCATGATGCGCACCGATAATCTGCTGGTGGATGGCCTGGAAGCGGACATTGCGATGCAGGGTAATCTCGACCTGGTGAAGCGTCAGATCGACATGGAAGCGGTGGTTGCGCCGGAAATATCCGCCTCGGTCGGTGTGGCGACAGCTTTTGCCATCAATCCGGTAATTGGCGCGGCGGTGTTTGCCGCCAGTAAAGTTCTGGGACCCCTGTGGAACAAGATATCGCTGCTGCGTTATCACATCAGTGGCCCGCTGGATAAACCGGAAATCAATGAAGTGCTGCGTAAACCGCGTGAAACTGACAACAAGTGAATTTGACGCCGTACCGGAATTACCGCAGGCTATGATTATCTGAGCACATAATGAGTGAGAAACGATGACTCTGAACCTGGTAAGTGAGCAGTTACTGACTGCTAACGGCATTAATCAGCAGGACCTATTTTCCCTGTTAGGGCAGCTTTCAGAACGTCGTCTGGATTATGCCGATCTCTATTTTCAGTCCAGCTTTCACGAATCCTGGGTGCTGGAAGACAAAATCATTAAAGATGGCTCCTACCATATCGATCAGGGTGTGGGTGTGCGCGCGGTCAGCGGGGAGAAAACCGGCTTCGCCTATGCAGACCAGATCACGCTGAATGCACTGCGTCTCTCCTCTGAAGCCGCACGCAGCATCGTACGCGAACAGGGAAATGGCAAGGCACACACGCTTTCTGCCGTGATGAACCGTTCGCTCTATCAGGCTATCGATCCGCTGAGCAGCCTGACACGTGAAGACAAAATTGCCCTGCTGCATCGCGTTGATAAAGTGGCTCGTGCGGCTGATCCGCGCGTGCAGGAAGTCAATGCCAGCCTGACCGGCGTTTACGAGCAGGTATTGGTAGCCGCGACTGACGGCACGCTGGCGGCAGATGTCCGTCCGCTGGTTCGCCTCTCTATTAGTGTCCAGGTGGAAGATCAGGGCAAACGTGAACGCGGCGCAAGCGGCGGCGGTGCGCGTACCGGTTATGCGTTTTTCCTGGCAGATGAAGATGGCGAAGTCCGCGCTGACGCCTGGGCGCGTGAAGCAGTGCGTATGGCGCTGGTGAATCTCTCCGCCGTGGCCGCACCTGCTGGTGCGTTGCCAGTGGTACTGGGTGCGGGTTGGCCGGGCGTGCTGCTGCATGAAGCGGTCGGTCACGGTCTGGAAGGCGACTTCAATCGCCGTGGCACCTCGGTGTTCAGCGGTAAAATTGGTCAGCAGGTTGCGTCTGACCTCTGTACCGTGGTGGATGACGGCACCCTTGAAGGGCTGCGCGGTTCACTGGCAGTAGATGATGAGGGCGTTCCCGGTCAGTACAACATGCTGATTGAGAATGGTGTACTGAAAGGCTACATGCAGGACAAGCTGAATGCGCGACTGATGGGGGTTAGCCCTACCGGTAACGGACGTCGTGAATCCTACGCGCATCTGCCGATGCCGCGCATGACCAACACCTATATGCTGGCTGGCAAGTCATCGCCGCAGGATATTATTGAAAGCGTTGAGTATGGCCTCTATGCGCCCAACTTTGGTGGCGGTCAGGTGGATATCACCTCCGGCAAATTTGTCTTCTCAACCTCAGAGGCTTATCTGATTGAGAACGGCAAAATCACCAAACCGGTTAAAGGCGCAACGCTGATTGGTTCCGGCATCGAAGCGATGCAGCAGATCTCGATGGTGGGTAATGACCTGGCGCTGGATAAAGGCGTCGGCGTCTGTGGTAAAGAGGGACAGAGCCTGCCGGTCGGTGTCGGTCAGCCGACCCTGAAGCTGAATAAACTGACCATCGGCGGCACCGCCTGATGTGACCCCAACAACCCGCCGCCTGGCGGGTTGTCAGAATGCTGACAAATCCATAGCCGGATGAACCTGGCAGCAATGCAATAGCTGAAAGCGCAGGGAACACGGGCAGAGGAGGAAAGCGTCCCGCGCCACGGATGGCGCGGGCCGAGCGTGTCAGGGATGACGGATTTTGCGTCTTTCCGATCTGACCGTGTTCCCTTCGCTGGCTGGGTCTTACAGCTGGTCGGGACAGATGTTGTCAACAATCTATTGTTAGCTTTTACGATGCTGCTGATACTGTTCAGCCACCTGTTCAAAATAGCCGGTCAGATAATCGATACAGACCTGCACCTTAAGCGGTAACTTATCCTTCTCGGTATAGAGCGCGTAGACCGGGCGCGGATCGGACTGATACTGCGGAAACAGAATATCGATCTCGCCTGCGGTGATCTCATCAATCACCCACATCATCGGCACATAGGCGATGCCATTGCCCGACTTCAGCCAGCGAATCAGCGTCAGGGAATCATTGGTCACAAAACGCCCCTGCGGTGCCAGGCGTGTCACTAATCCTTCCGGCGCAATCAGTTCGAAATTGTTATCGGGCCGTACGCTATATTCCAGCCAGGAAAAATTATCGATATCACCCGGCTTCTCCGGCGTACCATGCTGCGCCAGATAGCTTTTTGCGGCGCACACCACCATCGGCATCGCACCCAGGCGACGCGAAAATAAGCTGGAATCTTTTAACGCTCCCACCCGAATCACCAGATCCAGACCATCCGCGATCAGATCCGGGGCCGGAACGCCGGTGACCAGATTCACACTCAGCCCCGGATATTCCCGCAGCATATCGCTGGTCATGCCAGCTAACACGTTCTGCGCCATGGTAGAGGAGCTGCCAATTCGCAGTACGCCAATGGGCGTATTGTTAAAAGCGTAAAGCTGTTCATGCACCTGCGTCGCTTCGGCCAGCATACGGCGACAGCCCTGATAATAGATTTTGCCCGCTTCGGTCAGCCCGATACTGCGGGTACTGCGATTCAGCAGTTTCACCTGCAATGCATCTTCCAGTTTCGCGACGATCTGGCTGATTGATGAGACGCTCAGATGAAGCTGACGCGCCGCAGCGGTAAACGAACCCAGTTCGACCACTTTAGCGAAGACAGACATGCCTTTCAGTCGTTCCATTATTTACTCTGACTTAAAAGTGATTTAGATCACATTCTGTAGAAAACTTATAGTCAGGCGCGTTATTATAAGCGCGCCGGGGTATTTCCCGGTGATTCTTCATTGCCTGATACCCTTCGATGATACGCTATTATTAAGCCAGCTGCGGTTCGGATAACGCTTCCAGAGGGTTTTCCTGCGACATCTGAAGAGGCATGAGTATCCCGGCAAGGTCGAACTAAGGATTTGTGATGAGTGTGCTTCCGGTATTTGTCATGTTTGGGCTCTCTTTTCCGCCCATTTTCATCGAACTTATTATTTCACTGATGCTGTTCTGGTTAGTGAAACGCGTGCTTACGCCGAGCGGTATCTACGATCTTGTCTGGCATCCGGCACTTTTTAATACAGCGCTTTACTGCTGTGTGTTTTACCTTGTCTCCCGTTTATTAGTCTGAGGTTTAAGTGAAAGCACTCATAAGAAAAATCGCGCGCTACGCGATTACTATCCTGCTGGTCATCATCGCAGTGGTCATTATTTTCCGTGCCTGGGTCTTCTATACCGAATCGCCCTGGACCCGTGATGCGCGTTTCGCCGCTGACGTGGTGGCGATCTCCCCTGACGTCACCGGCCTGATTACCGAGGTTCCGGTGCACGACAACCAGCTGGTGAAGAAGGGCGATACGCTGTTTGTGGTTGACCGGCCGCGCTATCAAAAAGCGCTCGATCAGGCGCAGGCGGATGTTGAATATTACCAGGCACTGGTCAGTGAGAAACGTCGCGAAGCCGGGCGCCGTAACCAGCTGGGCACCTCCGCCATGTCGCGCGAGGCTATCGAACAATCCAATAACGATTTGCAAACCAGCGAACATCAGCTGGCGAAATCGGTGGCGACACGCGATCTGGCGAAGATTGACCTTGAGCGCACCACGGTGAAAGCGCCATCCGATGGCTGGGTCACTAACCTGAATGTCTACCAGGGTGAGTTTATTACCCGTGGTTCGGTTGCCGTGGCGCTGGTTCAGCAGCACTCTTTCTATGTGCTGGCTTACCTGGAAGAGACCAAACTGCACGGCGTGGAGAAGGGCTTCCGCGCGGAAGTCACCCCACTTGGCAGCAACATCGTGTTGCGCGGCACCGTAGACAGTGTGGCGGCTGGCGTCACCAACAGCAGCAGCTCGGTCGACAGCAAAGGCATGGCAACGGTGGACTCCAATCTGGAGTGGGTGCGTCTGGCGCAACGTGTGCCGGTGCGCATCCGGCTTGATCAGCAGCCCGGCAATCGCTTCCCGGCGGGCACGACAGCGACAGTGGTGATCACCGGTCAGGCCGATCGTCAGCCTGAACAGGTTTCACCGATGGTCCGACTGTTTAATCGCCTGCGTGAGTTTGGTTAAGAGGGCGATATGATCGAGTTCCTGCGGTTCCCGGTAAAGCTCACCTTTGCGCTGGTGTTAGCGCTGATGGTGGGTTTTCACTTTAACCTTGAAACGCCGCGCTGGGCGGTGATGACCGCCGGTATCGTGGCCGGCGGCACCGCGTTTGCAGCAGGGGGGGACCCCTATTCCGGGGCGCTGCGCTATCGCGGCGTTTTGCGTATTATCGGGACATTTATTGGCTGTATCGCCGCGCTGACCATCATGATCGCCACCGTGCGTGCACCGGTCGTGATGCTGCTGCTGTGCTGCATCTGGGCAGGACTCTGCGTCTGGCTCTCTTCGCTGATCAAGGTAGAAAACTCTTACGCGCTCGGACTGGCGGGCTACACCGCGCTGATTATTGTGGTGACGGCTAATGCCAGCGGCGGTCTGACGCTGGTGCCACAATATGCGGTAGAGCGCTGCAGTGAAATCGTACTCGGCATTCTGTGTGCCATTCTGGCCGACATGATTTTCTCACCCCGTTCGATTAAAAAAGTGATCGACGCTGAGGTCGATTCGCTGCTGGTGGCACACTATAACCTGCTGCAACTCTGCGTCGCTCACGGTGATAAAGAAGAGGTCGATAAAGCCTGGAGCGCGCTGGTAAGGCGCACCACGGCATTGAACAGTATGCGCAGCCAGCTGATGATGGAGTCCTCACGCTGGAAGAACAGCAATCGCCGTTTGCAGATGCTCAATACGCTGTCACTGACGCTGATTACACAGGCAGCCGAAACCTTTCTGATCCAGAATTCCCGTCCTGATTACATTCCGCCCCAGTATCGTCTGATGGTTGAAAAACCAGCCTCGACCGTTGAAGAGGTGCATAAGCGGATGAAAGTGATGCGGCGGGTGATTGGTGCCAGCGGCAAATCAACGCCGGTCACGCTGGCCAGCTGGGTAGGCACTGCTACCGAATATCTGCTGCTGCTGAAAGGGATCAAAAGTAATAGCCGGATCACCTCGCTGGAAGAGGAGATTCTGCAGCGCGAAGTGGTGATCCAGGCGCGTTCCGCTGAAACGCATCATGCGATGATCAATGGTATCCGTACCTTTGTGGCGACCGCGCTGGGTTCGCTGTTCTGGCTCTATACCGGCTGGACCTCTGGCAGTGGCTGCATGGTCATGCTGGCTGTCATCACCGCGCTGGCGATGCGCATGCCCAACCCGCTGATGATGGCAAAGGACTTTCTCTACGGCATGACGGTCGCGGTTCCGCTGGGCGCGCTCTACTTTATGTATGTACTCCCGGCGACGCAGCAGAGCGCACTGCTGCTCTGCATCGCAATCGGCCTGCTCGGTTTTATCGGTGGTATCTTCATTCAGCGGCGTCAGCTCGGCACGCTGGGGGCGTTGATTGGCACCCTTAACGTTCTGGTGCTGGATAATCCGATGGAATTCCACATTAACGTCTTTCTCGATAACGTTCTGGGCCAGGTCATCGGCTGCTTCGTGGCGATGATGGTGATCCTGCTGATTCGTGATAAATCAAAAGCGCGCACCGGCCGCAAGTTGCTGAACCGCTTTATGTATGCGGCTGTCTCTGCCATGACGACCAATCAGGCGCGCCGGCGTGAAAACCATCTGCCAGCGCTCTATCAGCAACTGTTTCTGCTGCTGAATCTGTTTCCGGGCGATATCAACAAATATCGCATCGCCCTGACGCTGATCATCGGTCATCAGCGGTTACGCGACGCAGAAGTGCCGGTGAATGCCGATCTCTCTGCTTATCACCGGCAGTTGCGTTACACCGCTGACCGGGTGATCTCCGCCAGCAGCGATGACAAGCGGCGTTACTACTTTGAACGTCTGCTGAAAGAGCTGGATGTCTATCAGGAAAAACTGGCCCATTACGAGGCTCCCGCCAGCGTAACGGAACCGGTAAAACGACTGGCTATGATGCTGGATAAGTATCAGAACACGCTCATCCAAATCTGAATCTGGCCGCTGTGACCTGCAGCGGCCTGCGCAATCCCCACCCATCACAAAATCTGTCGCTTTTGCCAACTATACTCTCCAGACGGAAGAGCAAAACTGACAGGAGCGAATCAATGAAATCACTGCAAGAGAGCGAACTGTTCCGGACCGGCTATTTAGCGGACGGTCAGTGGCATCAGGCGCCTTCTACCTTTGACGTGACCAATCCGGCGACCGGTGAGGTGATTGCACAGGTGGCAAAAGCGGGTAAAGCTGAAACGGAACAGGCTATCGCCGCAGCGGAGCGCGCATTTCCCGCCTGGCGGGCGCAGACTGCAAAAGCGCGCGCTGAAATTCTCACTCGCTGGTACCAGCTGATCATTGAGAACAAGCGCTGGCTGGGACAGCTGATGACGACCGAACAGGGCAAGCCCCTGAAAGAGGCGGAAGGGGAAGTAGAATACGCCGCCAGTTTTATTCAGTGGTTCGCCGAGCAGGCGAAACGGACCAATGGTGAGATTATTCCGCCAGCTAAACCCGGCTCCCGTATTCTGGCAACCCGCGAACCGATTGGCGTTGTGGCTGCCATTACGCCGTGGAACTTCCCGATGGCGATGCTGACCCGCAAACTGGGGCCAGCTCTGGCTGCCGGCTGCACCGGCATTATCAAACCTGCCAATAACACGCCACTCTCTGCCTTTGCCCTGCTGGCGCTGGCGAAGGAGGCAGGCGTGCCTGATGGTGTACTGAATGCAGTAGCCGGTGATACCCATGCCATCAGCGATGCCATCATGGCCAGCAAAGCGGTGCGTAAAATCTCGTTCACCGGCTCCACCCAGGTGGGCAAGCTGCTGATGCGCAATGCTGCCGAAACCATGAAAAAAGTGTCGATGGAGCTGGGGGGTAATGCCCCTTATATCGTGTTTGACGATGCCGACATTGATGCCGCCGTACAGGGCGCCATTGCCAACAAATTCCGTAATGCGGGCCAGGTGTGCGTCAGCGTAAACCGCTTCTACATTCACAATGCTATCTATGATCGTTTTACTCAGCAGCTGGCTACCGAAGTGAACAAGCTGAAGGTGGGCAACGGCATGGAAGAGGGCGTGATTGTCGGGCCATTAATTGAGGCATCGGCGGTGGAAAAGGTTGAGCAGCACGTCAATGATGCGGTAGCAAAAGGTGGCAAATTACTGGCGGGTGGCGAGCGACATGCGCTGGGTGGCAACTTCTGGCAGCCCACTGTGATTACTGAGGCGCACGAAGGGATGCAGCTCGCGCAGGAGGAGACCTTTGGTCCGGTGGCTGCCTGTTTCCGCTTTGATGATGAAGATGAGGTCATCCGTCGTGCTAACGATACACCGTTCGGCCTTGCCGCATACTTTTACACCCAGAATCTGCAGCGGGTGTTCCGTGTTTCAGCCGCGCTGGAAAGCGGCATGATCGGCATTAATGAATGTGCCGTATCAACCGAGCTGGCGCCGTTTGGTGGTGTGAAAGAGTCGGGGCTGGGCCGCGAAGGTTCGGTACTCGGCATGGAAGAGTATCTGGAGGTCAAAGCGCTGCACCTGGGCGGTTTGAGCTAGCGGACAGTAACGGGCGACGCAGGTCGCCCGCAGACGGAGCATGGGAGCCGTCAGCATGAAAATCGAGCGTTTTGATTTTAATGAAATTGTCGATCAGGCCCATTTCTTCCGCCAGTTCAGCGAGCGATTTGCGCTGGAGGAGCGCCGCATCTGCGATCTGGATGGATTATGGGATGTGGTGACAGGCGATCTGTTACCGCTGCCGCTGGAGATTGAGTTTGTTAATCTGGGCAGGGGACAGCGACGGCGTTATGGCGCGCTGATTCTGTTATTTGATGAAGCGGAAGAGGAGCTGGAAGGTCAGCTTCACTTTAACGTCAGATAAAACGTCAGATAAAAAAAGGCCCCGGCGAGCGGGGCCAAAGGGTTCGTCATACATCTGACGAGGAATTATTTATAAAGCTGTGCGGTGATGTGATAGTTATCGCCGGTGCGCGCCTCAATAACTTTATAGGCGCTGGCACCCTGTTCATCCGCTTTCTGAGAAAGCTCAGCGCGGTAATCCATTGGCGATCCCGCGGTTCCACTGATGGTCACGGTGCCCGCAGGCTGCAGGTTCTGCGTCTGATCGCCGGTGACCAGCTGTGCGGCTGATGCGCCGAACGCCATAACGGAAAGCAGACTGACTGTAGCGATGGTTGTTTTGATATTCATGATTATCTCCTCAATACATTCAACAACCTGCGGTTACTCGTAAAGGCGGGTCGTCGATATCTTCTGACGCCCTTCAGGCGTCATCACGGTTAATTATTTATAAAGCTCAGCGGTGACATGCCAGGTGTTATCCTGGTTGTTTTCGATGATGCGATAGTGGCTTGCGCCCTGGGCATCCGCTTTCTCTGACAGCACCTGACGGATATGCGTCTGGTCGCCATTTCGTCCACCAATGCTGATGGTCTGATTCATTGGCTGCAGACCCTGTGCCTGTTCATTGGACACCAGGCTGGCGGCGTTAGCACCCACTGAGAACAGGGATGCCAGACTCAGTGCAGCGATAGCTAATTTCATTTTCATGGTCAACTCTCCTGAAATTTCTGCTTCAGCTCTCCGGAGCGCAAAAGGGCGCGTCAGACAGAGAGCAGATGGCATTATCGGTTACGCCTTAGTTATACAGTGCGGCGGTAGCGTGATAGTTGCCGTTGTTGTATGCCTCAATCACGCGATAGGCTTTTGCGCCCTGCTGATCGGCTTTGTCGCTGAGTTTCTGTTTGATATCCATCGGTGAACCCGCCACGCCGCTGACACTGATGGTGCCGACAGCCTGCAGATTCTGTGCCTGTGACGCATCAATAGATTCTGCTGCCACAGCACCAAATGAGAGGGCGGAGAGAATGCTCAGGGTAGCAATAGTAGTTTTTACGTTCATAGATTTTTCCTCGTCGTCTATTTTTATCTTTTTATTTAGTGTGATTTGCATCACGAAAAGAAGTATAGAACTAATAACGTCAGAAATTAATACCCCGCTAATAATGTTTTTTTGTGATTCTTTATCCTTATGGCTACTTTTAATAACTTAACGTTATAAAAAAAGGGCAAAAAGTAACCTTTAAGCCACTTTTAATTGCAAAAACAGTGAGATAGATCACTTTAACTTTTAGTGCGAAAGTCGGGGGTGTATCGGGCTGGAGTTTGATCTGGATCCGGGCAATGGTGCCGGTTCAGTGATGTAAAGCAGTGTAAAATAGCGCATAAAGTGAAGCAGAGTTATCGATCTGACCAACAGCCGGGCGTGTAAAAGCAGGCTTATTACTTATCCAGAGCGGGTAACTGTCGTGGAACGGGGTGAGCAGAGAGAACGAACTGACGATCTGGCGCATGATGGCCGGTCGTCAGTCCGCGATCAGAGTTCCTGTTCAAACAGGGTGAGGATGGCACCGTGCAGCTGCTTAACGGTGAAGTCACGCGCGCGGGTAATAAAGATTGTGTCATCACCCGCGATGGTACCCAGAATCCCGTGCGACTTACCCAGTGAATCCAGCATACGTGCAATCAGCTGTGCTGCGCCGGGACTGGTATGAATCACCACCAGGGCATCGTTGTAGTCGATATCCAGTACCAGGTTTTTTAACGGGCTGGTGGTGGTCGGCACACCCAGCTCAGCGGGCAGGCAATAGACCATCTCCATCCTGGCATTCCGGGTGCGCACTGCGCCAAACTTGGTCAGCATTCGCGAGACTTTGGACTGATTGATATTTTCAAAGCCCTCGTCCTGAAGCGCCTGAACAATTTCGCCCTGGGAACTGAATTTTTCTTCTTTTAATAAGGCTTTGAAAGCCTTAACCAGATCGTCTTGTTTCGATGGGTTTCGCATAGGTTACCAATAAATAGAGAGAATAACCGCGCATCCGCCCGCGGCAGAGTGGTGATTATGCATTTATATGCATTTTTATGCAATCGTTCGATTGATGAGCAGCGTCCGGGCGGCTAGCGGGCGGCGATAATAGCAAATAAATCCGCTCAGACCAAAACACGCGTCACAGCCCCGGAAGGCGAAGGTTGCAAAGTTGTTATATTATTGGTGGTGTAGTAACAGAAAACGCACGTAGCCGTTCTCTGTCTGACGACGGCAAAGTTGTCGGTCATTCAGGTGCAATGATAAGTAACTTTTGAATCCGGAGATTAAGTGTGAAAACACGTAGAATTAACAACGGATATTTATCATCGCCTGAGCAGTTGATTAAGGTCTGACACAGATAGAATTTCGGCCCATCTCTGCCCCACCTTAATAAGGAGTTAAGAATGAAAGTTGCCGTTCTCGGTGCCGCTGGCGGCATAGGCCAGGCGCTCGCACTTCTGCTCAAAACCCAGCTTCCCGCAGGTTCAGAACTCTCGCTGTATGACATCGCGCCGGTTACGCCGGGTGTTGCCGTTGATCTCAGCCATATTCCTACCGCAGTGGCTATTCAGGGATTCAGTGGAGAAGACGCCACGCCTGCCTTACAGGGTGCCGATGTGGTACTGATTTCCGCGGGTGTCGCACGTAAGCCCGGTATGGATCGCGCCGACCTGTTTAACGTTAACGCAGGTATCGTCCGTAATCTGATCGAACAGGTTGCCACAACGGCACCTAAAGCGTTGATTGGTGTCATCACCAATCCGGTCAATACCACCGTGGCCATTGCGGCAGAAGTGCTGAAAAAGCACGGTGTTTACGACAAAAATCGGCTGTTCGGCGTGACCACGCTGGATATCATTCGCGCCAATACTTTTGTGGCTGCATTGAAAGGCAAGCAGCCTGACCAGGTGGAAGTCCCGGTCATTGGTGGCCACTCTGGCGTAACCATTCTGCCGCTGCTGTCGCAGGTTAAAGGCGTCAGCTTCAGCGATCAGGAAGTGGCTGATCTGACCAAACGCATCCAGAACGCCGGCACCGAAGTGGTGGAAGCCAAAGCGGGTGGCGGCTCGGCCACGCTGTCGATGGGCCAGGCAGCCGCACGTTTCGGTTTGTCACTGGTACGCGCGCTGAAGGGTGAAGCTAATGTGGTGGAGTGTGCTTACGTAGAAGGCGAGGGTGAACATGCGCGCTTCTTCTCCCAGCCGCTGCTGCTGGGTAAAAACGGTGTGGCTGAACGCAGGCCGATTGGTACCCTCAGCGCTTACGAACAGCAGGCGCTGTCAGGCATGCTGGATACGCTGAAGAAAGATATCGCCCAGGGCGAAGAGTTCGTTAAGCAGTAACTGACGGCTCAGACTTGCAATAACGCCCGGCTTTGCCGGGCGTTTTGCATTACAGTCCGCCAGACTTATAGGCGCGGGCAGCGGGTGTGCCGTTGCTGGCAGGCAGCTTCTTACCCAGGGTTTCCATACGCATCTGGAACGGCGGGAACGGCATCTCAATACCGTGCTGATCAAATCCGCTCAGAATCAACTGATGCAGTTCGTGACGCAGCGGCATACGGTGTCCCATCTCAGCAGCATGCACACGAAGTTCAAATAACTGAATGCCCTGCTGCAGATCGACCAGGAAGGCTTCCGGTTGCGGCGTGTCCAGGACATAGCTGCAGCGTTCAGCCGCCTGGATCAGAATGGTGGTCACCTGTTCACTGCTGACTTTCGCCGGAGCCGGAATGGTGAGCACCACGCGCGTCACGGAATCGGACAGCGACCAGTTAATAAACTGCTCAGTGATAAAGGCCTTGTTCGGCACGATGATCTCTTTGCGGTCCCAGTCGGTAATGGTGGTCGCGCGGGTATTAATTCGCGTGATACTGCCGGTCAGGTCGCGGATCGTCACGGTATCGCCGATACGAATCGGCTTTTCGAACAGGATAATCAGACCTGAGATAAAGTTGGCAAAAATCTCCTGCAAACCAAACCCCAGTCCCACACCCAGCGCGGCAACCAGCCACTGCAGCTTCGACCACTCAATACCAATCATTGAGAAACCAATCAGCCCGCCAATCAACAGCAGCAGATATTTGGTCAGTGTGGTGATGGCGTAACCCGTACCTGGCGTCAGATTAAGATGCTGCAACAGCGCCAGCTCAAGCAGCGCGGGCATATTGCGCACCAGCTGGGTGGTGATAATAAACACCAGAATGGCGATCAGCACTGACCCCAGGGTGATGGGCTGAATCGACTCTACGCCCTGTACTGAGGTACTGACGTCCCACAGCTGAATATTCTCCAGGAAGCCAAAGGCCGAATGGATTTCTGACCACAGCACAATCACGGAGACCAGGGCGATAAGCATCAGGATAGAGCGTACCAGCCGCAGCGACTGCGCACTGATCGCATCCAGGTCAATTACCGGCTCTTCAATTTCAATCGCATCAGTGTTCAGAGAGCCTTGCTCCTTCTCTTCTTCACTGCGCGCACGGTTAGCCAGCATATCGGCACGACGCTGACGGGCGCGATCAAAGCCAAGACGGCGACGCTGAATCAGCATCCAGCGCCGGATAATGTGATAGATAACCAGCAGCAGGAACCAGATGGCGACAGAGGTCTCCAGTCGCGCCAGCAGCGCCTGCGCGGTAGCCAGATAACCCACAGCGGAGGCGAGGGCAGCCATCAGCGGCATAGCGATCATCAGGTTCCACAGCATCCGATTCACCATGTTCTCGCCATTTCCCTCTTTATCGAGATAGAGCGGAATCCCGGAACGCTTCAGGCTCACGGTGACAATGCTGATTGCCCCGCAGATCAGGATGAAACAGAGACGGCCCAGCGATGAGGAGAACTGCCGATCTTCCAGATTACCAAAGGCGATCAGCAACATAATCAGCGGCACAATTAATCCGATGCTCAGCGAGTAGTAGCGCATGGCGCGCGCCACCCGATTTTGCGGCCAGCGGAAATGCACAATGAACAGGCCGTTAGGACGGGCAAAGGCAGCGCTGATCATAAACGCCCACAGCAGCGGCAGCGTGGCGGTAATGCCATCACCAATCGCTACGGCGATAGGGTAGGGCCAGGCGTTCTGCAGGCCATAACCCAGCGCACCCCATAACACCGGCAGCGGCAGCGCCACCAGGATCGACCAGAACAGGGTACGGATAGTCAGGCGGAAACGATCCTGAGTGACCTTGCCGACTTTGCTGGCGGAACGGTCAAGGAAAGCATTGAAGTGGCGACGCGAACTGATGCTGAAGCCGACCAGCAGCAACGCACCAATAATCGGCAGCACTGAGTTGCGGCTGGTAAACATCATCGCCATCGCTTTGCCGAGCTGACCCAGCGTATCCAGCGACAGCAGACGGGAAAGATCTTTGGCCAGATCCAGCGGATAACTCAAACCAATCGGGTTAACGTCGGCGGTCCAGAACAGATAGCGGTGCGTCGCCTCTTTGACTTCCGTCAGCGCATCCTGCAACTGCGTGTTGCCAACCTTGAGCTTAGTGATCTCCAGAATCAGCGTGTCACAGCCGGAGATCAGCGAATTGAGCAGTTCCCTCTGAGTGCGTAGCTGCGCATCAAGAATACGCTTCTGGTCTGCGGTGAAGGGCTGACCATCGGCCTGCCGTCCCTTGCGCAGCGCCTCCTGGCGCTCCAGCAGATCTTCATAATTGAGACGCTGCACGCGAAGCTGTGCCATCTCATTATCAATCTGCTGCGACTTGGGCATCTCCGGCAGACGCGCGACCTGCGCCCGTAGCGCTTCGCCCAGCAGATTAGAGGCACCCAGCCACTGCGACTGTTCACGCAGGGTAGAGAGCGCCTGACGGACCTGAATAATCTGGTTAGTGGCCAGTCGCTGCTGCGACGCCACCAGATCCATGCGCTGCGCCTGCTGATTCAGGGCAACCGAGAGTTCGCGGTTAACCCGAAACTGATCGCTGATCTCTGGCGGAAGATCGCCACTGTTTTCTGCCAGTTGCTCGGTGCGGGCCAGCGCGACTTCGGCTTCACGTTGCCGCTGATCGTTGAGCTGGTTGCGCAGCGCCTGAAGATAGTTATCGAGCTGAGTCGCTTTGCGCTGGTGGGCTTCAGCCCGCATCCGCGCCAGTTCCTGACGGTTGTTGGCAGAGAGCTGTGCCAGCTCAAGTTCATCGACCAGCGCTTTATTCGCGGCGCTTTCCGCCTGGCGAGCCGCCAGCTGCAGCTGCCCCTGTGGCGAACTGCTGCTGACGCTCTGCAAACGGCGTTCACTCTCCGTCATCGCCCGGCGTGCTTCCGTCTGCTGCTGCGGCAGTTGCGACAGCGAATCACTGATTTCACGCGCCCGATCCTGCTCCTGCCGTGCCTGACGCCCCTCTTCCAGCAGCTGGCTGCTGACCTGCAGGATCTCCTGATCCAGCTCGGCGCTGCTCATGTTGTTGCGCACGGTTTTCCCGCTGTCACTCAGCGCGGCGATCTGCTGACGCAGTTCGCGCGCCAGACGCGGAAAATCATCAATAACCTGCTGATATTGCGCCGCGCGCTCCAGCGATTCATCGCGTTCAGAGAGAAAGTTTAAGGCGGCTTCAATCGTCTGGATCTGTTCAGCCTGCGAGGGTGAACTTTTGGCCGATTTTATCTCTTCCAGCTGCTGTTTAAGCTGGCTGGCGTCAGGAAGGCTGGCCGCGAAGGCCGGGCTGCTGAGCCACAGGCTCAGCAGCAGGAGGAGAATCGAACGCACAGAGGACACTCAATTTAATCGACGATGACGTCTGAAATGTCTGTCGCGACCGGCAGCGCAATCGCCAGCGGTTGACCCAGACGGGTTTTGCTTTCTGCTTCCAGGCTTTCAGCCAGTTTGACGCGGCCAGGTGCGAACAGATTGATGACGGTAGAGCCAAGCTTGAAGCGGCCCATTTCCTGGCCTTTCAACAGCACCACGGCGCTTTCATCATCCGCTGCCGGATAGTGCCAGCGCTTGATCACGCCTTCACGCGGTGGCGTGATGGTGCCAGCCCAGACGGTTTCGATGCTGCCGACAATGGTGGCACCCACCAGGATCTGCACCATCGGCCCGATATCGGTTTCGAAGTAGCAGATGACGCGCTCGTTACGGGCGAACAGGTTGGGAATATTACGCGCGGTCAGCGGGTTGACGGAGTAGAGGTCGCCAGGCACATAAATCATCTCACGCAGGATGCCGTTGCACGGCATATGGACGCGGTGATAATCACGGGGCGCCAGATAGGTGGTGACGAACTCGCCATCAACAAATTGGGATGCCATCCGCTCATCACCCGCCAGCAGGGCGTCGATGGTGTAGTGATGACCCTTAGCCTGGAAAATCTGATCGCCATCAATGTGGCCGAGCTGGCTGATAGCGCCATCCGCGGGCAGGGCGATGAGATTGGCATCGGCATCCACCGGACGCGCATCATCTTTCAGCGGACGAACGAAAAAGTCATTAAAGGTGCGATAGCTGGCGGTATCGGGCTTACGCGCTTCCGCCATGTCGACTTTGTAAAACCAGACAAAGATGTCAATGACCAGTTTGGTCAACCAACCACCGCGGCGACTGGCGCCCCAACCGGCAAGTTCAGTCAGCCATTTCTTCGGGAGAATATGATTCAAGCCGAGTTTTAAACGATCAAACACCTTAGCCTCCTGGCTATTTTATGACGTTGTAAAAAAGGGGGCGGATTGTAGCAGCGCCCCGTTCAGATGGCGACTATACCCGAATTCCGGCACGCTGCACGGTCTGGACGCGCGACTGGAATGCACCTCGCAAAATGCCCCGGCTTATCCGTTCAGACGCGGTTATACCGATTAACTTTCACCATCAGGGAAATTTTTACGCGTTTTTACCTGCGCCATGCTCTCCAGGATACGGTGGTAGTTATCAAAACGGGACCTGTTGATTTTGCCCTGTTCGACCGCTTCGCGAATGGCACAGCCGGGATCGCTGCCGTGTTTACAATCGCGGAATTTGCAATCGCCAAGGAATGCGCGGAATTCGACAAATCCGCGGGTAATTTGTTCCGGCTCAAGATGCCATAAACCGAACTCACGCACGCCAGGTGAATCGATCACATCGCCGCCGTCCGGGAAGTGATAAAGGCGCGATGCGGTGGTGGTGTGCTGGCCTAAGCCTGAGCCATCCGAAACCTCGTTAGTCAGAATAGCGACCTGCTCTTCTTTGTCGAAGCCGAGCAGGGCATTCAGCAGACTCGATTTGCCGACGCCAGACTGACCGGCAAAGATACTGATGCGGTCGGTCAGCGCCGCTTTCAGGTCGTCCATGCCGTTTTTCGCCCGGCTGGAGACCATCACCACGCGATAGCCAATATTGCGATAGATATCCATCTGCTTATCGACAAAGTCGCGCGCCTTGTCATCCAGCAGATCGGTTTTGTTCAGTACCAGCAACGGTTCAATATCCAGCGTTTCGCTGGCAACCAGATAGCGGTCGATGATGTTTAACGACAGTTCAGGCAGGATTGCGGAGACGACGATGATCTGGTCGATATTCGCCGCCATCGGCTTCACGCCGTCGTAAAAATCGGGGCGGGTTAATACGCTGGTGCGCTCATGCACCGCTTCAACAATACCTTTGTTGCCGCTGGTTGCCGGACGCCACAGCACCCGGTCGCCGGTGACCAGCGAACGAATGGTACGGCGGATATTGCAGCGGTGGGCGACGCCTGCGCTATCCTCAACATCAGCGTGCATGCCAAAACGGCTGACAACGACCCCATCTGCAGCTTCACCAAACAGGTTGTCATCCGCTTCCGGACGCTCTCTGCGTTGGTTGAGACGGCGATCGTGGTTAGCGCTTACGCGGCGTTGTTGGCCCTTCGACAGTTTATTTTTACTCACTCACCCTCACAGCGTTAGCCAGATTTCGCCCGGCTGGGCAAAACGTCTATGATACACCTTATTCATCGTAAATGACGACTACAGCAACCGCAGGAAACAGCATGGCTACTGGAAATGAACAGAATCTGATCTGGATTGATCTTGAGATGACCGGACTTGATCCGACGCACGATCGCATTATTGAAATTGCGACCCTGGTGACTGATGCCAACCTGAACATTCTGGCGGAAGGGCCGGTCATGGCCGTTCATCAGTCCGATGCGCAGCTGGCGCTGATGGATGAGTGGAATGTCCGCACTCATACCAACAGCGGTCTGGTTGCGCGGGTGAAGGAGAGTCAGATTGACGATCGCGCAGCAGAGCTGGCAACCATTGAGTTCCTGAAACAGTGGGTTCCGGCGAACACCTCGCCTATCTGCGGCAACAGCATCGGGCAGGATCGTCGTTTCCTGTTTAAGTACATGCCTGAGCTGGAAGCGTACTTCCACTATCGTTATCTGGATGTCAGTACCCTGAAAGAGCTGGCTCGTCGCTGGAAACCCGATATCCTTCCTGGCTTCAAAAAAGGGGGGACGCACCAGGCTCTGGATGATATCCGTGAGTCCGTGGCGGAGCTGGCGTACTACCGCGAACACTTTTTGCAGCTTTAATCGGCGACGGGTGCGCATGAAATCACCAGGTTGCTGATTTAATCAGCAAACGCGCTGAAAGCGAAAATTTTTGCTTTCAGACGCTTGCAGCAGCAACGATTTCTCGTATAATGCGCACCCCGTACCGGTGAAGAATTTATTAACGGTACAAGGCGCGGGAATAGCTCAGTTGGTAGAGCACGACCTTGCCAAGGTCGGGGTCGCGAGTTCGAGTCTCGTTTCCCGCTCCAGTTTTAAAATGTAAGCAGTACCCTCTTTGCGGGAATAGCTCAGTTGGTAGAGCACGACCTTGCCAAGGTCGGGGTCGCGAGTTCGAGTCTCGTTTCCCGCTCCAGTTTTATTTAGCAGTGCCCTTCTATGCGGGAATAGCTCAGTTGGTAGAGCACGACCTTGCCAAGGTCGGGGTCGCGAGTTCGAGTCTCGTTTCCCGCTCCAGATTTAACATCACCCTCATTTCAGTCCGTTAGCCGACTGTTTTACGTCGCGTGATTTTGATTGTTTCATGAAGGTTATCCACAGCACTGCACCCCATCATCTGCGCCTGTTACGGCGATCTGTAAATGGCTTTTGAACAGAGTTATCCACAACCTTGCAGGTTAACCGAAGCGATAGCCTCATTATTAAATAAACACAACTTTTATATAAGTTATTGATATTTATCATTATGAAAATATTTCAATTTGTTATTTAACAGCAAAATCAGCGTTGTTGCAGTTGAATGACAACAGCTTTTTATTTTTATTCACAGCATGTGGAAAACGATAATTCGCGATCAAGCTGTTCAATCACGCATCACGCGGTAAACCCTTCTCTACTGCACGAACCAGGCGCTTCTGCTGGGCAGGTTGCACTTCAACCACGAGTTGCTCGCGTTTCTGCTGCTGCTGCGTGATTGCCCACAGAATATGTTCATCCAGCAGGTCACTTTCACCGAGTCGTTGTTCCAGTACCTGAACGATTTCGGGCGACCAGGGCGCGTTACCCAGCGCCACTGCAATATTACGCAGCCAGCGTAAATGACCAACGCGGCGAATCGCTGAGCCTTCAGTGATGCGTAAAAACTTCGCTTCATCCCATTGAAACAGATCGATCAGCTCAGGGGCGTGTAGCGCCGCTCGCGGTGAAAAGTCGCTTTCGTCACTGAGTTGTCCATAGCGATTCCACGGACAGATCAGCTGGCAGTCATCACAGCCATATATCCGGTTGCCCATCAGCGGGCGAAATTCTTCCGGGATCGCGCCTTCCAGCTCAATGGTGAGATAGGAAATACAGCGCCTGGCATCCACGACGTAGGGCTCAACGATCGCGCTGGTGGGGCAGATCGTCATGCAGGCGACACAGCGGCCACACTGCTCCTGCTGCGGTGTATCTACCGGCAGCGGAATATCGATCAGCAGTTCGCCGAGGAAAAACCATGAGCCTGCTTCCCGATTCAGTATCAGCGAATGTTTGCCGGTCCAGCCGAGTCCCGCTTTGGCCGCCAGCGGCCGCTCAAGCAGCGGGGCCGAATCCACAAACGGGCGAAAATTAAGCTCGCCACAATGCTGCTGGATCATTTCTCCGAGCTTTTTCAGTCGATTGCGCAATACTTTGTGGTAATCACGACCTAATGCATAACGGCTGACATAGCCCAGCTGGGGATTTTTCAACGTGCTGGCAAAGGCAGCTTTGGCCGGAAGGTAGTTCATGCGAACGCTGATAACGCGCAGCGTGCCGGGCAGCAGTTCATGAGGACGCGCCCGCATCATGCCGTGTCGCGCCATCCACTCCATCTCGCCATGATACTGCTTATCCAGCCACGCCTGCAGGCGCGGCTCTTCCGCACTGAGATCGGTATCGGTGATGCCGACCTGCTGAAAGCCGAGATCCAATCCCCACTGTTTAATCTGTTGTGCGAATTGATGAAGATCGAGAGGGTATGACATGAGTAACCAGGATTCGAAGAAAAACAGCCGCAGTTTACCATATTCTGTCTGGCCTGCGCAGGCTGTGGCCCGGCTTGAGCAACAGGGGGCCGATGCGCTCGGCATTACGCTGTATGAGCTGATGCTGCGTGCCGGACAGGCCGCTTACGAGCATCTGACTGCGCACTGGCCAGAGGCCAGCCACTGGCTGATTCTGTGTGGCCACGGCAATAACGGTGGCGATGGTTATGTGCTGGCGCGACTGGGACAGGCGGCGGGCAAAACCGTTACGCTGCTGGCGTGCGAAAGTGAAAAAGTGTTGCCGGAAGAGGCGCAGCGTGCACGGGACGCGTGGCTGGATGCGGGCGGTGAAATTCATGCGGCCGATGCGGTCTGGCCAGAGCAGATCGATGTGATTGTGGATGCGCTGCTGGGAACCGGCAGTCATCGTGCGCCCGAAGAACCCTATGCCACGCTGATCCAGCAGGCGAACGCTCATGCGGCGCCGAAACTTGCCATTGATATGCCTTCCGGTTTATCAGCCCGCAATGGCACCGCGCCCGGTGAGGTAATTAATGCCAGCCATACGCTGAGTGTGGTTGCTCTTAAACCGGGCCAGATCACCGGCAAAGCGCGAGATTACATTGGAGAGCTTTACTATGCCGATCTCGGCCTGGCCGCTTTTCTGGCGGGCGAAGTGGCTCCCATTGCGCGTTATGATGCCAGCGCATTAACCCGCTGGCTCAAGCCGCGCAAACCAACCTCGCACAAGGGCAGTCACGGCCGGCTGCTGGTAGTGGGGGGCGATGCCGGTACCGCTGGCGCGGTACGGATGACGGCCGAAGCGGCGTTGCGCAGCGGTAGTGGGTTGGTGCGAGTACTTACTCACAAAGATAATATTATTCCGATCCTGACCGCCCGGCCCGAAATTATGGTCGATGAACTGACCGATGAGCGCCTGACGGAGGCGCTGGAGTGGGCCGATGTCATTGCGATAGGGCCCGGTCTGGGTCAGCGCGACTGGGGAAAGCGGGCGCTGAAGCGGGTAGCGAGCAGTGAAAAGCCGATGCTTTGGGACGCGGATGCACTTAACCTGCTGGCAATCAGTGCGGAGAAACGTCAGAATCGCATTATTACGCCGCATCCTGGAGAAGCGGCGCGTTTGCTGAATACCGAGACCAGTGAAATTGAGAGTGACCGCTTACATGCAGCGCAGACATTGGCGCAGCGTTATGGTGGTGTAGTGGTACTGAAAGGTGCCGGTACGCTGATTGCCAGCGAGCAAGGTGAAATGGCCTTTGCTGACGTGGGCAATGCCGGTATGGCCTCCGGCGGTATGGGCGATCTCCTGAGTGGAATCATCGCCTCGCTGGTGGGCCAGAAACTGACGCTGTTTGATGCGGCCTGCGCCGGCTGCGTTGCACATGGTGCCGCGGCCGATGCGGTCGCTGCGGAACGTGGTACGCGCGGTATGCTGGCAACTGATTTACTGGATCTGCTGTGGCAGTTTGTTAATCCTGAGATGAATAAAGAAGCATGAAGACCTGTGTTATCTCTTTGCCCGATGAGGCGGCTACGCTCAGTTTGGGCGCTCAGCTGGCGCGCGCCTGTGGCAGCGCGGCAGTGATTTATCTCTATGGCGATCTGGGGGCGGGTAAAACCACCTTCAGCCGCGGCTTTCTGCAGGCGCTGGGCCATCAGGGCAACGTCAAAAGCCCTACTTACACGCTGGTTGAGCCTTACACGCTGGACGACCGCACACTTTATCACTTCGACCTCTATCGTCTTGCCGATCCTGAAGAGCTTGAATTCATGGGCATCCGCGACTATTTCAGCGGCGATGCTATCTGCCTGGTTGAATGGCCGCAGCAGGGCGCCGGTTTTCTGCCGCCGCCCGATCTCACGCTAACGCTGCGTTACGTGGGTGAGGCGCGTGAAGCGGAACTGACGGCACAATCCTCGTCGGGCCAGCAATGGCTTGAACAATTTGGTCAGGGCAGGGATCAGGCATGATGTCACGGATGAAAATAGCGCTGGTGACACTGTTGCTGCTGGTCTGTACACCCCTGTTTGCCGCCACCCTATCGGATATCAAAGTCGCTAATGGCGACAGCCAGGCAACCATCACCCTGAACTTTGCCGGACAGCCTGTCTATGGCTTCTTCCCGCTGCGCAATCCTGACCGTGTGGTGCTTGATGTGCGCCAGAGCGGCGTGGTTCAGGGGCTGCCGTTAAATTTCAGCGGCGAAAACATCGTAAAGCGAATTCGCACCAGCACCCCGAAAGATAAACAGAGCGTGCGGCTGGTGTTTGAGCTGACGCAGGCGGGTAAAACCCGGGCGGTCACCCAGCGCAATGGCAACAGCTACAGCGTGGTCTTCACCATTACCGGTAAGCCACCTGCTGTTACGCGCAGTGTGCCTGCGCCGGTAACGGCCCCGACGCGCGTGCCCACCCAGAGTGCCGCAGCGGCTAACCCCTTTAATTCGAATCCGGTGACGTCCGTGACCAGCACAGCCAGCACCGTGAGTCCTGGCCGGGCCGTCAGCCAGAATGATACCGTGATTGTGGCGATTGATGCCGGACATGGCGGTCAGGATCCCGGCGCTATCGGGCAGCGCGGACTGAAAGAGAAGAACGTCACAATCGCAATTGCACGTAAACTGCGGGTGTTGCTGAATAACGATCCGATGTTTAAAGGCGTCCTGACGCGTGATGGCGACTATTTTATCTCGGTTATGGGCCGCTCCGACGTGGCGCGTAAAGCCAACGCCAACGTGCTGGTTTCAATTCATGCTGACGCCGCGCCGAGCCATGCGGCGACCGGTGCATCGGTCTGGGTATTATCAAACCGCCGGGCCAATAACGAGATGGCTAACTGGCTGGAGCAGAAAGAGAAACAGTCTGAGCTGCTGGGCGGCGCAGGTGACCTGCTGGCTAACAGTCAGGCCGACCCCTACCTCAGCCAGGCGGTACTTGACCTGCAATTCGGTCACTCGCAGCGGGTCGGTTATGACATCGCCCAGAAAGTGTTGCAGCAGATGCGCAGCGTGACGTCGCTGCATAAACGTCTGCCTGAGCATGCCAGTCTTGGCGTGCTGCGTTCACCCGATATTCCTTCTTTGCTGGTGGAAACCGGCTTTATCAGTAATTCCTCGGAGGAGCGACTGCTTGGCAGTAGCGCACACCAGGATAAGATTGCGCAGTCGATCTATAAAGGTCTGCGCACTTATTTCCTGGCGCACCCGCTGCAATCCATCCCAAAGGAGGAAAACCGGCCGCTGGGCTCGTCGCCAGCGGTTAACGTCGCCAGCAACCCGGCGACCGGGGTGACGCAATATACCGGCGTAACTCAGCGCCATACGGTAACGCGCGGTGAGACACTTTCCGGGATTGCCGCGAAGTATGGCGTCAGCATGTCGACCCTGCGTGAAATGAACACCCTGAAGCGGGATGTGGTATGGGTCGGACAGCGGTTGAAAGTGCCGGCCAGTGCGGCCGCCAGCCGCACCACGCGCGCCACGCCACGCGGCATTGTGCGTCATAAAGTGGTTGTGGGGGATTCACTGACCGGCATTGCCGCACATTATGGCGTCAGCCCGAAAGCGATAATGCAGACCAATAATCTGAAATCGACCAACGTCATGTTGGGGCAGAACCTGAAAATCCCTGCATCCTGATTGTTTGCCCGGCCGCTGCGCCGGGCGGCCAGCTAAAAGGAAAACCATGCCGATACAAATTTTACCGCCCCAACTGGCAAACCAGATTGCGGCGGGTGAAGTGGTTGAACGTCCTGCATCGGTTGTAAAAGAGCTGGTGGAGAACAGCCTGGATGCTGGTGCAACGCGCATTGACGTTGATATTGAAAAGGGGGGCGCAAAGCTTATCCGCATTCGTGACAACGGCTGCGGCATCGTGAAAAGCGAGCTGTCGATGGCGCTGGCCCGACACGCCACCAGTAAAATCGCCTCACTGGATGATCTGGAAGCGATCATGAGCCTGGGTTTTCGCGGTGAAGCGCTCGCCAGTATCAGTTCTGTCTCCCGCCTGACCTTAACCTCACGTACCGCCGATCAAACCGAAGCCTGGCAGGCCTATGCGGAAGGGCGTGATATGACGGTAACGGTTAAACCGGCTGCGCATCCCTGTGGGACTACGCTCGAAGTGCTGGATCTGTTTTATAACACCCCGGCACGCCGCAAATTTATGCGCACAGAGAAAACCGAGTTCGGTCATATCGACGAAGTGATCCGTCGTATTGCACTGGCGCGTTTTGATGTCGCGCTTTCACTGAGCCACAACGGCAAAATGATGCGTCAGTATCGGGCCGTCAGCGAGGAGAGCCAGCGCGAACGGCGACTGGCGGCTATCTGCGGCACCACGTTTATTCAGCATGCGCTGCGAATTGACTGGCAGCATGATGATCTCTCGCTGCGCGGCTGGGTCGCCGATCCCGCCGGTTCGCGCCAGGTCACCGAGTTACAATATTGCTACGTCAATGGCCGGATGATGCGCGACAAGCTGATTAATCACGCTATTCGCCAGGCTTTCCAGACCCAGCTCCAGGATGACCAGCAGCCCGCTTACGTGCTCTATCTGGAGATCGATCCGCATCAGGTGGATGTCAACGTTCACCCGGCCAAGCATGAAGTGCGTTTTCATCAGTCACGCCTGGTGCATGATTTTATTTATCAGGGCGTGGTCAGCGCGTTACAGGCGATAGCGTCACCCATTTTGCCTGCGCTGCAGGCAGAAGAAGCCGCACCGCGCTGGCAGCCGGAAAACCGTCAGGCGGCGGGGGGGAATCATTTTGCGCAGCCTGCAGCGCCCGCCAGCGAGAATCAATCTTCAGCCTCCACGCGGCAAACACCGCCCGCAGCGGCGCCGGCCTGGCAAAACAAAGAGAACGTGTATCGTCAGCGTGAAGGCGCGGTTTATCAGCAGTTGCTGAAAACGCCTGTCAGCGCCACGCCGCCGCCAAAAAACCGTGAACCGGCACCGCGTCCGGCCGAAAAACCCTCGCCGCTGGCCGCGCATGCCCAGAGCTTTGGCCGGGTACTGACTGTGTTGCAAAACCACTATGCGCTGCTGGAGCAGGATCAGAAGTTAATGCTGATGGCGCTGCCGGTCGCGGCGCGCTGGCTGAAACAGGCGCAGCTTGAACCGGGTGAGGAAGGGCTTAAACCGCAACCCCTGCTGATTCCGGTGCGGCTCAAAATCGCCCTGGATGAACGGCAGGCCGCAAAAGAAAAGAGCAGCCTGCTCAATCAGATGGGTATTGATCTTCAGCCCGAAGGTGACCACGTGACCTTACGCGCGGTGCCTTTACCGTTACGAACACAAAATTTACAAATCTTGATTCCTGAGCTGTTAGGCTATCTCGCCCGGCAGCAGGAGATCTCTGCGACGCAACTGGCCCAGTGGCTGGCGCGGCGTCAGGATACAGAGTCCTCCGACTGGAATCACTCACAGGCGATCAACCTGCTGGCAGAGCTTGAACGGCTTTGCCCACAGCTACTGAAATCGCCGCCTTCAGGCTTATTACAGCCCATAGAGATTGAGAGCGCGATCAACGCGTTGAAGCATGAGTGAATTAAACCAGGCTGGCCGGCCAAAGGCTATTTTTTTGATGGGACCCACGGCTTCTGGCAAGACTGCTTTAGCAATTGAATTGCGTAAGCGGTTACCAGTGGAACTAATCAGCGTAGACTCTGCCTTAATCTATCGTCAGATGGATATTGGTACGGCGAAACCGTCGGCTGAGGAGTTAGCAGTGGCACCCCATCGTCTGCTCGACATTCGCGATCCCGCTGAAGCCTATTCGGCAGCGGAGTTCCGGCGGGATGCTTTAGCAGAAATGGCGGATATCGTTGAAGCCGGACGAATACCGTTGCTTGTTGGTGGAACCATGCTCTACTTCAAGGCGTTACTTGAAGGATTGTCGCCGTTGCCCTCGGCCGATCCCGACGTTCGTCAGCGGATAGAGCAAACGGCGCGTGAAAAAGGCTGGGAAGCTTTACACCGCCAGCTGTGTGAAATCGACCCGGTTGCCGGCAGTCGTATTCATCCGAATGATCCGCAGAGACTTTCGCGAGCACTGGAAGTTTTTTTTATTTCGGGTAAAACTTTAACGGAACTGACAAAAACATCCGGTGAAGCGTTACCCTACGACGTGCAACAGTTTGCCATCGCCCCCGCGAGCCGTGAATTGCTGCACCAGCGCATCGCGTTGCGTTTTGAGCAGATGTTGGCGTCAGGATTTGAAGCGGAGTCTCGGGCCCTTTTTGCACGAGGTGATTTGCATACGGACATGCCTTCCATTCGTTGTGTTGGCTATCGTCAGATGTGGTCTTATTTATCGGGCGAAATCGATTACAGCGAGATGGTTTATCGGGGAATTTGCGCAACCCGGCAGCTTGCTAAGCGACAGATGACCTGGTTACGCGGTTGGGAAAATGTTCACTGGCTTGACAGTGACGAGCCCCGGCTGGCGCGTGATACAGTGTTACAGGTTCTTAGTGCGAAGCATGGGTGATTGTGTACAATTGATGGGTTATCGTGCGCAAATTTTTACGCAGTTTTTTCAGAACCATAGGTTCTACTTGCAACAAACAACAAGCATATAAGGAAAAGATAGAATGGCTAAGGGGCAATCATTACAAGACCCGTTTTTGAACGCACTGCGTCGTGAACGTGTTCCGGTTTCGATTTATCTGGTTAACGGTATTAAGTTGCAGGGTCAGATTGAGTCATTTGATCAGTTCGTCATTTTGTTGAAAAACACGGTGAGTCAGATGGTGTATAAGCACGCCATTTCTACCGTTGTTCCTTCACGCCCGGTTTCTCACCATAGCAATAATACCGGTGGCGGCAGCAACAATTACCATCATGGCGGCAGCAACACAACTGCGCAGCCACAGCCACAACAAGACGGTGATAACGCAGAATAACGCGTCACCGTACAGCCAGGAACGGAGAACAGCGATTTTCCGTCCTGGTCTTTTATTTAGCGAGGTTATAGCTTGTTTGACCGTTATGAAGCCGGTGAGCAGGCCGTACTGGTACACATCTGGTTCTCCCAAGACAAAGAAGTAGAAGATTTGCAGGAGTTTGAAACCCTGGTCTCTTCTGCTGGCGTTGAGGCGCTGCAAGTGGTTACTGGCAGCCGCAAAGCGCCACATCCCAAGTATTTTGTCGGTGAAGGAAAGGCCGTTGAAATTGCCGATGCGGTAAAAACAACAGGAGCATCGGTCGTATTATTCGATCATGCCCTTACGCCCGCTCAGGAAAGAAACCTCGAGCGCCTGTGCGAATGCCGGGTCATTGATCGCACCGGTTTAATTCTGGATATCTTTGCCCAACGCGCACGTACCCACGAAGGTAAATTGCAGGTTGAGCTGGCACAGCTGCGCCATCTTGCGACACGTCTGGTGCGCGGCTGGACCCACCTTGAACGCCAGAAAGGCGGGATTGGTTTACGTGGCCCGGGTGAAACGCAGTTAGAAACGGACCGCCGACTGCTGCGCGGCCGTATCAGTCAGATTTTGTCTCGTCTTGAGCGAGTTGAAAAACAGCGTGAGCAGGGACGTCAGTCACGAGCCAAAGCGGATGTGCCAACGGTTTCGCTGGTGGGTTACACCAACGCCGGCAAGTCGACCCTCTTTAACGCCATGACCTCCGCCAACGTCTTTGCCGCAGACCAGCTGTTTGCGACGCTCGACCCTACACTGCGCCGTCTGAATGTTGCTGATGTCGGGGACGTGGTACTGGCGGACACGGTAGGCTTTATTCGCCATCTTCCTCACGATCTGGTTGCCGCTTTTAAAGCCACGCTGCAGGAGACACGTCAGGCGACGCTGTTAATGCACGTGATTGATGGGGCTGACCTTCGCGTCACGGAAAATATCGCCGCCGTCGATGCCGTACTGGAAGAAATTGAAGCGGACGAAATCCCGACGTTACTGGTGATGAATAAAATCGATATGCTCGACGGATTTGAACCGCGTATCGATCGTAACGAAGAGAACCTGCCAATCCGCGTCTGGCTTTCCGCCCAGACAGGCGCAGGCATTCCGTTGCTATGGCAGGCGCTGTCTGAGCGTCTGGCGGGTGAAATAGCCCAGCACGCATTACGTCTGCCACCGGAAGCGGGGCGACTTCGCAGCCGTTTCTATCAGCTGCAGGCGATTGAGAAAGAGTGGAATGAAGAAGACGGCAGTGTAGGATTGCAGATTCGTATGCCCATTATTGAGTGGATGCGTTTATGTAAGCAGGAACCGTCGCTGACCAGTTACATTGTTTGATATTGCCCAAACGCATTTACCTTAAAAATTGAAGATTGTCGCACTTTCTTTGCAGACCCGAATACGCTGGCGTTACCCGAGTATTTTGGATTTCAGCAAGGCGGCAACTGAGTGAATCCCCGGGAGCTTACGCAGGTAAGTGACCGGGGTGAGCGAAGGCAGCCAACACCGCTGCAATCCGAAAGCTGAAGGGTAAAAATCGTAATTACAATAAATGGAGTAGAAACATGGCGTGGAATCAGCCCGGAAATAACGGACAGGACCGCGACCCGTGGGGAAGCAGCAATAATCAAGGCGGCAACTCTGGGGGGAATAAGGGAGGACGGGAATCCGGGCCTCCTGATCTGGATGATATCTTCCGTAAGCTGAGCAAGAAGCTTGGTGGACTGGGCGGTGGCAAACAGAACGACAACGGTCAGCGCGGCTCCGGCAGCGGTGGCAAAATTGTTGGTATCGTGGCTGTTGCTGCTGTAGTCATCTGGGCTGCAAGCGGTTTCTACACCATCAAAGAAGCGGAACGTGGCGTGGTGACGCGCTTCGGTAAATTCAGCCATCTGGTCGAACCCGGCCTGAACTGGAAGCCGACATTCGTTGATCAGGTGCGTGCGGTTAACGTTGAATCGGTGCGCGAACTGGCTGCTTCTGGCGTCATGCTGACTTCGGATGAGAACGTGGTGCGCGTGGAGATGAACGTGCAGTACCGCGTGACCGATCCGGAACGTTATCTTTATGCTGTGACCAGCGCGGACGACAGCCTGCGTCAGGCTACCGACAGCGCACTGCGCGGCGTGATTGGTCGCTCTACCATGGACCGCATCCTGACCGAAGGTCGTACTGTGGTGCGTAGCGATACCCAGCGTGAAATCGACGAGACGATTCGCCCTTATAACATGGGGATCGCGGTGCTGGACGTCAACTTCCAGGCTGCACGTCCGCCGGAAGAGGTGAAGTCTGCATTTGACGACGCGATTGCCGCACGCGAAAACCGCGAGCAGTATGTTCGCGAAGCCGAAGCTTACGCCAACGAAGTTCAGCCTCGTGCTAACGGCCAGGCGCAACGTATTCTGGAAGAGGCACGCGCTTACAAAGAGCGTACCGTTCTGGAAGCGCAGGGTGAGGTGGCGCGTTTCGCCAAGATCCTGCCTGAGTATAAAGCTGCACCCGAAATCACCAAAGAGCGCCTCTATATCGAGACCATGGAACGTGTGCTGAGCCATACCCGCAAAGTACTGGTTAACGATCGGAGTAATAACCTGATGGTGCTGCCGCTGGATCAACTGATGCGTGGCGGTCAGACTTCATCGGGCCAGAATGGTCAGAAAGGCGCGAATGGTTCTTCGCTGCCTGCGCGCTCCGATAGCAGTGCCAGCCGCAATGAAACGTCGTCATACAGTCCGGACAACATCATGGATCAGCGTCGGGCAAATGCTCAGCGCAGCGACAGCCAGCGCGAAGGGAGAGAGTAATCGATGCGTAAGCCAATAGTATTTTTAATCATTGTCGTGCTGGTGGCGCTCTATGCGTCCCTGTTTGTGGTGCAGGAAGGGCAGCGAGGCATTGTTCTGCGCTTCGGTAAAGTCCTGCGCGACGGCGAAAACAAGCCGCAGGTGTTTGAGCCGGGTCTGCATTTCAAGATTCCATTCCTGGAAACGGTTAAAACGCTGGATGCGCGTATCCAGACCATGGATAACCAGGCCGATCGCTTCGTCACCAAAGAGAAGAAAGATCTGATCGTGGACTCCTACATCAAGTGGCGTATCAGCGACTTCAGTCGCTACTACCTGGCCACCGGTGGCGGTGATGTCTCTCAGGCGGAAGTGCTGCTGAAACGTAAGTTCAGTGACCGCTTGCGTTCTGAGATGGGTCGTCTGGATGTGAAAGATATCGTAACGGACTCTCGTGGTCGTCTGACCACCGATGTGCGTGACGCGCTGAATACCGGCTCTGCAGGCAACGATGATGAAATCGCAACCCCTGCGGCTGATGACGCGATTGCCAGTGCAGCGGCCCGTGTCGAGCGTGAAACCAACAGCAGCGAGCCAGCACCAAACCCGAACAGTATGGCGGCGTTAGGTATTCAGGTGGTGGATGTTCGCATCAAGCAGATCAACCTGCCGACTGAAGTGTCTGATGCGATCTTCAACCGTATGCGTGCTGAGCGTGAAGCGGTAGCGCGTAGCCAGCGTTCACAGGGTCAGGAAGAGGCGGAAAAACTGCGCGCCCAGGCCGATTACCAGGTCACCCGTACTCTGGCTGAAGCCCAGCGTGAAGCGCTGATTACACGCGGTGACGGTGATGCGGAAACGGCGCGGTTGTTTGCCGATTCGTTCAGCAAAGATCCTGACTTCTACGCCTTTATTCGTAGCCTGCGTGCCTATGAAAACAGCTTCAATAGCGATCAGGATGTGATGGTGTTAAGCCCGGATAGCGACTTCTTCCGATATATGAAGGCGCCCTCTAACGCGACACGCTAAGAACTGATATAACCTGTGGGCCGACAATGTTGTCGGCCCTTTTTTTTGGGTATCAGAATGAAAACAAGCATCTGGATGGCGCTGGCGCTGGTGTTAGTGCTGGAAGGGTTGGGACCGATGTTTATGCCGCGCGCCTGGCGACGCATGATCCTGACGATGACGCGATTGCCCGATCGTCTGCTGCACCGCTTTGGTGGAGGACTGGTCGTTGCTGGTATGGTGATTTACTGCATGCTCAGCCTGCACGGCAACCTCTGAGGCTCACGTTCAGACCGGCTAAATTGTGCCTTTCAACGCTATTATCCCCAACATGTTGTAGTGATCAAAACTCAGGCAAAAAAGCGCGCAATCGTATGCTAAAAGTGCTGAAAACCACGGGATCAGATGGTAGAATCCTTTTTTAAGCAATCGGTGATTTTGAGAAATGGGTAAGAACGTCGTCGTACTGGGCACCCAATGGGGTGACGAAGGTAAAGGTAAGATTGTAGACCTTCTGACTGAGCGCGCGAATTACGTTGTGCGTTATCAAGGCGGCCACAATGCGGGCCACACGCTTGTCATCAACGGTGAAAAAACCGTCCTCCACCTGATCCCTTCTGGCATTCTGCGCGATAACGTCACCAGCATCATTGGTAACGGCGTAGTGCTCTCTCCTGAAGCCTTAATGAAAGAGATGAAAGGCCTGGAAGCGCGCGGGATTCCGGTACGTGAACGTCTGCTGATTTCTGAAGCCTGTCCGCTGATCCTGCAATATCATGTTGCGATGGATATGGCGCGTGAACGTGCTCGTGGCGCCAAAGCGATTGGTACCACGGGGCGTGGCATCGGACCGGCTTATGAAGATAAAGTCGCTCGCCGTGCCCTGCGCGTCAGCGACCTGTTTAACAAAGAAACCTTTGCTGCCAAGCTGAAAGAAGTGGTCGATTTCTACAACTTCCAGCTGGTGGAGTACTACAAAGAGCCGGCAGTCGACTTCGATAAAGTGCTGAGTGATGTGATGGAAGTCGCTGACATCATCACTGGCATGGTCGTTGACGTATCTGAACTGCTGGACGTCGCGCGTAAGCGTGGCGATCTGATTATGTTTGAAGGTGCGCAGGGTACGCTGCTGGATATCGATCACGGTACCTATCCGTACGTGACCTCATCCAACACCACCGCAGGTGGCGTAGCGACCGGTTCAGGCATTGGCCCGCGTTATGTCGACTACGTGCTGGGTATTGTGAAAGCTTACTCAACCCGCGTTGGCGCAGGCCCGTTCCCGACCGAGCTGTTCGATGAAACCGGCGAATTCCTCTGTGCGCAGGGTAATGAGTTTGGCGCGACCACCGGTCGTCGTCGTCGTACCGGCTGGCTGGATGCGGTAGCGGTTCGCCGCGCGGTCCAGATCAACTCCCTGTCAGGTTTCTGCATGACCAAGCTGGACGTGCTGGATGGCCTGAAAGAGGTGAAGATCTGTGTGGCTTATCGTATGCCTGATGGCCGCGAAGTGACCACCACGCCACTGGCGGCAGAGAACTGGGAAGGCATTGAGCCGATCTACGAAACCCTGCCAGGCTGGAGCGAGACAACGTTTGGCGTCAAGACGCTGGAAGGTTTGCCTCAGGCTGCGCGTGACTACATCAAGCGTGTGGAAGAGGTAACGGGTGTGCCGATTGATATCATCTCAACCGGCCCTGATCGTAGTGAAACAATGATTCTGCGCGACCCGTTCGACGCGTAATCATTCAGGCCGGACGCTGTCCGGCCCTTGTTTTTCCATTCTTTGATGCCACTTAACCTCCCTTCGCTTGTCAAACCTTCTGCTGGCTTAAAAAAGCGCACGGCCAGACAGACTCTGGTTTATCATCGTAGCTAATCGAATGGCGATCCGATTTAATCCTGGCATCAATCACAGGGCGGATAAGGTCACGCCGCGCCTGAAGGTTCACTGAGGTTACTGTGCAGCTCACGAGTTTTACTGATTATGGCTTACGGGCACTGATTTATCTGGCATCGTTGCCGGAAGGTCAGCAGACCAATATTACGGAAGTGACGAACACTTATGGTTTGTCCCGTAATCATATGGTCAAAATTATCAATCAGCTGAGCCGGGCGGGCTATGTCGCCGCAACGCGTGGTAAAAACGGGGGCATTCGTCTGGGTATGCCAGCTCGTCAGATTGTCATTGGCGATGTGGTACGTAAGATGGAACCACTACAATTAGTGGATTGCGCGTCCTGTTCCATCACGCCAGCCTGTCGTCTGAAGCAGGCGCTACATGATGCGGTGCAGCGATTTTTGCAGGAGCTGGATAGCTATACGTTGGCAGATCTGGTCGAAGGAAATACACCACTTTATGAGATCATCTTGTCCAGATCGCCGGTGGAAATAAATATTAAATGACATCGGAGGAACCGCTATGTCAAAAGATCCTTTTCAGGATAGAGAAGCTGAAAAATACGAAAACCCTATTCCGAGCCGTGAATTTATTCTGGCTCTGTTAGAAAAACGTGAAAAACCGGCCAGCCGCGAAGAGCTGGCTGAAGAGATGAATCTGCAGGAAGAAGAACACCTTGAGGCGCTGCGTCGCCGCCTTCGCGCCATGGAGCGTGATGGTCAGCTGGTGTTCACCCGCCGTCAGTGTTATGCCCTGCCAGAACGTCTTGATCTCCTGCGCGGTAAAGTCATTGGCCACCGTGATGGCTACGGCTTCCTGCGGGCAGAAGGTCAGAAAGATGACCTCTACCTTTCCGCAGAACAGATGAAATTCTGTATGCACGGTGACGTGATCCTGGCGCAGCCGCTGGGTGCCGATCGCAAAGGCCGCCGCGAAGCGCGCGTGGTCCGGGTGCAGGAACCCCGCAACAATCAGATCGTTGGCCGTTACTTTACCGATGCCGGTGCTGGCTTCGTGGTACCGGACGACAGTCGCCTGAGTTTTGACATCCTCATCCCACCTGAAGAGACGATGAATGCCCGTATGGGTTCCGTGGTGGTGGTTGAGCTGGTCCAGCGTCCGAACCGTCGCAGCAAAGCGATCGGTAAAATCGCCGAGATTCTGGGCGATGATATGGGTACCAGCCTGGCCGTGGATATGGCGCTGCGTACGCATGAAATCCCGCACACCTGGCCGCCGGAAGTGGAAGCTCAGGTCAGCAAACTGAAAGAAGAAGTCCCGGAAGAGGCCAAAAAAGGCCGCGTCGATCTGCGTAAGCTGCCGCTGGTCACCATCGATGGTGAAGATGCCCGTGACTTTGATGATGCTGTTTACTGTGAGAAGAAGCGTGGTGGCGGATGGCGTCTGTGGGTAGCTATCGCGGATGTCAGCTATTACGTCCGTCCTGGCACCCCACTGGATGACGAAGCGCATCAGCGCGGAACCTCGGTCTACTTCCCGTCGCAGGTTGTGCCGATGCTGCCGGAAGTGCTGTCGAATGGCTTATGTTCGCTTAACCCGCAGGTCGATCGCCTCTGTATGGTGTGCGAGATGACCATCTCGACCAAAGGTAAACTGACCGGCTTCAAGCACTACGAAGCGGTGATGAACTCCCATGCGCGTCTGACCTACAACAAAGTCTGGAACATTCTGCAGGGCGACAAAGAGCTGCGCCAGCAGTATGCGCCGCTGGTTAAAGACCTTGAAGAGCTGAACAACCTCTATCATGCGCTGGAAGCCGCTCGTGAAGAGCGCGGCGGTATCTCGTTTGAAACGGAAGAGGCGAAGTTTATCTTCAACGCCGAGCGCCGTATTGAGCGTGTTGAGCGCGTGTCACGTAATGACGCCCATAAGCTGATCGAAGAGTGCATGATCCTGGCGAACATCGCCTCGGCACGCTTCGTTGAGAAAAATCAGGAACCGGCGCTGTTCCGCGATCACGATCGCCCGACCGACGAAAGCATCAAGAGCTTCCGTACCGTGCTCAACGAGCTGGGACTGAGCCTGCCTGGCGGCAATAAACCGCAGCCAATCGACTATGCGGCGCTGCTGAAGCAGGTTGCCGATCGTCCTGATGCGGAAATGCTGCAAACCATGCTGCTGCGTTCGATGAAGCAGGCCGTTTACGATCCGGAAAACCGCGGTCACTTTGGTCTGGCGCTCTCGTCGTATGCGCACTTTACCTCGCCAATCCGTCGTTATCCGGATCTGACGCTGCATCGCGCCATCAAATATCTGCTGGCAAAAGAGCAGGACGAAGGTAAAGGCCTGGTACAGCGCGCCATTAAATACCTGATGCCGAGAGATCGCAGCGTCGCCAAAGATATGACGACAGCAACCGGCGGCTATCACTACGACATGCCGCAGATGCTGCAACTGGGCCTGCACTGTTCTCTGACCGAACGCCGCGCCGATGAAGCGACCCGTGACGTCGCGGACTGGCTCAAGTGTGACTTCATGCAGGATCAGGTTGGCAACGTCTTCAACGGCGTCATTTCCAGCGTGACCGGATTTGGCTTCTTTGTACGCTTAAGCGATCTGTTCATTGATGGTCTGGTCCACGTTTCGACGCTCGACAACGATTACTACCGTTTTGACCCGGTAGGTCAGCGTCTGATCGGTGAATCGGGCGGTCGCACCTATCGTCTGGGTGACACGGTTGAAGTGCGTGTTGAAGCCGTCCATATGGATGAGCGTAAAATCGACTTTGCCCTGATCTCCAGCCAGCGTCAGGTACGTGGTGAAGGCAAAACCGCACGCGACCGGGCGAAGCGTGACGACAAAGCGCCAGCGAAACGCCGTCGTGATGCGAGCAAGAAGTCCAACTTCGAGCCGGACGCCGCTTTCCGGGGCGACAAGAGTAAGCCCGCCGCTGCAAATACCGAGAATAAAAGTAAAAACGTCTCGGAAAAAACCCGTAAAATCGCCGCCGCCACCCGGGCGAAGCGCGCCAGAAAAAAGGCGCAGCCTGACTGATGCGCGCACCCGCCCTTTCTCACTGAGAAAGGGCGGTCATTCATTCATTTCCAAACACTGAGCAGATCGATGAGCGAAATTATTTTTGGTATCCATGCCGTGCAGGCGCTGCTGGAACGTGATCCACAACGTTTCCAGGAAGTCTTTATCCTCAAAGGCCGCGACGATCGTCGCCTGCAACCCGTGGTCGCCGCGCTGGAAGCTCAGGGGGTCGTGATTCAGCTGGCCGAGCGCAAGTGGCTCGACAGCCAGGTTGAAGGCGGTGTGCATCAGGGTATTGTGGCGCGGGTAAAACCGGGTCGTCAGTATCAGGAAGGCGACCTGCCGGATCTGCTGCAGAGCCTGGACAAACCCTTCCTGCTGGTGCTGGACGGGGTCACCGATCCGCACAATCTGGGTGCCTGCCTGCGCAGTGCCGATGCGGCCGGTGTGCACGCGATTATCGTGCCGAAAGATCGCTCTGCGCCCCTGAATGCAACGGCCAAAAAAGTGGCCAGCGGCGCGGCAGAGAATGTGCCGTTGATCCGCGTCACCAACCTGGCACGTACCCTGCGTCTGCTGCAGGAGTACAACATCTGGGTTGTCGGTACCGCAGGTGAAGCTGACCATACCGTCTTCCAGAGCAAAATGACCGGTCCGATGGCGCTGGTGATGGGCGCGGAAGGGGAAGGCATGCGTCGTCTGACCCGTGAGCATTGCGATGAGCTGATCAGCATTCCGATGGCCGGCAGCGTCTCTTCGCTGAATGTTTCGGTGGCTACGGGTGTCTGCCTGTTTGAAGCGGTGCGTCAGCGCAACGCCTGATCCCCGATGTGATCCTCGCCACAAATTAGTTTCTGTACCAGGCATAACTGCGCGTCATTCGTATATACCCAAAGGATTTCGGGTTGCATTGAGGCGGCAAGAGAACGAATCCCGATGAGCTTACATGAGTAAGTGATTCGGGTGAGTGAACGCAGCCAACAAAAATGCAGCTTGAAAGACGACGGGTATACTTACTGAGTGACATCCGCGAGGAGTGGTTATGACCTGGACAACACACACCGTTTTTAATCAGCCCCATCCTCTGAGCAACAGCAACCTGTTCCTGTCTGATACGCCGCTCGGCGAGGCACTGTCACGCGAAGGCGCCGGATGGGACCGGGAATGGCTGGCTTCGGTAGGCCGACAGCTGGGCAGCGCCGAGTCGCTGGAGCTGGGCCGGCTCGCCAACGCGGAGCCACCTGAGCTGCTGCGCTACGACGCCCGTGGCGTACGGATGGATGAAGTCCGTTTTCACCCCGCCTGGCACCTGCTGATGCAGGGTGTCTGCGCCAGCCGCCTGCATAATCTCAGCTGGCATCCCACAGTACGTGAACAGGCCAGCGTGGCGCGCGCTGCGCGCTTTATTCTGCACGCACAGGTTGAAGCGGGCACGCTTTGCCCGGTGACCATGACGCACGCGGCCATTCCACTGCTGCAGACTTATCTGCCCGCCGCGTTCGAAGGCTGGCTCGATCCGCTGCTCAGCGATCGTTACGATACCCATGCGCAGCCCGGCGACCAGAAGCAGGGTCTGCTGATCGGTATGGGCATGACGGAAAAACAGGGCGGCAGCGATCTGCTCACCAGCACTACCCGGGCCGAGCCGCTGGGGGCGCGCGGCCCGGGTGAAGCCTACCGGCTGACCGGCCACAAATGGTTCTTCTCGGTGCCGCAGAGCGATGCGCATCTGGTGCTGGCGCAGACGCCCGCCGGATTAAGCTGTTTCTTCCTGCCGCGCCTGTTGCCTGATGGGTCACGCAACGCCATCCAGCTTGAGCAGCTTAAAGATAAGCTGGGTAATCGCTCAAATGCCAGTTGTGAGGTGGAGTTTCGCGATGCGACCGGCTGGCTGCTGGGAGAAGAGGGCGAAGGCGTGCGGCTGATCCTTAAAATGGGCGGTATGACGCGCTTCGACTGCGCACTCGGCAGTCATGGTCAGATGCGGCGTGCATTCTCGGTGGCACTCTGGCATGCACATCAGCGCCAGGTGATGGGGAAAAACCTGGTGGATCAGCCGCTGATGCGTCAGGTTCTGGCACAGCAGGCGCTGCAGCTGGAGGGACAAACCGCGCTGCTGATGCGGCTGGCGCGCGCCTGGTCACAACCGGCAAAACCGCATGAGGTCACGTTTGCCCGCGTATTCACTCCGGCTGCAAAATATCAGATCTGCAAAGCGGGAGCCCCGTTCGTCGCGGAGTCGATGGAAGTGCTGGGGGGCATCGGCTACTGCGAAGCGAGCGAGCTGCCGCGCCTCTATCGTGACATACCGGTCAACAGCATCTGGGAAGGGTCGGGCAACGTGATGTGTCTTGACGTACTGCGCGTGCTCACCCGTCAGGCAGAGGTTTCGGAGATGCTGGGCCAGGAATTTGAAGCGGTGAAAGGGAGTAATCGTCATTTCGATGCGCGCTGGCGTCAGTTACGGCTGCGAATAAGCAAAGTCCCCGAAGAGCAGGCGCGCGAGGTGACCCGCACGCTGCTGCAGCTTGCGACCGGCGCTCAGCTACTGAAATATGGCGAACCGCCGCTGGCGGATGCATGGTGCCAGCAGTGGCTCGATCGGCGTGGCTCCCGCCCCCTTGAGGCAGCAATCACAGACCGTTTACTGGCCCGTGCCTGTGGCAGGTGATGCGCCGTAAAGAATCGCGCTGGCGTACCAGAGACCGGGCATTACCGTTTCACTCAGCGCCACGATCTGATAGTAAGCCGCACCGGCCTGGTTAGCCCGGGTGGCCACGGCCCGCCCGGCATCATCCGGTGAGCCGCGCACATTAACGGTAATATTGCCCAGTTTCGGCAAACCACCACTCTGCGCCCGTGAAATCTCCTGCGCCTGTTGCGTCGGCGCGGGCGGTGCTTTTGGCGTGGTCTCAAGCGCGGAACAGCCTGCCAGCAGCAGGCTTATCATCAGTAGATAAGCGAAACGCATAGCAAAACCCTCTTTCAGGACGAAGCATTAAGTGTATGTCATCGCCCTGAATGACGTCAGGATTTAAGGCTGAATACGCTGACCAACTGGGTCAGGTGATGCCCTTTATCACTCAGGTTCTGCGCGCTGTTTTCCGCCTGTGTCACCAGTTCGCTGTTCTGGTGAGTCGCCTGGCTGATCTGGTTCATCGCCAGATTAACCTGGCCGATGCCTGCCGCCTGCTGCTGCGCCGCCACGTTGATCTCGCCCATCAGCGCCTGCACCTGCTCGATGTGGGTCACAATGTCGCTCATCGCATCGCGCGTCTGCTCAGATAACTGATGGCCTTCCGCCACGTTGCTGATGGAGGTCGCAATCAGTCCATCAATCTCTTTAGCGGCCTGCGCAGAACGCTGTGCCAGCGCACGCACTTCTGCGGCCACCACGGCAAAGCCACGGCCCTGTTCCCCGGCACGTGCCGCTTCAACGGCGGCGTTCAGCGCCAGGATATTGGTCTGGAAGGCGATCGACTCAATCACGTGGGTGATATCCGCAATGCTTTGTGATGAAACCTTAATTGCCGACATGGTGTTGACCGAGCGCACCACCGTCTGGCTGCCGTGACTGACGATATCGCTGGCTTCGGCCACCAGTGACATCGCCTGACGCAGGCTGTCTGCGGTGTGTTCAACCGTCGCGCCAAACTGCTCCATGCTGGCGGAGGTCTGTTCCACACTGCTGGCCTGACGTCCGATCTGCTCGCTGATGTTATGACTGCTGGCCGCGATGGTGTCTGTGCCGTCGCTGATCTCCTGCGCCGCGCCGCGCACCTGGCTGACGATTTTCTCCAGACCATCACCAATGCCGTTGATCGCAACGATCAACTGGCCCACTTCATCGCGACGCTGGGTATCCATATGGACCTGCAGATTCCCGGCGGCATATTGCTCCGCCAGATGGATCACCTGCTGCAGCGGACGGGTAATCGCCCGACGGCTGTACCAGACAAACCCCAGCGCAAAGACCACCACCAGAATCAGTCCGGTTATCAGGAAAAGGTTACGGCTATGCGTAATCGGGGCGAGCAGGCTTTCACGGTTAACTTCGCCGGCAATCACCCAGTTCCAGCCCGGCAGCTGCTGCCATGCCAGAATCTGGTGCTCGCCGTTGATCTCTGCCTGCAGCATGCCCTGCGGCTGAGTCAGCAGCGGCTGGAGTGTCGCGTCATCCCAGGCGGGTCGTTTTCCTTCGTCGTGCTGATCGAACAGATACTCTCCCTGCGTCTTACCGGGCGTGCCGTTGAGCACAAAGAAATGACCACTATCACCCAGCTTGCGTGCCAGGATTTTTTCACGCATCAGCGCATACTGCTTATCAATGCCAACGCCGACAAACAGGATGGCGACAACCTTGCCACTCTCATCTTTTACCGGCTGATATTGTGTGATGTAGCGATGGCCGAACAGCGTCGCCAGCCCCTGATAGACGTCGCCCTGACTGACGCTTTTCCAGGCGGCGCCGTTGCGGTCAAGCTGCGTACCGATTGCGCGACTGCCATCCTGCTTTTTCAGCGAGGTGGAAATACGGATAAAATCATCGCCATCACGCACAAAAATGGTCGCCACGGCGGCGGTGCGTTCGGTGAAATCGTCTACCGCGGTCTGGTCGAGGTTCAGCGTTTTTAACCCGGCGCGCAGCACCGGCGTCGAGAAGGCACCGACCTGCACCCGGGAGCCTTCATCCAGGCTAAAACGCTTAGGCAGGAAACTGGTAAACAGACTGGTGTAGTGAGCCACCTCTTCGGTGAGGGTGGCGTTGAACATAGTGGCCATTTCACTGATGCCCTGCACCTGGTTTTGCATGTCATCGATGGCGAGATTTTCCAGCTGCCGCGAAGCGGTGTGGCTCTGGGTTAGCGTCAGAACCAGCAACAATAACGCTACGCTGAGAGACGTCAGTACAGACAGCTTAACTCCAAGACTCAGGCCGCTGAGAGAGAGACGCTTCATAAATTACCTTTGATCAAGTTAGGGGGACACAACATCAACGGCAAAGCGCGGGAAAAGTTTAGGCCGAAATCTGGCGACTAAACGCAGCAGGGGATTTCGTAAATTAACCCGCAGACGTACACTCAATCGGCACGCCTTGCCCCTTCTCAGGAGAGACCATGATTGAACTCACCACAGAAACGCTGGCCGGTATCGAATGCCTGCACGCCACGCCTGCCGGACAACGGCATCAGCCACTGCCTACCGTGCTGTTTTATCACGGCTTTACCTCTTCAAAAGAGGTCTACGCCTACTTCGCAGTCGCGCTGGCACAGGCGGGGTTCCGGGCGGTGATGCCGGATGCGGATCTGCACGGCGCGCGCTATCACGGCGATGCCGATGCACGCCTTGGTCGCTTCTGGGAGATTCTGAAACAGAACATTGATGAGCTGCCGCAGCTGGAATCGGCGCTGCGCGCTGACGATCTGATCGCCAGCGAGCGTTTTGCGGTGGCGGGCGCGTCGATGGGCGGCATGACGGCGCTGGGCGCGATGGCACGTTATCCGCAGATTCAGAGCGTCGCCTGCCTGATGGGATCGGGCTATTTTATGCAGCTCAGTCAGTCGCTCTTTCCGCCGCTGGTGGCCGACACGCCTGAGCAGCAAGCGCAGTTTGCTGCCCGCATGGCACCGCTGGCCGACTACGATCCCTGCAACCGGCTGGAGGCCCTGGCAAACCGTCCGCTGCTGTTGTGGCATGGTGAGGCGGATGAGGTGGTGCCCTGGGCGGAGAGCGTCCGGCTGGAGAGGGCGCTGCGTGACAACGGGCTGGCGAAGCATCTGACTTCGCTGTCTGAAAAACAGATTGGACATAAGATCACGCCATCAGCATTGACGGCGCTGGTCAGCTTTTTTAAACAGCAGCTATAAAATGAGCGGGCGGAGAGTGGATCTGCCGCCCGTAAATTTACCAGCACTTACCAGTGCGCAGACGATTTTTCTGCTGCTCTGGCAGGCGCGTTGACCGGATTCTTTTGTGGCGCATCCAGCCGATTAACGTAGATATAACCCGATGCCGCTTCGCTGCTGTGACTTCTTATCTGCTGCGCACAGTCAGCATTGCTGGCAAGAGCGGGTGGAGACAGGAAGAGACCCAGTAAAGTGGCGATGACGAACGTTTTCATGCCCGACTCCTCACTTCAGGGAACACACTCTGTTAGACGCCGATAAGCCAAACCGTAGCGTCTGCATTAAGTTTAGCGACTGTGCACATTATCGCCAGATCGTCCGCCTGAAGCTCTTTATCAGCTTTTTTGAACCTTTCCCGCTTAACGCGCTGTATTCACATGATTAGCACGAAAAGCTACCGTATATGGCACGCCGGATGGCATTTGTTGAAATGTGCGCTTGAGTTTAGCCGTCGCCGCCAGTATGATTACGCGTCAATTTTTCAGCCGCATTCTCAGGCTGTGTCCCACAAACGCTCGTCACAACGAACCTTTGTGGGACACAGCCTATAACGTTCCTTGCTTCCATGGGCCGCGGTTGACCCCGACAGGAGGCTGAATAATCCGTAAGGAGCAATTTCGATGCGTCATTACGAAATCGTATTTATGGTTCATCCTGACCAGAGCGAACAGGTTCCTGGCATGATCGAGCGTTACACTGGTGCTATCACTGGTGCAGAAGGCACGATTCACCGTCTGGAAGACTGGGGCCGCCGTCAGCTGGCTTACCCGATCAATAAACTGCACAAAGCGCATTACGTTCTGATGAACGTTGAAGCGCCGCAGGAAGCGATCGATGAGCTGGAAACGAACTTCCGCTTCAACGACGCCGTTATCCGTAGCATGGTTATGCGCGTTAAAAACGCGGTAACTGAAGCATCGCCGATGGTTAAAGCGAAAGATGAGCGTCGTGATCGTCGCGAAGATTTTGCTAACGAATCCGCTGATGAGTCAGATGCTGGGGATTCTGAAGAGTAATCCATCGTGACGGTTAATCGACTTCGCCTGTCTGGCACTGTGTGCAAGACACCGGTTCGAAGAGTTAGCCCGTCAGGAATTCCTCACTGTCAGTTCGTGCTTGAGCACCGCTCAGTGCAGGAGGAGGCCGGGTTTCACCGGCAAGCCTGGTGTCGTATGCCGGTTATTATCAGCGGCAGCGCCCATCAGGTGATTACTCAACATATAACGGTCGGCACGCAACTCACACTCGACGGTTTCATTAGTTGCCATCAGGCACGAAATGGCCAGAGCAAAGTGGTGTTCCATGCCGAGCAGATTGAATTGATAGATTCTGGAGACTAGCCTAATGGCACGTTATTTCCGTCGTCGCAAGTTCTGCCGTTTCACCGCGGAAGGCGTTGTTGAGATCGATTACAAAGACATCGCAACGTTGAAAAACTACATTACCGAAAGCGGTAAAATTGTCCCGAGCCGTATCACCGGTACTCGTGCAAAATACCAGCGTCAGTTGGCTCGCTGCATCAAGCGTGCGCGTTACCTGTCTCTGCTGCCGTACACTGATCGTCATCAGTAATCGGCAACTGTCCATTAACGACTTTAAGAGGATAAGGTAATGCAAGTTATTCTGCTTGATAAAGTAGCAAACCTTGGCACCCTGGGTGATCAGGTTAACGTTAAAGCGGGCTACGCTCGTAACTTCCTGGTACCACAGGGCAAAGCTGTTCCTGCTACCAAGAAAAACGTTGAGTTCTTCGAAGCACGCCGTGCTGAACTGGAAGCCAAACTGGCTGACGTTCAGTCTGCAGCAACTACACGCGCTGAGAAAATCAATGAACTGGGCACTGTAACCATCACGTCTAAAGCGGGCGATGAAGGTAAACTGTTCGGTTCAATCGGTGCCCGCGACATCGCTGATGCAGTGACTGCAGCTGGCGTTGAAGTGGCTAAGAGCGAAGTTCGTCTGCCGAACGGCGTTCTGCGTACTACCGGTGAGCATGAAGTAAGCTTCCAGGTTCACAGCGAAGTATTCGCGAAACTGAACGTGAAAGTAGTTGCTGGTTAATCTTTATTAACTGAGCACGACACAAACGCCGGCCCTGTGCCGGCGTTTTTGTTTTTGTGCCTTTCAATCGCCGCTGTTCGCGTTACTGCGCGCGAATAAAGCTGCCGTCTGGCTGACGTGTAAACAGCACCGGACCGTTTGCGCCCTCCACCGTCAGACCTGTTACCGCCCCCTGCGCATCCTGACGGATTTTCACCTGCTGACCACTTTTCAGTGAGCTGAGTGGCTGATCGCTGCCTTCCACCCGCGCCATCGCAAACACATCATTGACCGGCAGACTATTATCACGAAACAGCTGCGCCAGCGTCTGACCGGAAGCGATGGTCAGATTGCGCCACTCGCCCTGAGAATCGGCTTTTGGCGTCTGCTGAGACGGTGAGGATGACGGCTGGCGGCTACTGTTGTTCTCATAAATATCCGCCTGCATCGGCACCTCTTTCTCCGTCTGGGGTGCGACCGGCTGCTCGACCGGATAGCGCAGCGTGCTGGCGGGCCAGAGAAACGCCACCAGCATCACCAGCAGTGCGGCCACAATGCCACGGCGGTGCAGCGCAGGCAGCGGGTCCATCCAGCGAATGTGGTCGGTAAAATGCCAGATACGCTGAAGCCATGTCGGCAGGCGGGATGACGTGTCTGAAGCCATTCGGGGTTCCTCCTCTCCGGCAGGCTGCTTTAGCCTGCGTGCGGCCAGCCAGGTCTGCAGCCGGGATACAAGATATTTTGCACGCATCCTGCGGCGTCGTGGGGCTATCTGGCCCATATTTGCTCTCTTATTCGTGTGCTACAGAGGGGGTGATCCCCCCCGATAGTTATAGTATGGGCAATACCGGCGCGAAGTGCCTGCCAGCATTGATAAAATTGACGGCTCTATTGTTTCTCTTTCCCCGGCAAAAGTCATCTGCGATGCAGGGCATTTTACGCCAGCGGCCTGCGCTGCTATGCTGCCCGTTCGAATTTATCCGAGAGTGAAAGGAACGAAGATGACTACCCCTTCTTTCGACAGCGTCGAAGCACAAGCAAGTTACGGTATTGGTTTACAGGTTGGCCAGCAGTTGCTGGAATCTGGTCTGCAGGGTCTGCAACCAGAAGCACTGCTCGCGGGTCTGCGCGACGCGCTGGAAGGGAACTCGCCGGCCGTACCGGTTGATGTGGTTCATCGCGCACTGCGTGAAGTGCATGAACGCGCTGAAGGCGTGCGTCGTGAGCGCACCGAAGCCATGGCCGCAGAAGGTCAGGCGTTCCTGCAGGAACATGCGCAGCGTGAAGGCGTGAGCAGCACCGAATCAGGTCTGCAGTTCAGCGTGATTACGCAGGGCGAAGGTCCAATCCCATCACGTCAGGATCGCGTACGCGTTCACTACACCGGTAAACTGATCGACGGCAGCGTATTCGACAGCTCTGTTGCCCGTGGCGAACCGGCGGAATTCCCGGTAAGCGGCGTGATCCCAGGCTGGATTGAAGCGCTGACCCTGATGCCGGTTGGCTCAAAATGGGAACTGGTGATCCCACAGAACCTCGCATATGGCGAGCGCGGTGCGGGTGCCTCTATCCCACCATTCAGCACCCTGATCTTCGAAGTCGAACTGCTGGAAATTCTGTAATTCCGCACGCTGCAACCCCCCCGGTTGCAGCGTTTTCTTCCGCCTTATTTCTGCTGTAAATTCACCTGCCACAGAGCAAAGCCGATCGCATCTGTCCCTTTGGGCTGAAGCGGATATTGCGCATGCTGCTTAATAAACCCGGTCGCTTTGTCACCCGGTGCCGTTTCAAACTGAATGTCGAGTGGGGTGGATGAGGTAATCGGTGCCAGCCGCCAGTTATTGTCCGCCTTCGGCTGAACTTCACCGTGCGCTTTGGTTTCCGCGCTGATGTAGGCGGCAACCACGGAACGGTTCTCATCCGGCGAGGCAAAGGCGATGTATTTATCTCCGGTGCCGGCAAACTTACCGCCGTAAGCGCGATAGTTATTGGTCGCCACCAGGAAGGTCGCCTGTGGATCGACGGGTTTACCCTGCCAGCTAAGCTGACGGATACGTGAGGCCTCAGGATGGATCAACTGACACTCTGCGTCGTAGCGCGCGGGCTGGGTCACATCAATCTGATAATTAACCCCGTCAATCACATCAAAGTTATAGGTGCGGAAATCCCAGTTGATCAGCGACTGCGTTTTCGTGCTGTGGGGATCGATCTGATTAAACTGGCCCGCTGAGCACTCCAGCCACTCTTTTACCTGCGCACCGGTGACTTTCATGACCACCAGGGTATTGGGATAGAGATAGAGATCGGCCGCGTTACGGAAGGTCAGCGCGCCTTTCTCCACTTCGACATAGCTGGCCGGATCGTTTTTACGTCCGCCCGCTTTAAACGGCGCAGCAGCAGAGAGCACCGGCAGGCGGCCCAGATCCGGATCGCCCTGAATGAAATGCTCCACGTAGGCGCGCTGGGCATTATTGACGATCTGTACCGTCGGATCGTCCTGTACCAGCGACAGGTAGCTGTACATCACATCGGCGGACTTGCCGATGGGCTTCGCCACAAACTCTCGCGTGGCGCGGTGATCGTCAGCCAGTACCTTCACCAGCGCCGGATCCTCTGCCGCCAGCGATTTCTTCGCTGCGGTATCGTAAATTGGCCGCGCCTGTGCTTTGCCGCTGCTCACCTGCCAGCGTCCGCCCTCATTGTTCAGCACCAGGTCAACCACGCCAAGGTGATCGCCCCACATGCCTGGCATCACCGCCGGAATACCGTTCAGGGTGCCGTTGGCGATATCTGCACCCTTGATGTCAGCAAACTCCTTGCCGGGGAAGACCGCATGCGCATGACCAAACAGGATGGCGTTAATGCCTTCCACCTGGCTGAGATAGTAAACCGAGTTCTCCGCCATCGTGTGATACGGCTCGCTGCTCAGGCCGGAGTGGGGAATAGCGATAATCAGATCGGCGCCCTGCGCGCGCATCTCAGGCACGTAGCGGCGAGCCGTTTCGGTGATGTCATCGACGCGTACCTTGCCCTGCAGGTTGGCTTTATCCCACACCATGATCTGCGGCGGCACAAAGCCGATATAACCTATCTTCAGGGTCTGCGTTTTGCCCTCACGATCAACCACCGTAGTGGATTTGATGAGGTATGGGGTAAACAGCGGTTTGCCGCTCTTCACATCAATCACGTTGGCGTTCACATAGGGAAAGCGTGCGCCCGCCAGCGCTTTTTTCAGGTAGGGCAGGCCATAATTGAATTCATGATTACCGAGGTTACCGACGCTGTAATCCAGCGTGTTGAGCGCCTTGTAGACCGGATGGATCTCGCCCTCACGTAATCCTTTGGCCGCCATGTAGTCACCCAGCGGGCTGCCCTGAATGATGTCGCCGTTATCGACCAGCAGGCTGTTTTTCACCTCCTGGCGTGCGGCGTGGATCAGCGTGGCGGTTCGCACCAAACCAAACTTCTCGGTTGGCGTGTCTTTGTAATAGTCGAAATCCATCATATTGCTGTGCAGATCGGTGGTTTCCAGTATCCGCAAATCCACCGTCGCCGCCTGGGTGGCGACGGAAACGCTCAGTGCCAGTAACATCATTCCGGGCTTAAACATGCTTGCTCCTGCTGCAAAATAAATAAGGATCTCAAAATAATGTAAAAGCATGACAGATAGTCATTTTAAATCGTGATGGGTATAACGTTTTGGCGCATCGGTCAGCGACGGATTCTTAAACGATGGAGGCGTAGCGGCACAGGCGTGGCGATAAATGGGTAACTATGATATTGATATATCTATAAATTGAATCGCCAAAGTGCCTGTAAATGGGTACTTCAGGCGGAACTGCTAAAATGTCACTATCTGACGATGAGCTGATCCGGCAGCAGACAGACACAATGAGGTGAAAAATGTTAGAGCAAATCTGCCAACTGGCACGCGAAGCAGGCGACGCGATTATGCAGGTCTATAACGGTGCCGCGCCGCTTGACGTTTCTCACAAATCGGATGATTCGCCGGTGACCGCCGCGGATATCGCTGCACACGAGGTGATCCTCGCGGGCCTCAAAAAGTTAACGCCTGATCTCCCCGTGCTGTCAGAAGAAGATCCGCCAGCCTGGGAAGTGCGTCAGCACTGGCAGCGCTACTGGCTGGTCGATCCGCTGGATGGCACCAAAGAGTTCATCAAGCGTAACGGCGAATTTACCGTTAATATTGCGCTAATCGAAGCAGGCAAGCCGGTAATGGGCGTAGTCTATGCGCCGGTGCTGGGCGTGATGTATTCCGCTGCAGACGGCAAAGCGTGGAAAGAGGAGGGCGGTCAGCGTGAACAGATTCATGTCCGTGATGCGCGTCCTCCGCTGGTGGTGGTAAGTCGTTCACATGGCGACGACGATGAGATGAAAGAGTACCTGAAGCAGTTAGGTGAACATCAGACCGTCGCGACCGGATCCTCACTGAAATTCTGCCTGGTGGCAGAAGGAAAAGCGCAGCTCTATCCCCGTTTCGGACCCACCAACATCTGGGATACCGGCGCGGGCCATGCCGTGGCGATGGCGGCGGGCGCGCATGTGCACGACTGGCAGGGTAAAACTCTGGACTACGCGCCGCGCGAATCCTTCCTTAATCCTGGCTTCCGCGTTTCACTGTTTTAACGCTGTCTGAGCGCTCAGCCTGCTGAAGGCTGAAACCCCGGCGGGCGATGCTCTTCCCACCGGGGCTTCAGCGATTAATCCTTAAGCAGGGAGGTGACCAGCGTAATCACTTTTGTCACTTCATCCTGCGTCAGCGATCCATCCTTCACAAATTTCACCTTACCCTGCTTATCCAGCACCACAATGGCGGAACCGCCCGGCTGTAACTGCCAGGCATGCTGCACATTGCCCTTGCTGTCGACAACAAACTGCGACCACGGATATTGCTGCTTGTTAGTCTCGACGCTGCTGCGCACAAACATGCCCGTACCGGGAATGGCATCATCTGTATTCACGATGGTGGTGGTCTGATAGCGATCATGCGGCAGCTTCGCGGCCTTAATCGCCTCGATCAATGCGGCATTCATCTCTTTAGCGGATGAGCGACCCGCGATGTGCTGAACCACGCGAACTTTTCCGCCGAGCTGCGCGCTATTCCAGTTTTTGTAGCTAAACTTATCCTGCTGCAATAACAGCTCGCCTTTGTCGTTCACGCCAACGGCCGGTACCCGCATATCCTGCCTGAGGTCATGAGCCATCACGCTTGCCGGTATCAGTAAAGACAACGCTACAGCTGCCAGAATTATTCGCATTGCTATTTCCTTGAGTGATCAGACCAGTTAGTCATTTTACTGCAATAGTAAGCAGGGATGATGCGCCTGTCCTGGAAAGGTGTCAGGTTTGTTATGGCCGCCACAATTCCTTAACCAACGAAGGTTTATACTGTGTTGTGTGAGCCTGATAACAGAGTGTTCTGTAATGATGTGTCAATTCAGTAAAAAAAATCACTTTTAGGAACATTAGTAGGTTTGAGTGTTCTATAGTTATCGCGAATTCGCGCTTCATGGGCTGGAACCAAATTTGGAAACAGCGAAGCGTGCTTAAAAATGTACAGGAGTTAGTCAGTATGAAGATCTTCCAGCGCTATAATCCGCTACAAATAGCGAAATATGTAAAAACGCTGTTCAAAGGAAGGTTGTATATCAAGGACGTCGGCGCGTTCGAGTTCGACAAAGGGAAAGTATTAATCCCGCGCGTCAAAGACAAACAGCACCTGAGCGTGATGTCAGAAATTAACCGCCAGGTCGTTCGTCTCAAACTTGAGTTCAACTAATCATAAGGGCGCCGATGGCGCCCTTAGTGTCTGGCCAGTCAGGCCATTTTATTTGTCACTCTGAACCTGAGCAGTGCCAACAATTCTCACAGACTACGTCACATTCCGGTTGTTCCGCGCTGTCCGTTTCCAGACTGCCTGCAGCAATTACGCCTGCTGGGCCAGACTGCTGGTCATTCTACTCTTCTTCGCTTTTCGTCATGCTCAGCACCGGCGGTCGTTCATCGATGCGGGTGACCAGCAGCTGATCGATGCGATAGCTATCAATATCCACCACCTCGAACTTGTAGCCAGCAAACTTCACAAAATCGGTACGCTTCGGAATCTTACGCAACATATACATCATAAAGCCGCCGATGGTTTCGTAGTTGCCTGACTGCGGGAAATCATCAATGTCCAGCACGCGCATCACGTCATCAATCGGCGTACCGCCTTCAACCAGCCATGAATTCTCATCGCGCGCTACAATCTGCTCTTCCATACCCTGACCAACCAGATCGCCCATCAGCGTGGTCATCACATCATTCAGGGTAATAATGCCTACAACCAGCGCATATTCGTTCATGATCACCGCGAAATCTTCTCCGGCGGTTTTAAAACTTTCCAGCGCTTCAGAGAGGGTCAGCGTGTCCGGCACGATCAGCGCCGAGCGAATCTGCAGGCCGCTGTTCAGCGCCATGCTCTGATTACCCAGCACGCGCAGCAGCAGCTCTTTGGAGTCAACATAGCCAACGATATGGTCGATATCGCCGCTGCAGACCAGAAACTTCGAGTGAGGATGCTGGGCGATTTTGGTTTTGAGGCTGGTCTCATCTTCGTGCAGATCAAACCAGACAATATTCTCACGTGAGGTCATTGAGGAGGGAACGGTACGTGACTCCAGCTCAAACACGTTTTCAATCAGCTCATGCTCCTGCTTACGCAGCACGCCAGCCAGCGCACCGGCTTCCACCACCGCGTAGATGTCGTCGGAGGTGATGTCATCTTTACGCACCATCGGCAGCTTGAAAATACGGAAGAAGACGTTAGCCAGGCCATTAAACAGAAACACCAACGGACGCATTATCAGCAGGCAGAAACGCATCGGGTTGATGATGCGCAGCGCGATGGTTTCCGGTGCGACCATGCCGACCCGCTTTGGGGTTAAGTCAGCAAACAGGATAAACAGGCTGGTGACGATGGTGAAGGAGCAGATAAAGCTGAGCTGCTCCGCCAGTTCCGGCGAGACAAACCGGTTAAACAGGCCGCTGAAAACCGGCGAAAACGCCGCATCGCCAACAATACCCCCCAGGATGGCGACGGCGTTGAGGCCAATCTGCACCACGGTGAAGAACATGCCCGGCGTTTCCTGCATTTTCAGCACGCGCTGCGCATTTACGTTGCCTTCATCGGCCAGCAGTTTCAGTTTGATCTTACGGGCGGCCGCCAGCGAGATCTCCGACAGGGAGAAAAAGGCACTGATTACGATCAGTAACAGAATGACAAGTAAGCTATCTAACATATGAGATCCAAAGGGTTATCCACTTGTCATTTTTGGCCTGGGCAGCGTGGGTAAGCGCAAACAGAGTTGGTTTATCCGTGAAACAAAGCTATCCGTGCCAAAAATGTCTGCGCCAGTTCGACAACAAACGACATGTCGGGGCAGAAATGAAAACAGGCGGCATGCCTGTGGTGGCCGATTATAGCAGGAGCGCTCATTGCGCCGCCAGAGGGCAAACCGCTGCTTAAGGGCGCATTAGCAGCCAGAGCGGCCGGTTACAGACTCGGATTTATCTGAGTGAGTCATATCGGACTGATCATTCCGACCCGCAGGAGTTGTATCGCTCACCCCATTTACCGACAATAGCCCCGTTATTTGACTTAGATGTCAGTGTTGCTCCGCCGTTTGCCATAAAGTGCGGCTATGATGAGGATGTTGCCGTTGCGGTAGTGCGGGCAAAGAAGATTAATAAGCGCCCCGCGGAAAAGGGGCCGGCATGATTAACAGGAGTACAGGTGCCACGATTTTATGTTTATTGCATGGCTGGCCTGCTGCTTGCCGCGCCCGCCCTTGAGGCGGCGACAGTGCGATTACAGGTAGACGGCTTATCCGGGGATCTGCAAAAGAATGTCAGAGCGCGTCTGTCCACCATCGGCAGCGATGAGGTCTCTAATGATGGCCGCTTTCGCGCGCGCGTTTCTGTTGCGATAAAAGAGGGGCTGCGCGCGCTCGGTTATTACGAGCCCACCATCGATTTCGAATCCCGCCCCGCGCCTGCGCAGGGTGGACGACCGGTATTAGTGGCACACGTAACGCCTGGTGAACCGGTAAAAATCGGCGGCAGCACGATTGTGGTCGAAGGCGATGCGCGCAATGACGCGGATTACAAAGCCTGGGTGAAGCAGGGACGCCCTGAAGTGGGCAGCCAGCTTAACCACGGGCAATATGACAAATTCAAAAGCGGCTTCTCTAATCTCGCACTGCGTAACGGCTATTTCGACGGCATGTTTAAAAAAAGCCAGCTTGGTGTCTCGGTTGAGCGGCGTGAAGCGTTCTGGGATATCGACTACGACAGTGGCGAACGCTATCGCTTCGGCGACGTTACTTTCCAGGGATCGCAAATTCGCGAAGAGTACCTGCAAAACCTGGTGCCGTTTAAAGAGGGGGACTACTACAGCTCCCGCGATTTAGCCGAGCTGAATCGCCGCCTCTCCGCTACCGGCTGGTTTAATTCGGTGGTGGTCGCGCCGGAATTCAGCAAGGGACGACAGACCAAAGTGCTGCCGCTGAGCGCAGTAATGTCACCCCGCACCGAAAACACCATTGAAACCGGCGTCGGCTATTCCACAGACGTCGGTCCGCGCCTGAAAGGGACCTGGAAAAAACCGTGGATCAACGACAGCGGCCACAGCCTGGCGGCCAGCGCCTACGTTTCCGCGCCGGAACAGCAGGTCGATCTCAGCTACAAAGTGCCGCTGCTGAAAAGCCCGCTTGAGCAGTACTACACCTTCTCCGGCGGCCTGAAGCGCACCGACCTCAACGACACCAAAGCGGATACCACTACGCTTGCGATGTCGCGCAACTGGGACAGCAGCAGCGGCTGGCAGAAGGCGGTCAACCTGCGCTGGAGCCTGGATCACTTTACTCAGGGCAGCGTGACCAACACCACTATGCTGCTCTATCCCGGCGTCAGCGTAAACCGTACCCGTTCCCGTGGCGGCCTGATGCCGACATGGGGCGATTCACAGCGCTATTCGGCAGACGTCTCTGATACCACCTGGGGTTCAGACGTCGACTTCCTGATCCTGCAGGCGCAAAACGTCTGGATCCGTACCCTTGGCGACAGTCATCGCTTTGTGGCGCGCGGCAATCTGGGCTGGATCGAAACCAACGACTTCGAAAAAGTGCCGCCGGATCTGCGCTTCTTTGCCGGTGGTGACCGCAGTATTCGTGGCTACAAATACAAAAATATTTCACCGCGCGATGATGACGGCAAACTCACCGGTGCATCAAAACTCGCCACCGGATCGCTGGAATATCAGTACAACGTCACCGGGAAATGGTGGGGCGCGGTGTTTGTCGACTCGGGCGAAGCGGTTAACGACATCAAGCAAAGTAACGTCAAAACCGGTGCGGGCGTCGGCGTGCGCTGGTCTTCACCGGTTGGCCCAATCAAATTTGATATCGCCAGACCCATCGGGGATGACGAAGAGCATGGATTACAATTTTACGTAGGGCTGGGGCCAGAACTATGAAGCTGTGGAAAAAGGTCCTGATCGGCATTCTGATCTTTCTGGTCGTGCTGTTGGGTGGGGTGGCATTTTTAATCGGTACCACGCCTGGGCTGCATTTAGTGCTGAAAGGTGCGTCGCGCTGGGTGCCGGGCCTGTCAATCAAGCAGGTCGATGGGGGCTGGCGTAACCTGACCCTTAACGGTCTGCGTTACGAAATGCCCGGCGTCAGCGTTGATGCCGGGCAAATTCATCTGGCGGTGGATCTCAACTGCCTGCTGCACTCCTCCGTGTGCGTTAACGATGTCTCCCTGCGCGATATCAGCGTGGTGGTCGACAGCAAGAAAATGACGCCTGCGGCACCAGCGCCGGAAGAGGAGAGTGGCAACACTAACCTCAGCACGCCATACCCCATCACGCTGCGTCACTTTGGCCTGCACAATATCAATGTCAAAGTTGATGATACCGCAATATCGCTGCTCGACTTCACCACCGGCCTGCAGTGGCAGGATCGTGCGCTGACGCTGAATCCGACCCATATTCAAAGCCTGCTGATTGCGCTGCCGAAAGCGGCGAAAGTGGTCAATGACGAGGTGGTGGAGCCGAAAGTCCAGCAGCCACATCCCGCTGAAAAACCGCTGGGTGAAACGCTGCAGGCGATGTTTGCGCAACCCCTGCTGCCTGAGATGCCTGATTTCCGTCTGCCGCTGGATATTGAGGTGCAGCAGATTCTGGGTGAACAGCTGCGCATTACCGGCGACACCGATATTTCCGTCAGCCGGTTGCTGCTGAAAGCCAGAACCGCCGATCGTCAGATGCAGCTCAGCACGCTGGAGGTGGACTCGAACCTCGGCAACCTGAAGGGTAGCGGTCAGGCGACGCTGGCGGATAACTGGCCTGTCGATTTCTCCCTTAACGGCACAGTGAATACCGATCCGATTAAAGGCGAAAAGCTCGCGCTGAAACTTAATGGCGCGATGCGCGACGAGCTGAAGATGGGGCTGAACCTCTCCGGTCCAGTGAATGCGCAGCTGGACGCCACGACCCAGCTGGCGGTGGCGGGACTGCCGCTGTCACTGAAGCTGACCAGTCCGCAGTTACGCTGGCCGCTGACCGGTCCGGTAGCGTATCAGGCGGATAACCTGGACTATCAGTTCAAAGGCAAAGCCACCGACTATGTGATGTCGCTGCAGACTGCCGTGAAGGGTGAATCTGTACCACCGGCGACGATCTCGCTGACGGGTAAAGGCAACGTTGAGCAGTTCAGCCTCGACCGCCTGCGCGTGGCTGCGCTGCAGGGCAATATCGATCTCACCGCGCTGGTGGACTGGAGCAAGGCGATAAGCTGGCGCAGTGAGCTGACGCTGGCGGGAATTAATACCGCTAAACAGTATCCCGACTGGCCAGCAAGGCTGGATGGCAAAATCACCACCCGCGGCAGTCTGTATGGTGGCAGCTGGCAACTGAGCGTGCCGCAGCTACAGCTGAAAGGCAATGTGAAACAGAACGCCGTGACCGCTGATGGCTCCCTGACCGGTAACAGCTACAACCAGTGGACGGTGCCGGGCATTAAGCTGGCGCTGGGACGCAACCATCTGGATGTTAAAGGCGCGCTGGGCGACAGTCTGGATCTCGATGCCAGTATCGACGCACCCCAGCTCGACAATGCGCTGCCGGGTCTGGGCGGCGTCATCAACGGCACAATAAAAGCGCGGGGTACCCTGAAGGCACCGCAGCTGCTGGCCGATCTTAATGCCCGTGGTCTGCGCTGGCAGCAGATGCAGATCAATCGCGTCACCCTGAATGGCGACGTCCGTTCCGGCGAGCAGGTGGCGGGTAAACTGCAACTGCGCGTCGAGCAGCTGAAGCAGGATGCGCTGAACATCAGCCTGCTGACGCTGAACGCGGACGGCAATGAGCATCAGCATCAGCTGAAGCTCAATGTGCAGGGCAAACCGGTCTCTGGCCAGCTGGCGCTGAACGGCAGCTTTGATCGCCAGACCGAGCGCTGGAAAGGGTCGCTGAACGACACCCACTTTGATACGCCAGTCGGTGAGTGGCGTCTGACCCGCGCCATGGCCATCGACTATCTGAACAGCCGCCAGACGGCCACCATCGGCCCACACTGCTGGCAGAACCCCAATGCGCAAATTTGTGTGCCGGAGCCGGTTGAAGTGGGCCCGGCAGGCAAGGCGCATGTGGTGCTGAATCGCTTTGACCTGGCGATGGTGAAGCCGTTTATGCCGGATGCGACTCAGCTTAGCGGCCTGTTCAGCGGCGACGTGCGCGTCAACTGGACTGCCGATGGCAGCCTGCCGACCGGTACCGTGGCGCTGAAGGGCAACGGCGTGAAAGTGGTGCAGGATGTGCAGGGCAACAATCTGCCGATCGCCTTTGACACGCTGAACCTCAATGCCGCGCTGCGAAACGGGCGCGCCCAGCTCGACTGGCTGATCCGCATCGCCAATAACGGTCAGCTGGATGGCAACGTGCAGATCGACGATCCGCAAAACCGTCGCACGCTGGGCGGTAACGTCAACATCCGCAATGTCTCGCTGGCGATGCTCAATCCGGCACTGATGCAGGGCGAGAAGATCAAAGGCAGCCTGAACAGCAGCCTGCGCCTGGGCGGCAGCGTGCAGCAGCCGCAGGTATTTGGTCAGCTTGGCCTGACGGGTGTGGATGTGGATGGCAACTTTATGCCGGTTGACCTGACCAGTGCCAACCTGAATCTGGTGTTTAACGGCATGAGCTCCACCCTGAACGGGCTGGTGCAGACCGGGCAGGGCAATATCAACCTCAGCGGTAACGCAGACTGGAGCCAGCTCGACAACTGGCGTGCGCGCATTGCGGCGCAGGGCAGCCGGGTTCGCGTGACCGTGCCGCCGATGGTGCGCATGGATGTCTCGCCGGATCTGGTGTTTGAAGCGACGCCAGCGGCCTTTAACCTTGATGGCCGGGTCGATATTCCATGGGCGCGCATCACGGTGCAGGAAGTGCCGGAAAGCGCCACTGGCGTTTCGTCGGATGAGTTGTTGCTGGATAAACAGCTGAAGCCGATTGCACCGCAAACCGCCGCGATTCCGATTAACAGCAATCTGGTGATCCACGTCGGCAACGATGTGCGGCTCTCTGCGTTTGGCCTGAAAGCGAAGCTGAATGGCGATCTGAAAATGGTGCAGGATAAGTCAGGACTCGGCCTGAACGGTCAGATCAACATTCCGTCCGGTCGCTTCCACGCTTATGGTCAGGATCTGATCGTGCGTAAAGGCGAGCTGCAGTTTGCCGGTCCGCCGGATCAGCCTTACGTCAACCTGGAAGCCATCCGTAACCCGGATGCCACCGAAGATGGCGTCACCGCGGGTCTGCGCGTCACTGGCCTGGCGGATGAGCCAAAAGCGGAAGTCTTCTCCGATCCGGCGATGTCGCAACAGGAAGCGCTTTCCTATCTGCTGCGCGGTCAGGGATTGGGCAGCGACGGCGACAGTAACGCCCTCACTTCAGCACTTGTTGGCTTAGGGGTTGCACAAAGTGGGCAGGTTGTGGGTAAAATCGGGGAGACATTCGGTGTCAGCAATCTCGCTGTTGATACTGCCGGTGTTGGCGACAGCCAGCAGGTGCAGGTCAGCGGCTATGTGCTACCGGGTCTGCAGGTAAAATACGGTGTTGGCATATTTGATTCACTGGCGACGTTAACCTTGCGTTACCGCCTGATGCCTAAACTCTATCTGGAAGCCGTGTCCGGTGTGGATCAGGCTCTCGATTTGCTCTATCAGTTTGAGTTTTAGCAATGCGAATAATTGTCTACGGCAGTTTACGGCGCAAACAGGGAAACAGTCACTGGATGACGAATGCGCAGTGGCTGGGTGATCACCAGATTGAAGGCTTTGAGCTTTACAGTCTGGGCCATTATCCCGGCGTGATTGAGGGCAATGGAGCGGTACATTGTGAGGTGTACCGCATTGATGCCTCAACCCTTGCGGAGCTGGATGCGCTTCGCACCAAAGGGGGAGAGTACAAACGTTATCTGACTCAGACGCCGTTTGGCAGTGCATGGCTTTATGTCTATCAACGCTCAGTGGCAGGACGCCAGCGCATCATGAGTGGTGACTGGCTGAAGCGCGATGAGGAGCCAGAGGCCTGAACAAAAACACCGTCCATCCGGACGGTGTTTTTTTTTCGACTCACAAACCGGCAGCAGAATTACTTCTTCTGTGCGCGCTCGTAAGAGGAGATGATTTCAGCTTTAGCGGCTTCGGCATTATCCCAGCCATCCACTTTCACCCATTTGCCTTTTTCCAGATCTTTGTAGTGCTCAAAGAAGTGGGTGATCTGTGCACGCAGCAGTTCTGGCAGGTCGTTCACATCTTTGATGTGATCGTACTCTTTAGAGAGTTTGGTGTGCGGAACGGCAACCAGTTTGGCATCTTCGCCAGACTCGTCGGTCATTTTCAGCACGCCAACCGGACGGCAGCGGATCACTGAGCCTGGAACCAGTGGATACGGGGTCGGAACCAGTACGTCAACCGGATCACCATCCAGAGAAAGGGTATGGTTGATGTAGCCGTAGTTGCACGGATAGAACATGGCGGTAGACATGAAACGGTCTACAAACAGGGCACCAGACTCTTTATCAACTTCATATTTGATCGGATCAGCATTCGCTGGGATCTCAATGACAACGTAGATATCTTCTGGCAGGTCTTTACCTGCTGGCACCTGGTTCAAACTCATCTGGCATTCCTTCAGTAGTCGTATGTTGAGTGTCGGCTATTATAGCCAACTGACTCTGAAAGTATGCCCCCTTTTTGGCGTTTCGGAATGCGCCCAAACGCTACTTAGCCGCCACAAACAGCGAAACAATGCCTGCGGCAATCAGTGGTCCTACCGGCACCCCTCGGAAGAACGCCACGCCAATCACTGTACCAATCAGCAGACCACCAATCACCGAAGGCTGGACGCTCATAAAGTTCACGCCACGGCCGCCCAGCCAGGCGACAAAGATCCCCACCAGAATCGCCACAATCGACTTCCAGTTAGCAAACGACTTGATCAGCGCAGAGGCGGGCAGTGAGCCGCTTGCCAGCGGGGCCATCACCGCCACGGTAAGAATAATGATGCCTAAGGTAATGCCCTGTTTTTCTACGTAGGGGAAGAACTGAGCCAGCGGGGTAATTTTAATCGCCAGCAGCACCAGAATTGAAATTGTGACCGCGTTGTTGTGAACGAAATAACTCAGCACGGCAAGGCAAATCAGAATGATGGTCGAGGCGTAAGCAGCCATGGTTTCTCCCTGAAGGTTAATGAGCGCGCTGACTTCAGCCAGCGCAAAAACCGGTTATCGATCAGCAGTCATCGGGGTTAGCACAGCTGCCTTTACCAAGTGACTGCAACATCAGTGCCTGATTGCGCACCAGGCTCAGGCTCTGAGCGCTCAGCGCCACGCTGCCCAGCGAGCCTTGTGAACTGAGCTGGCTGCGGCTCGCCTCAAGCCAGCTGTCGCGGTAGCTCATCCAGGCGCGTTGCGCGGCACGCAGTTTGTTTTTAGGTTCGCCGGAGAGGGTTTTCATCAGTTTGTTGTACTGCTTATTCATCTCCTGATCCCAGGCCCGATTGGCCGCAGCGTAGCACTGGTTCATGGCAAGGGTAGTCGAGGCGTCATTGAGGCAGCGATCGGGCGAGGCGTCTGTCGGCAGATCCTCTGCCAGCGCCGCCGTGCTGAGGCACAGCAGCATCAGAAGTAATCCTGGTTTCATTCTTTTCTCCGGATAACGGATAAGCGGCGATTAGCTTGATGGATGTTCCCGTGATGATCAAGTTGTTAACACTAATCAGGGTTAAAGTTTCGCGCCGTTACTGCCGATACTTCATCCGTTTTAGGGCCGCTGGAAAATTTGCCTTTTCACATACACGGAAACTATCTGGATGAAACAGTTATCACTTCGCACGGGGTTGCTGGCATTGCTGGCATTTATGACACTGCTGCTGTTGGCGGTGAGTTTTATGGGTATCGTGGCAATTAACAAAGGGAATCGCTCGCTGGATGTGATCAACCGCATTCAGGGGATCGAGCTGAACAGTCTTTACCAGAGCAATGCCGATCTGATGCGGGCCCGCGCTAACGCCGCGCTGGCGGTGCGTAAAATTGAAATTGGTTTACTGGAAGAGGGGGCGGCAGTAACAAAACTGTCGCAGGCGGATGTGGTCTCATCACAGCAAAGTTTGAAGCGCTTTGTGGACGCCGGAACGGTGACGGCGCACGGTAAAAAGCTGGCCGATGCGGTTTCGGCCAGTTACAAAGCCTATCTCGACCAGGGTATCAAACCGATGATGAACGCCCTGGATAAGCAATATACCGACGAGTATTACCAGCTGCTGGAAGGCAACCTGGCGACGCTGGCAGCCAGCTACAACAAGGCCGTCACGGACTTCAGCCAGCTGGCCGATCAGATCACCCAGGCCCAGCTGGCGCAGGCGGCCTACAACGAAACCAAAATGAAAATCCTGATCGCCGTGGCGGTGGTATTAACACTGCTGCTGCTGGTGCTCGCCTGGCAACTGCTGCGCCGGATGCTGCTGCAGCCGCTGAACCTGGCCATTCTCCATCTTGAGCAGGTCGCGGCGGGCGACCTCTCGCAGGCGCTGCCACCGTCGGGCAACAATGAGCTGGGGCGGCTTAATCATGCGCTCGCCGGGATGCAGCAGTCGTTGCGTACCTCGGTGAGTCAGGTGCGCGAAGCGAGTATGCAGATCGACATCGGCAGTCGTGAACTGGCCGCGGGCAACGTCAATCTGTCGCAGCGTACCGAAGAGTCCGCCGCCTCGCTGGAGCAGACGGCCGCCAGCATGGAGCAGCTCACGGCAACCGTGCGGCTTAACGCCAGCAACGCCCAGCAGGCGCACCAGCTGGCTAACGCGGTCTCTGATACTGCCGATCGCGGCGCGGAGGTGGTCTGCTATGTGATGGAAAAAATGCATGAGATTACCGACAGTGCCAATCGTATCGGCGACATTCTTGGCGTGATTGATGGTATCGCCTTCCAGACCAATATCCTGGCGCTCAACGCGGCCGTTGAAGCGGCGCGCGCAGGCGAACAGGGCCGTGGCTTTGCGGTGGTGGCAAATGAAGTGCGCACGCTGGCACAGCGCAGCGCTAACGCGGCCAAAGAGATCCGTACGCTGATTAGTGATTCACAGTCGAGGGTCAAAGAGGGCAGCGAGATGGCGACGCGGGCCGGGGAAACCATGGATGAGATTTCTGGTGAGGTCATGCGCGTAACGGCACTGATGAAAGAAATCTCGATGGCCTCCGACGAACAGAGCCGTGGCATTGAGCAGGTCAATCTGGCGGTCACACAGATGGATGCGGCGGCGCAGCAGAACGCGGCGCTGGTGGAGCAGGCAACCGCCGCGACCCAGTCGCTGGAAGCGCAGTCCGATCAGCTTCAGGCAACCATGGCGCAGTTCAGGTTGCAGACGGCGTAAAAACAGCAAGGGCGCGAAAATCGCGCCCTTACTTTTTATATGACTTTTTATACCCCTGCCGGATTAACCCTGACGGCAATCCGGGAACTCGGCCAGGAAACGCTCAACGTCGTTCACCATCGCCTCGTTACCGCAGTAGAACGGGCAGCGCTGGTGCAGCGTGACCGGTGGAATATCCAGAATACGCTTCTGACCGTCGCTGGCTTTACCGCCCGCCTGCTCTGCCAGGAACGCCATCGGGTTGCACTCATACAGCAGGCGCAGCTTACCCTGAGGATGGCTGGCAGTGCTTGGGTAGAGGTAGATGCCGCCTTTCAGCAGGTTACGATGGAAATCCGCGACCAGCGATCCGATGTAACGTGAGGTATAAGGACGGTGCGTGGGCAGATCCTCTTCCTGACAGAACTTCAGATATTTCTTCACACCCTGCGGGAAACGAATGTAGTTACCTTCGTTAATGGAGTAGGTGTGACCCGTTGGTGGATAGGTCATACGTTCGTGGCTGAGGCAGAACACACCCAGAGACGGATCGTAAGTAAACGCATGCACGCCTGCACCGGTGGTATAAACCATCATGGTGGAGGAGCCGTAAACCACATAACCGGCAGCGACCTGCTTGTTGCCTGGCTGCATGAAGTCCGCTTCAACAACTGGCGTACCCGGTTCGCTGACGCGGCGGTAGATAGAGAAAATGGTGCCGACAGAAACGTTAACGTCAATGTTAGAAGAACCATCCAGTGGATCCATTAACACCACGTACTTACCGTTTTCTTCACCTTCAAAGATCACAAACTCGTCTTCTTCCTCAGAAGCGATACCGGCGACGATGCCGCGTGCTTTCAGTGCTGCCTTCAGTTTCTCGTTGGCAAACAGATCAAGTTTCATCTGCTGCTCACCCTGAATATTCTCGACGCCGCTGGCACCCAGAATATCCACTAAACCGGCTTTGTTGATATCGCGGTGGATGATTTTGGCACCCAGCTTAATAGCGGAAATCAGCGCTGTCAGTTCACCTGTAGCGTGCGGAAAGTCATGCTGCTTCTCGACGATAAATTCGCCCAACGTTTTCATAACACATTCCCTGAATCTTCGATGGAGTGGCAGCACGCGTAACAGTCTGCCAACGGATGCGTACGCAGTTTAGCCGATTGAACTTCAAAAACCATAGTCCTAATCCGTTTCTTCCATCTGCGAGCGGCGTTACACTGTGCGCCGAACTTTTGAGTAATGGATCACGTAATGCGCATTCACATCCTCGGGATTTGTGGCACTTTTATGGGCGGTCTGGCGATGCTGGCCCGTTCACTTGGTCATCAGGTGACCGGGTCAGACGCCAACGTTTACCCACCTATGAGTACTCTGCTTGAACAGCAAGGTATTGAATTAACAGAAGGTTACGACGCCAGTCAGCTTGACCCGGTGCCTGACCTGGTGATTATCGGCAACGCGATGACGCGGGGTAATCCTTGCGTGGAAGCGGTGCTGGAACGCAACATTCCTTACCTCTCTGGCCCGCAGTGGCTGCACGATTTCGTGCTGCGCGATCGCTGGGTGCTGGCGGTCGCGGGAACCCACGGCAAAACCACCACAGCCGGCATGGCAGCGTGGATTCTTGAGGCCTGCGGCCTTGAGCCAGGCTTTATTATTGGTGGTGTGCCCGGAAACTTCGATGTCTCGGCAAAATTAGGAAAAAGTCCATTCTTCGTGATTGAGGCGGATGAGTACGACTGCGCGTTTTTCGATAAGCGTTCCAAGTTTGTCCATTACTGCCCACGTACGCTGATCCTCAATAATCTTGAGTTTGATCACGCCGATATCTTTGACGATCTGCGCGCGATCCAGAAGCAGTTCCACCATCTGGTGCGGATCGTACCGGGCCAGGGCAAGATCCTGCTGCCGGAACATGATCCTAACCTCAAACAGGTGATGGCGATGGGCTGCTGGAGCGAACACGAGAACGTCGGCGAGCACGGGCGCTGGCAGGCGAAGAAGCTCACCAACGATGCGTCTCACTGGGAAATCTGGCTCGACGGCGAAAAAGTCGGGGAAGTGAACTGGGCTCTGGTGGGTGAACACAATATGCACAACGGGCTGATGGCGATCGCTGCCGCGCGCCATGTGGGTGTGAAGCCGGAAGATGCAGGCCAGGCGCTGAACAGCTTTATCAATGCGCGTCGACGGCTGGAGCTGCGCGGCGAAGTGAACAGCATCAAAGTCTATGATGACTTCGCCCACCATCCGACCGCGATTCTGGCGACGCTGGCTGCCCTGCGTAGCAAAGTTGGCGGCAGAGCGCGTATCCTGGCTGTGCTGGAGCCACGCTCTAATACCATGAAGATGGGCGTCAGCAAGAACGATCTGGCACCGTCGCTGGCGCGAGCTGATGAGGTCTTTCTGTTCCAGCCGCACCATATTCCGTGGCAGGTATCTGATGTCGCAGAAGCGTGCATTCCGCCTGCGCACTGGAGCGCGGATATCGATACCCTGGTGGAAATGGTGGCCAAAGCCGCTCAGCCAGGCGACACGATTCTGGTCATGAGCAACGGCGGGTTTGGTGGCATCCACCAGAAGCTGCTGGACAGGCTGGCATAATGTCACAGGCGCCCGTTTCGGGCGCTTTTTTTTTAAAAGCATTATCTCCGGAAATATTATTCCCTCAATAAATCCCGCATATTTTTGAATTCGATCTGCTCACTCTTCCTGCCGTTGCCATATTTTTCTTATTAGTGTCTGAAACAGAAAGGCCGCTCTCGCCGGTTATTTCTAGCATCATCCCTGTAGTAACTGAGGAATAATAATTAACGCGTTAAAGTTAAAGGGATAAATAACAGGTTCTCTTTATGCGCGCTCTTATATTGATGAGGGTTTTAAATATAAGTTAACTCTGGGTTAAACGAATGAGTTCGGATAATTCATTGCTCTGATTACCACTAATAAGGATGTTCATATGGGAAACAATAATTCATTGTCGTTTTTGCTGGGCGCCGCGTTGTTATGCAGTTCTGCTGCGGCGCTGGCCACGGCCACCGTTGATTACCGGCATGAGTACCGCCTTCGCGACCGCACGCACTACGACAAGCTGGGTCTGAGCACCACGCTGCCGGACAATATGTTTCTCGGCGTCGAAACCAAATTCAAAACCGGCGGCGCCGATCCAAAAGACAAATATTATAATGACACCGTGTTAAACGTAGTGGAGGTGACCTTTCTGAAGTCGTATTACTGGGGAAACTGGACAGTGTCGCCTTTTATTCAGCCAGAATTTAACTCCTCGCGCACTGAATGGAAATTTGGTGTGGCACCCTGGTATAAATTTAATGATCGCTGGTCTCTCGGTGGCCTTTATCGTCTTGAGCTGACCGATTATGCGCATGACGATCAATGCCGCACCGGCGGTATTGATTATTGCGATACTGACCGGCATCGCACTGCCAACCGTTTTGATCTCTATCTGCGAAATAAAAGCGATCGGCTGACCACCACCTATAAGCTGGTATATAAGCACGCGGATGCGAAACTCTTTGCCAATAAACATGACGATTACGAACAGGAGTTACAGTTCGATTATGCGCTTGGCAACGATCGCGTCTGGGTGCCTTACGTCACCTTTGGTGATATCGGACGTTCTGCGACATCGAGCGAACGCCAGCTGCGGCTGCGCACCGGTATTCTCTATATCTATCGATGAATGCGCTGCCGGGAGGCGGGCGAGGCTGCCCGCCATGGCGTTACTTCGCTTCGGCCAGTTCGCGCAGATACTGGAAAATCTGACGGGCAGACTTCGGCGGCTTGCTGCCCGCTTTCTCTTTCTGCGCGTTACGGATCATGCTGCGTAACTGCTGACGATCGGCATCGGGATAAAGCGCAATCACGTCGCCCATCGCTTCATCACCCTGTTCAATCAGACGATCGCGCAGCATTTCCAGTTTATGGAACAGCGCAACCTGCTGGTTATGGCGATTATTGAGCTTATCCAGCGCAACGCGGATCGGCTCCACATCAATACTGCGCAGCAGTTTACCGATCAGCTGCAGCTGACGGCGGCGACCCTCTTTCTTGATGCGCTGTGCCAGTTCAACTTCGGTACGCAGGCGCTCATCCAGCGGGATTTTATCCAGCGAGTTTTTACCCAGATCAACCAGTTCGGCACCCAGGCGCTTTAACTCTTCTGCATCGCGTTTAATTTCACTCTTACTGACCCAGATAATCTCTTCATCTTCTTCTTCGTCATTATCTGGCACATCGTCGAGCCACTCATCGGGCTGTTTGGTCATTTCCGGGCTCCCAAAAAAAGAGGCTAATCCTACCAGTTTATCGGGTGACTGCGAAATTGTTCTCTGACTCTGATAGACTCAAATCATTCACACATAAGATTAGACGGCAGGTCGATGAACGTATCTACTCAGGTTGCAGAACAGCGAAAAGTACTGGAGCAGGCCATTGCGCAGGCACTTGAACTGGCTAAAGCAAGCACTGACAGCGCGGAAGTGGCAGTCAGTAAAACCACCGGCATCGGGGTCAGCACCCGCTATGGCGAAGTGGAAAACGTCGAATTCAACAGCGACGGTGCGCTGGGCATCACCGTCTATCATCAGAATCGTAAAGGCAGCGCCTCATCGACCGACCTCAGCCCGGACGCGATCAAACGCACCGTGCAGGCGGCGATTGATATTGCGCGCTATACCTCGCCCGATCCCTTTGCCGGTCCGGCCGACGCAGAGTTGCTGGCCTATGATGCGCCAGACCTGGATCTCTACCATCCTTGGGAGATTGATGCTGACCGCGCCATTGAACTGGCTGCGCAGGCGGAACAGGCATCACTGCGCGCCGACAAGCGTATTACCAACACTGAAGGTGGCAGCTTCAACAGCCACGTCGGCATCAAAGTCTTTGGCAACAGCCACGGTATGTTACAGAGCTACTGCTCAAGCCGTCACTCGCTCTCCAGCAGCGTGATTGCCGAGCAGGATGGTAATATGGAGCGCGACTACGCCTACACCATTGGGCGCGCGTTTGAAGATTTGAAGAGCCCGGAGTGGGTCGGTGCAGAGTGCGCGCGCCGCACGCTCTCCCGTCTGGCACCGCGTAAACTTCCGACCATGAAAGCCCCGGTGATTTTCGCCTCAGAAGTGGCAACCGGCTTATTTGGTCATCTGGTTGGCGCGATCAGCGGCGGCAACGTTTACCGTAAATCGACCTTCCTGCTGGATTCTATGGGTCAGCAGATCCTGCCGGAGTGGCTCACCATCAATGAACAGCCGCATCTGCTGAAAGGGCTCGCCTCCACGCCATTCGACAGCGAAGGGGTGCGTACCCAGGCGCGCGACATCATCAAAGATGGCGTGCTGCAGACCTGGCTGTTAACCAGCTACTCAGCCCGCAAACTGGGCCTGACCAGCACCGGTCACGCTGGCGGCATTCATAACTGGCGCATTGCGGGCCAGGGCCACAGCTTTGACGACCTGCTGAAGCAGATGGGCACCGGGTTAGTGGTGACCGAACTGATGGGACAGGGCGTCAGCGCCATTACTGGTGATTACTCACGCGGTGCGGCCGGGTTCTGGGTCGAGAATGGCGTTATTCAGTACCCGGTCAGCGAAGTGACTATCGCCGGAAATCTCAAAGAGATGTGGCGCAATATGGTGACCATCGGTAACGATATTGAAACCCGCAGCAATATCCAGTGCGGTTCAGTGTTACTGCCTGAGATGAAGATAGCGGGACAATAAAGATGGATTCCTGAAGCAGCCGGTTGGCTGCTTTTTTTTCATCACAATAAAAAGGAAGTAATGATGCGTAAGCATGTGATTGCAATGTTGTCGGCTTCTCTGTTGTTCTCCAGCGTCAGTCTCTATGCGGCGGATCTGGAGCAGGATATGGATACACTGAATGCGAACCTGAAAATCGTCAAAAAAAGTGACAATGCCCAGGAGATGCAGCAGGCGCTGACCAAAATGCGTGCCGCGGCACAGGATGCGCGACAGGGCACGCCGGATAAGCTGGAAGGCCAGCCGGCTGACAGCCCACAGGTGAAAGATTTCCATGCCGGTATCGACTCACTGATCGCGCAGATCGATGTGGTCAGCGCGCTGGCGAAAGCCAACAATGTGGACGGGGCGAAACGCGAAGCAGCGAAGTTCGACGACATCCGCAATACCAACCATAAGAAATTCCGTTAATCAGATCGCCGGCCAGCCAGGCCGGCGGTTTTTTACCATCACTTCTGCTTATCACCGCACCCTGAACCCCCGCGCGTCCGGCTTGTCGCCGCACAACATCACCGTCTTACACGGTTAAATCCATCAAATTACGCATTCTGCGACGCGTGTCGCACTAAGCATGCAGCCTGCGATCTGACGCACAACCTTCACTTCAATTTCCACTTGCTGCTGGAAATGTTGCCTCTCCACAGCCGGGGCGATGACCGCTAATTTGTTTTTAACGCGAATTATCCGGTTTAACAGGAGTAGCAAGGTGAGTAATAACGGCGTCCCGGTGTATGAAGCGGCACCTGAGAAAGTGCAACAGCTGGCTGACAGCGTGATGACGCAGATTGCTGCGATCTATCAGCAGCAGGGTATTCAGCCCAATGCGGTTCAGCAGCAGATGCTGCAATCGCATGTCGGTGCCATGGCGTCACGCTCGCTGAGCGGTGAGCCGCTGCCGGAAGTGGAAGCGGAGCTGTTTGAGGATATTCCGCCGGAAACGTTAGCGCTGGCGCAGCAGGTCGTCGATCTGTTTGGCAATCTGCCCCGCGAAGAGGCCTGGCTGCTGTCAGTGCATATTGAAGTCGCGCGATCAAACAACCAGAGAGGAACATAAGATGGTAACAGTAGTGATTGGTGATCGTTTAGGTAAAGGACAGAAAGTGGCGGCGGGCATCGAAAAAGCGGGTGGCCGTGCCGTCGTGGTGCCAGGTGTCGCCGCTGACATGAAACTGGGTGACGTGATGAAGGCGGAAAACGCCGATTTCGGCATCTCGTTCTGCGGCAGCGGCGGCGCCGGTGCTATCACCGCTCAGAACAAATATGGCTACAAAGCAAAGCATGGCATGCGTTCTGTCGACGAAGGCGTCACCGCCATTAATGAAGGTGCCACGGTGCTGGGCTTCGGCTTTATGGATAAAGAAGAGTTAGGTGAGCGGCTGGTGCAGGCCTGGAACAAGAAGCACGGCAGCTGATTATGAAAGAACAATACGTTACCCAGGTGACGGTCGAGGGCAAAGGCGACACCAAAGCGAAAGCCTTTGCCGATGCCCTGAGTCGTGTGCAGAACCAGGTTCTGCGCGCGACGCAAAAAATTCTGCTGCGCATTGAACCTCAGGATGTCCGGGTGCTGCGCGCGCAGGAGAGCGTCAAAACCGAGAAGTTTCTCTTCTTCTTTCTGGCGCGCCAACGGCGGAGCTTCAGCGTCACGCTGGAGATCACCGTCAGCGTCACCGTTTTCGACACCGAACAGGTGGCGTTCACGGCGGCATCGTAAAGCAGAGCCTGTTAACGCCAGCCAGCCGTTTGCCCGATGCTCTGCTGTCGCGACATCGCGATGATCAGGCGTGGGCGATGCGGCGGCGTGCGATTGGGCAGGTAAAAACGACAACAAGGTACAACAACATGTTTTTAATCATTTTGTTTAAGTCGTTGATCATTGGCGGGCTGGTAGGGGTCGGCGTCGGTGCGGGTGCGGCGCGCATGTTCCACGCGCCAACCACTCAGGGCATGGGCGCTTTCCGTACGCTGGGCGAACTGAACTCGTGCGAGGGCGATCCGGCATCCCACTTCTCCTTTGGTCTTGGCTTCTTTTTCAATGCCTGGGCATCGTCGGTTGCAGCCGGTTCATTCACTCAGGATGTGGATCATCGCATCATTCCAAACTGGGGTGCGGCCGCCTTGATGGTGAAGAATCGTAATGTGGCGGAGACGCTGCACGATCCGAAAAAAATGGCCATCGCCTGCGGCATCATCGGCATGATCGTGGTCGCCTTCCTCAACTCCACCGCCTCGGCTGTTCCGGCTGCGCTGCAGGTCACGGCGGTCAAAGTGCTGGTGCCCGCCGCTAACCTGCTGGTGAACACCGTCATGCCGGTGATCTTCTGGCTGGCGGCGATCGACGCGGGCAGAAAGTCAGGTTTCTGGGCCACCATTTTTGGCGGTCTGGCGCAGCTGATCATGGGCAACGCCGTGCCGGGACTGGTGCTGGGTATCCTGATCGGTAAAGGCGTGGAAGAGAGCGGCTGGAACCGGGTCACCAAAGTCATGATGACCGCCATCGTGCTGCTGTTTGTGCTGAGCGGCTTCTTCCGTGGTTTCGATATGAAGCTGCTGCAGTCCTTCCAGCTCGGCATTCCCGGCTGGCTCGACATGATCCATAACTCAGTCAGCGGCAAATAAGAGGCGATGCGATGAACGAAAATAAAGGCTTCTGGTACGCCGACTGGTCTTTCCCGATCTTTGTTGGCCTGCTCTCTTCTGGCGTCTTTGCCGGGACACACATGTATTACCTCTATGGCATCGGCGCGTTCAACGAAGTGGCGTTTGTGTCGATGCTGCGCGCAGGCATGGAGACCGGCGTCTACGGCGCGGTCGCCGCCTTTGGTGCCAGCTTCCTGTTCGCCCGTATCATCGAAGGCTCGCTGGTGGGCATTCTGGATATCGGCGGGGCGATTCAGACCGGCGTCGGGCTGGGCGTTCCGGCACTGCTGCTGGGTGCGGGCATTGTCTTCCCGGTGGCGAACTTCGCTGCCTCGCTGGCGACGGGCCTGGTGATTGGTGTGGCGATTGGCTACCTGATTATTCTGGCGCGTAAATTCACCATCAATCAGAACGACTCAACCTACGGCGCAGACGTGATGATGGGTGCGGGTAATGCCTCGGGGCGCTTTCTGGGGCCGCTGATCATCCTGTCAGCCATGGCGGCATCCATTCCGATTGGCCTGGGTTCGCTGCTGGGCGCGCTGCTCTTCTATCTCTGGAACAAGCCCATTACCGGCGGCGCCATCCTCGGCGCGATGATCCTTGGGGCACTGTTTCCGATTGCTCTCTGATCTCACCGGCAGCCCGGCAGCGGGCTGCCGTTAAGGAGAAACCATGTACGACTTGATTATTCGCGGTGCGCGTCTCAGCGATGAGCAGGTGGTCGACATTGCGCTGCAGGATGGCCGTATCGCCGCCATAGGCAAGGTGCAGGGTAACGCGCAGCACGAGCGCGATCTGGCTGGCCGTTACTACCTCAGCGCAGGCTGGATCGACTCCCACGTTCACTGCTATCCCAAATCACCAATTTATCATGATGAAGCGGATGCGATTGGCGTAGCGCATGGCGTCACCACGGTTGTCGATGCGGGCAGCACCGGCGCAGAGCACATTGATGACTTTTACCGGCTGACACGCGCGGCACAGACCCAGGTTTATGCGCTGATCAATATCGCCCGCACCGGCATCGTCACCCAGAATGAGCTGGCTGACATGACGCAGATAGATGGCGAGGCGGTGCAGCAGGCGGTGGCGCGGCTGCCCGATTTTATTGTCGGCCTCAAGGCGCGCATCAGCAGCAGCGTGGTGGGCGAGAATGGTGTGCAGCCGCTGATTAAAGCGAAGGCGATCCAGCAGGAAACCGGCGGGCTGCCGCTGATGGTTCACATTGGCAATAATCCGCCCAATCTCGACCAGATTGCGGATCTGCTCACCACGGGCGATATCATCACGCACTGCTTTAACGGCAAACCCAACCGTATCCTGACGCCGCAGGGCGAACTCAAAGCGGCGGTAAAACAGGCTATCGCGCGTGGCGTCAAACTTGATGTCGGCCACGGCAGTGCCAGCTTCAGCTTTGAAGTCGCCCGCGCGGCGATTGCGCAGGGCATTCTGCCCGACACCATCAGCTCTGACATCTACTGCCGCAATCGTCTGGCCGGACCGGTTCACAACCTGGCGCATGTGATGTCGAAATTTTTCAGTGTCGGTATGACCCTGCCGCAGGTGATTGACTGCGTAACGGTCAATGCGGCGGCAGGACTGCGCCTGCAGCGCAAAGGCCAGCTGAAAGTGGGCTACGACGCCGATCTGACAGTGTTTAGCGTCAAAGAGGAAACCCGGCCATTCATCGATTCAGAAGGTGAACAGGTCGCAGGTGAGAAGCATCTGGTCCCGCTGGCGGCCGTCGTTGCTGGTACGTGGATCGCGACTGAAGAAGGAATAGCGCATGACCTCGGTATATGAAAAGTATGGCCTGAAGCCGGTGATTAATGCCTCTGGCCGTATGACGATCCTCGGCGTCTCTACGCCATCGAGTGAGGTGATCGATACGGTGAAATATGGCCTCGATCACTACTTCGAAATGAAAGATCTGGTGGATAAGACCGGTGCTTATATCGCCGGTCTGCTGAAGGTGGAGAACGCGCTGGTGGTCTCCTGCGCCTCGGCCGGTATCGCCCAGAGCGTGGCGGCGGTGATTGTGAAAGACAACGACTGGCTGGTGGATAACCTGCATGCCGCGCCGCTGACCGTCCCGCATCAGATTGTGGTGCCGAAAGGGCACAACGTGAACTATGGCGCACCGGTCGGCAGCATGGTGGCACTGGGTGGCGGGCAACTGGTGGAAGCGGGTTACAGCAACGAGTGCTCACCCGCCCAGCTGGCGGCGGCGATCACCCCACAGACCGCGGCGATCCTCTATGTAAAATCGCACCACTGTGTGCAGAAGAGCCATCTCGATGTGGCGCAGGCCGCAGCCGTTGCGCGCCAGCATGGCGTCCCGCTGATCGTCGATGCGGCGGCAGAAGAGGATCTGCAATGCTACTACCAGGCGGGTGCCGATCTGGTGATCTACAGCGGAGCAAAAGCGATTGAAGGGCCGACCAGCGGACTGGTAATTGGCCGACACCACTACGTTGAGTGGGTCAAACGCCAGACCAACGGCATTGGCCGCGCGATGAAAGTGGGCAAAGAGGGGATCCTGGGGCTGACCCAGGCGATTGAAAACTATCTGACGCAGCCAAAAATCAGTGGTGCGCAGATGGTGGAAAAAATGACGCCGTTCATTGAACAGCTCAACAGTCTGAATGGCGTGACGGCCCGGGTAGTGTGGGACGCAGCCGGACGCGACATCGCCCGTGCTGAGATCAAGTTCGACGAAGCCGCGATCCAGCAGCGCACCGGCGATCTGGTGCAGGCGCTGAAAAACGGCGATGTGGCGATCTACTTCCGTGGCTACAAAGCCAACGAAGGGATCATTGAGGCGGACGTGCGCAGCGTCAGCGCCGATCAACTGCACACTATTTTCACCCGCATTCAGGCACTGTTAAACGGAGAGAAAAACGCATGACGCTGACCCCCAATTTCTATCAGGATCGTCTCTGCCTTAACGTACTGGCGGGATCGAAAGAGAATGCACGCGCTATCTGGCAGGCGGCAGAAGGGCATGTGCTGGTCGGCGTACTGTCGAAAAACTACGCCAGCAATGAAGCCGCTATCGCCGATATGCGCGAGTATGCCGCGCTGATCGATAATGCGCTCTCGATTGGTCTGGGTGCGGGCGATCCCAACCAGTCACAGATGGTGAGTGAGATCGCGGCAGTGCTGCAACCGCAGCATGTGAATCAGGTCTTTACCGGCGTCGCCACCAGCCGTGCGCTGCTGGGGCAGTCGCAGACGATAGTGAACGGGCTGATCTCGCCCACCGGCACGCCAGGTCAGGTGAAAATCTCCACAGGACCGCGCAGCTCAAAACAGCGTGACGGGATAGTGCCCGTCGAAACGGCCATCGCGATGCTGCAGGATATGGGCGGCAGCTCGGTAAAATATTTCCCGATGGGCGGTCTGCAGGCGGTGGATGAGTATCGCGCTGTGGCGGAAGCCTGTGCAAAACTGGATTTCTGGCTGGAGCCAACCGGCGGCATCGATCTGGAAAATTTCGGTGAGATCGTGCGCATAGCGCTGGAGTCGGGCGTCAGCAAAGTGATCCCGCACGTCTACAGTTCGATCATCGACAAAGCCAGCGGAGAGACCCGCGTTGAAGATGTGAAGCAGTTGCTGGCCATCTGTAAAACGCTGCTGGCTTAGAGATCAACACGATCTGCCTGCAACAGGCAGATCGCGCAGCATGGACGTTGCGAGACGATCTCCGTAGGCTGATGTTCCCTATTTCTGTCTGCAAACAGGTAACGCTTGTGAGATTTCCCAATCAGCGCCTTGCGCAACTGTTCGATGCCATGCAAAACGAAACGCTGCCTCAGGATGAGCTGGCGCGGCGTTTCGCCGTCTCGACACGCACCGTGCGTACCGATATCACGGCGCTGAATGCGCTGCTGGCAGAACATGGCGCGCAGTTTGTCCTCAATCGCGGCGCGGGCTATCAGCTGAAGATTGAGGATGCTCAGCGCTTTCAGCATCTGCAACAGCATACCGCGTCGCCGCTACGGGTGCCGCGCACCTCGCCGGATCGGGTTCGCTACCTGCTGACCCGCTTTCTTACCGCCGCCTATTCCCTGAAACTTGAAGAGCTGGCAGAGGAGTGGTTTGTCAGCCGCGCGACCCTGCAGAATGATATGGCGGAGGTGCGCGAATGGCTGGGGCGCTATCACCTCACCATTGAGAGCAAGCCACACTACGGCATGAAGCTGTTTGGCAGCGAAGTGGCAATTCGTACCTGCCTGACCGACCTGTTATGGCAAATTGATCAGGCGCAGCCCGAGAGCCCGCTGCTGACTATCGAAGCGCTGAACAGCGGCATGCTGGAGACGCTGCGCCCGCTGCTGCAAAGCTGTTTTGCTCAGCACAACATTCGGCTCAGCGATGAGGGTGAACGCTATCTGCGGCTTTACTGCGCCGTGGCGGTGCGGCGCATCAGTGAAGGCTATCCGCTTAACGATCCGGGTGCAGAGGAGATTGGTGATGAGGTGCGTGAAGCGGCCCATCACCTGATTAATCTGATGCGTCCGCTGGTCAGCAAACCGATTTCACCGGCGGAAGAGAACTGGCTGCGGGTCAATATCGCCGCGCGACGCATTCAGGCGATTGCTCCCAGCGCCATCAATGCTGATGACGCCGACGCGCTGGTGGATTATCTGCTCAGCTTTATCAACACGCATTACAACTTCAATCTGCAAAACGATCAGCAGCTGCGTGCTGACCTGCTCACCCACATCAAAACCATGATTACGCGGGTGCGCTATCAGATTCATATTCCCAACCCGCTGCTCAGCAACATCAAACAGCACTATCCCATGGCCTATGATGTCACCTTAGCGGCGGTGACCAGCTGGGGGAAATATACCCCTTACGTCATCACCGAGAATGAGATTGGCTTTCTGGTATTGCATATCGGTGTCGGGCTGGAGCGCCACTATGACGTCGGTTATCAGCGTCATCCGCAGGTGCTGCTGGTCTGCGACAGCGGTAACTCTACGCTGCGAATGATTGAGGCGATGCTGCTGCGCAAATATCCGCAGTTGCAGGTCACGGCCCGCCTGTCCCAGCGCGAGTATGAGGCGCGCAGCCGCATCGACGAAGATTTTGTTATCTCTACCATCCGGCTCAGCGAAAAAGAGAAACCGGTGGTGGTGATGTCGCCGTTTCCCACCGGTTTTCAGCTGGAACAGATTGGCAAGCTGGTGCTGGTGGACCGTACCCGGCCCTATATGCTGGCGAAATTTTTTGATGCTCAGCACTTTCATATCGTCGACAGGCCGATGACCCAGTCTGAACTGTTTCGCCAGCTGTGCGATCAACTGGAGGCGGAGGGATTTGTGGATGCGGCGTTCTATCCGTCGGTTGAAGAGCGCGAAGCGATTGTCAGCACCATGCTCGGCGAAGGCATTGCGCTGCCGCACTCGCTGGGGCTGCTGGCAAAGAAAACCGTGGTTTACACCGTGCTGGCGCCGCACGGCATCGCCTGGGGAGACGATACCGCCTATGTCATTTTCCTGCTGGCGATCAGCAAAAGTGAATATGAAGAGGCGATGGCGATATACGATCTGTTTGTGACGTTCCTGCGTGAAAGGGCGATGACACGCCTGCGGGACAGCACCGATTTCACCCGCTTCAGGGCAGTGGCGATGGATTGCCTGAGCCGCTCCTGGCCCTCGCCCTGAATCGGCGCTTTAGTTTTTCTTCGCCAGCAGGCGCGGGATCTCACGCAGGCACCAGGATTTGGCTTCGCCCATGCTGTCACGCCGCCACGCCATAATAATATCGACCTCGCGGGTATATTCCGGACTCACCACCCGCAGACGGCCTTCCGCAATATCCTGCTCTACCAGCGAATAGGGCATGGTCGCCACGCCCAGGCCAGCCAGCAGCGCACGGCGCTTATCGTCCATGCTGCTCACGGTCAGGCGCTGCTGCTTATCCAGTAACTGCACGGTCAGCACCGGACGCTCACGCGCGGTATCTGCGACCGCAATGCCACGGTATTTCACCCGCGTCACTTCAGACTGGGGTTCAGGCTCGTTATGAATCGGATGGTCGGCACTGGCGACATAGACGCTCATCATGGTGTAGAGCTTGCGCGTATTGATCTCGGTGGAGGCGCGGAAGTGCATATCGGGGGCGATCACGATATCGGCCCGGCCCTGTTCCAGCCGTTCCCATGCGCCCGCCAGCACTTCCGTCACCAGCGAAAATTGCGTATTGGCCTTGTCGGCCAGTCGCGTCACCAGCGGAAACAGCGCATCAACAGGTACCAGTGCTTCGGTGACGATGGTCAGATGGGTTTCCCAGCCACGTGCCAGCGCTTCCGCATCGGTGGTGAGCTTATCGGCTGCTTCCAGCAGCACCCGGCCACGCTCCAGCAGCATGCGTCCCACGTTAGTAAATTTGGTACGGTGACCGGAACGGTCAAACAGCACCACATCCAGCTCCTCTTCCAGCTTTTGCATGGTGTAGCTGAGGGCGGAAGGGACGCGCCCCAGTTCATCCGCCGCCGCGGCAAAACTGCCACGCCGATCAATCGCATCCATAACGCGTAAAGATTCAAGGGTTAACGCACGCTCTTTAGCCATCCCGGTTCTCTGTCAGGAAATTTGAACATGCCCGGCAGATTAACTGGCTAACAATCCGGCGTCCAGACTTTTACCATGGGAGCATATAGTCCGTGGCCGATCCTCGTCACCGGATGCTGGAGGTAAACAATGATAACAACACGCAGTGCGTCCGCATGTGGTCAGGCCGATTTCGGCTGGTTACAGGCGCGCTACAGTTTCTCTTTTGGCCACTATTTTGATCCCAAACTGATGGGGTACGCGTCACTGCGCGTACTGAACCAGGAAGTGCTGGCGCCAGGTGCCGCTTTTCAGCCGCGCACCTATCCACAGGTTGATGTCCTGAACATCGTGCTGCAGGGTGAAGCTGAATACCGCGACAGCGAAGGCAACACCATCAGCGTGCGGGAAGGGGAAGCGCTGCTGCTCTCTGCCCAGCCGGGTGTGAGTTACACCGAAATGAACCTGAGCAAAGATCGACCGCTGACACGCATGCAGCTCTGGCTGGCCGCCTGTCCGGAGCGCGAAAATCCGCGGATGCAGAAAATCGCCCTGACGGATGGCCGGTTGTCCCAGCTGATCGCCTCGCCGGATGGCATGGACGACAGTCTGCAACTGCGTCAGCAGGTGTGGATTCATCAGGTCGAGCTGGCACCAGGCGAAAAGCATTCGCTGCGGTTACAGGGGCCGCGTGCCTATCTGCAGTCGATTCACGGTTCGCTGGAAGCGATGTCCGGCACGGATCATCAGGAGAAGCTGGGCTGTGGCGATGGTGCCTTTTTGCAGGAAGAGAAGCTGTTGCAACTGACGGCGAAAACCGCGACCCGCGCACTGGTCATCGACATTCCCGTCTGAACATCGGGCAATAAAAAAGGCGGCCATGGCCGCCTTTTTTGCGTTTTGCGTACTACTTCAGCATGGTGAAGGCCGTGGTGACGTGCTTCACGCCACTGACGCGGCTGGCGACATCAGCCGCTGCCTGCGCTTCCTGCGGTGTCACCAGACCCAGCAGGAACACTTCGCCATTCTCCGTCGTCACCTTCACGTTGGAGGATTTCACCTGATCGCTGCCCAGCAGCTGCGATCGGATTTTGGTGGTAATCCAGGTGTCTGACGACGTGGTGCCCAGCGTCACTTTCTGGCCGATACGAATCTCGTTATAGACCTCGGTTGCGCCATCAACGCCCATGGTGATCTGTTTGGCACGACCGGCGATCTCCTGCGAAGGCGCCTGACCGGTCAGCAACACTTTGCCCTGATAGGCCGTGGCGATAATGCGGGCATCGGTTTTAATCTGCTGATCTTTAGCCAGCGCGTTAGTCACGCGTAGCTCCAGCGTGCTGTCATCAACCTGCGTACCCACCGAGCGTGGATCGGTGGCCGTTTTAGTGGCAACCGCTGCGCCACCCGCCACAACCGCAACGCAGCCCTGCAGCAGCATGGCGGTTAACAGAATAGCTATAGCATTCAATGCTTTCATTCGTGCTCCTTCGGTCATTCCTGATGGGGAAAGAGAGTGTTATCGATCAGATCGCATAAGCAATTAACGGTGAGCATATGCATCTCCTGAATACGGGCGCTGCGATGCGACGGAATGCGGATCTCCACATCCTGCGGACCCAGCAGTCCGGCGAGCTCTCCGCCATCATACCCGGTAAGCGCAACGATAGTCATATCGCGTGTTACCGCCGCTTCCACGGCCTTAACGATGTCACGGGTGTTGCCACGGGTTGAGATAGCCAGTAACACATCGCCTGCGTGTCCCAGGGCGCGCACCTGCTTGGCATAGATCTCATCGTGCAGGCGGTCATTACCAATCGCGGTCAGCATCACATTGTCGGCGCTCAACGCCAGCGCCGGTAAGCTTGGGCGTTCGGTCTCGAAACGGTTGATCATGCTGGCGGCGAAGTGCTGTGCATTGGCGGATGAGGCACCGTTGCCACAGCTCAGGATTTTATTGCCATTCAGTAACGACTGCACCAGCGTCATAGCGGCGCGGGAGATGGCATCGGGCAACGCTTCGGCTGCGGCAATCTGAGTTTGAATACTTTCGGTAAAACACGCTTTAATTCTGTCCTGCACACGACCACCTGGTTCTAAACGTCTGCATTAAAGGCATTCGGCAGCCACTCGAGCGCCGTGCCGGTAATGGCGATGATGTCGAAACGGCAATTCACTGTTTCAAAACTGCCGCCGCGTTGCGCCAGCCAGAGAGCGGCAGCGCGCAGCAGCTTTTGTTGTTTATTCCGGGTTACGCTGGCGAGCGCGCCACCATAACGCGCATCGCGTCGGTAGCGAACTTCAACAAACACCCAACAGTGCCCGTCACGCATTATCAGGTCAAGTTCACCATTGCGAAAGTGAACATTACTGGCGACCCATATCAGGCCAGCCTGCTCCAGATAGCGCCGGGCATCTTCTTCATACCTGGCGCCAGTCTGACGCCGATTTAGTTGGCCGGTGCGATTTCGCCCCGACGATACTGGTTCCATGTCAACTTCCTGTTGATCACACAATCCGTGTCGGCGCTGAGCTTGCCGGTATTGCCGTCCAGAGTAAAGCCAGGTGACTGACGCATCTGGTTAAAGTGATTCGCCAGCGTCCAGGCATCCATTCCCATGGCATAGAGACGCACCAGCGAATAGTCATTATTGAATGACTTCGACGTCTGCTGCATCAGGCCAGGATTGCTGCCGGAGAGCAGCGGAATATCGCTGAACTGCAGGCCATCCATTTCCAGACGGAAGTCCGGGCCGGCACCGGCTTGCGCGCTGCGCGAACTGGCGTAGAGCGAGATATTGCTGCGACTGCCGGTGCGCATGGTGATCATCGGTTTGATCAGCTGCAGTTCGTCCTGCGTTGAGACGATGTAGACCGCATCGACACCACCACCGCTGCTGGTGCTGACCACATCTGGCGTGTTCTGCTGCGGTGCCGGGATAGTCAGGCCCGCAATCGTAACACCCTGCGGCTCGGCAGGTGCAGCGTTCACTGGCGTACCGGATAAGCTGATGCCCGCGCCGCTGTTAATGCCCTGCTTCAGCTCTGAGGTCGAACCAAAGCGCTGCTGCATCACCGTGCTGCCACCCAGCGTCTGCCACTCCTGAGCAAAGGCGTTGGTGACGCGATCGCCCAGTCCACTACGCGGAACCAGCAACAGCGGCTGGCGTTTGCCCTGATCCCAGATATGGTGCGCCGCATCGCGCGCTTCGTCTTCAGGAGAAAGCGCAAAGTAGCAGATATTCGGATGGTTCTGGATCTTTTCCGGCTCGTTGAGCGCCAGCACATTCAGTGGCGTCTGGCTGTTGGCGACCTTCTCAACGTTGCTCTTCAGCAGCGGGCCGACCACGATGGTGGCACCATCCTGCTGTGCCTGCTGCATCACCTGCTCAATCGGCTGGCTGCTGGTGTCATAGACCTTGATCTGTGCGTTGCTGGCCGGTTCTGCGGCAGCAGGCTGTGATTGAGGCTGTGGCGTCGTGTCGGCAGGCTGTTGCTGCTGCGGCGCGCTGATGGGATCGGTGGAAGAACCAGCAGCGGCAGCGGGTTGGGTGCTGGCGGTTGCATCAGCAGCGGCGGGCTGAGCTGCCGCAGGCTGAGTGACCGGCGCGGAGATGCCATTCTTCGCATCATTAAAGCCTTTCTGAATCGCGTTGGCGAACACCTGAGCCTGGCCATTCAGCGGCAGCAGCAGCGCGATGATGCTGGTTGAAGCTTTGGTGTAGTTCTGCATCTGGCTCAGCTGCGTCGGCAGCGTTTTGGCCGCCGGGTTCTGCGGATAGCGGGTCTGCCAGTCTTTGATGCCTGACTTGAGCATCTCGGCATCCTGCGTGTTGGCGCGCCAGACCGCGAGCAGATCCAGCCAGCCCTGCAGCACATTTTCATCGGCATTGATGACCAGGTTGCTGACTTCCTGCGGCGACATCTGGGTCAGTGTCTGCCAGGTGGCGTCGATATTGCCCTGATGATCGGTGCCTTTCAGCAGCGGCTCCTGGGCAATATAGTTGCGCAGCAGCGAGAGTGAAGGGCGACCCTGTGCGCTGGCGATCTGCAGGCTGTAGTAACGCGCCAGCTGATCCTGCGACAGTGCGCCGGTTTTCACTGCCGCTAACAGCGGTTCGGCGTCTTTGATCTTCTGCTGTGCAATCAGCAATTGCGCTTTCAGCAGCAGGGATTCCTGTTGCTGCGTCTCAGAGAGCTGCTGCGGCAACTGGCTCAGTTGCTGAGTCGCCTCAGGATACTTTCCTTCCTTCAATAGGGCGCGGATTGCAAGTAATTGCCAGTCGGTCTTGCTATCATCGCTGCTTTGCTGCGCTTGCTGCAGATAGTAAGCGGAGCTGGCTGTGACGGGCCCCTGAATATTGACGGTTGAGGTTTGCGGCCCCTGACCGCTACATGCGGCTAAAATCAGCCCAGCAAGAATGACAGGCAGAAAGCGTCCTGCTTTATGACGAACGACTTTTGAAGGAAGCATACTGTATCCAGTGATGTTTTTTTCAAGATGCTCAATATTAAATCGGCAATTCGGATGAAACAATGAAACAACTCGATCGGGCAGAGATTTCTGCCAGCACGCTCTACATCGTTCCAACCCCGATTGGTAATTTGGGTGATATCACCCAGCGGGCGCTGACGGTGCTTTCGAGCGTCGATCTGGTCGCTGCGGAAGATACACGTCATACCGGACTGTTGCTACAACATTTCGCCATCAATGCGCGACTCTTCTCACTTCATGACCACAACGAGCAGCACAAGGCTGAACTGCTGCTGACGAAGCTGCAGGAGGGTCAAAGCATAGCCTTAGTTTCTGATGCTGGCACGCCGCTGATCAACGATCCGGGCTACCATCTGGTGCGTCGCTGCCGTGAAGCGGGCATTCGTGTGGTGCCGCTGCCGGGCGCCTGTGCTGCCATTGCTGCATTAAGTGCCGCAGGACTGCCATCCGATCGTTTCTGTTACGAAGGGTTTCTGCCCGCGAAAACCAAAGGCCGTTGCGACGCCCTGCGGGCGCTGGTGCAGGAGCCGCGCACGCTGATTTTCTATGAGTCGACCCACCGTCTGATCGACAGCCTGCAGGATATGGTGAGTGAGCTGGGTGCCGAACGCTACGTGGTGCTGGCGCGCGAGCTGACCAAAACCTGGGAGTCGATTTACGGTGCACCGGTCGGCGAGCTGCTGGCGTGGGTAAAAGAAGATGAGAATCGTCGCAAAGGCGAGATGGTGCTGATTGTCGAAGGTTACAAGACCGATGATGAAGATGCGTTACCAGCCGATGCGCTGCGTACGCTGGCGCTGCTGCAAAAAGAGTTGCCGTTGAAACGCGCGGCTGCGCTGACCGCTGAGATCCACAGCGTGAAGAAAAATGCGCTTTATAAGTATGCGCTGGAGCAGCAAGAGGCGTGACAAACGCCGGCGAATGTCCTATTATCCCGCGCCGAAGCTGACCAGACAGTCGCCGCTTTGTCGTCGTCCTCACTTGTGGGGAGACGGGCAGAGGGGAGGAAAGTCCGGGCTCCATAGGGCAGGGTGCCAGGTAACGCCTGGGAGGCGCAAGCCTACGACCAGTGCAACAGAGAGCAAACCGCCGATGGCCCAGAAATGGGATCAGGTAAGGGTGAAAGGGTGCGGTAAGAGCGCACCGCGCGACTGGCAACAGTTCGTGGCACGGTAAACTCCACCCGGAGCAAGGCCAAATAGGGGTTCACAAGGTACGGCCCGTACTGAACCCGGGTAGGCTGCTTGAGCCAGTGAGCGATTGCTGGCCTAGATGAATGACTGTCCACGACAGAACCCGGCTTAACGGTCAGCTTCGACTCATTCAAAAACAATACGTTGGTGTGTCTCAGGTTCTCAGAAACCAATTGGGATACAAAATGGGATACACCAACGGTTGCAACATCCCCCACACACTCCGCCGTAATGACATTTACTATGTCTATTTTCGCTTTCCTGATAGCCAGTTTTTCCGTTGCTCGTTAGGGACTGATAGCCCTCGTCGTTGCCAGGTAATGATTTCTCGTCTTGCGCCTTCCATCTCTCTGCTCAGGCTTGGTAGGATAACGCGACAGCAATTTGCCGAAATCATAAAAACGATGAAAAAACTTACCATCCAAGATATTGATTTATTTGTAGCGGGTCTGAATGCTGAAGTTCTGGCCTATGTCGAATCTATCCCTGCGGAAGCTCGTATAGAACGCTTAGAAAGTGCAATGTCACCCACGCCAGTGGGCCTGAAAGAAGTTAGCTCATCTTTCTTCCAGAATTATTATCAGGATGTATTGTTCAGCGGTGAAGAATCAGCGACCAAGGTTTATTTCAAAAAATCCTTGTCATCCGGTTTTGATATCGACGGAAAGGAAAGGGCAATAGCAGATGCCGCAGCAAAATACTCTGTTACCCTGCATCAGTCACAATCGGCACTGTCCGCTTTTTCACGCAATGATTTTGGTGGTTATTCACAAATACTTGCCAGTATGAAACAAAGCATTCCAGCTACCTTTACGCCGTTAACCACTCCGTAAGATATCGCCACAGAAGAGGTGCTAACCTTGTCCGAGGCGTGGGAAGGATTCCTCAAGTTTAAATCCGACTGGAAACCGAAGATTCGACAAGGTAATGAGAAATATTTCGAGGTTTTTAAATTAGTGCTGGGAGCTGATACACCCGTTAAGGATATTACCCGGCGTGATATTAAAAACTTGCTTGAAGTAGTGAAAGGGCTTCCACGTCAGAACAAGAAGCCCTACAAAAGCATGGCTATCCAGCAATGTCTGGATCTTGATGATATCCCGGAAGAGGATGTCGTAGCACCTAAGACGGTCAAAGATTATCTGAAACTCTGCCAGGGGCTGTTTTCCACCTACCTAACCGTGGAAATTGGAGCACTTGAAACATCGCCAACAAACAACGTTAGATACGAAGCTCAAAGCAAGAGCTATGGCAACTACAGTCGTACAGAAATGCGGAAGCTGGTTGAGCATTTTTCGACACTTGAAGACTGGAAGAAATGGGCCTTCTTGTTACTTTCGTACACGGGTGCCCGACGTGCTGAGATATCGAAACTAATGGTATCGGATGTTCGTATCGATGATGACAGTAAATGGCACTACATTATGATTGAGGACAGCAAAACAGATGCCGGAACGAGACAAGTCCCCCTTGCACCTCGTCTGGTTGATATGGGTTTTTTAAAATACCTACAAGGTAAAAAAGCTGGCGAAAAGGTCTTTCCTGAAATAACTAACAATATGAAATAACTAACAATACGCAGCTTACCCGTATTTTCCATGTAATACGTGAAACTGCGGGTATTGAGTATATGGACGACTACAAAAGCCGCCGAATCGTGCATAGCCTACGACACACTTTTATCACCGAAACGCAGAAGACCAATAACACACAGCTTGTGCAGCAGGTGGTGGGTCATGAGCACTCACAGACAGGTCAGACACAGCGTTACACCCACCGATTTACTGTTTCTGATTTACTACCAGTCGTGAAGAACCTTGATTGGCTAAAATGATAATCATTCTCATTAAAATTTACTTTTTTAAGTAAATCGTGTAAAATCAATGCATAGGGTTTAAACCCTTCCCACTTTCATAAGGAGCACAATGTATGTAATGCCCACGCCAGTTCTGTTCACGTATCCCAATCGCGCAGAACGTACAACTCTGGCAAACTTACTGAATACCGTTGATCTACGCGCCACAACCCCGAGGATCAACGTTCTGCACTACTTAAACACAATTGATATTCCCGTTACTGCCGAGATGGTTTCTCGTTGCGTAGAACTGCCGCTGTCTACTACATACCGAGCTTTGGCTGCACTGGAAGAGCGCAGTCTCGCTGGTGTGACATTTGGTCGGGCCGAAGTAACTCGATGGTTTCGATTCTGCCCTCAGACACCCCAGTATTGCCCCGCGTGTGGTCAGAGTTAGTACGGCGAATACGCCTAATAGCCTGATACATCAACACCAAAAGATGACCGTATTAAAGGTCGCACCAAATGACGCCCACTGAGAGCGCCAGCAGGCTTTTACGTCCATTTACAGCTGATTACGGAGATAACAATGGCTACAAAGAGACAGGTTCTAAGAGCCGCAGAGAGCGATTTACAGGCATTCCTAAGCGAGGCCGCAAAACGGTTCCGACCTGATGTCGCCGTGCTGGCAGCGCGTATTGATACGGCTATACAACGCTACACAGCAACCAGCACCTTCCAGCGTTTCAATGCTGCCGCGCCGCTGGCTATCCAACAACTCCAAGAGAGGACACTGGAAGGTTGGCGATATGACATATCGCTTCCGCAGTCGGTCTACGTTGCTGGTAAGGGAAACATAAGCATCACGCTACGCAAACCGATGGAGTTGGTGGAGAAGGAGATCGCCGACCTGAAACGACAGGTGGAGGATGCATATCACGACGAACTCGCCGCCGCGATGGAGCGTGAAGTGGACAAGCTTGTTCAAGACGCCACTAACGAAGCAAAACGTCGTGCTGAGGAAGTAGCCGCAGCGGAGAGTGACGCTATGCGACAGCGACTCCGCGATATGCTCCTGACTGGGGCGCCCCATGACCGTTAATAAGAAGGGACCACCATGCCCCGCTGACATCGCCCTTGACGCACTGGAAAGGGCAATAAACGCCGCTCGAAAAATCCAGGAAGAAAATCCGGACCGCTTTAAATTCGTCCCCGCCTCGCCGAAACTTTTCTGAGTGAAAAATCTGGCAATTGGTACGACTCCGCGCCAGCAGGGATGCGGCATAGGCATACTTTACTGACGCAATAAACGTACTGGTTTTTACTAATACCTATACTCATAACAGACCATGTTACGAAAAATACCAAGCTGTGCTCTACAGATGAAAACCAATAGCTATGCTTAAATCATGTCCGCGACTTCCCTTTGATTAATCCGAGGCTTAATCCCTCAGGTAATTGTTCTATAGCGATAAGTGTCGCTCTATCAACAATTATGCTTTTGTCCGTCAGCACTGCATATGTTGGATACCATAACTGGGATTCTTTATCCCATTCATATGTTAGCTGTGTTGGAACCTTGTCTTGATTTTTTAATTTTCTTATCAACTCGGCAGCTTGTACCCCAGCACTCGATAACATTTTATGGGCAGCGTAGTGTTGTTTAACGTCTTTACCACGTAATATGAAAGATACTTGACACCCGTTTTGATGGGAAACAAGATTGATAATGGGATTTTTTCTTTCAGATAATTCATTAAATAATTTCAAAATCCAGTTATGAAGCGCCGTATATGTTTTCTTTCCAGCTTCTGATGCAACAGCAGTCACAAAGGGATTCCAAACTATAGCTAAGTAACTGATTCCGATGCTAACCAATTCTTGAGTTGTTTGGGCATCATTATATGATGACTCGTTTGTTTTAATTTTTAACGGTGCATTTTTGCTGATGTGTTCGATCCACTGTGGACTAACATCCCTTGGATCATAGGCTAATTCAATCCAAGTTTCTTCTGTCATATCAGGTAGCTCTCGTGGAGACTGGTAAATATCATCCAAATTCAAATCCATTGTTCCAAACTCTAATGTATTACCCCCAGCGTAAAACCCCATAATAGCAGCAACAAAAACAACACCAGAGCCATCTTCAAACACGGCGCTTTCTAAGACCTGTCCTTTCGGGTTACCCGGATCATGGTTATGGAGTATTATGAACGGATCTTGATTTATCAGTTGAGATAACTCATAAGGATCAACAGGAACAATCAACTGTCCCTCCTCATCCAAAGAGTTCGTCCAAACTACAGCAGGTTTTATTTTCCCGTAAATTTCTGATGAATGTCGCTTGAGTGCATCATTGAGCCAGCGCTTTGCATCTGGGTAAGTAAGCAGGTTGAGCATAAAATTACCTTTTGCTTGAAGGGGGACTAATTCTACCTTATGGCGTCGATAAACGCGCTTTTATCATCAAGATCATGTTTGTCAACAAGTGTAATAGATATTTGGTAAAGAATAAATTCAAATACAACGAACAGATAGAGACTGCCTTACCGATCAGACATCGTGCCGTTGATGTTTTATGGGGGATGTACTTTTAGTGAGGGGCATTGCTGGAATATTCTCAGCAGCAGCAGCAGCAGCAGCAGCAGCAGCAGCAGCAGGGGAGCGGGGTAGGAAATCAGGGGATTTCTCCCCTTATTTGTCAATCAATCAAGTTATTGAGAGGTGCAAGTGTCACGTAAATGTAGTCATCACCACGGTCTTCGATTGTGATTGGCATATCAACACCATTAGTGAGAAGGGCCTTGGCACGGTAGTACTTGCCTGAAACCTTCTCAAGGTCATTAACAACGATGCATTTCACATCGCTGTCCCGGTCTTTAAAGATTGATGTTGTAATTTCACAAGCTGCTGTCTTGATTGACTCGCTTTTATCTATCGTTGAACTGATATATGCAGTGACAAGAGCAATGGCAATGGCAGTCAAAAACCAGCGCCACTTTTTCATGCCAGCATCCTCCGCTCTGAGGAATACATACGCAGGAGGGAAAAAGAGTGTTCTTACCACTGATCCGACAATCCCAGTTTTAGGTATATCCCCGATTTTGATTAACCCCTTTCGGTCAAAAAACATACAGATAAAGGCTAGTGCGTAGAAAGCACCGCATGCGACTATGTCATTGTTGCTAATGAAGTAAACCACTGGGAACAATAGCGGCGCAACCATATAGAGGTAAAAATATAAATCTGTTTTTTTTATGAATTTAGCGTTCAACACCATCTCCTTGGAAACAATTGATGTATCAATCTTCGGAGAAACACTCTAACCACTTTAAGTGATAATTTCGATTTTAACGATAAATAAAATTGATCAATGTGGTTACTACACCATATAGTTTGTTGATTGGTATCGACTCAATGGTTGCATTCACAGGAGAGGCGTAATGAAGTTTTGTTGGTTAGTTTTAGCGCTGCTAACGGTGACCCTTGAATGTTCAGCGGGGCGTATAATGATGAGTTCTCCAAAACAATCTTCGACCGAAAACGGCAAAACACTATGCTTCTACAGCAACAGCATCTACACATTTACCTTCGTCACGAAGTCGAAGCGCTGTCCGTACAGCAAAACCTTTGATACTGACGATAGTGAATAGAATTTATAAAACTAATACCCGCAGCAGCATACAATATGGGAAAATCAACAGGGGCTGAGGCATAAGGTACGAACAAATGATTCACTACTTCCTTGATCAAATTGACAAAATCAGCACTTTCATTTCTGCTTTTGCTGCACTGTTAACTGCCGTAGCAACTTTTTTCTTATGGCGTGTAACCCGTATTTTGGCAGATGAGACAAAGCGAATGGTCGATGCCTCCGAGCAGCCTCAAGTAGTGGCAACGCTGGAACCTAACGCATGGTCGATGCTGTACTTTGATATAAGTATTGCTAACACTGGGAACGCACCGGCATTCAACATTGAGGTCACATTTGATCCACCTCTCCAAAATGCCTCCCATCGAAAAGATCAGACTATCCCTTTACGGCAAATAAGCGTCCTAAGAAATGGTCAAACAATGACCAGTAATCTTTGTGACTACAAACAGATAGAAGGGAAGGTTTTTCAAGTCAACATTAGCTGGACCAAAAAACCAAACTCTACGAAGAAAGAGGTCACTAATTATAAATACGACATGGCTTCTTTTGCTGGTATGAGTCAATTGGGTGCCAAAAATCCAATGACAGAAATTTCACAACAAATTAAAAAAATTCGTGAAGATTGGATGCATATCGCGAAAGGTTCGAAGCGGATTCAAACAGACACCTATGGCACAGAAGATAGAATTGACGAAAAAAAGTTGAGAGATGAACAGCTACAAATTGCTAGAGAAGAATGGGAAAGCAGGCGATCCAGCAAGAAAGAGTAGAGGATAAACCATCGCAGCTTGGCTTTATCTGCAACACAAACTGCGATACGGTTTGCGACACTAGACAACTCCTGCGCCATAGATGCCTGACGTATGGTTGGTTGCTCCTGACTTAACGGTCAGCTTCGACTTTTTATCAAAAACCCCGCTCCGGCGTAATGCTGATCAGTTAAGATTAGATTTGTAGAGGCTGTCACGGTCAAACGTGACAGCCTTTTTTATGGGCAAGCGAGCCGAAGTGCGGGCCTGAGCACCGCTGCTGCTGCCGGGCCGTCCTCGCGCCGCTCACGCGGTACCTTCGGCTTTGACGTCGTGCCGACGAACCGTTCGGGGATCGGCCCTCCCTGGCCGGCCCCGAACTGTCCACGCTTCCCGGCATGGACTTCTGGCCCGCCGTCACGCCTCAGCGCTGTGGATAGCCCTTTCAGCAGCAGAGGCGCGCTGGCCTCCACTCTCGTGCCCTTTTTAACAATACGCACGGAAGTTTCAGAGCAAGCTGGGGCCGGGCTGGGGCAGGCAATCCGCAGCGCTGAACAGAATGAGTCTGCCAGGAGAGCCCGCAGGACGCGGGCGAAAGGCGGGGCGGCACAGGATGTGCCATCCCCGGCGGTCCGTCAGGCAGAGGAATGAAGTGAAGGGACCGCGCAGCGGCGCGAGGACCGCCAGCCCCTGCCCGGCACCAGACTGCGTTATCACCTGTCGCTTAACTGACTGGCATTACCGCTTCGGCGGGATTTTGCTTTGCAGAGTATAAGCATGCAGCGATCAATGTCGAAGTTTGGTGCATCATGCTCAGCGTCCCTGGGCAGACGACTACAGAGAATGAAAAACTTTTTGCATTTACATCAACAGCAATTACAGCTTCATATACATCACAAAGTCGAAGCATTGCCTATATAGCAAAATATTCGATACTGAGTACAGGTACAGCTAATACCGGTGCATCATTTTTCGCGGGTTACCGTACACATGGCATTCACTAAATAGAGCTTTTCCTGTGGTTTGTGCTTATTGTTATTGTGGTTAAATTTTGTAATATTCCTCACAGGGGAAAATGGAAATTAAATAGAGGGAATTATGACTCGTGGATTTGTGAGGTACCCAATTTGAGCAATCGTGGAGAAATCCTGGATTCATCCCGATTTGGTTCAGAAAACGGGATTAGGCATGGGCTTCTTTATTCAGGAGTGCTTGGCTGGCTTGATATGGGTCACGCTCGCGGAGATGATGTTCGTAAACTTATGGCACAGTTCTCCACTGGTGAAGCTGGCAGCGATTCTTATTACCGGGTGCGTTATGAACAAACTATGGGGATCAGCCGATTTGCTACTGGTTGCTTTAATGTCTGGGAGATAAAAAAAGGGAGAACTCTCACAGAAAGGCAGAGTATTGCATTGGCGATGATGATGAGTACTGCTGTCGCTTTTGAAAATTGGCAGTCAATGCCCTGGTTTAGTTGGTATACTGATAGCGGTTTCAGTGGCGAGGATCTTGTGTCGGACTTATTTGGTTTCTATAAAGTTAATTATCCCCGCGTATATTGGGGAGAACTTAAGATTGCCAGCAAAGAATCAGCCCTACGCCGATGGGACCATTATGGACCGATTAGTCGTTATAAGAATACGGGTTTTTTTACCCTTGTTATTTCCTGATCCTATAGAAAAATTCACCTGCCCACGCCCTTATAAAGGTCAGCTTCCGCGATTTATGAAACAGGTTATGCCATATAAATTTACTCCGAATGATGACATAGTGCGACGGTCTAATGATAAAGCCGGAATCATTAACGCATTTCAGTAAACAGAGAGTGAAAATGTTAAAAAGGATCGCTGCAATCGGCGCTGTCATTATCATTATTTTCATGCTGATTGATTTTAGTATGCAGAAGGTGGCTGAACGGGATGAAGGTTACACTCAGTCAAATCTATGGGCATATTATCTATACACTGACAGGGATATCAGGAGGGCCCCACGTGCATCTGAATCATATCATTTTACGTTTACCGCGCAGGATGGTAGTCAACCGCAGGAAAGTAGTATTGTTTACAGCACGGATGCTCCTTTAGTTGAGGTTAAAAATTATCTGGCGTCCTTAGGTTACAGGGCGGTGGAGCATAATGGATGGTCTGAAAAATGGGAAAAGGAAGGTAATGTTACGCCTTACTTCTATATATCTCATGACAGCAAATCACATTCGCTAACGCTAAGTAAGGTAGATTTTCGCTGACAATCTTCAGTGACCCAATCTCCAGCACTAATCAAGCGACTCTTCCCCCCAAAACCAGATACGCGACGTGTGGTTTAAGCAATCTGCCTGAACGGTCAGCGTCGGCTTTTTATCAAAAACCCCGCTTCGGCGGGGTTTTTGCTTTGTGACGCGCGGTGGTTTGAAGGTCAGCGGTGAGATCGCGCCTGCAAAGGAAACAGGGTCAGATCGGAAAGTCGCAAAATCCGTCATCCCTGACATGCTCGGCCCGCGCCATCCCTGGCGCGGGACGCTTTCCTCTTCTGACCCTGTTCCCTTCGCGTTTAGATTGTCATTGCGGTCAGATTGTATCTGCTCCCTGCGCGATATGCAGGCAGCTTAACCGCGGCCGTGCGGCTCGTCCCAGTCAAACGCCGGGCCCAGCGAAATGACGCCATTCGGGTTGATGGTCTTATGGCTGCAATAGTAGTGATGACGAATATGCGGCAAATTAACCGTCTCTGCGATACCAGGCATCTGATAGATATCACGCAGGAAACCACTCAGGTTTCTGTAGTCACTGATGCGATGGCGATCGCATTTAAAGTGGGTCACATAGACCGGATCAAATCGCACCAGTGTGGTCCACAACCGCAGATCCGCTTCGGTCAGTTGATCGCCGGTGAGATAGCGATGCTGGCCTAAAATCTGCTCCAGCCGCGACAGCGAATGGAACAGCGCAGTGACTGCCTCGTCGTAAGCGGACTGAGAAGTAGCAAAGCCCGCTTTGTAAACGCCGTTGTTCACGGTGTCGTAGATCCAGCTATTCAGTTCATCAATCTTTTCGTGCAGAGCAACAGGATAATAATCCCCGGCACGGGCACCGACAGCATCAAACGCACTGTTGAACATGCGGATGATATCGGCAGACTCATTGCTGACGATGGTGTTCTGCTGCTTGTCCCACAATACCGGCACGGTTACGCGGCCACTGTATTGCGGATCGGCGTGCAGATAGAGCTGATAGAGGAACTCATTCTGGTAGAGCTTATCGCCGGTCGCATCCTGAAAATTATCATCGAACGTCCAGCCATTCTCCAGCATCAGCGGATGCACTACGGAGACATCGATCATGCTATCAAGGCCCTTCAGCTGACGCATCAGCAGCGTGCGGTGCGCCCAGGGGCAGGCCAGCGAGACATAAAGATGATAGCGGTCGCGTTCGGCGACAAATCCCGCTTTACCCACCGGGCCAGCACTGCCATCCGCGGTAACCCAGTTGCGGAAAGCCGACTCTGAACGCTTGAAGCGTCCGCCGGTAGATTTGGTGTCGTACCAGGTGTCATGCCAGACACCGTCAATTAACTGTCCCATAATGGCTCCAATGCAAACAGGGCGGGGAAATGTCCCCGCCCTGCTAAGTATATGTGGCATTACGCTTTATGTGAGATTAGCGCGCAATCGCTGGCTGTGTTTTTCTTTTGCTGATCAGGCGATCAATGCTGTACGCACCAGGACCCACCAGACCTAACACCAGGAAACCACCGGCGATAGAGAGGTTCTTCATGAACATCAGCTGGTTCACGCCTTCGGCAAAGTTACTGTGGAACAGAAACGCGGTCAGGATGGTGAAGCCTGCAGTAAACAGGGCAGTGAAACGTGTCAGGAAACCAAACAGGATAGCCAGACCGCCGCCAAACTCCAGCAGGATAACCAGCGGCAGCATAAAGCCCGGGACGCCCATTGCTTCCATATATTGCTGAGTACCTGCATAACCGGTGATTTTGCCCCAGCCAGCCGTAATGAACAGGATTGGCATCAGGATGCGAGCCAGTAACAAACCAACGTCTTCGAATTTTTTCATCATTTACTCCAGCGCTATCAGGGATGCAGGGCAAGCTGCCCGCAAGGTTTATGCCCGCTGAAAGCAGTATTGCGTTCATTGGGTTGATAGCTGGAGATGATAGTCGCGGAGTGGAAAGGTTGTAAGCGAGATATACTGTCAGTGTTTTTCAGAAATTCTGATGAAGAAAAGCCGGCCTTTTCAGGACCGGCTTTTAGCAAAATTAACGCGGTGGCAGAGCGGACTTGATCATGCGCCAGGTACTCCAGGCGCCGAATCCCCGTTTTACCCAGCGTAACAGCATGTTGGGACTGCGAACGGAGTAGATAGCCAGCGCACTGCTGCCAATGGCCAGGTAGCGGCGTAAGCTGAGGAAGGTGAACCAGCCGCGATCGTAATGGGCGGTGCCTTCCAGCCAGTCACGCCGCGCAGCGCTTAAATCCAGCCGCTGCTGCTGCACATGCTTAAGCAGTTCATGGATGCGTTCTTCACGCTCGCGGCGGCTCATCAGCGCTGGTCCTCAAGTAAATCCCGGTCTGTTTCCAGCTCCTTGCGCGTGTGGCGCAACAGCGTGGACTGACGTGATTTGTGAAGCGTCCAGAGCCCCAGAATAACCGCCAGCAGTAGCAGCGTGCCGGTCGTGATGCCAATGGCCATCAGACGGTACTGCGCATCCACTGCCCAGATAATCAGAACCATCAGGCTCATCAGACCAAATGCAGTGAACAGCATTGTCAGGCCAACCATCAACAGCAGCTGAATCAGGTTAGCTTTCTCGTGCTCCAGTTCCACCACTGCCAGACGAACGCGTGTCTCGACCATGCCAACCAGCGTGGTAACAATGCGCTGGCCGATGTTAATGACCCCTTTAGCCGGGCCGTGGTTATGCTGTGAGTCAGCCATAATTATCGACGCGAAATGAGCATGCCCAGTGCGACGCCAATCGCTGCACCGATACCCACACCATGCCATGGATTTTCACGCACGTAGCCTTCGGCTTTTTGCGCCGCTTCGCGGGTGGTCGCAGCAATGCGCTCGCTTGATTCGCCCAGACGTTCACGTGAGCTATCCAGCGCCACACGCGCTTTATTGCGAAGTTTATCCAGCTCGCCTTTGGATTTTTCAGTGCTGCTGCTCAGCACCTCTTCCAGGGTATCGGCCAGGTTTTTCAGTTCAGCACGCAAATGTTCCGATGATGTGTCTTTAGACATAAAATACTCCTTTAACATCAGTTGGTTAGTTCCGATTAATAGGGCTCCGCCTGTAACTTTTTCAGCTCCCGGCGCGCTTCATCCAGTTTTTGTTGTCGCTTAGCAATCTTCTCCTTGTCATGGCCCTCTTCACGCTCTTCCCTGAGTGCGTGCTCACGCTCAGCAACTTTCTGCTTCTGAGCGTTAATTCTTTCCAGATGGGCGGCCTCGAGCTTTTTGTCGCTGCAATCGGCCCGGACTTCGGTCAGCGCGCGCTCCAGACCGTTAACCCGGCGCTGGTTGTTATGCTTCTGCGCCATCCCGATTTCACGCTGAATATCCTGCTCTTTCTGCTCACACAGCGATTCTGCCGCCAGCAGCGATCCCGACAGCGAAAACAGCGCGACTCCCAGTAATACTTGATATTTCATTGGTCCTGGACCCTTCCATTGCGACCTGATCCGTCATCACCCGCGTAATCATATGGCTGCGGGTGCTAAGAATCGACTCTCGCTTAAGCATAGACACCCATAGTAAAAAGTTCAAAGAAGACCGGGAGATAGAGCGCCTTTCAGACCGCCGCAGGATGGCGCGACGGTCTGAAAAGGAGAGGGGAGTCGGGGGATTACGCCAGTGAGAGGTGCTGAGAGTGATCGTGCTGCGCCACAATAAAGCCCTGTGGCAGCAGACGGCGTAACACCTTCTGGGCCGCCAGGCTCTGCTCTTCGCTATCAAAATGGATGATCAGTGCATCACCCGCAGGCGTAATGCTTTTGATACGAATACCCTGCGCACTTAATTGCTGGTAGAGATAAAAACCATCGGGCAGGGTGGCGCCAGCATGGGAAACCCGAATCTGCACCACCGTCTCGTGCTTCATCAGACCGGGGACCACACAAAGCGCGACCAGCGCAAAGACGCCAGCGATCAACCACGGTAACCACCGTTTAGGAATAGCCTGCAGCAGTTTCATTACTCGGCTTTCCCGTTCTGATTCGCCTGACGCTTACGCCATATCACCACCAGCGATCCCACCAGACCAAACACCAGCAGCGCCAGCGGCAGCATCATCAGGAAGAACATCATCTCATCTTCATAACGACGGAAAATCGGGGTTTTACCCAGCGCGAAGCCGATAACGGTCAGAATCACTACCCACAGGAACGCACTTACCCAGTTGAAGAACTGAAAGCGGGCATTACTGAGGCCTGACAATCCGGCGATGGTAGGCAGCAGAGTACGCACAAACGCGATAAAGCGACCAATCAGCAGGGCAGATAAGCCGTGACGATGGAACATGCTGTGCGCGCGCAGATGATACTGGGCGGGAAGATGGGAGAGCCATTTCTGTACCGTGGGCGTGTTACCCAGCCAGCGGCCCTGTAAGTAGCTCACCCAGCAGCCAAGACTGGCACCGGTCGTTAAAACCAGAATCGTCAGGGGGAAGCTCATGGTGCCTTTGGCAATCAGTACGCCGACCAGAATCAGCAGACTGTCACCTGGCAGAAATGCAGCGGGAAGAAGGCCATTTTCTAAAAACAAAATCATAAACAGCACGCCGTAAATGGCCCATACCAGCGTGGGATCGGAGAGGGTTTCGTAGTCCTGCTGCCAGAGGGCATGCAGCAACGATTGCAAAATATCCATCAATTCATTCCTGAACATCATTGTTAAACATGTCCCACAGGGACTTAAACGCAGACCGGCATTTCGTTATAAATTTTAGGAGCGCAGCCTGGGCGGGATTTTCCGGATCCTTCCAGAATTGATTGTTAAATCAGCGACTTTATAACCCCCAGTCGCAAAGGGTAATAAAAGGGCGATAACTGTAACAAAAATCGCCTGTCTGAGACAGGAAAACTCTCTGGCGAACAGGAGTTTTACCTTGTGAAACGGCGTGTAAAAAGGAGCTTTACATGACCTGACACTATTGCAGATTAACTGACCATCTCAGGGCATTTTCAGGCACTTTTAGCGGGCGTTATTGGACCCATCAGGCAGGATGACCGGATTCTCACCAAACATGTATCGATCCACGTTAAATTCAAAATCATCCGCCGTCGCGTTAAACAGCATCTGTTTAGTATTTTCCAGATGTTGCCACATCGCCAGTTTGCTGGCGGCGGGATCTTTGCGCATCAGAGCTTTAAGAATCTGATCGTGGTCGTCGCACCAGCTGAGAATGCTGCGCTGGTCGATGTGTTCGTGAAGTTTGAGCCAGTAGGGATTGTGCAGGCGATGCAGCCACATTTTTTCAACGATGGCGGCTAAGGCACTGTTCTGGGTGGATTGCGCGATACGTACATGAAACTGCATATCCCACTCGGAGTCGCGGAAGTGATCCTCCTGGCGGGCTTTTTCCTGAATCGCCATCAGGTCGATAATGTCCTGACGCGTTACCTGCGTTGCAGCGAACTCGGCCACATTACTCTCAATCAGCTGACGAGCCTGAAGCAGTTCGAAGGGGCCAAACGTGGCGAACTCCAGCTGACTGCTGGTGGAAGCGATGCGGTTCTGCTGCTGGCTGGCAATGACGTGGATGCCCGAGCCTTTGCGGACCTCAACATAGCCTTCAACTTCCAGCATGATGATCGCTTCACGTACGACGGTGCGGCTCACTTCCATCTCTTCGGCAATCAGGCGCTCAGCAGGCAGTTTGTCACCCACCGGATAGATCCCGGTTTCAATGCGGCTTTTCAGCTCGCTGGCCAGCTGTTGATAAAGTCGACGGGATTCAGTGAAGTCCATAGCACAATCCTGGTAGCAGACAGATAAGTTGTTATACCACTTCAGGAGGTGCGAGGAAATGGGCTGGCTTGCGCCAGCCCGGCAGATTAACTGCGAACGGCGCTGGCCTGCGGAATAACGGCTTCGGCATTCAGCTCTGAAATGGGTTTATTTTTCAGAACCGTCCAGATAACGACGGCGCCCAGCAGATCAAACACCGCCAGCGCGGCAAACAGTGGGCTGAAGCCCAGCGTATCGGCCAGTGCACCGACCACCAGCGCAAACATGGTGCTGGCGGTCCAGGCTGCCATGCCGGTCAGGCCGTTAGCCGTGGCAACTTCATTGCGGCCGAAAACGTCTGAGGAGAGGGTGATTAGCGCGCCAGAGAGGGCCTGATGCGCAAACCCGCCGATGCACAGCAGACCAATGGCGACGTAGGGGCTGGTGAACAGGCCGATGGTGCCCGGCGCAATCATTAACACCGCACCCATCGTCACGACCATCTTGCGGGAGACGATCAGGTTAACGCCGAACCAGCGCTGAAACAGCGGCGGCAGATAGCCACCGAGGATGCAGCCGAAGTCCGCGAACAGCATCGGCATCCAGGCGAACATCGCAATCTCTTTCAGATTGAAGCCGTAAACCTTAAACATAAACAGCGGAATCCAGGCGTTGAACGTTCCCCATGCCGGTTCTGCCAGAAAGCGCGGCAGGGCAATACCCCAGAACTGGCGGTTACGGATAATCTCCAGTGCTGACATTTTGCGGGTGTTGCCGGTCTGATGCTGCGCTTCCTGGCCGGAGATAATGTAGTCGCGCTCTTCATCGCTCAGCTTCTTCTGCTGTTTCGGGTGTTTGTAAAACACCAGCCAGCTGAGTGCCCAGGCCATGCTCAGCACACCAGTCATGATAAATGCCATCTGCCAGCTGTGCGCCACAATCGCCCAGACCACCAGCGGCGGAGCCAGCATCGCACCGATAGACGAACCCACGTTAAAGTAGCCCACGGCGACCGAACGCTCTTTAGCCGGGAACCATTCGCTGCTCGCTTTCAGTCCGGCCGGGATCATCGCCGCTTCAGCCGCACCGACTGCGCCACGTGCCAGCGCCAGTCCGCCCCAGCTGCCCGCCATCGCCGTAGCGGCACAGAAAATCGCCCACATAATAGCAAACACCGCGTAGCCGACTTTGGTGCCGAGCAGATCCAGTACATAACCTGCCACCGGTTGCATCAGCGTGTAGCAGGCTGAATAGGCCGCAATTATGTAGGAGTACTGCTGCGTGGTGATATGCAGCTCTGACATTAATGTCGGGGCCGCCACGGCAATGGTGTTACGGGTCAGATACCCCAACACCGTACCGAGCGTCACCAGTCCAATCATGTACCAGCGTAACCCTTTGATCTTACGCATCCTCTACCTCTTCCAGTTCTGTATGCGGTCTTGCCGCTGTTGTTATCTGGAGCGGGACAGCACGTGATGCAGCTCTGCTCACGCCCGCAGGTTCTGTATGAGCAACCCTGTTATGACCTTGCCATTTGTGAGTCGCTAACGACCTCACGATGGGGCGAGAGCCTAACTTGTTATACAACTTTAAAAGTTGAGAGCCATCACAAAAACCCTTTCTGCACTGTGGGATACTGGAAACCTGCGTAATGACAGCCATTTAGCGCGATGCGGGCGACAAAAACGTCCATAACGGCAGCCAGCTACCGCCGTTTATGTGAGCAGGATCGCAAATAAATCCGTAACGGACTAAAATTGGTATGATAACTTTGGGCCATCCGTGGTTCAGTCGATGAGGAAGCATGTATGTCACGTTTCATGACCGAAGATTTTTTGCTGGATACCGAATTCGCCCGTCGTCTCTATCACGACTATGCAAAGGATCAGCCGATTTTCGACTATCACTGCCACTTACCGCCGCAGCAGATTGCCGAAAATTATCGCTTCGCCAACCTTTATGACATCTGGCTGAAGGGCGATCACTATAAGTGGCGGGCCATGCGCGCCAACGGTGTGGCTGAGGCGTTCTGTACCGGTAACGCCAGCGATCGTGAAAAATTTGACGCCTGGGCGCGCACCGTACCGCACACCATCGGCAACCCGCTCTATCACTGGACCCACCTGGAGTTACGCCGGCCTTTCGGTATTACCGATACGCTGCTTTCTGAGAAAACGGCTGACAGCATCTGGCATCGCTGCAATGAACTGCTGGCGCAGGATAGCTTTACCACGCGCGGCATCATGCAGCAGATGAAGGTGAAGATGGTGGGCACCACTGACGATCCGCTGGATGACCTGCGCCATCACCGCGCGCTGGCAGACGATGCCAGCTTCAGCGTTAAAGTGCTGCCGAGCTGGCGTCCGGACAAAGCGTTTAATATCGAAGCGGAAACCTTCCTGCCGTGGATCGAGACGCTGGAGCAGCTGACGGACATCAGCGTGCAGCGTTTTGACGATCTGCGCAGCGCACTGCATCAGCGGCTGGATCACTTCGCGGCGCACGGCTGTAAAGTCTCCGATCACGCGCTGGATGTGGTCTGCTACGCCGAGGCGGATGACGCCATGCTGGATGCGATTCTGGCGCGTCGTCGCAGCGGTGCCGTACCCAACCCGCAGGAAACGGCACAGTTTAAAACGGCGGTGCTGGTCTGGCTGGGCAGCGAATATGCCCGCCGTGGCTGGGTGCAGCAGTATCACATTGGCGCACTGCGCAACACCAATCCGCGCCAGTACCAGCTGCTGGGGCCTGATGTCGGCTTCGATTCGATCAACGACCAGCCGCTGGCCGAACCGCTGGCACGCCTGCTGGGCGCGCAGAATCTCAATAATGCGCTGCCTAAAACCATTCTCTACTGCCTGAACCCGCGCGACAACGAAGTCCTGGCCACCATGGCGGGCAACTTCCAGGGCGAAGGTCAGGCGGGCAAGATGCAGTTTGGTTCAGCCTGGTGGTTTAACGATCAGCTGGATGGTATGCAGCGTCAGATGACGCAGCTGGCGCAGATTGGTCTGCTGAGCCGTTTCGTCGGCATGCTGACCGATAGCCGCAGCTTCCTCTCCTACACCCGCCACGAATATTTCCGCCGGCTACTGTGCCAGATGATAGGCCGCTGGGTGGAGCAGGGTGAAGCGCCAGCCGATGAAGCACTGTTAGGTCAGATGGTACAGAACATCTGCTTCAACAATGCCCGCGATTACTTCGGCATCGAGCTGGGAGCCTGATAATGAAAAGGCTAAACCGTCACGACTTTCCGGGCGCAGTCTATCGCGACCGGGTGATCCAGTTCGGCGAAGGCAACTTCCTGCGCGCCTTTATTGACTGGCAGATCGACTGGCTCAATGAACATCAGGGCACCGATGCCGGGATCGTGGTGGTGCGGCCGCGCAACCGTGAAGTCAGCGACAGCCTGAATCAGCAGGATGGACTCTATACCACACTGATCCGCGGGCTGAACGATCAGGGCGAGCAGGTCAGCGAAACCCGGCTGATCCGCAGCCTCAATCGTGAAATCCAGCCCTGGCAGCAGTTCGGCGAGTTTATGGCGCTGGCCCGTAATCCTGATCTGCGCATGGTCTTCTCCAATACCACCGAAGCGGGCATCGCCTTTGTCGGCACCGATCAGCTCACCGATCAGCCCGCCAGCAGTTTCCCCGGCAAACTGACGCAGCTGCTGTGGGCGCGCTATTCCCACTTCAATGGCGCCAGCGACCGGGGCTGGCTGGTGGTGCCGTGCGAGCTGATTGACCATAACGGCGACACGCTGCGCGATCTGGTGCTGCGCTACGCCGATCAGTGGCATCTGCCCTCCGAATTTAAAACCTGGGTTCATCAGCACTGCGCGTTCTATAACACCCTGGTCGACCGCATCGTCACCGGCTTCCCGGCGGAAAGCGAGCCGCTGCAACGCGAGCTGGGTTATGAAGATCGCTATCTGGTGGCGGGCGAAGTCTACTATCAGTTTGTGATTCAGGGGCCGTCGGCGCTGTTTAATGAACTGAAGCTGGCGGCGCTGTCGCCGCAGGTTCGGCATGTGGATGACATTGCGCCCTATAAAGCGCAGAAAGTGGCCATTCTCAATGGCGCACACACTGCGATGGTACCGGTCGCGTTTCTGGCCGGTATTGAGAGTGTGGGAGAGGCGATGGCCGATCCGGCTATCGCCGGATTTGTGGATAGCCTGCTGCGTCACGAAGTGATCCCGACGCTGGATCTGCCTGCCGATGAACTGCACGTGTTTGCCGATGCGGTACAGCGTCGTTTCCGCAATCCGTTTATTCGCCACGCGCTGCTGTCGATTGCCCTTAATGGCATGACCAAATTCCGCACCCGTCTGCTGACGCCACTCCTTGCCGCGCATCAGCAAACCGGCGAGTGGCCGACACACATCACCTTTGCGCTGGCCGCGCTGATCGCTTTTTATCGCGGCGAGTCAGCCGGCAAAAGCTGGCCATTGCAGGACGAGCCGCAGTGGTTACAGCGCTACGCCGACGCCTGGAAAGCACTTGATGCGGATCAGCTGTCACCGCAACAGCTGGTGAACGGCGTACTCAGCGACGCGCAACACTGGGGTGAAGATTTAACCCGTCAGCCCGGACTGGCTGCGGCTGTCACCCAACACCTGCAAAATATCATCGCCCACGGAATGCGTGAGGCGCTGAGCCAACTGAGATAACGCTATGCAAGACGCAATTAAAATTGATCCCCGCGACAATGTCGCCGTGGCGTTACGTGATTTAGACGCGGGCGCCACGATAGAGCTGCCGCCACTGCGTGTGGCGGTGCAACAGGCGGTCGGACGCGGGCATAAATTTGCCCTGCAGCCTATCGCGCAGGATGAGCTGGTGATCAAATATGGGCTGCCGATTGCCCATGCCACGCAGCCTGTGGCCGCCGGTGAGTTAATCCATTCGCAGAACGCCCGCACCAATCTCAGCGATCTGGATCAGTATGCGTATCAGCCCGAGTTTGTGACGCTGCCGCCGCAGCCGGGTGACCGTGAGGTGCAGATCTACCGTCGTGCTAACGGCGAGGTCGGCATCCGCAATGAGCTGTGGATCCTGCCGACCGTCGGCTGCGTCAACGGCATTGCGCGTCAGATCCTGCAGCGCTTTCTGAAGGAGACGCAGGATGCAGAAGACATCGATGGCGCGTTCCTGTTCAGCCATACCTTCGGTTGTTCGCAGCTGGGGCAGGATCACGAAAACACCCGCACCATGCTGCAGAACATGGTGCGCCATCCTAATGCTGGCGCGGTGCTGGTGATTGGTCTCGGCTGCGAAAACAATCAGGTTGATGCCTTCCGTGACACCCTCGGCGCGTTTGAAAGCGACCGGGTCGAGTTTATGGTGTGCCAGCAGCATGACGATGAGGTGGAAGCCGGGCTGGAGCGGCTGCACGCATTGTATGAAAAAATGCGTCACGACCAGCGCGAGCCGGGCAAACTCAGCGAGCTAAAGTTTGGTCTGGAGTGCGGCGGTTCGGATGGTTTGTCTGGCATCACCGCCAATCCGTTGCTGGGACGTTTCTCGGACCAGATGATCGCCAATGGCGGCACGACCGTACTGACCGAAGTGCCGGAAATGTTTGGCGCAGAGCGGATTCTGATGAGTCGCTGTCGCGACGAGGAGACCTTCAGCAAAACGGTGGCGATGATCAACGATTTCAAACAGTATTTTATCGATCACCAGCAGCCGATCTACGAAAACCCGTCGCCAGGCAACAAAGCGGGCGGTATCACCACGCTGGAGGAGAAGTCGCTGGGCTGTACTCAGAAAGCGGGGCAGAGCCAGGTGGTCGATGTGCTGAAGTATGGCGAACGGTTAAAAACGCCGGGGCTGAATCTGCTGAGTGCGCCGGGTAATGATGCGGTCGCCACCAGTGCGCTGGCAGGCGCCGGTTGCCACATGGTGTTGTTCAGTACCGGACGCGGCACACCTTATGGCGGTTTTGTGCCGACGGTGAAGCTGGCCACCAATACGCCGCTGGCGGAGAAGAAACCGCACTGGATCGACTTTAATGCCGGACGGTTGATCGAGGGAATGAGTATGGATGCGATGCTGGAAGACTTTGTCGACAGCATTGTGGCGATTGCCAGCGGTCAGTCGACCAACAACGAGAAGAACGATTTCCGCGAGCTGGCGATTTTCAAAAGCGGTGTGACGCTATAGTTTGTCAGGCAAACAATGGCGATCCTGATGTTGTTATTACCGTCGGTTAATCCTGTGCCCTTCGTGGGTGGCAGAGTCCGATCGCAAAGTCGCTTAAAGCATCCCTGCTCGCTCGGCCCGCGCCTTCCCTGGCGCGGGACGCTTTGCTCTTCGGACTCTGCCACCCACTCTTTGAGCTTTTGAGCTATCTGAAAGGTTAAGCCCGGCTGGTTTCGCGCTCCGCTTCTGCCTGACAGACAGCGGCGGTAAACAGAATATCGGTTGAGGAGTTCAGCGCGGTTTCCGCTGAATCCTGCAGGACGCCGATAATAAAGCCGACCGCCACCACCTGCATTGCCAGATCATTCGGAATGCCGAACATGTTACAGGCCACCGGGATCAGCAGCAGCGAACCGCCCGCCACGCCAGATGCACCACAGGCACAGAGTGATGCCACCAGACTCAGCAGAATTGCCGTCGGCACATCAATGCTGATCCCCAGCGTATGCACCGCCGCCAGCGTCAGCACGGTAATGGTAATCGATGCCCCCGCCATACTGATGGTTGCGCCCAGTGGAATCGACACCGAATAGGTATCCTCATCCAGATCCAGACGTTTCGCTAGCGCCATATTCACCGGAATGTTGGCGGCAGAACTGCGGGTAAAGAAGGCGGTCACGCCACTTTCGCGCAGGCAGGTGAAGACCAGTGGATAGGGGTTGCGACGGATTTTATAGAACACCAGCAGCGGGTTCACCACCAGCGCCATCAGTACCATACAGCCCAGCAGCAGCGCCAGCAGATGCGCATATTGCCACAGCGCGCCAAAGCCGGTAGACGCGAGGATCGAGGCCACCAGACCGAAAATACCAATCGGCGCGCAGCGAATCACGCAGCGTACCAGCCAGGTCACCGCATGAGAGGCATCATTGAGAAAGGCGCGGGTAGTGTCACTGCTGTGACGGAACGCCAGCCCGAGACCAATTGCCCACACCAGAATGCCGATGTAGTTGGCGTTCATCAGGGCCGTGATTGGATTCGACACCATGCTCATCAGCAGTCCGCGTAACACTTCGGTGATGCCGGATGGTGGTGTGATTTCCGTGGTGCCCACCGCCAGCGTCAGCGTCTGCGGGATCAGATGGCTGAAGACCACCGCGACCACCGCCGCGAAAAAGGTGCTCAGCAGATAAAGCATAATAATCGGCCGGATATTGCTCTTCTGGCCCTGCTGGTGGTTGGCAATCGAGGCGATCACCAGCATCAGTACCAGCAATGGCGCGACTGCTTTCAGCGCACTGACAAACAGTTCACCCAGCAGACCGACCGCGATAGCGGCATCGTGTGAAATCCAGGCGAGCGCCACACCGGCGATCAGCCCAATCATGATTTGCTTCACCAGGCTTCCGGCGAGCAGCGTGCCCAGACGTGCGGAGAGAGTTTTCTGCATAATATTTTCTATATTTTGTCGCGGATGTAGTTTCAGACGCGATGTTTTGCATCGGCTAAAACGGTTTGCCCGGCGGAGTATAAGGAAAAGATCGGACGAGAAAAGAGAAAGTTCTGTCACTGTGGAGCAGGTCAGATTTTTATTATGCTGGATAGTGGAAGTGTGACAGAGGGATGAAATGGCGTGACAGGCTGCCACAAAATAAAACAGGGGCATCGGCTGCCCCTGCAGGTAATTATGGTGCGAGCTTTTTCTGGTCTCTTTTGCGGTTAACCCAGGCATTAATCAGCAGGGTTGATGCCAGAATGGCACCGACCACACCCAGCGAGATACCGACCGGGATATGGTAGAGGTCGACAATCAGCATCTTAAAGCCGATGAACACCAGCACAATCGCCAGGCCATACTTCAGCATCGAGAACCGTTCCGCCACGTTTGCCAGCAGGAAGTACATGGCACGCAAACCCAGGATAGCGAACAGGTTTGAGGTCAGTACGATAAACGGGTCAGTGGTCACGGCGAAGATCGCCGGGATACTGTCGACCGCAAAGATCACGTCGCTGATTTCTACCATGATCAGCACCAGCAGCAGTGGCGTCGCAAACAGCACGCCGTTTTTGCGGGTGAAGAACTTCTCGCCGTCGAGATCGTCAGTCATGCGCAGATGCTTACGCAGCCAGCGCACCACAGGTTTTTCGCCCACCGCGCTGTCATCCTCTTTCGCCAGCGCCATTTTCACACCGGTGAACAGCAGGAAGGCACCGAACACATAGAGGATCCAGCTGAACTGCGTGACCAGCCAGCTACCGGCGAAGATCATGATGGTACGCAGCACGATAGCGCCTAATACCCCATAGATCAGCACCCGGCGCTGCAGATTGGCCGGAATAGAGAAGTAACTGAACAGCATCAGCCAGACGAAGACGTTATCCACCGCCAGCGCTTTTTCCAGCACGTAACCGGTCAGGAAGGCGAGCGTCTGCGTGTTAGCGACTTCACGTCCCGCGCTGCCCTCCAGATACCACCAGAAGGCGGCGCTGAACAGCAGTGAGACTGAAACCCAGATCAGCGACCAGACGGCCGCCTGTTTGAAAGACATGGTCTGCGCGCCACGGCGTCCCTGCAACAGCAGGTCGATAGCCAGCATGATAAGCACCACAACCGCAAAGCTGCCCCACAGTAAAGGCGTACCCACAGTTTGCATATTCGTATCCTGTCCGAAAAATAAAAAAAAACGGCTGAAGTCAGAAGACGTCAGCCGCTTATTTTTGTGTAAGCAAACCTCGCCTTCCGGCAAGGTCTCACTTACAACACAGAAATTGATTCCGGGTTGCCTGATGACCGGATGCTTTCGCATCGTAATGACGATCAATCAGCTTACAAGTTACTCCCCTTTGCAGGAGGGTAAGTTACGGTTTAGCCGCACAGGAAGCAACACCTCTCAGACATATTTAGAAATATTTACACAGCAGCCTGGTCGGCCGGGAAGATTACGCCGGTCTGGCGGCGTATCTCAGTCAGCAGCGACGCAGTAATCCGCGAAACCTCAAGCGAAGGGTGGTCCACCTGACGCTGCTCAACCAGCCGGGCAAAAGCGGCGGCTTCATACAGCATAGTGTTGATATGCTGCGGTTGGCTCAGCGTCTGCTTTTCCGCGCTCCGCGGCACAAAAGTCAGCTGCTGGCACTCCGATAACTTCTCTATCACCAGCGCGCCCGCTTCACCCTGAATCTCGCTGGGCAGGCTGGAATCACTCACCTTCGAATGCAGGATCGTCACATCGAAATCAGCGTAACTCAGCACCACCACGCCGTGCGCGTCCACGCCGCTCGCAAGCAAAGTCGCGCTGGCCTGCACACGATCTGGCTCGCCCCACAGCGTCACCGCCGAGGCCAGACAGTAATAACCGATATCCATAATTGAGCCATTCGACCAGCGCGGATCAAAGGTATTGGGGTTCTCACCGTTGAGATAGCGTGGGTAGCGTGAGGAGTACTGGCAGTAATTCAGCAGCGCTTTTCGCAGTTTACCCACGTCAGGCAGTGCCTGCTGCAGCCGCAGGAAATTAGGCAGGCTGGCAGTTTTAAACGCCTCAAACAGCACCACCTGATGCTCACGGGCGCAGGCGATCATCTGTTCCACTTCTGCCAGGTTAGAGGCCAGCGGTTTTTCGCAAATCACATGCTTGCCGTGCGACATAAACAGCAGCGCCTGCTGGCAGTGCAGGGCGTTGGGGCTGGCCAGATAGACCGCATCGATCTCCGGGCTGGCGGCCAGCGCTTCCAGTGAGGTAAAGGTCTGTCTGCAGGGATAATCGGCGATAAAGGCCTCAGCCTGCTGCTGACTGCGTGAATAGACCGCACAGAGCTTCATCGCTCCGGTTTCATGAGCGGCATCAATAAACTGGCGTGTAATCCAGTTTGTTCCCACAATGGCAAAACGAATCACGTCATCTCTCCGGCAGCTGTAAAGCGGCAGAGTAACATCTCACCCACGCTGTGCAATGGTGCCGGGCGGGCAGGGATTGATCCTGCGATCCGCATTCCAATAATATGCGGAAGCGATGATGTTTATGTACCAACCAGGGAGCGCAGGTGAAAGCAAGTAAGCACGCATTAAACTGGACCACACTTCTGATCGCCATTCCGGTCGGGTGTGCGGCGTCGCTGGTGACGCTGGCTTTCCGCGGCGTGATTGAACTGATCAACCATCTGCTGTTTGCCCGCAGTGGCGAAATAACCGAATCCCTGCATCTCTGGCCGTGGATCTTCTGGCCGCTGCTGGTGGGGGCGGGCGGCGTACTGGCGGGCTATTTTCTGCGTTATGCCGTTGCCATCGAGCAGCAGCAGACGGTGAAAACGGATTACCTTGAAGTGATCAACGCCCGGCTGGATGCGGTGCCGACCCGGACCTCACTGTTCCGCGCCTTATCGTCGATTGCCAGTATCGGCAGCGGCGCGTCGATAGGTAAAGAGGGGCCGATGGTGCAGCTCTCGGCACTGTGCGGCAGTGCGATTGGTCGCCTGTTACCGGCCTCACTTAACCTGAAAAACAGTGACGTGGTGGCGATGGCCGCGGCGGCGGGCCTCGCGTCGGTTTACCATGCGCCGCTGGCGTCAGCGATTTTTGTGGCGGAAATCGCCTTCGGCATTTCTGCGTTGCAGCGGCTGATCCCCCTGATCATCGCTGCCGCCACGGCGGTGATGACCATGTGGACGCTGGGTTTTCGCAGCGCGCTCTATCCGCTGGCAAACGCGAACTTCGCCATGGATCTCAGCAGCCTGCTGATGACGGTGGTGATTGGTCTGTGCGCCGGTCTGGCGGGCTGGATCGTGATTAAATGCATCGCCCGCAGCAAAGTGCTGTTCAGCCGGGTCGCCTCCCTGCCGCTGCGCCTCGGGGCGGGCGGCTTTGCGGTCGGCTTACTGGCGCTGATCTCCACTGATATCCTCGGCAACGGCTACGAGGTGATCGTCAAAGTGATGGCCGGGCACTACCTGCTGCCGGGTCTGCTGCTGTTGCTGGTGCTGAAAACCCTTGCTACCAGCCTGTCGGTAGGGTCGAACGCCGTCGGCGGACTCTTTACCCCTTCGCTGCTGATTGGCGCGCTGCTGGGGGTGATCATCGCGACGGTGGGTGCGGCGCTGCATCTGCCGCTCGGCAATGTGCTGCTCTATGCCGCGATTGGTATGGCGGCGGTGCTGGCGGCGGTCAGTCAGGCGCCGTTGATGGCGATGCTGATGGTGCTGGAGATGACGCTCAACAGCAGCCTGCTGTTTCCGCTGATGATCGCCACGGTGCTGGCGTCGATGGTGGTCTATCGCCTGCAATCCGCCAGTACTTATCCGGTCGTGAGTCATCACTTCAGCCGTTCAGAAGCGAAATATGATTTCGATAACATGCGCATTGCCGAGCTGATTATTGCGGGTGCGGCGTTGCAGCCGGAGGAGTCGGTGGGGAAGGCGCTGGCGGTCAGCTCCCTGAAGCGTGAACGCTATGTTTATGTGATCAACGCCGCGGGCGCTTTCCTCGGTGTGGTCTCGATTCATGAAATTTCGCGCCGGGTGCTGGCCCAGGAGATCACCCTCGACTCACCGGTGCAGTGCGTGATGGATCAGGATTTCCCGGTGGTGTATCAGAATCAGAGTATGCGTGAGGGATGGGAAGCCTTTGCGGCGGTGACACTGGAGCGGTTGCCGGTGCTCAACAATCCGCAGGAACGGCGCTTTCTGGGCGCGCTGACCAAAACCAGCCTGATTCAGAAAGCGCAGGAGTTTCTTTAAGCCGCGTTGCCGCGCATCGCCTGGTCCGTCATCCACAGTCGCGCATCAAATTCGAGCTGGTGATAATCCGGCTCCATATGGCAGCAGAGCTGGTAGAACGCCTTATCGTGATCTTTCTCTTTAAGGTGTGCCAGCTCATGCACCACGATCATCCGCAGAAACGGCTCTGGCGCGAGGCGGAAAAAGGTCGAGATACGGATTTCCGCTTTCGCCTTAAGCTTACCGCCCTGAATCCGCGAGATGGCTGTGTGCAGCCCGAGTGCATGCTTCATCACCTTAATCTTGTTATCCCACATCACTTTGCTGATCGGCGGCGCATTGCGCATATAGCGATTTTTCAGCGCCTGCGTGTAGTCATACAGCGCTTTATCACTCATCACGTCGTGGGTGTCGGGATAACGTTCCTGCAGGAACGCACCTAAGCGCTGATGGGCGATCAGCGACTGAACCTGCTCAAGAAGGGGGGCAGGATAACCCTGAAGGTAGATCAGTGAGGACATTAGGGATTCCAGGCGAAAGACAGTATACTGCGCCCCCGATTTTGGGGCGAAAATCAACCAAAGTGTACCACGCCGGAGAATTCATGAGCCAACTTGAACTGAACGATCGCACACTGATCCTGCATCGCTTCCCGCAGATGCGTGACGAAAGTCCATTACAAGCCTGGGATGCGGCTGATGAATATCTGTTACAGCAGGCGCTGCCAGAGGGGCCGGTGCTGGTCTTCAACGACAGTTTCGGGGCCTTAACCTGCGCCCTGAATTCGCGTACCGTCTGGCACGTCAGCGACTCCTGGTTGAGCCAGCAGGCCGCCCGTCAGAATCTGACCTTTAATGGGCTGGATGACAGCAACGTTCACTTTGTTGATAGCCTGGCTGACCTGCCTGCTTCACCTGCGGCTGTGCTGATCAAGGTGCCTAAAACCCTGGCGCTGCTGGAGCACCAGCTGCGCGCCATTCGCGAAGTTGTCACGCCTGATACGGTGATTCTGGCGGCGGCGCGCGCCAAAGAGATCCATAACTCTACGCTGCAGCTGTTCGAACAGATCATTGGTGAAACCAAAACCTCACTGGCGTGGAAAAAAGCGCGTCTGATCTACAGCCAGTTCAGCAAGCCTGAACTGCGTGAGGCCACGCCGACGCTGGTCTGGCCGCTGGATGGCACCCCTTATCAGATTCACAACTACGCCAACGTCTTCTCGCGCGCTTCGCTGGATATCGGCGCACGGCTCTTTGTGCAGCATCTGCCGGAAAACATTGAGGGCGAGATTGTCGATCTCGGCTGTGGTAACGGCGTGGTGGGACTGGTGGCGCTGGAGCAGAACCCGCAGGCCGAGGTGCATTTCCTTGATGAGTCTTACATGGCGGTCGCCTCCAGCAAGCTTAATGTGGAAGTGAACCGTCCTGAGGATCTGTCACGCTGTCAGTTCCTGGTGAACAACGTGCTGAGTGGCTATCCGTCAGATCGGCTGCACGCGGTGCTGTGCAACCCGCCGTTCCACCAGCAGCACGCGGTGACCGATCACCTGGCATGGCAGATGTTCCGCGATGCCAAACGCTGCCTTCAGTATGGCGGCGAGTTGCGCATTGTCGGCAACCGCCACCTCGATTATCACCACAAGCTGAAGAAGCTGTTTGGTAACTGTACGCTGATCGCCTCTAACCAGAAGTTTGTGGTGCTGCGCGCGGTGAAAATGCGCTAGTCAGACGGTTAATGCCAGCTGCGTCGCCTGCGCAATCGCACGGCGCGCATCCAGCTCCTGCGCCACATCCGCACCGCCGATGACTGTCACCCTCTGTCCTTTTGCACGCAGCGCGGCTTCCAGTTCGCGCTGCGGCTCCTGTCCGGCACAGATAATCACATTATCGACCTCCAGCAGCAGCGTTTCGCCGTTGCGCCGCAGATGCAGGCCGCTGTCATCAATCGCCAGATACTCAACGCCGCCCCACATCTCTACGCCCTGCGCCTGCAGACTGGCGCGATGGATCCAGCCGGTGGTTTTTGCCAGCCCGGCACCCGGTTTTCCCGATCGGCGTTGCAGCAGCCAGATTTGCCGTAACGCGGCAGGCGGCTCGGGTTTCATCACGCCGCCACGCTGCGTCAGGCTGTGGTCGATGCCCCATTCGGCATAAAACGCCGCCAGATCCTCGTCATGGGATGGATGTGACAGATACTCCGCCACATCAAAGCCAATACCGCCGGCGCCGATAATCGCTACCCGTTTACCTACCGGGCGCTTATCGCGCAGCACTTCCAGATAGCTCAGCACGCTGGGGTGGTCGATGCCCGGAATATCGGGCGTACGCGGCTGAATGCCGGTCGCCAGCACCACTTCATCGGCGTCACTCAACTGATCCGCCGTCACCCGCCAGCCCGTCTGAACCGTCACGCCTGCGGCCGCCAGCTCATGCCGGAAATAGCGCAGCGTTTCGCTGAACTCCGATTTGCCAGGGATCAGCCGGGCAATATTGAACTGACCGCCTATCTCCGGCGCGGCCTCATAGAGTGTTACCTGATGACCGCGCTGCGCCGCCTGCAGCGCAAACGCCATGCCGGCCGGACCGGCACCCACTACGGCCAGCCTGCGCGGGGCGGTGCTGGCGATGACCGGCATCAGCGACTCATGGCAGGCGCGCGGATTGACCAGGCAGGAGGTAATTTTACCGGCGAACACCTGATCGAGGCAGGCCTGATTACAGGCAATGCAGGTGTTGATGCTGTCCGGTTCACCGCGCTGTGCTTTAGTGACAAAGGCGGAATCGGCGAGAAAAGGGCGCGCCATCGACACCATATCGGCGCAGCCGGACTGCAACAGCTGCTCGGCGACGGCGGGATGGTTGATGCGATTGGTAGCGATGACCGGCACCTTCACCTGTTCACGCAGGCGCTGCGTCACCCACGCAAAGGCCGCACGCGGCACGCAGGTGGCGATGGTCGGGATGCGCGCCTCATGCCAGCCAATACCGGTATTAAACAGCGTGACGCCGCACTGCTCCAGCTCGCCCGCCAGCAACAGCGTCTCCTCCAGCGTGCTGCCCTCTTCGATCAGGTCGAGCATCGACAACCGGAAGATGATGATAAAGGCGTCACCGGTCGCGGCGCGAACGGCGCGGGTAATCGCCAGCGCGAACTGCATCCGCTGCCGGAAGTCGCCGCCCCAGCGGTCGGTGCGCTGATTGGTGTGCTTCACCAGAAACTGATTAATCAGATAGCCTTCGGAACCCATGATCTCCACGCCATCGTAGCCCGCCTGCTGTGCCAGGCGGGCGCAGCGGGCAAAGTCATCAATGGTCTGTTCAATCGCCGCCTCGCTCATCGCCTGTGGCGTAAACGGGTTAATCGGCGCCTGGCGTGCCGAGGGCGCAACCAGATCGGGCTGATAGCTGTAACGACCGGTATGCAGGATCTGCAGGGCGATTTTGCCCTGATGCTGATGTACCGCCTCCGTAATCTGCCGGTGCCAGTCACATTGCGTCTCGTCGGTGAGCATCGCGCCATGCGCGGTGGTGACACCCTGGGCATTGGGGGCGATGCCGCCGGTGACGATCAGCGCGACGCCTTCACGCGCCCGCTCGCCGTAGAAAGCCGCCAGCCGGGCTGCGCCATCCGGGTGTTCTTCCAGTCCGGTGTGCATCGACCCCATCAGAAAGCGGTTTTTCAGTCGGGTAAAGCCAAGGTCCAGCGGCGTAAACAGCGCAGGATAGTCAGGATTGACGGACATGATAGTCACTCACGGTAAAGTGGTCGGATGAGTTCACTCTAGCCACTTCTGCGTTAAAAAAAAGTGAAAGAATGTCAGGGTGTGAGTGAAATCATAAACAACGGCAGGGGAGTGAGGTGAGTAACAAAGAGTGGGCGGAGGTCGCCCGTGCCTTGCGCAAAGAGGTGAAGACCGCCATCCGTGGCCCGCGTAGCTTTGCGACAGGCGTCAGCGCCCGTCGCTGTTCAGGTTCCGCTACATGCTGTCAGCGCGGTGCCAGAAAACCCATTAACGTCGACGGATCCACGAATAGCGGGAGTGATAGCCGCTGCCGTGGTGGGTATTGAAGCGGTAGCTTGAACCGCTTTCGGCCATGCAGTAGGTGCAGACATTGACGTTATCGATCTGCGCAGCTGGCACACCCGCGTTTATCAGCAACTGCGTTGCCAGCGCAGGCAGATCGAACCAGACACCCTGCTGGCGGGCAGCGGCCTGTGGACGTTGCGCCAGAGGATTAACCGGCTGGTTCTGGTGCCAGCGCAGCCCGCTGGCCAATGCCGGGTTCTGCGCAATCTCCGCCAGCTGCGGTTCGGCCAGTTCATAACAGCAGGGGCCCATCGCCGGACCGATCGCCACCATCAGGTTCTGCGGCTCACAGCGCTGCTCGCACAGTTTTTCAACCGCGCGGGTCAGCACACCCGCCAGCGTACCTTTGAGTCCGGCATGAACCGCGGCCACGATCCGCTGCTGGCGATCGGCGAACAGCACTGGCAGGCAGTCGGCGGTGTAGACCGCCACCGGGCGCGTCCCGCTGCTAATCACGCCGTCAGACTCGCAGCTTTTGGGTGGGATGTTCTCGATATCGGTGACCACGGTCGCGCTGTGGCGCTGATGTCCATAGGCTGCATCAGCGGGTGGGGGCTCACCGGCTGGCTGAAACGCATATTCGAGCCACTCCAGCGAATCGAGCAATGGCGAGCGCGGGATCACGGCCATAGGAATCTCCTGTTATAACAGCGTGCGTTGGGCTGCCCACAGCTTACGTTAACTGCTACATTTTTGAAGCTTCTCCTCAGACCTTTCTCACCTTAAGGATGAAATGATGAAAACCTCCGCAAAACTGGCTGCATCCGGACTGGTCGCGCTGCTGCTTACCGGCTGCGCCTCGTCGACACATCAGACCGCGCAACAGCAACTCGGCCAGCAATCGGTGCTGGCGGTAAACTGGTTCCAGCAGTCTGGTGAATATCAGGCGCTGACCTGGCAGGCATTTAATACCGCGCGTATGGCGTTTGATCAGGCCCCCTCGCTGACTGGCAAACCCAAAGCGGTGATTGTCGATCTGGATGAGACGATGCTGGATAACAGCGCCTACAGCGCGTGGCAGGCGAAGAACGGCCAGCCGTTCAGCAGCAAAACCTGGTCAGCCTGGACACAGGCGCGGCAGGCGAAAGCGGTGCCGGGCGCGATAGAGTTTGCGCGTCATGTCACACAGAATGGCGGCACGCTGTTCTATGTGTCGAACCGCGATCAGAAAGATTACGCGGCCACGGTCGCTAACATGCAGCAGCTTGGCTTCCCCAACGTCAGCGATAAAACGGTACGTCTGAATACTGACAGCTCCAATAAGCAGGCGCGTTTCGATGCCATTAAAAATGCCGGCTATAACGTGGTGCTCTACGTTGGCGATAACCTCAACGATTTTGGTGGCGCGACCTGGCATCAGGGTAATCAGACGCGTCGTGATTTTGTGAATCTTAACCATCAGCAGTTTGGAACGCAGTTCATCGTGCTGCCGAATCCGCTCTACGGCGACTGGGAGAGCGGAATGGCGGAAAACTACAATAAACTGACGCCCGAACAGCAGCTGTCTGTGCGGGAATCGCGCCTGCAAAGCTGGAACGGTAAATAATTCGTCAAGAAAAAGAGCCTGACCGTGTCAGGCTCTGTTAAAACATGGTCCTGATTTACTTTCTCCCGTCACTATTTTGCTGCAAATTAAATTAATTATCTCTTGCTTCATTCTTATCTAAAATCAGGCATATCTGACTGGCTATCAGCAATTAAGCCGGTTGATCGTGCTAATGGTTAATTTTTTAATTAAGAGTATTCCTGGTAAAAAGCAGGCCGGTTGGTATGGCAGTGAATATCCCCTTGGTTAATGATTGTATTTTTTTGTCAGCAATAACTTTAGTTTATTATCTTTTGTATTTTAATCTATTGAAATTATTGAACTTAAAATGATTTCCGCTAATTATTTCACTTCTCTGCTGCTTAATTAAATTTACTCACCCCTGACTCTTACTGACGCCAGATTGACAAATAGCATGATGTTAAAGTGCTGTGAAATATTGCTCGTGCATTGGTAATGGTTAGCGGCTATAACCTTTTTCTGTGACTCAGTTCTTATTTACCTGGCGGCTCACGCTTTATTTGTGAGCCGATACACTTTGTGGTTAGCCAGGATGCGACATCCCGGTAGTAGAGAGAAGATGATTGTGACGACACTTAAACCCTTATTAGCGAAAAATCGCAGTTGGGCATTACAGCGCCGCCAGCGTAATCCAGACTACTTTAAAAAATTCCTTCATCAGCAAAAGCCGCACTCACTCTGGATAGGTTGTTCTGATAGTCGCGTTCCGGCAGAAGTCTTAACTGGCTCCCATCCTGGCGAACTCTTTGTGCATCGTAATATCGCCAACATGGTGATTGAAGACGATGACAATTTACTGAGCGTGCTGCAATACGCGCTCTTCTTTCTCGGTGTAAAACGCATTGTATTAAGCGGCCACTATGGCTGCGGTGGGGTGGAAGCCGCGCAGAATCTGCCGGGCAGCGTGCTGGACGGGCAGGAGAGCGCGCTGGCGAGACGCATTCAGACGTTGCGTCATGACATTCAGCATGGCCTGGCGGAAAGCCCCCCTTCAGACGCGGAGCCGGGTGAACAGCTCGATCGGCTGGTTGAGGCCAACGTTAAGGCGCAATTCGCCAGACTGGTGAAATCTGAACCGGTCCGGCAAATCTGGCAATCGGGCCAGGAACTGGAGGTGTTTGGTTGTGTGTATGACCTGCGCTCCGGCCATCTTAAAGAGCTGATTCATCAATCTGCAGAGGAACCTTCATTATGAACCTCGATACCCTGCGTCGCGACATTCCTGCGGGTCTGGTGGTGTTTCTGGTCGCCTTACCGCTCTGTCTTGGCATCGCACAGGCCAGCGGATTACCGCCGTTTGCCGGTCTGCTGACTGGTGTGATTGGCGGCCTGGTGGTCACATCACTGAGTCCGTCCCGGTTTGCCGTCAGCGGCCCGGCGGCAGGCCTGGTCACCATCGTCGTTGCCTCAATGGCGTCTCTGGGCAGTTTTTCCGCCTTTCTCACCGCGCTGATTATCGCCGGAGCACTGCAATGTCTGTTTGGCCTGCTGCGTGCCGGACGGTTTATTTCGCTGGTGCCGGGCAGCGTCATCAAAGGGATGCTGGCGGCGATCGGTTTGCTGCTGATCATGCAGCAGATCCCGGTGGCGCTGGGAGCCGCGGGCGATGCGGAGCTGGTTTCACTGGTGACCGGTGAGATGACCTTCTCGCTGCCTGCGGTAGCGGTAGCGGGTGTCGGCCTGGCCATTTTATGTCTCTGGACTACCGCACCGGTGAAGCGGATCAAAGCGCTGGCCTGGATCCCTGGGCCGCTGATTGCCGTGCTGATAGGCTGCCTTGCTACCGTCTTGGGTGGACGGCTGTTCCCGGAGATGACCAGCGGTCTGGCGCGTATTTCGTTGCCCGCTTTTGACAGCATTTCCGCGCTGGTAGCAGAGCTGGAAACGCCCGACTGGATGGCCTGGCAGAATCCGCAGGTCTGGGTTGTTGCGGTAACCTTAGCCCTGGTCGCCAGTCTGGAAACGCTGCTGAGTCAGGAGGCGCTGAAAAAACTGCGTCCTCAGACGCCCGCGCCATCGCCTAACAAAGAGATGTTCGCGCAGGGCATCGGTAACCTGGCGGCCGGTTTCCTTGGCGCGATGCCGATAACGGCGGTGATTGTGCGCAGTTCGGTTAACGTCAGTGCGGGCGCGCAGACCAAACTGTCGATCTTCATTCACGGTGTGCTGCTGCTGATTTGCGGCATGTGGTTCAGTGAGATGCTGAACGCCATTCCGCTGGCCAGCCTCGCTGCCGTGCTGCTCTATACCGGCTACAAGCTGGCGACACCCAAACTGTTTATTGAGCAGTTCCGGATGGGCGCGCAGCAGTACGTGCCGTTTCTGGCCACCATCGTCGGTATTATCACGCTGGGCATGCTGGTCGGGATTGGTATCGGCATCGCCACGCAGATCCTCTATAGCATCTATAAAAGCCATCGCAACGCGCTGCAGCTCACCCGCTATGACGACCACTACGTGCTGCGCTTTCAGCAGAACCTGACCTTTATGCACAATCCAAAGCTGCAGGGATTGCTGGATGAGATCCCGGAGAACAGCGTAGTCATCGTCGATAACGACAATGCGGAATATATCGATCCCGACGTCAAAGCGGTGCTGAAAGATTTTGGCGATAATGCCGACAAACGCGGCATTCGCCTGAGTCAGTGGCCGGTTGCCGTAAAATAGCGTTTAGCGCAACGGTAAAGTCGTCAGAACAGCAAAAATCGGATATCTCGGATATCCGATTTTTTTATTTGCGATGCATAATAGAGCCCCAGTTTTTGCTGTCATCTGATGGGTTTAGCCTCAAAACGGTAACTTTTCTGAGTTAGCCCATGAAACGAGGTTTTATCGCCGGATGACATTGAGGAGATTCAGGATTTAATCATTCTGACACCACGCGCCTGTCCAGGCTGGCGTGGACAGCCAGCCTCTCTGTGACAAGGTCCGGATGTATGCGCATACAGCTGTTTGAAGAGCACAACGTTAAGAAGAACGCATTTTCACTGTTTTTAATCACGTTGCTGTTTTGCTTTATCGGCGGACACCTGCGCTTTCCACAGGAGCTGTCGCTGTTCTGGCCGGTCAATGCGATTGTCACTGGCGTGATCGTCCGGAATCCTTTTCTGCATCAGACCCGCTATTACCTGGCCACCTTTGCTGCGATGGTGTTTAACGACATCGTTTTTTCAGGCTGGGCGCTCTCTGCTTTTACCCTCAACATGGCGAATCTTCTGTTTGTGCTGGTGGCGGTGACGCTGCTGGTAAAACATCTTCAGCACGACTCCGGCAGCGAGCGTATAACCAGCGTGCTGCGCATTTTTCCGGCCTGTCTGCTGGCCGGACTGGCCTGCGCCAGCTGGGGGGCGCTGGCGCAGCAGGCCGATTTTAACAGCGGGCTGGTGACGGCCTGGGGCGAATGGTTCAGCGAACAGTTCTCAACCGGGCTGATGCTGCTGCCCTTTTTGCTGACGCGCGACTGGGCGTCGCTGTCGCCCCGGCAGTTAATGCAGATGCGCAAGCTGGCACCGGTTGTCGCCGTGATTTTTTCGCTGATGATTGGCGCGATGATGGGCGGCGCAGGCAGCCTGACGTTCCCGGTTCCGGCGCTGGTCTGGTGCGCCATCGTGCTGCCGATGCCGCTCACCAGCCTGGTGATTTTGCTCACCGGCATTAGCGAAATTATTCTGGTTTCGCACGGTGTGATGAATATCCAGGGCGATGACAATATGCTGCCGATCACCCATCTGACCTCGGCACGGCTGGGCGTGGCGACCATTGCGATCAGCCCGCTGATTGTGGCGGTGAGCATGGATGCGATTCGCCAGCTCAACCAGCGTCTGGCGCTGCGCGCCAACTATGACTTCCTGACCCGGCTGCTGTCGCGTTCCGGCCTCTATGAAAGTCTGCGTGCTGAGCCGATCTTCCCGGACCGCCGGGCGGGCGTGATCCTGCTGGATGTCGACTATTTTAAAGCGATTAACGACAATTTTGGTCATGATGCGGGTGACAGCGTGCTGGAAGAGATCGCCCGCCGTATGCAGCGCGTCGTGGGTAAAGAGGGGCGCATCTGCCGTTTTGGCGGCGAAGAGTTTGCGGTGGTGCTGTTCGACCAGAATCCGGAAAAGCTCTATTTTCTTGCTGAGAGCATCCGGCAGAAGATGGCTAAAGAGAAGTTCTGGCTGCAGGGCAGTACGGCCACGGTAACCGTCAGTCTGGGGCTGGCGCATGGCAGTGCCGGTGAGGCGACGGAGTGGCACCGCGTGATCAACCGGCTGATCTCCGCAGCCGATAAAAATCTCTATCTGTCGAAACGCAATGGCCGCAATCAGACCTCGCCGGTTAACTACCGTGCCATCACCAGCGACGTGGCATAACGCCACGCCGCCGGGTTCTGTCAGCTGACGCTGCTTTTCAGGGTACTGGCCTGCTGGTGGCGTTCAATCGCCAGGTCGATCAGACGACTGATCAGATCCTGATAGCTGAGTCCGGCCGCCTGCCACAGTTTCGGATACATGCTGATATTGGTGAAGCCGGGCAGGGTATTCACTTCGTTGACGATAATTTCGCCATCGGCAGTTAAAAACACATCGACGCGCGCCATGCCAAAGCACTCCAGCGCGGTAAAGGCTTTGATGGCAACCTCACGTATCGCATCGCTGGTTTCCGGTGAAATGGCTGCCGGGACCACCGTCTGCGCACCGCTCTCAGAGATATATTTGGTGTCATACGAGTAGAAGGCGTCATGCACCACCACTTCACCGCAGGGGCTGGCTTCAGGGGCATCGTTGCCCAGCACCGCACACTCGATCTCGCGACCTTTGATACCCTGTTCAATCAGCACCTTGCGGTCAAAGGAGAAGGCCAGCGCCAGCGCGGCATCAAACTCTTCAATGCTGTCCACTTTGCTGACGCCCACCGATGAACCCTGGTTGGCGGGTTTGATAAACAGCGGCAGGCCAAAGCGGGCAATGACTGCGCTGGCGTCCAGCTGTGCGCGCTGGGCCTGGGTGACGCTCACCCACGGCGCGACGTTGAGGCCGGCGTCGCGCAGCAGGCGTTTGGTAAAATCTTTATCCATGCTGACCGCAGAGCCCAGCACGTCGGAACCGACAAAAGGTAACGAGGCCATACGCAACAGGCCCTGCAGGGAGCCATCTTCACCCAGCGTACCGTGCACGATAGGGAAAATAACGTCGATCTGCGACAGTGGATGGGCGTTATGACGGGTGATGATCTGCTGCTGAGTCGTGCCGGGCACCAGCGCCACATCTTCAGCGGCGTGATTCAGCGCGATCAGCGCCGGATTTTCAGCGTTAAGTAAGAAGTTTGAAGCATCGTTAAGACGCCAGTGTCCCTGCTTATCAATGCCCAGCAACACCACGTCAAACCTGGTTTTGTCGATCGCCTCAAGGATATTTTTGGCCGACTGTAACGACACCTCATGCTCAGCCGATTTCCCGCCAAACACGATCCCTACCCGCAACTTTGTCATCAATTTTGCCCACTGAAAAAATCAAAACCACAAGATAGCATGGGCTTCGCGAGGGAAAACAGGGCAGGGCGACAGATAATTGTGAGCAGGCGATTAACCCTCGCCACTCACCAGAACGCTGCCGTTGAGCTGCCCGTGCTGACGCGGGTGGCAGCTCAACGGCCCGCTCGCAAAGGTCACTGAATCTCCTCTTTAACCTGATGCAGGCGGGGTGTCAGGTTTAACTTAACCTGATGCAGAGCCCAGCCTGACTTCAACCTGATGTTCCTGGCGATGGCTTTCCAGCGCTATTTCGTCACCGTCACACCGTTTGCCATCCAGCCACAGCTGATAGGTGCTGTCACCGCGAGTGACCCGGATGTTGTAGATCCCTTCCCCCTCACGGTAGACAATTTTTATCTCTGACCAGTCAGCGGGAAGCTGTGGCCGGACAGACAGCGCGTTGCCGCGCCGGGTTATCCCAAGCAGACTCTCACTGATAAGCTGATAGGTCCAGCCTGACGAACCGGTATACCAGGTCCAGCCACCCCGCCCGCTGTGGCCTTCGGCCGCATACACATCCGCAGCCATCACATAAGGCTCTGCTTTGTAGATCGTCATATCCTGTTGATTGCCACTATGATTAACCGGATTAATCATAGAGAGCAGGGACCAGGCGCGCTCTGTTTCACCCATCGCCGCAAAGGCCATAATCGCCCACAGAGCCCCATGGGTGTACTGACCGCCATTTTCCCTGACGCCCGGTAAATAACCGCGAATGTAGCCCGGATTTGGCCCTGCGCCATCGAAAGGCGGAGTGAGCAATTTAATCAGCCGGTTATCCTTATCAACCAGATGCTGATAAAGCGCCTCCATCGCTGACCGGCATCTGGCGTCCTCGCCTGCGCCAGAGAGTACCGACCAGCTCTGGGCAATGGCGTCTATCCGGCACTCACTGTCAGCATGTGAACCGAGCGTCTGGCCACTGTCAAAAAAGCCGCGCAGATACCATTCGCCATCCCAGGCCGCATGGTTAAGCGCGGTTTTGAGCGTCTGCGCGTGCTCCTGACAGTGGCGGGCGGTATCGGTATCGCCGAACCGCACAGCCAGCGCGGCAAAGCGGTCCAGAACCGTATAGAGGAAGAAGCCGAGCCAGACGCTTTCACCCTTGCCGGCAATCCCGACGGTACTCATACCATCGTTCCAGTCCCCTGAGCCCATCAGCGGTAGGCCGTGCTGACCGTAATTAAGGGCGTGGTTAACCGCGCGAACGCAGTGCTGCCATAGCGGTTCATTAATCTTACTGACGCCCGGAAGCTCATAGACAGACTCTTCGTCCTCTGCCAGCAGGCGACCTTCAAGGTAGCTGACGGGCTGTGACAGCAGCGCCATATCATCGGTTGCCTGCACATAGCGGCACAGCGCATAGGGCAGCCACAGGTAGTCGTCGGAGCAGCGGGTTCTGACGCCACGGCCAGCAGGCGGATGCCACCAGTGCTGTACATCTCCCTCAATAAACTGGCGGGATGCACACAACAACAGCTGATCGCGCAGGCGCTGAGGGGCAGCGTGGGTCAGCGCCAGCGTATCCTGCAACTGATCGCGGAAACCAAAGGCACCACCGGATTGGTAATATCCGCTGCGTGCCAGCAAACGGCTGGCCAGCGTCTGGTAAAGCAGCCAGCCGTTTGCCAGTAAATCGACCTCCGTTGCCGGTGTCTGGATTTGCACTTTAGTCAGTAGCTGGTGCCAGTGCTGTTTAACCCTGGTCAGCTCATTCTGTGCCTCCCCGGTGGAGAGGAACTGCTGCATCAGCGCGGTCACTGCACCCTCATCTTCCCCCACGCCGAGGGCAAAAACAAAGCTGCGGCTGTCGCCGTCAATCAGTGTCGTCAGCGTCTGCAGCGCGGCGCAGGGATCCATTCCTGCCCCGGTGTTACCCGACAGACCACGAACATTCATCATCGCGGGCTGCCGTGTGGTGCCGTTACGACCCAGACACTCAAGCCGGTTGCCGCTGTGCGCAATCCGGGTACCTGTGACGGCAAAAAAAGCGGTCCGCGCAGAGCCCGTGCTGTTATAAAAGTTTCTGGCCAGAACCGCGCTGCCTGTCGCGATAGCGGCAGGGGAGGTCACCACATGCCTTGCGGAGCGGCTCGCCAGCTCACCCAGAACCCATTCGACGTATCCGGTAATCGACAGATTACGCGTTTTGCCAGAGAGGTTACTCAGCGTCAGCAGGGAAAGTCTGACCGGCGCCTCCTCTGCCACGAACACCGTTAACGTGCTGCTGATGCCATACTCCGTGTGTTCAAACGTGCTGTAACCGAAGCCATGACGGGTCAGATAATCCCCCTTGCCGCGAACCGGAAGCGGCGTGGGCGACCAGACATCACCCGTCTCTTCATCACGCAGATAAAGCGCTTCGCCAGAGCTGTCACTGACGGGGTCATTGTGCCAGGGCGTCAGACGATATTCATGCGCGTTTTCATACCAGCTATAGCCCTGACCACTCTCGGAAATGACGGTACCAAGCTGGCTGTTGGCCAGCACATTGCACCACGGCGCAGGCGTCTGCTGCTGGCCGAAAAGAATGATGTGATATTCGCTGCCGTCCTCGTTGAAGCCACCGGTGCCATTAAAAAACTGCAACCGCTCCGGCGAAAAGGTGACGGCTGCAGGCGGCGGCGTCTTACTGACCGATGGAAATGCAAAAGCAGGCGGGGTGCGCACCGGTTTTAACAGCGTGCTGAGCTGATCGGCGAGGCTGCCGTTCCGGCCTTCCAGCACGACCGCCGCGACGCTCAGCAACAGTTGCAGATCGTCAGCGGAAAAACTTTCGCTTTTGCGGATAAATATGCCGCCAGGTTTGTCCGCCTGCTGCCGTTCATCTCCGGCAGGGATCAGGGTCGTGAGCTGATTGAACAGGTTCTGCTGGTAGCCGCCCTGGTCGCTGTTCAGGATGAGCAGATCGACCGTCAGTCCTTTTTGTCGCCAGTACTGGTGCGCCTGAATGAGCGTGGTGACCAGGTCGAGTTGATTAATGTTTTCTATCCGAACCAAAAGAATCGGCAGATCACCCGAAATCGCATGGCGCCACAATGACTCCTGGCCCAGCCGGTTCTGCATCAGCGCGTCTGATTCGCCACGCATTTCGGCGCTGGAAAACAGTACGGCACTGGCCAGCTGATTAAACAGGCTGGTATCTTCGGTGCGGATATTCAACTGACGCAAGGCGACCTGACTGTGGGACCACGCCAGTTCAAACACCCGATCGGCGCTGATGTGGTTACGGTACTTCTCAATCAGCGCAATAGTGGTGTCACGCTGAAGTGTCACACCGTAAAGCATATCGATGGTGACGGCCTCTCCCGCTTTTAACGTCACTGACTGGCGAATTGATAACACGGGATCTAACACCGCTCCCTGCTGACCCGTTAATTCACTGCCCGGCATCAGCGCCTGAGCATCGGCTGGCGTCCTGCCGCGCCCGAGAAAACGAGCCCGGTCGGTTTCAAAAGAGGTCTGGCGGCCGGTATTGCCATGTATCGCCATCGCGTGAAACATCCATGCCGTCACTTCTTTCTCTTCACGTGGCCGACGGTGAGCCAGAATCGCTTCCAGCCTGTCAACGATCTCAGTCTGGACGAACAGATTACTGAACGCAGGGTGGGCCATATCGCTGGCTGCTGGTGCCAGTACCACTTCGGTGTAGCTGGTGATATCAAACGGGCGGGTCTGACGGGAACGGTTAGTGACCGTGATGCGTCTGATCTCCACATCATCTTCCGGGGAGACCACGATATGCGTGTGAATGCTGAAGGTGGTGCCTGAAGCGTCAAACTCAATCCCGGCATCATTGAAACGGGTTTTATAATGCGGACGCTCGCAGCAGGTCGGCTGATAGCTGTGAGCAATCACTTCGGCGGATTGCTGATCGGTAACGTAGCAGAACGTTCCGTAGTTGTTGCTGGTGCTATCTGCACGCCAGCGGGTGAGTGCCAGCCCCTTCCACTGGCTGTAGCCTGTCCCCGCGTGCGTCACCATCAGATGATAATCTGCATTGGAAAGCAGCTGCAGTTGTGGCTGGCGCGGATCTGAACCACTGAATTCACGCTGGTCGGGAATGCTGCGCTGCTGTTTAGGGTCACTGTTTTCGACAAAACTGCGGCGTGGGGTATAGAGCTCAATATCATCAGGCACTTTTTCCTGAAGCAGCAAACGCGACGACTGAAACAGTGCGCTGGACATAAACCGCGCGACCATGGGCGCATCCAGCAACTGGTGAGAGAGTGCAAGCAATCCCATCGCCTGATGATGAGCCATATACGATTTGACGATCGCAAATGGCTGACCGGGAGCCAGTCGATCCGCGGTGAAATCCAGCGCTTCGTAATAACCGTAGTCACCGCTGGCACCCATTTTTTTAAGTCTTATCAGATTAGCCGTCGCCTCCTGCGGCAGCACCATCAGCGCCAGCAGCGTCGCATAGGGCGCAACAACATGATTGTCATTTAGGCCGCGTTTCAGACCCAGTTCTGGCGTACCAAATGCCCGATACTGGTAGTTATGATTGACGTCAAACGCAGCGTAACCCGATTCCGAAACGCCCCAGGGCGTATCGGTGCTGTTACCCGAGGCAATCTGTTGCCTGACCGCCGATAACGCCATCTTTTCCAGCAGCGTGTCGGGGTAAACCGGCATGACCAGGTGCGGCATCAGGTATTCAAACATTGAGCCGCTCCATGACATCACGGCGGGCTGGTTATTAAGCTGAGTAAATAAGCGCCCCAGTACAAACCAGCTCTTGGCCGGAAGCTGACTGGTGGAAATAGCAAAGTAGTGCGTCAGGCGGACTTCTGAAGGGAAAAGGTCATATTTGCTGGCGTCCAGCAGACCGCTGTCCATGTTATAGCCCACGCTGAGTAAAGACGTGGCCGGATAATAGAGAAAGCGGAAGTCCATACTGGCGTGATCGCTAAGGCGGCTGTCCAGCTCCAGCAGGGCAGCCATTCGTTCGCGGGCGGCCCATATCGCAGTCTCTGCCTGTTTTTCCGGGAGTCCGGGGCGGTTCAGGTTCAACTCAGCGAGCCACAGCAATGACGGAATGTCGGCAGGCAGTGGCGCATCCGGGCTAACCCAGCTGAAAAGGAGGGACCACTCCTGAGTAAAATCCACCAGCTGCTGATGGAAAAGCGCCGGCCAGTTTACCCGCGTTGTCGGAAGATAAGCCTGTTCTGCCAATACGCTTAATGCCAGCAGAGCCTGCATCCCGGCGTGAAAATCGGTGGGTGAAGCGCGCTGCATCAGGCTTAGCTTAGCTGCGATTTGTTCCACAATGTCGCTGCGGGTGTCGCTCAGTTGGTCTTTAAGCAGTGAGAAGGTATCGGAGAGACCTTCCAGGATACAGGGGAGAGACATCACCGGCTGGTATTTCCACTGCGCCAGGCCAGCCTGAAGGGTCACAAGGTGAGCCGCCATATTACCGCTGTCTACCGTTGAGACGTAGCGTGGGTTCAGTGGTTTTAACGTCTGGGTGTCATACCAGTTATAAAGATGTCCTCTGAAATGCTCCATTCGATCAAGGGTATCGAGGGTGTCGAGCGTCCGGCTGATGACCCGATTCTGGCTGATATAACCAAAATCCCATGCCGTCAGGTTTGCCAGCAGCGACAGGCCAATGTTGGTCGGTGAGGTCCGGTTGGCCACCCGCGACTCCGGAATCTCCTGCAGATTATCCGGCGGCAAATGGTTGTTATCACTGCTGGCAAATTCGTTAAACCAGGCCCAGGTTCTACGCGCGGTGCGACGCAAAAAGATGCGCTGTTCCGCTGAAAGGCTGCCTGGCTGAGCGCGTTTGGGCTGGCTCATGCGGCTCAGTAACGCGGGGGCGACCGCCCACAATAAAGCGAGCGCCAGTGCGACATGCGTCATCGACGGCATGCTCAGGCTGGTCAGGAATACCAGAGCCGCGCCTGCTACCGGATTAATCCACATGCGGCGGTAGAAATGGCGCACATCAGGCTCGACAGGTTTCAGTGATGAAGCGCTCTTCCACTCGTTCAGGTAGCGATGGCTGATAGTCAGGCGCCATAAGGTCACGATAATCGCCTTCAGCGACCAGTAACTCTCGTGAGGCAGGATGGCCAGCGCCAGGCCAGCGCGGGAGAGGCGGTTAAAGGCATCGGTGACCAGCATGGATAGATGCTGCCGCCAGGCACGCGTTTTACTTTTCGTCACCCCGTCGATTACCAACGCTGGCAGTCCCGGAAGCAGCAGAAAGAGCATGATGCATCCTAGCCAGAATATTGGGTTCGGTACTATCGTGCACAGCATAAACACCAGCATCAGCAGGGCAGGCGCTACCAGGCTGCGGCGCAGATTGTCTGTTAATTTCCAGCGGGAAAGCGCACTGAGCGGGTTTTTTTGACGGCTGCAATCTTCCTGCCGCACCTGCAACCGTAGCCAGTTAAGGAGCTGCCAGTCGCCCCGCACCCAGCGAAATCGTCGGGCAACATCGCTCAGATAACTATCCGGATATTGTTCATACAGGACGACGTTACTGACCACACCGGAGCGGGCATAGCACCCCTCAAGCAGGTCATGGCTCAGCACCAGATTTTCCGGACAGGTATTGCGTATCGCCCGGCTAAAGGCAGCGACATCGTAAATACCCTTGCCGACAAATGAGCCTTCACCAAACAGATCCTGATAAATATCGGATGAGAGTGAGGAGTAAGCATCATTCCCCGGAATGCTGCTGCACAGCCGGGCATAGCGGCTCTGACCGTTAACCGGTATCTCTTCAGCCAGACGAGGCTGCAGGATGGCATAGCCTTCAACTACCCGATTTTTGACATCGTCGAATACCGGCGCATTGAGCGGGTGGGCCATGACGCCAATCAGCTTATGCGCTGTCTCACGCGGCAGTATTGTGTCGCTGTCGAGAGTAATCACATATTTAACGCTGTGCAGCTGCGTCTGCGTGGCACCTACCGTGACGCTGAAGGCGTTTTCTTCACCCTGAAGCCAGCGATTCAGGGCATGGATCTTACCGCGCTTGCGTTCATACCCCATCCAGACACCCTGAGAAATATTATGGGTGCGGTCACGGTGTAACAGGGAGAACAGCGCAATATCCGATTTACCCCCGCTGTAGCGCCGATTCAGCGCTTCCGTTTTCAGCACGGCGTAACGGATAAGCGCGGCGTCATGATGATGGTCCTGTTCGGCGCTATCGGTAAAGTCGGTCAGTAACGCAAAACTGATATTCACTAAGGCGTTACCGAGATAGCAGATTTCCAGAGAGCGCAGCAGGGCGTCTGTTCCCTCATTGCTGCTGAGTAAACAGGGGATAACTACCAGTGTGCGGTCATGCTCCGGTACCGCCAGAGCATAATCGAGTCGGGGCAGGGGAAGGGGATGGCGGCTACGGGTGGTTAACTCGCTCAGCAACTGCAAGGCTAGCTGGCTGCTGACAATGATGGCGGGCAGCACCAGCAACCACAATAAAGATACCATGCCCGCCTGATGGGTGCTGTAGAGCATCTCGGCGGTAAACGCGGTTGTCAGCAGTAAAAGGCTGCCTAACCAGGAGAGTAAAGGGGTCTGACTCAGATGCTGCCGGCTCCTGTTCAGCCACGTCACCTTAACGTCAAGCTGCTGTTCCAGTTGCTGAAATCCTTTATCCAGCAGGTAATAGCCGACATGCTGCTGACGCAGGTGAAGATCAGGCTGGCTGGCCAGCGTCAGCACAGCCTGGGCGACTTCACGTTCATCAAAGCGACTGTGCCGTGCCAGACGTTCAATCACGTGGCGGTAGTCATCGCGACTGTCAAAATGCATCAGCGGGTATGTTCCGGTGGGATCCTGCTGCAGGACTTTCTCAACCAGGCTGACGGATTCGACAAAGGCCTGCCAGTCAATTTCGCCGAGTTGCCGCAGGCCAGTAATACTGTTGCTGACAGAGAGCTGACTCAGGGCCAGCTGCCGGTTGAACTGCTCAATGACTTCCGAGGTTTTCCGGCCGGTATTTTCCAGCTGTTGTTCGACCCAGGTTAACGCCAGAGTATTGTTCTGGCCACTTAAGCGCCGTTCAAGTTCAGCGACGAAAGCGCCGGAAACCTGCGGGTTCTGGCGGGCCATATCAGCGATGACCAGAATAACTTTTGACGCATCTTCGGCGGCAGTGGAGAGGATATCGCTGATCCACTGCTCCGCTTTATTACGTTCCTGATGTACCCTGGCGACGTCAGCCGCAATCCGGGACAGATTGTTGATAAGCGCAAACCGTAACATGGCAGGCATGGCCCACAGTTCGCCGAGCAGCAGGGGCGTAACGCGCTGGTAGGCAGCGATAAAAGGATGCAGGACGCTGGTTTCCAGTCTGCCATCACTGTGCTTAATCATCTCCTCGGCGATAGCCTGGATGCGCAGGTAATGAGCCGACTCCTCCAGCATGGGCAGTCCTTTACCAAATTTTGCCGGTAACAGGTGCCGGACCAGGCGGATCTGCTCTTCAATGATGTAAAAATTATCCAGTATCCAGACGGCCGCCGGTGTCTGGCTGCGCTTATCGCCTTCACTCAGGATCTCTGCGCTGCGCGTCAATGACAGTTCATTATCTGCCAGCTGCTGCAACAGTCGGTAGGACCATTTTCCACCCGACAGATTATGCGTTTTCGCTAATTTTTCGCCGTAGTTATCCATTTGTTCAGCCGAAAAAATATCTGGCCGGTGGGCCTGATAAATACCTTCAGTCGGGAACAAAGGAAAATGCTCATCGGGTAATTCACTTTCCCGGCTGAACCACGTCGTCAGTTTTATTTTCACACTCATTTCCTTGCGCTTACGCAGCAGCTGGATCCGGAAAAAAAGAAAGGATGACAAAAAAGGAGCCAAAAGAAGGGCTGGAGGTGATAAACAGGTGTAGATGATATTGATTATAGTCCTGTTTCCGTTATTCGTAGCTATCCTGATTAACCGGCTGGCGTTCTCTTATGGCGATAAAATAAAGTTAAAAAAATAAACAGCTGCCTTCTCCTCACCTTATCCCTGTTTAACATCAGACCCGACAGATAAAAAAATTAATTTACTTCTACTGTGTTACGCTGATGGCAACATTTCAGAGGATAACGACATGACCTGGTTGAGCTTTCTCTTCGACGCGCTACACAGCAGCGAAACCAATACACAGTGTCCGGTGTGTAAAAAGTTTTCCAGACAGTCTGTAGCTAAAAAGAATAAAGGACAGGCAGTCTTATGCCCTCACTGTAAGTCATTGTATGTTATATAAAGTCCGTCGTCTTTTTATGTTGCGATCACCAGGCAGCAGCAAGTCATACTGTTTAACCTTATCCCTCATTGAGGCAATTTATCCGTAACATTAATTTCAATGTGCTGATAATTCTGCATTATCTTTCGTACTCGGTGAAATAACGTTGTGATTCACCCTGGCCGAGAAATTCGAATGGTGACAGTTGAATAATATCTGGTCCTGCAGACCACACTTCATTAACTCTTGAGATAATATCGCCTTCCTGAAGCGTCAGAAGGTTATTAATGCGTAACACAGCAAATCTGCCATTTTCAAATTCGACCTGATACAACGCAACTTTCTTCAGCGGCATGATGGTTCTTCCACGAATTACCCGGCAGCAGAGTTCAGCACTTGATGAACTTTTCATGATAAACCTCTAATCTATTCATACTCTTCTGTTCAATAAATTAATCTGCAGCATTGTGAATCTGACCTCAGCGCACACGTTGTGCAGATTTCAATTGGCCCGTCTGGACTGCATTTGTTTATATCCGTAAATATAGCGGGTTTATGAAAATAATCTGATACACCCTCTGCAGGGTTAAAAAGTGACTCCGGGGTATCAGTCGGGCTATCAGAGTGAGGATTAGCGGTGTCTTTTACGGGGAAAATAGTGGGTATGAGAGTGTGAGGTTAATCAGGGAAAGGGAGAGGTGAAACTACTGACGCGGCAATATACTGAAGCCTTCATCTCCCTGACGTAGTTTACTCGGCACGGCCCCGACCAGTGGAGATATGCGCACTAAGGCATCATCACGCCGCCTGTTGAGTTCGCGAAAGGCCGAACTTTCCATCTGATGGAATCGGACATCAATCAGCAGATTTCCGGCCTGCCGGGTTAGCTGGCGGTGGCTTAACAGAAAAATTTCAGATTTTTATAGGAAGAGAGAAACAAGGAAGGGGGATTTGAAGGATAAACAAAAAAGCCACCCTGAAAGCTAGCTTCAATATGCTGATTTTAAAGGTAAAATTTGGTGGCCCCTGCTGGGCTTGAACCAGCGACCAAGCGATTATGAGTCGCCTGCTCTAACCACTGAGCTAAGGGGCCAGCGGAGCGGGGATTATAAAGTATCTCTTCAGGGCAATCCAGCACTCAGCCACCGGTTGCTGAAATAAGCAGCAGTGATTTACCTGCTGATTTCTATAACAAATCTGGCGAACCGCGATCCCTAAGTCGCAAACAGGCACGGATAATGCTTCTCCGTGCCTTTAGTGAAACCGGACTTCAGTCATTATGGCTGATAGCTGACTCAGCGCTGACGATAACGGGATGCTGATTGATTCCGCGAAAGATGAGGAACCATCGTGCCACGTGCCTGATCGTAGTCGTGCCACATCTGCAGATCCTCCAGTGCCGGAATGGTTACCGTCTCCTTGCTGTCGAGTCCGGCAAGCGCGGCGTCCACCATCTCATCAACGTCCATCAGCATTTCAGCCGGGATGTCATTAATAGACTGGCCTGCGCGGTCGAAAATTTCTGTACGGGTCGCACCGGGCAACACCGCCTGTACCTGCACGCCGCTCTCTGCGAGTTCACGCTGCATCGCACGCGTCAGAGTCAGTACATAAGACTTAGTGGCGTTATAAGCGCCGTTGAACATCTCATGCACCAGCGACAACACCGAGGCGATATTGATAATGATGCCATTTCCGCGCGCTTTGAAAGCCCGGCCAGCCGCCTGTGCCAGACGGGTGGGTGCCAGAATATTTAACGCCAGCATGGTGTTAATGCGTGTGATGTCCGCCTCCAGAAACTCACCCTCAACGCCCATGCCCGCGTTGTTCAGCAGCAGCGTAATCTGTGCGTTGTTCGCGAGTTCCGACTCCACGCGTTGCAGATCCTGCTCGTGCGTTAAGTCAGCCGCCATAACCGTCACCCGAATATCGTGCTGCTTTGCCAGTGCGTCAGCCAGGGTGGTGAGCCGCCCCTGATCGCGTGCGACCAGAATCAAATCATAACCGCGTGCTGCCAGTCGTTTTGCATAGGTCGCACCGATACCGCTGGATGCGCCGGTGATTAAAGCTGTGCCTGATTGTGACATCTCTTTTTCCTCGTATGATGGTCGTCATAATAGCCATCAATATGACGATCATCATATCTGTCGTCAAGCTGGAATATGATGACCGTAATAATTACTATAATAGCCAGACGCTACGTAGCAGACACCGCAGGAGATGAGATGGAGAAGCAGAGCAGCAAAGCGCATACGCGGCGGCGTATCCTTGATGAGGCGGCGCGCGTGATGCGTGAAACCGGCACCGAAGGAATTGGTGTAGCGGCGCTGATGAAGCGGGTCGGGCTGACACACGGCGGTTTTTATGCGCATTTTACCTCACGCGAGGAGCTGGTTGAGGAGGTGCTGAAGCATATGTTTGCTGAAGCCGATACCTTAAAGCCCGCGGAGTCCGTGACCCAGCCAGCGCAGCAGCTGGCAGATTTTATTGATAGCTATCTTTCCGAGGCGCATCGCAATGCACCGGCGCAGGGCTGTCCATTAGCCGCTCTGGTGAGTGAAGTAGCTCATCTTCCACAGCCAACGCGGCAGATCTTCGCACAGGGCTTTAACGCGATGCATGCCGGTCTGGCGCAGATATTACGTGAGTTGGAGTTGCCCGATGCGGAAGCGCTGGCCTCCAGCATGCTCGCAGAGATGGTTGGCGCGCTGGCGATGGCGCGAGCCTGTCCGGATGCAGAGCAGGCCAGCCAGATGCTGCAACGCAGCCGCGATGCGCTGAAGCAGCGTACGCTGGAGGTGGCGGCATGAGCGAACACGCGATCCGCGACATCATCACCTCCGATCTTGATGTGCTGTTCTGTGGCATTAACCCGGGTCAGTCAACCGCCCATCAGGGGTTTCACTTTGCGCATCCCGGCAACCGGTTCTGGAAAGTGATCCATCTGGCCGGATTCACCCAGCAGCAGCTGAAGCCGGAAGAGGAGCAGCGCTTAACGGAAACCGGCTGCGGCATCACCATGCTGGTTGAGCGGCCCACAGTGCAGGCGAGTGAGTTAGCGCCTGATGAGCTGCGCGATGGCGGCAAACGGCTGATGGAAAAGGTGCTGGATTACCAGCCGGCTGCGCTGGCGATTCTGGGTAAGGATGCGTTTCGTCGTGCTTTTAAGCAGAGCAAAGTCGAATGGGGCAAACAGCCTATATGTATGGGGAAAACGCAGGTGTGGGTGTTGCCGAATCCCAGCGGCCTTAATCGCGCATCTCTGGACGAGATGGTAGAGGCTTATCGTCAGCTCTATGTGGAACTGCATGCGGGGAACGAATGAATCTGCGCAGGGCAGGGGAGAGGCAGTAACAGGCAGGCATAAAAAACCCCGGCGAACCGGGGTTTTTGTCTGACTTAATCGTCGAGGAAGCTGCGCAGCACTTCCGAACGGCTCGGATGGCGCAGTTTACGCAGAGCTTTGGCTTCAATCTGACGAATACGCTCACGCGTAACGTCGAACTGTTTGCCCACTTCTTCCAGCGTATGGTCAGTGTTCATATCGATACCGAAACGCATGCGCAGCACTTTCGCTTCGCGCGCGGTCAGGCCAGCCAGCACGTCATGGGTCGCAGAACGCAGGCTCTCTGAGGTAGCAGAATCCAGCGGCAGCTCCAGCGTGGTGTCTTCGATAAAATCGCCCAGATGTGAATCTTCATCATCACCAATCGGCGTCTCCATAGAGATCGGCTCTTTAGCGATTTTCAGCACCTTGCGGATTTTATCTTCTGGCATCAGCATACGTTCAGCCAGCTCTTCCGGCGTAGGTTCGCGGCCCATCTCCTGCAGCATCTGGCGTGAAATACGGTTGAGCTTGTTGATGGTCTCAATCATATGCACCGGAATACGGATGGTACGCGCCTGGTCGGCGATAGAGCGGGTGATAGCCTGACGGATCCACCAGGTCGCATAGGTCGAGAACTTGTAACCACGGCGATATTCAAACTTATCTACCGCTTTCATCAGGCCGATATTACCTTCCTGAATCAGGTCAAGGAACTGCAGACCGCGGTTGGTATATTTCTTGGCAATCGAAATAACCAGACGCAGGTTAGCTTCCACCATCTCTTTCTTGGCGCGACGTGCTTTGGCTTCACCGATCGACATGCGACGGTTAATGTCTTTGACCTGTTCAATGGTCAGACCGGTCTCTTCTTCGACCTGCGCCAGTTTCTGCAGGGAACGTGTCACGTCATCCTGCACTTCCAGCAGCTTTTCAGACCACGGCTTGTTCATGGCCAGTGCGGCTTTGAACCAGGTTTCATTGGTTTCGTTGCCGGTAAACAGCGTGATGAAGTTTTTCTTCGGCATTTTGCACAGCTCAATACAGAGCTTCATGATCAGACGTTCCTGCGTACGGACGCGTTCCATCATGGTGCGCATGCTGCCTACCAGGTAATCGAACTGCTTCGGTACCAGGCGGAACTGCTTGAAGACATCAGAGAGGTTCTGGATTTCAGCAACGGCGGCAGCATGACTGCGACCTTTGCTTTTAATCACTGCGCGGGTAGTTTCATACTGCTTACGCAGGTCAGAAAACTTCTCGCGCGCCAGTTCCGGATCGATTGAGTTATCGTCGTCGGAGCTGTCATCATCCTCCTCATCTTCTTCTTCATCGTCTTTACGATCGGCTTCAGAAAGTTCAGAGCCCACGTGCGTTGCCGTTGGGGCGATATCTTCTTCTGCGTTAGGATCGACGAAACCGGTGATCAGATCGGAGAGGCGTGATTCGCCTGCTTCAACTTTGTCGTACTGATCCAGAAGATACGTAATCGCTTCAGGGTATTCGGCTACAGAACACTGAACCTGGTTGATACCGTCTTCAATACGCTTAGCGATGTCAATTTCGCCTTCGCGCGTCAGCAGTTCAACGGTACCCATTTCACGCATATACATGCGGACCGGGTCAGTGGTACGCCCGATTTCAGATTCAACGCTGGATAACACCTGAGCGGCAGCTTCCGCGGCATCTTCGTCAGTATCGGAGCTGTTTTCGTTCAGCATCAGATCGTCGGCATCCGGGGCTTCTTCAACCACCTGAATACCCATGTCGTTAATCATCTGGATGATGTCTTCGATCTGATCTGAGTCGACGATATCTTCCGGCAGATGGTCATTGACCTCAGCATAGGTCAGATAGCCTTGCTCCTTACCACGGGTGACAAGAAGCTTGAGCTGTGACTGCGGGTTTTGCTCCATAAGACGGTATCCACACTTCTGTTAAATTAGATTGGTGTCGGTCGGCAGCGAGCCAACAATAGCAGTAAAGGCATTTAATTCTTGCCGCTGCCTTCGTCGCGGCGTGGGCTTTGCCCATCAGTAATCGGCACTTAAGCCGCTTGTATAAACTCTGTGCTAAGGGCCTGGCTTACTTGCCATTCTTGTCCCCGGCAGTGCTCGCTTTCCTCACGTACTTCAGTACGCTCCGGAAGCTGTGCGCTGGCGGTGACCAGACTGGCTTCGACGCCTGCGGCCTTTAAATTTTGTGCTGCTGGCCTGGCTTACTTGCCATTCTGCTCTCCGGCAGTGCTCGCTTTCCTCACGTACTTCAGTACGCTCCGGAAGCTGTGCGCTGGCGGTGACCAGACTGACTTCGACGCCTGCGGCCTTAAAACTATGTGCTGCGGGCCATTTCGATCCCGGACTGTTCACGGTAGCGAAACGGGTGTCAGCACTAAAACAGGCAATCTGCCCTTTCATCTGTCAGAACGGGCAGCGTGCTGAAAACAGTTACTTTCTGGCAAACGCCTGACTGAGAGTCCAGAGTTCCCGGCGCTCATCGGCGCTCAGTCCCTGGGTGCGTTCACGCGCAATCAAAAACTCCAGGCGCTCTTCAAGAGCAGAGTCGTAGATGCTGGCCAGCGAGTCCTGAAACACCGCTTCGGCTTCCTCATCTACTATCATGTGGTTCCAGATCGCCAGTGTTTCAAGCGTCTGACTAAAATTTGTTCCGCGATATAACTCTAGTAGCTGACCGGTGGTCAATCCAGGATTCTCATTACAACGGCCCACTAATTCAATAAATAGCGGTAAACCCGGCATTTTTGACTCAGACAACCCATCAAGCGAAGGCACCAGGGTGGCCAGCTGCGGACTCTGAATCAGCAACGCGATCAGCACGCGCATAGTGGTACGCTTCAGCGGTGGCGCTACCGGCGTCGTTCCGCTTGCGGCCAGCTTCGGCATCAGCTTTTCAAGCTGATTGTCGTCAAGAATACCCAGCTTATTCCCCAGTTCCTGACGCATATAAATACGTAAGGTCTCACCAGGGATCTGCGTAATCAGCGGTAAAGCCAGCGTGCTCAGGCGCGCTTTTCCGTCGCGTGAGCTCAGATCCACCTGCGGCAGCAGGCTATCAAATAAAAACGAAGAGAGCGGCATTGCCTGCTCCATCCTCGCTTCGAAGGCGTCTTTACCCTCTTTGCGCACCAGCGTATCCGGGTCTTCACCATCGGGTAAAAACATAAAGCGTAGCTGACGACCATCATTCATGTAAGGCAATGCGGTTTCAAGCGCACGCCATGCCGCTTCACGACCAGCCCTGTCGCCGTCGTAACAGCAGATCACGGTGTCGGTACTGCGGAAAAGCAACTGAATGTGTTCAGCAGTGGTGGAGGTGCCTAATGACGCGACGGCATAATCTATCCCGTACTGCGCCAGCGCAACCACGTCCATGTATCCCTCAACCACTAACAGGCGGGCGGGTTCAGGATGGTTCTTAACGGCTTCATAAAGGCCATAGAGCTGGCGGCCTTTATGGAAAATAGGTGTTTCCGGCGAGTTCAGATACTTCGGCGTATCGTTACCCAGTACGCGTCCGCCAAAACCTATGACGCGTCCACGCTTATCGCGGATCGGAAACATGACGCGGTCGCGAAACCGGTCATAAGTTCGGCCTTTGTCATTGCTGACCAGCATGCCCGCTTCCATCAATGACTCGCGATCTTCCGATTGCTTACCAAAACGCTTGAGAACGTTATCCCAGCCGGCTGGCGCGTAACCTATGGCGAAGTGATTGATGATTTCGGCGCTCAGACCACGACGATCAAGATAGTCGCGTGCTGGCTGCGCACTGGATTGCTGCAGACCCTGCTGATAAAAACCGTTCAGGTTCTCCATCAGCTGATACAGGCTCTGGCGCTGATGGCGTTCCATCTGGCTGGGCCCGCTGCCTGCTTCGTAAGGCACGTCTAAACCGTGGGAAGTGGCTAACTCTTCAATACTTTCCACAAACTCCAGACGATCAAAGTTCATTAAAAAGTCGATAGCGTTGCCGTGTGCACCACAGCCGAAACAGTGATAGAACTGCTTTTCGCCGTTTACGGTGAAAGAGGGCGTTTTTTCATTATGGAAAGGACAGCACGCATGGAAATTCTTACCCTGCTTTTTCAGCTTAACGCGGGCATCGATAAGATCCACGATATCCGTGCGGGCAAGTAAATCGTTGATAAATACGCGTGGAATTCGTCCAGCCATACGCCCCAGATTTTCAGCTCATAAACGGCAACAAGCCGCGCTTCCTTTCGGAAAGCACGGCCTTTTACTTGACTCTGTCTGCGTGAATCACGCGGTGGAGGCGGACCTCCGGAACGACTTAGTACAGACGAGTGCGGCGTGCGTTTTCGCGAGCCAGTTTCTTGGCGTGACGCTTAACTGCTGACGCTTTAGCGCGCTTACGTTCGGTAGTCGGTTTTTCATAGAACTCACGACGACGAACTTCAGCCAGAACGCCTGCTTTCTCGCATGAACGCTTGAAGCGACGCAGTGCTACGTCAAATGGCTCGTTTTCACGTACTTTAATTACCGGCATGTAACTCTCACCTCGATAAAATTCGGTTTTTGCTGCTGACTGCGGCGCCAGCACATTTCAAAATGGTGCAGCATTTTACTCCAACTCAAGTTGGTTTGTAAAGCACCATGGATAATTTGAAACCAACAGGAGCGTTTGCCTGTGCGGCTGCCGGTTTTTCCAGGGGCGGGAGTATAGCGCACTCTTTAGCCGACAGAAAATGACTTTTTACGGTGGATGCCCGCGCTGCACATCCAATTGCTGTGATAAACTGCGCGCCGCAAGAATGAGGTGATGCAATGCGAATTCTGGGTATTGAAACGTCGTGCGATGAAACCGGCATCGCAATCTATGATGACGAGGCCGGATTACTGGCTAACCAACTCTACAGCCAGGTAAAACTGCACGCCGATTATGGCGGTGTGGTGCCGGAACTGGCCTCACGTGATCACGTGCGGAAAACCGTGCCGTTGATTCAGGCTGCGCTGAAAGAGGCCGGTCTGGAGCCGCAGCAGATCGACGCGGTGGCTTACACAGCAGGCCCTGGACTAGTCGGTGCGCTGCTGGTTGGTGCCACCATTGGCCGCGCCCTGGCGTTTGCCTGGAAAGTCCCCGCCGTGCCGGTCCACCATATGGAAGGCCACCTGCTGGCGCCGATGCTGGAAGAGAATCCGCCGGAATTTCCGTTTGTCGCACTCCTGGTGTCGGGCGGACATACGCAGCTGATTAGCGTCACCGGCATTGGTGAATACGCGCTGCTGGGTGAATCGATCGATGATGCCGCGGGTGAAGCGTTCGACAAAACGGCCAAGCTGCTTGGGCTGGATTATCCGGGCGGGCCAATGCTGTCGAAGATGGCGCAGCAGGGCACGGCGGGACGTTTTACCTTCCCGCGTCCGATGACCGATCGTCCGGGCCTGGATTTCAGCTTCTCTGGCCTGAAAACCTTTGCCGCCAATACCATCCGCGCCAATGATGATGATGCTCAGACCCGTGCTGACATCGCCCGCGCCTTTGAAGATGCGGTGGTAGATACGCTGTCGATCAAATGTAAGCGTGCGCTGGATCAGACCGGCTTTAAGCGTCTGGTGATCGCCGGTGGCGTCAGCGCTAACCGCACACTGCGCGAGCAGATGGCGATCATGATGCAAAAGCGCGGCGGCGAAGTGTTCTACGCCCGCCCGGAGTTCTGTACCGATAACGGTGCGATGATCGCGTATGCGGGCATGGTGCGGTTAAAAGGCGGAACGCGGGGAGAGTTAAGCGTCAGCGTGCGACCGCGCTGGCCGCTGGCGGAACTGCCCGCCATCTGATGTGAAAAAAGCCGGCTTGCCGGCTTTTTTTATGGCTGAGATTTCTTTTTGCGCTTCCAGATCTTGCCTTCCTGACCCCGCCACAGCCGCTGAATATTGTCGTGATGACGCAGCAGGATCAGACAGGAGAGCATAGAAACCGGGAAGGTGAACTGCGGTTTGAACCACCACACATAAAAAGGCGCAATCAGCGCGCTGACGATGGCACCCAGCGAGGAATAGCCGCTGAGTAAGACCGTTAACAGCCAGGTGCCGGTGACCAGCCCGGTTAAGTCCCAGCCAATCGGCGCAATCGCGCCAAATGCCGTCGCCACACCCTTGCCACCGCGAAAGTGAAAGAATACCGGATAGATATGACCCAGACAGGCGGCGATGGCGGTCAGGCCCAGATAGAGCGGAGTCACGTGCATCAGATAGGCCAGCCAGACCGGCACCATCCCTTTCAGCACATCAAACACTAATACGCTGGCTGCTGCGGTTTTACCGCCCAGACGCAGGACGTTGGTGGCACCCGGATTGCCGGAACCGTGTGTGCGCGGATCGGGCAGGCCAGCGAGTTTGCAAACCAGAATCGCACTGGAAATCGAACCGCAAAGATACGCGAAAATAATCATACCAAGCGCGAAAGCACTCATAACACCGTACCGTTCCCTTTAGGGTCGTTTTGATCTCTTTAACCGTGGATAATACGCATAATCAGCCGGAAGTGGTATCCGGCTTAGCCAAAAACAGAGACTCTCATCATGGATATCGTATTTATAGAACAACTCACGGTCTTCACCACTATTGGCGTTTACGACTGGGAACAGGGCATACAGCAGAAGCTGGTGCTCGATGTCGAAATGGCCTGGGATAACCGTCTGGCGGCCAGCAGCGACGATGTGAAAGATTGTCTCAGCTATGCGGATGTCTCCTCGGCGATTCTGACGCATCTTACCAGCAGTCGTTTTGCGCTGGTTGAACGGGTTGCTGAAGAAATCGCGGATCTGTTGATGAACCGTTTCAATTCGCCTGGCGTCCGCATAAAGGTAAGCAAACCGGGGGCTGTAGCTCAGGCAGCACAGGTTGGCGTGCGAATTGAGCGCGGGACTATTCCTAAATAAATACGATGTGATTGCCATCACAATGAAACCAAACCAAATTACTGTCTGTCATAGCGTGTACCGTTTCGTTACAGCAGGCGAAATGGTGTAGACCTTAAGGTTTAATTCAGGCTGATAGCGGCATGATTTCAGGCGATAGCCACGCGCTACCGCCTTTTTAATGGTTTTGAAACGGATAGAGGAAACATTTGATGGCAGATATTCATCAGCTTTGGGTAGCTGCAATCCTGGGCGTTGTGGAAGGGCTGACCGAATTTTTACCGGTCTCTTCCACAGGGCACATGATTATAGTGGGTCACCTGCTGGGCTTTGAGGGTGAAAAAGCCGAGACCTTTGAAGTTGTGATCCAGTTAGGATCGATTCTGGCTGTAGTAGTGATGTTCTGGCGCCGTCTGTTTGGCCTGATCGGCATCCACTTTGGCGAAGTCAAACATGAAGGCGTCGGCACTGGCCGTCTGTCGCTGATCCATATCCTGCTGGGTATGGTACCGGCGGTGGTCGTGGGTCTGGTGCTGCACGATCAGATCAAAACGCTGTTTAATCCGATCAACGTGATGTACGCCCTGGTGGTAGGTGGTGTGCTGCTGCTGGCAGCTGAGTACCTTAAGCCAAAACAGCCGAAAGCGGTGGGCGTCGATGATATTACCTATCGTCAGGCGTTGATGATTGGCTGTTTCCAGTGCTTAGCGCTGTGGCCGGGCTTCTCACGTTCCGGTGCAACCATCTCCGGTGGCATGCTGATGGGCGTGAGCCGCTATGCCGCGTCGGAGTTCTCCTTCATCCTGGCAGTGCCAATGATGATGGGTGCAACCGTACTGGATTTGTACAAGAGCATCGGCTTCCTGACGATGGCGGATTTCCCGATGTTCGCGGTGGGCTTTGTCACGGCGTTTATCGTGGCGCTGATTGCGATTAAAGCCTTCCTTCAGCTGATCAAACGCATCTCATTTGTCTCGTTCGCGATCTACCGCTTTATTGTGGCAGCCGCGGTTTACATGGTCTTCATGTAAAGCCAGCGCAGCCTGCTAGTCAGGCTGCGTAATCGCCAGACCCTGCGCGACGGCGTTAATCCGTCGTCGCGTCAACTCTTCCCGCACTTCTGCACCTTTAAATCCCGCTTCGACCACCGCTTTGGTCGGAACCGCTTGCGCCAGCGCAAAAGCACGACGCAGATAGTCGCCCTGCGGATAAGGCATGCTCTCCAGTCCGGCTCGCCCGCGCGCATCCGCTTCACTGGTCAGCGCCATCTGCTCAACGCGCTGTGGCTTACGCCAGGCATCGATTCGGTCAAACAGTGCTACCAGCGACGCGGCAGATTGCCGTTCAATGGTGTGCACCACGTCGTGAAATTCGGTCACAATCAGCGCCAGATCGCGAATCGCATTTGGCACCCGCAGTCGCTGGCACAGCGCCTCGACCAGGGGAACGCCGGCCAGGCCATGTCCGTGGTGGCTGGGCCACAACTCAGGCGGCGTCAGCGCCTTGCCGACGTCATGGAACAGCGTGGCGAAGCGCACCTCGATCTCACTGGAGAGGGCGGCGGCCATCGCCAGTGTCATCAGCGTATGGACGCCGGTATCGATTTCCGGGTGCCACTTAATCGGCGCAGGAATACCAAACAGATTATCCAGCTCAGGAAACAGCACCTGCAATGCACCGCAGTCGCGCAGGACCTGAAAATAGACCTGCGGATTACGGGAACTCAGCGCCTTTTCCGTCTCTTTCCACACCCGCTCAGCAGTGAGATTCGACAGCTCGCCGCTTTCGGCCATCTGCTGCATCAGCAGCTGGGTTTCGGGGGCAATACGAAAGTTGAGATGGGCAAAACGCGCCGCAAAGCGCGCAACGCGCAGTACCCGCAGCGGATCTTCACTGAAGGCGTCAGAGACGTGACGCAGCAGGCGCAGGGCAATATCACGCTGGCCATTATAAGGATCGACCAGCACGCCGTTTTCATCCTGCGCAATCGCATTGATGGTCAGATCGCGGCGCTGTAAGTCCTGCTCCAGCGTCACGTCGGGCGCGGACCAGGTGACAAAACCGGTGTAGCCTTTCCCGTTTTTCCGCTCGGTACGTGCCAGCGCATACTCTTCGCGACTGACGGGATGCAGGAAAACGGGAAAATCGCGACCGACCTGGTGATAGCCCTGCTCAAGCATGGCTTCGGGCGTGGAACCTGTCACCACCCAATCTTTGTCTGTAACCGGCAGATTCAGCAGCGCATCACGCACCGCACCGCCAACAAGAAACGTCTTCACGCAAAACTCCAGAGAAAAAGAAATGACCTGCACGCCGGGCGCGTCCCGCGCCTGAAATCAGCGGTGCATATCATTTTATTGTTGCACAGATTCCCCGGATTGCAGACATGCCAAAAAGGGGATCCTGGATCCCCTGCTCAAATCCGGCTAAATGGTGTCAGTTCATCCAGCGATCGCTTTTCTTACGGCGCGGCAGCATGTGCGGCAGTAACAGGCCCAGCAGCAGGCCGACGCCCAGCACGCCGCCGCCATACATAAACCACTGCATGATGATGGTGCGCTGCTTATCATCCAGCTGAACGTTAGCGGCGCTGACTTTCTTCTGCGCGACGATCAGCTCATTTTTCAGCTTCTGATTCTCGCCTTTCAGCCCGTTGATAACGCCGTCGCTGCTGGCGACTTTGTTCTGCATCTCAGCCGTGCGCTGGTTCCAGCTGTTGTCGATGTTATCCAGTTTGGCGGTCAGATCTTTCACCTGCTGCTCAAGCTGAGGCACCCGGGTGCGCAGGCTCGGATTAGCACTGAGCTGCGACAGGGGAATCCAGGTGGTACGGCCTTCCGAATCACGGATCTGGCCATAATGCGTGTCATTGTTGGTCTGTAACAGCTGCACCTCTTCCCCGGCGTTCAGCTTACCGAGCAGGCGAAACTGATCGCCCGGTCCGCTGCGAACCCAGGTAGAAAGTTCATCAGAAACATAGCGTTTTTCTTCGGCATGGGCAGGTGCAAGGGTGCTAAGGGCCAGCAAAGTGAGTCCAGCGAGAGTAATTTTTTTCATTCGATTTCGTTTGGCTTAGTCTGACTAAAAATTTACCGGCACAGTCTGGAGAGGCCTCGCATAAATCTGAATGAGAACTATCCTGGTCTCATGAGAGTGCGAAAAGGTCTGCGAAAGAGCAAAGAAAGCAGAGACAGCGCGGCTTCTGTGCATTAATCTTCGCCTGATAACCCCTTGCCCTCCAGGCGACAGCTTGAGTAACCTGCTGATAATCGCCTGAAATATGCAGGAAACACCCTCTTAAGTGCCAGCGGCGTAGTGAATAAAAAATTATGACCATCGAAATCGAACTAAAGTTCATTGCAACTCCACAGGCGGCCGGGAAACTGGCTGAACTGCTCTCCACTCTGCCGCATCAGCATCAGGCTGCTCGCGAGCTGACCAACATCTACTTTGAAACCGACGACAACCAGCTACGACGCTGGGATATGGGATTGCGTATCCGCGGCGTAGACCAGCGTTATGAAATGACGCTGAAAGCGGCGGGGCAGACGCTCGGCGGACTGCATCAGCGTCCGGAATACAACGTTGAGCTCAGCGAACCGGTTCTGGACATTGCACGCCTGCCGGCAGAGATCTGGCCGCAGGGCACCGATGTCGCGGCGCTGCAGCCGCGCTTGCAGCCCCTGTTCACCACCCATTTCCAGCGCGAGATCTGGCTGATCACCACAGGCAACAGTGAAATTGAAGTGGCGTTTGATCAGGGCGAGGTCACGGCAGGTGATCTCAGCGAACCGCTGTGCGAGATCGAGCTGGAGCTGAAACGTGGCGAACGCCAGGATCTGCTGGCCTTCGCACAGCAGCTGGTGGCGCTGGGCGGTCTGCGTATGGGCAGCCTGAGCAAAGCCGCCCGCGGCTATCAGCTGGCGCAGGGTAATCCGCCGCGCCAGATACAGCCTTTCCCGCTGCTGAAAGCGGGCGCCAAAGCCACCGTAGAGCAGGGCATGGTGGCCGCGATGTCGGCAGGACTTCATCACTGGCAATATCATGAAGAAGTCTGGCTGCGCGGCAATGCGGCGGCCCAGGATGCGGTGCGCGAAGCGCTGGATCTGCTGCGTCAGGCGTTCAGCCTGTTTGGTGCGCTGGTACCGCGTAAAGCCAGCAGTGCGCTGCGTCAGCAACTGACCATGCTGGAAGAGACGCTGGTGAATGAAGAGCAGGATGCTGCCACTTTCTGCTTATCTTCCCTCTCGGTTGAGACGCAGCTGGCGCTGACACACTGGCTGGCTGAATCTCAGTGGCGTCAGTGGATCGATGCCAAAGGGGAAGCCAAGCTGCAGGGATCCTATAAACGCTTCAGCGACATTATGCTGAGCCGCGTCAATGCGGATCTGAGAGAAACGTTCATCACGGTAAAACAACCCAACGAGTATCAGGACAAAGCTACCCGTCTGGCGCGTCAATTGCTTACCGTCCACCTGCTGGCGGGATTCTATCCGTCTGAGGCGGTCGTCAGCTGGCTCGACCCGTGGCAACAGCTGCTGTCGGCAATTCATGAAAAACAGACGTCCGGGTTAGCCTGGCTGGCAATGCAGGCGCTGAAACAGCCTCCGTTCTGGCTCACCAGCGGCGCTGGCCGCTAACGGGTATTCCGTCACGCCATCAAGGAGGGAGTTATGTTGTCAGCACTTCCCGCGTTGCTACGCGACCAGGCCGAAGAGGCCGCCCGACAGATTGGGGTTCCGCTGGCTTCGTTAAGCCCGGAGCAGGCTGCCGGACTGGCTTTCAGCGATTTTGTGCTGGAAAACCTGCAACAACATCCCGACTGGTGGCAGGCGATGCTCGACCAGCCGCCGCAGCCTGATGAGTGGCAACACTACTCTGCGTGGCTCAATCAGGCGCTTAGCGGCATCGACAGTGAAGCGAGCCTGATGCGCGAACTGCGGCTGTTTCGTCGCCGTATGCTGGTACGCGTCGCCTGGATGCAGTCTCTGCAGCACGCCACAACCGAACAGAGCCTGCAACAGCTCAGCGCATTAGCCGAAGTACTGATCAGCCGGGCGCGTGACTGGGTTTATCAGGATTGCTGTCGTGATTTTGGTACGCCCTGTAATGCGGACGGCGACGCGCAGCCGATGCTGATTCTGGGCATGGGCAAGCTGGGCGGCGGCGAACTCAATTTTTCTTCTGATATTGACCTGATCTTTGCCTGGCCGGAAAACGGCACAACGCGTGGCGGACGGCGTGAACTCGACAACGCTCAGTTCTTTACCCGCATGGGACAGCGGCTGATCAAAGTGCTGGATCAACCCACCATGGATGGCTTTGTCTATCGGGTGGATATGCGGCTGCGCCCGTTTGGCGACAGCGGCCCGCTGGTGATGAGCTTTGCCGCGCTGGAAGATTATTACCAGGAGCAGGGACGCGACTGGGAGCGTTACGCCATGGTCAAGGCGCGGCTGATGGGTGATGACCACGATCGCTGGAGCCTGGAGCTGCAGCAGATGCTGCGGCCATTCGTTTACCGCCGCTACATCGACTTCAGCGTGATCCAGTCACTGCGTAACATGAAAGGGATGATCAGCCGCGAAGTGCGGCGACGCGGGCTGAAAAACAATATCAAACTGGGCGCGGGCGGCATCCGTGAAACCGAATTTATCGTGCAGGTATTCCAGCTGATTCGCGGCGGACGTGAGCGCTCGTTGCAGCTGCGCTCACTGCTGCCGACGCTGGAGGCGATCAAAACCCTGGCCCTGCTGCCCGCGGAACAGGTCGATGCGTTGCGTGTTGCCTACCTGTTCCTGCGGCGGCTGGAGAATCTGCTGCAAAGCCTGGGCGACGAGCAGACCCAGACCCTGCCAGAGGATGAACTGCATCGCGCCCGGCTGGCGTGGGCGATGGATTGTGCCGACTGGCCTGCTCTGATGACCCGGCTCGACGGCCAGATGGCGGCGGTGCGCGCCATCTTCGACGAGCTGATTGGCGAAGATACCCCTGAGATTGGCGATCAGCGTGAGCTGGCAGAGTTTCAGGTGCTGTGGCAGGACCAGCTGGAGGATAGCGAACTGGCGCCGCTGGTGCCGCAACTCAGTGACGAGCAGCGGCTTACGCTGCACCAGACGCTGGAGGCGTTTCGTCAGGATATCAACCGGCGCACCATCGGCCCGCGTGGCCGTCAGGCGCTGGACCAGCTGATGCCGCGTCTGCTGAGCGAAGTCTGCCCGCGTGAAGATGCGGCGGTGACGCTCGGTCGCCTGACGCCGCTGCTGATCGGCGTGCTGACCCGCAGCACCTATCTGGAGCTGCTGACCGAATATCACGGTGCGCTGCGCCACTTAATTCGCCTGTGCGCCGCCTCACCGATGGTAGCCAGCCAGCTGGCGCGTCATCCCTTATTGCTGGATGAACTGCTCGATCCCGCCACGCTCTATCAGCCAACCGCCACCGATGCCTATCGCGATGAGCTGCGTCAGTATCTGCTGCGCATCCCTACCGAGGACGAAGAGCAGCAGCTGGAAGCGGTGCGGCAGTTTAAGCAGGCACAGCATCTGCGTATTGCTGCCGCCGACATCGCCGGAACGCTGCCGGTGATGAAAGTCAGCGATCATCTCACCTGGCTGGCAGAAGCGATTATCGAATCTGTGGTGCGCCAGGCGTGGAATATGATGGTGCAGCGTTACGGCCGTCCTTCGCATCTGAGTAATGAACATGAACGCGGTTTTGCCGTGCTGGGCTACGGCAAACTGGGGGGCTGGGAGCTGGGTTACAGTTCTGACCTCGATTTGGTGTTCCTGCATGACTGCCCGGCAGACGCGGTGACAGAAGGGGAGCGCAGCATCGATGGCCGCCAGTTCTATCTGCGCCTCGCCCAGCGCATCATGCATCTTTTCAGTACCCGCACCTCCTCCGGCATTCTCTACGAAGTGGATGCGCGCCTGCGTCCTTCGGGCGCGGCGGGCATGCTGGTCAGTACCTTTGCGGCCTTTGAAGAGTATCAGCGCAGTGAAGCCTGGACCTGGGAGCATCAGGCGCTGGTCCGGGCACGCGTCGTCTTTGGCGAGGCGGCACTGGGTGAACGTTTTAGCGTAATTCGTCAGGCGATTCTGTCACTGCCACGTGCCGCGGAAGCGCTGCAAACGGAAGTGCGTGAGATGCGTGAAAAGATGCGCGCTCACCTCAGCAACAAACATAAAGGTCGCTGGGATATCAAAGCCGACGCGGGCGGCATCACCGATATTGAATTCATCGCCCAATATCTTGTCTTACGCTACGCCGCTGAGCAGCCTGAACTGACGCGCTGGTCTGACAATGTGCGCATTTTCGAGCTGATGGCGAAGTACCATAAAATGCCCGCCGATGAAGCACAGGCGCTGACGCAGGCTTATGTGACGCTGCGCGACGCATTGCACCATCGCGCCCTGCAGGAACAGCCCGGCCACGTTGAGCCAGAGGCCTATGCAGCGGAGCGGCAGACGGTTCTGAGCAGCTGGCAGCGCTGGCTGATAACGCCTGCGTCTATCCTGGCGTGATGCTGATAGCACAAATCGCAACTGTGCTATCATCCGCGCACTATTTTTAATGCAGTCTGGAGTGTCTGGAATGAAAGTGACTCTGCCCGCGTTCGGCCAAGCCTCAGTGCTGGTTGTTGGCGATGTAATGTTGGATCGTTACTGGTATGGCCCAACCAGCCGTATCTCCCCTGAAGCGCCGGTTCCGGTGGTGAAAGTGGACACGGTTGAAGAGCGCCCTGGCGGCGCGGCAAACGTGGCGATGAACATTGCAGCACTCGGTGCCGCGTCGCGCCTGATTGGCCTGACTGGCGAAGATGATGCGGCGCGAGTGTTGAGTAACACGCTGAAAGACGTCAACGTGCATTGTGACTTCGTGGCGGTCAAAAGCCATCCGACCATTACCAAACTGCGCGTGCTTTCCCGTAATCAGCAGCTGATCCGCCTCGATTTTGAAGAGGGCTTTGATCAGGTCGATCCGGAGCCGATTCACCAGAAAATGCGTGAGTCACTGGCCGCCGCGGGTGCGCTGGTGCTGTCCGATTACGCCAAAGGCGCGCTCTCCAGCGTGCAGACCATGATTACTCTGGCGCGCGAAGCGGGCGTACCGGTATTAATCGACCCGAAAGGCACCGATTTTGCGCGCTACCGTGGCGCGACGCTGCTGACGCCGAACCTCTCTGAATTTGAAGCCGTGGTCGGTAAATGCAAAAACGAAGAGGAAATTGTGGCGCGCGGCACCCAGCTGATCGCCGATTTTGACCTCTCCGCGCTGCTGGTGACCCGTTCAGAAAATGGCATGACGCTGCTGCAGCCGGGCAAAGCGCCTCTGCATCTGCCCACCCAGGCACAGGAAGTCTATGACGTGACCGGTGCGGGCGATACGGTGATTGGCGTGCTGGCGGCGGCATTAGCGGCCGGTGATTCGCTGGAAGAAGCCTGTTTCCTTGCCAACGCGGCTGCGGGTGTGGTGGTGGGTAAACTGGGTACGTCTACCGTCAGCACCGTTGAGCTGGAAAATGCGATTCATGCCCGCCCGGAACAGGGTTTCGGCATCATGACCGAAGCGCAGTTAAAAGCCGCCGTTGAGATGGCCCGCCGCCGTGGCGAAAAAGTGGTGATGACCAACGGCGTGTTCGACATTCTGCATGCCGGTCATGTCTCCTACCTGGCAAATGCCCGCAAGCTCGGCGATCGACTGATTGTCGCGGTAAACAGCGATGCGTCAACTAAACGTCTGAAAGGCGAAAGCCGTCCGGTGAATCCGCAGGAAAACCGGATGATCGTGCTGGGCGCGCTGGAAGCGGTCGACTGGGTGGTGGTCTTTGAAGAGGATACGCCGCAGCGGCTGATTGCGGGCATTCTCCCTGACCTGCTGGTCAAAGGGGGAGATTACAAGCCGGAAGATATCGCGGGCAGCAAAGAAGTGTGGGCAAATGGCGGCGACGTTCAGGTGCTGAACTTCGAAGATGGTATCTCCACTACCAACATTATCAAAACCATCCGCGGCAGCTAAAGCGCAGCGTAAGCGGGAGCCGCGCTCCCGCTTAAGGGCTTATTCTGGCTTGTTGTCCGCAACAGGCTTCACCACGTCCGCAACCGGTGACGGCGAGGCTGCAGGTGAGGTCGCTACGGCGGCTGATGGTGTGGTCGCCGCAGCAGGTGTTACTGGTGCGGTTGCCGTCGGCGGCGTACCGGCTGATGAACCCTGACTTTCCAGCTGCGCCAGACGCTGCTCCAGCGCCGCCAGCTTCTCACGTGTACGCAGTAATACCTGCGTCTGCACATCAAACTCCTCACGGTTGACCAGATCCATCCGGGTCAGCTGCGCCTGAAGAACCTGACGAATTTTCTTTTCGACATCATCACCAAACTCACGAACACCTTTAGGCATCGCTTCGTGAACCTGACGGGCAAGTTGTTCAATTTTTTTCGTGTCGATCATGATGATTTCCTGGTTACGGGGAGCTGTGTCAGCGTGTTTACCAACGTAATAAGTGTTAAGTGTAATGCCAGAAATGAAAAGGATAAACCTCAAATCGGTAACGCAGGAAATGCAAAAGCAATTGCGCTATTGATGATTGCCGCCTCAAACGATCGGCGTTATAGTTAAAGTGCTTATTCTCAGGGCGGGGCGCAATTCCCCACCGGCGGTAAATCAGCTTCGGCTGAAAGCCCGCGAGCGCTTTATCTTGATGAAAAGAGAGGTAAAGGTCAGCAGATCCGGTGTAATTCCGGGGCCGACGGTTACAGTCCGGATGGGAGAGGGTAACGACATCTGTCGGACAATTGTGTCTGCTTCACGTTATTGCCACGTCTTTTTGACGTCACTCCTAAGCACGCCCTGATTCTGGTAACCCATACATTTTAAGGTTTTTATTACCATGAATCAGACGCTACTTTCTGAATTTGGCACGCCTGAACAGCGTGTAGAACGTGCTATCGCCGCCCTGCGTGAGGGACGCGGTGTGATGGTACTCGACGATGAGAATCGCGAAAACGAAGGCGACATGATCTTCGCCGCAGAAACCATGACCGTTGAACAGATGGCACTGACTATCCGTCACGGCAGCGGCATCGTCTGCCTTTGCCTGACCGAAGCGCGTCGCCAGCAGCTCGATCTGCCAATGATGGTGGAAAACAACACCAGCTCTTTCGGCACTGGCTTCACCGTGACCATTGAGGCCGCAGAAGGCGTCACCACGGGCGTCTCCGCGCAGGATCGTATCACCACCATCCGCGCCGCCATTGCCGACAATGCCAAACCCACCGATCTGCATCGCCCTGGTCATGTCTTCCCGCTGCGTGCCAGTGAAGGCGGCGTATTAACCCGTGGCGGGCATACCGAAGCGACTATTGATTTAGTCACCCTGGCCGGCTTTAAGCCCGCAGGTGTGCTGTGCGAACTGACCAACGATGATGGCACCATGGCCCATGCGCCAGAAGCGATTGCGTTCGCCCGTCAGCACAACATGCCGGTGGTGACCATTGAAGATCTGATCGCCTGGCGTCGCGCGCATGAAACACGCCACGCCAGCTAATCTGGCTGCCGCGATAAACAGGCCCCTCTTGGGCCTGTTTTTCTTCCTGACGCCCGGGATGGCGCGGCCTGACCGCTGACTTCTCCTCTTTCCTTCATGCCGAAAACACTGTTAAACCTGCCACGTTAAATTTCATTCAAATTTCCTGATGATCACCATCATGGTTATCCGCGTGATAAAGCAGAGGATGCGCGTATCGTAATGGCTATCAAATACTCGATCCCGGGGATCACGAATGAGCCAGTTACGAATGCCAGCGCTGTTTTTGGGTCACGGCAGCCCGATGAATGCTCTTGAAGAGAATCGCTATACCGCCGCGTGGCGTCACCTGGGCGATACTCTGCCACGTCCACGCGCAATTATTGCGGTTTCGGCGCACTGGTATACGCGCGGCACCGCCGTGACGGCAATGGCACAGCCTGAGACCATTCATGATTTTGGGGGCTTTCCGCAGGCGCTGTTTGATACGCGCTATCCGGCACCGGGATCGCCTGAACTGGCGCAGCAGCTGGTGGAGCAGTTAGCGCCCGTTGCGGTGACGCTGGATCACGAGTGGGGACTGGATCATGGTTCCTGGGGTGTGCTAATCAAGATGTATCCGGAGGCTGATATTCCGGTGGTCCAGCTAAGCATTGATGGCACCAAACCTGCGGCATGGCACTTTGAGATGGGCCAGAAACTGGCTGCACTGCGCGATCAGGGCGTGATGATTGTCGCCAGCGGCAACGTGGTACATAACCTGCGTAAAATGCGCTGGGATGGCAACAGCGAAGTTTATCCATGGGCCAGCAGTTTTGAACAGTTCGTGCGCGATAACCTGGCGGTGCAGAGCGATGCTGCTTCTCATCCGCTGGTTAACTTTATGGATCATCCTGGTGCGGCGCTTTCTAATCCGACACCTGAGCACTATCTGCCGCTGCTCTATGTACTTGGCGCACGTCAGCCAGATGACGCCATCAGCATTCCGGTTGATGGCATGGAGATGGGTGCGATCAGCATGTTGTCGGTTCAGGTAGGTTAGTGAAGCCAGAAGAAAACAGGCCAGAAGCTGGCCTGTTATTATTGCGGTGCATTAACCGATAAAAGCGTGCGGATAGAAACGGGAAAGATCCTGCGTGATCAGGTCGCGATCTTCCCGCAGGCCGATACCGGCCGGTTGATCGTCAATCAGCCAGCTGCCGATCAGCGTATAGCTGTCGCCAAACTTAGGCAGCGGATGGAACTGCTGGACGATCATTCCCTCTTCGCCATACGGCCCATCGACGCGGGCGATCTCCTGACCATTTTCCACGATGCGGATGTTGGCACCTTCACGTGAAAATAGCGGCTTCACCACATATTTGTCCATGTGCGGCACGTCATCTTCCGCGAACCAGGCGGGCAGCAGGTTAGGATGATTCGGGAACATCTCCCACAGCAACGGCAGCAAGGCTTTATTCGAGATAATGCTTTTCCAGGCCGGTTCCAGCCAGCGCACGCCAGCATCGCCCAGCTTGGTGGAGAACATCTCACGCAGCATGAATTCCCACGGATAGAGCTTGAACAGGTTGCTAATCACCTGATCCTGGGCGTCGGTAAATTCCCCTTTTTCGCCCAGTCCAATTTCATTCATGTAGAGAAACTCACTCGGCAGTCCCGCTTCGGTGGCGCAATCCTGAAGATATTGCACGGTGCCGCGATCTTCGTCGGTATCACGGCAGCAGGCGAAGTGCAGCCAGTTGAAGCCGTGCTGCTGATGTAACGCGGCAAAGCGTTCAATCAGCTTTTCCTGCAGGCTATTAAACTGATCGCTGCCTGCGGGGAGCTGACCGGCGTTGAGCTGGTCCTCCAGCCACAGCCACTGGAAAAACGCCGCTTCATACAGCGAGGTCGGCGTATCGGCATTGTTCTCCAGCAGCTTTACATCGCCTTTGCCATCCCAGGCGAGATCCAGACGAGAGTAAAGCGAAGGCTGACGCTGATGCCATGAATCGCGCACAAAGTCCCAGGTGTGTTTAGGAATGCGGAATTTAGCCAGCAACGCTTCGCTGTTAACCACTTTTTCCACCACCTGCAGGCACATTTGATGTAATTCAGCGGTCACATCTTCCAGATGCTCGATTTGCGCCAGCGTGAACTGATAATAAGCATCTTCACACCAGTAGGGTTCACCATGCATGGTGTGAAAACGAAAACCGAACTCGGTGGCTTTTTCGCGCCAGCCTGGGCGCTCTGAAATGGCAATGCGTTCCATCGGGGCGTTAGCCTCCCATTGAGCGGCTGGAAGTGCCGCTGGCGCTGCTACGCTGCATGCTGTTCTGCTTCGCGACGGTTTCACCAAAGCCACCACGGGTAATGGTGGAGGTGGTAGCCGGTTTTGGTGCCAGCGCCGTTTTCGGCACGGTCATGCTTTTGCCGGATGTTGCTGCACCATAATTACGGCCTGATGCATCAACAAACTGACCATTGGCCGGGCTGCGGGCATTTTTCGGTGAGAAGAGCGGTTGCTGTGCAAAGCCCGAACCACCGCCCATCATGCGACCCATCATGTAACCTGCCATCAGTGGCATCCAGAAGCTGCCGCCACTCTGCTGCGATTCGGCATTAGTGGTGCCCACGCCCGCCTGAGCCGGTGTCTGCTGACACTGGTTTTCACCAAATTCAGCGACACAATCTTCACGCGTGGCATATTTTGGCGCGGTGCGTTCCGCCTCTTTTTTGGCTTCATTGAATGCGGTAGTACATTGCGCACTCTGGCCCGGATTGGCTTTTGAACAGTCATCGGCATTCTGGTACATCGAAACTGTTTCGTCGTTCTGTTCACAACCAGCCAGCATAAATACCGCCGAAACGGCGATAGCAACGGGCGTTAAATGGCGTGCCTGCCAGCTCTTGCGAAAAGCGGCATAGCGAATAGATTTTGTGCGTTTCATTATGATTATCCTGTGCCCAAAGGTAGCGCATAGAATAGGGGATGGGGGGGTAAAATTGAAGCTGGAGGCCTGATACAACAGGGATCTTTACTTAGTTATACGTTCAACAGAGAGACGGGCCGCAAAGCAGCCCGTCCGCTCATTAATTACCGAAAGGATTACCGCTGCTGTGGCGAGCCGCAGGACGTGCTGCCTCAGAAGAGCCGGTTGCTGCCGGACCGCTATCCACGCGCGCGGTCTGCTGTGCATTTTCCGGTGCTACCGTTTCCGGTGAGGTCGGGATCTCTTTACCCAGCTGGCTGTTCAGTTTCTGCAGGCTCTGCTCATTGAGCGTACCCAGCGCATAGCTGATATTCAGCTGGTTAATCAGATAGCTATAGCGCGCATCAGAGAGCTGCTGCTTAGCGTTGTAGAGCACGGTGGTTGCATCCAGCACATCAACGATAGTACGCGTACCAACCTGATAGCCCGCTTCTGACGCATCCAGAGAGCTTTGCGCAGAGACCACGGCCTGTTTATAAGCGTTGATGCTGCTGATAGAAGCATTCACGTTGTTAAACGATGAGCGGACTGTCTGAACCGCAGAGCGGTGCGCGCTTTCCAGCGATTCACTGGCGCTGACGAAGCTGTACTGCGCCTGTTTCACCTGAGAGGTGACGCTGCCGCCGCTATAGAGTGGCAGTGAGAAGCTCAGACCCACCTGGTTAGAACCGGTAATGGAGTCAGTAGACCCCTGGCTCTGGTTCGCACGGCTGCCGCCATATTTGCTGTTCGACATGCCGGTAGAGGCCGTCAGACCCAGCGTCGGCATGTGACCAGCTTCAGCTGAGCGGATCTGCTCACGGGCTAAATCCTGGTTCAGACGCGCAGAGAGCAGCGACAGGTTACGGCTTTCCGCCTGCTTAAGCAGCGCGCTGACCGGTTCGGGCTTATCGGTTCTGAAGCGATCAATGCTCAGCGACGCCAGCGACATGTAGTCCATGCCGGTGATCTGACGCAGCGTTTCCACGTTGTTATCGAGGTTATTACGCGCGGTCACTTCGTTAGCCAGCACGCTGTCATATTGCGCACGGGCGTTCTGTACGTCAGTAATGGCAACCAGGCCAACGTTAAAGCGCTGGGTGGTTTGATCCAGCTCGCGATAGATCGACTGTTTCTGCGCTTCGGTGTAAGAAAGGGTATCAATCGCTTTCAGCACGTTGAAGTAGGCGGTCGCGGTGTTCAGAATCAGATCCTGCTGCGCCACCTGATAGGTCACATCCTGGATACCGGCAGCTTTTTCCTGCAGGGTCAGTGCGCGCCATTTCGACATGTCGAAAATAGTCTGGGTTAATTGCAGCGAGCCGCTGGTCGTGTTGGAATGGAGACCGCTACTGTCGCGATAGCCGTTGTTATAGGTGTAGTCTGCACCCAGGCCGAGCTGGGGTAATAATGGGCTACGCGCTTCGTTGATTTTCTCAAAGGCAGAATCGCGATCGGCAGCGGCGCTGCGCAGATCCGGGTTGCTCAGACGTGCTTGTTGATAAACCTGAAGCAGGTCTTCGGCCTGGCTGGCGAAGCTGAAACCGCCCAGGCTCAGCCCAATAAAAAATGGGAGCAGTTTTTTCATTTGCATTCCTTTTGTTGCAGCAAATTGCAGTGGGTGCGCTGCCGGGTAAGCCAAAAAATTATCGCCGATTCTAGCAGAGGGCAACTGTGAGATAAGTTGGCTGAACGTGCCTTCTCCCCCTAATTTACGTAAATAATTCAGAAAGAACCACTTACATGGAGCACGGTTACAGGCTTTTTTCGCTCCACCTCAATCTGCATAAGGAACCCGATGATGCCGGAAGAAAAAAAATCCCCTGTGACTTTCACAAAAAACGATGTAGAAATTATTGCACGCGAAACCGTCTATGATGGTTTTTTTTCCGTCGTACGTTATCGCTTCCGCCACCGCCAGTTTAACGGCGAAATGAGTGGGGAAGTACAGCGCGAAGTTTTTGAGCGCGGACATGCCGCCGTGCTGCTACCTTATGATCCCTTACGCGATGAAGTGGTGCTGATTGAACAGATCCGCATCCCGGCTTATGACAGCAGTGTTTCGCCCTGGCTGCTGGAGATGGTCGCCGGCATTATTGAGCCCGGTGAATCTGTTGAGCAGGTCGTGCGCCGTGAAGCCGTTGAAGAAGCAGGATTAGAGGTCGGCCGGATTAAGCCCATGCTTAACTATCTGGCCAGCCCTGGCGGCACCAGCGAACGTCTGTCGGTGCTGATTGGGGAAGTGGATGCCAGCCAGGCAGAGGGATGCCATGGTCTGGAGGAAGAGAATGAGGATATTCTTGTCCATGTGGTGAGCCGCGAACAGGCTTACCGCTGGGTGGAAGAGGGGATAATTGACAATGCGGCGTCTGTCATCGCCCTGCAATGGCTGGCGTTGCACCATGAGAAACTACGCGAAGAGTGGATACAAAAATGAAACAGCGCTATACCCCTGACTTTCCCGAAATGATGCGGCTCTGCGAAACCAATTTCGCCCAGTTACGCCGCCTGCTGCCGCGTAACGATGAGGCGGGAGAATCGGTGATCTATCAGGTGAGTGGCGCCCGTTATCAGCTGACGATCCAGGAGTCCACACGCTACACCACGCTGGTGGAGATCCGCCAGGTCGCGCCTGCCGTGAGTTACTGGAGTCTGCCCTCGATGTCGGTAAGGCTCTATCACGATGCGATGGTCGCCGAAGTGTGTTCAACTCAACAGATCTATCGTTTCAAAGCGCGCTATGATTATCCTAATAAAAAATTGCATCAGCGCGATGAAAAACATCAGATAAACCAGTTTCTCGCAGACTGGCTGCGCTACTGCCTGGCACATGGTGCGATGGCAGTTCCGGTCTGCTGATGCGTATAATGCAGTAAATGGCGTGGAGACGAAGGAAACGCTTTGGATAGCCTGCTAACTCTTCCTGCAGCGAACGGTTCCGAAATCAGGATTTTGCAAATCACGGATACCCACCTGTTCGCGGGAAAACATGAATCGCTGCTTGGGGTGAACACCTGGTCGAGCTATAAAGCGGTGCTGGATGCGATTATTGCGCAACATCGCGATTACGACCTGATTATCGCCACCGGCGATCTCGCCCAGGATCACTCTATCGAAGCCTATCAGCATTTTGCTGAGGGCATCTCACGTTTGCCGCGGCCCTGCGTCTGGCTGCCCGGTAATCATGATTTTCAACCCGCGATGTTCGACACGCTGGCAGCCGCTCATATCAATGCCCACAAACAGGTGCTGGTGGGTGAGCAGTGGCAAATTGTGTTGCTGGACAGCCAGGTCTCGGGTGTGCCGCACGGGATGCTGAGCGATTATCAGCTGGAGTGGCTCGATAACGCGCTGGCCCGCTATCCGCAACGTCATACACTGGTCCTGCTGCACCACCATCCGCTGGCCTCTGGCTGTACCTGGCTCGATCAGCACAGCCTGCGCAACTCACATCAGCTCGATGCGGTGTTACAGCATTACCCGTTAGCCCGGACGCTGGTCTGTGGTCATATTCACCAGGAGCTGGATGTTGAGTGGCACGGTCGTCGTGTGCTGGCCACCCCTTCAACCTGCGTTCAGTTCAAACCGCACTGCACCAGCTTTACGATCGACACCGTGGCACCAGGTTGGCGCTGGTTCACGCTGTATCCGGATGGCGGCCTTGAGACCGAGGTTAACCGGCTCGACACCGACGCTTTTCGTCCCGATTTAGACTCAGAAGGATACTGACGCGTGGCGGCATTACTCTATCTGCACGGTTTTAACAGCTCGCCGCAGTCGGCTAAGGCGACGCAGTTCCGGCAATGGTTAGAGGCGCAGCATCCGGAGATCGACATGATCGTGCCCCAGCTGCCGACGTTTCCGGCCGATGCCGCCGCAATGCTGGAAGATCTGGTACTGAGCCGCAGTGGCGAAACGCTGGGGCTGGTAGGCTCGTCGCTGGGCGGTTATTACGCCACCTGGCTGTCGCAATGCTTTATGCTGCCTGCTGTGGTCGTCAATCCCGCGGTGCGGCCTTTTGAGCTGCTGGCGGATTTCCTGGGCGAAAATCAGAATCCCTACACCGGCCAGCAATATGTGTTAGAGTCACGCCACATTTACGATCTGAAAGTAATGCAGATTGAACCGCTGGAAGCGCCCGATTTACTCTGGCTGCTGCAACAGACCGGCGATGAAGTTCTCGATTACCGTCAGGCGCTCGACTATTACAGCGCGTGCCGTCACACGGTAGAAGAGGGCGGAAATCATGCATTTACTGGATTCGAGCGCCATTTCCCGCAGATTCTGGACTTTCTCGGTCTGAATCATCCCTGAGTAATGCGGAAATCGCACCCCATTTCACCCTTCTAATCAGACATTTACGATGAGTCAATCTAACTATAACGCGGATGCCATTGAGGTCCTGACTGGCCTTGAGCCTGTTCGCCGTCGCCCGGGGATGTACACCGATACGACGCGGCCCAACCATTTGGGTCAGGAAGTGATTGATAACAGCGTCGATGAGGCGCTGGGCGGCCACGCGAAGCGGGTTGAAGTGATTCTGCACGCTGACCAGTCGCTGGAAGTTATTGATGATGGTCGCGGCATGCCGGTGGATATTCACCCGGAAGAGGGCGTGCCTGCCGTCGAGCTGATCCTGTGTCGTCTGCACGCGGGCGGCAAGTTCTCCAATAAAAACTATCAGTTCTCGGGCGGCCTGCACGGCGTCGGCATCTCGGTGGTTAACGCCCTGTCAAAACGCGTCGAAGTCACGGTGCGCCGTAATGGCGAAATCTATGACATGGCGTTTGAGAACGGCGACAAAGTCCAGGATCTCACGGTTACCGGCACGGTGGCTAAACGCAACACCGGCACGCGCGTCCATTTCTGGCCCGATGAAAGCTTCTTCGACAGCCCACGTTTTTCGGTGTCACGCTTATCACATCTGCTGAAAGCCAAAGCGGTGCTCTGTCCTGGCGTTGAGATTGTCTTTAAAGACAAGCTGAACAATACCGAACAGACCTGGTGCTACGAAGATGGCCTGACGGACTACCTGTGCGAAGCGGTGAATGGCTTACCGACGCTGCCGGAAAAACCGTTTGTCGGCAGCTTTGCTGGCGATGTGGAAGCGGTTGACTGGGCGCTGTTGTGGCTGCCGGAAGGCGGCGAGCTGTTAACTGAAAGCTACGTTAACCTGATCCCGACCATGCAGGGCGGGACTCACGTCAACGGTCTGCGTCAGGGGCTGCTGGATGCGATGCGCGAGTTCTGCGAATATCGCAATATTCTGCCGCGTGGCGTGAAGCTCTCCGCTGAAGATATCTGGGATCGCTGCGCCTATGTGCTGTCGGTTAAGATGCAGGATCCGCAGTTCGCCGGGCAGACCAAAGAGCGCCTCTCTTCACGCCAGTGCGCAGCCTTTGTCTCTGGCGTGGTAAAAGATGCCTTCAGCCTGTGGCTGAACCAGAATATCCAGATCGCAGAGCAGCTGGCTGAGCTGGCGATCTCCAGCGCCCAGCGACGTATGCGGGCAGCCAAAAAAGTGGTGCGTAAAAAGCTCACCAGCGGTCCGGCTCTGCCGGGCAAACTGGCAGACTGCACCGCGCAGGATCTGAATAAAACAGAACTGTTCCTGGTCGAAGGGGACTCGGCAGGCGGCTCGGCCAAGCAGGCGCGCGATCGTGAATATCAGGCGATCATGCCGCTTAAGGGCAAGATCCTGAACACCTGGGAAGTCTCTTCCGATGAGGTGCTGGCGTCGCAGGAAGTGCATGATATTTCCGTGGCGATCGGCATCGATCCCGACAGCGAAGATCTTTCACAGCTGCGCTACGGCAAGATCTGCATTCTGGCGGATGCGGACTCGGATGGTCTGCACATCGCCACGCTGCTGTGTGCCCTGTTCGTGAAACATTTCCGTTCACTGGTCAGAAACGGACACGTCTACGTTGCCATGCCGCCGCTCTACCGTATCGATCTCGGTAAAGAGGTCTACTACGCGCTGGATGAAGATGAGAAAGAGGGCGTGCTGGAGCAGCTGAAACGCAAAAAGGGCAAACCTAACGTTCAGCGCTTTAAAGGGCTGGGCGAGATGAACCCCTTACAGCTGCGTGAAACGACGCTGGATCCGAATACCCGCCGTCTGGTACAGCTGACCATCAGTGAAGAGGATATCGATCAGACGCTGCGCATGATGGATATGCTGCTGGCGAAGAAACGCTCCGAAGACCGGCGTAAATGGTTGCAGGAAAAAGGCGACAAGGCCGATATCGAAGTGTAAAAAAACAGGACGCGAAAGCGTCCTGTTCTCTTTGTGCTTCAGCCAGCACATCCCCGGAGAACCCGGCAGATTCAGAGCAGAGACAGTAATCCTTGTGAAAATTACCCTGGAAGAGTTACGTGCCTGGGTGGCGGTGGTGGACAGCGGTTCTATTACCGCGGCGGCATCCCAGCTGGCGCAGACCAGTTCGGGCATCAGCCGGGCGTTGTCCCGGCTGGAGAGCAAGCTGCAGACCACCCTGCTGCATCGCACCACCCGACGGCTGGCGCTGACCGAAGAGGGACAGGTTTTTCTGGAGCATGCGCGACAGATCCTGGCCTCGGTTGAGCAGGCCGAAGAGCAGATAGCCCTGCGGCGCGAGATGCCGTCAGGGCGGCTGCGGGTAAACGCCGCCACCCCTTTTATGCTGCATGTGATTGTGCCGCTGGTGGACGATTTCCGCGCCCGCTATCCCCTGATCCAGCTTGAACTGAATACCGACGATATCCTGATCGATCTGCTGGAGCAGCAAACGGACATTGCCATTCGCATCGGCGAACTGCGCGACTCTACGCTGCGCGCCCGGATGCTTGGCAGCAGTGCGATCCGGCTGATGGCCAGTCCGGCCTATCTGGCGAAAGCGGGCACCCCGCAGAGCGTGGCTGATCTCGCGCAGCATCAAATCATCGGCTTCAGCCATCTTGAGGCGCACAACGTCTGGCCGATCTGGCAGCCTGATGGCGATTTCATGCGCATTAAGCCCACAATCTCTGCCTCCAGCGGCGAAACCATCCGGCAGCTGGCGCTGGCAGGACAGGGGATCGCACGCCTCTCCGACTTTGTCAGCCGGGAAGATTGCGCGGCAGGCCGGCTGGTGCCGGTTCTCCCCGCTGAAACCCGCGAGCTGCGGTTGCCGGTGCATGCGGTCTATTACCGCAACACCACGCTCTCTTCGCGCATCGGCTGCTTTCTGGATTTTCTCCGCACCGAGATTGATCGGCGTCAGCTGCTATGATCTCTCCTGCCATAATAAAAAACCCCTGTCATAGGGCAGGGGTTTGGAGATGCTGGCAAGTCTGGCCGGATTCGCTGTGAGATTGTGCTTGCACAGGGAACACGGTCAGATCGGAAAGGCGCTCAAGCCAGTCCCTGGTCGCTCTACCCGCGCCATCCCTGGCGCGGGACGCTTTCCTCTTCTGACCGTGTTCCCTTCGCGTTGAGCTAATTCATTGCTGCCAGAGGCACTCAGGTTTGAGGTTGTCAGCAGACTGACCCCGTTTACCGAAAAGGGGTTAAGCCTTCAGCACGAATCAGGCGCTGGGTTCCAGCACCAGAATCTTCACATCCACCACATCATCTTTAATGATGGCGCGATGCGCATCCATGTGCGGCATCTGCTGATGCTGCTCCAGATGACGCAGCGTTTCCCACTGTTCCAGCATAAAAATGGAGTCCGGCGAGTTCTGTTTCCACGGCACCTGCGCCTGATGGTCCAGCAGCGCGTCATACTGATGGCAGCCTTCTTCTTCTAAAACCAGGGGGATCAGTTTTTTCACCGCATCCAGCACGGCCTGACGGCGACCGGGTTTGACACAAATTTCAGCAACGACTGTTAACATTCGCGAATTCCTCTTTCATGGGAAAATAGGGGGTATCCCCCAGCCATCTTACGCAAAAACGCGACTAAGATGGGTCCGATAAGCGGCAATATCGCGTGGCACGTCCGGCGCTTTAATCACATCGTTGCAGATAAAGGTCGGCAGCGCTTCCATGCCCAGGAACTGGTTAGCTTTGTGGAAGTGCAGATAAAGACCGTCGACGCCGACGCCTTCAAAGAACTGCTCCGGATCGGTAAAGGCCTGCAGCGGCGCGTTCCAGGTCAGTGACAGCATATATTTTTTGCCCTGCAGCAGACCGCCGGAACCATATTTCTTCGCCGCATCAGAACGGGTACGGCCATCACTGGCGTAGAGCGAGCCGTGGCCTTCGGTAAAGACTTCATCGATATAACGCTTCACGGTCCACGGTTCGCCCATCCACCAGCCAGGCATCTGATAAATCACCACATCGCTATCGACATATTTCTGCACTTCATCGGCGACCACGTAGTCGCTGTCAGCCAGGGTCACAGACACCTCATGCCCCATGTCACGCAACTGGCTGGCCGCAACGTCGGTCAGCGTGTGGTTCAGTTCGCCTTTAGAGTGGGCAAAGGTTTTGCCGCCATCGATAATTAAAATCTTGCTCATGAATTGTTTGCCTCATTTCCTGAATATGGCGCTTAGCTTACGCGCGCTGGGGTCGCAGAAAAATGGGAGGTTGATCACAACACTTTTGCTGTGGAAGCAACAATGCGCCGGTTTATGGCACCATCGGCAGGCAAACTCACTGTGAAAACAATTATAGAAAAACGCAAAATGAAAAAAATTGTCCTCTCTTTGCTGCTGGCCACCGGTGCTGTCCAGGCACAATCTCATCTCGACACCATCCTCAGTTCTAAAACGCTTAAGGTCTGCACCACCGGCGATTACAAGCCTTACAGCTACCTGCGACCCGATGGTCAGTATGAAGGGCTGGATATCAGCATGGCGAACGCGCTGGCTACCTCGCTCGGCGCGAAAGTGGAGTGGGTGCCAACCAGCTGGAAAAACCTGATGCCCGATTTTCTGGCAAAGCAGTGTGATATCGCCGTCGGCGGCGTCTCCGTCACGCTGAAACGCCAGCAGACCGCCTGGTTCGCCCGGCCGCTGGATGTGGATGGCAAAATCCCGCTGGTGCGCTGCAGCGATAAAGATCGCTTCCAGACCATCGAACAGCTCAACCGGCCTGACGTGCGGCTGATTGAACCGGCAGGCGGCACCAACGAAGCCTTTGTGCACAGCCACCTGCCAAAGGCCTCACTGACGCTGTTCCACGATAACGTCACCATCTTCCGGCAACTGGTGGACAACAAGGCGGATGTGATGATCACCGATGCCTCTGAAGCGCGTTTTCAGCAGCAACATTACCCGACGCTCTGCGCGATCAATCCCGACAAACCGCTGCAGTATGGCGAGAAGGCTTACATGATTCCGCGTGACGATATCAGCTGGAAGCTCTATGTCGATCAGTGGCTGCATCTCAGCACCGCCACCGGCGAATATCGTGACATTGCCCGCCAGTGGATGGGCGCAAAGCCCTGATCCACTTCCACAGAGAGGTCAGACACTTGCCGGTCTGAATCCGGCGTGCCTCTGGCACATAAAATCGCGCGGCGGGAAGCCTGCTCTCCCGCGCTTCCCCTGTGACTAACACCAGCGAATAAGGTACTATCCTCGCCAAACCACCGCCGGGTGTCCCGCCGTTGTGGGCCACGATGTGAGGATGAGAAATTAATGAGTGAACTGACTCAGGATGGTGCAGAGCGTCTTGCCCTGCACACATTCACCGAGAATGCGTACTTAAACTATTCGATGTACGTCATCATGGACCGCGCCCTGCCTTACATTGGCGACGGATTAAAGCCGGTTCAGCGACGTATCGTCTACGCCATGTCCGAACTGGGACTTAGCGCCAGCGCAAAATTCAAAAAATCGGCGCGTACCGTAGGTGACGTGCTGGGTAAATACCATCCGCACGGCGACAGCGCCTGTTATGAAGCGATGGTGCTGATGGCGCAGCCGTTCTCCTACCGTTATCCGCTGGTCGATGGCCAGGGTAACTGGGGTGCACCGGATGATCCCAAGTCATTCGCGGCGATGCGTTACACCGAATCCCGCCTGTCGAAATATGCCGAGCTGCTGCTGGGTGAGCTGGGTCAGGGGACGGTCGATTATCAGCCGAACTTTGATGGCACGCTGCAGGAGCCGAAGATGTTACCGGCGCGCCTGCCCAATATTCTGCTGAACGGCACCACCGGGATTGCCGTGGGTATGGCGACCGATATTCCGCCGCACAACCTGCGCGAAGTGGCTCAGGCCGCCATCGCACTGATCGACTCGCCGAAAACCACGCTGGAACAGCTGCTGGATATTGTCCAGGGGCCTGATTATCCTACAGAGGCGGAGATCATCACGCCGCGTGACGAGATCCGCAAAATCTATCAGACCGGTCGCGGCTCGATTCGCCAGCGTGCAGTCTGGAAGAAGGAAGAGGGCGAGGCGGTGATTACCGCGCTGCCGCATCAGGTGTCGGGCGCGCGCGTGCTGGAGCAGATTGCGAACCAGATGCGCAATAAAAAGCTGCCGATGGTGGAGGATCTGCGTGATGAATCGGATCACGAGAACCCGACCCGCCTGGTGATCGTTCCGCGCTCCAACCGCGTCGATCTCGATCAGGTGATGAACCATCTGTTCGCCACCACCGATCTGGAAAAGAGCTACCGCGTTAACCTCAACATGATCGGGCTGGATAACCGCCCGGCGGTGAAAAACCTGCATGAGATCCTGACCGAATGGCTGGTGTTCCGCCGAGATACGGTCAAACGTCGTCTGAATCACCGCCTGGATCGCGTGCTGCGCCGCCTGCATATCCTGGAAGGTTTGCTGGTTGCGTTCCTGAACATCGATGAAGTGATCGAGATCATCCGTACTGAGGATGAGCCTAAGCCGGTCCTGATGTCACGCTTTGGCATCAGCGAAACCCAGGCCGAGTCGATCCTCGAACTGAAGTTGCGCCACCTGGCAAAACTGGAAGAGATGAAGATCCGTGGCGAGCAGGCGGAGCTGGAAAAAGAGCGCGATCAGCTGCAGGCCACGCTGGCCTCTGAACGCAAGATGAATACCCTGCTGAAAAAAGAGTTACAGGCTGACAGCGCCAGCTACGGCGACGATCGTCGCTCGCCGCTGCGTGAGCGTGAAGAAGCCAAAGCCCTGAGCGAAACCGAGCTGGTGCCGTCTGAACCGGTGACCATTGTGCTGTCGCAGATGGGCTGGGTGCGCAGCGCCAAAGGCCACGATATCGATCCAGCCGGACTCAGCTACAAAGCGGGCGACAGCTATCTGGCTGCAGCACGCGGCAAGAGCAATCAGCCGGTGGCCTTTATCGACTCCACCGGCCGCAGCTACACGCTGGATCCGACGTCGCTGCCTTCCGCGCGCGGGCAGGGCGAGCCGCTGACCGGCAAGCTGACGCCACCGCCGGGTGCGGTAGTTGAACAGGTGCTGATGGAGCCGGATGACCAGCGCCTGCTGATGGCCTCTGATGCGGGTTATGGCTTTATCTGTACCTTCAGCGATCTGGTGTCGCGCAACCGCGCCGGTAAAGCGCTGCTGACGCTGCCGGAAAACGCCCGTGTGATGACGCCGATGGCCGTCCATCATGAAGATGACATGCTGCTGGCGATCACCCAGGCGGGACGGATGCTGATGTTCCCGGTCGGGGAGCTGCCGCAGATGTCGAAAGGCAAGGGCAACAAAATCATCTCGATTCCATCCGCGGAAGCGGCCGCCGGTCAGGACAAACTGGCCTGGCTGATGATTTTGCCGCCGGGCAGCGCTATCACGCTGCACGTGGGCAAGCGTAAAATGCTGCTGCGCAGTGAAGAGCTACAAAAATTCCGCGCCGATCGCGGACGTCGCGGCACGCTGTTACCGCGCGGCCTGCAAAAAATTGATCGTGTTGAACTGGATGCGCCTGCGCGTCCGGCGAGCCCGGATAGCGAAGCGTAAACTACCCGGCTGACACCGCGTCAGCCGTGGCTCAATGAGGGAACTATGTTACTGATTCTGCGTGCCATTATTGTGGTCATCTATTCGATCTTAGTCTGTATATCTGGCTGTATCTGGTGTCTGTTTTCACCGCGCAATCCGCGTCATGTCGCCACATTTGGCCATCTGTTCGGCAAACTGTCGACGGTGTTTGGCCTTAAAGTAGAACTGCGCAGACCGGAAGGTGCTGAGAATTATGGTAATGCGATCTACATCGCGAACCATCAGAACAACTACGACATGGTCACCGCGGCTAAAATGGTGCAGCCCTGTACGGTGACGGTGGGCAAGAAGAGCCTGTTGTGGGTGCCATTTTTTGGCCTGCTCTACTGGCTGACCGGTAACCTGTTGATCGATCGCGATGACCGTGCAAAAGCACGCGGCACGATCGGTCAGCTGGTAGATGAGTTTAACAGTAAGCGCATCTCCATCTGGATGTTCCCGGAAGGAACGCGCAGTCGTGGCCGTGGCCTGCTGCCGTTTAAAACCGGTGCCTTTCACGCCGCAGTGGCGGCGGGTGTGCCGATCATTCCGATTGTGGTCTCTAACACGCATGGCAAGATCAACCTCAATCGCTGGAAAAACGGGCTGGTAATCGTTGAGATGCTGCCACCGATTGATGTAAAGGCTTTCGAGTCGTCGTCGGTGCGTAAGCTGGCGACCCACTGTCGCGAACTGATGGCGGCAAAGCTGGAAGAGCTGAACGCCGAAGTCGCAGAACGCGAAAAAAACGGAAATATCTGACCGGCGAACCATTCGCCGAACTATCCTGCAGGGATGCCGCACGGCGGGGCACGTCCGCCCGCCGTGAACGCAGCACAGCAAAAACAGATCAATAAAAACAGGGTCGGCGCCTAGCGCCACGCGTAAAGGGTCAGAAGTTTTATGTCTTTCAGCAGACGTCAGTTCATCCAGCTTTCTGCCGGAGCGGCGCTTAGCGCCAGTGTACTACCTCATGCGGCGCGTGCCGCTTCTTCAGCTAATGGCGATACGCCACTTCCGGTTCCGCCGTTGCTGGAATCCCGTCGCGGCCAGCCGCTGTTCCTGACAATGCAGCGCAGCCACTGGTCTTTTAATGGCGACAACAACAAAGTGCCGGTGTGGGGCATTAATGGCCTCTATCTTGGCCCGACCGTCCGGGTTTACAGCGGCGATGACGTTAAGCTGATCTACAGCAACCGTCTGAACGAGCCGGTCTCCATGACTATCAGCGGCCTGCAGTTGCCGGGCGCGCTGATGGGTGGCGCGCCGCGTATGATGTCAGCCGGTGTCGACTGGTCGCCGGTGCTGCCGATTCGTCAGGCGGCCTCAACCTGCTGGTATCACGCCAACACGCCGAACCGCATGGCTCCGCACATCTATAACGGACTGGCGGGGATGTGGCTGGTGGAAGATGATATTGGCAGGCAGCTGCCGTTGCCGAAGCATTACGGCGTCGATGACTTCCCGATTATCATTCAGGACAAGCGGCTCGATAACTTTGCCACGCCGGTCTATGACCCGCCGCAGGATGGCGGTTTCCTGGGCGACACGCTGCTGGTGAATGGCGTACGCAATCCGTTTGTGGAGGTATCACGCGGCTGGGTGCGTCTGCGTCTGCTGAACGCCTCGAATGCGCGCCGCTATGAGATGGTGCTCAGCGACAATCGCCCGTTTATGGTCATCGCCAGCGATCAGGGCTATCTGCCTGCGCCGGTCGCGGTGCAGCGCCTGTCACTGGCGCCGGGCGAACGCCGCGAAGTGCTGGTGGATATGTCGCAGGGCGATGAAGTGTCGATTACCGCAGGTACGGCGGCGGGCATTATGGATCGGCTGCGCGGTTTCTTTGAGCCATCCTCCATTCTGACATCAACCCTGATCCTGACGCTGCGGCCAACCGGCTTGCTGCCGCTGGTGACGGATAATCTGCCGATGCGGCTGCTGGCCGATCAGATTCTGGATGGCGTGGCGGTTCGCACCCGTGAATTCCGCATCGGTGACAGCATGCCGGGCATTAACGGCGCGATCTGGGATATGAGCCGCATTGACACCACGGCACAGCAGGGCACCTTTGAGCGCTGGATCCTGCATGCTGACCGGCCACAGTCGCTGCATATCCAGGGCGTGATGTTCCTGATTAAAAGTGTGAATGGTGCACAGCCGATGGGTGAAGATCGTGGCTGGAAAGATACGGTGTGGGTCGATGGCAGCGTGGAACTGATGGTCACTTTCCCGCAAAGTTCGTCAGATCACTTCCCGTTCGTCTACTACAGTCAGACGCTGGAACTGGCCGACCGCGGCACTGCCGGTCAGCTGGTGGTGCAGCCCAGCGCATAACAGCGCGGTCAGGCAGGGAGAGCCCGCCTGACCGCGTTAATCGTTAGCTGCCCCCGCCGCAGGGCAGATAAGGTGAGGTCCCCGGTGACGCCCAGCCTTAGTTAAAGGTTTCCGGATCCGGCCCCAGACGATTGCCGCTGTCCAGCTTCGCAATATCGCTCACTTCATGCTTGTCCAGACGGAAGTCGAACACCTTAAAGTTCTCTTCAATGCGGGCTGGTGTCACCGACTTCGGAATCACCACCAGGCCGCTATCCAGATGCCAGCGGATTACGATCTGTGCCGGCGTCTTGCCATATTTCTTCGCCAGCGACTTGATGATCTCCTGATCGAAGACCCCTTTGCCGCCCTGCGCCAGCGGACTCCAGGATTCGGTCTGGATCTGATGCAGTGCGTTCCACGCATGCAGCGTGCGCTGCTGTAGCATCGGGTGCAGCTCAATCTGGTTCACCACCGGCGTGACACCGGTTTCATCCAGCAGTCGCTTCAGATGCGCCTCATGGAAGTTACAGACGCCGATACTTTTAGTCAGCCCCTGCTGCTGCAGTTCAATCATCTTCTTCCAGGCATCGACATAATTGTCTTTTTCCGGGCACGGCCAGTGCATCAGATAGAGATCAACCTGCTCCAGTTTCAGTTTCTCCAGGCTGGTTTCCATCGCCTGCTGAACGTTCTGCTGATCGTCGTTCCAGAGTTTGGTGGTCACGAAAATCTCTTCTCGCGGCACGTCAGTTTCCTGCAGTGCCTGGCCAATCGCCTCTTCATTCTTATAGGCGGCGGCGGTATCGATTGAGCGATAGCCGACCTCCAGCGCTTTCAGCACCGCATGACGTGCATCTTCAATGCTGGCCTGCCACACGCCGAGTCCGAGTTGCGGCATCATATTGCCATCGCGCAGTTTGATAATGGGTTGGTCTGCCATAGTTGCTCCTTTCCGTTGCGGTTAATCCGTGAGATTTCACTGTGCTTAAGTCTAGCCAACAATTCTCAGCCTGCTTAGCTGAGGCAACAACAGCGGTTCTGCCGCATGCCCGATCCGGTAAATTTCTTGCCTGATTCTCCAGGCTGCTGGTGATTCAGGCATTCGCACGGCACACTGGCTTTTTGCCCGTAAAAGGAGTCGCTATGGCGCACGATGCCCTGTGTCACCGGCTGGCGCAGCAGGTCGTCACGTTAATGACCCATGGTCACGACCGTCTTTGCCCGGTCGAAAATGTGTCGCTGATTTACGCTAATCAATATCGTCCCCGTACGCCGATGATGTATCAGCCCGGCATTGTGATCCTGTTTCAGGGCAGCAAAACCGGCTATCTCGGCAGCACGGTGTTTCAGTATGACGCCAGCAAGTACCTGATGCTCACGGTGCCGCTGCCGGTGGAGTGCGAAACCTGGGCCTCGCCAGAAGTGCCGATTGCCGGGCTGTGCCTTAATGTCGATACCGCCAGCCTGCAGGATCTGCTGATTGAAATCGGCGATGACGATCAGTTCCAGCCGCAGCCGCAGACCTCGGGGATCCACTCGGCGTGGCTGACGGAACCGATGCTGTGTGCCGCTGAGCGGCTGCTTGATGTGATGACCCAGCCGCGCGATGCGCGGGTGCTGGGGCCGCACATCGTGCGGGAGATTATCTACTACGTGCTGACTGGCCCGATTGGTGGTGCGCTGCTCTCACTGGTGAGCCGACAGACGCAATTCAGCCTGATCGCGCGAGCCCTGCGACGGATTGAGAATCACTATGCGGAAAACCTCAGCGTCGATGCGCTGGCGGCGGAAGTGAACATGAGCGTTTCAGCCTTTCATCACAACTTTAAAGCGGTCACGCAGACGTCGCCCCTGCAGTATCTCAAGCGATATCGCCTGCATCAGGCGCGATTGCTGATGCTGCACGATGGACTGAAAGCGAGTGCGGCGGCGGTGCGGGTTGGCTATGAAAGTCCCTCACAGTTTTCGCGGGAATTTAAGCGCTATTTTGGCGTGACGCCAGGGGAAGAGGTGAATCGTGTGCGGCAGACGGTAGCGGATCCGTCCGCCTGAGTGGCGGCGGATCCTGATGCTACGCGCTGACGTCAGGCCTGTTTCTGCCGACGCTTTTTCCAGATAACCAGAATGCTGCCGAACAGCCCGAGAAACAGCAACACCATCGGCAGTATCATCAGGATCGCCATCACCTGATCTTCATGACGCTTGATGAACGGCACCTGGCTGATGCCATAGCCAAACGTCACGACGATGCCGACCCACAGCACGCCGCTGAGCCAGTTGAACAGCTGAAAGCGACCATTCTGCAAGCCCGCAATGCCCGCCATGGTCGGCAGGATCGTCCGGATGAAGGCCAGAAAACGGCCGACCAGCAGCGCCATCAGGCCGTGACGGTTAAACATATTCCACGCGCGCTGGTGATACTGCGCGGGCAGATGCATCAGCCAGCTCTTCACCAGCCGGGTATTTCCCAGCCAGCGACCCTGCAGATAGCTCAGCCAGCAGCCCAGGCTGGCGGCGGTGGTGAGGATCACCATCGTCGGCACAAAATCCATCACCCCTTTTGCCACCATCGCACCCGCCAGCAGCAGCAGGCTGTCGCCCGGCAGGAAAGAGGCGGGTAACAGCCCATTTTCCAGAAACAGCGTCAGGAACATCACGCCGTACACCACCCACACCACATCCGGATTTGCCAGCGCGGCAAAATCCTGATGCCAGAGCGCGTGGACAATCTCGTGTAAAACACCCATTTGCTATTCCATCACGTCACAAGGAACTATCCGTCTGCATTCAGGCAATCGGTCGCGGCGCTGCGCAATAAATGCAGCGACCTCACTGATGACCTGAACGGTCTGGGATAAATTTTAACAATAAATGAGCAGCAGCCCGGCAAACTCTGCGGGTGGCCGCTACCCGGTTCATCTTCTGTTTAGCGTCTGTTTATCTTTTGCCTGAATTTAATAACGCGTCAGGCGCGCAAAACCGGCGTCCAGGTCAGCCAGCAGATCGTCAACGTGCTCCAGACCAATATGCAGTCGCACCAGCGTACCGGTGAAATCGACTCCACCCGCCGGACGAATCGCGGCCAGCTCTTCCGGCTGATTCGCCAGGATCAGCGATTCATAGCCGCCCCAGGAGTAAGCCATGCTGAAATGATGGAAGTGATCGAGATATTCCGCCAGCTGGGGTGCGCTGAGTTTTTCCTGCAGGATAAAAGAGAACAGGCCGCTGCTGCCGTTAAAATCACGCTGCCAGAACTGATGACCTTTGCTCTGCGCCAGCGCCGGGTGATTAACCCGCGCCACTTCGGGACGCGCTGCCAGCCACTCTGCCACCTGAATCGCGCTCTCTTCATGCTGACGCAGACGGGTGCCCAGCGTGCGCAGCCCCCGACTCGCCATGTAGGCGGTATCGGCATCGACCATCTGACCCATCAGATAGGAGTTCTCGCGCAGCTGATCGATACAGCGCGCATTGGCGACCGCCGTGCCGATCATCGCATCGCTATGACCAATCAGATATTTGGTGCCCGCCTGAATCGAAATATCGATGTCGTGCGCCAGCGCATCAAATAAGATACCGGCTGCCCAGGTGTTGTCGATCATAATGATCGCCTCGGGCGCTTTGGCGCGAACCGCCGCCACAATCGCCGGAATATCCTGAACTTCCATCGTAATAGAGGCCGGTGATTCCAGGAAAACGACCCGGGTATTGGGCTGCACCAGCTCACCGATTTCACTGCCGATGCAGTGATCGAACCAGCCCGTTGAAACCTGCAGCTTAGTCAGGATTTTAGTACAGAAATCCTGGGTCGGTTCATAGACTGCGCCACTCATCAGCACGTGGTCGCCCGCCTCGACAAACGCCAGAATCGCGTTCGCCACGGCAGCCGCGCCGCAGGGGTAGAGCACACAGCCTGCGCCGCCTTCCAGCTCCGTCATCGCATCCTGCAGCGCAAAGTGCGTCAGGGTGCCACGACGGCCATAAAAGAGTTCGCCTTTTGCCCGACCGGCGGTGGCGCGTTTCTTCTCCGCGACCGTATCAAAAACCAGCGAGGAGGCCCGTTGAATCACACTGTTCACCGAGCCCTGGGTATAACGCTTGCTGCGTCCTGCACTGACGAGCGTGGTATCAATTTTTCTGGTGGTCATGAGTCGCCTTTGCCGCTTCTGACTAAGCCCTCACGTTACCACGAAACGACCAGCAGGGTTGAGACTCAATGGTGATTATCAGAGTGCTTCGCAGGATGAAAATCGGGTCCGCCACCGGACCCGATTTTGCCGACGCTACATCACGCCCATCAGGCGCGGTAACCAGAGGGAGATGGCGGGAATATAGGTAATCAGCATCAGCACGATAAACAGCATGCCGTAAAACGGCAGCATGGCTCTGACCACCTGCTCGATTTTCTGCTTACTGACCGCACTGGCGACAAACAGTACCGTACCGACCGGCGGGGTGATCAGGCCGATCCCGAGGTTGGTCAGCATGATCATGCCGAAGTGAACCGGATCGACGCCAAGCGCGGTGGCGACCGGCAACAGCACCGGCGTCAGGATCAGGATCAGCGGTGCCATATCCATCAGCGTCCCCACCACCAGCAGCAGGATGTTGATACACATCAGGATCACATATTTGTTATCGGAGAGGCTCGTAAAGGCCTCGGTGATAATCGTCGGCAGTTGCATAAAGGTCATTACCGCGCCGAATCCGGCCGCGAAGGCGATCAGCACCATCACGATGGTGACGGTTTTAATGGTGCGGAACAGCAGGATATGCAGCTGGCTCCATTTAAAGTCGCGGTAGATAAACATGGTGACGAAAAAGGCCCAGATACAGGCGATCGCGGCGGACTCCGAGGCGGTAAAGATGCCGGAGAGAATGCCACCCATAATGATCACCACGGTAAACAGGCCCCAGAACGCGTCGAAGAAGATTTTCAGCGCCTGACGAAACGGAATACGTTCTCCTTTGGGATAGCCGCGTTTATGGGCAAAACCCAGGCACATTATCATCAGGCAGCCCCCCAGCAGCAGGCCGGGAAAGATACCGGCAACAAACAGCGAGGAGATGGTCACCATGCCGCCGGTCGCCAGCGAGTAAATCACCGAGTTGTGGCTGGGTGGCGTCAGCACCGCCTGCACTGAGCCGCTGGCGGTGACGGCGGCGGCGAAATCACGCGGATAGCCTTTCTCCTCCATCTGCGGAATCATCACCGAGCCAATCGAGGCGGTATCCGCCACCGATGAGCCGGAAATCGCGCCAAAGAAGGTGGAGGCGACAATGTTCACCAGCGACAGGCCACCGCGAATAAAGCCGACAAAGATATAGGCGAAGTTGACCAGCCGCCGGGCAATCCCGCCCTCCGCCATAATCGCACCCGCGAGAATAAAGAACGGGATAGTCAGCAGCGAAAATTTGTTAATGCCGTTGGTCACCTGAATCACCACCGCTTCCAGCGGCAGATCGATCCACCAGGCGCCAATAAAGGCGCTCAGCCCCACCGCAAAGGCGACCGGAAAACCCACCATCAGCAACACCAGCAAACTGCCTATCAAGATCAATGCATCCATTTTTCTGCTCCGCGTTAGTGGGTGCCGCCCAGCGTGACAATCGGCCGCTGGCTCTGATCGCCGGTCAGCAATCGCTCAACAACAAACAGCAGGGTAAAGATCGCACCAATCGGAATCGGCAGATACATCTCGCCGTAAGTCACTGCCGGTAATGAAGCGAGCGTCTGTACCCACATCGCTTCGCACAGGCTGTAACTGGCCTGAAAGATCACCAGACAGGTGATGATCATCAGCAGATCGCTGACGCGCAGCATCAGGCGTTGCCGGGCGGGTGACAGGCGATCGGTGACCATGGAAACGCAGATATGCGTTCCGGCCCGCAGTCCGACCGGTGCGCCAATAAACGTAAAAATGATCATGCAGATAATGGCCACCGGTTCCGGCCAGGAGAGCGCGCCGTTCATCACGTAGCGGGCGAAGATCCCGATCGGGATCACCGTCACCATAATCATCAGTGCCACGGCGGCCACCAGCATGCAGAGCAGATAGAGCCCATCCATCAGACGTGTATAAGCAGCCATAATTGATACCTGATTAAGCACGCCACACGGCAGTGTGGCGCGGAAGGGTTATTTCACCTCAGCGATCCGGGTCATCAGATCCTGATATTTGCCGCCAAACTGATCGCGCACCGGCTGGGTCGCTTTGACGAAGTAGTCACGGTCGGTCTGCTGGAAGGTGACGCCACCTGCCTTCATTTTGGCGATCGACTCTTCGGTATAGGTCGCCCAGAGCTGGCGCTCCTCATCCTGCGCCTCTTTGCCGAGCTTCTTCAGCAGCGCCTGATCCTCAGGTTTCAGGCGATCCCAGGCGCGTTTTGAAAACAGGATCATCTCTGGCTGGATAAAGTGGCCGCTGAGGGTGTAGTACTTCGCCACCGGCATATAGTTATGGGCGACAAAGGTCGGTGGATTGTTCTCGGTGCCATCGACCACGCCGGTCTGCATCGCACTGAACACTTCACTGACGCCCATCGCCACCGGATTCGCGCCCATCGCTTTCAGCGTCGCCAGCGAGATGGCGCTGTTCTGCACCCGGATCTTCATGCCTTTGAGATCTTCCGGTTTTGCCAGCGGCTTCTTGGTGATCATGTTGCGCTCACCGGCATCGGTCCAGCCCAGGAACACCATGCGGGCGTTGGGATCTTTATCGAATTTGTCGGCAATCTCGCGGCCTATCTCGCCATCCAGCACTTTGTGCATGTGGTCAATGTCGCGGAAAATGTAGGGCAGGGTCAGCACGCTGGTTTCCGGGGCGATCGAGGTGACTGGCGCCAGCGACACACGGATCATGTCGATTGCGCCCAGCTGCACCTGTTGCAGCGTCTGATCTTCGTCCCCCAGCACGCCACCGGCGAAGAGCTTCATCTCCAGCCGTCCATCGGTGGCCTGTTTGAGTTTGTCGCCCATGTGCTGCAGGGCGACCACGGTCGGATAACCGGCAGGCTGGACTTCAGCCACTTTGATCACCTGTGCCGTGGCGGTGGCGCTCATCATCATCGCCGCCAGGGCACTGGCCAGGCATGTTTTCGTCATTCTCATTATTTTGTCTCCCGCTGAGGTAGGACGGCGTCCGGCGTCGGGGGCTAACCGGAGAGAACCGTGTGGAGCCAGCATAGTGAAAACGCGCGCCAGTAAAATGCGGCAATGCTGATTGAATGAATGCCATCACATTTTGAAACGATGTTTTAATAAATTTTCATGCAACTTCACATTTTCGAAACATCCTTGTCAAAAGTGTTTAAACCTGGTCAATTGCGGGTAAATGGCGTCGATCAGCTTTGTAAATACTAATGAGAACTACTATCAATTCGCCGTCGTTTTGCTATTATTCGCGCTTGTCTCGCATCCCTGAATCAGAAGTTGGAGAAGCAGCGTGGTAGCCAGTGATTTGATGCAAACGGACCTCTCCGTTTGGGGCATGTATCAACATGCCGATATCGTGGTAAAGGTGGTCATGATTGGCCTGTTATTGGCCTCAGTGGTGACCTGGGCGATCTTCTTCGGCAAATATGCCGAACTCAGCGCCGCTAAGCGCCGCCTGAAGCGCGAGCATCTGGCGCTGAGCGAAGCCCGCAATCTGAATGACGCCGCCCGCATTGCCCAGTCGTTTACCGGCCACAGCCACAGTGTGGTGCTGCTGAATGATGCGCAGAATGAGCTTGAACTGTCGGCTGGCGTGGAAGATACCAACGGGATTAAAGATCGCACCAGTTTCCGCCTTGAGCGCCGCGTCGCTGCGTTCAGCCGTCATGCAGGCCGGGGCAATGGCTTCCTGGCGACCATCGGTTCGGTTGCGCCGTTTATCGGCCTGTTCGGCACCGTATGGGGCATCATGAACAGCTTTATCGGCATCGCTAAAACCCAGACGACGAACCTTGCGGTTGTTGCACCAGGTATCGCCGAAGCGCTGCTGGCAACCGCAATTGGCCTGATCGCTGCGATTCCGGCGGTGGTGATCTACAACGTCTTTGCCCGCATGATCGCCAACTACAAAGCCTCGCTGGGTGATGTCGCCGCTCAGGTGATGCTGCTGCAGAGCCGTGATATCGATCTGGGCACCGTCGCAACTGATGTTCCGCGTCCTGCGACGGCTCAGAAACTGCGCTTAGGGTAAGTTCTTATGGCAATGCGATTAAACGACGATCTGGAAACGGATGGTGAAATGCATGAGATCAACGTGACGCCGTTTATCGACGTCATGCTGGTTCTGCTGATCATCTTTATGGTGGCCGCGCCGCTGGCCACGGTCGACGTACGCGTCAATCTGCCCGCCTCAACCAGCGCGCCGCAGCCGCGTCCGGAAAAGCCGGTTTACCTGTCGATTAAAGCGGATAAGCAGCTTTACGTCGGTAACGATCAGGTCACGCCGGAGTCGCTGGTTAACGTGCTGACTAACCAGACCCAGGGCAATAAAGAGACCACCATTTTCTTCCAGGCGGATAAGTCAGTCGATTATGAAACGCTGATGAGCGTGATGGATAAGCTACGCACGGCGGGCTATCTGAAAATTGGTCTGATGGGCATGGAAACCGTGAAGAAATAGCGGGTTATCCGGCTCAGGAAAAAGGCGACTGTTCAGGTCGCCTTTTTTTATGGCTGCTCTCCAGCCCTATAAAATCAGGCAAATCAGGGCCAGGGTAATCACTTATGCTCCTCGAACTGACTTGTTAATTGGTTGTTACTTATGTACATGGGTTTGTAAAGTGCAATGGTGAGCCAGGTCACATTAATCCCGCATCAGGCAGGCTAAAACGGCTAAAAAACAACAGGAAGCCGTTATGAGTCACACCCCGTCTTTACAAAAGCCGCCGAAAAGTGCCGCCCGAACCATCTTCACCGTCACCAGTGGTAACTTCCTGGAGATGTATGATTTTATGGTGTTTGGCTACTACGCCACCGCCATTTCAAAAACCTTCTTTCCCGGTGATGACCCGTTTGCCTCCCTGATGCTGACCCTGATGACCTTTGGTGCCGGCTTCCTGATGCGCCCGCTGGGGGCGATCATCCTCGGTGCCTACATCGACCATCATGGTCGTCGCAAAGGGCTGCTGCTGACGCTGGGCTTAATGGCGATGGGCACCCTGACTATCGCTCTGGTGCCGGGCTACGCCACCCTGGGCGTGGCAGCGCCGATTCTGATCCTGCTGGGACGGCTGTTGCAGGGCTTCTCGGCGGGCGTGGAGCTGGGTGGCGTGTCGGTCTATCTGGCCGAAGTCGCGCCCAAAGGACGCAAAGGCTTTTTCGTCAGCTGGCAGTCGGGCAGCCAGCAGATTGCGGTGATCTTTGCTGCTCTGCTGGGTCTGATGCTGAATCATCTGCTGGCGAAAGAGGCGGTGACGGAGTGGGGCTGGCGTATCCCGTTTGTGATCGGCTGTCTGATTGTGCCGTTCCTGTTCTATATCCGCCGGATGCTGGAAGAGACCGAGGCGTTCAGCAAACGTAAACATCATCCGAGCATGACGGAAATCATGCGGTCTGTCGCCAGCAACTGGGCGCTGGTGCTGGCGGGGATGCTGATGGTGGTCACCACCACGGTGATGTTCTACATGATCACCGCCTTTACCCCGACCTTTGGTAAAACGGTGTTGATGATGAGTGACAAGCAGGCGTTCCTGGTGACGCTCTGTGTCGGTGTCTCAAACCTCATCTGGCTGCCGCTGATGGGGGCGTTGTCGGACCGCGTCGGTCGCCGTCCGCTGCTGATCATTTTTACCCTGCTGATGATTGTCACCACCTGGCCGGTGCTGCACTGGCTGGTGGGATCGGCCAGCTTCGCCCACCTGCTGGAAGCGGAACTGTGGCTGTCGTTTCTCTATGCCAGCTATAACGGCGCGATGGTGGTCTATCTGGCGGAGATCATGCCTGCGGAGGTGCGCGCCGCCGGTTTCTCCATGGCTTACAGCCTGGCGACGGCGCTGTTTGGCGGCTTTACGCCTGCCATCTCCAGCTACCTGATCCATGCCACCGGTGACAAAGCGATGCCGGGCGTCTGGCTGACCTTTGCCGCAGTCTGTGGGTTGATCGGCACGTTGCTGATTGGCCGGATGGTGAAGCAGTATCAGACCCGTCACAGCGGCACGCCGGTCAGTGCTTCACTCTAAAACGACAAATCGACCACCACGCTGTCGCTGTAGTTTCCGGCTGGCGGCGTGTTCTGCGTGGTCAGGATGCGCGCGGTGTAGTTAAAACCGCGCGTCAGTCCATCCGTGGATACCGCCGTCGAGGTGGTACTGCTCCAGCGTTCAGTGCCTGCCGATCCCCAGCGATTGCTGGTGGTACTTTTATAAATTTCATAGCTTAGCCGATTCGCGCCGCTCGCCATATTCCTGACGCTGCCCACCGGATAACTGCCATTGCTCAGCCCGACGGTATAGGTGCTGCCTTTGCTGCACAACACATTGATGGTCTGTGACACGGCGGAGAAGCTGCCGACCAGCGGCGCGCTGCCAAAGCTGATATTCGGCGCGGTGATGGTGGTGCAGTCATTGGTAAGAATGGCGGTGATATTAATCGGGATGACACCGCTGCCGTTCTGCTCGCTTAAACAGATATTGCCAATCGCAACGCTGGTGCAGATGCGATAAGTCACAGCCATATTCAGCGTCAGCTGGTAGGTCCCGGCGGCGACCACCTGACCAGGAACGGTGCGCAGATAGACCGGAATGGCGAAGTTAAGGCTGCCGAGCAAACCCGCCAGGTTGATCAGGGTCTGCGAACCATAGACAAACGGCGTGCCGCCAATCGTCAGTTCAGTAGCGCAGGCCGTGTCGGTGCAGAGCCGCACCGGCACATTATCGCTGCCGGTATCACCGCTGCGTTTCAGCGTACCGCGCGTGCCGTTGCTATTGGTCGCGCCCGTCAGCTGAAAGGTGATCTGGTTATTGCCCAGCAGCGACAGCCCGGCACCCGCGCCACAGTTGACGTTGGCATTGGTGGTGGTGGAACTGACGGTGGTGTTAGCCACAAAGGTTGTGACTGAACCGAAACTGGCGGTCGAGGCGGGCAGGGCGCAGGCGGCGTAGCCCAGCGACGGCAGTAACAGCAGCAGGCCAGCCAGTATTACAGATTTCATCATGGTCGGTTTCCGGACGTAAAAGATTCAGCGGGAGAGGGGGCGCTGCCTGCGGCAGGGGCGGGCAGCGCACAGGTCAGGGGGCCGTAAGTTTTCAGCGCCTGCGGCTGACCGCTGGCGATGCGCAGTTCGGTTTCGCACTGGCGGCCATCGGGCGTCACCACCTGCATCGGGTTACTGGCGGTGAGATCTTCCATCCAGACGATGCCATCCCAGCCGACATACTCGGTGGGATGATCGGGACGCTGCACCAGGCTTGATACCGGCAGCGGCTGGCCCTGCGCATCGACCAGGATTACGCTGGCTGAGCGCAGTTTCTCCACCGGGAAGTTGAGCAGATAGCCGCTCTGGCGTTTCACCGCAAAGCGCTGCTCAACCCGTGGCGTGGTCATATCTGCCGGCAGGTCGAGGGTGTCGATATCATATTTGGCCGGGTAGTAGCTGCTGATGGCGGGCACCAGCAGATAACCCTGTTGATTGGTGCGTCCCATCGACTGATTCTCGTAGCGCACGTTAACGTCGGGATAGTTGGTCTTCACCAGCACAAAGGCGTCGTTGATCTCGTTAGCGGCAAAGACGCTGTTGTCCATTAACACCAGCGCACCCGAGAGATCGGCCCACTGGGTGAGGTTATCATCATCGCCATAGAAGCCCGCCGAGGTATCAATCTGGTTGTTGCGATAGCGCAGACTGCCCTGACGATAATCGCCGCTGTCTCCGCTCTGATTCGCCCAGGAGGCATCCCAGGCGAACCCGCCGTCGCTGGGCATGGCGCGTGAGGCATAAACGCGCTGACTGTCGCGGCCACGCTGGTCGCGTTCGTTGCTGAGGGCCACGCTGCCCTGTTCGCCAAACGGGATCACCAGCGAAATCGCTCCGGTCCAGCTTTTCTCCTGCTGATCGCGGCTGGCCGAGACATACAGACTGCTGTTACCCCACAGGTTTTTACTCCATGAGAGGTTCCACAGCCGGGTGCGATCGCCCTGACCGTCAGTGATGTCGATGAAAGCGGCACCGACGCTGCCAAAGCGGTTCAGCGAGACGCTGGCGCTGTACTGAGCACTGCGGCGTGAGAGTGCGTAGCGGCTATCCGCCTGGCTACCGGCACGGCTGCCGACCAGCGCCAGATTGCCGAAGTCGCTGCTGCGCTGGGTCTGTTGAGTGCCGATGTTGAACCAGCGGTTGTTGTACTGATATCCCCAGCTATATTGCCTGCCGCTCTCGCCATCGAGCTGACTTTGCGCCACCGCGCCGTTGACCACGCCCCAGCTGCCGACGCGCAGCTGACCACCCAGCCCGCCCATCGCCAGCGTTTCGCTGCCTTCGGCGTGGCTCTCCAGCGTCAGCCAGTCGGTCATACCGTAACGATAAGAGCCGCTGGCCGCTGCCTCACCATAATCGAAGTTCTTTATGCCATAGTTTTCGCGGATTGCCCCGGCAGAGAAGGCGTAGTCCGACAGCCCCGATTTCAGCAGGTTACTGGAGACGTAAAACGGCATGGTGGTGGTGACACGGCGGCCAACCGCATCGGTGGTAGTGATCACGGCATCACCTGCGCCGTTAACGAATGGCACATTGGTCATCGACCAGGGGCCAGGCTGCACGTTCGCCTGGCTGGAGCGATAGCCGTTGATAAAGAGATCGACGGTGGAAGGGACGGCGGCCTGACCGGAAAAGGCGGGCAGCGGATAGGTCACCAGATCGGGACGGACGCTGAAGTCGCGACCGACGCGGATGCCACCGAGCCGCACGCTGCTGCTCCAGGCCAGCGAGTCGGTGACCAGATCGCCGACCCGCCAGCTTACCGCCGCATTCTCATCTTCATTGCTCCACCAGGTGTCGTAGCGGATATAGCCATCATCCTGATAAGTCGTACTGCCTTCCAGCTGCTGTTGCCAGACGCCATTAGTGGAGAAATGACCGGCATCACCAAACAGCCGCAGTTCGTTCCAGGCGGACAGGCGGGAGCCACTGTTATCCGTGCGGCTGGCGTAAAGATCATAATTAATCAGCGCGCCGCTGCTGGTACGGCCTGGATAGCGCGGTCCGTTCTTCGCCTCGCCAATCACCTGACCGGGCAGCCACTCAGGCGGTACGGTCAGCAGCAGACGCTGTCGCGCAGCGTCATACTCCACTTTGATGGGTTGCAGGCTGCTGACATCGACCTGCGGCTGCTGGCCCAGCTTATCCGCTGGCAGGCCGGCACGCTGCAAATCGCCACTGCGAATCCAGAAATGACCGTCGCGCTGCTCTGCCGGCACAATATTGCCGTTCTCCTGCTGGTTAATCACCAGCTCCAGCATATATTGCTGACCGTTGCTGCTGGTCTGCAGGCTGGGTGGCGGGGGCAGGGATGTGTAAGTCTCCGCCAGCACAGGATCCGGCGTAAAAGCGTAAATAACGCTGGCCACGGCCAGCGCGCAGGGATGCAGGGAAAACGGTCTCATTCAGCGCTTACTTCTGGGCAGCGCTGCGCCACTGGCTCTTGTTAACCTCTGCAGTGAGTTCGCCGCTCACCGGCGAGGTGAGCGGCCAGCGGTGATAGCTGTCAGCCAGCACATAGCCGTATAAGCCTTCGCCCAGTTTGCGACCGCCAATCGCCACATTGCTCAACCGGGCGTGACCGCTGCCGCTGTTGGTTAACTGGAGCCAGCGCCTGCCGCCCTCGCTGACCTGTTGCCAGCGCAGAGCCGGGCGAGCGCTGTCTGTGTTCAGCCCGGTACCATAAACAAACAGCGGCACCGAATAGCGCATCTGGAAAGTCAGCCCGGCCTGATTCTCGCCGGGATTACGCGGGGTCGGGATCTCATCCAGCACCACCCGATAGGCCAGCTCTTTACCGGCCGCAGGCGGCGTCTGTTTAATCAGCCTGACCAGCTGTTTCTGGCCTGGCTCCATCCGCACCATCGGCGGGCTGGCGACTACCTGCTGCTGAGTCTGATACTGCTCCTGGCCATTGTTCTGCTGCCAGCTGAAGACGCGGATCTGCATCATGGTGGTGCTGTTACCGCGATTCTCCAGCCAGAGTTCGCTGGCTTTCTCTTCAGGATTAATGGCGGGATCGATGGGCCAGATCATGACCGAATTCGCGGCGAAGGCCGGGGAGAGCAGGGTGGAACTTAGCAGCAGCAACAGGGCGCGCAGTGGCTTCATGATCATATCCTTGTTTTCTATCACCTCACCAGCTCAGGGTGACGGTCAGCGTGTCGGTATAAACGCCGGCGCGCGCAGTGCCGGGGAGTTGTAGCTGACCGTAGATCGGCAGCGTAATGTTATTGGCATTGCTATAACTCAGCGGCACCGCCTGATTGACTGGGATCACCGTGGTGCGGCTGGCGTTGCTAAAGAGCGTGTAGGGAACGGTGTTGCTGAAATTGGGCAGCTTCAGGTTACGGGTCGTGGTGAAATTGTTGCCCTGATTAATGCTCATGCTCAGCGTGGTGCCCGGTGTACAGGCGAGATTAATCGAGGTGCTCTGCAGATAGCTGGCGTTGACGGTATTCGCCGCCACGCCAGACTGCGTACCGAAATTAAGCGTGCCAAAGACGCCGGTATTGGTACCGGATATCACGCAGCCTGCCACAATTGACGCGGTAACCTGGAAGGTGCTGGTTGGCAGACTCCAGGCGCTGATACTCCCTGTCAGCAGGGGCAGACCGCATGCGATCGTCAGGCAGGATCGCCAGAGAACCACCCGTATTTACCTGCGACAGCAGTTAATAGTTCACGGCAACGTTAATCGTGTCGGTATAGGTTCCGGCAGGGATCAGGGGATTGAAGCCGCCGCCGACCACCCGGCCATAGATGGCGTAGTTGGTCCCCAGCGTCGGATCGGTGGTACCGCTGGCGGCGATAGGCGTATTGTTGGCGATCGCCGTGGTAAAGGAGGCATCACTGTAGAGGGTATAGGCGATGCCCTGCGCATTATCCGATCCCAGCACCAGATAACGCGGCGATGCAGAGGCGGTGCCGTAGATGGTCGCCGGTGCAGTATTGCTGCTGGTGACCACCACGTTGTAATCCTGACCGGTGGTGCAGCGCACAAAAATACCGTTACCAGCCGCACCGACCAGTGTGGCGTTCAGGGTATCGAACGTGGCTGCGCTGCTACCAAAGTTCAGGGTACCGAAGTTAACGCCCGCCGTAGCCGACTGGCCGTTCACCAGACAACCGGTGGTCAGGGTTAACGTGGCATTGATGGTTCCCGAGGTCGTCGCCGCCTGGGTTAATGACGGAATAGCGACAGTTAATCCTGCAGCGGCAAACAGAAAAAGCTTGAGTTTCATAATATTTCCTTACGGATTATCCAGAGTCAGTGCTTTTTCACCCGGTGTTTATTAACGATTCAACCCAAAATAAAGGAAATAAAATAACAAGGGAGGCAGTGCCGCTATCTTAAGAAAAATCTTAGACTTAAGAATGCTGATTTATATCAGTTTTACTTACTATAGATCAGTTAAAGCGTTACGCGAAGCCTTGCTATTTATTTTTGATTAATCAAAACGTCACTCCGGCCGATAACCCAGTAACAGCAAGGCGCGAAGACGAGGCGATTAAACAAAATTCTTTGTTTTTTCGGTATCTGGCATGCTTTCTGCTTCGGTGATATGTTCCTGTACCAATCAGACATAATAACGGTTTACCGGCTTGCTCTGCGGGCGGTTAATAAGATGCAGGTTATAAATGGCCAGCGTCGGCGGGCGCGTTTTGCCCGGCCTTCAGGACCATAAAATACCGAAATTTAATCACTTTCACCCATCGGGTGTTTTCAGATCACTTATCAGACTGTACACAGCACCCGTTTCTCCGCGGGTGGTGAGGAGTTGCACATGTTGCCTGTCACCTGGGATAGCGTCCTGATCTGCGTTTCGCTGATCGTGGCGTTCATTGCCTCTTTTACAGCCCTGGATACCGCCGGACGAGTGGCGGTATCCCGTGGCTGGAGCGCCCGGTTCTGGCTGTTGGTGGGCGGCATCGCAATGGGGATTGGCGTCTGGGCAATGCACTTTATCGGGATGCTGGCGATGATGTTGCCGATGATGATGCGCTATGACACGCGACTGACGATCCTCTCGCTGCTGGTGGCGATCCTGGCGTCTGTGCTGGCTTTTGGCCAGACGGTGGGTGGCCTGCATCTCACCCGCCAGCGGCTGCTGAGCGGCACGCTGATCCTGGGCGCGGGTGTGGTGGTCATGCACTATCTTGGTATGTATGCCCTGCTGATTGAACCGCAACCGGAGTGGAATGCGCTGCTGGTGGCGCTCTCTGTGCTGATTGCGTTTGCGGCCTCTGGCCTGGCGCTGTGGCTGGCCTTTCATCTGCGCCAGGGCGATCATCATCTGATGCTGATGCGCGGGCTGGCCTCTCTGGTCATGGGCATCGCCATCGCCGGTATGCACTATGTGGGTATGGCGGCAGCAGAGTTCAGCCCCAGCAGTATGATGCAGCCGCACGGCGTCAGTAATGCGGGCCTGGCGGTGTGGGTAACGCTGATTACCCTGACTATTCTGGGTATCACTCTGCTGAGTTCGATGCTGGATGCGCAGCTACGCGCCGCGCGTCTGGCGACCCGCCTCAATCGCGCTAACCAGGAATTGCGTCAGCTGGCGATGCATGACAACCTGACCACGCTGCCCAATCGTGTAATGCTGGAGCAGCAGCTCGATCTCGCCATTAAACAGGCGATGCTTAATGAGCATCGCTTTGCCGTGATCTATATGGATCTCGATGGCTTCAAAGCGGTCAATGACACATGGGGACATCATGTCGGTGATCGGTTGCTGGTGGCGGTGGCGGAACGGCTGTGTAGCCAGCTCAGCAACACGATGCTGCTGGTGCGTCTGGGGGGCGATGAATTTGTGCTGATGGCTGAGTGCGATATCAGCGCAGCCCGCCAGCTGGCGCAAAAACTGGTTAAAGTCATCAGTTCGCCGTTTGAACTTGACCGCTATCTGCTGCACGTTTCACTCAGCGCGGGCATTGCGATCTTTCCGCTGCACGGTCGCAACCGGCAGGAGCTATTGTTTAATGCTGATGCGGCGATGTACCACACCAAACACAGCGGACGAAACGGCTGGTGCCTGTTTGAACCGGCCATGAGCGCCGCGACGCAGCATCAGCTGGAGCTGGCGAACGATCTGTGGGAGGCGATAGAGCGCGAGCAGATGCGGCTGTTCTATCAGCCCAAATTCTGTTCCGGCGGCACCAGGTTAATAGGATTCGAAGCGTTGTTGCGCTGGCAGCATCCGCAGCGCGGTTTACTGACGCCTGAGCTGTTTCTGCCGCGCGCCGAAAAAACCGGTCAGATTATTGCGCTGGGTAACTGGGTGATCGGGGAGGCCTGCCGTCAGCTCAGGATATGGCACAGCCAGGGCCAGAGTGACTGGACGGTATCGGTGAATCTCTCCGCGTTGCAGTTTCACCAGCGTGATTTGCTGACTATCCTGACGCAGACCCTGGCGCGTTACCAGCTGCCAGGCAGCGCGCTGATGCTGGAGATCACTGAAGCGATTGCCATGCGCGATCCCGCTTTCAGCCAGCAGCGCATTCGTGAATTGCAGCAGGCGGGTGTCAGCGTCGCGATTGATAACTTCGGCATCGGCTATGCCAACCTGCTGCATCTCAAAGATCTGGATGCCAGTGAACTCAAAATTGATCGCAGCTTTATCAACTGCCTGCGGCCCGGCAGTGAAGATGCGACCGTAGTCAGCGCCATGCTGACCCTGGCGCAGAGCCTCAATCTGCGCATGGTGGCGGAAGGGGTGGAGACTGAAGAGCAGCAGCATTTGCTCACCAGCTTAGGCTTTGATGCGCTGCAGGGCTATCTGCTGGGCAAGCCGACGCCAGCGGACCGGGTTGAGGCGCTGAGTTTTCCCTCACTGCGACAGCCGGTGGCGTCACTGTCCGGCTGACTGTGTTGACAGCAACGATAGATTTCATCACTCAGAATGAGTGGAAGGATGCAGGGTTCGCGGCTCATTAACCGCCGGGCTGTGCCGATAACTAAGAGAATAATTTTAAAACCCTCTGCCCAACCACAAGCTCTGCTTTCGCGGGAATGCACTATGTTAGCGACCTCATACGACTCTTTTATCGTCATCGTCTCCGTTCTTGTCGCGATGCTGGCTTCGTTCACCGCCTTAGATATGGCGGGACGGGTGGTGCATTCAACCGGCAAAGTTGCGCTGGTCTGGTTGTTCGGCGGCGGTTTTTCCATGGGCATCGGCATCTGGGCGATGCACTTTATCGGCATGCTGTCGATGAACATGGAGATGGTCATGAGCTACAACGCCGGGCTCACCGCCTTTTCTGCGGCCATCGCGGTTTGTGCGTCGATATTTGCGCTGTGGCTGGTCTGCAATGGCGATCTGCCTTTGCCGCGCCTGGCGGGCGGCGCGCTGATCCTCGGCAGCGGCGTAGTCGCGATGCACTACACCGGCATGGCGGCGCTGATGTTCTCCCCCGGTATCGTCTGGAAATGGGGTTGGGTGGCGCTGTCGGTAGCGATCGCCCTGGCCGCCTCTGGCACCGCGCTGTGGCTGGCGTTTAACCTGCGGGAAGGACAGACCAGTCGGGTCACCCTGCTGCGCATTGGCGCATCGGTGGTGATGGGCTGTGCTATTGCCGGCATGCACTACACCGGCATGATGGCGGCAGAGTTTCCCGTCCACAGTCATCCGGTCGGGCAGGGCGTCAACAGCAACTGGCTGGCGATTCTGGTCACGGTGGTCACTATTTCGATTCTGGGCATTACCTTGCTGGTGTCGATGCTGGATGCGCGGATGCAGGCGCGTACCTCGATTCTCGCCAGTTCGCTGGCTGAAGCCAATCGCGAGCTGGCACAGCTGGCGCTGCACGACAACCTGACGCGACTGCCCAACCGCATCCTGCTGGAGGATCGGCTGGAGCAGGCGATTAACAAAGCGAACCGTGAGCAGAGGCAGTTTGCCCTGATGTTTATGGATCTCGATGGGTTTAAGGCGGTCAACGACGCGTTCGGGCACCACATTGGCGACAGTCTGCTGGTCGGCGTGACCGAGCGCATGAGCGAGCAGATGACCGGCTACTTCACGCTGGCGCGGCTTGGCGGTGATGAGTTTGTGCTGCTGGTGGAGATCGACGATCCCAATGATGCGGCGGCCATCGCCGATAAGCTGGTCAAAGCGGTGGATCGTCCGTTTGATATCTCACGCTATGAGCTGGTGGTATCGCTGAGTCTTGGCATCGCGGTCTATCCCGGCGATGGCGTGGATGAGCGCGAACTGATGTTCAACGCCGATGCGGCGATGTACCACACTAAAAATAATGGCCGTAACGGCTACACCTTCTTTCAGCCTTCAATGAACATTCAGGCCCAGAGCCAGCTTCAGCTGAATAACGATCTCTGGCAGGCGCTGGATCATGATGAACTGCGCCTGTTCTATCAGCCAAAATATTGCGCGCCGAGCGGTCCGATTCTCGGTTTTGAGGCGCTGCTGCGCTGGCAGCATCCGCAGCGCGGCCTGCTGTCGCCCGATAAATTTCTGCCAATGGCAGAAAAGACCGGAATGATTGTCAATATCGGCAACTGGGTAATCCATGAAGCCTGTCGCCAGCTGCGCCAGTGGCATCTGCAGGGCCATCCGCACTGGTCGGTGGCGGTGAACCTGTCGGCGTTGCAGTTTGAGCAATCGAATCTGGTGAAGACGGTGGTGGATGCGCTGGAAAAACATCAGATTCCGGCCGAACTGCTGACGCTGGAGGTGACGGAAACCACCGCGATGCGCGATCCCGATGAGAGCGTGCGTATTCTGACTGAGCTGACCCAGCTCGGGGTGAAAGCTTCAATTGATGACTTTGGCACTGGCTACTCCAGCCTGCTCTATCTGAAACGGCTACCGGCCAGTGAACTCAAGATTGACCGGGCCTTTGTGAATGAGCTGCAGCATCACACAGAAGATGCCACCATCGTGTCGGCGATAGTGGCGCTGGCGCAGTCGCTGCAATTGAAAGTGGTGGCCGAAGGCGTTGAAACCGCTGAGCAGCAGGCCTTCCTGACCAGCCTGGGCTGTAATACGCTGCAGGGCTATCTGCTGGGCAAGCCGGTTCCCCCGGAGCGGGTGCCGGAGCTGGCTGATTATGTGGTGGCAGAAATTGAAGAGGCGATTGCGGAAGTGAGTCTTAATGCCGAAGCCGAAGCCGAAGCCGGGCAGCCGCTGACGCCGCAGGTCGCTGTGATCTGACCTGCCTCAAGCCGTGAAGAATCAGCGCAATCGGATAAAGCGATTCGCGCCGCCTGTCATTGGTCGCCGTGCGTGGTAAAGTCTCGCGGTCAGACTATTCACGGTCAAACAAGGAGAGGTCACCCGTGGCGAAATACCAGCGATTGATGGATGAGATTCAGCAGCAGATAGAGGCCGGCATCTGGCTGCCGGGCACCCGTCTGCCGTCATTGCGTCAGCAGGTCGCGCAGCAAGGCGTCAGCCTGATGACGGTGCTGCATGCCTATGAGTTGCTGGAGAGTCAGGGCTGGATCGTCTCCCGTCCACAGTCGGGTTACTACGTTGCACCGCGTGCCTTAGCACCCGCGCCGCTGAGCGTGGCGATCAGTGAACAGGTCGATATCAACGACTTTGTGTTTGATGTGCTGCAGGCCACGCGCGATCCGGCCATCGTGCCGTTTGGCTCCGCCTTTCCCGATCCCGCACTCTTTCCGCAGCGCCAGCTGATGCGCTCGCTGGCTAACGTCTCTCATCATCTGACCCCAACCGATGCGCTGCACAATCTGCCGCCCGGCAACGCTACACTGCGACAGCTGCTGGCGCAGCGCTATGCGCGTCAGGGCATCACCCTGTCGCCGGATGAAATTGTCATCACCAGCGGAGCGCTGGAGGCGTTGAACCTCAGTCTGCAATCGCTGACCGAGCCGGGCGATTATGTGGTGATTGAACAGCCGAGTTTTTATGGCGCGCTGCAGGCGATAGAGCGGCTTAAGCTCAAGGCACTGGCGATCCCGGTCGATGCCAGAAATGGCATCGACCTCGTCCAGCTGGAGGAGGCACTGCAGCGCTGGCCGGTGAAAGCCTGCTGGCTGATGACCACCCTGCAGAATCCGCTGAGCGTAACCTTAACGCCGGAACGCAAACAGCAGCTGGTCGCACTGCTGGCGCGTTATCAGGTACCGATGATTGAAGATGATGTCTATGCCGAACTCTGGGCGGGTGATGCGCCGCCGCTGCCGGCGAAAGCCTGGGATCGCCAGGGGAACGTGCTGCACTGTGGCTCATTTTCAAAGTCGCTGGTGGCAGGATTTCGGGTCGGCTGGGTCGCGGCGGGGCAGCATGCGCAGCGTATTCAGCGGCTGCAACTGATGAGCACGCTCTCTACCAGTGCGCCGATGCAGCTGGCGCTGGCCGATTTTCTTGCCACGCGGCGTTACGACACCCATCTGAAGCGGCTGCGACAGATTCTGGCGAAGCGACAGCAGATGGTGCGCCAGGCGTTAATGAAGGTGCTGCCGCCGCAGGCCACGGTCAGCGAAGCGCGCGGCGGCTATTTTCTCTGGGTGACGCTGCCGGAAAGCATCAATACGACCCGGCTCTATCAGCGGGCGCTGGCTCAGGGGATCAGTATTGCACCGGGGCAGCTGTTTTCGGCAGGTGAGCAGTTCAGGCACTGCTTCAGGTTAAATACCGCCTGGCCGTGGGATAGTCGGGCCGAGGCGGCAATCGCGAAGCTGGGTCAGCTGATGGCGGAAGGGCAGGCGGATTAAACCCGCGCCGCTTCCTGATGGCCCCAGGTCAGGTAGTAGACATCATAGAAGTCCACTTCCCCTTTTTGCGTCAGCAGACGCTGGATACCGCTCTTCACGCGTTCTGGTGTCTCAGGCAGCGACAGAATGCGTGAGATTGCCTGTTCGCGCACCGGCTGAATGTAATACCACTCGCCGTTGTAGCAAACGCGCAGATCGAGGGCATCGATATCTTCAAAGCGATATTTCGGGTTGATATCCAGCAGCATCAGCACACTCATCACCAGCACAAACACGGTGGCAAACCAGAAGGCGGGCCAGCCAAGCATCTCGGTGGTGAAAATCAGCGCCACGCACAGGCCGTAGCAGAGATACATTACTGCCCAGAGGCCAGGGTGGTTCTTCAGAAACGAGAGGCTGAAACGCGGCAAATTGTCGCGACGTTCTTCGCGGTTAAGCAGGGCGATCTCGTCAATCAGGATTTGTTTAATAGCGTCCATTTGTTACCTCACTGTCATCTGTTAGCTATTACAACAGATAACAGTCAAGCATATCAGAAACAGATCTGTGCTTTTTTTATATAACAGTTTATACGACAGTGACCGGGGCGTCGGGCTGCTGCGCCTTTAGACTTCCCGCCTGACATTTTGCAACACTTTGCCGCAGTAAGAACCGCTACCCTCTGTCGCGCAGGCACACTCCGACCCTATAGTTAACGACACATTTGGCTTTAGTCAGCAATATCAGTCAATTATCTCAATTGTGCCGTCTGGCGCACATTGCATTGTGCCGCGGGTTTGCCACACTTAGAAAAACATCGGAGAACCTGTATGCGTGCCTCATCCTCCAGTCTGCTATTAATGATGTCCTTTGCCGCTGGCACCTTCTCGGCCGGGGCCTCTGACAATCCTCAGCATCTGATGCTCGCCAGCCCGTCGGGCGGTGTACCCAATAACCCGTTACCTCTGATTATCTGGCCGCGCGTGGTGCCGGAAGAGGAGGAGATCGCCGCGTGGTTTGAGAAAACCTTTGAGGAGAACGGCTGGCCTCCCGCCTGGCGCTATCCGATCTTCCCATACACCCATTATCATCCTAATACCCATGAACTGCTGGGCGTCGCTGAAGGCTGGGCGGAAGTGCTGTTTGGCGGCGACAGTGGCCGGATGGTGACCCTGCGCGCAGGCGATGCAGTCCTGATTCCGGCGGGTGTCGGCCATCGGCAGGTCAGCGCCAGCGAAGATTTTATGGTGATTGGCGCCTATCCGCATGGGATGTCACCGGAGACACTGCGCGATGAGCCCGCGAAGCTGAAAATGGCCCAAGAGCAGGTGAAAAAAGTGCCGTTACCGACGCAGGATCCCTTTACCGGCAAAGAGGGCGCATTAACCGAGATCTGGCAGCCGATTGCGGCGCTCACCGCCCAGCAGTAAGCCACGGGGCGAGCACGCCCCGATGCCGCTCCGCCAGCCCGGCTTTCGCGTCCCGTAAGCCTGGCTGTCACCGGGCTGTCATCAAACTGTCGTAGCGTTTTGCCCAGCATGTTAACGGCAAAGGCAGAGTAAGATGGCGGCAATATCGTTAACCGGACTGAGTAAAGCGTTCGGCGCCCAGCCGGTACTGGACGCGATTTCGTTACAGATTAATCAGGGCGAGTTTGTCGCCGTTCTTGGGCCTTCTGGCTGCGGCAAAACCACCCTGCTGCGCCTGCTGGCCGGCTTTGAAACGCTCGACAGCGGTGAAATCCGCATCGGTGAACGTCAGGTTGCCGCAGACGGGCTGCACCTGCCGCCGGAAGCCCGCGAGCTCGGCGTGGTGTTCCAGAACTACGCCTTGTGGCCGCATATGACGGTCGCGGAGAACGTCGGCTACAGCCTGAAGGTGAACGGTGTGGCGCGCGCAGAACGCGAACTGCGCACCACCCAGGCCCTGACGCTGGTCGGGCTGGATCGCTTCGCCGACCGCCGACCCGCCGATCTCTCCGGCGGTCAGCGCCAGCGCGTGGCGCTGGCACGCTGCCTGGTGGCACGGCCGACGCTGGTGCTGCTGGATGAGCCGCTGGCTAACCTTGATGTCCATCTGCGCGCCACCATGGAAGAGGAGTTCCGCCGCTTCCATCGCCACAGCGGCGCCACCTTACTCTATATCACCCACGATCAACGCGAAGCGATGGCACTGGCCGACCGCATCGTAGTGCTCGAACACGGCAGAGTAATGCAGTTCGCCAGCCCGCAGACCCTGTGGCGCGAACCGGCTAATGAGATGGTGGCGACCTTTATTGATGAGGGGCGGGTGCTGCCGGTCAGCGACATTGAGCCGCTCGATCCGGGTCAGGCAACCGCCACGCTCTGCGGGCTGCGGGTTTTGCTGCGCTGCTCGCCTCACCAGCGCCCGCTGCCGCACGGCAAAGCCAGCTTCCACAGCGTCAGTTTTCACCTCGCCACTGAGGGAGAGCGGCAGTTTGCCGCCCGCGTTGAGCACATTATCTTTCGCGGTGGCTACCATCAGATCAACCTTCGACCGCTTAATCAACCGGATGTCAGCCTGTCGCTGACGCTTAATGATGCTGCATTACTGGCGGTGGATGACACCGTCGGCGTCGCCGTCGATGACGGCTGGATTCTTCCTGCATAAAGGGTTTCAGAAACCATGAAAACGGCTTTTCGTACTCCGCTTCACGCGCTGTTGTTGCTCTCGGGCCTCGCGGCCTCAACCCTGTTGCAGGCGGCCGGCGCGCCCGGCGGCAAGCTGGTGGTTTACACGTCGCAGGCACCTGAAATTGCGCAACAGACCATCGATGCGTTTAAGGCCGCGTATCCGGCGGTGGAGGTGGAGTGGACCCGCAACGGCACCACTCAACTGATGAACGTGCTGCGCACGGAGATGATGAGCGGCCAGGTCAAACCCGATGTGCTGCTGGTGGCCGACGCGATCAATCTGGGTGCGCTCAAGAAAGAGGGGCAGCTCTATTCATATCCGGCCGCCCCGGTCAGCCACCTGAAGCCTGCCTATTACGATGCGGATAAAACCTTTTTTGGTACCAAAATTATCGCCACGGTGATCGCCTATAACACCCAGCGTGCGAAGCCGGTCAGTAGCTGGAAAGCGCTGGCAGTAGAAGAAAACAGAGGCCAGATTGCGGTCCCCAGTCCCCTCTATTCCGGTGCGGCGCTCTATAAGTTGCATACCGATATCCATACCCCGTCGATAGGCTGGGCGTTCTATCAGCAACTGGCCGCCATCGGCATTGCGCCACAGGGCGGCAATGGACCGGCGCTGAAAGCGGTTGCCAGCGGCATGGATAAGTATGGCGTGATCACGGATGCCGATATTATCCGCGCCAAAAAGCAGGGATCGCCCATCGATCTGGTCTATCCGCAGGAGGGCGTCTCCTATGTGACCGAGCCGGTGGCGATCATGAAGTCGGCGCATAATCTGCCGGCCGCCAAAGCCTTTGTTGATTTCATGCTGTCGGAAGCGGGACAGCAGCTGGTGGCGAAGCAGGGCAACCGGCCGGTCGATGCCCGCGTGGCGGCACCCGGTGGCTTTGCGCCGATTGAGCAAATCACGCTGCTGACGCCGGATGTGGCACAAGCGGTGGCCGAGGATGCTCAGGTCCGCAAAACCTTTACTGAACTGTTTGGCGGCTGATCGTGAGCGTGCTGGGCAACGAATGGCGAAGAGGCCAGGCCGCCAGGCATCGCAGATGGCGGGCGGAACCGCTGGTGCTGGGCATACTGGTGTTGGTGATCGGCCTGCTGTCGGTGGCACCTTTTGCCCGGCTGATGGGAACCGCGCTGGCACCGGATGGCATACTGGATAGCGATCGCCTGCTGAGATTGCTGACCAGCCGGCGGGTGCTCAGTGCCACGCTGAATACCCTGGCGATCGGCATCAGCGCGACGTTGCTGTCGCTGCTGCTGGGAACGGTGGCCGCCTGGCTGGTGGCGCTCACTGATTTGCGTGCCAAAGCGGCCTGGGTATTCGCCTTTATCCTGCCGCTGATGATCCCGCCGCAGGTGACTGCGCTGGCCTGGGTACAGGCGCTGGCACCGGGCAGTCTGCTGGCCACAGCGGTGAATGCGCTGGGCGGGACATGGCTGGCACCCGGTCAGCAACCGCTCTATTCCGCGACCGGCATGGTACTGCTGCTGGGTCTGCACAATGCGCCGCTGGTGTTCCTCACGGTGCGGGCTGGCCTGCGTCGACTCCCCGCCGAACTGGTGGAGGCGGCCCGTATCAGCGGCGCATCACCCCGGCAGATTCTGTTCACGGTGATCCTGCCGCTGGCGCGCCCCGCGATCTTCGCCGGGGCGGCGCTGGCGTTTGTCGCTGCGGTCGGGAATTTCGGTATCCAGGCAATGCTGGGTATTCCGGCGCGGGTGCCGACGCTGATTACGCTGGTTTATCAGCAGCTCAATACCCTCGGCCCCGGTGCGCTGCCCAATACCGCCGTCTACTCGATGCTGATTGCGCTGATCACCCTCGCCGGGATGCTGATTAGCGGCTGGCTGGGCGGACGACGCGATGTCCGGGTCAGCGGATCGCCACGACCCTGGCACCAGCCGCTGCGGCGCGCGCGACTGCCGGGCGAAATCATCGCCTGGCTGTGGATGGTGATCACCTTGCTGCTGCCGCTCAGCGCATTGCTCACCACCGCCTTAACCCGCGGTTTCGGTCAGGCTCTGAACTGGCAAACCCTGACGCTGGAGAATTTTCAGCAGGCGCTATGGGGCTATCCGGCGATACGGCAGGCGTTCTTTACCAGCCTGTGGCTCACCGGCCTGACGGCGCTGCTGCTCAGCGTCATGGCACTGTTCCTGGCTTTCTTTCTCAGCTGGCATCGTACCCGGCTGGTGCGGGGGCTGGGATTCGCCAGTGAGCTGACCTATGCGCTGCCCGGCATTGTCACCGGCGTGGCGGCGATGCTGTTTTTCCTGCGACCGCTGCCGCTGCTGGGATTTTCCCTTTACGGAACGGTGTGGATTATTCTCGCGGCCTATCTGGCCAATTTCCTGGCGCTGGTGTTAAGGCCGACGCTAGCCGGGTTCGCGCAAATCGAACCGTCACTGGATGAGGCGGCGCGCTTATGCGGCGCGGGTCTGATGCGGCGGATGACTGACATCCTGCTGCCGCTGGCGGCGCCTTCTGTGCTGGCCGGTGCGCTGCTGGTGTTCCTCACCGCGCTGAATGAAATACAGGTTTCAGTGCTGCTGGTTACCGCGCAAACCCAGACGCTTGGCCCGACCATTATTTTCCTGGATGAAGGCGGATCGGCGCCGCTGGCGGCGGCGGTCGGATGCCTGATGATTGGGATCGTGCTGGGCTTAATGCTGCTGGCTTCACGGCTGACGCGCCGTCTGCCGCAGGGAGTCCTGCCATGGCAAGCCTGACGGTGATCAGCGGCGTCGGCGGAAAACTGCCGGCCGCTTTCCTGCTGGAGATAGAGGGATACCGTCTGTTATGGGATTTAGGTGCCGGGCCGGAGCCGGGCGTCCGGCCCGCAATGGACGCCATCGGCCAGGTCGATGCGCTCTGCCTGACCCATTCCCATGTGGATCACGCGGCGGCGCTGGATAGCTGGGCCGACATCGGTTCACCGCCGGTCTATGCCAGTGAGATTACCTGGCAGCAGCTGGGCGAGGCTGGCGTTCCGGCTCAGGCGCGACGCATCCTGCCATTGCGCGGCCAGTGCGCGCTGGGGCCGCTGAATCTCTTTACCGGTCGCAGCGGGCATTCGCCAGGATCGATCTGGTTTCATCTGCCAATTGCGGGTGGCATCACCTATATGGGCGACTGGAGTCGCGAATCGCTGCTGTTGCCGTTTGATTGCCCGCCACGCGCACGGCTGTTGATTACCGATGGTTCCTATGGCGACCGCAATCAGCGACTGGCGCAGCAGATCGACGCGCTGGCCCTGGCGGCACAAGGGGGCGCCGTGGTCACCGCGCCGCTGCACGGGCGCGGCCCTGAGATGGCCCTGCAGCTCAGCGCTCGCGGGCTGCCGGTGGTGATGTGTCCCCAGGTGCGCGAAGAGGTGGCGCAGTTGCTGGCGCTCAACAGCCTGCCCGCCGCGGCGATGCTGGCGCTGGCCCGGTTATTACGCGTCGCAACACCCGACCGCTGGCGACCGGATACGGTAATTGTCGCGGCGGATGCGGTGGCTGACAGCGGGCTGGCGGCGCAGCTCAGCCATCAGCCCGACTTTCGTCTGATCTTCAGCAGTCACGTTTCCAGCGGCACTCGTGCCTTTGAGATGCTGCAATCCGGCATGGCACGCTGGCTGCCGTGGAATGTGCATCCGCCACTCGACGATCAGCTGGCGCTGATCAGACAGACGGCGGCCCAGAAAGTGATCCCGGCGTTTGTCGCGCCGCAAGAGTGCCAGCAGCTGATGAGCCAAAGTCCGGCAATGCTCTGCTGGCAGCACCGTTATTCGCTCTCCTCGCGCTGGGAGCGGGTCGCCTGACGCGCCGCCGCCACGGAGTCATTGAACATTTACTCGCCGCTGCCGATAAACCCCTTATAAACACTGATTAATCTTCTTAATGCGCTTGTCATCTCAGCTCTTTTCGGCTGTAGTCTGCGCACGCTATTAAGAACATTCCTAAGCCGTCATCCGGCTACAGAGCAGCAGGCTAATCACAATGGATAATAACTCTGAGGTCATCTATCGCATGCTGGTACAAAGCGTGAATGATTACGCCATCACTATGCTAAAACCTGACGGTATCATCGGCAGCTGGAATCAGGGTGCTCAGCGCACGATAGGCTATACGCCAGACGAGATGATTGGCTGCAGCTTCGCCCTGTTGTATAGCGAAGAAGATCGCCGCCGGGGCCTGCCGCAGCGTGGGCTGGATATGGCTGCCACTACCGGACACCATGAAAGCGAAGGCTGGCGCTATCGCAAAGATGGCAGTGCTTTCTGGGCACACGAGACGATCGACCCGATACGCAATGACGCCGGTCTGCTGGTGGGATACGCCTGTATTACCCGCGACTGCACTCAGCAGCAGGAGCAGCAGCGCAAAGAGCGGGAGCAGGAGATGCGCTTCCGCCTGCTGGTGGAGGGCGTTACCGATTACGCTATCTATATGCTCGATCATGACGGCAACGTGGTGAACTGGAATGCCGGGGCACAGCGCGCCAAAGGCTATGTGGCGGAAGAGATTGTCGGCCAGCATTTTTCCCGCTTCTACAGCGCCCAGGATCGCCTGAACCGTGTCCCGGAGCAGAACCTGCAAACCGCTTATCGCACCGGCCGCTTTGAAGATGAGGGCTGGCGCTACCGCAAAGATGGCAGCGCCTTCTGGGCGCATGTGGTGATCGACACGATCCGCGACGATCAGGGTAAGCTGCTGGGCTACGCTAAAATCACCCGCGACTGCACCGAACAGCAGCGCGTCCGCAGTCAGCAACGGGAGCAGGAGCAGCGTTTCCGTCTGCTGGTAGAAGGGGTCACCGATTACGCCATCTATATGCTCGATGTCGATGGCGTGGTGGTGAACTGGAATGCCGGTGCGCAGCGTGCCAAAGGGTACAAAGCGGATGAAGTGGTGGGTCAGCACTTCTCGCTGTTTTACAGTTCCCAGGAGCGGCTGAACCGCATCCCGGAAGCGAATCTCGGTATCGCGCTTAAGACCGGCCGTTTTGAAGATGAGGGCTGGCGCTACCGCAAAGATGGCAGCGCCTTCTGGGCGCATGTGGTCATCGACGCGATCCACGATGATGACGGTAAGCTGGTTGGCTTCGCTAAGATCACCCGCGACCGCACGGAACGCCGTGAGCAGGAGCAGCAGGTGCTGCGCGCCCGGGATCTGGCTGAAGCCCAGAGCACCCAGAAAACCGCGCTCTCTAAATTCCTGGATAATATCATCGCCAACATTCCCTCCTGCGTGATTGTTGAAGATGCGATCACCCGCGAGATCCTGCTGGTTAACGACCGCACTCAGCAGCTGTTTGGCCTGTCGAAATCGCTGATCGTCAACAAGCGCCCGCATGAATGTATGTCGCCCGAACTCAGCGATTACTTTAATAATCTGGCGGATGTTGCGCTGCGCAGTGAGGGCATGCATGAGCGTGAGCAGTTGCTGATGACCGCCAGCGGCGAACGCATTCTGCATACCCGCGCCACCGCGATTAACGGTCAGGATGCGCGACGTAACTACCTGATGCTGCTGGTGGAAGATGTCACTGACCAGCGCGCTGCTGATGCCCGTATTCACCATATGGCGCACCACGACAATCTCACCAGCCTGCCGAACCGCATTCTGTTCCGCCAGCGTCTGAGTGAAGCCTTGCGCACTGCCGGTCAGATACAGCGCCAGACCGCCGCGCTCTGCCTTGATCTCGATAACTTTAAAAATGTGAACGATGCGCTGGGCCACCAGATTGGCGACGAGTTGCTGCGCAGTGTGGCTAAGCGTCTGCGTAACGCGCTGCGTGACCAGGATACTCTGGCGCGTATCGGAGGCGATGAGTTCGCCATCGTGCTGCCTTCGGTGGCCAGTAATGAAGAGGCGAGCATTGTGGCGCAGCGCCTGATTGAGGCGATTCGCCCGCCGGTCAACGTTGAAGGCCATAATCTGTCGGTCGGGCTCAGCGTGGGTATTGCGCTCAGCACCACCATTACCAATACGCCGGAGCAGCTGCTGCGCTGTGCGGACATGGCGCTTTATGAAGCCAAACGTAACGGCCGCAACCGCTATGAGCATTTCACGCTGGAGATGGACGATGTGGCGCGCAGTCGACGCCTGATAGAAAACGATCTGCGCGATGCGATTAGCGGCGGGCATCTGCGGCTCTACTATCAGCCCATCACCAACGGCGATAACCGCACCATCATTGGCTATGAGGCGCTGATGCGCTGGCATCATCCGATTCGCGGGCTGATCATGCCCAACGACTTCATCCCGATCGCTGAAGAGACCGGCCTGATTCATATGCTGGGGGCGTTTGCACTCTACGAAGCCTGTCGCGAAGCGGCGAGCTGGGAAGGGGAGCAGTCGGTCTCGGTTAACCTCTCACCGCTGCAGTTTAAAAACAGCTCGCTGGTGCCGGTGGTGGAAGGCGCGCTGAAAGAGTCGGGTCTCGATCCGGCACGGCTGGAGGTTGAGATCACCGAATCGGTGCTGCTGGATGATTCGCTGGGTAATATCCGTACCCTGCAAAACCTCAAGGCGCTGGGCGTGCAGATTGCGCTGGATGATTTCGGCACCGGCTATTCGTCGCTGAGCTATCTGCGATCTTTCCCGTTCGACAAAATCAAAATCGACAAATCCTTTATCAATGATATGGGTGACAGCCGCGAGGCGCTGGCGATTATCCGCGCCATCACCGGCATGAGTCGCAGTCTGGATATCCAGATTACCGCCGAAGGGGTGGAGAGCGATGAGCAGTTCGCTAAGCTGCGCGATGAGGGCTGTACCCTGTTCCAGGGCTTCCTGTTCGGACGGCCTCAGCCGTCGGAACTGCGGCTGAAAACGCTGGGTTAATCCGCGCCGGGTTAATCCATACCGTGTTAATCCATACCGTGTTAATCATAGAGGCCATGCTGCTGGACCGGCGCATGGCTGAGATTATCGCGAATGCGCCGCACCGACTCGCGCACCACCAGCCTGCCATTCAGCAGCAGGCTGCCAGTGGGTGTGCCGGGATTCAGTCGCATCTCCTGCAACATTCTCACTGCCGCTGCGCCCAGCTCATCACGTGGCACCTGCACCGAGGTCAGCGGAATATCGTGGATAGCGGCCAGGTTGAAGCCATCCATACTCATCACCGAAATATCCTGCGGCACCCGCAGACCGGCCTGCTCCAGGGCAGTGACGGCGCCCGCCGCAATGTAATCACCGCTGGCGAGAATCGCGGTCGGGCGAAGCGCATCAGGGCAGTGGCGCAGATATTCACTCAGCCGCTCCGCCGCTTCATTGCTGCTGAAGCTGTTCAGGGTCAGCAGATGCTGGCGGCTGTCAAACCGCAGGTTCATGGCATGCCAGGCGTCGCGCACCCCCTGCAATCGCTGCTCCATGGTGTAGCGGCGTAAGCAATGCAGCGACAGGATCTGCCGGTGTCCCTGCTCAAACAGATAGCGCGCTGAGAATTCACCAATCAGCTGATGATGGGGCGAGACTGAAGGCAGACGCATTCGGCGATCGCGGGCGTTAATCAGCACGCAGGGTTTGTTCATCTCCGCCGCCAGCTGATGAATATGCTCATCATCAATGCCGATCAGCAGTGCCGCTTCGGTCTGCTGCATCTTATCGATAAACAGCGCCGCATCACTTTCCACCTCCTCCAGCGGGCAGTAGCGCAGCCGCACCTCATGCGGCTCCACCGCCTGGCTGATCCCCTGAATCACTTTGTAGTAGAAGATGTCACTGCGTACATCAAAGGCGCGCGGCGGGGCAAAGACCATCAGGTTATTCAGCAGCAGGCGACCACTGTGCAGGTTGTTTAGCACGCCCTGCTGCTGCGCCACGGCCAGCACTTTGTCACGGGTGGCGGGCCGGGTATTGGCTTTACCCGCCAGCACCCGCGACACCGTACTGATGGAGACGCCGCTGAGTGCCGCAATTTCGCTTACTTTCAGCCTTTGTTTCATTCTGTGATCGCCTTCAAATCTGCTGATGAAAAATTTTTCATAACCTGCTGAATCGCGTCAGATAAGCGTTTCAGTGCCATTTTCTGCCGGGATCCAGCCTGCCATGAAAAGCGTTGCAAAAAAGTGTCTGTACCCACGTTTCGCACTTTTCTAAGTTCGTTACAGGACACGCGGTACGCCAGCAGGCGGTGTGCGTCATCAATGGCAATCAGGAGTGGCACAATGAGCCTCGAATCAACAACCAAACCCATCAGTGCATCCCGCACGGTGCGCGTGATTAAAAATTTACGCTGGTGGATGCTGGGAATGTTCCTGCTGGGTGTAACCGTCAACTACATCACCCGCAACTCGCTCGGCATTCTGGCACCGGAACTTAAAAACAGTCTGCACATGACGACCGAACAGTACTCCTGGGTGGTGGCGGCGTTTCAGCTGGCCTATACCCTGTTTCAGCCAATCTGCGGCTGGCTGATCGATGTGATCGGACTGAAGATGGGCTTCCTGATCTGTGCGCTGATCTGGTCGGTGACCTGTCTGCTGCACGCCGGCGCGGGAAGCTGGCTGCATCTGGCATTGCTGCGCTTTGTCATGGGCGCCTCTGAGGCGGCGGCAACGCCCGCGAACGCCAAAGCGATCGGTGACTGGTTTCCGAAAAAGGAGCGTCCGGTCGCGGCGGGCTGGGCGGGCGTCGGCTTTTCGATTGGTGCCATGCTGGCACCGCCGATTATTTATGTCGCGCACATAACGTTTGGCTGGCAGGGCGCCTTTCTGCTGACAGGCGGGCTGGGCCTGCTGTGGGTTGCACTCTGGTGGTGGGGATATCACTCGCCCGAGAGCCATCCTCGTCTCTCTGATGAAGAGCGGGCCTTTATTAATCAGGACAACGAAGCGATCGGGGAAAAACTGCCGTTCTTCACCGCGCTGAAAGTGATTGGTAAAGAGAAGAAATTCTACGGCATCGCCATCCCGGCTTTTCTGGCCGAACCGGCCTGGGCGGTACTGAGCTTCTGGGTGCCGCTCTATCTGGCCAATGAGCGCGGCATGGATCTCAAGCAGATCGTGATGTTTGCCTGGCTGCCGTTTCTGGCCGCCGACCTCGGCAGCGTTGCCAGCGGCTATCTGACCAAAATCTATGTGCGCTGGTTTGGTCTCACCCGCGTCAATTCGATTGTTGCCAGTTCGGTGACCGGCGCACTGCTGATGGTCTCACTGGCGCTGATGACGCTGGTAAAAGATCCCTGGCTGGCGATCGCCCTGATCTCCGTCGGTGGCTTCGGCCATCAGGTGATCTCCTGCATGCTGAGCGCGCTGGTGGTGGAGCGTTTTGATCGCCGCCAGATGGCCACGGTCAACGGCATGCGCGGCTCCTGCGCCTGGATCGCCAGCTTTATCTTCTCGCTGATTATCGGTGTCACCGCCGATACCATCGGCTTCAATCCGCTGTTTGTGGCGATGGGCTTCTTTGACCTGATTGGTGCCGTTTTCCTGGTGATGCTGGTCGCCGAACGCCGCCAGCGCCCTGCTAACCCATAAGGATATCGCGATGAAAACCCTGAAGAACTGGACGCTGCATCAGCAGGCCGATCACTTTGTTGAACTCAAGGTCGAAGATCGTCACTTCCTGCGGCTTTACGTGCTGGAGGATAAGCTGATGCGCGTGCTGCTGAAGCGCGACGGTGAGCTGGCGCTGAACCGCACCTGGAGCATTGCCCCTGTCAGCGACGTGCCCTGGCAGGGGCGGGATCGTGAGGCGCTGGATGGCTTTACGCTGCCGGCATTTAAGGTTGAACACGATGCGCAGCAGTTGCGCATCAGCACGCAACGGCTGCGTGTCACGGTGCATCAGCCGCTCTGCCTGAGCTGGGAGCAGTTTGATGGTGAGAGCTGGCAGCCGCTGGCCGCCGACCGTCACACCGGTGCCTATCTGCTCAATGCGCACGGTGATGGAGTCGAGCACTATCAGCGTCGCCAGCCGCAGGATCGGGTTTATGGCCTGGGCGAGAAGAGCGGCGATCTGAACCGCGTTAACCGCCGTTTTGAGATGCGTAATCTGGACGCCATGGGCTACAACGCCGCCAGCACCGATCCGCTCTATAAACATATTCCGTTTACCCTGACGCAGCGCGATGGCGTCAGTTTTGGCCTGTTCTATGACAACCTGAGCAGCAGCTGGCTCGATCTGGGGAATGAGCTGGATAACTACCATCTCCCTTATCGTCGCTACCGCGCCGAGGCGGGCGATCTCGATTACTACATGATGCTGGGCCCGACGCTGCTCGACGTCACCAAAGCCTTTGTGCGTCTGACCGGTCGCACCCTGTTTCAGCCGAAGTGGAGCCTGGGCTACAGTGGGTCCACCATGCACTACACCGACGCGCCCGACGCGCAACAGCAGCTGCAATCCTTTATCCGTCTGTGTCGCGAGCATGAAATTCCCTGCGACTCGTTCCAGCTCTCTTCGGGTTACACCTCGATTAACAACAAGCGCTACGTCTTCAACTGGAACTACGACAAAGTCCCGAATCCCAATGCGCTGAGCGACGCGTTTCATACTGCCGGAATGAAGCTGGCAGCCAACATCAAGCCCTGCCTGCTGCAGGATCATCCGCGCTATCAGGAAGTGGCTGCGCATGGGCTGTTTATTCGTGACTCTGAGCAGGATCGTCCTGAGCGTTCGGTGTTCTGGGACGATGAAGGCTCGCACCTCGACTTCACTCATCCGCAGGCGGTGCGCTGGTGGCAGGAGAATGTCACCCGGCAGCTGCTGGAAAAGGGCATCGATTCCACCTGGAATGACAACAACGAATATGAGGTGTGGGATGGCGAAGCGCGCTGTCACGGTTTTGGTCAGCCGATCGCCATCAAGCATATCCGGCCGGTAATGCCGTTGCTGATGATGCGCGCCTCAATGGAAGCCCAGCAGCAATTTGCACCGGACAAACGCCCTTATCTGATCTCCCGTTCCGGCTGCGCCGGGATGCAGCGCTATGTACAGACCTGGAGCGGCGATAACCGCACCAGCTGGCAAACCCTGCGCTACAACATCCGCATGGGACTGGGGATGAGCCTCTCAGGGCTGTTTAACGTCGGGCACGATGTCGGCGGCTTCTCGGGCGATAAGCCGGATGCCGAGCTGTTTGTGCGCTGGGTTCAGAATGGCGTTATGCACCCGCGCTTTACTATTCACTCCTGGAATGACGATCACACGGTAAACGAGCCCTGGATGTACCCGGAGGTCACACCGATGATCCGCGAGGCGATCCGGCTGCGCTATCGCCTGATGCCCTACCTCTATAACCTGGCGTGGCAGGCCAGTGTGGAAGATGAGCCGATGCTGCGCCCGACCTTCCTCGATCACGAGCAGGATCCGCTGACCTATCAGGAGTGTGATGACTTTATGCTGGGGCGCGATCTGCTGGTCGCCAGCGTAGTGGAGCAGGGCGCGCGCAGTCGTGAAGTCTATCTGCCCCGTAACCGCGGCGGCTGGTATGACTGGCACAGCGGCAAGGCGTTTGCGGGCGGTGAGACCATCACGCTGGATGCGCCGCTGGATCGGTTGCCGCTGCTGGTAAGGGCCGGTGCGGTGATCCCGCTGGGCGAGTGCGAAAGCACCACCGATGCGCGGCGTGATACGGTGCGGCAATGGCAGCTATGGCCTGCCCCCGAAGGCGTGCAGACACAAGGCGAAATGTTTGATGACGATGGCGAGAGCCACGGCTGGCAGCAGGGTAATGCGCTATGGCTTCGCTGGACGCTCTGCAGCAGCGCCACGCGTATCGAGCTGACGGTGGAAAAACGTGGAGATTACCAGCCAGCCTGGCGGGAGATCGCGCTGTTACTGCCTGCGGGTGAAAGCCGTGAACTGTGGGTGAATGGCGTGAAAGCCGCGAGTTACCGGCTGGAATAGCGGTGCAGTGGTGTCAGCAAGACGGCAATAAGATCGGCCCCGAAAAGGGGCCGATAAACATTATTCTGCGTGGTTCTCGGTGCTCATGCGGCCCAGATCTTTATCGACCAGGAACAGACCGTTGCCGCTGTTGCTGACCAGCGCCAGTTTATCCAGCACGGTTTTGAACAGTTTCTCTTCTTCATGCTGCTCGGCAACATACCACTGCAGGAAGTTGAAGGTAGAGTAATCCTGTGAGGTCATGGCAGCATGGGCCAGTTCATTGATTTTGCTGGTGATCAGCTGCTCATGCTCCAGCGCCTGCTGCAGAATTTCATTCAGCGAGGTGAAAGAGACTGGCGGCGCAGCGATGGTACCCAGCACCGGCATGCCGCCGGTATCGCTCAGGTAATCAAAAAGACGCTGCATATGCTGCATCTCTTCGCGTGAATGCATCTTCAGGAAGGAAGCGGCACCCTCAAAGCCTTTGTCGCTGCACCAGGCACTCATTTGCAGATAAAGATTGGCAGAGAAAAATTCCAGGTTCAGCTGGTCGTTTAAACGCCCAGTCATTTCAGCAGTCAGCATGGCCGAGTCCTTTTAAGAAGATGTTAAATAAACAGGTATAGTCGGTGAATTATGCATCAAATATGTTAGTAAAGCGAAGGCTTTTCCGCAAAAACAGCCAATTTATCTGATTGATTTAAATAGAATTATTTCGCAAATTGAATGCGAGCGATTCTCATTCTGCATCACTCCTTATCGGGCAACAAAATCAGGATTTCAGCACCATGATAGTGCGCCCGGTCGCTATCCTGCTGGTGCAATCGCCGCTGAAGCTGGAGAAATAGCGGTCATCTGATAACGCGCCGGAAATATCACGTTGCCGTCAGAAAAAGATATTTCGCAGAGCCATAACAGGCAGGGCGTGGATTAAACGCCCAGAGGTGACAGCAGGGCCATTAATCATCGCGCGCCAATCGGCTCTGGCATAAATCATGCTTAGAACTCAGTTCCATATATTGAAACTTGCCACGGCAGGGAAGAGGCGGCAAGCCAGGTTATCAGGAGAAAATAATGTCAGATGAAAGTGTGGTAAGTCCGGTAAAAATGACGGCGACCAAAGGCAGTTATGTCGCGTTAATTTTTGCCATCCTGTTTTTCTCAGGGCTGTTTTATAACGTCGAGGGTCTTTCATGGCTGGGCGCCTTTGACTTCACCACGCTGGGCGGCAGCTTTGGCACCATGAAAGATCCCGCCAGCAACACCTTTCTTGGCGCAGGCGGACTCAGTGCCAAAGCGGGTTTCCTGTTTGCGCTGTCGCTGACGCCCACGGTGATGCTGGCGCTGGGCGTGCTGGAAATCTTCACCCACTACGGCGCGATTCGCGCGGCGCATCGGTTGCTGACGCCGCTGCTTAAGCCGCTGATGGGGCTGCCGGGCCATTGCGGTCTGGCGTTAATCACCGACCTGCAAAGTACCGACGCGGGCGCGGCATTAACCAAAGAGATGGCCGACCAGAATCAGATCGGTAAAAAAGAGGTGGTGGTGATGAGTGCCTGGCAATATTCCGGTGCCGGCTTAATCAATAATTATTTCGCCATCGGCTCCGCGCTATTCGCCTCAATGACGCTGCCGATTATTATTCCGCTGTTATTAATGTTCGTGCTGAAATTTGTCGGTGCGGCGATAACGCGCGCTGTGTTAAACAGTGTTTATAAGAAGGATTTCGCCGATGGAAAATAAAATCACGACCAGCAGTAATCCCTTTGATGTGTTTGTGACCGGCGCGCGTAAAGGCTTTCACATCGCCATTCACAACCTGATGCCAAATGTGGTGATGGCCTATGTGCTGGCAGAAGTGCTCAATCTGCTCGGCATCATGCAGTTTCTCGGGCACGTTTTTGCGCCAGTGATGGGGCTGTTCGGCCTGCCGGGTGAGGCAATTACGGTGCTGCTCACCGCCTGGCTCTCATCGTCGGCGGGTACCGGCGTAGCGGTGAGTCTGCTGACCAAAGGGCTGCTGACCGGCGCGGATATCACGATTCTGGCCCCGGCGATTTTCCTGATGGGATCGCAGCTGCAATATATGGGACGGCTGCTGGGCGTGGCCGATGTGCCAAAAAAATACTGGCCGCTGCTGATGCTGGTGAGCATCATCAACGCGCTGATCGCAATGTCTGTTATGCGTCTGTTTATTCAGGAGTAACCCTGTGTCTGAGGTATTAGAGCATTACCACTATTTACACGAAATTCCGGAGCTGGGTTTTCAGGAGGTGAAAACCTCGGCCTACATCGCCGATCAGCTGGAGAAAGCGGGCCTGAAGGTGACGCGCAATATCAATAACACCACGGGCATTGTGGCCGAGATCGACAGCGATGTGCCGGGTCCGGTGCTGGCGCTGCGCGCGGATATGGATGCGCTGGGGCACATCATTGATGGCGTGCCGTGTGCGCGCCACACCTGCGGTCACGACGGTCACTCTTCGGTCGTGCTGACGGCGGCGACGGCTCTGCTGCAGGAGGGCGCGGTGAAACGTGGCCGGCTGAAGATCCTGTTCCAGCCCGCCGAGGAGCTGGGCGCCGGTGCGCTCTCAATGATCGAAGGTGGCGCACTGGATGATGTGGAGATGATTCTGGGGTTCCATCTGCGTCCGCTGGAGGAGTGCGTGGTCGGCCAGGCGGTGCCTGCGGTGCTCTACTCAGCCTGCAGCACGCTGGAAGCGACCATCAAAGGCCAGCCCGCCCATGCGGCGCGTCCGCACCTGGGGGTGAATGCGCTGGATGCTGCCGTACAGGCGGTTCAGGCGGTCAACTCCATCCACCTCTCGCCCGGCCTGACCTGGAGCGTCAAAGCGACCCGCTTCCTGTGCGACGCCGGTGTCACCAACTCGGTGCCGGATGAAGCCCGCGTAGTCTGGGATCTGCGTTCGCAGGAGAACGGGCCGATGACGCTGCTGAAAGAGCAGGTCACGCGCGCCATTACTCACAGCGTGGCGGCCCTGGGTGCCAGCGCCGAGGTCCGCGTATTAAAAGAGATGCCCGCCGCCGAGATTGATGATGAGGCGACGGCGGTGATCCGCGCCGCGATCGTCGAGGTGCTGGGCGAAGAGGGCGCGCTGTCAACCCGGACCACGCCAGGCAGCGAGGACTTTTTCTACTATCCGGTGAAGCGTCCGGGTGTAAAAGCGGGCTTCTGGGGGCTGGGCACCAACCTGACGCCCGGATTGCATCATCCCGACATGCATTTTGATCTCGACTCGCTGGAGATTGGTGTGCAGATCTTCAAAGCCTGCGTCAGAAAGGTGCTGGGATAACGGAGGCGGGGCGGGTGCAGACCCGTCCCGCTTTGTTGCGGCATCCACCTTTCCCCGATTCCCCGCCCCTGAAATCCTGCCCCTCTCCCTGTAGGCCGCGCGCGCAAAATATTGTATGCTATGCCGCCTTAAAGCTGACCAGGTAACCGGAATTCACGCCAATGTAACTTCGCGCTGACCCGCCAACGATGAAAGATCGTTTTTGGCACCGTTTACCCGCCGGTAAGGTTCTGCCGGCCACCGTGATTTATCAGCAGCGCCAGTAAGTTGCGCTGCCTATTGAGAAGAATTCCATGTCTAATCCCTTTTTAGAAGAGGTGGCACGCCGCCGCACCTTCGCGATCATTTCGCACCCGGATGCCGGTAAAACCACCATTACCGAAAAAGTGTTGCTGTTCGGACAGGCTATCCAGACCGCCGGTACGGTAAAAGGCCGTGGCTCTAACCAGCACGCTAAGTCGGACTGGATGGAGATGGAGAAACAGCGTGGTATCTCCATTACCACCTCGGTGATGCAGTTCCCCTATCGCGATAGCCTGGTGAACCTGCTGGATACCCCGGGTCACGAAGATTTCTCGGAAGATACCTACCGTACGCTTACCGCGGTTGACTGCTGTCTGATGGTGATTGATGCCGCTAAAGGCGTCGAGGATCGTACCCGTAAGCTGATGGAAGTTACCCGTCTGCGCGATACGCCGATCCTGACCTTTATGAACAAACTTGACCGTGACATCCGCGACCCGATGGAAGTGCTGGATGAGGTGGAAAGCGAGCTGAAAATTGCCTGCGCACCGATCACCTGGCCTATCGGCTGCGGCAAACTGTTCAAAGGGGTTTATCACCTCTACAAAGATGAGACCTATCTCTACCAGACCGGTAAAGGCCACACCATTCAGGATGTCCGCATCGTGAAGGGGCTGAACAACCCGGACCTCGACACCGCAGTCGGTGACGATCTGGCGGCACAGCTGCGTGAAGAGCTGGAGCTGGTACAGGGCGCATCGCACGAGTTTGAGCAGGAAGCCTTCCTGAGCGGCAAACTGTCGCCGGTCTTCTTCGGCACCGCGCTGGGTAACTTTGGCGTTGACCATATGCTGGATGGCTTGGTGGCATGGGCACCGCGTCCGATGCCGCGTGACACCGACACCCGCACGGTAGAAGCGAAAGAAGAGAAGTTCACCGGTTTCGTGTTTAAGATCCAGGCCAACATGGACCCGAAACACCGCGACCGCGTGGCCTTTATGCGTGTGGTGTCCGGTAAATATGAAAAAGGGATGAAGCTGCGTCAGGTGCGCACCGGCAAAGATGTGGTGATCTCCGACGCCCTGACCTTTATGGCGGGCGACCGTTCGCACGTTGAAGAAGCGTATCCTGGCGATATCATCGGCCTGCATAACCACGGCACCATTCAGATTGGCGACACCTTTACTCAGGGTGAAAACATGAAGTTCACCGGTATTCCGAACTTCGCGCCAGAGCTGTTCCGCCGTATTCGTCTGCGCGATCCGCTGAAGCAGAAACAGCTGCTGAAAGGGCTGGTTCAGCTGTCGGAAGAGGGTGCGGTACAGGTGTTCCGTCCGGTGCATAACAACGATCTGATCGTGGGCGCGGTCGGGGTGCTGCAGTTCGATGTGGTGGTTGCCCGTCTGAAAAGCGAATATAACGTCGAAGCGATCTACGAAGCGATCAACGTCTCTACGGCGCGCTGGGTTGAATGCAGCGACGCGAAAAAGTTTGAGGACTTCCAGCGTAAAAACGAAGTTAACCTGGCACTCGATGGCGGCAATAATTTGACTTATATCGCGCCAACCATGGTTAATCTTAATATTACGCAGGAACGTTACCCTGACGTCCGTTTCCGCAAAACGCGCGAGCACTAATCGCCTGTTTCCGGGCCATTCCAGCTGGGAGTGGCCCTGTTTTCCTCCTTCCAGACTCCTCCTAAAAACCCCGTTTTTCTTCTGTTTTGACGTGTGATCAACCAGTTAGCCAGGCAATTTGCAAAATGCCGTCTATGATTACTCTATCGGACGGCGGAAGAGACTTCTCTTGTCCTTACGTCCTGTAACGCAGCGGCACCTGTGCCTCTGTTGCGCCCACAGTTTTTGGGTGAGTTAACTGATAGAAGGAAGATATCGATGAACAAGACTAAGATTGCTAAAACCCTGATGGCCGCCATGATTGGCTCAGCACTGATCAGCGGCAGCGCACTGGCTGACGAATCAATGTCGCAGAAAGCGTCACAGACAGCCGACAGCGCGGGTTCAAAAATCGATAGTTCTATGAAAAAAGTCGATGGTTATATGGATGACAGCGGCATCACCGCCAAAGCCAAAGCGGCGCTGGTAGATGATGACGCAATTAAAAGCACGGATATCTCGGTAAAAACGCATAGCGGCGTCGTGACCTTAAGCGGTTTCGTCACCTCACAGGATCAGGCTGAGAAAGCTGTAGCTGTGGTGCAGAAAATCGAAGGTGTTAAATCCGTCAGCGACAAACTACACGTCAGAGACAGCAAAGCATCATCAATGAAAGGTTATGCGGGCGATACCGCTACGACCAGCGAAATTAAAGCTAAGCTATTAGCGGATGACATTGTTCCGTCGCGCAACGTAAAAGTTGAGACCACAGACGGCGTTGTTCAGCTTTCAGGGCAGGTTGCTAATCAGGCACAGTCAGATCGTGCAGAAAGCATTGCTAAAGCCATTGAAGGCGTGAAAAGCGTTAAGAATGACCTGACGGTTAAATCTTAAGCTTGCGTACGGCCACTTCTGTGGCCGTACGAATAAAAGATACCCATCCGGGGATGAAATAAGCAGATCGATTTTAAAATATTCGATTTTTAAATAGGGTAAGGAGAGGCTTATGTTTCGTTGGGGCATTATTTTTCTGGTGATCGCACTGATCGCTGCAGCGTTAGGTTTTGGCGGTTTAGCGGGCACAGCAGCATGGGCAGCTAAAGTTGTCTTCGTCGTTGGTATTATCCTGTTCCTCATCAGCCTGTTTACCGGCCGTAAAAAGCTTTAGCCGATGAGTCCTGCAGTGTAATGCAACGCAAAGCATAGAGCGGAGACCAGTCATCTGTAGCGACTGACGTGAAGAGAGGGACACCTTCACATCGCTGCAAGGTAAGCCAGCCCAGCTGGCCTGCCGGTTAAAGGAACATATGACTGGTTCTCCGGAATGCTGCCGTCTTTAACGGATCGATCCTCCAGCAGACCCGGAACCCCTTTTTGAGGTTCGCACAGTGGGTATACGCATTCCTGTCACGCTCGGCGCCATTGAACCTCTGGCCCTGACTCCGTTTAAATCTCAGAAAATTGCGCTGGTTTGTGAAGGCGGCGGTCAACGCGGCATTTTCACCGCAGGCGTATTAGATGAATTTCAGCGTGCCCGATTCAACCCCTTTCAGCTGATGCTCGGCACCTCTGCCGGTGCACAAAATCTTTCTGCCTATGTCTGTGGTCAGCCCGGCTATGCCCGACGTGTGATTACCCGCTATACCACCAGTAAACTCTTTTTTGATCCGCTGCGCTTTGTGCGTGGTGGCAATCTGATCGATCTCGACTGGCTGATAGATATCACCCGCAGTGAATTTCCGCTGGCGATGAGCAGCGCGGAACAGCTGTTCTCCAGCGGCCGCGAGTTTTATATGTGCGCCTGCCGCAGTGACGACTACACGCCTGGCTACTTCAACCCGACCGCCGATAACTGGCTGGATCTGATCAAAGCCTCCAGTGCCATTCCCGGTTTTTACCGGCTGGGGGTCAGTCTGGAAGGGATCAGCTATCTCGATGGCGGCATCAGCGATGCGATTCCGGTGCGTGAAGCCGCCCGCCGTGGCGCTGATACCATTGTGGTGATCCGCACCGTGCCCTCGCAGATGTTCTACACCCCGAAATGGTTTAAGCGGATGGAACGCTGGCTCAGCACCGGCGCACTGCAGCCGATGATCAACGTGCTGAATAAGCATGAGCAGAGCTATCGGGAAATTCAGCAGTTCATTGAGAATCCGCCCGATGATTTGCGCATTATCGAAATCTTTCCGCCGCATGCGCTGGCCAGCAGTGCGCTGGGGAGCCGCATCGCTTCACTGAATCAGGATTATCATCTGGGACGGCGTTGCGGTCGCTATTTCCTCGCCACGCTGGGCCAGTGGCTGAGTGATGCGGAACCGATGACCACGGCGCGTATCGTAACGCCGCCTGCTCCGGCAGCCAATGCACCCGATACCCGCCTCATCATCACACCGCCGCTGGCGGATAATGATGCTGATTACGACAAAGGATCGCTGGCATGAAGTTTATCGATACGCACTGCCACTTCGATTTTCCGCCGTTTGAAGGGGATATCTCTGGCAGCCTGGCACGTGCTGCAGAAGCTGGCGTGGAAAAGATTATCGTTCCGGCGATCGATGCCAGCCGCTTTGAGCGGGTCTGCGCGTTAGCCGCGGCGCAACCGGCGCTCTATGCCGCGCTGGGCCTGCATCCAATCGTCATCGAAAATCATCAGGAGGCCCATCTCGACCAGCTGGAAACCTTACTGCAACAGCGGCCGCGTAAGCTGGTGGCGATCGGCGAGATCGGGCTGGATCTCTATCGCGACGATCCGCAGTTTGATAAGCAGCAACGCTTTCTTGAGGCGCAGCTTAAGCTGGCGAAAGCGTATCAGCTGCCGGTGATCCTGCATTCGCGCCGCACTCATGACAAGCTGGCGCAGATTCTGCGTCGTTACGATCTGCCGCGCCGTGGTGTGGTGCATGGTTTCGCGGGCAGCCTGCAGCAGGCGCAGGCCTTTATTAAGCTGGGCTATGCGATTGGCATCGGCGGGACCATTACCTATGAACGCGCCAGCAAAACCCGCCAGACTGTGGCGCAGCTGCCGCTCTCTTCGCTGCTGCTGGAAACCGATGCACCCGATATGCCGCTGCAGGGCTTTCAGGGCCAGCCTAATCGTCCGGAGCGGGCGCGTCAGGTGTGGGAGGTGCTCTGCAGCCTGCGTGAAGAGTCACCTGAGGAGATTGCCGATGCGCTGTGGCACAACAGTCAGCAGCTATTTCAGCTCGACCCCGCTTTCCCGGCGCTGCGCAACTGACCCCCCCGCGTCTCACCCGACCTGCAGCCTTCGCGCTTAAATGTGATAATAGTAACATTGCACCCGCTGGCGTATAATGACCATCAGGTACCGTTATCTGTAATGTTAGTCACAGTAAACGTGGCAATGTTGCATTAATTTCTTATTCCTATGTGACTCCTGGCACATATCAGGCCGCATCAGAGTGTTATTATTATAACATTCCGCCGGCGAGCCGGTGGGTTGCACCCCGATCCTTTGGAGAGCCTCATGACCGATATCAAAGACCTTGCCCTGCGCGCCCTGAAACTGATGGATTTAACCACCCTGAATGACGACGACACCGACGCAAAAGTGATCGCCCTGTGTCATCAGGCCAAATCCCCGGCAGGCAACACCGCCGCAATCTGTATCTATCCGCGTTTTATTCCGATTGCCCGTAAAACGCTGCGCGAGCAGGGTACCCCGGAGATCCGCATCGCTACGGTGACTAACTTCCCGCACGGCAATGACGACATTGATATTGCGCTGGCAGAAACCCGCGCCGCTATCGCCTACGGTGCCGATGAAGTGGATGTGGTGTTCCCGTATCGTGCGCTGATCGCCGGTAACAGTCAGGTCGGTTTCGATCTGGTGAAAGCCTGTAAAACCGCCTGTGCCGAAGCAGATGTGCTGCTGAAAGTGATCATCGAAACCGGTGAACTGAAGCAGGAAGCGCTGATCCGTCAGGCCTCTGAGATTGCCATTGATGCCGGTGCCGATTTCATCAAAACCTCTACCGGTAAAGTGCCGGTTAACGCCACGCCTGAAGTGGCGCAGATCATGATGAACGTGATCCGTGATAAAGGCGTCAGCCAGCAGGTTGGCTTTAAGCCCGCTGGTGGCGTGCGCACCGCTGAAGATGCCGCTATCTATCTGAAAATGGCGGAAGAGACGCTGGGTGCCGACTGGGCCGATGCGCGTCATTTCCGCTTTGGTGCATCAAGCCTGCTGGCGAGCCTGCTCAACACCCTGGGTCATGACAGCGACACCAGCAAAGCGGGTTACTGATCCTTCAGGCGGTCGCTGACCGCCTGTTCCCCATCCTGATTTCCCTGAACCAGGGGGTTACCTTGTTCCTGCCACAAGAAATAATTCGCAAAAAACGTGACGGCCATGCGCTGACTGAAGAGGAGATTCGCTTCTTCATCAATGGCGTGCGTGATAACACCGTTTCGGAAGGTCAGATCGCCGCGCTGGCGATGACCATCTATTTCCGCGATATGACGCTGCCTGAGCGGGTCGCGCTGACCATGGCGATGCGTGATTCCGGTACGGTACTGAACTGGAAATCACTTAACCTCAATGGGCCGGTGGTGGATAAGCACTCGACCGGCGGCGTCGGCGATGTGACGTCGCTGATGTTAGGGCCGATGGTCGCGGCCTGCGGCGGATATGTCCCGATGATCTCGGGTCGTGGCCTTGGCCATACCGGTGGCACGCTGGATAAACTGGAAGCGATCCCGGGCTTCGATATCTTCCCGAGCGATGATCGCTTCCGCGAGATCATTAAGCAGGTGGGTGTGGCGATTATCGGCCAGACCAGCTCGCTGGCACCGGCGGATAAGCGTTTCTACGCCACGCGTGACATCACCGCCACCGTCGATTCGATCCCGCTGATTACCGCCTCGATTCTGGCGAAGAAGCTGGCAGAAGGGCTGGATGCACTGGTGATGGATGTCAAAGTGGGTTCCGGCGCGTTTATGCCAACCTACGAGGCGTCAGAAAGTCTGGCGCAGTCAATTGTTGGCGTCGCCAATGGCGCAGGTTGCCAGACCACCGCACTGCTGACGGATATGAACCAGGTTCTCGCCTCCTCAGCCGGTAACGCGCTGGAAGTGCGTGAAGCGGTTCGCTTCCTGACGGGCGAAGAGCGGAATCCGCGCCTGCTGGAAGTGACGCTGGCGCTCTGCAGCGAAATGCTGGTCTCCGGCAAACTGGCCGCCAGCGACACCGAAGCGCGTCAGAAACTGATGACGGTGCTGGATAACGGCAAAGCAGCCGAGGTATTTGGTCGTATGGTCGCTGCCCAGCAGGGACCTGCCGATTTCGTGGAACGCTACGACGCTTATCTGCCGCAAGCCATGCTGAGCAAGCCGGTGTATGCCGACCAGCCAGGCATCGTCAGCAGCATGGATACCCGTGCGCTGGGTCTGGCGGTGGTGGCAATGGGGGGCGGACGTCAGCGTGCCAGCGACAGTATTGATTACAGCGTCGGCTTAAGCGACATGATCACCCTGGGCGAACGTGCCGATGCGCAGCGTCCACTGGCGATCATTCACGCCAGCAGCGAAGACAAATGGCAGCAGGCCGCCGCCGCGGTCAAAGCCGCGCTGGTGCTCGGTAATTTCGCCCCGGCTGAGACGCCGGTTGTCTATCGCCGTGTGAGCGATATCAGCTAACTGACCGGTAACCGGTGCCAGCTGCGATGCATTCGGGTATACTGATCTGATCGCTTTTTTTTGACTTGTCACGCGCCAATGCGCAGGAGACTTGCATGAAACGTGCTTTTATTATGGTTCTCGATTCCTTTGGAATTGGCTCCAGTAAAGATGCCGATAAATTCGGCGACGCAGGTTCGGATACTTTAGGTCACATCGCCGAAGCCTGTTTCAGGGGTGAAGCAGACAAGGGACGTAAAGGCCCATTGCATCTGCCTAATCTAACCGCGCTGGGTCTGGGCAAAGCCGCAGAGCTGTCGACCGGCCGCTTCCCGGCAGGTCTGGATCCTGAGGCGAAAATCACCGGCGCGTACGCTTACGCCAGCGAGCTTTCGTCAGGTAAAGATACGCCGTCAGGCCACTGGGAGATCGCCGGTGTGCCGGTGCTGTTTGACTGGGGCTACTTCAGCGACAAAGAGAACAGCTTCCCTCAGGAACTGCTGGACAAACTGGTCGAGCGCGCAGATCTGCCGGGCTATCTCGGGAACTGCCACTCTTCAGGTACGGTGATCCTCGACCAGCTGGGCGAAGAGCATATGAAAACCGGCAAGCCGATTTTCTATACCTCTGCGGACTCGGTGTTCCAGATCGCCTGTCACGAAGAGACCTTTGGTCTGGATCGTCTCTATGCGCTGTGCGAAATCGCCCGTGAAGAGCTGACCGAAGGTGGCTACAACATTGGCCGGGTTATCGCCCGTCCGTTTGTGGGCGACAAAGCGGGTCAGTTTGAGCGCACCGGCAATCGTCACGACCTGGCAGTCGAGCCACCATCCGCCACCATGCTGAAAAAGCTGGTGGATGAGAAGGGCGGTCACGTGATCTCCGTGGGTAAAATCGCCGATATCTATGCTGAGCAGGGCATTACCAAAAAGGTCAAAGCGACCGGTCTGGATGCGCTGTTTGACGCGACGATTCAGGAGATGAAAACCGCGCCGGATCAGGCGATTGTTTTCACTAACTTCGTTGATTTCGACTCAACCTGGGGACATCGTCGTGATGTTGCCGGTTATGCGGGCGGGCTGGAGCTGTTTGACCGTCGTCTGCCTGAGCTGATGGAGTTAGTCGGAGAAGATGACATTCTGATCCTGACCGCTGACCACGGCTGTGACCCGACGTGGGAAGGTACTGAACACACGCGTGAGCACATTCCGATTCTTATCTACGGACCGAAAGTCGAGCCGGGTTCACTCGGTTACCGCGAAACTTTCGCCGATATTGGTCAGACAATTGCACACTATTTTGGCCTGTCCGAGATGGACTATGGCAAGAACATGCTGTAAATCAGCAATTTAACAAGGATTAAACAATGGCAACCCCTCATATTAATGCTGAAATGGGCGATTTCGCAGACGTCGTGCTGATGCCTGGCGATCCGCTGCGTGCAAAGCACATTGCTGAAACCTTCCTGGAAAATCCGGTAGAAGTTAACAACGTGCGCGGGATGCTGGGCTACACCGGCACCTATAAAGGCCGCAAAGTCTCTGTAATGGGCCACGGAATGGGTATTCCTTCCTGCTCCATCTACACCAAAGAGCTGATCACCGACTTCGGCGTGAAAAAGATCATCCGTGTGGGCTCCTGTGGTGCCGTGCGTGCCGATGTAAAACTGCGTGACATCGTGATTGGTATGGGTGCCTGCACCGATTCCAAAGTGAACCGTATGCGTTTCAAAGATCACGATTTTGCTGCGATTGCTGACTTCGACATGGTGCGTAACGCGGTTGATGCGGCGAAAAACCTGGGTGTTGAAGCGCGCGTAGGTAACATCTTCTCTGCCGATCTCTTCTACACCCCGGATCCGCAGATGTTCGACGTGATGGAAAAATATGGCATCCTCGGCGTTGAGATGGAAGCTGCAGGTATCTACGGTGTGGCCGCAGAGTTCGGTGCTAAAGCGCTGACCATCTGCACCGTATCAGACCACATCCGTACGCACGAGCAGACCACCGCTGCTGAGCGTCAGACCACCTTCAACGACATGATCAAGATTGCGCTGGAGTCTGTTCTGCTGGGTGATTAATCAGCGTGGCAGGCATTGACGCCTGCTGCCCGATCCCCTTGCGCAGATCCCCCTTAACCGGGGGATCTGCATTTTCCCGCCTCGCCGTCCCGGTAACATTCACATCAAATGACACACTTTTGGTCAGGCTTGTGCATCTTCGCGCTGGCACGCCCGCGATCGCGCTTTATCATGGTGCGCAATAACAGATAATAATTAATCGCCTGATAATGCCCCCTGATGAACTTTCGTAACTTCCAAGCTGAAGAGAAGCTGTTTGCCCGCCGCGCTGCAATAGCCTTTGCTCTGGTCTGTCTCTGTTTCACCATTCTTGGCGTAAACCTTTTTCGCTTACAGGTGCGTGATCATGGCTATTACCAGACGCGCTCTAACCAGAACGACATCAAAATGATCCCCATCGCCCCGACGCGCGGGCTGATTTATGACCGCAACGGCATTCCGCTGGTGCGAAACGTCAGCTGGTACGCCATTACGCTGACGCCTTACAAAATCAGCGACATGGACGCCACGCTGCGGGCACTCACGCCGATCGTTAATCTGACGCCGGACGAAATCGACACCTTCCGCCATGCGCTGAAGCAGACCAGCCGTTACAAGCCGGTGGTGCTGAAAGAGGAGCTGACTGAAGAGCAGGTCGCCCGCTTTGCGGTCAATCAGTTTCACTTCACTGGCGCCAGCATTGAGACCTACCAGGATCGTGAATATCCCTATGGCGCGGATCTGGCGCATGTGATCGGCTATGTGTCGAAAATCAACGATAACGACTATAAACGGCTAAATGCGGAAGGCATCGCCGAAAACTATGCGGCTGACCATAACATTGGTAAGCAGGGGATTGAGGGTTATTACGAAGCGCTGCTGCACGGCAAGCCGGGTTATCAGGAAGTGGAAGTGGATAATCATGGCCGCATTGTGCGGGTGCTGAAAGAGGTACCGCCGGTCGCGGGTAAAAACCTGACGCTGACGCTGGATCTGCACCTGCAACAGTATGTGGAAAGCCTGCTGGCGGGGCAGCGTGCGGCGCTGCTGATTGAAGATCCGCACGACGGCTCCGTGCTGGCGATGGTCTCCAGCCCCAGCTACGATCCCAATCCGTTTGTAAAAGGCATCAGCTATCAGGCCTATAAAAAGCTGCTACAGGACAAAGATCTGCCGCTGATTAACCGCGTCACGCAGGGACTCTATCCGCCCGCCTCCACGGTGAAGCCTTACATGGCGATGTCGGCGCTGCTGACTCATGTGATTACGCCGCAGTCGCAATTCTTTGGCGCACCTACCTGGACGCTGCCAGGCACGGACCGGCGCTATCGCGACTGGAAAAAAACCGGGCACGGCATGCTGGATGTGACGCGGGCAATCGAAGAGTCTGCCGACACCTTCTTCTACCAGGTGGCGTTCATGATGGGCATCGATCGCATTCACACCATGCTCAGCCAGTTTGGCTATGGCAAATCGACCGGCATTGACCTGAATGAGGAGTACAGCGGTTTACTGCCGAGCCGTGAGTGGAAGCAGAAGGTGCATAAAAAGGCCTGGTATCAGGGTGATACAGTGTCGGTTGGCATTGGGCAGGGTTACTGGATTGCGACACCCATTCAGATGGTGAAAGCGATGGTGGCGCTGATTAATAACGGTCGGGTCATTGCTCCCCATCTGCTGGAGAAAACCCAGCGCGGCACGCTGGTGGAGAACTATCATCCGCAGCAGCATGAAGCGCAGATTGGCGATCCTCATTCACCTTACTGGTCGCTGGTACGCCACGCGATGTTTGGCATGGCTAACGCACCCAACGGCACCGGTTATAAATATTTCCACACGGCACCCTATGGCATCGCTGCGAAAAGCGGGACGTCGCAGGTGTTCAGCCTGCGCCAGAACCAGACCTATAACGCGAAGATGATACCGGTACGGCTGCGTGACCATATCTTCTACACCGCCTTTGCGCCCTTTAATGACCCGAAAGTGGCGGTAGCGTTAATTCTGGAGAATGGTGGCAACGAAGGAATTACTGCGGCACCTGTAATGCGGGCGATTCTGGATCATATCTTTATCCCGCCGGTGCCAGAAGCGCCGGTTCAGGCAACACCTTAAAAGGGGGCGGTTGCCCCCGCAGAGCGTCAGACTTTAAGCGTTTTGGTCACCTGGCCGATGGCGCGTACTACATCCGTTGCGCCTTCACGGATTTCCGCAATCACGCCGCCCGCCTCCTGGGCCAGCTGTACGCCCTGATCGGCGCGCTTCAGGTTGGATTCAATCCCTTTCAGTGCCCGGCTCGCCAGCTGATGGTTTTGCTGTATCCGATTTTCGATGTCGGTGGTGGCGCGATTGATGTTTGCTGCCAGCGTGCGGACTTCATTAGCCACTACCGCAAAGCTGCGGCCATGGGTTCCTGCCCGTGCCGCTTCAATAGCGGCATTCAACGCCAGCAGGTTAGTCTGATCGGCTATCCGGCGGATACCTTCCACAATCGCGCCGATACGCTCTGAGGATTCACTCAGTCCGGTAATATCACCGGAGATCCCCTGCAGTTCACCCGCCAGGGCGTTCATGGTCTGCACGCTGCTGGCGATAACATCGGCACCCAGCTTTGTGCTTTCATCCGTTTGCAGCGCGGTGTGATAAGCCCGCTGTGCCGCATCATGTTCCTGCTGATTCTTTTCCACCTGCGCGGTCACATCAGTGGCGAATTTCACGATTTTGTAGAGCCTGCCCTGTTCGTCAAACACCGGATTGTAGGTGGCGCGCAGCCAGATAGTCTCACCCCGTTTATTGACCCGGGGAAACTGACCTGAGACAAATTCGCCGCGGTTCAGCTGCTGCCAGAACTCGCTATATTCGCGGCTGTCGCGCAGCGCCTGCGAGCAGAAGCGACGGTGGTGAACACCTTCTACCTCCTCACGACGATAACCCATGGTTTTCAGGAAGTTGTCATTGGCTTTCAGCACTTCACCTTTGAGGTTAAAAGCGATCACCGCCATCGACCGTTCTATGGCGGTGGTGATGGCGCGCTGCTCCTGCGCATCGTTGATATGATCGGTGATGTCGGTTGCCAGTTTGACGATTTTAATCACCCGGCCATGGCGGTTCTGCACCGGTACATAGTTGGCTTCGAGCCATACCGGTCGGCCGTTTTTCGCCACGCGCAGGAACTTATCGCTGAAGCTTTCGCCCCGGTTCAGTCGCAGCCAGAAATCCTGATAGTCCCGCGACTCAAGCTGCTCTGCGGTACAAAACAGGCTGTGGTGCTGGTCTTCGATCTCCGCCAGCGCGTAGCCCATGCGCGCCAGAAACAGCGCATTCGCGCTGAGAATGGAGCCATCGGGAGAGAATTCAATCATGGCGATGGAGCCATTGAGAGAGCTCAGCGTTGCCGCTGAGTGTGAACGCTTCTGCCAGCTGTGACGGGAAGCGATACCTGATGTAATGGTGGAAAACATGGCGATCCTTATTATTAGTGTTGGTCTCGCATGCTATATCGGCAATTTCGCGTCACAATGCAGACTCTGCCTGCTTTCTGACTAAAATATATCCGGCCAACAGAGAGGTTTATGGCGGCAGGTCAGACCCACTCTTTGGGTTGATGGAAAAGCGGTCAGTCGATTTGATTTTGGTGAAAAGCGTTTGACGCTGCCGGGCCGCTTTGGTTTAATGCGCCCCGTTGCCCGAATAGCTCAGTCGGTAGAGCAGGGGATTGAAAATCCCCGTGTCCCTGGTTCGATTCCGGGTTCGGGCACCACTCTTCAGAGCCTGTTCGTTAAGGGGTGAGATTCTTAACGGGCAAGACAGAGATCCCTTTTCGTCATCGTGCAGGATGAGTCACGTTCGTTCTGCACCTGGGGTTTAGGGATTAAGAATCCGGATGATGTTAGCGCATCATCCGGATTTCTCGCATCCCGAGTATTTCAGTTACAGGTATTTACCTTTTCATCGCAGTTATGTCAACGATCTGTAAAGTAAAACCCCGCCTTTTTTCCCTTTTTATTATCAGCTAATTAGAAATTTGGGTTAAGATTAGTCTTAAACCCTGAAGGCTTCTTCAAGGTTATGCCGCAGAAGATCCATGTTGGCTTCAACGTATTCCAGTGTCACCGCCACACTGGAATGTCCCAGCAGCATTTTGACGTCATTCAAGCTTCGTTCCGGGGTTTTCATTAGATCTGTGGCAATTGTATGCCTGAACCGGTGCGGGCTGATGTCACATTGGCACTCTTTTGACAGCCGCCTGAAAAAAGCCCGCAGCGGCAGATGATCCATGTTACTGCCTCTGACCTTTTTTTCTTTATCCGGTTAAACAGGTTAATGTTAAACAGCTGGTCTTTTAATTTTGCCCCTTTCCGGACCGCCTGCCTGCACAGCTCCTCCAGACCGGGTCTGAGTTTGTCGGTCACGGGCACACGATGCTCACGGTGGCTTTTAGATCCTTCAGGCCGCAGCTCAATGACGCCCATGTTCAGGTCAACGTCACACAGCCGGATGTGCAGTAACTGATTCTGCCGCATACCGGTATACTTCAGCGTGTCTATGACCGTCTTCCAGAACCAGGCCGGTTCCAACGCGTTTGGCCTGACATCAAGTATCCCCAGCTGTTCGAGTTCAACCTTACGTTGCATGGTAATATCGATCTTTCGCATCTGCTCGCGGGTAAGTGTCTTTTTTCGCTTAATTTCAGGTTTCACGACCACCCCGTTGAAGGGATTATCCGATAGAGAAATAAGTTTGCTGGCCATCGCGTGATTGAATATAGCCCGCATATGCGCAACTTTATTATTCCAGGTCCTTTTACTCAGCTTCTGTTCGTTGAGGACGTGACGCCGCCATTTAAGGACATCCGTGCGGGTAACGCTGCCCGGTAATAATGATTCCCCGGCATATTCAGTAAACGTTTTGACGACTTTTTTATAGCTCCATTCTGTTGCTTCCCGGAGAACTTTATTAAAAAAGTAATCCTCCAGAATCATATTGAAAGTCACTTTTTCAGACATGACAGCCTCAGTGTTATTAACCCTGTAATTACTCCCGCCGTGGCGAAAGCCATATACTGTCCGCAGGACAGCTTCCTCTTTTTAATATAATGTCGGGCCGTACCATATATCCCGACAGGCTGGTAAAACGACCGCTTTTATCCGGCGAGTCGTATTTATGGTAATGGTATAACCCTTTCCCATTTCGTGAATGATGAAGTCCCAGCGCCTCAAAACTTTTCTGCAACCTGTTTTTGTCGGCGTTATTCTCTGGCTTTGAAGCAATGAATTTAAAGAAAACGTCCGGCGACACCAGAAAGACAAAACCGGCCAGGACGTGCAGCGGACTGTCACGCTCGTTTACCGTCAGCGTGCCACCTTCAACGCTTTCCCTCAGCCACTCCATAAACCGCTCGCCGTCTGTTGCGGCCGAAACTGCTTCCGTAGTCGCGCTCTGCAGCATGGCACTCGCGGTTTGCTCAGGCTCTGGCTGAGGCTGCATGTTATCTTCAGCGGTACAGACCGGCGACTGTCCGGCCGTCATGCGGTCCAGTGCGACCAGCAGGTCTGCCTGCGTATCACTGTCCGCGCCATCAGGGGCTGACTCATCCGGGGCAGAACCGGTATCAATGCTGTCCAGGGCCGACACCAGTGCCGTGATGACCGGGGGGGCATTCTCTGCCCCTCCTGACCCATCGCCTGACTGAGGTGCAGTATACTTTGCCGCTTCGCTTCCAATCGGTTCTGAAACATTTGCTGAACTGATATGACTCGACAAAAGGACGGGTGCGATGTGTGCTAAATTTGGTGCAGTTTCAGTGACCTGTACTTCCGGCACGATGCTTACAAATTCCGCTCCGGATGCATCTGATAAATTCCCGTAATTCAGTCCGGCTCCCTGCCTTGCCTCAGCAATGATGCCGTACAGCACACCGCTGCGCTCACCCGCCATAAACTGCAGCAGGGAGTGTGAAATCTCCGGCCAGCGCTGCAGCCACAGCATTCCGGACGCCGGTAACAGCCGTGCGGCCATGTACTGGCCCGTCAGCTGTGATACCTGCACCTCTTTTGCGGGCCGGATTCGCCACGCGCTGTCCGGCTCCTGCAGGCCCGGATACCACACCCGCCCTTTTTCCGTGGCACCTTCGGCCTGCGTCAGCCAGGCCAGATGATGAAACAGCCCCGCCCAGAACACCGCGCAGACCCAGCCCGGCGCCTGCTCAGACTGCTCTTCTGAAGCCGCGCCGGGCGGCAGCATCATGCCCCGGACCAGCCGGACGGCCCTGACCGCCACGCTCAGGCTCAGGTCGCCAAATCCCCCCGGCCCGGAGTAAGGCCCGCGCCACGCGGCAGGACAGTCCTGTACGCACGCAAGCAGTGCCTGTGCCGGCTGAAGCCACCAGGCCTCCGTCACGGACTGCGACAGGGGGCTGTTTTCCGCCAGCATTTTCGCAAGCTTACGCCGCTCAGCCGTCTGCATCAGTTCGCTGCCGGTGAGGACCGGGCGAAACGCCACCTCTTTCACGTCCGTGTTCAGCCGCTGCGCCGCCGGCTTTTGCGCCGTCCTGCCAGCCAGCCATTTCATTATCCGCACCATCGTCACTGCCTTTCATTCTGCTTCAGAAATGACGTAACGCTATGAGACCGGGCGTGGTTTGCAACCCTAAACCCTTATCTGCCTCAGGCAGACATCCCGCTTGCTTTAATTTTTCATACCGGATTCAGGGTTTACGACGGACGCCGTTAACGTCCCGTGCTTTTCTGTGCGCACCATCCGTTAATTAAACTGAACACACCCATGCAGCAACGTCTGGTTATCCTGACCCTCTTTCTCTGGCTGGCGCTCACGCTCGCTTTCAGCCTGCTGACCCCGGCCGGTCCGTGCAGCGATCTGACGCTCTGGATGCTGACGGCCGCCTCGCCGTTTATGCTCAGGCCGCTCGACTGGCTCACCCGTCAGCTGCTCAGGAAGCCCTGTATGCTGAGCCGCAGAAAACGCATCACCGTGCACCTGTCTCCCTGGCAGCCCACCGTGGGGCTGACGCCTGAGCGCGTGAGCTGGTTCTGGTCAGGCGTGTATGAGGCGGCAGAATCCGCACTGCAGGAGGGAAAGACCGTCGTCATTGCCTCGCACCTGCTGACGCCGGTGCGGGCGGCCAGACTCAGGGCGTACCTGACTGCGCAGGGCTGGTCTTACCGCAGCCGGCTGACGAGTGTCCCTTTCCGGGATGCTGCCCGCGCCCTGATGCAGCTGGAAATTCTGTTCAGGCAGTGGCGCTGGCGCAGCCCGTCACGCAGCGAATGGCCGGTAATGCTGCTGCGGAAATCTTCTGAACCGGAAAAATAATTTCGGCTGTCAGGCCGTAAAGGAATTATTCACACTGAATACATGCCTGTATTCGATCTGAACGATCGAAATATCGCGTTATACAGCCCCCGGCTCTGCCAGGTACTGTATTCACACCGGCTACAAAAAGATTAACAAAATATTTTCTCATTCATCCAGCAACAGGGCCTTTATGAAACGTATGAACCTGACAGAAATACTCTCCCGCGTCGCCCTTGAGCAGACCGACGGGCAGAGGCAGCTGCTGGCGCAGTTCGCAGAGGGGAAAAAGACCGGCAGTCCGCCCGTGGCCATACGTTTCCGGCCGGCATCGCGGGAGTTTCTGCACCAGGTGTCACGCAACCTCGGTATCTCCGTCTCTGAGCTGGTCAACGTCATCATCGAGGGCGTCATTACTGAAACGACAGCGCCCCGCAAAGCCACGGTAAACCGCGTTTATGAGCGCTTCTGGCACCTGATGGACCGCCACGGCCTTGAGGTGGCGCAGGTGGCCACACTGCTATCTGAGCTGAACATCGGCATGAGTGTGCTGGAGAACCGTGAGCGCACGCTCGATCATCTGACCCTGCCTGTACTGGAGCAGCTTGCATCATGGTTCGGTGTTCAGTCCGGCTGGCTCGCCGGTGAAGACATTGCTCCGGTGGAGATTATTGCGCTCCGGGACGTCTGGCAGGCTGCTGAATGCCTTCTGCCGCACAAAGGTGCAGCGGTTCAGTCCTTATGTTTTTTCAGGCGAGAGCATGATACCGGTCAGCCAGGGCTTAATCCCGACGACGGGATGCTAATCGCAGCGACCCGGATTAAATACATTAATGGCCTGTCTGTTGAAAATAATTACTTCACCGGCGTGATACCGCACTCCGTTATCAGTGAATCAGAGATAAATGCTTTTATCTCGTTCTGCGAATTGCTGCGGCTGAAAGGCAGGATTGCTGAAATTTCATTTCGCAAATTACCGCGCGGGATATTTGACAGTCTGAGAGAGGGGTCTGAATTACTGCTCCCGGTCTTATCTGCCATTGAAGAAATTATTAAGCGCCAGCAAAAAACCAGCTCAAAATTCATGTGGGGCGAGGAGGAACTGCAACCGGAACGAAACCCGGCGTTTCATATTACACCTGAGTGGGAAGACTATCTGAAAGAAGTCATCAGATTCGGTTAACCGTATTTAAAGAATAAAAACTCAGCCTGTTTATTTATTTGGTGCATCAGCACCAGGGAAACCCCTTTGTCAAAAACAAGAAAAGGAAATAACTGATGAAAGCAAAACTGTTAACACGCAGCATTATCCTGGCATTACTGGTTTCAGCCGTGCCGTCAGTCAATGCCGCAGCCACCTGGACCGAGGCGCGTAACGATGCCATGGGGGGAACGGGCGTGGCTTCTTCAAATTATCTGGCCGCTGCGCTGGCCAACCCCGCGCTGATGACCCGCCACGATGGAAGTGACCACGTCGGACTCATCCTGCCGGGCGTGGGGGGACAAATCAGCGATCCGGATAACCTGCGTGATGGACTGGACAGGGTAAAAACCACCTTTGACGACTTCCGCGAGTCAGCGGGCACCGGAAACAGTTCACGAGAGGCGGCTGCGCTGAAACAATCCCTGCAGGACGTTGACGGCGACAGCGGGCATGCCAGTGCCGGGCTTTCTGCGGTGATTGCCATTCCGAATGACACCCTCCCTTTCGCATTTGTGGCAAAGGGCTGGGGACAGGCGAAAGTCCGCACCGATATCACACAGCGTGACCTGGCTTATCTCGATGCGGCACAGAGCGGCATTTTCTCGCCCACTCAGACGGATATTGACCAGATGACCTCACGGGCGCAGGGCGTCGCCGCGCTGGTCACGGAATACGGTGTCGCCGCTGCGCATCAGTTTACCCTGGGCGAAACGCCGGTTTCTGTCGGCATCACGCCAAAGGTCCAGCGCGTGGATACCTGGAACTACAACGTTTCCGTCGGTAATTACAGCGCGTCAGATTTCCGCAGCGGTGACTGGAAGCGTTCAGAAAGCGGCGCAAACGTCGATATAGGCTTTGCGGCTCAGCTGACGCCAGAGTGGACCGTCGGACTGACCGGACAAAACCTTGTATCACGTAACGTTAATACCCGCGAAATCAACGGCATCACTGACACTTTCCAGATCCGCCCGCAGGCGACTACCGGCACGGCGTGGAGCAACGGTTTTGTCACGCTGGCCACAGACGTTGACCTGACTCCGGCAAGCGGTTTTGCCTCGGATGAAAAAGCACAGTATGCCGGCGTGGGCGCCGAGCTGAATGCCTGGGACTGGGCGCAGCTGCGTGCCGGTTACCGTGCAGACATGCGTAACAGCGATCGGAGCATGCTTACCGCCGGCGTGGGGATTTCACCTTTCAATGTGGTGCATCTCGACCTGACCGGCATGGCCGGTACAGACCGTAGCTACGGTGCTGCCGCGCAGCTTTCATTCACTTTCTGACGCACACGGGCTGCCGGGTGCAGCCCGCCCCTGAACCGGAGAATATCATGTCAAAAAAAGCCCTTACTCTCTCTGCCATTGTGGTGGCGACCACGCTCAGCGGCTGCAGCAGCTTCATGAACGGCCTGGGCCAGTTCGGTTCGCTGAATGACGGTCATCAAATGCCTTCAGATGTAAAAGACCAGACCACGCCGGAAAAACGCAATCAGATCAGCGATGCCTATGGGCCGGTTCTGATACCGGTCGATACGGTGGCGAGGCGTCTTAAGGAAAAGTTCGGCTTCGTCTCAGACGGGGATGTGGCTGCCGTGCGCAACAGCGGACAGGGGAATGCGGGCTGGTCAGCCTCGGCCATTTCTGAAGGCACCAGCTGGTCGGCAGAGCCCGGCAGCTATTATCGTATGTCCAGAAACTGGGCGGGAAATGACAGGCTGACGATTGAAGTTCGCCGTACAGGAGCCGGCGCATCAGGAATTAAATCCGAAAGCCTTATTGTATCTACGTATATCTCATCCGATCCGAAGCACGTCACTGACACCTGGACGAGGCGTCTTTTCACCCAGATTCATGCGTCGGCACGCGGTGAGTTTGAATAACAAATTTGCGGGAAAATTTAAATTCTCTTTGAAGCCTATAAAAAAGGCTCATTCATCGAGCAGCCCAGAGACATTGGGCTGCTACATATACTTTATTCATTACCTAAAGCGCTTAAAGTTCTAATCTGCCCTCTTGCTAAATCCAATAATTGGGAACATTTCGTTAGTAATTCAAGAGACTTATTATTGCATACTCTAGCAATACGTCTATCTTTCTTAAATCTATCAATGCTTGAGATAATCCCTTTTGTATTTTCAATAATTTCCATATGTTTTTCATTTTCAGAGGAAGAAATGGCGAGTACCCTAATGCTAATTTGTTTTGCGAAGTGAACGTTCTTAGATGCTTCTGATAGGAGTTGTTGCCCTACATAACCTAACAAGGCCTCTTCAAATGCATAGATAACATATTTAACTACACTATGGTTTCTATATATCTCCTCCAGTGAGGTAGGGTATTTATTGGCATGCGCAGCTGAATGCCGCCATTCTAAAGTTTGGTCATACGCTTTTAGTAGGTCTTTGGATAATTGCCTCCCTATTTTAGAGCATTTTCCTTCAAACCATCTCGCATTACCATCGAAACTAGCAATGATCGATTTTAGATCATTGTATTTAATCTTGCTATTCAAACGCTCGTATTTCTTTTCAACTTGAAATGAAAATTTCTTATGATAAAAATCTGAGTATTCGTATAGTATTTCCCTAATACAGTTCTCATATGTTGCTGCAACACAAACGACATAAAATATAGCAAATTTTTTCCTTTCTTCCGATTTTGAGGGATCATTAATAGGAGCGAGTTTGTCTAATTGATCATAGAATAAATCTAACTCTTTCATAAGATCACCTATAATAGTTTTATGCACTTTGCACATACTCCCTTGCAATTTGGAAACGCTCTTTCAAAACCACGGCATCGGCAGTAGACATTGCTGTAGTTCTTTGAAAGTTTGCATCTGAAAGTATTTCTTCATAGGTATCTTTGAGTTTACTAAAATCAAAATTTTCACATTCCAGTAATGCGACCACTATTGAATCCATTACCGCCATATTGACAACACCTCTAGGCCTGAACGGAGCCTCTATATTTTGAGCTATGGCTTTCATTACTAAAGGAAAACGGCTTGCAAACTTCTTAGCTTTTGATGAAGAGAAGTCCCTATTTTCACGCATGGCATCATTTAAAAAACGAACCATAGGTTTTTCATAATCTTGCCAGTTTTTATAAAGTGAAAAAATGCGAAGAACGAACTCCATGTCTCTCTGATGTTTATCATTGGTTTTTATTTTTAAAGCTTTCATCCATCCATAGCTTGAATTCAACTCCTGTAAAGCCATAACAATTTCGCCTCTGAAAACTGCATTCCTGATCTCTTGAGGCTTAAGTTGTGTGCCACCAGTGTTTAACCTTTCAAAAATATGGAAAACACAATCATTCCTTCTAGAAGGTGAAAGTTGTTTAATATGAATGGCCCTTAGCGTAGCATTTCTTAATTTCCTTTGATCCTTGCTCGATAACTCTGAAAACGTTTTTCCATTCAGTGATGAAGCCTCTGAAAGTCCTTTTAAACGAAACACTTGCCTTCTATCTGTTTTAGTCTCACCAAAATAACCATCCATGAAATATTTGATTGACATAAGCCTTTGCTGACCGTCAATTACCTCAAGAATCTCATCATCATTGACATAAAGGAATATTTGTGGAACAGGCAACCCAATAATAAATGACTCAATTAGTTTAGAAGCTTGCTCTATTTTCCAAACGAAATTCCTTTGGTAAAATGGTATGATCATATCCTTATTTTCTAATTGATCAGAAAGTAGTGATAGGCTTGAATCAACCGGTGTAACTGAGATATCAAACTCGACAAATGGTTCTTCATCGATTTCTTTCTCTACAGATATTTCATAACTAGAATTATCACTCATTTTCAATCCTATTAATTTATAAAATTTATCCATGATGATATGGATGCCTTGATAATCTTAACGTTATTCTTATGAACTTTCGATGAAAATGTATAAGAATAAATGAGATTACTATAAATTACTCACCTTCGTTATTGATAAGGACGCTTTACAATGGCAAAAAGCTTCAGAATAATACGTTATGATAAAGCAATTTTTGTGTTGTACATCCTAAAATTCTATTTGTCTTTAATAGTGTTTTCTTGCATATCTTTTTGCATTTCTAAAGCAACCCTGTAGTTATTGAACATCTGACTTACAGCCCAATGAAAAGATGAGAACTCAACTAAAGCCTTAATTAAAGTTTTCGAGTATGCTTTAACGCCTTCATACCCCCACATTTTAATAGCATAAATTTCAGGAATGAACTCGTACTCAAGATTATATTTATTAGCAGAGTCGTCAATTATCTGACTGTCAAAAACAAAATAAATTGAGTAAAGGCCAGTAATAAATGACGAAAAGATAACTGGGTCCTCAATTGATAAGGAATATGGATAAAACAAAGAATGATCCTCTTCATTTTTGAATTTATTAAGAGAGAAAAATGTTGGCTTAATCATTCCATCTAATGCTGAGAGATCTAAGTTTTCTTTATAATTTGACGAGTGAAAATAACTAAAGCAATAAAACCCATCTTCAATTTTAGTGAATTCATATCCTTTTTCTTTTGATTTAAAAAAATGCTTATTCAACGCATCTTTATTACTTTCTTCATCCTCGCTCATGGCGATCCTTTTATTGATGAAACCCCCGCCCCTGATTGTTTCACTAACATCTTCTAAAAGATATTTCTGAATCTCTTTCATATTTTTTAACTGCTTATCTGCCTTATCACTAGTGGCGCTGCTTTTCTTTACCTCTATAATAAAAGGTATTTCTTTTTCCATGATGGTGACATCACCATAACGCATTATACTTGTTAAATCATTTAGCAGAGTTTTATAGCCTTGCTCTATTCCACCACGAAAAACCTCCAGCTCAAGCTCAAGCCCATCTTTGCCAAATATATCTCCAGAAAGCTCCTTAAGGTTTTCATCATTTAATGAATAAGAGTATGCTCTTAAATCGCCCTTGTGATAATAAAGGTGAGGTATTGAGTTCCCTATATGCCTTAACCATAGCTTAAGCTCTTTTATTTCATTCAACTGATATCTATTTATTTTGATAGCGGATTTGATTAGCAATGATACTTCTTTTGTATTTTCAGTAGATTTCTTCATCCTTTGAAGATTTATAAATTTTTCTTTCCTGATGCGATACTTTTTCTCCAACCAACAGTGATAATCGAGCAAAGTCTCTTGCAATTGAGCTAGTATGGCCACATTATCCTTATCATTCTGAAGCTTATTGATTTCCACTTTTAAATTTAAAATCTCTTCAAAGAATAGTCTTTTCATGCTTTCCTTTTTAAATTAAATGCAGTGGGATTATATGATCCTATTGCCTCGTAAAAATTGAAATACCTAGGATATATCAGGCACTTACTATTCATAACTCGATTATTAAAATTTTTATGTTTTCCGCTAACACATGTACATCTGGATTTATATACAGTTAAGAATTTGTATTAGTGGGGGATTATAGCCTTCCTATTTCTCACTTTTTTAACATGCCTCCCTAAAAAACTCAATCAAACTTAGCTATAAATGATAAAAATTATTTCATAATTTTGCAGAAGGTACGTCACTCCATCGAGTGGTGTATGCTGGTGATAGCATCTCACGCTTCATCTGCCATGTTGGCGCTATTCCTCGACCAGCAAACCAGATATTCCCTATGCCAGTCTGATTAATATGGTCAATCACCTGCATCAGAGGCTTGCTGTTGGCTCTGGGTTGAACTTCATCAAAGAGATTGAGCTGAGCAACTCCTGAAGGCGTGAAATCGTTCAGCATAACGCCTGCTTTGGCATAACGGTGGCCGTTTATCCACACTCGATCAAGCGCTCTCATCGCAGCTTCAATAATGTCCCTGGAATCCTGACAGGGTGACATCAGTGTCTCTGAAGCCAGATTTCCGTAGTAAGCCTCTCCGGGCGAAAAAGGCGAGGTTTTAATGAATGCACAAACCTGTCTGCAGTATTGTTTCTCCCCCCTCAATTTAGCGGCCGCCCGCTCGGCATGCTGACAGATCGCCTGTCTTATGTGTTCATACTCCGTGACCCTTTCGCCAAACGAACGGGAGCACACGATCTGCTGCTTTGCCGGCGGCGCCTCTTCCAGACTGATACAGCTCTCGCCGTTCAGCTCACGCACCGTCCTCTCCAGTACTACGCTGAAGTGTTTACGGATCATTGCAGGATTGGCGCGGGAGAGCTCCAGTGCGGTTGTAATACCCATTCCGTTCAGTTTTTTGGCAATGCGTCTGCCTACTCCCCAGACCTCCTCAACGGGCTGGCGGGCAAGCATCTTCTCTGCACGGACGTGCGATGTGATGGCCAGGACGCCGCCAAACTGAGGCCACTCTTTGCTGCTCCACTGGGCTGATTTTGCTAGCGTTTTGGTTTTACCAACCCCAACGCCGACCGTAAGGCCGGTGTGCTCACGCACACTGCAACGGACTTCGCGACCAAATGTCTCGAAGTCCGTGCAAAAATCGATTCCACGGACGTCCAGAAACATCTCATCAATCGAATACTGTTCTACGCGAGGTGACAGAGCTTCTAAAACGCTCATTACCCTGTTCGACATCGATGCGTATAACGCATAATTAGAGCTAAAGGCATGAATTTTAACTGGGAAATTTTCGTTTTTGATTTTAAACCAGGGTTCGCCCATACGGACATGTTTTTTACTTTCGGCACTGCGTGCGATGACGCAACCATCGTTATTACTCAGAACAACCACTGCCTGGTTGCGCAAATCAGGTCTGAAGACTTTTTCACAGCTCGCATAGAAGCTATTGACGTCCACTATTGCGAACATCACTCACCCCGGGTTTTATGAATAAATGAGGTGACCACGCCGAAAATCTGGAGCGTTTCCGGATCTGGGTATATAGGGGAGAAGGAAGGATTCATGGGCTGGAGCGTCAGCCTGGGGCGGAGCAGCAGGCGTTTTACGGTAAATTCGCCTTCAATCTCAGCAATGACAATGTCGCCGTGCCGGGGAGATTCGGCCTTATCTACCACCATTAAGTCACCACTGTTAAGGCCAATGTCCGTCATAGACTGGCCAGAGGCGCGGACAAAAAACGTCGCTGCAGGGCGCATTACACAATATTCGTTGAGGTCTAACTCGCGTTCAACATAATCCTGAGCAGGGCTGGGAAAACCAGCCTGACAGTTTTCGAGGAAAAGTGGTGCAGCTATCGAGATCGGGGATAGCGGGAATTTGTATAAAGTGAGCATGTCATGGCACCTCCTAATCTACTGTTTATGCATACAGTATTATCCAGAGATTCCAGGGCAGTCAATCGCACTCAGTCACCTTCGGTGTAACTCATTGAATACTGTAAAAATAAACCACATCCAGACCGAAAGTGTTAACAGCGTCGGAATAATTGGCCCTTTACAGGTAATCAAGCGTCTCAATACCCGCAAAATAAAGATAAAAAAAGGCCGGTTACCCGGCCTCAGATGTTGAGAAATATGTCTTTCCTTCTGTTCAGTGTTCGTTAATGGGATCATGTCATTTCACGCTGCTGCGTCAGCCCTGATGCCAGAGTGCGCACGCAGACGTGCTGACCATCCGTTCCAGTAATGCACCGGCGTCAGCAGTACCCGCCGCCGTTCGTCACACAGGGCATTCCCGATTACAACCTCACCGGGTATGCCGCAGAGTGAAAGCTGGATATAGGCCATGCCCGCCGCCAGCGGATCGATATCGGTAACAGACACCCATAGATAGCGGTGTGGCGAATAACCGGCATTCCTGAGCGTGCTGGCGAATGCCAGCGTCATAGCTCCTGAGCCGCAGGCCGGTTCAGCAAAAGTGATAAACGGCTTGTCTCTGAAAACCTCTTCAGGATTGCTGAGTTGCGCGCCGAACTGCAGTTGCGCCATCATCAGCGCCACGCTCCACGGGGTGAAGTACTGTTCTTTGTCTTTGTCACCCAGTTCAAGCAGCATGTAAATGCGCCCGAGAAAGTCACAGGTTTTTTCTTCCAGTCCGTTCACCACGTATGCCAGCAGTCTGGCCATCGATGAAACGTCCTCTTTTTTGTATTTGCCCACGATGGCCATATATTTCTGTTCGCGCTTCTCACAGAAATGCAGGCCATTCTGAATGGCGATCACACTGCAGCTGATGAAGTCTGTAAACACCTGGATACGCCGGGTGCCACGGGCGATGGAGTTAAAGAGTGAGATAAATTCTTTCTCGTTGTCGATGCGGACGCTCATGCGTGTTTTCCTGAAAAAAAGGGAACACGCCCCGTAAGGGAAACGATGTTCCCCCTTCGGGTGAAAAAAGCGGCCACAGCAGATGCTGTGACCATTGTCTGACAGACCTGTGATTAGGATCTGTCGGTAGTTAACCACGAACGCCGGCGTAGTGTGCAACGGCAGTGGCGGCCGGCGCAGCTGCTTCAGCACTGAACTGATACAGCCTTGCCCCTTCACTCACCTGATACTGCAAGTCCTCCTCCGGATAAGGTCCGCTGTCGACGTGGTCACCGCTGTCAAAACAGTGATAACCCGACGTGCCGGCATCCGGAGAGATCCAGTAGTGACGGATTTCACAGTCAAACTTCTGCGACATCTGCCCCATGACTTCCGCCGACGGCGGATACCAGGGAGAGGAGAACGTCAGTATCAGCGAACCGATATCGTCACGGCTACACTCCGACCGGTGCCCCGCAGGAAACTCCGTCCCGTAAAGCTGGATATAGAGTTCTGACGTGGTGTTAAGACCACAGAAAAGGCCACTTTCCCCGTTAATCTCGGTGGCCAGACGTGACGGCATCACCATCAGCATGTCGCACGGACAGGTGGTGTCCGGCATTATACTGAGCCACTCCCAGCGCTCCTGCGGGTCAAACTGACCGCCCGCTGAGGCGACGCCAAACCAGTCGGCGTAATGGACAGCCATAAGCCGGGTGATGGTCTGGCGTGCAGCAAACGGGATTGCCTCCCATTTGATGTCACCGATGCCCGACTGGACCCAGATTTTGTCCATTCGCGAGAGCGTTGTTCCGTCAAGCCAGGCGTCCTTCTCAAGCAGCTCCAGAAAATGCTGAAATGCCTGGTTCGGTGATGTGCTGCCTCCGGTGCCTGATGAAATCAGCTCCGGATAAGCACGGTATTCCGTTGCCTTAACGGGTTTGAGTATGCCTGCACAGCCGGCGAGAAACAGCTTTATGGCCTGCCGTATGGCGTGGCGGTAAAGCGGCACTTCCGTGCCGGCAATCCAGGACTGCATGATATCGATGCAGACAGACTTGCCGGTAATTTCCAGACGGTTTTTGCACCATGAAAACATCGTTGTACTCCTCTTTTGCGTTTAAAAAAGAGGGCATCTCCCTGAGGAAGATGCCCTCAGGGGGATGATGGCGACTGACGTCGCCGGGGTTAATTACGCTGCTTCAGTGCGGGTTTCACCCGGCGGCTTCAGCAGATATTCCGACGCTTCCCGGGCAAGCCGGCAGGCACGAAAGAACGCTTTTTTGTCGTTACGTAAAACGCTGAGCCAGCCGTTCAGGTAGCTCTCGTGCTGCACCTCACCAAAAATGCCGAGATGCGCACAAAGAAACGCGCTGCCGGTTTCCGCTATCAGTTCCTCAAAGGCGTATACGGGATCACCGAACTCTCTTGATGAGGAGGTTATTCCCTCACGATCAAGGCGGCTGCGGTGGCCGGTCGCGTGCACCAGCTCGTGCAGCAGCGTGGACCAGTAGTCTTCAGGTGAACGAAACTGTGAGGTTGCAGGCAACACAATTCGATCTGCCCCCGGGCTGTAATACGCCCGGTTCTGCCGGTGAGAAGAGCACTTCACCCCGGTTGCGTTGAGGATTTCCAGAACCTGTTGCTGCTGCTCAGTTGAGAATCCCTCAGCGTCACTGTCAGGTTGCTTCACCGTGAGTGCATACACTTTATCGGGAAGCCCTTCACACTGCGCAACGTTGAACAGCTGCAGCGGCTTCATCATGGCCAGCTTTTCCATCACCGGCACGCCGTCCCTGAATACCGGACTGTCATTGCCGTCGCGGAGCTGCTTTTCGAACGGTTTGAAGATGATGGCCATCGCGCTCCGCTCGCCTTTTCTGACCTGTCCGCCGGCAGCCTTAGCCTGCTGATACGTCAGCCAGCGATCGGCTCCGTAACCTGCCTCCTCTGCAGCCATCCACAGTAGCGGCACGTTGACGCCGCTGTAGTACCTGCCCGTGACGGCATTAACCGGCAAGCCGCCGCCGTAAACCTTCTGCGCCGATCGCCATGGCCGACGCCAGGGCGGCACACCGTTTTCCAGTGCGATGATGATTTTGTCGGTGACCTGCTGATAAAGGTCAGTCTGTTGTTCCGTTGTGGCCTTACGGCCGGCTGTTTTTTTCTTCATGAGATGCGTCTCTGAAAAACGGCGCATCTGTCCCGGTGGCGGACAATGCACCACCGGGGAGTGGGAAAATCAGTAACGACGTACTGAACCGTCGAGCATAATTGAGTCAATATCTGATTTGACGTTATATATGGCGCTGTCAAACCGCTTACGATCTTCAGGTTTAGCACGCTTAGAATCGAGGCGGATAACCCTGTCGAGAACCTTCAGTGCCTGCGAACGCCAGCTGAGACGTTCTGCGTTGCACACGCAGGCGCGAAGATGCAGGCGGGACTGCTCGCTAAGCCACTGTACTTGATCGCGGTATTCCGCAACCGGTAAATACTCTTTCAGTGGTGGCTGGGTTTCTTTGTAAATGGTCAGCGATTTAGTCACCTGATGAATTCCGGGCTTCAGGTACAAATCGTGATGCTCGTTCAGCACGGCATCGTATATTTTGTGGTCCAGGAATGTGGTGAAAGAAAACTCCCTCTCAGGTATTAACTTATCGCACAGTGCTGACCAGTCAGAATCCGTGGCAGGGTTGCAGCCGGCAGCACTGGCTTTCAGCCATTCCGCGCAGCCATTGTCATCCGGCACCCGGATGTAAATTCCCAGATTCTTTTCGAGTATCAGCGGACGTCCCTTGCCCTGATTCTGTGTCAGCAGCGGGCGCAGTTCGGTAGACGTAAAACGGATCATAAGAGCTCCTTTAAAAAGGAGGTGACCTCCCCGGGAGGGGAAGCCCCTCCGGGAAGTGTCATTCAGTTACCATCAGTCAAAACGGTAGCGAAGCTCCGCCATCTGCTGCGCCAGCAGCCGTCCGGCCCTGAGGGCTTTACGGGCTGTTGCGTAAGTACCGGCACCCGGCAACTGGTCAACACGCCAGTCGCGTGGGGTGAAGCCGGTGCGACGGGAGATGACGGGCATGAACCCGTTCTCTGTCGGCACGACGTCTGCCTTAAAGCTGCAGCGGCCGCTGCGGTTGGTAAACCACTCGGCCTGCTGTTGCTGCAGAGCGCCGGCAAGCCGGTTGAGTGCGCCAGAAAGGCGGGTGATAAGTGAAAGCATTATACTGCTCATGGTTTTCTCCTGATTAAGCGCGGAGAAACCATCGCCGCTGTGGCGGGGAGGTTGTCCCCGCGCGGGTTAGAGCCTTTGTCAGAAACTGACGCAGGCCGATGGTTAACAGTTAACCCAAATGAAGGTAATCCTCTTCAGATGAAAGGAGGATTTGTCTCCGCAGGAAGACAAATCCCCGCAAGGGTAAAACAGACAGCAGTCCGTTCAGCATTCGCCATAACGCTGGCATTCACGTTCTTCGTGCATCAGCCCCTCTTCGTCCTGAACGGCACCGCCGAAAAAAAACGTCCAGGCTGCTTCATCAATGTTTCTGGCCATGAGGCAGAGGCCTTCAAAGAAAGGCTGCCAGGATGCTGGCACGAGTTGACGTACAGACAGTTCCGCCAGGTCCCGGGCAACGTCAGCCATTTCCCAGACGTAGTATGGAAATCCGTCTTCATCGGTACTGGTGTTAAGTCCAAGGCGGCGATGCGCTGCAATAATCAGCAGGTCACCTTCAGCTCTGGCCAGTGCGACTTTGTAAGCGTTACGTTCGCCGGCACTGATTTGAAAATCTTCGGTAAGCGTTAATGCGTTCATAAAGGATTCCTTAAAGAATTGAGGAACCCTGCCCCTGACGGGGACAGAAGTCCCGTTAGGGTGAGAAACTGTTCGGTTAATAAGGCGGTCAGTCGATGTCATAAGCATCAGCACTCTGATAAAACTCTGCGCGCGATTGCTCTATAGCGTTGTCCAGCTCTGTGTCCTCCCGGGAACTGATAACGCCCTGCTGAAAAGCCCCATTCCAGTGACGACTGTGAACTGCCGTCCCCAGAAGAGTGAGCTCGTTCACTGCCTCCTCGATAAAGGCATGTCTGATGTAGCCATGCTCAGTTGCAAAACCAACTGTATGCGCGACATGTCTCAGAAAAGTCAGGTAGTCAGGAAGGCCGTCAGCAGGAACCTGTGGATCTGCATCGACCATGAGTCTGTAATCCAGACGTACGTTAAGCTGAGTTTTTACGTAATCCACCATGATTTTTGCCGAAGCTGGCGAATCACAATTAAGTAACGTGAGAGGGTTGATCATCCTGGTGTAATGCATCGGTACGATTCCTTATGAAAAAAGGGAACCGTCCCGGAGGGAAAGTATCCCTCAGGAGTGAGAATCAGGCACAGAATGCCAGATGAGTAAAACAGGTGTATGGGAGTGTGGTGCGAAGTAGAAAAGGACCTTAACCGCAGGGGTCTCTGTTTTCAAAGGTTAAACAGATTTGTTACCGCCCGAAAGCGTCATCTCTCAGGTAGTGATGACATTGGCATGTGATTACCCTAAGGCGTTCCTCTCAAATCACCGGAACATTGGCAGTTGTCGTGATGACAACGGTTAGCATGGATATCCTACTGGATGATTTATGTCCCGGCAAGTCCAAAAAAGATTTTCAGGTTAGGATTAAAACGGACATCGGAAACATATAAGTTATCCTAAAATATATGATATCACAGGACCAATAGTTAATAAGCGAGGGAACTTATGTTTACGGTCTTTTTAGACTCAAAAGTTAAAGGGGCTCGGGCGACGGGCATGGGATACAGCGAGTTCGTAAGGACTTTTGATACTATCTGCAAAGAGCACATGAGGGAGAAACGTGCAAAGGCCTTTGCATTTATTTTTTATGACATGGAGCACGGCCCTGTTAGGAGAGCCCTCAAATCAGCAAGGGGATTTGAAATACTTAACGCGGAGACCGGTAAAGACATGACACTTTTTTACCTGCATTCTGCGGCAGTTGAGCCGAACGCAAAAGCTTTTAATAAGCGTTTCATTGAGGCCTTGGGCGTTGAAGAACAGATTGAAATGCCATGCATAGTTTTCTTTCGCGTAACTGATGATAAAATTGATGATATCAACTTCAGGTGCATCGATGATCAAGTCGATGATGAACATTTGATTGTCGAGGCTTTGCGTCGCGATATAGCGGAATATATTGAAGGCATTAATACGCAAGGCGACTATTCAGCACTGACCAGCGTTGCAGGCTGGCTTTCTAAGCAAGCGTTTCTAATAGCTCTGAAGCACTTTATTTGAAATTGATTTAATTAGTTTTGTTATATACCCGAGCTACATAGTGCCCTCTACCATCACCGTGGCCTAAATCCATCGAGGTGAGGGCCTCAGCCTCTTTCTGACTAAAACCTCTGTCCTTATGGAATTGAAGAACATCCTTTGTATAAGCGTATCTAAGACTATGAGGAGCAAACTCGCCAACAAGTCCCGCTTCACGTACGATATTCCTGTATCGTTCAATTGCCAGATGAATTGAGGGTTTATCGATAAGTTTTCCATTATTTTCAGCACAATAAGTTATTGCTCTGTTAATGGCTTCAATAGTTTCAGTTCGGTTTATTATTGTGGTATCTCTCGGCCGTCCTCCTTTCGTACCGAAAACAACGCGAACCTTTTCATCTCCATTCTGCAGCGCTTTTTTCCAGGTCTGAAGTGATTTTACAGACTGAACCGTTTCTTCCGTTCTCAAACCTAGAAGCCGTGAAAGTTTCATTGCGCAGGCGACGCCCTCATCCTTTTCACTAACTGATTCAAAAGCCTGCATGAAATAGTCATCAGTTATTGCAACTTTAGTTCCGTCGCGGCTGGTTCCTGAGATATTCAAAGCATCATTGTTCAACTTCGGATGAGCTGGATCAGCCATGAAGGTTTTACCGGATACACGCAGCATTGCACGTATCGCCGCCATTTCATTTTGTAGCGTACGTTTGGATATATTTTCTGCCAGACGGCTTCGAATATAAATTTCTATGTGATTTGTCTTTATGTTTTTAATGTCCCTAATTTGAATGTTAAGACTGATCATTCTGTCAGCAAACCGGTTAGCAATTTTTGTACGGTCAGATACAGTTTTGAAACTTCCGCCCGCCTGGCGGGCAAGGGTTTTTAAATTTTTATTCAGCTTTGCCACAGACCACTCTCCATTCAATGAGGTGACAGAACTTTTCCGTCCGTGTGAACGGAAAAGTTCTGTCACCGGCTGCACAGCGGTAACAGACGATGGAATTTCACCCCGACGGCACGGTTCATTTTGCGCTTCCTGCGTCTCGGCAGACATTTGTGCATCGGGGCGGCGAAATGTTGAGTTATTGCAAGGCTCCCCAGGTCTCTGACCTGTTCGCGACTTTCGCCGGGCTGAAATGAATCAGTCTGCCTCCACACACCAGCTGTCTGGTGTCGCCATCAATGTCGTGCCGATTTCTCCTTATTTAAGTGGCGTTCAATGCTTCTAAAAGTAAATGAACGATAGGTTGAAAGTGGATCAGTAATGAGAGGAAAAACGTCTTTAGGACGTCAGAAATCCTTTAATACGTGTTGGTCAGTTGGTAAAACCGACGTTGAAGGTACAGTGCGTAAGCGCTGACCGTAATGCGCTGCGCGCGTCACTTGGTACTCGTTTCACTCGTACACAAGTGACGCCGCGCTCCTCTGCTTTCAATGCAAACGTGGAAGATGCCCAAATGTTCCAAATGGTCATACCCGCGTTGCAAAGTTCGCAGCAGCCCTTCAGCGTCAATGCGTACAGAAAAGTGAAAGCGATACGGCCGAAACCGTAATCAGAAAATGCCAGGAATGGCTTTGTAAAAGAAAGGACCTTTATCGCAACGCGATCTTCGTTCTCAAAGGTTAAACGAAGTTACCGCCCGAAGGCTCCGTCTCTCAGGTCATGACGGTTTTGGCAGTGCAATCACCCGAAGGCGCCCCTCTCAGATTGCCGGGACATTGGCGTGTTGCTAAAGCAACGGTACAACGACCGGAATGTTAGATCGTTATGAGATCCATTTACAAGCTAAATGTTATAGATGCATGTGGGGAAAAATACGGGAACAGCCCTGAAGGCAAACCGTTAAAAGATCCCTTACACTAAGGACTTCAGGTTTTTGGATTTTAAGATAGAAAGCGTGAGGGTAAATGTGGCACGTTCCCCCATGTTTTTGAGTACTCTAAATCGAATAATTGCTTTGCACATTCAGCACTTAGATGACTACAGGCATCTTCATAAAAGGATTCGACTGTTTTGTCATCAATGGTAATGTTTGAAACAGGAAATTCAATAATGCCAGTAGAAGAGCGATTAATTGCAACCCATTCCTCGCCTTCCATCTGATTGCCTGGGAGAGTAAGGTAAGAATACAATACATCTTCTATCGGTATATTGAAATTCAGAGATATAGAGCCGTAACCGCCTTTCTTGTTAGTGTCGGTGAAAGAGTTTGCAACATCCATGTATAAAGGTATTGTTTCGTAACCGAGAATATTTGCTGATGCTTTATAAAGCATCAGCAAGCTATCATAGCTCATTCTGTCAATTCCGAATTGCGATATTCTGACTCTTTTACTTATGTGGTGTGATATCCCTTTGGGGGGGATCTCGCGCCTTAAGTTAACATGAGTAACTCCTGCAGAGTTTAAAAGACTCTGTGTATTTTCGTAAACTTCATTTAACTCGGTAATGATTTCGCTTAATTGTGACTTACTGAGAGATTCTATCAAACCTTTAACATTGCTATCATTCCTGTACCATGAATATATCCTGTCATTTTGAATGGGTAGTTTAAGGTAATCAAATAAAATTGAAATAAACTCAACTAAAATTGCATATCCGTTTCTTTTTTGGTCACAAAAGCCTGTGATGAATTTATATTGCTGATCTTTACTCCCATAGCCAATGCAAGCAGAAAGGATTTCGTTTTTTATCCGAACTCTTGAGTTAATCAGGCTTCTATCAAGTTCAAAAGTTTTAAATGATCTCATTTTCATTCCAGTCTGTTTCAAACGATAAATCCGCTTTTATTTAAATTATTCAGCTTGCTTCGCGCCAGATAAATTTTGTAATCAATTGCAAAACTGGCTTAGCTCTAAGGGAAATGATTTCACCTGATTAGCCTTAAAAACCCAAGTGCCGAGAGTTGTACAAAAACTTGCCAATTTAGCTGTCTTTAAAGTAATCTGAGATTGGACGCATACAATAGTATCGGAGGCAGACTTCATGGCCAGTGACTGGAATGATGAGCTTGATAAGTACGAGAATGGCCGGAGCTTTAGTGAGGATTTGAAAGATTCAGTACGGGCTACTTTTTCTGTACTTAGCCATATGAAAGGGGCCCGCGAGAAGCACCATTCTGTTTCTAAAGAGAATGGCTACACTTTGGGTAGTCAAGGCTGGGGCAATTATGTAAATGGTGAGAAAATGTATTACAGTGAGGATGACTAGTACTGGATAATGTTCACTCAAATCCAGTACTAGTTAGGCAGTTCTAAATCTTTTTGATTTGTGATGTTGCTGCGTCTTGCACTGCTTTTCCTGCTTGTTCTCCTGCCTGTTTAGACTGAACAGACCCTTTTTCCATAGCTGAAGATATAGCAGCCCCTAATTGCACACCCACCCAACCTAACATACCTACCCAGAACGCCGGAAACACCACATACATCATCCCCAGTACCAGGTTCATGATCCAGCCGTCACGCGGAGAACTCAGGAAGTCTGCAATAGGCTGCCCCGAAGCCAGTCCCCCTTCAGCCAGGTTTGAGTAAAGGATGGTGATCAGTCTGTCATCCAGCCAGCCCGCCAGCGCCCACCAGAACGTAATGAACTGCAGCGCAAACAGCGCAAACGAAATCGTTACTACCGTCTTTGGCTCATAGGCGCTGAACATCATCAGCACGGGGATGACGATGATTATCATCATCTGAAGCAGCGCCTGGATCATAGGCAGCGCCTGCTTGAGCGCATCAAAGCCGGGCAGCGCCTCAACCTGCTTCATGCCCAGCCCGACAGTAGACGCAAACCGCGAAAGGCTCCCTCCGATACCACTCGTTGTGTCCGCACTGCCGGACATATAGGTGACACCGCTGCCTGAAATTTCTGCGTTGCTGGGGCTCACCAGCCAGCGCAGTGCCGGCTCTTCCCACTGTGTGCCCGGGAACTGGCGCTGAAGCTCGGTTCTGGTCGAGTCGCTGATGCTGGCCAGTACACGCTTGCGCAGTCCGTTAGTGCTGTCTGACCACCAGGTTTTGCACGTCGGATATCCGCCCTGGCCCGTATCCGGATAGCCGCTGTCCCGGCTGCTGCTGTATGGCCACCGTCTGCGGGGCGTCATGGCTGTATACGTGTCGTAATAGCCCGAGGTTTTGAGAAAATAGTCGCTGCCAATCCAGCCAACCGAGTTGATGGTGGCATCGCTCAACTGGCTGTTGCTGTTCTTCAGCTTAAAATAGGCCCGGGAGTAGCACTGGTTTGCGAAGTCCTGCACCTCCTGCAGCACCACCGGGTCGCGCAGTTTAGTGTTCTGAACGTCAAAGCGCAGCTGCCGCAGCTGCGTGCCGCAGGGAATGGACGCAATCATTGCCTGCGTGGTGCCTTTCGACATCGCATGCAGCAGATACCACCAGATTGGCACTTCGGCCGTACGCCCGTCGAAGTCGTTGACCAGCCCTTTATAGCCAGAGTTCTGGGGCGTGGGCACGCTGAAGCCGCACTGTTTCGCCCGCGAATCGTCAAACTTGATGGTGCTGATATCCACCGGCAGCAGCGGAACGCAGCAGAACAGCATGATCAGAAACGAGACATAGATGGCGTGCTCGATGCGCGGCAGCGCCAGAACACCTTTGTTTCCCTCATCGGCACCTTCCTCCCGGACCTTCAGCCACACGCCAAGGACCTTAAAAACCAGCGGCAGCGCAAACAGGCCGGTGCTGCTGAGGATGCCCCACATTGAGTTATTGAGCACCCAGCCAAAAAGAATGAGGAAGTATTCCAGGTAACTGTTCGCCGTCATTTCAGCCTCCCTGAACCGCGTTAGACCAGGCCACGTACTCTGTGACCAGGGCATAGATGACGACAAGCAGCTCAGTACGGGGCAGGCGTACAGCGGCTTCCGGCCAGCGCTTCAGCAGGCGCGGCCGGAGATTCATAATCCAGATACAGGCGATGCACACGTACATGCACAGTCGCCAGGCAAACATGTCCCACCGGCTGTCGTAGAGCCACTTCTGAATAAGATGGCCATCGGGGTCGTATGCCATGAACACCGATGCCAGGCCAAATATCGCGCCCATAGCCACGACGGTACTGAGGAATATCAGAAGAATGCGGCCGGTCAGGCCGATCAGGAGTCTGCGTTTCATGTTATCTGGCTCCCGGCTGAGGCTGACTCATCTGGCTGAAGCCCTGGTCCTGGTTGCCGGCTTTCTGCTGCAGCTGATTATCCTGATTACGTTCACCCTGGCGCTCAAGCGTGGTCAGCAGACTGTTGCTGCTGATGGACTTACGCAGCTCCATTTCGTTGCGCAGCGCGTTCAGCTCGCGGTCGAGCGCATCAACACGACGGTCACCCTCGGCGATGGCCTCAGGCTGTTCGGCCGCGTTCGGCTCAGACTCACCGGACGTCAGCATGCGTCGCATGGTGAGGGCCGCCTCAACCGTGTCAGACATGGCCAGTTCACCCGCCAGCCGCTGTACCAGTGCGGCCCGGTCCGGGTCATCGCGCAGCGCCTGAATAACGCCGCGCGTGACCACCAGGCTGCCGGTTTTGAGCGTGGCCAGATTATCGGTCGTGGGCTGAAGCTGGCCGTTAACCAGTTTGCCGAGCTGCTCTAGGTTGGTTTTGGTGGCGTCTTCCAGTACCGGTGAGAAGCCGGTGCCGGCAACGGTGCTGCCCGGCTGGTTATCCGCGCCGCCACTGGTGCATTCGCTGGTTTCACGGCAGGTCCGTATAGAGCGATCCCCGAGGACTTTAACAACGGCCGCTGCGGCTTCTTCGGAGGATTTATAGCGCTGGCAGACCGTACCGTTACAGCTGGCTGAGCCGACACTGCTGTTGCTGGTCACCGGCAGGCTGTTCATCATGTTGTAGCCGGCTTTTGCCAGGTCGCGCGTGGGCTGAATCGCCTGCTGTCCCTTGCCGCCGCGTTTCTGGCCACCTACCCATGTTACGCCCTCTTCGCCAGTGGCCTTCTGGAGCTTCTGGTCGCTTGATACCGCGTCACCGCCGCTCGATGAAACAATGTCTTTGTACTCTTCTGACACGGCGGCCTGCTGCCACTTGCTGCCTAGGGTGTAATCGGCCAGCTTTTTGGACATGTTCTGACAGTTCATCTGAGCCTTGTCGAAGTTGAGCCCCGCCTGCAGCACGCCGTTAGTCAGCATTTCATACAGACCCGGGTTAGCACGCTGAATAGCCATCGCCGGCATGCTCATTACGGCGCCGGTCGCGCCCTGAATGACGTTGCCCATCAGGTCTTTAAAACCGCTGGTAATGCCGTTGAGCTGGTTTCCGACCGTGGTTTTCAGATCAAAGTTGCCGCACATCAAATCGCTACTCCAGCCGCCGTCCAGGCCGAGGCGCGACATGTTACTCCGGGTTGAGGGCGGCGAAATCACCGATCCGCCGCCGATTGAATAGAACAGGCCATCGTTGATGGCGCCGCTGACGTCGGCACCCTGTGCGGAAAGCGTGGAATCAATGGCCAGTGCCGGCATCGTCAGTGAAAGTAATAATGCGCCCATGGCCACGCGCAGTTTTTTAACGCTGAAATTCATCATGCTGTGTGTCCTTATGAAAAATCTATGCTGTACAGGAAGGTCTGGCCACGTCGCTTGCAGCAGCTGTAGGGCTGCCAGAGCGCCCAGGCGTAATCCCCGCTTTCTGCCGTCTGACCACCCGTATCCGGAAAGACCGCGCAGCTCTGCGACAACTGGGGCGAGAGCCGCTGCCATTTGTGGTTTTTTGTGCTGGTGTTTTCGGTGACAGAGTCCGGGGGCCAGTAGCCCGGCGACCGCTGGCCTTTTAGCAGGTTGTAGACGTGCAGTTGCCCCTCCCGGGTGATGATGTCGGCGACGCGCTGAACCACGACCGCCGCCGACTTGTAGCTGTCGGTCTGCGTCACGAAACCGCTCCGGGGATAAACGTTGCCCCACATCTCGCCGGCAAACGTGCTGCCGATTTCTCTCTTACCCGGGATCAGCGCTTCAGGATAGACGGACTCCGGTACGCCTGTTCGCCAGGCCAGGGCGTCCATGGCGCTGACGAAATACGGTACGAACGGCGTGGCGGCTGAGCGGCATGAGTATCCCGGCACCATCCCGCCGATGATCGACGTCGCCGGGTGGCCATACGCATCGCCATAGTAAAAATGCAGGTTTTGTTTCCGCATGCCCGGAGCCTTCATCTCCTGACGCCCACCGCCTGCAGGTACGCCGGTGAGTCCGCCGGACACCAGGCTTTCAGCGCCGCCCGCCGTTGCACTCACGGCTGACATTTCGGTCCAGGGATTGTCGCCCGGACTGAGGTAGGCGGACACGACCGCTTCAGGAATGTAGTGAGTGACCTTGACCGAGGTTTTAACCGAGCAGCCAAAGGGCGTACAGAGCAGCCAGTAACAGATGCCGCTGATGCGCCAGCTGATACAGTCCGGGCTCATGGCGCTGGAGACCAGGCTCGCCGTGTTCATGCTGGCGAGGGTGCCAGTGCAGGTAAACAGCGTGGCCAGCATCAGGCGGCGGGGGCAGGAAAGGTGCATGTTCACGGCTGCTTCTCCCGCCAGGCATCGAGCTTCGCAAGGGCTGCTGCAACGTCGGTGGTGCCGTACACCACCCATTTATCGTCGAACACCACGGCGGGGTACTTCTCAAGCCCGAGTGACCAGGCATGCGTAACACCGGCATAGCTGCCCGCTAACGACTGCTGACGCTGACGGAACGCCGGGGAGGCGATGACGGCTCTGGCCTGCTGCTCAGCCTGCTCCGGATTCGTCGAAAGCGGGCCGAAGAGTTCGGACTGGAGACGGTCAGGCGCATCCAGTTCAATGACCGTAACGTCGGGGCTCAGTTCGCCGGTGACGGGGTGAGCATGATCGGTGTAAATCACGGTGCCGGCATGGGCACCTGCGTTCAAAAACAGGACGGCAAGGCTGCAGAGGGGGATTTTCATGGATAGCACTCCCTGAGTGAATGATGCAGTCAGGGTGCATCAGGGAATGCATGCTTACAGCTGTTAACTCTTAATTGAAAAATGATAATTAATACCGTCACTGATCGCGCGATCGGTAAATTCTCAGGGCAGGTAAGGCTTTGCTGCAGGCAATCAACCCCAGAGCCAATGAAGCAGAAGTGCCAAGTAAAATCTGAGCCTGGTGATGTCCCTCAGCGATGAAGCAAAAAAAATGTTACTGGTGGCATCTATTCGTAGGTGATAAATTGCCCGAAAATTAGCAATTTACTACCTCCTGATATAGTGCGCTTCATGTTAAATAAAAACTTCACAGATACATATCGTAAAGACATTGATGGACTCAGAGGATTAGCTGTCGCTCTTGTCATTCTCTTTCATGCCGGAATTAGTCAGATAGCTTCGGGTTTTATAGGGGTCGATATTTTCTTTGCGATTTCCGGTTTTTTAATAACGGGAATTATCGTAAAACAAAGAGAGAAAAGTACTTTCAGCCTGGCGAACTTTTTCGTGCACCGTCTCTGGCGCATACAGCCAGCTTTTATCATCATGTCGCTGGCGACACTGATAGCCACGTTCTGTATTTACCTTCCCGACGATTTCCTGGCATACCTGCACAGTAGTTACTATAACGCTTTATTGCTTTCAAATCAGTTCTTTGCGCGTCAAAGTGCTGCCTATGCGTCTCCCGCAGCCGATCTGTTTCCCTTACTCCATACATGGTCCCTGGCAATTGAGTGGCAATGGTATCTGTTTCTTCCGCTGGGAATTTTACTGACCGGCACCATCCTACGTCTTAAGTCATTTCAGAAGGTGATCAGCAACCCGACGAATGCACTTGCTGCAGCGTGGTTTATCCTGACGCCAATGGCAGTTGCACTGGCCCTGATTATGGCCAGTAGACAGGCCGATATTGCTTATTACTCTCTGCTTACCCGTATATTTGAATTCATGATGGGCGGGGCTGCATTTTTTCTGACCCGCTATGTTCGCTCAATCCCTACAGCCGTCTCAAACGGCATAAGCATTTTATCGCTGGCTGCGTTGCTTTACATCGCGATTCAACCTGACGTTATTGGGTTCTACCCAAACATCTATGCTTTGCTGGTCGTCACTGCTTCAGCTTTAATTATGTTTACCGGTACGTATGAAAACAACATCGTATCAAGGCTTTTTGGACTATCACCCGTGACATTCACGGGCAGAATATCTTATTCGTTATACCTCTGGCACTGGCCCGTTCTGGCCATCGCGCGCTACCTGGGTTATGACCTCGCTGGCACGACACTTCTTGTATGTCTGACACTGACGGTCCTGCTGTCGCTAATAAGTTATTATGTCGTGGAACAGCCGTGCAGGCGCTATCGCTGGCCTCTGAAATACACAATTCCTCTGCTAATCATTGTCCCGATCATCATCTTCAACGCTGCGTTCAAATATGCTGAAAACCGCGACGGCATGCCTGGACGATTCGGTGCTGAATATGACCGCGTAGCTCATAATATCAGTGCTGGATTAGCCCAGGCCGGACATCGGCCAGACTGCCTGGATGGATCTCAGAATGCAGACAAATGTATGTTCGGGGACCTTAAAGGTAAGAAGACAGCACTGCTTATTGGCGATTCCCATTCAAACCATTTCTGGGGCTTTTTCGATGTACTGGCTCAGAATGCTCACATCCGTATGACGGCCCTAAGTACAGCACTTTGCTTAGCTCTGCCGGATACATACCTTTATGACTGGTGGACATTCAGAAATCAGACTTTTGATAAATGCCATGATAATGCGGTGAAATATTATGAGCTGATCGCAAAAAATCACTACGATTATGTCATTCTGGGTCAGGTCTGGGAGTGGTACTTAGGCGGACCTCACATCATCAATCATCTAGGCGATGAACGATCAGATGCACTTACTAAGGAACGCATCAACAGAGCTATACGACATTCTTTGAATGCCATAGTAGCATCAGGCGCTCGTCCGGTGATTATAAGGAGCATAGCCCCTATGCCCGTTAATTATCAGAAGTGTATCCGTCACCATACTATCTTCAGACAGCCCTATCGCCAGGATGAATGCGACAATCAGAATCCGCAGAGTCCTGAAAATGAATGGACGCTGCCACTGTTCAATCAGTTGCAGAAAGAGTTCCCAAGCTTAATTGTGATTGACCCTAAGAAAGTGCAGTGCGAAAGCGGTTATTGCATTACTGCACTGGACGGAACTCCAATCTATCGTGACGTTGGCCACCTGAATGATTTTGCCTCTTATAGATTTGGTCAGGAGTACTTGCGGAAGTTTGGAAATCCTCTGGAATAAACTTAAGCTTTAAAGGGGGCTCATTCACCGATTAGCAGATTAGACTCTGATAATCTGCCAGTAACGGTCTCGGCAAAGGTGCAACGTGTTTTGGCTATAAATTAGCAATTCAGTTCGGGGTCCCCAGACCCCGTTTTTTATTTTTTAATCCAGACTGCCAGTCTCATTAGACTGTCGCCACTCCAGATAGTCTGGCTCCCACAGAAAGCCCGCCGCCGCCGCGTTCCGTTCAATCATCCACCTTGTTTCATTATCACGAACCAGCGGACGCCAGTGCTCCGGAATGTCACTGGCCAGAAAATCCGCCTTTTCAGCGTCAGTGTAACTGTCACCCGTGGCAGGGTTGATAAGGGGGTGATAAGGCCCGGGCTGCTCCCACGTCCTTCGTTGCCAGGCATCCATTTCCTCGTCCTCCGTATTTGTAGCGTAGAGAAGATATTCAAAGATTTCTTGCGTGAGGTTGTCAGGAGTCGCGCCTGGAAGAGCCTCAAGCAGGCGGCAACGGTTGGATTCCAGAAAATCACGCTCCGACTGCTCCTCTTCAAATTTAATCTCCTGTTCAATTTGCAATTTGCGCGCCATGACTTCCGGGTATACAGCTTCAAACTCTGCCTCTCTGACTCTTCTGGCCTCAGCCCTTTGCTCACGGGCGATTTCTGCCTTCTCAATTCCTGCAGCCACAACGTCAGCCCAGTTGATGGATTCGGGTGTATGTGTGCCAGCTACCACGAGTTGCTGATTGAGGAAGGCCAGGCGGTCACCGTCCTCCGGTTCGACAGCTGCTCCGATGTCATCAGACAGACTCTCAGCACTGATGAGCCCGGGCAGGCCATTCCTTTCACGACCAGTGCTGGCGCGTTCAACCAGGTAACGCTCCTGCCAGACGCGACCTTTGGCACGCTTATCGGCACCTTCAAGGCTGGTCGTGTATTTCATTAGCCAGACGTGCATAAAATGCTGACGTTCAGTCGTACACTCTGTGCTGATGTCGTGAAACCGCTGATAAAATCCCTCATCGTGACCGCAGTCCAGACTGTCACCCTCGTGTGCCACCTCATGCTCAGTAAGGCTGAAAAGGCGACTGGCCGTTTTAAGCGCATCGGTTTTAAGCTGACGCACGATATCAATGTTATAGGCGATGTACGTTTCACCGTCCGTCCAGGCTTCGGCCGACGTCGACTCACCCAGCAGGATCTGGAATCGCACACCGCCGTAAGACCGGGAGGTACTACAGCGTTCGCCGCCCGAGCACACCCGTGCATACTGGGCCAGGCAGTAGCGCAGCGCTGTCCAGGCCCTGCGGGTTTCTTTATCGAGCTCGGTTTCACTCACCATCTGCATGTGGTTGGTAAACTGAGCACTCAGCGTGTCAAAATCGACGAGCTGCAGCTCCCTGCTGAAGTGATGCCCCCAGCGACCGTCAGGCGGCAGCTGCATTCGATAAGCAAGGAGGTTGTCGCGGACGCGGCTCATGCACTCCATGAAGTCGTCAGGACTGTGACAGCCAAAGCGGGTAAGCGTAACAGGGTGCATGACCGTCACAATACCGGCACGCGCAATCAGCTCGCCTCTAGGGACGTCACCGGCTACTTCAGCAAGCGTGAAACAGTGTTTATCCTCAGAGTACTGAGATTTCCAGCACCTGCGCAGAAAGTCCCCCACGGTGAGGTGCTGCTTACCCGGGAGAAGCGTAATAACCTCTTCGCCGTTAAACAGCTTCTGCAGATCACCCTCACCGGCAAGCAGCGCACGCGCGGTTTTTTCGCGACGGGCCTCGGTTTTACGGTGGCTGCCGGTATTGTCAGAAAAGGCCTGCGCCAATTCGCTAAATTTCGCCGCAACCCGCTTCCAGATCGGGCAATTGCTACGCAGGATTTCAGTGCGGGAGACGTTGAGTGCGATGGCTTTCTTGCTCACGATAAGGCCGCCCACGCCCCAGATATGACCCGGGTCATGTCGCACAAGCACACCCTGATTGTAGATGGACACCGCACCGTCCTCGCGCAGGCGATACCAGGCGACCTCATCCTCAGCGTCCCACTTTTCCAGCTCCGGTTTACGGGTGATCACGTTGCCATTCAGATTCACAGAAACGGGCGTGTAGCGCACCAGATCGCGTATTTCCTGAATACAGGACATACGCTCCTGAGAGGACAACGGCGCATACCACTCACCGCTGATGGCGCACCCCTCCTGAATCTCACCGGGCTCTGTCAGTTCATATTCATACCCCATCACCCGCGTGTCGACCTCCATCTGCCAGCGCCGTGAGCGCCAGACGGTCCGGGCATGTGCCATAATCTGGCCACGTCCGAGGCGAAAGCGGCCGTAAGTGGCATCGCCTTCACGGTGTGGCGTACCGAACCGGCCAAAATAGCGTTTCACATCGTCATGTGAGGCAAAACCATGACCATCGTCACCACAAGTGAAGCCCTCCGGGGTAATATCCAGGGTGACCGCGCCCGCGCCGGCATCGACACTGTTCATGATGAGTTCGATTAAGGCTTTGGCCACGGAGCCAGCCTGGCTGTAGATGATGTGGTGAATGATTTCGGGATCGAGTTCAAAAGGATGTCGCATCAGGATGCTCCTGTTATGGATTCAGGACCATTTTCCTGACACGGACTCAGATTCAAATAAGGAAGTCATAATGCGGGTCTGAAAGAATGTCTCTTAAGATCAATGCGGATAGGAAGGACGGAGAGGCACAATAAAACTGTAAAACAGCACTGAGGAATCACTTGAACAACGCGCCCTGTAGCACCGTGTGGCGGGAGATGCTCACACCATTAATTATGATCAAATAGACCATAACCTGCGCAATGCAGGCTTTGGTTATTAATCTAGCTAAAAATAGTCGTAGGGACGAAGTGAACGACGGCTGTGAGCAAGAAGCAGACATTGGCCAACCCGAATTGCAGGGGGGACTTTCAAAGTTGCTAGCACGGATTTCTGGGATACTTACACCATCACCTTGACACTTGCGCTTAACAAAATAGATAGTTATTTATAAATAACTTGTTGAATGTTTGGGTAATCCTAATGACCGCTACTTTGAAAGATAAACCGTCAGATTTAGAGAGACTTATTCATGAATCGCTGGAGCAGCTAGGTTGGGCGGCTGACGCTACATCTATCGCTGAACGAGTGAATAGGCTTAATATAGGCCTTCCGTTAGAAGACGAATTTTCAATTATCTGTGGTTGGCTCGGTAAATGTAATTTAGTTCATAAATTAGATCAGCAGCAGTATCCGACTAGTTCTGACGAGACTTTTCAGGTTCCAGATTTACTAGCAAACTTTAAAGTGCGTGGTGCAGGGAATATTACTGTTTTAATTGAAGTAAAGTCCTGCAAGAAAAATGTTTTGTCTTTTCGGCCTGATTACGTATCTAGGTTAAAGGCTTATGGGCAAATGTTAGGTCTGCCCGTTTTAATTGCGTGGAGAAAATATGGCATTTGGAGCTTGGTAGAGCTTGATATCTTTACAAAAGCTAAGAAAAATTTCAATCTTAATTTCAATGATGCAATGAGAAATAGTTTAATGAGTAAATTTCTGGGCGACTTCTCATATACTCCACAAGTTAATTCGGGTGTTCATATTAGCTTTAAGAAAGAAAAGCTTATTAAAACCTTCAAAACTGATGAAGGGATACAAGAGCGCTGGAAAATGGTCATAGATGACGTGTATTTCACTAACGGCCAAAACGAGCAGTTAAAACATCTTTCGCCAATTGCTCAGCAACTATTCCATTCTTGGGATCTTACTACAATAGAGTCACACTCTGAATCTCATGTAGTGATGCATAATATAATTGACAAAGAATCAGCAATATTTGCTCATATGGCCTTAACTAGGTTGCTGTCCTTTCACGGTCGAGAAGATGAAGTACATTGGAGACATCATTTGCAACACGACACAATAATCTCAAACATCTCAGACTTCAGGGGGGGAATTGAAGAAAACCTGAAAGCTGGCATTATTAAATACATTTTTGACATTGAACCAGTAAATACCCCAAGTTTTATCAATGATGTATAATAATCATACATTGTCGAATGGCTTTCCAATTTTAGCCCATAGCATACAGGCTTGTACTTATTGGAATCGTAATTCAGGCGGGCTCTATGCCGCCCGCACCCGCAGCCTCTGTTATCGCCCGACACCACACACCGGTGCCGGGCGATAACAGAGGGTCTGTTTAATGGCTCATTTCAGCTTCTGTCGTGCGATCTATCTCCTTCAGCACCCACAACATATCAGTCGCATCAGGCACACAGATATTCCAGCGAATGCCGGTCCTGTAATCCCCCTCTGTTGGCCAGAGCGTGTTACCTGTGACGGTGATCAGAATGTCCAGTGCCTTGTTATTGGCACCGGAAAGATGAACCGCCGTGCAGCTGCGCCGCCCGACGCGATGCGGATAGACCGATACCAGTAAGGGATGCTCAAGGCGCTGACCTATCTCTTCCCGAAGCTGCAGCATGGCAAGGTTATCCGTCTCACCGACCGTAGCCTGTCCCTGTGGCGGGACGGTAAAAATGACAGTGGCGACTAATGCCTTGTCCTGGACAACCCGTGGCGGTGCCATGGTCAGTTTTTTCATAAAATCCCCTGTCAGTGAATAAGACCACGGCTCTCGTCAAGACGACGTGCAACATGGTAAACGGCCTCAAGTTCCGTACAGTTAAATTCATCCATAATGGCCCGGCGCTCTGCTTTCTCTTCTTTTTCAGTCATGCCCAGCGCCAGATAGAGGCTCGGCGGCACCGCCCTGAACAGGGCCTGCACTTTGCGCGACAGTACAACGCCCTCGGTATACTTGCGCGGCAGTTTGGTGGCAGAGAGCAGCATCGCCTTCTGCTCATCGTTGAGTGTTTTGAAGCGGGCAATCTGCTCAACCTCTTCAGGGGGCATGACCAGACAAATCCACCATTCGGCCATGTTGAGCATCTTTTTCGACGTATCGGGGAAGTCAGCGAGGTTCTGAGTAAAGATCCACAGCCAGGTGCCTAACTTTCGCCACATTTTGGCAATTTTGGTGGCATAAGGACCCAGCAGCGGGTTAGTGGTGACGATATGCCCCTCATCAATGGGCACGATGATGTCACGATCGAGATACTGATCGCGCTCGGCGATGTTGTTGATGGTGTTGAGCAGTGAAATCACCGCCACGGCCATCTGCGCCTCGTACCCTTCGCGGGCCAGTTGCCCCAGGTCCACGATCGTGACGTCGGCCTCCGGCCAGGGCGTGCCCGGACGGTTGAACAGCTCGCCTTCAAAGCCTTCAGTGAACATACGCAGCGCCTCTGACATTTCTTCTGCGCGTGCGCGGCGTGCCGGCGTGCGCTTTTCGCGACCGTCGTCGCCCTGGCTTACGTCATGGGCAATGTCCTGCAGCGCAAACATCATGTCCCCGGGCAGCATCTGACGGGACTCTGCGTAAGCCTTCCGGGCCGCGTTCATGATAGCCTCGCGGATCATTCCCCGATCAGCACGGGTCATTCTGGACTCTTCCGAGGCCTCGCCTCCGGTAATCATCAGGCGTGCGGCGATCTCCATCTCACCCAGAACGTCGCGTTCACCGTCTTCATCATCCTCGTCGTCAGCATCAGTTTCAGGCAGTTCTTCCTCACTGATAAGAAGCTCGTCGGCCTTTACCTTCATCAGCAGGTGCGAATCGCCAAAGGGTGCCAGCGATACCACTTTGCCGGGCTTGATGCTGACGCGGTGAACGCTGAGGCCCAGCGAGGCGCAGTAATCCCCGTAGAGGCCGAAGCTGTTACCCGCCTCAATAAGAAATATGCGCGAACGGTAAATGGCCACCATCTGCGAAAGCTTGTCCACCGCCGTGGCAGACTTACCGGCACCGGTCGGACCAAACAGCAACAGGTGCGCGTTCTGGGTGCGATCCTCTTTATTGAGCGGATCGAAAGACAACGGTCCGCCGCCCCGGTTAAAAAAGGTCAGGCCGTGATGGCCGGTGCCGGTGTCGCGCCCGTAAACCGGTGCCATACAGGCAAAGTGCTGGACAAACATCAGGCGCGTGTACCAGTTGTGCCGGTCATGCTGCGGGTTAAAGCACATCGGCAGGGCACGCATGTAAGTGCTGAGCGGGCCGATATCGTGTTCCGGGTTGACCGGCTCCAGCCCGCAGTTCAGCAGCTTACTGCTGAGGTCAAGGTAGCGTTTGCTCAGCGCATCCTCGTCTGTAGCTTTTATCAGCAGGGTAATGGCCGCGCGGTACAGCTTGTGTTTGTTGCCCAGATATGTGCGGGCCGTGGCGGCATCCTCGCGCGCACGCGTCGAATCGACATTTTCCCCCATTGAGTTGCGGCTCAGGGTGGCAAAGTTTGCCTCCAGCCTGTCCTGCGGCTGCACAACCAGCGTCATGGCCAGCACGGTGCCTTCCGGCAGCAGATCCATAATGGCGTTGATGTTGTCGCCGCGCTTTACCTCGCCGGTGAGGTGGCCTGTCTGTGGACTACTGCGGAGCCGCGCAACCGGCACTGCTTTGTGGGCGAGGTTATCGAACCACCATATGCCCCTGTCCGCATCGCTGCGGGGGCGGGTGAACCACAGGCTTTCGCTGAAGTCATTGAGCAGCGGAAGATCGCCGGGCGTATCGTCGCTGTGGCGGGCGCAGCGGTACAGCGTGGCCTTGTCCGTCCACTGGGGGGCCGGGTTGAACCAGCGCAGCAGCCAGTTGTGTATCTGCTCGCCGTTCTGTCGCACGGAACGGATGCCGGCACCGCTCATTGCCGAAGTCAGACGGCCGCAGACCTGATTCAGTAACACTTCCGGCGCCATCGGATCGCGGTAAGGCGTTTCCACCCAGCGGTAAACCACCATGCGCGTGCGACGGATCTGCCCGCGCCAGGGCGCACCGGTCACGGTTTCATCCAGAAAAAGGCCTTTTTCAGCGGCCACGTTTTTCAGATGACGTTCCTGCTCGTTCAGCCAGGCCTCTGTGAAGGCCGTCCCCTGTGCCCGGGGTCTGACATAGCCCCGGATGGAATCCATGTAGGCCGACAGATCGGAGTCGTCCTGACAGAAAAACTGCACCACCCACTGGTGCGAGTCCAGCTCGGGGATGCTGTCCTGCAGGGCATTTTCAACCACGTCGCGGATTTCCTCCAGACGCGATTCGGGACGACCTTCGGTGCCGACGGGATTGATCTCAAAAACGGCCCCGACCGACACGCCGTCATCGAGCAGGATGCACTGGTGCTCCGGCAGATATTCCCCCCAGGGAACGTGGTCAATGATGGAGGGACCGGTGGCATACAGGCCTGACTCATCGGCGTGCGTCAGCCGGCCGTCACGGGTGATCGGCTCATGGCCCTCCACCGAGAACGGCCCGTTACCGTGCTGATGTTCAGTCTGCGCTTCACGGCGGCGGCGAAAAAGACGAAAGGCCATTTACAGCGCCTCCGTGCGTTCGCCGGGCAGCGCATACTGCACCTGACTGTAAAACGGAAACACGGTGCTGTAGCCCGGCACCGGCGTATTGCCTTCGGCCAGATGCGGAAACACGTACATCACCATGTCGGGGTTGGGCAGGCGCGGAAATGTCTGCTGGATTTCGTTTTCCTGGGTGCGGCTGTAGCTGTCCCGGGTCTGCTGGCCAATCGTGCGCTCGCTGTCAGACACCGGCCGTCGCAGCGTGGTTCGGCTCTCTGCCGTGGCGTGCGTGGTGGACGCACCGTTATTCCAGAGTTCAAGCATGGTGCTGTCTCCCGGGGGCAGCATTTCATCTTTGGAGGTGCTGCAGCCGCTCAGCATCAGCGTGACCGTACCACTCAGGATGAGTAAGATTAAGGGGTTACGCTTCAGCATCATCGGCCTCCTTAGTGTCCCGCTCAGATATGACAGCAGACAGGCGCAGGATGCGGCCGTCCGCCTGCCTGAGTAGAAAATCGGTCTCTTCACGAATCAGCTTCTGCGCGACGGCCAGCATGGCACAGTCCGTCACATCCTTTGTGCCAGCTTCCCACTTGCCCGTGTCACGCCGGACAAGCCCGGCATACAGGCGGCCACTGAGCGGGGTATACCCCACGCGGTACTCAAGTTCATTACTGTCTTTAATCTGGCTGTTCATCAGTCCATCCCCGTACCTGAGCCTGCCAGGCTGAAGTCATACTTCACCCTGCGGCCTTTTTCTTCGTAGTCGATCGCCAGCTGGCGGGTAATGTGCAGCGCCACGGTCTGACCCGGCGGCACATAAATAGCGTCAAACGTCTGGCCATAACGCGCCTTTACCCAGTCAACCGTCTCTTTCATGCTCCCTGACAGCGCCTTACCCAGTACGGCCTGACCCGCATCACCAGTGAGCGTCTGCGTCACCCCGCCCATCGCGTTGGTCTGGCCCGTCATCTGATTCTGGGAAACAGCATCACCGGCTGCGGCTGCGCCTGCCAGACCAATGATGGTCGGCAGATAGGTGGATGCGTTGCTTTTGCGGGTGCCGGAGATGCAGGGAATGCCGTTGTCATCGGACAGCCAGCCGATACTGTTATTGCCGTTTCCGCTGCTGTTCTGCGCATTCTGGCTGTTGCCATTGCCATTACCGTTCTGACTGTCGGGCGAAGGAAGCGTGCGTACCGTGCCGTCCGAGAACACGAACGTGATGCTGGTAATCGAACCGCGCACGCAGGACAGTGTCCAGTCACCGGTCGCCGTTCCCGACACGATGGCACCCTGAACGTCCGGCAGCTCGATGCCATTCGCCGTCAGGTTGTCCTTACCCAGCATCACCTTGAACGGGTAAGGATCGGTGACTTTACCGTCAATAGGGATGCGGCCGAGCAGCGCCGTCATGGCACGACTGCCGACCAGCGTGGAGTTTTCCGGCAGCGTAAATACCGGGTCAACAGGTTTCACCGCATCCGGAACGGCCTGACTGACGGCAGTGGACACCGCCGTGCCGGTCTGTTTCCCGGCGTCACCCGCTTCACCAAACGACGTGGCAAACGAGAAGCCGGTTGCGCTGTTTTTATTGCTGTCGTTGACGGGTTTGCCGCTGGCATCCACCGGGATACCGTCTTTGGGCTCGACCCACTGCAGACCGTCACCGGAGGGTGATGACACCGTTGCGCTGGCGCTGTTGCCACTGTCATAGCCCAGTCCGATCGGAATATCGCTGCCGGGTGTGCTGCTTTTGTCAGGTGTTGCGGCATTTTTGTTTTTCAGCTGCTCAAGCATCTGACCGACCTGCGAACTGAGGTCGGAAACCTTTGCACTGAGCTTTGCCCGCTTGTCAGCCTCGTCTGCCCGGGCGTTGGCCACGGCCTCGTTGATTTGCGCATCCACGTTGCTGTTGGTCTTTTTCAGGTCCGCGTTTTCCTCATTCAGCTTTTTGTTATCGCCGGCGAGCACATCCAGCCGGTCCTGAACGTGGCGAAAGTTGCCCACTATCGTGCGCAGGGTGTCCTGCGGCGTGTCGCCTTCCACACCCAGCGCCTTGAGCTCATCAGGCGACAAATCTTTCAGCGCTGCATTGGTGGTTTTTTGCGTGGACGTCGTTTTTTCCTTTGAATCCGAGCAGGATTTGACGCCAACGACGATGGCGGCGGTCAGCACCACGGGCACCGCAATTTTCACTAGCAGGTTTGCACCGGGCTGGCTCATTTCTTCTCCCTCCGTGCCGTTTTGGGCATGACCGCGACAGGTTCAGCAATAAACGCGCCTTCGGGACGTCCCTGAATGACCAGGTATACGACCGTTGTGTCTTCCGGCGTGCCGGCACGGCCCAGCCAGCGATGCTGAAAGGTTGCAGTCTCGAACTGGCCCTGCAGTTCGCGCGGGTCGAGGACCACCTTGTCGGTTGAACGGTTACGCACCTGCAGCGCCACCACACTGTCGCCCAGCAGACTCCAGGCCGCCATCGGCGTGACCGAAACGGGCTCACCGGGCATCAGCGTTGTGATGGAGGAAGGCAGCTTCAGCGATACGGGGCTGATGCCCGGCACCGGCTCGACGGTGCGAACCGGACCGTACAGGCTCTGGGCGGCATAGCGGGTCAGCACCACCGGCAGCGGGGCACTGAGTTTTGGCGGTTTGCGTGCCGGAGGAGCATCAGTCGCTGAAGATGTGCTTTTGCTGCCGCCGGCATCGCCGCTCACGGTCTGTCTGTCACTGGCCGTTGCGGTGGCGACCTCACCGTCATACACCAGTTTTACCGGTTCGCGGGTCACTTTGCCGGGCGCGGCGCTGACGTCAAGAAGGATGACCTCGCCGTTTTCTTTGTCCTGCAGCTCAATGCGCGTCAACGGAAAGGCCTCGCTGGCGTCAAAATAGACCGCGCCGCCAGTGCTCTGGATGCGCACTTTGCCGTTGAGAGTCGGCGGAAACCCCACGCGTACGTTTTTGTTGACGAAAACGATGCGCTCCTGGCCGACGGTGAGCGGTATCTGGAGCGGGATGCGCTCCCACTTCATAAGTTCAACCGCCTGCGTCAGGCCTGAAACAAGAAGCAGGCACAGCAGTATCAGAGGGCGTTTCATCACTGGAAAACTCCTGACTTTTTCTCCGGCTCCGCCTGCGCAATGGCTTCAAGCTGCTGCGGCGTGGAGTCATAGCAGTCCAGTGCCAGGCCAAACGGATTGCGGGCCGGATCACCTTCCCAGCGCACGACTTTGAGGGGGTAACGCACCAGGGCGCGTTTTACCTTCTCGGTGTGATAGTACTCGTCTGCCACCAGGTCGAGCCGGACTACCCAGCGGTCATCACTCAGAATATCGACGCTGCTGTCGCTGTAGCCACGGCGCGGAATTTCATACACCACGCGCACGCGGTCTTTAAGTTCGCCGCTGTTTTTACGAAACTCGTAATCTCTGTTCAGGAAGTCCTGGCAGGACGGCGTCAGATAGGGGCTGAGCTGGGCAATCTTCGCCGCATAGTCCACCTCACCGTTAGTCGGCCAGGCATTGAGCTGCTGGAAAATGTAGAAAGCAAAGGCGTACACCGTATAGGGCGGGATGACCCACCACTTCTGCGTGCTGCCCGACCGCAGGTCAGGGGGAATGTGGATAGTCATATCCGAGGGCGCCCGCATCCAGCCAACTGACGTGACCAGCATGCCGGCGAACAGCAGCCCGCAGGCAACACGCAGGGAAAAAATGTGATTATCACGCGCGGTGATCCCGTTACGAAACCGGCTCATGTGCGCCTCCTTAATGACAGTCCGGACGTCCGCTGAAGCTCCCAGGCGCGGCTGGCCAGAATCATCGATCGCGAGAGGCCCAGGCGGCAGCGGATTTGCTCCAGCCGCTGCCAGATGTAATTCTCGGGCTTGCCGCGCTTGTAGGCGGCAACCCATCCCCCACCGATAAAGACAGTGACGATCGGCATCAACAGCATGCAGGTCGGCAATGCCAGCCAGCCAACGTGCGGGACCAGACAGAGCGGCACGGCAAGCGGAATCCCTGCCAGACTGCCCGTGCCTGCCGCCAGCAGAAACTCGCCGGCGGTGAACCCCCGGTACACCACGGGCGGATAATTCAGCCGGTCAGGGAGAAAGTCGATAACGGCCATAAGCGCTCCTCAGATGATGTCCGCTGCCTGTGTCGCGAGGTAAATCACTACAAGGATGAGGATGATGCCGACGACGCTGTAAAGGATGAGCTCGGTCCAGGTGCCTTTGCCCTTACGCACGTCGTGAAACGAGGTAATAACGGCATGTGCCACCGCCATAAAAGCACCCACACACACCAGGAGTCCCAGAGCCAGCCCCCCCATTTTCGCGTAGCCCATCCAGGTGTTCCAGAGCCCGCCACCGCCGCCCGTGGTCGGTTGCTGAACGGAAGGCAGCCCGGCCCGGGCCTGACCGGCAACCAATGGCAGAATCAGCAGCGTGGCGCGTAATCGTGCGGCCCGGCACAGCCGGATAAAACGAAATTTCATGGTGGTGTCCTTTCAGTTAAAGAAGAAAAAGAGGGTCAGCAGGTACAGAAGAACCAGACGGATAACCAGCTCATTGAACTGCCTGAGCGTGATGGCTTTCGACGCCCATCCCCGGTAGCCCTGCACGATGGCCCAGGCAGAGAAGAGCAGGATGACGATCGCAAGCGTGCTCAGGATGAGGATATTCAGCTGAGCGGGCGTCAGGCTGCCGCCGGTGCCCGCCGCCCAGCCGGAGGTCTGTGCACCGTTCATCGCCACGCCGGCTCCTGCGCCCGGTACTGACCGGTTACCGACGCTGAGCCGGTGCTGGGCTGTGCCCGCGACGGTTCGAGGTAGGTGGAAATGCCCTGTTTCATGGTGGCGATATCGCGGGTTGCCTGCTGATAGTCGAAGTAAAAGCGGGCATCCTGATTTTGGTTCGCCACCACGCGGGCGCGGTCCAGCCCTGCCTGGACCTGATCCAGCTGGCGCATTACCAGCGCGAGCTCGTCCTTTTCGGAGGCATGACACGCTACGGCAGGCATGAGGCAGGCAAGGAGTGCAATGAAAGGGGGTAAACGGCGCATGTACGGCTCTCCCGGGTAACAGATATCGGTGAGAGTGACGCAACCGCGCACGCCTGGCAGCAGTAAAATCTTTATGGATTTCTGAAAATAAAAGCAGATTGTTTCTGGCGAAAAGCGCGCCGCCTGGGCGATGAATGACTGAGCAGTGAATTAACAACCATAGCTCATGTCCCATGGTCACTCCCGAACAGCTGGGCGTGCAGTTTTATTTTGACAATTTGAGTATTGATAAGATGAACTGATAATGTGGCTTATGAGGCCGGTCGCTGATTCTATTCGTAGAATAAATATAGCCCACTGAAAAGTAGATTTTTCAGTGGGCTATCTTCAATTAGATGAGCTTTTTATTGGCTAAAAGTTTTTCAGTGGCAATTTTGTTTTCTATAAACCCTGCAGTCCAAAGCCACGACTCTAAACCATGCAAATCCTGAATAATGTTTCTTATCTCATTACTTCCAGCATTTTCGAAATATTCTTCGACATTCCTGCCTTCACTGCCATTTTCATTTGAATAAGGATTATCAGCGTCTACTACCGTTGGGTTAGGATTATCAAAAGAGTATCTGAAGTTAGACTCCTCAATCTTAGCGCTTTTATTGATCTTTTTAATTTCAAAGTTTAATACCTGTAAAGCATCAAAACTTGAAGAGTGAGGAAATGAATCTAAATAGAAATCTCTTAAAATTGCGTATAACCCATTGATTGTATAACGTTTATTTTTCATATAACTCCCATGCATTCTAATTTTAATGAAGTGGCCAAACATCTTATTGTAAAAGTAAATTTTATATTAATTAAATATTTCTTATCACAAAAAAAGCCTGAAACTGCTCAGGCGCCATGGACATACTTCCCCCTAAATACTCACAGATATCGTCTCATAGATACTTCTTAAACGAAGCGGTGACAAGAGCCAGCACGCCACCTACCAGCAGCGCAGAGGGAAGCAAAAACAGATTTGGCCACACAGCTGTCGGCCAGGCCAGATACAGCATGCAGGGGCCGTACAGTGCCGGCTTGATAAAGCGTTTGGCGTGGTGATAGACAAAACTCGACTCATACCCCGCCCCGTAGCGACGCAGGTCGCGCCTGACCAGCCCCTCCACAATGCCGGTGATGATGACCAGCCCGAACAGCGGGATACTGAGAAACAGGATCATTACCCGGATAAAGAAGATCAGCGTCACCCAGAGCGTGGCCTGCAGATACTCTCCCAGCCAGCTGATGAGGGATGCACCGAAGCCGTTCAGGGACGGAACAAGGCCGCTCCCTTTGCGACTCGTCTCCCTGAAAGAGGCCAGCCAGTGGCTGAGTCCGCTGTCCACAAACAGCCAGTGCCACGCGGCCTGAACCCAGCGGGTGATGGTTTCTACCGGCGTGGCCATCAGCAGGCTTCGGGTGTATCCCGCTGAAAGCCAGTGGCTTTCAGCAAGCATGACTTGATAGCTGTGTGCGGCGCCCTCGTCCGGCCACAGGAAAGTAATACACGCATATTCAACACCCAGGCTGACAAACAGCGAACCTATCAGGATACCGACTAGACTCAGCGGCAGGTCCCACAGCAGCAGCGTAAACGGGCCCGACTGGCGGGGCTTTGAGGGCGTACTGTTTCGGGTATTCCCCGCGTCATTCTGGGACATACAGGCCCCCTGGACTTCCGGCGTCACCACCCGTCCACCAGGATTCAGCGCTGTGATAATTCTTTTCCATCGTGTCAGCCAGCTGTTTCAGGCTCGATGGCATAAAGCGGTCATTGTCATCGCTGACCGGGAGTGGCATCCGGATCTTCCACAGCCGTCCGCCTTCCAGTAGCGCAAAGGCCTGCCCTTTAGGCAGGTTGATGATGTCAGACGGGCTAATCATCGGCACTTTCACCAGCGTCACCTGATCGTTAACGTTACTGTTAAAGTCCGTGCCTTCGCCCGGGCGTGAGACGTCGGTCACGCCTGACGTCAGGGTTTTCTGGTACACCCCAACCTCAGGCAACTGATCTGTCATCAGCATGGCCGTGTTTTTCTCACGCACCCGGAGCATCACCAGGGAGTTAAAGTTACCGATAACCTGGCTCGCTTTGGCCGTATTCCCGATGCGGGCCTCAATGTCGGACAGCGTCTGCGTATAGGCCGTGACCTGGAAGCCAGCACCGCCGCCTTTGTTGATGAGCGGGATAAACTCATCACCCATCAGCTCGTTAAACTCGTCGCAGTGCAGGTTGATGACGGCCTTCCCGGCTTTTTCATCGCCCTCATCGCCCAGCCCGAATTTGTAGATATGTCCCCCTTCAGAAACCAGGTCGGCAAACATGCTGTTTCCCACGGCGGCGGCCACCACCGGGTCAGACAGCGCATCGAGGCCGACGTAGACCACGCCGCGTGACTTGATGATGTTGTGCCAGTCGAGTATCGGTCGCGGATCGTTAAGGTCGGTGTAATCAGGCGCCAGCAGCGCGGCCGTTTTGCCCGTGGTGAGCTTTTCCAGCAGCGGCAGCAGCGAGGCCACAATTTTATCGAAATACGTCCGGTCATACTGAACCGCACTGCGCAGGCCATCGAGCACCGGGTCCCAGAGTTTTTTACCCTGAGGACTGCCAAGCACCTGCTCAGACGCCCAGATTTTCACGCCGTTCGGACGCCCCTGAAGGTGGCGTGGCAGGTCTTTTTCACTTATGCCTGACTTTATCAGCGCCTCCAGGCTGCCCATCAGTGCCGGTGCCTTTTCGTTCAGCAGGTTATCAACATAGGTCTCATAGAGTTCGCTGATATTGGTGACGTAACGCAGTATCAGGTTGTAGTCAGGACGCTGGCCAAGGGCAACCAGTGCCCGGGTAATGATGTTGACGAACCGCCAGGCAAATTCACGGAAGGCTGCAGAATTCCCTTCGCCGGAGAGTTGACCCGCCACGCGCGACGCCACTTCGGAGATACGGCTGAAGCGGCCCACGGCGTTGTAGCGGGCGCTGATGTCAGGCCAACCCAGATGAAATACCCAGAAATTGTCCTGCCGTCCGGCGCGGTGCGATTCGGCATACATTCGCCGGAGCAGATCTGCGTCACCTTTGGGGTCAAAAACAATCACCACCTCAAATTCGCCGGCGGCGTTGCGCCTGCGGATGTCCTGGGTAATCAGCAGCTCAGCCAGGCGGGTTTTGCCGACGCGGGTGGTGCCCATGACCAGCATATGGCCCACGCGTTCGCCCAGATCAGACATGACGTTAACTTCATCGGGCTCAACCCCGTGATAAACAGAACTGCCGCCGACCGGGGGCAACGGCCGGAACGGATTGAGGGCGGAGTCTGCCGACGTCAGCCGGCACAGCCACGGCAGGCTGTACTCCATCTTTTTTTCCAGCTCCCGGGCCATGCGGTACATGACCGAAGGCTGGACGTAGATTTCACATTCCGGACGGCGGGCCTCCATCAGCCGCTGCGTATGGCGGGGCGACCACTGAAACCCCTTCCCGAGGAACAGGTGGCGGCGGCTGACCGGTATCTGGTCACTGGTCAGTGCATAGCGCGAGAGGCGGCGTATATTTCGACGATAGCGCAGGATTTTTAACCCCTGAGATGTGCGCTTCAGGGCCAGCACGCCAAAACCTGCCGCCGTCACCCAGCTTACCGAGGGCGCCAGCGCAACAGACCAGGGCGCCGTCAGGCAGATAAACGTGGCGCTGCCAGCAACCGTGGCCGAATACATCTCGACGGCGGGACGGAGCAGCGACTCCATAACATAACGATCGCTCATGCCCGCCTCCTCTCAGCAAGCCAGCTGAAGATGTCGTTACGCTTAGCCTCACGCTGCTCGCGCCACATTCTTAGGGAAACCAGTAGTTTCCAGCCCTCATTGGGGTCAGTAATGTCGAGGGGGGCTGTCATAACACTCACTGCAGGGTGATCATGGCAGTCACGACTCCATGAACCGGTGCTGAAATAGAGTGAAGTGGTATAAAAATCGGTTTTCCAGCCGGGATTATCCTCACTGCACCGGTGTATGCGGTTCACGTTCATATCCACATGGCAGCCATGCGCCGTATGCAGGCTCAGTTCTTCCCGAAGGGCCAGATAAACGGTCAGAAGCGGCTCAATAAATTCATAGTGATTCAGCTGCACACCGTGCAGGCAGTACTTTTCCTGCTCGTTAAACAGAAACCGAGCCAGGGCACTACGATGATTACCGTCCGCACCGGTAAACCATTCTATGCCGTTATAGCTGTTAAAACACATTACAGGCTTTTTCGTGACCATCGCGGTGTAATAAGCGGGATGACTTTCAAGCAGGGCAATATTTTTGCTCATATGCTTGCCCTGATGCAAAAACTCATACCAGCTGAGGCCCTGATAATCCGGATGTGCCGTACCTTTAATGCAAAAAACGTTGATACAGCCGGATTCCGTCCAGTAATGTCGCCTTAGAAAGTCACTCTGCTGACGCAGCAGAGTGTCATCCCATACCCCGATAGCTTCTCGGGCCCAGTGAGGCAGATTCGCCGTGGTTCTGGCCAGAAAGTCGTTCATGACCATGGCTCAGCCTCTCTGCTTGAGGATTAAGTCGCTACCTGAGGCCTGACCTCCGTACCTTTTGCATATAAGGTCAAAGGCTCTCACAAACTCACGGTTATATTCCCGGCTTAAAAACAGCAGCATGTCGGCCATTAAGCCCAACAGGATGAACGCCACCCACAGATGAGGTAACTGGTGGAATACTCGTATCATCCCTTCAAATGCGGCATCAGGGGTAAAAAGCGGATTTGTCAGCATCAGAACCGGAATAACAGCAATGAAGACGGCTGTCACGGCTGTGAAAAAGATGAATGGCCAGAGAAAGACGATTTTAATCAGGTAAAGGAAGAGGAAAGCCATTAAGGCCAGCGCCCAGAGTACAGGGATGAGAATGACTGAGAATGCGTTATTAATCCCCACTGACTGCAACAGATTACTGACAGTGGCCTGAACGGTTCTAAAAAATATGCGCATAGCGAGCTTCCTTATAAGTGTGCTGAAGGTGAACCGGAACGGGTTCGTGATGGTAGGGGGTGATCATCGCCTTGGAAGTCCAGCCACCGGCGATCGCCAGCAAGCAGTTGAAGCAGGCGCTGGCCGCTGATAAGGATGATGGCCGGACTACATCTGAAGGCCTTACGACTGACTTCGCCCGTACGGCCGGTGTGAATGAACAGTCCCTGACACCCTTCCTTACTGGCCAGTTCTCCGAATGCAACTACATGTTGGGCGCTGATGGCGGCACCATAGCGCTTTGCCTGAATCAGCCAGCGCTTTCCTGCTATCCAGACCTGCCCGTCCATACCGCCATCACCGCTGTAGCTGGCGTTACGCTTGATACGAAATCCCTGACGGGACAGTGCCGTGAGCAGCATCTCTTCAAAGACATACGGATTCATTCTGCGCAGCCAGACCATGCGTGCGGCATCGTCACGCAGCTGCGGCAGGCGGGCGAGTGCCGATGCTGCTCGTTTCTGATAACGGCGGTGGCGACTGCTTACGCGCCTGAGACATAAAGGAGAAAGCAGGTACACCAGAGCAAAAGCCACTGCCACAGCAACTGCGACCTGAACAGGATTCGCCCTAATCAGCTCAGCAATGACAGTTACCGGCATCATTGCGACAGCCCCTTATCAGTAATCAGTACGGGGTAATGAGCCAGGTGCAGTCGGCGGGCAAGGTCACCGCCGCTGACCGGCACCAATTCGATGGACGGCGAAAGCGCCCGGAGGGCCGTCAGCGCCGCCGCATCTTTCACGTTCACGACCATGCCTGTGGCACGCATCTGACTGAGCTCTGCTGCATGCTGTGAAAGCCACTGTTTTGAAAGCGGATCGTCACCCACTACAAATACCGGTGGCATACCTGCGAGCTGTAAGGCCTGAGGTGACACAGGACCCGGACTCATCTCTGACGTGCTGACGGGGAGCATGTCAGAAATAGACAGCGATTCAGGGGGCGCAGCCGGTACAGAGGGGGCACCGGCTACAGCATCTTTATCAGCGTTGATGGCATTAAAGTACGGCGCTGTGGGCTCACCGCCCACGTCACCGACCACAACCAGCGCGGCGCTGGCTCCCGTAACGACGCAGAGCAGGCAGGCGCTGAAGAGGACGTTACGGATAAGGCAGTATTGTTTCATCATTTGGGTTCGATCCATGTGAGAGTGTTACTGGCGAGATCGACCGGCGATGCGGACTGTGCGCCGGGTTTATCAGGAGCAATCTGGCCAAGCTTGCGACGGACAATGGCGATGTAGGTCTGGGCCGCTTTACCGCCGGCGGGATGGTGGTAACAGCCGGCCGCGTTTAACCAGCTGCCGGGACGTGCGTCGTAACAGGCCCGGAGAATGCGGGCGGCGGCGCGGAGGTTGAGGTAAGGATCAAAAGCGTCGCGGTAGGTCGGGAAAAAATGACCGTTCCAGCCGAGGTTGACCTGCGCAACACCCACGTCGATGTTCTTCAGGGGCCAGCGCTGCATAAATTCCAGCAGCGCAGTGAAAGCCGCATCACGCGTTTCATAGTGATAACCCCGCCCGGCAACGTTTATAGTCCATGGCCAGGGTTTCGCACCCCAGACGGTTTTGCGGGTGCTTTCGGCCATCGCCAGTGAATACAGCGACTCTGCCGGCACTCTTTCTGCTGCCGCTATCTGCCGGTATGCATCCGGAATAACCTGACCTTTGTCAGCCGCACCGCAGGCGCAGCTGACAAAGCAGACCACGGCAGCGGTCTGCTTCAGTACGCTGCGACCTGCCATCCGTTTACCCCCTGCTGCAGAATGACGGGCATCTGGCCCATGCCATACCTGAACCACAGGCCGTTGTCGTGATTAAGCGTAATCTGACGGCTGCGGACTTTTTCTACCGGGATGTTGTGCTTAACGGCCCAGGCACGCAGTCCGTCATCGCTGTCGATGCCGACCAGATACAGGTCGACGGCGCGGTTGTCAGCCAGAACGGCGGCAAGCCGCGCATCGCAGCGCGAACAGTTTTCCTTCAGGAACAGCGCCAGGCGACCCTGCGTGTCGTGTGCTATACCGGCCGCGTTGGCACCCATGTTGACCGCGAGCGTTTCGGGATACAGTCGCAGCCAGGCGGCGTTGACGTCGCGCTGGAAAGCCAGCTCCTTTTCGGTTCGCTGGTATTCGTGTTTTACCCACAACTCTGCCAGACGACGGCGTTCTGCGCTGTTATCGGTCTCAACGCCAAGCGCCGTCAGCGGGTCAAGGCCGGGTGACATGATCCCGCGATCCCCCTTCATCAGCGTCTGATAACGACTCCAGTCACTGTCAGACAGGCCCCACTGCTGAGCCTGTTGTTGTGTGCTCAACTGGGATGACGTGTTTTCCTGAAGTGGCGCCACGCGACTGTTAACTGCTGGCGTCTGCGCAACGGATGCCAGGGCCCAGAGCGGCAGGAGTAAGAGACCTGCGGTGAGTGTTTTTTTCATGCGTTTTCCTTTCACTGAACCTGAATACGAACGGCGTTGCCGCTGAAGCTGAACAGTGCGGCATTGCCCTCAAGCGCACGCAGGGTCCAGCCCATAAAGCCGTCACCGGGCGAGAGCAGGCGCATCGACGAAATCAGGTCAACGCCACGGGGAATAACGACGGCGAAGGTCTGGCCGCCCCGGCGCTCGATGCCGGTCAGCACGAACGGTGCAGCCGGCATCGCCGCGTGCCTGACTGACCGTTTAGTCTTTTTTGGGGAGGCGGCCGCCTTCTGAGACGGCTGAGGGGTAGCCTTTTCAGGCTCGGGGGCTTTTGGTGTCGACATGGTCTGCTGTTTCAGCGATTCAAGTGCCGAGGCCGACGCCTTAACCGTCTGGCTGAGCTGTCCGACCTGCAGCTGAAGCTGCTGCACAGACTGCTGATCGCTGAGACCGTCATCGCTGAGCTGATTCAGGCGGGTGCTGAGTTTCAGCTGTTCGGAAGAGAGCGTACTGATTTTTTCCTGCACCGGCTCCAGTGCAGCCATCTGTTTTTCCAGCGCTTTCAGCTTTTCCTGCATGACGGTGACGTTAGCGGAAAGCTGGCCTATCTGGCCGCTGCGGAAGGCGGCATCGAGGGTGTTAACCCGTATGGTCAGATTTGAGACTTTATACAGCAGCACCCCCGAGGCAGTCAGGGTGCCAAGCAGTGCGGCAACCAGCACGCCGAGACTGACGTGACGGGCGACTCTTCGCAGATCAACCGGCGGTTTTCGGGGTAATGAGGGAACAGCATCATGGGCAGGCTCATCCGGAGCATGACTGGTGCCGGTGACTTCCGGCACCAGTTCATCGGGTGAGGCGTGGATAAGAGACATCGGTTAATTCCTTATGGCTGCTCAGCAGAACGGCCATAAGGTGCAAAATTCACGATGCAATGGCGATGATTAACTCATCAGCCGGTTCTGAAGATTTAATGAACTTTGCATGTCTTGTGTAAGGCCAGCGGTAAGTAAAAATTAGCTGTATGAATTGCGCCTTTCAGCCTGTTGATCGTGCTGATTAAGAAACGCCTTCAGCAAAGCTGACGTCTTATTCACAAATTGCATAACTTGTTGATCGGATAATCTGATTTTTGGTTGAGTCGCAGTATGCGAACCATGACGCATCACCTGAAGGAATTGATGTGACCAGCCAGACTGTTCCCTGGTGAGTCAGACTTTCACAGTTACCGCCTCCGCCCACGACTTTTTTTGGAGCTGGGCAGGTTGCCGTTGCTGCGGAAAAACGCATCACATCTGAAGATGCCGAAACGATAGTTTTAGTGGCAGACTGCAGGCGCCATACTCGTGATTGGCATGAAAGTAATGCACCGTCTGCCTGATGGCTTATAGCTCCATCCGGGCTGCATGATGTGTTTTCCATGTTAATGCTGTCCTGATACAGAATGCCTCCCGCCGAAATATCACCATCAGCTCTGACGTTGCCACCCCGTATCAGACCACCGGTATAAATATTTTTGTTATTAACAACACGGACCCAGTCATTGTCGGACATGTAAAAACCGCCACCGTGAGATTCATCAAGCCAGCCTTTGCCGTCGCGGGTGATAAACCAGCCGCCGTTACTACGGATGTCACCATTGGCAGCTATGCTGTTCGCAGCAAAAATATTACCCCGCGCGTTGACGTCCTGACCCGTCACCGTGCCGTTTGCTGAAACTGCATTTCCCGCATTCATGTTACCTCTTGCGTTCACATCCTGACCCGTCACGGTGCCAGCAGCCGTGACGTTACTGCTGAAATTACCGTTTGCCGCGTTTACATTACCGGTGTTGTTCAGATTGTTACCGCCCATATCAATGCTGGTATGCATGGTGTTGAGGTCGGGTTTGCCGTTTACCGCAAACCGGTAAAGCCGGTCGCTTTCGGCACGGGATGCACCCAGCTCATCCGTGGTCAGAAGCGCCGCAATATGCCCGGGCGTGGTGCTGGCATTAAATGTCTGAAGCGGAGCAGACCAGCCGCCCCGGGCGCCGGTCACGGTGCCTGCTGTATTGATATACCCCCCCATGCCAGAATTAATACTTATGGCAATCTGATCCATGGCCATAAAGGGCAGCTGACTGCCGTTCTGCGTGTAAACCAGCGCCTGAAGTTGATTATTCTGTGACGAATTTCGCACCACAGAGGCAAGATATCTCTGGCCATAATCGTTGGTTTCTGTGAAACCCGGCTCCAGAAAACCCGTATTTTTAAGCATGGCCGGCGTGATCGTGACCGGCGCGGTCGACTGCAGCGTATCGTAATAGCGGCCTGAATAACTTTTCACGGCCTGGGTAAAGCGCGAGGCCTGCGTGGCGCTCCTGAGCCAGTTCTGCCTGGCCTGCCAGTCCTGGATCAGTGAGCTGCCCCAGGTGGTAATAAAAACCAGAACGATGAGCGCAGCGCCGGTGCTGATCAGTGCCCAGCCGCGATCGGGAAGTTTTTGTGTTGGCATGGTGTTCACCAGGTAACAAGAGGCTGATAAAGCTGAAAGAGCGTAACCATCACGGCACCGGCTGCAAGCCAGGGGCCTAAGGGACCGCCCTCAGAAATGCGGCGTAACTGTACCTGCCAGAGCATAAAAAGCACGACCCCGATAACCACGGCGTGAAAGCCCCTGAGTCCCAGCCAGGCACAGATAGCACCTGACAGCCACACATCGCCGGACGCCGGGTTTTCATGACCGTGTACAGCGAGGCTTAAAAGGCGATATCCCTCGGCGGTGAGCATCATGAGGATCGCATAAGAGAATTTTGTACACAGCTCTGCTATCGCAGGCCTGAAACCTGAATAGTCATAATGCCAGAGCGACACCGCCAGACCGGCCAGCAGGCAACTGACGGTCAGAATGCGGGGCAACAGGCCGTTCAGCGCATCGGTCAGCGTCAGCCTGAACAGAAACAGCAGAAAAAACAACGCCGGCAGGCGTTCCGGCAACGGAGCCAGAACAACAGCCGTGGCGGCACACGCATACAGCCAGACAATCCCTGACGTGGCCGTATCGGCGCAGTCAGTGATTAAGGGATACGACTGCATACTTTTACGTACACGGTAAGCCAGCAGCCGGAACAGCATCACGCAAACAGGAAATATCAGGGCAGCAAACTGCCAGGGCATACTCAGGGTCAGCAGTGTCACAGTGTCATTCTCCGCTCTTTTAACAGCAGTTTTTTATAGATGGCATACACGCGGTTGGCATAGGACTCGCGGGTTTCGTGCCGGTCTTTACGAAATCCGGCGTTATAGCTGCCCAGACAGTTCCAGCTGATGCCACACACTTGAAAATGCGAGGCCAGAATCCAAGTGCCTATCTGCACGTTTAGGCAGGGCTTCGTCAGCAAATCCTGCGGACTGCTGATGAAACCCTTCGCGATGAGCGACGGAATATGGGTTGAATTCACCTGCATCAGGCCGTAGTCGGTGCTGACGGCCCGCCCGGTTCGTGCGTCACGATTAATGTGCGTAATGCCCGCGTGCAGGCTGCTCTCACCGGTTGCGATCGCCTGAATCAGTAGCGGGTCGATGTGGTATTTTGCGCCCGCCGCGTCAAAACAAAACGCATTCGCGCGGGCGCAGAACAGCACTGTTAACATCAAACCAGTCAGCACAGTACTACGCATAGCATCAGCCGTTATGCGTGAAGACCAGCGTGTTATTGCCGGTCCGGCCGCTGTCTGCGGTACAGGCCTTACCAATTGCTTCGGAGTTCACCTGCCCGCTGCTGAAATCGGTACTGTTGATGGCCATTGAGCTGGCGGAGCCTGCTGAAGTCATGCGGGTGGCAATTTCAATGCAGCCGGCCTGCGTCACACTCTGGGTCGTCACGGAGAATCCGTTGTTGTAACCATTACTGTTTGCCACCGGCGCCATGGTCACCTGGCCGCCATAGCTGTTGGTCAGCATCGCGGTGCCGGATGAGGCCGTGCCGTGAACGGTAAAGCCGGACGGTGCGCCGCCTTTCTGGATCAGGAAGCCGGTCATAGAGGCGCCGCTGCTGAAGTCATAGCCGTTAGGTCCTTTTAGTGCCGTCCCGTTGCTCATCATAGTCTGCAGGCTGGTCACCTCCTGCGCAGCTTCTTTGGCACTGAACAGTTTCCAGATCCCCCCCACGACAATTGCGGCGATGAGAATATAAGTCAGGGCAATGGCGCCCTGTTCCAAAAATCCCCAGCCCCGGTCCGGATGTTTTCCTGCAGTAGTGTTTAAAAAAGACATGGTGCGTCCTCAATGAAGGTTAAGTGAACTGCTGTCCTGGATCTGCATGACCATCAGAACGATGAGCGCGAAGAAACCCAGAATCATGAGCATGGATATAAGGCGGGTTACCGTAGCCTGACGGGCTACCCGTTTAAGGGTTTGTGCAAGCCAGCGCTCGGCATAGTTGCTGATGAGCGTGGCTGAACCGTCACCGTCATCAAGCAGCGACAGGTAGTTCACGGCTTCACGGCTCGGGAAGTCATAGCCGCTTTTGCGCAGCGCCATGCCGAGCGAGTTGCCCTCACTCATCTCGTCCATCGCTGCCTCAAGGCGCTCCTGCAGCCAGGGCGGCGCGAAGCTGTGCAGCAGCTGCATGGCTTCAAGCTCTTGAACGCCGGCCCCCAGAAGGGCACCGGTGTTCATCAGGAACACCGCCCCCTGCAGGTCTTTGTAGAGAGACCAGGGCATAATGCTGTCAGCAATACGCCGGATTCTGCCGCGCCACCGGGGAAGGGACCACAGGCTGGCCACAACCAGAGCCGCACCAGAGAATGCCGCTGCAGGCCCCCACTGTTCTGTCCAGTCAGAAAGCCCCTTCATAAACCCGAGTGCTCCGGTCCAGCTGGCCGGGTCAGACATTCTGCTGAGCATCGGAACCAGGGACAGGTTATTGACCCCGAGCAGGCCGCCGCCCAGAACGAGCAGGACCAGCGGGTAAACGGACGCAAACACGACCTGACCAAAGATCTGCTCACGGGCGTTGATGAGTTTGTCTGCCTGTATCAGGGCAACAGGAATATTGCCCGTCTTCATCCCGGCACTGATAAGCGCGGCCTCTTCGTAGGGCACCCACACCGCCAGCACATCCGCGAGAGTCCGGCCCGGCGAGTTATCCCGGAGCCCCTCCAGGCAGTCTTCGGTGAGTTCAAGGTAGGGATGCCATTTCTCACCGAAACTGGTGTGCACCTCGCCGATCATTTTCAGCGAGGTCTCAAGGTGCTTTCTGTTTTCCAGCAGGAAACGCATGTTTTCGTAAAACACCTGGCGATGTGCACCGGTGAAGGTCAGCCTGACGGCGTGATAGCGGCATTTTTCAAAGAGGGACATGCTCCGCTCAGTCCTGAAATGCAGATTACGCGACATGAGATGCTTCGCTGTGCAGGTGTTCGTCTTCATCCAGAGGGCAAATCAGGTCAGCTTCCAGCGGATCGACCCTGCCTTCGGCAAGGTAGCGCATGAGGTGCATCAGGCGTGAGATACCGCCCCGTTTGATCCAGTCCAGACGCGCTGCATCAGGTCCTTCTGACAGCCAGATTTTCATCATACGGGCATCAGTGCGCATGACCTCTGCAACTGCAGCACGCCCTGTTACACCTTTACTGACCACCCGGCCATTAAACGGGATAACCCTTCTGCAGCAATCACAGCCTTCAGGGTTTCGGAAGAAAAGCTGCTGTGGCGTGCAGACCCCTTCAACGGTGCAGTATTGCTCCAGTCGTTCACGACTCTCCGTGTCGAGCTCTGGCATTTTTTGTGACCAGGGAATTTTGCAGCTCTCGCAGAGCAGGGGCACCAGTCGCTGACCTATAAGCCCGGCGATGAGGGAAGCGTCAGCCAGAAGGCGGCGGTCAATACCGAATAGCTCCATGCGCCGGAGGGCGCCGATTGGGGTTTTGGTGTGCAGCGTTGAGAAGAAAATGTGACCTGTTTCGCAGGCATAAATAGCCGCAAGGATGGAATAGAGGTCACGCATTTCTCCCGTTCCCAGCGCATCCGGGTCGAGTCGCAGAGAAGAAGCATTACCGTTATTCCATGCCCGGCTGATGGCTTCAGGGGAGTTATCATCCGGCATGACCTGAGTCTGAATGGCACCGGGCATCAGGCCTTCTGTCGGGTTCTCTAGGGTCAGCAGCAGCTTTTTTCCACCCGTCAGTTTCATCCAGAGATCGCAGAACGAACGCATACTGGCACTCTTGCCAGAGCCTGTTGGCCCCGTCAGGAGAATCATGCCCGAGGGTAGCCGGAGCATCAGCATGATGAGTCTGACCTGCTCGGGCAGAAAACCGAGCTGGGGCAGTGTGGGCATATGTTTGCTGTCATCGGGGATCATGCGCATGACGACAAACAGCCCGTCAGGTGTGGCGCGGTGCTCGTAGCGGGCCCCATATAATCCGGCCTGACGTGCAAACTTCGCGTTAACACGGCCCGACTGCTCACGCCCCATGAAAAAGGACTGTTCGCGGACGTCACACATCGAAATATATACAGTTGAAACCAGCGTGATCCCTTCTTCATCGGTCAGCTCGTCAATCACTTCGAGCTCACCGTGAATGCGCATCTTTATAATCGTGAGTTTACGTTCTGCGCTTATTTCCACATGAATATCGGAGGAGTTAAGCTCATACGCCAGACTGAAATAACCCAGAACCTTATCCTGAGAGCGGCTGACGTCTTTTTTATTGAGATCGTTTTCCGTTACAACCAGCCCCTGAGCAACAGCGCTTTCACGGCGCTGGCTTAGCTCACTTAGCGTGACAAACTCTGTTTCTGCACCGGGATGCTGTTTTGCCATATCCACGGCCCAGCGCTGAATGGCCGGGTCCTGCCGGCGGTTTTTATCAATTAGCAGCGTTACACCCTGTACAGGGTGGTGCTCGGCAAATACAAAGTCTGCGATTTCCTTAGCCGGGATCATCTTCACCTCAGAATGAAAGTTCGGTGTCGTCACTGAGACGCACCACGGTTTCAGTTACGGCCGTCACGCGCTTTGACGTGCCCGGGATCGGGTCGCCTTTCACCACCTCTGTGATGCCTCCGCTGGGCAACTGCAAACGGGCGCGGAGCTTTCCGGGACTTCCATAGATTTCGACCAGTCTGATGGCGGCTGGCTTAGTCACAGCTGCGCTGCCGGTATCTTTCGTCAGTGCCTGGGAGACAGGCATCTGACCGGCTGAAGGGTAAGATGTGAGCGGTGGCACACCCCCATCCTGGGCTGGCGCAGACGTTACTGTTGTCAGACTCTCACGCAACTGCTGCTGCAGCCGCGCCGTCTGCACTTTCTGCTCCAGCAACAGGTTCTGAGCCTGCGCTGATTCGAGCTCGCCCAGGGTGACGTTGGGCGGCAGCGGATCGCTCCCGGCTGCTGTCGCTGTGGCAGCGTTTACCAGCAGCCATGACAGCAGGCAGAGACCCGCTGGATTATTTCTGCGCATAAACGCTCCCCTTTATGGTGTAATTGAACTTCGCCTGCTCGCTCATGGAGAGGGCCATGCTCGTCAGGCGAATTCCGGTCGTATCCAGCCCCTGAAACAGCAGTTCTGGTTGCAGGCGAGAGTTGATGATGAAAGTGAACTCACGCCAGTCCTGCGGTGCGGTTTTCATTTCCTGGCCGGGGGCGAGAACAGGCGGCTTAACTTCATCAAACTTCACGTCAATGTTTCGCCGCTGCAGGTGAGAGATGAAGCGCATGAGCAGCTCATCAGCACCGGGCAGCTTTTCGTCTTCAAACTGCGCAGGGGTAACCCTGGCAGGGATAAACACATCCCCGTTTTTGCCGCCTTCCTGAAGGTTGAAAACCGCATCGAGGCCAAACAACTCTTTGACGCGTCTGGCAAAATCGCTCACCGTCGCGCCCGGCGTGGCGGTGTAGCGCAAACGGATGCCCTTTGGAATGCATTCCGCATCTGAAACGCGCCAGCCGGCAACAGAGGCGTTCAGCGGTTCACGCGTCAGCCAGCAGAAGCTGAGCATCACAGGCACCGGCAGCTGATGCGCCCAGGGATGCGGCGCTGAAGCAGGCAGCACAGGTTTTGCCGGCGTCATGGCAAGCCTTGCACGAAACGCGGCTTCGTCGGCCGCCTGTTTCGCCCGTTCGCTGAGGGTGTCGCGGGCATACCAGCCGGCGCCCAGCAGTGTAATGAGCAGTAAAGAAGGAAGCGCGAGCGTCGCCGGGTTCACGCGACGGTGGAGGCGGCAGCGTCTGAGCTGCGTTCTGGTCAGGCGCGACGTGAAGGAAAGCGCATCAACGCCGTCTTCAGCTTTTGCGGCACAGCGAAGTTCACCCGATTCAGAATCATTGAAAAGCAGGAAGTGTTCGGCGGCGGCAAGCACTTGCGCCTGTGTGCCGGTAACGTCGCCCATAACGGACAGGCGACCGTTACTGACGGCAAAAAACACCCAGATATCCTGCTCAATACTCAGCCGGTATATGCCCCAGACGTTGCCGCCTTCACAGAGCTGAAACGCCAGGGCCAGTGAATACACACCACTTCGGGTCCGGCCCGGAGAAACGTTACCCACCAGAGAATGCGGGCGGCCCCCCTGAATCCGGTAATGCGTATCAGCAGCCCTGACGCCGTGACGGAGCCACTGCATGCCTGAAGATGCCTTTTCCCATTCCATGCCGGCCACCCATTCACGGCGGTTCTTTTTGTCCCTGACCGTAACGCCGGCATTGAGCTGAGGTGACGCTTTCTTTTTGATTTTCATCGCTATTGCCCCAATAAATCCGGCGTAACCATGATGACCAGCGTGGAGCGGCTTTTCGCTCCGCTCTGACCGCCGCCCAGAATGAAGTTGTCAGGCGTGAAGGTTCCCTGCTTGTCTGAAGAAGCGTTTTGCTGTTCAGAGCCGGTCAGCACCAGCGTCTGACCAGCACGCAGATTGACCTTGCGTGCCAGCCCTTCGGTTGCCGTGTTGGCTACGTCATTTCGGGTATTGCCGTCCTTGCTGATAAAGCTTTTCACGTCCGGCGGAGTCGTATAACTGAAGGCAAACTGCAGCTGGATATCCCCGTTTTCCTGAACGAACGGCAGCATGGTCATAAACAGGCCGGTCGTGATACTGGTGACGGTCTGGCTCGACGTAACGCCCACGTTGGCAACAGCCGTTGAATTAGAGCTGGTCAGCAGGCCGGTACTTTTTGAAAGCTGGTAGGCCACTGGCGTCAGGTTTGCGGTCGGGTCGGTCTGGTTGAGCGCCATGGTCACGGTGCCCTGCTGAGCCAGTGCCCTCAGCATCAGCTGCGAACCGGAAAACTTCGCTGCACCGCCGCTAGCTGTATCCAGAATGGAAATACCTGCGCTGCCGGCATTGGTTGGTGCGCCGGCAAATGTGCTGCCGAGCGTCGCGCCAAAGCCGGTGACGCTTTTAACGATAAGGCCCCAGTCCAGGCCTCTGTCGACATTACTTGTCTGGGTAACGCGGACGATCTGCACGTTAAGCTGAACCTGCCGGCTCAGGACTTTATTCTGGTAATCGATATAGCGACCGACCCGGTCCAGCACTTCAGGCGTATCAGTCACGCTGAGCGTGCCGGTGGCATCGGACAGCCAGTAGCGGCCGCTTTTCGGAGTGAGGATCTGTTCAACGGTTTTACGGATATCGTTGTACAGGTCGCTGTTCATCCCGTAGTCCGTTTTCTGATTAGAACTGACGTCACCTTTAGTGCCGCCGGTGCCGCCTTCTGAGCCCAGCTGCGTACCGGCCCCGGATGTTATCGACGCGGTACTGTTAACTTTGGTGTTGAGGATGGCGAGCTGGAAGGTGCGCGTGTCCTGAATATAAAAATCCACGCGCCCCACTGAGCGCCGGACGGAAAGGCCCAGCGTGCTGGCCGCGATGTTCAGGGCCTCCTGGGCGTCGCCCAGGAAGCGCGTTCCCTGGAAAAGGAGTGGCTCAGTGGAGACGGTTGTGGTCTGCGCCTGCTGCATGCCCATTTTCGCCAGCGGAACACGACCGTTGTCGTCCGGAGCCGGGAGGCGGCCACTCATCTGGGAGGTCGCCACGCCACCGACGGCAGATCGCATGAGTGCGGCAGCGACCTCCGGTGAAATGAATACGCGAAAATCACAAATGGTGTTAATACGGCTTGCTATCTGCGCCAGCGTCAGCCCTTCAGGGTTGTTCAGAACTACCTGACATGGCGGCAGTTTTACGCTGTCCGGTGCCGATATTACAGGCTGTATTGGCCTGAGGTTGACCCAGGGCTTATCTGACCATACGACAGCTGGCTGAGATATATCCAGCCGGCTTTTAAGAACGCGCTGGGTTGTGTCAGCCTGAGCGTTGTTCTCTTTTTCGATTGTTGAGACATCTTTGACCGAGCACGCAGAAAGCAGCACAGCCATTGCCAGCAGCGTCAGTTTTAAAGGGGTGCGCGACATCCGCTGTTCCTCAGTTAAGGTAAACAATGCTCCCCTCCGTCACGCCGGACGGAAGGGGAAGATTCATGTCTGTGCCGTCGTACATACGCAGGCGGCCGCCTGATACAGTCAGGACAAGCGCGGACGAGGCAGACTGACGGCGTAGCGCGGCATAAACGCCAGGCGTATCGGCGATCCACACCCACAGCCGGCCGCTCTGTATCACGCTTTTAATTTTCCTGTCAGGGGCCGGCATCATCCCGAACTGTGAGGGTGATACGGGGCCATCACCCACTGAGCGGCCATGGCGCCAGTCGTTAACTGCATCAGCGGTACGCAGCATGTCAGTGGCAAGCCGGGCGGGCACGGCCACGAATACTGACTGCGTGACAACGTCAGAATTACGGCGCTGTGCATCACTGGCCATAAGCCCGAAGAACATGGCCAGCGCGATAATTGGCAGGGCGAACCCCATATCAGCGGCCTCCTGGTGTCGGCGTATCGCTGACGGACACCAGGCACTGAATACGGTTTGCTTCGGCAAACAGCGGCTTTTCAGCGTGGCGGTACAAATCAAATACCTGCACCAGAACGGACTCAAAATTGCCGTGAAATACCAGGGGGGCATCGATGCGGTAATCGAGCGTTACAGGCCAGATAAGCACCCAGTTGCCGCCATTGGCGCAGGGCGCTTTTGCCGTCCAGGCAGTGAGCGCTTCTTTGAGCGTGGAGCCCGGTTCAGCCCGCCAGGTCTGACCCGTGGCAGGCGGCATTACCGGCGTACCGGTTGAATAGTTCGGCACAATGCGGCTGTCGGCAGCGGGCGCAGGTGCAACCGCCGTTGAAGGCTTCTGATGAACAGACGAAGGTGCTTTTGGTGCGACATTCACTGTAGTCAGGCGGGCGGTTTTGGTTTTGTCTGCTGTCTGAGTAATGACTGTGTGATTCTGCTGCGCCGGGGTATGCGCAGCAGCTGAGGTTCCCGCTGACGCTGAAGGGGCCGGCTTCTTTGAAGAGTCCGTTAAATTTCCGGATGCTGATGAAGGCTGAGTCTGCTGCAGTACCGGCGAGGGTACGCTAAGACTCTGAGGTTTGAGCCCGGACGGCGCTACCACATCGCCGGTGAAAGGATTACGTGCAAGCCCGGATGCCGTTGCCTGAACCGCGACAGGTTTGTTCTGCACGATCGGAGCTGTATAGGGCTTAGTTACCGGTGTGCTGACAGCAGGGCGAGTCGCGGTCAGGCTGGCAACCGGCGCTGAAAAGCTCCGGTACTGATCGCGCAGCTCAAAGCAGACTTCACGGTTTACCTCGTCTACCTTCAGTCGCCAGGCGGGACCCGCGACAACCTGAAGCGCCTCGCTGAGCTTCAGCGGGCCTATGGTGCGCTGAACGACAGGCAACGGACGACTCAGCAATTCGGAAAACGCAGCGGTGGTTGCTGAGCATAGTGAATAGCCTGACTCCAGCAGCAGATAGCGGAAACTTTCACCGACCGTGCTGACCAGTTGCGCGGGCATGGTGATATCAACCACCTGATTCAGCGGGTCCAGCTGCGCATCGGCAGGCCGGGTGCTGACCAGGGTATAGCGATCGTAGCGCACCACCTCGGGCGAACGGTTGCGGTAGATATCATCAAACCGGGCCGGTGTGTGGCTGCGGGTATACCCCGATGCGGTATCTGTCGCGGCTGTATTCATACAGCCTGCCAGCATGACAGTGCAGGCAATGATGCCGGCGCGTTTTGCGGCCGGTCCGGAAGGTACTGCCATCAGGTTCCACCCCAGGAATAGTCTTAATCAGGATTGCTATTCTGGCTGCGGGGCAAAAACCGACAACGTAAAACTCTGAGCGGGATTTTAAGAAAAAGGTAATAGGCTCGTTACACCAGGCCACTCAGTTATCCATGAAATGAAAACAACGCACGAAAACCACCCCGTAAACGGTCTGGTACGTCGGAATAACATTGTGGGGGCCTCATCTGGTTAACAGAATGAGGTGAATAAGGAGCGTACCTACAGGGAGGTCTGTTTCAGGTTCAGGGATTTATTGTATCGGGCATCATCAGCATAATTTCATGCATACTCTACCCCTGCGGGGGAACGCCGTCAGGCCACAAAAGCGAGTTTTATGGCCTGACGGCGTTGACTCTCAGGGGCGACAATGTACCAGACTGCTGAGTGTGAGCTGGCCTTCGACAGAGATGCCTTCATCAAGATCATCACAGTGTTTACCTCGCTGACTGAGCTCACGTATGCTCCCGGATGACAGAGACGCCTTTAATCTCTTCAAAAAAAAGCCAGCATAAGCTGGCTATGTTGATCAGTAATGAGCAGGGGGAGTTCTATTCTGGATAGAAGTCCAGGGAGAGGATTTGCCCCATATCCCAGATACAGTCTTCAGGAAAAACATCAAGCTGTGTTTCCTGTGCGGCAGAAGAGACAGCATCGGCCCAGACGGTCGCAATCCAGTCGGGATCAGCCAGAGCCACTTTCAGACTAGGCGTACCTTTAATGTGAAGCGCCAGGGCTTTACGCTGCTCTTTGATGGTACGTTGCCAGCTAGATCCACGGCGTCCAGGCTGGAACTTCCATTTGAGAAGATGTGCAAGCAGAACCGCCATGCGACTGGCTAATTCACGCTTTTCGCTTTTGCCCACGTCTTCGATCTCCTCGGCGATATTAGCAATATCAATCTCAGAGAAACGACCCGCACGCAGTAAAGCCGCCTGCTCCTGTGCCCAGGCAACAACATCGGCTTCATATCGTGTATTCATGGTTGATCTCCAGTGACATTCCTGATTTGTGAATATCATTATAGAATAAAAAAGCGCCAGAAAGAACTGGCGCCACGAGGGTTTAACTTAATGAATCCTTTACGAAATTGCGTAAATGGCCTTACGACAGACGCCATAACCGTGTCCGAGGAACGGTATGTCATCGTCAAAGTCCATTGGCGGCTCGTTCGCCGGATTTCTGGGAGCCGAATGTTGTGGCTGAGAAGGCTGTGGCTGCTGTGGCTGGCCCCATCCACTCTGCTGGCCTGACGGCTTATTGTTTCCACTGGTATTGGTGCTGTTTTTCGCCCCGCCCAGCATCTGCATCGTTCCGTTTACATCAACCACAGTTTCGGTCGTATAGCGTTTAGTACCTTCGCTATCCTGCCATTCCCGTGTTCTGAGTTTGCCTTCGATATAAACCTGTGAACCCTTACGCAGGTATTCACCGGCTATTTCAGCCAGCTTTCCAAACAGCACGACGCGATGCCATTCGGTTTTTTCACGGTTTTCACCGGTCTGTTTGTCACGCCAGGTTTCTGAAGTGGCCAGAGAAAGACTGGTCACTGCAGTTCCGTTTGGCATGTAACGAACTTCGGGGTCCTGACCGAGATTACCGACCAGGATAACTTTGTTGACGCCGCGTGCGGACATAATGAATTCCTCTTAGAAATGGGGTTGAGAGGAACACACCCGCCGGGATGTGTTCCGGCGGTGTGTCCGTGACGCTTAGAACGATTCTGGATCGTAAGCCTTCTGAGGGGCCGGACCGGTTTCTGGCGTCTGGGAAGCATTCGGGGCCTTGTAAACGACATCCTGACCCTTTTTGATGAAGTCGACCTTTATCAGGCGCGCCTTCAGTGAGGGACGGGATTCACCGGCATGCTCACCGCTTTGCAGGGTGAACACGTCGGCTTTCAGGCCGCTGAGGACAAACCCAATAAGGATTTTTTCCTCTTCATCGACCGCTTTGTGACAGCGGTTAATGAGTCTGGTTGCCTCTACACCCGCAACGGTGACGTCAAAACGCGTGTAGGAGGCATTGTCAGTCGGACCGGTCAGGGCATTGACCACGGCGCAGGTAAATTCACCGTTAGCGCCCTGAACACGGCGTATCGTACTGAGATAGCCGATGCCGCTGACGTTAAGGTTGAAATACTCTTTCTCTTTAGGGCTGTTACCTGATGTACCGGCAGCAGCTGAGGCGTTATTTAAAGCAGGGGTGTTTGCAGTTGCAGTCATGGTGTTATCTCCGGAGTAAAACGAAACAGGGTGCGGAGAAACATCAGTCCCGTGCGGGAGAGAGTTTCCCGCAGGGGGTCAGCAGTAAATGCCGACAGGCTGTATTGGTGAAGTGGACCTTGACCTTGAAAAGGCACCTGTTCGCAAAGGTTAAACAGGTTTGAACCGCCCGAAAGCGCCATCTCTCAGGTTGTGATGGCATTGGCATGTGATTACCCGAAGGCGTTCCTCTCAAATCACCGGAACATTGGCAGTTGTCGGAAGGACAACGGTTAGCCTCTTTATCTTTCATCGGGACGCAGCGGTTGTCAATCTCGCTACGTGTGAAAATTCATCAGTGCGCGGATAATAAAAAGCGGCACCTCGCGGCACCGCCATGGGGGTCTGCACCATCGACCTTTAGTTAATCTGCCTGGGGCAGTGGCTCCGCTGGCGTGTTCAGCGCCCGGCACGGGCTTCACGGAGTTTTCGTGCCTTGTCACCTCCCGCTCAGGTGTGGGCGGGGACGGCCAGACTGTATTCCGGCAACACATGCATTAGATGCTGACGGAGCCCGCAGTCGCGGGGTGCGGCTTCAGAGCCGGCGTCACAATAACAAAGGCGCAAACGGCCCGCAATCGGATAAAGTGGCTTAATTCTTTTTTGTTTTTGACGACTTAGTCCTGCCGGCGCTTTTACGCTTACCACTGTCCAGACTGATGATGCCTCTGCACTCGGGATAGCGCGTACAGCTGCGGAATTCTCCTTTAGGGCCCCTGCGCAGGGCGGTTTTGCTGCCGCAGAGCGGGCACGGTGGCGAAGGCGGCACCCGGATGCTGATGCGCTGCTGCATCCCCTGACTGACTAACGTCGTGGTCCAGGCGGTCTGACGCTGGAGAAAGTCGCTGAGTTTCATCCGTCCGGCAGCCACTTCATCAAGGGCTTGCTCCCAGAGTGCGGTCATACCGGGGTCGGTCAGCTGCGGTGGAAGGGCATCAATGACGTCCGCACCCAGGTCTGTTGCCAGAAGTTTGCTGCCTTTGAGCGCGATAAAACGGCGGCTGAGCAGCTGCTCGATGATGCCGGCCCGTGTCGCCTCAGTGCCGAGACCGGCGTTTTCTTTGAGGATTTTACGCAGCTGAAGATCCGTAACGTGCGCAGCCGCGTTCATCATGGCACCAATCAGCGTGTCAAAGCTGTAGTGCGCAGGCGGCTGGGTCATCAGCTGCTTAACATCTGCGCCGGTAACGCCACACTGCGCACCTTTGCTGAGCGGCGGCAGGGTACCTGCGCTGTCTTCCTCAGCTGCGTCCTTATCCTCTTCATCCTTTGCAAACAGCACCTTCCAGCCCTTTAAGACTTGAGTGCGGCCGGTCGTGCGGAACAGCTGGCCGCCGATATCAAAGGAAACTCGCGTTGCGTCCGACTCGCAGAGCGGCAGGAACTGGGCCAGGTAGTTGCGGCGGATAAGCAGATAGACCTGGCGCTCAGTCTCGCTCAGGGTGGACAGCTGAACGGCATTGCGAGTGGGGATAATGCCGTGGTGCGCCGTGATTTTTTTATCATTCCAGATGCGGGAGACAAATCCTCTGTCCAGCTGTGAAAGCAGGGATGCGAACTCAGGTGAAGTGTCAGTCCGCGCCATGGCATCAAACACGGCCGGGATTTCTTCACGCATTGACTCAGGCAGCCAGCCGCAGTCGGTGCGGGGATAGGTTGTGGCCTTGTGCTTTTCATACAGGCTCTGGGCGGTGTCCAGCACCTGTTGCGGAGACATATTCCAGAGCTTTCCGCAGGCCCGCTGCAGCGTACCCAGTGAAAAGGCCAGCGGGGCGGCCTCTTTCTCCCGTTTCGTTTCGTACTCGGTCACGGTGGCAACACCCGCCTGCCGGCAGAGCTGCGCCACCTGCAGGGCAACGTTCTGGTGAATGCAGCGCTTTTCCTCATCCGTATAGACGGCGGCCGGCACCCACGACGCCTGAAAACTGATACCGGAAGCACTGAGCACGGCCTTAACCTGCCAGAAAGGCTTCGGCACGAATGTCGCTATCTCACGGTCCCGGCGAACAACCAGCGCCAGCGTGGGCGTCTGCACCCGGCCGACCGAGACCACACCCTCAAAACCTGCCTCGGCGGCCCGAAGCGTATAGAGGCGAGAGAGATTCATGCCGACCAGCCAGTCCGCGCGGGAGCGTCCCAGCCCGGCATAATACATACCGAGTGTTGCCTGACCCGGGCGCAGGTCGCTCAGAGCTGCTCTGACACTGAGCTCGTCAAGTGCTGAAAACCAGAGGCGCAGAACCCGGCCTTCCCAGTCACAATAGTCCAGCAGTTCGCGGGCAATAACTTCACCCTCGCGATCGGCGTCGGTTGCAATGACGACCTCATCTGCCTGCCTGAGCAGTTTCTCAATAACCTTAAACTGCTCCTGTGTCTCCTTTTTGACCATAACCTGCCACACAGAAGGGAGGATTGGCAGTGCAGACAGCGACCAGGGCTTGCCGTACTGCTGCCCGTATGCCTCTGGCGGTGCGGTCTCCAGCAGGTGCCCAATCGCCCAGGTGACCGTCACGCCGTTACCCGTCATAAAACCGTCACCGCGACGGGTCGCACCCAGCACGGCGGCAAGGTCGCGCCCCTGAGAGGGCTTTTCACACATGAATAAGCGCATGACCTGCCTCCGCTTACTGACCCGCTTTATAGCGCAGGCGCAGAAGGTTCACGCTGGCTTCATTAACCGGCGGGGAAAACGCCGATCGCTTTTCCCCGAGCAGAACGGCCCGGTCAGGTTCGCCGACTGCTTCACAGGCTTTTCGCCAGGTTTCATTGTCCTCAGCGGCATCAATACGTGTGGCGTCAACACGACGGTATGAGAGTACCGTTCCGTAAATCTGCCGCAGCAGGCGCCCACCCTCGCTCAGATACTGGTCTCTCTTAGAGCGCGTGACCAGACCATAATGCGAAGCCTGCAGGACCTTTTTGGCAAACTGATCAAATCCCATGAGCAGGAACACACAGCGATAGCCCAGAGGCGTTCGGGTAAAGACATTAATATCAAGTGGCTCAGCTGATTCAACGTCGCTGACCTTCACACCTTTAGGCAGCATGCCCATGTCTTTTTCTATCTGCTCCAGCAAAGAAGTCATGGCGTCAGAAGCAGACCTGATTTTTTCTTCAAGCTGGAACATCGCCTGATCAGCCCAGGGGTTGTTCTTAAGAGAATCCTGGTTTATCTGGCCCGCTCTCTGAAAAAACTGAGGCATACCGATGATCCCGTGCCGCCCGGGCTTATCAGACTCATTCTTTTCTGGTTTGCGCCCCTGCCAGAGCCCGATTGCATAATTAGTATGAAGCGCTATCGTCATTTCGGACTGTAATGCACCTGTCCGTTTGTCCGTGTTGTCAGCCATTGTTGTCACCTGCCGTCAGTTAAGATGAAGCGACATCTTCCTGAAATCTAAGGTTTTACAACAACGTGAAACTCATAATCAGCTGGCTGCAATTTAATTTGCTTAATTTTTAACCTTGCCGCCACTGGCAGCAAGTATGTTTTTTAATCAAATTCGGATGGTGATTAATATTTCATAGAGTTGACAATTAGTACGATTTAAACTCATTGCTCAATTTTTAACCTTGCTGCCACTGGCAGCAAGTATGTTTTTTAATCAAATTCAATTGGTGTTTAATATTTCATAGGGTTGACAATCAGTACGATTAAACTCACCGCTCAGTTTTTAACCTTGTTGCCACTGGCAACAAACCAGGCTTTCGAGCAGCCACACTTAATCCGTTATCTGAACTGCTGCCTGATAGCGGCAATAGCAGCGAAAACCTGTTCAGACGTCGCCCGGTTTTCAGGCAACACCGCAGCCGTGACGGACGAGGCGGCAGCCGATGCTGGCCTGTTTGAGACAACGTTAGCAGGTCCCGTTCCACTCTGGACTGCGGGTGTGCCCGTAGCCTCAGACTGCCGGAATTCGCCCTCTCTGGCGCGTTTCAGCATGGCGAACATCCAGCCGGCTGGATTCGCAAGGCGGCCTTTGCGCAGCTGTTTCTGTAGCACACTACTCAACCCTTTAGCTACCGGCACGGGCAGCGCACCGAACTGCACGCTGACCATCTGGCGGTCTTCACTGCTCAGCATGGCCAGAAAGCTGTCAGGCAGAGTCGGCGCGTCAGCGACGTACGTTGTTTTAATCACACTCTGTGTGAAAGAACGTACGTTACGGTTCGATTTTCGAACTCTGCTGTAAGTACCTGATTTCAGACTGAGTTCGGAATCCGTACTCAGGGTTCTGGCGTCTTTATCCTGACTGAGTTCGGATTCCGAACTCAGTATTTCAGGGGGGGGTTCACGGGGTTCCTGACCGGATTCGTTTTTCGAACCCTGTCGTACCGCGCCGCTTTTCCCCACCATGGCCAGCGGTGTCGACGGAGCATTAAGGCGACTTTCAATCAGCGCCAGGCGGCTGTGGCGGTGGCGCATACTTTTGTCCTGGAGAATGTCGTTAACGATGGCCAGCGCCGTCATGCGCACGGACTTGTTCTTACTCTGGCAGCTCTGCTCAACCAGCGTCAGCCAGCCCGGGTCGAACGTCTCCGCATCACGATAGCCCAGCGGCTCATCGTGCTGGGCATAGATGTTGCCGCGCACCCGGCCACCTTCGTCGCGCACCTTTTTGCACAGGCTTATCCAGCCCGTGAGCCGCAGCATCAGCAGCGTGCGGCTCACGGTTTCACGCGAGGCCTTGTCAGAGTGCGCCGAGGCAAGCTGCGCCTGCAGTTCGTCATAGGTCGGAAACACCGCGCCCTCATTCTGCTGCGCGTAAAGCCGTATCATCACCCAGGCCGTTTTATCAAGCGGCGACAGGCGCTTGTCGAGAAAGAGCCGGCGGGGAAACGCGTCGTGGACGTTTCCCATGAACAGCAGGCCGCTCCGTTCCTGACCGGCGTCGCCGTTAACAGCCCTGCGCTCAAGGCTTTTTTCCATGCGTGACAGCGTGTGCGCCACGATGCTGTCGGCGGGTATGTTCATTTTATGTTCCCCTTTTTTGCCTGAGACAGCACAGTGCCGGGATTAACCCGGCACTGTCTGGTCATCGCTGGTCGTCCGTCACCGGCGTATTTCACGGTTATACGTTTCATGGTCCATCAGCCACCACTGCCGGCCTCCGTCCTTGCTGAGCATCCGCCAGCAGGGGCCGACGTCAACCTTGAGGTAGCCGTTGAGGGCTAGCCGCCGGAACACCTTTTTGCCGCTGCAGACCGCAAGGAACAGCTGCTGAGAACGGCGGCGAACCGCCGGTGCAACCTGCTGACGCCGTGAAAAGTCACTCAGCTTCATCAGGCCTCCTTTCGCAGCGCAGGTAAAGCGTAAGCCCGCTGAGATGCCTCACGGCACCACTGGCAGACCCGTGTCCACACGGCGGTCAGCGACAGGCCGTGAAGCTCAGCCGCCAGCATCATCGCCTCCAGCGCCTGGTGCGAGTCCGGAGACCGCAGCCCTGAATTTTTCCACTCATCCCAGAGCTGGGCGTCCTGCTCTTCGGTCAGCGACTGAGTCCGGCCCTGACGGGACTCAATCCCCATCAGGCGGCGCCGGCTGCTCACGTCGGAGGGCGACATGCCGAAGTACTTGTCCATCAGCTCCATGGAGCCGCCCAGTTCAAGGGCACGGTCGATCATCAGCATGCGGGCCTGCTCATTACGGGCCTGGTTGAGTATCAGCCAGAAATTCTCGTGATTGACTGTGACGTCCAGAACAGACACCTTTGACTGACCGATGTAGTGCAGTTCATCGAGGCTGAGGCCGCTCAGCGCCCGTATCTCCTCGACCGACATGCCCAGCGATTCGCAGCGCCGGATGTTGCCGCATTTAATGTCCATAAGCAGCGAGCTCAGAATGGCCGCCGTTGCGCTGGATAGATTCTGCTGGCTCACAAGCCACCTCCTGTAGCGACCTGGCTGGCCACCATTACCGCATCACAGAGCCAGCCCGACAGGCAGGCACACCATAAAAGTGTGTTAATCATTGTGTGTTTCTCCCACCGTAAGCTGCTGAGTGGCCTGCGCACCCGCCAGGCCGTGACTGAGTTCGGCCTGGCGGCCAGCAAACCATCCCGCCGTGCGGGCCGACATGTCGCCGCGACAGCGTTTCGCCTCCCGCGTTTTGACGGCGGCCATGTTCTGCCCGGAATGCCGCTGCGTCAGCCAGCGCTGCAGCACCTGATTTTCACCATCGGAAGTACTGAACGACTGCAGCACCTTCCACACGCCGGAGACCCAGCCCTCACGGAACTGGTCGGCGCGGCTGCGCAGCGTACTCTTCTTAATGCGCTGCCTGCGGTAAGTCGACATATGGCTGTCTGTTTCCGCCCGCAGCTTGCGCTGCAGGACGGTATAGATGTAGAGGGCCAGCTCAGGACGCTCACCGAAGCCGTAAAAATGAAGCGACCGGCGAATCGTGCGTAATCCACCCGAAGTCACATAGCCGTACCAGCCAAACCAGCACCGGCACTGCGTAGCCATGCACACCACCGTGGCCAGCGAATTCATCCAGGCAGGAACTTTTTCCGCGTTGCTGGTCAGTTGCTCACAGACTGACTCGCTGATCCCGGTCATCGCCAGCTGGTCGTCAGTCAGGCCGTGACGGCGCATGAGGCGCTGGGCCAGGGCAACCGCCCGGGCGGCCTCATGGGCATTGCTGTTCTGTGTCCCCAGGGCCATCAGGCGACGGATACGTCTGGCGAGTTTTGACTTATCCTGCATGACGCACCCCCCTTTGACCGCCCGCGATGTGGCGATGCTTTATCTCATCAACTTCCTTGCAGCCTGCGCAGAGCTTCACACCGGGCATCGCACGCTGACGGGCCAGCGGAATGTCAGCTCCGCAACACTCACAGAACGCTTTTGACGGCTCATCAGAACGGAGTTGCGAGCGGATGGCGTCAATGCCGTGCTGAATAAATAAGGCTGTGCTGGCCTGGGCCATTTCGTCATTTAAGTCATCAGACATTTTCTCCCCCTTTTGCGGCAAGGCGCTGCAGCTCACGCAGGCGGCGAATGATGCGGATAAGGCGCATCATTTTGACCACCATGATGTCGTCTAGAACCGGCGTGTCAGCCGGTTCCTGTGAACCAAAAAAATTCAGACAGAACATAAACATGTTGCACTGCTGATTTGGCAGAAGGCCGGACAGGCCCGCAAGGAACAGGCTGAACTCATCACTGCGACCTGTAACGGAAAAGCCTGCAGACTGAGGGCTTTTGTCCTCGTTAATGCCACTTTCACAGCCCATCGCTTCGGCAATTTCATAGACCAGCCGGTAGGCCATGTCCTGGAGGTGCTCCACATCATCCTGCATAGCCGGGATCAGCCAGATGTCGCTGACCGGCTCAAGGCCGGTTTCGGCAAAGCTTACGGACCCGGCTGATACCGGCACCGCGTCATCCCGCTCACCAAACGCCGATGCAAGGGAAAGACTACCCGGGGAAACCAGCCCCGCGCCCTGTTCACCGTTAATGTCAACGTCGTTACCGGTAATAACGGGACGGCCTCCAAAGAGATCATTCTGGATTTCACTGCGTGAGAGGCTGCCGGGGCTGATGCCGTGACTTTCAGGCAATACGATGTTGCCCGCTGGTTCAGGGGCTGGCTCGGGACCAGTTGAACTGGTAAGGGTGCCTGAGCGCAGGCCGGTAACGGGCGTGACGCCGGTGGTATCATCCGGCAGAACGGTGACAGGCCCAGACTTACCGCCGGGACGCTCCGGCGAATGACTGAGCGTAAGCGGCGGCATGGCTGGCGGCTGACCAAACTGCTCGCGGCGCTTTTGCTCCTTAGGGTCAAGTTCAATCAGCCAGCGGTCATAGTTGAGGCTGGGATGCGGCAGAGCCTTCACCAGTTGTCCGATAAACTCATCCCTGAAGGTCTCAAAAGCATAACTGTCAGGGTGATCAAATGGGTGGCAACTGGCAGAGAAAACTTCATCAAAAGTGATGGCAGGGACTGACTCATTAACATACTGCGCCCATACTTTACTGGCCTGGGAACGTATACGGAGTAAAGAGAGAACCTGCAGGCGGGGAAAGCCACTGTTCAGTAATGTTGGCAGGCAGGGCCACAGGTACTTTATGGTGTCTTCCATTCTGCTGATAGTAGAGTTATCAACCGGAAGTCCCTCTTTATTCAGCAGTTCCGAGAGCTCACGTAATGTCACCGCACGGCCCAGGATCTCCTCCTGAATACACCGCGCATTATGAACGCCAAACGCTTTATCTATATACGTCAGGTCTCCCCTGACTTCATTCTCAGCAAGGTGGCCAACAAGGCATTTGAGACGGCCCGGCCAGGGCTTAGAGACGGTTAAAATTCGATAGAAACGCTCGTCACCCGTTTCCTGCCAGAGCTCACTGAGGATTTGGTAGCGTGTGTTTCCACCGTCACTGAAAATGTAAACGTCTTCTCCGTCCGGATCGCGGGTGACTTTAGGAACCGTGTTAAGCCCGCTGGCAAGCACTGAGGCCTTGATTTCGTCATAGCGCGGATTTTTACTTTTGCGCGGGTTGTCAGGATTGGGCCTGAGCTGATCCAGCGTCAGCACCATCGCCATTTCACTGACCGGTAACGGAGCAACAGGCGTTTCAGCCAGCTGAACAGGGCTTTTGCCCCTCTGCAGCATGGCTTTTCCCAGATCGAGGTTACGTATGTTGCTCATGCGAATCTCCCCGAGTCGGCCAGAAGATTTTCAAAGCGGGTGTATCGTCCCTCAAACCGCAAACGCAGGGTGCCGGTAGGCCCCTGACGCTGTTTACCGATGATCAGTTCAGCCAGACCCTTATCTGGTGAATTTTCGTTGTAGACCTCATCACGGTAAACAAAGATGATAACGTCAGCATCCTGCTCAAGCGCACCGGAGTCACGCAGGTCACCGTTGTTGGGCCGTTTATCGGCACGGCTTTCCAGAGAACGGTTGAGCTGAGAAAGAGCCACCACAGGGCACTCCATCTCTTTCGCCAGCGCTTTGAGTGAGCGTGATATCTCGGCGATTTCCTGGGTACGATTCTCCTGATCCGGGCAGCGCATAAGCTGCAGGTAGTCGAGGCCGATGATAGAGGGATTACCGTAGCGTCGGGCATTACGCCGCGCACGCACGCGAAGCATGGCCGGTGTCAGTCCGCTGGTATCATCAATGAGCAGGCGATCTTTAATATCTCCTGTCAGCAACGCGAAGGCACCCGACGCGCGTGCCCAGTCCTCTTCGTCCATCATTCCGCTTTTCATACGGGTCAGGTCAACGTTACCGAGCGACGACACCACGCGCATCAGAATCTGTTCAGTTGGCTGTTCAAGACTGTAAAACTGGCCGTTGGATTCTGTTTTTTTCATCAAAGAATTCATGATGATATTGATAAGGAGTGCAGTTTTTCCCATGGAGGGGCGTGCCGCGACGAGAACGAGGTCACCCGGCTGAAGACCGCTTGTGAAGGTGTCCAGTTCGTCAAACCCAGTCGGCGTGCCGGTGATACCGTCGGGCGTCTGGCAGCGACGTTCAAGCTCGGCCACCAGTTTTTCCAGACCATCCACAATGGTCACGCCCTGTTGTGGTTCGGCCCGCTCTGCCAGTTGCGTGATTTTTTGTTCGGCCATTTCCATTACAGCGGGGATATTCGCGCCAGGTGCAACAGCAGATGCATGTATCTCATTACCGATTGCTGCCAGCTGGCGACCGCGACTGTAGCGGGCTACGATATCGCAGTAATGCGTGAGGTTGGCCACGCTCGGGGTATTTTTGGTAAGCTCGGCCAGGTAAGCAAATCCACCCAGTTGTTCAAGCGAGTCTTTGCCACGATTTTCAATACTTTCAGCCAGCGTAAGAAGATCGATCGGTTTGCCTGCTGCTACGAGTTGAGACATTGCCTTAAAGATTTCGCGATGAATCCTGTGGAAAAAGTCGTCTGTGCTGATGCGCAGAATAACTTCATCCCAGCAGTCGTTATCCAGCATCAATCCGCCAATGACGCTCTGTTCAGCGTCCTGGGAGTAAAGGCCAGGTATATTTCTGCGGTTGTCAGACATTCACACCTCCGCTAACGGCGAAGGCATCAAATCGCGCCTGATGCTCCGGGAATAGTTCGCCCGCCAGCTTAAGCATGGAATCGAATGCGGAATCGCTAACGCGGGACGTTTTGTTTTCCAGCCGGTGCACGGGTTTTCCGCTGGCATGCCCCTGTTCATATACGGCCAGGTCATAGATACGGGTCTGCAGCATTGATACGACTATCTCATCAGTATGTGCACTGTATTCTTTGCTGTTAATGATGCTTTCTGCATGCCCGATAGTCGCTTTTGCCAGAGAGTTATACTTCATGCAGTTAACGAGCATTCGAATGGCCGGTAGTTTTATCCCGAAGGCTGAGTAAGGCAGCAGGTCTTCCATAAGCGCGACCGTTCCCCTCAAAAACTCCCTGACGTCCGGCAATACAGGTTTAACCATGCCAATCATTTCACCGGTCGAGGCCAGTATAATAAGCTCAAGCATCACTGATTTGGCGCCCTGTGAGTCTATTAGAATGACGTCATAGCTTTTGAATAAGGGTGCAGAGAGCGCATTACGCAGACGAACTCGTCCGTCTGGCACATTAAGCATGTGAGTGGGCAGGAGATTACGGGGATCGTTTGAAGCAATAAGATGAAGATTATCTATGTCAGTGCGGGAGATAATGTTATCGGCCTCTGACAGGTCTGCGCTCTGCATAAGCAGTTCATACAGTCCGCAGGGGGCTTCATAAGTCAGGGGAAATATACTGCTGGTTGTTGGCTGGGCATGGTCGCCATCAATAAGGAGAACCTTCAGGCCGGCATCGGCCAAAAACCCACCAAGATTAGCGGTTTGAGTTGATTTACCCTCTCCGCCTTTGGTAGAAACAACGGGTATAACTTTAGTTTTTGAATGCATTTAATCACCTGAACAACTGAACTGTTATCCAGGTACGAGCAAATGTGCACTCAACTGCAATTCAGAAACACGGGGATTGAAAATCCCCGTGTCCCTGGTTCGATTCCGGGTTCGGGCACCAAAATTTGAAACCCTCGCTTCGGCGGGGGTTTTTCGTTTGTGGAGCGATCGACATTGCCCATCCGGTGTTTCTTCTCCTTCAGCCCTCATTCCGACGTTGTTAAACCGCGAATAACAACAGGTTCGGCATTCAGTCAAGCAGGCAGGAAACAGATTGTCTATATGCTTATGCCCTTACAGAATGGTTTCGGTAGACTGGCCGATTAGCCAGATAGTCGCGAGCATTAGCACGACATCGGTTGCGACGATGTGGAGCCAAACCTAGTTAAGGTGGGGGGCTTGTTAGCACCTCAACGAACGTATGCGCCGTGCTGGTTGCGACATTGATAAATGCCATGGCACAGACCAGCAAACCCGTGAAGTCAATAAAGTCCTGCGCGTAACCTTTGATCTGACCCATCAACTCATTACCGCCGCTGGATTCCGGCGCTTCAACGGATGGAAGAGCGGCCAGCGCCGGTTTTTATGTCAGCCAGGCCACAATCAATTCGGAACCCAGACGATCAACTGACGTTCCTTGAAGCGAGACAAGCAAACAAACATTGATGTTGATGGAACATTCCCCTTTGACGGGTAAAGTTACTTCGAAAAAGCCTGCGTTAACTGTCGAACATTCAAATGCAGGCGATCAGTAAAGCCACAGAACGGATATCAAATCGGGCAAGCGCGGCATCCCTGACTTTTGTATTTGGCCAGCCATGCCAGACATCCATCGCCGCCCATGCTGCCTAGATAAGCAGCACGCACAGTAGTAGCCCAACGGACAATATATACAGAACGCTAATATCAATGTTGCCAGATGCCGTTTTAAAAGCGTTAATCTTCACGACGGTCATCGCCATAGCGGACGGCCTCGAGTGTAATCGCCGCTGACTTTGCCGTATCTGGCGGCTGCGCACGCGAAGGCTGCGTATAACGGTAAATCCCAGCACGCAAAATGTTGAGTTCTTTGTTGGCTTTCTAGTAGCCGAACAGATAATTTTGGCGATTATTGGGGATCGGACTCCGCGGAGACGTTACGGGCGCGGTAGAGCTGTACTTGCTCTAGTAGACATTAGGTAGTGGCGAGTTCATCGAGTTCTGCAGCTTAACCCATGAAGAGGAAGAAGAATGAAAACAATAATGAGGCTAATGATTGACAGATGGTCGTAGCGTTCATATGGCTTCTCCTAAGGTGAGAGAAGTCATATGAGCAGCACTAGGGATTAAGCTTTTTAGTTATAGAAATTTAATTCCATCCTTCACTTTGCGTATTCTTGCGATAGTCATAAGTAAATCTTTCACCATAAGCGGAAGTGAATTGAATCTTAAAATTGAAACGTTCGTTTTGTAATAACTGTTCTTTTAAAGATAATATTGTCTGGCTCAAGCCGCATAGCCCTTTAGCATTATCGTTAGCCTCAATGAAAAAGGTTTCCTTATCTTTTATTAGGAAGTCGTTTTGTCTTGGGGTTGCATATAAAAAACAACCAGCATCAAGGCCAAGCATGTTTATGGCAGAATAGAAATCACCGAAATGTGAGTGATTAACAGGTTTTCCATCAATGGTTACCAGAGTTTTATGAACAACTGCGTTACCCAGCCCCCCGTTGTAAAAATAAATTCCGTTTCTTTTTGATTCACTCCTTCCATCAATAGAGTAATACGCAGTAATTTTCGGCCTCAACGATGTTTTATAAAAGTCTCGCTGAAGCCAAAGCTGAGAGCATGTAGCTAAAAATGCAAAGGTAGCGATTATTGTAGCTGCATTTCTTTTGAAAAAACTAAGCATGCTTAGAAATCCTTAATTGTGGTTATCGGTTGTGTAAGTGGGGTCAAGGAATTTGGCCGTTACATCAATCATGGTAGAAGAATGAAAACTCCTGAATGCCATATAAGCTATAATTGAAAACATCATAGGTATGGCTATATTGAAAATGGCCTCCATGAGGAATTCTATAATTCCTCCACTTTTAATTACTGAGGGGAAGGAGGGTTCGTATATAGTGAGAAAATAATTATAAGATACATCGCTGAATATTTTTGTAAACCAATACATCACGGGTATGACTATTAAAAACCCTACCTGGTTTACTCTTCTTCTCCATCCCTTCCTCCATCCTTTAGCGACATTAACATGGATTTCACCGTTGTCATCCGATAACTTATATGCGTGAATATATCTTTGAACAGACAGATAATTTAAAACTGCTTTTTGAGGTAGAGGGTGGCTTACTAATAATTCAATGTCAGAGCAGTCCGTGCCTTTGACTCCATAAATTACTGAGAAGAGATACTCAATAACTAGTTTGTTGTTGCAATTATTCGAGACTTCCTTACTCAACTCTAAAATTAAAGAGCTTTTGTCTTTGTTAGTATTATGTCTATAAACTAAAAAACTAACGATCCATGTGAGAGTTGAAATTAAGATAGTGGTCATTTTACCAATTGCCATTCATGAGTATTGCTTGATGATTTCATAGCTTACTTTATTTTCTGCCTTACAGCCATAGCGTCTTGCATGCTGACGACAACGCCATTTCTGTCATTAGCGCTGCAGGCAGAAAAAGCAGATTTGGGTACATCGCCGACGGTCACGACAGATACACCACACAAGAAACATAGAACGCGGGTTTAACGAAGCGTATGACATGGTGATAAAGAAAGCTGGATTCATAAGCCGCACCATAGCGCCGATTAAAGCCATCAACCACCGCGACTAGCACCACCACTAAAAACAGCGGTATTAATAGCAAAAGAATCGTCACAGGAATCAGCGTCACCACAACATAGTAAATCGTAACTAACAGATATTCTTGAAGTGCCGATGCCAGCAAGCGGCTATCTGTACTCAAACTAGAAAAAACTGCATGGCCGCCGCTTTCCATCACCTGATTTGCTAGGCGATCCATCCCTACAAGCCGCTATCGACAAGATAGATAGCTACATGGCGCTTATCTGCGAGAACGGCGGAAAGTAAGGCTGGGCAGCGCTGGCGATCTGCTTCGCACACGGACAGTGCAAGGCGACCATCTGAGTCATGCGTGATAGCTGCTGCATTGCCCATATTCATGACAGTATGTTGGGCATCAGGTACTTATAAGTGGCATCAACTTCGCGCTGGAATTTGAGCTCTTTTTCGGTGCGCTCGTACTGCTATTTTACCCTGCGTTCGGCGTAGTAGCTGCGTTCGGTGTTGTTGAGGGCTTCGATGCCTAGTGCACTCACTAGGTTCAAATCAGGAGAAAAATATCCTCAAGACCCACCCATTAACTTTTTAAAACTCTATATTTCTTTTTTCGTAAGAGAGGATTCAGAAAAATCAACACACCTAATAATGTCATATGAAGATTTAAGGTTATTGATAAGAAAGCTACTAGCCTCACCTGTTGAGGCACAAGCGCTAGATTGAATCGTTAGTTTTAATAATGATGATGCTAATATAGATTCAATAATGAAAACCTCACTTATTAGTATTGATAGCATGATAATGATTATTATCGAAGCCTGGCTGGCCTATATATTGATTATTAGATTTTTAAGAGTTAATTTAGTTGAACGAAATACCAGCAAAGAGGATGATAAGCCTTACTGGTAATTTCTTTTCAATCAGAAGAAAGAACAATCAATTCAGCCATTGTTGTCTTCTTGATGAATGTCTTTGTACTACCAAGTAACCTTAACATTTCATCACTTATGGTTTCTTTTTTGATGCCGGGCTGAACAATTGTAACTTTAAATTTAAGCGGCTTTGTTCTAGACAGTTCTCTAATGTATTGTATTTTTGGCATGTCACCAACTAAGAAACGAGAGTAACCATATCGGCGCCATTTTTCCTCTCTCTTTTTTATATGCTTAAAGAGGAAGTTCATGCCTGTATGTTTCCACCTGATACTTCTCTGTGCTTGACCACAAACTTCGTAAAGATCCTGGAGACGAGCTCCGGGCTTTTCCGTAGCGGAAAATTTGCAGTGATAAAGACTAAGCAATATATGGTCATCGTATTCTTTAATACATACTAAGTCTGCTGCCTCTCCACTTTCATCATCATTGATAATAATGTCGTAAGAATCTTTAATAATAGTGAATGTTTTGTGTTGCACTGTGTTTTTATTTCTTTCTTTACCCATGGATTCCTTGGTTAGATTGCTACCCCAATTATAAGAGATTAAATCACTGGAATCAAAAAAGTTAATTTCGTTTGAAACTTTGACTAAATAACAGTTATAGGTAAAAGAACCATCTATATAGTGAATTACTATAGGGTCTTGGTACATTAACTCTCTGAAATATAACTCTCTGTTAGAACCAATAGTGAATTTTATTTCTTCTCCTGATAAAAGTTCATAGTCATATCCCCCGGTATGTTCTTCACTTATGTCTATCTTGTAGATAGTATGATTTTTAGGTGAAATTATATGAGTGTTAATATAACCATTTTCCTTGCTAACTTTTAGATCAATATCATATAAATTGAAATCATCTTTGCCAAAGGATAATGTTACATTTTCTTCAAATCTTGTTTGTAAATACTCCCCCACTGAATTGAAACAGGATTTTCTTCATATGTGGACTTTATCTTCACAGGTCGTAAAAATTCTCTAGTGATATTATGTTCATCAAGATCTTCCTCATTAATCTTACTCCATGTTGAATCAACCCATTCTTTCCATTCTAATATACTTCCAGCTTTTGGTGACCAAATTTTACCTTTTCTCTGTGAGCATCCCCATAATATCTTATTGCCATCTTCATATCCCATGATGGCAATATTACTTAGAGTCGCACTCTTTTTTTCAATATCAGTTAATCCATCAGATACATTTGGACCAAAAAATTGGGTAAAGCTAATTGCACCGGTAGTTGAGGAGCCAAGATTTAAAACTAAAGGATATTGTACGTTATTGAGAACCTGAAAAACCCGAGTTCCAGAAACTTGCTCAGAAGTAGAGTTGGTTAAATTTTCTATTAATTTCTCAATCCTAAAGAAAAGATAATCGTTTGAGTATACCGAAAGATTACCAGAATCTTCATTATAGTAAATTATTAGTATGAGATGATTTATATCATTAACATCTTTAAAGTTACCCCATCTAATTGGTGATGTTCTAACACCTAAAACCATTAAAATACGTCTGTCTTCAGATATTGAGTGCCATGATTGCTCTAGTTTTGGTAATATATTAAGAACTAGTTCAGGATTCCACTCTTTGCAATTGGCCTTGAATAGCATTACTGAAAATGATGGTCTTAAGTTCCAAAGTGAAATCTGTTTGTATAAATCACCTTTAGACTTAAGTGATTCTACAAGTTCTTGTAGTCTGATTTCTTTACTTATAGTTTCCTCAGAAAGCCTTTTTAGAATTTGATCCCAGTTCGAATCTTGGGAGTATAAATTTTGCAACTCCTTTTCAACGTTCGGATCTGCGATATTTACAATAACAGATGCATCACCAATCTTAAATTTATGACTTATTCGAGTGAAGCGGCCAATAAACTGAAGTGTTATAGCCAAGCTTTTATGATGATCATGTATTGCTGCAATTTTAAGATTCGGAAGATCAAATCCCTCACCAAGCATGTCTACGCAAATTGCTATTTTAGCTTTTCTCTCGATTAATCTTTCCAACCTATCTCTAATATCCCTTTGTGATAGCCCAGAATGAATGATTACCGGATTTAAATCTCGGGCAACATCCCTATAGGTATTAAATATTTCTTCAGCACGAAGTTGCGTGCTTACTCTTGCCATCAGTAGATGATCGTAACCGTCATCCAAATCTTTTCTTAAAATAGCTATTGCTTTACTTGCAATGCTAGCGTCTTTATCTGCCTCAATGTATTCTTCAACTGTAGATAAGGAGATTTTCTTAAAATAACCATCTTTCTGAGCTGATCCCAATGTATAATTATAAATTATTTTTCCGCCCAAGTTTTTACCATCATTCCTAAACGGAGTGGCTGTAAATTGAACGACAGGCTTCTCAAGAAAATTCTGTCTAACATTATCCCAACTATGTGCACTTATATGATGGGCTTCATCTACAAAAAGAGCATTGCAACCATCAAACAGAATCTTTGCTTCGGATTGGTTACTTGCGTTCAAAATGTTGGGGGTGGCAATGATTACATTTGAATTTATAATTATCTCTTTTGCCTCTCGCTGTTTAATACCAGCAGTTATTATTGCAACTTTTGGATACGGGGACAAAGTAGGCGTTATACCAAACTCAGGAAGACATCCTAGAGTTATGAACTTATTCGAAAGTTGCTTTCTTAAAGCATTTGAAGGAACCAATATTAATAATTTATCTAACTTATGATAGAAAAAAAGAGATAGCATTGTCTCAGTCTTTCCTGTACCTGTAGGTAAGACTACTGTGGCTGGAGAAAAAGGTTTCTCACCATACAGATATGCGCTAACTGCATGTAAAGCCCCTATCTGAGGTTTTCTCAATCCTTTAACATCCGATGTTTTATCTTCATTCTTGAAGATGAACTTGTTAGTCCAATCACTTAGATTGCTGCTATCCTTATGAATCAATGGAAAGTCAATCCATGAGAGCTCAGTTTCTTCATCAATTTCTGACATGTCAGATTTATTAATGTGAAGCAAGAAACAGTCGCTTAACTCATCAGGTTTTTTCTTTTTAGTGGTAATGTATATATAATCAAGAGGGTGTTCTAAGTTTGTAAAGTATTTGAAAATATCATCTTGCTTAGATGTGAATTTTACGTTGATGGTAATGCTGGGGAGTAAAATTCTAACAATTGAATTGCCGCCCACTTTTTTGTTTACATCTTTGATAAGTGGAAGTGTTATCTTTATCTCATTTTCCATATATCACTCCGTTAAAATGATGGTTTCCACCATGAGATGTTTTTCTTGAAATTAATGTTGAAGTATAAAACAATATACATCTGTTCGAGTTATTAGCAAATTTAAATGAAAAAAATGCCATGATGTTTACATCATGGCATTAAGTTCTGCTTTAGAGTGAATTTTCAACATAATTATTAGAATTGTTTTTTCTGGTAGGTGGATTTGTCTCACTCAGTTCAACCTTGTGAACCATTGCCCTACCAATCTGGATCTAATGGAACTTAATCAATCTGGCTTTCAAGCGAAATCGCTGTTCGCCTGCATGGTCACCTTGGTTAAGGGTGAAAATGTCAGATATCAGATTGCTGAGAGTAAACCTAAGTAGCGCTTTCTAGTCCTCGTCTACTGCTTTCTGGCAGCGGCTTATAAGGTCTTTTGCTTCTTCACCGGCGACTGTTGCATCAAAGCGCACATAGGTAGGGGAGTCAGTGGGGCCGCACAGCGCATTTATCAAAACGCTTAAGAAGCTTCCAGTACGGGTTTTAATTCTGCGAATGTTGCTCTGATAATCCAAGTTCTTCATTTTGAAAATGAAGTATTCATTTTTGGTAGTAGTGGTGCTGGCGTTGTTAGTAGTGGTCTCAGTAATAATGTTTACTCCAGAAGTGGGATATAGTGACGGAGAAATATTCATCCCTGATGGATAAATGTTTTCAGTCAGGAAGCGCGGATAGCTTTGCCGCGCTGGCGGGTCAGTACAAAGAACCTCATCACACAGATGATATCCGCATTAAGAGGTTGAGCGGATCGACCATTGCAGAAGCAGCACTTCTCTCAGATAATGAAGTTTTACACGGCAACCGCGTAAGCGTCTCTCTCAGGCTGCTGAAACATTGGTTGGTTGTTGAGACGACAACAATAATGCCGTTCCAATATCCTGCCGCTAAAAACGGATTTCAGCGATAAAGTAGTTTTGCGGAGATGAAAATAAAAAAAGCGCCAGCAATTGCTAGAGCTCAGGGTCCGCACGCAGACCGATGGTTTATTCGTTACTCCGTGAGCTGAATACCCGGCGCGGTTTCACGGAGGGCGTGCGCCATACAAACCAAATCGGATGTGCGGTGATTTGCCTGACGGACTGATGATTTGCTGTACCATACAAGACATCCAACCATCCTGCAGTCATGAGGTGCTACATCGAAGGCGGTCTTATTAGCATCACTACGGACATAAAATACTTTGCTAAAGCGCTTGGAATTTATTCAGAAGCTTCACTATTGTCCGTCAGTTCTTTTAGATTTGATGATAAGTCGGAGAGCATTTTTCCGTTATCACATCAAGTACAACGTCGCCCAGCTTCTTGATCGCTTCGTTGATAATCACAGTCTTTTCCTCCAGATGTGCTTGCATCACATCGAAGGAACGATAGTTCTGTCCGACTCCATATACCTTGCGTACAATATGGCCGCCATTGCTGAGCATTTCATCGCGCTCTTTGCCGCTTATCAGGCCATAATGAAATGCCTAAAACACTTTCATCGCGAGCTGATCGTAACCAACAGCCAGACGCTGCGATAACCCATCGTGCGGCTGAAGACGCCAATATTGAGCGGCGACACCGACGGCACATCCTTCAGTGAAATCCTTACGGGGATAGATTTAAGTGATGCCTCCAGCTCATAGATCAACTTCTGGATCTCCGTAGTCCCAAATCTAGCGCGTTTTCAAGTTATGAAAGCACCATATCTGCATAAGGGTTATCACTCTCAGCCTCACGACTCATCAAACCGGTGCGCTGAACAATACGCGGCATGCGGAGTACTTGTGATCTGCTAAGTCCGCGAAGGTCATCAGATGCCGACGATGTCAGCTACAGATTTGGCAGCTCGCGCAGTCGGTTGAGGTTGTGCCGATTGGGCAGTTGCAGGTTGAAATTCAGGAATGTGGCTGAATTGGCCAGCTCTCATTTTCTGGCATCGCTGAGATCCACGGTCTGCATCAGCAGCTCATACATACCAAATGTCGCTTCATAGGTTAGTTGATAGGTAATGCTAGCGTTAGCTTGGCCGAAGTCGCCATCGATTAAAAACGTCTTTGAATCAGCATCAGTAAGAAACCCACAGAGGTTCGCGGCTTGCGTAGATTTGCCTTCTGCAACTGTGGTGGAAATTACGGGAAGTATTTTCTGCATGCAAATCTGAAGTCATGTTCGGTTGAACACCTGATTGTTTCGTCAATGCCAGTTTGATGCATTAAATACGGTAAAAAACATACCTAAACTTTGTACATGGGGGTTGAAAATCCGCGTGTCCGTGGTGCGATTCACTCGCCACATCCCTGTGGCTCGCCCTCTGGGTCGCGCGAAGCGGCGCGATGCAAAAATGCTCCCGGCATTTTTGTCCGGGTTCGGGCACCATCTTTAAAGAACCCGCTTCTGGCGGGTTTTTGCTTTTTTAAGGCCATCCGATTCGCCATCTCCCCGAACATTCCGAATTTCGCCTCTCCCGCGCCCATTCCACTTCTCAACCCTGTAGCAACACAAACAGATTTCATGGCGAAACCAATTGCCAGGTTTGCCTCTGTGCTGCATTGCCAGACTGGCACCGCCTGATATCCTGTCCAGCCTGCAATTGACCGCGGCTAATCGTGTTTTATAAGCCACCCTTTACAGAATCAGCCTGACAGGCACAATACCCCTTTTTCCTCCTCTCACACGGTTATGTCAGAAGAAGCGCTGCGTCTGCAGATACAGAACCTCAAAAAGCACAATGCGCGTCTGAAGCGTATAGCGCATGACGCCCGCACAAAACTCAATGCGGCGCTGGATGGTACCGGGTTGTTCCTGTGGCAGCTGGATATTCCCAGCGGCAAACTGGTGATCTTCAACCGGCGCTGGGGGGCGATGCTGGGCTTCCAGCCCAAAGAGACCGACGCCAACTTTGAATCCTGGAAAGAGAGCCTGCATCCCGATGATGCCGCCGACGTTCTACAGGCATTCAACGACCACATCGCCGGGAAAGCGCCTTATTACGAGGCTCTGCACCGCATGATCGCCAAAAATGGCAGCATTACGTGGGTGCTGGATCGGGGCCGGGTCAGCGAATGGAATGCGCACGGAGAGCCGGTTAAAGTGATCGGTACTCACATCGATATGACCAAAGAGAAGCAATATGAGGAGCAGCTCGCCCTGCTGGCGCTGCACGATCCCCTTACGCTGCTCAACAATCGTCATGCTCTGCAGAATTATTTCTGTGAAATGAAAGCTCAGGGACCGCTCTGCGTGGTCTCTATTGACCTGGATAACTTCAAACACGTCAACGACACCCTGGGGCACCGCAGCGGAGATGAAGTCCTCATCCAGTTAAGTCGGCGGTTTACGGAACTCTCTCCGGCAGAAGTGATCATTGGCCGACTGGGCGGCGACGAGTTTGTATTGTTAATACCCTGGGCGCTGAACCATCCGCGGGTAAAGAAACTGGCGCACGCCTGTCTTGACGCGGTAATGACACCTTTTGATATGGCAAACGGGCATGCCCTCATTGGGGCGTCTGTCGGTGTGTCTCAGGCGCAGGACAAAGATGACTTTGATACTGCACTGCAGCGTGCTGATGAAGCGATGTACCGCATCAAGAAAAATGGCAAGCGCGGTGTCGCTTTTGATTCCACTTTTCCCGACTCCCTCTGACTCTGCTGAACAGGGCATATGTTTTGCCTGCCATTAACGCACAATCTCCCCCTCATGGCTTTGCGCCATCTCATTCATAACGTTGAATTCCCCTTTTCGCAGGCATGCAAAATTTATGCGTATCCCCGCAGAAAATGCTTTTTAGTACTATTCCGAAAACCTGTTTTTTGCCCTCAGGAAGCAGAAATTCATCCGCTTCGCTTAGATTCAAATTTCATCGCTAAATCTGACCTCTCTTTTTAATAAAAATTTTCATTAAATCAGCAGAATTGATCGTTTATTGATCGATTCCGGCTATTTTTAACTGGTGCCATCAATGCTTCACGCTTCGCTTATTTTTGACGTAAAAGCAGGGTTTTAAATTTCTATTTAGCGCTTCGCTTGGGGAAATTGATCGTTTATTGATCATCTTCACTACCTGATGTTGATTAATCTATCTATTTACCGCTTCGCTTATATTTTTTTCAATTGGACTTTTTTTGAAAAAGATCGATTAATAGGGCGCGGCGATTTTCGTTATAAAGATTTTTCATGCCGCGGCTCTTTTATGAATTGAAAAGAGCGATGGTTGGAATCCGTTATCATTTCGGTTGAGGGTAGTAAGGCCAATAAACCAGAACTGTGACGGGTTTTTTATTTCTCTGACTTGATCGGTCCGATTTTCTGTCTACATTTATGTTGCTGAATCGGCCTGATGAAGCGTTAACTGTGCAAATTCCAATTTTTAAAATTCAAAGAGGACGCATATGACACAATATCGCGGTGGGGCCGGGAATTTTGCGGCCGACAAAGAGCGTGCTGCTGAAGCAGGGCGCAAAGGAGGCCAGAAAAGCGGCGGCAACTTCAAGAACGATCCTGAACGTGCCATTGAAGCGGGGCGCAAGGGAGGTAAGGTTAGCCGCCGGAGCTGAACGTCTTTAACACTGCTGTGACGGCAGGGTTACTCTGTTAGCCGGGCATTTTGAATCTGTTTAGTTCCTCGTGAAGATAATTACACCCTGAATTATGTCATTGCTCCATCATTGGCAATGGCGGGAGCTGTTAATTGAACCGGAAGGGTTTACCCTTCCGGTTTTTTATTTCCGATCGATTAAAGCTATACGGTTAAATACAACTTTGTACAGGTAAGTTTTTGACTGGTACTTTTTTATGCAGTTAATCTTAAAAAATGTATACAACGATTTATTACTTTGTACAAAATCCAGCGCAGCTAACGAAGCGGCAACGATAAAAACATTATTCAGCTAAATCTTTGCTGTAAAAAGGAAAATGCATTTTATATGCCACTTTTGTCTTAAATTCATACTGATGCTGCGTGCGATATTAAGAATCTCCACTAGACTTTTCAGGTGTCAACGATATGACTGGCGCTGCGTTATTACAGACGCAGCTTTTTAATCAATGAGGCTATCTTATGACAGTGAAAACGTTAAACGATCTGTTCATCCATGACTTATCCGATGTATACAGCGCTGAGAAGCAGATAACCCGTGCATTGCCTAAAATGGCGCGTGCAGCCAGTGACGAAAATCTTATCGCTGCGTTTAATCAGCATCTGGAAGAGACCCGTGCTCAGATTGAACGACTCGACGAACTGGTGGAAGTAACACCTGAAGTCAAAATCAAACGAATGAAATGCCATGCGCTGGAAGGTCTGGTTGAAGAAGCGCAGGAAATTATCGACTCGGTCGAGAAAGGCGAGATTCGCGATCAGGGGCTGATCGGTGCGGCGCAGAAAGTTGAGCACTATGAGATTGCCACCTACGGTACGCTGCATGCGCTGGCGCTGAAGCTGGGTTACACCAAAGCCGCGCAGCTGCTGGAAGAAACCCTGAATGAAGAGAAGCAAACGGATGAGAAGCTCACCTCGGTAGCTGAGTCTATTACCGTCTCTTAAGGAGCAACACATGACTGCGATTGAACATTATCACGACTGGCTGCGCGATGCGCATGCGATGGAAAAACAAGCAGAAAGCATGCTGAGCAAGATGTCAGGTCGTCTTGAACACTATCCGGCGCTGGAACAGCGTCTGGCGCAACATCTGGATGAAACTAAACATCAGCTGACTCTGCTGGAACAGCTGCTCGACAGCCACGGTATCGATCACTCTGTAATGAAAGATGCGATGGGCAAAATGGCAGCCACCGGCCAGGCCGTGGGCGGCATGTTTAACTCAGATGAAGTGGTGAAGGGCGCCATCAGTGGCTATGTATTCGAGAATGCCGAGATCGCCAGCTACACCAGCCTGATCGCCGCGGCTGAGCAGGTCGGTGATGCGCAGGGCGTGCGCATACTGAATGAGATCCGCGATCAGGAAGTGGCGATGGCGGAGTGGCTGCTGCAGCACCTGCCTGAAGTGACACAGCAGTTCCTGCAACGGGCGTCACAACCAGGCACTGAAGCGAAGAAGTAGCGCTTAATAGCCTGCATGAAACATGAAAAAGCCGGGATAGCCCGGCTTTTTGCGTTTTAAAGGTTTACAGGCTGCGAAACTCAGTCAGCCATTAAATGCCCATACATCGTCATCAGCTTACGTGTAACGCCGTTAGTCCAGCCGAATCCATCCTGTAACGGATACTCACCACCGCCACCAGGACGGGCACGCTCGCCGCTGATGTCATACTTCTCTACCAGCTTATGGTGCAACTGATAGAAGTTGTTGACCGTGTTGAGCCAGTTCACTGCCACTTCAGTCGCCAGCGTCTCTTCACCGTAATTATTCAGGCCAACAACCGCCATCCACTGCATCGGTGCCCAGCCGTTGGGTCGATCCCACTGCTCACCGCTTTCCACCATTGAGGTCAGCAGGCCGCCGTTGCTCAATAGCAGATGGCGTAGCGAGATCGATTGCAGGTGCGCCTGGTGCGGCGTTGCAAGACCGACAAACAGCGGAACCACGGAGGCGACGGTAAAGGCACCGAAACGCTCCCGACGCCAGTCGTAGTCACGGAACACACCGGCGGTGCTGTCCCAGAGATAACGGGTAATCGCACGCTTGCGCGCTTCCGCTTTTTTCTGCCAGGCCAGCGCGGTCAGCTCTTCCCCTTTCGCGTGCGACAGGGTGGCGATCATCAGCTCCAGCTTGTACAGGAACGAGTTCAGATCGATAGGAATAAACTGCGTGGTACGGATGCTCGACAGCCGTTTCGGGTTACGCAGCCAGCGCGAGGAGTAATCCCAGCCCGATTCCGCTCCGGCACGCAGGTCACGATACACTTCGCTGGCAGGACGTTTCGATTCGCGTGCGGTTTCCACATCTTCAATCCACGACTCATCACGCGGCGTATCGCGGTCATCCCAGTAGCGGTTCAGCAGTGAGCCGTTTGGCATCCGCACCACGTGACGATAAGCCTGGTTCGGCATCAGTGAACCGGCACCGTCCATCCAGAACTGGTATTCCTTCATCAGCTGTTCCTGATAGCGCTTAGCACCGCGCACGCCATCTTCTTCGAACAGCTCAACCATCAGGGCAAACACCGGTGGCTGCGAGCGGCTGAGGTAATAGGTACGGTTGCCGTTTGGCACATGACCGTAGTTATCGATCAACCAGGCAAAGTTATCCGCCATGTGACGCAGCAGATCGTCACGGCCCGATTCTGCCAGGCCGAGCATGGTGAAGTAAGAATCCCAGTAGTAGGTTTCGCCAAAACGTCCGCCCGGCACCACATAGGGTTTGGGTAATGGCAGCAGCGATGAGTGCGGCATATGCTGCTGCGGCATTTTGGTCAGAACCGGCCACAGGTCGTCGATATGCTCATTGAGCGTTTTATCCGGGTTGGAGACATAAAAGCTTTCGTTTACGCCAGGCAGATAAAAGTGATCGGCGACAAAACGCGACAGGTCGAAATCATTGCTGCGTTTCTGTCGACGATAGCGCATCAGCACATCCAGCGGATCGTACTTGGGCGAACAGTCGGGGAAGGTTTTGCTGTCCTCGAAAATCCGCGACATCTGAACATGTTCAAACAGTTCCAGATAACGATCGGCAGGGGTCAGCGCATCCGGCGCCGGCAAGCCTTCAATCAGCTCCGGCTCCGGTTCAGAATCCTGCATGCGATCCAGCTTCAGTTCATGGGGATCGTATTGATACTCAACTTCCGCCCCGGCACGAACCTCTTCAAGTGCATTTTGTTGCTGGCGATGGGTATTAATAACGGCCTCCTGAGCGGTCGTGGTTGCACAAAGGACAAATTATAGACCTCTCATCCCCCGGAACAACAATGCAGAATATCTATGAACGTAATAAATATTGTCGATTAATCGAGGTTTTTGGATAAATTCCAGATAATTCAACCAAATATAGTGATGTTCACAAAAAACGCATTTCAGATGAATCTCTTAGCGACCTGAATAAAAAAATTTAACCTGAAGAAAACTGGCATTTATTCACATTTTGTAAAAGAAACCGCAGCCGCAAAGAGTGCAGAAAGTGGCATACCTAACGGGAATTCGGCAGGAGAGTGAGGTGAGCGGACCCGATTGCCCGCTCATGAACGACAGAATTAACGGTTCGCCAGCGCCGCGCGAATGACAGCCTGCCAGGTGGTGGTAGGGCGACCAATGAGCTGGCTCAGCTGACGGGAGTCATCGAACAAACCGCCTTTCTCTGCACCGGCATCGGAATCTGCCAGCATTTCCGCCAGACCTTCTGGCAGGCCTGCATTTTTCAGCGCCGCCGCAAACTCACTCTGAGAGAGATTGACGTAATCGACCTTCTCACCGCTCTGCGCGGCAATCTCCGCAGCAAACTGCGTCAGCGTGTAGCTGTCATCACCTGCCAGTTCATACACTTTGCCCGCCTGATCCTCACGGGTCATCACTTCTGCCGCCGCTTCAGCGTAATCCTGACGCGCTGCCGAGGCGATACGACCTTCGCCTGCTGCGCCAATAAACGCATGATGTGCCAGCGCCGGTGGGATGCTGGCTGCGTAGTTCTCGCTGTACCAGCCGTTACGCAGCAGGGCGAACGGGATGCCAGAGGCTTTCAGCAGCGCTTCTGTTGCACGGTGTTCAACGCCCAGGCCCAGCGGCGAGGTATCCGCATGCAACAGGCTGGTATAGGCGATAAAGCCCACGCCCGCCGCCCGAGCAGCCTCGATGACGGCTTTATGCTGCGCTTCACGCTGGCCCACTTCACTACCGGAGATCAGTAGCAGCTTATCCACGCCTGCAAAAGCGGCCTCCAGCGTCTCTGGCTGGCCATAATCGGCCTGGCGGACAATGACGCCCAGCGCTGCGAGATCGGCCGCTTTGGCAGGCGTACGGACGGCGGCAACAATTTCTCCCGCCGGGACTTTTTTCAGTAATGCATCAATCACGAAACGGCCCAGCTGGCCGGTGGCACCTGTAACTGCAATCATGTTAATACTCCTGTGGCTGTTGGTGAAATTCAGACTAGTGTATAAACTAATTTTTAGTAAGTACTTACAGAATTGTTAGTTTGAGATGGGTAAGTTAAATGTCTGAAAAAATGAGTGAAAAATTTATCCGCGGCGAATTGCTCAACGTTAACTGCCCGTCACGTGACGTGCTGAAACGCGTGACCAGCCGCTGGAGCGTATTAATTCTGCTGGCCCTGCAGGACCAGACGCTGCGCTTCAGTGCGTTGCGCCGGACGGTCGGTGGCGTCAGCGAGCGGATGCTGGCGCAGAATCTGCGCTACCTGGAAGAAGATGGCTTCGTGCAGCGTATCGCCTACGATGTGGTGCCACCGCACGTGGAATATCGCTTAACCCCGCTTGGACGCGAAGTCGGTGAACAGGTTGTGGGGCTGGCTGACTGGCTGGAGCTGAACCTGAGCCGGATTCTGGCACAGCGCGAAAAATCTGCGGCAGAGTAAAATCACCCTGTATCAGCCGTCATAACGTGACGGCATGGGTATACTCGCTGCAAATTTCTGACCCCATTTGTCTGTTATCTCACTTCCTGAAAGCGCGATAACGTAACGGCAGCGCAAATAATCCCGGCGCTCTTTTCGCACGGTTGCTGGTTATTAAATCGTTTTATGAATCTCTGGCCCGGAATAATCGACTGCCCGCAGCGCGCTGTTAATTCATACCTTCTTTTTGACTCATTTTATTAACATCTCTGATGGCGCTTAAAAGCGCCGTTCTGCGTTTTTTCTGTCAGAAGTTATAGCTGCATTAGCCAGGCAAAAGCAAAAAAGCAAACAAAGCGGCAGAGGTAACTATTTACTCTTTTAACCTGTTAAAAAATAAAGGTATTTAATTTAGACGCTCTAAAATTTGACCTTTACTCAATCAGGGTTTATAACAAAATAGTGTCTGAAAACAGCCTGTTGAAGGCAATTTTCGGGCAAGGTTCGCTTTAGCGCGATCGATTTTTAAAGTACAAATTACCTTAACATTAACGACACATAAACACGCTCTGATTAACCTTTAGGCCTTATTTTTAAATAAATAATTCCCGTCAAAAACAATGATCAGAATCAATAAAGACTGTTATAGTTTTCATTAACCCCACTGTTTCTATTTCCTCGCCGCGAATAGTTTTAAATTTGCGGCGGGAATTTCAATAAGCGCAGAGAACCAGGCGCATCAGGCTTAAGTTGTTAATTATAAGTAAATACATGGTGTTCTATGTGGCAAAGAGGTAAGCAATGTTCGGATTAGATGCCTTTCATCTGGCCAGGATTCAGTTCGCATTTACTGTTTCCTTCCATATTATCTTTCCCGCCATCACCATCGGTCTCGCCAGTTTTCTGGCCGTGCTCGAAGGTATGTGGCTCAAAACCCGCGATCACACCTATCGCGATCTCTACCACTTCTGGTCGAAAATCTTTGCCGTTAACTTCGGGATGGGTGTGGTATCAGGACTGGTCATGGCTTATCAGTTCGGGACGAACTGGAGCGGCTTCTCGGAGTTTGCTGGCAGTATCACCGGTCCGCTGCTGACCTATGAAGTACTGACGGCGTTCTTCCTGGAAGCGGGCTTCCTGGGCGTGATGCTGTTTGGCTGGAATCGCGTGGGTCCCGGGCTGCACTTCTTTGCCACCTGCATGGTCGCCCTCGGTACGCTGATTTCCACCTTCTGGATCCTGGCCTCTAACAGCTGGATGCATACGCCTCAGGGCTACATCATCCAGAATGGCATCGTGGTTCCGCAGGACTGGTTCAAAATCGTCTTTAACCCCTCATTCCCTTATCGCCTGTTCCATATGTCTGTAGCGGCGTTCCTGGCGAGTGCTTTCTTTGTGGGATCGTCGGCGGCCTGGCATCTGCTGAAGGGGAATAACAATCCCGCAATCCGCAAGATGTTCTCAATGGCGTTGTGGATGGCGCTGATTGTCGCGCCGATTCAGGCGATGATTGGTGATGCTCATGGTCTGAATACGCTGGAACACCAGCCTGCCAAAATCGCGGCGATTGAAGGGCACTGGGAAAACCCACCGGGTGAAGCCACACCGCTGATCCTGTTCGGGATCCCCGACATGGAGCAGGAACGTACCAAGTATGCGCTGGAGGTGCCTTATCTTGGCAGCCTGATTCTGACGCATAGCCTGGACAAGCAGGTCCCGGCGCTGAAGTCCTTCCCGAAAGAGGACCGGCCTAATTCAACGGTCATCTTCTGGTCCTTCCGCGTGATGGTGGCGCTGGGCCTGCTGATGATTACGCTGGGCGTGGTCAGCCTGTGGCTGCGTTTCAAAGGGCGTCTCTATGAGTCGCGTCCTTTCCTGTGGTTTGCGCTGTTGATGGGGCCGTCGGGTCTGATTGCGATTCTGGCAGGCTGGTTTACCACTGAAATCGGTCGTCAGCCGTGGGTGGTCTATGGCGTGCAGCGCACGATTGATGCGGTCTCGGCACATGGGGATATGCACATGAGCATCAGCCTGCTGGCCTTTATTCTGGTCTACAGCTCGGTGTTCGGCGTGGGGTATCACTACATGATGCGTCTGATTAAGCAGGGACCGGTTACCGGCGAAGGCCATATCACCGAAGAGGGTGGTCCTGGTCAGAAGAAAACCCCGGCGCGTCCGCTTTCCGCTGCCACCTTTAAGGATGGAGACCACTAAGATGATCGATTATTCCGTTATCTGGTTTGCGATTATCGTTTTCGCAACCCTGATGTATATCGTGATGGATGGCTTCGACCTGGGTATTGGTCTGCTGTTCCCGTTCAATAAAGATGCTGGCGAGCGCGACATGATGGTTAACACCGTCGCGCCGGTCTGGGACGGAAATGAAACCTGGCTGGTTCTGGGTGGCGCTGGCCTGTTCGGCGCGTTCCCGCTGGCCTATGCGGTGATTGCCGATGCGCTGTCGATTCCGCTGACCGCTATGCTGATTGGCCTGATTTTCCGTGGTGTCGCCTTTGAGTTCCGTTTTAAGGCGGTAGAAGGCCATCGGGCGTTCTGGGACAAGTCATTTATTGCCGGTTCAGTCATCGCCACCTTCAGTCAGGGTGTGGCCGTGGGTGCGTTGCTGGATGGTATTCCGGTTGAGGGACGCCGTTTTGCCGGTTCCGCAATGGACTGGCTGGCACCGTTCCCGCTGTTCTGCGGCCTGGGTCTGGTTGTTGCCTACGCGTTGCTGGGCTGCACCTGGCTTATCATGAAGACCGAGAACGAACTGCACCGTAAAATGTCTGCGCTGGCTACGCCGCTGGTGATTGCGCTGTTAGTGATTATCGGCATCATCAGCCTGTGGACACCGTTTGCGCATGCGGATATCGCGCATCGCTGGTTCAGCAAACCCAACCTGTTCCTGTTCCTGCCGGTTCCGGTATTGGTGCTGCTCTGTTCCTGGGGCATTGTGCGCGCCATTAAGCGCGAGGCGCACTATTCACCGTTCCTGCTGACGCTGGCGCTGATCTTCCTGGGCTTCTCCGGGCTGGGCATCAGTATCTGGCCAAACATTATTCCGCCATCAGTGACCATCTGGGCTGCCGCCTCACCGCCGCAGAGCCAGGCCTTTATGCTGGTGGGTAGCCTGCTGATTATCCCGATGATCCTGGGCTACACCTTCTGGAGCTACTACGTGTTCCGTGGAAAAATCAAAGCAGACGCAGGATATCATTGATATGAAAAGCCTCAGCAGCATGAAAGACCACAATCACAATGAAGAAACGAAAGCGCCATGGTGGAAGCGTGTGATGTGGCTGGTGTTTATCTATGCCGCCAGCGTGCTGGCGCTGGGCGTTGTCGCCTCGCTGTTCCGTATGATGATGACAGCGGCCGGAATGCGCAGTCATTAGTTGTCGCAGGCTCCATCTTACAGCTATCCGGCGCAGTTTTTATCAATAATCAGAAGGCTGACGTAAGTCAGCCTTTTTTAGTTAGTAACCTAAGCAATTAATGCGGAAACGCCCTGAACGGGCGCGCAATGCTTACCCTTTCCTTACACCGATTTGCGATTTTTGTTATCCTTTTGTAACTGAAATCCCAGTCCTAACCCGCGTCGTAAATCGCCATCATGCTCAGTCAGGCCATTAAAAAACAGCACATCAACGATCTGGTCGAGTGGATTGAAGCCAATCTCACCGACGATCTTAATATCGATCAGATTACCCTCAAGTCAGGTTATTCCAAATGGCACATGCAGCGCATGTTTAAGGAGATGACCGGACAGACCCTGGCGGCTTACACCCGTAAACGGCGTCTGACGATGGCCGCTATGGCGCTGCGTCTGACCCGCATGACGCTGATCGATATCGCCGTACGTTTTGGTTTTGATAACCAGCAAAATTTTACCCGGGTATTCAAAGGTCACTTTTCGCTGACGCCTGGCGCGTTTCGCCGTATTCCCCATTTGCCGGTTAAAAACTTCCATGGCCGCATTCTGGTGCGATCGCTGGCAGAGCGTGCAACGCTGGTGGAGCGTGAGGAAGAGCTGCATCTGTGCGGAGAAACGCTGGAGTGGGAGTGTAAGTTTGGCGATTACATTGCCGATCGCGATCACCGGGTGGCTGAACAGGCGCGGCAACTGGTGGCGCTGGCGGGCGGCCGCGTGTCGCAGGGTTGGTTAGGCTTTCAGTATGGCCCCGGCCATAGCTCTGCTGATCAGCAAAATATCAGCCTGTTTCAGGCGCTGGAGCCGCAACATGCCGGGCTGCTGGGTGACAACACCGCCAGCTGGAGCGAGGTTCGTGGACTCTATGCGTCGATCCGCTGGAGCGGCAGCCCGGAGCAGCTGACACGCTTTATCGAGGATATCTACTATCAGCATCTGCCAGCACTGGGTGTGTCACGTCGTCCCGGTAAAGATCTGCTGCGTCTCGATTTTGCGCACTGTAAGCCCGACTGGCTGAGCGGCGTTTTTTCTATTCCGGTGATGCAGGCGTAGCCAGCAGGGCAGGGTGTGTGGCTCCCGACCCTGTTAATGCATAATTCGTGCGGTAAACCGTGACAAACCGCACGATTTTATAAAATAACTCGCCGTTCTGGCGTAAAATCCTCTCCCGAAACCCTGCCATGCCTGAATCATCGTGCATCTGTGCCAGGGCTGGAATATTTACCTGCATTTCAGGCCTTTTCTGGTCAAAAAAACAAACGAAGACAACTATGCGACGCTTAATGATTTCACTGATCCTGGCATTGCCTGTCATGGCGATGGCACAACAGGCTGAACCTTTTTCACCTCCTGCCGGACTGCATCCGCACTCTCAGGCCACCCAGCATGAAATTCTGGGTGATGGTGAGCTGCCGGAACACACCAGCAGCAATCCTTCCCTCTCAGGATTCAACGACACACTGTAAGTGGTCACGCGCTGCCAGAATGTGCGGCGCAACATCATGCCCGGCTCGTCAGGAGCCGGACAGTTTCCGCCTTCTCTGCCTGCCCCCGTAAACACGCCGCACCTGCTGCTTACCTCTCTCTGAACGCTCTTATCAGGGCCGCTCTTCGTCTGCACTACGCACACCCGTACAGGCATAAAATATATCTTAAGCCGCTGGATCGCATTTTTCGTTCTTGTAGTGAAGATATATCATAGCTAATCTTGGTACTTCAGATGAGAATGATTGTTATTCCATTATTATCAGCATGCCCTTGAGTCACGGGCATCCATCCCGTTTCAGGAGAGAAATTTTGCCTGTATCAGCCGATCAGCGTGTACCACAGCGCGTCCGTAATGAATTGCGTTTCCGTCATATTCAGGTCGCGAGTAAAACTAACATTGCCGGTAAATTCTGGCGTATCCGGTTCAGCGGCAGCGATCTGGCGGGCTTTACGTCGCCAGGCTTTGATGACCACATTAAGGTTTTCTTCCCTTCCGCTGAAGGGGCCACACTGGCTCTGCCACAAATCACCGATGCGGGGATTGTCTGGCCCGAAGGGCTGCGTCCGCAGGCGCGTGATTACACACCACTGGAATTCGATGGTGAATCTTCACTGACCCTCGATTTCTATATTCATGAGCAGGGCGTAGCCAGTGACTGGGCAACTCAGGCGCAGCCTGGCGATCGGTTGATTGTCGGCGGCCCACGCGGTTCGCTGGTGGTGCCGACCGATTACGCATTCCAGCTCTATGTCTGTGATGAAACCGGGCTGCCGGCTTTTGCGCGCCGTCAGCGTGACGCCCGGGCGCAGGCGCTGCATCTCTATGCCTTTACCGATGAAGCGACGGGCCGCGACTATTTATCTGATACGGCTGATGTGACGACAAACTGGCTCGGCAGCGGCCAGATGCAGAAAGCGCAGCTCAGCCAGCTGATTGCCCGGCTGGATCAGATCACTATCCCGACGGAAGATTACTTTGTCTGGCTGACCGGCGAAGGTGAGTTTGTTAAAGCGCTGTGTGACTACTTCACGGTGCAGCGCGGCCTCAACAGTGACTTCGTACGGGCGGTGGCCTACTGGCACCAGAAGTAAGCCGCTAAGGCAATTGAGTTTTGCCAGGCGGCGCACTACCATCAATCCCACTTTTTTCGCAGCAGGGCAGACCATGAAACAGCATCCGACTTCCACTTCATCTGAGGATCAGACTGCGCGCGCAGGCAGTTGCAGCGGACGGCGCAAGCGACGTGAAAAGATGCTGGAAGCGAGTGAGATTCGCCTGCTGATGCTCCATTTCCTGGCGCAGAATGCCGCTCACGGCTATGAGCTGATCAAGTCTGTCGAGGAGCTGTCAAAGGGAGAGTATTCGCCCAGTCCGGGGATCATTTATCCCAACCTGACGCTGCTGGAAGAGATGGAGGCGATTCAGGTGGTGGATGCGCAGGCAACGCGTAAAGCCTACCGCCTGACGGCATCGGGAGAAGCGCATCTGGCAGAGAACCGTGAAACGGTCAGCAGCCTGATTACACGTCTCTCTACGCTGGCGATTCTGGTCAATAACCGCAGCATTCCTGCTGTTGAGCAGGCGATTCATGGGCTGAAGGTCGCGCTGAACCGGCGGCTTGCGCAGGAAGATATCTCAGAAGCCGCGCTGCAGACGCTGATTAAAGCGCTGCACGACGCGGCAGAAAAAATCACCCTCAGCTAATCGCGGAGTTAGCTGACTTCAGTTTTGTGTTTGTCGATGTGGCCCAGCGTACGATCCGGGAAGCAGATGTCCCGTACACGCTGTTTCAGCGTGGTCGCATCCGGGAAGCCACCATCCCGCTTACGTTCCCACAGCAGATGCTCATCCAGCGTAATCTCAAAGATACCGCCGGTGCCCGGTTTCAGCGTCACCTCCGCCAGATCCTCAGCGAACGTATGCAGAAGTTCCTGTGCCATCCACGCTGACCGCATCAGCCAGTTGCATTGCATACAGTAGTGAATAACAACCACAGGTTTTTGCGCCATAACTCTATTCCTTTACGTGTTGATAAATGCCAATGCATTCGGGTTAACAATTTGTGCGCTGTGGTTTATATCTAAATGTAAATAAGATTGATAATGATTATCAGTTGCATTAAATTCCGGGCGATAATTACTACACCAGCATGATGTTCTGACTTTTCACGGCTTTTATGCGGAGCCGTTTTACTGTTGCCAGCAAGCAAGTGAGCGAATACTAACAATTAATCAGGTAATTCGCGCCTATGTCACCACGTTTTCGGAGATTGACGCAACCGCGTCTGACTCAACTGGCGTTGCTCGCCACCTTCATCAATACCACCTGCACTTATGCTGCGGGCAGTGAATCTGCCACGCTAACCCTTTCTGACCGCTATGGCAGCAGTGCCGAACCGGTAATGACGGTGACGGCACCGGAAATTAAAAAAACGGCAGGCAGTAAAACCTCGCTCTCTGCCAGCGATCTGCAACAGCGTGGTGCCACTGACTTTGGATCGATCATGCGCTATGAACCTTTGATCAGTGCTACCGGTACCCGTGGCGGTTCATCAGCCGGTAAGAGCGGTTTTGATCGGGCCGGTTATACCGGCTACAACATTCGTGGCCTCGAAAGCAACCGCGTCGGTCTGGATGTGGACGGTATTCCGTTGCCGCAGGCCACTGGCCGCAGCTATGTAGGACGCGCAGGTCTCGACAGCTTTGGCATTGGCCGCGATTACATCGATCCTTATATGTTTGGCCGTATTGAGATTGAGAAGGGCGCCACAGCAGTGGAACAGCCGAACACCTCGATTGGCGGCAACGTCTCGTTCCGTAATAAGTCTCCCGACGATTACCTGCATCCCGGAAAAGCGACCGCGTTCAGTTATCAGAGCGACTATGACTCATCCAGTCGCAGCTGGCATAACGGCATCACCGCCGCTGCCGGTGACGATGAGCTGCGCGGCATCTTTGTTTACAGCCGCCGTGACGGACAGCAGACCCGTAACAACAGCGATACGCTGGATGCGTATCCCGCTAACTGGCACTCCGACGCCTTTATGACCTCCGGCATCTGGCAGCCCAATGATGCTCACAAGCTCAGCGCGACGGTCGATTACTATCACAAAACCCACCACAGCCATTACGACAGCTGGAGCACTTCAGGCAATACAGTCTGGGGGACGGCACAGCAGCAGAGTGATACCCGCCGCTGGGGCATCAGCCTGGCGGATGAGTACACCCCTTACAATGACCTGATCGACAGCCTGACGACCCGCATTTACTGGCAGCAGACCCAGGCGCATGACAACACCCGGATGCCGTCGAGTGCCACCGCCAGGCAAACCGTCTATTCCGACTACAACAGCGACAGCTACGGTTTTGACACCCGCGCGCTCAAAAGCGTCGGGCGACATGAACTGAGTGCCGGGCTGAATGCGCGCCTGGTGGATACTGAGCGACCTTTCCGTCAGTCACCGCCAGCCAGTGCTTTTACTGCGATCATGCAGCCGCAGGCTAACAGTCGCAGCTACACCGTGGGTGGTTATCTGCAGGATACCATCAGCTTCGATGCTGACGGACATCGGGCGGCCATCGTGCCGGGCGCGCGCGTGGCCTATCAGAACACCCGACCGCGTGATGTGGCGACGCTGACCACGAACAGTAGCGTGCTCGACGCCAGCGAAGTTTCAGCGCTCTATGGATCGCCAAACAGCGACACCCAGATATTGCCGTCGATCGCCTTCCAGTACGATCTGACACCGAAGCTGATGACTTATCTGCAATATACCCGTGGCGCGCAGTTCCCCAACGATACCCAGCTTTATGGTTCATGGAACCTTGGCTCCAGCTATGCCGGCACCGCGCAGTATGCGCTGATTGGTAATGCAGATCTGAAAACCGAAACCAGCAACAACTACGAGTGGGGTGTAAAAGGAGAGGTGGCAAAAGGCGTCACGCTTAACGCTGCCGCTTTTTATAACGACTATAAAAACTTTATTGCCTTTACCCGCTACAGCCGGGCGGCTAATCCGGGTCAGTTCGTCAATGTGCCTGCCAACATTTACACCACCTATCAGGCGGAGAACCGCGATAAAGCCTACATCTACGGGGCTGAAATCAGCAGTAAAGTGAACTTCGGTAGCTGGTTCAGCGAGGTCGAGGGTCTGAGCGCCAATCTGGCGTTTGGTTACACGCAGGGCGCGGCAAAGTCGAGCTACCTTGGTGACCGCTACATCGACCTTGAGAGTGTTGCCCCGATGAAAGCGATCGTCGGACTCGCCTGGGATGATGAGGCGCGCGGCTACGGTGCCGCCGTTACCGCTACCTTTGTCAAAGGTAAGCAAGCCAGCGCGACTAACCGCGAAAGCTTCGCTAACAACGGCAGCAGCCTGGCCGACTCCAGCACCGATTACATGCGGGTGCCCGGTTATGGCATGGTGGATATGACCGCTTACTGGCGTGTCGCGCACAACGTCAGGCTGAGTGGCGGGCTTTACAACATAACCGATCGCAAATACTGGGATTACCTCAGCAGCCGTGAACTGACCAGCGCCACTCAGCAGGAGCGCAACGATCAGGCACTGGCCGTGATGCCGGGCCGTACTTTCCAGTTAGGTGTTAACGTCGATTTTTGATAGCCGTCGCCCTGCGTTGATGCAGGGCATTACTAAGAGAGCCTGAGTCATGAACCCGATTTATCAGCACTATCTTGTCCTTAAAGGTGAACAACCGAAGAAATATGCCCGCGACCTGGCCGCGCTGATCGGCATCAGCGAAGCGGAATTGTGTGAAGCGCGCATCGGCGTTGATGCCGTGGCGCTGAAACGCGATTTTCCGGCGTTGCTGAAGGCACTGGGCGCAGTCGGCGAAACCAAAAACATTACCCGTAACGCTTATGCGGTACATGAACACCTGGGTGAATACCACAATGTACAGATTGGCGCGCATGGTGGCCTGGTGCTTAATCCCCGTGCGCTCGATCTGCGCCTGTTCGTCGGTCAGTGGTGCAGCGCCTTTGCTCTGCAGGAGCCGACCGGGCAGGGCGTTCGTCACAGCATTCAGATTTTTGATCGTCATGGCGATGCGGTACTGAAAGTTTACGCCACGGAGCAGACCAGCATGGCAGCGTGGCAGACGCTGATCGCCGACTTTACCGACGCCGCGGCGACGCCGCTCGTGGTTGAGCCGGTTGCCGCGGCTCCCCTGACGGAGGCGATTGATGCCACCGCCATCGACCGTGAATGGCGCGCCATGACCGATGTTCATCAGTTTTTCGCGTTGCTGAAGCGCCACCAGGTGTCACGGCCGCAGGCGTTTCGCGCGGTGGGTGAGGATCTCGCCTGGCAGACCGGCAACGACGCGCTTGAGCGCCTGCTACAGATGGCACAGCAGGCGGGCAATGAAATTATGATTTTTGTCGGCAACCGTGGCTGTACTCAGATTTTCACCGGCAGGGTAGAGAAGCTGCAGCCAGTGGAAAACTGGCTCAACATCTTCAATCCGCAGTTCACCCTGCATCTGATGGCTGATCAGATCAGCGAAAGCTGGGTAACACGCAAGCCAACGGGCGATGGCTTTGTTACCAGCCTGGAACTGTTCGCCGCCGACGGCACGCAGATAGCCCAGCTCTACGGTCAGCGCACGGAAGGTACGCCAGAGCAGTCACGCTGGCGCGAGCAGATTGGCGCACTCCGCACGCCGGGAGCGGCGGCATGAAAAGAGTGATGCTGTTATGGCTGCTGATGACGCTGCCATCACTGGCGGCGGAGCGGGTGGTGTCGATTGGCGGTGACGTTACTCAGATTATCTATGCGCTGGATGCCCAGTCACAGCTGGTGGCTCGCGACAGCACCAGTCTGCGTCCGGCGCAGGCCGCCCGACTGCCGGACGTGGGTTATATGCGTCAGCTCAACGCCGAAGGCATTCTGGCACTGAAACCGACGCTGGTGATCGCCAGCGCGCAGGCGCAACCGTCGCTGGTGCTGCAACAGATTGCCCGCGCGGGCGTCAGGGTGGTCACGGTCAGCGGCGACAGCAGCCTGCAGGCAATTCCGCAGAAAATTATCACTGTGGGCCAGGCGCTGCAGCGTGAAAGCGAAGCTCAGGCACTGGCGCAGCAAATGACGCAGCAGATTCGCCAGTTGCCGCAGCAACCGCTGCCGGTAAAAGTGCTCTACATCATGGCCAACAGCGGCATGAAGTCGATGGCGGCTGGAAATCAGACTGCGGCCGATGGCGCCATTCGCAGCGCCGGGCTGGAGAATGCTATGGGCTCGGTGCCGCACTATCAGGCACTGTCGCAGGAAGGGGTGATCGCCGCCGCGCCGGATCTGGTGGTAATAGGCGAGGATGGCCTGAAAACCCTGGGCGGCGAAGCGCAGCTGTGGCAGTTACCGGGTCTTGCGCTGACGCCTGCCGGGCAGCAGCATCGTCTGCTGGTGATCGACACCATGGCACTGCTGGGGTTTGGTCTTGATACGCCGCGGGCAATCGTGAAATTGCGTCAGGCGGCGGAATCGCTGAACCATGATTAAGGATAATGCGCTGCGTGGCCTGGTGCTGATGCTGATCTTCCTGCTGGTGGCGATGGTGCTGGCGGCAAATCTGGGGGCGATGTCGCTTTCAGTGCGGGCGCTGTGGCAGGCACCGCTCAGCGATCTTATCTGGCAGATCTGGCTGGATATCCGTCTGCCGCGCGTGCTGCTGGCGGTGGTGATGGGCATGGCGCTGGCAGTCTCTGGCGCAGTGATGCAGGGTGTTTTTCGTAACCCACTGGCCGATCCCGGTTTGCTGGGGATCAGCAGCGGGGCGGGACTGGCGGTGGCGCTGGCAATCATTATTCCGCTGGCGTTGCCGGCACCGCTGGCATTGTGGCTACCGATGATCGCCGCGTTTATCGGCAGTCTGCTGGTTACACTGCTGATCTTCAGTTTCAGTCGGCTGGCGCGCGGCAATCTTTCGCGGCTGTTGCTGGTCGGCATTGCGATTAATGCGTTGTGCGGGGCGGCGGTAGGCGTGCTGTCATGGCTGAGCAACGACCAGCAGCTGCGCCAGCTGTCGTTATGGGGCATGGGAAGCCTCAGCCAGGCACAGTGGCCTGCACTGCTGATCTGCCTGCTGCTGATTCTGCCAGCCTTGCTGCTGTTACAGACTCGCGCCCGCCACCTTAACCTGCTGCAGGCGGGCGAAGAGGATGCGCACTACATGGGGGTTGATGTGAAGCGTACTCAGCATCAACTGCTGATCCTCAGTGCGTTGCTGGTCGGTACGGCGGTCTCGGTCAGCGGCGTGATCGGTTTCGTCGGGCTGGTGGTGCCACACGTGATGCGTTTTTGCCTTGGCGGCGATCATCGCTGGCTGCTGCCTGGCTCAGCGCTGGCGGGGGCGATTCTGCTGCTGCTGGCCGATACGCTGGCGCGCACTCTGGTGGTTCCTGCCGAGATGCCGGTGGGGTTGCTGACCAGCCTGATTGGTGGTCCGTGGTTTCTCTGGCTGATTCTGCGTCAACAGCGAGGGCTGGAGTGATGGACATTTTACAGGCCAGGGGATTGTGTCTCGCGCGCGGCGGCAAAACCGTTATCGATAATCTCGACGTCACGCTGTCAGGTGGCGAGCTGGTGGCGCTGATTGGCCCCAACGGCGCGGGTAAGTCGACGCTACTGCGGATGCTGACGGGATTTCTGTCGCCCGATCGGGGCGAGTGCTGGCTGGGCGATCGACGGCTGACGGCATGGCCGCGTGAGCAGCTGGCACGACGCCGGGCAGTGATGCGCCAGCAGAACAACCTGACCTTTGCACAGTCTGCGCAGTCGGTCGTGGCGATGGGCCGTGCGCCCTGGCCGGAGGCGCAGACGTCGCAGATTGTGGCTGAGGTCATGCGGCTGACCGGTTGTGAAGGGCTGGTGCAGCGCGATTACCGCCAGCTCTCTGGCGGTGAACAACAACGGGTTCAGCTGGCACGGGTGCTGGCACAGCTCTGGCATGAGGGAAGACCACGCGGCTGGCTGTTTCTGGATGAGCCGACTTCGGCGCTGGATCTCTTCTGGCAACAGCAAACCCTGCGTTTACTACGCCAGTTGACGCGCGCAGGAGATCTCACCGTCTGTACCGTGTTACATGACCTTAATCAGGCCTCATTATGGGCCGATCGCATACTGCTGCTGCACGCAGGCCGACTGGTGGCACAAGGCTCGCCGCAGACGGTGATGACGGAAGCGACGCTGACGCGCTGGTACCAGGCCGATCTGCAGGTAGTGGCGCATACCGGGAGTGGACAGCCGCATATCCAGCTGCGTATTTAGACCGTTTCGCTTTAAAAACATCGCCTTGCGCGGTTTTATTCGCTGATTTTGCGCTATACCTGGAGTTCCGGACAGATTCAAGGAGACCATAATGGCAAAATCATTAGATCAGACCGCTGAGCAACTGGGGAATATTTTACTCTCTTCCGGACTTCATCTGGCGACCGCCGAATCCTGTACCGCCGGGCTGATCAGCATGACGCTGGCCGCGGTGGAAAACAGCGGAGACTTTTATACCAGCGGCTTTGTGACCTACAGCGAAAATGCCAAAATCCGTCTGCTGGGGGTGCGCCCTGACACGCTGAAACAGCATACGGCGGTGAGCGAACAGACGGCGCGGGAGATGGTGCAGGGCGCCTGCGCCCGCTCCGGCGAGCCGGTGGGATTATCCATTACCGGCTATGCCGGACCGGATGGCGGCGAAGATGGTACACCGGCGGGCACCATCTGGTTTGGCTGGGTATTGCCCGACGGCAGAGATGAAGCGGAATGCCATCAGTTCAGCGGCGATCCGAAATCGGTGATGGAGCAGGGGACACAGTTCGCGCTGGAAGGACTCATAAAACGGCTGCAGCGAGCCGATCGTTAAAGGCGCGAAACGCGCCTTTAAACAGGATTAGCGACAGTCGACAATCAGACGACCCTGCACTTTGCCATCCAGCAATGCCTGCGCACCCTCTCTGGCTTCACTTAGCGGGATCACCCGGCTCAGCTTACTGAGCCGTTCGCTATCCATCAGCTCACCGAGTCGTTGCCACGCCTGCTGACGAAGCGGCTTCGGACACATCACGCTATCGACACCGGCCAGCGTAACGCCACGCAAAATAAAGGGTGCGACGCTGGCTGGCAGGTCGAGTCCCTGCGCCATACCACAGGCGGCAACCGCGCCGTCGCGCTGGGTGGCGGCCAGCACATTCGCCAGGGTGTGACTGCCTACGCTGTCTATCGCGGCGGCCCAGCGCTCTTTTGCCAGTGGCTTGCCGGGTTGGGAGAGTTCTTCACGGTCAATGACCGATGCCGCGCCCAGCGTTTCAATCAGATAGGCATGGTCGCTGGTGCGCCCGCTGGAAGCGATCACCTGATAACCCAGACGCGCCAGCAGGCTGACGCTATAGCTGCCGACGCCGCCACTAGCACCGGTTACCAGTACCGGCCCCTGTTCAGGTGTAATGCCCTGTTTTTCCAGCGCCATCACGCAGAGCATTGCGGTCAGTCCCGCCGTACCGATTGCCATGGTTTGCAGCGGACTCAGCGTGGCGGGCGGGCGCACCAGCCAGTCGCCACTGACGCTGGCTTTCTGTGCCAGGCCGCCCCACTGTTTTTCGCCCACGCCCCAGCCCGTCAGCAGCGCCACATCATCCTCTTTCCAGTCGGGATGGCGGCTGGCCGTCACCCGGCCAACAAAATCGATACCTGGCACCATCGGGAAGTGGCGCACAATCGGGCCTTTGTTACAGATAGCCAGGGCATCTTTGTAGTTCAGGGATGAGTAGCTGACGTCGAGCGTGACATCGTGGTCAGGCAGTTGAGATTCGGGGAGATCTTTCAGCAGGGAACGGTAACCTTGTTCGTCATTTTCAATGACCAGTGCCTTGAACATGCAGCCTCCGGCAGAGTGGGAAAGAGAAGATCAGTTTACGCCTGGCAGATGCAATGCGGTAGGGCAATGGCCCCGTCTCCCGGCAATGAAGACGACACGAGCGGAAAAACAGGCTGACAGCGGCAGTGAGTTAAGTGCATAAATCTGCATATAATTCAGATAATTAGTCGTATTGTGAATTTTTTATGATAAATAGACTATAAAAATCATGTTGTTACATGCGAAGAGGGTGACTGAATAATTACCTGGTTCGGGTTGTCCATGCCTGAAAAAGATGACATTATGACCGCCACTTTTTGACCCTGCTTCTTTGCCACAGAGGACGTCGCCATGTCCGGTTCACCGCGCATCCGCCCGGATTACCGTTCGCTTTTTCCGGCGCTCACCGGGTTATCCTCTTTTCCAATATCTCCGTTATTCACCATGCGGTGAGGCCAGCCGGGCAGCGGCTATGGATCTGCTCTCCACGGGCTGCGTAACGCCTTCTGACTGTTAAGTATTCGCCGGGGCACTGTCCCCATAATTGTGCCTCTGGCACTTCCTCCCTGACGTTAGGGATTCTGTTATGACTCCACTGAAAATTGCTGCCAGCGCCGCTGTGGCGCCCAGTCTGACCCTGAACACTGCGCGAGACGTGGTGACGCTGGATAACACCGATTTCACCGATGTGGCGGCGGTTGTCGTCTCGCTGGCGGATACCCGTAGCGGCGTGCTGGCGCTGCTGCGTCATACCGGCTTTAATCTGCCGGTATTTGTCGCTAACGCGTTTGAAGAAGAGGTGATGCACCTGCCCGGCGTCAGCGGTGAGCTGAATGGCGATCCGCAGGAGTGGATCGCGCTGGAAGCGGCTGCGCAGGCGTATGAAGCGGCGCTGCTGCCACCTTTCTTCGAAACGCTGACCCGCTATGTCGATATGCAGAACAGCACCTTTGCCTGTCCCGGACATCAGGGCGGTGCGTTCTTTAAAAAGCATCCGGCGGGCAAACAGTTTTACGACTTCTACGGCGAGAATGTTTTCCGGTCTGATATGTGCAATGCCGATGTCAAACTGGGCGATCTGCTGATCCACGAAGGCTCGGCCAAAGATGCGCAGAAGTATGCGGCAAAGGTGTTCAACGCCGATAAAACCTACTTTGTGCTCAACGGCACCTCAAGTGCCAACAAAGTGGTGACCAATGCGCTGCTGACGCGTGGCGATCTGGTGCTGTTCGACCGCAACAATCACAAGTCGAACCATCATGGCGCGCTGATTCAGGCGGGCGCGACCCCGGTTTATCTTGAAGCGACGCGCAATCCCTTCGGCTTTATTGGCGGCATTGACGCGCACTGCTTTGATGAGGCTTATCTGCGCGAGCAGATCGCGGCCGTGGCTCCGCAGCGCGCGGCTGAAGAGCGGCCTTTCCGTCTGGCGATCATCCAGCTGGGCACCTACGACGGCACGGTCTACAACGCGCGTCAGGTGGTGGATCGCATCGGCCATCTGTGTGATTACATCCTGTTTGATTCCGCGTGGCTCGGCTATGAGCAGTTCATTCCACTGATGGAAGGCTGTTCGCCGCTGACCCTGCAACTGAATGAGAACGATCCCGGCATTTTTGTCACGCAGTCAGTGCATAAGCAGCTGGCAGGTTTTTCGCAGACTTCGCAGATCCATAAAAAAGATAATCATATTCGCGGACAGCGCCGCTTCTGCCCGCATAAGCGACTGAATAACGCTTTTATGCTGCACGCATCCACCAGCCCGTTTTATCCGCTGTTTGCCGCGCTGGATATCAACGCCAGAATGCATCAGGGGGAAGCGGGGCGTCGTATGTGGGATGAGTGCGTCACGCTGGGTATTGAGGCGCGTAAAGCGATCCTGGATCGCTGTGAGATGATCCTGCCGTTTGTGCCTGAGACGGTGGATGGTCAGCGCTGGCAGGATGCGCCCACTGAGACGATCGCCCGCGATCTGCGCTACTTCAGCTTTGAACCGCAGGCGAAGTGGCACGGTTTCGCGGGTTATGCGCGCGATCAGTATCGGGTGGATCCCTGCAAACTGCTGCTGACCACGCCGGGGATTGATGCGGCCAGCGGTGAGTATAGTGATTTCGGGATTCCGGCGACCATTCTGGCGAACTATCTGCGCGAAAACGGCATTGTGCCGGAGAAGTGCGATCTCAACTCAATCCTGTTCCTGCTGACCCCGGCAGAGAGTCCGGAGAAGATGGCGAATCTGGTGGCGATGCTGGCGCAGTTCGAACAGCACGTCAAAGAGGATGCGCCGCTGGCCGAAGTGCTGCCGACCATTTACCGCAAAAATGCTGAACGCTATGCCGGGTATACCCTGCGTCGCCTCTGCCAGGAGATGCACGACCTTTACGTCAGTCACAACGTCAAGGATCTGCAGCGCCTGATGTTCCGCGCCGCGGAGTTCCCGCCTGTCAGGGTGAATCCGCAGGATGCGCATCAGGCTTATATTCGCGGCGAAGTGGAGCTGGTGCCGATAGCCGAAGCGCAAGGCCGGGTTGCCGCGGAAGGTGCACTGCCTTATCCACCGGGTGTGCTGTGCGTCGTCCCTGGAGAAGTCTGGGGCGGCGCGGTGCAGCGTTACTTCCTGGCGCTGGAAGAGGGGCTTAATCTGCTGCCTGGCTTCTCACCAGAGCTGCAGGGCGTTTACACCGAAGAGGATGACCAGGGACGGAAGTATCTGGTGGCGAATATGATAGTGGGGCGCTGATCTGAGCGTGGGCAGAGGCGGGTAGCGGCCCGCCTGCCTTTTTGTTCGCTGCGCGAACGGGGCTGAGAAGGTTTCGCCTGGCAGGCCCTGGGTTCGCTGCGCGAACGGGCTGTGAGAGATTTTCGTTCGCCTGGTAAGCCGGGCAGTTTCAGATTCGCCTCTGCAGGCGACCGACAAGGGGGCGCCAGTCGCCGCGCCCCCTTGACCCCGGGCTCCGGCCTGCTTCACCGCCGCTTCGCGGTCCCTTCGCTACTTCAGGATTTCTCACGGACCGGCGGGACGCGCCATCCATGGCGCGAACCCGCCTCTTCGCGACATCCCTGTCGCTCGTCCTGAAATCCCTCATCCGCTCAGCGGTTCTGACGGCCTCCCTACCCCCCTCGCTGTTATCTCTGCTTTTTTATGGCAGGTTCGCTGTCGCTGTAAGTTTCCGGGATGGTCTTCGCTATCAGACCATCAGACAGCATGGCAACAGCGAAATGAAAAGATAATTACAGGCGGGGGTTTGGGAGAGGCGTCCGAAGCGCTGAGGAACAACCGGAGGCCAGGATGAGCCGACAGGACGTCGGCGAAAGGACGGCACGAGCCAGGGATGGCGAGTCCGGACGGTCCGTCGGCTGCAGGGCGTGACGAAGGTACCCCGCACAGCGGGGCGCGCAGGCAGCCGGACGCCGGGATTATTAAGGGGCGGGCGTCCGCCCCTTAATACGTCCGCCTGCTCGGGCGATCTGAAACTCCTGACCGCCTGGCGGGCGGAACCCGCTCAGTGCATACCCGCGGCTAAGCGAACGAAACCTTCTCATAGCCTGTTCGCGCAGCGAACAATCCCAGCTTCAGGCGCTGCACCCAAGCCCGTTCGCGCAGCGAACACTCCCCCGCTTTAGCGCTGAGCCAATCAGAATCCCCGATAACTCTTCTGCGCGGTACTCACCTTATAAAGATAACGACGCGATTCCGCCGACGGATGCTGGTTCGCCAGGGTCGAATAAACCTTGCTCGGTGACATGCCGTTAATCATCGAAAACGCCCGGTCTTTATCGCTGGAGAAGACGCGCAGCACGCTGCCTGCGCCGCCGTTATAGGCGGTGATCACCGCATAACGGCGTGACACCGGATCCTGAATGCCGCCCAGATAGCTACGCTGCAACAGCGACAGATAAGCGGTACCCGCATCAATATTGTTCTCTGGATCCAGCAGGTAGCTGCGGCTCGGCTTGCCCCATTTACCCTTCATGCGGAACACGTCAACACCGGCAGTATGCTGCACCACCTGCATCAGACCCAGCGCATCAGAATGGCTCACGGCGTAGGGGTTAAAGCTCGACTCGGTCTGCATAATCGCCAGAATCAACGAGGCATCGACACCATACTGATCGGCGGCTTTACGCACCATCGGCAGGTATTTGTGCGCACGCTTATCCAGGTGATTCGGCACCATCGGAATCGAAATGGTGTAAATCACATGCAGACCCGAGGTGCGGCGCTGCAATTTATTCTGAATCAGATAGTCAGCAAAGGCTTCCGCGCGACCCTGCCAGCGAATCGGCTGACCGGTATTATCCAGCACCTGCCCATACAGCAGCGGCTCTTTACTGATTTCAATATCGTTGGCGTCAGAGTAGAGATCGACATTACCCGGATCTTCGCCAATCAACAGGGTGGTCACGATTGCCTGACGCAGGCTGGCCATAGGATCGGTGCCAGAAATCGTCTCGATGGTCAGCTTACCGCTTTCAAAGTTAATGTGGCTGCGGGTGTAATAGTTGTCGCTATATTTGACGTAATCTTTGGGTCCGGCGATCAGGACCTCATTGATACCCCAGATATTCTCAATATTATGAGCAAACTGCCCCATCAGAATATCAAAGGCGTTGGTATCTTTTACCCACTCCTCGTGGGACTGCTGTTTCTTTGACCCGGAACAGGAAACCAAAAGTGGTGCTATCACCAGCAGGGCGATTAATTTTTTATTCATTGGGAGTGCAAGCCTGACCTGGATAACCGGCCTCAGCGATGAGGCCCGGAATGTTTACGCTTCTGGCGGTGTATAGCCTTCGATATGAACGTCTTTACCTTCGAACAGGAAATTGATCATCTCCTTCTCCAGCACTTTACGATCTTCGGGATTCATCATGTTGAGCTTCTTCTCGTTGATCAACATGGTCTGTTTCGCCATCCACTTCTGCCAGGCTTCTTTGGAAATGTCATTGTAAATGCGCTTACCCAGATCGCCCGGGTAGAGCTGAAAATCCTGTCCTTCCGCGTCGCGCTGTAAAAAAGTACAAAAAATAGTGCGGCTCATTATTCTTCCTCATTAATCTCACAACTGTTCAAAGCCAGTTGTCGGGGATAGCGCAGCTCGTGTAACAGGCGCTCAACGGGTGCGGCTAATCCCACAGATGGTGGCAGCGCTAAGTTATACCAGAGACCGCCTGCTTCATCCATCGCCGCCCCGACAGAAGGCCACGTCAGCCACATTGGCACGATATCGAGATGGAAATGGCTGAAGGTGTGACGAAACGCAGTAAGCTGCTGCGGTTTTGCATGGATGCCGCGGGCCGCCAGCCAGTCTGTCATCGCCGCTTCCGTTGTGAACTGCGGGAAGCAGAACAGGCCGCCCCACAAGCCCACAGGCGGGCGCTGCTCCAGCCAGACATCATCACCATCCTGCATCATCAGGAACCAGCCGCTGCGCTCTGGCAGCACCTGCTTAGGCTTCTTACCGGGATAGCTCGCCCAGCTGCTGCTGGCATACGCCTCACAACCGCTGTTCAGCGGGCAGATTTCGCACTTCGGCTTCGATCGGGTACAGACGATAGCACCCAGATCCATCATCGCCTGATTAAACTGGCTGACGCCCTCGGCGGGTGTGACCTCTTCGCTGATCTGCCAGAGCCGCTTTTCGACCTCTTTCTTACCCGGCCAGCCGCTGACAGCATAGCAACGGGCCAGCACGCGCTTGACGTTGCCATCCAGAATCGGGAAATGCTGCCCCAGTGACAGCGACAGGATCGCGCCCGCCGTGGAGCGGCCTACGCCGGGCAGGGCAGAGACATCATCGAAATTACGCGGGAACTCGCCCTGATGAACCTCGACAATCTGCTTTGCGGCTTTATGCAGATTACGCGCACGGGCGTAGTAGCCGAGGCCGGTCCAGAGATGTAACACCTCATCCAGCGGAGCCGCAGCCAGATCGGTAACCGTGGGGAAGCGCGCCATAAAGCGTTCAAAATAGGGAATAACCGTGGCAACCTGGGTTTGCTGTAGCATCACTTCGGAGAGCCACACCTTGTAAGGCGTTTTCTCCAGCTGCCACGGCAGGGTTTTGCGACCAAAGCGCTGATACCAGTCCAGCACCTGTTGCGCGAACTGCGGCGCTTGCATCATAAGAAGGAAATTTTCCGTGTTTACTCTACACTCAGGCAGGAATTCCAGCACATGCGCACCTGGGTGTAAACCGGAAGATTGCAAAGGCTTGCTTCTGCTTATGAACTTTGCATAATGCCCGTTTCCCGGAACAGGCTAACCAGCAGGCTTTTACATGATTAATGACGTCATCACCCCAGAATTTGATGAGAACGGGCGGCCATTACGCCGGATCCGCAGCTTTGTGCGCCGCCAGGGCCGCTTAACCAAAGGCCAGCAGCAGGCGCTGGACACCCTGTGGCCGGTCATGGGGGTGGAATATCAGCCGGAGCCTGTCGATCTGCCCGCGCTGTTTGGCCGCGAAGCCCCGGTGACGCTGGAAATTGGCTTTGGCATGGGCGCTTCGCTGGTAACGATGGCGCAGAACACGCCGCATCAGAACTTCCTGGGTATTGAAGTGCATGCGCCGGGCGTGGGTGCCTGTCTGGCCGCCGCCAAAGAAGCCGATGTGCAGAACCTTCGGGTGATGTGCCATGACGCGGTGGAAGTGCTGGAGAAGATGATTCCGGATAACTCGCTGCGCATGGTTCAGCTCTTCTTCCCCGATCCGTGGCATAAAGCGCGTCACAATAAACGCCGTATCGTCCAGGTGCCTTTTGCCGAGCTGGTGATGCGTAAACTGAAGCTGGGCGGCGTTTTCCACATGGCGACCGACTGGGAAGCCTACGCGGAGCATATGCTGGAAGTGATGAACAGCATCGATGGTTACCGCAACCAGTCAGAACAACAGAATTATGTGCCGCGTCCTGAGACGCGTCCACTGACCAAGTTTGAGCAGCGCGGGCAGCGTTTAGGCCACGGCGTATGGGATTTAATGTTTGAGAGGGTGAAATAATGGCCACACAACGCAGCCGCCGTTTACGTAAAAAACTGCACATCGATGAGTTCCAGGAACTGGGCTTCTCGGTTGCCTGGCGCTTCCCGGAAGGCACCAGCGAAAGCGAAATTGATGAGACGCTGAACCAGTTCATCAATGAAGCGATCGACCCTAACGGCCTGGCCTTCGATGGCAGCGGTTACCTGGTGTGGGAAGGTCTGGTTTGCCTGCAGAAAACCGGCAAATGCACCGATGAGCATCGTGCTCTGGTTCGTAAATGGCTGGAAGATCGCAAGCTGCAGGACGTTCAGATGACTGAACTCTTTGACGTCTGGTGGGACTAAGTCGTCACACAGTGTCGGGCTGAGGCCCGATCAAAGGGTTTCAGACCCGATCTTAGGGAGTAGATATGATGCGTAAAGCGCTTCTTGCTGTGCTGCTGGTGGCAGCAACCCAGGCTCAGGCAGCCTATGAATGCAGCGTTAAGCCGCAGGACGATGTGGTGATTAAGCCGCAGAGCGTGCAGGTGGTCGGTGCCAACGGCAATATGGAAATCTCGCCGCAGGGCGACGTGCAGTTCAATGGACAGAAGGTCACGCTCGATACGGCCGGACGCCAGAAAGCGATCGACTATCAGAACGCGCTGCGTCGCGATCTGCCGTGGATCGACAGCGGGGCGACATCACGTCTGGAGAAAGGGCGTTCGGCACTGGATCAGGTCATCGTTGAAAAACTGGGCACCGACAGCAACGTGCGTAATCGCCTGACCACGCTGAATGGTCAGCTGAAACAGCAGATGAACCGCATCATTGAACACCGTGAAGATGGGCTGACGTTCCACCATCAGGCGATTGATCAGGTTCGCGCCGAAGGTGAAAGGCTGGTGCAGTCGACACTGGGCGGCGTGATGCAGGATAGCCTGAACGAGATGGGCAGTAAGCAGGGCAGCGGCGGCAGTAATCCGCTGCAGGCGATTATGGGTAATCTGGGCGGGTTGCAGCAGTCGATTCAGGCTGAGTGGAGCAAGCAGGAGCAGGATTTCCAGAACTTCGGTCACGAGGTGTGTAATCGCGTTATTTCGCTGGAAGATCAGCGTAAACAGCTTACCGGTGCACTGAAAAAATAGGTCAACGCCTCAGCCTGTCGGGCTGAGGCGCTTTTGTTACTCTTCTGCTAAGAACAGCTCCAGCAGCGAATTCAGGAACAGCTTCCCTTTCTCCGTAATCTGCCACTGCTCCGCGGTTTCAGTCACGTAACCAGCGGCAATCGCGGCATCCATCTGCGGACGGATCACCTGCTCTGATAAACCGGTATAGCGGCTGAACTCGTCACGCGGCGCGGCTTCCAGCAGGCGAAAGCGGTTCATGAAATATTCAAACGGCTTGTCGCTATCGGCAACGTCATACTGTTTTTCGCGGTAGTTCCCCTGCATAAATCCACGCGGATGACGGGTTTTCACCGTGCGGACTATGCGGCCATCCGGTTGCGTCAGCTTGCCGTGTGCGCCACACCCAATCCCCAGATAGTCGCCGAAGCGCCAGTAGTTGAGGTTGTGCTCACAGCGATAACCCGGCTTCGCGTAGGCAGAGGTCTCATACTGCTGATAACCGGCAGCCTGCAGCAGCTGATCGCCCTGTTCGAAAATATCCCATAGTGCATCATCATCCGGCAGCACCGGCGGGCGTGAGCCAAACAGGGTGTTGGGTTCAATCGTGAGCTGATACCAGGAGAGATGCGGCGGATTAAGCGCAATCGCCTGACGTAAATCATCGAGCGCCTCTTCAAGCGACTGATCGGGCAGGCCATGCATCAGGTCAAGGTTAAAACTGCGCAGCGACAGCGACTCGGCCAGTTCAGCGGCGCGGACCGCCTCTTCCGGGCCGTGAATGCGGCCAAGGCGCTGCAGCTTTTGCGGACTGAAACTCTGTACGCCAATCGAAATACGGTTGATACCGGCGCGCTGATAGGCGCTGAACCGGTCCGCTTCCACGGTGCCCGGATTGGCTTCCATGGTCACTTCCGCATCGGGCGAGAGCGTCAGACGCTCCCGCACACCATCCATCAGCATCTGCATCGCGCTGCTGCTCAGCAGGCTGGGCGTGCCGCCACCGATGAAGATCGTGCGCACTTCCCGGCCATTGATCAGCGGTAAATCGATCTCCAGATCGCGCAACAGGTGCTGCACGTATTCAACGTGCGGCACCTCATCTTTCAGCGCGTGGGAATTAAAATCACAGTAGGGACATTTCTGTACGCACCACGGAATGTGGATATAGAGACTTAACGGCGGCAGATTAGGCATTACACATCGCTTCCAGCAACAGCGTCAATGCTTTACCCCGGTGAGAAACTGCACCTTTTTCCGCTTTACTCAGTTCGGCCGCGGTTTTACCCAGCGCCGGGACAAAGAAAATCGGGTCGTAACCAAAACCACCGGCACCAGCGGCGGCGCGGGTGATCTCACCCTGCCAGCTGCCGTGGAACACCAGCGGGGTCGGATCTTCCGCATGACGCAGATAGACCAGCACGCAGTGAAATTGTGCCTGGCGCTGACCGTCCGGTACGTTTTCCAGCGCCTGCAGCAGCTTCTCCAGGTTCTGTTGATCGCTGGCCTCTTCACCGGCGTAGCGCGCCGAGTAGATGCCGGGCGCGCCGCCCAGCGCATCTACGGCCAGGCCGGAATCATCGGCAATGGCCGGTAATCCGGTGATCTGTGCCGCGTGACGCGCCTTGAGAATCGCGTTCTCAATAAAGGTCAGGCCGGTCTCTTCCGCCGATTCAACCCCAAGGTCGGTCTGTGCGACGATATCCAGACCAAAGGCGGAGAGTAACTCCGCCAGTTCACGCACTTTGCCGGGATTGCCGGTTGCGAGGACAACTTTTTGCATAACAGTTCCAGTTTGATTCATTTACAGCAGATACCAGAGACCCGGGAACAGGTCCATGCCGAGAAAGTTCAGGGCATACAGCACCAGGATGACGATCATCGCTGAGAAATCGATGCCGCCCATCGCAGGCAGAATACGGCGAACAGGTGCCATCATCGGCTCGGTTAACTGCACCAGCAGATAGTCGACAGGCCCCCGGCCCTGGCTGATCCAGCTCATCAGGGAGCGAATAATAATCACCCAGAAGACCAGATAGCCGGCGGATTTAACCAGCGACAGCAGGCCGACCAGCAGATTGGTTGGGTCGACCGAGAAGACGCCCACCTGAATCAGCAATAAAATCGGGTATTTCAGCGTAGTCAGCACAAATGCCAGCAGCAGCGAGGCGGTATCAATCGGTCCCAGTGCCGGCAGTATACGGCGCAGCGGCTTAACAATCGGCTGTGTCACTTTTACGACAAACTGCGCCACTGGATTGTAAAAATCGCAGCGGGACCACTGCATCCAGATGCGTAACAGCAGCACCATGACGTAGAGATCGATCAGCGTTTTTACTAAAAACGTCAGTGTTAACATGAAGTTCCTCTGTTATTGTTGTGAGTTGTGCGCATAATCTCGTGCGCCAAAAATGGCGGTGCCGATACGCACCATCGTACTGCCTGCGGCGATTGCCGCCTCCATGTCATCGCTCATTCCCAGCGAAAGCGTGTCTGCATGCGGATAGTGCTGTTGCAGCTGCCGGAAGGCTTCCGCCATCTGCTGACACACCGCCAGCTGCCGCGCGTAATCACTCTCTGCTGCCGGAATCGCCATTAATCCGCGCAGCCGCAGTTGCGGCAGGGCAGCGATCTGCTCCGCCAGCCCGGAAACGGCCTCCAGCATGATGCCAGATTTGCTGTTCTCGTCACTGATATTTACCTGAATTAACACATTCAGCGGTGGCAGCGAAGCAGGCCGCTGATCGTTGAGCCGCTGCGCGATGCGCTGGCGGTCAATGGTGTGACACCAGGCGAAATGTTCCGCCACCAGACGGCTTTTATTGGACTGCAGCGGGCCGATGAAGTGCCACTCCAGCTCAGGATGTGCGGCCAGTGCCTGGACCTTTTCAACCCCTTCCTGAACGTAATTTTCACCAAAGGCAATCTGGCCAGCGGCAAAGGCTTCTTCGACCGCGCTCGCAGGTTTGGTTTTACTGACTGCAAGCAGGGTAATTTCTTCTGGTGCGCGGCCGCAACTCGCGGCAGCAGCAGCGATTCGCTGCCGCACTTGCTGTAGGTTCTGCTGGATTGAGGTCATAGTCAGGAGAAATTATGAATCTGGATGAAATGGTGGGGCTTAGTGTAAAGCATAATGCCGCCGATCTGCACCTTTGCAGCGGACATTTGCCCTACTGGCGGCGGCAGGGAAGGCTGGAGGCGATTCCGCAGCAGTGCCCGCTTTCTGGTGCATGGATGGCGCAGTTTATGGCCCGCTGGCTAAGTGACCCGCAGCGTCAGGAGCTGGAGCGCGCAGGGCAGCTCGATTTCGCCCTGAGCCTGGCCGATGGTCAGCGTCTGCGCGCGAATCTCTTTATGCAGCGCAACGGCCTGTCACTGGCACTGCGCATCATCGCCACGGCATGCCCGACGCTTGCGAGCCTGCAACTGCCCGCCATTGTCCCGACGCTGCTGGAGCAGCAGGATGGGCTGATTCTGGTGACGGGTGCGACCGGCAGCGGTAAATCAACCACGCTGGCGGCGCTGGTCGATGCGCTGAACCGCCAGCAGGCGCGGCATATCATCACGCTGGAAGATCCGATTGAATTTATCCATCACAGCCAGCAGTCGCTGATACAGCAGCGTGAAATCGGCCTGCACTGCGGTTCGTTCTCGCTGGGAGTAAAGGCAGCACTGCGTGAAGATCCCGACGTTATACTGCTGGGCGAACTGCGCGACAGCGAGACTATTCGTCAGGCACTGACAGCTGCGGAGACCGGCCATCTGGTGCTGGCGACGCTGCACACGCGTGGCGCAGCGCAGGCGGTGGATCGGCTGGTTGATGTCTTTCCGGCAGAGGAGAAACAGCTGGTGCGTACTCAGCTGGCGGGCAGCCTGAAAGCGGTAATTGCACAGCGGCTGGTGCCGTCAGTTGCCGGTTCGCGCATCGGACTGTTTGAGGTACTGATCGCCACACCTGGCATCACCAATCTGATCAGAGAAGGCAAGATGCACCAGATCCCTGCTCTGTTACAAACCGGCGCACAGGCCGGTATGCAGACGTTTGAGCAGAGCAGGCTGGCGCGTCAGGCAGCCGGACTGATTGAGTGAGGATGTCAGTAATGGTTTTCGAACCAGTCCTGCAAAATGATGGCAGCAGACTGTGAGTCGACCGATCCTTTATTGAGCGCGCGATAGCCGCCGCGTTCAAACAGGCCAGCACGCGCTTCTACCGTGCTGAGTCGTTCATCCTGCAGCTCCACGCGGATGCCAAAGCGCCCGTGCAGGCGGTTGGCAAATTTACGTGCGCGATCGGTCAGCGGCTGCTCGGTGCCATCCATATTCAGCGGTAATCCCACCACCACGAAATCGGGCTGCCACTCTTTCAGCAGTTTTTCAATTACCAGCCAGTCCGGGATGCCATCCTGCGCTTTCAGGGCGGTCAGCGGACGGGCGCTGCCAGTGAGTTGCTGACCTACGGCGACACCAATACTTTTGGTGCCGAAGTCGAATCCTAACAGAGTTTGAGTTGACATCAGGCGTGTCCGGCGTCGCTGGCCATGTTGTGAATATCGACGCCAATACTGCGCGCCGCTTCGCGCCAGCGCTCTGAAATCGGCGTCTGGAACAGGATGTTGCTGTTAGCGGGCGTGGTCAGCCAGGCATTTTCCATCAGCTCATTCTCCAGCTGATCTTTTTCCCAGGCGCAGTAACCCAGAGCAACCAGCACGTTAGTGGGCTGAGACGCCGTACCGATCGACTCCAGCACGTCACGGGACGTGGTGATGATCGTGTTATCTGAAACACGAATACTGGAGGTAAAGGTGCGTTGCGCGGAGTGCAGGATAAAGCCACGATCTTCCGCCAGCGGGCCGCCGGTAAACACCGGTTTATCCAGCTTGATCGCCGGATCGCGATCGTCAGCAGAGATTTTGAGCTTCTTCAGAATGCCTTCAACCGTCAGGTTTTCCATGGGTTTATTGATGATCAGTCCCATTGCACCCTCTTCGTTATGTTCGCAGAGATAGACCACGGAACGTTTGAAGAAAGGATCCTGCAATGAAGGCATGGCAATCAAAAAGTGATGTTGTAAATTCATTCTCACACGATGTACCAAAAAAATAACCGGCACGCGACGGCCGCACCGGTATTGGGTTGATCACGGAGCTTCGCCCCGGCGTCATGCTCAGCCCAGGCGCTTCTCAATGGCATCCATCAACATGCCGGTGATGGAGATCGGGAACGCAGCCTCAATTTCACGAATGCAGGTTGGGCTGGTCACGTTAACTTCAGTCAGTTTATCACCGATGATGTCCAGACCGACAAAAATCAGCCCTTTTGCTTTCAGCGTCGGGCCAACACGGCGCGCGATTTCCCAGTCGCTTTCGCTCAGCGGACGCGCTTCACCGCGACCACCGGCGGCGAGGTTGCCACGCGTTTCACCGCCCTGCGGGATACGCGCCAGGCAGTAAGGCACCGGCTCGCCATCGACGACCAGCACGCGTTTGTCACCCTCGGTGATCGCCGCAATATAATTCTGCGCCATGCAGAAACGGCTCTCATGCTCGGTCAGGGTTTCGGTAATCACGCCAAAGTTAGGATCATCTTTCTTCACGCGGAAAATCGACGCACCACCCATGCCATCCAGCGGCTTCATGATGATGTCGCCATGCTCCTGCCAGAAAGCGCGCAGTTGCGCTTTGCTGCGAGTCACCAGAGTGTCAGGCGTAAACTCGGCAAACCAGGCGGTGTAGAGCTTTTCGTTACAGTCACGCAGGCTCTGCGGTTTGTTCACGATCAGCGTACCCAGCTCTTCAGCGCGCTCCAGAATGTAGGTCGCATAGATGAACTCGGTATCGAATGGTGGATCTTTGCGCATCAGCACCACATTCAGGTCAGCCAGCGGGATCACCTGCTCGCTGCCGAACTGATACCAGTTCTCAGGATTCTGCTCGACGGTCAGCAGGCGGGTACGGGCCGAGGCCACGCCACCGCGCAGGGAGAGATCGTGCATCTCCATGTAGTGAATTTCATAACCACGGCGCTGTGCTTCCAGCAGCATAGCGAAGCTGGAGTCTTTTTTAATATTGATGGACGAAATAGGGTCCATCACGATGCCAAGTTTAATCATTATTATCTCCTCGGTGAGGCGGCATTTACCGCCTCGTCTGGTTCGGTCTGCAGTGGGCCGATCGGTCAGGACATCATGCCTGCTCTCTTTCCGCTGAAAGTATCGCTTAACCCAGGTCGCCAAACCTCACCTGAAGTGCCGTAATGGCTGTCAGCGCGGTAGTTTCGGTACGCAATACCCGTGGGCCAAGCAGAATGTCAGTAAAATCGTGCTGCGCCGTCATCGCAATCTCGTCCGCAGACAAACCGCCTTCAGGGCCAATCAGCAACCTTACCCGCTCAACAGGCTGGGGCAGAGTGTTGATGCTGTGGCTGGCGCGCGGATGCAGATTAAGCTTCAGACCGCTATCCGCTTCTGCACACCAGGCTTCCAGCGTCATCGCTTCACGAATCTCCGGCACGCGATTACGGCCGCACTGCTCGCAGGCGGCAATAGCAATTTTCTGCCACTGCTGGATCTTCTTCGCCAGACGCTCAGCATCAAGCTTTACGCCACAGCGCTCGGAAAACAAGGGTGTAATGACATTCACGCCCAGTTCGATCGATTTCTGGATAGTGAATTCCATTTTTTCACCGCGCGACATCACCTGACCTAAATGCAGATGTAACGGTGACTCGCGATCGTCCGGCTGGCTCTCTGTGACCGATACTTTTACACGCTTTTTATCTACATGCGTGATCTCTGCTGCAAAAGTCAGATTAGTGCCATCAAAGAGTTCCAGACGCTGACCTGCCGTCATCCGGAGCACCCGGCCCACATGATTGGATGCATCTTCATCCAGGGTAATTTCACTGCCGATGCTTAATGGCCCGGCGTGATAGATGCGAGGTATACGCATAAGGTTCCTGAGACCGGACGCCGCGCTGCAGCGGCGTCATTGGAAAAAGAGCTAGTGTAGGGCAGGGATTTTAGCGCTGGCAAGCCTGCTGCACATAAGGATTGTGATTGCCCTGAACCTTTGCAATGCGCTGGTCGCGTTCGCACTCCCAAACTGTTACGGGATAGAGCTTGTTCCAGGCGGTAAACAGCTGCGTCTGCTGGCGCGAAATACGCAGATGATACTGGTCGCGCATATAGAAATAGGTGCGGGCAATGGCACCACGCGCCCGCGCAGGTGGCTCCGCCTGTTTGAGTTTAAAGTCGATCTTCATCTCACACTGGCCGTACTGCTGCTCGCTGCCGTTCCATTGACTGTAGGCGAAGTTGCCACGGTCGCCATTCACTTCACCCACCGCAGGCTGCAGGTTGTGCAGGTCGGTTTCGATGCGGCGGTAGTCGGGATCTTTGCTGCAGTTTTTACGACCGCCATCCTGCCAGCACTGACGCTGATGGCCAAACTCCCAGGCGGGCATCACATGTTCCCACTCAATGCGTGCGGCGCGATTGGCGTTTTTGCGCACCTGATAGCCACAGCTGTTGAGATCGGGAATCCCCTTTTTTCCCTGCCACTGAATCTTACAGCCACAGTAAAAAGAACCCGGTGCATCGGCGTTGATCGCCGCCGCAAAGGTTTTGGCCTGCTGAAAGTTATTTTGATGATAGTTATTCAGGTTGAGGGCGTCAGCGGCGGGCGCAAACAGCAGCGCAACCGCCAGACTTAGTATGCGAGACATATTCCAGATTTCTACTCAGTACGAAAAAGGGCGGCAGGGTAACAGAATGTGGAATAGGGCGGAATGGGGATTCTTCTCAGGACGCGACAAATTCACCCGCGGTCAGCAGGCTGCCACAGTGCACGCAGCGATATTCACTCTCTTTGCGCAGTATACGATTGTGGCGGCGCACGGTCAGTTGATGCTGCTGACACTGACAGCGGTAGGCAAAGGTGTTGCTGCGCACGGATGCGATCTCAAACTGGTGAGTACGCCGTGCCGGAACGCCCAGCACCTGCTCCATCATCCACTTCCACTCTTTGCCGTGCGGCGCAACGCGACCAAATTGCTTCCAGACCAGCAGATGCGCCAGCTCATGCGGCACCACTTCATCGATAAATGCCTGCTGGTTTTCCAGCAGCAGCACAGGATTGATGCGAATTTCCCAGGACGCCAGCCAGGCGGTGCCCGCCGCCGTACCACGCTGCTGGTAGAGCAGCTTCGGTTCCGGATAACGGGTTTTCAGCGCCTGATTCGCACGTTCAAGCGACTGACGCAGCGAGCGCATTACGGCCTGCTGCAGGGCAATGGGGAGACGAGGCGTTTTCATGGCGCTCAGAATAATCGCCGCCGCGCAGGAACTCAACGTCGCCAGCGACAAGTGTGGTTCTGGCTGGGGGAAAATTTCTGGTTTAAATATTGTTATGGGCTTTTTTAGAATATTCTATTAATGAGATTCACCGCAGAGTGGATGGATGAAAAGCGAACGGCACAGGGCATGGATAAACCAATGAAAAATAATGATAACGTCAGGAAACAACGGATTGTGCTGGTGACGGATCTGATGGCCGGTCGTGGTGGGATGGAAAATGTGACTGGTCAGTTGATTAAGGCCCTGAATGCGGAACCCGGTACCGAAGCAGGGCTGTTTATTATCAACAGCGGAGAGGAGAGCCACTCCCGCGCCTGGACCGCCAATGCTGTTCTGGCTGAGAGCGTCTGCACGCTGCGGAATAAGAAAATAAAAAATCTTATTCATACGCTGAGAATGGCCGCCTTCTTTCGTCGTTATCAGCCCGATCATGTCCTGACCCTCAACACCATTCCCTGCCTGATGACGCGCCGGGCAATCACGCTTTCAGGACGTAAAATCGTATTGTCGAGCTGGATGCACCTGCCTCCGCGTGAACGTTATCGTCCCCATTATCTGCTGCGGGCCGATCACCATTTTGCGATCAGTAATCAGATTAAAGAGCAGCTGGTGGAACTGGGCGCACGCGCCACTGACGTTGACGTGATCTATAACCCGATCAAACGCAATGACACGGTAATCGGCAGACCCCAGGCGCTGAAGTTTCTCTATATTGGTCGCGTCCATTATCAGCGGCAGAAACAGCTTAAAGATCTGTTTGATGCCCTGCAGCAGCTGGATGCGCCCTGGACGCTGGAGATAGTGGGTGACGGGGAAGATCTGACGCAATGTCAGCACTACGTGACGCAACTCGGCATTCAGGATCGCATCACCTGGCATGGCTGGCAGGAGAATGCCTGGGAGTATGTCATCCGCCATATCAGACAGGTCACCTGCCTGGTCATGACCTCTAACTTCGAAGGCTTCCCGCTGATCCTGCTGGAGGCGATGTCGCGCGGCGTCTACTGTGTTTCATCCGACTGCATCAGCGGCCCGGCGGAAATTATTCAGAACGGTATTAATGGTCAGCTCTATCCCACCCATGACAGCATGGCGCTGGCCGCGATTCTCAACGCTATGAGCGGGGATTTCCACTTCCCCGATCATCAGGCTATTAAAGCGAGCATCACCGGTTTTTATGAGGAAAATTATATGAAGCACCTGATGAGTGTGTTTAACCGCCTTACTGAGGTTAAGCATGACGAATAAAATCAGTCGCAATGGATTAACGTTAATGGTTAATTTTTCAGTTATTGCGCTCTGCCTGGCGCTGTCACTGAATATGTTTGTTACCGGCCTGCCGCAAAAAATATTTTATCTGGTCTCTTATCTCTCTATCGCGTCCGTGCTGTATGGCCTGGTGCGCAGGCGGGTGGAGTTTAAAGAGAACGGTTTTTATATCGCCCTGTTTGCTGTGCTGATTATCTTTGCCCTGATTCGACTGTTCTGGGCGATTCACGTGAAGGGGATCGAAACCGCGCCCTCAGGCGATGCCATCACTAATATGGGCAACTATCTGCTGGGCGCGAAGCGGCTGTTGATGGGTGCCTTTGTGCTGCTCAGTCTGGCTGTTTATGGGGATCGTGTCTCCCTGACTACGCTACGCGTCGGAAAAGGGCTCATCCTTCTTGGCCTGCTGATTACGCTGGGCTTTGGTATCCACGAGCATCTCTACACTGAGAATATCCGCATCAAGCTCACCACCGAAGCCGCCTCCATGTCTTCTTACATGATTCTGTTTATCTACTGTGCCTGGCTGTGGCTAAGCCGCTATGAGACGCACGCTTACTGGAAGGTTGCCGATATCGCTGTGCTGGCAGTGACCTTTGCCTTGCTCTACCTGTGCGGCACCCGTGTGACCCTGATTGCGCTGATTGCCGTGGGGCTACTGTTCCTGGTGCAGACCTACCGGCTGTCGCTGCTGACCAACTGGCGGATTAGCGCTCTGCTGGTGGGTGTAATGGCGGTGCTGGTTCTGATGACCAGCAACCGCTGGGTAGAGGGAGTGCAGGATATTGAGAACTTTGGTTCAAACAGTTCGACCTCGCTGGGCGCACGTGTCGCCATCTGGGGCGGGGCGGTCAACTTTATTGAGCACCATGGCGGTTTTGCGACGCCGGATGCGCGCACCACTGAGGCGCGTCAGTTCATCACTGCGCACTATCCTCTCAATGTTGAAGGCTTCACCAACGTTAAATACAACATGCACAACGAGTTCCTCGAGGTGACGTCATTGCAGGGCTGGCTGGGTACGGCGTCGCTGGCGCTGCTCTATCTGACTGTGTTGGCGGGCTGGCTGAAGAAGTGTGATCTGCGCGGCGTGGCGCTGCCGATGGTGGCACTGTTTACCACCGGACTGACCGATTCGGTGCTGCCCTATAATCAGACCGCGACCATTTTCATTATGGCGCTGGCGCTCTGCTGCATACGGCGGCCCCTGCCGGTAACGCGGGTAACCACAGCGTAGTGGGGCGTTGAACAAATAAAAACGGCGGGGTTTCCAGAGAAACCCCGCCGTTTTTTTTACCGCGTTTTTTACCGGGTAAAGTTAGTCGCGTGAACCGATGTCGCGCAGTTTTTTACCTGCCATCAGGTTACGTTCGATGTGTTCCAGCGAGACGTTTTTGGTCTCAGGGATCAGCATCACCGTCAGCAGAATGAAGAACAGGTTAAGCAGTGCGTAGACCCAGAAGGTGTTCGCATTGCCCAGCGTATTCAGCATCGTCAGGAAGGTCGCACCTACGATCATGTTCGCGATCCAGTTGGTGGTGGTGGAGACAGTGATACCGAAATCGCGGCCTTTCAGCGGCTGAATTTCGGAACAGAGTACCCAGATCAACGGACCGGCTGACATCGCAAAACCGATGATGAACATCAGCAGCATACCTACCGCAAAGTACTGTGCGCCCGCCGAGTGAATGCCGAAGTGCAGCATCGTACCCAGAACGCCCATACCGGCTGCCATCACCATAAAGCCCAGAATCAGGGTAGGTTTACGACCCCAGCGATCCACCAGGCCAATGGCAATAAAGGTCGCCAGTACGTTAACCAGACCCACAATCACCGTGCCCCACATCTGCTGGGTGGTGTTGGTGAAGCCCGCGATTTCAAAGATTTTTGGCGCGTAGTACATGATGACGTTCATGCCGGTAAACTGCTGCATTACCTGCAGCAGGATGCCGAGATAGACCGCACGACGGAAGTGGCTGCTGCTGGTGAACAGACCCCAGCCAGACTGTTTGATCTTCAGGCTTTCACGGATCTCTTCCAGCTCACGTTTTGCCTGCTCGCTGGTGTCACGCAGACGATCCAGTACGCGTTGAGCATCGCGGAAGTTGCCTCGTGCCGCCAGCCAGCGTGGGCTGTTTGGCAGGAAGAAAACGCCGACCAGCAGCAACAGTGCCGGAATAGTGATGATGCCCAGCATCCAGCGCCAGTTGCCGGTAAAGCTGAACGCCGTATCGGAAAGGTAAGCGCCAAGAATACCGATGGTGATCATCAGTTGATAAAGCGAAATCATACTGCCGCGAATTTTTTCCGGAGCGATCTCAGAAAGATAAAGCGGGGCAGTATAAGAGGCGATACCGACTGCCAGGCCCAGCAGAACGCGGGCGCTGATCAGCATTTCCGGGTTTGGCGACATCGCCGACCAGAGTGAACCGATAACGAACAGAATCGCACCGGCCATCAGGCTTTTTTTACGGCCCAGGCGGGATGACATCCAGCCGCTGCCGATAGCACCGACCGCCGCACCAAACATCATGGAACTGACGATCCACTCCTGCTGATGAGGGGTGACGTTAAAGTCCTTTGCGATAAACGGCAGAGCACCGGCGATAACGCCGATATCCAGACCGAACAGCAGACCCGCAAGGGCCGCCAGAAAGCAGACAAATAAGGTCATCGCCTTATTTGAAGTTCTGCTTTTGTGTGTATTGCCAGGCATTTTAGCCTCCAGGTTTATCCATCATTGTTTTTATCAATGTTAAAAAACCTTTTGCGGGAAAAAAGTGAGCCTGATCACATCAGTGTAATCGCTTACACACGCTGAAACCCTGAAATTCAGCATATTTTTCCCGGAAAGATTAATTAACCAGTGAGGTATAGCACTCATTAAGTTTCTGACAATGCTCTATTTACTGGCTATCAGACGACGCTGAAAATAACGCATTTTCAGCAGAATAACTACGTGCGTTAATTCCTAAATATCGGATAAACAAAGCATTTCAATTTGTAATCGTTAACATTTAGTCGTCAGAAAAAGCGAAAAGAAGTGTAGTTGAGAACTGAAAATTTGCTGCAGAGAGAAGAAGATGTCGGGCAGATGCGTTTTTTTTGTCGTCACGCGCTCACCAGAAATTGCGCTGGCCTGTCGTTCAGAAGGGTAGCGGGAGCAAAATTGCTCCGGTTAGCAATGGGGCTGAAAAGGCAATAAAAAACCCTGCCGCAGTGGCAGGGTTTTTATCAGCAGCCGGTAACCTTACAGGCCAGCCGCTTCACGCAGCAGGGCAGCTTTGTCGGTTTTTTCCCATGGGAAATGTTCACGACCAAAGTGACCGTAAGCTGCGGTCTCTTTATAGATTGGGTGCAGCAGATCCAGCATCTGGATCAGACCATATGGACGCAGGTCGAAGAACTCGCGCACCAGCAGCGTCAGCTGTTCGGTAGAGATTTTCTCGGTACCGAAGGTTTCCACCATGATAGAAGTGGGTTCAGCCACGCCGATAGCGTAGGAGACCTGGATTTCACAACGGTCAGCCAGGCCGGCTGCTACGATGTTTTTCGCCACGTAACGCGCCGCATAGGCTGCAGAGCGGTCAACTTTAGATGGATCTTTACCCGAGAACGCACCGCCACCATGACGTGCCATACCGCCGTAGGTGTCTACGATGATTTTACGACCGGTCAGACCGCAATCGCCCATCGGGCCGCCGATCACAAAGCGACCGGTTGGGTTGATGTGATATTTGGTCGAGGCGCTCAGCCACTCTGCAGGCAGAACCGGCTTGATGATCTCTTCCATCACTGCTTCCTGCAGATCTTTCTGGCTGATGGATTCAGCGTGCTGGGTAGAGAGCACAACTGCATCGATGCCCACGATTTTGCCATCGTCATACTGGAAAGTGACCTGGCTCTTGGCATCCGGGCGCAGCCACGGCAGGGTGCCGTTTTTACGCACTTCAGCCTGACGCTGTACCAGACGGTGCGCATAGGTCACCGGCGCAGGCATCAGCACGTCTGTTTCGTTAGTGGCATAGCCGAACATCAGGCCCTGGTCGCCCGCGCCCTGTTCCAGCGGATCGGTACGGTCAACGCCCTGATTGATATCCTGAGACTGTTTACCAATCGCGCTTAATACCGCGCAGGAGTTGGCGTCAAAGCCCATATCGGAATGGACATAGCCGATTTCACGTACGGTTTTACGGGTGATCTCTTCGATATCAACCCAGGCGCTGGTGGTGATTTCACCGCCAACCAGCACCATACCGGTTTTAACGTAGGTTTCGCAGGCCACGCGCGCTTTAGGATCCTGTTCAAGGATCGCATCCAGCACAGCATCGGAGATCTGGTCGGCGATTTTATCGGGATGTCCTTCTGATACAGACTCGGACGTAAAAAGGTGTTTAGCCATTCTGTTCTTTACCTTAAATATGGTTTGAGTACGACTGCATAGCGCCAGTGAGGTGGTCTGACCTGACGCCCCTTCAGGCAAAGCCGCGAGCAGTGAGGTTGTGTCAGCACAGCAGGCCAACACCGCCTGGATAGTAACCTGTTTAGATGGAAAACCATCTGGACGGCTATTTTAGGATAGAGGGTAAACCAATTACCAGCCCTTTTTCTGTTTCAGCATTTAACCTGTCTCTGTTATCGGCATAATTTGCTGACGCTACACGCAATTCCCCGATAATATTTTTGCATTTTACGGCGGTAAACTGTATAAAACGCCGCTGCTTTGATAGCAGCAGCAAGGATGACGCCACTGTTTGCGTCGCGCCTGTCAGACTCTGGTCTGGCTTTCACCCAGGTTGTTTTCCATGTGCCCCTGGCATATGCGGAGGTGATACAAGTAATGAACCACGCTTTTTCTTCTTCCGGTTCTCTGCGCTGCGGCGCGGCGCTGGCTCTCTCCTGCCTCCCATCTGTTTCTCTTTCCTGCCGACGCGATGTCCGATGCGGTAATTTTACCGACACAGGCGCAGGCTAATCTTTATCTCTGCTCGATCGGTTTTGTCTCTTCTCTGCGCACGCGCAGCGGAACGACGCAGGTTATCCATGGTCAATACAGATCAGTTAAATGTTCTCTGTTTAAACGGAGATGGCCCGGGTGTTTTACACTTAACTCTCATGCGTGAATCGCGCTGACGGCAACGTCAGGTGAACAGGACATTGCGTTTAATGTGGCAACAGGTTTTCAGATTAGCGGCCATAAAGCCGGTTAACAGTTTCATCTTTCAACGGAAAATTGAGGTTCGCGATGTCTGACGACATGAAGAATATCAAAGGTTCGTCAGCTGGCGAACAGGGTACACTCCGCTCCATGCAGGAGGTTGCAATGAACGATCAGGATGCGAGCAAAATGTTGCGTACGTACAACATCGCCTGGTGGGGCAACAACTATTACGACGTTAACGAACTGGGCCACATCAGTGTCTGTCCCGATCCGGATCGTCCTGACGTGCGCGTCGATTTAGCTCGTCTGGTCAAAGAGCGCGAAGCGCAGGGCCAGCGTCTGCCTGCTTTATTCTGCTTCCCGCAGATCCTGCAACACCGTCTGCGTTCCATTAACGCCGCCTTTAAACGTGCGCGTGAATCTTACGGTTACAAAGGCGACTACTTCCTAGTTTACCCGATTAAAGTTAACCAGCACAAACGCGTGATTGAGTCACTGATCCACTCCGGCGAACCGCTGGGACTGGAAGCGGGCTCAAAAGCCGAGCTGATGGCGGTGCTGGCGCACGCCGGTCAGACCCGTTCGGTGATCGTCTGTAACGGCTATAAAGATCGCGAATATATTCGTCTGGCGCTGATCGGCGAGAAGATGGGCCATAAGGTCTATCTGGTGCTGGAGAAGATGACCGAAGTGCGGCTGGTGCTGGAAGAAGCAGAGCGTCTGAATGTGGTGCCGCGTCTTGGTATCCGTGCGCGTCTGGCTTCGCAGGGCTCGGGTAAATGGCAGTCGAGCGGCGGCGAAAAGTCGAAGTTTGGCCTGTCAGCCACCCAGGTGCTGAAACTGGTTGAGATCATGCGTGAAGCGGGTCGCATCGACAGCCTGCAGCTGCTGCATTTCCATCTGGGCTCGCAGATGTCCAACATCCGCGACATCGCTACCGGCGTGCGTGAGTCGGCGCGGTTCTATGTTGAACTGGCCAAGCTGGGCGTCAACATCAAATGTTTCGACGTCGGCGGCGGTCTGGGCGTCGATTACGAAGGAACGCGCTCGCAGTCTGACTGCTCGGTCAACTACGGCCTGAATGAGTACGCCAACAACGTAATCTGGGCGATTGGTGCTGCCTGTGATGAGCACGGTCTGGAGCATCCGACGGTGATCACCGAGTCGGGTCGTGCGGTAACCGCGCACCACACGGTGCTGGTCTCCAACATCATTGGTGTGGAGCGCAACGAGTTCAGCGAACCTGAAACGCCGGATGCGGATGCGCCGCGCCCGATCCTCAGCATGTGGGAAACCTGGCAGGAGATGCACGAGCCAAGTACCCGCCGTTCGCTGCGTGAATGGCTGCATGACAGCCAGATGGATCTGTTTGATATCCATACCGGCTACTCGTCAGGCACCTACGATCTCAAGCAGCGTTCATGGGCTGAGCAGCTCTATCTGAGCATCTGCCACTATATTCAGCAGCATCTCGATCCGAGCAACCGTGCACACCGTCCAATCATCGACGAACTGCAGGAGCGGATGGCGGATAAGATCTACGTTAACTTCTCGCTGTTCCAGTCAATGCCGGATGCGTGGGGTATCGATCAGCTGTTCCCGGTACTGCCGCTGGAAGGGCTGAACAAGAAGCCGGAGCGCCGTGCCGTGCTGCTCGACATCACCTGTGACTCCGATGGCACCATCGATCACTACGTGGATGGCGACGGTATCGCGACGACCATGCCGATGCCGGAATATGACCTTGATAACCCACCCATGCTGGGCTTCTTTATGGTGGGTGCTTATCAGGAAATTCTGGGCAACATGCATAACCTGTTTGGTGACACCGAAGCGGTGGATGTCTACGCACGCGAAAATGGCGATGTGGAAGTGCAGCTCTCCGATGAAGGCGACACCGTGGCGGACATGCTGCGTTACGTGCAGCTTGATCCCAATGAGCTGATGGCGCTGTTCCGCAATCAGGTTCAGGCATCCGATCTCGACGAAGAGCTGCGCGCGCAGTTCCTGGAAGAGTTCGAGAGCGGCCTCTACGGCTATACCTATTTAGAAGATGAATAATCGATTATGGCGACCGGTAATCGCATATTGCAGTTGCCGTTAACTATGTCGATAATCTGACTCACTCAATCCCTTCCTCGTCGGGCCTAACGACGCGGAGGGGATTTTTTTCATCTCAACCTTAATGGTTTGCGGGCTGGCCCGACTTACGCACATAGAGAGAGCAATTATGTATAACACGCTTGGCAATCAGTACGACAACTCCCTGGTTTCTAACGCCTTTGGTTTCATGCGTTTTCCGCTGAATTTTCAGCCTTACGACAGCGACGCCGAGTGGGTTATCACCGGCGTGCCGTTTGATGCCGCGACCTCGGGTCGTCCGGGCAGTCGCCTGGGTCCTGGTGCGATTCGCCAGATCTCCACCAATCTGGCCTGGGAAGGCTGCCGCTGGCCGTGGGATTTCGATCTGCGTCAGCGTCTGAACGTCGTCGATTGCGGCGATCTGGTTTACGCCTTCGGTGATTCGCAGGATCTCTCCGACAAATTGCAGGCCCATGCTGAAAAACTGCTGGCCAATGGCAAGCGCATGATGACCTTTGGCGGCGACCACTACGTCACACTGCCACTGCTGCGCGCCCATGCAAAACACTTCGGCAAGATGGCGCTGGTGCACTTTGATGCGCATACCGACACCTACTCCAACGGCCCGACCTTCGACCACGGCACCATGTTCTTTACCGCGCCGAAAGAGGGTCTGATCGATCCGCAGCACTCAGTGCAGATTGGTATCCGCACCGAATTCGACAAGAGCCTGGGCTTCAACGTGCTGGATGCGGCGCAGGTCAACGACCGCAGCGTTGATGATATTCTCGCCGAAGTGAAACGCACCGTCGGCGATCTGCCGGTCTATCTGACCTTCGATATCGACTGTCTGGATCCGGCGCATGCGCCTGGCACCGGCACGCCGGTGATTGGCGGGCTGACCACCGATAAAGCGACCAAGCTGATCCGTGGCCTGCAGGGCATGAACATTGTCGGCATGGATCTGGTGGAAGTCGCACCGGGTTACGATCATGCTGATTTAACGGCACTGGCAGCGGCTACGCTGGCGCTGGATATGCTGCATGTTCAGGCTGTAAACAAAGGCTGATGCCTGCTGCCTGCCGGCTTCAGTCCGGCAGGCGCTGAACGCGGCGTCCTGTCCGTCGGGCGGACGCCGCTGCTGTGATCTTCCTCTCTTTGCCGGATCCGATCGATTCCCTTCTGACCCCGACGGGTAACCGTCAGGCGCGAACCCCTATCTGCAACTAAACTTACAGCGTAAAAATGGCGTAGTGGAGATAATCATGGGCTTTCTTGATGAACTGGCTGGCGCACTGGATGGCAACCAGAGTGAAGGGCATCCGCCGGGACAGTTACAGGCTGTCTGGCATTGGGTGCAGGAGCAGGGCGGTATTGAAGTGCTGCTGCAAAAATTCCAGCAGGGCGGGCTGGGTGAGGTGTTTGGTTCCTGGATCGGCACCGGCGATAACCATCCGGTTGGCCACAGTGAGATTCAGTCTGCTTTTGGTCAGGATGAACTGCAGTCACTGGCCGACAAACTCGGCACCGATGTGAAAGGTGCATCGGGTACACTGGCCGCGCTATTGCCGCAGCTGATTGATAAAATGTCACCGCAGGGACACATGGATGAACAGGCGCTGCATGACAATAAGCTGGATCTGGGCTCGATGGTGGATCAGATATTTAAGCGCTAGCGGACTTCGCACGGCTAAGCGCGCACGCCGGATGCATGCGCGCTCAGAGGCGGAATTACTTGCCGTCGGCAGCAATTCGCTCACGAATATGCGCGGCGCGCGCTTCAGAGGCGGGATGCGAGTCAAACATCGAACTCTGACGTCCCTGTTCCATCTTCGCCAGCTTTTCAAAGCTGGTGGCCAGGCCCATTGGATCGATATTGCGCTTCTTCATCAGGTCGTAGGAGTAGTCATCCGCCTGTGATTCCTGCGTCTGGGAGAACTGCGCATTCACCAGTTTTTCACCCATTTCACCCAGCTGCGACTGCGACAGTGAACCAATCACGCCGCCAACCGAGGCGGCTGCAGTGCGGGCCGCGGTTGTGGCATACGCCAGCTGCATCGCCTTGCGCGTATGACCTAGCGCGACGTGGCCCATCTCATGACCCAGCACGCCTTCCACTTCATTGTCAGTCATCATATCCATCAGACCGCTGTAAACACGAATACAGCCGTTTGCCATCGCCCAGGCGTTGACATCTTTGGTCTGATAAACCTTGTAGTTAGCCGGTACGCCGTTGATGTTATCGCCCAGCGCCGCGGCGATCTTGTTCAGACGCTGCTGATAATCACTGTTAGCAGGCGCAATCTGATTATCTTTGTCCATCTGCTCACAGGATTTATCGCTCAGCTGCTTTACCTGATCGTCGCTGAGGGTATAAGCCTGATACGCCTGCGCGCCCGACTGCATCAGCGCATTATTGTCTAAACCCTGACAGCCACTCAGCAGCGTCGTCAGTCCAAGCGCTAACACCATTTTTTTGATTTTCATGCTGTATCCCATTCATAACAAGGTAAGAAAAACAAACACCTGAAACTCAGACAGGTGAATAAACGATTTGGTTATAGCGTGCCAGTCTGCACTTTGCTAGCAGATATGGCTGGAAAAGCCATACGAAGCGGCTGCATTTAGCGTTTTACAGCATGTACTTTTGCCCCGTTTCTCATGTACATTGATGGGCAACTTTTTCCTTGTTTTGCCCGGTAACTCATTAATAACAATAAGTTAAGGTGCGAAGCATTAATCCGACCTGGAGTAGAAAATGCCCTCTCGTAAAGAGCTTGCCAACGCCATTCGTGCGTTAAGTATGGATGCAGTACAGAAAGCGAAATCGGGACATCCGGGTGCCCCAATGGGCATGGCGGACATCGCTGAAGTACTCTGGCGCGGCTACCTGAACCACAACCCAACCAACCCGCTGTGGGCTGACCGCGACCGTTTCGTGCTCTCTAACGGTCACGGCTCAATGCTGATCTATAGCCTGTTGCACCTGACCGGCTACGATCTGCCCCTTAGCGAACTGGAAAACTTCCGTCAGCTGCACTCAAAAACTCCAGGTCACCCGGAATATGGCTACACCGTGGGCGTTGAAACCACTACCGGTCCGCTGGGGCAGGGCATCGCTAACGCAGTAGGTTTTGCCATTGCTGAGCGCACGCTGGCAGCACAGTTCAACCGTCCGGGTCATGACATCGTAGACCACAACACCTATGTCTTCATGGGTGATGGCTGCATGATGGAAGGTATCTCGCACGAAGTCTGCTCACTGGCCGGTACGCTGAAGCTGGGCAAACTGGTGGCGTTTTATGATGACAACGGTATCTCTATCGACGGTCACATTGATGGCTGGTTCACCGACGACACCGCTAAGCGCTTTGAAGCTTATGGCTGGCACGTGGTGCGCGGCGTCGATGGTCACGATGCGGATGCGATTGCGAAAGCGATCGAAGAAGCGAAAAGCGTCAGCGACAAGCCTTCACTGCTGATGTGCAAAACCGTTATCGGTTTTGGTTCACCGAACAAAGCCGGTACCCATGATTCACACGGCGCACCGCTGGGTGATGATGAAGTGGCACTGACCCGCAAGCAGCTGGGCTGGAACCACGCGCCGTTCGTTATTCCTTCTGATATCTACGCTGAGTGGGACGCGAAAGAAGCGGGCCAGGCGAAAGAGTCTGCATGGAATGAGAAATTCGCCGCTTACGCACAGGCTCATCCTGAACTGGCTGCCGAGTTTAAACGCCGCGTCAGCAACGAACTGCCAGCTAACTGGCAGGAAGAGTCGCAGAAGTTCGTTGAGCAGCTGCAGGCGAACCCGGCGAAGATCGCCAGCCGTAAAGCCTCACAGAATGCTATTGAAGCTTTCGGTAAAATTCTGCCGGAATACCTGGGCGGCTCAGCCGATCTGGCACCCAGCAACCTGACAATCTGGTCTGGCTCTAAGCCGATCAACGAAGATGCTGCGGGTAACTACATCCACTACGGCGTGCGTGAGTTCGGTATGACCGCAATCGCCAATGGCCTGGCGCTGCACGGCGGCTTCCTGCCTTACACCGCGACCTTCCTGATGTTTGTTGAATATGCGCGTAACGCAGCGCGTATGGCGGCACTGATGAAGATCCGTCAGATCATGGTCTACACCCACGACTCTATCGGTCTGGGCGAAGATGGCCCGACGCACCAGCCGGTTGAACAGATGGCGAGCCTGCGCACCACGCCAAACATGAGCCTGTGGCGTCCATGTGACCAGGTTGAATCCGCGGTGGCGTGGAAATATGCCATTGAGCGTAAAGATGGCCCGACTGCGCTGATCTTCTCCCGTCAGAACCTGGCGCAGCAGGAGCGTGACACTGCTCAGCTGGCTAACGTAGCGCGCGGCGGTTACGTGCTGAAAGATTGCGATGGCACGCCTGAGCTGATCCTGATCGCCACCGGTTCCGAAGTTGAACTGGCTGTCGGTGCCTGGGACAAACTCACCAGCGAAGGCCGCAAAGTGCGCGTGGTCTCTATGCCATCAACGGATGCCTTCGACAAGCAGAGTGATGAGTACCGTGAATCCGTACTGCCAAAAGCGGTCAGCGCACGCGTCGCAATCGAAGCGGGCATCGCTGATTACTGGTTCAAATACACCGGCCTGAACGGCGCTATCGTGGGCATGACCAGCTTCGGCGAATCTGCACCTGCCGATCAGCTGTTCGAACTGTTTGGCTTTACCGTCGACAACGTCGTCGCGAAAGCGAAAGCGCTGCTGGCGTAAAACCGGTCAGGCGGGCCTGTTCCCGCCCGGCTGTAAAAACAGAGGGACGAGATTTTCGTCCCTTTTATTTTTTTATTCCTGCAGTAATAACCGCCTTTTGCCTTAATTTGTGACGCAGATCCAAATTTAAGCAGCCAGATTGATCACAATCATTCCTGTTATTCCTTCCTTCTATTATTGTAGCTGAACCGTTTCAGTCGCCAGGCAAATCGCCCTGGTTTCGGACAATGCCGGGTAAGAATCTCCTGTACAAAATGCAGTGAAACGCTCAGGCTAACGGCACGTTTTTTTCAGTCTGACGTGGCAGGAGAGAAATGACGGTACGGGTAGCGATAAATGGTTTTGGCCGGATTGGACGCAACGTCCTGCGCGCGCTGTATGAAACGGGCCGACGTGCAGAGATCACCGTGGTCGCGATTAACGAGCTGGCAGAAGCCACCGGTATGGCGCATCTGCTGAAATACGATACCAGCCATGGCCGTTTTGCTTTCGATGTCCGCCAGGAGCGCGATGTAATGTGGGTGGGTGGCGATACCCTGCGCATTTTGCACCGTGCAGCCATTGCCGATCTGCCGTGGCGTGAACTCGACGTGGATGTGGTGCTGGACTGCACCGGCGTCTATGGCTCACGCGCTGATGGCGAAGCGCATCTTCAGGCTGGCGCCAAAAAAGTGCTGTTCTCTCATCCCGGCGGAAACGATCTCGACGCCACAGTGGTGTATGGCGTTAACCAGCAGTCACTCACCGCCAGTGACCGCATCGTCTCCAACGCTTCCTGTACCACTAACTGCATTATCCCGGTGATTAAACTGCTGGATGATGCGTTTGGTATCGAATCCGGCACCGTCACCACGATCCACTCGGCGATGCACGATCAGCAGGTGATCGACGCCTATCACAGCGATCTGCGCCGTACGCGTGCAGCCAGTCAGTCGATCATTCCGGTGGACACTCGCCTGGCGGCAGGCATTACCCGTATTTTTCCGAAATTCAACGATCGCTTCGAGGCGATAGCCGTTCGCGTCCCGACGATTAACGTGACGGCCATTGATCTCAGCGTTTCTGTGCATCAGGCGGTGACGGCGTGTGAAGTTAACACCCTGTTGCGAAGCGCGGCAGAAGGGACATTTCGTGGTATAGTTGACTATACGGAATTACCGTTAGTCTCAGTAGATTTTAACCATGATCCGCACAGTGCCATTGTGGACGGAACACAAACGCGGGTCAGCGGTCAACACCTTATCAAGACCCTGGTCTGGTGTGACAACGAATGGGGCTTTGCTAACCGAATGCTCGACACGACGTTAGCGATGGCCGCAAGCGGTTTCAGGTAAGACGCGGTATGCGTCTGGCAAAACTTATGAGAATCAACGAGAGGATTCACCATGTCTGTAATTAAGATGACCGATCTGGATCTGGCTGGTAAACGCGTTCTGATCCGTGCCGATCTGAACGTACCGGTTAAAGAAGGTAAAGTGACGTCTGATGCACGTATCCGTGCTTCTCTGCCAACCATTGAAGCGGCGTTGAAACAGGGCGCGAAAGTAATGGTTACCTCTCACCTGGGTCGTCCGACCGAAGGTGAATATAATGAAGAGTTCTCGCTGCTGCCGGTAGTTAACTACCTGAAAGACAAGCTTAGCGGCACCACCGTGACCCTGGCAAAAGATTACCTCGATGGCGTTGAAGTCGGCGCTGGCGAACTGGTTGTGCTGGAAAACGTTCGCTTTAACAAAGGCGAAAAGAAAGATGACGAAGCACTGTCTAAAAAATATGCTGCTCTGTGCGACGTCTTTGTGATGGACGCCTTTGGTACCGCGCACCGCGCACAGGCTTCTACCCACGGCGTCGGCAAATTTGCCCCTATCGCCTGTGCTGGCCCGCTGCTCTCTGCAGAACTGGAAGCGCTGGGTAAAGTCATGAGCAACCCGGAGCGTCCGCTGGTGGCTGTGGTAGGGGGCTCAAAAGTCTCTACCAAATTTGACGTGCTGCAATCTCTGGTCAAAATCGCGGACACCGTGATTGTGGGCGGCGGCATTGCCAACACCTTCGTCGCTATCGACAACAACGTCGGCAAATCCCTGTATGAGCCAGATTTCGTTGAAGCGGCTAAAGGCCTGCGCGATCAGCACGGTATTCCGGTTCCAACTGACTCACGTGTCGGCACAGAATTCTCTGAAACTGCGACCGCTACCGTGAAAAAGGTTTCGGAAGTTGCGGATAACGAAGAGATTATGGACTTTGGTGATGAAACCGCACAGGCGATGGCTGCCATCCTGAAGGATGCTAAAACCATCCTGTGGAACGGCCCGGTGGGCGTGTTTGAGTTCCCTAATTTCCGTAAAGGCACCGAGATCGTGGCTAACGCCATTGCAGACAGCGATGCCTTCTCTGTTGCAGGCGGCGGCGATACCTTAGCGGCTATCGACCTGTTCGGCATCGAAGACAAAATTTCCTACATCTCTACCGGCGGCGGCGCGTTCCTTGAGTTCGTGGAAGGCAAAAAACTGCCTGCAGTTGCCATGCTGGAAGAGCGTGCGAAGCAGTAATCCTTTGGGGGCGATGCCTGGCGGCATCGCCTGAAGTCTTGCCCGTCTGGGCGTTTAAATCGACGTTCCTCAAGGGGAACAACGGTCACGAAACAGGACACAATCATGTCTAAAATTTTTGATTTCGTAAAACCCGGCGTTGTCACTGGTGATGACGTACAGAAGATCTTCAAAGTTGCGAAAGAGAACAAATTCGCACTGCCAGCCGTAAACTGCGTCGGCACCGACTCCATCAATGCGGCACTGGAAGCAGCGGCGAAAGTTAAAGCGCCAATCATCATCCAGTTCTCTAACGGCGGTGCTGCATTTATCGCGGGTAAAGGCTTCAAGACTGACAAACCACAGGGCGCGGCAATTTTCGGCGCTATCGCGGGTGCGCACCATGTTCACCTGATGGCTGAGCAGTATGGCGTGCCGGTTATCCTGCACACTGACCACTGTGCCAAGAAACTGCTGCCATGGATCGACGGTCTGCTGGACGCAGGTGAAGAGTACTTCCAGAAAAACGGTAAGCCACTCTTCTCTTCTCACATGATCGACCTGTCAGAAGAGTCACTGGAAGAGAACATCGAGATCAGCAGCAAATATCTGGCGCGCATGGCGAAACTCGACATGACGCTGGAAATCGAACTGGGCTGCACCGGTGGTGAAGAAGATGGCGTTGATAACAGCCACATGGACGCATCTGCACTCTACACCCAGCCAGAAGATGTGAACTACGCGTACGAAAAACTGAATGCTATCAGCCCGCGCTTCACCATTGCGGCTTCATTCGGTAACGTTCACGGCGTTTACAAGCCAGGTAACGTGAAACTGACCCCAACCATTCTGCGCGATTCGCAGAAATATGTGTGTGAAAAACATGGCCTGCCGCACAACGCGCTGGACTTCGTTTTCCACGGCGGTTCAGGTTCTTCTGCTGCAGAAATCGAAGAGTCTATCAGCTACGGCGTGATCAAGATGAACATCGATACCGATACCCAATGGGCAACCTGGGACGGCATCCTGCAGTACTACAAAAAGAACGAAGGCTATCTGCAGTCGCAGCTGGGTAACCCGGAAGGCGCTGACAAGCCAAACAAAAAATACTACGACCCACGCGTCTGGCTGCGTTCAGCCCAGGCCTCTATGGTAGTGCGTCTGGAGCAGGCTTTCAAAGAGCTTAACGCTGTCGACGTGCTGTAACTGAAGAGTCGTTACCGTACAAAAAAGGCCCGAAAGGGCCTTTTTTTATGCACAATTTCTGGAAAAACAGGGTTAAACGCCGGTCGGTTTGGCGCTTAAGGGGATAATTGATTACCCTTGATGGCAGGGTGTCGGATGTCATCTGGCAGTTTTTTCATTCCCGGTGGGAATCTAACAACAGGGCTTATTAATGGAAGAGTTACACGTCGTCGACGGCTTAAACAACGCAGGTAACTGGCTGGTTCGCAATCAGGCGCTGATCATCAGCTATGCCGTAAATATCGTTGCAGCTATTGCCATCATTATTATCGGGATGATTATCGCCCGTATCATTTCTAATGCCGTAAATCGCCTGCTGCGCGCCCGTCACATAGACGCTACCGTGGCGGACTTCCTCTCCGCACTGGTGCGCTATGGGGTTATCGCCTTCACCGTTATCGCAGCGCTGGGACGCATCGGTGTGCAGACCGCCTCGGTGATTGCCGTGCTGGGTGCTGCGGGTCTGGCCGTGGGTCTGGCGCTGCAGGGGTCACTCTCTAACCTTGCTGCAGGCGTTCTGCTGGTCACCTTCCGTCCGTTTCGCACCGGCGAGTTCGTCGATCTGGGCGGCGTTATGGGAACCGTGCTGCATGTGCAGATTTTCTCCACCACGCTGAGAACGGCAGACGGCAAAATCGTGGTGGTGCCAAACGGCAAGATCATCAGCGGGAACATCGTCAACTTCTCGCGTGAACCGGTTCGCCGTAATGAATTTATCATTGGCGTGGCTTACGAGGCGGATGTGGATGAAGTGATCGCCTTACTGCAACAGGTTGTAGAAGCGGATAGCCGCGTGCTGAAAGATAAAGGTATTCAGATCGGTCTTAACGAACTGGCAGCCTCCTCTATGAACTTTGTGGTGCGTTGCTGGAGCAACAGCGGCGACCTGCAGGACGTTTACTGGGATCTGCTGAAGAACTTTAAGCGTGCGCTGGATGGAAAAGGGATTGGTATTCCTTATCCGCAGATGGATGTGCATCTGCATCAGAAGCCGACGCCTGAAGCAGAAGCAACCCAGGTTCAGCCACAGTAATCTTTCAGTGGGCGGCGTCTGTCGCCCATTCATTTTGCTAATCGCAGATTAATTCTTTCAATTTCCGCTAATCATCCTCTCTCTTTATACTTCTCCTCCTCTAACGATGTGAGGAAATAATTCTGTGTTATCTCTCTATTTTCAGGGGCTTGCCCTGGGCGCCGCGCTGATTCTGCCGCTGGGCCCGCAGAACGCTTTTGTGATGAATCAGGGCGTGAAGCGTCAGTATCATCTGATGACGGCGGCCCTCTGCTCGCTGAGCGATATTCTGCTGATTTGCGGTGGGATCTTTGGCGGCAGCGCCTTGCTGAGCCAGTCTCCACTGCTGCTGATGGTGATCACCTGGGCGGGTGTAGCCTTTCTGTTGTGGTATGGCTGGGGCGCACTGCGTAGCGCTTTTCGCGGCGACGCCGATCTGGCGGATGGTGAGCCATTAAAGCAGAGCAGGGGACGCATTATCGCGACGCTGCTGGCAGTGACCTGGCTCAACCCGCACGTCTATCTCGATACCTTTGTGGTACTGGGGAGTCTTGGCGGTCAGTTGCCGACCACCACCGCGCGTCAGTGGTTTGCGCTGGGCACCATCAGTGCGTCGATCCTGTGGTTCTTTGGTCTGGCGCTGCTGGCCGCCTGGCTGTCACCACGCCTGCGCACCGCCAAAGCCCAGCGCATCATCAACCTGCTGGTGGGCGCGGTGATGTGGTTTATCGCCCTGCAACTGGCGCGCCAGGGCATTGCCGGATTTTGATCCCAACGTCGATCCGATGCGGTTATTGCCGCGCGGAGGCCGAACTTTTGCCATAATGACCACTCAAAGCATGGCGTATACTGATGCGCTGTTGGGCTTCGCCGGTTGGAAGCCGTCATAGTACCTTTTCAAGGAGGACTTTCATGAAACTGAAAGCATTGGCTCTGGCCGCAATCATGAGCGCCGGGGCATTGCCTGGCGTACACGCTGATGAGTTACCGAACGGGCCACACGTGGTGACCTCAGGCAAGGCAACGGTCGATGCCCGTCCCGATATCGCCACGCTCTCTATCGTGGTGAACGTGTCGTCAAAAGATGCCGCAGATGCGAAAAAGCAGGCGGATAGCCGGGTTGCACAATATTTCGATTTTCTGCAGAAAAACGGCATTGAGAAGAAAGATATTGATGCGGCAAACCTGAGCACCCAGCCTGAGTACGATTACACCAAAGAGGGTAAATCCGTCCTGAAAGGCTACCGTGCGGTGCGTCAGGTGCAGGTAACCCTGCGTCAGCTGGACAAGCTGAATGATCTGCTGGACGGGGCGCTGAAGTCCGGTCTGAATGAGGTGCGTAGCGTCGAGTTAGGCGTGGCAAATCCGGAGAGCTACAAAGAGCAGGCGCGTAAAGCAGCGATTAAAAATGCGACTCAGCAGGCATCACAGCTGGCTGAAGGCTTTAACGCGAAGCTGGGATCGATCTACAGCATTCGTTATCAGGTCGCTAACTATCAGCCGATGCCGATGAACCGTATGTATAAAGCGGCTGCAGCGGCAGATACCTCGGCGCAGGAGACCTACGATCAGCAGAGCATCAACTTTGACGATCAGGTTGATGTGGTGTTTGAGATCAAGCCCAATACGCCATAGTGCAAAATGGGGCTGATGCCCCGTTAAGACTGCCGATGAATCTCAGGATCTGACCGCAATGAATAAATTCAAAGCGAAGGGAACATGGTCAGAGGAGGAAAGCGTCCCGCGCCATGGACGGCGCGGGCCGAGCGGCCAGGGATTGGCTTAAGCGCCTTTCCGATCTGACCTTGTTCCCTGAGCCAATCCATCCTTACAGCCGTTCGGGGCATAATTTGTCAGCAGTAAAAACGGGGCTTTCGCCCCGTTTTTGTTTTCAGGCTGCGACGTCATCCTGACGCAGTACCCGATGTCCATGCGCAATCAGCGCATCGGTCACCCGACGCATTAACCGGCTTTCCGGCGCAAAACGATGCCAGTAGAGCATCCGGCGCTGACACAAGCCTGGCGTCAGATCTATTAACTCACCGCTCGCCAGCTCACGCTCAATCTGCAGATGCGGGATCATACAGCAGGTTGAACCCTGTCGCGCCATCTGCACAAAGGCTTCAGAGGAGTTCACGATGTGGCAGGGCACACTGCCCGGTGAGAGATCAAAGTTCTGTTGCAGGAAGGCCTGATGCATATCATCAAGATGGTCAAACGCCACCGCAGGCGCTTTCAGCAGGGCAGAGCGGGTGACGCCGTTGGGGAAGAAGCGATCGGCAAAGTCGCGCGACGCTACAAACAGGTAGTCGAGCGCACCGAGCTGATCCACCAGGCAACTGGGCAGCGGCTGCGGCTGAATACTCACCGCACCCACCACTTCACCACGACGCAGACGCTCCTGGGTGCGGGTTTCATCTTCGACCTGCAGATTCAGGCGTACAGGGGAATCTGCCAGCACATCTTTCAGCGCAGGCAGCAGCCAGGTCGCCAGACTGTCGGCATTGACCGCCAGCGACAGCAGCAGTGGCGTGGTGCCACTGTTCTCATCGCCCAGCCACTCCTCTTCCAGCAGTTCCACCTGGTGCAGCAACGCCAGCAGTTTCTGACCCTGTTCGGTCGGACGTGGTGGCACGGTTCGCACCAGCAGCGGCTGACCAAACAGATTCTCCAGCTGCTTGATACGCTGTGAAACCGCTGACTGGGTGATACATAATTTTTGAGCGGCACGCTCAAATCCGCGTTCGCGGATCACTGAATCCAGCGCCTGAAGCGTTCGATAATCCGGGCGTTTCATTATTCTTCTCTCTCCTTCAGGATGGATGTCACTATGCCACAAAAGTATCACCTGTGATGGCTCTCTTGTTTTTTGTGGGCTGGCTTCCAAAGCGATAAATCCACGTCGGTCAGCCGAGCATTTTCAGCAAGCCTTGTTTTATACTACGCGCACTTCGTTGTCGCACAGGTTTTAAACATACCATGACCCAGGATGAACTGAAAAAAGCCGTTGGCTGGGCTGCACTTGAGTACGTGCAGCCGGGCACCGTTGTTGGTGTGGGCACCGGATCCACCGCTGCCCACTTTATCGATGCGCTTGCCACGGTCAGGCATCAGATTGAAGGTGCCGTCTCCAGCTCGGATGCCTCAACCCAGAAGCTGAAGAGCCTAGGTATTCAGGTGTTCGACCTGAACGAGATTGACCTGCTGTCGGTGTACGTAGATGGCGCGGATGAGATCAACCCACAGATGCAGATGATCAAAGGCGGCGGCGCGGCGCTGACGCGCGAAAAGATCGTGGCCGCCGTGGCTGAAACCTTTATCTGTATCGCTGACGCTTCAAAAGAGGTCGATGTGCTGGGCCGTTTCCCGCTGCCGGTCGAGGTGATCCCGATGGCGCGCAGTTATGTGGCGCGTCAGTTGGTGAAAATGGGCGGCTTGCCTGAGTATCGTCAGAACGTGGTCACCGATAACGGCAACATTATTCTCGATGTGCATAATCTGCGCATTCTCGATCCCATTGAGCTGGAAAAAACCATCAACGCCTTGCCTGGCGTCGTTACCGTGGGCCTTTTTGCCGCGCGTGGTGCCGATATTGCACTGATTGGCGGGCCTGATGGCGTGAAAACCATCAAAAAATGATCTGTCCGGCGTCGATGCGGCGTCGGTTATTTCTGCCTGCAAATCATCTTTTCTCGCTGCGGTGAAATTTGGTGACTTATGTCACATAACCGTCATCGGCAGCGGGTTCGTTCTCTCTTCCAGTCCGACCTCCTTATTTTGTCCGGCAATGTGCTGCCGTCAGCCGCTGCCGTGCTGGCGGCCGGGCAATCGTTTGTATTGCCCGACGCGATTTTTTTGATATTTTGACAGAAGGCTGGCTTATGGTAGTCCTCATTGAATGCTGAATAGGATCGGGAAATGGCAAAGGTATCACTGGAAAAAGATAAGATTAAGTTCCTGCTGGTGGAAGGTGTCCATCAGAGCGCGCTGGAGAACCTGCGGGCTGCAGGCTATACCAACATCGAATTCCATAAGGGCGCACTGGACTCCGACGCGTTAAAAGCATCGATCCGTGATGCACACTTTATTGGTATCCGTTCCCGCTCCCAGCTCACTGAAGAGATTTTTGCGGCGGCTGAAAAGCTGGTCGCCGTTGGCTGTTTCTGTATCGGTACCAACCAGGTTGATCTGCAGGCGGCTGCCAGCCGGGGTATTCCCGTGTTCAATGCGCCGTTCTCAAATACCCGCTCGGTTGCGGAGCTGGTGATTGGTGAGATGCTGCTGATGCTGCGTGGCATCCCGGAAGCGAATGCGAAAGCACACCGTGGCATCTGGAATAAGATTGCCAAAGGCTCATTTGAAGCGCGTGGCAAAAAACTGGGTATTATCGGTTACGGCCATATCGGAATGCAGCTGGGCGTGCTGGCAGAAAGCCTGGGTATGCATGTTTTCTTCTACGACATTGAAAATAAGCTGCCGCTGGGTAATGCCACGCAGGTACGCCATCTGGCCGATCTCCTCAACATGAGCGATGTGGTCAGCCTGCACGTGCCGGAAACCGTCTCTACACAGGATATGATTGGTGCAGAGCAGCTGGCGCAGATGAAGCCTGGCGCGCTGCTGATTAACGCCTCACGCGGCACGGTGGTGGATATCCCGGCGCTGTGCGATGCGCTGGCCAGCAAGCATGTGGGTGGCGCAGCCATCGACGTCTTCCCGAGCGAGCCAGCTACCAACAGCGAGCCGTTTATCTCTCCACTGAGTGAGTTCGACAACGTGATCCTGACGCCGCACATTGGCGGCTCGACGGAAGAAGCGCAGGAGAACATCGGCATTGAAGTGGCGGGCAAGCTGGCGAAATACTCCGATAACGGCTCGACCCTGTCGGCGGTGAATTTCCCCGAAGTGTCACTGCCGATTCACGGTATCAGCGCCAGTCGTCTGCTGCATATCCATGAGAACCGCCCTGGCGTGCTGACGGCCATCAACCAGATTTTTGCCGAGCAGGGCATCAACATCGCCGCCCAGTATCTGCAAACCTCGCCGTTTATGGGCTATGTGGTGATCGACATTGATGCAGAGCCGGAAGTGGCTGAGAACGCGCTGCAACTGATGAAGGCGATTCCGGGTACCATTCGCGCCCGTCTGCTTTACTAAGCGCTACCAACCTGAACAGGCGCTTAGTCGCGTCTCTTCAGGTAGTTAATACAGGCTGTCCCGATTTGCTGTAAGACCGAGACTGCGAAGGGAACACGGTCAGATCGGAAAGATGCAAAAGCCGCCATCCATGGCATGCCCGGCCCGCGCGATTACGCACCTCATCCCTGAGGTGCGCCCGTAACCGGGCCAACGCGTTGCGTTGTTTAAAAACGCTCCCGGCGTTTTTATTCGGGCGGCGGGACGCTTTCCTCTTCTGACCATGTTCCCTGCGCGTTAAGCTATTTCATTGCTGCCAGATGCGCCCAGGTATGGGTTTTCACTTGTCTGCAAAAGCGACTCTTCTACTCCCACTGCCAGAGTTTTGATGGCGTCATTACCGCCGGCAAAGGCACATCCCATTCTGCCACCGGCAGGCTATCGACCTGCTGACAATCGTGTGCCAGGCCCACCGGCAAAAAACCGTGCTGCCGCCAGTTCTGCAGGGTGCGATCGTAGAAGCCGCCGCCCATCCCCAGACGCTGCCCATGCTGATCAAACGCCACCAGCGGCACCATCATCAGATCCAGTTGATCAAGGGTGATCACCTGCCGGATATCCAGCGGCGGTTCAGGAATGCGCAGCTTATTTTTGAGCAATGGGGTATCGGGCGAGTAGCGCAGAAACAACAAATTACCGGGAGAGAAGGGGTGTAAAACCGGCAGACAGACCGTTTTTTTCAGATGCCAGAGGCGGGCAATCAGCGGACGGGTATTGAGTTCGCCATCCACCGACAGAAAAAGGGCGATATTGCGCGCTTCAGTCACCGGGGCGTAGTTGAGCGCATGTTCAGCGAGCTGCTCAGCGGCCTGCGTTTGCTGCTCATCGGTAAGTGCCCGTCGCAGATGTCGCACATGCTGGCGAATCGCCTGACGCTGGGTCATTGAAGGTTCAGACATGGAAGGTTCAGACATGATTTCCCCGCCGGATAAGTCGCTGTTGAGCGACTATAACATGTCAGTCAGGGGAAAAAAGCAGGACTACAGGAAGAGAGATCTCCGAGATGCCGCCGTAGGCTGTAACCCTTGAACCCTTGGTTCAAGGTGAACATGCCGTCATAACCATCAGGCTTCTCGGACGAACCGAGCATGCACACAGGTTACGAGCGTCACATTCTGTTTTTTCGAAATATCGGCTCAGGGGACTGGCCCACATGCAAACATCTCAGAGAAAATTTACCTCACCGTTACTTAAGTATAGCAACCATGAAGTTTTATTCGAACTTCGCACCCTCACGCTCAGAGATGCGACCCTGCTCAACTAATGCCTGTTCAATCGTCTGCTGCAACATACGGATACGCTGTTCCATATTAGCAGCATAATCGCGCGTTTTCACTTTCTCTTGCGCCAGCTCGTGGCAGACGTTTAACGCGGCGATGAACACCAGTTGTTCTGTATTGGTGACTCTAGTGCGAACTTTTAGATCTTGCAACCGTTGATTGAGATCTTCAGCCGCGCTATTGAGCGCATCTTGCTGCTCTGGCGGACAATTTACTCTCAACGAACGACCAAAAATTTGTAAATCTACCGGTTGTGCAGACATGCCACCTTCCTGACTGATTACTTCGCTCGCAACTCCCTTAGCAGTCAATGGCTTGGGAGGCGGGCAACTATATAGACCCACGAAATAAGATACAACCCCTTTTCTGGAAACCTTGAGGCAGCTAGTGGTAGCATAACACGAACTTATTCTGCCAACGACGATGAAAACTTATGTCCTTACAGAACGCAACCCCCGATTACAACGCGCTCGCGGCGGTGCTCTCACAGCAGGGCGTTGGAATGACGCCCGCAGAAATGCACGGCCTGCTGAGCGGGATCCTCTGCGGTGGTAACCAGGACACCAGCTGGAAGACGCTGGTACACGATCTGGCTAACGAAGGCATGGCGTTTTCACACACTCTTGCCGTGCCGCTGGCGGAACTACACGAGCATACGGCGACTACGCTGGAAGATGAAGGCTTCCTGTTTCAGCTGCTGCTGCCTGCTGACGACGACATCACTGTATTTGACCGTGCCGACGCGCTGGCGGGCTGGGTTAACCATTTTCTGCTCGGCCTGGGCGTAACACAGCCTAAACTGGATAAAGTCACCGGCGAAACCGGCGAAGCAATCGATGATCTGCGCACCATCGCACAGCTCGGTTACGAAGAAGATGAAGACCAGGAGGAGCTGGAGCAGTCGCTGGAGGAGGTGATTGAGTATGTACGTGTCGCCGCGCTGCTGTGCCACGATACGTTCACCCGCCCGCAGCCAACCGCGCCAGAAGTGCAAAAACCGACGCTACACTAATTTCAGGTCAACGAGTTTAACCGGTCAGTTTACAGGGAGTGCAGAGATGATTTCACTGGAACGATTCCTGCAGCGTCGTCAGGCGCTGCTGGCGAAGATGGTGCCTGGCAGCGCAGCGTTAATCTTTGCTGCGCCAGAAGTGATGCGCAGTAATGACACCGAATATCCGTTCCGCCAGAGCAGCGACTTCTGGTATTTCACCGGTTTTAACGAGCCGCAGGCGTTGCTGGTGCTGATCAAAAGCGATGAGAATCATAACCACAGCGTGTTGTTTAATCGCGTGCGCGATCCTGCGGCGGAAACCTGGTCTGGCCGTCGCCTGGGTCAGGAGGCCGCACCCGACAAACTGGGCGTCGATCGCGCTTTACCCTGGAATGATATTGGTGACCAGCTGCACCTGCTGCTGAATGGCCTGGATGTGGTTTACCATGCGCAGGGCGAATATGCCCACGCGGACACACTGGTGTTCAGCGCGCTGGATAAGCTGCGTCGCGGCTTCCGCCAGCATCTCAGTGCGCCCGATACCCTCACTGACTGGCGTCCCTGGGTGCATGAGATGCGCCTGTTTAAAGATGCGGATGAGATTGAACTGTTACGTCGCGCCGGGAAAATCAGTGCACTGGCGCATACCCGCGCCATGCAAGCCTGTCGGCCAGGCCTGTTCGAGTATCAGCTCGAAGGGGAAATTCAGCACGAATTTAACCGTCACGGTGCGCGTTTTCCCTCCTATAACACCATTGTGGGTGCCGGAGTTAACGGCTGCATTCTGCACTACACCGAAAACGAAAGCGAAATGCGCGACGGCGATCTGGTGCTGATCGATGCAGGCTGTGAGTTCCACGGCTATGCAGGCGATATCACCCGCACCTTCCCGGTTAACGGCAAATTCAGCCCGGCGCAGCGCGCGATTTATGACATCGTGCTGGCTTGCCTCAATCGCTCGCTTGAACTGTTCCGGCCGGGCATCAGCATTCGTGAAGTGAATGATGAAGTGGTGCGCATCCTGGTCACCGGGCTGGTGGAGCTGGGCATCCTGGAGGGCGACGTCGATACATTGATCGCCGAGGAAGTCCATCGTCAGTTCTATATGCATGGCCTGGGCCACTGGCTGGGACTGGATGTTCACGATGTCGGCCACTACGGCACCCCGAGCCGCGACCGCGTACTGGAGCCGGGCATGGTGTTAACCGTCGAGCCGGGTCTTTATATCGCACCGGATGCCGACGTGCCCGCGCAGTATCGCGGCATTGGTATCCGAATCGAAGATGACATTGTGATCACTGAAGATGGCATTGAAAATCTCACCGACAGCGTCGTGAAAGAGGCGGATGAGATTGAAGCACTGATGGCGGCGGCAAAACAGGCATGACGATTCTGATTGCCGGTGGCGGCATGACCGGGGCGACGCTGGCGATGGCGATCTCCCATCTGACCCAGGGCACACTGCCGGTAACGCTGATTGAAAGCAGCGAGCCTGGCAGTCGGGCGCATCCCGGTTTCGATGGCCGCGCTATTGCGCTCTCTGCCGGTACCTGCCAGCAGCTTGCGGACATCAATCTGTGGCAGCACATCGCCCGTTGTGCCACGCCGATTACCGACATCCATGTCTCCGATCGCGGTCACGCCGGTTTTGTGTCGCTGGCGGCGTCTGACTACGCTATTCCGGCGCTGGGACAGGTTGTCGAGCTGTTTGACGTCGGTCAGCGTCTGTTTGCGGAACTGAAAAAAGCACCCGGCGTAACGCTGCGCTGTCCGGCTCGTGTCATCCAGGCTAACCGCCATGAGCAGCAGGTTGAGGTGACGCTGGACAGTGGCGAACAACTCAGCGGCAAACTGCTGGTGGCGGCGGATGGCACGCGCTCTGCGCTGGCGGCTTCGTGCGGCATTCAGTGGCAAAGAGACGACTATGAACAGCTTGCCGTGATTGCCAATGTCTCCACCGCGCTGCCTCATCAGGGCCGGGCATTTGAACGTTTTACCGAACATGGCCCGCTGGCGCTGTTGCCGATGTCCGGCAATCGCCTGTCGCTGGTCTGGTGTCATCCGGTTTCGCAGCGTGAACGCATTGAGCAGTGGAGCGAGGCCGAATTCCTCAGCCAGCTGCAGCGTGCCTTTGGCTGGCGGCTGGGGAAATTCACCCACACCGGCCAGCGTGAGTATTACCCGCTGGCGCTGCACCGGGCGATGTCGCCAGTGACGCATCGCGTGGCGGTAGTGGGCAATGCGGCGCAGACGCTACATCCGATTGCCGGGCAGGGCTTCAACCTGGGCCTGCGCGATGTGATGTCGCTGGCTGAAACGCTGGCAGCCGCCCATCGGCAGCAGCAGGACCCCGGCAGCTATGCGGTGCTGCATCATTATCAGCAGCGTCGTCAGCCCGACCGCGCCGCCACCATCGGTATCACCGACGGACTGGTTCGCGTCTTTGCGAATCGCTATGGCCCGCTGGTGGCAGGACGTAACCTGGGCCTGCTGGCGATGGATCATCTGCCGTGGTTAAGAAATCAACTGGCTGAGCGCACGCTTGGCTGGGTTAAGCGTTAATAAAGAGGCTCAGATGCAAACTTTTGATGTGGTGATTGCCGGTGGCGGTATGGTGGGACTGGCGGTGGCCTGCGGCTTGCAGGGCAGCGGACTGCGCATCGCCGTACTGGAAAAATCACCGGAGCCACCGCTGGCGCTGAGTGCGTCACCGTCAGTTCGCGTGTCGGCAATCAATGCCGCCAGCGAACGGCTGCTGCAGAAGCTGGATGTCTGGTCGACCATTCTCTCGCTGCGCGCCAGCGCTTATCACGGCATGGAAGTATGGGATAAGGACAGCTTCGGCTCCATCGCCTTTGATGATGAGCAGCAGGGCCTGTCGCATCTGGGACATATCATCGAAAACCCGGTGATCCACAATGCGCTCTGGCAACGTGCCAGCGCCTGCAGCGACGTGACGATAATGGCACCTTCGCAGTTACAGCAGGTCGCGTTTGGTGACAACGAAGCCTTTGTTACTCTGCAGGATGGCAGCATGTTAAGTGCGCGATTAATGATTGCCGCTGACGGCGCTAACTCCTGGCTACGCAACAAAGCCGATATTCCGCTGACCTTCTGGGATTACGATCACCATGCGTTAGTGGCTAATGTCCGCACTGAGAAGCCGCACGACGCAGTAGCGCGCCAGGTGTTCCATGGCGACGGCATTCTGGCTTTCCTGCCGATGCAGGATCCGCATCTCAGTTCCATCGTCTGGTCGCTCTCGCCGCAGGAAGCGAGCCGTCTGGAAACCATGCCGGAAGCGCTGTTCAATCAGCAGCTCTCGGTGGCGTTTGATATGCGGCTCGGCCTGTGCCAGCTGGAAAGCGAGCGCAAATCGTTTCCGCTGGTGGCGCGCTATGCCCGCAACTTCGCGGCACACCGTCTGGCGCTGGTGGGCGATGCGGCTCACACCATTCATCCGCTGGCGGGTCAGGGCGTTAACCTTGGGTTTATGGATGCCGCCGAGCTGATCGGTGAGATTCGCCGTCTGCATCAGCAGGGCAAAGATATTGGTCAGCACCTCTATCTGCGTCGCTATGAGCGCAGCCGTAAGCACAGCGCCGCAATGATGCTGGCGGGAATGCAGGGCTTCCGTGAAATGTTCGCAGGCAATAATCCGGCGAAAAAATTGCTGCGCGACGTGGGTCTGAAACTGGCTGACCGCCTGCCGGGTGTTAAACCCATGATGCTGAAGCAGGCGATGGGGCTGAATGATCTGCCCGCCTGGCTACGCTAAATTCGCCCTTCTGATAAGCCAGCTTCTGCTGGCTTTTTTTACGCCTGACACCGCTCTGCACCACAAAAAGGCAACGCTGCACCAGCACAGGTCTTCGTTTGATTTATTCTAATTTTGCGGGCGAATTCGCATTACTTTTTCTCATTCTTCTGTCCGCTGGGCGCGGGATTTTTTTAACATCCTGAATGCCATCCCGCATAAATTTGCTGCGTATATTTAAATTCCCTGCATTTATTGCGCGATTAATCACAAAATTGCAGTTTTATATCCTGTTGGTAGCCGTTCCTGGTTAGGCTGTGCCTCTGCTTTCGACCCCGGTTTGCTTATGGTTAATCGTCAGATTCGGTGGTAACGTCAGCCCTAAGAGAACGTTTGCGTCGGCACTGAATTCCGGCGCACTTTTGCACTCACTCGCTTCTGCACAGGATGGTTATGACTCAGCAAACACCTCTGTTTGAACAGCATCAGGCCTGCGGTGCCCGCATGGTGGATTTTCATGGCTGGATGATGCCGCTGCACTATGGCTCCCAGATGGATGAACATCATGTGGTGCGCACCGACGCCGGTATGTTTGATGTCTCTCACATGACCATCGTCGACCTGACAGGCCCGCGTACCCGTGAATTCCTGCGCTACCTGCTGGCAAATGATGTGGCAAAACTGACCCAGCCAGGCAAAGCGCTCTACACCGGGATGCTGAATGCCTCGGGTGGCGTCATTGACGATTTAATTGTTTACTTTATGAGCGAAGAGTTCTTCCGGCTGGTGGTGAACTCTGCCACCCGTGAAAACGATCTCGCCTGGATCACGCAACACGCGCAGGGCTATGGCATTACTCTGACGGAACGCGACGACCTGGCGCTGATTGCCGTGCAGGGTCCGCAGGCGCAGCAGAAGGCTCAGACGCTGTTCAGCGAGGAGCAGCGTCAGGCCGTTGCCGGCATGAAGCCATTTTTCGGCGTGCAGGCGGGCGACCTGTTTATCGCCACCACCGGCTATACCGGCGAAGCGGGATATGAGATTGCTATGCCTGCAGAGGAGGCGGCCGATTTCTGGCAGCGTCTTCTGGCTGCTGGCGTTAAACCTGCCGGACTGGGCGCACGTGACACGCTGCGTCTGGAAGCGGGTATGAATCTGTATGGTCAGGAGATGGATGAAGGCGTTTCACCGCTGGCTGCCAACATGGGCTGGACGGTCTGCTGGGAACCTGCTGACCGCGATTTCATCGGCCGGGAAGCGCTGGAACTGCAGCGTGAACGCGGTACCGAAAAGCTGGTGGGGCTGATCCTCACTGAAAAAGGGGTGCTGCGTAACGGCTTGCCGGTGCGTTTCACCGATGACCAGGGGCAGCCGCAGGAGGGGATCATCACCAGTGGCTCTTTCTCACCGACGCTGGGTTGCAGCATCGCCCTGGCGCGCGTACCGGCCTCAGTCGGCAGCACCGCCATCGTTGAGATCCGTAACCGCCAGATGCCGGTCCAGGTTACCCGTCCCGTTTTTGTCCGCGCCGGTAAACCGGTCGCTCAGTAAATTTTATTCAGGAGAAATGGCCAATGAGCAATGTGCCGAATACGTTGAAGTACCGCGACAGCCACGAGTGGGTGCGCAAAGAAGAAGATGGCAGCTACACCGTGGGTATCACTGAACACGCGCAGGAGCTACTGGGCGACATGGTGTTTGTCGATCTGCCGGAAGTGGGCGCGACGTTTGCCGCTGGTGAAGAGTGCGCGGTCGCGGAATCCGTTAAAGCGGCTTCAGATATCTATGCGCCGATCAGCGGTGAGATTGTGGCGGTCAACGAAGCACTGACTGACTCACCGGAGCAGGTCAACAGCGAGCCTTATGAAGGCGGCTGGTTATTCAAAATCAAAGCCAGCGACGCGTCTGAAATCGACACGCTGCTGGATGCGGATGCTTACAAAGCCTCCATCGACGAGTAGTCGTCAGGCGGCCTCACACAGAGGCCGCAGATTTATGTTTGCTCTCCGGTTCCCCCAGCCCGATTCAGGATTTACTGCTAATGACTCAGACTCTCAGCCAGCTTGAACACAACGGTGCATTCATTGAGCGCCATATCGGTCCTTCACCTGAGCAGCAGGCGCAGATGCTTGACGCTATTGGTGCCCGTTCGCTGGAAGCGTTAATCAGCACGATTGTGCCGGCAGACATTCAGCTGCCAGGCCCGCCAGCGGTTGGCGAAGCCGCCACTGAACAGCAGGCTCTGGCCGAACTGAAAGCGATTGCCAGCCAGAATCTGCGTTACAAATCCTGGATCGGTATGGGATACAGCGCGGTGATCACCCCGCCGGTCATCCTGCGTAATATGCTGGAGAATCCGGGCTGGTACACCGCCTATACTCCGTATCAGCCCGAGGTCTCCCAGGGCCGTCTGGAAGCGCTGCTGAACTTCCAGCAGCTGACGCTGGATCTTACCGGCATGGATATCGCGTCCGCCTCACTACTGGACGAAGCAACCGCTGCCGCTGAAGCGATGGCGATGGCAAAACGCGTCAGTAAGCTCAAAAATGCCAATAAATTCTTCATTGCCGATGATATCCATCCGCAGACGCTGGATGTGGTCCGCACCCGTGCGGAGACGTTCGGTTTCGAACTGATTATTGATAGCGCGGACAAAGCACCCGATCATGACGACCTGTTTGGTGTGCTGCTGCAACAGGTGGGCACTACCGGCGAAGCGCACGATTACAGCGCGCTGATTGCCGGACTGAAAGCCCGCAAAGTGGTGGTCAGCGTGGCGGCGGACTTTATGTCGCTGGTGTTACTGGAAGCGCCAGGCAAACAGGGTGCAGATATTGTCTTTGGTTCAGCTCAGCGCTTCGGCGTGCCAATGGGCTACGGCGGCCCTCACGCGGCATTCTTCGCCAGCCGCGACGAGCATAAACGCTCTATGCCAGGCCGTATCATTGGTGTTTCACGTGATGCGGCGGGCAACACGGCGCTGCGTATGGCGATGCAGACCCGTGAACAACATATCCGCCGTGAAAAGGCCAACTCCAACATCTGTACGTCGCAGGTGCTGCTGGCAAACATCGCCGGTCTCTATGCGGTGTTCCACGGCCCGGCGGGCCTGAAACGCATTGCCTCACGCATTCATCGCTTCACCAACATTCTGGCGGCTGGGCTGCAACAGGGCGGCCTGAAGCTGCGCCATCAGCACTGGTTCGATACGCTGACGGTGGAAGTGGCGGATAAAGCCGCCGTGCTGAACCGCGCCCTGAGCTTTGGCGTTAACCTGCGTAGCGACATCCATAACGCCGTGGGCATCACGCTGGATGAAACCACCTGCCGCGAAGATATTCTGGCGCTGTTTGCCATTCTGCTGGGTGATGAACACGGTCAGGACCTGGAAAAGCTCGACAGCGAAGTGGCCAGCGAGAGCCACGCGATTCCTGCTGGCCTGCAACGCCACAGCGAGATCCTGACCCATCCGGTGTTCAACCGTCATCACAGCGAAACCGAGATGATGCGCTACATGCACAGCCTGGAGAAAAAGGATCTGGCGCTGAATCAGGCGATGATCCCGCTGGGCTCCTGCACCATGAAGCTCAATGCCGCGGCAGAGATGATCCCGATCACCTGGCCGGAATTTGCGGAGCTGCATCCATTCTGCCCGGCTGAACAGGCTACCGGCTATCTGCAGATGATCGGCCAGCTTTCGCAGTGGCTGGTGCAGCTCACCGGCTATGATGCGCTCTGTATGCAGCCAAACTCCGGCGCGCAGGGTGAATATGCCGGACTGCTGGCGATCCGTCGTTATCACGAAAGCCGTGGCGAGGGCGATCGTCATCTCTGCCTGATCCCAAGCTCGGCGCACGGGACTAACCCGGCCTCAGCCCAGATGGCGGGCATGGACGTGGTGGTGGTGGCCTGCGATAAACAGGGCAACATCGACCTTGGCGATCTGCGCGAGAAAGCGGCTCAGGCGGGCGACAGGCTCTCCTGCATCATGGTGACTTACCCGTCAACTCATGGCGTTTATGAAGAGACCATTCGCGAAGTGTGCCAGATCGTGCATCAGTATGGCGGTCAGGTTTATCTGGATGGCGCGAACATGAATGCGCAGGTCGGCATCACCACGCCTGGCTATATCGGCGCGGATGTCTCGCACCTGAATCTGCATAAAACCTTCTGCATTCCGCACGGCGGCGGCGGTCCGGGTATGGGACCGATTGGCGTCAAAGCGCACCTGGCTCCGTTTGTGCCGGGACACAGCGTGGTGCAGATTGACGGTGTGCTGACGCAGCAGGGCGCCGTATCCGCAGCGCCGTTTGGCAGTGCATCCATTCTGCCAATCAGCTGGATGTACATTCGCATGATGGGCGCGGAAGGGCTGAAACAGGCCAGTTCGGTCGCGATTCTGAATGCCAACTATATTGCCCGCCGGCTGCAGTCTGCCTATCCGGTGCTCTACACCGGCCGTGACGGTCGCGTGGCGCACGAATGTATTCTCGACATCCGTCCGCTGAAAGAGCAGACCGGCATCAGTGAGCTGGATATTGCTAAGCGCCTGATCGATTACGGATTCCACGCACCAACGATGTCCTTCCCGGTGGCGGGCACCCTGATGGTGGAGCCGACCGAATCGGAAAGCAAAATCGAACTGGATCGCTTTATCGACGCGATGCTGGCGATCCGCATGGAGATTGATCGGGTGACGTCAGGTGAATGGCCGCTGAACGACAACCCACTGGTTAATGCGCCGCATACTCAGCTGGAAATCGTCAGTGAGTGGTCACATCCTTACAGCCGTGAACTGGCAGTCTTCCCGGCGGGCAGCCACAACAAATACTGGCCGACGGTAAAACGTCTGGATGATGTGTTTGGCGACCGTAATCTCTTCTGCTCCTGCGTGCCGATGAGCGACTATCAGTAATTTTCCCGCAGGCAAACGTTAACCATAAAGGGGCCGATTCGTCGGCCCTTTGTACTGGAGAATCAGCATGAAACTGGCACTGGTTACGGGTGGCAGCCGCGGTATCGGGCGGGCCACAGCGCTGTTACTGGCCGCCCGGGGTTATCGGGTTGCGGTGAACTACCGTCAGCGCGAAGCGGAAGCTCAACAGGTGGTGGCGCAGATCCGGCAGCAGGGCGGTGAAGCCTTTGCTGTTCAGGCAGATATCAGTGATGAAGCCCAGGTGATGGCGATGTTTGCGCAGCTCGACCAGCAGTCCGAACCGCTGGCGTTGCTGGTGAACAACGCCGGGATTTTGTTTCAGCAGTGTCGCACCGAGCAGCTGGATGCGGCACGCCTGCATAAGGTCTTTGCCACCAACGTGATTGGGTCTTTTCTCTGCTGTCGTGAGGCGGTTAAGCGGATGGGCACGCATCACGGCGGCCAGGGCGGCTCCATCGTCAACGTCTCATCGGCCGCGTCGCGTACCGGTGCGCCTGGCGAATATGTCGATTACGCCGCTTCAAAAGGGGCGATGGACACGCTGACCAGAGGATTGTCGCTGGAAGTGGCGCAGCAGGGGATTCGGGTCAACGGCGTACGTCCGGGATTTATCTATACAGAGATGCATGCCGATGGCGGAGAGCCAGGCAGAGTGGACAGGCTTGCCAGCGTGATCCCGATGGGACGCGGCGGTGAAGCAGAAGAGGTGGCGGAAGCGATCGTCTGGCTGGCCAGCGACGCGGCCTCTTACGTCACCGGCAGCATCATTGACGCTGCCGGTGGGCGTTAACTCACTTCGCCGCTGATGCGGCGTGATGACTTACAGGTTTTCGCCGTTACTGGCGATAACCTGCTGATACCAGCTGAAACTCTTTTTCTTCCCACGAGAAAAATCGCCGCTGCCATCATCGTTTTTATTCACATGAATAAAGCCGTAACGTTTGTCGTACTGGCCGGTGGTAAACGAGACGCAATCGAGGCAGCCCCACGGCGTATAGCCCATTAATTCAACACCATCGTACGCCACAGCTTTCTTCATCTCTTCGATATGCGCACGCAGATAGTCGATGCGGTAATCATCTTCAATTACGCCATTGGCGTTTGGCTTATCGATAGCACCAAAGCCGTTTTCAACAATAAACAGCGGCTTCTGGTAACGCTCATACAGCTCGTTCATGGCGTAGCGCAGGCCAACCGGATCGATCTGCCAGCCCCAGTCGGACGCTTTCACATGCGGGTTTTTCACCACACCTTCAAAGCCGGTGATCGGATCGTCAACGCCGCTGGCATCGGTCTTCACTGCGTTGCTCATGTAGTAACTGAAACCGACATAGTCTGCACAGCCCTGGCGCAGCGTCTCGGCATCATCCGCTTCCATCTGAATGTCGTAACCCTTGCGCGCCCACTCTTTCAGGGTGTAGGCCGGATAGTAGCCGCGCATCTGCACGTCACTGAACACATAGCGCTGATGCATCGATTCCTGCGCCAGCACCACATCGTCCGGGTGGCAGGAGAAGGGATAGACCGGCACCATGGCGATCATGCAGCCAATCTGAAAATCAGGATTGATGTCGTGGCCGAGTTTCACCACTTTTGCACTGGCAACAAACTGGTGGTGCATCACCTGATACATCGCCTGTTCCGGTTTCTCATGTTCGGTAAAGATCACACCTGAACAGCAGTAACCAAACAGCGGATACTGCCAGTTACGCTGGTTGTTGATCTCATTGAAAGTCATCCAGTATTTCACTTTGCTTTTATAGCGGTTCAGCACCACTTCGCTGAAGCGCACAAAGAAGTCGACCACTTTGCGGTTGTGCCAGCCACCATACTCTTTGACCAGGTGATAAGGCATTTCGAAGTGCGAAAGGGTGATGACCGGTTCAATGCCATACTTCAGCAGTTCATCAAACAGGTCGTCATAGAATTGCAGGCCCGCTTCGTTGGGCTGTTGCTCGTCACCGTTAGGGAAGATACGGGTCCAGGCAATCGAGGTTCGGAAACATTTGAAGCCCATCTCGGCAAACAGCGCGACATCCTGTTTGTAGTGGGAGTAAAACTCCACACCCTTGTGGTTTGGGTAGAAATGACCCGGCTGCACGCCGTCGGTGATCACCCGGTCAACGCCGTGTGAACCGCCAGTCATCACGTCAGCAATGCTGACGCCTTTGCCGCCCTGATCCCAGCCGCCTTCAACCTGATGCGCTGCCACCGCTCCGCCCCAAAGAAAGCCTTTTGGTAACTGCAATTCTGCACTCATGCTTCACCCCATTACGGATATTGAAATTGAGCTGAGTGTAGCAAGGCAATAATGAAAGTCACGATATAACAGCGCGGCAATAATTACGTTTGTTACATCCAAAAAACAGGCTGTTTTATTTCCCCAGCTGGCGGCCGATTGCTTCAATAATATAGGTCACTGGCACCTGAGTCGTAATGTCGGAATTGTCCGCCATACGGATGATGGGCACATGGTAGCAGAGGTTGAAATCACCGATCTTCGCCAGCGAGCAGCTTTCCGTGTTGGTTATCGCAATGATTTTGCACTTATTCAGGCTGAACTGGCTGGCAATGCGCAGGATCTCTTCCGTTTCGCCGGAAACCGATAAAATAATGGCAATGGCGTTTTCATAGAGATCGGGACTGACCGGATAATAGGGATCGTCAATCGCGTGGCTGAATTTACCGAGGTTAGAGAAAAAGCGTGCGCCATATTTTGCCAGACTGCCGGAGGTGCCGACGCCAATAAAGAAGACCCGCTCAGCCTGATTAATCTTCTGCGCGGCCTCAGCGATGAGCTGTTCAAACTCCGGATTATTGATGCTCTTAAAAAAGCTCAGCATTTCACTGACGCCCGCCGTGTTGAGCATTGGCGCACTTTGCTGTTCGTTTAAGCGCAGGCGGATGCGGAATTCCGACCAGCCTTCACAGCCCATCTTGCGACAGAAACGCAGCACGGTGGTGGTGGAGACGCCAGCCTGCTCAGCCAGCTCGCGGATCGTCATGTAGCTGACGCCTTCGCGGTGCTTAATGATGAACTGATAGACCTGCATTTCCAGATCGTTAAGGCGGGCGAGATCGCTATGCGAAAACATGAATGACTCATTGAACAGTTGACTGGCGGCCAGTTTACCAGATTCATCACCCGGTTTAAGGGATAGTGAATTTCACCAGGATAATTTTAGCGTACAAGTGTACACTGAAAAAATTGTTGGCTACGCTGGATAACGATATCACTGCTATGGAGCTGATCAGGAACCTGTTATGACCCCCACACTCTCTCACAAACATCAACACGCTGCGGGCTATTCGTTCGCCGAGGAAATTGCCAACAGTATCAGTCACGGTCTTGGCTGCCTGTTCGGTATCGTCGGACTGATGCTGATGCTCAATCAGGCAACGGAGAGGCAGGCCGACACCCTCACTTTTATCAGTTACAGCCTCTATGGTGGCAGCATGATCCTGCTGTTTCTGGCCTCGACGCTCTATCACGCTATTCCGGCTGGCCCGGCCAGACCCTGGCTGAAAAAGTTTGATCACTGCGCCATCTATCTGCTGATTGCCGGCACCTATACGCCGTTTCTGCTGGTCGCGCTGAGGACGCCGCTGGCGTATGGATTAATGGCGGTGATCTGGGGGCTGGCGCTGGCCGGTATCCTGTTCAAGCTCACGATTGCGCATCGCTTTAAAGCGCTGTCGCTGGTGACTTATCTCTGTATGGGGTGGCTGTCGCTGATTGTGGTTTATCAGCTGGCGATGATCCTGCCGCCGGGCTGCATCTGGCTGCTTGCCGCAGGCGGGATTATCTATTCGCTGGGGGTGATTTTCTATGTGGCGCGCCGTATTCCGTTTAACCACGCCATCTGGCATCTGTTCGTGCTGGGTGGGAGTCTCTGCCACTTCTGCGCTATCTACTTTTATGTGCGCTAAATTGAGCCTGCTCTGAATTGTGGCACTGGCCCTTCCCTTAGCGGAAGGGCCATACGCTCAATCAGCTTTCATCCAGCGAGTAGGGCAGTGGCTGAATGGTCAGATGTCCGCCTTCATCACCTTCCACCCGCAGCACGCTGTCCGGCTCCAGATCGTTATTCATCACGACCTGAATCCAGCTAATCCCGTCATCTAACTGCACCGCAGCCAGCACGCTGCCGGTTCGACGCCAGCGTTCACCCATCTGCAACTCCAGCGGGGCATTGGCTTCTGGCAGATGACTTGCCTGACCCGCCAGCCAGTAGAGCGCGCGTTTATTGGCGCCGCGATATTTCGCCCGGGCCACCATCTCCTGACCGGCATAGCACCCTTTTTTAAAGCTGATAGCATCCAGCGCCTGCAGGTTGGTGGCCTGCGGAATAAACTGCACGCTGGTGGCGGGATCGATCACCGGAATGCCCGCTTCAATATCCAGCGCCAGCCACTGCTGACTGTCATTGAACTGTGCATCGTCATTGAGCTTCTGCTTCAGCGCTTCTGCCTGGGCCAGCGAAGTGACAATCAGAAAACGTTCGGCCGGATGGGCAAACCACAGCAGCGTGGTTTCTCCCTGCTGCACCACCGGTTTTTCGCTGTCGGGCAGGCTATCAAACAGATTTTCCAGCGCGGCGCGCGCCTGGAAACCGGCCACGCCCAGCAATACTGACTCATCATCAGCCACCATCGTTACTTTAGAAAACACGGCGTATTTCTTTAACTCGGGCAGCTGGGTGTCGCGCAGCTCACGACGGATCAGATAAGCATAGCCTTCACCGCGATGGAACAGGCGCATATTGCTCCACATTTTGCCTTTAGCATCGCAGTGTGCGGCGAGCGAATGGTGGTCGGCATCCAGCGCGGCGACATCCAGCGTTAACTGACCCTGCAGGTAAGAGGTGCTGTCGGCACCAGTAATGGAAACCAGCGCCCAGCTATCCAGTGACATCAGGGTTAACGGCAGACGAGACGACGCGGCAGGCTGGCGCGGCGGTAAAGTAAATGTGGGCATGGAGATATCCTGTATAAGAAGGTTCATCCGGAATAATATCTTCAATGTTAAAAGAGCCGACTGGCAATGCAACCTGTTTACGGAAAACGGCGCACAAAAGGCGTGATAACCCTGAAAAGATCCAGCCTGAAATGTGGCAGGTTGCACAGCATGCGACGCTGCGCCTGCGAGCCGCATTAAACCAGGTTACACTAGGCGCCACGTTGTGAATTGTGGAAATTGATGCATGGATATTAATGATAAATCACGCATTCAGTGGGCCTGCCGTCGCGGCATGCTGGAACTGGATGTGGCTATTATGCCGTTCTTCAAATTTGAGTATGAGACGCTGAGCGACACCGATAAGCAGGTCTTTGTGGATTTGCTAAAGAGTGACGATCCCGATCTGTTTAACTGGCTGATGAATCACGGTGAGCCAAAGGATCCGGAGCTTAAGCGGATGGTGAACCTGATCCAGCAGCGTAACCATGCTCGCGGCCCGGTGGCAATGTAAGCTGCGGCCCTCTCGTCTGGCGTGCGGGTTAGTCTGCGCCTGGCTGATAGCAGCCGTGACTGGCGTGGTGCTGATGACGCTGCCTGCAGGCGGCTGGCTGGTTAAAGCGCCGATTATTCTGCTGTTGCTGGCTGAGGGCTGGCGCAGCGTTTGGCGATTGATTCAACGGCACGGTACGTTACAGCGGGAAAGCGTCCATTGCTGGATCTGGCAGGGAAAACGCTGGCGGCCAACTCAGCCACTACGCTGGTTACCCGTTGGCGTGCTGCTGGTGGCGAAGAGCGAACAGGGTGCCACGCTGCGCTGGTGGCTGATGCAGGACAATATGCAGCCTGGCGAATGGCGGGCGTTACGCGCCTGCTGCTTCAGCCCGGCGCGGCATTAATGGCAGCAGTGCAGGCAAGAGCGTCTGAAGCCGTTCATCTGCCTGCACTGCGGTTCAATAATGACAGGCAAGAGCGATTAAAGCCGCTCACCTGTTCAGGCTACGGTTCGACACCGGCAGAAGGGCCGTCAGAGCAGTCCGGCGGTTTCGGTTAACACCTGCTCGCACCACTGCTCAACGCGCTCATCGGTGACCTCAAACTGATTCACATCATCAAGCGCCAGACCCACAAACTGTGAGCCATCGGCACTCAGCGGTTTCGGGCTGGTGAACTCATAGCCTTCAAGCGGCCAGTAGCCAACAAAACGTACCCCCATCGGCTGCAGCAAATCGTGCAGCATGCCGAGCGCATCTAAAAACCACTCGCCATAGCCAATCTGATCGCCCATGCCATACAGTGCGACAATCTTGTTTTGCAGATTCAGCGCGGGCAACTGCGGCCAGATCGCCTCCCAGTCCTCCTGCAACTCACCGAAATCCCAGGTCGGGATGCCCATGATCAGCAAATCGTACTGCTCCATCAGGCGTGGGTCGTCATCTTTCACGTTATGCAGCGTCACTAACTCTTCGCCAATAAAATCGCGAATTTTCTCCGCTACGATTTCGGTGTAACAGGTACTGGAACCGTAAAATAGACCGATTTTCATATTTACCTATAAAATTCATACATTTACTTAGATAACAACTAGTTAATAACCTAATGACATCTAATGAATACTAGGGACTGTTAATTTCTGCCGCCAAATCGTCGCCATTTTTTGCCATGTTCAAAGGGTTGAATCTGATAGCTGTTTCAAGGTGTTCAGGTGCAAAGTGTGCGTATCTCATTGTCATACTGATGTCATGATGCCCTAAGATTTTTTGAAGCACTAAAATGTTACCGCCATTCATCATGAAGTGGGCGGCAAAAGTATGCCTCAAAACATGTGTCATCTGACCTTTAGGCAGTTCGATTGAGGATTGTTTAATCGCTCGCAGAAAGCCGTAATGGCAATCTTCAAATAAAGACTCCGTTTTAATTTTTGCGAGTTCGTCGTAAAACTGCCGATCGATAGGTACAGTTCTGTTTTTTTTGCTTTTGGTGTTAGTGAAGGTGATTTTGTAGGGGCTTAGCTGAGATCTTTTTAAATTCTGTGCTTCGCTCCATCTTGCTCCGGTACACAAGCAGACTCTTATCACTCGGTTCAAAGTGAGCTGGGCGGCGGTAATATCAATGAGTTCTAAAATTTGCTCTTGCTCAAGCCAGGACATTTCCCGCTCAGTAGTAACTAATTTGCGTAACTTTTCTAGTGGGTTAGGGTAGTTCCACTCACCCAGCCTTCCTAACTCGCTGAACATGCTGTTCAGATGTGAATGGTCCATATTCAGAGTGCTATTGGTTGCAGGATATGGAAAGCGTTTGTCTAAAAAAATCTCACCAGTGAGGCGTTTTTTTCTGTAATGAGCAAAATCATTAGCGGTGAAATCGGTTGCTTTTGGGTTTCCCATTGCCTTTATAACGTGCTTGAGCTTGCGATATACCATTAAGCCAGCGCTCAGGCTTTGGCCGTGTAAGGTGTACCAAAGTTCAGCAAGGTCTAGCATGGTCCGTTTATCACTCTTTTCAATGATCCACGGGCGACTTGCCGACTCATTTGTTATGTACTGCTCAAATGCAACAGCCTCACCTTTGGTGGGAAAAGTTTTCCTTACTCGTTTGCTATCGCGCCCTTGAGGGTAGCATTCACAGATCCATTTCCCTGTAGGAAGTTTGCGCACGCTCATAGTTAGCCTTTGTGCATTACCAGAGTGACTAAACCAATGAATTTCACGTCAGCTACAGGGCAGTCAAAACTACCTGATTCATTGGTGATTCTCACTTTGTGCTGAGGAAGGCGCATCACTTCTCTAATCGACTTTTTGCCATCTATATCCATCAGCCACAAACCATCACAAATGTCTTTAATGCCTTGGTCCATAAGGTATCTGCCTTTGCCAACAAAGAGCACGCAAGGTGAATTTAGATCCTCTGGATAAAGCTGCTTGTCGTAAAACAGTGGTTCACCTGGATTTAGTTCTCCGTCCTCAAGCACTGCACTGGGAACCTTAGAAGTTACATGGTTCTCATTTGCGTACTTTTCCCCCGTACCAAAGGCCAGCCACTCAACATTAATCCCCGTTTCGATTGATGCTTGAATCACCCAATCAGCAGGAAATATATCCCTCATGTATCTGGAAGCCATCGTGCTTTTAGACACTCCGAGCTTGTCACATAAGGCTTGGCGTGTCTTAAAGCCGTAAGCCTCAAGAAGCCTTTGCACCACTTTCTGACCACCTGTATTAAAGTCCATAGTTCTCATTAGGGTTCAATTGAATTTGACAAGTACCCCATATCGGATCTAAATTAGCCTCGAAGTGCGAATTCGGGTTCTCATTAGGTCTGATTGGGCTTAATTAGATATCAATAGGCAAATATTGAGAGTATTGCATGATGCAAAACAACATTTCAATCACGCTTCTGGTTCCACACATGACCAAAGAGCGTTACAGCGAAGCTACAGGCTTAGATTTGAAAACCATCGATCTCATGCTTGGCGATGGCCGTCTTTCTTCTTACCGTCACCGCCTTCGTAAGGATGGCAAGCGTGAACTTGTTTTGATTAACGTAGCTGCTTTAGCAATCGACGCACTCTCTGAGCATCAAGTTAAGTTCTCAAGCTAAGAGTTTGGTGCGCGATTGAGGACTTCATGAGCCGCCTGAAAACAATATCGGAATAGGGATATATAAAGCGATGTTTGATTTTAAGACTTCCACCCATAACCACTATGAAGACGCCTGCCGCAAATTTGCGCTGACTCACAACATGCGGGAGCTGGCTCAGCAAGCTGGCATGAAAGTGCAGACGCTTCGCAACAAGCTGAATCCTGATCAGGTGCATCAACTGACTGTTACAGAAGTGCTGCTGCTGACTGATCTAACCGAGGACGCGACTCTGATGGATGGGATGCTGGCGCAGTTGCACTGTCTGCCTTGCGTTCCAGTGAATGAACATGCCGCAGAAAAGTTTTCCGCTTACGTGCTCAACGCCTCCGCGCAGGTCGGAACGCTTGCTGCCAGTGCGGCAAACCAAGCCAGCATTACGACCTCATGCCGTCGCGGGATTGTTGAAGCAGCTAATACCGGCATTCGTTGCATGATGCTGGCGGCTCTCGCTGTACAGGCGCGTATTCATTCAAATCCTACCATCGCGTCAACTGTGGATATTGCAGGCGCAATCGGATCATCAATAGGCATGAGCTAGGGATATGAGTCAGGAATTAACCTATTTCTTTCGCTATCGCGGAAAGGAAATGTCAGTGGATGCTGAAAATGTCGCGCTTTATTACCCGTCTATTTCAGGCGACGGCAGTGGCTTTTTTACCCTGATAAATGGTGAGCGTTTTCGTGGTGAAAATGTAAGAGAAATAAGTAAGGGGAAAAGTGAATTATGCCGGTATTTGTAAGGCTTTTGAAAAATCAGTCGCCACCCCCACAGTTAGCAGCATCAGGGCATGGCTGGATAGAAACGAAAGCAAGTAAGCGCTGGCACCCGGCAATCTCACAAGCCGAACTGCTGGCAGGATTAACGGGTAAGAGGAAAGAATCATGGGTTACAAAGCTGAAAGTATCACTGTTCAGATGAACGCGGGGCAGCGTGCCAGTGCGCTTAATCATATCTCTGCGCTTCGTACCATGATGTACGGCGATTGCAGCCACGAACTAAACCGCTTTATCGCAGACATGCGTAATAAGCGCGATCACCAGGCTGAACAGAATGGCCGCGCACTGAGCGCAATTTTCTTCCTGGCTAATATCAGCAAAGAACGTCACGGCGTTGATTTCAGTGAACTGACGAGTGACGAAAAAACGGCGCTGATTAGCGCAATGAATCACTTAAAAGCAGTCGTGAGTTTATTTCCAAAGAATCTGACGTTACCTAATTAATTAACCCAAAGAAATTAAATGGCGTAAACCCGCCGGGCATTTTTTTGCCCGAATTCAGGAGAAAGAGAAATGCGAAATATCCAGACCCGTAATTTTAAAGCTGATGACGACGCGCTTAATGCCCTGCTGAGCAAGGCCAAAACTGAGCAGCGTTCTGATGATGCGCTGTCCGTTTCTATCCGCCTGGCCGCACTGGCAATTCATGCCCGCAAACAGGAAATGTCAGCGGCGGAAATCATCGAGCTGCTGGACAAAGAAGCAGAACGCTTTGAGAACCAGGCGCAGGAGCTGCACTGATGGCCGACTCAATGGATCTGGTACAGCAGCGCGTACAGGAAGAACTGGCGCGCAATCTGGCTAACGCGACTCACCGCCCGGCAGGGGCGAGTGAGTTTTTCTGCCTGTCGTGCGGCGAAGAAATCCCGGAGAAGCGTCGCCGCGCACTGCCGGGCGTTTCCCTCTGCGTGACCTGTAAAGAAGTCAGTGAGCTGAAAAGCGCGCATTACAAAGGTGGTGCAGTATGAAGAAGATTCATGATTTAAAAATCGGCCCGTTCTTTTTCAATGCCGTGTCATGTGGAGATAAAAAAGCAGAGTTTAGAGAGAATGACCGCGACTTTATATGCGGTGATTTTCTTCGTTTGCGGGAATGGGATGGGGAATATACCGGCTCTGAACTGATGGTGGTAATCACTCATATACTGCCTATTGAAAAGCTGATACCGGGTGCAGGCAGCTGGGCCATGCTTTCTATCGAACGGATTGACTCTGTACCTGCGGATCAGACTTTAAAATCGGCTGCAGGTGGTGAGCTATGAGCACCATTCTGAAGTGGGCGGGCAATAAGTCCCGCTTAATGCCTGAGCTGATTAAGCACCTGCCCGCCGGTGATCGTCTGGTTGAGCCGTTTGCCGGTTCCTGTGCGGTCATGATGAATACGGATTACCCGGCTTATCTGGTGGCCGACGTGAATCCCGATCTGATTAACCTCTATCGCCAGGTTAAAGAACATACGCGCCCGTTTATTGTCGTGGCGTTATCGCTCTTTAATCAGAACAAAACGGAAGAGAGTTATTATCAGGTCCGCAAAGATTTTAACTTCAACGCGGCACTGCCACTGCTGGAACGTGCTGCGCAATTCCTCTACCTGAACCGCCACGGCTACCGTGGCCTTTGCCGTTATAACAAGCGCGGCGAATTTAATAATCCTTACGGCCATTACAAACAGCCATATTTCCCTCTGGCAGAAATTGAGGCTTTTGCCCTGAAGGCCCAGCGCGCTACGTTTGAATGCCTGGGCTACAGCGAAACCCTGAACATGGTCCGTGCCGGTGATGTCGTGTACTGCGATCCGCCTTATCACGGCACGTTTAACGGTTATCACACCGAAGGGTTCAGCGACGACGATCAGCACTCGCTGGCTTGCATTCTGCTGGGTATCTCTGAGCGCAATCCGGTGATCGTTTCAAACAGCGACACACTTTTTACCCGCAGCATCTACCGCGAATTTGACCTGACAAAAGTCACTGCTGCCCGCTCTGTTGGCGTGGCTGCCGGTGAAGGCAAGCGCGCACCGGAAATCATCGCGGCGCGTCACATGAGTCTGGCGGTGTAATGGCTCAGGTATTCGCTTACCCGTGGAACGCCCCAAAAAAGGTAATAAACCCACAGCTGGACCCGGCGGAGGTTGCGCCGGTGTCCGCGCTTTCAAACCTGATCGCTCTCTATGCTGCGGATAACGAGCAGGAGCAGCTGCGCCGTGAGGCAGTGAGCGATCAGGTCTGGGACCGCTACTTTTTCAATGAGTCACGCGATCCTGTCCAGCGCGAAATTGTGCAGGACAGAATCGTCAGCCGGGCAAAGATGGCCCGCGAACAGCAGCAGTTTAATCCCGATCTGGTTATCGTGGCCGATGTCAGCGCCCAGCCTTCGCACATCAGCAAGCCACTCATGGAGCGCGTTAAGTTTTTCCACAATCTCGGCAGGCCGCAGGCTTATTCCCGCTACCTGCGCGAAACTATCCGCCCCTGCCTTGAGAGGCTGGCCCGCGTGCGCGAAAGCCAGATTTCAGCCTCATTCCGTTTTATGGCCGGTCATGACGGGCTTGACGGCCTGCTGGCGTTGCCTGAAATGAACCAGAATCAGGTCAAGCGTTTATCTACGCTGGTCGCAGCGCACATGAGCATGTGTCTTGATAAGGCCAGCGGCCATCTGTTTGTCAGTGACGACGTGACGCCGGAGCAGGTCCGCCAGGCATGGGAACTTGTTGCAGCGGAAGCGATGCGTCTGGACGTAATCCCCCCGGCCTTTGAGCAGCTACGCCGCAAAAAGCGCCGCCGCAAGCCCGTGCCCTATGATCTGATCCCGGCCTCGCTGGCACGTATGCTTTGCGCTGACTGGTGGTATCGCAAGTTATGGCAGCTGCGTTGTGAATGGCGTGAAGAGCAGCTGCGCGCTGTCTGCCTGGTCAACAAAAAAGCATCCCCCTATGTCAGCTTTGAAGCGGTGATCCATAAGCGTGAGCAGCGCAGGAAGTCTCTGGAGTTCTTCCGCTCACATGAGCTGATCAGCGATGAAGGCGATACGCTGGATATGGAAGACGTGGTGAATGCCAGTAGCAGCAACCCGGCACACCGCCGTAATGAAATGATGGCCTGCGTTAAGGGGCTGGAGCTTATCGCGGAAATGCGCGGCGACTGCGCCGTGTTTTACACCATTACCTGCCCGTCACGTTTTCACGCAACGCTTAACAACGGCAGACCGAATCCGAAGTGGACCACGGCCACCGTTCGCCAGAGCAGTGATTATCTGGTTGATACGTTTGCCGCCTTCCGCAAGGCCATGCACAAAGCCGGTATGCGCTGGTATGGCGTGCGGGTTGCTGAGCCACATCATGACGGCACCGTACACTGGCACCTGCTGTGCTTCATGCGCAAAAAGGAGCGCCGTTCAGTCACCGCGTTGCTGCGGAAATTCGCCATTCGTGAAGACCGTGAAGAGCTTGGCAGCAATACCGGGCCGCGCTTTAAGTCTGAGCTGATCAACCCGCGCAAAGGTTCACCGACCAGTTATATCGCTAAATACGTTAGCAAGAATATCGACGGGCGTGGCCTGTCAGATGAAATCAGCGCCGAAACCGGCAAATCACTGCGTGACAGTGCGGAGAACGTAGGCGCGTGGGCGTCACTTCACCGTGTTCAGCAGTTCCGCTTCTTTGGCATTCCGGGCCGCCAGGCTTACCGGGAACTGCGCCTGCTTGCCGGTCAGGCGCTGAGAAATCAGAGCGATAAAAAGGCCGGTGCGCCGGTGCTTGAAAACGCGCAGCTGGACGCCGTGCTGGCCGCTGCAGATGTGGGCTGCTTTGCCACCTACATCATGAAACAGGGCGGCGTTCTGGTTCCACGTAAACATCACATCGTCAGAACTGCCTACGAGCTTAACGAAGAGCCAACCCCTTACGGCGATCACGGCACCCGTATTTATGGCATCTGGTCCCCGTTAGTGGCTGGCCGCATTTGCACGCACGCAACGAAGTGGAAAATGGTTCGTAAGGCCGTTGACGTTCAGGAGGCGACAGCCGACCAGGGCGCAAGCGCCCCTTGGACTCGTGGCAATAACTGTCCCCCTGATGAAAAACTGAACACTTCAGGGGGCAATCCGGTATCTGTTGAACCTATAGAACCGGGTGAAGCGCCTCTTTATGGTCCGGCAAATTTCGACAATATGACCAGAAAGCAACGCCGGGAACTGCTGGCGCGTCTTCGGGTGGTAAAGCCGCGCCAGAAAAAGAGTTATAAGCAGGAAATTGACGACTGTCAGCGGGCACTTCTGGTTAGAGAACTGCGGGTGAGGGGTTTTACCGGGGAAGATAAAGAAACAAACCTGCTTCTGTCCGGGGGCAGTCTTAATTCTGGTGCGGGTATGCGCATTTTCTACCGGAACGGGCGGTTACAGGAAGATGATAAATGGCGGAAATGGAGCTGATTCATGTCCAACAGCTATAAGCGAAGCCGCTCTAGTCCCTCATGATTTCGCTTTATCCAATTAAAATAACGAGTTGAAAACATCACCCAATCGATATTTTTTTAGGATAAGCCCTTATTGAACGTAAAAAACGTTTCACATTTTTAAGACCATACTATACTGTACGCATATACAGTTGTTACGTCGAGGGAGGACAAATGAGCGATCATCTTCTGGAGGAAATTAAACTCCAGCGCATTGATTTTATTCTTAAAAAAGTTGCTTTTGATACGTGCGATTTCGAAGAAAAGGAAATGGCAATTCACTGGTTAGTAGAGTTATCAGGTGAATTGATGGCTGAGGTTAGAAAGGCCAAATCATTTAAATCTGAAGTCGAACGCCATTGAGAGGGACTTATGCATATTGAAATTATGATTAACAAAGAGCCGAAAATCAGTGAAGACATTCTCAGCGCCCTTGAAGCTGAGCTTTACAGAAATTTCCTGCCGGTTTATCCCGATACAAGTATTCGCATTCGTAAGGGTAGTGCTAACGGAGTGGTCCTGAGCGGAGTCAGACAGGACGATGATAAAAAGAATGTTATGGATATTCTGCAGGCAGTATGGGAAGACGACAGCTGGCAGTATCAACACTGATAACGTTGCTGGCGTCAAAATTCACTTTTGGCGATGGCAAGGTTGAACAACGAGCATTGCGAGGCGTTAGGCGATGGCCGGAAGCGATTCAAATTTTCAGGTAGTTTACCGGGGCGAAAGCCTGACTGATTATGCGCCTGGCGGATTGGTTTTCTTTCAGCGGCCAAAAGAGAACGGCGGCGGCTTCTGGTTGGGCCGGACTTATGATGGTGTTTTCTGGCTTGAAATCCCGGCCCCTGTTTCTCTTTCACAGGGACTTTTATACCTGCAGGCGGTGAAAAATTCTGCCCCGGCTGATGTGAAATACATATCCCTGGATAATAACCTTTCTCTGTTCTGACTCCATGCGCATGAGTGCATGTCTATGCTGCATGAATCCGCATGATCCCCAAAGGATCGTTAGCCCTCCGGCCCGCCAGTACTGGCGGGCTTTTGCTTATGTCATGCAGGTGCATGAAAACCACTGCATAAAGCGGGCAGGCGTGGCGGGGCTACGAGCGCGCGCTGTGGGGGCCAGGTGGTCAGAATGCGGCGCAATTTCCGGGCCGCTGGCGCGTTGTTTGAGGCAGATCTGGTTTGAGGTCGAAAAAAGAGTTCGCCCCGTATGGTGACGTAGAGGCTCTCAATTGCGCTATGAGGTCAATCAGCTTTGAGGGCCGTCATTAAGCAAATGACATTTAACATTAAACTTCTGTGTTGTAGTGAGAGCGTAACGAATTGCCGGTGATTACCACCGCATCTTCCAAAACTTTAAGCAATAAATTTTATCGTGTTGTGCATCATTTGCACTTGATTAAATGGCTAATGACAACTTAAGTTAAGTTAGTTTTTAAAAGATAGCAGTATGTGATGCGACTAAAGTGTGGTTCATCCACGGCGGAACTATGAAGGATAAGTTCTGTCTAAATTGTGCAGAGAAAGCGCTTAAAGCCCTAGCGCAACTGTGCTAAACTTCGCCGCCCCATAGGGGCAGTACCTGTAAATTGCTTACGAAGTTAAGCGGTTCACGTGGGAAGGTTAAGGAGGTTTGTATGCAAGATTTAGTGATGAAAATGTTCGGCTGGAACCCTTACGTGGCAGGCGGTAAAGCCATGGCAGAGCGTTTGAAAGAGTCGGGAGTCAAAGACATTAGCGTTGTTGGCCGCGGTTCAGTGATTGTGCGTAATGACAATGGTGAAAAGCTGTCTCATTATCGGAAAGCAGCTAAACGATTTGTCGAGAAGGATGCGCAGGCTGTTGCTGCTGGTAGCAAGGACAATGACGAGGACTAATGTTTGCACTTCTCATAATCCCACTGCTCGCCAGCGGGCAGATAATAATTTCCTCGCGTTACATAATTAAAATCTACTTCCGCTTACACAGATATGATGGCCAGCTTCTTTACATGAAGGTGGCCACATATGGCATATGGTGCCTGCTCGCCTCGATATGTGCCGCTTATCTGATGAAGTGGGCCATACCCGGTTTTACTTTAGCTACCTGGCTGACGAACTGGATTGATCTAAGTAATGACTCTAAGCAGAACCGACTTACATCATGGTTAATTCTTTTGTCTTTTAGCATGGTGATGATTGCTGTAGCGTGGACTCAGATCATAAGGTTCGTAATCCATCTGGCAGCGAACGTGCTGAGCGGTTTTAAGAATGACGATGGGCAGGCTGATTTTTTTAAGCAGGTAATCCGGTTGTGGGCACTTAAAGAATTACTTTCAGAGGGTTCTTTGGGTAAGCTGTTTTTCGACTCTGCTACAAGCGCAAAGCCTGTGCTGGTAAGCCTTAAAAGCCGAAAGGTTTACGTTGGCACAGTGAATATGATTAGCGAACCAAACGAGAAGCAAGGTCCTAATCTTGAAGTATCAATCAACCCAATCATGTCAGGTTACAGAGAAAAAGATAATCTTCGGGTTCTTTTTTCTAATGATTACAGTGAGCTGGGTGATGTTGATACAAGTGTGATTTTTCCTTTAAGCGAAGTTGCACAGGCTTCCTGGTTTGATATGGATACACATCAGAAAGTGGATAACAATCGAGAGCAAAAGCCTGTCTCTAATAGAAAAAGAAAGCGACATAATCGGCATTGAATAAGCCCGGCTTAGCCGGGCTTTTTTGTGTCTGTTATTCGATATCCAGTACATAAGGTGCAAACCGAATAACATCCTCACCGAGCCAGTTGTTCAGTTCTTCAAATCGTTTCTGCAGTGGCATAAGTTCGTTGCGCACAAACACGCGGCTGGCCTTTTCAACGTCACCGAACCCGCCTGTGTTGTTCGGGATAATCCCCATCATCTGCGGCGGAACGCGATGCGCGGCCATCATGTCATCGCGGCTCACGTTCTTGATGTTCAGGAATTCATCTTTCGCCGCCACCTCTGACAACGGGATGATCTGAATGCCGTCTTTCTTCCCGTTAGGTGAATACATAAACAGGTTGCGGAAGTTGCCAGGGCCCTTCGCGCTCTTCATCGCTTTGCGGATGTTGTCCACGTCCTCCTGATTCTGTGCGGCGTCGGTCATGTACATGATGAAACCGGCGTGGCTGCCGTTGAGATAATACTTGCGGCGGAACAGCGTGGCCGACTCATTCAGCAGCGTTGACGGGATAGCGGACAGGTATTCCGGCAGGCCGTAAATCTCCTGATTAAGGTCCGGTTCCATCAGGTGAAACACGCTGCCCGGCGTGAACTGGTAAGGCTGCGTGGTCAGGCCGTACTGTGCAAACCAGTAGGTGTCTAAATCGGTGCCGCGCCGGGTGAATTTCGCCAGCGATGGCTCCAGTGCAATCACGCCGCCCAGGCGGTTAGTCCGCTTCTCAAGGTAGGCGTTACCGAATACCAGATAGTCCTGAATGAAGCGGCTGAACGCCTGCCCGCTCAGCAGCCGGTGCGGTATAAACGTGCTGGTCAGAATGTTGCGCTTCACGTTCAGGGGTGAGCTGTGATGCACGGCGGCGCGGAACGTGCGCGCCAGCCCGTCAAAACTCACCGGCGGCTCATACCACCTGTCAAGCACAACGCATTCCACGTAGTCCAGCAGTTCGCGGCGGTCCAGCACCGGGATCGGGTCGCCAAAGGTGAACGCTTCCGCCGCCGGGCCGCCGGTCATCTGCTCCTGCACGGGCTGCGTGCGCGTGCGGTTCCTGCGTTTGCTCATTTAAAAAATCTCCATGATGTTGCGTGTGTGGGCGGATTCACCCTGCAGCGGTTCGTTTGCCAGCGCGTGCATGGCCGCCCAGGCTAAATCCGCGTGGCTGGCTTCTTCGCTGCGGCTGGCTTCATAGGTCGGGCGGTTGCCGCTGGCCGTGGTGGCGCGGCGGATTGCCATAAATGACTGCGCGATGTCGAGGTGTCCGGCGTCGAACTCAAGCCGCCCGCCGCTGATGATGTCGAACGCCTTCAGTACCAGTGCGTTTTTTACGGTCGGGTTGTAGACAAACTCTTTCACCGCAGGGAAAAACGCTTTTACATTTTCATAAACCCCAAGCCCCACGCCGGTGGAGTCGATGCCGATATAGGTCACGTTATACTGCTGCGTCAGTTTTTTGATGGACTCAGCCTGCGCCCGGAAGTCCATGCCGCGCCACTGGTGGCGCTCAAGGATGCGGAACTTACCGCCCGGCACGGCGGGTGGAGCCATGACCACGCACCCGGCGCTGTCGCCGTTCTGCGTGCCCTTCGCCGGGTCGTACCCGATCCAGACTTCACGCCAGCCAAACGGACGCAGCGCCAGTGCTTCGAAATCGTCTTTCCACACTTCCCAGCTGTCCACCATGCATTTCTGCAGCAGCTGCAGCGGGAATACGGACGCGAGGTCATCCACGAATTCACACATCAGCAGGTTCTGGTATTCCGGCGGACTGTATTCCAGGCGCAGCTGGTCGAGGTCAAACAGGTTACAGCCGCCGCGCACCGCATCCTCAACGGTGACAATCTGGCGGAACTGGCCGTCATCGCAGAAGCGGCCCGGCGACAGGTTCGGGTGCGTCAGGTCGATGTCTACGCGGTCCGCCTTCGTGCGGCCCCGGTTAAAGAGCGCGCCGGACCAGAACGGATAGGCGCTGTGCGTCAGGCTGGACGGCGTGGAAAAGTAGGTCTGCCGCCACTTTTTATGCAGCGCCATGCCGGACGCCACCTTGCGCAGTTCCTGAAACTTCGGAATCCAGAAATATTCATCCAGGTAAAGATTGCCGTGATAGCTCTGTGCGGTGCGGGCGTTGGTGCCTAAAAAGTACAGGCACGCGCCGTTACTCAGCGTCATCGGGTCGCCCTTAAGTTCAACGTCCGCCTCTTTGGCGAATTCGATGATGTATTGCTTAAAGACGTGCGCCTGCGCCTTGCTGGCCGACAGAAATATCTGGTTGCGGCCTGTGGTCAGCGCATCGATCAGCGCCTCGCGGGCAAAGTAAAAGGTGGCGCCAATCTGGCGGGATTTAAGCACGTTGCGGATGCGGTGCTTATTACCGGCTTCCCACCACTGACGCTGATAGCCGAACATCGAGTTGTGGAAGATTTCCTGCAGCTTCTCAACCTGCTCGTCGGTGAACAGATTCTTTACTGGTGCTGCCCGCGGGCCTTTGTTGCGGTTTTCCACGTTGGGGTTAAGGTCCGCTTCATTGCCGCCGTTGTTAAATTTTCCGATCCGGGCGTGGCGCTCGGACTGCCGGGCCAGCAGGTCGATTTCTTTATAGTCTTTTCCTTCCTTCGTCTCCTTCATGACCAGCTGGCAGTAGCGTGCGGCGGTGGTCAGCTGCATCTGATCCAGCGGGCCATAGTCGCCCCACCTGTCGCGTTTTTTCCAGCTGTGAACGGTTGCGGGTTTCTCTCCCAGCATTTCAGCAATGCGGGCGATGCGGTATCCCTGAAAGTACAGCAGCAAAGCCTGCCTGCGGGGATCGAGGTCTTCTGGGGCGGGTGTCATGTTCATGCAGCCAAAATACGGCCCCGCCGCCGCCTTTTCTGCTGTCCCTCATTGTGTGGTAAGCCGCACAACGTCCGCGCGTTGTTTCGCTACCCCCCTCGCCGCAAACATAGGGCCTCAGAGCGATTTATCACAACGGAGCCTGGACAATGGCAAAGAAAGCAAAGCGTTTCCGCATCGGGGTGGAAGGTGCCACCACGGACGGGCGCACCATCGAGCGAAGCTGGCTTGAGCAGATGGCGGCAAAATACGATCCGGCTGTTTATACCGCCGTCATCAACATGGAACACATCAAGGGCTACACGCCGGACAGTCCGTTCCGCCGGTTCGGTGTCGTTGATGCGCTGGATACGGAGGAAATCAAAGACGGATTGCTGAAAGGCAAGCTGGGGCTTTTTGCCACGATTTCCCCGTCGGATGATCTGATCGATATGACCGGCAAAATGCAGAAGCTGTTTACGTCGATGGAAATCAGCCTGAAGTTTGCCGATACCGACGCACCTTATCTGGTTGGCCTGGCCGTCACTGACGACCCGGCAAGCCTCGGCACCGAAATGCTGGCCTTCAGTGCCAAAGCGGAGCAGAACCCGCTGGCAAACCGCAAGCAGCACCCGGAAAACCTGTTCAGCGCGGCCACCGAAACGGTGATTGAGCTGGAAGACGTGCCGGAGGAAAAGCCCGCCCTGTTTACCCGCATCAAGGCCATGTTTGCAAAGCAGCAGCAGACCGATGCCGCCCGCTTCAGCGACGTGCATCAGGCGGTTGAGCTGATTGCCAGCGAACAGCAGCAGTACGGCACCCGCACCGACAAGGCGCTGCAGGAGCAGACCGAACGCCTGAGCAAGCTGGAAGCAGACCTGCAGACGCGCGTACTTGAGTTTGACGCTCAGAAAGCTGATTTCAGTGAGCTGAAAGAGCAGCTGGAGCGCGAAGACGGCCGCAAAGATTTCCGCCAGCGCACGCCGGGTGGCAATGCGCCAGCCGGACACCTGACCAACTGCTAAAGGAGCAGTAAACCCCATGAAAAAGAATACCCGTTTTGCCTTCAACGCCTTTCTGGTGCAGCTGGCGCGCGTTTACAAAGTTGAACAGGAAGAGCTGCACGGCAAGTTCAGCGTGGAACCGTCCGTGGCGCAGACGCTGGAAGATACCATTCAGCAGTCAACGGCATTTCTGACCCTGATTAACGTGATCGGCGTAACCGATCAGTCAGGTCAGCTGCTGGGCCTCGGCGTCGGCAGCACCATCGCAGGCACCACCGATACCGGTGCCAAAGAGCGTGAGCCGACCGACCCTACGGATATGTCGGACATCAGCTACAAGTGCGAGCAGACCAACTTCGATACGGCCATCACCTACGCGAAGCTGGACCTGTGGGCGAAGTTTCAGGACTTCCAGACCCGCATCCGCGACGCCATCGTTAAGCGTCAGGCACTGGACCGCATCATGATCGGCTTCAACGGCGTGAAGCGTGCCAAAACCTCCAACCGCACGGAAAACCCGCTGCTGCAGGACGTGAATAAGGGCTGGCTGCAGAAGGTCCGCGAAGATGCGCCGGATAACGTCATGGGCAGCACCACCAAAGAAGGCACAACCACTGCCGCGCCGGTGAAGGTCGGCAAGGGCGGAGCCTATGCCAACCTTGACGCGCTGGTGATGGATGCGGTGAACGAGCTTATCGATCCCATCTTCCAGGACGACGACGAACTGGTGGTTATCTGCGGACGTGAGCTGCTGTCCGACAAGTATTTCCCGCTGGTCAACAGCGATCAGGCCAACACCGAAAAGCTGGCCGCTGACATGATCATCAGCCAGAAACGCATGGGCGGCCTGCAGGCGGTGCGCGCGCCGTACTTCCCGGCAAACGCCGTGCTGATCACCCGTCTGGATAATCTGTCCATCTACTGGCAGGAAGATTCCCGCCGCCGTTCGCTGATTGATAATCCGAAGCGTGACCGCATCGAAAACTTCGAGTCGGTCAATGAGGCTTACGTGGTGGAGGATTACCGCTGCGCGGCGCTGATCGAGAATATCGAAATCGTGGCCGCTGCTGCTGAGCAGTCAGCCGTTGTTACTGAGCAGCCCGCCGGTGAAGAGGGTTAATTCATGAGCCTGAGTCCCGCACGGCAGCACCGCCAGCGCGTCCAGGCTGAACAGGCCGCCCGTCAGGGCGGCAGTGTTCGCCACGCCAGCGGCTATGAGCTGATGCTGATGCAGCTGAATGAAGACCGCCGCCGCCTTAAGGGCATTCAGTCCACCGTGAAGAAGGCGGAAATTAAGGTGGAAGTCCTGCCGAAATACGTTGCCTGGGTGGATGGTGTGCTGGCCGCCGGTGGTGCGCAGCAGGACGACGTGCTGATGTACGTGATGCTCTGGCGCATTGATGCCGGTGACTATGCCGGTGCGCTCACCATTGGCCGCCATGCGCTGAAGCACGGCTGGGGAATGCCGCAGGGCTTTAACCGCAACGTCCAGACGCTGCTGGCCGAAGAAATGGCAGACGCCGCTAAAAATGCCCTTCAGGCAAAAAACACCTTCGATTCCGCACTGCTGCTGCAGACGCTTGATGCGATTGGCGATCGGGATATGCCCGATCAGTCGCGCGCGCGCCTGCATAAGTCCATCGGCTGGGTGCTGCGCGAAAGCCAGCCCGTCTCTGCGCTGAACCATCTTCAGCAGGCCATGCAGCTTGATGAACGCTGCGGTGTGAAAAAAGACATTGAGCAGCTGGAGCGGAAAATCCGTAACGCCAGCTGATAACCGGACGTGCCCACGCGCGGGGCGGCACGGGGTGGCGACAGGCAGCGCCGCATCAAAACCCCGTCCACCGCCCACCTATTCAGGAGTAACAGAGCAATGGAATTTATCGCGCCACAGAAGGCGACGGCAGCGCCGGACATCATCCCCAACAACTCATTCTGGCCGGACGTTGATCTGGCGAAGTTCCGCAGCGTGATGCGCGTTGACGGCACCGTGACGCCGGAGCGTCTGCGTCAGGTGGTGCTGACCGCGATGGCGGAGGTTAACGCAGAGCTTTATCCGTGGCGTGAGCGGCAGGAGCTGGCCGGTCATAACGGCCTGGCTGACGTTCCGGCTGAGACGCTGGCCGGTGTGAGCGTGCGGCTGCATCACTATGAAAATGCGGTGTGGTGCTGGACGCGCGCGGTGCTGAACGAGCGCTATCAGGATTTTGACGCCACCGCGACAGCGGTTAAGCGCGGCGAAGAACTGAGTGATGCCAGCGGCGATCTCTGGCGCGATGCGCGCTGGGCTGTCAGCCGCGTGCAGGACATGCCGCACTGCACCGTGGAGCTTATCTGATGAAAGTGCGTGCGCAGCAGTATGACACGGTGGACGCACTCTGCTGGCGTCACTACGGGCGCACGCAGGGGATGACGGAACAGGTACTGCAGGCAAATCCGGGGCTGGCGGAGCACGGCCCCCTCTTACCGCACGGGCTGGAGGTGGAGTTGCCGGACGTGACAACGACGGCCACCGTGCAGGCCGTCCAGCTTTGGGACTGAATCATGTGGGAAAAAATCAGCACCTTTATCACCTGGTGCATGGCGGTAGTGATGGCGTGGCTGGGCGGCATGGACCTGAAGGACGTGTCCACCGTGGCCGGGGTATTCATCGGCCTGCTGATGGCGCTTATCAGCTGGTACTACAAACACAAAACCTATCAGCTGCTGCTGAGCGGTCGCATCACGCGGGGTGATTATGAATCTGCAGATCGTTAAACGCTGCGCCGTGGGCGTGGTGCTGGCACTGGCCGCCACGCTGCCCGGTTTTCAGCAGCTGCACACCTCCGTGGAGGGGCTGCGGCTCATTGCCGATTATGAGGGCTGCCGCCTGCAGCCGTACCAGTGCAGCGCGGGGAAGTGGACCGACGGGATCGGCAACACCTCCGGCGTGGTGCCGGGCAGGTCCATTACGGAACGGCAGGCGGCGGGGAATTTCATCACGAACGTGTTACGCACCGAGGCGGCACTGGCGCGCTGCGTGGCGGTCTCCATGCCGCAGCAGGTTTATGACGCGCTGGTGTCGCTGGCGTTCAACGTCGGCACCGGCAACGTCTGCGGCTCAACGATGGTGGCGTTGCTGAAAAAGGGCCAGTGGCGCGAGGCGTGTTATCAGCTGCCGCGCTGGGTGTACGTGAAAGGCGTATTCAATCAGGGGCTGGATAACCGGCGCGGGCGAGAGCTGGCCTGGTGCCTAAAAGGAGTCTGAAATGCAGCTGTTTAAAAAATGGTGGTTTACGGCGTTACTCACCGTCCTGCTGACGCTGGTCAGCATCAGTCACGGCAGCTTTGCGGGCTATCCGCTGGCGGCGCTGCTGTGGGCTGACTTCTTCGCCTGGGCCGTTATCGGGTTTTCCGGCCTGTACGCCTGCGCCCTGACCGGCAGTGACCGAAAGCAGGTGTTTGCGTGGCTACTGAGGTTTGCGCAGCTGGCTGACCGCGTGCCGCTCAGATGGTATCACCGCGTATTTATTGCAGTGGTGATGTGGGGCGCGGGCTGGAAGCTGGCGGCATTTGCCGGTATTCATGCGGTTTTTTATCGCCGGATGATCAGGTCTGAACTTGAACGGGCGGCAGCATGATTCGGGTACTGATCGCCATCGTGCTGATCCTGCTGGTATTCGCTGGCGTGCAGTCTTACCGGCTGAGCAGCGCCCACGGCAGGATTGATGCGCAGCAGACCACCATTGCGGGCCAGGGCAAAAAGCTGAGCCAGAAAAACAGTCAGCTGATTGCCCTGAACATCCTGACGCAGACCAGCAGCCAGGCGCAGACGCAGCTTTACGCCGCCGCCGAACGCAACGGCCAATTGCTGCGCGACCGGCAGCGAAAGATTGAGGAACTGAAACGTGAAAATGAAGACCTTCGCCGCTGGGCTGATGCCCCTCTGCCTGATCCTGTTGTCCGGCTGCGCCAGCGACCGGCCCTCGCCGGAGGTGAATCTTACCGTGAGTGGCTGTCCGAAAATCACCCGCTGCCAGCTGGACCCGGCAGCGCCGCGCACTAACGGCGACCTTCTGGCCCTGCTGGACGAAACGGAGGCAGCCTGGGCGGCATGTGCCGGTAAAGTCGATACCATCATCAGCTGTCAGGAAAAAGACGATGAACAAGCCGCAGTCCTTACGCAGCGCCCTGAATAAGTCGGTCCTCTATGTGGCTGACAACCCGGACCGCCTGCACCTGTTCGTGGACAGCGGCCAACTGGTCGCCACGTCCGCCGCGTCCCTGTCGTGGGAGTATCGCTACACCCTGAACGTGGTGATCACCGACTTTACCGGCGACCAGAACCTGCTGATGGCCCCGGTGCTTTTGTGGTTGCAGGAAAACCAGCCCGACGCGCTGCAGAACAGCGAAGCGCGCGAAAGGCTGTTTTCGTTTGAGGTCGATATTCTGGGCAATGACCGCTGCGACATCAGCATGGACCTGAAGCTGACCGAGCGCGTTGTGGCAACGACGGTAGACGGGAAAATCAGCATTGAGGCAGTGCCGGAGCCGGACGCACCGGAGGAGTTCTGGACGGTAAAGCATGGCTGAACTGCATGAAGTAGATGCCTGGCTGGCGGCGCTGCTTTCACAGCTGGAACCGGCGGCCCGGAAAAAGATGCTGCGGGAAGTGGCGCGCGACGTGCGCCGCATTCAGCAGGCAAACATCACAGCACAACGTTCCCCGGACGGCACCGCATGGGAGCCGCGCCGCATCAGTGCCCGCAGCAAAAAGGGCCGCATCCGTCGCGGCATGTTCGCGAAGCTGAAAACGGCAAAATATCTGAAGGCGCAGGCAGGCGCGGACGCCGCTGAGGTTGCCTTTGTGCCGGGGGTGCAGAAGCTGGCCCGCGTCCATCACTACGGCCTGCGGGACCGGGTAAGCCGTCGCGGCCCGATGGTGAAATATGCAGAACGTCCGCTGCTGGGCGTGAATGGTGACGTGGAAAGCACGGTGCGGGAAGTCCTGCTGCGCTGGCTGACTGAATAGCGATTCGGATGTTGTGCCATGCCTCAGACAACGCCGGGCTGATGCCCGGTTCCTGCCAAAGTGACACTCTCAGACCATGAACGAAAAACTTACCGAAATCATGCGCCTTATCACCAACCTGATCCGCACCGGCACCGTGTCCGAAGTGGACCCGGTGAACTGGCTGTGCCGGGTGAAAACGGGCGATCTCGAAACCAACTGGATTAACTGGCTTACCCTGCGTGCCGGTAGCACACGCACATGGTGGCAGCCCACCGTCGGGGAACAGGTTGTGCTGCTGAGCCTGGGCGGCAATCTTGAAACCGCCTTTGCGCTGCCCGCCATTTATTCCGAAGCCTTCCCGCCGCCCGACTACTCGGAAGACGGCACCACTACCGTATTCAAGGACGGCGGCTGGTTTCAGTACGAGCCGGAAACCGGCCAGCTGCTGATAAAGAACATCAGAAGCGTGCGAATTGAAGCGGCAGACGGCATTCAGCTGATCACCGATGCGCTGGGGATAGAGGCCAGCCAGACACGGATTAACGGTGACACCACGATGAACGGCGATGTTACCCATGGCGGCGGTTCAATGAGTTCTAACGGCGTGATTGCTGATAAGCACTTACACATCAAGGTGAAGAGTGGCAGCGACACGTCAGGAGGTCCGCAATGATGTATCTCGGTATGAACCGCGACACCGGCGAAGCCATTACTGACATCGAACACATCCGCCAGAGCGTGCGCGACATTCTGATCACCCCGGAAGGCAGCCGCATTGCCCGGCGTGATTACGGTTCGATGTTGTCCGCGATGATTGACTGGCCGCAGAACGACGCCACCGAACTGCAGGTAATGGCCGCCACCTATACCGCACTGAGCCGCTGGGAGCCGCGCATCCGGCTGGCCTCGGTAAACATCACGCGCAATGCGGACGGCTCTATGCAGGTTGATCTGAGCGGCCAGCGCGCCGACGGCTCACCGCTTTCTCTGACGGTTTCAACGGGGGTGAACAGTGGCGGTAATTGATCTTTCCCAGCTGCCTGCGCCGCAGATTATTGAGGTGCCGGACTTTGAATCGCTGCTGGCTGAGCGCAAGGAGGCGCTGATTGCGCTTTATCCTGCGGATGAACAGGTCGCCATGCGCCGCGTGCTGGCGCTGGAGTCCGATCCGATTGTTAAAAGCCTGCAGGAGAACGTCTACCGGGAAATTCTGCTGCGCCAGCGCATTAACGAGGCGGCGCAGGCGGTAATGGTGGCTTACTCCATCGGCAGCGATCTGGACCAGATGGCCGCCCGCAACAACGTGCAGCGCCTGACTGTTACCCCTGCGAACCCCGACGCGGTGCCGCCGGTGGATGCGGTAATGGAATCGGACGATGATCTGCGCGTGCGCGTGCCGGAAGCATTTGAGGGGCTGAGCGTGGCCGGGCCGACGGGCGCGTATGAGTTCCACGCAAAAAGCGCCGATGGCCGGGTGCAGGACGTGTCTGCAACCAGCCCGTCACCGGCGACGGTGCTGATCACCGTCCTGAGCCGTGAGGGCGACGGCACGGCGGCAGCGGATTTGCTGACCACAGTTAACACCGCGCTGAGCGCCGACAGCGTGCGCCCGGTAGCCGACCGCGTGACGGTTCAGGGTGCAACTATTCGCAGCTACAGCGTGAAGGCCAGGCTGCACCTGTTTGACGGCGTGGCCGCCGGTCCCTGCCTTGAGGCGGCAAACGCGAAGCTGGCCGCTTACCTGAACGAGCAGAAAAAGCTGGGCCGCAGCGTGCGGCGTGAGTCCTACGGGGCGGTGATGCGCGTGGCCGGTGTGGACTGGGTGGAAATCACCGAACCGGCGCAGGACATCATCATGGACCGCACGCAGGCGGGCTACTGCACCGGCACGGACATTTCCGTGGCGGGCGATCAGGGGGTGACATGAGCAACAGCAGCCTGATGCCGCCCGGCTCGTCTGCGCTGGAACGCCGCCTGGCAGAAGCCTGCAGCGGCATTTCCGGGCTGAGCGTGCCGCTGCGCGACTTATGGAACCCGGCCACATGCCCGGTGAGTTTTCTGCCATATCTGGCCTGGGCGTTTTCGGTGGACCGATGGGACGAAAGTTGGGCGGAGAGCGTTAAGCGGCAGGTGGTGAGCGATGCGTTTTACATCCATCAGCACAAAGGCACCATCAGCGCCATCCGTCGCGTGGTGGAGCCGTTCGGCTTCCTGATCCGGGTTATTGAGTGGTGGAAAACCAGTGAGCCGCCGGGCACGTTCCGGCTGGACATCGGCGTGCAGGACCAGGGCATAACTGAAGAAACCTATCAGGAACTTGAGCGGCTGATCAGCGATGCGAAGCCTTGCAGTCGTCACCTGCTGGGGATGTCCATCAACCTGCAGGTGAGTGGGGAAATGCGGATAGCGGCGGCCAGCTATGACGGTGATGACCTGACTGTTTACCCGTACACCCCGGAGCTTATTTCCGTCGGCGGCGCAGTTTATGGCGGCGCGGCGGTTCACGTTATTGATCTGATGGAAGTGGGACCATGACACAAAAATACTATGCAATCGTAACCAACCTGGGCGCGGCGAAGATTGCCAACGCCGCCGCACTTGGTACAAAACTGAATATCACGCAGATGGCCGTGGGCGATGGTGGGGGCACGCTGCCGACACCGAACGCCAGCCAGACAAAGCTGGTTAACGAGGTGCGCCGCGCAGCCATCAACACGCTGAGCATTGACCCGGCCAACGCCAGCCAGATGATTGCCGAACAGGTGATCCCCGAAACGTCGGGCGGATTCTGGATCAGGGAAATGGGGTTGTTTGACGCTGACGGCACGCTGATCGCGGTATGCAACACACCTGAAACCTATAAGCCCGCATTGCAGGAAGGCAGCGGGCGCACGCAGACCGTGCGCATGATTCTGATCATCAACAGCACCGATGCCATCACCCTGAAGATTGACCCCTCCGTGGTGCTGGCAACGCGTAAATATGTTGATGATGCTGTGATCGAGGTGAAAGCTTACGCTGACAGTGTAATGAAAAATCATACCGATGCTAAAAACCCACACAGCCAGTACCTGCAGATCGCAAGCGCCCTGGCAGAAATCAAAGACGCCGGGCTGGTTGCTGACGTTCTCAAAAACCTCGGTTTAGGCGACGCGGCAAAAAAGACCGTCGGGAACGGTGCCGGGCAATTACCTGACATGAGTTTCTTTTCAATCGTTAAGAGTGGAAACGGGTACTGCAAATTTCCGAACGGTTTGATCCTGCAATGGGGGAGCGGCAGCTTTGCACAGCAGACAACCACGACTGTTACGCTTCCTGTCTCGTTTCCAAGTGCCGGATTTTCACTTATTGCTAATAAGGGATCTTCAATTCCGTCAAAAGGCGAATACGCAGTAGGTGTGCAATTTCGCGATAAATCATCCTTCTCTCTAACAAACAGCGGCCCGGATACTACTCAGCAGGGCATCTGGTGGATAGCCTTAGGAATTTAAATGAAAAAATATTCGCCCTCAAATAATGCCTTTTATGATACCGCCATTAATCGGGATATCCCGGAAGATGCGATCAATATTACCGAACAGGCCTGGGCTGATTTACTGTCCGGGCAGGCGGAAGGAAAGCTGATTGCCTGTGGTGCTGATATGCGGCCCTGCCTGACTGAACAGCCATTACCGACAGCAGAGGAACTTATCAGCCAGGCAGAAGACAAGCGCAGCAGGCTGAGGGCTGAAGCTGACGCGGCTATACAGCCCCTGCAGGATGCGAACGACTTAGGAATAGCGACGAATGAAGAAGCAAGTCAGCTTATCGCCTGGAAAAAATACCGTGTCATGCTGATGCGGATTAATACAAAAGACGCTGAGGAAATTATCTGGCCTGAGCAGCCCGCCTAAACAAAAAGCCCGCATAGCGGGCTTTCTTCATTCCGGCCTGACTGGCCATTCAATATCGGGTGCCTTACTGGTATCAATCCGGCTAAGTTCTACCCGGTATCGCTTCCATTCTGCCAGGCGGGCAATCTCCGCATTTGTCGCAATGCTGATATCAACGGCATCCTGAAGCGGCGCAATTGTCCGGTTTGCCTCATCCATTTCAGCAGCCAGCCTGCTGCTGGCAATCAGCACCGCGTTCTCAGCTTCTGTCGCCGGGGCGCTAAATACACCGTCGCTATAGTTATAATTAACATCAGGCTGTTCGGGCAGCGCGGTGATATCAACCCATACCAGTGACGGATGATAGAGTTTTTCAGGCTTCACATTCAGCGATACGATTTCAGCAACGCACTGATTTTCAATCCGGGCATAAGTTTTCATCAGCTGAATTCCTCAATGTAGATAATACCGTCAGCCCCGTAGTTGCCGTAGTAAGGCGAAGTTCGGATGTTGCCTCCGCCGCCCACACCAAATGAAGCCCGGTCGTTTGATGCAATCCCTTCGCCACTCCGTGAAGCACCTCCCCAATAGCTGGCCCCACCGTCCCCGGAACCCCCACGATAAGGGTTAGCGCCTCCGGTAATAACGCCGGGGGAATCGCTGCCGTCGCCGCCCTGAATATTAATATCCCCGCCAACTGCAGTTCCCCCGGCTCCTCCTGCATCACCAACTGAGTTCGCACCGTTGCCCGCTGTAATCTGCCCGTTAAAGGCACTGCTGGTTGAATTGTTGCTCTCTTTGCTGCCAGCGCCAACAATCCCCGCATACGTTTTGCTGTCATCAACAGCCAACATTGCGATTGCTGTACCGCCAGCGCCGCCACCGGCACCGCGTGCGCGATAGTTTTCGCCCCAGCCCAGAAAACCATAACCGCGCCCGCCGCCGCCGGTAATGATGATTCGGGCACGTTTAGTGCCGGGTGTGGGTTTGTAGCTGATCGCGCCCGGCGTGGTGAAAATCTGGCGGCCAATCCAGCGCCCGGAAAACTTTTCGCTAATACCGAGGTTTATGAGAAACAAGATCCTGGCCCTGCGGCGGGCTGCGCTGGCACACTTGCGCCCATTTGCGGAGAAATCAGCGTGCTTATTGGCTACATCAGGGTGTCAACAAATGACCAGAACACGGACTTACAGCGGATTGCGCTGCAGAGCGCAGATTGTGAGCTGATTTTTGAGGACAGGATAAGCGGAAAGACCAGCGACAGGCCGGGGCTGAAGAAGGCGCTGCGGTGCCTGCAGCCCGGTGACACGCTGGTTGTGTGGAAGCTGGATCGGCTCGGCAGAAGTATGCGCCATCTTGTGATGCTGACGGAAGAGCTGCGCGAACGTGGCGTTAACTTCCGCAGCCTGACCGACAGCATTGATACCAGCACGCCTATGGGGCGGTTTTTCTTTCACGTCATGGGTGCCCTGGCAGAAATGGAGCGTGAGCTGATCGTGGAGCGTACCCGCGCCGGGCTGGCCGCCGCGCGTGAAAAAGGGCGCATCGGCGGAAGGCGTCGGAAGATGACGGCGGAAACCGTGGAACGTGCCCGGCGGATGCTGGCGCAGGGCGCAACACTGCTGCAGGTGTCACTGGTGCTGGACGTGTCCGTGAAGACGATTTACCGCTATATCCCCGCCCCGGAACAGAAAGCCCTGCGCGAAAATGTTTTGTCTGTTGTGCCAGAGACGGCACAACGGCCAGCGCGTGCCCTGGCATAGCGGACCATAGACCATAGCGGGACCCCTTCACAGGAGAACCGCCACATGGCACAGGATTATCACCACGGCGTGCGCGTTGAGGAAATCAACGAGGGCACCCGAACCATCACCACCGTCAGTACCGCGATTGTCGGGCTGGTCTGCACCGGCGACGACGCCGACGCGGCCACCTTCCCGCTAAACCGCCCGGTGCTGTTAACCGACGTGCTCACAGCCAGCGGCAAGGCCGGGGAATCCGGCACGCTGGCCCGCTCACTGGACGCCATCGCGGACCAGTCAAAGCCAGTCACCGTCGTTGTGCGCGTGCCGCAGGGACAGACCGAAGCGGAAACCACTGCCAACATCATCGGCGGGGTGACTGACGGCCAGCGCACCGGCATGAAGGCGCTACTGGCCGCGCAATCCGTGTGCGGCGTCAAACCCCGTATTCTCGGCGTGCCGGGCCACGACACCAAAGCCGTCGCCACTGAGCTGCTGAGCGTGGCGCAGAGCCTGCGCGGCTTTGCCTACCTGTCCGCGTATGGCTGCAAAAGCGTTGAGGAAGCGATTGCCTACCGTGCCAACTTCAGCCAGCGCGAAGGGATGCTGATCTGGCCTGACTTCATCAGCTTTGACACGGTGCTGAAGGCGGACGCGACGGCCTATGCCACCGCCCGCGCGCTGGGTCTGCGCGCCAAAATCGACGAACAGACCGGCTGGCATAAGTCCCTGTCAAACGTTGGCGTGAACGGTGTCACCGGCATTTCAAAAGACGTTTTCTGGGACCTGCAGGACCCGGCCACAGATGCGGGCCTACTGAACCAGAACGACATCACCACACTGATCCGCAAAGACGGCTTCCGCTTCTGGGGTTCCCGCTGCCTCAGTGATGACGCGCTGTTTCAGTTTGAGTGCTACACACGCACCGCGCAGGTGCTCATGGACACGATGGCAGAAGCGCAGATGTGGTCCGTTGACGGTGCGCTGAACCCGTCACTGGCCCGCGACATCATCGAGGGCATCCGCGCGAAGCTGCGCAGCCTGGTGAATCAGGGCTATCTGATTGGCGCTGACTGCTGGCTGGATGAAAGCGTGAACGATAAGGAAACGCTGAAGGCGGGCAAGCTGCTGATCGATTACGACTACACGCCGGTGCCCCCGCTGGAAAACCTGCTACTGCGTCAGCGCATCACTGACCAGTATCTGGTCGATTTCAGTAGCCGCATCAGCGCATAAGGAGACGGAAAGATGGCATTACCCCGCAAACTCAAGCACCTGAACGTGTTCAACGCAGGCAATAACTGGCAGGGGCTGGTTGAGTCCGTGACGCTGCCGAAAGTCACCCGCAAGTTTGAAAAGTATCGCGGCGGCGGCATGGCCGGTGCGGTGGACATCGACATGGGCCTGGACGACGGCGCGCTGGATACGGAATTCACCGTGGGCGGCACTGAAGCCCTGCTGTTTAAGCAGCTTGGCATCGAAACCGTGGACGGCATCCAGCTGCGCTTTACCGGCTCCATTCAGCGCGACGATACCGGCGAAGTGCAGGCGGTCGAGCTGGTCACGCGCGGACGCTATAAGGAACTGGACTCCGGCGAATGGAAAACTGGCGAATCCAGCACCACCAAAGTGTCCGCAACTAACAGTTACGCAAAGCTGACCATCAACGGCGAAGTGGTTTACGAGATCGACATCGTGAACATGATCCACATCGTGGATGGTAAGGACCTGATGGAAGCGCACCGCAACGCGCTGGGCCTGTAATCACACCGGCAGGCCGCGCGCCTGCCGCTTATCTCTCTTTTTAATGGAATCGCATCATGACAGACAAAATTGCACCTAATGAAAAAGCCGTTGAGCTGGACACCCCGATCCTGCGAGGCAAAACTGAAATCACCTCCGTCACCGTGCGCAAGCCGCAGTCTGGCGCGCTGCGCGGCACCCGCCTGCAGGCGCTGATGGACATGGACGTAAACGCCATGATGGTTGTGCTGCCCCGCGTTACCAGCCCGGCGCTGACCGCGCAGGAAATCAACGAAATGGACCCGGCGGATTTGCTGTCGCTGTCCGTTGAGGTTGTCTCTTTTTTGTTGCCGAAGTCGGCGCTGTCAGCTTTCCCGACGGCCTGACGGTTGAAGATCTGGTAGCCGATATTGCTACCGTTTTTCACTGGCCGCCGCCGGTCATGTACGCGGAATCGCTGACGGACGTGCTGGAGTGGCGGCATAAAGCAATCCAGCGAAGCGGAGCCGGTGACGATGAGTGACACAAACCTGCGTCTGCAGGTGGTTTTAAGCGCGGTTGATAAAATCACGCGCCCCTTCCGCAATGCGCGCGACGGCTCGAAAGAGCTGGCCGCCGCGCTGAAGGCCAGTAAAGACGGCCTGAAATCCCTCAACGAGCAGGCGGGCCGCATTGATGGCTTTCGCAAAACGCGCAGCCAGCTTGCCATCACTGAAAAAAATCTGGCCGGTGCCCGGCAGGAGGCCGCCGCACTGGCGCAGCAGTTTGCCGCAACGAATCGCCCGACTGCGCAGCAGGCCAGGCTGCTTGAGCAGGCAAAGAGCCGCGCCAGCCAGCTGCAGCAGACCTATAACGGGCTGCGCCTGTCAGTGCAGCGCCAGCGTGAGGCGCTGAGCGCCGCCGGTATCGACACAAAGCAGCTGAGTGCTGCGCAGCGCCAACTGCGTACTGATGCACAGGCGGCAACAGGGGCGATTGAGCGACAGCAGGCCGAACTGCGAAAGCTGGGCGAACGTCAGCAGAAGCTGGCCGCCATCCGGGCGCGTCATGAAAAACTGAACGAAACGCGTAACAAGCTGGCCGGTAACGGGGCGGGCATGGTTGCCACCGGCGTGACGACCGGCGTTACCCTGATGGCCCCTGTAAGGGCCTATTCGGACTCGGAGAACGCCGCAACGCAGCTGGCCGCGTCCATGATGGGGCCGGGGGCAAAAGTGCTGCCGGAGTATGAGCAGATTAACCGGCTGGCCGTAAGCTTGGGCGACAAACTGCCCGGAACCACGGCAGACTTTCAGAACATGATGACCATGCTTCGCCGTCAGGGGATGACTGCACAGGCGATACTCGGCGGGCTGGGGGAAGCAACTGCCTATCTGGGCGTGCAGCTGAAGATGGCCCCGACCGATGCGGCGGAGTTTGCGGCGAAGCTGCAGGACGCCACGCAGACCAGCGAAAAGGACATGATGGCGCTCACCGACATTATCCAGAAAGGATTTTATGCGGGCGTCGATTCGGACAACATGCTGCAGGGATTTTCCAAAATCGGCAGCGCGATGGATATTCTCCATCAGAAGGGAATTACCGCCGCGAAAACCTTTGCGCCGCTGCTGGTGATGGCTGATCAGGCGAGTATGGCCGGTGAGTCAGCGGGCAATGCCTACCGCAAGATTTTTCAGGCCACGCTGAATAACAAAAAAATTGGCAAGGCAAACGACGCGCTGGCGGGCACCGGAATCACGTTGAATTTTCAGAATAAAAAAGGTCAGTTTGCCGGGCTTGAAAACCTGTATACGCAGCTGGCGAAGCTGAAGAGAATTACCGACGACGGCAAGCGACAGTCGGTGCTGAATACCCTTTTTGGTGACGACGCCGAAACCCTGCAGGCGCTGAACATCATGATCAGCAAGGGGATAGAAGGGTACAGGGAAACAGCCGCGAAACTTGAGAATCAGGCATCACTGCGTGAACGAGTGGACGCCTCACTTAAAACGCTGGCAAACCGCTGGGATGCGGCGGGCGGTTCATTCACGAATGCCCTGGCCGCAATCGGTGCCACCGTTGCCCCTGACCTCAAACGGCTGGTTGACTGGCTGGGCGACCTTGCCAGCGCCTTGGGTAATTTTGTGAAGCAGCATCCGCAGCTGACGGCGGCACTGTTCAGGATGGCGGCAGGTTTCGCCATCGCTGTTACCGCAGTGGGTGCGCTTTCACTGGCGGCAGCGGCCATTCTTGGCCCGCTGGCACTGCTGCGCCTGAGCTGCAGCGTGCTGGGTATTAAGGCGCTGCCGGGGATTGCTACAGCAGCGTCACGGGCGGGCAGTATGCTTGGCTGGCTGGGAAGCGCCCCCCTTAATCTGCTGCGTCGGGGGCTGCGCGATACGGGCGGACGCGTTAGCCTGCTGTCCGGGCCGCTTGCCTCACTTCGTGCCAGTGCAGGTATGGCTGGTAATGCTCTTAAGGCGGTGGCCGGAGCGCCACTGCGCCTGTTCAGGGGAGCCATGCGCGGCGTGTCCGCTGCTGCCGGAATTATAATGAACCCGGTAGCAGCAGGGCGGGTGCTGCTGATGGGTACGGGTCAGGTGCTGCGCTGGCTGGCGTCTGGTCCCGTGGCGGTGCTTCGCGTTGCGCTGACCGGCATTTCATGGGCAATCGGCGCGCTGCTGAGTCCGGTCGGGCTGCTGGTCGCCGCGCTGGCAGGCGTGGCGCTGGTTGTCTGGAAATACTGGCAGCCGATTAAGGCGTTTCTCGGCGGCGTGGTTGAAGGGTTCAGGGCTGCCGCAGCACCAATCAGTGAGGCATTTGGCCCGCTCAAGCCGGTTTTTCAGTGGATTGGGGATAAAGTGCAGGCGCTGTTTGGCTGGTTCCGCGATCTGCTGACGCCGGTGCAGTCCACGGGGGCTGAGCTGGACAGCGCAGCCGCTAAGGGTAAGGCGTTTGGTCAGGCGCTGGCCGATGGCCTCAGCATGGTGATGCACCCGCTGGACACGCTGAAATCAGGAGTGTCCTGGCTGCTGGAAAAGCTCGGCATCGTTACGCAGGAGGCGGCAAAGGCAAAACTGCCGGAGCGGGTTACGCGCCAGCAGGCGGCCACGGTTAATGCAGCCGGAAAAGTGGTGCTGCCGCCGGGCGGGTTCCCGCGCATGTACGACACCGGTGGAAATATTCCGTCAGGCCGCACCGGCATCGTCGGAGAGAACGGGCCTGAGCTGATTAACGGGCCGGTTAATGTGACCAGCCGCAGGCGCACCGCACGGCTTGCCGCAATGGCGGCGCTGGCGCTGGGCAGTGCGGCCGCACCTGCCACAGCTGCACCGCTGCACCCTATGAGCCTGCCCGCGTCGTCTCGCGGTGTAAGTGCATTAGGCATCAATCCGGCAGGTCAGCCGCCTATTGTGATGCACGGTAAATATGACATTCATCTGGTGCAGCAACCGGGACAGAGCAACAGCGATTTACTTGATGAACTGATGCGCAGGCTGGAGGCAAAAGAGCGGCAGGCGCAGGCCCGCGCCCGCAGCAGTTACCGGGACAGGGGAGGATTTGAGGAATGATGATGACGCTGGGCTTATTTGTTTTCATGCTGAAGACGGTGCCCTATCAGGAACTCCAGTATCAGCGCAGCTGGCGTTTCCCGTCAAACAGCCGCGTGGGCGTGAGGCCGTCGCTTCAGTTTTTAGGCCCGGACAACGACACGCTGACGCTTTCCGGCGTGCTGCTGCCGGAGATTACCGGCGGCAGGCTGTCGCTGTTCGCGCTGGAGCAGATTGCAGAGCTGGGTCGCGCGTGGCCGCTTATCGAGGGCAGCGGGACGATTTACGGCATGTTCGTGATTGAAAGCCTGAGCCAGACCAAAGCGGAGTTTTTCAGCAGCGGCGTGTGCCGCCGCATTGAATTCACGCTAACGCTGAAGCGCACCGATGAATCGCTGGGCGAAATGTTTGGCAGCCTCAGCGATCAGCTGTCTGCCATGCAGGGCGCAGCCGCCACCGCCGCCGGTAAGGTGAGTGCCGCAGCGGGAGGATTATTTTCATGATGACCAGCCCGTGGATTAACGGCCAGCAGAACTCACCGGCGTTCCGGCTGACGATGGACGGCGCAGACATCACGCAGAAGCTTGAAAAGCGCCTGCTGAGCCTGACGCTCACTGACAACCGGGGCTTTGAGGCGGATCAGCTGGACATCGAGCTGGACGACGCGGACGGCCAGCTGCAGCTGCCGCGCCGGGGCGTCGTGCTGTCGCTGTCGCTGGGCTGGCAGGGTGAGGCACTTTTTCCGAAAGGCAGCTACGTGGTTGACGAAATCGAGCACAGCGGCACGCCTGACCGCCTGACGCTGAGGGCGCGCAGCGCGGACTTCCGGCAGACGCTGAACACGAAGCGGGAGAAGTCCTGGCACAAAACCACAGCGGGCGAAATTGTCCGGGATATCGCCGGGCGGCATAAGCTGAAAACGGCGATGGGTGAGGACGTGGCCACCGCAGAAATTGACCATCTTGATCAGACCAACGAATCAGACGCCAGCTTTCTGATGCGCCTGGCTAAACAGTGCGGCGCAGTGGCCTGCGTTAAGGACGGCAATCTGCTGTTTATCCGGCAGGGACAGGGTAAGACGGCAAGCGGTAAGGCGCTGCCGGTGATCACCCTTCAGCGCAGGGACGGAGACAGCCACCGCTTCACCCTGGCGGACCGCGACGCTTACACCGGCGTGATCGCCAGCTGGCTGCACACCCGTGAACCGGCAAAAAAGCCTGTAGCAAAGGTGAAGCGCAGGCGACGTAAAACCACGGCGAAGAAGAAAGAGCCAGAGGCGAAGCAGGGGGATTACTTGATCGGCACGGACGAGAACGTGCTGGTGCTTAGCCGCACTTACGCGAACCGTGGCAACGCCGAACGAGCGGCAAAAATGCAGTGGGAACGCCTGCAGCGTGGTGTGGCAACATTTTCTATTCAGCTGGCAAAGGGGCGCGCGGAGCTATACACGGAAATGCCGGTGAAGGTCAGCGGCTTCAAACAGCAGGTAGATGCCGGGGAATGGGTCATCACAACGCTGACGCACAGCCTGAGCGCCGATAGTGGATTTACGACCAGTATCGAACTGGAAGTGAAGATTGACTCATTAGAAATGGAATAACACTTTCAAAAGTACTCAAAAGCATTACAATCCATCGGAAAGTTCGTAAAAGAGTTCAACTGCGAGGTGTATCAAATAATGATGAATTGTCCAATATGCGGGAATGCGGCTCATACTCGCAGCAGCAACCAGATATCTAAGGAAACTAAAGAACGTTATAACCAGTGTCAAAATATCAACTGTAGCTGCACCTTTAAGTCTTTAGAAACAGTGTCATCAATCATAATGATGCCGGGCGATGTGAAGCCAGTGCCTCCGCACCCAGGTAGAAATCATCAGCAAATGCTTTGGCTGTAATAAAAAAGCGAAAAAAAACACCCGCAAATGCGGGTTTTTTTTTGCCTGAAAGTTAAGAGTTGTGCCGCCATTTTGCCGCCATTAACAAATAAAAAATTTTATATGTATATGAATATAAAGAATATTTATTGGTCTATTCAAAATAGACCGATTTTCATGCAGATAACACTCTGTAAATACTGACTTTGGCGCAATTGTACCAGAAGCGCTGCTGAATCAGGCATAATGAGCATGATTTTACACCAGACGGCGGAGATAACGTGCAGGACAGCGATCTGACAGAACAGTTTCTTGATGCGCTCTGGATTGAACGCAATCTGGCGCAGAACACTCTCTCCTCTTATCGCCAGGACCTCCAGACGCTGACCGGATGGCTGGCACATCATCAGCTGACGCTGCTTAGCGTTGCGCCGCTGGATCTGCAGCAGTTTCTGGCTGAACGGCTGGAGGGAGGCTACAAGGCGACCAGCTCAGCGCGGCTGCTCAGCGCCATGCGTCGCCTGTTCCAGTATCTTTACCGCGAAAAGCTGCGCCCGGACGATCCCAGCGCGCTGTTGTCAGCACCAAAACTGCCGCAGCGTTTACCGAAAGATCTCAGTGAGGCGCAGGTCGAGCGACTGTTGCAGGCGCCGAATATCGATATCCCGCTGGAGCTGCGCGACAAAGCGATGCTGGAGCTTCTCTACGCCACGGGCCTGCGCGTCTCCGAACTGATTGGCCTGACGCTCAGCGACATCAGCCTGCGCCAGGGCGTTGTCCGGGTTATCGGTAAAGGGGATAAAGAGCGGCTGGTGCCTTTAGGTGAAGAAGCGGTTTACTGGCTGGAGCAATATATGGAACATGGTCGTCCGTGGCTGCTCAACGGTCAGACGCTGGACGTGATGTTTCCCAGTAATCGGGCGCAGCAGATGACGCGCCAGACCTTCTGGCATCGCATCAAGCATTACGCCACGCTGGCGGGGATCGACAGCGAAAAGTTATCACCGCATGTGATGCGCCATGCCTTTGCGACCCATCTGCTGAACCACGGTGCCGATCTGCGTGTCGTACAGATGCTGCTGGGACACAGCGATCTCTCCACCACCCAAATTTATACGCACGTCGCCACTGAGCGCCTGCGTCAGTTGCATCAACAACACCATCCGCGGGCCTGAACCGCGGCGATAAGGACAAAAATGAACAAGCATTTTGCCATGCTGGCTCTTTTAGCCAGCGCCTTTTCCGGTCTCGCACAGGCCGATGACAGCGCCATTCAGCAATCACTTAAAAAGCTCGGTCTGAACCAGACGGAGATCAGCCCGTCACCGCTGCCGGGTTTTAAAACCGTGCTGTCAGAAAGCGGCGTGCTCTACGTGACCGACGACGGCAAACATATGATCCAGGGCCCGCTCTATGACGTCAGCGGCAAACAGCCGGTCAACGTCACCAACCAGCTACTGGACAAAAAAGTCGAAGCGCTGGTGCCGGAGATGATCGTCTACAAAGCGCCTAAAGAGCAGCACGTGATCACGGTCTTTACCGACATCACCTGTGGCTACTGTCACAAGCTGCACGAGCAGATGGCGGACTACAATGCGCTGGGCATCACCGTGCGCTACCTGGCGTTTCCGCGTGAAGGGCTGAATGGTCAGATTGAGCCAGCGATGAAAGCGATCTGGTGCAGCGCTGACCGCAATAAAGCGTTTGATGAGGCGATGAAAGGCAATGCGCCGAAGATGGCCGCACCAGACAGCTGCAAAATCGATATCGCCCAGCACTATAAACTTGGCGTGCTGTTCGGCATTCAGGGCACGCCCGCGATGCTGACAGACAGCGGCATGATGATCCCAGGTTATCAGTCGCCGCAGGAGCTGAAGCAGGTGCTGGACAATCAGAAGCGTGGTGGTTAATCGGTGGTAAAACAGGATGTGGAACTCCGTCGCCGTGAGGTGACGGTTGACGATGCGCTTCCGGCGACGCTGCCGCCGCTGCTGAAACGACTCTATCTGCAACGCGGCGTGCGCGACGCGGCAGAGCTGGAGCGCGGGGCGAAAAACCTGCTGCCGTACCAGTCCTTAAGCGGGATTGAGAGCGCAGTGGAACTGCTGCATCAGGCGCTGCTGGATGGGCGTCGCATTATGGTGGTGGGCGACTTTGATGCCGATGGCGCGACCAGTACCGCGCTGACGGTCATGGCGCTGCGCAGCATGGGCGGCGGCAACGTGCAGTATCTGGTGCCTAACCGCTTTGAAGATGGTTATGGCCTCAGCCCTGAAGTGGTTGAGCAGGCGCGCGCGCGCGGCGCGGCGATGATCCTGACCGTCGACAACGGCATCTCCTCCCACGCCGGCGTTGAATGTGCCCATCAGCACGGGATTCCGGTGCTGATTACCGACCACCACCTGCCGGGCGAGACCTTACCGGCCGCTGAGGCGATCGTTAATCCCAATCTGCCGGACTGCAACTTTCCCTCACGTGCACTGGCGGGCGTGGGCGTTGCGTTCTATCTGATGCTTGCTCTGCGCGCCCATCTGCGCACCCAGGGCTGGTTTGGTGCCACTCGCACCGAACCCAATCTGGCGGAGATGCTGGATCTGGTGGCGCTCGGCACGGTTGCCGACGTGGTGCCGCTCGACGTCAACAACCGCATTCTGGTGTGGCAGGGACTCAGCCGCATCCGGGCGGGAAAATGCCGGCCAGGCATCCGGGCGCTGCTGGAGATTGCTAATCGCGATGCGCGTCAGATGGCAGCCAGCGATCTCGGCTTTGCGCTGGGGCCACGGCTCAATGCCGCAGGCCGGCTCGACGATATGTCGGTGGGCGTGGCGCTGTTAATGACTGAGGATCTCAGTCAGGCACGGATGTTAGCCAGTGAGCTGGACGCGCTGAACCAGACACGAAAAGAGATAGAGCAGGGCATGCAGAGCGAAGCGCTGGCGCTGTGTCAGGCGCTGGAGCGTGAGCAGCGCGATCTACCGCTGGGGCTGGCCTTTTATCATCCCGAATGGCATCAGGGGGTGGTGGGGATCCTCGCTTCCCGTCTGAAAGAGCGTTTCCATCGTCCGGTGATTGCCTTTGCTCCGGCGGGCGACGGCACGCTGAAAGGCTCAGGCCGCTCAATTGCCGGTCTGCATCTGCGCGACGCGCTGGAGCGTCTGGATACGCTGAATCCCGGCCTGATGCTGAAGTTTGGCGGTCATGCCATGGCGGCAGGCTTATCACTGGAAACCGCACGCTACGAGGAGTTTCGTCAGCGCTTTGCCGATCTGGTCGGTGAGTGGCTGGATGGCGAATCTCTGCAGGGCATCATCTGGTCAGATGGTGCGTTGCAGCCGCAGGAGTTTTCGCTGCAGACCGCTGAGATGCTGCGCGAAGCGGGCCCCTGGGGCCAGGCGTTCCCGGAACCCGCCTTTGACGGCAAATTTAAGCTGCTGCAACAGCGGCTGGTGGGCGAGCGACATCTGAAAGTGATGGTCGAACCGCTGGACGGCGGTCCGCTGATCGACGGGATCGCCTTTAATGTCGATACCACCCTGTGGCCCGACAGCAGCATTCGCCAGGTCGAACTGGCCTATAAGCTGGATATCAATGAGTATCGTGGTAACCGCTCGGTACAGCTGATCATTGACCATATCTGGCCGCTTTGATTTTTCTAAGGCGCGCGCGTCTCCGGTCACGGCAGAGGCGCGTCAGCCTGTTTTTTCCCTGCGTTAACCTGCGGTGCGAGCGGTTGTCGTCGCAGCCCGATAAGCAAATGCAACGCGTCACGCCGCCCCGGCATCAGCCCGCTGTCTCAGCGCTACAAACTGCCGCCAGTTTCGGGTAAACTTGTGCGTTAAATTTCCTGTCCCATCGAACATAAGAAAGACGCTAAAGCCATGTTTGAAATCAACCCGGTCAAAAACCGTATTCAGGACCTCAGTGAGCGCAGCGACGTTCTTCGGGGGTATCTTTGACTACGATGCCAAGAAAGAACGCCTCGAAGAAGTAAACGCCGAGCTGGAACAGCCCGATGTCTGGAACGAACCTGAGCGTGCTCAGGCGCTGGGCAAAGAGCGCTCCTCGCTGGAAGCGATCGTGCAGACGCTGGATCAGATGTCGCAGGGCCTGGAAGATGTGCAGGGTCTGCTTGAACTGGCGGTAGAAGCGGAAGACGAAGAGACTTTCGACGAAGCGGTTGCCGAGCTGGATGTCCTTGAGGGCAAGCTGGGCGAGCTGGAATTCCGCCGCATGTTCTCTGGCGAGTATGACAGCGCCGACTGCTACATCGATCTGCAGGCGGGTTCCGGCGGCACCGAAGCGCAGGACTGGGCCAGCATGCTGATGCGTATGTATCTGCGTTGGGCCGAAGCCAAAGGCTTCAAAACCGAAATTATCGAAGAGTCTGAAGGTGAAGTTGCAGGCATTAAATCTGTGACCATTCGCGTGTCAGGCGACTACGCCTTTGGCTGGTTGCGTACCGAAACGGGCGTGCATCGCCTGGTGCGTAAGAGCCCGTTTGACTCCGGCGGCCGTCGTCACACCTCCTTCAGCTCAGCCTTTATCTATCCGGAAGTGGATGACGATATTGATATCGACATCAACCCGGCCGATCTGCGCATTGACGTCTATCGTGCGTCAGGGGCGGGCGGCCAGCACGTTAACCGGACGGAATCTGCGGTACGTATTACCCATATTCCAACCGGTACCGTCACCCAGTGTCAGAATGACCGTTCTCAGCACAAGAACAAAGATCAGGCGATGAAGCAGATGAAAGCGAAGCTGTACGAGCTTGAGATGCAGAAGAAAAACGCTGAGAAACAGGCGCTGGAGGACAATAAGTCCGACATCGGCTGGGGAAGTCAGATCCGTTCTTACGTTCTCGATGATGCACGCATCAAAGATCTGCGCACCGGCGTAGAGACGCGTAACACCCAGGCGGTGCTGGACGGCGACCTGGATCGATTCATTGAAGCTAGTTTAAAAGCAGGGTTATAAGGAACCGACATGTCTGAACAACAACCGCAGAGCGCTGATGCCGCCGTTGAGTTAAATAACGAACTGAAAGCGCGTCGCGAAAAGCTGAGCGTGCTGCGTGCAAATGGCGTGGCGTTTCCTAACGATTTTCGTCGTGACAGTCTCTCAAACCAGCTGCATGAGAGCTATGGCGAGAAGAGCAACGAAGAGCTTGAAGATCTCGGCATCGAAGTCAGCGTTGCCGGACGTATGATGACCCGTCGTATCATGGGTAAAGCCTCTTTCGTGACCCTGCAGGATGTGGGTGGCCGGATTCAGCTTTACGTCTCGCGTGACGATCTGGCTGAAGGCATCTACAACGAGCAGTTCAAAAAGTGGGATCTCGGCGATATCCTGGGCGCGCGCGGCAAACTGTTCAAAACCAAAACCGGCGAACTGTCGATTCACTGTTCTGAACTGCGCCTGCTGACCAAAGCACTGCGTCCGCTGCCGGACAAGTTCCACGGCCTGGCCGATCAGGAAACGCGCTACCGTCAGCGTTACCTTGATCTCATCGCCAACGAGGAGTCGCGTAACACCTTCAGAATTCGTTCGCAGATCATGGCCGGCATTCGCCAGTTCATGGTGGGCCGCGACTTTATGGAAGTGGAAACCCCGATGATGCAGGTGATCCCTGGCGGCGCGTCTGCGCGTCCGTTCATCACCCATCACAATGCGCTGGATATCGACATGTATCTGCGTATCGCTCCAGAGCTTTATCTGAAGCGTCTGGTGGTGGGCGGATTCGATCGCGTGTTCGAGATCAACCGTAACTTCCGTAACGAAGGTATTTCGCCACGTCATAACCCAGAGTTCACCATGATGGAACTCTATATGGCTTATGCGGATTACAAAGATCTGATCGAGCTGACCGAAAGCCTGTTCCGTACGCTGGCGCAGGATGTGCTGGGCAGCACCGTGGTGCCTTACGGCGAGCAGGAGTTTGATTTCGGTAAGCCGTTTGAAAAACTGACCATGCGTGAAGCGATCAAGAAATACCGTCCGGAAACGGATCTGGCCGATCTGGAAGACTTTGATAAAGCGGTGGCGATTGCTCAATCACTGCACATCAAGGTTGAGAAAAGCTGGGGTCTGGGCCGTGTCGTAACCGAAATCTTTGAAGAGACCGCAGAAGCGCATCTGATTCAGCCGACCTTCATCACTGAATATCCGGCTGAAGTCTCTCCGCTGGCCCGTCGTAACGACGAGAACCCGGAAATCACCGATCGCTTTGAGTTCTTCATTGGCGGTCGTGAAATCGGTAATGGCTTCTCCGAGCTGAACGATGCGGAAGATCAGGCTGAGCGTTTCCTGCAGCAGGTGAATGCTAAAGATGCTGGCGACGACGAAGCGATGTTCTACGACGAAGACTATGTCACCGCACTGGAGCACGGTCTGCCGCCAACCGCCGGTCTGGGTATCGGTATTGACCGTATGGTGATGCTGTTTACCAACAGCCACACTATCCGCGATGTGATTCTGTTCCCGGCACTGCGTCCAGGCAGCAAGTAATCGTTATGAGTCGCTGTCAGGCCTGATCTTCAGGCCTGACAGCGTGATGACAAAGCCGAATCAGAGTGAATTTGGCAGCAACTGATAAACTCACGGCACAGGGAACACGGTCAGAAGAGGAAAGCGTCCCGCGCCATGGATGGCGTGGGCCGAGCGGTCATGGATGACAGTTTTTGCGTCTTTCCGATCTGACCGTGTTACCTGTGCAGGCTCGGTCTTACAGCGAACCAGGCCCGACTTTGTCACCAAGCTTAAGGCCGGAAATTCCGGCCTTTTTTACATCTGTTCGTTCAGCAGATATCAGGATTTAATCGCCTGATCCAGCCATGTCTGAAATCGCGAGTAAGGCACATAGAGCGCAACGTTCTTATAGAGTGTCTTACCGCTGACATTGTCGTTGATGTTATTGCTGTAGCCAATAATCACGCCCGCCAGCGTATCATCAGAGGCGTTATAGACTGCGCCGCCCGACATCCCTTTGACCACCCCCGCATTCGCCGCCACCACGACGCAGTCCGGCTTATTCCAGCTGTTCGCCAGCGTGGTATTGATCAGGTTCTGCCCGCTGGAACTGACCGGCATGGCCGAAATAAAACTGTAGCCGTAGAGATTGACCTGATCGCCGATGTGGCTGTTACGAAAGTTGGGTGGCAGGTTCATTTCGCTGTTTTTGTGGTAGACCACGGCCAGATCGCATTGCGGATGCCAGGCTTTGACCCGGTAAAGCGAAAACTTTGCCACATGTGCGGCGGTCAGGCTGTACTCCGGCGTCAGTGGGATGGTGGTACCGAGCGTGCCTAAACCCAGCACGGTGGGAATGCCGGTCACGGTCATATCCACCCGTTTTTCAGCTTCTTTACTGTACTCATAATGACCCACCGAGCAGCCGGTTAAGCCAAACACCATTAAGGCTATGAGTCGTTGCATTCTCTCTCCCTGCGTCAGAAGTTGATCACATCACCTGGCAATTGATTAGGGATATATCGGCAACGTTAAGGATTTATTAATTAAATACGCACTAAAAAGCGTAACGGGTTCGCGGGAAATGACAACCTGACCCTGGGTCATGTGCGCTTTAACAGGCTTAGCCAGCAGGCTGACAAAGCCATTTGTTCCGGCAAAGCAGCAGGATTATTGCGGCCCCGGCAATAATCCTTTGCTGCGCGCAGGCTATGTCGCGCATCAGCACTGTGCTGTAATGCTCACCGTGACGCAGATCAAATTTTAATAAGCGTCGAGGGGCTGCGCGTCTGTGCAGTTCACCTGCAAATGATATTGGGAGAGTGTTATGCCTGTAGCATTAATGGCGCTGGCGTTGAGTGCGTTCGCCATCGGAACCACTGAGTTTGTCATTATGGGATTGCTGCCGGAGGTGGCGCGTGACCTTCAGGTGTCAATTCCGTCGGCGGGCTGGCTGATCAGCGGCTACGCGCTGGGCGTGGCGATAGGTGCGCCGATTATGGCGCTGCTCACCGCCAGGCTGCCGCGTAAAAAAACGCTGATTCTGCTGATGGTGATATTTATTGTCGGCAACCTGCTGTGTGCGCTGGCTTACAACTATAACCTGCTGATGCTGGCACGCATCGTCACCGCGCTTTGTCACGGTGCCTTCTTCGGTATTGGCGCGGTGGTCGCCGCTAGTCTGGTACCAGCCGGTCGTCAGGCTTCCGCTGTCGCACTGATGTTCACCGGACTAACCTTAGCCAACGTGCTGGGCGTTCCGCTGGGAACCAGTTTCGGACAGATGTTTGGCTGGCGAGCCACCTTCTGGGGCGTGGCTGTGATTGGCGTGCTGGCGTTTATCGCCCTGATCGTGAGTCTGCCCAACAATAAACAGGAAAAGCCGGTTCACCTGGCGAGTGAAATTGGTGCACTGGCCAACGGGAAACTGTGGCTGTCGCTGCTGATGACGGTGTTCTTTGCCGCGGCGATGTTTGCGCTGTTCAGCTACATTGCGCCGCTGCTGCTAGAGGTGACGGGCATCAGCGATCGCGGCGTCAGCTGGACGCTGTTCCTGATTGGCGCAGGCCTGACGGTCGGTAATATTCTTGGCGGCAAACTGGCCGACTGGAAAGTCTCCTTTAGCCTGATCCTCAGCTTCTCCCTGATCGCCATCTTCTCGCTGCTGTTCAGCTGGACCAGCCATGCGCTGTGGCTGGCGGAGATCACCCTGTTCCTGTGGGCGATGGCGACCTTTGCGACGGTGCCGGGTCTGCAGATCAACGTGGTACGTCACGGCAAAGAGGCGCCTAACCTGGTCTCAACCCTGAACATTTCGGCGTTTAACGTGGGCAATGCGCTGGGTGCCTGGGTCGGCGGTGCGGTGATTGGCCGTGGATATGGCCTGACGGCGGTGCCGGTTGCTGCCGCTGCGCTGGCGGCAATCGGCCTGCTGATCTGTCTGATCACTTTCCGCAAATCGGGCCGCGCAGCCGCTAGGGTTCGCGCTTAAGCCAGGCGGGCGGCGATGCGTGCCGGAAAGTCAGCCACCTGCCATTGCAGATGGCTGACAAAGGCATCGACCAGCGCCGATGCAGGGCGGTGCTGCGGCCTCACCAGGCTGACGGTAAACGGAACCGCCACGCTGAACTGACGCATCACCACACCGCTGTCGGCGTAATCCAGCGCCGTCAGCGGATTCACAATTGAAATGCCCACGCCCGCTCTGACCATGGCGCACACTGAAGCGGCACTGTGCGTCTCCATCACCAGCCGCCGCTCGACGCCCTGCTCATGAAACAGCGCATCCAGCAACTGACGATAGCTGTCACTGCGCGACAGGCTCACATACTGTTCGCCCGCAAAATCGTGCGGCGTCAGCTCTGAACGCTGACTCAGAGGGTGATTCTGAGGCAATACGCATACTTCATCGCAGGTGAGCAGGGCGAGACGGTCAGTGCCGGCCGGAGCGTGCTGGGTTTCGGTTAAGCCGATATCGTAGCGCTGTGCTGACAGCCACTCCTCCAGCAGCGGCGACTCCTGCGGAATCACATTCAGGCTCACATCCGGGTAGCGCTGTAAAAAGGGCTGACACAGTGGTGGCAGCAGCGACTGCGAAAAAACGGGCAGGCAGGCGATCGACAGCTCACCCTGACGGAACTGGCGCAGCCCTTCAGCCGCTTCCATGATGCGATCCAGTCCGTACCAGGATCGCTGCACCTCTTCAAACAGACGTAATCCCTGCACCGTCGGTTGCAGGCGACCACGAACCCGTCCGAACAACTCTAATCCCAGCTGCTGCTCCAGGCGTGCCAGCTCCCGGCTCACCGTCGGCTGTGAGGTGTGCAGCAGTGTCGCGGCCTGAGTCAGATTGCCGCTGGTCATCACCGCATGAAAAATCTCGATATGCCGCCAGTTAATGTTCGCCACGCACCCTTCCTATATCCATTCTGCATAGATGCTATTAAAACAGATATTTTTCGCTATGACACGATTCTGGCTTAATGCAGCTATTGCCACAGGAGAATTGCCATGCCACGTTCCTTACAGAGTACCGAAACCGCACTCAGCGCCGCTAACCTGCTGCCGCTGGCACGCCGCTACACCGGGCCATTCTGGGCTTATGATGCGCAGATTATTCAGGCGCGTATTGCCCAGCTGCAGGCATTTGATGTGGTGCGCTTTGCGCAGAAGGCCTGCTCGAATACGCATATCCTGCGCCTGATGCGCGCAGCAGGCGTGAAAGTGGACTCGGTATCGCTGGGTGAGATCGAACGTGCGCTGGCCGCGGGTTACCAGCCCGGCGGTGATGAGATCGTCTTTACCGCGGATCTGTTCGATCAGCCGACGCTGGAGCGGGTGACCGCGTTAAAGGTGCCGGTTAATGCCGGATCGATCGATATGCTGCATCAGCTCGGCGCGGTCTCACCGGGACATGCGGTGTGGCTGCGGGTCAATCCTGGTTTTGGTCACGGCCACAGTCAGAAAACCAATACCGGTGGCGAAAACAGCAAGCACGGTATCTGGCACGCCGATTTAGCCGAGGCGCTGGCGGCGATTAAGCAGCACGGCTTGCAGCTGGTGGGCATTCATATGCATATCGGCTCAGGCGTCGATTATGCGCATCTGCAGCAGGTCTGTGATGCGATGGTTGAACTGGTGATGGCGTCGGGTCAGGATCTGACCGCGATCTCTGCGGGCGGTGGCCTCTCTGTGCCTTATCGCTATGGTGAAGAGGCGATCGATACCGATCACTATTTCGGCCTGTGGGATGCAGCACGGCAGCGTATTGCCCAGCATCTGGGTCACGCGATAAAGCTGGAGATCGAACCGGGCCGTTTCCTGGTGGCCGAGGCCGGTGTGCTGGTCTCTCAGGTACGGGCGGTTAAGTCGATGGGCAGCCGTCACTTCGTCCTGGTCGATGCCGGTTTCAGTGACCTCATGCGCCCCTCAATGTATGGCAGCTATCACCATATCTCGCTGATGGCGGGCGATGAGCGGGCCATTGATGAGCAGCAGACTATCGACACGGTGGTCGCTGGCCCGCTGTGCGAATCGGGTGATGTCTTTACCCAGCTGGAGGGCGGCATGGTCGAACCACGCGCGATTCCGGCGGCAAAGGTTGGCGATTACCTGGTCTTCCACGACACCGGTGCTTACGGTGCATCCATGTCCTCTAACTACAACAGCCGTCCGCTGATCCCGGAAGTGCTGTTTGAGCAGGGCCAGCCGCGCGAGATCCGCCGCGCGCAGACTATTGAGTCGCTACTGGCACTGGAAATCAGCTAATCACCTCACCCGGGCGGCCAGCGCGCCGCCTGTCAGCCATAGATCTCTTTGCGCAGCATGACCAGCTCCTCTGCCAGCTCGCGGCACAGCATTGCATTCATCAGATGATCCTGCGCATGCACCAGAATCAGCGTGACCGGCAATTTTCCGCTTCCCTCGTCTGCACCAATCAACGCGGTCTGAATTTTATGTGCCGCTTTTGCCGCGGTATCTGAAGCTGCCAGCGCCGCGTCAGCCCCGGTCCAGTCGCGTTTGCGCGCACACTGAATCGCCATCATCGCCGACGAACGGGCTTCCCCTGCATTGATCAGCAATTCCATCATGGTCTGTTCGTAATCCATAACGCCTCCGCTATTGGTATGCCAAATTGGCCGTTTTAATCATACTGGAATGCCAATAAACGTTTCCGGGAGGTTCGTCACAGAAAAAACCGAGGAGATTCGTCAGTTTGGTATGCCACTGACAGGGAAGACCACGACGATTACAGGAATACCGATCTTACATCTCTGAGGGTTGATCATGTCTCTACAGGACCGCCTTATCGATTCCCTGGGCAGCTTTGCTACCCGCTTTAACAGTTATCGCTACATCATGGCGATTAAAGCCTCATTCATTACCCTGATGCCGGTGATCATTGTTGGCGCCTTCTCGGTATTGATCTCTAACATGGTGCTGGACAGCAAAAATGGCCTTGCCAGCTTTGCCGCCCTGGCTTTTTTAGCTGACCTCAAGCCCATCACCAGCAGTATCAATTACGCCACGCTCAGCTTTCTCAACATTGGTGCGGTGTTCCTGATTGGTATTGAGCTTGGGCGCATCAACGGTATAAAAACGCTGTTTCCCGGCCTGCTGGCGATCATCTGCTTTGTATCCGTAACGCCGACCACCTTACAGATGATGGTCGATGGGCAGATGCACCTGGTCACCGACGTGCTGGCCAAACAATTCTCCGATACCAAGAGCCTGTTTCTCGGCATGTTTATCGCCATTCTGTCGGTAGAGATTTACTGCCGCCTCGAACAGGTTGAGCGGCTGAAAATCAAAATGCCCGACACCGTGCCGCCCAATGTGGCCGCCTCTTTCTCCGCGCTCATCCCCTCAATCATCACCGTGACGCTGATAGCGACCTTTGGCTTTATCTTCCATCGCGTCACCGGCATGTACCTTTACGACGCGGTATACCAGGTGGTGCAGCAGCCGCTGGAGTCGGTGGTGCAGAGCCTGTGGGGCATTCTGATTCTGATGTTCGTCGCCCAGCTGTTCTGGGTGATTGGTATTCACGGCAACCAGATGGTGAAGCCGATCCGTGAGCCGCTGTTGCTGGGCGCGATTATGGTCAACATGACCGCTTTTGAGCAGGGAAAAGAGGCACCGAACATCATCACCATGCCGTTCTGGGATGTTTATATGAGCATCGGCGGTTCCGGCCTGACCATCGGGCTGCTCACCGCCGTGATGCTGGCAACACGACGCAAAGAGATGCGTGAAATCGCCAAACTGTCGTTCGGGCCAGGCATTTTCAATATCAACGAGCCGGTTATATTTGGTATGCCGATTATGCTTAACCCGATACTGGCTATCCCTTTCATCATCACACCGCTAGTGACAGGTTCTATCGGTTACTTCGCTACGGTGATGGGATTTGCCGGGAAAGCCGTGGTGATGGTGCCATGGACCACGCCTCCGATTATCAATGCCTGGCTGTCAACGGCCGGATCGATGGGTGCGGTGGTGACGCAGATCGTCTGCATTCTGGTGTCAGTACTTATCTATCTGCCATTTGTGAAAGTCGCAGCCCGCCGCGCGGATGCAGCAGAAGCAGCGGAAGCAAAGAGCCTGCAACCTGAGCTGAACCCTAACAGAACGGAGGTGTTATGAGTCGTCAGACTGTCCACATACCTGAGAATTTCATTCTGGGAGCTGCTGCCTCCGCCTGGCAGACGGAAGGCTGGAGCGGAAAAAAAGCGGGGCAGGACTCCTGGCCTGACGCCTGGTATCAGCAGGATCGTCACGTCTGGCACAACGGCTACGGCCCGGCGGTTGCCACCGACTTTATCAACCGCTTTAGTGAGGATGTGGCGCTAATGAAGGCCAGCGGGCTGACCCACTACCGCACTTCAATCAACTGGTCGCGTTTCCTGATCGATTACGAAACCGCTACGGTCGATGAGGAATACGCGGCTTACTATGACCGGCTGATTGATGAAATGAAGCGCCAGGGCATTGAACTGATGCTCTGTCTGGAGCATTACGAGCTGCCCGCCACGCTGCTGGAGCAGTATGGCGGCTGGCAGTCAAAGCATGTCGTTGAACTCTTTATCCGTTATGTCGAACAGGTGTTTAAACGCTATGCCGGTCGGGTCACGCGCTGGTTTGTGTTTAACGAGCCGATTGTGGTGCAGACCCGCGTCTATCTCGACGCGCTGCGCTGGCCTTATGAGCAGAACACCCATAAATGGATGCAGTGGAACCACCACAAGAATCTTGCTACCGCCCGGGTAGTGAAGCTGTTCCGCGCGGCAGGCTATGCCGGTCGCATTGGTACCATACTCAATCCGGAAGTCACCTATCCGCGATCGTCAGCCCCGCACGACCAGAAGGCGGCGCATATTTATGACCTGTTCTACAACCGGGTGTTTCTCGATCCCGCCATTAAAGGCGAGTATCCGGCGGAGCTGCTGGCGCTGCTTGATAAGCATCAGATTGAGTGGGAAACCACCCCGGAAGAGCTGGCGATTATTGCCGCCAATACCGTCGATGAAGTCGGGCTTAATCTCTACTATCCGCATCGCGTGAAGGCACCGTCCCGCGCCTGGCATCCCGAGACACCCTTTCATCCCGCCTGGTATTACGAACACTTTGAACTGCCGGGGCGACGGATGAACCCTTCACGCGGCTGGGAAATTCAACCCGAAATTATCTGGGATATGGCGCAGCGGATGCGCGATGAGTACGGCAATATCCCGTGGTTTGTGGCTGAAAGCGGTATGGGAATTGAGAACGAAGCGCAGTTCAAAAATGCCGACGGGGAGATTCAGGACGATTACCGCATCGCGTTTATCAGCGAGCACCTGCATCAGGCGATACGCGCCAGTCAGGCGGGGATTAACTGTCAGGGCTATATGCTGTGGGCGTTTACCGACAATGTCTCGCCAATGAATGCCTTTAAAAATCGCTATGGTCTTATCGAAATCGACTTAGATAAGCAGCGTCAGCGCCGTATGAAGAAATCTGCCCACTGGTTCCGTACGCTGCGCGACACGCAGCAATTTACCCTGTGGCTTGATGATGAGCCGAAATAACGCGAGGAAACGAGCATGAAAAGAATTGTTCTGGCCTGTGCTGCGGGCATGTCGACCTCAATGGTGGTGACGCGGATGGAAAAGGAGGCTGCCGCGCGCGGTCTGGCATTTCAGATCTACGCCATTCCGGAGCAAAACCTGCGTGAAGAGCTGCAAAACTACGGCAACGAGGTGGTGGTCGTGCTGCTCGGGCCACAGGTGCGCTTCAAACTGGAGGAGAACAGAAAACTCACCGACAGCTATCAGTTGCCCATCGCGGTGATCGATACGGTTGCTTACGGCACGCTGAATGGTGCAAAGGTACTCGATCAGGCGCTGGCTTTGATACACTGAGCCCCAGTTTGCGAGCCAGCCTCTCCGGTTCGCGGGCATTGTCGCGCAGGGAACCGCGGCAATGCCGTTAGCGCATTGATTGCAAAGGGTGACAGTGTGGACAAAGCCGAAGCGCCGCAAGAAAAAAAGCAGTATCAGGAAATTGGTCAGCACCTGCGTCAGCAGATCTGTGACGGGCACTATCCGGTGGGATCGCGCCTGCCGCCTGAACGTCAGCTGGCTGAAACCTGGGGCGTCAGCCGGACCATCGTGCGCGAGGCATTATTGATGCTGGAGCTGGAAGGTACGGTGGATATCCGCCAGAGCTCCGGCGTCTATGTGATGCGTATTCCTTCCGCCAGTGATGATGAAGAAGAGGCCTTCTTCCGCAGCGACGTTGGCCCGTTTGAAATGCTACAGGCACGTCAGTTGCTGGAGAGCAATATTGCAGCCTTTGCCGCAAAAATGGCGACCAAAGCGGACATTGAAAATCTGCGCCGAACGCTGGAACAGGAGCAGCGTGCTATCGCCGCCAACGACAGCAGTCAGGACAACGACAAGTTGTTTCATCTGCTGCTGGCGGGTGCCAGTCAGAATCAGATGCTGCTCGATACCGTCACCAGCATCTGGCGACATCATGACAGTAGCCCGCTCTGGCAGCAGCTGCGCCCGCAGTTTGAAACCCGCGCCTATCGCCTGAAGTGGCTTGGCGATCACCAGACTATCCTGGCCGCTCTGCGTCGGCGTGATGTGATGGGGGCCTGGCAATCTACCTGGCAGCACCTTGAGAACGTCAAGAATACGCTGCTGGAGCTTTCCGACGCCGATGCGCCTGACTTTGATGGCTACCTGTTTGATTCAGTCCCGATCTTTCAGGGGAAACTGATGTGATTGAGATTGTATCGCTCAGCGATGCCCCCCAATTTGCCGATCAGATCATCGACTGGCAGTGGCGCGCATTTGGTGAAGCCACCAGCCGGGCGTTCTTTGCCAGTGTGGTGAACAGCAGCCTTATCGGTGCTGATTTTCCAGTGACTTTCGTTGCCGTGGAGATGGGCAGGGCAGTCGGCACGGTGGGATTCTGGCGCTGCGACCTGATCAGCCGTCAGGATCTTTTCCCCTGGCTGGCGGCGCTCTATGTTGATGAGTCGGTGCGCGGCAAAGGTGTCAGTGAGGCGCTGCAGCAGCATGTCATCGCCTATGCGCAGGCACAAGGCTATCCACGGTTATGGTTATGGTCAACGTTTGGGGGCTACTACGAACGTTATGGCTGGCTGCCACAGGGCGAAGCGCTGGAGTATCCCGCTAAGCCGGTAAAACTCTATTATCGCGACCTGTAAGAGATGCCAGCCGCCATCGCGGCAGCTGGCAACAGAGCGCTTAGGGAGCCGGATAGGTATAACGATGGTGGATCGCCTCAATGCCTTCCAGGATCTCTGCATTTAAGGTCAGATTGAAGCTGTCGATATTGATCTGCAACTGTTCAGGCGTAGTGGCGCCCAGCAGCGTGCTGGCCACAAACGGCTGCTGACGCACATAGGCCAGGGCCATCTGCGACGGGTCGATCTGATGCTGCTGAGCCAGTGCCACATATTCGGCAATCGCCTTTTGTGACTGCTCGCCGCTGTAGCGGGTAAAGCGGCTGAACAACGTGTTGCGTGCGCCCGCAGGCTGCGCGCCATTCAGGTATTTGCCGCTCAGCGTTCCAAACGCCAGGCTGGAATATGCCAGCAGCTCTACGCCTTCATGCTGGCTGATTTCGGCCAGACCCACTTCAAAGCTGCGGTTCAGCAGGCTGTAGGGATTCTGAATGCTGATAATGCGCGGCAGCTCATGCTTCTCCGCCAGCTGCAGATAGCGCATCACGCCCCACGCGGTTTCGTTCGACACCCCGATATAGCGGATCTTACCAGCGCGCACCTGTTCGGTCAGCGCTTCCAGCGTCTCCAGCAGCGTCACCTGAGCGGTGGTTTCGCTGTACTGATAGCCAAGCTTGCCAAAATAGTTGGTCTGACGCTGTGGCCAGTGCAGCTGGTAGAGGTCAAGGTAGTCAGTATTCAGGCGTTTCAGGCTGGCATCGAGTGCTGCGCGGATGTTTTTACGGTCCAGCGCCATATCCGGGCGAATCGACGCATCATTGCCACGTGAAGGCCCGGCCACTTTACTGGCAAGAATGATTTTGTCGCGGCTGCCGCGCTGTTTAAGCCAGCTGCCAATATATTGTTCGGTCAGACCCTGGGTTTCCGGACGCGGGGGCACCGGATACATCTCGGCAGTATCAATAAAGTTGATGCCGGAACGGATAGCTAAATCCAGTTGAGCATGGGCGTCGGCTTCGCTGTTCTGTTCGCCAAACGTCATGGTGCCCAACCCCAGCTGACTCACTTCCAGCGTGCTGTGGGGAATACGATGATAGTGCATTGCCAGCTTCCTTTTCTTTATGGAATGGAATGTTGTGTCCTCAGGGACTATAGCGCGAGCAATGGCGGGGAAGGAAGGGGGAAAAGTCGGGGAAATCACCTGCCAGCCGGGAATCGGTGGCAGGTGATTAAATCGGGCACTTAACGTTCAATGATCGTAGAAACCTCATCGCTGTTAATCTGCACCATATGACCCGTCTGGTCAGTGTACTCCACCAGGCCGGTCTCTTTATCAATGCTCGGCTTGCCTTCGGTCATGATCATCCGGCCATCTTTGGTCGCCATGACATAATCAGAACTGCATCCACTTAAGAATGCGGCGGTTACCATCACCAGTGCTACTCCTGCCAACCCTTTCATCACGCCTAATCCTCACAAATGGTCAAGTGCAAACAGTGTAGTAATAAATGGTTTTGCCGGCAGGGTTAATCGTATGAATCTGAAAATAACCGGGCGAGCAGGCTCGCCCTTGACTTTATCAGGCGTGCTTTTTCTTACTGCGCATCAGGTTAAGACACTCAACCGCCATTGAGAAGAACATAGCGAAATAAATGTAACCTTTTGGTACGTGGACCGCAAAACTCTCCAGGATCAGGGTGAAACCGACCAGAATCAGGAAAGAGAGAGCCAGCATTTTCACTGACGGATGGCGGTCAACAAACTCACCGATCGCGCGCGCAGCGAACATCATCATCAGCACGGCAATAACCACCGCCGCCATCATAATGAACAGATGATCGGAGAGGCCGATGGCCGTGATCACCGAGTCGAGGCTGAAAATAATGTCGAGCATCATGATCTGCACAATCGCACCCAGGAAGGAATGGACGCGGGTGTTGTGTTCGCCTTCGCTGCCTTCGATCGTTTCATGGATCTCCATGCTCGATTTCCACAGCAGGAACAGTCCGCCAAACAGCAGAATCAGATCGCGCGCCGAGAACGCATGATCCATCAGCGTAAAGAGCGGGTTAGTCAGACGGGCTACCCACGCGATAGAAGCCAGCAGGCCAAGACGCATCAGCATCGCGCCCATCAGACCAATGCGACGTGCGCTGGCTTGCTGGTGTTTTGGCAGTTTAGCGACCACCAGCGACAGGAAAATGATGTTATCAATACCCAGCACCACCTCAAGGATGGTCAGGGTGCCCAGCGCCAGCCAGGCGTTGGGATCGGAAATCCACTCAAACATACCGACATTTAATCCTAAACGAAAAGTAAACGGCGATTATACGCATTCATTTCGCCGATCTCCCACAAAATTGCGACACATCAACGCGGGTGGCGACGTTCAGAGGAGAAAATGACGCGCCAGCAGGGGCCCGGTGAAGCTTTTCTTCAGGTAGAAACCGCGCGGCAGCGTCATGATTGGCTGGCCCTGATCGCCGATTCCTTCTGTCAGCGCTTTGCTATTGGCGGCTTTGGGCCGTATTTGCAGCCAGGCACCATGTCGCGCGGTAATCTGCTCTACGCGACCCAGCACAATCATATCCATCAGCTCTTCCCAGTCCTGCCGCAGCATCTCATCTTCTTCTGCATCGGGGCTCCATAACAGCGGCGCGCCGACACGGCGTTCCCGCAGCGGAATCTCACGCCCGCCTTCAACCGGGATCCACAATACCCGCGCCAGCTTGTGGCGCACATGGCTGGTGAGCCAGGTCACGCCGCTGTTGCCGGTCAGAGGTGCCACGCATACAAAGGTGGTTTCCAGCGGTTTACCCTGCGCATCAATCGGGATGGTTTTCAGTTCGATACCCAGATGGGCAAAGTCCTGCTCCGCTTTGCTGCCTGCGCTGGCACCAAGATGCCACTCAAGCAGCATGCCGACCCAGCCCTTATCACGTTTGAGATCCGCAGGCATGGGCAGACCGGCGCGCGCGGCCAGGGTTTCCAGGGTTAAACCGGCTAAATCCTGCGCGCGTGCCAGCAGGCTGGCTTCATCTTCAGGTGGTCCTGGCTGGTAACTCATGGTGAATACTCGCATTGGTTAAAAATTGTACAACAGCAGGTGAGTCACGTTTCTCACATAAATAATCCGCGTCAGGGATCGATAATAACATGATAGATCGTGCTTTTTTTAGCGGATTGCACGCTCGCCGCCCCAGGTGCTTCAGGGTTATCCCAGCTTACCCGCAACAATGAACAGGATCTCCAGCCCGGTTATCCACAGAAAAATGGGATAACCACCGTCTGAGTGCGGTACTGGTTCCATTTACAGCCTTGACTTTTCACGATCTGGCCATAATTTCGCCGCTCTGGCCTAACCCTGAGCGATTATCTGTGGATAAAAAGCAGTGTGCTTATATTTTAAGCAATTGTCAGTTACCATGAAAATATTCACTGTTTATAAAAGATTTACCGGTAAGGTTTTCGATTTAATTTCATTAAAAATCATAATGATGTGTTGCTGGCTCATTTTGGCTCTTCAGCGCGCACGGAAAAGGTTATTCAGATAACTCCCGCGTTCTGCACAAAGCTATCCACAGAAAAGGTGAATAAGATCGATCTTTTTCTCGGTCATTGTTTATAACTTTGCCATTTTCTGTGAGTTATCCCGGCGATGATGGCTTAACCCCCCATGAATCCAGTGGTTTACCGCCTGTAAGGAGTGTGAAACAATCAGCTCATTCAAATTTTGCTTTGAGGTAGTCCGGTGATCGATGATGATGGCTACCGCCCGAATGTTGGTATCGTAATCTGTAACCGGCAGGGACAAGTGTTATGGGCCAGGCGCTTTGGACAGCACTCCTGGCAATTTCCTCAGGGAGGCATCAATCCCGGTGAAACCGCAGAACAGGCGATGTATCGCGAACTGTTCGAAGAAGTCGGATTACACCGGAAAGATGTTCGAATACTTGCTTCTACCCGTAACTGGTTACGTTACAAGTTGCCAAAACGTTTGGTGCGTTGGGACACAAAGCCGGTATGTATCGGCCAGAAACAAAAGTGGTTTCTTCTGCAGTTAATGTGTAATGACGCGGATATCAATGTGCAGCACAGCAGCACGCCCGAGTTCGATGGCTGGCGCTGGGTCAGTTTCTGGTATCCGGTGCGTCAGGTTGTCTCCTTTAAGCGCGACGTTTATCGTCGGGTGATGAAGGAATTCGCTGGCGTGGTGATGTCTATGCAGGAGAGTGCGGGGCAGCGAAATAATCCTGCCCATCGACGTAAGAGAGGATAGGCCACGCCCTTTATGCTCACTCAGTTGCGCGAAATTGTAGAAAAAGTGGCGAGTGCGCCGCGTCTCAATGAAGCACTCGACATCCTGGTTAATGAGATCTGTCTGGCGATGGATACGGAAGTCTGTTCCGTTTACCTCGCCGACCACGATCGTCACTGCTACTACCTGATGGCGACGCGCGGACTTAAAAAACCGCGTGGCCGCACCGTGACCCTGGCGTTTGACGAGGGGATCGTCGGTTTAGTAGGCCGTCTGGCCGAACCGATTAACCTTGCTGACGCCCAGAGTCATCCCAGCTTTAAATATATCCCCGCAGTGAAAGAGGAGCGCTACCGCTCCTTCCTCGGCGTGCCGATTATCAGCCGTCGCCAGTTACTGGGCGTGCTGGTGGTGCAGCAGCGCGAGCACCGTCAGTTTGATGAAAGCGAAGAGTCGTTTCTGGTCACCCTTGCCACCCAGATGGCGGCATTGTTGTCGCAGTCGCAGATGGCTCAACTATTTGGTCAGTTCCGGCAGACGCGGGTGCGCGCAATTGCAGCTGCGCCTGGCGTGGCGGTGGCACCGGGCTGGGTGGATGAGACGCAGCCACTGCTCGATCAGGTTTCGGCTGCCTCAACGCTGGATGTTCATCGCGAACGTGAGCGTCTGTCGCTCGCCATGAGCGAAGCCACCAGTGAATTTCGTCGCTTCAGTAAACGCTTCAGCGCCAGCGCTCAGAAAGAGAGTGCGGCCATTTTCGACCTTTACTCTCACCTGTTAACCGATGCCCGACTGAAAAAAGATCTGTTCGATGAGATCGAACGCGGCTCGGTCGCTGAATGGGCAGTGAAACAGGTCATCGAGAAGTTTGCTGAACAGTTTGCCAGCCTGACGGACACCTACCTGCGTGAACGCGCAGGCGATCTGCGGGTGCTGGGTCAGCGCCTGCTGTTTCACCTTGACGATACGCTGGTCGGCACCAATGCCTGGCCGGAACGCTTTGTGCTGGTGGCCGATGAGCTGACCGCCACCACCTTAGCTGAGCTGCCGCATGAGCGGCTGGCGGGCGTGGTGGTGCGTGACGGCGCAGCCAACTCCCATGCGGCGATTCTGACCCGCGCGATGGGGATCCCGACGGTCATGGGCGCTGATATCCAGCCCCATCAGCTCAACAAACGTTTGCTGATCGTCGATGGGTATCGCGGTGAGCTGTTGATCGATCCCGAGCCGGTGCTGGTGCAGGAGTACCAGCGTTTGATCAGCGAAGAGAATGCGCTGAGCAAAATGGCGGAAGGCGTGGTCGATCAGCCCGGTGAACTGAAAAGCGGCGAGCGCGTGCAGGTGATGCTGAATGCCGGCTTAAGCCCGGAGCATGAGCAGACGCTGGGCAACTGGGTGGATGGCATCGGTCTCTACCGCACCGAAATCCCGTTTATGCTGCAGAACGGCTTCCCGTCGGAAGAGGAGCAGGTGGCACAGTATCAGGGCATGTTACAGCTGTTTCACAACAAGCCTGTGACGCTGCGTACCCTGGATGTAGGAGCAGATAAACAGCTACCCTACATGCCTATCAGTGAAGAGAATCCCTGTCTGGGCTGGCGCGGCATCCGCCTGACGCTTGACCAGCCGGAAATTTTCCTGGTGCAGGTGCGCGCAATGCTGCGTGCTAACGCCGCATCCGGCAACCTCAGTATTCTGCTGCCGATGATCAGCCATATCGATGAGATCGACGAAGCGAAAAAGCTGATCGATCGCGCAGGACGCGAAGTCGAAGAGATGCTGGGCTATACGATCCCCGCGCCGCGCATCGGCATCATGATTGAAGTGCCGTCGATGCTGTTTATGATCCCGCATCTGGCATCACGGGTCGATTTTATCTCGGTTGGCACCAACGATCTGACCCAGTATCTGCTGGCGGTGGATCGCAACAACACCCGCGTGGCCAATCTCTACGACTCGCTGCATCCGGCGATGCTGCGCGCACTGAATACGATTGCGCAGGAAGCCCGTCTGGCCAATCTGGAATTGTGCCTGTGTGGTGAAATGGCCGGCGATCCAATGTGCGTGGCGCTGCTGGTCGGGCTGGGGTATCACCATCTCAGCATGAACGGCAAAAACGTACCACGGGTGAAATACCTGCTGCGCCATCTGGATCACGAAGAAGCACAGCAACTCAGCGAGCAGGGTATGAATGCTCATACCGCCACCGAGGTTCGTCATCTGGTCTCGACCTTTATGGAGCGTCGCGGGCTGGGTGGATTGATCCGCGGCGGTCGCTAAGCGCCACTTCAGGCTATTTTATTTGCCATTCTGGCCCTGGGCAGTGCTCACACAGGCTGCTTTAGCAACCTGAACGCCCGTCAGGGCGGCCCTGAAGGGGCGAGCACAGCGAGTAATCCTCACGTACTATGTGTACGCTCCGGTTGTTGCGCGCTGTACATGACCAGTCTGGCTGCAACAATGTACGCCTGACGAGTCAGACTCTGGGCGTTATCCGCGTTTACATTTGCGGGACAATTCACAAAACCGGCTGTGCTATGATGCGCAGCCTTAATTTATGTGCCTGACAACGCCCCTTTTCAGGGTTGAAAAATAGACGGTGAATGATGAATAACGGCTATATTGCATTTCCGCAGTTCGATCCGGTGATCTTCTCGATTGGACCGGTTTCGCTTCACTGGTACGGTCTGATGTATCTGGTGGGCTTTGTTTTCGCCATGTGGCTGGCTGTCCGCCGCGCCAATCAGCCGGGCAGCGGCTGGAAAAAAGAGGAAGTGGAGAACCTGCTTTATGCCGGTTTCCTGGGGGTCTTCCTGGGTGGACGCATCGGCTATGTGCTGTTCTACAACTTACCGCTGTTCCTGGAAAATCCACTCTATCTGTTTAAAGTCTGGGATGGCGGCATGTCGTTCCACGGTGGCCTCATCGGGGTGATTGTCGTCATGCTGGTCTTTGCCCGCCGCACCCGACGTAATTTCTTCCAGGTGGCTGATTTCATCGCGCCGCTGATCCCGTTCGGTCTGGGTGCCGGTCGTCTCGGCAACTTCATTAACGGTGAGCTCTGGGGCCGTGTCGATCCGGGCTTCCGCTATGCCATGCTGTTCCCTGGCTCCCGCAGCGAAGATGTCGCGCTGGCCGCCACCAATCCGCAATACCAGGCGCTGCTCAACACCTACGGCGTGCTGCCGCGTCATGCTTCGCAGCTCTACGAACTGGTGCTGGAAGGGATAGTGCTTTTCATCATCCTGAATCTGTTTATTCGTAAGCCACGCCCGATGGGCAGCGTCTCTGGCCTGTTCCTGATTGGCTATGGCGCCTTCCGTATTATCGTTGAGTTCTTCCGCCAGCCGGATGCCCAGCTTGGCCTGTTTGAAGGCGGAATCAGTATGGGACAGATTCTCTCTGTGCCGATGATTATTGCCGGTATTATTATGATGATCTGGGCGTATCGTCGTCGCCCGCAGCCACAATTTCGCGAGGAAAAATGAAACAGTATCTGGATTTAATGCAACATGTGCTGCACGAAGGCACGCCAAAAGCTGACCGTACCGGCACCGGTACGCTTTCAATTTTTGGTCACCAGATGCGTTTCAACCTGCAGGATGGTTTTCCGCTGGTCACCACCAAGAAATGTCATATCCGCTCAATTATTCATGAGCTGCTGTGGTTTCTGAAAGGTGATACCAACATCGGTTATCTCAAAGAAAACAACGTCTCCATCTGGGATGAGTGGGCGGATGAGAATGGCGATCTCGGCCCGGTGTATGGCAAACAGTGGCGCAGCTGGGGAACGGCCAGCGGCCAGGAGATTGACCAGCTAAGCCAGGTGATGGAGCAGCTGAAGCGCGATCCCGACTCACGCCGGATTATCGTTTCTGCCTGGAACGTCGGCGAGCTGAGCGAGATGGCGCTGGCTCCTTGCCACGCGTTCTTCCAGTTCTACGTGGCGGACGGCAAACTCTCCTGCCAGCTCTATCAGCGCTCGTGCGACATCTTCCTGGGCCTGCCGTTTAACATCGCCAGCTATGCGTTGCTGGTACATATGGTGGCGCAGCAGTGCGATCTGCAGGTGGGCGACTTTGTCTGGACCGGCGGTGATACCCACCTCTACAGTAACCATCTGGAGCAGGCGCGCCTGCAGCTGACCCGCGAACCGCGTCCGCTGCCATCACTTGTTATCAAACGCAAACCATCGTCGCTGTTTGACTATCAGTTCGAAGATTTTGAGATTGAAGGCTACGATCCGCATCCCGCGATCAAAGCCCCTGTCGCCATCTGATTCGCGATAAAAGATAACGCCCTGGCTTCATCGCCGGGGCTTTTTTTTGCCCGCCAACCGGTAAATCTACGGCAACGCTCGCACGCTTCTGCCAATTCATGCTGTTGGGGAAGATTCTCTGCGACGTGCTTTCCAGCCTGCCAAATCGCGCCTTGTTTCATCTGTTCATCACCCGCACTCTGACACCATGAAAACAGCATACTTACGCGGTTTTACCCTGCCGGAACTGCTGCTGGTGATGGTGATTGCCGGCATGCTGAGTCTTGCCGCGCTGCATGGCTGGCAGCGCTGGCAACAGCGGCTGCAACTGCGCGACAGCGCCCAGCAACTGCAGGGATTTCTGCTTCGGCTGCGTGCCCAGGCCAACCGGCAAAATAGCGACCTGATTTTATGGTCACGGCCTGGCGATCCCTGGTGCATCGGTGCCGGAAGCCGCCCCGTTGCAGGCTGTGATAGCCGAAAACGGCTGCAATTCGTAGCGCCGCACGCTGGCGTTGCGCTCTATGACATCCGGGGTGAACCGGGCTTCTATGGCCGACGTAATGTGGCCCGGGCGGGCAGCATTGAGCTGGGTAACAGCGCCGGACGAATGCGGCTGATTATCTCGGCAAGAGCCCGTATTCGCCTCTGCATGACGGATGAGGAGACGTGCCGTTGAAAATGGCCGGATTCAGCCTGCTGGAGATGCTGATCGCCTTAGCAATCAGCGCCGTCGTGATGTTAAGTGCTGGCCGTTTTCTGCCGCTGCTGCTGGCAGAGAACGCCGGCGTGATGCAACGGGCGCAGCTGCGTCAGGAGTTACAGCAGATGATGGCGACACTGGAAAAAGCGGTGCGGCGTGCCGGTTATTGTCACGGTGAGTGTGGCAGTGGGGCGCTGCAAATCAGAGAGAACTGCCTGCTGCTGCGCTGGGATGAGAACAGCAACGGTAAATGGGAAGGGGTGAGCCATGCAGAGAGTGACTATTACAGTTATCGCCTGCGACAACAGCAGCTTGAGATGCAGCGAGGTGTTGACCAGTGTCAGTCAGCGGGCTGGGAGCGGCTCTCCGACCCCGCGTTTATGACGCTGGAGCAGTTCAGCGTCAGCCAGCAGGGCACGCAGGTCAGATTAGTGCTGCAGGGACGGGCCGGACGCTGGCTTGAAACGATGGAGAGCTGGATTGAGGCAGAGAACCTGTGAAGCAGCGAGGCAGCAGCGCTCTGGGCATGGTGTTGATGATTATGGTCATTGGCAGCTTTACGCTGCATGCCAGCCGTAAGATGTCTGAGCAGGGAATGCGACTGCTGGCGGATGAGCAGCAGTTTATTCAGGATTTCTGGCGGGCGCAGTCTGCGCTGCAATGGGGCTTCTCCCTGAGCTGGTCAGCCAGTGAGGCGGCCAGCTGTCAGCAGGATGATCGCCAGGGCTGGCGCAGCTGTTTACAACGAGGTGAAAAGGATGAAGGTCTGCTTAAAGGGGAGGCCAGCGGCAGTGGCATGGCAGTCTGGCAGTGGGTGCGGTTACGGGGCAATCAGATTACCGCGTTGCCGCACGGCTGGATTGACTACTGCCCGCTTACGCCCCCGGCCACCTGCCAGTAAGCGCGGTGGATTCAGCCTGCCGGAAGTGTTGTTTGCTCTGCTGTTAATGGCATTAAGCAGCAGCACGCTGTTGCACTATCATCGCGCACTGGCACTGGGATTCAGCCAGCAGTGGTATCAGCGTGAGGCATGGCGGGTGGCTGAGCAGCAACTGATGGGACATGAGAGCCCCGGCTGGACCTCAATACTGCAACAGCAGAGCGGCCCTTCAGGTTGCACACTGGATCGGGCTGACGTGACGGGGCCTTATCAGCGCAGTGCCACCCTGACGCGGCTGCGATGTTAACTCTCCCCGGTTGCCCTTTTGATGGGTTTCAACCGCGATACGCGGTAAAGTGACAGAGCCGCAATACCGCAGTCACGTTCTGAGTTATCACAGGAGTTTTCATGTTTCACGTTTATCACTCAAATCAGCTTGATGTGCTGAAGATTCTGGCGGCTGCGGTGATTAAACATGACCCTCTTGATGATCCTTTCGCCTCAGAAATGGTGCTGGTGCAGAGTCCGGGTATGGCGCAGTGGCTGCAGATGGAGCTGGCGCAAACCTTTGGTATTGCTGCTAATATCGAATTTCCGCTGCCCGCCAGTTTTATCTGGGAGATGTTCGTCCGCGTACTGCCCGATATCCCGGTAGAAAGTGCTTTCAGTAAGGCCAGCATGGGCTGGAAGCTGATGCACCGGCTGCCGGAGATGCTGAAGCATGAAGAGTTTGCTTCTCTGCGCCACTATCTCCATGACGACGGCGACAAGCGTAAACTGTTTCAGCTCAGCTCCCGCGTGGCCGATCTGTTCGACCAGTATCTGGTCTATCGTGCCGACTGGCTCAACAGCTGGGAGCGCGGCGAAACCATTGAGGGGCTGGGCGAGGCGCAGCGCTGGCAGGCCGCACTGTGGCGCGATCTGGTGAGTTATACCCAGGCCCTGCGCCAGCCTGAATGGCACCGCGCCAACCTCTATGCGCGATTTATCCAGACGCTGGATCAGGCGAAAAGCACGCCGGAAAATCTGCCCAAACGGGTCTTTATCTGTGGCATCTCTGCGCTGCCGCCGGTCTATCTGCAGGCGTTGCAGGCGCTGGGACGTCACATCGACATCCATCTGCTGTTCACCAATCCCTGCCGCGATTACTGGGGCGATATTCAGGATTATGCGTTTCTGGCGAAACTGCAAAGTCGTCAGCGCCGCCGCCATGGTGCTGATGAATCACGCGGACTCTTCCGGGATGCAGAGCAGGCACCGGCGCTGTTTAACGACGCTGGTGAACAGCAACTGACCAACCCTTTGCTCGCCTCCTGGGGCAAGCTGGGGCGTGACAACCTGTTTCTGCTCAGTCAGATGGAGTCAAACGACGACATCGATGCTTTTGTCGATGTGGAGCCGGACAACCTGCTGCACTGTATGCAGCACGATCTTCTCAATCTGCAGGATAACGCCATCATCGGACTGAATGCGGCGGAACTGGCACACAGCGATCAGAAGCGCTGCCTTGATCCGGAGGATCGATCAATTGCGGTGCAGGTCTGCCACAGTGCCCAGCGCGAAGTTGAAGTGTTGCAGGATCATCTGCTGGCAATGATGGAGGCCGATCCGACGCTGAAAGCACGTGACATCATCGTCATGGTGGCGGATATCGACGCCTACGCCCCTTTTATTCAGGCGGTGTTCGCCAATGCACCTGCCGATCGCTATCTGCCGTTTGCGATTTCAGATCGCCGTGCCAGTCAGGCTCATCCGGCCATTGTGGCGTTTTTGCATCTGCTGGCACTGCCGGACAGCCGTTTTGTCTCGGAGGATGTGCTGGCGCTGCTCGATGTCCCAGCGCTCGCTTCCCACTTCGCCATTGATGAAAGCGGCCTGCGTTTACTGCGGCGCTGGGTCAGCGAATCGGGGGTACGCTGGGGGCTGGATGATGCCAGCGTAGAAGCCCTGTCACTACCGGTTACCGGCCAGCACACCTGGCGCTTTGGCCTGCAGCGTATGCTGTTGGGTTATGCGATGGAGAGCCATAACGGTGACTGGGAAGGGATTCTGCCTTATGACGAGTCGGGTGGTCTGGTGGGGGAGCTGGCGGGACATCTGGCTGAATTGCTCTCCCGGCTTAATCACTGGCGGCAGCTGCTTGCCGAACCCCGGCCACTGGCGGCCTGGCTGCCCATGTGCCGGGAACTGCTCAATGCCTTTTTCAGCCCCGATGCAGAAACCGAGGCCGCCTTGCTGCTGGTGGAAGAGCAGTGGCAGCAATTGATTGAATATGGCATGGATGCGCGGTTTGAAGAGGCGATTCCGGTGGCGCTGTTGCGCGATGATCTGCGTAGCCGGCTTGATCAACAGCGCATCAGTCAGCGTTTCCTGGCGGGGCAGATTAACTTCTGTACCCTGATGCCGATGCGCTCCATTCCTTTTCAGCTGGTCTGTTTGCTGGGCATGAACGACGGCGTCTATCCCCGTACTTTAGCACCGTTAGGTTTTGATCTGATGCAGCAGCAGTCCCGCAAAGGCGACCGCAGTCGCCGCGATGATGACCGCTATCTCTTCCTGGAGGCGATGATTTCGGCGCAGCAGCAGCTCTATATCAGTTATATCGGCCGGGCGATTCAGGATAATACGGAACGCTACCCCTCGGTGCTGGTCACAGAACTGCTGGATTACATTGGACAGAGTTTTTATCTGGACGGTGATGGCCATCTTGAGCTGGATGAGAGTGCCGAACGGGTGCGGATGCACCTGCAGCACCTGCACAGCCGGATGCCGTTTGCCGCCGAAAACTTCCAGCCTGCTGCCAGACTGCAAAGTTTCGCCCGTGAGTGGTTGCCTGCTGCGCGAGGCGCGGGGCAGCCGCAGCCCGATTTTGTGCAGCCGCTGGAGGCGCCGTTAATTGACGCGCTAACGCTGGAGGCGTTCCTGCGCTTCTGGCGACATCCGGTCCGGGCCTGGTTCCACCAGCGGCTTGGCGTGAGTTTCTGGCTGGAGGAGAACGAACTGCCTGACAGCGAGCCGTTTGCGCTCGACAACCTTGAGCGTTATCAGATTAACGCGCAGTTGCTGAATGCCCTGGTCGAAGGCGAGGATACTCAGCGGCTTTATGCGCACCATCGTGCGGCCGGTAATCTGCCTTATGGCGCGTTCGGTGAGCTGTTCTGGCAGGCGCAGCGCGATGAGATGCAGGAAGTAGCGGCAGAAGTGGTCACCCAGCGCAGCGACGGCGAGAGCTGGGAAGTGAATCTGCAACTGGAGCAGGTCAGCTTAACCGGGTGGCTGACGCAGGTTCAGAGTGATGGATTGCTGCGCTGGCGGCCTGGCGTACTCAACATGAACGACGGACTGCTACTCTGGCTGGAACATCTGGTCTACTGCGCGCTGGGCGGCACCGGCAGCAGCCGGATGTTTGGCCGGCAGCAGAGCCGCTGGTGCTTCCTTGCTTTGCCGCAGGCAGAGGCGATTGCTGCGCTGAATGAGTATGTCACGGGATATCTCGCGGGTATGCGTCAGCCGCTGATGCTGCTTAACAAAAGTGGCGGCGCGTGGCTGACCGCCAGCTACGACAAAAAAAGTCAGCAGTTACTGACTGATGAGGCAACCCAGCTTAAGGCGCGTAATCGCCTGCTGACGGCCTGGTCAGGCAACTATCAGGTTGAGGGTGAAGGCAGCGATCCCTATCTGCAACGTCTTTGCCGGGTGCTGGATGAGCCACAACTACAGCAGATAACTGAGGCGGCACAGCGCTGGTATTTACCGGTGCTGGCTGCACATCAGGATGATGAATAGCCGATCAGAAGGCGTTTTTGCTGACTGACTCATTACACAAAAATTTTGCTCTGCTTTGAGCCGCCGCGTCCGACATTGGCGGTTTATCGGGAAACGAGAGGGGTTTACATGCGGGTACACGCACGCTGGATAGCGGCGCTAATGTTAAGCCTGATGGCTTGCACAGCGCAGGCGCAGGCATCATCAGGCTGGCAGCCGGTTAACGACACTATTCGCAAAAGTGAACAGGATCCCCGCCACTATCAGGCTATCCGGCTTGATAATGGGATGACGGTATTACTGGTTTCCGATCCTGTGGCACCGAAATCGCTGGCGGCGCTGACGCTGCCGATAGGATCGCTGGACGATCCCGATCAGCAGGCGGGACTGGCGCACTACCTTGAGCATATGGTGCTGATGGGTTCAAAGCACTACCCGCAGCCCGACAACCTGGCTGAATTCCTGAAAAAGCATGGCGGCAGCCACAACGCCAGCACAGCCTCCTACCGCACCGCCTTTTATCTGGAAGTGGAAAATGACGCGCTGGAACCGGCAGTTGATCGCCTGGCGGATGCGGTGGCTGAGCCGCTGCTGGATCCGGTTAACGCTGACCGCGAGCGCCACGCCGTGAATGCCGAGCTGACCATGGCGCGCTCGCGCGATGGCCTGCGTATGGCCCAGGTCGGTGCAGAAACCCTGAACCCGGCGCATCCGGCGTCACGTTTCTCGGGCGGCAATCTTGAGACTCTGAAAGATAAGCCAGGCAGCAAACTGCATCAGGCGCTGCAGGACTTTTATCATACGCATTACTCCGCCAATCTGATGAAAGCGGTGATCTACAGCAACAAAACGCTGCCGGAGATGGCGTCGATTGCGGCTAAAACCTTTGGCCGGGTGCAAAATCATGACGCCAGCGTGCCGGAGATTACGGAGCCGGTGGTGACCGATGCGCAGCAGGGCATCATCATCCATTACGTTCCGGCCCAGCCGCGCAAGCAGCTCAAAATTGAATTCCGCATTGCCAATAACAGCGATCGGTTCCGCAGTAAAACCGACACGCTGATCAGCTATTTAATCAGTAACCGCAGCAAAAACACGCTGACTGACTGGCTGCAAAAACAGGGACTGGCCGACGGGGTGAATGCGGGTGCTGACCCAATGACCGAGCGTAACAGCGGCGTGTTTGCGATTACCGCGTCACTGACTGATAAAGGGCTGGCGCAGCGCGACCAGGTCGTGGCGGCGATATTCAGCTACATCAATCTTCTGCGTCAGCAGGGGGATGATAAGCGCTATTTCGATGAAGTTTCGCATGTGCTGGCGCTCGACTTCCGCTATCCCTCAATTACCCGCGATATGGATTACATTGAATGGCTGGCCGACACCATGCTGCGCGTACCGGTTGAACATACGCTGGATGCACCTTATCTGGCGGATCAGTACGATGCCGCCGCGATTAATGCCCGGCTGGAAGAGATGACCCCGCAGCATGCGCGTATCTGGTACATCAGCCCGCAGGAGCCGCACAACAAAAAAGCCTATTTTGTGGATGCGCCTTATCAGGTTGAGAAGATCACCCCACAAACCTTTGCAGACTGGCAGCAGCGCGCCAGCCAGATTACGCTGGCGATGCCCGTGCTGAACCCCTATATCCCGGACGACTTCACCCTGTTACCGTCAGACGGCAAAACGTATCAGCATCCGGTGAGACTGGATAACCAGGATGATATGCGTATTTACTGGATGCCCAGTCGTTATTACGCCAGCGAGCCAAAAGCGGCGATCACCCTGGCGTTACGCAATAAGCACACCATCAGTGATGCCCGTCAGCAGGTGCTGTTTGGCCTGAATGACTACCTTTCCAGCCTGGCGCTGGACGAGCTTAATTCACAGGCTTCAGTGGGCGGTATCAGCTTCTCAACGGGTGAAGATGAAGGGCTGGTATTCAGCGCCAACGGCTTCACTCAGCGTCTGCCGACCCTGCTGAAGAAACTGGTGGAAGGTTATGCCACTTTCCAGCCGACAGAACAGCAGCTGGAGCAGGCGAAATCCTGGTATCTGGAGCGGCTGGACGCGGCGGAAAAGGGCAAAGCGTTTGAACAGGCGATTCAGCCGATGCAACTGCTGTCGCAGCTGCCATATACCCAGCGCGAGGCTCGCCGCAAGCTGGTAAGCACACTCTCACTTAAGGATGTTACTGACTATCGCGATACGCTGTTCCGCGACGCGACGCCGGAGATGCTGGTAGTGGGCAACCTCAGTGCTGACAGCGTGACGCAGCTGGGGCATGAGCTCAAACAGCAGATGCAGAGTCATGCGACCCGCGACTGGCATAGTCAGTATGTCTCGATTAAAAAACCGCTGAAAGCCAACCTGCAACAAAAAGGCAGCAGCACCGACTCCGCTCTTGCCGCGCTCTATGTTCCACTGGGATACAGTGAATATCAGAGCATGGCGCACAGCTCCATGCTGAGCCAGATTGTGCAGCCGTGGTTCTACAATCAGTTACGCACCAAAGAGCAGCTCGGCTACGCGGTGTTTGCCTTCCAGATGCCTGTGGGTCGCCAGTGGGGGATCGGCTTCCTGCTGCAAAGTAACAGCAAACAACCGGGCTGGCTGTTGCAGCGCTATCAGGCCTTCTACCCGCAGGCGGAAAAACGTCTGCGCAGTATGAGCCAGGCAGACTTTGCCCAGTATCAGCAGGCGATGATCAATGATTTGCAGCAGCGTCCTCAGACGCTCTTTGAGGAAGCGGATCGCTTTAGCCGCGACTTTGATCGGCAGAATGATCATTTTGATACCCGGCAAAAAATGACAGAGCAGGTTCAGCGGTTAACCCCGACCAGCCTGGCAGACTTTTTCCGGCAGGCCGTGATCGAACATAAGGGCATGGTGATGACCTCGCAGATTGCAGGCACCGGCAATGGCAAAGTTGAGTTTGCCCGTCAGCCTGGCTGGAAAACCTGGAGTGAAGTGGCACAACTGCAGCAGTCGCTGCCGGTAAAGAGTGAGACCCAATGACGCAGTTACCTCCCGTATCGCTGAATCCTTTAACGCTGCCGCTCAGAGGCGAGCGGCTGATTGAGGCGTCAGCGGGCACCGGAAAAACTTTTACCATTGGTCTGCTCTATCTGCGCCTGCTGCTGGGACTGGGCGGTGAAAACGCCTACAGCCGGCCGCTCTCTGTCGAAGAAATTTTAGTCGTGACCTTTACCGAGGCCGCGACCGCCGAATTGCGCGGGCGCATCCGCGAGAATATTCATCAGCTACGTCTGGCCTGTATCCGCGGCAAAAGCAGCAATCCGATGCACCAGTTACTGCTGGAGCAGATGCCTGATCTGGCTCAGGCCGCCGCGCAGCTGCTGGCTGCCGAGCGGCAGATGGATGAAGCCGCCATTTTTACCATTCACGGCTTCTGTCAGCGGATGCTGAATCTCAATGCCTTTGAGTCGGGCATGCTGTTCGAGCAGGAGTTGATTGAAGATGAGCAGGCGCTGCTGAAGCAGTCGGCCGCCGATTTCTGGCGTCGTCAGTGCTATCCACTGAGTCTGGATGTGGCGCGGATCATCGCCGCAGAGTGGAGCGGGCCGGACAGTCTGCTGGCCACGCTGCGCCCCTGGCTACAGGGGGAGTCCCCGGGGCTGAAACGTCCGCCTGCCGCCGATGAGACGCTGGCATCACGGCACGCCCGCAATCTGGCGCGCATCGAGGCCATCAAGCAGCAGTGGCAGGCGCTCAGCGCCGATGTTGAGGGCATTATCACTGCATCTGGCGTTGATAAGCGCAGCTACAGCAGTAAACATCTGCCCAACTGGGTCGCCCGCGTCACGCAGTGGGCCAGCAGTGACACGCTGGATTATCAGCTGCCCAAAGAGCTGGAGCGCTTTGGACAGCAGGTGCTGGAGGAGAAAACTAAAAAGGGTGAAGCGCCGCGTCATTCGCTTTTTGAGGCGATCGATCAGTTTCTGGCAGAACCGCTGTCGCTGCGGGATGTCATCATTGCGCAGGCGCTGACCGATGTGCGCGCCACGGTGCAGCGCGAGAAACGGTTACGTGCGCTGTTAGGCTTCGACGATCTGCTCAGTAAACTGGATGAAGCGCTGCAGCAGCCAGGTGGCGTTTTGCTGGCAGAAACCATCCGGGCGCGTTACCCGGTGGCCCTGATTGATGAATTCCAGGATACCGATCCGCAGCAGTACCGCATCTTCCGCACGCTCTATATTAATCAGCCTGAACAGGCACTGTTTCTGATCGGCGATCCCAAGCAGGCGATCTATGCGTTTCGCGGTGCGGATATTTTTACCTATCTGCGGGCCAGAAACGAAGTCAGCGCTCACTACACGCTCGATACCAACTGGCGTTCATCACCTGAGATGGTCGGGAGCGTCAACCGCCTCTTTTCTCAGCTCGATTCGCCTTTTTTGTTCTCGGCGATCCCCTTTCAGCCAGTTAAGCCTGCTGCGCCCAATCAGTCGCTGAAACTGATTTTTGACGAGCAGCAGCAACCGGCGTTACGGTTCTGGCTGCAGCCTGGCGAGGGCGTGGGTAACAGCGATTACCAGCAGTTTATGGCACAGCAGTGTGCGGCCGATATCAGCCGCTGGCTGGTGGCCGGACAGCAGGGGCGCGCCCGCCTGGGCAAAGGCGAGGCGCTGCAGCCGGTGCGGGCTTCCGATATCACCGTGCTGGTGCGCAGTCGTAATGAGGCCGGTTTAATCCGCGACGCGCTGAATGCGCTGTCGATCCCTTCGGTCTATCTCTCCAGCCGGGACAGCGTCTACACCACGCCGGAAGCGCGCGAACTGCTCTGGTTACTGCAGGCGATACAGGCACCCGAGCAGGAACGTCTGCTGCGCAGCGCGCTGGCGACCTCTATTTTTGCCATCGATGCAGCAACGCTCGACGCGCTGACACAGAATGAACGTGAGTGGGATGTGCTGGTGGAGCAGTTTGCCGTCTGGCAGCAGCTCTGGCATCAGCGCGGCGTGTTACCGATGCTGCGTGACGTGATGATCAAGCGGCAGCTGGCAGAGAATATGCTGGCCTCGGAGAACGGTGAACGTCGCCTGACTGACCTGATGCATCTGGGTGAACTGCTGCAGGAGGCTTCGGTGCAGCTGGAGAGTCCGCACGCCCTGGTGCGCTTCCTGGCGCAGCAGATTGCCCGGCCAAACAGCCAGGCCTCCAGCCAGCAGCTGCGTCTGGAAAGCGACCGCCATCTGGTGCAGATCATCACCATCCATAAATCGAAAGGACTGCAATATCCGCTGGTCTGGCTGCCATTTGCTGCCGGGTTCCGCGAGGCGGCCAGCGCGCTTTATCACGATCGCGACACGTTCACGGCACTGCTGGATGTGCAGGGTGATGCACAAAGTCTGGCGCTGGCCGAAGAGGAGCGCCTGGCGGAGGATCTGCGTCTGCTCTACGTGGCGCTGACCCGTTCGGTCTATCACTGCAGCGTCGGCATTGCGCCACTGATCAAAGGCACCCGCAAAAAAGAGGGCGAAAGCGATCTGCACAGGAGCGCACTGGGCTACCTGGTGCAGCAGGGCGAGGCGGCGGATGCGCAGCAGCTCACTCAGCGACTGAATGCGTTAACCGGTGAAGGGATTGCGCTGGTTGAAGAGGCTCTGCTGCCAGGAGAGATGTGGCAGGATGCGCAGCAGGGCGATGAGGTTTTAAGCAGCCGCGACATTACGCGCTCGCTGGCTGACGTCTGGCGGGTAACCAGTTATTCAGGCCTGCAACAGCATCACAGCTCGCCGCTGCTGGATGCGATGCCCAACTTTGATATTGATGCCGCGGGCGAAGAAGAGAAGGGTGAAGAGGCTGCATTGACACCCCACCACTTTCCGCGCGGAGCGGCACCCGGTACGTTTTTGCATGGTCTGTTTGAGTCGATCGACTTTACCGAACCGCCGGACAGCGTCTGGCTGGAAGATCAGCTGCAGCATAATGGCTATCCGCTGAGCTGGTTGCCGGTTCTGGAACAGTGGATTGACCGGGTCTTACATACGCCGCTCAATGCTGAGGGGCTGACGCTGTCGGCGATAAAAAGCAGCGAACGCCTGATTGAGATGGAGTTCTATCTGCCGATCAACAATCTGCTGACTGCGGCGGATCTTGACGCTCTGCTGCGCCGGCACGACAGCCTCTCTCAGCAGGCCGCCCCCCTGGATTTTCGTCAGGTGCGGGGCATGCTGAAGGGCTTTATCGATCTGGTCTTCCGCTGGCAGGGAAAATATTATCTGCTCGACTACAAATCGAACTGGCTGGGGGATAGCCACGCCGCTTACACGCCAGAGGCGATGGCGCAGGCGATGATTGGCCACCGCTACGATCTGCAATATCAGCTCTATACGCTGGCGCTGCATCGCTATCTGCAGCATCGCCTGCCGGACTACGACTATCAGCGTCACTTTGGTGGGGTGTTTTATCTGTTTTTGCGCGGGATGGATGGCAGCTCGCCGGACAACGGCATTTTCGCCACCCGACCTGCTGAAGCCTTTGTGGAAGAAATTGATGCACTGTTTGGTGAAACCGGGGAGATGTTATGAGTGACATGCTGAGTCTGCTGCTGCAGGCGGTAGAGAAGCGTCTCCTGCGACCGCTGGATATACAGTTTGCCCAACTGGTGGCCCCGGAATCACAGCCTGGGCTGCTGCTCGCTGCGGCCTGCGTCAGCGCTGACGCGGGTGAGGGGCACGTCTGTTTACCGCTGAGCAACCTTTGCGAAGCGAATCTGTTCGCTGGTCGCCAGCCTGCGCTGGCTCAGGCGATCTGGCACGCCGCTGGTGCGCCGGAAGACTGGACAGCACGCTTTGCTGACTGGTCGGCTGTGAGTGATGGCAGCCTGGTTACGCCGCTGGTGCTGAGTAATCAGCGTTTATATCTGCATCGGCTGTGGCAAAGCGAAGGCCGGGTCGCCGACTTCTTCGCTGCGCAGGAAGTGAAAACTGCGTTTGATATGCATGCTGCAGGCGACGTGCTGAACAGCCTGTTTGACGACCAGCCGGAGAACTGGCAGAAAATTGCGGCGGCCGTGGCGCTGACCCGCAAGACTGCGGTTATTTCCGGCGGGCCGGGTACCGGTAAAACCACCACAGTGGCGAAACTCCTCGCTGCCCTGATTCGCCTGAATCCCGGTGCACTGCGGATTCAGCTGGCGGCACCGACCGGCAAAGCCGCCGCGCGACTGACCGAGTCACTGGGCAGTGCACTGCAGGAACTGGCGGTCAGCGACGAAGAACGCCGGCGTTTTCCTGCCGAAGCCACCACGCTGCATCGCCTGCTGGGCGCACAGCCCGACACTCAGCGGCTGCGCTACCATGCCGGTAACCCACTGCACCTTGATGTGCTGGTGGTTGATGAAGCGTCGATGGTCGATCTCTCAATGATGGCAAAACTGATCGCCGCGCTGCCTGCCCATGCCCGCGTCGTGTTTCTGGGCGATCGCGATCAGCTGGCCTCGGTCGAAGCCGGTGCGGTGCTGGGCGACATCTGCCGCTGCACCGAAAGCGGCTACAGCCTGGCACGGGCTGAACAGCTCGCGCTGCTGACCGGCTGCACACTGCAGGGCAGTGACGATGTGCAGGCACCCGCAGTCCGCGACAGTATCTGTCTGCTGCAGAAGAGTTATCGTTTTGATGACTCATCAGGCATCGGCCAGCTGGCAAAAGCGATCAATCGTGGCGATGCAGAGCAGGTCAGGGCGGTGTTTGCTGCGGCTTATGAGGATATCAGTTACCAGCCGCTGAACAGCGCTGACGCTTATCAGGCGATGCTGGATGAGGTAGCCCAGGGTTATCAGCCCTTCCTGCAGTTGATCAGACAGCAGTCGTCGCCCGCAGAAGTGATTGCCGCTTTTGGCCGTTATCAGCTGCTGTGTGCATTACGTGACGGGCCATTTGGCGTGCAGGGTCTGAACCAGCGTATTGAGCAGCGACTGATGCAGCTGCAACGCATCCGTCGTCCTGGCATGGGCAGCCGCTGGTATGAAGGGCGTCCGGTGATGATCACCCGAAATGACAGCGCGCTCGGCCTGTTTAATGGCGATATCGGCATGACGATGCGGGATGAAGAGGGCAACCTGAAGGTCTTTTTCCCGCTGCCGGATGGATCGATCAAGGCGATTCAGCCGAGCCGGTTACCCTCACATGAAACGGCCTGGGCGATGACGGTGCACAAATCACAGGGCTCGGAGTTTGATCATACCGCGCTGGTGATGCCCACGCAGTTTCTGCCGGTGCTGACCCGTGAACTGGTCTATACCGCGATTACACGTGCACGGCGGCAACTGACCATCTACAGCGAACCCGGCGTATTTCAGCGTGCCGTGCAGCTGCAAACGCAGCGACGCAGCGGTCTGGTGGAGCGACTAGGGGAATCTGGCTGAGAAGAGAGGGGACAGACCACGCGGGGGGGCCTGTCCCTTACGGATTGAATCAGGTGAGATCGGCCATCAACACTTTTGAACGGCGCTGATAGTTATACATCTCTTTTTTACTCTCGGGCAGGGACTCAATATCTACCGGCGTAAAGCCGCGTTCCTGGAACCAGTGGATGCTGCGGGTGGTTAACACAAACAGTTTTTCCAGCCCCATCTGGCGTGCCTGAAGTGCCACGCGCTGCAGCAACATCTCACCGCGTGAAGAGCTGCGATAGTCAGGATGAACCGCCACACAGGCCATTTCGCCAATCTTTTCATCCATAAACGGATAGAGTGCTGCACAGGCGATGGTCAGATTATCGCGCTGAATGATGGTGAACTTATCAATTTCCATTTCCAGCTGCTCGCGCGAGCGACGCACCAGAATACCCTGCTGCTCCAGCGGACGGATCAGTTCGAGGATGCCGCCGATATCATTGATATTGGCGCGACGGATCTGCTCTGCCGACTCCATAACGATCTGGGTACCGATACCGTCGCGTGAGAAGAGCTCCTGCAACAGTGCACCATCTTCCTGATAACTGATTAAATGGCTGCGGCGAACACCACTGCGGCAGGCTTTCACCGCCCCACGCAGGAAGCGAACGGTCCCGGAAAGATAATCGCCTTCCTTTTCAATCTCATCGATACGGGCCTGCGCATCATTCGGGAAGAGCTCGGAGATGATTTCACCCTCGCTGTTCAGCACGCCCTGCTCAGAGCAGAAGCCGATCATTTTCTCCGCTTTGAGTTTAATCGCCAGCTGGGTAGCCACTTCTTCCGAGGTCAGGTTAAAGCTTTCGCCGGTAACTGAAACCGCAACCGGGCCCATCAGCACAATCGCATCGTTATCCAGCTGACGATGAATGGCCTCTTCATCAATACGACGGATACGGCCGCTGTGACAGTAATCCACGCCATCATCCACGCCCAGCGGCTGTGAAATAATGAAGTTGCCGCTGACCACGTTGATATGCGCGCCCTGCAGCGGCGTGTTGTTGAGACTCATTGAGAGGCGGGCCGTGATATCTAACTGCAGTCGGCCGGCGGCCTGCTTCACTAACTCCAGCGATTGCGCGTCGGTGACCCGGGTAAACTTATGGTAAACCGGCTCCAGCTGCTGCTGAGCCAGGCTGGCATCAATCTGCGGTCGTGCGCCATACACCACGACGAGGCGAATGCCCAGGCTATGCAGCAGGCCGATATCATTAACGATGCCAGAGAAGTTCTCATGCTCAATCGCTTCGCCACCCAGCATGATGACAAAGGTTTTACCCCGGTGGGCATTGATATAGGGAACGGTATGGCGAAAACCCTGAACCAGTTCGGTACTACGTTCCTTCACGGCCAACCCTCAGTGAATGTTTATTCGTATTTTTTGTATTTTTATGCTTTTACGCCCGGTTTTGCAAGTCTTAATCCTGACGAAAATTTACGTTTTTCTGGGTGTCAAAGCCGCTAACAGCCTGCATTATTTAGGGTTTCCGGGGTGACATCATGCTGCGGATTGGATAAAGTTTTCGCCGCCATTTTAGTAACTGGCGCTTTTTTAGACATTACACAGCAGCTGGAGCGGCATGTCAGACGTTAATTCCCATTTTTCACGCAGACGATTTTTACAGGGGACGGGCGCCTTACTGCTGTTAAGCGTCAGCCGGATAGGGTTGGCGGCGAAGAACCACATTGTGGCGGTGCGTATCTGGCCCTCATCGACCTACTCGCGGATGACGCTGGAGTCCAATGTCGCGCTGAAGTACAAGCAGTTTGCGCTGAGCAATCCCGAACGCCTGGTGATTGATATTCAGGGGCTGCATCTCAATCCGGTTCTGAAAGGGGTTGATAAGCAGGTTCGGGTCGACGATCCCTTTATTAAAAATGCCCGTGTCGGTCAGTTCGACAGCAACACGGTGCGCGTGGTACTGGAATTAAAGCGCAACGTCGCGCCGAAGATCTTTAATCTCTCGCCGGTCGCCGGGATCAATCACCGGCTGGTGGTCGATCTCTATCCGAGCCAGAACCAGGTTGAGGACGATCCTCTGCTGGCCCTGCTGAAAGATTATAACCAGGGCGATCTGGAGAAAGATGAAGGGGTGCAGGCGCCCTTACCCGGCAAAGCGGGGCGCGACCGGCCGATCATTATCATGATCGATCCCGGTCACGGCGGGGAAGATCCGGGCGCGCACGGCAAATATAAGACCCGTGAGAAAGATATTGTGCTGAAGATTGGACGGCGACTCAAAGCGCTGATCGATAAAGAGTCCAATATGAAAGCCTATATGACGCGCAATGAAGATGTCTTTATTCCGCTGCGCGTCAGGGTTGCCAAAGCCCGTAAACAGCGTGCCGACCTCTTTGTGTCGATCCATGCGGATGCCTTTACCAGCCGCGCGGCACGCGGCTCTTCAGTGTTTGCCTTATCAACCAGCGGTGCCACTTCGGCGGCGGCTCGTTTCCTGGCTCAGACTCAGAATGAATCAGACCTGATTGGCGGCGTCAGCAAAAGCGGTGACCGCTATCTCGATCACACCATGTTCGATATGGTGCAGCGTCAGACGATTCATGACAGCCTTAAATTCGGCAAAGAGGTGCTGCATCGCATGGGGCGCATCAACCATCTGCACAAACGCACCGTGGATCAGGCCGGATTTGCGGTGCTGAAAGCCCCTGATATCCCGTCAATTCTGGTCGAGACAGCGTTTATCAGTAATGTGGAGGAGGAGCGCAAGTTGCGAACCACCCGTTACCAGCATCAGGTGGCTGAGGCGATTCTGAACGGCATCAAAGCGTATGTGGAGAGTGGGGCGGCACTGGCCCATCGGTAAAAGAGTGCGGGTAGCCGGGCTATCCGCGCGCTTTTCAGGGCAGAGAGAGGCTGAAGGGGCTTTTGGGAACGTCAGAAACAAAAAAACACCCTTTCAGGTGTTTAAATGATTGGTTGCGGGGGCCGGATTTGAACCGACGACCTTCGGGTTATGAGCCCGACGAGCTACCAGGCTGCTCCACCCCGCGTCCGTATCATACTTTTTTCACATTGTGACTTCTGTAAAACAACTGCAGAAGTATTGGTTGCGGGGGCCGGATTTGAACCGACGACCTTCGGGTTATGAGCCCGACGAGCTACCAGGCTGCTCCACCCCGCGTCCGTATTGCTTCTATTACTTTTACTTCTCACATTGTGACTTCTGTAAAACTGCTGCAGAAGTATTGGTTGCGGGGGCCGGATTTGAACCGACGACCTTCGGGTTATGAGCCCGACGAGCTACCAGGCTGCTCCACCCCGCGTCCGTGGAAGCGCACTATACTCTCCGCGCTAATTCATGCAACCCCTTTTTGCAGATAAAAGCCAAATTAACAGCCAGTTGCTGAAGGATTCAACCATCTGGTTAATTATTAAACTGATATGCGTGACGTCTGAGCGGATGCATTTCATTCTGTCGGGGGCTTTGCTATCGTCGCGGGGCGAACAGTTATAAAAAGAGAAGATAATGAAATCACATTGGGTGAAGTATGCACTCACTGGCGCGTTAATTACGCTGCTGGCGGCCTGTAGCTCCAAACCGACCGATCGCGGTCAGCAATATAAAGATGGCAAACTGGAACAACCGCTGGCGCTGGTGAATCAGCCCAATGCCAAAGGCGCACCGGTTAATGGCAGAGACTTTGGCGAGCAGGTCCGTCAGATTCAGTCCGCCTCATCTGCGCTGTATAGCCGTCAGAACGGCACCTATAGCGCGATTGAGAGCTGGCTGATGGCGGGTGCCGATACCCGACAGCTTCGTCAGTATGGGCTTAACGCCTGGCAGATGGAGGGAACGGATAACTACGGTAACGTGCAGTTCACCGGTTACTACACGCCGGTAGTAGAAGCGCGCTACACCCGTCAGGGCGAATTCCAGTATCCCATCTACCGTATGCCGCCGCGCAAACGCGGAGAAAAATTACCGAGCCGCGCCTCTATCTATAGTGGCGGACTCGATGACCGCTACATCATCGCCTACAGCAATTCCCTGATTGATAACTTCATGATGGATGTGCAGGGCAGTGGTTATGTCGACTTTGGCGATGGCCGCCCGATGACCTTCTTTGGTTACGCCGGTAAAAATGGCTGGGGTTATCACAGCATTGGCAAAGAGCTGATCGATCGCGGTGAAGTGAAGCGCGAAGATATGTCGATGCAGGCGATTCGTCAGTGGGCGCAGGAGCACTCACCGCAGGAGGTCCGTGCGCTGCTGGAAACCAACCCATCATTCGTCTTCTTTAAGGCTGAGCCATTTACGCCGGTGCGCGGTGCCAGCGCAGTTCCGCTGGTGGCGAAAGCCTCCGTTGCGTCTGACCGCTCAATTATTCCGGCGGGCACCGTACTGCTGGCTGAAGTGCCGCAGTTAAATGAGAAGGGCAAATTCAACGGCAAATATGAGATGCGCCTGATGGTGGCACTCGACGTGGGTGGCGCGATTAAAGGCCAGCACTTTGATATCTATCAGGGTATCGGCCCCGACGCTGCGCATCTGGCGGGCTTCTATAATCACTACGGACGCGTCTGGGTAATTAAAGCCGCACCGGGTGCCGGACAACCGCTGTTTTCCAGCCCGCAAAACGGTAATAATGGTTCACTGCTTCTCGGCGCTAACTAACTTCTTCTCTGCGGGCCTTCGGGCCCGCACGACGTAACAGGTTCAACTATGAAAGTGTTAAATGACGCCTGGCATCAGCGCTTTGGCGGCACGGCGCGTCTCTATGGCCAGGATGCGCTGCAACGTTTTGCTGACGCACACTTCTGCGTCATCGGTATTGGCGGTGTCGGATCCTGGGCGGCGGAAGCGCTGGTGCGCACCGGGATTGGTAAAATCACCCTGATTGATATGGATGATGTCTGTATTACCAACACCAACCGGCAGCTTCATGCGCTGCAGGGCAACGTCGGCAAAGCTAAAACAGAAGTGATGGCAGAACGGCTGCGTGCGATTAATCCTGACTGTGAAGTGATCTGCATTGATGACTTTATTACGCCAGAGAACACCGCCGAACTGATGGCAGCCGGTTTCGACTATGTGATCGATGCTATCGACAGCGTGCGACCGAAAGCGGCGCTGATCGCCTGGTGCCGCCGGAATAAGATCCCGCTGATCACCACCGGTGGCGCGGGTGGGCAGATCGATCCCACTCAGATCCAGGTCGCCGATCTGGCGAAAACCATCCAGGATCCGCTGGCGGCAAAGCTGCGCGAACGACTGAAAAGCCTGGGCGTGGTGAAAAACAGCAAGGGCAAACTTGGCATCGACTGCGTCTTTTCTACCGAAGCGCTGGTCTATCCGCAGGCTGATGGCAGCGTCTGTGCTTCACGCAGCACAGCGGAGGGGCCGAAGAGAATGGATTGCACCTCCGGCTTTGGCGCGGCCACCATGGTAACCGCCACCTTCGGCTTTGTTGCCGTCTCGCATGCGCTGAAGAAGTTTCTGGCGCGTGCTGCCCGTCAGGACGCCGTCAGCGCCTGACGCGCGGCGTGCTCCACTGCGGCGGCCAGCGCCTGCAGGCCGCTGCTGCGGGAGGCACTGAGCTGGGCGCGCAGGCCCAGTTCATCAAACAGTTTTAAGGGATCCATCGCCAGCAGCTGTTGCGGCGTCTGGCCCTCAGCGGCGGTCAGCAGCACGGCCAGCAGGCCGCGCACAATACGTCCTTCACTGTCACCATAGAAATGCAGCGTGCCATCTTCGCGTAACTGGCTGCCCAGCCAGACCCGATTTTCACAACCGCTCAGTTCAATTTCTGCTGTTTTCAGTTCCCCGGGTAAGGCAGGCAACTGGCGGCTCAGCTGGATCAGCTGACGATAACGATCTTCCCACTGATGAAAGCGGCCAAAGCTCTCTTTCAGGCTGGCAACGGTAATCTGTTCGCCAAACGGGTGTGGCGCTAACGGCGATGAATGCATAATCAAAACTCCGATAACAGCGAGATGGCGCTCTTCATAGCGCGCACCAGCGCATCAACATCCTGCAGATTATTATAGGGTGCAAAAGAGGCCCGCAGCGTGCCGCTGACGCCCAGCGCCGCCAGCAACGGCTGCGCGCAGTGCTGGCCAGCGCGCAGGGCGATTCCCTGCTCAGCCAGCAGCGTCACCAGATCGCTGTGATGCAGGCCAGCGAATTCAAATGCCAGCAGGCTGGCATTTGAACAGCGGAAGCTGCGGAAACCGGGTAATTCCGCCAGCTGCTCTTCCGCCAGCGTCGCAAGCTGCTGACTCCAGCGCTCCGCTTCGGGCAGATCGTACTGTGCCAGCCAGCTCAGTGCTGCACTCAGGCCCACCACGCCCGCCACATTCGGGGTGCCAGCCTCAAAACGCCACGGCACCGGCTGCGGCGTGAATCCGCTGAAATCGACATCCGTTATCATCTTACCGCCGCCCTGCCAGGGCTCCATCGCCTCCAGCAGTTCCGCTTTGCCATATAACGCGCCAATGCCCATCGGGCCGTAAATCTTATGTCCGGAAAAGGCGTAAAAGTCGATATCCAGCGCCTGTACGTCAGGCGGACAATGCACCACGCCCTGTGCGCCATCGACCATCACTTTCGCGCCCACGGCGTGAGCCAGCGGGATCGCCTGAGCGAGTGCGGGACACCCGCCGGTGACGTTCGACATCTGTCCGATCGCCAGCAGGCGGGTACGGCTGTTGAGCAGGGCGGGCAGCTGGCTGATATCCGGCAGGCGATCTGCGCCTAACGGCCATTTTACGACGCGGGCACCGCACGCCTGCGCAGCCATCAGCCAGGGCACCAGGTTGGCGTGGTGTTCTGCCTCGCTGACCACAATCTCATCACCAGGCTGTAAGCGCGGACGCAGCCAGCTGTTTGCCACCAGGTTTATCGCTTCGGTGGTGCCGCGCGTCCAGACAATCTCACGATCGTCAGCGGCGTTAAGCCAGCGGGCAACCTGGTTGCGCGCCTGCTCATAGCGATGGGTTAAGGCCTGGGCGGCGGCAAACTGGCTGCGGTGGACTGTACCCGCGCTGAGGCTGTAAAACTGCTGCGTGCTGTCAATGACAGCCTGCGGCTTCAGCGTGGTCGCTGCGCTGTCGAGATAAACGCCTGCGTCGGCGAGTGCGGGAAACTGCTGGCGAAATGCGGTGGGATTGAATGCGGTCATGCCTGGTCCATGATAAGAAAAATTAGGACCACACTGAAAGAATGGTCTGCGTCTGGCAAAGCTGGAAAAGCGCGTTATGCTGAATATTGCAAGGTTTGAACCAAACCCGCATAACGATCGGACGTTTACTAGTCGATCTCACTTATCGGCTGCCTCTGGTTAGCGTAACGCGGGTGGTTTGATGCAATCAATCTACAAGGAGATAGCAGATGAAAAAATTAACCGCAGTACTGGCCGTGTGTACCCTGGCTTTTACCCTGAGTGCCTGTTCAAGCAATTACGTGATGCATACCAATGATGGTCGCACCATTGTGGCTGCCGGCAAGCCTAAAGTCGATAACGATACCGGCATGATCAGCTATAAAGATGCGAATGGCAACGAGCAGCAAATCAACCGCTCTGATGTCAAAGAGATGGTAGAGTCTGGCAACTAAGCAGCAAAAAAAAAGCACCGCAATTTGCGGTGCTATTTAAAAATCACTATGGACAGACAGGGTAAATCTACAGGAATTAAGAGTTCGATCCGCAATCGTCGGACCAAAAATTGCAAACACAACATCACGACCACAAGCCAAAAGCTTTCAGAAAATCTGCGAACTCACTCACAAATCTAAAAACTTTTCGTTCCGGCTCAGGAAGTGCGGCAACTATAGGTATTTGCTGGAGGTTCCTCAACGGACAAATTATAATGCCTCGGATTAAAAATTCTAATACGTAAACGCTTTGTATAAGCCAGCGTATTTTTTGCCGATCCGGATACGGAAAACCATGTCGAAACGCCTTCCTCCTCTCAACGCACTGCGTGTTTTTGATGCAGCTGCACGCCATTTAAGCTTTACCAAAGCCGCAGAAGAGCTGTTTGTCACCCAGGCTGCTGTAAGCCATCAGATTAAATCTCTGGAAGATTTTCTGGGGTTAAAGCTATTTCGCCGGAGGAATCGTTCGCTATTACTGACCGAAGAAGGACAAAGCTACTATCTCGATATCAAAGAGATTTTCTCGGCAATCAACGAAGCGACCCGCAAACTGCAGGCACGCAGTGCCAAGGGTGCGCTGACCGTTAGTTTACTGCCGAGCTTTGCCATTCAGTGGCTGGTTCCCCGCCTCTCCAGCTTTAATATGGCTTATCCGGGAATCGACGTGCGTATCCAGGCGGTTGACCGCGACGAAGAGAAACTGGCCGACGATGTCGACGTGGCGATTTTTTACGGCCGGGGTAACTGGCCCGGCCTGCGGGTTGAAAAACTTTATGCCGAATATCTGCTGCCGGTCTGTTCACCGTCGCTGATGACCGGGGATAATCCGCTGAAAACGCCGATGGATCTGTCGCGTTTTACTCTGCTGCATGATGCCTCCCGCCGGGACTGGCAATCTTATATCCGGCAACTGGGCCTGCAGCATATCAATGTGCAGCAGGGGCCAATCTTCAGCCACAGCGCCATGGTATTGCAGGCGGCGATTCATGGTCAGGGCGTGGCGCTGGCGAATAACGTCATGGCGCAGAGCGAAATAGAAGCCGGGCGATTAATCTGCCCGTTTAATGATGTATTAGTCAGTAAAAACGCTTTTTATCTGGTTTGTCATGACAGTCAGGCAGAACTGGGTAAAATAGCCGCCTTCCGACAGTGGATCCTGGAAAAAGCTGCAACCGAACAAGAAAAATTCCGCTTTCGCTATCAACAATAACATATTGATTTATTTGCATTCAGATGCAAAAGGACTCTGAGGATCGGTTAATGTCCAGTCGTGCCATGTTTGTTTTTTCGGCTATCAGCGGATTTCTGCTGGTGGCTTTTGGCGCATTTGGTGCCCACGTTTTGAGTCAGTCGCTTGGTGCGGCTGAAATGGCCTGGATTCATACCGGGCTGGAATATCAGGCTTATCACACCTTAGCGGTGATGGGGCTGGGTGCTGCGATGTTACGCCGCGCCAATATCTGGTTTTACTGGAGCAGTGCGCTGATGGCGCTCGGCACCGTGCTGTTTAGTGGCAGCCTCTATTGTCTGGCGCTGTCACATCTGAAGTTTTGGGTTTTTATCACACCCGTGGGCGGGGTCTGTTTCCTCGCCGGTTGGGTATTGATGTTGATTGGCGCGCTGCGTCTTAAACGAAAGGCAGAACGCCATGAATAAAGTTTTACTCTATTGTCGTCCCGGTTTTGAAAAAGAGTGTGCGGCGGAAATCAGCGCCAAAGCGGCTGAACGTGAAATCTACGGCTTTCCGCGGGTTAAAGATGACTCTGGCTACGTGCTGTTTGAGTGCTATCAGTTTGAAGATGCCGAGCGGCTGGCACGTGAGTTGCCATTTGACGAGCTGATTTTTGCCCGTCAGATGCTGGTCGTCGGCGAAATGCTGCGTGACCTGCCGCAGGAAGATCGCATTACCCCGATTGTCGGCATGCTGACCGGCGTAGTGGAAAAGGGCGGCGAACTGCGTGTTGAAGTGCCAGACACCAACGAAGCCAAAGAGCTGACTAAGTTCTGCCGCAAGTTCACCGTGCCGCTGCGCTCGGCACTGCGTGAAAGCAAAATCCTGTTGAATTATGAGAGCCCGAAACGCCCGGTCGTGCATGTGTTTTTCATCGCGCCAGGCACCTGTTACGTCGGCTACTCCATCCGGGAAAACAGCTCGCCGTTTTACATGGGTATTCCACGCCTTAAGTTCCCCTCCGATGCGCCAAGCCGTTCCACCCTTAAGCTGGAGGAGGCGTTTCACGTCTTTATTCCTGCGGATGAGTGGGATGAGCGTTTAGCCAGCGGCATGTACGCCGTGGATCTCGGTGCCTGTCCGGGCGGCTGGACCTATCAGCTGGTGCAGCGCAGCATGATGGTGTATGCGGTGGATAACGGACCGATGGCACCGAGCCTGATGGATACGGGCCAGGTGATGCACGAGAAAGCAGATGGCTTTAAATTCCGTCCGCCACGCACCAACATCAGCTGGCTGGTGTGTGACATGGTGGAGAAGCCGGTGCGCGTGGCTAACCTGATGACCGACTGGCTGGTTAACGGCTGGTGCCGTGAAGCGATCTTCAACCTTAAGTTGCCCATGAAAAAGCGCTATGAAGAGGTGACGCAGAATCTGGCCATGATGCAGGAACGATTTGATGATAATGGCATTAACGTGCAGATTCGCGCCCGCCAGCTTTATCATGACCGCGAAGAAGTGACGGTACATGTGCGCCGAATCTGGGCGGCTGCCGGTGGTCGTCGCGACGAACGTTAATCGCCGGGCTGAGTGCAAGGGCACTCAGCCGGTATAACGCAGCGTATTCAGATTGCCCTGCAGCACCAGATCCCGCTTCAGGGTTGCGACCTGACGGCTGATCTCTGCCATCTGCCGACCCTCAGCGAGCTTCTCCCGCCATCTGGCTGGCACCTGATCCAGTTGCTGATAGATCCCTTCAAGCGTGTGAAACTCTGTCAGCAGCTGTTTCGCGCTTTTCGGACCGATGCCGGTGATGCCCGGAATTTTACTGCTGCTGATGCCGCACAATCCCCAGTAGTCGGGTAACCGCTGTGGCGCCACACCAAATTCAGCCTCAATAAAAGGCAGATCAAGCCAGCGTTTCTGGAAGTAGTCGCGGATGCGGATCTCAGGTGCCAGCAGCTGACAGTAGCCTTTGTCGGTTGAAACAATGGTGGCCTGATGTCCGGCCTGAGCCATTTTCACCGCCAGCGTCGCCGCTAAATCGTCCGCTTCATCCTCGCCCGCTATCCAGCAGCTTACGCCTGCGGCGCGAAAGGCCTCCTGTAACGCCGGCATCTCTGCCTGTAAATCGTCTGGCATCGGCGGGCGACCACTTTTGTAATCGGGTAGCAGCTGATGACGCCAGCCCTGATGACGTGCTTCGCCATCAAACACCGCCACCGCATGAGTCGGATGGGCGTGACCCAGTATCTGGCGCAGCGCGGCCACGCAGCCTTCGACACAGGGTGAGCCCTGTACCGCATGCAGACGGCGAATCAGATTCAACGCGTCAACAATAACAAGATGAAGAGCCATGAGAGTATGGGCAGCCCGGGGGCTGCCTCCTGGTTTATTTGATAATTTCGTAGCAGGGAATGTAGGCGGTGCCTGGCAGTTTCATGCGTTGCTGTGCAACGAATCCCTGAAGCAGCTCATCCATGCGGTGCATGATGTCGGGGTCGCCATGCAGTTTGTAGCGTCCCTTCTCGCGGATTTCGCGGATGCCCATCTCTTTGACGTTACCGGCTACGATGCCTGAGAAGGCGCGGCGCAGGTCAGCAGCCAGCTTTTCGGGTGGCTGATTGGTGTAGAGATTGAGATTCGCCATGTTTTCATGGGTTGGCAGGAAAGGCACCTGCAGATCGGGTTCAATGCGAATCGACCAGTTAAAGCTGTAAGCATCGCCGGTTTCGCGACGATTCTCTTTTACCTGCGGCATCGCTTTCTTCATCAGACGCGCCACTTCGGCTGCATCGTTGATGATGATCTGATAATGCTTACGCGCCTGTTCGCCCAGGGTGTTAACGATGAAATCATCCAGCACGCGGAAGTAGTCGGCGCTCTCTTCCGGCCCGGTCAGGATCAGCGGTAATACCTGATCGCTGTTCTGCGGATTCATCAGGATGCCCAGCAGATAGAGCAACTCTTCTGCGGTCCCTACGCCGCCCGGGAAAATGATGATGCCATGGGCGATGCGCACAAAAGCTTCCAGACGTTTTTCGATGTCCGGCATGATGATCAACTCATTCACCAGCGGATTCGGCGGTTCTGCCGCAATGATGGAGGGTTCGGTCAGGCCGATAAAGCGGCTGTCACGATAGCGCTGCTGAGCATGGCCTACGGCGGCCCCTTTCATTGGCGCTTCCATCACACCCGGCCCGCAGCCGGTACAGATGTTCAGTTCACGCAGTCCAAGCTGAGTTCCGACATTGCGGCAATACTGGTACTCAACGGCGTTGATCGAGTGACCGCCCCAGCAGACCACAGTGTTGGGATACTCGCCGATGTGCAGCGCCCGCGCGTTACGCAGAATGGAAAACACGGTGTTGGTAATAGTGGCGGAGTCATTTTCTTCAGCCGCAGTTAACCGACCCGGCATGTTGAGCTGGCCGCTGACAAACAGGATGTCACGCAGCACCGCAAACAGGTTAGCCTGCAGTGAACGGATGATGCGTCCATCCACAAACGCCTCTTCCGGTGGATTGATTAGCTCCAGTTTGACGCCGCGCTCACGGCGCAACACATTGATGTCGAAATTTTCAAAGCGGGAGAGCAGCTCCTGGCTGCTGTCAGTCTGGCTGCCGGAGTTAAGCACGGCAAGAGAGCAGTTGCGAAACAGCTGGTAGAGGTCGCTGCTGGCTGTGCGCTTGAGCATATCGACTTCCAGCTGTGAAAGCAGATCCATTGAGCCAAGAGGGCTGATATGGGTAATCAAATGAACTCCTTTACACCCGCCTGGGTGCGTGTTGGCACTGCAACGGCAGTGACGAAAATCCCTGGTCGGCCACCCGCAGGTAGCCGCCATCACCAGAGTAGCCTTGTCGGCCCGCACAGCTCAAGCGGAACTGCGCTTAGTGCATGCAGCCTGCGAGAAGTCTCGCAAACTACTGACGGACCAGCCGCGAAAAACCGGGCGAGAAGGGCACATTAGTGCGCCATGGATTGATATCCAGTCCGCCACGACGGGTGTAGCGTGCATACACCGTCAGCGCTTCCGGATGGCAGAAACGCATCACATCATTAAAAATACGTTCGACACACTGCTCGTGAAATTCGTTGTGCTGGCGGAATGAGACCAGATAGCGCAGCAGTGCTTCACGGTCGATACGCGGGCCTTTATAACGAATCATCACGGAGCCCCAGTCGGGCTGATTGGTAATCAGACAGTTTGACTTGAGCAGGTGGCTGACCAGCGTCTCTTCAACGATTTCGCTGCCCGCAGCATCGGCCAGATAGTCAGCATTGAAGCGATAATCCTCTATGGCGATATCCTGCTCATCAATACAAACCCCCTCAAAATGGCCGATGGGCTGACCTTCCACTTCATTGAGACGGAACAGCGCGACCCGCGCTTCACCTTCAGCACAGGCACTCAGGTCACGCTCCAGCGTCTGACGAACCTCGCCCCAGTCGGCAAAGCGGGTCTGGTTGAAACTGTTAAGGTAGAGCTTGAAGCTTTTTGACTCGATAAGGTTGCGGCTCTGCGCATCGAGCACCACTTCGCCAACGGCAACCTGTGGCAGACCTTTGCTGTTGAGCCACGAGAGTTCATACAGGGTCCAGATATCACTGCCGGTAAAGGGCAGGCTGTCGGGAAACAGGCCAAGGGGTTCACGATTCAGGCTGCGCGGCACCGCCTGCAATAAGCTGTTGTCATAATGATCGTGATAGGCTGTGGGTTTGCCCAGCGTCAGGTTGCTGAGTGCCTGATCCTGTTCGTGAGTAGTCATTGCGGTTACCACCAAAATTAATCAAAGTGGCTAAGTGTAACCCATCAGAAGTGAGAATATGAATGATGCAGCAAACTGCCGCCGCGTTGCGCGACTTTACCACCCGGTACTGCCAGCACTGGCTTCAGCAGGCCGGGCATGCGCCGGCCAGCAGCGATCTCTTTGGCGTACCTTCGCCCTGTGCCCTGGAGGATCGCGATCAGCGGGTCGTCTGGCAGCCGCAGCCTTTTACTCTGCCACAGACGCTGGATGCGGTTGAGCGGGCGATCGACATCCAGCTCCAGCCGCAGATCACGGCTTTCTATACCACGCAGTTTGCCGGCGATATGCAGGCCAGTTTTGGTGAGAATCAGCTGACACTCTTACAGGTCTGGAGTGAGGATGATTTCCTGCGTTTACAGGAGAATCTGATCGGGCATCTGGTGATGCAGCGCCGCCTTAAACAGTCGCCTACGCTGTTTATCGCCACCACCGAGTCAGAACAGGAGATCATCTCGCTTTCTAATCTCAGCGGCGAAGTGATTCTGGAGCAGCCCGGCGGTAAACAGCGTGTAAAATTAGCGGAAACGCTTGAGATATTTCTTAAGTCATTACAACCGGTTATCATCTGAGTTGCAGTGATTTGCCCCTGGTCTTGTGAGACATCTCTTACACGTGCTGTGAGAGATCGCTATATAACAGGTGAGACTTCCGGAAGGCTGAGATGTAAAAATATTGTGAATCATCAACTTAATGGCGTTTATCTGAATTTACGCCGCACATTTCGTAAAGTTCTGCTGTGAGTACCTTGTGCGCGTAACGAGTTCTGTCAAAATGTTTCGCACTGCAGGAGGCTTAGGAAAAAGATATCGTCAGGATGATGATAAGCCATGAGGCAGGAACGTAACGGAGCTTACGGCACACGGAAGGTTTCAGGATGAAACAGGATCGCTCAGGATTGAGCAAGGGACACCTCCAGGATGGAGAATGAGAACCCCCTCAGAAGAGGTGGTGGGCCAGGATGCTAAGGATACATCAGGACGATGCGCGACAGGAGTTCGCACTGGACAAGTTGTCATGGAAGAGCAGGGAGCATTAACGTGGCGGGATGGCTGCAAACGAACCGGGAGCACTGTTTATACAGTGCTCCCTTTTTTTGTGCCTGTGCCAACAAGTGATATGCTTGCGGCCCATTTTTGACTGCTCGCGGAGGTGGCGCATGGCGCATGAACAATTGATTACGCAACGGCTGGAACAACTGGAAGCGGTGATGCGTGAGCATCATCTCTGGCAGAGTACCCCGCCGGCCGAGGGGGCGCTCGAGAGCCGCGAACCCTTTTGCCTGGATACGCTGGAGCCGCTGCAGTGGCTCCAGTGGGTGTTAGTCCCCCGGATGCATGCCCTGATTGCGGCCCGACATCCGTTACCACAAAATTTTGCCGTGGCCCCCTATTATGAGGTGGCTCTGGTGCCTGACCAGCCGGGTATTGCGCCGCTGTTGCTGACCCTGCGTCAACTTGATGCGTTAATCACGGATGCTGCCCACTGATGCTGGAGATACTCTATCAGGATGAGTGGCTGGTTGCCGTCAACAAGCCCAGCGGCTGGCTGGTTCATCGCAGCTGGCTGGATCGCCATGAAACGGTGTTTGTGATGCAGACCGTTCGTGATCAGATTGGGCAGCATGTGTTTACGGCGCATCGTCTCGACAAGCCCACGTCAGGGGTACTGCTGATGGGGCTCTCCAGTGAAGTCGGACGTCTGCTTTCCCTGCAGTTTGAACAGCACCAGATGCAGAAAACCTACCACGCTGTGGTTCGCGGCTGGCTGGAGAGCAGCGGGACGCTCGATTATCCGCTGGTGGAAGAGCTGGATAAAATTGCCGATAAACACGCCACGGAAGCGCGCACCGCACAGCCCGCGGTCACCGATTATCAGTCACTGGCAACGGTCGAGATGCCGGTCGGCATTGGCCGTTATCCCACTTCGCGTTATAGCCTGGTTGAACTGGCTCCTAAAACCGGTCGCAAGCATCAGCTGCGTCGTCATATGTCACACCTGCGTCATCCGATTATTGGCGATTCGGCGCACGGCGATCTGCGTCAGAACCGGGGTGCTGCCGAACATTTTGGCGCTAACCGCCTGATGCTGCACGCCAGCAGCCTGGCATTAACTCATCCGGTAACCGGTGAACCGTTGCTGCTTCGCGCCGGACTGGATGGCGTCTGGCAGAACCTGATGAACCAGTTTGGCTGGCAGGATCGCATTCCTGAGGTGCCGCGGGTTGAGTTTGACGCAGCGCCAGGACAGGATAACGTTTCAGAATAAGGGAGAAAGCAGATGGCAAAGATTGGCATTTTTGTAGGTACGGTATATGGCAATGCGCTACTGGTCGCGGAAGAAGCAGAGCCCATTCTGCAGCAGCAGGGGCACAGCGTAACGGTGTTTGACGATCCGACGCTGGCTGACTGGCAAAACTATGCCAGCGACGTGGCGTTAATTGTCACTTCTACTACCGGGCATGGCGATTTTCCCGACACGATTTCAGGTCTGTTCCATGCGATTAAAGATCAGCTCGGTCATCAGCCCGCGCTGCGCTATGGCGTGATTGCGCTGGGTGACAGCAGCTATGACCATTTCTGTGGCGCGGGTAAAACCTTTGACGCGCTGCTGCAGGAGCAGGGCGCTCAGCGGGTTGGTGAGGTGTTACTGGTTGATGCCACTGAAAATCCGGAACCGGAGGCGGTAACCTCGCCGTGGGTTGAAGCCTGGGGCGCGCAGCTCTGATTGCAAGGCCAGGCTTATCTCTGCCTTACAGAGATAAGCCTGGGTTGCGCGCACGGCGATATCCGTTGAATGCACTGTCAGGTGACAGGCGCCGGGTTAAACACCGCCAGCTGATTACGAATGCCCCAGCGATCGGACCAGGTCTGCTTCCTGCCACTGGCGATATCCAGAATCAATTCAAACAGTCGCCAGCCCACCTGCTCAATACTCTCTTCACCGGTAGCAATCGTCCCGGCATTGATGTCCATCAGATCGTGCCAGCGCTCTGCCAGCGCATTACGCGTCGCCATCTTGATCACCGGAATCGCGGCCAGACCGTAAGGCGTACCGCGACCAGTAGTAAACACCTGCAGGGTGATACCGGATGCCAGCTGCTGCGTACCGCAGACAAAATCGCTGGCGGGCGTCGCTGCGTAGATCAATCCGCGTCGCGTGGGCCGCTGGCCGGGCGAGAGCACTTCAACAATGGCGCTGCGTCCCGATTTTGCGATCGAGCCAAGCGCTTTTTCCACCACGTTCGCCAGCCCGCCTTTTTTATTGCCCGGCGACGGGTTAGCGCTGCGATCGGTCTGGCCCTGGTCGAGGTAATTATCATACCAGGCCATCTCCTCCAGTAAGCGCTTACCGACTTCCTGATTAATCACCCGCGGCGTCAGCAGGTGAATCGCATCACGCACTTCCGTGACTTCCGAGAACATCACGGTGGCACCGCAACGCACCAGCAGATCAGAGGCGAAGCCCACTGCCGGATTTGCCGTCACGCCCGAAAATGCATCGCTGCCACCACACTGCATGCCGACAATCAGTTCTGCTGCGGAGCAGGTTTCGCGCTGGCGCTGATTCAGCCGCTGGAGATGACGCTCCGCCACCTGCAGAATCTCATTGACCATCGCGCCAAAGCCCACCAGCTTTTCATCCTGCAGACGCACGATGTCATGGTCGTCCAGCGAAATCGCCTGCACGTCGGGGGTGCCAGTCAGCAGACGCTCTGGCTGTAACTTTTCACAGCCGAGGCTGACGATCATCACTTCGCCGCCGAAATTCGCATTCAGCGCCAGGTTATGAATGGTGCGAATCGGCACGACCGCCGCCGGTGCGTTGATCGCCACACCACAGCCATAAAGGTGGTTCAGGGCAACCACACCATCCACGTTCGGATAGCGCGGCAGTAAATCCCGTTCAATGATCTGTACGACATGATCCACCACACCGGCCACGCAGTGGACGCTGGTGGTGATGCCGAGCAGGTTACGCGTGCCTACGCTGCCATCCGCATTGCGGTAACCTTCAAAGGTATAGCCCTCCAGCGGCGGCAAATCAGGCGGAACCTGAGTGGCTAACGGCAGACTCTCCAGCGGAGGGGCTTCCGGCAGCGCAACCAGTGATTCATCAATCCAGCTGCCCTGGGCAATATCCCGCAATGCATAGCCAATGACTTCGCCATAACGCACGATCTCTGCACCCTGATTAATCGCGCTCAGCGCCACTTTGTGGCCCTGCGGCACATGCTCTGTGAGAGTCAGGCCATCCGCAAACTGCGTACCGGCTGGCAGGCCGAGGCTGTTAACCACAATCGCCACATTGTCGTGCTCATGGACTTTGATATAGAGCGGTTGTTCATCTGTTTTTGGGTTCATCGCTCACCTTCCTGTCTGTCGTACCGTACTTGTGCGGCACGCTTTAATAATCTGACCTGTCACGCCCTTGTTTGCCTGCTTCAGTATAGGGAGGCGGGGCGGGTCGCGCATTGTGCAAATGACCACCATTAAGGCAATTCACCTCGCTGTTTTGGGTCGATTATCCAAAAGCAAGTGAAGACCCTCACAAACAGCGGGGGAAAGCGTTATCCGGGGCGGATTTTGCACGGGTATTTGCCACTTTCGTGAGCTATACCGCAGGCTTTTGTGCATTCGCCAGACAATCACTTGAATAAGGCGATTATTCCAGGGCGATGCGCCAATGTGATCGCCTCAGGCTGTTCTTATACTGAGTTCCGTTAGCCAAAGTCAGGTTATCTGTCACGACGTATTATTCATCCGAAAGAGGTTGCCTGGAGTTATTAACCGCCGCGGCTGCCAGACACCGGATGGATAAATAAAGTTTGCCAAAACAAAAAGATCGCCGTGTTTAACCCAACTTCTCTCTGATACCCAACGCGATGTGTATGCAGTCAGAGCGAATGTAGCTCACGCTATATTTCAGGAGTGCATCATGAATAGTTTCAGCCAGACCGCGGAAACGGTGCAGAAACGCACCAATGCCCGTTACTGGATTGTGGTGATGTTATTTATCGTCACCTCATTCAACTACGGTGACCGCGCAACGATTTCGATTGCCGGTTCGGCGATGTCAAAAGATATTGGCCTCGATTCGGTCGGACTCGGCTATATCTTCTCAGCCTTCTCATGGGCGTATGTTATTGGTCAGATTCCGGGCGGCTGGCTGCTTGACCGCTTCGGCTCAAAACGCGTCTATTTCTGGAGCATCTTTACCTGGTCGCTCTTTACCTTTTTGCAAGGGTTCGTCGATCTGTTCAGCGGCTTCGGCATCATCATGTCGCTGTTTATTCTGCGCTTCCTGGTGGGACTGGCCGAAGCGCCCTCTTTCCCTGGCAACAGCCGCATCGTCGCGGCCTGGTTTCCGGCGCAGGAGCGCGGCACGGCCGTGGCGATCTTCAACTCGGCCCAATACTTCGCCACCGTTATCTTCGCGCCCATCATGGGCTGGCTGGTCTCTTCCGTGGGCTGGGCGCACGTGTTCTGGTTCATGGGCGGCCTGGGCATCATCCTCAGTTTCATCTGGCTGAAAGTGATCCACGATCCCACCGATCACCCAGGCGTGAATAAAGCCGAACTGGAGTACATGGAGCAGGGCGGTGCGCTGATCAACATGGATGTCAAAAAGGATAGCCGCAAAGTGAGCTGGAGCGAGAAGTGGTTCCAGATCAAACAGCTGCTGACGTCACGCATGATGCTGGGTATCTACCTCGGTCAGTACTGCGTTAACGCCTTAACCTACTTTTTTATCACCTGGTTCCCGGTCTATCTGGTACAGGCGCGCGGCATGTCGATTCTCAAAGCGGGCTTTATTGCCTCGATTCCGGCGGTGTGCGGCTTCCTCGGCGGCGTACTGGGTGGGGTGATCTCCGACTGGCTGATGCGTAAAACCGGCTCCCTGAATATCGCGCGTAAAACGCCGATCGTGCTCGGCATGCTGCTCTCTATTTCGATGGTGATGTGTAACTACACCGATACCGAATGGGTGGTGGTGTTCTTCATGGCACTGGCGTTCTTTGGTAAAGGCATCGGTGCGCTGGGCTGGGCGGTGATGGCAGATACCGCACCGAAAGAGATCAGTGGCCTGAGCGGCGGTCTGTTCAACATGTTCGGTAACTTCTCTGGCATCGTGACGCCTATCGCCATCGGTTACATCATCGCCACCAGCGGCTCCTTTGAAGGCGCGCTGATCTATGTCGGTATTCATGCCTTTGTCGCCGCATTCAGCTTCCTGGTGATCGCGGGCGATATCAAACGTGTCGAACTGAAAACCTGGCCCGGTAAGGATGCATTATGAATACGCAAAGTTCGCCGGTGATTACTGAGATGCAGGTCATCCCGGTCGCCGGTTATGACAGCATGCTGCTCAATATTGGTGGTGCGCACAACGCCTGTTTTACCCGCAATATTGTGGTTCTCACCGACAGCGCCGGTCACACCGGCGTCGGTGAAGCCCCCGGCGGCGACACCATCTATCAGACGCTGGTAGAGGCGATTCCGCAGGTGAAAGGCCAGCAGATTGCGCGAATGAACCGTCTGGTGCAGCAGGTGCACAAAGGCAATCAGTCGGCTGACTTCACCACCTTCGGCAGCGGTGCCTGGACTTTTGAGTTGCGGGTCAACGCAGTAGCCGCGCTGGAAGCGGCGCTGCTCGATCTGCTGGGACAGTGTCTGGGCGTACCGGTGGCTGAACTGCTGGGGCCAGGTAAACAGCGTGATGAAGTGACGGTGCTGGGCTATCTGTTCTATCTCGGCGACCGCCGCAAGACCGATCTGCCCTATCTGAGTGGTGAGCAGGCCAGCCACGACTGGTATCACCTGCGTCATCAGGAAGCGCTGACCAGCGATGCCGTTGTGCGGCTGGCTGAGGCGGCTGCGGATAAATATGGCTTCAAAGATTTTAAGCTCAAAGGCGGCGTGTTGCCGGGCGAGCAGGAGATTGCCACCGCGGCGGCGCTGAAGCAGCGCTTTCCCGACGCCCGCATTACGGTCGACCCGAACGGCGCCTGGCTGCTGGACGAGGCGATAGCGCTGTGTAAAGGGATGCAGGATGTGCTGAGCTACGCTGAAGATCCGTGCGGCGCGGAGCAGGGCTATTCGGGACGTGAAGTGATGGCCGAGTTCCGGCGCGCAACCGGCTTACCGGTGGCCACCAATATGATCGCCACCAACTGGCGCGAGATGAATCACGCGGTGATGCTCAATGCAGTCGATATTCCGCTGGCGGATCCTCACTTCTGGACGCTGAGCGGCGCCGTGCGGGTCGCGCAGCTCTGCGATGAGTGGGGCCTCACCTGGGGCTGCCACTCCAATAACCACTTCGATATTTCGCTGGCGATGTTCACCCATGTGGGTGCGGCAGCGCCAGGCAATCCTACCGCGATTGATACCCACTGGATCTGGCAGGAGGGCGATCAGCGCCTGACGAAAAATCCGCTGCAAATCCGCAACGGGAAACTTGCCGTGCCGGATGCGCCGGGTCTGGGCATTGAGCTCGACTGGGAGCAGGTAAACAAAGCCAATCAGCTTTATCAGTCACTGCCCGCCGGCGCGCGTAACGACGCCACGGCGATGCAATATCTGGTCCCCGGCTGGACATTTGATCGCAAACGCCCGGCATTTGGCCGTGCAACAGCATAAGGAGCAGGAGATGAGTTCAACACCGAAAGTCACCGCCATGCAGGTTATTCCGGTCGCAGGCTACGACAGCATGCTGCTGAACCTCAGCGGCGCTCACTCGCCATTCTTTACCCGCAACATTGTGATTATCAAAGATAACGCCGGACACACCGGCGTCGGCGAAATCCCGGGCGGCGAAAAAATCCGCCAGACGCTGGAAGATGCAGCGTCGCTGGTGATTGGCAAAACCGTGGGCGAATACAAAAACATTCTCAGCCTGGTGCGCAGCACCTTCGCCGACCGCGATGCCAGCGGGCGCGGCACCCAGACCTTCGATCTGCGCACCACTATTCATGTGGTGACCGGCATTGAAGCGGCGCTGCTCGATCTGCTGGGTCAGCATCTGGAGGTTAATGTGGCCTCGCTGCTGGGCGACGGACAGCAGCGCGACCGCGTTGAGATGCTCGGCTATCTCTTCTACATCGGCGACCGCCGCAAAACGTCCCTCTCTTACCAGAGCCAGGAGAGCGATCCCTGCGACTGGTATCGCCTGCGCCACGAAGAAGCGCTAACCCCGGAGACGGTGGTGCGGCTGGCGGAAGCGGCGTATGAGAAATATGGCTTCAACGATTTCAAACTCAAAGGCGGCGTACTGCGCGGCGGCGAAGAGGCCGAAGCGGTTACTGCGCTGGCTAAGCGTTTTCCTGAAGCCCGTATCACCCTTGATCCCAACGGGGCCTGGTCGCTCAACGAGGCGATCATGCTCGGCAAACAGCTCAAAGATGTGCTCGCCTACGCAGAAGATCCCTGTGGCGCAGAGCAGGGGTACTCCGGCCGTGAAGTGATGGCGGAGTTCCGTCGCGCCACCGGCATGCCAACCGCCACCAATATGATCGCCACCGACTGGCGTCAGATGGGCCATACCCTGTCGCTGCAGTCGGTGGACATTCCGCTGGCGGATCCGCACTTCTGGACCATGCAGGGTTCGGTGCGGGTAGCACAGATGTGTCACGACTTCGGCCTGACATGGGGCTCGCACTCCAATAACCACTTCGACATTTCGCTGGCGATGTTCACCCACGTCGCCGCTGCCGCGCCGGGCGCGATCACCGCCATTGATACCCACTGGATCTGGCAGGAGGGCAATCAGCGCCTGACCAAAGAGCCATTCCAGATCAAAGGCGGCATGGTGCAGGTACCGCAGAAGCCCGGTCTCGGCGTCGAGCTGGATATGGATCAGGTGATGCAGGCCAACGCGCTCTATCAGAAGCAGGGGCTGGGCGCGCGTGACGATGCCGAAGCGATGCAATTTTTAGTGCCGGGATGGACCTACGACAACAAACGTCCCTGCCTAGTACGTTAACCTTTTCGGCTCCCCACGGGGAGCCATCGTCACAGGAGTTTAACCATGAGTAATGCAGCCTGGCCAAATGGATTTCGTCGTCGTTTGTTAGCGGGTGAAACCCTGATCGGCAGCTGGTGTGCGCTTGCCAGCCCGATCTCTACCGAGATTTTAGGGCTGGCCGGTTTTGACTGGCTGGTCCTGGATGGCGAACACGCGCCCAACGATATCACCACGTTTGTGCCGCAGCTGATGGCGCTTAAAGGCAGCCACAGTGCGCCCGTGGTGCGTCCGCCCTGCAACGAGCCGGTGATTATTAAGCGTCTGCTGGATATCGGGTTTAACAACTTCCTGGTGCCATTTGTCGAGACCGAAGAGGAAGCAGTGCGTGCCGTCGCCTCAACCCGCTATCCGCCAGCCGGCATTCGCGGTGTCTCGGTTTCGCACCGCAGCAACATGTACGGCACCCTGCCGGATTACAACAGCACCATCAATGACAACATCACGGTGCTGGTGCAGATCGAAACCCAGCAGGCGGTCGACAACATTGACGCCATCGCGGCGGTGGACGGTGTCGACGGTATTTTTGTCGGGCCGGGCGATCTCTCTGCTGCGCTGGGCTATCTCGGTCAGCCTGCGCATCCTGAAGTGCTGAAAGTGATTAAACACATTTTTGAACGCGCCAAAGCCGCCGGTAAGCCGAGCGGCATTCTGGCACCGGTGGAAGCGGACGCGCGTCGTTATCTGGAGTGGGGTGCCACTTTTGTCGCCGTCGGCAGCGATGTCGGTATGTTCCGCAACGCCTCTCAGGCGTTATGCGACAAATTTAAGCGCTAATCAATCAAGGGGAAACGCAATGAAAATTGGATTTATCGGCCTGGGTATTATGGGCAAACCAATGAGTAAAAATCTGGTGAAAGCCGGTTATTCGCTGGTGGTGCGCGATCATAACGCTGACAACGAAGCGGAACTGACTGAACTGGGCGCGACCGTGGCGAAATCGCCAAAAGAGGTGGCTGAGCAGTGCGATGTGGTGATTACCATGGTGCCCAACTCGCCGCAGGTCATCGAAGTCTGTCTGGGTAAAAATGGCATTATCGAAGGGGCGAAGCCAGGCCTGGTGGTCATCGACATGAGCTCCATTGCGCCGCTGGCGAGCCGTGAAGTCCATGATGCGCTGGCAGAAAAAGGGATCAAAATGCTGGATGCGCCGGTCAGTGGCGGTGAACCTAAAGCGATTGAAGGCACGCTCTCTGTGATGGTCGGCGGTGATAAAGCGGTGTTCGATACCTGCTACGACATCATGAAATCGATGGCGGGATCGGTGGTGCATACCGGCGACATCGGTGCGGGTAACGTGACTAAGCTGGCCAACCAGGTGATTGTGGCGCTGAATATTGCGGCGATGTCCGAGGCGTTATCACTGGCGACCAAAGCGGGTGTGAATCCGGATCTGGTTTATCAGGCGATTCGTGGCGGCCTGGCCGGCAGCACGGTACTGGATGCCAAAGCGCCCATGGTGATGGATCGCAACTTCAAACCCGGCTTCCGCATTGACCTGCATATCAAAGATCTGGCGAACGCGCTGGATACCTCGCACAGCATCGGCGCGCATCTGCCGCTGACGGCGGCGGTGATGGAGATGATGCAGGCGCTGCGTAACGACGGGCAGGGTAGCGCCGACCACAGCGCGCTGGCCTGCTATTATGAGAAGTTAGCGAAGGTTGAAATCGCCCGCTAAAACCCGGTGTCGGTCTCTGCGGAAACCGGACTGGTTCAGAGCCGTTTCAATTACTCAACTGCGCTCGGATTGCCTATGAAAATCGTAATCGCACCGGATTCATATAAAGAGAGTTTATCCGCCCTGGATGTGGCATCGGCGATTGAAGCGGGTTTCCGTGACATCTTTCCCGATGCGCATTACGTGAAAATACCGGTCGCCGACGGCGGTGAAGGAACGGTAGAAGCGATGGTGGCGGCGACGAAGGGAAAAATCGTCAGGCTGAAGGTGACGGGGCCGCTGGGAACAGAGGTTGACGCCTTCTATGGCCTGTCCGGCGATGAGTCCACCGCCTATATCGAAATGGCAGCGGCCAGTGGACTGGAGCGGGTGCCTGCATCGCAGCGTGACCCGCTGATAACGACCTCATTTGGCACCGGCGAGTTGATCAGACATGCGCTGGATAAGGGGGTCGGCCACATCATCATTGGTATCGGCGGCAGCGCCACCAATGATGGCGGAGCCGGCATGATGCAGGCGCTGGGCGCCCGGCTGCTGGACGACCAGGGCTGCGAGATCGGTCACGGTGGCGGTGCACTCGCCGATCTTGCCAGCATCGATATTGACGCGCTGGACGCCCGCATTCATCAGTGCCGCATTGAAGTGGCCTGTGACGTCACGAATCCGCTGACGGGCAAAGAGGGTGCATCGGCCATTTTCGGCCCGCAGAAAGGGGCGACACCGGCGCTGGTGCAGCAGCTCGATCAGGCGCTGGCCCATTACGCCGCGATTATTCACCGCGATCTCGATATTGATGTGCTGCATATTCCGGGCGGCGGCGCAGCGGGCGGTATGGGGGCGGCGCTGCACGCCTTCTGTCAGGCAGAGCTGCGGCGCGGCATTGAGATTGTTACTGAAGCGCTGGGGCTGGCGGAAGAGGTAAAAGATGCTGACCTGGTAATTACCGGTGAAGGGCGTATCGACAGCCAGAGTATTAATGGCAAGGTGCCGATCGGCGTCGCCAGCGTGGCAAAGCGCTTTAATAAGCCGGTGATTGGCATCGCCGGAAGCCTGACGGCCGATGTCGGCGTGGTGCATCAGCACGGGATCGATGCGGTATTCAGCGTGCTCTACAGCATCTGTACGCTGGATGAGGCACTCGCCAGCGCCGGAAAGAATGTTGAGATGACGGCACGTAATGTGGCAGCCACGTTAAAGCTGGCCGGGTTTAACTAACCACCAGCCTTACCCGGCCACTCCACATCGGCCGGGTTTAACTAACCAATAGCCTTATCCAATCCCTAACAGCTGGCGGGCTTCTCGGGCGACGTTCTCCATCTCATCCTGCAGCTCCAGCAGTTCCGGCTCCAGCGCAGCGATATCGCTGGCCTCCAGCAGCTCTCTTTCCAGCTGATGGCAGAGTTGCTTCATGCGCGGCACGCCGCTGTAGCTGGCACTGCCGTGCAGCTTGTGAATAATCTCACGCAGGGCGTTGACCTCATTGGTCGACATAAACTGCGCCATCTTCGCATGCACTTCCGGTAAAAATTCCAGCAGCATCCGCAGCAGATCGCGCGCCAGATCGGCTTTGTTCGCCGCCTGTCGCAGCGCCAGTTGCCAGTCCAGCGTAGGTAATATTGGCAGCAGTTCCGGCACGGTGACTACTGGTGGTGGCGTATAGCGCGCCAGCAACTGTCTTAACTTGCTCTCATCAATCGGTTTGGCAAGATAGTCATTCATGCCCGCCTTGATCAATTGTTCACGCTCGCCATCAATCGCATGGGCGGTGACCGCCACAATCGGTGTACTGGCATGATGCGGCATGCTGCGGATAATTTCGCTGGCGCGAATGCCATCGATATCCGGCATCTGAATATCCATCAGAATCACATCCAGCGACTGCTGACGTGCCTCACGGATGGCGTGTTCGGCGCTGCTGCACAGCAGGATGTTCTGCACCTGCTCCTCCAGCAGCGCGCCAATCAGCTTGAGGTTGGCGGGATTATCATCCACCGCCATCACCGTCAGCGGCAGCCGGGGTGAAAGCGGCAGTTCACTGATCTGACGGGTATGCAGATCCAGTAACATCGGCAGGAGTCGCGTCAGGGAGATCGGTTTAGCGATGCAACCGTCAATGCCGCGTACCTTCAGCTCATCCGCCAGCAACATCATCGGGCTGGGGAGCGCCATCAGCACGTTGTCGGCCCGATCCAGCAGCGCATTAATCATGCGTTCATTGAGCAGCTCGGGCTGACTGATGTCGACCGGCATCGCCATCAGCAGCAGCGGATAGTGAGACGCTTTTAAACCCTCCAGCGTTTCGCTGTAATCGATCTGCAATGGTGTGGCGCTTAACATCTCCAGTGCTGCGCTGGCAACGTTAGCATCCGCTTCAACATAGGCAATGCGCGCATGTGACAGCGCATCCAGCACGCGTGGCATGCCGGGCGCATTGGGATTGAGATCCAGCTGCACGCGAATCACAAAGGTGGAGCCCTTGTCCGGCTGGCTGCTGAAGGTGATTTCGCCGCCCATCTCCCGCACCAGTTTCTGGGTGATCACCAGCCCCAGCCCGGTGCCGCCATGACGGCGCGAAATGCTGGCGTCAGCCTGACGGAACGCCTGGAACAGCTGTGTCTGTTGCTGCTCAGAGATGCCGATGCCGCTATCTTCAACCTGAATCTCCAGCTCGACGCTCGACTGCGTAATCACCCGCTGTCCGACACGCAGGCCGATATACCCTTTCTCGGTAAACTTGATGGCGTTACCGATCAGGTTAATCAGAATCTGTTGCAGGCGCAGCGCATCGCCAATCACGTTGTCCGGCACGCTGCTGTCACACACCACCGTCAGCTCCAGCCCTTTGTCATGCGCCGACGGGGCCAGCAGCACCAGCGTTTCATCCAGTGTGGCACGCAGCGGGAAGGGGATCGCCTCCAGCATCAGTTTGCCCGCTTCCAGCTTCGAGAAATCGAGCACGTCATTGATAATACTGAGCAGGTTATTGGCTGAACGTTCAATGGTCTGCATATAGTCGCGCTGGGTGGTGCGCAGCTGGGTTTTCAGCATCTGCCGGGTAAAGCCCAGCACGCCATTAAGCGGCGTCCGCAGCTCATGCGACATATTGGCCAGAAACTCAGATTTGATACGCGCCGCTTCCTGGGCGCGTTTCTTCGCCAGATCCAGCTCAACGTTCTGAATCTCCAGCTGTTCCAGCGTCTCTCGCAGATCGTAGGTCGCCTGATCGATATTGTGCTGCATCTCTTCGTGATAGGCGGTCAGCGACATCGCCATCGCATTAATCCCGTTTTTCAGAATGCTGAGCTCACCCAGCATGTATCCCTCAACGCGGCTATCGAGCTGGCCGCGACGGATGCGGTCAACGGTGGTGACCATATTGCGGATCGGGCCGGTGACATCACGCATCAGACGATAGGCAAACAGCATGGCCAGGCAGAGGCAGAAGAGCAGCATCAGCGTGGCGACAAACACCTCTTTGTACTGCTGCAGGCGCACCGACTGCAGATCCAGTTCTATCGCCACGTAGCCCAGCGGATTGCCCGACGGCTTGGCATCTTCGTCCGGCAATTCATCCACATCGTAACGCTCGGTGGTGATCGGTGTGCGCAGAATCAATACGTTGCCGTGACGCTCCATGGAGACATCGTCGGGCAGGGCGCGGATATCATCCTGTTGCAGCAGGCTGAGGTTCTGCTTGTGATTGGAGGTGACGTAGAGTTGGTTGTGATTATCAAACACCGAGATCGCCCGGACGATGCCCGAATGGCGGCGGTGCAGCAGGCTGACAAGTTCACGCATGGCGTCACGATTGTGCCAGGTCATGCTGTATTCGCTGGAGATCGCCAGCGGTTCAATGATATTGGCTCCGGCATCGATAACCTGGCGCTGCAGTTCATTGTAGCGGTGCACCACAAAAAATGAGCTGAGCAGCAGGCCAACCATCAGCGTGGGTGCCAGAATTAAAATCATCATTCGCGCCCGCAGGCTGTATTTGGTCATAATAGTCGCCTGGCTACTCCGGCATTAACGTCCCTGTGCATGCTGTCGACAAAAACAATGCAGGTCGTTTTCGATAAAGAGAATTAATAACACTATGGCGCAATTTTACGTTGCAAAACAGCGCGTGACGACGCAACAACGGATCACCGTCACCATTGAGGCGCTCGATCCGTTCGGACAAGGGGTGGCGCGTCACAAGGGCAAAACCCTTTTTGTCGCCGGTGCCCTGCCTGGGGAACAGGCGGAGGTCATGCTGACAGAGGATAAACGTCAATTTGCCCGGGCGAAAGTGACACGACTGATTAGCCGCAGTCCGGCGCGCGTCACGCCGCGCTGCCCACATTATGAACGCTGCGGCGGCTGCCAGCAGCAGCATGCCGATGTGGCGCTGCAACAGCAGAGCAAAGCCCAGGCGCTGAGCCGGATGCTGCGCCAGGCCGCCGCACAAGATGTGGCGGTAGATGAGGTGATTGCCGGTCAGCCCTGGGGCTATCGTCGTCGCGCCCGTCTGGGGCTGCAATGGCAAAATAAGGCGCAGCGGTTGCAGATGGGCTTCCGTCAGGAAGCCAGCAACGATCTGGTCGATATTCAGCAATGCCCCATTTTAGTGCCCGAACTTGAGGCTTTAATGGTTCCACTGCATCAGTGTCTCAGTGACTTACGCGCCGTCAGGCGTCTCGGGCATGTGGAGCTGGTGCTGGCAGACAACGGGCCGCTGATGATTCTGCGCCATCTTGATGCGCTGCATGCGGATGACCGTGAAAAACTGGAACAGTTTTCGCATAAGCATCAGCTGATGCTGTTCCTGGATGCGGGCGAGGAAGAGTTGAGTGCGTTAAATGAGTCGACGCCGTTTTATCAATCTCACCAGCTTAAGCTAACCTTCAGCCCACAGGATTTTATTCAGGTTAACGATGGTGTTAATCAGCAGATGGTCGCGAAGGCAATTGCCTGGCTCGATCTGCAGCCGGAAGACCGGGTGCTGGATCTGTTTTGCGGCATGGGAAACTTCACACTTCCTATAGGAATCTTCGTACATAATGTGGTTGGTGTGGAGGGGATTGCAGCATTAGTGCGGCAGGCAGCGTATAATGCTGATTTGAATAATCTTAAAAATGTCAGTTTCTTTCAGCATAATCTGGAAGAAGAAGTGTCGCGCCAGCCGTGGGCGGCACAGGGATTTAACAAGGTATTACTCGATCCGGCACGCGCCGGGGCTGCGGGCGTAATGGCGCATGTGGTTAAACTTGCACCAGATCGCGTGGTCTATGTTTCGTGTAATCCCACCACACTCGCCCGCGACAGCCAGACATTGCTGTCGGCAGGCTACCAATTGGAAAGGGTCGCGATGCTGGATATGTTCCCACATACCCGTCATCTCGAATCCATGGTGCTGTTCAGAAAAACATAAGCGATGTATGTCGTTGTGCAGGAGAGGTTATGGTTGCGGTCAGAAGTGCGCATTTAAATACTGAGGGGGATTTCGCCCTCGACCAGTGGATCGCCAGTCTCGGTATTGCCAACCCGCAATCATGTCAACGTGTGGCCGAGACCTGGCGCTACTGCGAAGCGCAGACGCAGGGCCATCCTGATCAGTCGCTGCTGCTGTGGCGCGGTATTGAGATGGTTGAAATCCTCTCAATGCTCAGCATGGATATCGAAAGCCTGTGTGCAGCGCTGATTTTCCCGCTGGCTAACGATGAAGTGGTGAGTGAAGAGGAGCTGGAAACCGCCGTCGGCAAAGGCATTGTCTCGCTGGTACACGGCGTGCGCGATATGGACGCCATCCGCCAGCTGAAAGCGATCCACAACGACTCCATGGCCTCTGAACAGGTGGATAACGTCCGCCGCATGCTGCTGGCGATGGTAGAAGATTTCCGCTGCGTAGTGCTGAAGCTGGCTGAACGCATCATGAATCTGCGCGAAATGAAAGATGCGCCGGAAGATGAGCGGGTACTGGCCGCCAAAGAGAGCACCAATATCTATGCGCCACTGGCCAATCGTCTCGGTATTGGTCAGCTCAAATGGGAGCTGGAAGATTACTGCTTCCGCTACCTGCATCCCGACGAATATAAGCGCATCGCCAAATTACTGCATGAGCGGCGTATTGACCGTGAGCAGTACATCGAAAACTTCGTCAGCAATCTGCGCAAAGAGATGGTCAAAGAGGGCGTGCGCGCTGAAGTCTATGGCCGTCCGAAACATATCTACAGCATCTGGCGCAAGATGCAGAAAAAATCGCTGGCCTTTGATGAGCTGTTTGACGTGCGGGCGGTGCGCATCGTCGCCGATCGCCTGCAGGATTGCTACGGTGCGCTGGGTACGGTGCATACGCTCTATCGCCATCTGCCCAGTGAATTCGATGACTACGTCGCTAACCCCAAACCCAACGGCTACCAGTCGATTCATACGGTGGTGTTAGGGCCGCAGGGCAAAACGGTGGAGATCCAGATCCGTACCCGCCAGATGCATGAAGATGCCGAACTGGGCGTGGCTGCGCACTGGAAATATAAAGAGGGGCCAACTTCCAGCAGCGCGCGTGGCGCGGCCGGTCATGAAGAGCGGATCGCCTGGCTGCGTAAGCTCATCAGCTGGCAGGAAGAGATGGCGGACTCCGGCGAACTGCTGGAAGAGGTCCGCAGCCAGGTGTTCGATGACCGGGTCTACGTCTTTACCCCGAAAGGCGACGTGGTGGATCTGCCCGCTGGATCGACGCCGCTCGACTTTGCCTATCATATTCACAGCGACATCGGTCATCGCTGCATCGGCGCGAAAATCGGTGGCCGCATCGTGCCGTTCACCTACCAGCTGCAGATGGGCGATCAGGTTGAAGTGATCACCCAGAAGCAGCCGAACCCGAGCCGCGACTGGCTCAATCCGAATCTGGGCTACATCACCACCAACCGTGGGCGCTCGAAGATCCACAACTGGTTCCGCAAGCAGGATCGCGACAAGAATATTATCGCCGGACGGCAGATTCTGGATAACGAACTGAATCAGCTGGATATCAGCCTGCGTGAAGCCGAAAAACTGCTGCTGCCGCGCTATAACGTGACCTCGCTTGAAGAGCTGCTGGCGGCGATTGGCGGCGGCGATATTCGTCTTAACCAGATGGTTAACTTCCTGCAGGCGAAGCTCAATAAGCCGAGCGCCGAAGAGGAAGATCGCGAAGCGCTGCGTCAGCTGACCCAGAAATCGTACACTCCCTCTTCACGCAAAGAGAGCGGACGCGTCGTCGTGGAAGGCGTGGGCAACCTGATGCACCACATTGCCCGCTGCTGCCAGCCGATTCCGGGGGATGATATTGTCGGCTTCATCACCCAGGGACGCGGCATCTCTATTCACCGCGCCGACTGCGACCAGCTGGCTGAACTCATTTCGCATGCGCCGGAACGTATCGTCGATGCGGTGTGGGGCGAAAGCTACTCCAGCGGCTATTCGCTGGTGGTGCGCGTGACCGCCAACGATCGCAGCGGCTTACTGCGTGACATCACCACCATTCTCGCCAATGAGAAAGTGAATGTCCTGGGCGTCTCAAGCCGCAGCGACACCAAAAAACAGCTGGCGACCATCGACATGGATATTGAGATCTACAACCATCAGGTACTGGGACGTGTCCTGGCGCGTCTGAACCAGGTCTCTGATATCATTGACGCCCGTCGCCTGCACTGATATTCAGGCAGGCACTGAGGCAACCGGCAGCTGGAGGTTGCGCAGGCGTTTTCTGCACCACCAGACACGGCCGGACGCGGTGAATAGCGTCCTGCCGTGTTGTACGCTTTGCCTCTTCGCCCGTTGCCTGTCATCTCACTAATCAAGGATCCTCCTGAATGAACGCTATTGAGCGCCTGCTTGGCATAATGAAAACCCTGCGCGATCCACAACATGGCTGTCCGTGGGATCGTGAACAGACCTTCGCCACCATCGCGCCCTATACGCTGGAAGAGACCTACGAAGTGCTGGACGCTATCCAGCGCGAAGATTTTGACGATCTGCGCGGTGAGCTGGGCGATCTGCTGTTTCAGGTGGTGTTCTATGCGCAGATGGCCAGCGAACAGGATCGCTTTAATTTTGAGGATATCTGCCACGCAATCAGCGACAAGCTGGAGCGCCGTCATCCACACATTTTTGGCGATGCCACAGCAGAAACCAGCAGCGAAGTGCTGAAAAACTGGGAAGCGATAAAAACCGCTGAGCGGGCTGACAAAGCCCAGCATTCGGCGCTGGATGATATCCCTAAGGCACTGCCCGCACTGATGCGCGCCCACAAGATTCAGAAGCGTTGTCACAATGTCGGATTCGACTGGACCACGCTGGGGCCGGTGGTGGCTAAGGTGCATGAAGAGATTGATGAAGTGATGCACGAGGCGCAGCAGAGCGTGGTGGATGGTGAGAAGCTGGAAGAGGAGATTGGCGACCTGCTGTTCGCCACGGTTAACCTATCGCGCCATCTTGGCAGCAAAGCAGAGACCGCGCTGCAAAAGGCCAATGACAAGTTTGAGCGCCGCTTCCGCGAAGTCGAAGCGATCATCGCTGCACAGGGGTTAAGTATGCCGGGTGCCACGCTGGAGCAGATGGAGGCCGCCTGGCAGCAAGTGAAACGGGGCGAGAAGCGCTGATTATTCCAGCGCTGTGCATAAAGCCACCGCTTTCGCTTACTCGATTCAGCCTGACGGCAACTTTGTGACGCACGTCAACATTTCATTGGCGGCTATCGGCTATGTTAGCCGCAGCAATGCGTTGGAGGATGGCGGTGATTCATCAATTGTGGCTGATAGCGGTTTCCAGTATACTGTTTTCCCGTCCTGGTTATTCCACCGTCTTTAAACCTAAACTCTCAGGTTCAGCATGACAACGAATTATATTTTTGTGACCGGCGGGGTCGTTTCCTCTCTGGGTAAAGGCATTGCCGCAGCCTCCCTCGCAGCCATTCTCGAAGCCCGTGGTCTGAACGTGACCATCATGAAGCTGGACCCGTATATCAACGTGGATCCAGGCACCATGAGCCCGACGCAGCACGGTGAAGTTTTCGTCACTGATGACGGCGCTGAAACCGATCTGGATTTGGGTCACTACGAGCGCTTCATCCGTACCAAAATGTCGCGTCGTAACAACTTCACCACTGGCCGTATCTACTCAGAAGTCCTGCGCAAAGAGCGCCGTGGCGACTATCTGGGCGCAACCATTCAGGTTATTCCGCATATCACCAACGCCATCAAAGAACGCATTATTGAAGGCGGTGAAGGTCATGATGTGGTACTGGTCGAAATCGGCGGCACGGTCGGGGATATCGAATCACTGCCGTTCCTGGAAGCGATTCGCCAGATGGCCGTTGATGTGGGCCGCGAACACACCATGTATATGCACCTGACGCTGGTGCCGTATATGGCGGCTGCCGGTGAAGTGAAAACCAAACCGACCCAGCACTCGGTGAAAGAGCTGCTGTCGATTGGTATTCAGCCAGACGTGCTGATTTGCCGTTCTGACCGTGCCGTACCGGCCAACGAACGCGCTAAAATCGCCCTGTTCTGTAACGTCCCTGAAAAAGCGGTTATCTCGCTGAAAGACGTTGATTCCATCTACAAGATTCCTGGCATGCTGAAATCGCAGGGCCTGGATGACTATATCTGCAAGCGCTTCAACCTGAATGCACCGGAAGCCAACCTGGCCGAATGGGAGCAGGTGATCTACGAAGAAGCCAATCCGGGTGGTGAAGTCACCATCGGTATGGTGGGCAAGTATGTGGAATTGCCGGATGCCTACAAGTCGGTCATCGAAGCGCTGAAACATGGCGGCCTGAAAAATCGCGTCACCGTGAACATCAAACTGATCGATTCGCAGGATGTTGAATCACGCGGTGTCGAATTACTGAAAGATCTGGATGCGATTCTGATCCCGGGTGGCTTCGGTTACCGTGGCGTGGAAGGCAAGCTGATGACCGCGCAGTATGCACGTGAAAACAACGTGCCGTACCTGGGCATCTGCCTGGGCATGCAGGTTGCGCTGATGGAGTTCGCCCGCAATGTCGCCGGGATGCCGGGCGCCAACTCCACGGAATTTGTGCCAGACTGTAAATATCCGGTGGTGGCATTAATCACCGAATGGCGTGACGAAGATGGCAACGTCGAAGTCCGCAGCGAGCAGAGCGATCTGGGCGGCACCATGCGTCTGGGCAGCCAGCAGTGTCAGTTAACGCCGGGCAGCCAGGTTCGCCAGCTCTACGGCTCTGACACTATCGTTGAGCGCCATCGCCACCGCTATGAAGTGAACAATATGCTGTTAAAGCAGATTGAAGCAGCCGGTCTGCGCGTAGCAGGTCGCTCTGGTGATGATCAACTGGTTGAGATTATTGAGATCCCGAACCATCCGTGGTTTGTGGCCTGCCAGTTCCATCCTGAGTTTACCTCGACCCCACGCGACGGCCATCCGCTGTTTGCCGGCTTTGTTAAAGCCGCACATGAGCATCAGAAGCGTTTAGCGAAGTAAGTTTCACAGGCAGCGCGCGAACTTTTCGCGCGTTGCTTGTCTTAGGATTGACTAACTTGTACTGAGGAAAATCGTAATGTCCAAAATCGTAAAAGTCATCGGTCGCGAAATTATCGACTCACGTGGTAACCCGACTGTTGAAGCTGAAGTGCATCTGGAAGGCGGTTTCGTAGGCCTGGCAGCTGCACCATCAGGTGCCTCTACCGGTTCACGCGAAGCGCTGGAACTGCGTGACGGTGACAAATCACGTTATCTGGGCAAAGGCGTAACCAAAGCCGTTGCTGCAGTAAACGGTCCGATTGCTGAAGCGGTAAAAGGCAAAGACGCGAAAGATCAGGCGAACATCGATAAGATCATGATCGACCTGGACGGTACTGAGAACAAATCTAACTTCGGTGCTAACGCCATTCTGGCTGTTTCACTGGCAGCTGCTAAAGCCGCTGCAGCCTCTAAAGGTCAGCCGCTGTATGAGCACATCGCTGAACTGAACGGCACCCCAGGCAAATACTCTATGCCACTGCCAATGATGAACATCATCAACGGCGGCGAACATGCCGACAACAACGTCGACATCCAGGAATTCATGATCCAGCCGGTTGGCGCTCCGAACCTGAAAGAAGCCATCCGTATGGGTTCTGAAGTGTTCCACAGCCTGGCAAAAGTGCTGAAAAGCAAAGGCATGAGCACTGCAGTGGGTGATGAAGGCGGCTACGCGCCAAACCTGGGTTCCAACGCCGAAGCGCTGGCTGTTATCGCTGAAGCGGTAAAAGCAGCAGGCTACGAGCTGGGCAAAGACATCACCCTGGCGATGGACTGTGCGGCATCTGAGTTCTACAAAGATGGCAAATACGTTCTGGCCGGTGAAGGCGGTAAATCGTTTACCTCTGAAGAGTTCACCCACTTCCTGGAAGATCTGACTAAACAGTATCCGATCGTTTCTATCGAAGATGGCCTGGACGAATCTGACTGGGACGGCTTCGCTTACCAGACCAAAGTACTGGGCGACAAAATCCAGCTGGTGGGTGATGACCTGTTCGTTACCAACACCAAGATCCTGAAAGAAGGTATCGATAAAGGTATCGCTAACTCCATTCTGATCAAATTCAACCAGATCGGTTCTCTGACCGAAACTCTGGCTGCGATCAAAATGGCGAAAGACGCGGGCTACACTGCCGTGATCTCTCACCGTTCAGGCGAAACCGAAGATGCGACCATCGCTGACCTGGCGGTAGGTACTGCAGCGGGCCAGATCAAAACCGGTTCAATGAGCCGTTCTGACCGTGTTGCTAAGTACAACCAGCTGATCCGTATTGAAGAAGCGCTGGGTTCTAAAGCGCCATTCAACGGTCTGAAAGAAGTTAAAGGTCAGTAATGACTGTGCGTTGATGTCGCGCTAGGTGACATCATCGGCCTTTGAAGCCCCGCCTTGTGCGGGGCTTTTTGTTGGTGGCGGTGCGCAGACGCAGATGGCAAGGCCCGATCGCCAAAGCGGCATCTCTGCCGGCCCGGTCCGTGCGATAACGCACCTCATCCCTGAGGTGCGCCCGTTACCGGGCCAACGCTTTGCGTTGTTCAAAAACGCTTCCGGCGTTTTTGTCCTGAGCGCGGGACGCTTTGCTCTTCGGTCCTGGCCATCTACGTTTTGAGCCTGTCAGCCATCTGAAGCCCCTTTTTTGTGTTTTGTCCGGCGCGGAGAAAAGGCACAACGCGTGGTTGAGCTGCGCGGCAAATCTGCCATAATCAGCGCCCTGTTTTTTTCAAGCGAGTCCGTAATGCAATACCCGATTAACGAAATGTTCCAGACACTGCAGGGCGAAGGTTATTACACCGGCGTGCCTGCCATTTTCATTCGTTTGCAGGGATGCCCGGTGGGCTGTAGCTGGTGCGATACCAAACACACCTGGGAAAAGCGGACAGATCGGGAAACGTCGCTGGGCGATATTTTGATCAAGACGGTGGAAAGCGACGCATGGGGGGATGCCGACGCGGCGACCCTGGTGAGTGCCATTGCGCAGCAGGGCTGGACGGCGCGTCATGTGGTCATCACCGGTGGTGAACCGGCGATTTACGATCTGCGTCCGTTAACCACTGCGCTGGAGCAGCACGGTTTCCAGTGCCAGATTGAGACCAGCGGAACCCACGAGATTCACTGTTCTGAACGGACCTGGGTGACCGTCTCGCCGAAGGTCAACATGCGCGGCGGCTACGATGTTCTGCCCCAGGCGCTGAGCCGGGCCGATGAAATCAAGCATCCGGTAGCGCGCGAGCGTGATGTGGAAGCGCTGGATCGGCTGCTGGCAGGCATTGATGACACCAAAGCGCGTATCATCGCCCTGCAGCCAATCAGCCGCAAAGATGATGCAACCCGGCTCTGTATTGAGACCTGCATTGCCCGTAACTGGCGTCTGTCGATGCAGACCCATAAATATCTCAATATCGCCTGATCCTGATAACGCGGCACGCTATGAGCCGTTAACCACAGGGAAGGGTTGAGCGTCAGAGGCAGGACGGAGAGAAAAGCCGCGTCGGATCGAAGGGTTCGATCCGACAGGGTTAGCCGCGGTAAACGCAGCCTGCGGTGCAGGTTTCTTTGATCATCACCGCGCTAAGCAGCGGCAGTTGCGGCTTCATCTGATCCCAGATCCATTTCGCCAGCACTTCGCTGGTGGGATTTTCCAGGCCAGGAATATCATTCAGATAGTAGTGGTCCAGCCGATTGTAGACCGGCTTAAACGCCGCCTTCAGCTCAGCAAAATCCATAACCCAGCCGGTATGCGCATCCACTTCGCCGGTAATCTCCAGACGAACCAGGAACGAATGACCGTGCAGACGGCCACATTTGTGTCCGGCCGGCACATTCGGTAGATGATGCGCGGCTTCGAACTGGAACTCTTTAAACAAGGTGGTAGACATAATGGCTCTCAGACATTAAAAAACCGCTGAATTCTACCTGATTACCGCTTTTTTCGCACCCGAACCGCACAAACCGATACTTTTCCTGCGCGTTTATACAGTGGCGTCCAGCTAATTAACTGATATATCACCGCTTTGCTTACCACTTTTAACGATTATTCCTACCTGGAAAACCATTTAGTCATTTTGGTTATTTGATATGTCGAAGGTGTATTTAATCGTTAATATACGGACCGGTAACCTACGCACTCTTCCGCCATTTTACGGTCCGGACTTCTGATACTGGAATTTTTAACGCGATGACGACTCAGGCACCTGGTTCACTGCTTCCGCTCTCCCCGGAACAACTCGCTCGCTTACAGGCGGCGACGACAGATTATTCCCCGACTCAACTGGCGTGGCTGTCAGGCTATTTCTGGGGCAGGGTGGAACAGACCCCGGGTAGCGCCGTCGCCAGCACTGCATCTGCTCCGGCTCCGGCCGAAGCGCCCGCCATTACGCTGCTTTCTGCCTCCCAGACCGGCAACGCACGTCGTCTGGCTGAGCAGTTGCGTGATGACCTGCTGGCCGCAAAGCTGAACGTAAACCTGGTGAATGCCGGTGATTACAAGTTCAAACAGATTGGCCAGGAAAAAATGCTGGTGGTTGTAACCTCCACCCAGGGCGAAGGCGAACCGCCAGAAGAGGCGGTGGCGCTGCATAAATTCCTGATGTCGAAAAAGGCACCGAAAATGGAGGGTGCCGCCTTCGCAGTGTTTGGCCTGGGCGACACCTCTTATGAATTCTTCAGTCAGGCGGGTAAAGATTTTGACAGCCGACTGGCGGAGCTGGGCGGCGAGCGTCTGCTGGATCGCGTTGATGCGGATGTTGAGTATGCGGAGCAGGCCGCCGCCTGGCGCACTGCGCTGACGGAAATTCTCAAGAAACGCGTTCCCACTGAATCCCCGGCGCAGGCTGCGGCGACAGCAGCCGGCAGCGTCAACGAAGTCACCACCAGCCCCTATACTAAAGAGTCGCCGCTCAGCGCGAGTCTGGCGGTGAATCAGAAAATTACCGGACGGGACTCAGACAAAGATGTGCGCCATATCGAAATCGATCTGGGCGATTCCGGTCTGCGCTACCAGCCTGGCGATGCGCTGGGCGTCTGGTATGAGAACGACGCGGCGCTGGTCAGCGAACTGCTGGAGCTGGTCTGGCTGAAAGGCGATGAGCCGGTAGAGGTTCAGGGGAAAACCCTGCCGCTGGCGGAGGCGCTGCTAAAGCATTTCGAGCTGACGGTTAACACCGCGCAGATCGTGGCGCAGTATGCCCAGCTGTCACGCAACGCGGAGTTGCTCTCACTGGTGGATGATAAAGCCAGGCTGCAGCACTATGCGCAGCACTATCCGATTGTGGATATGGTGCGCCTGGCACCGTCCGAACTCAGCGCTGAACAGCTGACCGGACTGCTGCGACCGCTGACGCCGCGACTCTACTCTATCGCCTCTTCGCAGGCTGAAACCGATACCGAAGTGCATATCACCGTCGGTGCCGTTCGCTTTGATATTGAAGGTCGCCAGCGTGGCGGCGGTGCATCGACCTGGCTGGCCGATCGCATCGAAGAAGAGGGCGAAGTCCGGGTCTTCATCGAACACAACGACAACTTCCGCCTGCCGGCTAATCCGGATGCGCCAGTGATCATGATTGGTCCGGGCACCGGCATCGCGCCGTTCCGCGCCTTTATGCAGCAGCGCGACAACGACGATGCCAGCGGCAAAAACTGGCTATTCTTTGGTAATCCGCACTTCACCGACGATTTCCTCTATCAGGTGGAGTGGCAGAAATATGTGAAAGATGGTCTGCTGACTCATATCGACCTCGCCTGGTCACGCGATCAGGCAGAGAAGATTTACGTACAGGATAAGATCCGCGCGAAAGGGGCCGAAGTGTGGCGCTGGATTGAAGAGGGCGCGCATCTTTATGTCTGTGGCGACGCGAATCGTATGGCAAAAGACGTCGAGCAGGCATTGCTGGATGTGGTGGTCGAACACGGCGGAATGGATCGTGAAACGGCCGACGAATTTTTAAGTGAGCTGCGCATTGAGCGCCGTTATCAGCGAGACGTTTACTAATGAGCGATAAACACCCTGGACCGCTGGTTGTAGAAGGCAAATTAGCAGACGCTGAGCGTCTGAAGAAGCAGAGCAACTATCTGCGCGGCACCATTAAAGAAGATCTGGAAGAGGGTCTGACCGGCGGTTTTACCGGCGACAACTTCCTGCTGATCCGTTTTCACGGCATGTACCAGCAGGACGATCGCGATATTCGTGCCGAACGTGCGGAGCAGAAGCTGGAGCCGCGCCACGCCATGATGCTGCGTTGCCGGTTGCCGGGCGGCATCATTACGCCGACTCAGTGGCTGGCCATCGACAAATTTGCCACCGATAAAACTATCTATGGCAGCATCCGTCTGACTAACCGTCAGACCTTCCAGTTTCACGGCATTCTGAAGAAGAACGTTAAGCCGACGCATCAGATGCTGCATGAGGTGGGGCTGGATGCGCTGGCGACCGCCAACGACGTTAACCGTAACGTGCTCTGTACGTCGAACCCGGTTGAGTCGGAGCTGCATCAGGAAGCGTATGAGTGGGCCAAGAAACTCTCTGAGCATCTGCTGCCACGCACCCGTGCCTATGCGGAGATCTGGTGGGATAAAGAAAAAGTCGCCACCACCGACGAAGAGCCGATCCTCGGTGAAACGTATCTGCCGCGTAAATTCAAAACCACCGTGGTGATCCCGCCGCATAACGACGTGGATCTGCACGCCAACGATCTGAACTTTGTCGCTGTCGCCGAGCACGGCAAGCTGGTGGGCTTTAACCTGCTGGTGGGTGGCGGGCTGTCGATTGAGCACGGTAACAAAGCGACCTACGCGCGCACCGCCAGCGAGTTTGGTTACTTCCCGGTGGAGAAGATCCTCGACGTTGCCGAGGCGGTGGTCACGACGCAGCGCGACTGGGGCAACCGTACCGACCGTAAAAACGCCAAAACCAAGTACACCCTGGAACGCGTTGGCGTCGAGACCTTTAAAGCCGAAGTTGAAAAACGGGCAGGCGTGACGTTTGAGCCGATCCGTCCTTATGAGTTCACCACCCGTGGCGATCGCATTGGCTGGATTAAAGGCATCGACAACAAATGGCACCTGACGCTGTTTATCGAAAATGGTCGCCTGCTCGACTATCCGGGCCGACCGCTGAAAAGCGGCATCGCTGAAATTGCGAAAATCCATCAGGGCGATTTCCGCCTGACCGCTAACCAGAACCTGATTGTGGCGGGCGTGCCGGAAAGCGAAAAAGCGCAGATCGAAGCAATCGCGCGCGAACATGGTCTGATGGATCACGTTACGGCACAGCGCGAAAACTCGATGGCCTGCGTGGCGTTCCCGACCTGTCCGCTGGCGATGGCAGAAGCCGAGCGCTTCCTGCCTGCCTTCGTGACCAAAGTGGAAGGGATCATGCATGCGCATGGCGTTGGCGATGAGCACATAGTGTTACGCGTTACCGGTTGTCCCAACGGCTGTGGCCGTGCCATGCTGGCTGAGCTGGGTCTGGTGGGTAAAGCGCCAGGTCGCTACAACCTGCATCTGGGTGGAAACCGCAGCGGAACGCGTATTCCCCGCATGTACCGTGAAAACATTAACGAAAGCGAAATTCTCGCCACCATTGATGAGCTGGTGGGACGCTGGGCCACTGAGCGCCAGGCCGCTGAAGGCTTTGGTGACTTCACCATCCGCGCGGGCATTGTTGCGCCGGTGCTGGACCCGGCACGCGATTTTTGGGAGGAAGCAAAATGAGTCACCCCGACCTCGCAGCACTGAATGAGATGTCCAAAGTCCAGCGTGCTATGGCGCTGGCCGCGACCAATGCGCAGCTGGAGAAGTCATCAGCGGAAGAGCGGGTCAGCTGGGCGCTGGAGAATCTGCCGGGTGCCTATGTGCTCTCCTCCAGTTTCGGTATTCAGGCCGCGGTGTCGCTGCATCTGGTGACGCGTCAGCAGCCCGATATTCCGGTGATCCTGACCGACACCGGCTATCTGTTCCCGGAGACCTATCGTTTTATTGATGAGCTGGCGGACCAGCTCAATCTCAACCTTAAAGTGTTCCGCGCCGAAACCTCACCGGCCTGGCAGGAAGCGCGCTACGGCAAACTGTGGGAGCAGGGCGTCGAGGGGATTGAGAAATATAACGAGATCAACAAAGTTGAGCCGATGAATCGCGCCATTGAAACCCTGGGCGCGCAGACCTGGTTTGCCGGATTGCGCCGCGACCAGTCGGGCAGTCGGGCGAATCTGCCGGTGCTGGGCGTACAGCGTGGCGTCTTTAAGCTGCTGCCGATTATCGACTGGGATAACCGCCAGATTCATCAGTATCTGGAGCAGCATAAGCTGAAGTACCATCCGCTGTGGGATGAAGGCTATCTCTCGGTGGGCGATACCCATACCACCCGCAAGTGGGAGCCGGGTATGGCAGAAGAAGAGACGCGCTTCTTCGGTCTCAAGCGCGAGTGTGGTCTGCACGAAGGCTGACGCAGGACTTCTCTCCCCGAACACAGGGAGAGAAGTTTTTGGCTGGAGTCAGGCGGAAAGCTAAGCGCCTTTTAATCCGGCAAACGCCTCTGCTGCACGGGTCACATTCACTTTCGTCACCTCATACTCTGCCACCGTGACAAACGGATCTTCCGCTAAAATTGCATCCAGCTCTTCTCGTTCCATCTCCCTGACCAGTAACATGCCGCCCGTGCGCGGATCTTTACGTGCCGCTGCAATAAAAAAGCCCGCGTCAAAATAGCGATCCAGCCATTCGATATGGGCTGCCAGCAGAGCTTCAACTTCTTCTACCGGACGAACGTAATTCAGAAAGACCACGTACATGTCAGATCCTTACACTTTGGGATTGGTCAGTTCACTGAGCAGCGGCAGCAGCACGCGAACGCTGTCGCGGGTTCGCAAGGTTATCTGCCCCGGCAGCCAGCGGTCGAGATAGCTCAGATTATCCAGGTCAGTCTGATGGCGGGTAACGCCATCAGGAAAGTGGGGACTACGATGACGCTGCAGCGCACCATCTTTATTACCCAGCGTCCAGTTGCTGGCGGTCACATCCAGCAGCGGAAAGCCCGCCTTGTCGAAGGCATTAAGAGCGTCAAAGTCTTTACGGTTCAGCTGATGACTGGCGGCGGGAATGCCCTGCTGACGTGCCAGTAACAGGGCTCGTTCGCTGGTCTGCTTGCGCACCGCCCGGGGCGTATTCATGCCGCTGTTAAAATAGAGATGATCGCCGGTGATCAGGCTATTCAGATCGATGACCAGCAGGGTATTCTTCTTCTCACGCGTGCTCATCCGCTCAACATAATCATCCATGCCGTGCAGATCTGCCTCTCCGGCGCTCAGCGCCACAAAGCGTATGCCGTAGTGCAGCGGTTTGCGGCTCAGCTGCTGCGCCAGCTCCAGCATCACGCCAAGACCCGATGCATTATCATCGACGCCCTGCAGGCGTAAGCCGCCCAGGTTGTGCTGGGCCTGGCTGCTATTTTGCGGCGTCCAGGTATCCAGATGTGCCACGATCAGAATCTCCTGCGGCACGCTGCCTGCACTCGCGGCAATCACCGAGGTTGCCGTGAGCTTATGCCAGCGCTGCGTGCCGTCCTCTTCCTGCCACTTATAGCCGGTCCTGAACTGGCGGGTATTGGTCTTATACCCCAGCGCGGTAAATTGCTGGTGCAGGTAGTCGGCTGCCATCAGCTCAGCCGGGCTGCCGCTCATCCGGCCAGGAAACAAGGTGGCGATGTGCCGGACCTGCTGTTCGGCAAACTGGCCAGGCGGAGTGGCCAGAGCCAGCGGAGAAATGAGTGCGCCAAATAAAATTGTCGCTACCCTCAAGCGGAGGGAATAAAACATAGTGCATCCTTTTTCATTATTCGGGAGCCGTTCCGCATGGGGCCAGGGCCAGCCATGCCGCGCGCATTATATCCTTTTTGTCCCGTGACTTTGTTAGTGGAATCGGGCGCTGTCACTACCGAAAGGCGTAACGGACCATTATCGCTGGCACTTATCTGCTTTTGCTGCCGCAGGTGTGGCTTTCAATATGTGAGCCTGTTCACGAAAAAGCCATTAAATTTCATCTGTTAATACCAAATTGTTCTGTGCTTTGCGGCGTCGTTATTCCATTCGGTAACTACTCATTCCAATTCGTAATTTCATCTGGATAAACTCAGCGACGTATAGTCGCGTTAATACAAAGTTAAAACATCAGGGTTAACGTGGACTATTTGCCTCTTTTTGCCGATCTTTCTGGCCGCCCGGTTCTGGTTGTCGGCGGGGGAGATATTGCGGCGCGAAAAATTGAACTGCTGCGCCGTGCACGTGCGCGCGTTCTGATCGCATCTCGTGAACTCTGCCCTGAACTGCAGGCACTGCTGGATAAGCAGGAGCTGGAGTGGCTGGCGACCGAATTTAACCCGGCCCAGCTGGATGGCGTTTTCCTGGTGATTGCCGCCACCGACGACAACCATCTCAACAGCCAGGTGTTTGAAGCCGCCAATGCGCGGCATAAGCTGGTTAACGTGGTGGATGACCAGCCAAAATGCACCTTTATCTTCCCCTCGATTGTTGACCGCTCACCGCTGGTGGTGGCGATCTCCTCCAGCGGCACCGCACCGGTGCTGGCACGCATGCTGCGCGAAAAAATCGAAACGCTGCTGCCTGCCAGTCTGGGTCAGATGGCTGAAGTGGCCGGACTCTGGCGCGATAAAGTCAAACAGCGCTTCAGCCGCATGTCTGACCGTCGGCGCTTCTGGGAACGCGCTTTCGATGGCCGGTTCGCCAGTGAGATGTCTGCCGGTAACGTCGAAGAGGCGAAACGCACGCTGGACCGTGAGCTGCTGGAAGAGCCGACCCGTCAGGGCGAGATCTTTCTGGTGGGCGCCGGGCCGGGCGACAGCGGTCTGCTGACGCTGCGTGGCCTGCAGGTGATGCAGTTAGCCGATGTGGTGCTCTACGACCATCTGGTCAGCGAAGAGGTGCTGGATCTGGTGCGCCGCGATGCCGATCGCATCTGCGTCGGCAAACGGGCCAGCGCGCACACGTTGCCGCAGGAAGAGATCAATCAGATGCTGGTTTCACTGGCGCTGAAAGGCAAGCGCGTCGTGCGCCTCAAGGGCGGCGATCCCTTTATCTTTGGCCGCGGCGGCGAAGAGCTGCAGGCGGCTCAGCAGGCGGGTGTGCCGTTCCAGGTGGTGCCGGGCGTCACCGCGGCAGCCGGTGCGACGGCCTATGCCGGTATTCCGCTGACCCACCGCGACTACGCGCAGAGCGTGATGTTTATTACCGGTCACTGCCGTCCCGATGGGGATGACATTGACTGGCCATCGCTGGCGCGTGCGCGTCAGACGCTGGCGATCTACATGGGAACCGTTAAAGCCGCTGCCATCAGCGAGGCGCTGATTCAGCACGGTCGCGCGCCATCAACGCCGGTGGCGGTGATCAGTCGCGGCACCCGTCAGGATCAACAGGTGCTGACCGGCACCTTAGAACAACTTGAGGCGCTGGCCGCCTCGGCACCCACTCCGGCGCTGCTGGTGATCGGAGAGGTGGTTAATCTGCACGGGCAACTCGCCTGGTTTAAACATTCAGCACAGCAGGGGGCTCGCGAGTCCGCCGTTGTCAATCTGGCTTGAGGGAAAATCATGGACCAAAAACGACTCACTCATCTGCGTCAGCTGGAGGCGGAGAGTATCCACATCATTCGCGAAGTGGCGGCGGAGTTCAGCAATCCGGTGATGATGTACTCCATCGGCAAAGACTCCTCGGTCATGCTCCATCTGGCGCGTAAAGCCTTCTACCCAGGCACGTTGCCGTTCCCGTTGCTGCATGTGGATACCGGCTGGAAATTCCGTGAAATGTACGAATTTCGCGATCGCACCGTGAAAGCGATGGGCGCAGAGTTGCTGGTTCACCGCAACCCGGAAGGCGTGGCGATGGGCATCAACCCCTTTGTTCACGGCAGTGCCAAACACACTGACATCATGAAAACCGAAGGGCTGAAGCAGGCGCTGAACAAATATGGTTTTGATGCAGCCTTTGGCGGCGCACGTCGTGATGAAGAGAAGTCACGCGCCAAAGAGCGTATCTACTCATTCCGTGACCGCTTCCATCGCTGGGATCCGAAAAACCAGCGCCCTGAGCTGTGGCACAACTACAACGGTCAGATCAACAAGGGTGAAAGCATCCGCGTCTTCCCGCTGTCGAACTGGACCGAACTGGATATCTGGCAGTACATCTTCCTGGAAAACATCGAGATCGTGCCGCTCTATCTCGCCGCACCGCGTCCGGTGCTGGAGCGTGATGGCATGCTGATGATGATCGATGACGATCGCATCAACCTGCAGCCGGGTGAAGAGATCACCGAACGAATGGTCCGTTTCCGTACGCTCGGCTGCTGGCCGCTGACCGGCGCGGTAGAGTCCGAGGCGCAGACGCTGCCGGAGATCATCGAAGAGATGCTGGTTTCCACCACCAGCGAGCGTCAGGGCCGCATGATCGATCGCGATCAGTCCGGTTCGATGGAACTGAAAAAACGTCAGGGTTATTTCTAAGGAGACGCCAGATGAATACCGTAATTGCACAACAGATTGCCGACCAGGGCGGCGTTGAAGCCTGGCTGACCACGCAACAACACAAGAGCCTGCTGCGTTTTCTGACCTGCGGCAGCGTTGACGACGGAAAAAGTACCCTGATTGGACGTCTGCTACACGACACCCGTCAGATCTATGAAGATCAGCTCTCGTCGCTGCACAACGACAGCAAACGTCACGGCACCCAGGGCGAGAAGCTCGATCTGGCGCTGCTGGTGGATGGTCTGCAGGCTGAGCGTGAGCAGGGCATTACCATTGATGTGGCCTACCGCTACTTCTCGACCGAAAAGCGTAAATTTATTATCGCCGACACGCCGGGACATGAGCAGTACACCCGTAACATGGCGACCGGCGCGTCAACCTGCGATCTGGCGATCCTGCTGATCGATGCGCGTAAAGGCGTACTGGATCAGACCCGCCGCCACAGCTTTATCTCGACGCTGCTGGGGATCAAACACCTGGTGGTGGCGATCAATAAGATGGATCTGGTGGAGTACAACCAGGAACGCTTCGAGCAGATCAAACAGGATTACCTCGACTTTGCTGCGCAGCTGCCGGAAGACCTCGATATCCGCTTTGTGCCGATGTCGGCGCTGGAAGGGGATAACGTCGCCTCTGCCAGTCAGACCATGCCGTGGTATAGCGGCCCGACGCTGCTGGATGTGCTGGAGACCGTGGAGCTGAAGCGCGTCGTCGATCATCAGCCGATGCGTTTCCCGGTGCAGTATGTCAACCGTCCGAACCTCGATTTTCGTGGCTATGCCGGCACCCTGGCGTCGGGCAGCGTGCAGGTAGGCCAGCGCGTTAAAGTGCTGCCTTCTGGCGTGGAGTCGACCATTGCCCGCATTGTGACCTTCGATGGCGATCTGCAGGAAGCGGGTGCAGGCGAAGCGATTACCCTGGTGCTGCAGGATGAGATTGATATCAGCCGTGGCGATCTGCTGGTGGATGCCAGTGAAGAGCTGGCAGCGGTTCAGTCTGCCAGCGTTGACGTGGTCTGGATGTCAGAACAGCCGCTGCAGGCCGGTCAGAGTTATGACCTGAAAATCGCCGGTAAGAAAACCCGTGGCCGGGTAGAGAAGGTGCTGCATCAGGTCGAGATCAACTCGCTGGAGACGCGTCAGGTCGATACGCTGCCGCTGAACGGTATCGGTCGCATTGAGATCACCTTTGATGAACCGATGGTGCTCGACAGCTATCAGCAGAACCCGGTAACCGGCGGCATGATCTTTATCGATCGCCTGAGCAACGTCACCGTGGGTGCCGGCATGATCCATCAGCCAAACCATGATGCCCCGGTTAATACCGGTGAGTTCAGCGCGTTTGAGCTGGAACTGAATGCGCTGGTGCGCCGCCACTTCCCACACTGGAATGCGCGCGACCTGCTGGGCGGTCAGTAATGGCGCAGCACGACGATAACGTGGTGTGGCATGATCATCCGGTGACACGCGCCTCACGCGAACAGCAGCATGGCCATCAGGGCGTGGTGCTGTGGTTCACCGGCCTTTCGGGCTCGGGGAAATCCACCGTTGCCGGTGCGCTGGAGCAGGCGCTGCACCGCATCGGCGTCAGCACCTATCTGCTGGATGGTGACAATGTGCGTCACGGCCTCTGTCGTGACCTCGGTTTCAGCGATGATGACCGTAAAGAGAATATCCGTCGCGTCGGTGAAGTGGCGAAACTGATGGTGGATGCCGGACTCGTGGTGCTCACTGCCTTTATTTCGCCGCATCGCGCCGAGCGTCAGATGGTGCGCGATCTGCTGGAGCCGGGACAGTTTATCGAGGTATTTGTCGATACGCCGTTAGCCGTGTGTGAAGCGCGTGATCCGAAAGGCTTGTATCGCAAAGCGCGCGCCGGTGAACTGCGTAATTTCACCGGCATCGACAGCGTCTATGAGGCGCCCGATAGCCCGGAAATCCAGCTGGATGGCGAACAATTGGTTACAAAACTGGCCGCCCAATTGTTAGACCTGCTGCGTGACCGCGATATCATCAAATCCTGAAGAGACAGCGGCAAATCGTTTCTGATTTGCCGCCCTCGCGCCAACAGGATGCCTATGCAGAACATTACCCCAATGCTCGCTCGAAAAGATGACTCCTCCCCGGATGAGCCGCGCTCATTGCTGCCGGGCGGCGTTATCGGCTTTCTCGCTTACTGGTGCGCGCTGGCGATCCCTTTCCTGCTGTTCGGCTCTAACACGCTGTTCTTCTTTCTTTATACCTGGCCATTCTTTCTGGCGCTGCTGCCGGTTGCGGTGGTCACGGGTATCGCGCTGAATACGCTGCTGAGTGGACAGTGGCTGTGGGCCGCGCTCGCCACGGTGATCATGGTTGTCACGCTCTTCTGGTTAATGTTCTCTTTTCTCTCTGGCTGGTAAGCCCTCAGTGCGCCCGCGCTGATGTGCAAACGCATCGGCAGGTTACAAATCTTTTCCCGTCTGAATCGGTACTGATTCATATTTTGCGCAGACGCGCAGCAAAGCGCGCCATTTTCTCCGCTGGTGTGGAGTCCTGTGCAAAGTTATGGGATGATTGGGCCGTTTTTAGGGGGCGGGATGGGAAAACTGACGTTACTGTTATTGGTGCTGCTTGGCTGGCTGCAATATTCGTTGTGGCTGGGGAAAAATGGCATCCATGACTATACGCGCGTCAATGATGATGTCGCGGTGCAACAGGCAAACAATGCCAAACTGAAATCGCGAAACGATCAGCTGTTTGCCGAAATTGACGATCTCAATGGCGGCTCGGAAGCGATCGAGGAGCGTGCACGCAATGAACTGGGCATGATTAAGCCCGGTGAGACTTTCTATCGTCTGGTGCCTGACCAGAACAAACGCAACGCGCAACAAGCAGCGCTTAACCAACAACGATAAAACATGAACACTCTGGCCTCCCTTGCGGATGTGATTGCCGTGGTGCCCGCTGCCGGGATCGGCAGCCGCATGCAGGCAACCTGTCCGAAGCAGTATCTGACGATTGGTCAGCACACCCTTCTGGAACACAGCATTGCGCGTCTGTTTTCCCATCCCGCTATCAAACAGGTGATTGTCGCCCTCAGTCCTGATGACCAGCACTTCGCTTCACTGCCGCTGGCACGCGATCCGCGCGTGCTCAGGGTGACAGGCGGAGAGACCCGCGCCGAATCGGTGCTGGCCGGATTGCAGGCCGCACAGGGTTCCGCCTGGGTGCTGGTCCATGACGCCGCGCGTCCCTGTCTGCATCCCGACGATCTCCAGCAACTGCTCAACGTGCGTGAACAGAGCCACGTTGGCGGGATTCTGGCCGCGCCAGTGCGTGACACCATGAAACGGGGCGAGCCGGGCAAAGCCGCGGTGGCCCATACCGTAGAGCGCGACGATCTCTGGCACGCCTTAACGCCGCAATTTTTCCCTCATGCGCTACTCACCGCCTGCCTGACGCGGGCGCTGGCAGAAGGCGCGACCATCACCGATGAAGCCTCGGCGCTGGAGTATTGCGGCTACCACCCGCTGTTAGTCAGCGGACGCAGTGATAACATCAAAGTCACCCGGCCAGAAGATCTGGCGCTGGCGGCTTTTTATCTGAGTCAGATTCAATTAAAGGAGAGCGCATGATGCGTATCGGTCACGGTTTTGACGTTCACGCCTTTGGCGGAGAGGGTCCGTTAGTGATTGGCGGTGTGCGGATCCCGTTTGAGCAGGGTTTTATCGCCCATTCGGATGGCGATGTGGCGCTGCATGCGCTGACTGACGCGCTGCTGGGCGCAGTGGCGATGGGCGATATCGGCAAGCTGTTTCCTGACACCGATCCGGCCTTTAAAGGGGCGGACAGCCGCGGCCTGCTGCGTGAGGCCTGGCGCCGTATCGAAGCCAAAGGCTATCGCATTGGTAATGTCGACGTCACGATTATTGCTCAGGCACCGAAAATGCTGCCGCACGTGCCACAGATGCGGATCAATATTGCAGAAGATCTGGGCTGCCATATGGATGCGGTCAACGTCAAAGCGACCACCACCGAGAAGCTGGGCTTTACCGGGCGCGGCGAAGGCATCGCCTGTGAAGCGGTGGCGTTAGTCCTGAAAGCTGACAGGCAATGATGCTGAATTACCTGCACGGTACACCCGTGGCCTCCGGCGTGATCAAAGCCAATCCGGAAGATTTCGTGGTGGTTGAAGATCTCGGTTATGGCGCGGATGGTGAAGGTGAGCACCTGCTGGTGCGCATCCGTAAAGTGGGGGCCAATACCCGCTTTGTGGCTGAGGCACTGGCGAAGTATCTCGGTATTCATCAGCGCGACATGAGTTATGCCGGAATGAAAGATCGCCATGCGGTGACGGAACAGACCCTCTGTTTTCGTCTGCCGGGTAATGCGATGCCCGATCTTCGCGGTTTTGAGCTGGAAGGGGTCGAGATTCTGCAGGCGGTGCGCCACAAACGTAAGCTGCGCATCGGCGCACTGGCGGGGAACGCGTTCCGGCTGATCATCCGCCAGATCAGTGACCGTGATGCGGTTGAAACGCGTCTGGCGCAGATTCGTGATGCGGGCGTGCCCAACTATTTTGGTGAACAGCGCTTTGGCCGCGGCGGCAATAACCTGGTGATGGCTGAAAAGTGGGCGCGCAATGAGATCATTATTCGCGACCGCAACAAGCGCAGCCTGATGCTCTCTGCCGCGCGCAGTTCGCTGTTTAATCAGGTGACCAGTGCGCGTCTGCAACAGCAGGGTGGGCTGACTCAGGTGCTCAACGGCGATGCGTTGCAGCTGACCGGACGAGGCAGCTGGTTTGTCGCGCAGCCTGATGAACTGGCAGAGTCACAGCGCCGGGTTGATCAGCATGAGCTGCGCATCACCGCGCCGCTGCCGGGACGGGGCGAGCCTGGCCCGCAGGCTGACGCGCTGGCCTTTGAACAGCAGGCGCTGGCTGATGAGACGCTGCTGCTGGGACTGATTGAACGTGAGAAGGTCGATGCTGCACGCCGTGCCATGCTGGTGGTGCCGCGCGATATGCAGTGGAGCTGGTGGGATGATGTCACGCTGGAACTGGCATTCTGGCTGCCAGCGGGCAGCTTTGCCACCAGCGTGGTCCGGGAGCTGCTGACCCACGCGGACTCGCCCGATCAGATTGATGAGTAATCTTCGCCGCAACCTGACCCGCAGTGTGGGTAATGTTGCGGCAAACCCCCACCGTCGTGTGATTTACGCCTACCACTTCGTTGCGCGCCTCGCTAGAATGCAAAAATCGCCGTCTATTCCTCACCTGTTGCCATGCCGTTAAAACAGGTTCCGTCAAGGCGACCAGTCGAATAAAAAAAGGTCAGAACGAAATGCGGATATTGCTCAGTAACGATGACGGCATTCATGCGCCAGGCATTCAGACTCTGGCGAAAGCCCTGCGGCAGATTGCTGACGTGCAGGTTGTTGCCCCCGATCGTAACCGAAGCGGTGCCTCGAACTCATTAACGCTGGAAACGCCTCTGCGCACCTTCACCCATGAAAACGGCGATATCGCCGTCCAGATGGGGACGCCGACCGACTGCGTCTATCTGGGGGTGAATGCGCTGATGCAGCCGCGTCCCGACATTGTGGTGTCGGGCATCAATGCCGGCCCCAATCTGGGCGATGATGTGATCTACTCCGGCACGGTGGCGGCAGCGATGGAAGGGCGACATCTTGGCTTGCCGGCTATCGCGGTTTCGCTCAATGGCCATCAGCACTACGCCACCGCGGCGGCCGTGACCTGCGCGCTCCTCAGGGCACTGACGCATAAACCGCTGCGCACCGGCCGCATTCTCAACATCAACGTTCCCGATCTGCCGTTGTCAGAACTCAAAGGCATCCGCGTTACGCGCTGTGGCAGTCGCCATCCGGCGGATCAGGTGATTGCGCAGCAGGATCCGCGTGGCAATACACTCTACTGGATTGGTCCGCCAGGCGAAAAACTGGATGCGGGCCCGGATACAGACTTCGCCGCCGTGGATCAGGGCTACGTCTCTGTCACGGCACTCCATGTCGATTTAACGGCGCACAGCGCGCAGAACGTTCTCAGTGACTGGCTGGCTAAAGCTGAGGTGAACCTGGCATGGTGAATCGGCGTATTGAGACGTTGCTGTCACAACTGCGTCAGCAGGGCATCGATGATGAAAACCTGCTGAAAGCCATCAGCGAGGTGCCGCGTGAACGTTTTATCGACGAAGCGTTCGAGCATAAAGCCTGGGACAATGTAGCCTTGCCCATCGGCTCCGGTCAGACGATATCACAGCCCTACATGGTCGCGCGGATGACCGCGCTGCTCGGACTTAATCCGCATTCGCGTGTGCTGGAGATTGGTACGGGTTCAGGTTATCAGACGGCGATTCTTGCCCATCTGGTGGACCATGTTTATTCAGTGGAACGCATCAAAGGGCTGCAGTGGCAGGCCAAGCGTCGTCTGAAACAGCTGGATCTGCATAATGTCTCAACCCGTCATGGTGATGGCTGGCAGGGCTGGCCTTCACGTGGCCCCTTCGATGCCATCATCGTCACGGCTGCACCGCCTGAAATTCCGATTGCGCTGATAGCACAACTGGCAGAAGGCGGCATCATGGTGCTGCCGGTTGGTGAAGATCAGCAGGTACTGAAGCGCCTGCGTCGTCAGGGCGAAGAGGTGATGGAAGAGACCATTGAACCAGTGCGTTTTGTCCCGCTGGTGCAGGGCGATCTGGCCTGACCCTCTTCGTATTTCTTCACAACTGTTTCATAGCACCACGTACCTGATGTTGTTACTATCCAGTTTATTCATCGAAAACGCAGATTTTATCGCGCCGCGCAGAGTATCCTGCTGGCAGATACAGTGAAACAGATAGATCAGAGTTGCCATCACGGGGGATTAATGAGCACGGGAAGCACACTTTTTCAGTTACGCCGTCTGGCGGCGCTTTCACTGGTAGGTTTTTGGCTGGCAGGCTGTAGCTCCAGCGACAACTCACAGGCACCCATCAGTCGCGTTGGCGATAATGGTGGCATGAACACTAACCAGTCTGGAGCAGACATGAGTTCAGGCGGCGTTCCTGCCACGCCAGCCCAGGGACAAATGTTAAGCAAAAATTCAGCATCTGCCCCCGCTAGTGGTGGAATGATTAGTACCAACAGCAATGTTGAGACGCAGAATGGCCGGATTGTTTACAATCGCAGTTATCAGAACATTCCTAAGGGTAGCTACTCCGGTGAAACTTATACCGTTAAGCGTGGCGACACATTGTTTTACATCGCCTGGATTACCGGCAACGATTTCCGTGATTTAGCCCAGCGCAACAATGTTCCGGCGCCATATGGCCTGAATGTCGGACAAACTTTGCAGATTGGCAATGGGTCGGGTCAGCCGATTACCGGCGGCAATCCCATTACCGTTGCTGATGCAACGCAGGGCGGCGTTCCGGCGGCACCACAAATTAAATCGCCTGCTGTTGCACAGCAACCTGTTATTACGTATTCTGATGATTCAGGTAATTCGGGTGGCAGCAAAATGTTGCCTTCGAATGGAGCAAATGTTGCAACGACAACAGCTCCAGTCGTTACCGCACCCCCAACGGTTAGCAGTACAACCAACAGTTCAACGCCGGTCGGAAGCTGGCGCTGGCCGACTGACGGGAAGATCATCGATAACTTCTCTGCCGCCGAAGGTGGCAATAAAGGTATCGATATCGCCGGGACGCGCGGACAATCTGTGGTCGCCACTGCTTCAGGACGAGTGGTTTACGCAGGTAACGCACTCCGGGGTTACGGTAATTTAATCATCATTAAACACAACGATGATTACCTGAGCGCCTACGCCCACAACGATACAATGCTGGTCCGGGAACAACAGGAAGTTAAGGCGGGGCAAAAGATCGCTACCATGGGTAGCACCGGAACCAGTTCAGTCAGATTACACTTTGAAATTCGTTACAAGGGGAAATCCGTAAACCCGTTGCGTTATTTACCGCAGCGATAATCCGGCAGAACAAAACAGGTTTATGTTCTGCCCTGGAATCACGGGTAGGAGCCGCTTATGAGCCAGAATACGCTGAAAGTAAACGAGTTACATGAGAACGCGGAATTCGATGAGAACGGAGCTGAAATTTTTGACGAGAAGGCACTCGTTGAAAATGAAGCCAGTGATAGCGACGTAGCGGAAGAAGAGTTGCTATCACAGGGTGCGACGCAACGTGTGTTAGATGCGACGCAGCTCTATCTCGGGGAGATTGGCTATTCTCCGTTGTTAACGGCAGAGGAAGAAGTCTTTTTCGCTCGCCGTGCATTGCGGGGTGATATCCCTTCCCGTCGCCGTATGATCGAAAGTAACTTACGCCTGGTGGTGAAAATCGCTCGTCGTTACAGCAATCGTGGTTTAGCTCTGCTGGACCTGATTGAAGAAGGTAACCTCGGCCTGATTCGCGCCGTAGAGAAATTTGACCCGGAGCGCGGGTTCCGTTTCTCAACGTACGCCACCTGGTGGATTCGTCAGACTATTGAACGGGCGATCATGAATCAAACCCGTACCATCCGTCTGCCGATTCACATTGTGAAAGAACTGAATGTTTATCTGCGTACTGCGCGTGAACTTTCCCACAAGCTCGACCATGAGCCGAGTGCGGAAGAGATCGCAGAGCAGCTTGATAAACCGGTTGATGACGTAAGCCGCATGTTACGTCTCAACGAACGCATTACCTCGGTTGATACGCCATTAGGCGGTGATTCTGAAAAAGCGCTGCTGGATATTCTGGCCGATGAGAAAGACAACGGCCCGGAAGACACCACGCAGGACGATGATATGAAACAAAGCATCGTTAAATGGCTGTTCGAACTGAACGCCAAGCAGCGTGAAGTGCTGGCACGTCGTTTCGGCCTGTTGGGCTATGAAGCGGCAACACTTGAGGATGTGGGTCGTGAAATCGGCTTAACCCGCGAGCGTGTACGCCAGATTCAGGTTGAAGGTTTACGCCGTCTGCGTGAAATCCTGCAGGCGCAGGGCCTCAGCATTGAAGCACTGTTTCGTGAATAATCGTTAACAGTAAATCTGAGTTTGAATGCGAAAAGCGATGGTGAAAACCATCGCTTTTTTTATGTCTGCAGAAAAGTGATTTGCGGGCGAGCAAGCATCGCACCGCGCATTAACGCGGTGCGATGTACGGGATGTAATATCAGACCAGCGATTTAAGACGATAAATCCAGTCGAGTGCCTGACGCGGTGTCAGCGTATCGGGATCCAGCGCCTCTAGCGCCTCCATGGCAGGCGAGGTCTCTTCAACCAGCAGCGGCAGCTGAGAGCCATCGACCGTCGATGACGCGGAGTGGTTTGAAACGGTCTCAAGTTCCTTCAGCTTATTGCGTGCCCGCTTAATCACCTCTTTGGGTACGCCGGCCAGCGCCGCCACCGCCAGACCATAGCTCTTACTTGCCGCACCCTCCTGGACGCTGTGCATAAAGGCGATCGTGTCGCCATGCTCAACGGCATCCAGATGGACGTTGACCACGCCTTCCATTTTTTCCGGCAGGGTTGTCAGCTCGAAATAATGGGTGGCAAACAGCGTCATCGCCTTGATGCGGTTCGCCAGGTTTTCGGCGCAGGCCCAGGCGAGCGATAAACCGTCGTAGGTGGATGTTCCGCGTCCAATCTCATCCATCAGCACCAGGCTGTTTTCGGTGGCGTTGTGCAGGATGTTAGCGGTTTCGGTCATCTCAACCATAAAGGTCGAGCGCCCGGAGGCGAGATCGTCAGCGGCACCGACACGGGTAAAGATGCGATCCAGCGGGCCAATCAGCGTCTCATCGGCAGGAACAAAACTGCCAATCCATGCCATCAGCGCAATCAGTGCCGCCTGGCGCATATAGGTACTTTTACCGCCCATGTTGGGGCCGGTAATAATCAGCATTCTGCGCTGGGGTGCCAGTGACAGTGGGTTGGCAATAAACGGCTCTTTCAGAACCTGTTCCACCACCGGATGGCGTCCGCCGCTGATTTTAATCCCGGCTTTATCCTGCAATACCGGGCGGCAATAGTTCAGGGACCAGGCACGTTCTGCCAGGTTGCTTAACACATCCAGCTCTGCCAGCGCGGCGGCACTCAGCTGCAGCGCTTCAAGATGCGGCAGCAACTGATCGAACAGCGCTTCATACAGGCTTTTTTCCAGCGACAGCGCTTTACCCTTGGAGGTGAGTACTTTGTCTTCGTACTCTTTCAGCTCCGGAATGATATAGCGTTCAGCATTTTTCAGGGTCTGACGACGGACATAGTGCATCGGTACCTGATGGCTCTGTCCGCGGCTCACCTGAATGTAATAACCATGCACGCCGTTAAAGCCGACCTTCAGGGTATCCAGTCCCAGCTTCTCGCGTTCGCGGATCTCCAGCCGGTCAAGATAGTCGGTTGCGCCATCTGCCAGTGCGCGCCACTCATCCAGCTCCGCGTTGTAGCCGGGCGCAATCACTCCGCCGTCGCGGATCAGCACCGGCGGTGACTCAATCACCGCCTGTTCCAGCAGCTCACGTAACGCAGTGAACTCGCCCATCTGCGTGCGCAGCTTCTGCAACTGGGGCGCCTCAACATCGGCCAGCAGCTGGTTAAGTTCCGGCAGTTGCTGAAACGCATGACGCATGCGAGCCAGATCGCGCGGACGTGCGGTGCGCAGGGCCAGGCGAGCCAGGATTCGCTCCAGATCGCCGACCTGACGCAGCACCGGTTGCAGCACGTCGCTGAGATTTTGCAGCTCAGCAATCGACTCCTGACGCTGGTTAATGATGCGCGCATCGCGCAGCGGCATATGCAGCCAGCGTTTCAGCATCCGGCTACCCATCGGGGTGACCGTTTTATCCAGCACCGCCGCTAAGGTGTTGTCGGTGCCGCCTGCCAGGTTCTGGGTGATCTCCAGATTACGGCGGGTGGCCGCATCCATGATGATGCTGTCCTGCTGCCGCTCCATGCTCAGCGAGCGGATGTGGGGCAGCGTGGTGCGCTGGGTATCTTTAACATACTGCAGCAGGCAGCCCGCCGCGCTCAGTCCGAGGTGCGCATTCTCTACGCCGAAGCCATTGAGATCGCGGGTGCCGAACTGCAGGTTCAGCTGCTGGCGCGCGGTGTCGATCTCAAACTCCCACAGCGGACGGCGTCGCAGGCCGCGTCGCTGATCGATTAGCGACATCGCCTGAAAATCTTCGGGGTAGAGCAGCTCCGCCGGATTGGTACGCTGCAGCTCTGCCGCCATGGTTTCAGCATCGGCAGGTTCGCTGAGGCGAAAACGGCCTGAGCTGATATCCAGCGTGGCGTAGCCAAAACCGCGCGGGCTTTGCACAATCGCCGCCAGCAGATTGTCGTGCCGCTCCTGCAACAGCGCCTCATCACTGATGGTACCTGGGGTAACGATGCGCACCACTTTGCGTTCGACCGGGCCTTTGCTCAGCGCCGGATCGCCTATCTGCTCGCAGATGGCAACGGATTCGCCCAACTGCACCAGTTTAGCCAGGTAACCTTCAACCGCATGATAGGGCACACCCGCCATCGGGATCGGTTCGCCCGCTGACGCACCGCGCTTGGTGAGTGAAATCTCCAGCAGCTGCGAGGCACGTTTTGCGTCGTCATAAAACAGCTCGTAGAAGTCACCCATACGGTAAAACAGCAGAATGTCAGGATGCTCCGCCTTGAGACGCAGGTACTGCTGCATCATCGGCGTGTGGGAAGGAAAGTCCTTTTCGGTTGGCTCTTGCATAAGGTTTTAGCTCATTTTTAATGCGGTAAATTTCTGGCGGTCAACGCCCATGAAACCGAAAGGGATTCCAGGCGCGCAGGATAATCAGATGATAACGAATAGGGCAGGGCATATGCCAGCGTGATGCACAGCCGCGATCCTGACCGGGTGTAACCTGACAGGCATCCTGGCAAATGTGGCGGCGGCTGGCGACAAAAAAGTGCCTGTTCTCATGACGCTGATGCGGGGCTGCGAGGCGGCTCGCGATTTCTGCGGCAGTTTATGGCCGGCAGGAGGGCAATGCGCCGCATCGGGAAGGGGAAAGTGTCAGTGCAGCCCGTTCTGCAGCGCCCAGACGGCGGCTTCAAGTCGGGATTTAAGGTTCATCTTTTTCAGCAGATATTTAACGTGAACCTTAACCGTGCTTTCACTGATGGCCAGCTTGCGGGCAATCGCTTTATTGGTCATCCCGTCGCTGATCAGTTGCAGAATATCGCGTTCGCGCCGGGTCAGCTGATTGATGTCGCGCGTCTGAGCAGGCTGCGCTTCACGCAACCGGGCGACCAGAATCGGGGTTAACGCCTCGCTCAGCACGATCTGACCGGCAGCAGCCTGATGCAGCGCTTTCAGTAAGGCTTCCGGTTCCATATCTTTCAGCAGATAACCATCAGCGCCGCGCTTCAACGCGCTGACCACATCCTCTTCATTATCTGAAACGCTGAACACCACTACCCGGCCAGAAAGGGCTATCTCACGCAGCTGGGTCAGGGTATCCAGTCCGTTCAGACCTGGCATATTAAGATCAAGCAGGATCAGGTCGGGATCATGCTGCTGTGCCAGCGCCAGGCCATCAATGCCATTACCCGCTTCGGCAACCACCTGCAGTCTTTCATCCAGCGCAATCAGCTGCTTCAGGCCATTGCGCAGCATGGGATGGTCGTCGATCAATAAAAGCGTAAATTTCTCTGCCGTCACAATGGCTCCTGTTCCTGTCACATACGCCAGCCCTGAGCGGGCGGAGAGCCTATCTTACCGGTGAAGCGGGGTCGCTATATACCCCCAATGGACTACTCCTTTATTTCCAGTCGGACACCCTTTTACAGAAGGCATGGGCGGCCGTGTTTAAACCCTATGATTTATAAGGGTTATCTGAATTCAGTCAACTACTTAACCGGGGTGAAGAGAGGGCGCTGCACCTCTGTAACCTGCATTGCCGTTGATTTGTATCAAGCCCGACACCACGGCGGATGCGCAGGATACGCACAATTATTATTCTGCTGATGAGAGATTTATGACCCAATCCACCTCTTTGCAAACCCCGACGCGCGGCGCGTTAATTCAGGACTGGCAACCGGAAAACGATGCGTTCTGGCAGGCGCGTGGTAAACGTATCGCCAGCCGTAACCTGTGGATTTCTGTCTTCTGTCTGCTGCTGGGCTTCTGCGTCTGGATGCTGTTCAGCACCGTTGCGGTTAACCTGAATAAAGTTGGCTTTACCTTCAGCACTGAGCAGCTCTTTTTACTGACCGCACTGCCGTCGGTTTCTGGCGCGTTGCTGCGTGTGCCTTACTCTTTTGTTATTCCCATCTTTGGAGGACGTCGCTGGACCGCCTTCAGCACCGGCATCCTGATCATTCCCTGCCTGTGGCTCGGCTTTGCCGTACAGGACAGCCAGACCTCATTCACCACTTTTATGGTGATTTCCCTGCTGTGCGGTTTTGGTGGCGCTAACTTCGCGTCGAGCATGGGCAATATCAGCTTCTTCTTTCCCAAAGCCCGTCAGGGCGGCGCGCTGGGTATTAACGGCGGCCTCGGTAATCTTGGCGTCAGCGTAATGCAGTTTGTCGCCCCGCTGGCGATCTCCTGTGCCATTTTTGGTTTTGCCGATGTGGGTCAGACCACCGTCACCGGCGACAGCATCTGGCTGGAAAATGCCGCCTGGATCTGGGTGCCGTTCCTGGCGATCGGCACGCTGGCGGCCTGGTTCGGCATGAACGACCTGGCGGCGGCGAAATCCTCGCTGCGTGAGCAGTTGCCGGTGCTGAAACGTCCACACCTGTGGGTTATGGCGCTGCTCTATCTGGCCACCTTTGGCTCATTTATCGGTTTCTCTGCCGGTTTTGCCATGCTGACGAAGACGCAATTTCCTGATGTCGTGATCATGCATTACGCCTTTTTCGGCCCCTTTATTGGCGCGCTGGCCCGTTCAGCAGGCGGCATCATTTCTGACCGCTTCGGCGGTACCCGCGTCACGCTTGTCAACTACGTGCTGATGGCGCTGTTTGCTGCGCTGCTGTTCCTCACCCTGCCGGGTGCCGGACATGATGGCTCGTTCGTTGCCTTCTTCGCCGTGTTTATGGGCCTGTTCCTGACGTCCGGGCTGGGCAGCGGCTCCACCTACCAGATGATTGCGGTGATCTTCCGTAAGCTGACGCTGGAACGTATCAAAGCTGAGGGCGGCGACGATGCGCTGGCACAGCGTGAAGCGGCAACAGAAACCTCTGCTGCGCTCGGCTTTATCTCCGCGATTGGCGCGCTGGGCGGTTTCTTTATTCCGCAGACTTTTGGCCTGTCGCTCGCGATGACCGGTTCACCCGCCGGCGCGATGAAAATCTTCCTGGTCTTTTATCTCTGCTGCATCGCGGTGACCTGGCTGGTTTACGGCCGAAAAGCACGCGCCTGATAACGACAAAGCCGGTGTGGCGCACCGGCACAATTTCACTTTCTGTGTCGGGACAGATGCAGAGTCAGCAATGTCACATTAAGCCTTCAGGAGTATTCCGGATGAGCAAGTTTCTAGATCGGTTTCGCTATTTCAAACAGCTGGCCGAACCCTTTTCCGGCCAGCATGGCCAGACGTTAAACAGCAACCGCGACTGGGAAGATGGCTATCGCAGTCGCTGGCAGCACGATAAAATCGTGCGCTCCACGCACGGCGTTAACTGTACCGGCTCATGCAGCTGGAAAATCTACGTCAAAAATGGACTGGTCACCTGGGAGACCCAGCAGACCGACTATCCGCGTACCCGTCCCGATCTGCCAAACCATGAGCCGCGTGGCTGCCCACGCGGTGCCAGCTACTCGTGGTATCTCTACAGCGCTAACCGCCTGAAATATCCGTTAATGCGCAAGAAGCTGATTCAGCTCTGGCGCGATGCGAAAGCGCAGCACAGCGACCCGGTGGACGCCTGGGCATCCATCATCAGCAATCCTGAAAAGGCCAGAAGCTACAAACAGGCGCGTGGACGCGGCGGCTTTGTCCGCTCCAGCTGGCAGGAAGTCAACGAGATGATCGCCGCCGCGAACATCTGTACCGCGAAGACTTACGGCCCTGACCGCATTATGGGATTCTCACCGATTCCGGCGATGTCGATGGTCTCTTACGCTGCGGGCGCACGTTACCTGTCACTGATTGGCGGAACCTGTCTGAGCTTCTACGACTGGTACTGCGATCTGCCGCCGGCCTCACCGATGACCTGGGGCGAGCAGACCGACGTGCCGGAATCGGCTGACTGGTACAACTCCTCCTACATTATTGCCTGGGGCTCTAACGTGCCGCAGACCCGTACCCCGGATGCGCACTTCTTTACGGAAGTCCGCTATAAAGGGACGAAAACCGTGGCGATCACGCCGGACTATGCTGAGGTCGCGAAGCTGTGTGACCAGTGGCTGAGTCCGAAGCAGGGCACCGACAGCGCGATGGCGCTGGCGATGGGCCACGTGATGCTGAAAGAGTTTCATCTTGATCGCGAAGTTGGCTATTTCCGCGACTACGTGCGCCGTTACACCGATATGCCGATGCTGGTGCTGCTGGAATCCCGTGAGGGCGGTTTTTACGCCGCCGGCCGTCAGCTGCGCGCCAGCGATCTGGTGGATGGGCTCGGTCAGGAGAATAACCCGGAGTGGAAAACCGTCGCGATCAACGAGGCGACCGGGGAGCTGACCGCGCCGCAGGGATCTATCGGCTTCCGCTGGGGCGAAAAAGGCAAATGGAACCTTGAGCAGCGTGATGGGGCATCACATCAGGAAGTTGAACTGCAGCTCAGCCTGCTCGGCAGCCACGATGAGGTGGTGGAGGTTGGTTTCCCTTACTTCGGTGGCATTACCAGCGAGCATTTCAACAGCGTTGCGCTGGACGAAATCCTGCTGCATAAGCTGCCGGTGAAACGCCTGCAACTGGCGGATGGCAGTGAAGCACTGGTCACCAGCGTCTACGATCTGACGCTGGCGAATTATGGTCTGGATCGCGGTCTGGATGATGCCAACTGCGCGCAAACCTACGACGACATCAAAGCGTACAGCCCGGCCTGGGCGGAGCAGATTACGGGTGTCTCCCGTCAGAACATCATTCGCATTGCCCGTGAATTTGCCGAAAACGCCGAGAAGACCCGCGGTCGTTCGATGATCATCGTCGGTGCCGGTATGAACCACTGGTATCACATGGACATGAACTATCGTGGCCTGATGAACATGCTGATTTTCTGCGGCTGCGTCGGTCAGAGCGGCGGTGGCTGGGCGCACTATGTCGGCCAGGAGAAACTCCGTCCGCAGACCGGCTGGACCCCGCTGGCCTTTGGCCTGGACTGGCAGCGTCCGCCACGCCAGATGAACAGCACCTCCTTCTTCTACAACCACTCCAGTCAGTGGCGCTATGAAACCCTGGCCACCAGCGAATTGCTCTCCCCGCTGGCGGATAAAAGTCGCTACAGCGGCAGCCTGATCGACCTTAACGTCCGTTCCGAACGTATGGGCTGGCTGCCTTCAGCGCCGCAGCTTAACGTCAACCCGCTGCACATCGCGGCGCAGGCGAAAGCCGCCGGTCAGTCGCCGCTGGATTACACCGTGGAAAGCCTGAAGCAGGGCACCATGCGGTTTGCCGCTGAACAGCCGGACGATCCGCAGAACTTCCCGCGTAACCTGTTTGTCTGGCGCTCCAATCTGCTCGGCTCATCCGGTAAAGGGCATGAGTACATGCTGAAGTATCTGCTGGGCACGGAAAACGGCATTCAGGGCAAAGATTTAGGCCAGCAGGGCCGCGTGAAGCCGGAAGAGGTGGAGTGGCTGGATCAGGGTGCCGAAGGCAAACTGGATCTGGTGGTCACACTCGACTTCCGCATGTCGAGCACCTGTCTCTACTCCGATGTCGTGCTGCCAACGGCGACCTGGTATGAAAAAGACGATATGAATACCTCGGATATGCATCCGTTTATTCATCCGCTTTCGGCGGCCGTCGATCCTGCCTGGGACTCAAAAAGTGACTGGGAGATCTACAAAGGCATCGCCAAAGCCTTCTCCGATCTCTGCCCGGGTCATTTAGGCGTTGAAACGGACGTCGTTACTCTGCCGGTGTTGCATGACTCACCCGCGGAACTGGCGCAGCCTTTTGAGGCGAAAGACTGGAAAAAAGGCGAATGCGATCTGATTCCGGGTAAAACCGCGCCACACATTATGGTGGTGGAGCGCGACTATCCGGCGACCTGGGAGCGCTTTACCTCGCTGGGACCGTTGCTGGAGACCCTGGGTAACGGCGGCAAAGGTATCAGCTGGAACACCAGCAAAGAGGTCGATTTCCTCAAGCAGCTGAACTACGTCAAAGCGGATGGCCCGGCAGCGGGGCGGCCGAATATCGACACGGCGATCGATGCGGCAGAAGTGATCCTGGCGCTGGCACCGGAAACCAATGGTCAGGTGGCGGTGAAAGCCTGGCAGGCACTGGGCGTGATTACCGGTCGTGACCACACCCACCTGGCGCTCAATAAAGAAGATGAGAAGATTCGCTTCCGCGATATCCAGGCGCAGCCGCGCAAAATTATCTCTAGTCCGACCTGGTCAGGGCTGGAAGATGAACATGTCTCTTACAACGCCTGCTACACCAACGTTCATGAGCTGATCCCGTGGCGAACCCTGAGCGGCCGTCAGCAGCTCTATCAGGATCATGAGTGGATGCGCGCCTTTGGCGAGAGCCTGATGGTCTATCGTCCGCCAATCGATACCCGCGCGGCGAAGCCGTTGCTGAACAGCAAACCCAACGGTAACCCGGAGAAGGCGCTGAACTTCCTGACGCCACACCAGAAGTGGGGCATTCACTCCACCTACAGCGACAACCTGCTGATGCTGACACTGTCGCGCGGCGGACCGATTGTCTGGATGAGTGAAGATGACGCTCGTGAGCTGGGTATCGTGGATAACGACTGGATCGAGGCGTTCAATGCCAACGGTGCGCTGACCGCACGTGCAGTAGTGAGCCAGCGCATCCCGGCCGGTATGACCATGATGTACCACGCGCAGGAACGTATCGTGAATATCCCTGGCTCGGAGATCACCAGCCAGCGCGGCGGGATCCATAACTCGGTGACGCGGACCTGCCCGAAACCGACCCATATGATCGGCGGTTATGCGCAGCTCTCCTGGGGCTTTAACTACTACGGCACCGTCGGCTCTAACCGCGATGAGTTCGTGGTAGTGAGAAAAATGAACAACGTTAACTGGTTAGATGGGGAAGGCAACGATGCCTGCCAGGGCAGCCAGCAGGAGGTAAAACCATGAAAATTCGTTCACAGGTCGGCATGGTGCTGAACCTCGACAAATGTATCGGCTGCCACACCTGCTCGGTGACCTGTAAAAACGTCTGGACCAGCCGCGAGGGCATGGAGTACGCCTGGTTTAACAACGTCGAAAGCAAGCCCGGTGTCGGCTATCCGCACGCCTGGGAAGATCAGCAGAAGTGGAAGGGCGGCTGGATCCGTAAGATCAACGGTAAGCTGGAGCCGCGCATGGGGAGTCGCATCGGTCTGCTGTCGAAGATCTTCGCCAACCCGGATGTGCCCGCGCTGGATGATTACTACGAACCGTTCGATTTTGATTATCAGCATCTGCACAATGCGCCCGCCGGTAAGCATCAGCCGATTGCGCGTCCGCGCTCGCTGATCACCGGTCAGCGGATGAAAAAGATCGAAAACGGCCCGAACTGGGAAGAGATCCTCGGTGGCGAGTTTGCCAAACGTTCGCAGGATAAGAACTTCGATAATATCCAGAAGGAGATTTACGGTCAGTTTGAGCACACCTTCATGATGTACCTGCCGCGTCTGTGTGAGCACTGCCTCAACCCGGCGTGTGTGGCGACCTGCCCAAGCGGCGCGATCTACAAACGTGGCGAAGATGGCATCGTACTGATCGACCAGGATAAATGTCGCGGCTGGCGGATGTGCCTCACCGGCTGTCCGTACAAGAAGATCTACTTCAACTGGAAAAGCGGCAAATCAGAAAAATGCATTTTCTGTTATCCGCGCATTGAAGCGGGCCAGCCCACCGTCTGTTCAGAAACCTGTGTCGGCCGTATCCGCTATCTCGGCGTGTTGCTCTATGACGCTGACCGCATTGAACAGGCGGCCGCAGCGGAAAACGAGAAAGATCTCTATCAGAGCCAGCTGGATATCTTCCTTGATCCCAACGATCCGGCGGTGATTGCGCAGGCGCTGAAAGATGGCGTTGCGCAGAGCGTGATCGATGCAGCACAGCGTTCACCGGTCTATAAAATGGCGATGGAGTGGAAGCTGGCGCTGCCACTTCACCCTGAATACCGCACGCTGCCGATGGTCTGGTATGTGCCACCACTGTCACCGATTCAGTCGGCGGTGGATGGCGGGGCGCTGGCGCACACCGGCGTGCTGCCGGATGTGGAGAGCCTGCGCATTCCGGTTGAGTATCTGGCGAACCTGCTGACCGCAGGCGACACCGCACCGGTGCTGCTGGCACTGAAGCGGATGCTGGCGATGCGTCATTATAAACGCGCAGAAAGCGTGGACGGTGAGCATGATATCCGGGCGCTGGAGCAGGTCGGCCTGACCGAAGCGCAGGCGCAGGAGATGTACCGCTATCTGGCGATCGCGAACTATGAAGATCGCTTTGTGGTGCCCTCCAGCCATCGCGAACTGGCGCGTGAAGCCTTCCCGGAAAGCAAAGGCTGCGGTTTTAGCTTTGGCGATGGCTGTCACGGCAGTGACAGCAAATTCAACCTGTTCAACAGCCGCCGTATTGATGCCATCGACGTCAGTAAGAAAACCATTCGTCCGGAGGATGCCTCATGATGACGTTACGGATTCTTTCGCGGCTGCTGGACTACCCGGACGAGGCGCTGTTTACCCACTCTTCCGACCTGATCGCGGCGCTGGATGACGCCACTGAACTCAACCTGCAGCAGAGTGCACGGCTGGTGCGTTTTATCAATCAGCTCTGTGCCCGGCCACTGCTCGACGTGCAGGCTGACTACTGCGAACTGTTTGATCGTGGCCGCGCCACCTCGCTGCTGCTGTTTGAACACGTGCACGGTGAGTCACGCGATCGCGGTCAGGCGATGGTTGATCTGCTGGAACAGTATCGTGCCGATGGTCTGGAGCTGAACAGCAAAGAGCTGCCCGATTTCCTGCCGCTCTACCTGGAGTATCTCGCCTGTAAAAGCGATGAGGCCACGTGTCAGGGACTGGACGACATCGTGCCTATCCTGGCCTTGCTGGCGGCGCGGCTTGAAGAGCGTCAGAGCCCCTACGCCGATCTCTTCACAGTATTACTGACGCTGTCCGGTAGCGCGGTTGATCCTGCGGCCCTCAAGCCACAGGTGGCGCAGGAAGCGCGTGACGATACGCCGGCAGCACTGGATGCTGTCTGGGAAGAGGAGCAGATTAAATTTCTCGGCGAACAGGGCTGCGCCTCGGCGCAGCAGGCGATGCATCAGCGTCGCTTCGCCGATGCGGTCGCGCCGCAGTATCTGGACATCGCCGCGGCGACGGCGCGTACCACAGGAGAATCAGCATGAATTTTATTAACACTTTCTTCTTCGATATTTACCCCTATCTCGCCGGAACGGTCTTCCTGGTGGGAAGCTGGCTGCGCTATGACTACGGGCAGTACAGCTGGCGTGCCGGTTCCAGTCAGATGCTGGACAAAAAAGGGATGCGTCTCGCCTCCAACCTGTTTCACATCGGCATCATCGGTATTTTCTTCGGTCACATCGTCGGGATGCTGACGCCGCACTGGATGTATGAATCCTTCCTGCCGATCGACGTGAAGCAGAAACTGGCGATGATTGCCGGTGGCCTGTTCGGGGCGATGACACTGCTGGGCGGTGGACTGCTGCTGAAGCGCCGTCTGACCAATCCACGGGTGCGGGCGACCAGTAGCGTCGGTGATATTCTGATCATGACCCTGCTGGTGGCTCAGGCGACGCTGGGCCTGCTGACCATTCCCTTCTCCGCCCAGCATATGGACGGCAGTGAAATGATGAAGCTGGTGGGCTGGGCGCAGGCGGTGGTGACCTTCCACGGTGGCGCTTCGCAGCATCTCGACGGCGTGGCGTTTATCTACCGCGTGCACATGGTGCTGGGAATGACGCTGTTCCTGCTGTTCCCGTTCTGCCGGCTGGTGCATATCTGGAGCGCGCCGGTTGAGTATCTGACCCGTCGCTATCAGCTGGTGAGAAACCGCCGCTAAGCGCATGATGGCTGCGGGACAGAGAGAGTCCCGCAGCCACTTTAGCCCACGGCTGCCTTGACGTTTTTTTAAGATTTTGCCCTGTATGTCATTGCGCTGAACGTCTACTATTACCGCATCTGAAATTACCCCTCGTTTATGGATAACCGATGCGCCTCAAGTTAGCCTTCCTTGCGTTCATTCCGCTTCTGGCCTCCTGCAGCAGCAAACCTGAAGTCCCGTCCCAGCAGAAGATGCTGGCTGCGCCACAGGGCGGTTTTTTACTGCAGCCGTCGCACAGCGGACAGGCGATGTTTGGCGACTTTGCCGGTAACCCGGCAGCAGAGCAATTTATCGATAAGATGGTGGAGAAGCATGACTTTGACCGTCAGCAACTGCACAACATCATCGGTCAGGCCAAACGACTGGATTATGTGCTGCGACTAATGGACCGTCAGGCACCAAGCTATACGCCAGCGCCAGGGCCTAATGGCGCCTGGATCCGCTATCGCAACAAGTTCATTACGCCCGATAACGTGCAAAATGGGGTGGCGTTCTGGAATCAGTATCAGGATGCCCTGCAACGCGCACAGCAGGTTTATGGCGTGCCACCGGAAATTATCGTGGGCATCATTGGCGTGGAAACCCGCTGGGGTCGTGTGATGGGGAAAACGCGGATTCTGGATGCGCTTGCGACCTTATCCTTTAACTATCCGCGCCGCGCAGAGTACTTCAGCAGCGAGCTGGAAACCTTTCTGTTGATGTCGCGCAAAGAGCAGGATGACCCGCTGGCGCTGAAAGGCTCCTTTGCCGGGGCGATGGGCTATGGTCAGTTTATGCCCTCCTCTTACAATGATTATGCGGTTGATTTCAACGGCGACGGTCATGCAAACCTGTGGGATCCGGTGGATGCTATCGGCAGCGTGGCGCACTATTTCCAGAAGCATGGCTGGCGCAGCGGCGAAAATGTGGCGGTACCGGCCAGCGGTCAGGCACCGATGCTGGAAGATGGCTTCAAAACCCGTTACAGCGTGAGCATGCTGGCGGCGTCAGGATTGTCACCACAGGGCTCGCTGAACGGTAACGATCAGGTCAGTCTGCTACGCCTGGATTTGGGCACCAGCTACCAGTACTGGTACGGCTTACCCAATTTCTATGTCATTACCCGCTACAACCACAGTACCCATTATGCGATGGCGGTGTGGCAGCTGGGTGAGGCGGTGAGCAAGGCGCGCCAGGGCGGCCTGTTATAAAGGCTATCCTTGTTAACTGTAAGGTTATATGATGACGCCCTTTTTCAGGCCACACAGCCACTGATATTTCTGGAGTCATTATGTCTTTACCTGCCTGCCCGGCTTGTCACGCCGATTACACCTGGCAAGATGGCGATAACCTTAACTGCCCCTCCTGCGGTCACATCTGGACCGAGGGAGAAGGTGACAGCAGCAACGCAACACTTGAAGTGCGTGATGCCAACGGCAATCTGCTGGCAGATGGCGACAGCGTCACGGTGATCAAAGATCTCAAGGTGAAGGGCAGTTCTTCATCGCTGAAGATCGGTACCAAAGTGAAAAGTATTCGTCTGGTTGAAGGGGACCACAACATCGATTGTAAAATCGACGGTTTTGGCCCGATGAAATTAAAATCTGAGTTTGTGAAAAAGAACTGAGATCGGGGGCGCAGGGATGCGCCCGCTTTCCTGCTTAGCTGAACAGCTTATCAATTGCGGCACACTGTTCCGCATTCAGCGTGCCACCGTAGTTTCGTGAGCCGCTGCTCATCGAGTCATAGCGCCGTGCCACGGCCGTTTTAATTGTCGTTACGAAATCATCTCCAATACTGTAAATCGCCATCAGACGGCCGATCTGCTGCTGCAGGCGCGTCAGCTCCGGCAGATTGCCACTTCGCCATGCCGTCATCATCTGCGCAAAGTACTCCGGTACAATATTATTCAGTCCTGAAATGACACCGGCACCGCCCGCCAGCAGGTTCGGGAGCAGGTACTCGTCATACCCCGACAGTACGGCGAAATCGCTACGCACCTTGCGGGTCTCTTCAATCATCATCCGGTTATGCGACAGGCAATCCACCGTATCTTTAATGCCGGCGAAGTTGGGCAGCTTTGCCGCCAGGGCGGCAATCAGCGCGGGCGTCAGATCGCAGCCGGTGCGGGCCGGAAAGTTGTAGGCAAACCATTTACCACCCAGCTGCGCGTCCAGTGCTTCGAAGTAGTGCATCAGCTGGTTTTGCGTCTGGCCATAATAGTAGGGTGGCAGCACCATCACCGCGTCAAAATCATTTTTCCAGGCGGCTTCAGCCAGCTCCAGCATGTCAGGAATGCAGGTTGCCGAGACGTTCGCGACCATCTTCAGCGATGACAAGGGTCTGGCTTCCTGAATCAGTTGTAAGCGTTCCTGCTGCGTCAGTGAGGCGAACTCGCCAATGCTGCCCATCACCAGTAAGGTATCGATACCGGAGTCATTGAGGCGGGAGAAATGTCGCCCGAGCGCATCAATATCGACCGCACCCTGCGCATTAAACGGGGTGACTGAAGGGCACCAGACACCGGCAAAGGGCGATTTTTCACTCATAAATGACTCCTGAATCGGATGTTAAAAAAATGAAACAGTGTTTTAACTTAATGACTCCGGCCGGTCTCTGCCAGCGCATGATTCAAAAATGAGCAACGGGTCGCACTTTTTCCTCTTTCATCCGTCTCAGTAAGCGGATGCATCTGATAACTGAGCGAGAGGTCATGATGAAAGAGTGGGATCCTGTGCTGTACCGTAAGTTTGAAGCAGAACGAACCCGTCCAGCCCGCGAACTTCTGGCGCGCCTCAGCCTGGAACAGGTTGAGCAGGTGACCGATCTGGGATGCGGGCCCGGTAACAGCACCGAGCTGCTCGCCGATGCCTGGCCACTGGCGCAGATTACCGGGCTGGACAGTTCCGCCACGATGTTAACTCAGGCCGCTGAACGCCTGCCGCACTGTCGTTTTATCCAGGCGGACATCCGCAACTGGCAGGCCGATGTGCCGCAGCAGGTGGTCTACGCCAACGCGTCTCTGCAATGGCTGGATAATCACGCAACGCTGTTTCCCCATCTGGTCAGCCAGCTGGCGCCCGGTGGCGTGTTAGCGATCCAGATGCCTGATAACCTGAATGAGCCGTCGCACCGGCTGATGCGCGAGGTGGCGGCAACGGATCGCTGGCGTTCACGCATCAATGCCGATGCCGCTGAACGTACACAGCTGCTTTCCACGGGCGAGTATTACGATCTGCTGACGCAGGCAGGCTGTGAGGTGGATATCTGGCGTACCACCTATTATCACGTGATGGCCGATGCACAGGCGATTATCAGCTGGCTGCAGGCGACCGGTTTACGGCCTTTCCTGGCAACGCTGGATGAGACCGAACAGACGGCGTTTCTGACCGATTATCATCAACGTTTGCTCGCGGCTTATCCGGCTCAGGCCGATGGTCAGGTGTTGCTCGCCTTCCCGCGTCTTTTTATGGTTGCGGTGAAAAACCGGTAAGCGCAGTGGAAAGCTGGCCGCAAAAACAGCGTAATAATGGTGAGTGACCTTGAAAAAGCGGTTTTTCTGCACCACCTTCAACCCACAGCCAAAGGGAGAGTCGCAATGGATGATCAGCAATTGCAGGCGCTTAGTGCGCAGATAGGTGAGAAGCTGAAGCAGCGCAATGCCACCGTAACCTGTGCGGAATCCTGCACGGGGGGATGGATTGCCAAAGTTTTTACCGATATCAGCGGCAGCTCCGCCTGGTTCGAGCGGGGTTTTGTGACCTACAGTAACCAGGCCAAACAGCAGATGGTCAGTGTTCAGGCTGCTTCGCTGTTGCAGTATGGTGCGGTAAGTGATGTGGTGGTGCGGGAGATGGCGCTGGGTGCCCGCAGGGCGGCCCATGCTGACTACGCGATCTCCGTCAGCGGTATTGCCGGTCCGGATGGCGGCAGTGAAGAAAAACCGGTGGGTACGGTATGGTTTGGCTTTGCCGGGCCGCAGGATAAGGTATTGACTTTTCAGCAGAATTTTAGCGGCGATCGTGATGCCGTACGCCGCCAGTCGGTGGCATGGGCCCTGCAGAAACTGTATGGCGAATTTCTGACAAATTAAACTTGATACTGTATGACTATACAGTATAATTGTCGGCAACAGAAAGAGTACAGGCACCCTGAGTGCGTGTTTACCCGGCTTGATTAGGAGTTGAAATGGCGATTGATGAAAACAAACAGAAGGCTTTAGCTGCCGCGCTTGGCCAGATTGAGAAGCAATTTGGTAAAGGCTCCATCATGCGCTTGGGTGAAGACCGCTCAATGGATGTGGAAACTATCTCTACCGGCTCGCTGTCGCTGGATATCGCATTAGGCGCAGGCGGTCTGCCAATGGGCCGTATCGTTGAGATCTACGGACCTGAGTCTTCAGGTAAAACCACGCTGACTTTGCAGGTTATCGCATCTGCACAGCGTAAAGGTAAAACCTGTGCCTTTATCGATGCCGAGCATGCGCTTGATCCGGTTTACGCCAAGAAACTCGGCGTAGACATTGATAACCTGCTCTGCTCTCAGCCAGACACTGGTGAGCAGGCGCTGGAAATTTGTGATGCGCTGGCGCGCTCTGGTGCCGTTGACGTGATCATCGTCGACTCCGTCGCGGCGCTGACGCCTAAAGCGGAAATCGAAGGTGAAATCGGTGACTCACACATGGGCCTCGCGGCACGTATGATGAGCCAGGCGATGCGTAAACTGGCCGGTAACCTGAAGCAGTCCAATACCCTGCTGATTTTCATCAACCAGATCCGTATGAAAATTGGTGTGATGTTTGGTAACCCGGAAACCACCACTGGTGGTAACGCGCTGAAGTTCTACGCCTCTGTCCGTCTTGATATCCGCCGTATCGGTGCAATCAAAGAGGGCGATAACGTGGTCGGCAGTGAGACCCGCGTTAAAGTGGTGAAAAACAAAATCGCCGCGCCATTCAAACAGGCTGAGTTCCAGATCATGTACGGCGAAGGTATCAATACCTTTGGTGAGCTGGTCGACCTGGGCGTGAAGCACAAGCTGATTGAAAAAGCGGGTGCATGGTACAGCTACAATGGCGACAAGATTGGTCAGGGTAAATCGAATGCCGGCAACTTCCTGAAAGAGAATGCTGCTGTGGCAAACGAGATTGATCTGAAGTTACGTGAGATGTTGCTCAACGGCGCGGATGAAAAACTCGCAGCAGCCGACAAGGCTGCTGAGAAAGAAGACGCGGCTGAAGCGAACGAAGACTTCTAATCTCTGATGCGGGAGGGGCGAAAGCCTCTCCCGTAGTTTTATCCCCCTCTATTATCTTTCTTGCCTTCCCTCTGTCCTGTTCTGTCGCCATAATCTCCCTCTGTTTGTACAAGGTGCGCAGTATGACTGAACCCTCTCAACCCCAACCTAATGTCGTCTCTTACTCTCGTCTGCTTGACCGTGCGATGCGTATTCTGGGTCAGCGCGACCACAGCCGTGCAGAGTTAGCGCGTAAACTGCAACAATCAGCGCAGCGTGCTGCGTGGGCGCAGAAAAAAGAGCCCGAAATTGTTACCGAAGCGTTGCTGGAACAGGTTCTTAACTGGTGTCAGGAAAGCGGCTGGTTAAACGACGAGCGTTTCACCGAACGATTTATTCAGAGCCGGAGCCGTAAGGGCTTTGGATCGCAGCGCGTGCGCCTTGAACTGGGCCAGAAAGGCATCGACCGTGAAGCCATTGATCTTGCAATGGAAGAGACTGAGGTAGACTGGGCGGCGTGCGCGGCTCAACTGGCTGAACGAAAATTCGGACACCCGCTGCCCACAGAGTGGAAAGAGAAAGCGAAAGTACTACGCTATCTGCAGTCAAAGGGCTTTATGAGCGAAGATATCCAGTCCATTTTCAGAAATTTTGATGACTAAAAGCCGATGTAATTTTACTTCCCACTGAAGAAAATTTATCTTATTCCCACTTTTTGTTCCGCTAATCAGGCACCACCAGAATGTGGTCGCGCCGATCAGAGGGAACGTTCGTTAGCGTGATTCCAGGATATATATGAGCAAGAGCACTGCTGAGATCCGTCAAGCGTTTCTCGACTTTTTTCATAGCAAGGGACATGAGGTTGTAACCAGCAGCTCCCTCGTACCGAATAACGATCCAACGTTGTTGTTTACTAACGCCGGGATGAACCAGTTTAAAGATGTGTTCCTCGGTCAGGACAAACGTGACTACACACGTGCGACCACGTCACAGCGCTGCGTACGCGCAGGCGGCAAACACAACGATCTTGAAAACGTCGGTTACACCGCACGTCACCACACCTTCTTTGAAATGCTGGGTAACTTCAGCTTTGGTGACTACTTCAAGAGAGAGGCGATTGGTTTTGCCTGGGAACTGCTGACGAGCGAGCAGTGGTTCAGCCTGCCAAAAGAGCGTCTGTGGGTGACGATCTATGAAACCGACGATGAAGCCTTTGATATCTGGGCGAATGAAATCGGTGTGCCACGTGAACGCATTATTCGCATCGGCGACAACAAGGGCAGCGCGTATGCGTCAGATAACTTCTGGCAGATGGGCGATACCGGTCCTTGTGGTCCGTGCAGCGAGATTTTCTACGATCATGGCGATCACATCTGGGGTGGCCCGCCGGGCAGCCCGGAAGAAGATGGTGACCGTTACATTGAGATCTGGAACATCGTCTTTATGCAGTTCAACCGTCAGGCTGATGGCACCATGCTGCCGCTGCCAAAACCGTCGGTTGATACCGGAATGGGCCTTGAGCGTATTTCTGCCGTTCTGCAACACGTCAACTCCAACTATGAAATCGACCTGTTCCAGAAACTGATTCAGGCCGTGGCACAGGTTACCGGTGCCACTGACCTCAGTAACAAATCGCTGCGTGTCATTGCCGACCACATTCGCTCCTGTGCTTTCCTGATTGCCGATGGCGTCATCCCGTCTAATGAGAACCGTGGCTATGTGCTGCGTCGTATCATTCGTCGTGCCGTACGTCATGGCAACATGCTGGGCGCCAAAGAGGCCTTCTTCTATAAACTGGTTGCGCCACTGATTGAGGTCATGGGTGCCGCAGGTGAAGAGTTACAGCGCCAGCAGGCTCAGGTTGAGCAGGTGCTGAAAAGCGAAGAAGATCAGTTTGCCAGAACCCTGGAGCGCGGACTGGCGCTGCTGGACGAAGAGCTGGAAAAACTGCAGGGCGACACGCTGGATGGTGAAATCGTCTTCCGTCTTTACGATACCTTTGGTTTCCCGGCTGATTTAACGGCTGACGTCTGCCGCGAACGCAATCTGAAGATCGACGAAGCCGGCTTTGAGCGGGCGATGGAGCAGCAGCGTCAGCGCGCACGTGAAGCGAGTGGCTTCGGCGCTGACTACAGCAACGTTATTCGTATTGATGCCGCCTCATCCTTCAAAGGCTACGACCAGCTCGATTTAGCTGCCACGGTGAAAGCGCTCTATGTTGCAGGCGAGGCGGTTGATGAAGTGACCGCGGGTCAGGATGCTGTGGTCGTGCTGGATGAAACGCCATTCTATGGCGAATCGGGTGGCCAGGTAGGCGATACCGGTCTGCTGAAAGGGAAGAATGCTGAATTTAGCGTCCAGGATACACAAAAATATGGTCAGGCAATCGGTCATGTCGGTAAGCTGACCGCAGGGCAGTTGCGTATCGGTGATCGCCTTGAGGCACAGGTTGATGCGGCACGCCGTGCGCGCATCCGTCTTAACCACTCTGCTACTCACTTACTGCATGCCGCCTTGCGTCAGGTTTTAGGTGAGCATGTGGCGCAGAAAGGCTCGCTGGTTAACGACAAGTACCTGCGTTTCGATTTCTCGCATTTCGAAGCGATGAAACCTCAGGAGATTCGTCAGGTCGAAGATATCGTCAATGCGCAAATTCGTCGCAACCTGCCGGTTGAAACCGAAGTGATGGATCTGGATGCGGCGAAGTCTAAAGGGGCAATGGCACTGTTTGGCGAGAAATATGATCAGCGCGTGCGCGTTCTGACCATGGGTGATTTCTCTGTTGAGCTGTGTGGTGGTACCCATGCTGCGCGCACGGGTGACATCGGGCTGTTCCGTATTCAGGCGGAGTCAGGTACCGCAGCCGGTATTCGTCGTATCGAAGCGATTACGGGTGAAGGCGCGCTGGCGCAGGTCAATGCGCAGAGCAGCCAGCTGCAGGATCTTGCGCAGCTGGTAAAAGCGAACAGCAGCAACCTGAATGAGAAAGTGCGTGGTCTGGTCGATCATGTACGGGCTCTGGAGAAAGAGTTGCAGCAACTGCGCGATCAGCAAGCCGCGCAGGAGAGCGCTTCACTGAGCAGCAATGCTATCGACATTAAGGGAGTGAAACTGCTGGTCAGTGAGCTCAACAATGTTGAACCGAAAATGTTGCGTACCATGGTTGATGATCTTAAGAATCAGCTGGGGTCGGCGATTATTGTGCTGGCAACGGTTACTGAAGGTAAGGTGTCGCTGATTGCGGGTGTGACCAAAGATCTGACTGACCGTGTTAAAGCGGGTGAGTTGATTGCCGGTCTGGCTCAGCAGGTTGGCGGGAAGGGCGGTGGCCGTCCTGATATGGCACAAGCTGGTGGTAACGATGCGGGTGCTCTGAAAGGCGCATTAGCAGGGGTTGAGGACTGGGTCAGCAGCCGTCTGTAAGTGAATTAAAACAAGGCATCGTAAAAAGCGTCAGAACGGTTGTTCCGGCGCTTTTTAATACGATGCTAAAGCAGCAAATGACAAAGTCAGGTTGATGTAGTGTATTTCGGCTAAACTAACTATCAGCAGAATGTATTGGCGCATCGATGTGCATTGGTGTATTTCTCATACACATTGTGCAGCGTTAAATGATGGATAATGCCGGGAGCCTGTACAAGCCCGACTCTTTTAATCTTTCAAGGAGCAAAGAATGCTTATTCTAACTCGTCGAGTTGGTGAAACCCTCATGATCGGTGATGAGGTAACTGTAACGGTGCTGGGTGTTAAGGGTAACCAGGTTCGTATCGGTGTTAACGCGCCGAAAGAAGTGTCTGTGCATCGCGAAGAGATCTATCAACGCATCCAGGCTGAAAAAACGCAACAAACCAGCGTTTAACGGATTCAGCGTCTCGCACCTGTGCGAGGCGCTACCGCTTTCTGTAAAAATCCTGCCTTTTCTTTCTACCTGTTCCTCCTCTGTTTTGTTAACGCCATCATCTTTCATTGTTGATAATTCACTCTTTTTGTCGCCATTTTGTCCCAATTGTGTGTGATTTGCTCAATCAAACAAAGTTTCGGAAAAATTGTTTGACTTAAAAGTCCGGGAAAGTAATATGTGCGCCACGCAGTGCCGATGAGCAGAAACAACGTTCAGACGCACAGTTCGAAAGAAAGCGTAAGGTGAGGTGGCCGAGAGGCTGAAGGCGCTCCCCTGCTAAGGGAGTATACGGTCAAAAGCTGTATCGAGGGTTCGAATCCCTCCCTCACCGCCATTTTCGATGCATCCATAGCTCAGCTGGATAGAGTACTCGGCTACGAACCGAGCGGTCGGAGGTTCGAATCCTCCTGGATGCACCATCGAAACAAAGCGAATTAGCAATTCCTTTCATGGTGAGTAGTTAGCACCCTGCGTTGTACAAGAATTTGTTTTATGCATCCATAGCTCAGCTGGATAGAGTACTCGGCTACGAACCGAGCGGTCGGAGGTTCGAATCCTCCTGGATGCACCATATTCTTCCCGAATATGGACAGTGCCTCAGTGTGTCATGACGTGATTATCGTTCAGGCCGCACTAAGGAGGATAACGTTGCATCAGCAACGGCCCATAGGGCGAAGCGCAAGCTGAGTAATCCTCCTGGATGCACCATTCTTTGTAACATCCTCAGGTTGGTTTCTGTAAGTCCATAAAAATTTGTACCTCAAAAGATAGACCCCAAAAGATAGACCCCAATGCATCCATAGCTCAGCTGGATAGAGTACTCGGCTACGAACCGAGCGGTCGGAGGTTCGAATCCTCCTGGATGCACCATCTTCTCGAATGTTGGCAGTTCCTCAGTGTGACATGACGCAATAAGCGTTCCGGCCGCACGAAGAGGGATAACGTTGCATCAGCAACGGCCCGCAGGGCGAAGCGCAAGCTGAGTCATCCTCCTGGATGCACCATCTTCTTCTTTAGCCTCAAAATCCCTCAAAGTATCATGGCGCGATGATCGCTAAGACCTCACTAAACACGATAGCGTTACTTCCGTAACCGCCCGTACAGCAAACGCTGAGTGAGTATCCTGAAAAACCTCTGCAGTTTCCCTCTGGCTTCACACGCACTCTTTTCCTGTTTAATCTGCCCCATTGATTCATCATCCTGACTTAAGCGATCCGAAACGCCTGTTTCCCGCATCAACGCCTTCTGTTTTGCTGCCCATGCCCGTCCGCCGCCGCTTGTCTGCCAGAAGAATGTTAAAAAAACGCTGGAATTTCGTACGTTTATCGCTGGTCGTGCACGATCACCTTTATCTGAAAACAAAAATTGTTAATGCTTTCAAAGCATTTGCTGTTCATCCCCCCTGGCGACAACCTGTCCACATTAGGCTAAAGTAATGTCTCATTTGATGAATGTCCGGAGTGACAATGTACGATCAATATGACGCCCTGATTTTCGATATGGACGGCACGATTCTTGATACTGAGCCGACACATCGAAAAGCGTGGCGTCAGGTACTGACGCGTTATGGATTAACGCTGGATGAAGCACGTATTATCGACTTCAATGGCGCACCAACCTGGCGGCTGTCGCAGTTCATCATTGAATCCAATCAGTCGTCACTCGACCCTCATCTTCTTGCCGCAGAAAAAACCGCTGCCGTGAAAGCGATGCTGCTGGAAAACGTGAAGCCACTGCCTTTAATGGAGGTGGTGAAAGCGTATCACGGGCGTCGTCCGATGGCGGTCGGTACCGGAAGCGAACACAGCATGGCAGAGGCGTTACTGACGCAGCTGGGCGTACGTGAGCTCTTTTCGGCCGTCGTCGGTGCTGACGACGTACAGCGTCATAAACCTGAGCCTGAAACCTTCTTACGCTGCGCTGAGCTGATGGGTGTGACGCCGGCACGTTGTGTGGTGTTTGAGGATGCGGACTTTGGTATTCAGGCAGCGAAGGCGGCAGGTATGGCTGTGGTGGATGTCCGCTTACTGTGAGTGACGTTCTTACCTATGCCTCGATGTTCGGCAGCAGCTTTTTAAGTGCAACGCTCCTGCCGGGAAGTTCTGAAGCACTGCTGATAGCACTATTGATAGCAAAAAAGACATCAGTTTACGGGTTGCTTTTGGCCGCATCACTGGGAAACACCTTGGGCGGCTTAACCAACATTCTTATTGGTCGCTTGCTGCCGTTAAAACGTCAGGGGCGATGGCATGACACAGCAATGACGTGGTTGCACCGACTGGGACCTGCAGCACTGTTATTCAGCTGGCTGCCAGTGATAGGTGATCTGCTCTGCGTTCTGGCAGGCTGGTTACGTTTCGCCTGGCTACCCGCGATGCTGTTTCTCGCTGTCGGCAAAACACTGCGTTATATCGTTATCGCGACTGCCACATTACAGGGTATGCAATGGTGGCATTGATTCGCACAGATTCGAGGCTACGGTTAACATTATGCTGAACAAAAATAAATTATTATCACAGCGGGGGGGTAATGTGATCCCGGACGTATCTAAAGCGCTCTCCTGGCTGGAAGCGCATCCCAATGCCCTTAAAGGTATTGGCCGTGGCATCGAGCGTGAAACGCTGCGTGTACAGGCAAATGGCGAGCTGGCAAAAAGCGGCCACCCGGAATCTCTGGGTTCGGCGCTGAAACATGACTGGATCACCACTGACTTTGCCGAAACGTTGCTGGAGTTTATTACGCCAGTGGATCACAGCATTGATCATATGCTGGCATTCCTGCGCGATATTCATCGTCACGTTGCCCGTGAACTGGGTGATGAACGCATGTGGCCATTTAGTATGCCATGCGTGATTGACGATGCGGACAATATTGAACTAGCGCAATATGGCACGTCCAATATTGGTCAGATGAAGACGCTCTACCGCGAAGGACTGAAAAACCGCTACGGCGCGTTGATGCAGACCATCTCCGGCATTCACTATAACTTCTCACTGCCACTCTCATTCTGGCAGGAGTGGGCTGACGTGAAAGATAAGGAAAGCGGAAAAGAGACGATCTCGGCGGGCTATCTGCGGCTGATCCGCAACTATTATCGCTTCGGCTGGGTGATCCCCTATCTGTTTGGCGCATCGCCTGCTATCAGCTCCAGCTTCCTGCAGGGCCGTGAGAGCGCGCTGCCATTCGAAACCAACGACAAAGACACGATGTGGCTGCCGTATGCTACCTCACTGCGTCTGAGCGATTTAGGCTACACCAATAAATCGCAGAGCTCTCTGGGCATCACGTTTAACTCACTGGAAGGCTATGTCACTGCGCTGAAGAAAGCGATTAAGACGCCGTCAGAAGAGTATGCAGCGATGGGCACTAAAGATGCCGACGGTAACTGGCTGCAGCTCAACACCAACGTGCTGCAGATTGAAAACGAGCTCTATGCGCCAATCCGGCCTAAGCGTGTGACACGCTCGGGTGAAGCGCCCTCTGATGCGCTGCTGCGTGGTGGTATTGAGTACATTGAAGTGCGTTCGCTGGATATCAATCCGTTCTCTGCGATCGGCGTAGATGAGAATCAGGTTCGCTTCCTCGACCTGTTCCTGATCTGGTGTACCCTGGCCGATGCGCCGGAAATGAGTGCAGATGAGTTGCAATGCACCCGTATAAACTGGAACCGGGTTGTGCTGGAAGGGCGTAAACCGGACCAGAAAATTGCCGTAGGCTGCGGAGAAGCGGAACATTCGCTGGTTGAAGTGGGCAAAACCCTGTTTGCCGATCTGCGTCGGGTTGCTGAAGTGTTAGACAGTCATAATCAGGACAGCACGGAATATCAGCAGGTTTGCGATCAACTGGTAGCATCGTTCGACGATCCTGAGCTAACCTACTCGGCGCGCATCCTTCAGGCAATGAAGGACAATGGTGTAACCGGAACCGGCGTGGCGCTGGCTGAACAGTATCGCCATCTGCTCTGCGAAGAGCCGCTGGAAGTGCTGACAGAAGAAGATTTCACGCGTCAGGCGCAGGCGTCTGTTGCTGCACAGCAGCAGCTGGAAGCAAATGATAAGCTGGATTTTGAAGCGTATCTGGCGAGCCGGGAAGGGTAGAAAAGAAAAAGGCCACATCAATGTGGCCAAATTAACATCTCTGTTGTCAGGGATGATGATAACAAATGCGCGTCTTTCATATATTCAGACGTTGGGCGAACAGAAAAGTTTCATCGTTTTAAAAAAAATTCTCAGAACAGGAGGTGACGTATGCCACTACTGGACAGTTTTACCGTTGATCACACCATCATGGGCGCACCGGCAGTTCGCGTGGCGAAAACCATGAAGACTCCGCATGGCGATACGATTACCGTTTTTGACCTGCGTTTTTGCCGCCCGAACATTGATATCCTCACTGAGCGTGGCATTCATACGCTGGAGCATCTCTTTGCCGGCTTCATGCGTGATCACCTGAATGGTGATGGTGTGGAAATCGTCGATATCTCGCCAATGGGTTGCCGCACCGGCTTCTACATGAGCCTGATTGGTACACCAGACGAGCAGCGCGTTGCCAAAGCGTGGAAAGGGGCGATGGAAGATGTTCTGAAAGTGAAAGATCAGAACCAGATCCCTGAGCTGAATGAATACCAGTGCGGCAGCTACAAGCTGCACTCACTGGATGAAGCGCAGCAGATCGCCCGCAATGTGCTGGCGCATGAGATCGGCGTTAACCGCAACGAAGATCTGAAACTGCCTGCTGAAAAGCTGAAAGAACTGCACATCTAGTCAGGGCTTTGCTGCTAAAAAAAACGCCGCATCATGTCGATTGCGGCGTTTTTTTATCGCTTCAGGACCCTACCGATTTTTTCAGTGGCGTCTTCGGCGTGATGCGCACTTGTTTAATCATGTTGTCCTGCACGTCCAGAATATCGACGTTGTAGTGGCCGATCTGAACACGGGTGGCGATGGCAGGGATCTCTTCCAGCGCTTCCAGCAGCATGCCGTTGATGGTGCGCGCTTCCTGCTCTGGCAGCTGCCAGTTAAACGCCTTGTTAATTTCACGCACACTGGCACTGCCTTCAATCAGCACGGACCCATCATTCTGCGGCATCACTTCTTCTGCCAGTGATGGTGACATGGAGGTGGTGAAGTCACCCACGATCTCCTCCAGAATGTCCTCTATCGTCACCAGCCCTTTGATGTCGCCATACTCATCCACCACCACGCCCGCTTTCTCTTTGTTGCGCTGGAACTTCACCAGTTGGGTGTTCAGCGGTGTCCCTTCCGGGATGTAGTAGATCTCATCGGCGGCGCGCAGCAGCGTCTCTTTGGTGAACTCTTTTTTCTCCGTCATCATGCGCCAGGCTTCGCGCACCCGCAGCATGCCGACGCAGTCATCCAGCGAGTCCCGGAACAGCACAATACGGCCGTGCGGCGAGTGGCTCAACTGGCGCACCACCGACTTCCAGTCATCGTTGATATTAATGCCGACGATCTCGTTACGCGGAACCATGATGTCATCAACGCTGACTTTCTCCAGGTCGAGCACGGAGAGCAGCATGTCCTGATTACGGCGTGACATCAGGCTACGCGATTCATAGACGATGGTACGCAACTCCTCTTTGCTCAGCGCGGAGTTAATGGCACCGTCAGCGCGGATACCCGCCATCCTCATCAGCAGACGCGTAATGGTGTTCAGTAGCCAGACCAGCGGCAGCATGATGTATTGCAGCGGGACCAGCAGCAGGCTGCTGGGAAAGGCGACGCGTTCGGGATAGAGGGCCGCCACTGTTTTTGGCAGCACTTCAGCAAATACCAGCACCACAAAGGTCAGGATACCGGTTGCGATCGCGACCCCTTCGTCACCGTGAATACGCATGCCAACAATGGTGGCAAGTGCGGAAGCCAGAATATTCACCAGGTTATTGCCGATTAATACCAGGCTGAGCAACCGGTCGGGGCGACGCAGTAACTTCTCCACCCGGCGTGCGGGGCGACTGCCGTTTTTAGCCTGATGGCGCAGCTTATAGCGGTTAAGCGTCATCATTCCGGTTTCCGAGCCGGCAAACCAGGCGGAAACCAGTACCATGACGCAGAGAATAATAATCAGCGTGGTGGTTGAAACATTCTCCAACGCAGAACTTCCTTTTTAACGAGAGGTGGGGACAAGCAGATGCTGCAGGATGCGACTGCCGAAGTAAGCCATGGTTAACAGCACCGCACCGCTGCAGTTAAACCAGACGACGCGGCGACCACGCCAGCCTTCATGATAGTGCCCCCAGAGCAAAACGATATAAACAAACCACGCGATGATAGAGAGCACGGCTTTATCGACGTTTTCTGCGCTGAAGAGATCCTGCATATAGAACAGACCGGTGCAGAGCACCAGCGTCAACAGCACGACGCCCACCTGGGTGATGTGAAACATCTTACGTTCAATGGTCAGCAGCGGCGGCATATCCTGTGTGAACGCCAGTCGCTTGTTTTTTAACTGGTAATCGATCCACGCCAGCTGCAGTGCATAGAGCGCGGCAATAATCAGCGTCGCGTAGGCGAACAGCGACAGGCCGATATGGATCATCATGCCTGGCGTGGTTTCCAGATGGGTGATGAACGCATTGGGCACAAAAGTGGCGAAGGCCAGATTGATCAGCGCGAAGCTGTAAACAATCGGCAGCAGCAGCCAGCCACGGTTGCGTGACGCCACAATGGTCATGATGGCGCAAATCAACAGGCTGACCAGCGAGCCTATGTTGAGCAGGCTTAAATTCTGTCCGCTATCAACAGCAAATATGCGTTGCTGCAAGGCCACCGCGTGTGTCACCAGCGCCACACAGGCAGAGAGCATCGCCATTCGCCGCCAGCCGCCGTTACGTTTCAACAGGCTGGGAATGATCAGGGCAAGACTTAAGGAGTAGGCGAATAGCGCCACTATCGCGAAAACGAACATAGATCCTTTCAGGTTCAGTCAGATAAGGAAAAAGGCAGTATAGCGCCAGCCGAAGCAGGCTCCAAACGATCTGAGGGGCAATTGCAGAGATCGCTGAGGCTTCGTGTTATAATCCGCCGCATTCTGCCGATCAGGCGCCTCGCGATCTTTTTTTTAGTGAGAGACCATGTTTGATAATTTAACCGATCGTTTGTCGCAAACCCTGCGAAACATCAGCGGCCGCGGAAGGCTGACTGAAGAGAACATCAAAGAGACCCTGCGTGAAGTGCGCATGGCACTGCTTGAGGCTGACGTTGCGCTGCCGGTGGTGCGTGACTTCATCAACCGTGTGAAAGAGAGCGCGGTCGGCCATGATGTGAATAAAAGCCTGACTCCGGGTCAGGAGTTTATCAAAATCGTTCGTAACGAGCTGGTTACGGCGATGGGTGCAGAGAACAATGCACTCGACCTGGCTGCTCAGCCGCCAGCCGTGGTGCTGATGGCGGGTCTGCAGGGTGCCGGTAAAACGACCAGCGTCGCTAAGCTGGGTAAGTTCCTGCGTGAGAAGCACAAAAAGAAAGTCTTAGTGGTTTCTGCCGACGTCTATCGTCCGGCGGCAATCAAACAGCTGGAAACGCTGGCACAGCAGGTGGGCGTGGATTTCTGCCCATCCGATCTCAGCCAGAAGCCGGTCGATATCGTTAACAATGCGCTGCGTGAAGCTCGCCTGAAGTTCTACGATGTACTGCTGGTGGATACCGCCGGTCGTCTGCACGTTGACGAAGCGATGATGGACGAAATCAAACAGGTTCATGCCGCGATCAATCCGGTAGAAACGCTGTTTGTGGTCGATGCCATGACCGGTCAGGATGCGGCAAACACGGCTAAAGCTTTTAATGAAGCACTACCGCTGACCGGTGTTATCCTGACCAAAGTCGATGGTGATGCACGAGGCGGTGCGGCGCTGTCGATTCGTCATATCACCGGTAAGCCGATTAAATTTATGGGTGTCGGTGAAAAAACCGATGCACTTGAGCCGTTCTATCCGGAGCGTATTGCTTCGCGTATCCTCGGCATGGGTGACGTGCTGTCACTGATCGAAGATATCGAAAGCAAGGTTGACCGCGATCAGGCTGAGAAACTGGCTAAGAAGCTGAAAACCGGCGACGGTTTTGATCTCAACGACTTCCTTGAGCAGCTGAAGCAGATGCGCAACATGGGCGGCATGGCCAGCCTGATGGGCAAACTGCCCGGTATGGGACAGTTGCCTGACAATGTGAAGTCACAGATGGATGACAAAGTGCTGGTGCGCATGGAAGCGATCATCAACTCGATGACACGCAAAGAGCGTGAAAAACCAGAGATCATCAAAGGCTCACGCAAGCGCCGCATTGCGACCGGCTCCGGTATGCAGGTGCAGGACGTTAACCGCTTATTGAAGCAGTTTGACGATATGCAGCGTATGATGAAGAAAATGAAGAAGGGCGGTATGGCGAAAATGATGCGCGGCATGAAGGGTATGATGCCGCCAGGTTTTCCTGGCCGCTAAAGCGTTCCACAAAAAAGCCCGAAATGGCACGGTTTAGGTTGCTTTTTTCGCCAAAATGAGTAAAATTTTCGGGCTTTTTATACAGCACCCGGACCCCGTTCCTCGATGGGGGCCGGGTGTTTTATTAACTGAAGAGGATGTTATGGTAACAATTCGTTTGGCACGTCACGGCGCTAAAAAGCGTCCGTTCTATCAGGTCGTCGTCACTGACAGCCGCAATGCACGCAACGGTCGTTTTATCGAGCGCGTTGGTTTCTTCAACCCGATCGCATCTGGTCAGGCTGAAGGTCTGCGTCTTGATCTGGATCGTATCGAGCACTGGGTTGGCCAGGGCGCAACGCTTTCTGATCGCGTTAACGCGCTGGTCAAAGAAGCTAAGAAAGCAGCTTAATCTGTCACGGTGGTGAGCATGAGCAGACAAATTGCCGCACAGCCTCCTGTTAACCCGATTGTATTGGGTAAGATGGGAGCCGCCTACGGTATTCGCGGCTGGCTCAAAGTGTTTTCCTCCACTGAAGACGCTGAAAGCATCTTCAACTACCAACCCTGGTTCATCCAGCGCGCCGGTAAATGGCAGCAGGTCGAACTGGACGGTTGGAAGCACCACAATCAGGACCTGATCATCAAAGTCAAAGGCATTGAAGATCGGGATGCGGCGGCTCAGTTAACCAATTGCGAAATTCAGGTTGACTCGACGCAGTTGCCATCGCTGGAAGAGGGCGACTACTACTGGAAAGACCTTATGGGCTGCCAGGTAGTTAACCTTGAAGGCTACGAGATGGGTAAAGTCATCGATATGATGGAAACCGGCTCGAACGACGTTCTCGTCGTTAAGGCAAACCTGAAGGATGCATTCGGTGCTCAGGAGCGGTTAATTCCGTTTCTTGATGAACAGGTTATCAGGAAAGTCGATCTCTCTACTGGCATCATTGAGGTAGATTGGGATCCTGGTTTTTGATCTCCGAATCGAACGGTAACGTAACGGCGAATACAATGTGGATTGGTGTTATTAGCCTGTTTCCAGAAATGTTTCGCGCTATTACCGATTACGGGGTAACTGGCCGGGCTGTAAAAAACGGTCTGCTCAGCATTCAGAGCTGGAGTCCTCGTGACTTCACGCACGACCGGCACCGTACCGTGGATGATCGTCCTTACGGCGGCGGACCGGGAATGCTGATGATGGTACAACCCTTACGGGATGCCATCTCCGCAGCGAAAGCAGCGGCAGGTGATGGGGCCAGGGTGATATATCTTTCACCTCAGGGTCGCAAACTGGACCAACAGGGCGTTTGCGAACTGGCGGCACGGGACAAGTTAATTCTGGTCTGTGGCCGTTATGAAGGGATTGATGAGCGCGTAATTCAGACCGAAATTGATGAAGAATGGTCAATCGGTGATTACGTTCTCAGCGGCGGGGAACTGCCAGCGATGACGATGATTGACGCAGTCGCCCGGTTTATTCCTGGCGTGCTCGGCAAGCAGGCGTCAGCCGATGAGGATTCTTTCTCGGAAGGTTTGCTGGATTGTCCGCACTATACCCGACCTGAAGTGTTAGACGGCGTGGAGGTCCCGGCAGTATTACTGTCAGGCAACCATGCTGATATCCGCCGCTGGCGTCTGAAGCAGTCGCTAGGCCGTACCTGGCTGAGAAGACCTGAACTTCTGGAAAACCTGGCTCTGACTGAAGAGCAAGCAAGGTTGCTGAATGAGTTCCAGCGGGAATCTCAGCAGCAACAAAACGATGATGTGGAAGAGTAAGCTCTTCCCCGACTATCAGTTTACCCAGGATATGAGATTTAATTATGAGCAACATTATCAAGCAAATTGAACAAGAGCAGATGAAACAGGACGTACCTTCCTTCCGCCCGGGTGATTCCGTGGAAGTGAAAGTATGGGTCGTTGAAGGTTCTAAAAAACGTCTGCAGGCATTCGAGGGCGTGGTTATCGCTATCCGTAACCGCGGTCTGCACTCTGCATTCACTGTTCGCAAAATTTCTAACGGCGAAGGCGTTGAGCGTGTATTCCAGACTCATTCACCTGTAATTGACAGCATCGCTGTTAAACGTCGTGGCGCTGTGCGTAAAGCCAAACTGTACTACCTGCGTGAGCGTACTGGTAAGTCTGCTCGTATTAAAGAGCGTCTTAACTAAGGTATCGCTAACGCGACATCTAAAAGTTAATAGCAAACAAGGGGTTGGCATCTGCCAGCCCCTTTTTTATGTCACAGTCAACCTTACTGCCTGCAGTTAACCGTCGTCCGGCCGCTGAAAATGATAAATCGCGGTATTAACCGGCCCTTCCTCTAAGACGATCAGGCCATAGCGACAGCCAATGAACTGACCACCGCACTTCTCAGCCACGCCCCGACTGGCCAGGTTATCCTCTGCTGCCAGAATCTCAATCACCCGGGTCTCTGGGCGTGAAAACCCCAGCGGCAGCAACGCGGCCACCGCGCGGCTGGCGATTCCCTGACGCTGTGCATCACTGCGAACCCAGTAGCCAATTGCGCTGGTGTCACCCGGATGACGGGCAAAGCGTATTCCTGCGCCCCCCAGCAGCTGGTCATGCTGATCAACGATGGCAAACTCTTCCGCTTCCTCTTTCATCCGTTGCCAGTGGGTAAAGCGGATCCAGCTTTCTGCTTCATGAGGCTGATAATCGTGATGCGCCCAGACCATCCATGGGATAAGGCTATCCAGCGAGGCATTAACCGCAGTGGTAAACGCAGATACGTCGCTGAGCTCAAAAGGTCGCAGATAAATATTTTGTGGTGATGGGTACATAACTCTCTCAGCGCGAACAGAATGATTCTTTTATTCTGCCTGTGGGTAGAAGAAAGGCAATAACCTTAAATGTAAACTTATTTGTACAATTGTCTTTGGTTTTTTGTGATTGAGGTTTTTAATATATGCATGATTTTATTGTTTATTTTAAGTATATTTCGCACCCTTCTTCATCCGTGGTAATAAAAGTGTACATATAATATTGCGCTATGTATTGCCTGTGATACAGTATTTGCATTCCTCAGTGAGGAGTCCATGACTGCCAATACGAGCCAAAGGATCGCCATCATGCAAAAAGACGCGCTGAACAATGTGCATATCGCCGGTGAACAGGTATTAATCACGCCTGAAGAGCTGAAAGCGAAGTTTCCACTGACCACTGAACAGCAGGATCAGGTCGCGGCGTCGCGCCAGACCATCTCTGACATTATTGCCGGCCGCGATCCGCGTCTGCTGGTAGTGTGCGGACCCTGCTCAATTCACGATACCGAAGTGGCACTGGACTATGCTCGTCGTCTGCAAACCCTTTCCGAAGAGCTGAAAGATCAGCTCTTTATCGTGATGCGCGTCTATTTTGAAAAACCTCGTACCACCGTCGGCTGGAAAGGGCTGATCAACGATCCTTTCATGGATAACTCGTTTGATATGGAAGCGGGTCTGCACATTGCGCGCCAGCTGCTGGTGAACCTGGTTGAAATGGGTTTGCCTCTGGCCACTGAAGCGCTGGATCCCAATAGTCCGCAATATCTGGGCGACCTGTTCAGCTGGTCTGCCATTGGCGCCCGTACCACTGAATCGCAGACGCACCGTGAAATGGCCTCGGGCCTGTCGATGCCGGTAGGCTTTAAAAATGGCACCGATGGCAGTCTGGGAACGGCAATCAACGCCATGCGTGCAGCCGCAATGCCACACCGTTTTGTCGGGATTAATCAGGCCGGTCAGGTCTGCCTGCTGCAGACTCAGGGCAATCCGGATGGTCACGTGATCCTGCGTGGCGGCAAAGCGCCGAACTACGGTCCTGAAGATGTCGCGCAGTGTGAAAAAGAGATGCTCAAGGCGGGACTGCGTCCAGCCTTAATGATAGATTGCAGCCATGGTAATTCGAACAAAGACTACAGCCGTCAGCCTGGCGTAGCGGAATCCGCTATTGCGCAGATCAAAGACGGGAACCGTTCAATCATTGGTTTGATGCTGGAAAGCCATATCAATGAAGGTAACCAGTCTTCTGAGCAGCCACGCAGCGAAATGAAGTATGGCGTTTCCGTAACCGATGCATGCATCAACTGGGAAGTGACCGAAACGTTGCTGCGTGAAATGCATCAGGATCTGCAGGGAGTGCTGTCGGCGCGTCTGTCACAAGAGGTGTAAGAGCAATGGTGGCTGAACTGACCGCGTTACGCGATCAAATTGACAGTGTTGATAAAGCGTTGCTGGATCTGCTGGCTAAGCGACTGGAACTGGTGGCCGAAGTAGGTGAAGTGAAGAGCCGTTACGGCCTGCCTATTTATGTGCCTGAGCGTGAAGCGACGATGCTGGCTTCCCGTCGTAAAGAGGCCGAAGCGCTCGGCGTCCCACCGGATCTGATTGAGGATGTGCTGCGTCGCGTGATGCGGGAATCCTATACCAGCGAGAATGACAAAGGCTTTAAAACCCTCTGTCCTGAACTGCGCCCGGTGGTGATTGTCGGTGGTAAGGGCCAGATGGGCCGGCTGTTTGAAAAAATGCTCGGGCTATCAGGCTACACGGTTAAAACGCTGGATAAAGAGGACTGGCCTCAGGCTGAGACTCTGCTCAGCGATGCCGGAATGGTGATCATTAGCGTGCCGATTCACCTGACCGAGCAGGTGATTGCCCAACTGCCACCACTGCCGGAAGATTGTATTCTGGTCGATCTGGCGTCGGTCAAAAACCGGCCTCTGCAGGCAATGCTGGCTGCCCATAACGGGCCTGTGCTGGGTCTGCATCCGATGTTTGGCCCGGACAGCGGCAGCCTGGCAAAACAGGTGGTGGTCTGGTGTGATGGAAGACAACCGGAAGCGTATCAGTGGTTCCTGGAGCAGATTCAGGTCTGGGGTGCGCGTCTGCATCGTATCAGCGCTGTTGAGCATGACCAGAACATGGCATTCATTCAGGCGCTGCGTCACTTTGCTACCTTCGCTTATGGTCTGCATTTAGCCGAAGAGAACGTCAATCTGGATCAGCTGCTGGCGCTCTCGTCGCCCATTTACCGGCTTGAACTGGCGATGGTGGGGCGGTTGTTCGCTCAGGATCCGCAACTCTATGCGGATATCATCATGTCTTCAGAGAGTAATCTGGCGCTGATAAAACGCTATTACCAGCGGTTTGGTGAAGCGATTGCGCTGCTGGAGCAGGGCGACAAGCAGGCGTTTATCGCCAGCTTTAACCGGGTTGAACAGTGGTTTGGCGATCACGCAAAACGCTTCCTGGTCGAAAGCCGAAGCCTGTTGCGATCGGCCAATGACAGCCGCCCATAAATGACAGCCATCCATCAATGAAAAAGGCATCCAGTTGGATGCCTTTTTTCTTCTTTTTATTCGCCAGGTTCAGCGGGAACCACATTTTCGCTGGGGTAACAGCCCAGTACCTTCAGAGAGCGGGTCATGGTCTGTAATTCCTGCAGCGCCTGCTGCATCCGCTCTGATTGCAGGTTGCCCTGCACATCAATGTAAAACATCTCTTCCCACGGATTACCATTAATCGGGCGGGACTCCAGCTTGCTCATAATCAGGTTGTGCTGACGCAGTACCAGCAGCGCGTCGACCAGCGCACCCGCCTGCTGGCCGGTTGCCATAATCAGCGTGGTTTTCGCTGGCACCTGGTCAGAAACCTCGATTGCTTTGCGGGCCAGCACGATAAAGCGGGTGTGGTTCTGCTGCTGATTCGCCAGATTACGTTCCAGCACCTGCAACTGATAGAGTTCGCCGCCGGCCTCACTGCCCAGCGCCGCCACCTTAGGTGAGTTGAGCGCAGCCACTTTCTCCATCGCTGCCGCGGTACTCTCGGTGTATTCGATTTTCCAGTGCGGGAAACGATTAATAAACTGGCTGCACTGCTGGAACGGTTGAGGATGGCTGTAAACCGTCTCAATCTGCTGAAGATCGGTGGGGCCATTCACCAATACGCAATGGTCGATAGGCAATGTCAGCTCGCCCACGATTGAGAGGCTGGTCTGTTGCAGCAGATCGTAGACATCGTTGATCGAGCCTGAACTGGTATTCTCAATCGGCATCACGGCGTAATCAGCCACGCCATTTTCGACCTGTTTGATGATGTCGTGAAACTTCAGGCAGCCACATTCCACCATGCTATCGAAATGGCGCGACGCGTAGTTGCGTGCTGCAAGATGCGAGTAAGAGCCTTTCGGGCCCAGGAAGGCGATACGGGCGGCATGCGCATGGGGATGGTTGAGGTTTTTTTGCAGCAGCGCTTGCTGAGTCAGCACGGAATCTTCAATTACCAGCTGGAACAGACGGGTGATGTAGTGCGCATCCAGGTTGTGTGCCTTACCCAGTACGATGAGATTCTCCAGTAGCGCGCGTTCGCGCTCCACATCCCGAATCGGGCGATGCGTCGCCAGTTTCGCTTGTGCAACTTCCACTGCCAGCAAACGACGCTCGGCCAGCAGCGTCAGAAGTTTTTTATCCACGGCGCTGATTTTATCGCGTAGCGCCAGCAATGGATTATCGGGATTCATAGGGCTCACCTGTATGCTATCCAAAAAAAAAGCCTCCCGGTTGGGAGGCTTCGGTGTTCGTCTTCGCTTTCATTTTCACACGACGAATGGCCTCCCGTTCAGGGGAAGGTAAAAAAGAAAGCGAAGAAAAACAGATCAGGTTTCATGGTAATGTCCGAAAAGAGAGTGACCTGAGAGTAACCGTACTGCTTAAAAGCTGTCAATAAAAAACGCGCCCGGAGGCGCGTTAAGAAACAGCGTTAAGAAAATCAGGACTCTTCGTCGGCGGGAATGATGTCTTTCACGCTGGCACTGGCGCGGCGTGCTTCAGACTTGTGCTGAACTTTATTCAGCTGACGCTCGAGCTTGGCAATCAAATCGTTGATAGCGGTATACATATCATCGTGCTTGGCGCTGGCCACCAGAGTCCCGTTAGGTGTGTTAATAGTGGCGTCAGCCACGAATTCTTTGGGCTCTTTGGAAAGGACAATATGTGGATTAATCAGGTCGGTTTGCCATTTTTCGAGCTTGGCGAGACGGTCTTCAACATGGCTTCGGATTGCCGGAGTGATGTCCATTTGTTTACTGGTAATGTTCAGAATCATCGTTCTTACCTCTCTGTCATTTCCGTCTTGGTCTTCTCAGCATAGCGCGAAAAAGCGTTCAATGTGGGATTTCGATCACGAAAAAATGTCACTTTTTGTCAGTCACAACATTCTGTGAGAAAGGCAGAGAAACTGGCCGAAATGGCTTGAAGCGAAACGATTAACACGGCATGCTTGATGAGTTAGCTCGCTGAGAACAGATCCAAATCTGACTGTTCTGTGAGCAAAAAAAAGCAGCCCTGAGAGGCTGCTTTTTTTATGGCTGGAAATCTGTCTGACTATCAGCTTTTGTTAGCTGCAATGATTTTCGCCACTTTATCGGCTTCAGCGTTCAGCTGCAGATTGCGGTAAGCATTCTCCATCAGCGGCAGGGCATCGTGTGTTGCCTGCGTATCCGGATAATCGCGCATCATACCTTCGACACGGTTAACAACCGCGACATAAGCCTCACGCTTAGTATAGAATTGCGCCACTGACAGCTCATATTTAGCCAGACGGTCTTTCAGATAGACCAGGCGTTTCTGAGCATCAGCCGCATACTGGCTGTTCGGGTAACTCCGCAGCAGCTGAGAGAAGTCGCGGAAAGCATCACGAGCGTGCGTCGGATCGCGGTCAGAACGATCAATACCAAAGAAGCCCTGCAGCGCGGAGTCATCCAGCGCCATGTCCGTCAGACCTTTCATATAGATGACATAGTCAATGTTCGGATGCGTGGGGTTCAGACGCATAAAGCGAGCAATGGCAGCCTGCGCCAGGGGCAGATCGGCATTTTTATAGTACGCGTAGATTAAATCCAGCTGCACCTGCTGCGAATAAGGACCGAACGGATAACGATTATCCAGCGCTTCCAGTTGCTTAATCGCAGCTTTAAAGTTACCGTCCTGCAGCTTTTGCTGCGCTGTAGCATAGATTTCAGAAGGCGGGCTGTCCGGTACCGCGTCATTTGAGCCGGAACAACCAACAAGTGCCAGGCTCAGTGTGGCAGCAGCCACCAGATGTTTCATACGCGTCATGACGAAGTGATTATCCTCAAATGTTATGGCGGAAGCTGTCCGTATAGCTCCCGGTAATGACCAGGTACGATAGCACATTATATTAAACGGCATCGCCGTGAAAACCCAACGTTAACGAAGAAGCTGTATATGGCACAACAAGTTCAACTCACCGCAACGGTATCCGAATCACAACTCGGACAACGCTTAGATCAGACTTTGGCGGAATTGTTCCCTGATTATTCACGTTCTCGCATAAAAGAGTGGATCCTCGATCGTCGCGTTACTGTAAACGGCGTCATGGTCGATACACCCAAAGAAAAAGTGCTGGGCGGCGAGCTGGTCGCGATTGACGCTGAGATCGAGGAGGCGCAGCGCTGGGAACCGCAGAATCTGCCACTCGACATCGTTTATGAAGATGAAGACATTATTGTCATCAACAAACCACGCGACTTCGTGGTTCACCCTGGCGCCGGTAATCCGGATGGCACGGTATTAAACGCCTTACTTCATCACTATCCGGCGATTATGGATGTGCCGCGCGCGGGCATCGTACACCGCCTGGATAAAGACACCACCGGTTTAATGGTGGTCGCGAAAACCGTTCCGGCTCAGACGCATCTGGTGGACTCGCTGCAGCGTCGCGAAATCACCCGCGAATATGAAGCGGTTGCGATTGGCAACATGACTGCGGGCGGCACCGTTGAGCAGCCTATCAGCCGTCACTCAACCAAACGCACCCACATGGCGGTACACCCAATGGGTAAACCGGCGGTCACGCATTACCGCATCATGGAGCACTTCCGGGCCCATACCCGTCTGCGCCTGCGTCTGGAAACCGGTCGTACTCACCAGATCCGTGTGCATATGTCTCACATCAGCCATCCGCTGGTGGGCGATCCGCTTTACGGTGGCCGTCCGCGTCCACCAAAAGGCGCGTCAGAGGCATTTATTACTACGCTGCGCGGTTTCGATCGTCAGGCACTGCACGCCACGATGTTGCGCCTCTATCACCCCATCAGCGGTATTGAAATGGAATTCCATGCTGCGCTTCCGCAGGACATGGTTGATTTAATCGCGGCGTTAAAAGCAGACACTGAAGAATTTAAAGACCAGTTGAATTGGTGATGAATCTGATTACTCCTCATTGGCCCGCTCCGTCACGCGTTCGGGCCTGCTCGACGCAGCGACAGGGCGGCATCAGCACATCGCCCTGGGATGCACTGAATCTTGGCGGGCATGTGGGGGATAATCCGGATGCGGTGGCGCGTAACCGGCAGTTGCTGTTGGAAGAGGCGGGTTTGCCTGCCATGCCGCAGTGGCTGGATCAGGTTCATGGCACTGAGGCTGTGCGTCTGACTGCAGGGGGAAGTACGCCATTACGTGCTGATGCCTGTATTACCGATCAGCCCGGCGTCGTCTGCGCCATCATGACCGCTGACTGTCTTCCGGTCCTGTTCTGTTCGCAGGATGGCACGGAAGTGGCGGCGGCACATGCAGGCTGGCGCGGACTTTGTGCGGGTGTACTGGAAAATACGCTGGCGCAGTTTCGTTCGCCACCTGATCAGATTCATGCCTGGCTTGGACCGGCAATCGGACCTGATGCGTTTGAGGTCGGCGAAGAAGTCCGTCAGGCCTTTATGGCTCAGGATCCCAGGGCTGTGCAGGCTTTCCGTCCATCAGGTGACCGCTTTTACGCCGACATCGACCTGCTGGCGCAGATGCGACTACAGGCAGCGGGCGTGAATTCAGTCAGCGCCAGCAGCCGTTGTACCTTTACGCAGCGCGACGATTTCTTCTCTTTCCGCCGCGATGGGATCACCGGGCGTATGGCAACTTTGATCTGGCTGTTATAACCTTACGCCATAAGACGGTCCAGTTAGCGTATTTTTTACTCAAATCTCAGGTCATTAACCTTGAAATTTTGAGGGATGACCTCATTTAATCTCCAGTAGCATTTTGACCTGTAATGGGAGGAATTATGCGTCTGGATCGTCTTACTAACAAATTTCAACTGGCTCTCGCCGACGCGCAGTCCCTCGCTCTGGGACACGACAATCAATTCATTGAACCTCTGCATCTGATGAGCGCATTGCTCAAACAGGAAGGCGGATCGGTTTCACCTTTACTGACTTCGGCCGGTGTCGACGTTACGCCATTTCGCGCTCAGGTTGAGCAGGCTATTGATCGCCTGCCACAAGTTGAAGGCAGCGAAGGCGATGTACAACCCTCATCTGACCTCGTCCGGGTATTAAACCTGTGCGACAAGCTGGCGCAGAAGCGCAACGATAACTTTATTTCATCCGAATTATTTGTTCTGGCCGCGCTGGAATCGCGGGGCTCACTGGCCGATCTGCTCAAAGCAGCGGGCGCAACGCGCGAAAAAATCACCAGTGCGATTGAACAGATGCGGGGAGGAGACAACGTGAACGATCAGGGGGCTGAAGATCAGCGCCAGGCTTTAAAAAAATACACTATCGACCTGACCGAGCGGGCAGAGAAGGGCAAACTCGACCCGGTCATCGGTCGTGACGAAGAGATTCGCCGCACCATCCAGGTTCTGCAGCGCCGTACCAAAAACAACCCGGTACTGATTGGTGAACCTGGCGTGGGTAAAACCGCGATTGTCGAAGGGCTGGCGCAGCGCATCATCAATGGTGAAGTGCCTGAGGGTCTGAAAGGACGTCGGGTACTGGCACTGGATATGGGTGCGCTGGTGGCCGGGGCGAAATATCGCGGTGAATTCGAAGAGCGTCTGAAAGGCGTACTGAGTGACCTGTCGAAACAGGAAGGCAACGTCATTCTGTTTATCGACGAGCTGCACACCATGGTGGGAGCCGGTAAAGCGGACGGTGCGATGGACGCCGGCAATATGCTTAAACCTGCGCTGGCGCGTGGTGAACTGCACTGTGTGGGTGCCACTACGCTTGATGAGTATCGCCAGTACATTGAAAAAGATGCCGCGCTGGAGCGTCGTTTCCAGAAAGTCTTTGTGGCTGAGCCGAGTGTGGAAGATACCATCGCCATTCTGCGTGGTCTGAAAGAGCGTTATGAACTGCATCACCATGTGCAAATCACTGACCCGGCGATTGTCGCGGCGGCGACCCTGTCTCATCGTTATATTGCTGACCGGCAGCTGCCGGATAAAGCGATTGACCTGATCGATGAGGCAGCTTCCAGCATTCGTATGCAGATGGACTCGAAGCCGGAGTCACTGGATCGCCTTGAGCGCCGTATCATTCAGCTGAAGCTGGAGCAGCAGGCGCTGAAGAAAGAGGCGGACGATGCCAGTATCAAGCGTCTTGAAATGCTGGAAACCGAGCTCAACCAGAAAGAGCGCGAATACGCCGAGCTGGAAGATGAGTGGAAGACAGAGAAAGCCTCGCTGTCCGGCACGCAGAACATCAAAGCGGAACTTGAGCAGGCGCGTCTGAATTTAGAGCAGGCACGTCGCCAGGGTGACCTCGCTCAGATGTCAGAGCTGCAGTACGGTAAAATTCCGGCACTGGAAAAACAGTTAGCCGCAGCGACTCAGGCGGAAGGCAAGACCATGAAGTTACTGCGTAACCGGGTAACCGATGTGGAGATTGCCGATGTGCTGGCACGCTGGACCGGTATCCCTGTCGCACGAATGATGGAAGGTGAGCGCGATAAGTTACTGCGCATGGAGCAGGACTTACATGGCCGGGTTATCGGACAGGATGAAGCGGTTGAGGCGGTATCGAATGCTATTCGCCGTAGTCGCGCAGGCCTTTCTGATCCAAACCGGCCTATCGGTTCCTTCCTGTTCCTGGGGCCAACCGGGGTCGGTAAGACGGAGTTGTGTAAAGCGCTGGCTAACTTCCTGTTCGACAGTGACGATGCGATGGTTCGTATCGACATGTCCGAATTTATGGAAAAACACTCAGTATCACGGCTGGTGGGTGCACCTCCGGGTTATGTCGGCTATGAAGAGGGCGGTTATCTGACCGAAGCTGTGCGCCGTCGGCCTTATTCGGTCATCCTGCTGGATGAAGTAGAGAAAGCGCATCCTGATGTCTTTAACATTCTGCTGCAGGTGCTGGATGATGGGCGTCTGACGGATGGGCAGGGCCGGACGGTCGATTTCCGTAACAGCGTGGTGATTATGACCTCTAACCTGGGATCAGATTTAATCCAGGAGCGGTTCGGCAATCTCAGCTACCCGGAAATGAAAGATATCGTGATGGGTGTGGTCGGACAGCATTTCCGTCCTGAGTTCGTCAACCGTATTGATGAGGTGGTGGTGTTCCATCCGCTGGCTGAGAAACATATTGCGTCCATTGCGCAGATTCAGCTGCAGCGGCTGTACAAACGTCTGGATGAACGGGGTTATCAGCTGCACATCTCTGATGATGCGATCAAACTGCTGGCGGAGAACGGATATGATCCAGTCTACGGTGCACGTCCGCTGAAACGTGCGATACAGCAGCAGATCGAGAACCCGCTGGCTCAGCAGATCCTTGCCGGTTCGCTGGTGCCAGGCAAAACCATCGAAATGGATGTGGAGAACAACATCATTACTGCACATCAGTAAGGGTGTGGAATGAAAAACGGGCCTCTGGCCCGTTTTTTTTGCCCTTTTGAGGGATTTTTGCTTATTTAATACTCCTTTTGAGTGCAAAGTGAACGGTCAGTAAAAAAGTCTCAATTTGCACTTGCGCTATCTGAGCCGTTCCCTATAATGCGCCTCCACTGACACGGCAAACCGGAAACGGAAAACGGGTCAGAAGGCACAGGAGACTGCGCCGCCGGAGAAAAACTTCTGAAATAGATGTTGACTCTGCAGGAGGAAAGCGTAATATACGCCACCTCGCGACAGGACGCTAACGCACTGTTCGCACTGCTCTTTAACAATTTATCAGACAATCTGTGTGGGCACTCGCAGGATTGATATCAGCGTCTCCGGACGTAAGAAAATATCAAGCCTCACGAGTGAACACATAATGAAATTCATTATGACGTTTTACAGATGAGCACCGCTTAACTTGTTTAAGCAAATCAAACTTAAATTGAAGAGTTTGATCATGGCTCAGATTGAACGCTGGCGGCAGGCCTAACACATGCAAGTCGGACGGTAGCACAGAGGAGCTTGCTCCTTGGGTGACGAGTGGCGGACGGGTGAGTAATGTCTGGGGATCTGCCCGATAGAGGGGGATAACCACTGGAAACGGTGGCTAATACCGCATAACGTCGCAAGACCAAAGAGGGGGACCTTCGGGCCTCTCACTATCGGATGAACCCAGATGGGATTAGCTAGTAGGCGGGGTAATGGCCCACCTAGGCGACGATCCCTAGCTGGTCTGAGAGGATGACCAGCCACACTGGAACTGAGACACGGTCCAGACTCCTACGGGAGGCAGCAGTGGGGAATATTGCACAATGGGCGCAAGCCTGATGCAGCCATGCCGCGTGTATGAAGAAGGCCTTCGGGTTGTAAAGTACTTTCAGCGGGGAGGAAGGCGATGGGGTTAATAACCCTGTCGATTGACGTTACCCGCAGAAGAAGCACCGGCTAACTCCGTGCCAGCAGCCGCGGTAATACGGAGGGTGCAAGCGTTAATCGGAATTACTGGGCGTAAAGCGCACGCAGGCGGTCTGTTAAGTCAGATGTGAAATCCCCGGGCTTAACCTGGGAACTGCATTTGAAACTGGCAGGCTTGAGTCTTGTAGAGGGGGGTAGAATTCCAGGTGTAGCGGTGAAATGCGTAGAGATCTGGAGGAATACCGGTGGCGAAGGCGGCCCCCTGGACAAAGACTGACGCTCAGGTGCGAAAGCGTGGGGAGCAAACAGGATTAGATACCCTGGTAGTCCACGCCGTAAACGATGTCGACTTGGAGGTTGTTCCCTTGAGGAGTGGCTTCCGGAGCTAACGCGTTAAGTCGACCGCCTGGGGAGTACGGCCGCAAGGTTAAAACTCAAATGAATTGACGGGGGCCCGCACAAGCGGTGGAGCATGTGGTTTAATTCGATGCAACGCGAAGAACCTTACCTACTCTTGACATCCACGGAATTTGGCAGAGATGCCTTAGTGCCTTCGGGAACCGTGAGACAGGTGCTGCATGGCTGTCGTCAGCTCGTGTTGTGAAATGTTGGGTTAAGTCCCGCAACGAGCGCAACCCTTATCCTTTGTTGCCAGCGATTCGGTCGGGAACTCAAAGGAGACTGCCGGTGATAAACCGGAGGAAGGTGGGGATGACGTCAAGTCATCATGGCCCTTACGAGTAGGGCTACACACGTGCTACAATGGCGCATACAAAGAGAAGCGACCTCGCGAGAGCAAGCGGACCTCACAAAGTGCGTCGTAGTCCGGATCGGAGTCTGCAACTCGACTCCGTGAAGTCGGAATCGCTAGTAATCGTGGATCAGAATGCCACGGTGAATACGTTCCCGGGCCTTGTACACACCGCCCGTCACACCATGGGAGTGGGTTGCAAAAGAAGTAGGTAGCTTAACCTTCGGGAGGGCGCTTACCACTTTGTGATTCATGACTGGGGTGAAGTCGTAACAAGGTAACCGTAGGGGAACCTGCGGTTGGATCACCTCCTTACCTGAAGATACCTTCCCGCGCAGTGTCCACACAGATTGTCTGATAAAAAAGTAACGAGCAGAAAAAACCTCTACAGGCTTGTAGCTCAGGTGGTTAGAGCGCACCCCTGATAAGGGTGAGGTCGGTGGTTCAAGTCCACTCAGGCCTACCAAATTTCTTCTCATGCTGCGTTATGCGCGCGGTCGTTTACCTGAGTAAACGTCCCTTCCGCATGCCTTGCCTGAAAAGAAATTACATCCTTCTCCTGAAGAATGTAACTCGGTTGAGTGGTAGTAGTGGTCTCTGCAGTAACTGTATGGGGCTATAGCTCAGCTGGGAGAGCGCCTGCCTTGCACGCAGGAGGTCAGCGGTTCGATCCCGCTTAGCTCCACCATACCGTTTATCTGTTTTTTTCTGAAATACCTCAGAGCATACCGGCGACGGTGTGCTGCGACGTATTATGCTCTTTAACAATCCGGAACAAGCTGAAAATTGAAACGACGCAGCGCGCCATTCCTCCGTAATAAGGAATGGCAACGCGATGCGTTCGAGTCTCTCAAATGCTTGCAATTCGCAGCGTTGTAAAACGCCTGTGGGTTGTGAGGTTAAGCGACTAAGCGTACACGGTGGATGCCCAGGCAGTCAGAGGCGATGAAGGACGTGCTAATCTGCGTAAAGCGACGGTAAGGTGATATGAACCGCTACAGCCGTCGATGTCCGAATGGGGAAACCCGGTGCACTCTGTGCATCATTGCAGCATGAATACATAGTGCTGCAAGGCGAACCGGGGGAACTGAAACATCTAAGTACCCCGAGGAAAAGAAATCAACCGAGATTCCCCCAGTAGCGGCGAGCGAACGGGGAGCAGCCCAGAGCCTGAATCAGCTTGTGTGTTAGTGGAAGCGTCTGGAAAGTCGCAGGGTACAGGGTGATACTCCCGTACACAAAAACACACATGCTGTGAGCTCGATGAGTAAGGCGGGACACGTGGTATCCTGTCTGAATATGGGGGGACCATCCTCCAAGGCTAAATACTCCTGACTGACCGATAGTGAACCAGTACCGTGAGGGAAAGGCGAAAAGAACCCCGGCGAGGGGAGTGAAACAGAACCTGAAACCGTGTACGTACAAGCAGTGGGAGCCTTGATTTATCAGGGTGACTGCGTACCTTTTGTATAATGGGTCAGCGACTTATATTCTGTAGCAAGGTTAACCGTATAGGGGAGCCGCAGGGAAACCGAGTCTTAACTGGGCGTTAAGTTGCAGGGTATAGACCCGAAACCCGGTGATCTAGCCATGGGCAGGTTGAAGGTTGGGTAACACTAACTGGAGGACCGAACCGACTAATGTTGAAAAATTAGCGGATGACCTGTGGCTGGGGGTGAAAGGCCAATCAAACCGGGAGATAGCTGGTTCTCCCCGAAAGCTATTTAGGTAGCGCCTCGTGAACTCATCTTCGGGGGTAGAGCACTGTTTCGGCTAGGGGGCCATCCCGGCTTACCAACCCGATGCAAACTGCGAATACCGAAGAATGTTATCACGGGAGACACACGGCGGGTGCTAACGTCCGTCGTGAAGAGGGAAACAACCCAGACCGCCAGCTAAGGTCCCAAAGTCATGGTTAAGTGGGAAACGATGTGGGAAGGCACAGACAGCCAGGATGTTGGCTTAGAAGCAGCCATCATTTAAAGAAAGCGTAATAGCTCACTGGTCGAGTCGGCCTGCGCGGAAGATGTAACGGGGCTAAACCATGCACCGAAGCTGCGGCAGCGACACTATGTGTTGTTGGGTAGGGGAGCGTTCTGTAAGCCGTCGAAGGTGTGCTGTGAGGCATGCTGGAGGTATCAGAAGTGCGAATGCTGACATAAGTAACGATAAAGCGGGTGAAAAGCCCGCTCGCCGGAAGACCAAGGGTTCCTGTTCAACGTTAATCGGAGCAGGGTGAGTCGACCCCTAAGGCGAGGCCGAAAGGCGTAGTCGATGGGAAACAGGTTAATATTCCTGTACTCGGTGTTACTGCGAAGGGGGGACGGAGAAGGCTATATCAGCCGGGCGACGGTTGTCCCGGTTTAAGCGTGTAGGCGGAGTGTCCAGGTAAATCCGGACGCTTGTTAACGCTGAGGCGTGACGACGAGGCACTACGGTGCTGAAGTGATAAATGCCCAGCTTCCAGGAAAAGCCTCTAAGCATCAGGTAACACAGAATCGTACCCCAAACCGACACAGGTGGTCAGGTAGAGAATACCAAGGCGCTTGAGAGAACTCGGGTGAAGGAACTAGGCAAAATGGTGCCGTAACTTCGGGAGAAGGCACGCTGGCGCGTAGGTGGAGGGACTAGCTCCCCGAGCCGAAGCCAGTCGAAGATACCAGCTGGCTGCAACTGTTTATTAAAAACACAGCACTGTGCAAACACGAAAGTGGACGTATACGGTGTGACGCCTGCCCGGTGCCGGAAGGTTAATTGATGGGGTTATCCGCAAGGAGAAGCTCTTGATCGAAGCCCCGGTAAACGGCGGCCGTAACTATAACGGTCCTAAGGTAGCGAAATTCCTTGTCGGGTAAGTTCCGACCTGCACGAATGGCGTAATGATGGCCAGGCTGTCTCCACCCGAGACTCAGTGAAATTGAACTCGCTGTGAAGATGCAGTGTACCCGCGGCAAGACGGAAAGACCCCGTGAACCTTTACTACAGCTTGACACTGAACATTGAGCCTTGATGTGTAGGATAGGTGGGAGGCTTTGAAGCGCGGACGCCAGTCTGCGTGGAGCCAACCTTGAAATACCACCCTTTAATGTTTGATGTTCTAACGTAGGCCCGTAATCCGGGCTGCGGACAGTGTCTGGTGGGTAGTTTGACTGGGGCGGTCTCCTCCTAAAGAGTAACGGAGGAGCACGAAGGTCAGCTAATCACGGTCGGACATCGTGAGGTTAGTGCAATGGCATAAGCTGGCTTGACTGCGAGAGTGACGGCTCGAGCAGGTGCGAAAGCAGGTCATAGTGATCCGGTGGTTCTGAATGGAAGGGCCATCGCTCAACGGATAAAAGGTACTCCGGGGATAACAGGCTGATACCGCCCAAGAGTTCATATCGACGGCGGTGTTTGGCACCTCGATGTCGGCTCATCACATCCTGGGGCTGAAGTAGGTCCCAAGGGTACGGCTGTTCGCCGTTTAAAGTGGTACGCGAGCTGGGTTTAGAACGTCGTGAGACAGTTCGGTCCCTATCTGCCGTGGGCGCTGGAGAATTGAGGGGGGTTGCTCCTAGTACGAGAGGACCGGAGTGAACGCACCACTGGTGTTCGGGTTGTCATGCCAATGGCATTGCCCGGTAGCTAAGTGCGGAAAAGATAAGTGCTGAAAGCATCTAAGCACGAAACTTGCCCCGAGATGAGTTCTCCCTGACTCCTTGAGAGTCCTGAAGGGACGTTGAAGACTACGACGTTGATAGGCCGGGTGTGTAAGCGCAGCGATGCGTTGAGCTAACCGGTACTAATGACCCGTGAGGCTTAACCTTACAACGCCAGAGGCGTTTTTGAGAGACACAATTTTCAGCCTGTACCGGATATATCTGCGCGGCCTTACGGGCGGCGCGGAGACAGAATTTGCCTGGCGGCTTTAGCGCGGTGGTCCCACCTGACCCCATGCCGAACTCAGAAGTGAAACGCCGTAGCGCCGATGGTAGTGTGGGGTCTCCCCATGCGAGAGTAGGGAACTGCCAGGCATTAAATAAGTGAAGAAGCCCCGCACGGAAGTGCGGGGCTTTTTTACGTCTGCACTTTGCCACGTTAAGCTGAAAACGTGACCTGCAGGCATGCGGTATGTCACCCTTAACTACCCATTTTTCACTTCTGAATGACCAGCAACCCGCTGATTTTTCGATAATTAGCGACATGGCTCACAATAATAATCTCGGATTACGCCGCCTTTACCTCCAGTAGACTTAAATGCTTTACTCACTCCTTTAAACGCTGTTGATCAGCAAGGAACAGAGGTAAGGCATGGCACCCACAAATAATAAAACTCAGACGGATGATACAAAGAAACGTATCTGGGCTATCGTCGGCGCGTCATCAGGTAACCTGGTTGAGTGGTTCGACTTCTACGTTTACTCCTTCTTCTCACTCTATTTTGCCCACATTTTCTTTCCGCAGGGCGATACCACGACTCAGTTGTTACAAACAGCGGGCGTTTTTGCGGCAGGATTTTTAATGCGTCCGATTGGCGGCTGGCTATTCGGCTATATCGGCGATAAACATGGCCGAAAAAATTCGATGCTGGTTTCGGTCTGCATGATGTGTTTTGGTTCGCTGGTGATCGCCTGCTTACCCGGTTACGCAACGATCGGCGTGGCTGCGCCCGTCATTCTGCTGCTGGCGCGTATGTTTCAGGGATTATCGGTGGGCGGAGAATATGGGACTAGTGCAACCTACATGAGCGAAGTGGCTCTGGAAGGACGTAAAGGATTCTACGCCTCATTCCAGTATGTCACGCTGATTGGTGGCCAGTTAGCGGCGGTACTCACCGTCGTGGTCCTGCAATTTCTGCTGACGGATGCAGAACTGCGAAGCTGGGGCTGGCGTATTCCGTTCTTCCTCGGCGCACTCCTCGCCGTTGTCGCATTATGGTTACGACGCTCACTGGAAGAGACCTCAGATAAGACGAGCCGCGAACATCGCGATGCGGGTAGCGTAATCGGGTTACTGCGCAATCATACTCGTCCCTTCCTGATGGTGCTGGGTTTCACCGCAGGCGGCTCCCTGAGTTTTTACACCTTCACTACCTACATGCAGAAGTATCTGGTTAATACGTCAGGTATGGATCCTAAAACCGCCAGCGGCCTGATGACCGGTGCGCTGCTGGTCTTTATGCTGATTCAGCCGATTATTGGTGCTCTGTCAGATAAAATCGGTCGTCGCACCTCAATGATGATTTTTGGCGCGGGCGCGGCCATCTGTACGGTCCCCATTCTGACGCTGTTGCAAAACGTGCAGAGCCCTGGTGTGGCTTTCCTGTTGATCATGCTGGCGCTGCTGATTACCAGCTTCTACACCGCCATCAGTGGCATCCTTAAAGCAGAAATGTTTCCGCCACAGGTACGCGCACTGGGTGTAGGGCTATCTTACGCAGTAGCGAATGCGATCTTTGGTGGGTCGGCAGAGTATGTTGCGTTGCTGATGAAGCAGCAGGGGATTGAGACGACTTTCTTCTGGTATGTTTCAGCGATGGGCGCGGTGGCATTTCTGGTGTCGCTGTTGCTGCACAAGCGCGGTAAGGGGATTAAGCTTTAACAGAGAAGGCTACTGACTCAGATTCCACAGGGCAATGCCGCTGGCAGCACCGGCGGCATCCCAGGCGAAATCTTTCCAGCTCCAGCCGCTGCCATTCGGGCGGCTGTCATACCACTCTTTTCCCGCCCCAGGCGTTAATGAAAACAGTCTGGCTTTGCCGGTCAGAATGGTGCTGGCGCTGCTCATATTCACTGCCTGCTGTGGCCAGGACTGCAGAGGCGACAAAATGCTCCGCTTTATCTCGTCCGGTCTACTGATCTTCCGCCATATGGGCGCATCCACTACACAACAGCCCAGCAAGCAGCACACTTCGCATAGCAGATGCCTTATTGACCGCAGTGATTAAAGAATCCGGCTGATCAGGCGATCGATACGTATCCGGCGCAGACGGCGAATCAGCTTGCGCACCTTGGCCGGGTAATCAGCAATACTTTCAAGCTCACGGAAATGCGTCACTACCGTCGTGTTCTGCCGGATTAACGTCAGCTCCTTCTCACGCTGAGCCGCTAACTCCTGATGAGGATCGTGGATCAGCACCGCATTTTCCAGATCGAGCCGCCAGGCACGTGGATTGAGGTTATTACCGGTAATCAGCTGCCATTCGTCATCAACCCACATTCCTTTAAGGTGATAACTGTTCTCGCCATCCTTCCACAGTCTCACGACCAGCTGATCGGTCGTAACGTAGTAGTGCAAACGGCTCATAAAGCGACGCAGATTGATTTCATACAGGTAAGGCAGTGCGCCGATGATTTTGAACGGCTGATCGGGCGCAATATAGAAGTCATTGGCTGTTTTATCGCCGACGATGATCTCAACCTGTTTTCCCTGACGCAGAAGATGAATGATATTACGTACCAGCAAGGCGGGCATGTTGAAGTAGGGGGTACAGATGATCAGCTTCTGTTCCGCACAGGGCATCAGGTGGAAAATGGTTTTATTGAGCAGGCTATGCTTACCCAGACCGACCAGCGGCGTGACCGTCAGTTCATCGTTGCCGGCATTCCCTTCAAACTGATAATTGAAACCGCGCAGGTCCTGACGGAACTGGCGTGTCTCATTTTTAATTTCAGGACTTGAGGGGCGCTCAGCAAAATCGAGTCGGTTTACCGCCTCTGCTGACTTCAGATTGAGCGTGATCCAGTCATACATCGTATCGGTCAGCTGGGAATTACGGATAACCTGATAACGGTCATAGCGATACTTATCATGCTGATGCAGGTAGACATCATTGATGCTGGCGCCGCTGTAGAGCAGCATGTCATCAATAATGAACCCTTTAAGGTGGAGCACGCCCAGCGCTTCACGGGTATTGACCGGGATACCATAAACCGGGATGGCGATATCCGGATAACGTGTTGCCATTTCGCAATACCAGTCGGCATTGGTTACGCCTCGCGCTGCGCCAATTCGCCCACGCTGCGCACGGTGCCAGTCAACCAGAATCGAAATATCCAGCTCCGGCCGCGCCTGCTTCGCACTATAAAGCGCATCCATGACGGCACGTCCGGCGTCATCATTTTCCAGATAGAGCGCAACAATACAGATGCGAGTCTGCGCTGCCGCAATCTTCTCCAGCAACGTCTGGCGAAATTCGGCAGGCGAGTAAAGTGTCGACACATCCGCAACGGATTGTGACAGTTTCGGCAGCTGTGCGAGGTGTTGTTGGTGTTTGTTACGTTTAAATTTAGACAACATCACAGTGCACTTCTTCTCTGTTCATTGCATGGCCTTTTGCCATCAAATCAGGGTTATAACCATAAATAATAACATCAACTCCGCCGATTCGAACGTTTTTTACCTTTCTCTACAAGGTTAGTTGATCTCATTCTGTAAAGACAATTTCAGGCTGACAATACCGTCATCCAGTTGAATATCAACATGAAAATTGAGCTTTCGTGCCAGCGTAATCATGCCGCGGTTATGGGGCATGGTGATACCGTTCAATTGTTGCAAGCCGTGATGCCGGGTGTAGCGGATCATCTTTTCCAGCAGACGACGGCCCATCCCTAAGCCTTTCAGGTCGGAACGGACCAGCACCGAAAACTCCGCATCAATGTTATCTGCATCAGAGATAGCGCGGGTGACGCCGATGATCTCGGGGCGTCCCTGATGCTGACGTACCGCCACAATCGCCATCTCGCGGTCATAATCGATCTGGGTCATGTTGGCGAGGTCATCATGAGTAAACTCACTGATTTCACTGAAGTAACGGTAGTAAAGATCTTCTTTGGTGACCTGACTGATGAAATCGCGCAGCAGGGGTTCATCCTCTGGCAAAATGGGCCGGAACAGGCAGAATTGCCCATCCTTTAACTCTACCTGCTCTTCCAGATGCTGAGGATAAGGACGTATTGCCAGCCGTGCTTCGTTATCGCCGTGGAACGGAGCCAGCGTCAGGGTGACATCCAGCAGGGTAAAATCATTGCCCGCCGCCAGCAGCGGATGAATATCCAGTCGCTGGATCTCCGGGCAATCCACCACCAGGTTAGAGACCTGCACCAGCAGCTGGCTTAAACCGGGGATATCCAGCGGATTCAGCGCGCTGCGGCTGCGGATTTTTCCGCTCTTGATCGCCTGAATCACCAGATAGCGTGCCAGCGTCATATTCAGCGGGGGAAGGGCAACGGCAGCCTGTTTATCGGCCTGCCATTCAACGCCGCCTTCCCCCAGCATAATGATCGGGCCAAACAGGGCATCCTGTTCGACCACGACCCGCAGCTCCTGTGCGCCTGCACGACTCGCCATGCTCTGAACCAGCAGCCCTTCGATACGTGCCTGCGGCAACGTCTGTTTTACCCGATCAAAAATGGCCTCAGCGGCATGCTCCACTTCGCTGGCATTACGCAGGTAGAGCATCACGCCCTGCACCTCCGATTTATGCGCGATATCGGGTGAACGCAATTTTAGCGCCACCGGATAGCCAATCTGATCGGCAATGGCCACTGCCGCCTTACTGTCGCTGGCGATCCAGGTCGGCAGCGTGGCCAGGCCGTAAGCCTGCAGTACCGGCTGCACTTCATGGGTATCCAGCGCAGTAACACCGCGCTCCAGCGCCTGTGACAGCAGCTGGTGTGCATGAGCGCTGTCCAGGTTCAGGGTGGCGGGCAGGGCAGGGGTTTCGCGCAGCTGCTTCTGGTTACGGCGGTACTCAACCTGATGCATAAAAGCGGTCACCGTTCCCTCTGGCGTGCGCCAGGTCGGTATCCCCGCCTGCGTAAAGGCTCGGCGCGCGGCTTGTGAAGAGAACTCGCCGCTCCAGTTGGTCAGTAGCGTCACCAGCTTACCGCGCGGGTGACGGGCGATGGTGTCGATCAGATGTCCGGCCGTTTCAGTCGCGGGCGCGACCGCGCTTGGCGCATGAATAATCATCAATGCATCAAGTTCATGGCTGTCGAGCAGGATCTCTGTGCAGGCGGCATAACGTTCTGCTGTGGCGTCATCTTTTAAATCCAGCGGGTTGCCGCGGCCTGCGCCAGCGGGCAACAGCGCCTCGAGCTGCTGAATCGTCTGCTCGCTGAGCTGCGCCAGTTTCCCGTTGCGGGCATAGAGCTCATCCAGCGCCAGCGCGGCGGGGGCAGCACCATTACTGATGATCATCAGCCTGTCGCCACGCAGCGGCCGCATATGACTCAGCGACTCGACGGCGGAGAAGAGCTCATGGGTATCCTGCACCCGCAGTAACCCGGCACGCTGAATGGCTGCATCCCAGGCGGCGTCCAGACCGCTGTGGGTGCCCAGCAGCGCCTGTGCTTCCCGGCTGCGACCACTCTTGATCACCAGAATCGGTTTATTACGGGAGGCGCTGCGTGAGGCAGAAACAAAACGACGCGCATCGCTGAGGTGCTCAAGATAAAGCAGGATAGCGCTGGTTTTACCGTCGCGAGCCAGGAAGTCGAGCAGATCATCGACATCGGTATCCAGACTGTCACCCAGCGCGATAAACCAGGAGAATCCGAGATTACGCTGCTGCGCCCAATCGAGAATGGTGTTGGATACGGCGGCGGACTGGGAGATAAATGCGATACGGCCTTTCTCTATCGGCACTGGCGAGAAGCTGGCATTCAATCCCTGCCAGGGGGCCAGCAGTCCAAGACTGTTCGGGCCCAGCAGACGTATCTGCCACTGGCTGGCGCAGGCTTTGAGTTCGGCCGACTGGCTGGCGGGCGCAGAGAGGATAATGCAGGCTTTGCAGCCTTTCTCCCCGAGCTGTTGCAGCAGTTCGAGGTTACGTTTTGAGTGGGTGCAGATCACTGCCAGGTCTGGCGCGAAAGGTAAGCTGTCGATGGTGGGCCAGGCCAGTACGCCGCTGACCGCTTTATATTTCGGCGTCACCGGCAACACCGGGCCGCTAAAACCGCCCGCCAGCAGGTTACGCATCATAAAGTATCCGGCGCGCCCTGGCGTGACCGAGGCACCAATCACCGCAATTGATTTAGGTCGTAACAGCGCTTCCAGTCCGCGTTGGCTCATCTCGCTCTCCAGAGTTCGGGATTTGCGTGATTGTAAACGCTTTTTGCTGGCAGTGCTTCCGGGCAGATCGCAGGCTGCGCATTCCGATTTTAATCTCTGTCACCGCAGGGACGCTCCCGCCAGGAGGTGACTGGGCGATTAAGCCTGTCCGGCGTGGTGCGGTTTCCCTGCCAGGTAGGCTGCGCGGAACTGATCAAAATGGTGAGATAATGCCTCAGCCGCCAGCTGATCGCCCGCCTGCGCCAGCAGCGCCGCGGCCACTTCAGCAGTGCAGTGCTGACCTGCGCCGTGGGCTTCACGCAGCGTATAGCGCGACGGGGTGCTGACCTCCAGCGACATCACCGGCAGGGCGTCGAGCCAGGGGCTTTTACGGAACATTTTGCGGGCTTCGGTCCAGGTGCCATCCAGCATAATAAACAGCGGCGGCTTGCCACTGGCGGGCGGCGTTGTCAGCACTTCGCGACCGGGGTCGGCATAGGATGCCGGGAAAACCACCAGCGGCTGATAATCGGGATTGCGCACCGCCGCCAGCAGCAGCGGATCCGGCTCGGTGCGTGACCAGCCAAAAGCCTGGGTATCCGGCAGAATATCGGCAATCAGCCGACCGGTGTTGCTCGGCTTCATCGGCTCGGTATCGAACATCACCAGGCAGAAGCGGCTACGGGCGGACTGCGGCACAATCTGACTGCAGAGACAGTTGATCTCTGGCAGCAGGCAGCCCTGACAGCGGATGACCCGATTCCCGCGCGCGAGGAAAGGACGGGTGGATCGGGCCAGGCGTTGGGTGCGCAAGCGCAAAACAGCATTATCAGACATGAGTATTCAGGGCAGGAAAAACGTCAGTGTAATCGAAGCGCAGGCGAAAAGGAAAAGGCCAGCCAGGCTGGCCTCTGAAGATTAAAGTGACTCATCCAGCCATTCATTGAAAGGCGCTTTGGGCATCGCGCCATTCAGCATGTCGACCCGTTCGCCGTTCTTAAACAGCATGATGGTCGGGATACTGCGAATGTTGAAACGGGCGCTCAGGGCCGGTTCCGCTTCGGTGTTCACTTTAATAAAGCGGACTTTACCGCTGCGTTCACTGGCGACATCTTTAAACACCGGCGCAAAATTGACACAGGGACCACACCAGGGCGCCCAGAAATCGATCACCACCGGCAGATCATCCTGCAGATATTTGTCAAAGTTAGCGCTGGTGGCATTCACCACTTCGCCATCAAATAACGCATTTCCACAGCGACCACATTTCGCCACGTCGGCAAGGCGTTCTTCAGGAACGCGATTGGTTGCCTGACAGGAAGCGCATACCGTATTCATAGGAACCTCTGATGTTGAAAAGTGTCAGTCTGATAAATATTGTTCATTATGAAAGGAGACGGATTCCCTCTCAATCTGGATTGCTCTATAGGTTCAATAGTTGATAGCTAAGCGCCAGCACATCAGGTAATCTGCGCGCTCTCAATGCAGGAGGAAGACATGAACGACGAATTTAAAGGCAAGAGCGGTAAGGTTAAGGTGATGTACGTGCGTGGCGAGGACGATAAAAGCGCGCGCGCGCCTAATCCTCGTACAGGCAAAGGTGGTCACGCTGCTGCCCGTTCGGATGATAATCGTCGTTCGTCTGGCCCCCGTACTGAACGCAGTCAGGAAGGTGGTCGCTCCGCTGGCCGTCGCAGCGACGACACCGGTCGCAGCAGTTCACCGCGTCGTGATGAAGGCGGACGTGGCGCTCCACGCCGTTCAGACGATGGCGCAGGCCGCCGCAACGATCGTGGCGATGATAATCGCGGCGCCTATGGCAGCAGCGATTCCCCATGGCGCACCGTGTCACGCGCGCCATCAGCAGATCGTCCGGCAACCGAAAGCGATAAGCCGGATCATGGCGGCATCAGCGGCAAGAGCTTCGTCGATCCCGAACAGATCCGTCGTCAGCGTAACGAAGAGACGCGCGTCTATGGTGAGAACGCCTGTCAGGCGCTGTTCCAGAGCCGTCCTGAAGCGATTGTTCGCGCCTGGTTCGTGCAGGAAGTGACACCGCGTTTCCGCGAAGCGCTGCGCTGGCTGGCGGCTAACCGCAAAGCCTATCACGTCGTGGAAGATGCAGAGATTACCAAAGCGTCAGGCACTGAGCATCATGGTGGCGTCTGCTTCCTGATCAAAAAGCGCATGGGTATGGCGGTTTCTGAATGGCTGAGCCAGGCGAATACCAAAGATTGCGTGCTGGCACTGGAAGATGTCAGCAACCCGCATAACCTCGGCGCGATTATGCGCAGCTGCGCGCACTTTGGCGTAAAAGGTTTGCTGGTGAACGACGCCTCACTGCTGGAGTCCGGCGCAGCGGTACGTACCGCAGAAGGCGGTGCTGAGCATGTGCAGGCTATCAGCGGCGCAACTTTCAGTGAAGGTCTGGAAGCGTTCCGTAAAGCGGGTTACACCATCGTCACCACCTCCAGCCATCAGGGCACGCCGCTGGCGCAGGCTCAGCTGCCGGAGAAAATGGTGCTGGTGTTAGGGCAGGAGCGTGAAGGTCTTTCTGATACCGCGTTCAAACAGGGTGACATGAGCCTGTCGATTGGCGGCACCGGCAACGTAGAAAGCCTTAACGTCTCGGTCGCAACCGGTGTACTGCTCGCCGAATGGTGGCGTCAGAACGCATAAAAAAACGGGCCGAAAGGCCCGTTTTGCTGTGTCACATCAGTGCGCGCCACCGCCACCGCCGCCTGCGCTAAACGGCGGGCGGGCAAACCAGATCAGCACCAGCAGAATCAAAAAGACCCCCGCCGACGCCCAGAAAATTTCATTCGCTGAAATAATCAGTCCCTGATTGGTAATCTGCTGCGCGATCCAGGCCGACGCCTGCTGCTGCGTCATCCCCATGCTCTCCAGCTGGCTATACATCTGCTGCGAATTGACGTTGTACGGGGTGATCGACTCCGTCAGGTAGCTATGATGCATCGACTCGCGGTTACTCCACATAGTGGTGGTAATCGACGTTCCCACCGAGCCTGCAAAGGTACGCATAAAGTTCGACAGGCTGGAGGCAGCGGCCATGCGCTCCGGCGGCAGTCCCGACAGCGTAATGGTGGTCAGCGGCATAAAGAAGCAGGCCACGGCAAAGCCCTGAATAAACTGCGGCCAGGCTGAGGCACCAAAGTCCATTCCCGGTTCAAACGTATACGCGCGCCAGTAGAAGCAGACGGCATACATAATGAAGCTGAACGTGACCAGCCGTCGCATGTCGAGCTTATGGGCAAAGCGTCCGATGATCGGCGACAGGATCACCGGCAAAATGCCCACCGGCGCAGACGCCAGACCGGCCCAGGTTGCGGTGTAGCCGTAGACCTCCTGCAGCAGCTGCGGCAACAGAACAATCGAGCCGAAGTAGAGCATATAAGCCAGACTGATCGACAGGCAGCCAATGGTGAAGTTGCGCGACTTAAACAGCGACAGATCTATGATCGGGTGATCGTCAGTCAGCTCCCACACCAGCAGGACTGACAGCGCAATCACGGCCACCACCCCGAGCACGATGATCTCGGACGAGTTAAACCAGTCGAGCTCCTTTCCGCGATCCAGCATCACCTGCAAACAGCCGATCCCCACCACCAGCAGCACCAGCCCGACCATATCGATACGCCGGATTTCGGTTTTGGTTTCCCGGCCGCGCAGGGTTTGCAGCGTCAGTATCACCACCGCCACACCAATGGGCACGTTGATAAAGAAGATCCAGCCCCAGTGATAGTTATCGCTGATCCAGCCGCCCAGTATCGGGCCACAGATCGGTGCGACGATCACCGTCATCGCCCACAGCGACAGCGCAACACTGCGCTTGGCAGGCGGATAGTTGTTGAGCAGCAGACTTTGCGACAGCGGGATCAAGGGACCCGCGACGATCCCCTGAATGACGCGGAAGAAGATCAGCATCTCCAGGCTGTCTGACATGCCGCACGCCCAGGAGGCGATAGCAAACAGAATGGTCGACCAGGTAAAGAGCTTCACTTCACCGATGCGTTTTGCCAGCCAGCCGGTCAGCGGGATCGAGATCGCATTGGCCACACCAAACGAGGTGATCACCCAGGTTCCCTGGGAGTTCGACGCCCCCAGATTACCGGCAATCGTGGGGATAGCCACGTTGGCGATGGTCGAGTCCAGAACCTGCATGAACGTCGCCAGCGATAGCGCAATGGTCATCAGGACCAGCGGCATTCCTTCAAGCGGTTTTTGTGCCATTACAGCCTCCGCGTCATCATCCGGCGTTGGCGCGGACGATATCGGTGATCAGCTGATTGACCGGCGCAAGGTCAATCGCCAGTGCGTTGCTGCTGTAAGCGGCTTGCTGACGGGCGCTGGTGGCCAGCGCGCTGCCCTCTTTGCTGGTGGTATCGATTTTAACCAGCGTTGAGAGACCAATACGCAGCGGATGTCTGGCGATATCTTCCTGATTCAGTTCGATACGAACCGGCAGGCGCTGAACCACTTTGATCCAGTTACCGGTGGCATTCTGTGCCGGCAACAGTGAGAAGGCGCTGCCGGTGCCCATATCCAGTCCTGCAACTTTGCCCTGATAAACCACTTCGTCACCGTAGATGTCGGCAACTACGGTGACAGGCTGACCAATACGAACGCCAGCCAGCTGGGTCTCTTTAAAGTTGGCATCGACCCACAGATTCGTTGCAGGCACGACGGCGAGCAGCGGGGTGCTGGTGGAAATTTGCGAACCGACCTGTACGCTGCGACGGGAGACAAAACCATCCATCGGGCTACGGATTTCGGTGCGCTGCAGCGCCAGCCAGGCGTCACGCAGCTCAGCCGCGCTCTGTTGCACGGCAGGCTGATTTTCCAGTGAGGTGTTGAGGATCATCGCCTGATTCGCATTGTATTGCTGAATCGCCACGTCCAGTTGTGCTTTGGCCGTCGCGACAGCATCGCGGGCGTGCTGCAACTCTTCACGGCCAATCAGATTAGCCGCACCTAACGGCTCACGGCGTTTCAGGTCGGCCTGTGCCTGCGCCAGAGCGGTCTGTTGCAATGTAATGCTGGCCTGATACTGTTTGCCATTAATCATCAGCTGATGCGTCTGACGCACGCTGGTGGCGAGTGCCGTCTGCGCTTTTTCAAACGCCTGCTCCGCATCCGTCTTATCCAGTGAAACCAGCACATCGCCTTTTTTGACGAAATCGGTATCTTCAAACCAGACTTTATTCACGCTACCGGAGACCTGTGCCATCACCTGCACCTGGTTACCCGCAACGTAGGCGTCATCCGTTTCCTGAAAATGGCGCAGGACCAGGAACCAGTAAACTCCCCAGGCAATACCAATCAGCACAAAGATCAACGCCAGCACGATGAGCACACTTTTGCGCTTCTTCTTTTTGTTGGCTGACGGTTGCGGGCTTTGTGCTTCTGCCGTTGCACTCATGTCTTTCTCCACGTTTTCCATTTAGTCGGGCGGCAGAAATCCCTTTTCGCCAGCGCCCGAGTCGAAAAAGCCAGCGACTGAGCGCTGGCCAGATAAAAAAGGAAATTAAAATAACGATTCCGACAGGTGATTGTGTCGCACTTATTGCTATTAGCGGGAAAGCGAGGCGATCAGCTGATCTTCATCCATTTTATCAAGACGATTAAGTAGCTTACGGGTGATGCCTTCCAGCTGTGACTTCTCATCGACGGAGAGCGAAGACCAGAGGTATTGCAGGCTCTGATGCTGAGGTGGCAGCAGCTGACGCAGGAACTCCATCCCTTTATCGGTCAGATGCAGGTGCAGGCAGCGACGGTCGTGATCGCTTTCGCGACGCTCAATCCAGCCGCGCTTTTCCAGTTCATCAGCAATGCGCGTGGCATTGGTGCGCGAAGAACCAAGGGCAGAGCTGAGCTCAGAGGGCTGAATACTATGGTTTTCCTGTGCATCCAGCGTAATCAACGCCATGAACAGGGTTTCATTAATACCCTGTGCTTTCAGCATCTTATTACGGTTGTCCAGCAGTTTACCCTGCATATGCATACAGAGACGCGTCAGAATAATTTCCTGCAACGGAAAATCCTTATGGCGATTGGCACGGATGTTTAGCATCTGCTCAATGGGAGTAAACGAACTTTCCATTAAAAAAAACCTCACTAATTGCAACTTGTATAATAACTATGGTGACAGGATAAGCGTAGTCACTTTTTGGCAGGTGATCGCTGACAGAATCACTATTCACCATCAAAGGTATTCCAGGCCATTCCCTGGCCCTGGGTCAAAAACCCGTACGTCCGGCGGCAGCCGCTGTGCCGGAACGTGATCAAAAAGGGGGCAAATTTAATAATATCGCGGGGAAAAATAACTGAAGTGAATAGGTTTGCTACTAACCATAACAAACCTAACCATTTGTGACCAGACGCAATGCGCTGTCCGGCCAGGCTTCAGTTGATTTTTTCCGGCTCAAAGCGCGATCCGGCTGCCCAAATCAGTAGATTAACCACAGTCAGCAGCGCGCCAGCGCCACAGACGCCATACCAGCCCCAAAGATGGTAAGCGGTCGCGGAGAGCAGTGAGCCGGCCGCGCCACCCATAAAGTAGCTGGTCATGTAACCGGCATTAAGACGGTTCCGCGCCTCCGGCATCTGCGCGTAGATCACGCTTTGATTGGTGATATGGACGGCCTGTACCGCCAGATCCAGCAGCAGGATGCCGACGATCAGCGGCGCAAGCTGCTCCGCGCCCCACGCAATGGCAGCCCACGACAGCAGCATAAGCAGCAGGCCCAGTCGGGTGGTCAGCTTCGCTTTACCCTTGTCAGCCAGCGCGCCCGCCTGACGTGCGGCCAGCGCACCCGCGGCACCGACCAGCCCCAGCAAGCCAATCTCGCCCTCTGAGAAGTGATAAGGCGCCCCGGCGAGCAGAAAGGCCATTGAGGTCCACAGCAGGCTGAAATTGGCAAAGGAGAGGCAGCCGGTCCAGGCGCGGGTGCGGAGCACCCGATTACCGGCATACAGGCGAAAGATGGAGGCCAGCAGTTGCGGATAGCTCATGGGCACGGACTGTTTTACGCGCGGCAGCGATCGCCACAGCGCCAGGGCCATCACCACCATCAGCAGGCTGGCAGTCCAGTAGACGGTACGCCAGCCGCCAAGCTGCGCCAGGCCGCCTGCCACGGTGCGCGCCAGCAGAATCCCCAGCAGCAAACCGCTCATTACCGTCCCCACTATTTTGCCGCGCCGCTCCGGCTCTGCCAGCGTGGCGGCCAGCGGCACCAGGATTTGTGCGGCGACCGAGAACAGGCCGGTCATCACCGTGCCCAGCAGTAAAAAGAGAAAGGAGTGCGAAAGGGCGATAATCACCATGCCCGCAGCAGCCAGCAGGATCATCGTAACAATCAGGCTGCGTCGTTCAAACCGATCGCCAAGCGGCACCAGCAGCAGCAGACCGCAGGCGTAGCCCAGCTGCGCCGTGGTGACAATAAATCCGGCGAGGCTGACAGAGAGATCAAACTGTTGGGCGATGGTATTCAGTAGTGGCTGAACGTAGTAATTACTGGCTACGCAGAGGCCGGTTGCTACTGACATCAGTATTACTAAAGCAGGCGTCAGACCCTGGCGAGTCGCATTCATAAACAGCATCGGTCGCTAATAATCATTTGAGGTTAATAGTAACTCAAAAAACTATTTCACACGCATGTTTATTAACAGGCCATACCAGTCGGGAAAGCAGCCATAAAAAAAAGGGCAGAAAAATTTCTGCCCTCAGATAACTGCCCGACTAAAAGCGTATGCTCACTGAGCCAGCACTTTTATCAACCGCCCTGGGGCGGAAATGTTTTCATGTTATTGCGCGGCGGCCTGCGCCTCGCTGATCCATTTATCGAACTCAGCCTGATGCGCCTTAATCCAGCCATCCACATGACGGTTAATCGCCTCTTCTGAGTTTTGTCCGGCATGCATTGCTGAGTTTTCAGCATTGATATCGGTAATGGGCAGCTTCATGACCGCAAACAGACGGGCAGCCGCCGGGTTTTTCGCCGCCCAGGCTTTGTTGGCGACGATGTGCATGGTGTTAACCGGGAAACCGTAGTTCGCGCCGTTTGGCAGCTTAGTATCCACATCCTTCTGTTCGCCAGGCAGCGAAGAGAACGGCACCTGCAGCCAGACCACATCGCGGCCCGGCTTCAGCACATCGCTCAGCCAGTAGGGCGTCCAGGTGTAATAAAGGATCGGTTTACCCTGTTTGTAGCGTGCCAGCGTATCCGCCACCATCGCCGAATAGTTACCCATATTGGCGGTTACGGTATCACTAAGACCGAAGGCGCTGTTCTGATGATTAATCACCGCTTCACAGCCCCAGCCTGGCGTACAGCCGGTCATATCCGCTTTGCCATCGCCGTTGGCGTCAAACAGGCTGGCGATCTTAGGATCTTTCAGCTGTTCGATATTGGTGATGTGATATTTCTCGGCGGTCTTCTTATCAATCAGATAACCCTGGGCGGCACCGGTAACGTAGGTTCCCTGACGATAGAGCTTCTGATCGCCACCGGCGGCTTTGTACATGTCGTCATGCAGCGGCTGCCAGTTCACCGCGGTAAAGGTGGCGTCGCCAGCGGCGATAGAGGTGTAGCCAACGTTGTAATCCACTTCACTCGGCTTGCTGACCTGATAGCCGAGTTTTTCCAGCGCGCGGCTGACAATCAGGGTCTGAAAAGTCTCTTCAGCGATAGTGCTCTGTATGGGTTGTACCGTAATACCTTTGCCCGGCAGATCGGCAGCGGAGACGTGTGAAACGGCCAGCGTGGTTACCACGGCGGCGAGCAGAGAGGCTCTGTTGCGCATAGTCATTCCTTATTTCAGATGTCGCGTCAGGATGGGCGGCGCGCAGGCACCGCCCGACAGATTATTTTTTACGCGAAGGAGAGAAGATCAGGCCCAGCGGGCCGGTGTGATACCAGTGACGATTACCGCGGCTGCGGCTATCGCGACCAAAAGATTGGGTCAGACGGTCAAGGATAATGGCAAGGATCACAATCCCCACGCCACCCACCGTAGCCAGCCCCATATCGAGACGGCCAATACCGCGCAGGACCATCTGACCGAGTCCGCCCACGGCGATCATCGAGGCGATCACCACCATCGACAGCGCCAGCATCAGCGTCTGATTGACGCCCGCCATAATGGTGGGCATCGCCAGCGGCAACTGCACTTTGAATAGCAGCTGACGCGGACTGGCACCAAAGGATTCGCTCGCTTCGATCAGATCGGCGGGCACCTGCTTAATGCCGAGAATAGTCAGACGCACAATCGGTGGCAGGGCGAAGATAATCGTGACCACCACGCCTGGCACGTTGCCGATACCAAACAGCATCACAATCGGCACCAGATAGACAAAGGCGGGTGTCGTCTGCATCGCATCCAGCAAGGGGCGTACGATACGCGCTGCCCGTTCACTGCGGGCCAGCCAGATCCCCAGTGGCAGGCCGATGAGAATGCAGAACATCAGCGCGGTAAGCACCAGCGCCAGCGTGACCATCGCCTGCGACCAGGCGCCAATTGCGCCAATCAAGATCAGCGATACCAGCGTGGCGATGCCCATGGCGGGTGTCGCGATCTGCCAGGCGATCAGCGCAAACACCAGAATCGCTACCGGCGCGGGCATTCCCAGTAACAGCTGCTGAAAGGCGCTGAGAATATAGTCAACCGGTACCCGGATACCCTGAAACAACGGGCGGAAATGGTTGACCACCCAGTCGATGCCGGTAGTCACCCAGTGATCAAGCGGGATCCAGGTCTTGTGGAACGGATCCATGATATTGAAATGTTCCGGCGCGGGCGCAGGGGCGCTGTTGAGCCAGTCACTGCTGCTGGCTGCATCGGGTGTCGCGCTGCCATCGGGCGTGCCCCAGGCATCGGCACCGCCGCTGCTGGTGGGCGCAGCCTGACTGCTGGCGGCGGTGCCGCTATCCCACGGATTGGTGGTTTCCTGACTCATGGCTGGGCTCCTTCACGATCTAACGCGCGCAATAGCGTGCTTTTGGAAATGATACCGACATACTGATTCTCCTCGCCGACCACTGGCACCGCACAGGGCGCCTGAGCGACGTGCGAGAGCAGATCGCTCAGTGAGGTATCGGCAGGCACCGCGGCTGGCGAGTCGAGGAGGGCGCTATCGAGTCCCAGACCTGCTGCCAGCGCGGCTTTCAGCGAGTCGGTGGAGACCACGCCAAGAAACTTCTGTTTTTCCAGCACGTAGCCGTAGTCACGGTCTTCATCCTGCAGCAGCTTAATGGCGGAGCGCGGGCCGAAACCTGGCGCTTTGCGGATCAACGCTCCTGCGCTACGACGGGCGATATCTTTGGCGCTGAATACGTGACTGATATCGACGCCACGGAAGAAGGTGCGGACATAGTCATTGGCTGGGTTATTCAGGATCTCATCCGGCGTACCAACCTGTATCACTTCGCCGCCCTGCATAATGGCAATACGGTCGCCAATACGCATCGCTTCATCAAGATCGTGGGAAATAAAGACGATGGTGCGCTGATGCCTGGCTTGTAAATTAACCAGCTCATCCTGCATTTCAGTACGAATCAACGGATCCAGAGCGGAGAAGGCCTCATCCATTAATAAGATGTCGGGATTGATGGCCAGTGCGCGGGCTAATCCGACGCGCTGCCGCATCCCTCCGGAAAGTTCATCCGGGTAAGCGTGCGCATAATTCTCCAGCCCGACCTGACGTAACGCTTCCAGTGCTTTTTCCTGGCGTTCAGCCAGTGCGACTCCCGCTAATTCCATGCCAAATGCCGTATTATTTAATACATTCATGTGCGGCATCAAAGCAAATGACTGGAATACCATGCTGATTTTATTTCTGCGCACGTCGCGCAGTTCGCTGGCTGATATTTTGGCAATATCGACACCGTCAATAATCACCTGGCCGCGCGTCGGCTCTATCAGACGATTGAGAAGGCGAACCATGGTCGATTTTCCTGAACCGGATAACCCCATGATGACGAATATCTCGCCTTCTTCAATGGCCAGACTGGCGTTCTTTACACCAAGAGAGAGCCCTGTCTTCTCAAGAATGACATCTTTGGTCGCACCCTTTTCAATATATTTAAACGCGCGATCCGGATTGTCGCCAAATATCTTATAGAGATTTTTTACTTCGAGCTTAATAGCCATGCAGTCATTAAATCCTGGTTGAAATATCTAATATTATCCTGTCGTTCCCGCTGAAATTTAAGCAGGCCATACCGTAGCACACTGACGTTATCTGACAACCCTGAAGTGGGATATTGGCCGGCCGCGGGACATTCAGATGCCGATTATCTTCAGTGCTCACAAGGGATAAGCGTGGATTAATTTTTTGTGAAATCATTGGCGGGTTTTTGGCATTTCAGCCGATTTGCCGGCTGAAAGGGAGAAAAACAAGCGTCACTGACGTGAAATATTACGGAAATAATGGATTCCGATGCAGGGAAATAATCACGCCTGAAACGATCATGTTCAGTGGAATAATTGGTCGAAAAAAAAGGAAATGCGGGGCGGGTGAGAATCAACAAACGGTGAAATAGTCAGGCTGTTTTGCAGTAATATTTTTTTCTTATGATTAGACGGAATGGCGCGGCTGATACGGCACTGCCAGAGAAAACCGGATGCTGACAAAACAGCACCCGGTAACCCTCAGAAATTCCAGTCCTCGTCTTCGGTTTCGACCGCTTTTCCCATCACATAGGAGGAGCCTGAACCGGAGAAGAAGTCGTGGTTTTCGTCGGCGTTGGGCGACAGAGCCGACAGAATGGCCGGATTCACCGCTGTCAGCTCCGCCGGGAACAGCGCCTCATAGCCCAGATTCATCAACGCTTTGTTGGCGTTGTAGTGCAGGAAGGTTTTCACCTCCTCTACCCAGCCGACATCGGCATAGAGCGCCTCGGTATAAGCCACTTCGTTCTCATACAGCGCCAGCAGCAGATCATAGGCGAACTGCTGCAGCTCTTCGCGGCGGAGATCGTCAGCGGCAGCCAGCGCCTGCTGATATTTGTAACCGATGTAGTAACCGTGCACCGCCTCATCGCGAATAATCAGGCGAATCAGGTCAGCGGTGTTGGTCAGCTTGCCACGGCTCGACCAGTACATCGGCAGCCAGAAGCCGGAATAGAACAAAAACGACTCCAGGAAAACGCTGGCGATCTTCTTCTTCAGCGGATCATCGGCCTGGTAGTGTTCCAGGATGATGCGTGCCTTGTTCTGCAGCGGCGCATTCTCTTCGCTCCACTGATAAGCGGCATCAACATCCTGGGTGTTACACAGGGTTGAGAAGATCGAACTGTAGGAGCGGGCATGCACCGCTTCCATAAAGCTGATATTCGACAGCACCGCCTCTTCGTGCGGGGTAATGGCATCTTCCATCAGCCCCGGCGCGCCGACCACGTTCTGGATAGTGTCGAGCAGCGTCAGGCCGGTGAATACCCGGATGGTCAGCTGCTGCTGCTGTTTATCCAGCGTCTGCCAGCCGGGCAGATCGTTGGAGAGCGGCACTTTCTCCGGCAACCAGAAGTTGCTGGTGAGACGATTCCACACTTCAAGATCTTTGTCATCCTGAATGCGGTTCCAGTTAATTGCCTGAATCTGTTTTAATTTCATCGTTTTCATCACAGGGAGCATGAGACGCAACCCTGAACCTCCGTGCCCTGAAGCGCCATCTGGCGCAGTCGAATGTAATAGAGCGTTTTGATGCCTTTTTTCCACGCGTAAATCTGCGCTTTGTTGATGTCACGGGTTGAGACGTCATCGCGGAAGAACAGCGTCAGCGACAGGCCCTGATCGACATGCTGAGTCGCTTCTGCGTAGGTATCAATAATCGCTTCCGGCCCAATCTGATACGCATCCTGATAGAGATGGAGATTCTCATTGGTCATAAACGGCGCGGGATAGTAGACGCGGCCGGTTTTGCCCTCTTTGCGGATCTCGATAGGGGAGACAATCGGATGGATGCTGGAGGTGGCATGGTTAATGTAGGAGATTGAACCGGTTGGCGGGATCGCCTGCAGGTTCTGATTAAACAGCCCGTGCTGCATCACCGCGTCGCGCAGCGCCTGCCAGTCCGCCTGTGTCGGCAGGGCCAGTCCGGCATCGGCAAACAGCGTCGCTACCCGTTCCGTGCGCGGCAGCCATTCGCGCTGCAGATACTTATCGAAGTAGGCGCCGCTGGCGTACTGCGATTCCGCAAAGCCATCGAAGGTCTGCTGACGCTCCTGTGCCAGCTGATTAGAGGTGCGCAGCGCATAATAGGTGATGCAGTAGAAGTAGAGATTAGTGAAATCCAGCGCTTCCGGTGAACCGTAGGCGATGCCTTCCCGCGCCAGATAGCCGTGCAGGTTCATCTGACCCAGACCAATGGCGTGCGAACGGCGATTGCCTTCGGCGACCGAGGGCACCGAGCCAATTTCGCTCATCATCGACACCGAGGTCAGGGCGCGGATCGCCACATCCACGGTACGCGCCAGATCGCGTGAATCCATGGCGTGCGCAATGTTCAGTGAGCCGAGATTACAGGAGATATCTTTGCCGATCCGGCGATAGCTGAGATCGTCATTGTACTCGCTGGCGCTGTTCACCTGCAGGATCTCAGAGCAGAGGTTGCTCATATTGATGCGACCGGCAATCGGGTTGCTGCGGTTCACGCTGTCCTCATACATGATGTAGGGATAGCCCGACTCAAACTGAATCTCGGCCAGCGTCTGGAAGAAGTCGCGTGGCTGAATATAGGTTTTACGGATGCGGTCGTCGGCCAGCATCTCATCATACTTCTCGCTGATGCTGATATCGCCAAAGGCCTGGCCGTAGATCCGTTCAACGTCGTAAGGCGAGAACAGCGCCATCGGTTTGTTCTCTTTTGCCAGCTGGAAGGTGATATCGGGGATCACCACGCCCAGCGACAGGGTTTTGATGCGGATCTTCTCATCGGCGTTTTCGCGCTTGGTATCAAGGAAGCGGAAAATATCGGGATGGTGCGCATTGAGCCACACCGCGCCAGCGCCCTGACGCGCGCCGAGCTGATTCGCATAAGAGAAGGCGTCCTCCAGCATTTTCATCACCGGGATAACGCCCGACGACTGATTTTCAATACGTTTGATTGGCGCACCGGACTCACGCAGGTTCGACAGCAAAAAGGCGACGCCGCCGCCGCGCTTTGAGAGCTGCAGTGCCGAATTCACGGCGCGACCAATTGACTCCATATTGTCTTCGATGCGCAGCAGGAAGCAGGAGACCAGCTCACCGCGTTGCTGTTTGCCGCAGTTCAGGAAGGTTGGTGTAGCGGGCTGAAAACGGCCGCTAAGGATCTCCTCCAGCAGGGCCCGCGCAAGCTTTTCATCGCCCTGAGCCAGCGTCAGCGCCACCATGCAGGCGCGCTGTTCGAAGGTTTCCAGATAGCGTTTGCCGTCGAAGGTCTTCAGGGTGTAGCTGGTGTAGTACTTCCAGGCACCGAGAAAGGTTTTGAACTCAAATCCCCAATTTTCCGCCACCTCATGCAGCGCAAGCAGGAACGCAAAATCGTACTGGTTCAGCACTTCCGCTTCGTAATAGCTCTCTGCCACCAGATAGCGTAAACGCTCAGCGCAGCTATTGAAGGGGACGGTATTGGGTTGCACATGCTGCAGATAAAACTGACGTGTCGCTTCGCGATCCTTGTCGAACTGGATGCGGCCCTCGGCGTCGTAGAGATTGAGCATGGCATTAAGGGCGTGATAATCGAGCGTCACGCCGTTGAGGGTGTCTGTTGTTGCCAAAATTGGGTTACTCCCGCTTTAACTTTCGCGATATCGTCAGGCGTTCCCATCAGCTCGAAGCGGTAGAGGCAGGGAACCTGACATTTATTTGCAATGATGCTGCCCGCCAGGCAGTAACCGGCACCGAAGTTACGGTTGCCCGCTGCGATTACGCCACGAATACCGCGTCGGTTCGCCTCATCATTAAGAAACTGAATCACCTGACCGGGCACCGCACCGCGACTGCTGCCACCGCCATAGCTGGGCACGACCAGAATATAGGGCTGGTCGATATGCAGTTGTTGCCGGGCATCAAGCGGGATGCGCCGGGCAGGCAGGCCGAGGCGCGTCACAAACCGGTGGGTGTTTTCCGACTGGCTGGAAAAATAGACCAGCGGGAACATGTGTTTATCCTCCGACAGCAGAAAGCGTGCGCAGCGTGGCGATTTTGTCCGGGCGGAAACCGCTCCAGTGATCGTTATCCGCCATCACGACCGGTACCTGGCGGTAACCCAGTGATTTCAGGTTGTCGATCGCCTCGGGCTGGCTGTCGAGATTGATAAGCTGATAGGCGAGACCCTGACGGTCCATCGCATTTTTGGTTGCCGTGCACTGGACACAGTTATCTTTAGTGTAAATAATAATGCGCATGATTCGTATTTCCCTCTATATGCGGTTCTGATGCCCGAAAACAAAGCAGACGCGGCAAGTTGCGGGCCTCATTCTGCCGGACATCTGGTGTCGTGCTGATGAGATAAATACTAGATGTAGTGGTTTTGTGGGTCAAGCCTACCAGATATAGGGTTTTATGATTTGCATTTGCGCAACAGCGGCAAAGCCAGCAGGGATGCGCCCTGCAGCCTGGAAAAATCTTTTGTAAATGTCATCGGCCAGAAAAAGGGCATAAAAAAGCCCCGCACAGGGCAGGGCTCAGGAGATTTTTTAGAGTTGAGCTTAGCGGCGTGAAGCCAGCAGCACACCCACTACGATACCGAAAGCGGCACCGATACCAACACCGTGCCATGGCTTGTCATGGACATAGGTGTCAACCTGCGCACTGGCATCACGCGCAACCTGTGAGACACGGTTGCTGCCGCCGTTCAGTCTGGAGCGGGTCTGTTTCAGCAGCTTTTCTGCCTGACTGCGTGCAGAATCCACTTCGTCTTTGGCGTCACTGCCGTAAGATTTCAGCAGCGCTTCCAGTGAATCGGCCAGTTCGTTAACATCCTGATTAATATCAATGTCATCGTTTTTTACAGTGCGATTAAACATTTTTTAGCTCCCTTTGATTTAAAAACGTAATACTAGTGTAGACGACCTTGAGATAAACGAGACGCGGGAGTGTTCTTTAGGGAAAATTCCGAATGCCCACTCTGTCATGCTGTTGTAAGGTTGCGAAGCTTTTGAAAGAGGAGAGGATCGAGCATGTATTTACGACCAGATGAGGTAGCGCGCGTACTGGAAAAAGCGGGTTTCGAAGTCGATGAAATTACCCCACGGGCCTATGGTTATCGCCGTGGAGAGAACTATGTTTATGTGAATCGCGAAGCGCGCATGGGGCGCATGGCACTCGTCATTCACCCGACACTGAAAGAGAAGAGCCAGCCGTTCGCTGAACCTGCTTCAGAAATGAAGACCTGCGATCACTACACCCAATTCCCTCTCTACCTGGCGGGTGATTCACAGGAACACTACGGCATCCCGCACGGATTTAGTTCCCGCATGGCGCTGGAACGTTATATTCAAAGCGTTTTCGGCTAACGCATCAGGCCCCGCCGCGACGGGGCACTGAACCGCCTTTACCTCCTCCCTGTTTCCCTGCCGTTGCAATTACCGGCTGTGACGCGTATAAAACTGTCCCTTATAGATGTTTAGACGTCCATACGGATAAAAGTGATGAGCGAACAGCCAACTCCCTCGCAGGAACAATTTAAACGCACCATGAAAGTGCGCCATCTGGTGATGTTATCGCTGGGCGGCGTAATCGGCACCGGCCTGTTTTTTAACACCGGCTACATCATTTCCACCACCGGGGCGGCGGGGACGCTGCTCGCCTATCTGATTGGCGCGCTGGTGGTCTGGCTGGTGATGGTCTGTCTGGGCGAACTCTCCGTGGCGATGCCGGAAACCGGCGCGTTCCACGTCTATGCCGCACGCTATCTCAGCCCGGCAACCGGCTACACCGTGGCCTGGCTCTACTGGCTCACCTGGACCGTCGCCCTCGGCTCCAGCCTGACGGCGGCGGGCTTCTGTATGCAGTACTGGTTCCCGCAGATCCCGGTATGGATCTGGTGTCTGGTCTTCTGCTGCGCCATCTATCTGCTGAACGTCATCTCAACTCGCTTCTTCGCCGAAGGGGAGTTCTGGTTCTCGCTGATTAAGGTGGTGACGATTGTCGCCTTTATCGTGCTCGGTGGCGCGGCGATGTTTGGGTTTATCCCGATGAAGGATGGCACGCCCGCACCGGGTCTGAGCAACCTGACGGCGCACGGCTGGCTGCCCAACGGCGTACTGCCGATTCTGATGACCATGGTGGCAGTCAACTTCGCCTTTTCCGGCACCGAGCTGATCGGTATTGCGGCCGGTGAAACCCAGCAGCCGGAGAAAGTGCTGCCGCTGGCGATCCGTACTACCGTGGCCCGGCTGATTATCTTCTTCATCGGCACGGTATTTGTGCTGGCGGCGCTGATTCCTATGGATCAGGCGGGTATCGTGAAAAGCCCGTTCGTGCTGGTCTTCGAAAAGATCGGCATCCCGTGGGCGGCTGACATTATTAACTTTGTGATCCTGACCGCTATCCTGTCTGCGGCCAACTCCGGACTCTATGCCTCCGGGCGGATGCTCTGGTCGCTGGCCAATGAAAATACGCTGCCGCGCGCCTTTGCCCGGGTGAACAAGCGCGGCGTGCCGATGCTGGCGATCACCGTCAGCATGGTGGGTGGTTTGCTGGCGCTGGTCTCCAGCGTGGTCGCGCCCGACACGGTGTTTGTGGCGCTGTCAGCTATCTCCGGCTTTGCAGTGGTGGCCGTCTGGCTCAGCATCTGCGCTTCGCATTTTGTTTTCCGTCGTCGTCATCTTCAGCAGGGCAAATCGCTGGCCGATCTGGCCTACCGTGCGCCGCTCTATCCGCTGACGCCGGTGCTGGGTTTCCTGCTCTGCCTGCTGGCCTGCGTCGGTCTGGCGTTTGATCCGACTCAGCGTATCGCGCTGTGGTGTGGCATCCCGTTTGTGCTGTTCTGCTATGCCGCTTACCATCTGACCCACAAATCATCCCCGAAGCCTGAGGAGGCCAATGATGTCGTATAACCCTGTCGCGCAGGCTTTAACGGAGTCACCACTGCTGATTCTGGATGGTGCCCTGGCCACTGAGCTGGAAGCCCGCGGCTGTCATCTGGCCGATGCGTTATGGTCAGCTAAGGTGCTGATGGAAAATCCTGAGCTGATCTATCAGGTGCACTACGACTATTTTGTCGCCGGCGCGCGCTGTGCCATTACCGCCAGCTACCAGGCGACGCCGCAGGGCTTTGCCACACGTGGCCTTGATGAGGCGGAGTCACTGGCGTTGATCGCGCAGAGCGTCGAGCTGGCGCGGCGCGCCCGTCACGATTATCTGGCGGTCCGGCCCGACGCAAAAACGCTGCTGGTAGCGGGATCGGTCGGTCCCTATGGCGCCTTCCTGGCGGATGGTTCGGAATATCGCGGCGACTATGCGTTGCCGGAAGCGGAGATGATGGCGTTTCATCGCCCACGCGTACAGGCGCTGCTGGCGGCGGGTGCCGATCTGCTGGCCTGCGAAACCCTGCCTTCGTTTGCCGAAGCGCAGGCGCTGGTGAAGCTGCTGGCTGAATTTCCTGAAGGCCGCGCCTGGTTCTCGTTTACCCTGCGTGACGCCGGACACATCAGCGACGGCACACCGCTGTCAGACGTCGTGAGCTGGCTGAATCAGCAGCCGCAGGTGGTAGCGGTGGGGATCAACTGTGTGGCACTTGAGAGCGTGACGCCTGCGCTGCAGCAGTTGCAGAAGCTGACCGACAAGCCGCTGGTGGTCTATCCCAACTCTGGCGAGCAGTATGATGCCAGTAGCAAAACCTGGCACTCAGCGCCATCAGGCTGCACGCTGCATGACAAACTGGCAGAGTGGCAGCAGGCGGGCGCGAAGCTGATTGGCGGCTGCTGTCGCACCTCACCCAACGACATCGCGGCTATCGCCCGCGCTTGTCAACCGCAATAAGCTGGCTGAATCGGGCGATGATAGCCCGATTGAGGCGGAGAGGGCGGTCTACACTCTGATCACTGATCACTCTGTGGACCCCTTCATGAAACAGCGAATTCTGGCCCTGGCCGCCGCGCTGCTGCTTAGCGGCTGTGCCACCATTGTCGGCAATGAAACCCAACTGGTGCGCATCGACTCCTTGCCGCAGGGCGCGCGCTTTACCGTGCAGGATGAGCGTGGCTATGCGGTTGCGCAGGGTTTCACGCCGCAGACCGTTGAACTGGAAAAATCTACCGGCCGCTACTTCGGCAAAAAGCACTACCTGCTGATGCTGGAAAGCCCGGGCTACGTGCCGGTCACGGTGCCTATCGAGGCACGCGCTAACCTGTGGTATCTGCTGGGCAATATCCCGCTGGGTGGATTCCCCGGCTGGCTGCTGGTCGATCCCTTCTATGGCGGCATGTACGACCTTAAGCCTGAACACCCGCGTCCCTTTATGAACCCGGTTGGCGCGCGCGGCTGATTACTGCGCGGTCGGCTTCACCATTCCGCCTGGCGTTTTATGGCGTTCCAGATACTGATGCTGGAAAATGCACATGCGGATGGTGTTGCGGTACTCCCCGTTGATGAAAAACTCATGTTTAAGCACGCCTTCGATCTCAAAGCCGAGCTTGGTGTAGATGTGGATCGCTTTTTCGTTCTCCTGATCGACAATCAGGTAGAGCTTGTAGAGATTCAGCACCGAAAAGCCGTAATCCATCGCCAGTTTTGCCGCCTGGGTTGCCAGTCCTTTGCCCTGATGGGCCGGATCGATAATGATCTGAAACTCGGCTCGGCGGTGCACATGGTTGATTTCCACCAGTTCCACTAATCCCGCTTTCTGCCCGCTGTGCTCCACCACAAAGCGACGTTCGGTCTGATCGTGAATGTGCTTGTTGTAGAGATCGGACAGCTCCACAAACGCCTCATACGGCTCCTCAAACCAGTAACGCATCACGCTGGCGTTGTTATCCAGCTGATGGACAAAGTGCAGGTCTTCCCGTTCCAGCGGACGTAGTTTTACCGTCATTGCTTTTTCCTCTCATGAAATAATGGTCGCGAGTATACCGCATCAGCCAGCCGCTGCGTTTTGCGCTGTCGCATTCGCGTGCCTGCTTCAGCCTGTAAAGGTTTACAGCGTCGCGTGGCAATCTAATGACTCAGAGGAAGAGAACAGCGCGCCGTTCTGGCAATGGAGAGGATGACGCTAATGGCGGAAGAAGGGGATGTTACAGAAAGGCGCGGCGGATGCAGCAGCGCCGGACGGCAGGTGAACACCGTCCGGCCTGATTTCAGGCAGAGATCTGTTCGATGATGCGACCCTGCGACATGTGCACGGCGCGATCGCACATGTGATCGATCACGTCGGGATCGTGGCTCACCAGCACCATGGTCAGGCCATCCTGCTGTTTCAGATCGTTGAGCAGATTGAGGATCTCCGCCTGCACTGACATATCCAGCGCCGACGTCGGCTCATCCAGCAGCAGGATCTTCGGCTGCAGCAGCAGGGCGCGCACGATGGCAACACGCTGACGCTGACCGCCGGAGAGCTGATGCGGATAGCGATCCGCCATAGCGGGATCGAGTCCGACGTGACGGAAGCCCTGATCGATACGATCGTTGATATTGTCGCGTTTCAGCAGCTTCAGCGGCTCCGCCAGCGTGCGACGCAGCCGGTGACGCGGATGCAGCGAGGCATAGGGATCCTGAAACACCATCTGCACTTCCTGACGCAGCGCGCCGGTGAAGGCTTTACCCGGCTGAACTTCGTGACCGGCAAGCTGCATCTGACCCTGCCAGTGTGGGTTCAGACCTGCCAGCACCCACAGCAGCGACGACTTGCCGCAGCCTGACGGACCCACCAGACCAAAACACTCGCCAGCGTTAACCTCCAGGTTAACCTCATGCACCACGGTGCGCAGCTCATAACCCTGTTTGTGGGCGACGCTTAGATCCTGCAGCTTAATCATAATTTGCCTCCAGCGCAGCGCGGTCCAGCACCGGTAAAGTCTGTCCGTGGGTCGCTTTGCCCGGACGGCAGGCCCACAGCGTGCGGGTGTAGGGATGGGTAGCGTGCGGCAGATCAGCGGCGGGCAGTGTATCCAGCAACCGGCCTTTATACATCACCATCACCCTCTCGCAATGTTCTGAAACCTGCTGCAAATCATGGCTGATCAGCAGCAGGCCCATGTTGCGCGCCTCCACCAGACCGCGGATCAGCGCCAGCACCTGATCGCGCATGGCATGATCCAGCGCGGAGGTCGGTTCATCGGCGATCAGGAAGTCCGGATCGGTAATCAGGGCGATCGCCAGCATCACACGCTGGCCCATGCCGCCAGAGAGCTGATGCGGATACTGCTGCATCAGACGACGCGGATCGGGCAGGCCGACCGCATCCAGCATTTCACACACTTTCTCTTTGCGCTCGGCACGGCTCAGGCGGCGATGCAGGATCAGCGGCTCTTCCACCTGCCAGCCAATGGTGCGCGTCGGGTTAAGGGCATACTTCGGGTCCTGCATCACCATCGCCACGCGGTTACCACGCAGCTGGTTCCAGTGACGCTCGCTTAGCGTCAGCGCATTTTCACCGGCCACCTGGAGCTGGCTGGCCTGCAGATGCAGCGCGGGCGAGAGTAAGCCCATCAGGCTGCGGGCGGTCAGTGACTTGCCGGAACCGGACTCACCGACCAGCGCCACACGCTCGCGGCCCACGGAAAAACTGATGTTATCGACCAGCAGCGCATCGTCGCTGCGGATGGTCAGCCCCTCGGCATGGAGCAGATTATTTTGCATGACGGGTATCCAGTCGGTCGCGCAGGCCATCGCCTGTCAGGTTAAAGGCCAGGCTGGCAAACAGAATCGCCGCGCCCGGTGCAGCAGCAACCCACCACTGATCAAAAATGACTTTACTGCCTTCGGCCACCATCGAACCCCATTCCGCTGTCGGCGGCTGAACGCCCATACCGAGGAAACCGAGTCCGGCCGCGGCCAGGATAATCCCGCCCAGGCTCAGTGCGGCGCGGACTACCGCCGTCGGCATGCAGAGCGGCAGGATATGACCGAACATCAGGCGAAAGCCCGTAATCCCCTGCATCCGCGCGGCGGCAAGGTAGTCGCTGCGGCGCAGTGCCAGGGTTTCGGCGCGTGCCTGACGGGCAAACGGCGGCCAGCTGGTCAGTGCCAGCGCCAGCGCGCCGTTCATCAGGCCAGGGCCGAGAATCGCCACCAGCGCCAGCGCGATCACCAGGTTGGGCAGTGACAGAAAGATATCGGTAATGCGCATCAGCAGGCGTTCGGTCCAGCCGCCCACGTAACCGGCGGTGATGCCGATCAGCAGCCCGGCCGGAATAGTCAGCACCAGAATCAGCGACACCAGCAGCAGGGTCGGACGCGCGCCGTAAATCACGCGCGACAGCAGATCGCGGCCAAAGCCGTCGGTGCCGAACCAGTGCTGTGCCGACGGCGCCAGCAGACGGCTCGACATGGTCTGCACGTTCGGATCGAACGGTGCAATCAGCGGCGCCAGCAGTGCCATCAGGATAAGAATCGCCACCAGCGTCAGCCCAACGGTTAACGAGGTAACGCGTTGACGGCGACGGCGTGGTCGCAGCGTTTCGAGTTCAGAGAGTTGTTGCGTCATCGGGTTCTCGGATCGGTTAACCAGGTTAAAACATCCGCCAGGGTGTTAATCAGGATAAAGCAGCTGCCGATTAACAGGGTTGAGCCCAGAATCGCCGGCACATCGCCGGAGAACAGCGCATTGGTCATATAGCGACCCACACCTGGCCAGGCGAAGACGGTTTCAGTCAGCACCGAGCCTTCCAGCAGCGTAGCGTAGGAGAGGGCGATCACCGTGACCAGCGTGCCCAGCACGTTGGGGAAGATATGGCGCAGCAGGATGCGCACCCGACCCGCGCCTTTAGCACGCGCCAGCACCACATACTCTTTGCTGCTCTCTTCCAGCAGCGCAGCACGCAGCAGGCGGGTAATGCCCGCCATCGCCAGCAGGCCGAGGATCACCACCGGCAGCCAGAGGTGCGCAATTGCATTGCGGAACATCTCTGGTTCACCCGACAGCCAGCTGTCGATCAGCACAAAGCCGGTCTTCGGCTCCAGAGTATAAACCCAGATATCATCCAGCCGTCCCGGTCCGGCGGACCAGTGCAGCACCGCATAGAAGAGCAGCAGGCCCAGCAGGCCGAGCCAGAACACCGGCACCGAGTAGCCCAGCAGCGAGACAAAGCGGGCGAGATTATCGATCCAGCTGCCCGGTTTCCAGGCGGCCAGCAGCGCCAGCGTCACACCGAACACCACCGCGAAGATCATCGCGCAGGTCGCCAGCTCGATGGTGGCGGGGAAGGTGGTCATCAGGTCGCCGCTCACCGACTGATTGGTGAGACGGGAGACGCCCAGATCGCCCTGCGCCAGATGTTCGACGTAGCGCCAGAACTGCATCAGCACCGGCTGGTCGAGACCCAGGTCATGACGCACCTGCTCATAGGTCGCTTCACTGGCGTGATCGCCGGCGATCTGCTGCACCGGATCGATCGGCGAGAGATGCGACAGCATAAAGGTAAAGGCGAGCAGGCCAAGCAGCGTGACCAGCAGCGACAGTACGCTACCGATCAGGCGCCCGCCACGCTGCCAAAAAAGCCGGGCGAACCCGGCTGAAGGAACAGACTGTGCCATTACTTAGTGACCTGCGAGTAATACACCATGTCAGGGTTAATGCCCTGCACATAGCCTTTCAGGTTGTCGCGCAGGGCGATCAGGTTCTTCGCCTGCATCCCAATCACATACGGTGAGTTCTTCATCACTTCACGCTGCATCGCTTCATACAGCGCCACGCGTTTCTTCGGATCGCTCTCGGCGGTCGCCGCAATCACCTGCTTGTTCAGCTCAGGAATGTGCCAGTCTGAACGGAAGGCGATGGTTTTGCTGCCATCTTCCGGGTTGTAAGCAAACGAGGCGGCATTGGTGTTGGGATCGAAATAGTCGGAGCCCCAGGCATTCAGCGTCGCTTCATATTTATGCGCTTTCACGTTGGTCGACACTTCGGAGCTCAGACCCGGCACCACTTCCACTTTCACGCCCGCTTTGGCGAAGCTGCCCTGCAGCGCCTGTGCGATATCCAGATAAGGCGGCTGGTTGCTGGTGGAGAGCTTGAAGGTGACGTTGTTCAGGCCCGCTTTCTTCAGAATCGCTTTGGCTTTTTCCGGATCGTAGCTGTATGGCGTGTCGTTGATCGCGCCCAGGAAGCCCTTAGGCAGGAAGCTCTGATGCACGTCGAACTGGCCTTTCAGCAGCTCACTGGCGATGCCTTTGTAATCCCACAGGTAGCGTGCCGCTTCCCAGAAGGCCGGGTTCTTCATCGTTTCGTTCGCGCCGATGTTGAACTGGATGTAGTAGAGCGACGCCATGGGAATCGCTTCCGTCTTCACGCCCGGTTTGCCGTTCAGCGCAGCAATCTGATCGGCACCCAGGTTACGGGCGATATCGGCATCACCCTGTTCCAGCAGCAGACGACGCGCAGCCGGTTCCGGTACGTTTTTGATCAGGATGTTCTTCATTTTTGGCGCGCCCGCTGGTGAGGTCGGGTTAGCGCTGAGCAGCACCACCTGATGCATCACCACTTTGCGGATCTGATACGGGCCGCTGCCCGCCGAGTGGGTGGCCAGCCAGGCGTTACCGAAATCGCCGTTCTTCTGGTTCGCCATCGCGGTTTTTTCATCAATGATGGACGAAACCGGGGCAGAGAGCAGGCTCAGGACGTAGGTCGGGCTGACGTTGGCGGTCCAGCTGATCTGCACATGATTGTCGTCGACTTTCTTCAGGAAGCCATCGACGTTATCTTTGTTCCAGCCGAGCTGCGTCAGGATGAAAGAGGGATCGAGGTTCAGCTTCACCACGCGGCCCAGCGAGAAGATCACATCTTCCGGACGCAGCGGGTTGCCGGTAGAGAATTTCGCATCTTTACGCAGTTCAAAGGTCAGGCTGCGGTTGTCGCTGCCGGGCTGCCAAGAGGTGGCCAGTGTAGGTTTCAGGTCCACCGGATTCTGCGGGTCAGACTGTACCAGGCGCTGATAGATGTTCGTAAAAGCCTGAACGCTGGTCAGTTCAAACCCTTTGGCCGGATCGAAGCTGTCTGCGTCGTCAGTTGATTGTGCAATCACCAGCGTATCTTTTGGTGTTGCGGCTTGGGCTGTGAAGGCGGCAGCCAGCGTCAGCGCCAGCAGTGATGGAATTATAGTTTTCATGAAATTTCCTTGCCTCTAAAAAGTTACGCGAGTTTACGAAAGGGCCGATGCGAAGAATAGTCGAATATGGGCTAATCATATGCCAAAAGGTTATAAGCATTACCTGGAGGTTATAAGAAGATCGCCACGCTGTTACCGAAGCGGCAACCTGAGCAGAAACAAATCCTCAACGAAACCGTTATTCAATACGTTATTGCTTTACCGACGCCGGCCTCTCTTTATAATGGCGGCAGATAACTTCAGGAGAATTCAGTTGGACAGTCACCCGAGATTAACCTTTATTCTGGCAAGCTGAGTTTCCTCTGCTGCTTGCCAACCGGCGAGCAGCGATCCCCGCTTTAATTAACGATCGCGCTCCTTAATTGTAATCCTGTCATCACCAGGAGTGCGCGTTATGCTGCTGTTTATATTCGCTCTTTTTCCTCCGCCCCGTCTGGCGTAGCCCAGGCTGCGCCCAATCGCTGATATCAGACTTTTAAAACGCCGCGTATAACCGGCGTCAGGTAACCCTGCGCGCGTCATTATTTAGCGCGCCGGCGGAATAACCTGACTGTTTCTGAAAGTCACCCCATTAAATAACCCGGCCACGCCAGGTTTTATCCATGCACGTTATTTCCCGTGCAGGACAACTATTGCTTTAAATCAGGGAGATGTCGAAATGAGCGACATGAAACTGGAACAGGTTGCGATCACTTCATCCGGCAACCGTAATGATAAAAAAAGTAAAAAAATGTTTGCCGTGGCGCAGCAGGCAAACCAGCACATTGATATGACGCTGGCGAACCTGCGTAGTCAGCGTCAGGGCCTGACCCAGGCTGAGGCGGCGAAACGACTGGCTTTGTATGGCCGTAATGAAGTGGCGCATGAGAAAGCGCCACCTGCGCTGATTCAGCTGCTGATGGCGTTTAATAACCCGTTTATCTACGTATTACTGGTCCTGGCGCTGGTGAGCCTGTTTACCGACTATATTCTGCCGCTGCGCGCCGGTCAGGAGACCGATCTCTCCGGCGTGATCATCATCTTCACCATGGTGATGCTGAGCGGGCTGCTGCGCTTCTGGCAGGAGTTTCGCACTAACCGTGCGGCGCAGGCACTGAAGTCACTGGTGCGCAGCCAGGTCACCGTGTTGCGCCGTGAGCCAGGCAGCGAAACCGCGCAGCGTCAGGATGTGGATATGAGTGAACTGGTGCCGGGCGATATCATTCTGCTCAGCACCGGCGATCAGGTGCCTGCCGATGTCCGTCTGCTGAGTTCACGTAATCTGTTTATCAGTGAAGCAGTACTGACCGGCGAGTCGCTGCCGGTTGAGAAACAGAGCAGCGATGCGGGTATCGATGCCAAAGGTCAGACCGCCCAGGAGCGGCTGGCATCACCGAATATCTGCCTGATGGGCACCAGCGTGGCCAGCGGCACAGCCAGCGCAGTCGTGGTAGCGACGGGCGGCGAAACCTGGTTCGGCTCCCTGGCCTCATCGCTGACCGGAAGCCGTCCGCAAACCGCGTTTGATCGCGGGGTGAACAGCGTCAGCAAGCTGCTGATCCGCTTTATGCTGGTGATGGTTCCGGTGGTGCTGCTGATTAACGGCTTCACCAAAGGCGACTGGATGGATGCCACGCTGTTTGCACTGGCCGTTGCGGTCGGACTGACCCCGGAAATGCTGCCGATGATTGTCAGCGCCAACCTGGCTAAGGGCGCGATTGCGATGTCACGCCGCAAAGTGATCGTTAAAAAGCTCAACGCCATTCAGAACCTCGGCGCGATGGATGTGCTCTGCACTGATAAAACCGGCACGCTGACCCAGGACACCATCCTGCTGGCGCATCATCTGGATGCGCGGGGCAACGAAGATGCACAGGTGCTGCTGCTGGCATGGCTCAACAGCGGCAGCCAGAGTGGCGCGAAAAACCTGATGGATCGCGCCTTACTCTGCGCGGGCGACAAGGTCATTTCACAGTCTCAGCGCAGCCAGTTCCAGCTGATCGATGAGCTGCCGTTTGATTTTACCCGCCGTCGGGTGTCGGTGCTGGTGGAAGATCTGACTCAGCATCGTTCACAACTGATCTGCAAAGGCGCAGTGGAAGAGATGCTGGCCGTCAGCATTGCCGTGCGGCAGGGCGACACGGTGGTCGCACTGGATGCGGCACAGCGCGCGGCGCTGCTGGCGCAGACTGAACACTATCATCAGCAGGGTTATCGCGTGCTGCTGGTGGCAACCCGTGATGGCGAGCTGCACGCGCCGCTCAGCGACAGCGATGAGCGCGATCTGATTATCCAGGGAATGCTGACCTTCCGCGATCCGCCTAAAGCCAGCGCGGGTAAGGCGATTAAAGCCCTGCGTGACAGCGGTGTGACGGTGAAAGTGCTGACCGGTGACAATCCGCTGGTGACGCTGCGGGTCTGTGCCGATGTCGGGCTGACCGATCCGGCCATGCTGACCGGCGATCAGATTGAGGCGATGAACGATGATGAGCTGGCTCAGGAAGCCGAGCGCTGCACCCTGTTTGCTCAGCTGACGCCGCTGCAAAAATCCCGTCTGGTGCGGCTGATGCAGCAGAACGGTCACACCGTCGGGTTCCTGGGCGATGGCATTAACGACGCGCCTGCGCTGCGGGCAGCCGACACCGGGATTTCCGTGGACAGCGCGGCGGATGTGGCGAAAGCCTCATCGGACATCATCCTGCTGGAGAAGGATTTACAGGTGCTGAATGAGGGTGTACTCAAAGGACGCGAGACCTTTGGCAACATCATCAAGTATCTCAACATGACCGCCAGCTCCAACTTCGGCAACGTTTTCTCGCTGCTGGTGGCCAGTGCCTTTATTCCGTTTCTGCCGATGCTGTCGATTCATCTGCTGATTCAGAACCTGATGTATGACGTTTCCCAGCTGGCGCTGCCGTGGGACAAGGTTGACCGTGAGTTTCTGAATAAGCCGCGTAAATGGGATGCCGGCAACATCAAACGCTTCATGCTGTGGATGGGTCCGACCTCGTCAATTTTTGACGTCACCACCTTTGCGCTGATGTGGTTTGTTTTCGGCGCTAACCATGCAGGCGTGCAGTCGCTGTTCCAGTCCGGCTGGTTTATTGAGGGGCTACTGTCACAGACGCTGGTAGTGCATATGCTGCGTACCCGGAAGATTCCGTTTATTCAGAGCCGCGCCACCTTACCGGTGATGCTGACTACGCTGGCGGTGATGGCGCTGGGCATCCTGATCCCGTTCTCACCGCTGGGTGCGATGGTCGGTCTGGTGCCACTGCCATGGCAATATTTCCCGTGGCTGGTGCTGACGCTGTTCAGCTACTGCCTGGTGGCGCAGGGCATGAAAAGATTCTATATCCGTCGCTTTGGTCAGTGGTTCTAGGGAGGAGAAGATGAAAAAAAGCAGGCTCGATAAGGTCTTTGTCGGCGTGATGATCATCGGCTTAACTCTGATTGCGCTGACGGTCATCGTGCGGTGATGGCGTTGTGATAGTGCGGTAAGTGAGAGGCAGCGAGGGGACTCGCTGCCTTTTTTTATTGATGCAGTTACTCTTCGTCGCGCTCACGGCTGGCGCGCTGGCGCTCGTAATATTCATCTTCTGCGGTGATGATCTCATCCATCAGAGAATCCATATCGACTACGCGCTCCTCTTCCACAAACTTCCCGGTAAGCGGTGTTTCCGGCGTCAGCTTGCCATCTTCATAGAGCAGCCAGATCTCTTTGGCGTAGCGCGTCTTCAGCAGCTGCGGAGCGAACTGACCGTAGTAGGAGGTGATGTTGTCCACGTCACGTTCGAACATCGACTCGGCATGGTTATTGGCCGCCGCATCGACCGCCTGTGGCAGGTCGATAATCACCGGTCCCTGGTCATCCAGCAGTACGTTGAACTCGGATAAGTCACCGTGAACGATACCGGCACAGAGCATACGAACGATGTTACGGATCATGGTGTGGAAATCCGTCACCGCCTGCTCTTCAGACAGAGAGACATCGCTGAGACGTGGCGCGACCGAGCCATTGGCATCGGTCACCAGCTCCATCAGTAACACACCGTCGATGCAGAGATAAGGTTGTGGCACGCGAACACCGGCGTTCGCCAGGCGGAACAGGGCATCTACTTCGGCGGTCTGCCAGGACTCTTCCTGCTGCTTACGGCCGAACTTTGTGCCTTTCTGCATGGCGCGGGCGTTACGGCTGTTACGGGTTTTACGACCTTCCTGATACTGCACGGCCTGCTTGAAGCTACGCTGGGTCGCTTCTTTATAGACTTTGGCGCACTGCACCTTGCCGCCGCATAGCACGGTATAGACGTCTGCTTCTTTGCCGCTTTTCAGCCGCTGCAGGACATCGTCAATCAGGCCGTCATCGACCAGGGGCTGGATTCTGTTTGGGATTTTCATGCGGCTTTATACCTTATTTCACCCGCTTTTCGTATCACTTTGCGATGATGGAAAACATTGGCAATGACTGAACAAAGTTTCTAATTCTACCCTGGAAAGTCGCTTTGTGGGGATGAACCTTGATGAGCTGCGCTTTTGACCTTTGTTTTATCATAAACAATGGATTAGAGGGGAGAGCAGGACGGTTTTATCCGCCAGAGGAGCGCTTTGTCATGTATCAGCCCTGTGGGCGGGGATTTCGTGTCAGAGAAATGTGCCTGAATAGCAGGCTGGCGGGAGGCTGAAGGCCGAAATCCTGCCAACAGAATTTCGGCCCGCATTCGGGATTACTTCAGGCCTTTAAGCACTTTAACCGTGCTTTCAATGTCGATCTCGTCTTCAGAGAAGATCAGTGTCGTACCCTGGAAGGTGGTGACGGCCAGCTTTTTCAGCGAGCGCATCTCATTGGCGTTCGGGTCAGTTTTCGGCCGGATATTATTCAGCAACAGTCCCACTGACAACACCGCGTTCTCTTTATCGACACCGGCATCGACCGGCACTTCTTCGTTGTAGACCAGATAAGACTTAATCGAGGTGATCTTGAGCCGCTCGCCTGCGATATAGATGTATTTGCTTGTCGGCGCGACCTTCACCGCATAGGCGGATAAGCCCTTGTTGTTGGTGGTGGGTTCAAACGTCACCGCCGCATCTTTCTTGATCAGATCAGGATTGGCGACCTTAATCACATGAAAATAGCGGTTATCACCGTTTTCATCTTTGATAAAGCCAAAACCTTTATCTTCAAACCAGGTTGTGATCGTTCCGTTCATCGCCATTTTTGCCTGCTTAATCTACTCAGTTTTTTACAGCGCGCAGTGTAAAACACAATGCCTGCGCAGACTATATAAGTCTGGATGATAATTTTCAGGTGCGCCAGAGGGTGAGCGGCGGAAGGGGGCTTTGTGGCGGATGAAGGCGTGTGTGATGGAGTGTGTGTAGCGACAGATAAAGACGAAGTGATGGGGTGGTAGGTCAGGGAACGGACATCAGCCACGTGAGACACGTGGCTATCAGCACTGGGCGTTGTTACGGGGATACCGGCGCTGTGTCGAATCAGGTTGTTGAGTCAGGCAGATTACCGGCAAACTGCGCAAAGCTCGTCTGCCGGTGAGTGTTTGTTACTCGTTGCCCCAGCGGTTCAGGAACTCGGCAATCTCATCAATACGCTGCTCATCGATACCCGCTTCACGCGCCATATCCTGCTGCGACTCTTCACTGATCTCTTCGTTGTTCATCAGACGGGTGATCAGCAGCTGGAAGTAATGCGCCAGCGGGGTACGTTCAGCTTCGCTCACCGGCTTAGCGGACTCCGTCGCATACTCATCTGCGACATCATAGTATTTGAGAGAGATTTCGTTATTCATAAATTGTCCGCAGAGTTGAGTTTGGGTTTAAGCGTTGGCAGGGCGTTGTGGCCCGGCGTAGAGGGGTATTATTTCGTGTTTGGGTTGGGGCTGTAAAGGGGGAGTGGGGAGGGCGGAAGGAACTATAGTAATGACATTGCAGAAAGTGTTGATATACATGCCTGAAACGCATCCGCACGGAAGGCCGCAGGGCTGCACAGACACAAAAAGCCCGCAGTACGTTTATCTCGCGGGCTTTGAGGAGTTCGATGAAGTTCTGGTAACCCTCCATCGAACACCAATGCTCGTTTATAAGGGATTGCCATGGTCACTATGCTTGTTGATGCTTTCAAGTATTCGCAGAAGCAACCCTTTACCATCTTCCGGTGCAAAGGCGTTAATATACCTGTCTCTGAACTCTGATTTTATCATTTCATCATCATATGTCAGAAAGTTCATCACTTCTTTTTTTAGGTCTTCACGGTCCTGGAGTGTTAATTCAGCTGTATAAATATCAATAGCTTCATCAATGGTGTCAGCACCTGTAATAAAATCAAAGTCCTGATTTAATGTCCCTTCAATCAGAATATCTATATTAGTAGTGAGTAACATAATTTAAACCTCCGGGAATGCAGTCAGAATATAGTAAGGCTTGCCGTTGTACAATTCATATTTAAGAACAACCTTGACTTTCGTTGCCGGAGTCAGTTTTTGACTACCCCTGAACAGGGAGTAACCAATGGCTTTCCCGGTGTCATATTTGATGTTTAAATTATGTCCTGGTCTGCTTGCCGCCCAAATTTTTATCCACTCTTTATTTACTTTTATGGCATCGGATACTGATTTTTCGGCCAGATCTATATTGGTGAAAGAACTAATGGCATTTGGCGGGCGAGCCATATTTTCTGTGCTTTTTAACCGGGCTGCTAATTCATGCTGCGTTTTACCAATATGCTTTAAAATTGCATGGCCTCCGGGCGTGTGACCAGTTACTGATTCATGTTGAATAAGTTTGATGCGTCCTGTCCGAATGGCTGCAACTCTAACTGCTCCAGCCCCCAGAGAAAGAGCAACAGGTACAGCAACATCCACGGTCAAACCTACCTTCCAGGCAGTATCTTCATCAGCACCAAACTGTTTCGCCATCTCAACGGCGGCGCGATATGTTGCACTACGAACATTCTTGCCGCTCAGAACCTGATTTGCTGCGGTATTAATACTGTCCATGCTGTGCGCGCCAACAATGATGCAGGCCGCCTTTGTTAAGCCTGTAGGCTCGGGTGCCATACAAAGCGCAGTTGCCCCGGCCAGCTCCAGCGTTCCCATTACCAGCCCCAGCCCGCCCATAAGACGGTTAGACATAGTCTCTGATTCGGTGACTGATTTGTCAGAAAGGGCAGCAGCCAGCTGCACAGGAGACAATACAATTTTTAACCCATCATCCATGATTCAACTCCATCTGTGTGAACGAAATCCTTTTTAAACCAGGCAAGTATGTGCCTTGATTAGATCTAACTTAAATAAACACTGTTTCTCTAAATCTTCGTTATCTGAATTATTCATTTTTTGTTTTTAAAATAATATACTCAGGTCACTAACTATGGTGGTTAACTCACACAGCAGGGCGCTAGCCAGTTTCGTTAGTTTATGAAATTAGTCAGAAGATTAAGCAATAATTGCATCAATTGGGATGTATGTTTTAAAGAAGATCGCAGATACAAAAAGCACGTAAAATTTTCATCTTACGCGCTCTAAGGACTTCGATAATGGTCGGCAGGCTGAGCCTGAATAGGTTATATGACTTGTTGTTCAGTGGCTTGTGACCTTCAGTTAGACTTTCATTTTGGAACCATTGTTGGTCCTAAAAGAAAATGTCAGGTTTTTTGTGGGAAGGGGAGTTTACAGAAGGAGTCTCTTCGTCTGTGAGATTAGCATTTTGCTTTCCTTACGACAGGTTGACAGGGGAAACCTGTTAACCTGCAGGCACGACGTTTCGAAAGCCCCATTGCCTAACATTTGACTTCCAAGGCATCCCGCATCTGGTCTGTCAACAGAGCTATCGGCCCAGTGCTGCTTCACTTCGGGTACCTCCATGCCGCCAAACTTTTTGCGTCAAGTGTAGAAGGTAGCGTTTGAAATAGCATGCTTGCCGCAGAGTTCCCGTGCCGAAACCCCGCCTTTGGTCTCGCGGAGGACATTGATGAGCTGCTCGTCGGAAAATCGCTTCTTCATGGGGATGTCTTCATGTGACTTATGAAGACATTACTAATATCGCGGTGAATTAATCAAAGAGGAGCAGGTCATCAATGCTGGTTAAGTGCGTTATTCAATGAATTTTATCGCTTAAATAATTGGGTTAATTTTGATGGCGATTTGCTTTTAACCCTCGCAAATTAGAAGTATTATTTTGAGATTATTCCACTTGCTATGCTTTTCCTCACCCTCTTTTCGGTGTGCATGAGAAGTCATTTTTAAGGTTTATATTCATGGAGTTATGGATATTTTTAGCAGCGATTTATGTTATTTATTTGTTTTTTTTCAAAAAGAAAAAGCATAGGTCTGCAGGGCCTTCTGTTCCCAGAACAGTCAAAGCTCCACCCAAAGCATGGGTTGCTGACATCAAGAAAAAAGAGGACCTTGTGCGAAAAGATGATGGTAAAGATGACGACTTGGCAACCTTTACACTGAGCAGTGGCCGGGGCGTAGAATTCCGAGTAACAACCAATCATCATCAGAAAACTTCAAAATCAGCAGGAGCATTGGCGCGGTGGGTACTTCCAGGTGAGATGATAACTGTAGCTGGTGTAGCAATTAGCGGTGGCTACATTTACTTAGGGCAACGTATGAAGCCCTCAGATCAGGAGTCAGGCGGCTATTATGACGATGGAAGTGAGGCATCATTAATTGATGACACATGTAAGATACAACCCACTTCTTTTTATTACGAAGACAGTTCATTAGGGTACTGGCCAAGTTTTTCCTCTCTTTCACCAGAAGCACGTGGCGCGTATGTCAGTTGGCTTGCCAGCGATAGGTCCGACCCTTCATGTCCCATAGGCTATGTTTTTATATATCTCTACGGTCTGGAAAGAAAAGCACTTGTAGATTCTACTGACCAAAATGTCTCTAATGCTGAGTTCCGTAACCTGTTCAATGAAATCTCCCGGTTAAGATCAGTATTCAATGAGAACCGCTCTTTCCGTGGATATTCGACCCAGTTACTCGAAGCCATGTCTATTCTGCGCCCGAACATGGATTTAGCCACTGCGCTCGATAGCGACTCAGGTTTCAGCAATGGCATGCAATTTAAGCTGGCTCTGGCAAAAACTGTGCATGAGGGCGTTCCTGTATCTGCCGAACTGGCATTGAAATGGGTAATAAACCATACCGAGTATGCGCTGCGTACCCCGGCTCGCCGCTGTGCCAAAGAGTTTGCTGCGCTTTTCAAACGGCGTTACACCCTCAAATATGGTGAAGGGATGGTCGTTAAGGCGAATAAAACGCGCTTACGTTTAGATTACACACCGGCAAGTCCTAGTTTACGAGGCGTCCGACTTCCTGTTCCCGACCTGCCTGATCCAAGTGCATTGAAGGGACCTGTCCAGAAAATTATGGCCCTTGCCGAAATATGTACAGATGAACTTGATGCTTACAGTCGTTACCTTGGTAGAAAAGGTACTTCAGTCAATGATACTGCTGCAATTATGTTGCTCCCTTCAGAGATCGTTAATGAAAGCGCAGAAAAAATATTAAGCTCATTCAAACTCTGGGCTGATGAGGCGATCCTCGGTAATGAGGGATTAGTCTCAGTTGCTGAATTTTGGGCACATATGAATGCCAGTTGCCCCACTAAAATCAATAAAAAAGAGGCCGATTTGATGCAGGCCTTTGCTCTGAAGATGGGCTACAGCCTGGCACCTGACCCGTATTATCACCTTGTGAAGGCTGATGTTGATGGTGCACTTGTTCTATTCCCAGCCGCCGAAGGTGGACGCTTCTCACCTTCAGCTGAATTTATCTCAGCTGTAATGACTCTCAGATTAGGGGCGATGGTAGCTTTGATTGACAATTCTCTTGATCAAGCCGAGCAGAAAGTGCTTGAGAATGCCATCAACAATAATACTGGCTTCACCGATGATGAAAAGCGCTCTCTACATGCGTATTTAACTTGGCAGCTTCATACCCCAGCCAATATGACGGGAATGAAAAGCAGGATTGAGTTGATGGGGGCTGCGGGAAAAGCTGCTGTGGGTAAAGTTATCGTTAGTGTTGCCTGCTCGGATGGGACAATAGCGCCTGCTGAAATTAAACAGCTTGAGAAGATTTATTCAAGTTTAGGTCTGGATCCCTCATCTGTCTCGAGCAATATCCATCAGCATTCCGCAGCTGAACATGATCTCGTCTCGTCGGTACCAGCTGTTCAGCCAACGGCAGGGTTCACACTGGATGCTAATGTACTTGCCCGCCACGAGTCTGCCACGGATGATGTCCGTAAATTACTGAACACAATTTTCACTGAAGAAGAACCGGAAGAACCAGTAAGTGCTGCAGCCTTATTAACGGAGGCGGGGGGCCTTGACTCCGCACATAGCCAGCTTTATCGCAGTTTGCTGGAGAAAGAACAGTGGTCCCGGAAAGAGGCGACAGAATTGTGCGGAAATTTGAATTTGATGCTCGGCGGTGCGCTTGAGGTGATCAATGACTGGTCCTATGCGGTTGTTGATGCTCCGGTGCTGGACGATGCCGATGATGATATCTGGGTTGACCTGGAAATTGCCAAAGAATTAGAGGGATAGTGAATGTCTTTAACACGTATAAGAGTGAAAGAACGCGATGCTATTATTCAATCACTTAAGTCAGGTGTAACGCCAAGGATTGGCATTCAGCATATCCAGGTTGGCCGCGTGAATGAGATCACTGCTCTCCATCAGGATATTGAGAGGATTGCTGACGGTGGTGCAAGCTTCAGGCTTATCATCGGTGAGTATGGTTCTGGTAAAACGTTCTTTCTGAGTGTTGTGCGCTCTATTGCGCTAGAGAAGAAGCTGGTGTCAGTCAGTGCAGACCTTTCTCCTGACAGACGTATTCACTCATCGGGAGGTCAGGCTCGTAATCTCTATTCAGAACTTATGAAAAACATGTCCACCAGAAACAAGCCGGATGGTAATGCGTTACTTAGCGTTGTTGAAAGGTTCGTTACGGAGGCAAGAAAGGAAGCTGACACGGACGGCTCAGAGGTTTCATCAGTTATTCATAAACGCCTGGCAGCTCTGTCAGATATGGTGGGCGGATATGACTTTGCGAAGGTCATTGATGCATTCTGGCGGGGGCATGAGCAGGATAACGAAACGCTAAAATCTAATGCCATTCGCTGGTTGCGGGGAGAGTACACCACCAAAACTGATGCTCGAAACGATCTCGACGTTCGGACTATTATCTCAGACGCTTCATTCTATGATTCTTTGAAACTGATGAGTCTTTTTGTCCGACAGGCAGGCTATGCCGGTCTTTTGGTCAGCCTCGACGAAATGGTGAACCTCTTTAAGCTGAATAATACGCAAGCAAGAACAGCGAACTACGAACAGATTTTGCGGATTCTGAATGACTGCCTGCAAGGCTCAGCCGAGAATATTGGTTTTATTCTCGGGGGGACGCCAGAGTTCCTTTTCGATCCGCGCAAAGGTCTTTACAGCTATGAGGCGCTCCAATCACGTCTGGCTGAAAACCGATTCGCGCAAAAAGCAGGAGTGATTGACTATTCGTCTCCCACTTTGCATCTTGCAAGCCTCACCCCTGAGGAACTCTATATTTTACTGAGAAATCTTCGCCATGTTTTTGCAGGCGGAGAGTTAGAGAATTATCTGGTACCAGATGAGGCACTGACTGGATTTCTGCATCACTGTAGTAAAACCATTGGAGACGCTTACTTCCGTACCCCCCGTAATACCATAAAAGGTTTCCTGGATATGCTGGCCGTGCTGGAACAAAACAGAAAGATGAACTGGCAAACACTAATCGAGGGTGTGGCAATTGAAGTGGACAGACCCAGCGATATGGATGACGCCATTGTGGAGGAAAGTGATGACGACGACGGCCTTGCGAACTTCAAACTATGAGCAGTGCCTACGATAGTCTCGATCCCCGCGTCCGTAAGTGGGTTTACAAGCAGGGGTGGTCTACATTAAGGCCCTTGCAGGAGAGTTCTATCCCGGAAATTTTAGCCCGTGATCGAGACGTGCTAATCAGTGCAGGTACAGCAGCGGGTAAAACAGAGGCTTTCTTTCTTCCTGCCTGTTCGGCAGTTGCAGATCTCACTGATGGATTTGGCATCATCTATATCAGTCCGTTGAAGGCATTGATTAACGATCAGCACCGTCGTCTTGAGAGCCTTGGCGATGCATTGGACATGCCAGTGACTCCCTGGCACGGGGATGTACCACAAAGCAAAAAGAAGAAGGCTCGGACGAACCCTGCTGGCATTTTACTCATTACACCTGAGTCACTTGAGTCTTTACTCATAAACTCAATGGGCTGGCTCAAACAGGCGTTTTCTTCAGTCGCATACATTGTTATTGATGAGTTTCACGCTTTTATTGGCTCAGAGCGAGGCGTACAGCTGCTTTCTCTGCTCAATAGAATTGACCATGTGCTAGGACGCCAGGTAAATCCAATTCCCCGCGTTGCGTTGAGTGCCACGCTGGGGGAACTGGATAAAGTGCCTGAACTGTTGCGCCCGGACAAACGACTCCCCTGCGTAACTGTTACTGATAGTAATAGCACGGCCACTCTTCAGGTACAGGTCAAAGGGTACCTGGAGCGAGTACTCCAAAAAGAGGAAGAACTTCAGAGTTCAGCTGAACATGACCTTTGCGCTGACATTTTTAGACTTTGCCGTGGTGATTCTCATTTGGTCTTTGCAAACAGCCGAAAGCGCACTGAAAGCATTGCGGCAACGTTGAGCGACATGTGTGAGGAACATATTGTTCCGAATGAATTTTTTCCCCACCATGGTTCTCTTGCCAGGGAAATACGTGAGGCGCTTGAAGCTCGGCTTCAGAAAGGAAATTTACCCACAACAGCTGTTTGTACAATGACGCTCGAGTTGGGAATTGATATCGGTAAGGTTAAGTCGGTTGTTCAAGTTACGCCTCCGCATTCTGTTTCCAGTCTGCGTCAGCGCATGGGGCGTTCTGGGCGACGCGACTCCCCATCAGTTCTAAGAATGCTAATTACAGAAAATGAGCTTACTGTGACTAGCAGTATCGTTGACCACCTACGGCTGCAGTTGGTCCAGTCGATGGCAATGATCAGACTGATGATCTCTAAACAATGGTTTGAACCAGCTGATGCTCGACAGATGCATTACTCCACGCTGCTACACCAGGTTCTTGCTATTACGGCACAATGGGGTGGAGTTCGTGCTGATCAGCTCTGGTCACAACTATGTCAGACAGGGCCGTTTAAAAATGTAGATTTAAACGATTTCAAAAGTCTGCTTAAACATATGGGAACCTGTGGCCTGCTCACTCAACTTGCTAGCGGCGAAATGGTTGTTGGGGCAGAGGGGGAGAAACTGACTAACCATTACACTTTTTATGCCGTGTTCAATACACCAGAAGAGTTCCGCATTGTCACCGGAAACAGAACCCTTGGAACAATACCTGTGGACTCCCCACTGCTACCAGACCAACACATCATCTTCGGTGGGCGGCGCTGGAAAGTGACAGAGATCGAGACAGAGAGAAAAGTTATCTATGTAGAGGCGACCAAAGGCGGTCAGCCACCACAATTTAGTGGGGGAGGAATGTCTATTCATGATGCCGTTCGTCAGGAAATGCTCGCTATCTATAGGGAAAGTGATTACCGCATAGCGATAGGTTGTAAGAGAGTAGATTATGCCGATGCTGCCGCCAGAAACCTATTTGCGGAAGGCAGTAGTAACTTTCAGCGTTATAACCTGCAAAATGAGTATTTTATTACGAGTGGGCAACACTGTTACGTAATTCCCTGGATGGGGGATAAAGTTGTGAATACGATTACAGCCTTGCTCATACGTTGTGGTTTTAAAGCTAATTCTTTCGCAGGTGTTATCGAGATTGATGATGCAAGTGTAACAACTGTTCAACAGGCGCTTAAAAAAATGCTGTTGTCAGGCTTACCATCTGCATTTGATCTTGCTACAGATGTTCCAGAAAAGTACTTGGATAAATATGACGAGTATTTACCAGAGTCCCTTCTTGCGAAGGGATTTGGGGAAAAAGCGTATGACATTGAAGGTACTTGTATTTGGTTGAAGCAGCATCTTCAATAAACTAGCTACGCAATAGTGGGATTTGTTCCCCCGTTGTTTGAGGCCAGTTGCTGTTAGCAATGCCCCCTCTTGGTGCAAAGCGGACGATGAGCATTTTGCTCAACGTCACCTAGTTCAGCTCCTGGCGTTAAGATGCTCGCGAGTTGGGCCTTGTTTGGAATCCAATCAGTTGTCTTCAGACTTCACGGGACAAATTACAAACACAAAAAAGCCCGCAAGGCTTTCACCTTGCGGGCTCTCAGGACTTCGATGATGGTTCTGGCAACCATCAACCAAGAATTTGGTGGAGCTGGCGGAGTCTGAATTTTTTCTACAACTTAGTGTTTATAATTGATTTAATTGAATTCAACTTTCGTTGATATACCTAACCGTATACCAATGCCGTTTCGTCTGTGGCTTTTAAAAGGTCAATAGTTAGTGACTATGCATAGTCAGTTACACATGTTGCCATTAGCTATAGCAGGTTGAAGTTATTGAAGTATGGACGTGATGCCGTGGTATGAAAGAGTAAATGCTAAACTAATTCTTTGAGGATTTTCAGAAAAAAGATTTTACGGAAAAGTGCTCACACTGTTCACTCTTTATTTTTTTTCATTTTACATCAATGAGTTAAGTTGTGATTACTTAAGTGCACACTGTTCACTACTCTTCACCCACGGTGAACACCGTTCACTTTCAGGCATAAAATTATGCCGTATCAGATTTAATGGTTAACAAATGATTTATGACTCCCGGCGCTACGGCTGATTGGACTCGCAGTCATTGTGCTGCTACTAGCTGGTTGAATTGAAGATGTTTATCTTGTACCTAGACAGCTTTATCTCATATGTCTTAAGCTCCTATAACACTGTCTAGGTACGCGACATAGAATCATTCGAGGCTAAAAAGCACAATTTAGATTTGAATCTTACGGATAATATAACGCTCAAAAAATTTTCAGGTTTTCAGCGCGTGAGCTTTAAAGATGCCATTAAATTTGTTAGGTAAGAGATACTTAAGCTTTTGCTAAAATCAGCAGTAATCAAAATTTACACTAAGGTTTCTATCACATTGATAAACCTAAAAATATAGGAAAATATTTATATTTTTAGGTTTATTCTCATGTCTTTAGTTAAAAATAGCGTATCTAAGTGTTAACAATGCAATAAAATTTATGTAAACTCTCGCATCTTTTTTATCAGTTGAGTTGAAAATTATTTCAATGGAATCCTTAAAGGCCCCTCCTAAATTGTGCATCTATTCAGATGAATCAAGGTATGACACCTTAGTTTTCCTGAAATCTATCGATAAGCAGAGCATCCTTCTCAAGAAGAAAGTTGTAATAAGCTTTGAAAAAGTGACATTTGCGTCAGCTGCAGCGTCACTATTGCTGTTCGCTATAGTTAACCGCGCAAGATTACTAACAGAAGATATGAACCTTTTTAGTTTCCGGTGGCCAAAAAGAGAGAGCAGTCCAGAGGGTTATAAGTGGATCATTCAGACCGGGCTTTCAAAAGCACTGATGGCCAATACTGAAAAAAAAATGGAGTCTTTAGTTGCTGAAGGGAGATTTTTTCAGACCGCAGTTGACCCCTATGAACATTTAGCATCGACGGTACAGGTTTTGAAGTTAAAGGCCTCTTTAGATGAGAGTCAGCACGCCCTTCTTGAGGTGGCGATCGGAGAAGCCTTACTCAATGTCTCTCACCATGCGTATGAACACTCAAGTTTTAGCCGAGATTTGTCGTTAATGAAAGGTAAGCGTTGGTGGCAGTGTGCTTGGTTTAGTGAAGAAGACAACACAGTTGTGTTTATCATCTGTGATTTAGGCTTAGGTATCTTCAAAACCTTTAGTCCAAATGCCGATAGTATTAGCTATGAAAAACAGATATCTTCAGTAAGAAAAGCCATGCTCCAAGGTCAAACTAGGTTTGTAGACTCAGGCAGAGGAAACGGCTCTGAAGACATAAAGAGACCGATTGAATCAGGTGGTGGGGATGCTGAAACACTTCTGATCTTAACTGGCAACGTGAGTTACAGCTATAATTCTAATGACGATCAGCCTAGATGCGAGAAAATCAGTGAGTACATACCTGGAACCTTGCTTGAATGGTCACTTACTCCCAGGAGATGAGGTCATGACAAACATAGTTATTGCAAAAGATTTCTCAAAAAAACCGTTCGGCAGATACGGTTCAGATAGCCCAAACAGTGCTGAGCGATTTAGGCGAGAGTTTCTTGTGCCTGCATTAAAAGAAGGCACCGAAAAAGTGGTTATAGACTTCCGTGGTATCTCTATGGGGGTTGGTTCATCGTTTCTTGAAGAAGCTTTTGGGGGATTGGTGAGACGTGAAGGTGTAGCAAAAACTGATCTGAAAAAAAGGCTTATTATAAAAAGTGATATGCCATTTTATAAAGAGCTGATCGAAAAATTTATCGATCAGGCTCAACCTCAATCTTTTTAGGGTGGTTGGTTTTGTATGAGTTTTTTGTCAGAAATGTCCAAATATGGATGGATGTTTAGTTTTACCAGTGTTGTATTGGTTTTTGTAGGTTGGGCGGTTACTTATAGTAATCAAATGAAAATTGCTACGCGTTCTGAAACAAAATCATTAGTTGATGCATTAGCAAAAGTTATTAATGAAATTTCAGATGTATCAATCAATTTTTGGTTAAAAAAAACCTCTGAGTTTGACCCGCTTGATCCTGCTCTTAGCTCTAAAGCTGAAAATGCAGCGTCTGAACATATCATGATTATATTTTCAAAATCCAATCAGGCTAGCCGATACTTTACTCTTCTTGAGCAACGCGGTGTAGGGATTGAATCCAGAGTATCAACTTTGATTCTATCTTCTACATATGAATGCGAAGAAGCTCATAAGCTTTCACCTTCCAGTAGATCTGACCGAACCAGTGATATCATGAATGAATGTATTAATATGATGGGGGAGGTATATGATCATTTTCAAATTAAATACCCTCCTTCATCGCACAAAAAAATTTGGGAAAGAATAAAGGAAAAATCAGATGAGATAGATGAGTGGCATAAAAGTCTTCAATGATATATCCCTCGTTTCAATTATATTGATAACAGTATTATCATGACCTGCTTTGATCACTTCGTGCTGCGTCATATTGTCAATATAGGCTTTTAGTACATGGTCGACTGGCAAAGTAAATTAAAAAAATAGAATTGGAAATGGATATCTCTAATTTATACTTGATCAAAAAAATTTATTTATTTCCGACCATGCGCTGCTTCAAAACGAGAACTGATAATATTTTATTAGTCAGCCTACTTTAGCTACATAGAAACCGGCCGTAGCCGGTTTGGTGTTATTGAATTACTTATGCATCGCAGCGCGGCAGCCAGTCGGCCTCGCAGTCTTCGCTTAGCTCTAGGCTGGTCTGGATGCCGTTCTTCGTCTTACGCTTCAGCAGCTCAATCTCGTACTCCTTCAGGGTCTGCGGCACCGCCTGCCCGAACGCCGTCAGGCTCATGGGATGCTGATGGCCTCTGGCCTCCATAAAGGACAGGTAGGCGTGATACAGGTAGCGGCGTGGGTTCATGGGCCGGATATTCGCGTTGCCGATAAACAGCCCGGTTGCCGTGCTGAGCGGGGTCAGATAGCCGCAGAAGTCGACCAGCGGGTCGGCGCTGCGCTTGATTTCCAGCGCTTCTTCTGACGACTGCTGCGCCTGCAACAGCTCGCGGGCGTCGTCAGGACGTGTGAAGCGCTGCATCAGGTGGCGCACGATAACCGCCAGCTCACCGGCAATCTTTTCCAGCAGCTGCGGGTCACGTTCGTTCGCCGGTATCACGTCCGGGAACGGCAGGATAACCCGGCGACGGGACACGCCGCCGCTGCGGTCGCTGAAGCGCATCGGGTTATTGTTCACCGCCAGTATCACCGCCGGGATGTGTGTTGAATAGGCGTCGCGGTACTTCGGGTCAATCGCCACGGCGTCACCGCCGGTAATCGCCTTGATGCCCGCGCCGTCGCCGCTCCATTTTTCCTAGTCGGGCAAAATAATCAGCGAGTAGCCAACCACGCTGGCGCGTTCGCGGGACGACTCCAGCGTGTCGATGGTGGCGGCCGTGGTGTTGTCTTCCCCGGCCAGCAGGCGGGCAATCGAAGCCATCACGCTTTTTCGGCTGCCGCCGGGGCCGGTCACCTCAAGGAACAGCTTCCAGTCGTAGCGGTTTGCCAGCACCATAAATAGCGCCGCGAGGATACGCTCCTGCTTTGCCTCATTGCGACCTGCCGCCCGCGTCAGCCACTGCCAGAAGTTTGGCGCGTCGTCGGCCAGGTTTTCGCCCGCCTTCGGAGTGGTGTAGTCGACGCTGTTAATGGTGCGCAGCCAGTGCTCTTTTTTATGCGGGCTGAAGATGCCGGTTGCGGTGTCGAATACGCCGTTACGAAAGCCAATCAGCCGCCGGCCCGGTGCACCCATCTGCGGCACCATCGGCTTGAGGGTATCCACAACGCCGCCGATACCGGTGGCGGAGAACGGCGCGCGCACCTTCTGGAACAGCGCGGCAATCTCGCGGCAATCTCGCGGCGGAGCACGCGGTACGGCAGCACCTGCCACGCGCCGCCCTCATACCGACACAGGTCTTCGCCCACCACCGGCACGGCCAGCGTGTTGAGGTAGTGCGCAGCCAGCAGCTCGGCCTTCTGGCTGGCACTCATGGCCTTCAGGTCGGCCTCGCTCACCGACTCAAACGGGCTGAGCGCTTTCGGCTGGGTAAACGCGGTCAGCATTGCCTGAGTGGTCATTTCGCCCTCGGCCTGAAAGACGTCGTTCCAGTCGCCGGGCATCGGCGGCAGCGCGGGTTTGCCGTTGCAGCGCTTCGCGGCCGCTTCGGCGCGCAGCTGACCGGTGCCGTTTTCGTCATTATCAGCGGCAATCAGTATCAGCGCATTCGGGTATTCAGCATGCAGCAGCTCTGCCAGCGCAGGCAGGTTGTTGGCGCTCAGAGCGACATACACCGCCTGGCCGTTGAGCCGGTGCACCGTCAGGCCGGTGGCGTCCCCCTCGGTCAGCCAGAGGACAACCTTTAATGAGTTTGCCGATGCGACCTGGCAGTCTGCGCTGCGCAACGTCAGCCCGTCGCTGCTGTGGGCCATCCGCCTGCGCCTTCAGCGTGAGAAGGTCAATCCCCGTGACGACGACGCGCTCAGCGATATGCAGGTCGTGGCGGAGCTGATTGGTAATGCGCTGACCCGTGCGGCCGCAGCGCTGCCTGAGAAGGCGCTGACGGAAGCTCCCGTGCTGGAGAATATCGGGCTGTGGCGTCCGGCGCTGACCGGCGTCGATATGAAGCTGTATCAGAGTCCCATGGGCAGGCAAAAACTGACTGAAACGCTAAAGTAAAAACGCGAACGTCTCAAAGAGGGCAATGCCAAATGATGCACTGTCCGCATGCAAAAGCCCGGCGCATGCCAAATCAAGCCGCTATATGTCCGAACAGGTTAAAGAACGCTATCACCAGTGCACTAATCTCGACTGCTCCTGCTCATTTAAAACCAGCGAGAGCATCACGAAGGTGATCACCTCGCCGCCGCAGCCCGAACCGGCCCCCGCAGTCACCCCGGAGCCGGTTAAAGAACGCCAGACTATCGGGCGCTACGGTTCATCCTTCCGCACCCTGCATTAACTACCACGGCCGCTGAAAACAGAGGCTTTTTTGTGTCCGCATTTCGCCCTTTCAACGCCCTTTTTCTGGCCAGCCCGGTTTGTAAACAGCGATGCATGCATAAGGTGCATGGATTTGCATGCAGAATGCGGGGTTACAGACATCATCTCAGCCCACGCCCGGCCCGGCTTTACATGGTTCATGCAGTTGCATAAAAAACGATGCACAAAACGGGCAGGCGAGGCGGGGGTAGCATTGCGCGCTATTGGTAGAACGTAATATTAATATGATCTCCGGTATGCGATATGTAGATGCAGTAAAACCAACCGTCGATTCGTTGCCAATATTATTTATTGTGTTTGTCGGAGGCGTAGTTTCAGAATGAGAGTTACGGCACAAATCTAGTGCCTCGTTCTGTATAAAATTTTTACTGTCATCTGTTATGTCTAACTACACTTGGAGGTTCTAATGGATAAATATCACATTACTAAGGATGGTGATAAGTGGAAACTTCAGAAAGAAGGTAATGAAAGGCCAAGTAAGACGGCGACAACTAAAAGTGAGATTGTCAGGGAAATGAAAGAATATATGACTGATAAAACAGGCTCGGTTAAAATTCACAAAGAGGACGGGCGATTTCAAGAAGAGCGCACTTATCAGCGGAAAGATGATCCAAGAAAATCCAAAGGCTAATTGAGTGAAAGCCGCCTTGCGGCGGCTACTTAGATGTTTTTTATTGCTAATTTCTTGGGTTGTATGTGTGAAGTAAGTCAATTATGTGTTTTATTCCTTGGGCGCTATTTAATGTTTCTATCTCAACTTCATTTAACTTGAAGTAAATGTAGGTGTTGTTTGCTTTTTCACTGTTTGTTTGATACTTGATAATGTGGCATCCATTGAAATGGACATCCAAAAGAGATAAGTGATTTTTTCTGTCGATGACAGGGTGGAGTATTTTGTAATATTTTGAGTTAAACGGTTTTTTTCTTATGAAGTTGGCGTTCAAAAATGAAATGTCATTTCTTTTTATTAATAAGTTACATCTCTTGCAGGCCACCGCTAAATTTTTGAGTGTGAACGTATATTCTGGGTATTGTGACTTGGGGAGAATGTGTTCAACATCAATACTCATATTATGTTCATTATAAAAATCCTTTAAGCAATAAGCACATTTAATACCATCATTACGGTTGGAAAGAATGTATTGTTTGAGTTCTCTTCTCATGGATTCAAGCAATTTATGTTCCCACACCTTTACCTTGTTATCGGATTTATTTTCGGATATAGCAGTGCGAATGTGATCGATATTTTCTGCTGTAAATGTGAAGTTAGGCATTTTTCACCATTTGATTCAATATTTCATTGGCCGCTTCAATTATTTTCATTTGACTTTCATCAGGTCCGAGTGATTTTGTTTTATTTAATTTATCGCGTGCTGAATTTATATCTATTTTGTTATTGTTATATTCATTAAGAATCTCATTTATCTTGTAGCTAAAATATCTGCTTCTTGACGTTAGTACACCGAACACATCCACCATTACTTCATCAATATTGGTTTCATTTCCTTCAAGAGGATAAAGAGTGCTATTTTCCGATTTGAAGACACTTAGGCTGGTATTGTCTTCAACCGCCCCTATAACAATCATGGGCGAATGTGTCGCTAATATTATTTTTATGTCGAAATAATATAATAGATCCAGAAGATTTGATGTGTATTTTTTTTGCCAGCGAGGATGTAAACTATTCTCAGGCTCATCAATTACTATTACGCTCTTATCCGATATATATGTAAGGATAAAAGCCAGCGTTGCCATATAGCATGCCTCGCCGGAACTTAAATGAGAGGATGGTATTATACTATGCCCACGGCTTAGGGTTATTTCAATGTTATGTATTAAATGATTCTTTTTTAGAATTCGCTCATGCTTTAGCATTAGTTCAATAAGACGATTGTGTAGGATGTTGATTCTTTTTTCTGACTCATATGTGAAAGCATACTCCAAATAAAGTATGTGAGAACCTTTCACTCCATAATCATTAGAAGAAGTGTCATCATTTATTTCGATTAGATTTTTTAGGTGAGTTGTTATTTCATCGATGTCACTACCGATTGACTCGTTTTTGTACATCTCGGATTGAAATTTTCTAATGAAACTTTCATAGGGGAAGATTGTAAATTTAAAGGTGAGTTGCTCATTGAAATCTAAATATGCCAACACTCTTGGGAAAATGTGTGCATGCGATGATCCTATCTTATTGTGACTGTTAGTTATCACTATTTTTTTTACTGCTTTGGTAAGTGTATTAGATGACTGATTAAGAACGTGAAAACGATGGCTTTTTATTCTTGGGAACTTATTGGTTGATGTGTTTGATAAACATATTACATTTTTTCCTGTAACGAATTCTTGCTTTGAAATTTCAGCTAATATCGAGCTTTTCCCTGAGCCATTGTTTCCTGTGATAATACTGACTAGCGATGTTGATTCTGATTTCATCTATTTTTTCTCACACTTGATTTTTAAACCCCAAAAATTCATTAATTCCACTCTCTGCGTCAAGTAAGTTGAACGGTTATGAGCTCGTCTTACTTCATTCTTATCGACGTGAGCCAGTGCCGCCTCAATAATATCTGAATTAAATTCTGATTCATTCAGATAAGTGCTCGCAATCGAACGCAACCCATGAGCTACTAACTTACCTTCATAACCAATTCTCTTCAAAGCGGCATTTGCAGTCTGGCTATTCATCGGTTTTTTGGGATCATTTCTGCTCGGAAAAACATGTTCACGATGTGCGCCGATTGGCTTCATCACTTCCAGAATCTCTAACGCCTGAGGAGATAGAGGTACAATATGCTCACGCTTCGCCTTCATCCGTTCGGCTGGAATTATCCAGAGTTTTGCATCAAGATCGATCTCTGCCCATCGAGTACCGGATGCTTCCGAAGGACGCACAAGGGTTAAAAGCTGCCATTCAATTAGGCACCGAGTTGGAACGGATAGGTTAGACATTTTCAAAGAACGCATAAGCTTCGGCAATTCTTCCGGTCGCAGTGTTGGAATATTCTGCTTTTTGGGCTTTTCAAAAGCCATGCCTATCCCTGATGCAGGATTAGAATCAATTAGCCCGGTATTAACGGCATAAATCATAATCTCATTAATACGATGCACCAGCCGGCGAACGGTTTCAAGAGCACCACGGGCCTTAATCGGTTCCAATGCCTCTATGAGCTTGCGAGCTTTAATCTCCTGCACGGGAATCTTGCCAATGGCTGGAAAAATATCTCTCTCAAGAGAACGCCAAATATCTTTCGCGTAATCGGGGGTAACGGTGGCTCGCTTCAATGAAAACCAGTTAGAGGCTACAGTTGAGAAAATGCTGTCTAAGGCGATCTGCTGCTGTTCTGTGACCTGTTCAGCTTGGGTCTGTGGGTCAATACCATTTGCGAGTAATGAGAGGTACTCAGCACGTAGTCGTCTTGCATCTACCAGCGAAAGGGCAGGGAAGGCACCTAAGCCCAGCATAGTTCGCTGCTTAGTCGAAGGTCGTTGGTAGCGAAAACGCCAAAGCTTCTTGCCGGTAGTCTTTACCAACATAAAAAGCCCATCGCCGTCATGCAGTGTTGAATCTTTATCGATGGCTTTTGAGCTAAGTACTTTAGTATTGGTTATAAGGCGCGTTGTCCTAGCCATGGAGACGTTCCTGCGTGAATTGGTATACGTTTTTAGGATATATCTTACCGTATACCAATTCTTATACCAATTACCTCTGGATTCAGGCGGATCGTCTCGGAGGGTTACAAACACAAAAAAGCCCGCAAGGCTTTCACCTTGCGGGCTCTCAGGACTTCGATGATGGTTCTGGTAACCATCAACCAAGAATTTGGTGGAGCTGGCGGGAGTTGAACCCGCGTCCGAAATTACTACACCGTCGGCACTACATGCTTAGTCAGTTTTTACATTCGCCGGTTAGCTGCGAACAGACACGCCACTAACAGACTAGCCTGATTGGATTTAACGCTTCAACCCCAGGCAAGGCATCCACGCGATCTCTTTTGGGTTTGACTTCTCTTGATCCCCGTCTTAAGAGCGGAAGCTAGGGAGAGAAGGCTCTAAGCAGGTTATTAAGCTGCTAGTGCGTAGTTTTCGTCGTTTGCGACTATTTTTTTGCGGCTTTTTACGAGGCAAACCGCCCCTCGGCATGCTCCTAAGGCTTCACAATCCCGTCGAGTCCAGAATCAGCCCCAGAACTTCAAATACTAACAACAAAACAACTCAAAATCCAGTGCTTAACGCTTTGAATTCTTCATGATACGTGCTTTGTCTAATTGCCATTCGCGGTCTTTGATATCATCGCGCTTGTCGTGCTCTTTTTTACCGCGTGCAACACCAATCTTCAGTTTGCACCAGGCGTTCTTCCAGTACAGCGACAGCGCCACAATGGTGTAGCCTTCGCGGTTTACGCGGCCATACAGGGAGTCGAGTTCACGTTGCTTCAGCAGCAGCTTACGGCTGCGCGTTGGGTCACAGACCACGTGACTGGAGGCAACGGCTAAGGGTTGAAAGGTTGAACCGAACAGAAAGGCTTCGCCATCGCGCAGCAGAATATAGCTGTCGCTGATGTTGGCTTTACCAGCACGAAGTGACTTAACTTCCCATCCTTGTAACGACAATCCCGCTTCGTACTCCTCTTCAATGAAGTACTCGTGACGGGCGCGTTTGTTCATGGCAACAGTGGCAGAACCGGGTTTGTGTGCTTTTTTCTTTGTCATAGTGCGGCGTATTTTACATCACTTAGTCGGTTATCGCATCCCCAGTCCAGCGGGGCGGCAGGAAACGGGATATTCTAGCACACCCTCACTCGGGGACATTTTTGTTTAATCGCTGAAAATGCTATTATTCAGCGGTTTCGTGATGAACAGGAACCATTATGGCTCAGATTAGTCGTTCGGCGCTGGTCCCGTTTAGTGCCGGGCAGATGTACAAACTTGTAAATGATGTGGATGCCTATCCGCAATTCCTGCCGGGTTGCACCGGAAGCCGCGTGCTGGATGCGTCAGATAATCAGATGACTGCGTCCGTGGATGTGTCGAAAGCGGGCATCAGCAAGACATTTACCACCCGCAATACTCTGACAGATAACCAGAGCATCCATATGCAACTGGTTGATGGACCGTTCCGCAAGCTGACCGGCGGCTGGAAGTTCGTCTCGCTGGGCGATGACGCCTGCAAGGTTGAATTAAGCCTGGAGTTTGAATTCACCAACATGCTGGTAGAGATGGCCTTTGGCCGTATCTTCAAAGAGCTTGCCAACAGCATGGTGCAGGCTTTCACTCAGCGTGCCAAAGAGGTCTACAGTGCCTGAGATCTCCGTTGAGGTGGTCTACGCCTTACCTGAAAAACAGTATCAGCTTTACGTGAAAGTGGAGCAGGGCAGCACGGTAGAGCAGGCCATCCACAAGTCAGGGCTACTGGAACTGCGTAGGGAGATTGACCTCACCAGTAATAAAGTCGGCATCTACAGTCGGCCAGTGAAGCTGGGTGATGAAGTTAATGAGGGCGATCGTATTGAGATCTATCGTCCGCTGATTGCCGATCCCAAAGAGCTGCGCCGTCAGCGCGCAGAGCGAGCGGCAGAAAGCAAAAAATAAGTCGCTATCCCTTCAGGCTCAGTGGATAGCGGGCATAAAAAAAGGCGCTCAGTGCGCCTTTTTGCTGTCTGTCGTTTAAACGGTCTTACGTTCAATCAGTCGCTGTTTCTGGCCAGATTCTGCTTATTGTCGATGTTAGTCAGAACACCGTTACCATCAAAGTTCAGTGTCAGCGTCTGCTGCTTCACGCGCTCATGACCTGGCTCCTGACGGAACACGTAATACCATACGTTGCTGCCAAACGGGTCTTTCATCATCGGCGTACCGAGGGTGTAAGCCACCTGTTGCTGTGTCATACCGGTATGGATCTTGGCTACGTCGTTAGCTACCAGATAGTTACCCTGGTTGATATCAGGACGATAGACCACGCGCTCTAAGGTGGAACATCCGGCGGTCATCATCAACATTACTACTGCCGCGGCAGTCAGCGTTTTACAGCGCATCTATACATTCCTTTTCCGGGGCCAAACGCCTTTTACAGGCGGTTTTCTTGCCATCAAAATCTGAACTCTGCCTGCGGCAGGCTTTATTACTTTGGCGACATAAGTGCCGATGATAATAAACCTTTTCGCTATTGGAAACCTCTACAGAGCAAGCTTATGACCCCAGCCGGTTAAAAAAGTGCGCTGCTATGCGGCTAAAAGTTCTTTTGCGTTGGCCAGGGTATTGCGTGTGACCTCGCTGCCACCCAGCAGTCGCGCCAGTTCCTGCAGACGTGCACGCTTGTCCAGCGGCTGCATATGGGTCTCGGTCATCGCACCATCGGTCTCTTTGCTGACATAAAAGTGCTGATGACCACAACCGGCAACCTGCGGCAGGTGGGTTACGCACATCACCTGAGTCGATTCGCCCAGCTGACGCAACAGTTTACCCACCACGGCGGCGGTCGGGCCGCTGATTCCAACATCCACTTCATCGAAAATCATCGCCGGCGTTTCCATTTTCTTCGCGGTGATCACCTGAATCGCCAGGGCGATACGTGACAGTTCACCGCCCGAAGCAACTTTGCCCAGCGGCTGCAGTGGCTGACCTGGGTTAGTGGTCACCTGGAAATCGACGCGGCTCGCACCGTCTGCGGTCAGCTGATCCGGGTTAAAGGTCAGCGCGATTTTAAACTGGCCATGCGGCATCGAGAGCAGATGCATACTCTGGGTAATCAGCAGCTGCAACTCATCGGCATAGTGGCTGCGCTGCTGATGCAGCTGCTCTGCGCTGTACAACGCTGCCTGATAGTGTTCACCCACCAGTGATTGCAGGCTCTCCTGATCGCTCTCATGCTGAGACAGCAGTTCCGCTTCTGCCAGCAGTTGCTGATGCAGTTCAGGCAGCCCTTCAGGAGTGACGTGATGTTTACGGGCTAAGGCGATCTGGCGCGAAATGCGCTGTTCCAGTTCGTACAGGCGGTTAGGGTCCAGATCGAGGCTGTCGCAGTAGTGGCGCAGCTCATCACTGGCTTCGCTCAGCTGAATCGCCGCCTCTTCCAGCAGGTTGTGAACGCCATTCAGTTTCTCATCCAGCGAGGTCAGTTCTGAAATCATCTCACGCGCGCTGTAGAGCAGGCTGTTGAGATTATTGTCATCGCTGTCTGCTAACAGTTGCAGTGCCTGCTGGCTGGTCGACAGCAGCTGTCCGCTGTTGGCCAGACGCTTGTATTCTTCGTCGATCTGCTCATATTCACCCTGCTGCGGAGCGAAGTCGTTCAGCTCTTTCAACTGATACTGCAACAGCTCGCGACGGGATTCGCGCTCCTGCGCCTGCTGCTGATGCAGCGCCAGGGTGCGGCAGCTCTGATGCCAGGTCTGATAGCTGGCGCGCATTTGCTGCAGCAGATCGTCGTGACCGGCATAGGCATCCAGCAGATGTTTCTGGTGGTCTGGTTTGAGCAGAAGCTGATGGGCATGCTGACCGTGGATCTGAATCAGTAACTGGCCGAGATCGCGCAGCTGAGAGAGCGGCACCGCCGTGCCATTGATAAAGCCACGGGAACGTCCGTCAGCGCTGATAACCCGGCGCAGCAGACATTCGTTGCCGTCATCCAGATGATTATCTATCAGCCAGCGCTGAGCAGAAGGGGAGGACTTAAGCTGGAAACGTGCGCAGAGGTCGGCCCGGCTGGCACCCTGACGCACCATGTCGGCATCAGCACGACCACCCAGGCATAATCCCAGCGCATCAATCGCGATAGACTTACCGGCACCGGTCTCACCAGTGATTGCTGTCATGCCGCGTTGAAAATCAATGTCGAGCTCACGAACGATAGCGAAATTACTGATGGTCAGTTGGGCCAGCATAGGTTCACCTGTATGAATAAACACATATGGTTTTTCATACAGTATAAACTGGTTTTTTATCCAGTAAAGAGGTGATGCCGCATTTCAGAATAATTTTTTTGACCAGCCCAGTTTTGAACTCAGTGTATTGAAATAGCTGTAGTTTTTGGGATGAATCAGGTTCAGGTGGTTGGCGCTGCGTCGTATCAGTACATCCTCGCCTTCCTGTATCGGCAGCGCAATCTGGCTGTCACAGCTGATTTCCAGGTCGCTGCGACGCGAGGAAAAGCGCAAACGGATGGTACTGCTGCTGTTGATGACCAGTGGCCGCGCTGACAGCGTATGCGGGAACATCGGCACCAGCACGATTGCTTCGAGTGACGGCGTCAGAATCGGGCCGCCCGCAGAGAGCGAATAGGCGGTCGAGCCGGTGGGTGTCGAAATAATCAGCCCATCCGATCGCTGGGAGAAGGCAAACACTTCATCGATGTAGACTTCAAATTCGATCATGTGCGCGACTTTGCCGGGATGCAGCACCACTTCGTTGATAGCGGAGCCAATGCGCGGCGAGCAGTCAGATTTGCACACCTGCGCTTCCAGCAGAAAGCGGCTCTCGACGAAATAGTTGCCCTGTAGCACCTCATCCAGCTGCTGCTGCGCATTGTCCGGGTCAAGGTCGGTGAGAAAGCCGAGATTACCGCGGTTAATCCCAATCACTTTAATGTCGTAGCGCGCCAGCACCCGCGCTGCGCCCAGCATATTGCCATCACCGCCCACCACGACCGCTAAATCGGCCTGCTGACCAATCTCCGCCAGCGTGCCCGTCTGCACGTCGTGAAGCGACAGCTCCTGCGCAATTTGCTTCTCAACGATCACTTGATAACCTTTGGCTGTCAGCCAGCGCCAGAGCATCTCATGCGTGGTTAACGCGGTGGGATGGCGCGGATGGCCCACAATACCAATGCAGTTAAAGTGTTTGTTCATCTGGTCGGTGTTCCTTATAAGCCAAAACGGTAAGGCAATGTGATAGGTTCCCTTGAATCCGTCATACCAATCCCCATAATAAGCCAACCAGCGAAATGAATGTGCAAAACGCGGAGAAATTCATGAGTAGTAAAGAACAGAACACCCCAAACGAGCAAGTCTCAGACGAAATTCAGCAGGATCAGCAGCAACCTCAGGAAGCGGAGACAGCGGCAGAGGTGGATCCGCGTGATGAGCGTATTGCTCAGCTCGAAGCTGAATTAGCGCAGTCACAGACCGGTGTGCGCGATGCCCAGCTGCGTGCGCAGGCAGAGATTGAGAACATTCGTCGTCGTGCCGAGATGGACGTTGAGAAGGCGCACAAATTTGCGCTTGAGAAGTTTGCCAACGAACTGCTGCCGGTAATCGACAGTCTCGAGCGTGCGCTGGAAGTGGCGAACAAAGAGGATCCACAGCTGGCTTCGATGATTGAAGGGATTGAACTGACCCTGAAAGGCCTGCTGGGCGCCGTGCGTAAATTCGGTGTTGAAGTGGTCGGCGAAACCGGCGTGCCGTTTAACCCGGAAGTGCATCAGGCTATGTCGATGATGGAGTCTGAAGAGTTTGAGCCAAACCATGTCATGCTGGTGATGCAGCGTGGCTATACGCTGAATGGCCGCCTGCTGCGCCCTGCGATGGTTGCGGTTTCTAAAGCGAAAAGCTGATTCAACGCCTGAATCCCGTTACACGGCCGCGCACTGACGCGGCCGTGTGCTTTCTGGCGTTAGTCCGGTAAAACCGGCGTCCAGTCCACCGGCTTTTTACCGGCAGCGCTCAGCAGCTCATTGGTTGTTGAAAAGTGTTTGCAGCCGAAAAAGCCACGGTGCGCGGAGAGCGGCGAGGGATGCGGAGCCTGCAACACGTGATGGCGCTGGCGATCGATAATGCTGCCTTTCTTCTGCGCATGTGAACCCCACAGCAGAAAAATCACCCCTTCACAGTGCTGGTTAATCGCCGCAATCACATTATCCGTAAAGGTCTCCCAGCCAAATCGCGCATGGGAATGCGCTTTGCCCGCCTCAACCGTCAACACGGTGTTCAGCAACATCACGCCCTGTTTTGCCCAGCTCTCAAGAAAGCCATGATTGGGCTTCTGAAAGCCTGGAATATCCTGCATCAGCTCTTTGTAGATATTCTGCAGAGAGGGCGGCACCTGGACGCCGGGCAGTACCGAGAAGGCCAGGCCGTGCGCCTGATGAGGCCCGTGATAGGGATCCTGACCGAGTATCACGACGTTGACGTCGCCCAGTTCCGTCAGGCGAAAGGCGTTGAAGACATCTTTCTGCGGCGGATAGACCGTGACACCTGCGGCGCGTTGATCGGCGACCTGCTTCAGCGTCTCGATAAAATAGGGTTTCTCTTTCTCTTCAGCCAGCACGTCGTGCCAGGTCAGCTTTTCAGCCATGTTTAACTCCCTTAACGTTAGTGCCATAAGCTTAGCGGTTCCTGCCGCTGACCTGAAGGCAAAAATAATTTGAATAATACAAATTAAGTTTAGGTGACAGGGGTATTGAGATCAACGGGTTAGCTTAAAAGCGGCCGGAATGCCTGATTAATATTGATACAGGTCAAAACTGTCCGAGATCAAAGGTGATATACCGGGGCCTCAAATTTGATTTATCCACGTATTACCCGGGAGACGCAATCATGATCACTGGTATCCAGATCACTCAATCAAACAATTCACAACTACTGAACTCCTTCTGGCTGCTGGACGAAGAGAAAGCCGAAGCGCGTTGCCTGTGTGCAAAAGCGGGCTACGAAGAAGATCAGGTTGTCGCCATCAGCGAACTGGGCGAATTCGCTTACCGTGAAGTGCCGGTTGAAATCAAACCTCAGGTACGTGTTGAAGGTGGACAGCATCTGAACGTCAACGTTCTGCGTCGCGAAACGCTGGAAGATGCAGTTAAACATCCTGAAAACTATCCGCAGCTGACTATCCGTGTTTCAGGCTATGCCGTGCGTTTTAACTCACTGACACCTGAGCAGCAGCGCGACGTGATTACCCGTACCTTTACTGAAAGTCTTTGAGCAGCCTGAGTTATCGGTTGCTGAAAATTAGCGCAAAGCGCACACAGCAATTTTTATTAATATTATGAATAAGATAAACAGTTAACTTCCCGGCACGCTGATGCCAGTGTCATGAAGAAAGCGCTCTGGCAGATAAAAGATTGTGAAAGGGCTGTTACTGATTATCAGATAAAAAAAATCGCCTCCTGTGAGGCGATTTTTTTATAGCTGCGATGATTTATTCCGCATTCTCGTTAGCTGGCGTACTGCCGCTTGCCTTGCGGCGTTTGCCGACATTTTTGGCATCACGATGGCGTTTTTTCACACGCGGTTTTTCTGTTTCACTGGCTTTCTGCTCTGCACGCTTCGCCAGAACCTTTTTCGACGGTTTGCCGGTCGTTTTAGCACTTGGTGCCCGCGTCTCAGGACGCAGCTCATCAATCACGCGCGCTTTGATCGGCTCGTTCACATAGCGGGTGATTTTGCCCAGCAGCACGAAATCGTGCGCTTCAACCAGTGAGATGGCGATGCCTTTACGGCCCGCACGACCGGTACGCCCGATGCGGTGCAGATAGGTATCGGCGGTGCGCGTCATGTCATAGTTGAAGACGTGACTGACATCTTCAACGTCAATGCCGCGCGCGGCGATATCCGTCGCAACCAGCACGTTAACGCGGCCTTCACTCAGACGTTTAATCGCTTCGTTACGCTTTGCCTGCACCATTTCGCCTTCAAGATAGCTGCTACGAATCCCCGCTTCGTGCAGCCAGCTCACCAGCTCATGCAGACGTTCACGCTTACGCACGAACACGATGCTGCGCGTCACATCCGGCTGTTTCAGCAGATGGATCAGTAATTTGGTTTTGTGCTGCAGATCGTCAGCGCGGTAGTACCACTGCTGGATCTTTTTGCGCTCACGGCGGCTTGGGTCCGCTTCCAGCTCAACCGGATCGTTCAGCAGACGCTCGGCGAAGTCACGGATATTGTCGCCTTCCAGCGTGGCAGAGAACAGCAGGGTTTGCTTGCGCCAGCGCGTTTCAGCCGCGATGGTTTCGATATCCTGGGCAAAGCCCATATCGAGCATGCGGTCCGCTTCATCCAGCACCAGGGTTTCTACTGCGCGGCAGTCAAAGTTCTCTTCTTTGATGTACTGCAGCAGACGGCCGGTGGTGGCGACCACGATGTCCTGGTTTTCGCTGAACACTTCGGCATGGTTCATATAGGCCACGCCGCCGGTGATGGTGGCGATGTCCAGATGGGTATGTTTCGCCAGCTCACGCGCATGATCGGCGACCTGCATCGCCAGTTCGCGGGTCGGGGTCACAATCAGGATGCGTGGCGGGCCAGATTTCTTACGCGGAAAATCAAGGAGGTGCTGCAACGCCGGTAACAGATACGCGGCGGTTTTCCCGGTCCCTGTAGGTGCCGAACCCAGAACGTCACGGCCCTCCAGCGCGGGCGGAATTGCAGCAGCCTGGATCACTGTTGGGCGCGTAAAGCCTTTTTCCTGCAACGCTTGTAGCAGGCTTTCGTCGAGTTCGAGTTCGGAAAATGTGGTTACTGTCATGGTCTACCTCAGTTTGGGGCGCTGATTATAGACAGATCAGACTGAATCTTCATCTGTTAATCCGTTTCGGCTGCGCCTGGGGTTGTCTGCCGCGTGAATTCCCTCTGTTGTCACGTTACACTCATGCGCTGCCGTACGGCAGGAAAAAAACGATGGTAGTGACGAATGATGCAGGATAAGCCGCGTGAACGGCCACAGTTAAACAAGAACGGTTTTACCTTTAAACAATTTTTTGTCGCGCACGATCGCTGTGCGATGAAAGTGGGCACCGATGCCATTCTGCTTGGGGCCTGGGCACCGGTTGCCGGGGTAAAACGTATTCTGGATATTGGCAGCGGCAGCGGGCTTATCGCGCTGATGCTGGCGCAGCGTACGCCATCGCCGGTCAACATCGATGCGGTCGAGCTAGAACCGGAAGCCGCGCTTCAGGCGCAGGAGAATGTGCAGCAGTCGCCGTGGCCTGAACGTATTCAGGTTCATCAGCGTGATATCGCCGACTGGGCCGAACAGTGCGATAAACGTTACTCGCTAATCGTCAGCAATCCGCCTTATTTTGCGCCTGGCGTGGCCTGTTCGACAGCGGCACGGGACAGCGCCCGTGCCACGGCCTCGCTCGATCATCAGACACTGTTACGCAGTGCTGCATTATTGATTGAAGAAGAGGGGATGTTCTGCGTGGTGCTGCCCACCGCGACCGGCCAGGAATTCATCGCCCTGGCGCAGGCGGATGGCTGGCATCTGCGTTTCCGGCTGGACGTGGCGGAATATGCCCATCGTCCGCCACACCGCGTTCTGCTGGGGCTGTCGCCGCAGGCCGGGGAAACCCTGCTGGAGCGCCTTGCTATCCGTACGCCGGACACCCGCTATTCTGATGAGTGGTGTAGCCTGACGCGGGAGTTCTACCTTTTTATGTAGTCCGGCGGCGTCAGGATGGTTGGCCGCGCCTCGGGCAGTAAATCCGGGTAGTCGCGGATATAGTGCAGGCCGCGACTCTCTTTTCGCTCCAGCGCACAGCGCACCATCAGGTCAGCGACCTGCACCAGATTCCGTAGCTCCAGCAGGTTATTAGAGAGGCGGAAATGACGATAATATTCATCGATCTCCTGCTGAAGCAGGTTGATGCGGCGCAGCGCCCGCTCCAGTCGGCGGGTCGTGCGGACGATTCCCATGTAATCCCACATGAATAACCGTAGCTCGTGCCAGTTATGCTGGATCACCACGCGCTCATCGGCGTCATCGACCTGGCTTTCATCCCATGCGGGTAGCGCAGTAACGGCTTCGATGGCCGGCAGGGTGCGAATCAGCTCCTCTGCAGCGGACCAGCCATAAACCAGACACTCCAGCAGCGAATTGGATGCCATGCGGTTAGCGCCATGCAGGCCGGTATAACTCACCTCACCGATGGCATAGAGGCCACTGACGTCGGTCTGGCCGTGCTGATCAACGACTACGCCGCCACAGGTATAGTGCGCGGCAGGCACAATCGGGATGGGTTCTTTGGTGAGGTCAAAGCCAAAGGTCAGCAACTTCTCATAGATCATCGGGAAGTGCGCGCGAACAAACTCCTCAGGCTGGTGGCTGATATCCAGATACATACAGTCAACGCCCAGCCGCTTCATCTCATGATCGATGGCCCGGGCGACGATATCGCGCGGGGCGAGTTCGGCACGCTCATCGAAATCGGGCATGAAACGGCTGCCATCGGGACGCAACAGCCAGGCACCTTCTCCGCGTAACGCTTCGGTTAACAGGAAATTCTGCGCCTGCGGATGAAACAGGCAGGTCGGGTGGAACTGGTTAAATTCCAGATTGGCAACCCGGCAGCCGGCACGCCAGGCCATTGCGATCCCGTCACCGGAGGCGATGTCGGGGTTAGTCGTATATTGATAGACCTTGGCGGCACCACCGGTTGCAACCACCACGGCCCGTGCCCGACAGGTTTCCACCTGTTCGCGATTACGGTTCCAGATCCACGCGCCTACTACACGGCGTGGGCCTGGCAGGCCGATTTTATCTGAAAGAATCAGATCGACCGCGTTGGTGCGTTCCAGAATCCGGATGTTGGGATGGCTCAACGCCTGGCTTACCAGCGTCGTTTCAACCGCATGGCCTGTGGCGTCAGCGCTGTGCAGGATACGGCGATGACTGTGGCCGCCTTCCCGCGTCAGGTGATAACGCATGTCGCCGGCCGCCTGCGGATCGAGATCAAAGGCGACACCGTTGTCGATCAGCCACTGCACGCAATGCCGGGCATTACTGGCGATAAACGAGACGGCTTCACGGTCGCATAATCCTGCTCCGGCAATCAGCGTATCTTCGATGTGTGACTCGATGCTGTCAGTCTCATCAAATACCGCAGCAATACCGCCCTGGGCGTAAAGGGTTGACCCCTCATTGACCTGCGCTTTACTGAGAACTGTCACCTGGTACTGTTTTGCCAGCCGTAACGCCAGCGACAGGCCAGCAGCACCGCTGCCCACAATGAGTACATCACACTGATAATCCGGGTTCGCATTCATCATAATGTTTAATTTACTAAACAAGAATAGGGCTGAGCATAAGCGCAATGGGGGTTGCTGTGAAGTATTTTAAACATCTGGCGCAGGTTTTTGTCTGATGATTTCCCAAAGTTACTTAATATCAGTGAGTTAAAACCGGACTGCTTTTGGCGCGGTTTTTTATAGCAAACTTATTAAACCTAAAGGATTTAATGATGAAAAAGCTGTTGTCATAGGTTACTCTGCCTGCGATTTACGCTCCTTACACTGAACGAAAACGAAGAACCTGTGTAATGTCCATCGGAGCGGTAAATATCAGGGCGAGAAGTGAACTTCGCACCACATCACAACTCTAAGCGCATGCTTGCTCAGAACCATGAGATGTGCTGGCAGTTACTTTATGCGTATGAAAAATTTGGGGAGACATTACCTCGGATGAGCGAGCAGTTGACGGACCAGGTCCTTGTCGAGCGCGTACAGAAGGGAGATCAAAAAGCTTTCAACTTACTGGTGATTCGTTACCAGCATAAAGTGGCGAGCCTGGTTTCACGCTATGTTCCCTCGGGCGACGTACCTGATGTAGTACAGGAATCGTTTATTAAAGCGTATCGCGCACTGGATTCATTCCGGGGCGATAGCGCGTTTTATACCTGGCTGTACCGCATTGCGGTAAATACAGCGAAAAATTACCTGGTTGCTCAGGGGCGTCGTCCGCCATCCAGCGATGTGGATGCTATTGACGCAGAAAATTTCGAAAGTGCGGGTGCATTAAAAGAAATTTCGAACCCTGAGAACTTAATGTTGTCAGAAGAATTGAAACAAATTGTCTTTCGTACCATCGAGGCGCTACCCGAGGACTTGCGTATGGCAATCACCCTCAGGGAACTGGACGGTCTGAGTTATGAAGAGATCGCCGTCATTATGGATTGCCCGGTAGGCACTGTTCGATCACGTATCTTTCGTGCGCGAGAGGCCATTGATAACAAAGTTCAACCGCTTATCCAACGTCAGTGATAACGGCTACTGGAAGGGTACATAGGCATGCAGAAAGAAAAACTTTCCGCTTTAATGGATGGTGAGACCTTAGATAACGAGCTGTTTTCCGCCTTGTCTAAGGACGCAGAATTACAGAAAAGCTGGGCAAGCTATCATCTCATTCGCGACACCATGCGCGGTGATGTGGGCGATGTCCTGCATTTTGATATTTCTGCGCGCGTCGCTGCTGCCATCGAAAAAGAACCGTTGCGTACGGTTACAACGCTGATCCCTGAAGCTCAGCCAGAACCTTCCCGCTGGGAAAAAATGCCGTTCTGGAAAAAAGCGCGCCCGTGGGCTGCGCAACTGACCCAGGTCGGTGTCGCTGCCTGTGTTTCACTGGCCGTGATCGTAGGCGTTCAGCACTATAACCAGCCAGAGGGCAGCGCCACGCAGACCTCTGACTCTCCGGTGTTCAATACGATGCCGATGATGGGCAAAGCGTCTCCGGTGAGCCTGGGCGTGCCGTCTGATGCATTTGACACCAACAGTTCTAACCAGCAGGTTCAGGACCAGCGTCGTCGCGTAAATGCCATGCTGCAGGATTACGAACTGCAACGTCGCCTGCACGCTGACCAGCTGCAGTTTGAAACCACTGCGCCAAAACAGGCGCAGGTTGATGTTCCCGGAAACCAATCATTAGGACAGCAACAGCAGTAATGAAGCCGCTTTGGTATGCTGTTAGCCTGCTGACAGGCAGCCTGTTGTGGTCATCTGCCGCCCCGGCGCAACCTTCTGCGTCCGGGGCGCTATTGCAGCAGATGGAGCAGGCAAGTCAGAACCTCAACTACGAATTCGCCTATATCAACGTTTCCCGCATCGGCATCGAATCGCTGCGTTATCGTCATGCTGTAATCGATAACCGGATATTCGCGCAGCTGTTGCAGATGGACGGGCCACGTCGGGAAGTCATCCAGCGCGGCAACGATATCAGTTACTTCGAACCCGGCCTCGATCCCTTTTCGCTACCCGGCAATCACATTATCGATGCTTTGCCGTCGGTGATTTTTGCTGACTTCACCAAGCTCGCCACAGCCTATGATTTTATTACCGTAGGCCGCTCGCGCATTGCCGATCAGATGTGTGATGTGTTGCGCATCGTTTCACGCGATGGCACCCGTTACAGCTATGTGGTCTGGCTGGATGTGGACACCAAGCTGCCGCTGCGCATCGACCTGCTCGATCGTGATGGCGAAACGCTGGAGCAGTTCCGCGTCATCAGCTTTGCAGTGGACGAAGGGGTGCGTAATCTGATGCAGGGGCTGGAGAAAGCCAATCTGCCTCCGTCGCTTTCCGTGCCGAAAGGGGATGCGGTCACGCTCACCTGGCAGCCTGGCTGGATACCTGCCGGTATGTCGCTGGTGTCGCAGAATCGTCGCACGCTACCCGGTCTGAACAAAAATATGGAATCGAAGCTCTACAGCGATGGCCTGTTTAGTTTCGCGATCAACGTGACGCCGGCCGATAAAACCAGCACAACGCAGACATTGCGCACTGGGCGTCGTACGGTACAGACCGTTGTGCGCAATAATAGCGAAATAGCGGTGATCGGCGAATTACCGCCCTCTACCGCAAAACGTATTGCGGACAGCATCGACCTGGGGTCACAAAAATGATGAGAGAATGGGCCACCGTGGTGGCATGGCAGGATGGCATCGCCACGCTGCACACCGAAGCTAAAACCTCCTGCAACAGCTGCCAGGCGCGTAAAGGCTGTGGCAGCCATATGCTGAATAAGCTCGGTCCGAAGAATGCCCACGTGATGCAAATCGCCAGCAGCAAGCCGCTGCAGCCGGGGCAGCGGATCGAACTCGGTATCAAAGAGAGCAGCCTGCTGGGTTCAGCGTTGCTGGTCTACATGACGCCGCTGTTTGGCCTGTTCCTGGTTTCCGGGCTGTTTCAGGCGCTGTTCAGCAGCGATCTGGCCGCCGCCTGCGGTGCGCTGCTGGGCGGCATCGGGGGTTTTATTGTCGCCAAAGGCGTTTCAATGAAATTCGGCGATCGGGAAGCCTTTCAGCCGGTCATTCTGAACATCGCCTTGCCTCCCGATGCGCTGCGTGTTGAAAGCGAAGCGTAACGCACGTCCAGGCCGCGCATCCCGCGGCCTTTGTCTGTTCTGCCTCGCGCAGATATCTGTTTCGCTTCCACCACGTTCCATTCTTTTATGCGCGGCGTTAACAGTGTAATATGCGTCGTCATTAATGAGGCTGACAGGATTGTGGGTAAAGAGCGATCTTCCTGAATGTGTCTGTGCTCAGGTTTTCAACTGAATTTTAAGCGAAGATATCCCAATAAATGAAGCACATAAGAAATTTCTCCATCATCGCTCATATCGACCATGGCAAATCTACGCTCTCTGACCGCCTGATTCAGATTTGCGGCGGCCTCACCGCTCGTGAAATGGCTGCGCAGGTTCTTGACTCTATGGATCTGGAGCGCGAGCGTGGCATCACCATCAAAGCACAGAGCGTCACACTCGATTATCACGCGAAAGACGGCCAAACTTACCAGCTCAATTTCATCGATACCCCAGGCCACGTAGACTTCTCCTATGAAGTTTCCCGCTCACTGGCCGCCTGCGAAGGCGCGCTGCTCGTGGTGGATGCCGGTCAGGGTGTTGAAGCGCAGACACTGGCGAACTGCTACACCGCGATGGAGATGGATCTGGAAGTGGTGCCGGTTCTGAACAAAATTGACCTGCCCGCTGCCGATCCCGATCGCGCCGCGCAGGAAATTGAAGATATCGTCGGCATTGATGCAACTGACGCGGTGCGCTGCTCAGCTAAAACCGGCGTCGGCGTTCCGGAAGTGCTGGAACGCTTAGTGCGCGACATTCCGCCGCCAGAAGGCGATCCGGAAGCGCCGCTGCAGGCACTGATTATCGACTCCTGGTTCGATAACTACCTTGGTGTTGTTTCCCTGGTGCGCGTGAAAAACGGCACCATGCGCAAAGGCGACAAGATCAAAGTCCTGAGCACCGGTCAGGTTTATAACGCTGACCGCCTGGGTATCTTCACCCCGAAACGGGTTGATCGTAATGAGCTGAACTGCGGTGAAGTAGGCTGGCTGGTCTGCGCCATTAAAGATATCCTCGGCGCACCCGTGGGCGATACGCTGACTACCGCACGTAACCCGGCAGACAAAGCGCTGCCAGGCTTTAAAAAAGTGAAGCCGCAGGTTTACGCCGGTCTGTTCCCAATCAGCTCTGACGACTATGAAGCGTTCCGTGATGCGCTCGGTAAGCTGAGCCTGAACGACGCCTCGCTGTTCTATGAGCCAGAAAGCTCAACGGCGCTGGGCTTTGGTTTCCGCTGCGGCTTCCTCGGTCTGCTGCACATGGAGATCATCCAGGAGCGTCTGGAGCGCGAATACGATCTCGATCTGATCACTACCGCACCGACGGTGGTGTATGAAGTCGTGACCACCAGCGGCGAAATCGTTCATGTCGACAGCCCATCCAAGCTGCCGGCACTGAACAATATCGAAGAGCTGCGTGAACCGATTGCCGAATGTCACATGCTGCTGCCGCAGGAGTATCTGGGCAACGTCATCACGCTCTGTATTGAGAAGCGTGGCGTGCAGACCAACATGGTTTACCACGGCAACCAGGTGGCACTGACTTACGAAATTCCGATGGCTGAAGTGGTACTCGACTTCTTTGACCGTCTGAAATCAACCTCGCGCGGTTATGCCTCGCTGGATTACAACTTTAAACGTTTCCAGCCTTCAGACATGGTACGCGTCGACGTACTGATTAACTCTGAGCGTGTGGATGCGCTGGCGCTGATTACCCACCGTGACAACGCGCCTTATCGCGGACGCGATCTGGTTGAGAAAATGAAAGAGCTCATCCCGCGTCAGCAGTTTGATATTGCGATTCAGGCTGCCATTGGCAACCACATTATCGCGCGTTCAACGGTGAAACAGCTGCGTAAAAACGTTCTCGCCAAGTGTTATGGCGGTGACGTCAGCCGTAAGAAGAAACTGTTGCAGAAGCAGAAAGATGGTAAGAAGCGAATGAAGCAGGTTGGTAACGTTGAGCTGCCACAGGAAGCGTTCCTCGCCATTCTGCATGTCGGTAAGGACAGCAAATAAGGATTTCCAATGGCTAATATGTTCGCCCTGATTCTGGCGATAGCGACGCTGATTACTGGCATCGTATGGGTAATTGATCGTTTTAAATGGGCACCCGCGCGTCGCGCGAAACAGGCTGAGGCTCAGGCCCAGACCGGTAACGCGCTCGACAGCAAAACGCTGGCGAAGGTCGCTGCAAAGCCAGGCTGGGTTGAAACGACCGCATCCGTGTTCCCGGTGCTGGCCGTGGTTTTCATCGTGCGTTCGTTTATCTACGAACCATTCCAGATTCCCTCTGGCTCGATGATGCCGACGCTGCTGATTGGTGATTTTATCCTGGTGGAGAAGTTTGCTTACGGCATCAAGGATCCGATCACCCAGACGACGCTGATCCCAACCGGTCAGCCGAAGCGCGGCGATATCGCGGTATTTAAATACCCGAAAGATCCGAGCCTGGATTACATTAAGCGCGTTATCGGCCTGCCGGGCGACAAAGTCATTTATGATCCTTACAGCAAAACGCTGACGGTGAAACCGACCTGCTCCGATGATAAAGCCTGTGACACAGCGTTAGCGGTGACTTACACCGACGTTGAGCCTAGCAAATTTGTTCAGACCTTTAGCGGCTTTGATGGCAACGAAACCGGCAACGGTTTTTATCAGGTGCCGCAGGGCGATACCCTGCGCGGTGGTTTGCGCCTGGGAACCCGCAAAGAGACAATCGGTAACGTGACGCATGACATTCTGCTGGTAAACGAAGCGCAGAGTCAGGCAGGCATGTATTATCAGCAGCCGGGTCAGCCGCAGGCGAGCTGGGTCGTGCCGAAAGGGCAATACTTCATGATGGGCGACAACCGTGATAACAGCGCCGACAGCCGCTACTGGGGCTTTGTCCCGGAGCGTAATCTGGTCGGTAAAGCGGTCGCTATCTGGATGAGCTTTGAGAAACAAGAAGGCCAGTGGCCAACCGGCGTGCGATTCAGTCGCATCGGTGGTATCCACTAACATTATTGTCTGATTAACAGGCAAATCGGGTGGCCTCCTCAGGGAGGCCACTGCACACCAAACGGAACGTGTTGGATTACCAGCCCCGTTTGGTATGCAGAGTCACAGACGCAACAAAGAACTGGAATCGCATGAACCCCATCCTGATTAACAAGCTTCAGCGCAAACTGGGCTACACTTTTACTCATTCGGAACTGTTACAGCAGGCCCTGACTCACCGCAGCGCCAGCAGTAAGCACAACGAACGCCTGGAATTTCTTGGCGATTCTATTCTTAGCTATGTGATTGCTAATGCCCTTTATCACCGCTTCCCGCGGGTTGATGAAGGTGACATGAGCCGCATGCGCGCCACGCTGGTGAGGGGCAACACGCTGGCTGAAATGGCTCGCGAATTTGATCTTGGCGAGTGCCTGCGCCTGGGACCCGGTGAGCTGAAAAGCGGCGGTTTCCGTCGTGAATCGATCCTGGCGGATACGGTGGAAGCGCTGATTGGCGGTATCTTCCTCGACAGCAGTATTGAGCGGGTAGAGCAGCTGATCCTCGACTGGTATCAGACCCGCCTCGACGAAATCAGTCCTGGCGACAAACAAAAAGATCCGAAAACGCGTCTGCAGGAGTATCTGCAGGGACGTCATCTGCCGCTGCCAAGTTATCTGGTGGTACAGGTACGTGGCGAAGCCCACGATCAGGAATTCACCATTCACTGTCAGGTGAGTGGCATGGCCGAGCCGGTTGTCGGCGTCGGCTCCAGCCGTCGTAAAGCTGAGCAGGCAGCGGCTGAACAGGCACTGATAAAATTAGGTCTTGAATAGATCTGTCGGGGTGACAGTGCCGGAACCGGCACTGACCATTAACCTGACACTCTATCCCGGCGTCAGAAGACGCTGAATGACACATGACTCAAATAGCACTCTTTCGGCGCCGCATCAGGCGCTGAACAATTCAGGACTCGAATGAGCGAAAACGTTACTTATTGCGGCTTTGTCGCGATTGTTGGCCGACCAAACGTCGGTAAATCCACCTTACTGAACCAGTTGCTGGGGCAGAAGGTGTCGATCACCTCGCGTAAGCCGCAAACCACGCGCCACCGCATCATGGGCATTCATACCGAAGGCGAATATCAGGCGATCTACGTCGATACTCCCGGTCTGCACATGGAAGAGAAGCGCGCCATTAACCGTCTGATGAACCGCGCAGCCAGCAGTTCCATTGGCGACGTTGAACTGGTGATCTTCGTGGTTGAAGGCACCCGCTGGACGCCCGATGATGAGATGGTGTTGGGCAAACTGCGCGACAATAAAGTGCCGGTGGTGCTGGCGATCAATAAGGTCGATAACATCCAGGATAAAAGCATTCTGCTGCCGCATCTGCAGTTCCTGAGCCAGCAGATGAACTTCCTCGATATCGTGCCTATTTCCGCTGAGAGCGGCAAAAACGTCGATACCATTGCGGCGATTACCCGCAAGCATCTGCCGCAGGCCGATCATCACTTCCCGGAAGATTACATCACCGACCGCTCACAGCGTTTCATGGCGTCAGAGATGATCCGTGAAAAACTGATGCGCTTCCTGGGTGCTGAACTGCCTTACTCCGTTACGGTTGAGATCGAGCGCTTCGTGACCAACGAACGTGGCGGTTACGACATTCACGGTCTGATTCTGGTTGAGCGCGAAGGGCAGAAGAAGATGGTGATTGGCAACAAAGGCGCCAAAATCAAAGTCATCGGAACAGAAGCGCGCAGAGACATGGAAGAGATGTTCGAAGCGAAAGTGCATCTCGAACTGTGGGTGAAAGTGAAATCCGGCTGGGCAGATGACGAACGTGCGCTGCGCAGCCTGGGTTATACAGACGATCTCTGATTCAATGGAAGGCTGGCAACGCGCCTTTGTGCTGCATAGTCGCCCCTTCAGCGAAACCAGTCTGCTGCTCGACCTGTTCAGCGAAAGCGAAGGGCGGGTGCGGGTTCTGGCCAAGGGCGCACGTTCGCGGCGCTCGCAGCTGAAGGGGGCGTTACAGCCTTTTACCCCGCTGCTGGTTCGCTGGAGCGGGCGCGGGGAAGTCAAAACCCTGCGCAATGCCGAAGCGGTGTCGCTGGCCTTACCGCTCAGCGGCATCACGCTCTACTGCGGTCTCTACGTCAATGAGCTGGTCTCTCGCGTATTGCAGCAGGAATTCCCCTTCTCAGAACTCTTCTTCGACTATCTCAACTGCCTTCAGGCATTAGCCTCAACGCACGGCAAGCCCGAACCGGCACTGCGACGTTTTGAACTGGCGCTGCTCGGTCACCTGGGTTATGGCGTCGATTTCCTGCACTGTGCCGGCAGCGGCGAGCCGGTCAGCGACAACATGACCTACAGCTACCGCGAAGAGCGCGGCTTTATTGCCAGCCTGGTGGTCAATCAGCGCAGCTTTACCGGCCGCGAGTTGCGCGCCCTGTGCGAGCGAGAGTTTCCCGATGCCGACACCCTGCGCGCCGCGAAGCGGTTTACCCGCATCGCCCTGAAGCCCTATCTTGGTGGCAAGCCGCTGAAGAGTCAGGAGCTGTTCCGCCAGTTTATCCCGAAGAAAAAGCCTGAACAGGCAGAAGAATAGCGCGGGTCGTACCGCCTGTTTCACTTTGCGCGGTACACTCAACATCACGATGAATAAGAAGTGAGGATGGTCATGGCTGAGTTGCTGTTAGGCGTCAATATCGATCACATTGCCACGGTGCGTAACGCCCGTGGGACAAACTATCCCGATCCGGTACAGGCGGCGTTTATCGCCGAGCAGGCGGGCGCAGACGGTATTACCGTGCACCTGCGCGAAGATCGCCGTCACATCACTGATCGCGACGTGCGTATCCTGCGTGACACCATCCAGACGCGGATGAATCTGGAGATGGCGGTCACCGATGAGATGATCGGCATCGCCTGTGATATTCAGCCCCACTTCTGCTGCCTGGTGCCGGAAAAGCGTCAGGAAGTGACCACTGAAGGCGGGCTGGATGTGGCGGGGCAGCAGGAGAAGATGAACGCGGCCGTACGACTGCTGAGTGACGCGGGCATTCTGGTTTCGCTGTTTATCGATGCCGATCACCGTCAGATTGAAGCGGCCGTGGCCAGCGGCGCGCCTTACATCGAAATTCATACCGGCGCTTACGCCGAAGCACCAGAGGGACTGGCGCGTGACGCTGAGCTGGCGCGTATCCGCCACGCCGCGACCTTTGCCGCCAGCCTGGGACTGAAGGTCAATGCCGGTCACGGTCTGACCTATCACAACGTGCTGCCGATTGCGGCGCTGCCGGAAATGCATGAGCTGAATATCGGCCATGCGATTATTGGTCGTGCGGTGATGAGTGGCCTGCCGGATGCGGTGAAAGAGATGAAGCAACTGCTGCGTGAAGCCCGTCGCTGATGGCTATTCTGGGACTGGGTACGGACATCGTTGAGATTGAACGTATCGCCGGGGTGATAGAGCGCTCTGGCGACCGGCTGGCACGGCGGGTGCTGAGCGAAGCCGAATGGCAGCAATATCAGTCGCACAAGCAGCCGGTGCGCTTTCTCTCTAAACGCTTTGCGGTAAAAGAGGCGGCGGCAAAAGCCTTTGGCACCGGCATTCGCGGTGGTCTGGCATTTAATCAGTTTGAAGTTTACAACGATGCGCTGGGAAAACCGGGATTACGCTTCTTTCAGCATGCCGCTGAAGTGGCAGAGAGGCTGGGCGTTAAACACGTTCACGTGACGCTGGCCGATGAGCGTCACTACGCCTGCGCCACGGTGATCATTGAAAGCTAGCCGTGCAGCAGCACGAACTTCTCCCACAGCGCATCGCGTGATTCGGTGTGCTGTGGGTCAATGATGATGGTGTTGTCGATGGGGCATACCTGCTGACAGGTTGGCGTCTCATAGTGCCCGACGCATTCCGTGCAGCGGCTGACATCAATCTCATAGATCGCATCGCCCAGTGAAATGGCCTGGTTCGGGCACTCCGGTTCACACATATCGCAGTTAATGCATCTGGACGTAATCAACAGCGCCATTTTACCCACCTGATAACAACAGAAAAAGCGCGGGTATTATACGCGCTGCCGCTGATCAGACCAGCTTTTTCACCAGCGCTTCGCTGTGGCGAATATGACTGGACGCGCGTTCCGGATCGTTTTGCACCAGCGCCATAAACAGCAGATCGGTCAGGGCCAGCTGCGCCGTGGTCGAGGAGATGGCCGCGCTGCGGGTACTCTGCTCCTCCGCCACCGTATAGAGACAGTAACTGGCGCTCTGCTGCAGCGTATTCGGCGTAAAGCCGGTAAAGGCCACCACATCGGCGCCCACCTGAACCGCCTCCTGCGCGGCCAGATTGATCTCCCGCCGTTCACCGGTGTAAGAGATGGCGAGCAGCACATCGCCGGGCCCCATCGCCTGCACGCTGGCCAGCAGGGCGTGCATATCCTGCTCCGCCACCGCATTGATGCCGATCTTCATCAGCTTCCAGGAGAAGTCCTTCGCCACCAGACCCGAAGCGCCGATGCCCACCAGTAAAATACGCCGGGCATTTTTCAGCAGCTGTAACACATCGTTGAGTTTCTCTTCGCTGTTGATATCCAGCGTGGCGCGTATTGCCGAGAGTTTCTCCGTCAGCAGCTTCTCACCCACCATTTTAAGGGGATCGTCGCTGAGGATATGGTTATGTACGGTAATGGCATCTTTGTCCGCCAGTGACTCACTCAGGGCCAGCTTAAGCGCCGGAAAACCTTTGTATCCCAGTTTCTGAGCAAACTTCACCACGCTCGACTGGCTGACGCCAGACTCTTCCGCCAGCTTTTGCGAACTCAGGTGGCGCGCCCGATCGGGTTGCGACAGTAGAAAATCAGCCAGCCGACGCTCGTTCAATGCCAGACGTGGATAAAGCTGGCGAATGCGCAGCAATGAACTCATGCCCAATCCTCGTAATTCAGGGATAATCTGTGAAGAATAAACTATTCATCAGGCATTGTAGTCATCGGAATTAAAAATGACAGTCATCGCCGTAGCGCCTGATGATGGCTACACTACTCTTTATCATTCCAGAATCAGCCTGAAGGAGAGTTGTTTGACCAGGGGAACACAACGTCGCGTCGTATTTTTTGACCTGGATGGCACTTTGCACCAGCAGGACATGTTCGGCACTTTTATGCGCTATCTGCTGCGTCGCCGACCGCTTAATCTGCTGCTGGTGGTGCCGTTATTGCCGGTAGTGGGTATCGGCTTGCTGTTTAAAGGCCGGGCGGCACGCTGGCCCATGAGCCTGCTGCTCTGGTCTATTACTTTTGGCCGTTCTGAGCGGACGCTGCTGCAACTCGAAGCCGAATTTGCGCAGTGGTTCCGCCTGCGCGTCAAAGCCTTTCCGGTGGTTCAGCAGCGCCTTACCGATTATCTCGGCAGTGATGATGCTGACGTCTGGCTCATCACCGGATCGCCACAGTCTCTCGTGGAGCAGGTCTATTACGACTCCGCGTTTCTGCCACGCGTGAAGCTGATTGCCAGTCAGATGCAGCGCGGCTGGGGCGGGCGGGTACTGGCAATGCGCTGCCTCGGCCATGAGAAAGTGGCACAACTGGAAGAGAAAATCGGCACGCCGCTACAGCTCTACAGCGGCTATAGCGACAGCAAACAGGACAACCCGCTGCTGTTTTTCTGTCAGCATCGCTGGCGCGTAACACCCGCAGGTGAGCTGCAACAGCTGGAATAAGTTTCTAAAGGATCGGTGAGACCGCTATAATGCGCCGCTTTTCTGTCGCCCGGAGTGGTCAGCATGAAACAACAAGATGAATACTGGATGCGCCATGCGCTTGACCTGGCGCGCCGGGCGTGGGAGCAGGGCGAAGTGCCGGTGGGTGCGGTGCTGGTTCAGAATGACCGGGTGATCGGTGAAGGCTGGAACCGGCCCATCGGCCAGCACGATCCGACGGCGCATGCGGAGATTATGGCGTTGCGGCAGGGCGGTAAAGTACTGGAAAATTATCGTCTGCTGGATACCACGCTCTACGTGACGCTGGAGCCGTGCGTGATGTGCGCCGGCGCTATGGTTCACAGCCGCATCAGCCGGCTGGTCTACGGTGCGCACGACATCAAAAGTGGGGCTGCAGGATCGCTGCTCGATGTGCTGGGGCACCCCGGCATGAATCATCAGGTTGAATTACAGAGCGGCGTGCTGGCTGAAGAGTGTGCCGCTATGCTGAGCGACTTCTTCCGTATGCGTCGCGAGCAGAAAAAATCGCTGCGTCAGGCGCAACGCCAGGATTAATTCATGGCGATCTTCGGTTCGACCGCCGGATAGCCTTTGGCCAGTTCGGCCTGTGCTTGTTGTGCTTCAGCCTGCTGCGCCAGGCGTTTTTCCTGCTCCTGCAGATAACCCACCAGGCTTAACTGATATTTGCGGATGTTCTCCACATAGTTATAGGCTTCATGCCCACGGGCATAGCCATAAGCCGTCTGGGTGTAGTAACGCTTCTGGCTCAGCATGGGCAGACGCAGCTTCACATCCGCCCAGCTATCTGGATTACCCCCCTGGCGGGCAGTGAGTTTACGGACATCCAGCATATGGGCATAGCCCATGTTATAGGCCGCCAGCGCAAACCAGATGCGCTCATCTTCCGGGATGGTCTGCGGCACCTTCGCCATCATATCCTGCAGATACTGACTGCCGCCGCGAATGCTCTGTTCGGGATCCGTCCGGTCGCCCACGTCCAGGCTCTCAGCGGTGTTACGGGTCAGCATCATCATGCCGCGCACGCCGGTAGGGGAGGTGGCCTGCGGGTTCCAGTGCGACTCCTGATAGGAGATTGCCGCCAGCAGTCGCCAGTCAATGCTGGTGGCGTACTTCTCAAACAGCGGTTTGATGTCAGGCAGCGTGTTATCGATGGCGCGCAGGAAAGTGCGGGTATCGACATAATCAAAGGTGCCGACGTGGCCGAGATATTTCTCCTCCAGCCGCGCCATCGCCCCTTCTTCACCCATACCGTTAAAGAAGTCGAGCATCGCGGCATTCAGGCTGTCGTCATCGCTGTGCCGCACATACCAGGTGACCGGCTCTTCATCAGTGACGTCAAACGCCACCGCCAGCTGCGGATAGATGCGCTGCAGCAGAGCGATGGTCACGGAGTCGCCAATCGTATAGTCGAGCTTGCCGTCTGCCACCGCTTCCAGCAGGGCTTTAGGGCTCTGATCGGTGGAGATCGCCCAGTCCAGATCGGGGTACTGATTTGACCGCGCGCTCTTCAGCGTTGACAGATACGCCGATCCTGACGCAACAGTCAGCCGCCCCTTTAAGTCACCGAGGTTTTTAGGGCGCGGCTTATCCACGCGATAGACCAGCTGCTGCGAAACGTTGTAGTAGCCTGGCCCGGTCTGATAGCGGGTCAGGCGTTCGCTGTTGTAGTTCAGACCCGCGGCCAGCAAATCGGCTTTGCCATCATCTAAATCGTCAAACAGATCGCTCAGGTTGGGACGTACTGTCACCTTGAGTTTGACGCCCAGATAATCGGCGAAGCGTTTTGCCAGCTCATAATCCATACCGGCCGGAGATTGGTTCACTGTGTAGTAAGTCAACGGGGAATTGATAGTACTGACACGCAGTACTCCCCGTGATTTAATCTGTGAAATCTGGTCCTGCCCACCCCCATACCAGGGAATGGATGGCCATAGCGCTAACGCTAACAGCACGGCAACCAGACCGATAAACAGATAATTAAATTTTAGGCGTTTCAAATAGTTATCTCTCGCTGGCTCTAAGGCCTCTGTCTTTTAAAGGCAGTATTTGTCTTCTTTGAACTCCCAGAGCGAGGGGCATTTTGCGCAACAAAATCACGCTGAGCAACTTTTATAGCAGCTTTTGCGCAAAATTCAGGCAAATCCGGGTCGCCAAAAATTGTGCGCAAACGGTTTCGTCGCGAGGTCGCTTTCTCTATAATACGCCCCGTTTTCCCTGTTGCGCCCAATGAAGCGTCGCCCGGCGCCCTGACGAGAGATTTATTAATGGAAATTCTGCGTGGTTCGCCCGCCCTGTCGGCATTTCGTGTAAACAAACTGCTGACCCGCTTTCAGGACGCTCATCTGCCGGTGAGTGATATTTACGCTGAGTACATCCATTTTGCTGATGTCAGCACGCCCTTAAGCGCTGACGAACAGAGCCGTCTGCAGCGCCTGCTGAAATATGGTCCCTCTCTCGCTGAACATGCCCCACAGGGGCGTCTGCTGCTGGTGACGCCTCGTCCCGGCACCATTTCGCCCTGGTCATCCAAAGCCACTGACATTGCCCACAACTGCGGCCTGCCGCAGGTACGTCGCCTGGAGCGCGGCCTGGCCTTTTATGTACAGGCCCCACAACTGACGGAAGCACAGTGGCAAACGCTGGGCACACTGCTGCACGATCGGATGATGGAAACGGTCTTCGGCGATCTGGCGCAGGCTGAACAGCTGTTCGCGCATCACACGCCACAGCCGGTGAAAAGTGTCGATCTGCTGGGTGAGGGCCGTCAGGCGCTGGTTCAGGCGAATATCTCACTGGGTCTGGCGCTGGCCGACGATGAAATCGACTATCTGGTGGCGGCGTTTACCGCACTGGGCCGCAATCCCAACGACATTGAACTCTATATGTTTGCGCAGGCGAACTCTGAGCACTGTCGTCACAAGATCTTCAACGCCGACTGGATTATCGACGGCGAGAAACAGCCAAAGTCGCTGTTTAAGATGATCAAAAACACCATGGAGCAGACGCCGGACTACGTGCTCTCTGCTTACAAAGATAACGCCGCTGTGATGGAAGGCTCAGAGGTTGGCCGCTTCTTTGCTGACGCCGGAGAGAGCGAATACCGCTGGCATCAGGAAGCCGCACACATCCTGATGAAGGTGGAAACCCATAACCACCCAACGGCCATCTCGCCGTGGCCCGGTGCTGCGACCGGTTCCGGTGGTGAAATCCGTGATGAAGGCGCAACCGGAAGGGGTTCGAAGCCAAAAGCGGGCCTCGTCGGTTTCTCCGTATCGAACCTGCGTATCCCTGGCTTTGAACAGCCGTGGGAAGAGGACTTCGGCAAACCGGCCCGCATCGTCAGCGCGCTGGAAATCATGACCGATGGCCCGCTGGGCGGTGCTGCATTTAACAATGAATTTGGTCGTCCGGCTCTGAATGGTTACTTCCGTACCTATGAAGAGCAGGTCACCAGCCACAACGGCACTGAGCTGCGTGGCTACCATAAGCCGATTATGCTGGCGGGCGGCATCGGGAATATCCGTGCCGATCACGTGCAGAAAGGTGAAATCACCGTAGGCGCGAAGCTGGTGGTGCTGGGCGGTCCGGCAATGAACATCGGCCTGGGCGGCGGCGCGGCATCATCAATGGCCTCGGGTCAGTCTGATGCCGATCTCGACTTTGCCTCGGTACAGCGTGATAACCCGGAGATGGAGCGTCGTTGTCAGGAAGTGATCGACCGCTGCTGGCAGCTGGGCGATGAGAACCCGATTCTGTTTATCCACGACGTGGGCGCTGGCGGCCTCTCCAATGCGATGCCGGAGCTGGTCAGCGATGGCGGTCGTGGCGGCCGGTTTAACCTGCGTGACATCCTGAGTGATGAGCCAGGCATGAGTCCGCTGGAGGTCTGGTGTAACGAATCACAGGAACGTTATGTGATGGCAGTGGCACCCGATCAGCTGGCGCAGTTTGAGGCAATTTGCCAGCGTGAACGCGCACCGTTCGCGGTCATTGGTGAAGCCACCGAAGAGCTGCACCTGAGCCTGGAAGATAGTCATTTCGGTAATAAGCCGATCGATATGCCACTTGATGTCCTGCTGGGCAAAACGCCGAAGATGACGCGGGATGTGGTGACGCAGCAGACCCAGGGTACTGCCCTGCAGCGTGACGGCATTACGCTGGTCGATGCGGTGAACCGCGTGCTGCATCTGCCTGCCGTGGCGGAAAAAACCTTCCTGATCACCATCGGTGACCGCAGCGTGACCGGCATGGTTGCGCGCGACCAGATGGTGGGACCGTGGCAGATCCCGGTTGCCAACTGTGCAGTGACTACCGCCAGCCTCGACAGCTATCACGGCGAAGCGTTTGCCCTGGGCGAACGTTCACCGGTTGCGCTGCTGGACTTCGCGGCCTCGGGTCGTCTGGCCGTCGGTGAAGCACTGACCAACCTGGCGGCTACCCATATTGGTTCGCTGAAGCGTGTGAAGCTTTCTGCAAACTGGATGTCCGCAGCCGGTCATCCGGGTGAAGATGCCGGTTTATATGCGGCGGTGAAAGCGGTCGGCGAAGAGCTTTGCCCGGCGCTGGGGATCACCATCCCGGTCGGTAAAGATTCGATGTCGATGAAAACACGCTGGCAGGAAGGCAGCGAACAGCGCGAAATGACCTCACCGCTGTCGCTGGTGATTACCGCTTTTGCCCGCGTCGAAGATGTCCGTCGCACCGTCACGCCACAACTGCAGGCCGATCAGGATAACCTGCTGCTGCTGATCGATCTGGGCAACGGCGCGAATACGCTGGGCGCAACCGCGCTGTCACAGGTTTATCGTCAGCTTGGCGACAAACCTGCCGACGTGCGCGATGCCGCTCAGCTGGCGGGCTTCTTCAATGCCATCCAGGCGCTGGTGGCTGAGCAGAAACTGCTGGCTTATCACGATCGTTCCGACGGTGGTCTGCTGGTGACGCTGGCCGAGATGGCGTTTGCCGGTCACTGCGGCATCGACGTTGACATCGCCTCGCTGGGTAACGATGCGCTGGCCTCCCTGTTTACCGAGGAGCTGGGCGCGGTGATTCAGATCAACGCCGCCGATCGCGCCGTGGTTGAGCAGATCCTGGCGGATCACGGCCTTGCCGACTCGACGCATCTGCTGGGCAGCGCGCAGCCGGGCGATCGCTTTGTGATCCGTTCTGGTGACAGTGCGGTCTACAGTGAAAGCCGCAACACGTTGCGTACCTGGTGGGCGGAAACCACCTGGCAGATGCAGCGTCTGCGCGACAACCCGGCGTGTGCCGATCAGGAACATGAAGCGAAGAAAAACGACAGCGATCCTGGCCTGAACGTTAATCTGACATTTAATCCGCAGGAAGATGTTGCTGCCCCGATGATCGCCACTGGCGCACGTCCAAGGGTCGCGGTGCTGCGTGAGCAGGGCGTGAACTCCCATGTAGAGATGGCCGCCGCCTTTGATCGGGCAGGTTTCACCGCCATTGACGTTCACATGAGCGATCTGCTGGCTGGACGTCGCGGTCTGGAAGAGTTCCAGGCACTGGTCGCCTGTGGCGGCTTCTCCTACGGCGATGTGCTGGGTGCCGGTGAGGGCTGGGCGAAATCGATTCTGTTTAATCCGCGCGTGCGTGACGAGTTCGAAACCTTCTTCCATCGTCCGCAAACCCTGGCGCTGGGCGTCTGCAACGGCTGCCAGATGATGTCTAATCTGCGTGAACTGATCCCAGGCAGCGATCTCTGGCCGCGCTTTGTGCGTAACCAGTCTGAGCGCTTTGAAGCGCGCTTCAGTCTGGTAGAAGTGGCCGCCAGTCCCTCGCTGTTGCTGGACGGCATGGCCGGTTCGCATATGCCTATCGCCGTTTCGCACGGTGAAGGCTTTGTTGAAGTGCGTGATGCTTCGCATCTGGCGGCGCTGGAGTCGAAAGGGCTGGTGGCACTGCGCTTTGTCGATAACTTCGGCAAGGTAACAGAAACCTATCCGGCTAACCCGAATGGCTCACCAAACGGCATCACTGCCGTGACTAATGAAAGTGGTCGCGTCACTATCATGATGCCGCATCCGGAGCGGGTATTCCGCACCGTCAGCAACTCCTGGCATCCGGCAGAGTGGGGCGAAGACAGCCCGTGGATGCGTATTTTCCGCAATGCGCGTAAACAGCTGGGTTAATGTAATCCGCTGAAAAGAGCAGGAGGCCAGTGTGCCTCCTGCTCTTTTTTGTGGCTCTGTTGGCAAATGGCGACAATGAGCATGTCGTACTGTCTCTTTTTGGCGACATCTATCTCGTTGATTTTTAATGGGCGCCTCTCTGGCGCGATTTCATGTCGCTCAGCGGAGACAGTTTTCACTTACTGTAATCAGATTTTGCGCAACAGTTGTCCGGTAAGCTTATTCAATCTGCTGAAAAATATAATGATTTATTTCCTGGCATGGAACTTGCTATACTCATGCAGCTGCTCATTCACCTGTTTATGATTGCCCCGCTTAGCGGAGAAGAGCTCATAAAGCCCGAATGACGCACCAAACGGAGCCTGCCGTCCAACTGACCGATAATCGCTTGCGTTATCAAACACCGGACGTAACGTTGAGTAAGGCTCCACCCATTTTTACGCGATGCATCACGCGTCGTGCCAGCGGCAGGCCATCGAGCCTGCCGTTTTCTTTTGTTCCCCTTTCTTCCGCCGACACCTTTCTTCCGCTGACAGAGTCCGTTAGCATCCAGACAGCAAATCTTAAGGAAGCGGCTGCGTGAAAAAATGGCGTTTATTTCCCCGTTCTCTGCGTCAGCTGGTGCTGATGGCATTTGTTCTGGTGCTGCTGCCGTTGCTGGTGCTGGCCTGGCAGGCGTGGGAAAGTCTCTCTGCGTTAAGCGAACAGGCAGCGGATACCAACCGCAATACCTTCACCGATGTTCGCAGAAGTGAGGCGATGGCACGAACGGCGGTTGAGCTGGAGCGCAGCTATCGCCAGTACTGCGTGCTGGATGATGCCTCGCTGGCGCGCCTTTATCAGACCCAGCACACCCGCTACAGCCAGATGCTGAGTTCGCACAGCGCCAGCCTGCCCGAGCTGCCCGCATTCCAGACTTTACAGGCGACGTTGCCGCTGCTGACACCGTTAAAGTGCGATAACGGTAATCCGGTTACGCCTGCCGCAGAGGCGCTGGATCGTTTTTCTGCCACCAATGCGCAGATGGTGCAGGACACGCGCGAAGTGGTGTTTTCGCGCGGCCTTCAGCTGCAGCGCGAAATTGCCGATCGCGGCCAGTTTTTTGGCTGGCAGGCGCTGATTCTGTTTATCATCAGTCTGGCGTTGATGACGCTGTTTACCGGCATGATTATCGGGCCGGTCAAGCGTATTGAGCGGATGATCAACCGGCTTGGCGAAGGCCGGGAACTGGGTAACAGCGTGACATTTCGCGGCCCGCGCGAGTTACGCTCGCTGGGACAGCGCATCGTCTGGCTCAGCGAACGGCTTCAGTGGCTGGAATCGCAGCGCCATGAATTCCTGCGCCATCTTTCTCACGAACTGAAAACGCCGCTGGCCAGCCTGCGTGAAGGCACCGAACTGCTGGCGGACGAGGTAGCCGGGTCGCTGAACGCCGATCAAAAAGAGGTGGTCACTATCCTCGACGGCAGCAGCCGTCATCTGCAGCGGCTGATTGAACAGCTGCTTGATTACAACCGTAAACTGGCAGATGGCCCGATCCAGCTGGAACCGGTCAGCGTGGCGGAAATTGTGGAGGGGGTGGTGAATGCACATGCACTCTCGGCGCGCGCCAAACTCATGCAGACGGTTGTCGATCTGGCGGTCAGTCACTGCCTTGCCGAACCGATGTTACTGATGCGGGTCATCGATAATCTCTATTCGAACGCCGTGAACTACGGCAGCGAATCCGGTACCATCTGGCTGCGCAGTCAGCAGCAGGGCGATCGGGTCTGGATTGATGTCGCGAACAGCGGTACGCCGATCCCGCCGGAAGAGCAGGCAATGATTTTCGAACCTTTTTTCCAGGGTAGCCAGCAGCGCAAAGGGCCGGTAAAAGGCAGCGGGCTGGGATTGAGTATTGCCAAAGATTGCCTGCGCCGGATGCATGGCGACCTGACGCTGGTCTCCTGCGAGCAGGCTGACGTCTGTTTTCGAATTGAACTGAACACCACAGCCGGGAATGTCTGACTGATGAAATATTTACCCGCTTTGCTGTTGAGCACACTGACCACGCTGCTGCTCAGCGGATGTACGACCTCCCCGGCCACCTCATCCCTGCCGTCAGGCCATCAGGTAGCGGAACCCGAGGTCAGCGTGGCTGATTACCTGGCGACCCGCTGCAGTGACCTGTGGACGATAGAGAATAGTGCGGCACTGAGTAATCCCCTCTACTGGATGCGGGCGATCGATTGTGCTGAACGCCTTTCCCCCGCCGAGGCCCGAGCCGAAGCTCACCGCTGGCCGGTTGAGAGCTGGTCGCGCGCCTTCAAGCAGGGCGTGCTGATGTCGAACGGCAACGTGACGCCAGTGGAGCGTCGTCGCTATGTTGAAACCCTGGATCGCTACAGCAGCGATTTCCCGCAGTCTGTGCGTCCGCTGTTCCAGTTGTGGCGCAGTAATCAGGCCGCGCAGCTCGACCTGAGTGAAGCGCGCACCCGTTATGTTCATCTGCAACAGAGCAGCGATACCCAGCTGGAGGCGATACGCCAGCAGATGGTTAAACAACAGCAGCAGCTCAGCGACACGCAGCATAAGCTGGAGCGGCTTACTGATATTGAGCGCCAGCTTTCATCGCGGAAAGCCCCGGATGTGTCTGACAGCGGCCATGGCACTGCGCTGCCGCAGGATGAGGAGCAATAATGGTCAGACAAGCGGCAAAACTGCTGCTGGTGGATGACGATCCCAGCCTGCTGAAGCTGCTGGGCATGCGTCTTCGCAGCGAAGGTTATCAGGTCACCACCGCGGCCAGCGGACCCGAAGCGTTGCGTCTGCTGCAGAAAGAAAAAATCGAGCTGGTGATCAGCGATCTGCGGATGGATGAGATGGATGGTCTGGCGCTGTTTGGCGAGATCCAGAAACGCCACACCGGTCTGCCAGTGATTATCCTGACGGCACACGGCTCAATCCCGGACGCAGTTTCCGCCACGCAGCAGGGCGTCTTCAGCTTCCTGACCAAGCCGGTGGATAAAGATGCGCTTTACAAAGCGATTGATGAAGCACTGGCTCAGCAGGCGCCGGTCAGCGATGACCGCTGGCGGGAAGCGATCGTCACCCGCAGCCCGCTGATGTTGCGGCTGCTGGAGCAGGCACATATGGTGGCGCAGTCGGACGTCAGCGTGCTGATTAACGGGCAGAGCGGCACCGGTAAAGAGATGCTGGCTCAGGCGATTCACGCTGCCAGCCCGCGAAACGGCAAGCCCTTTGTCGCCATTAACTGTGGCGCACTGCCGGAGCAGTTGCTGGAGTCAGAGCTGTTCGGGCATGCCAAAGGGGCCTTTACCGGCGCAGTCAGTGCCCGTGATGGTCTGTTTAAAACTGCAGGTGGTGGCACGCTGTTCCTGGATGAGATTGGCGATATGCCGCAACCGCTACAGGTTAAGTTGCTGCGGGTGTTGCAGGAGCGTAAGGTCAGGCCGCTGGGCAGCGATCATGATATTGAGATTGACGTGCGCATTATTTCAGCCACGCATCGCGATCTGCCGAAGGCGATGGAGAAAAAGGAGTTTCGTGAGGATCTCTTCTATCGTCTTAATGTGGTGAACCTGAAGATTCCGGCGCTGCATCAGCGCACTGAAGATATTCCGCTGCTGGCTAATCATCTGTTGCGTCAGGCGGCGGAACGGCATAAACCGCAGATCCGCAGTTTTTCCGTTGATGCGATGAAGCGGTTGATGGCGGCCAGCTGGCCGGGCAACGTGCGTCAGCTGGTTAACGTTATTGAGCAGTGTGTGGCGCTGAGTTCATCGCCGGTGATCAGCGATGCGCTGGTGGAGCAGGCGTTAAGCGGTGAGAACAGCGCTTTGCCGACCTTTGCTGAGGCGCGCAATCAGTTTGAGCTGAACTATCTGCGTAAGCTGTTGCAGATGACCAAAGGCAATGTGACCAATGCCGCACGTCTGGCTGGACGCAACCGCACGGAGTTCTATAAGCTGCTGTCTCGTCATGAGCTGGATGCCAGTGATTTCAAAGAGTAGCGGAGGCTGCGGAGTGATACCGGCAGGTTGCCTGCTCAGGCCCGAATCAGAATGGGTGCGGTCAGCATAATCTGGCAGCGCTTGCGGCAACCTGAAGAATCCCGGATATTACCGCCCGACAGCGCCAGCAACATTTATACTTGATAAACCCTCTGACCATGGAGGGAGTGAAAAAGGGTCTGACATGAAAAAGATTGATGCGATTATCAAACCATTCAAACTCGATGATGTCCGTGAAGCCTTAGCGGAAGTCGGCATCACCGGGATGACCGTGAGTGAAGTAAAGGGTTTTGGCCGCCAGAAAGGGCACACCGAGCTTTACCGCGGCGCAGAGTATATGGTCGACTTTTTACCTAAAGTGAAAATCGAGATGGTGGTGGGCGACGATATCGTTGATACCTGCGTCGAGACCATTATGCGCACTGCGCAGACCGGCAAAATCGGTGACGGTAAAATCTTTGTCTTCGACGTGGCGCGCGTGGTGCGCATCCGAACTGGCGAAGAGGATGAAGAGGCGATCTGATTATATCTTTATCAGCTCTTTATCAGCATAAAGAAGCCCGCGCTGCGGGCTTTTTTTATCGCTCAATCACATGCCTTTATGAGGTCCAAAAAGTTCGTAATGAATGCGTGTATCTGCCACGCTGGCATCACGCAGTTGCGCCACCACATGCTGCATAAAGGGCAGCGGACCGCAGAGGTAGAAGTGGGTGTCGGGTGAGGCGAGACGTGCGGAGATCGCGGTGATATCCATCAGACCCTGCGCGTCATAGCGACCGGCATCTTCAGCGGCGGGATCGCGATACCAGACCTGACTGACGAAATCGGTGAGCTGCGCGCCCGTAGCTATCACTTCCGGGCCAAATGCGTGCTGTTTGCCGTTCTCTGCTGCGTGCAGCCAGCTGACCGGCGCGCGGTGCTGGCGGGCCGCCAGGGCATGCAGCATGGCCAGCATCGGCGTCTGACCCACGCCCGCGGATATCAGCGCCACCGGGGTTGCAGCATCGACCTCAAGGAAGAAGTCGCCATGCGGTGCGGCCAGCATCAGCTCATCACCCACTTTGCCATTCTGATGCAGCCAGCCGGAGACGGTGCCCTGCGCTTCACGTTTCACCGCAATCCGGTAATCTTTGCCATTACTGAGGTGAGTAAGCGAGTACTGGCGAATCTGGTGATGTTCGAAACTGGCGGGCTGCAGATGCACCGTCAGATACTGACCCGGTTTAAAGGCCGCTACCGGGCCGCCATCTACCGGACTGAAGGTAAAGCTTTTAATCACCTCGCTCTGCTGCTCAACAGCACTGATGCGAAACGCACGAGTGCCGCGCCAGCCACCGGTTTGCTGCTCCGTCGCCTGATAAATCTCCTCTTCGCGATTAATGAACACATCTGCCAGTACGCCATAGGCCCGGCCCCAGGCTGCCAGCGCCTCTTCACCCGGATTCAGCAGCTCTTTAATGGTTGCCAGCAGATTTTCACCGACGATGGCGTATTGCGCAGGCTGAATATTCAGGCTGGTATGTTTCTGTGCAATCTTTTCCACCGCAGGCAGCAGCACGGCCAGGTTCTCCAGATTCGCGCCATAGGCGCAAATGGCGTTGAACAGCGCTTCACGCTGATCGCCATTGCGCTGGTTGTTCATATTGAAAACATTTTTGAGTTCAGGATGGTGCGACAGCATACGGTCATAGAAGTGTGCGGTAAGCGCAGGACCACAGGCGGCGATGGCAGGCAGGGTCGATTTAACCGTGGCGATAGTGTGTGCATCAAGCATAAAAGCGGCCTCTCATTTAAAGATGTATTTTAAATGCATCTTATAGCCGTCTCGCCTGTGGTGTAAATAACCCGATAAATTTCCCGGTTGTCAAAGTGGCAACTTTTTGGTGCATCCTGAGAAACCGCCGTCACATCCTGAAGAAAAATTGTGGCGTCTGAACAGGGTGAAAAGGTGTAAAAAAGCCCTGCCAGTAGCCAGCCAATCGTTTGCGTAAAAAGAGGAGGTTCACCCTACCTTCACCTGTTAAAACGGTTTACACTGTGGGCCTTCGCCCCTGAAGGGGGGTAAATACCGTCAGAAAGTTAGCTGAGTCAGGAGATCCGGATGTTAAAGCGTGATATGAACATTGCCGATTACGATGCCGAGTTGTGGCAGGCGATGGAGCAGGAGACAGTGCGTCAGGAAGAGCACATTGAACTGATTGCTTCTGAAAACTACACCAGCCCGCGTGTTATGCAGGCACAAGGTTCTCAGCTCACCAATAAATACGCTGAAGGCTATCCGGGCAAACGCTACTACGGCGGCTGTGAGTACGTTGATATCGTTGAGCAACTGGCGATCGATCGCGCAAAAGAACTGTTTGGTGCCGATTACGCTAACGTGCAGCCACACTCAGGTTCACAGGCTAACTTTGCGGTTTACACCGCGCTGCTGCAGCCGGGCGATACTATTCTGGGGATGAACCTGGCGCACGGTGGACACCTGACTCACGGCTCACCGGTTAACCTGTCGGGCAAACTCTATAATGTTGTGGCTTACGGTATCGATGAGACCGGTAAAATTGACTACGACGAACTGGCTGAACTGGCGAAAACCCACAAGCCAAAAATGATCGTTGGCGGATTCTCAGCTTACTCCGGCGTTTGCGACTGGGCGAAAATGCGCGAAATCGCGGATAGCGTAGGTGCATGGCTGTTTGTGGACATGGCACACGTTGCCGGCCTGATTGCTGCAGACGTTTACCCGAGTCCGATCCCGCATGCGCACATCGTGACCTCTACCACTCACAAAACGCTGGCGGGTCCGCGCGGTGGTATCATTCTGGCGAAAAACGGCGACGAAGATTTCTATAAGAAACTGAACTCTGCTGTCTTCCCTGGCGGTCAGGGCGGTCCTCTGATGCACGTTATCGCTGGTAAAGCGGTTGCGTTCAAAGAGGCGATGGAGCCGGAATTCAAAACCTACCAGCAGCAGGTGGCAAAAAACGCCAAAGCGATGGTTGAGGTGCTGATTGAGCGTGGCTATGACATCGTTTCTGGCGGCACGTATAACCATCTGTTCCTGATCGATCTGGTGAGCAAAAACCTGACTGGTAAAGAAGCGGATGCGGCGCTGGGCCGTGCCAACATCACGGTTAATAAAAACAGCGTGCCTAACGATCCGAAAAGCCCGTTTGTCACTTCCGGTATCCGTATCGGTACGCCAGCTGTTACCCGTCGTGGCTTCAACGAAGCGGACGTGCGTGAGCTGGCTGGCTGGATCGCGGATGTGCTGGATAACGTCAATGACGAAGCGACCATTGAGCGCACCAAAAAGAAAGTGCTGGAAATCTGCAGCCGTCTGCCGGTCTACGCTTAATCGTTAACCTGTTGTGAGACAGCATACAAAGGATGGCATCAGCCATCCTTTTTTATTGCCTGTCCTGCGGCGCTCTGCCAGAGTAGCGCCCACTCATGCTGCCAGGCAGCACTCTTGCTGGAGGGAATATGGCAATCGGCTCCGCCAGATGGCTCGGATTGGGCTACTTCACTTACTTCTTCTGTTACGGCATCTATCTGCCATTCTGGGGCGTGTGGCTGAAAGGCACCGGTCTTGATGCTGAAAAGATTGGCCTGCTGCTCGGCTGTGGCATGGTGGCACGCTTTGTCGGCAGTCTGCTTATCGCTTCTCAGGTCAAAAATCCTTCACGGTTGATTACGGCGCTGCGTCTGCTGGCGCTGATGACCTGCCTGTTCGCTGCCGGTTTCTGGGTGGGTGAGCAGTGGATGTGGCTGCTGACGGTCATGATCGGCTTTAACCTCTTTTTCTCGCCGCTGGTCCCGCTCAGCGATGCGCTGGCCGCCACCTGGACACAGCAGATAGGGCTGGCGTATGGGCCGGTCAGGCTGTGGGGTTCGCTGGCCTTTGTAATCAGCTCGGCGTTAACCGGCGTGCTGGTCAGTGCTTACTCTTCAAACGCCATTCTGCTGCTGCTTTCCGTCGGCGTCATCTCTATGCTGGCAGGCATGATGCTGTCACCCGCCACCCAGCCACAGGGTAATGAACGGCAGGGCGCGGCGGGCGGCGGCTGGCAGGTGTGGCGTGAATTGCTGCGTGAGAATGCGGTATGGCGATTTATGCTCTGCGTAACACTGCTGCAGGGTGCGCACGCCGCCTATTACGGCTTCAGTGCTATCTGGTGGCAGGAGAGTGGCTATTCCGCCTCCACGGTGGGTTATCTCTGGTCGCTGGGCGTGGTGGCCGAAATCGTCGTGTTTGCCCTGAGCAACCGGTTGTTCCGCCGCTGGAGCGCGCGCGATCTGCTGCTGCTTTCGGGCATTTGTGCGTTGATCCGCTGGAGTCTGATGGGCGCCACTACCGCGCTGCCGCTGCTGATTGTGGCGCAAATCCTCCACTGTGGCAGCTTCACCGTCTGTCATCTGGCGGCGATGCGTTTTATTGCGGCGCGTCAGGGAGCGGAAGTGATCCGTCTGCAGTCGCTCTATTCCGCGCTGGCGATGGGGGGTGGCATTGCGATAATGACCATGATCTGCGGCGTGCTGTTCGCTCATCTGCAGGGGCATCTGTTCTGGGTGATGGCACTGGTGGCGCTGCCCGCGCTATTTCTGCGTCCCGGCTACGACTCCAGTAAATAACGAATCCGCTGCTGATGGTGTAACGTCAGCGGCAGTTCCGCATGCACCAGCGGCGGGGAGAAGAGTGGCAGCGAGGTGGGGTAGGGCGAAATGATGATGTCCACATCCCGCGGTGCGCCATCCCGCTGAAACTGTTTCACGTCCTGATAGGTAATATTGATCGGCAGCAGCGTGATCTCCCGGATCTGCTGCTCCACATCCTGCTCCAGATCGGTATCGTCACCCGTCAGAATCAGCACCTGCTTCTCCTGCAACGCATTCTCCTGCATCAGCCAGGCACCAAAAATAACGGTAATTAAGCTCACCTCTTCCGGGCTGAACGCAATCCCGTATTGCTGCTCAAACGCCTGCAGCGCCTGCTGAGTGGTGCGCAACAGGCGGGGATAGAGGCGGCTGACATCCAGCGCCACGCTGTTGTCGATGCCGATAGTGAAGTGGGTGCGATCCAGCGCCTGTGCCAGATGAGGATAGAGCTGGTTAAGCAGCTCGTCGCGATCAGCAAAAGTGATGTCGGCACACCGTTCAAAGTCATTAATTAACTGCTGGGTCGCAGCCATTAACTGCTGCTCAGCAGGATGGGCAATCGCATCCACGACAGGCGTATGTATCTGGCTGAACAGCAGTGTCCAGAAGTCGGTTTCACTGACGGGCGGCGCAAGGTGGCAGCGTTTGCGCCAGTGGTGAATCACATCCTCGGCAGCCTGCCGCTCAGCCTTCTGCTGCAGCCAGTGACACTGCGCTTCACTGAACAGCACCGGCTGGCGCTGGCACAATCCATATTTCATGAAAATCTGCAGAAAAAGCCGGTCGCGTTCGCTGAAATCGCGCTTCAGACGCAGGCTACAGTGCTGGATCAGCGCCTGTAAATTGGTCTCATCCCACAGCGCCTTCTCAATCTTCATCACCTTCAGGCGCTGACGCAGGGGAGCTGCAAAATGGTCGCAGACGAAATCCTGCGATAAACGCAAACTGCGTCGCAGGTTGTGCAGCAGACAGAGGCGCCGATCCAACTCTGTGCCATGAAGACGAAAGCTGCCATCAACCATCTGATGCAATTCCAGCTGGTGATATCGCTGTATCTCAAGGCCCACATCCGCGATATCCTGTCGGGCAACAGCAGGATCGACGCCATTCAGCTGGCAGACTTTTTCAAGCGTAAGCACGGGTGTCGGCAGAAACAGCAGCAATAAAAGATGGCACTGACGCTGTGAGCGGGTGAAGAGTGGTGCCAAAGGGGTAGCAGAACTCATCAATCAGGTTTCCAGCAGGCTATTTTGAGCTAAGAATAGTCAACCCCGTCAGCGCCTGCGCGGTTTACGCGGTTTATTTGCCGGAGGTTTAAGGCGGGTCACAAAATTTTGTTACTTATAGATTCTTTTCATCGGGAACGTTACTTTATAACATTATGAAACGCACACTCTTTGCCCTCTTGATGGTCTTAAGTCCGGCTGTAATGGCACATCCTCACAGCTTCATCGATATGAAAACCGAACTGGTGGCGCAGGATGAAACCTTTACCGGATTAAAGATGACCTGGACCATGGATGAGATTACCTCCGCCGATCTGCTTTACGACGCGGGCGAGGCGAAACCAGGCAGCGTGGTGTGGAAGAAGCTGGCGGCAGGCGTGATGGCGAACGTGCTGGGCCAGCACTACTTTTCTGAAATCTGGCACAACCAACAGCGGGTAAAGTTTTTGAATCTGCCAACCGAATACAACCTGTCACGTAACGGCCATAAAGCGGTGCTGGAATTTATTCTGCCGCTGGCGGAACCCCCGAAGCTGACCGGGCAGCGCTTTGAGATCCTGACTTTTGATCCCACCTATTTCGTCGATATGTTCTATGACAATCCCGGTGCGTTAACGCTGCCGACGGCGCTGCAGGCGCGCTGCAAGTTCGCGCTGAACACGCCAAAGCCCAATGATTCACTTAAGCAGTATGCGCTGTCGCTGGATAAAGCCGACGCGCCTGCAGAGGAGATGGATTTAGGCCGCCAGTTTGCCCAGACGGTGATACTGACATGTCAGTAATCTCCACACCGTTACGGGCTTCCCGCCTCTGGCCGCTGTGGCTGATGGCGGGCGTGCTGCTGAGCAGCGCATTGCTGGTCTGGCTCTACTGGCCGCAGATTCTGATGCAGAGCGTACTGTGGCAAAAAGATCTGCATCGGCAGATGACTCAGCTGCTACAGCAGGTTGCGGAGCAGCCCCACCAGGCAGGCATTTCGCTGGTGATATTCAGCCTGCTTTATGGCGTACTGCACGCGCTGGGGCCGGGCCATGGCAAAGTGGTGATCGCGACCTTTCTGGCAACCCATCCCACCAGAGTGAAAACCAGTATCAGGCTGACGCTGCTCGCCTCACTGCTGCAGGGTTCGGTGGCGATTGCCCTGGTGACGGTGATGCTGGTACTACTGAAAACGTCATCGCGACAGCTGCATCTCAGCAGTTTCTGGCTGGAGAAGGGCAGTTATCTGTTGGTGATCGGGCTGGGCGTGATGATCGGTTATCGGGCGCTGCGTTCGCTGTGGCGGACATTGCGTCCGCGTCCGGCCCCGGTATTTCGCGCCTTCAAACCTCACCATCAGCATGACGATCAGTGCGGATGTGGACACGCGCATCTTCCGACACCGCAGCAGATGAGCGGCAATCTCAGCGTGAAAACCCAGCTGCTGGTGGTGGTGTCGATGGGATTACGTCCCTGTTCCGGCGCGATTATGATGCTGCTGTTTGCCAAAGTGATTGGTGTCTATGGCTGGGGGGTTATCTCTGCTGCAGTGATGGCGCTGGGCACGGCACTGACCATTTCGGCGATTGGCCTGCTGGTTCAGCAGGCGCGCACGGTGGCACAACGGCTGGCACAGCCTGGCGTTGCCGCAGGCATGACGCGACTGCTGATCCCCGCGCTGGCCTTAACCGGCAGCCTGATTTTAATCGTAGCGGGTATCGCGCTATGGCAGTCAGCGCAGATGACGCTGGGTGGCGGAATTCGACCTTTCTGAATAAAAGCGCAGCGGAAATAAAATTGCCGCTGCGCTCTTCTCTTCGTTAATTATCTCTGAATTCATCTCTTTATTTTTTTCTCTGGCTGGTTTAGTGGTGAAATGACTATTCCCTGTCTACGCTGATAATACCAAAACGGCATTCCGCCGTCGGGATGATAAAAGATCAAGACCGCTTTCTGTTTATTGCGAGGAGTATATTTCATGGCTGATACCCGTATTAATAATGGCTACACCGAAACGCTGGCGACCGGGCCTGCTGGATTGCCGTTAAAACGTATTTCCTGGAGCGCCGTGTTTGCCGGTGTCATTTGTGCGTTGATCGTTCACATTATTCTGACGCTGCTGGGAACCGCCATTGGTGCAACAACCATTGATCCGATGAAAGAACAGAATCCACTCGACGGCCTGGGCACAGGCGCGCTGGTCTGGACTGCCATTGAAATGCTGGTCGCGATGGCTGCAGGTAGTTATGTTGCAGGCCGACTGGCTCAGCGCGAAGGCGCACTGCACGGTTTACTGATGTTTGGCCTTAGCACAATTTTCACTATTTACCTGGCTATTGCGCTGGCGACCAGTGTATTAGGCGGCGCGATGAATATTGTGGGCTCAGGCTTCCAGGCGCTGGGTAGTGGTATTTCCGCCGCTGCGCCATCCGTTACCCAAATGGCAAAAGACAAACTGCAGGAGAGTAATATTAATTTAGATAACCTGCAGAACGAACTGGAAACGACTTTACGCCAGACCGGGAAACCGGAATTACAGCCAGAGAATTTAAAGCAGGATGCAAATAAAGAAGCGCAGAATGCTGAAAACCAGGCTAACAACACCGCAAACCATCCACAGACAGCGGATACTGATCTGGCTAACTGGTTAAAAGGGGTGATGGATCGTCATTCCGATACCCTGCAGGCAGCCGATCGTGATGCGCTGAAAAATATTATCAAAGCGCGCACCGGCAAAAGCGATCAGGAAGTGGATCAGATCGTGGCCAAAACTGAACAGAGCTATCAGCAGGCCGTTCAGAAGTATCAGGAACTGAAACAGCAGGCTGAACAGAAAGCGCGTGAAGCCGGTGAAAAAGCCGCTGCCGCGACTGCGAAAGCGAGCTGGTATGCCCTGATTCTGCTGATCATCGAAGCGGTGCTGGCAGGTGTGATGGGTATGGTAGGTCGTCGTACTCAGCCTCGTCAGGTGCTGTCACACGAACGTCGTTAATCATCACTGAGTAACAGGCAATAAAAAAGGCGGCTGAGAAGCCGCCTTTTTCTGTACTGAGACTTAGCGTTTTAACGCTTCGCTCAGCTCATCACGCATGTTCGACAGCATCGATTTCACCACACGTGGGTTACCCGCGACCAGGTTACCTGACAGCAGATAGCCGTGGTTGCCGGTGAAATCAGTCACCAGACCGCCCGCTTCACGGACCAGCAGTTCCCCCGCCGCAAAATCCCACGGCTTCAGGCCAATCTCAAAATAGCCATCTACGCGACCGGCAGCCACATAGGCCAGATCCAGCGCAGCAGAACCGGTGCGGCGGAAGTCAGCACACTGGGTAAAGAGTTTGGTCATGATATTCATGTAAGCCGGCGCGTGCTGCTTCATTTTGAACGGGAAGCCGGTCGCCAGAACGGTGCCATCCAGATCGCGGGCCGTGCTGCCACGCAGACGATAGCCATTCAGCTGAGCGCCCTGACCGCGTGAAGAGGTGAAGAGTTCATTGCGCATTGGATCGTAAACGACGGCGACTTCGGTGCGGCCTTTAATGCGCACAGCGATAGAAACAGCAAAGTGGGGTAAACGTTTGATGAAGTTTGATGTGCCATCCAGCGGATCGATAACCCATTGAACATCCTGATCTTCGCCCGCCAGTTCACCGCTTTCTTCAGTGATGATGGTATGTTTCGGGTAAGATTTACGAATAATTTCGATAATCAGGCGTTCTGCTTCGCGGTCAACATTCGTTACGAAGTCGTTGCTGCCTTTCTGGCTGGCTTCGACGGCGTCCGGGGTTTCATAATATTTGGCAATTAAATTTCCGGCCTTGCGCGCTGCGCGCACGGCAATGTTGAGCATTGGATGCATCGGTATCTCTCGCTGGATGTTAAAGAACGGGGAAAACGGCGCGGAGTATAGCAGCGTGTTCGGTAAATGTCCTGCTTTATGTTAATATTCTCTCTACTGATTTTACTGACCCGTTTCTGAGTATCCCTAATCATGTTGCAAAATATTCGTATCGTGCTGGTCGAGACTTCTCACACCGGTAACATGGGCTCCGTTGCGCGCGCCATGAAAACCATGGGCTTAACCAACCTCTATCTGGTTAATCCGCTGGTCAAGCCTGACTCACAGGCTATCTCACTCGCGGCCGGTGCCAGCGACGTTATCGGCGACGCCAAAATTGTCGACTCGCTGGATGAGGCCATTGCCGGATGCAGTCTGGTGGTCGGCACCAGCGCACGTTCCCGCTCGCTGCCCTGGCCGATGCTGGATGCGCGCGAATGTGGCGTGAAAAGCGTGGAAGAGGGCCAGCAGGCACCGGTTGCGCTGGTTTTTGGTCGTGAACGTGTCGGCCTGACCAATGACGAGTTGCAGAAGTGCCACTATCACGTCGCAATTCAGGCAAACCCGGAATACAGCTCGCTGAATCTGGCGATGGCCGTACAGATTATCGCCTATGAAGTGCGCATGGCATGGTTACAGGCGCAGGAGCAGGCCAGCCCGCCGCCACAGTATGAAGAGTCACCTTATCCGCTGGTGGATGACCTGGAGCGCTTCTATCAGCATATGGAACAGATGATGCTGAACAGCGGCTTTATCCGTGAAGCCAATCCTGGCCAGGTGATGAGCAAACTGCGTCGTCTTTACACCCGTGCCCGCCCGGAACGCGATGAACTGAACATCCTGCGCGGCATGCTTTCGTCGTTTGAAAAGCGAAAAAACGATAAAAAAGAAGCAGATAATAGTTGAGTGAATTACCAGGTTAAATACCTGACTAATTTACCAGGTTAAATAGTTGACCAATTTACTCGGGAATGGCAGACTTCAGAGCATCTGTTGCTAATCCTCCGATAACCGGACGCTATTGAGGTCGTACGCTATGAGACTGACATCCAAAGGACGTTATGCCGTTACTGCAATGCTGGACGTTGCCCTTCACTCCCATGAAGGCCCGGTCCCGCTGGCTGATATTTCAGAGCGTCAGGGCATTTCGCTCTCCTATCTGGAGCAGTTATTCTCCCGATTGCGTAAAAATGAGCTGGTGTCCAGCGTACGTGGTCCGGGCGGCGGTTATCTGTTGGGTAAAGCGTCTAATACCATCTCTGTCGGTGAAGTGATCACCGCCGTTGATGAGTCTGTTGATGCCACCAAATGTCAGGGTAAAGAAGGCTGCCAGGGCGGCGAGCGTTGCCTGACTCACGTGCTGTGGCGCGATCTGAGCGTGCGTATCAGTGACTTCCTGAACAATATTACACTGGCTGAGCTGGTGAATAATCAGGAGATCCTGGATGTAGCCGATCGTCAGAATGCGATTGATAATCGTCGCTTCCAGAGCCCGCGCACGCAGGAAATTAACGTCAACCAACGCGCCTCGTAATCCCCGCTGTTGCGGCCCTTACTGCTAACGCGGTCAGGGCCGAATCTGCTATAAAGACGTATGATTTTTTATACGGAGCTGTAGCGCAATGAAATTACCGATTTACCTGGATTACGCCGCCACCACGCCGGCCGATCCGCGTGTGGCCAGCAAAATGATGCAGTTTCTGACGCTGGATGGCACGTTCGGTAATCCGGCCTCGCGATCGCACCGTTTTGGCTGGCAGTCTGAAGAAGCGGTTGATGTTGCGCGTAATCATATCGCCGAACTGGTCAATGCCGATCCGCGTGAAATCATCTTTACCTCTGGCGCCACTGAATCCGATAACCTCGCGATTAAAGGTGCAGCTCACGCCCATCAGGCGCGCGGCAAACATATCATCACCAGCCAGACAGAACATAAAGCGGTGCTTGATAGCTGCCAGCAGCTTGAGCGTGAAGGCTTTGCTGTCACTTATCTCACCCCGGCGGCTAACGGCATTATCTCGCCTGACCAGCTGCGTGCGGCGCTGCGCGACGACACGATTTTAGTCACCCTGATGCACGTTAATAATGAAACCGGAGTGATTCAGGATATCGCCGCCTTTGGCGAACTCTGCCGCGAACGTGAGATTCTGTTTCATGTGGATGCGACCCAGAGCGTCGGCAAGCTGCCTATCGATCTCAGCCAGTTACCGGTTGATTTGATGTCCTTTTCTGCCCATAAACTCTATGGCCCGAAAGGCATCGGCGCACTCTATGTCCGGCGTAAACCGCGTGTGCAGATTGCTGCGCAGATCCACGGCGGCGGACATGAACGCGGTATGCGATCCGGGACATTGCCGGTGCATCAGATTGTCGGCATGGGCGAGGCGTATCGTATCGCAGCAGAAGAGCGCGAAACCGAGATGGCGCGACTGCAGACTCTGCGCAATCGCCTGTGGCAGGGCATCAGCACACTGCCCGACGTCACCCTCAATGGCGATCTGCATCAGAGCGCACCGAACATTCTTAACCTCAGTTTTGCTGACGTTGAGGGTGAATCACTGATCATGGCGCTGAAAGATCTGGCGCTCTCTTCCGGCTCGGCCTGTACCTCCGCCAGCCTGGAGCCTTCCTATGTATTGCGGGCGATGGGCCTGAGTGAAGAGCTGGCGCACAGTTCGTTGCGCTTCTCGCTGGGACGCTTCACAACCGAGGAAGAGATCGACTACGCCATTGCCCTGGTGCAGAAATCAGTGACCCGTCTGCGGGCCTTAATGAAATCCTGATATCCGGTCATAGTCCGGAAATTGCGCCTATATTTGCACTTCGCTGGCAACACCTGACGGAATCTGTTATCAGGTCTCTCTGCGAATTATATTTAACATCTTATTAAAGCCGTTATAACAATCAGGCTGGATGAAACAGATAACGATTATGGAGCTTTTCGATGACCACACAACCCATGAATATTACGCTTAGCAGCCAGCCCGCCGATGCGCGCTGGGGCGAAAAAGCGATTCTCAGCAGCAACGACAGCGGCATGACACTGCATCTGACCGGCGCGGATGCGCTGAATATCATTCAGCGTGCGGCTCACAAAATCGACAGCCAGGGGATCCGCCATGTGGCGCTGACCGGCGAAGGCTGGCACCTTGAGCAGTGCTGGGCATTCTGGCAGGGCTTCCGTGGTCCGAAAGGCCAGCGTCAGGTTGAGTGGCCGGCGCTGGGCGAACATGAGCAGGCGGAGTTTGATCGCCGTCTGAAAATTATCGACTGGGTTCGCAACGTTATTAACCTGCCCGCGGAAGATCTGGGGCCGGAACAGCTGGCGCACAATGCAGTCGATCTGATCAGTGAAGTGGGCGGCAGCGCCGTCAGCTATCGCATCACCAAAGGCGACGATCTGCGGGTACAGGGGTATATGGGCCTGCACACCGTTGGACGCGGTTCAAATCGTCCGCCGGTATTTCTGGCGCTCGATTACAACCCGACCGGCGACGACGATGCCCCGGTCTACGCCTGTCTGGTCGGTAAAGGCATTACCTTTGATACCGGTGGCTACAGCCTGAAGCAGAGCAGCTTCATGGACTCAATGAAATCTGACATGGGCGGCGCGGCGACCGTCACCGGCGCGCTGGCCATGGCGATTTCGCGCGGTCTTAACAAGCGCGTCAAACTCTACCTCTGCTGTGCCGATAATATGGTCAGCAGCAACGCCTTTAAACTGGGCGACATTATTCGCTATCGCAACGGTAAATCGGTGGAAGTGATGAACACCGATGCGGAAGGGCGTCTGGTCCTGGCCGACGGTTTAATCGACGCCAGCGAGCAGAACCCGACGATGATCATCGATGCTGCGACGCTGACCGGTGCGGCCAAGACGGCGCTGGGCAACGATTACCATGCGCTGTTTACCTTTGATGATGTGATGGCACAGTCGCTGATGGGCAGCGCGGTGAGTGAGAACGAACCTTTCTGGCGTCTGCCGCTGGCCGAATTCCATCGCAGCCATCTGCCGTCTAACTTCGCCGATCTCAATAACATCGCCAGCCCGTCACATGCGGCGGGTGCCAGTAGCGCGGCAGCGTTCCTGTCACACTTCGTCAGTAACTATCAGCAGGGCTGGCTGCACATCGACTGCTCCGCGACCTATCGCAAAGGCGCAGTTGACCAGTGGGCGGCGGGTGCAACAGGTCTTGGCGTGCGTACCCTCGCCAATCTGTTACTGAAATAAGCCGATCTCAGCGGTGGCTGATGCCGCCGCTGTTCAAAGGGAAACTATGAATCGTCTTGAAGAGGTGCTGAAGCTGGCGGCCACTGAGCCTGCCCATCGGCCCGAGTTTTTTCAGCTGCTGCTGGAATCTGATGCCTGGGTGCCAGGTGAAAGCACCACGCAACAGCTTGATGCCAGCACGCCTGTTGATCTGCAGCACTGGGAAAAAGAGGATGGCAGCAGCATCATTCCTTTTTTCACGTCAGAAGAGGCGATGAGTGAAGCGGTGAGCGGTGAGCAGTCCTGGCTGCGTCTGCCGGTACGAACGCTGTTTGAGATTACGCGCGGCGAGACGCTGTTTCTCAATCCCAAACTGCCTTCCGGTAAAGAGTTTACTGCGGCCGAGATCACCCATCTGCTGGCGGAAGAGGGCAGTGCACTAAGCCAGCAAACCGTGCTGGAAGGCGGACAGTCACTATTGCTGTCTGAGGTGGCTGAACCCCCTGCGCAGATGATCGACTCACTGACTCAGCTCTTCAGTAAGCATAAGCAGGTGCGTCGCGCGTTTATCGCCAGTATCCGTGAGCGGGCTGACGAAGCGCCCAATCTGCTGATTGGCATTGAAGCGGACAGCAACATTGAGACGATCATTCAGGCGGCGGGCAGCGTGGCAACCGATACGCTGCCGGACGATGCGCCGGTTGATATCTGTGAGGTGACGCTGAACGATCGCGGCATCAGCCACTTCTTTACCGCCCACATCACGCCATTCTATGAGCGTCGCTGGGGCAGTTTCCTGCGCGACTTCAAGGGCAGTGAGCGGATTATCTGAGACAACAACGTAAACAGGCGGCTCATGGGCCGCCTGTTTTTTATTTCGCGATAGGTAAGTCGTCGCGACTGCCCCATTCGCCCCAGGATCCGTCATACAGCGTGACATCCCGTGCGCCCAGCGCCGTCAGCGCCAGAATCACCACCACCGCCGTCACGCCTGAGCCACAGCTGGCGACCACCGGTTGGGTAATATCGACGCCCGCATCGGCAAACAGCGTCTGAAGTTCCGCCTCCGGCTTGAGTTTTCCCTGTTCAGCCAGGCTGTTCCACGGCACGTTCAGGCTGTTGGGAATGTGTCCGCGATGCAATCCGGGACGTGGTTCATCCACTTCGGCGTTAAAGCGATTGGCAGGACGCGCATCAATAATCTGTGCGCCGCCTTCATGGCTGATCAGCAGTACGTCCGTCAGGCGTTTCACCCGGCTTTCATCTGCGTGGGCCTCAAACTCACCTTCCGGCAGATTCACTTCGCCGGTTGCCAGCGCAAAACCAGCTTCTTTCCAGCCCTGCAAGCCCCCGGCCAGAATCGACACCTGAGCCACACCAAAGGTTTTCAGCATCCACCAGGCGCGTGGCGCAGAAAAGAGATTACCCTCGTCATACACCACCAGGTGCTTATCACTGCTGACACCCAGTTCACGCATCGCGACGGCAAAACTTTCGGCGCGGGGCAGCATATGGGGGTAAGGGCTGGTGTGATCGGAAAGCGCTTCAATATCGAAGTAAGGGGCGTCGGGTAAATGACCCGCCAGATATTCGGCCTGGATATCGCGAACCGCTTCCATACCGGGTGGCAACAACCGTGCATCCAGCACCTGAAGCCGCTCATCGTTGTAGTGCTCTTGTAACCAGTCGGCGGACACAAACAGTGGCGTCGTCATAACAACCTCATCTCAGCAATCTGTCATACCAGTGTCAGGGAATGTGCGCACCATCTCAAGAGAAGCGTTGATTAAATGCGAGCATTGATATGAAATTGCGCTGCGTAATCAAACGACACTCCCTGCGTCCCGGTGAAGGAACTACCATGAAGAAACGCAATACCCGGCTGCTGCTCAGCATGCTGATCGGTGGCTCGCTGCTGTCAGCGACCCTGTTACCTGTTTTGCCTCTCCAGGCGGCAGAAGCACCCGCAACCTCCCAGGTCAGCAAACTGCTGACGATTATCGATCTCTCGGAACTGCAGATCGATAATGCCGCTGCGCTGGTCTTAACCTTCAGTCAGCCGCTTGATGATAAACAGGATATCGCGCAAAAAGTCAGGCTGACCGACGATAAACAGGGCCGGGTGGATGGCGGCTGGGAACTTTCTGCTAACCGCAAAACGTTGCGCTTCCGCCATCCCGAGCCGTCACGTCACTTCACCGTCACGGTGGATGCGGGACTGCGCGCGGCCAGCGGAGAGACGCTTGCCGCCGATTACAGTCAGAAAATCGCCACCCGTGATATCCAGCCGATGGTGGGCTTTGCCAGTCGCGGTTCACTGCTGCCGCTGCGTATCACGCACGGACTGCCGGTGCTGGCGCTGAATGTTGACCAGGTCGATGTCGATTTCTTCCGGATAAAGAATGCCGGCCTGGCGGAATTTCTCTCGCAGTGGAATTACGGCAACAACCTCTCAAGCTGGCAGTCGCAGGAGCTGCTGAAAAGCAGCCAGCTGGTCTATAGCGGACGCTTTGAGCTCAATCCGGCGCGTAACACGCGTGAAAAATTGCAGCTGCCGATGCGTGACATTACCGCACTTCAGCAGCCGGGCGTCTATCTGGCGGTGATGAAGCAGGCCGGTACTTATCGCTACAGCCAGCCCGCCACGCTTTTCACCCTCAGCGATATTGGCCTGTCACTGCATCGCTTCCCGACCCGGTTCGAACTGTTCGCCCAGAGTCTGGCAGACGGTCAGCCGCTTTCCGGGGTCAGCGTCAGGTTACTGGATGAGAAGGGGCAGGTGCTGCAAAGCGGTACCAGTGACAGCACCGGTCATCTGAGCCTCAAGGCGGATGAAAAAGGCAAGCTCCTGCTGGCAATTCAGGGAGAACAGACCTCAATGATCGACCTGGCGCGTCCGGCGCTGGATCTCGCTGAATTCCCGGTCGCGGGGCCGCAGGGCTATGACAAACAGCTGTTTGTTTTTGGTCCGCGCGATATCTATCGTCCTGGCGAAACGGTCATCGTGAATGCGCTGCTTCGCGATGCCGACGGACACCCCTTGCCCGCGCAGCCGATCAAAGCGGAGCTGGTGCAGCCCGATGGCCAGGTGATGCGGACTTTTGTCTGGCAGCCTGAAGCGGGATTCTACCAGCAGCGACTGGCGCTGCCCGCGTCGGCCATGACCGGCGACTGGATGTTGCGACTGAATACCGGCGATAACCTCAAGCGAGAGTGGAAGTTTCACGTCGAAGATTTTCTGCCAGAGCGTATGGCGTTAACCCTGAAAAATGACCCTCAGCCACAGGCCGTTGATGCCAGTGTTGAGTTCGGTATTGAGGGGCGCTATCTCTATGGCGCCCCAGCAGCAGGTAACACGCTACAGGGGCAACTCTATCTGCGACCGGCACGCGAGGCGGTGACTGCACTGCCAGGCTATCAGTTTGGTGACATCACCGAAGAGGGGTTAAAGCGGACGCTGGATGAGGTGGATCTCAAGCTCGACGCCAGCGGTAAAGCACAACTCACGGTAGGAAATCAGTGGGATCAGCTCCACTCTCCGCTCAATCTGATCCTGCAGGCCAGCCTGCTGGAAACCGGCGGACGTCCGGTCACCCGTCGTGCCACCCAGGCCATCTGGCCCGCTGAAGCGCTGCCAGGTATCCGGCCGCTGTTTGGTAACAAGGCGGTTTATGACTACCGCAGTGACAGCTATCACGATGAGCCGACTGTGCCGGAACAGAGCCTGGCCGAATTCGACATTGTCTATGCCAACAGTCAGGGCAAAAAACTGGCGGCAGAGAAGCTGGATGTTCGCCTGATCCGTGAACGCCATGATTACTACTGGAGCTTCTCTGACAGCGAAGGCTGGCAGTCGCAGTATAGCGACAAGGATCTGCAGGAAGATGAACGCGCCATCTCTGTCCCGGCTGATGGCAGCACCAAAGTCAGCTTCCCGGTCGAGTGGGGCCACTACCGGCTGGAAGTGCAGGCGGGCGAGAAGATCGTCAGCAGTGTCCGGTTCCAGGCGGGTTATGACTGGCAGGATAACACCAACGGCACGGGGGCATTGCGCCCGGATCAGGTCAGACTGAAGCTGGATAAAGCCGCTTACCAGCCGGGCGACACCGTGCATCTGCAGGTTGAGTCACCGGCGGCCGGTAAAGGTTACCTGATGGTGGAGTCGAGCAGCGGCACGCTCTGGTGGCAGCCACTGACCGTACCTAAGGGCGGCACAACGGTGGATGTCCCTGTTGCTGAGAGCTGGCAGCGTCACGATCTCTACTTCAGCGCCATCGTGGTGCGAGACGGCGATAAGGTCAGTGGCGCAACGCCAAAACGCGCGGTGGGGCTGTTGCATCTGCCGATGGCGACGGAGGCGCGCCGCTTAAATCTGACGCTGGATGCGCCCGATAAAATCCGTCCTGAGCAACGCCTGACGGTAAAAGTCCACGCCAGTCGTGACGGCGGCCCGCTGCCTGAAAAAGTGAATGTACTGCTGTCAGCAGTGGACAGCGGCGTTCTGAGCGTCACGGATTATAAAACCCCCGATCCGTGGCAGGCGTTTTTTGGTCGTAAACGCTATAACGTCGATCAGTACGACGTCTTTGGCCAGCTGATCGAAGGCGGTGGTCGGCTCGCGGCACTGCGTTTTGGTGGTGATGGCGAAGATGAATCGATGACGCGCGGCGGCAAAAAGCCGGTGACGCACGTCAATATCGTGGCGCAGCAGTTACAGGCAGTCACGCTGGATAAAGAGGGCAACGGGTCGATTACGCTGCCGATCCCGACCTTTAACGGTGAACTGCGGCTGATGACCCAGGCATGGAGCGACGACAGCTTCGGAGCGGCCGAACGTAAACTGGTGGTCGCGGCGCCGCTGATCAGCGAACTGGCCACCCCGCGCTTCCTTGCCAGCGGCGATACAGCCTCACTGGCGCTGGATCTCACTAACCTGACCGATCTGCCGCAAACCCTGAAGGTGGATCTGAGCAGCAGTGGCTTAGTGGATCTGGCCGGGGCTGCCAGCCAGAGCGTGACGCTGGCCAAAGGCGCACGTACCACACTTCAGATTCCGGTCACGGCGAAAACCGGCTTTGGTGATGGTGAGGTCGCCGTGCAGATTTCCGGTCTGAACCTGCCGGGCGAGCAGGTGAAGCCCAGCAAACAGCAGTGGAAAATCGGCGTCAGACCACCTTATCCGGCCCGGACACTGAATTTCGATGCCGTCATCAATTCCGATCAGCCCTGGCAGGTCGCGGCAACCGCGTTTACCGGCCTGGATGCTCAGACCCTGAGTGGACAGCTGACGCTGAGCAATCGTCCGCCGCTCAATATCGCCAGCTATATCAGTGCGCTTTATGCCTATCCCTACGGCTGTCTGGAACAGACCACCAGCGGCCTCTGGCCGTCGCTCTACACCAGCCATGCCGAGCTGACCGCGATGGGGATAAAAACCAGCAGTGATGAGGCGCGCCGGGCCGCCGTCGACACCGGCATTGCCCGTCTGGCGGGCATGCAGCGGGCCAACGGTAGCTTCGGGCTGTGGGACAAACAGAGTGAGGAGGAGTTCTGGCTGACGCCTTACGTGACCGATTTCCTGCTTCGCGCCAGCGAGGCGGGCTATGCGCTGCCGGATAACGTAATTGAGCGCGCTAACGCACGGCTGCTGCGCTATCTGCAGGATCCCGCGCAGATCAGTGGCGGCGGCAGTGATAACAACGCCGCGCTGCAGTTCAGCGTGCAGGCTTACGCCGGACTGGTGCTGGCGCGTCAGCAGCGTGCGCCGCTGGGTGCGCTACGCGCATTGTATGAAAAGCGTGAGAAGGCCCGCTCCGGCCTGGCGCTGATGCAGCTTGGCGTGGCGCTGAAGCTGATGGGTGACGGGCAGCGCGCATCGCTTGCGATCATGCAGGGTGCCAGTCTGACGCGCTCAGATAAAGAGTGGTATGGCGACTATGGCAGCACGGTGCGCGATGAGGGGATGATGATAGCCCTGTTAGCAGAGAATAAGCTGCAGCCTGATTTGCAGAATAGTCTGCTGCTGTCGCTGTCAAAAGAGGTCAACGGCAAGCGCTGGTTCTCGACTCAGGAGAATAACGCGCTCTATTTAGCGGCGCATACGCTGCAGCGTGCGCAGGGCGGAAGCTGGCAGGCGCAACTGTCGGGCAATGCACAGCCTCTGCAGGGCGATGCGCCACTGAATAAAGGGCTGGGGGCTGAACGACTGTTGCAGGGCTTAGCCATCAGTAATCCGGGCAGTGCGCCGCTGTATGGTCGTCTGGATGTCACCGGTTATCCGCTGGCCGCGCCACAGCCGGAGAGCAATGTGCTCGGGATAAAACGTGAATACTTTACGCTGGATGGCAAAGCCGCCGATCTCAGTAATCTGCGCAGCGGCGAGTTGCTGGTGGTGCGTCTGACCGTTTCGTCGAAGCGCAGCATCACCGATGCGCTGGTGGTGGATCTGCTGCCTGCCGGTCTGGAGCTGGAAAACCAGAACCTGGCAGACAGCAGCGCCAGCCTCGGCGACAGTGCGGATGCGCTGAAGGAGAGCATGGGTGACATGCAGCAGGCTGACATCAGACACATTGAGTTCCGTGACGATCGCTTTGTGGCGGCACTGGCGGTGGATACTTATCGTCCCGCGACGCTGGTCTACCTGGCGCGGGCGGTCACACCGGGTCGCTATCTGATGCCACCACCGCAGGTCGAGTCGATGTATGTGCCGGAGTGGCGCGCCACCGGCAGCACGCCGTCACAGCTGCATATTCAGTAAGTGACGCGACGCGTGGTAAACGTCAGCAGCATCAAAAAGTGGTGGCTCGCGCTGCCGCTTTTTTTTCTGGCGCTGTGGCTGGCGATATGGGGGCTGGATCGGCTTTTCCCGTTGCCGCTTAAACAGGTGCAACCTGCGCGGGTGATTGTTGCCAGCGACGGTACACCATTGTGGCGCTTTGCAGACAGCAAGGGGATCTGGCGCTATCCGGTCACGCCAGAGGAGGTGGCTCCGGCCTATCTGCAGGCGCTGCTGACCTATGAAGATCGCTGGTTCTGGTATCACCCCGGCATCAATCCCCTGGCTCTGCTGCGCGCCGCCTGGCAGGATCTGCGCCATCAGAGCGTGATTTCCGGAGGCAGCACGCTGACTATGCAGGTGGCACGCCTTATCGACCCGCAACCCCGGACGCTGCGCGGCAAGATAATTCAGGCGTGGCGTGCGCTGCAGCTGGAGTGGCATCTTTCCAAACGAGACATCCTGACGCTCTACCTTAACCGTGCGCCCTTTGGCGGCACGCTGGAAGGGGTGGGCGCGGCAAGCTGGAGCTGGCTGGGAAAAGCCCCGTCACAACTGACGCCGGGCGAGGCGGCGCTGCTGGCCGTTTTGCCGCAGGCACCCAGCCGTCTGCGACCCGATCGCTGGCCAGAGCGGGCAGAAGCCGCACGCAACAAAGTGCTGGATCGGCTGGCGGAATACCGCATCTGGTCCGCTGAACAGGTGGCGGAAATCCGTCAGGAGCCGGTATGGCTGCCGCCGCGCCAGATGCCACAGATGGCGCCGCTGCTGGCCCGGCGACTGCTGTCGATCAGCCACAGCGATAAGATTGTCTCTACGCTCGACCCCTCACTGCAGCGCGAACTGGAAAGCCTGGCGCTGAATGTTAAAAATCAGCTTCCTCCACGCACTTCGCTGGCGATGCTGGTGGTGGATCACACCACCATGGCGGTTCGCGGCTACGTCGGCTCGGCTGACTTTACCGATGACAGCCGTTTTGGCCATGTGGATATGATCGCCAGCGTGCGTTCGCCAGGCTCGGTGTTAAAACCCTTTATTTACGGCATGGCGCTGGATGAGGGGCTGATTCATGCTGAATCACTGCTGCAGGATGTGCCGCGTCGCTTTGGTGATTACCGGCCAGGCAACTTCGATACCGGATTTCACGGGCCGGTCAGCGCCAGTGACGCACTGGTGCGGTCGCTGAATCTGCCTGCGGTGCAGCTTCTGGAGGCGCTGGGACCGAAAAACGTTGCAGCGCGCCTGCGCAATGTCGGTCTGAACTTACGTTTTCCCCCCGGCGCTGAACCTAATCTTTCCCTGATTCTCGGCGGCACCGGAGCGCGCATGGATGAGATCGTGGCTGCCTACAGCGCCTTTGCCCGCCACGGCAACGCCGGCCAGCTGCGCTGGATGCCCGATCAACCTTTACAGCAGCGGCCGCTGCTTTCGCCTGCGTCGGCGTGGATCATCCGGCGTATCCTGGCCGGGGAAGCGCAGCCCGCGGGCAATGGCAGCGTACCCGATGTGGTGCCACTGGCCTGGAAAACCGGCACCAGTTATGGCTACCGCGACGCCTGGTCGGTGGGGATCAATCCCCGTTATCTGATTGGCGTCTGGGTCGGAAGACCGGATGCGACGCCGGTTGCCGGGCAGTTTGGTTTTGCCTCTGCCGTGCCCGTCATGAATCAGATCAACAGCCTGCTGATGAGTCGCCTCGGCAGACGTGACGTTCCGGGCGATCCGCGGCCGGCCTCGGTGACGGTGGCGACCATTTGCTGGCCTGGCGGTCAGCCGTTGCCCGCCGGAGACGAAAACTGTCGCCAGCGGCGGCAAAGCTGGGTTGCCGCCGACACGCTGCCGCCTACATTGCTGGCTCCCGGCCAGGAGAGCCTCAGCGGATTACGCCTGGGCTACTGGCAGAATGCGCAGGGACTGCGCGTCGCAGCAGACTGCCCCGGCGCCACCCGCCATGAACGGCTGGTCTGGCCGCTGCCGCTGGAGGCCTGGCTGCCGCCTCAGGAGCGGCGGGCGCAACGTCTGCCCCCTGTCGATGCCCGGTGTCCGCCGTTACAGCAGGGCAGCAGCGCTCCGCTGATCGTTACCGGCGTGATTGAGGGGCAAATTGTCAGACCGCTGCCGGGCAGGAGCGCGCTGACAATGCCGGTCGCGGTGCAGGGAGGGCAGGGCGCGCAGCGCTGGTGGTTCCTGAATGGTGAGCCTCTGATGACGCAGAACGCCGCAGACAGCCTGTCGCTGCAGCTCGATCATCCGGGCGAGTATCAGCTGGTGGTGATGGATGAAGAGGGGCAACTTGTCTCCGTCACCTTCAGCCGGGGCTGACGCTTTTTTGCGCTAAATCATAACTATGGCGCGTCTGCTTCGACTCAGATCAAGAATTTTCATCAAATTAGGGATCTCTGATAGGCAATGCCGGACTCAGCCCCTATAATCGGCGCCGTTTCTTAACCGGGGCGGACGCCACCGGTTTCTTCAGAACGTTAAGACAGAGGTCATCATGGCAATCGAACGTACTTTTTCTATCATCAAGCCAAACGCCGTCGCTAAAAATGTGATTGGTGCTATCTACAACCGTTTTGAAAGCGCTGGCTTCAAAATCGTTGGCGCAAAAATGCTGCAGCTGAGCAAAGAGCAGGCTGAAGGTTTTTACGCTGAGCACCAGGGCAAGCCATTCTTCGATGGTCTGGTTGAATTCATGACCTCTGGCCCGGTTGTTGTTTCCGTGCTGGAAGGTGAAAATGCCGTTCAGCGTCACCGTGACCTGATGGGTGCCACTAACCCGGCAAACGCACTGGCTGGCACACTGCGTGCTGACTACGCTGACAGCTTCACCGAAAACGCCACGCACGGTTCAGATTCTGCTGAATCCGCTGCCCGCGAAATCGCTTATTTCTTTGGCGAAAACGAGATCTGCCCACGTACCCGTTAATCGCCTGGCGATAAACGTTACGTCGGCTTTACAAAAATCTGCGTAGGGGAGGTCACTCCCGCCTGTTATCAGGCTGCAGATGTTGTACAATATTGCGCCTTCATTGACTCAGCTTAATGAAGGCGCAATTTTTTTCACCTATCCCTGAACAGCGCCATAACGTGTAACAACGAGGCCAGAGAATATTATGTCCGAACAGATTGTGACGTCCGCGTCCGCATCCCCTATTGTCGTCTCCCCCAAAAGCCAGAAAATAAACCTGCTGGATCTCAACCGTCAGCAGATGCGCGAATTCTTCCTGTCGCTGGGCGAAAAGCCTTTCCGCGCCGATCAGGTCATGAAGTGGATTTATCACTACTGCTGCGATGACTTCGAGCAGATGACCGACATCAACAAAAAGCTGCGTAACCGGCTGATGGAGCTGACGGAGATCCGTGCGCCAGAAGTGGCAGAAGAGATGCGCTCTACCGACGGCACCATCAAATGGGCCATTCGTGTGGGCGACCAGCTGGTGGAAACGGTCTATATCCCGGAAGGGGACCGCGCCACGCTCTGTGTCTCTTCACAGGTGGGTTGTGCGCTGGAGTGTAAATTCTGTTCGACCGCACAGCAGGGCTTTAACCGTAACCTGCGGGTGTCAGAAATTATTGGTCAGGTGTGGCGCGCGGCGAAAATTGTCGGCGCAGCCAAAATCACCGGCCAGCGTCCTATCACCAACGTGGTGATGATGGGCATGGGCGAGCCGCTGCTCAACCTCAATAACGTGGTCCCGGCGATGGAGATCATGCTGGATGACTTCGGTTTTGGTCTGTCGAAGCGTCGCGTGACCCTCTCTACCTCGGGTGTGGTGCCTGCGCTGGATAAACTGGGCGATATGATCGACGTCGCGCTGGCGATTTCCCTGCACGCGCCTAACGATAAGCTGCGTGATGATATTGTCCCGATCAACAAAAAGTACAATATCGAAACCTTCCTGGCGGCGGTGAAACGCTACATTGGCAAATCCAACGCCAATCAGGGACGCGTGACCATTGAGTATGTGTTGCTGGATCACGTCAATGACAGCACAGATGATGCGCATGAACTCGCCGCATTACTGAAAGAAACACCGTGTAAAATCAACCTGATCCCCTGGAACCCCTTCCCGGGCGCGCCTTATGGCCGTAGCTCCAACAGCCGCATCGATCGTTTCTCCAAAGTCCTGATGGACTATGGTTTTACGACCATCGTGCGTAAAACCCGTGGCGACGATATCGATGCCGCCTGTGGTCAGTTAGCCGGTGAGGTGATCGACCGTACCAAGCGTACGATGCGTAAAAAAATGGCGGGTGAAGCCATCTCTGTGAAGGCTCTCTAGAAGAGTGACTCGGAGCGTTTCCTGAAGTGATGACGCGTGGCAGGCTGCAGCCTGTCAACGTCAACCGGATGGAAACGATTATGCGTAACGGATTACCTGCCGTTTTACTGGCGCTGTTTGTTGTAAGCGGGTGTGTCAGCCAGCATCACGAACCCGGAGCAGAAGAGGTGCGTCTGCAGTTAGGGATGCACTATCTGGCGGGTGGCGACTATGCCGCAGCTGAGCGAAACTTTCTGCGGGCACAGGCCGCCGCGCCAGAGGATTACCGGGTCTCGCTTGCGCTGGCTCGACTGGCGCAGAAGCAGGGTAATCAGACAGCGGCGCAGGCACGGTTTATACTGGCACAGCAGCAGGCCCCGGATAATGGTTTTGTTGCTAACAATTACGGTGCGTTTCTCTGCGCTTTAAGGCAGTATGGCGAAGCGCATCAACAGTTTAGTCGGGCAAGCGCAGCACCGCAGTTTGATGCACGCAATGACGCGCTTGAACTGGCAGGGTTTTGTTATCTGCAGGCTGGCGATATTGCCGCTGCCCGCAGGACACTACGCCAGGCCATTGAGGCTGACAGACGCAAAGCTGATTCGCTGCTGTCGGAAGCTGAAAAGCAGATGGCAGATAACCATCTGGCGAAGGTGCAGGTTTTGCTTGATATTTACCAGCAACAGCTGCCCGCAACGGCACGAAGTCTGGCGTTACACTTACGTTTCGCCGCGCTACAGGGAGATGCCGCTGACGTTTCACGTTATGGCGACCAGTTAGCGCGACGTTTTCCGCAATCGATACAGTACCAGCGTTATTTAGCTAATGAATACTGAAGCCACTCAAGAAAACTCTGCATTACATTCAACAGGTGAACGCCTGCGTCTGGCCCGTGAGCAGATGGGGCTGACGCAGCAGAACGTCGCTGAACGCCTGTGCCTGAAACTTTCTACCGTGCGTGATATCGAGGAAGACAAATCGCCTGCCGATCTGGCCTCCACGTTCCTGCGCGGATACATTCGCTCCTACGCGCGTCTGGTGCACATTCCTGAAGAGGAACTGCTGCCGATGATGGCGAAACAGACACCGATTCGGGCTTCAAAGATCGAGCCGATGCAAAGTTTCTCGCTGGGCAAACGCCGCAAGAAACGCGACGGCTGGTTGATGATTTTCACCTGGCTGGTGGTGTTTGTGGTGGTGGGTCTGACCGGTGCCTGGTGGTGGCAGAATCATAAAGAGTCACAGGATGATCTGGTGCCGATGACCGATCAGAACAGCAGCAGCGGTGATAGCGGCCAGTCGATTCCGCTGGGTGAATCCAGTGGTGACAGCGCGGCACCTGCCGCGCCTGACGAAAGCAATACCACCAGTGACAACAGCGCAGCCAGTGCGCCAGCGAGTGCGGCTCCGGCTGCCACTGGCAGCAATAGCGCGACCACCGCACAGCCGGATACCACCAGCAATGCCGTGGTTTCACCGAGCCAGGCGCCCGTGGACAACTCAGCGGCTGCACCTGCGGCCGCGAACACGAATACCAATAACAGCACGGCACCTCAGATGCCAGTAGGTGCAGCGGCGGTCAGTGAACCGGCTGCTGACCCTAATGCGGTGGTGATGACCTTTAACGCCGACTGCTGGCTGGAAGTGAGCGATGCCACCGGCAAAAAACTGTTCAGCGGCATTCAGCGCAGTGGTGGTAAACTCAGCCTCGCAGGAACGCCTCCGTATCGTCTGAAAATTGGCGCGCCTTCCGCTGTTCAGGTGCAATATCAGAATCAGCCCGTTGATTTAAGTCGTTTTATCCGTAATAACCAGGTTGCTCGCCTGACGTTGGGTGCGCAATAACAGCGTATCGCGTACCGGGCAATTGTGGAGAAGAAATATGCATAACGAAGCACCCATTATCCGTCGTAAATCCAAACGCATTTACGTCGGCAAGGTGCCGGTCGGTGACGGCGCACCCATCGCTGTCCAGTCGATGACCAACACCCGCACCACTGACGTGGAGGCGACGGTAAATCAGATCAAAGCCCTTGAGCGAGTCGGTGTCGATATCGTTCGTATCTCGGTGCCTACCATGGATGCCGCAGAAGCATTCAGGCTGATCAAACAGCAGGTAAACGTCCCGCTGGTTGCAGATATTCATTTTGACTACCGCATCGCCCTGAAAGTCGCCGAGTATGGCGTCGACTGCCTGCGCATCAATCCCGGTAATATCGGGAACAATGAGCGCATCCGTATGGTGGTAGACTGCGCGCGCGACAACAATATTCCGATTCGAATCGGCGTGAACGCCGGTTCGCTGGAGAAAGATCTGCAGGAAAAGTATGGCGAGCCGACGCCGCAGGCGTTGCTGGAATCAGCCATGCGCCATGTCGATCATCTCGACCGTCTTAACTTCGATCAATTCAAAGTCAGCGTCAAAGCCTCTGACGTCTTCCTCGCGGTTGAATCTTATCGTCTGCTGGCGAAACAGATTGAACAGCCACTGCATCTCGGTATCACCGAAGCGGGCGGCGCGCGGGCTGGCGCAGTGAAATCGGCGATTGGACTGGGTCTGCTGCTGTCAGAAGGGATCGGCGATACGCTGCGTATCTCGCTGGCCGCCGATCCGGTAGAAGAAGTCAAAGTCGGTTTCGATATCCTCAAGTCACTGCGCATCCGTTCTCGTGGCATCAACTTCATCGCCTGTCCGACCTGCTCACGTCAGGAGTTCGACGTTATCGGCACGGTCAACGCGCTGGAGCAGCGTCTGGAAGACCTCATCACCCCGATGGATGTCTCCATCATCGGCTGCGTGGTCAACGGACCTGGCGAGGCGACCCTCTCTACGCTGGGCGTGACCGGCGGCAGCAAGAAGAGTGGTTTCTACGAGGATGGTGTGCGTCAGCGCGATCGTCTCGACAACAATGACATGATCGATCAGCTGGAAGCGCGCATTCGTGCTAAAGCGTCGATGCTGGATGCCAGTCGCCGTATTGATGTGCAGCATCTGGAAAAATAATGGCGTACGCGGTTTGCGTGCGTGACTTTTTTGACTGAACCTGTGCGGTTTCATCCTCATAAGGTATGATGCCGGACAGGTTTTTTTGCATTAAGAGATTCTAACGTGGCGAAGAATATTCAGGCGATTCGCGGGATGAACGACTACCTGCCTGCGGATACCGCCCTCTGGCAACGGATTGAAGGCGTTCTCAAGCAGACGCTGGCGAGCTACGGTTACAGCGAAATTCGCTTACCGCTGGTGGAGCAAACCCCACTGTTTAAACGCGCCATCGGTGAAGTCACCGACGTGGTTGAAAAAGAGATGTATACCTTCGAAGACCGCAACGGTGAAAGCCTGACGCTGCGTCCGGAAGGCACTGCAGGTTGCGTGCGAGCCGGTATCGAACACGGTTTACTCTACAACCAGGAGCAGCGCCTGTGGTATATGGGCCCGATGTTCCGCTATGAGCGTCCGCAGAAAGGCCGCTATCGTCAGTTCTACCAGATTGGCGTGGAAGTGTTTGGTCTGCAGGGACCGGACATCGATGCTGAACTGATCATGCTGAACGCCCGCTGGTGGAAAGCCCTGGGTATCTCTGAACACGTTCGTCTGGAACTCAACTCTATCGGTTCGCTGGAAGCACGCGCGCATTACCGCGACGCGCTGGTCGCCTTCCTTGAACAGCATAAAGAGGTGCTGGATGAGGATTGTAAACGCCGCATGTACACCAATCCGATGCGCGTTCTCGACACTAAAAATCCCGATATTCAGCAGTTACTGAATGATGCGCCACAGCTTGGCGACTATCTTGATGACGAATCACGTGAACATTTCAGCGGCCTGTGTGCCCTGCTGGATGACGCCGGGATCAGCTACACCGTCAATCAGCGTCTGGTACGCGGTCTTGATTATTACAATCGCACCGTGATTGAGTGGGTCACCGATAGCCTGGGTTCACAGGGCACGGTATGTGGTGGCGGTCGCTATGATGGCCTGGTTGAGCAGCTCGGTGGCCGCGCAACACCTGCCGTTGGCTTTGCCATGGGCATGGAGCGTCTGGTGCTGCTGGTTCAGGCGGTTAATCCTGAATTTGAACCGACGAGCAATGTGGATGTCTATGTTATCGCTTCAGGTCAGGGCGTGCAGTCTGCAGCAATGCAGCTGGCTGAGAAATTGCGTGATGAAGCGCCAGAACTGAGGCTGATGACCAACTTTGGCGGCGGCAACTTCAAGAAACAGTTTGCCCGTGCTGACAAGTGGGGCGCTCGCGTCGCACTGGTGTTAGGCGAGGACGAGGTCAAAGCCGGTCAGGTCGTGATTAAAGATCTGCGCCGTGGCGAGCAGCAAACGCTGGATCAGGCAGAGGCTGCTGCTGTCTTGCGCTCGCTGTTACAGTAAGCGTGACACAGCACCAACCATAGAAAGGAGAGGGATTGCGTGGAAGTGTATAGCAATGAGAACGAGCAGACCGACGCGCTGCGCAACTTTTTTGCCAACAATGGCAAAGCGTTAGCTATTGGCGTGGTGATCGGCATTGCTGCGCTGGGCGGCTGGCGTTACTGGAGCAGTCATCAGGACGATACGGCGAAGACAGTATCAGCGCAGTATCAGCAGCTCACCAGCGCCATGCAGGCGGGCAAACCGGAGACGCTGGAAGCGGTAAACCGTTTTGCCAGTGAAAACAGCAACACCTACGGTGCGCTGGCTGCGATGGATCTGGCGAAGCAGTTTGTTGACGCCGGTCAGCTTGATAAAGCCGCGACGCTGCTGCAAAACGGACTGAAAGATACCAAAGATGCCAATCTGCAGGCGGTGATTAACCTGCGCCTGGCACGCATTCAACTGCAACAGAATCAAGCGGATGCGGCGCTTAAAACCCTTGACGGTGTGAAGGGTGATGGCTGGACAGCCATTGTGGCCGATATTCGCGGCGAAGCGCTGCTGACCAAAGGCGACAAGCAGGGCGCGCGCGATGCCTGGAGTAAAGGGGTTGAATCTGACGCCTCTCCGGCATTGAAGCAAATGATGCAGATGAAGATGAATAACTTAAGCTAAGCCAGTCAAGAGAGAGCGCATGGAATTACGTAAATACCTGCTGCCGGGACTGATTTCAGTCACTTTGCTCAGCGGTTGTTCGCTGTTTAGCGGCGAAGAAGATGTAGTAAAAATGGCCCCGTTGCCGAAGGTGGAAAATCAGTTCACGCCACAGAAAGTGTGGAGCACCTCGGTAGGCGATGGTGTCGGTGATTTCTACTCAAATCTGCATCCTGCCTGGCAGGATAATACGGTTTATGCTGCTGACCGCTTTGGTATCGTCAAAGCGCTCGATGCCGCAGACGGTAAAGAAAAATGGAAAGTCGATCTCTCTGAGAAAACCGGCTTCTTCTCTAAAAATCGCTCAGCCATGTTATCAGGTGGCCTGACGGCTGATGGCGATCGGGTCTATGTTGGCAGCGAGCGCGGCCAGGTTTATGCCCTCAACAGCAGTGATGGTAGCCTGGCGTGGCAGACGAAAGTCGCCGGTGAAGCCCTGTCACGTCCGGTAGTCAGCGATGGTCTGGTGCTGGTTCATACCAGCAACGGCATGTTGCAGGGCCTGGATCAGAGCAGCGGTGCCGTAAAGTGGAGCGTCAACCTGGATATGCCAGCGTTGTCTCTGCGCGGTGAATCTGCTCCGGCTGTCGCTTTTGGTGGCGCGATTGTCGGTGGCGACAATGGTCGTGTCAGTGCCGTGGTGCTGAACCAGGGACAACTGGTCTGGCAGCAGCGTATTTCCCAGGTCAGCGGTGCCACTGAGATCGATCGTCTTAACGATGTCGATACCACTCCGGTTATCGTCAATGGCGTGGTTTACGCGCTGGCGTATAACGGCAATCTGACAGCACTGGATCTGCGTTCCGGCCAGATTTTGTGGAAACGCGAAATTGGTGGTGTGAAAGATCTGATTGTGGATGCCGGCCGCATCTATCTGGTCGATCAGGACGATCGTGTGATTGCGCTTAACGCTGACGGCGGTGTCGCCATCTGGCGTCAAAGCGATCTGCTGCATCGCAACCTGACTTCGCCGGTGCTCTACAACGGCTATCTGGTTGTCGGCGACAGCGAAGGTTATCTGCACTGGCTGAACACCACGGATGGTCGTTTTGTTGCGCAGCAGGAACTGGATAGCTCAGGCTTCCAGACCGAGCCGGTGGTCGCCAGCGATAAGCTGCTGATCCAGTCGAAAGATGGTGAGGTTTATGCGATTACCCGTTAACGGGTACACGTCTGGCAGGTGAAATCCTCCGTTCCGACGGCTCCTGATTTAATCAGGGGCCGTTTCGTTTTTAGTCAGGCATGGTATTCTTTGCGCCTTAAGCCTGAACTTGACGGCCAGAGCCGTTATAATCACGCCATTCGGGCGATTAATTATTTATTGAGGCATTTTGTTATGGTACCTGTGGTCGCGCTGGTTGGGCGTCCCAATGTGGGAAAATCTACGCTATTTAACCGCTTAACCCGCACACGTGATGCGCTGGTAGCGGATTTTCCTGGACTGACTCGCGATCGCAAATATGGTCGCGCCGAAGTGGAAGGGCGCGAATTTATTGTTATTGATACCGGTGGTATCGACGGCACCGAAGAGGGTGTTGAAACGCGGATGGCCGAGCAGTCACTGCTGGCGATTGAAGAAGCGGATGTCGTGCTGTTTATGGTCGATGCGCGTGCGGGCATGATGGCCGCCGATCAGCAAATCGCTAAGCATCTCCGTTCCCGCCAGAAAGCGACTTTCCTGGTGGCCAACAAAACTGACGGGATGGATCCTGATCAGGCGGTTGTGGACTTCTATTCACTGGGCCTGGGCGAGATCCACGCCATTGCGGCATCGCATGGTCGTGGTGTGAGCAGCCTGATAGAAGAGGCACTGCTGCCATGGATGGACAAAGTTGAGACGGTCGAGCTCACGGAAGAAGAAGAGAACCAGGCATACTGGGCTGCGCTTGAAGCTGACGAGATTGCTGAGCAGGAAGCCGCCGAGGAAGAAGAAAACTTCGACCCGACGGGCCTGCCGATCAAACTGGCGATTGTTGGCCGTCCTAACGTAGGTAAGTCAACGCTTACCAACCGTATTCTCGGTGAAGACCGCGTGGTGGTCTACGATATGCCGGGCACCACCCGCGACAGCATCTATATTCCGATGGAGCGTGATGGACGTGAATACGTTCTGATCGACACGGCGGGCGTGCGTAAGCGTGCCAAAATCTCTGATACCGTAGAGAAATTCTCGGTGATCAAGACGCTGCAGGCGATTGAAGATGCCAACGTGGTGATGCTGGTGATTGATGCCCATGCCGGTATTTCCGATCAGGATCTGTCGCTGCTTGGCTTCATTCTCAACAGTGGTCGTTCGCTGGTGATTGTGGTCAACAAATGGGATGGCCTGTCGCAGGAAGTGCGTGATGAAGTGAAAGAGACACTGGACTACCGTCTGGGCTTTATCGACTTCGCCCGCATCCACTTTATCTCTGCGCTGCACGGCAGCGGCGTCGGCAATCTGTTTGAGTCGATCACTGAAGCCTATGACTGTTCGACGAAGCGTGTAAACACCTCGCTGCTGACCCGTATCATGAACATGGCGGCAGACGATCACCAGCCACCGCTGGTACGCAGTCGTCGCGTTAAGCTCAAATACGCGCACGCGGGGGGCTATAACCCGCCTATCGTGGTAATCCACGGTAATCAGGTTAAGGATCTGCCAGATTCTTACAAACGCTACCTGATGAACTATTTCCGTAAATCACTCAACGTGATGGGAACGCCAATTCGTATTCAGTTCAAAGAGGGTGATAACCCTTACGAAGGCAAACGTAACCTGCTGACACCAACGCAGCAGCGTAAACGTAAGCGTCTGCTGGCGCATATGAAAAAGAACAAGCGTTAAGAATAGAGGGCCATCTGGCCCTCTTTTTTTTGCCCTGAATAAACCGGAGCAGGGAGAAAATAGTGACTATTATTTGCGAAAAATGTCAGCAACCGCTGTCGCTCAGTGACGGTGAATTTATCTGTAATACCTGCGGTACGCATTACCCCGCACAACCCTGCTGTCCGGCGTGTCATCAGCCGCTTGAGGTGCTCAAAGCCTGCGGCGCGGTGGACTATTTTTGCCGGAACGGACATGGCCTTATCTCCCGCAAGCGCGTCCTTTTCCAGCCGCCAGGTCACTGACGCCGCTTTCAGCTACGCTTAAAACGTCTGAGAATTCAGAGCAACGACTGGCTCATTTTGTAGCAAAAATGCTATTGCGCCGTAACAAATGGGTTGTAGATGTTCACTCTGTAATGTACCAGGTGGTACAATCCTGCCGCGTCGTGGGAGGGGCAAGCCACATCCGTGTTCTTCCGGCCCCTCGATCTCACGGACGCGGGTCTGTTTATATTTGATTTGAAACCGAGCGGTGCCTGGCGCGGACTGACTTATCGCGCCGGCGTCCGGATGGCATCTGTCCGGGCGCTCTGTTTATTCAGGAGAGTAAGTATTATGGCTGAAACATCCTCCCGCTCCGGAAAGGGGCTGGGAATAGCATCCGTGCTGCTCGGACTGGTGCTGCTTGCCACCGGTCTGTTTTTTGCAATTGGCGGCGGCAAACTGGTTGCACTTGGTGGCAGCGGGTACTTTTTAATTGCGGGTATCGTCACTGTACTCTCCGCAATTCAGTTCTTCCGTCGCAAATCCTCGGCAGTGGTTCTGTTCCTGCTGGTCTTTGTCGGCACCCTGATCTGGTCGCTATTCGACGCGGGCCTGGAGTTCTGGCCGCTGGTATCACGCCTGATGGTGCCTGCCGGACTGATGCTGCTTGCCTTCCTGATCTGGCCTTCACTGCGTAAACATGAAGGTAAGCACTCACTGGCAAAACCCTCTTATGCGTTCTCTGCGCTGCTGGCGGCAGGCATGGTTGTTACGCTGGTGCAGATGTTCCAGCCACATCCTACCGTTGCAGGCACGGGCGAAGAGCTGCCGCTGATCCCGGTAGATAAAGCGAAACAGCAGAAAGACTGGGATAACTACGGTAATACCCCGCAGGGCAGCCGCTTTGTGGCGCTGGATCAAATCACCCGCGACAACGTGAAAGATCTGCAGGTGGCCTGGACCTTCCGCACCGGTGATACCCCTGTCAGCCCGACCGGCAACGGCGCAGAAGATCAGCAGACACCGTTGCAGATTGGCAATACCCTTTATCTCTGCACACCGCACAACAACGTCATCGCCGTTGAAGCCAACAGCGGTAAGCAGATCTGGAAACGTGAAATCAATGCCAAAGCGGAAGTCTGGCCGCGCTGTCGTGGTCTGGCTTACTTTGACGCCACGAAACCGCTGCAGCAGCCAGATAAGCCGGGGTCTTCACCTGTGACTGCCGCAGTGTTGCCAGCCGGTGACAGCTGTCAGCGTCGTATTCTGATGAACACCATCGACGCGCGTCTGATTGCGATCAATGCTGACAACGGTGAGTTCTGTGAAAACTTTGGCGATCACGGCATCGTTGATCTCAAAGCGGGCATGGGCAAGGCACCGGATCCGCAATATCAGCTGACCTCAGCGCCAACCCTGGCTGGCACCACTGTGGTGGTCGGCGGTCGCGTAGCGGATAACGTACAGACGGATATGCCGGGTGGCGTGTTGCGTGGCTTTGACGTTATCACCGGCCAGATGCGCTGGGCGTTTGACCCAGGCAATGTTGACCCGAATGCGATATTGATGCCGGGTAAAGATTATACCCGCAGTACGCCGAACTCATGGGCGCCAATGTCTTACGACCCGGCAATGAACACCGTGTTCATTCCAATGGGCAGTTCGTCGGTTGACCTCTGGGGTGCGAACCGTACTGAACTGGATCACAAATATGGCGCATCGGTTCTGGCGCTGGATGCCACGACCGGTAAAGAGAAGTGGGTCTATCAGACCGTGCATAACGATCTGTGGGACTTTGACCTGCCGATGCAGCCAAGCCTGATCGACTTCCCGCAAAAAGATGGCACTACCACACCAGCGGTAGTGATTGGCGGCAAAACCGGCATGATCTTCGTTCTTGACCGTATGACCGGCAAGCCGCTGACTAAAGTCGAAGAACTGCCGATGCCGCAGGGCCATATCCCGAACGAGCAGTACACTAAAACGCAGCCACACTCGACCGGGATGCCGCAGATTGGCAACCAGACGCTGAAAGAGTCTGACATGTGGGGTGCCACGCCGTTTGATCAGCTGGCCTGCCGCATTGGCTTCAAATCCATGCGCTATGACGGCCTGTTCACCGTGCCGGACACCGACAAGTCTCTGAGCTTCCCGGGTTCGCTGGGCGGTATGAACTGGGGCAGCATGTCGGTCGATCCGAACAACCACCTGTTGTTCGTCAATGATATGCGTCTGGGTTTGTGGGTTCAGATGATCCCGGCTGATACCAGCAATATTGCGCGTGGCAGCAACGGCGGCGAAGCGATCAACACCGGTATGGGTGCCGTTCCGCTGAAAGGCACGCCATATGCTGTGAATAAAAATCGCTTTATGTCACCGCTGGGCATCCCATGTCAGAAACCGCCATTTGGTACGCTGTCGGCGATTGACATGAAAACGCAGAAAATCGTCTGGCAGGTGCCGGTCGGCACGGTGCAGGATACCGGACCATTCGGTATCAAGATGCGCGTGAAAATGCCGGTTGGCATGCCAACGCTGGGCGGTACGCTGGCCACGCAGGGCGGCCTGGTGTTCATCGCGGGTACGCAGGATTACTATCTGCGCGCCTTTGACTCTTCAACCGGCAAAGAGGTGTGGAAAGCACGTCTGCCGGTGGGCAGTCAGGGTGGACCGATGAGCTACGTCTCACCGAAAGATGGTAAGCAGTACATCCTGATCTCGGCAGGTGGCGCACGTCAGTCACCGGACCGTGGTGATTATGTGATTGCTTACGCGCTGCCAGACAGCAAGTAACAACGCTTAATGAAAAGGGCCGACATTGTCGGCCCTTTTTTTGCTTATTTGCCGTCGCGCCACAGCGCCTGCAACTCAGGCGGCGCCACCTGTTCCGGAATCAACAGCACTATCGTCCCAACCTCGCGGTGGGTTGCATACTGAATCTGGATGCGAAAATAGCGCTGGTCGCCACTGCCCACCTGCGCGGCTTTCTCCTCCGGTTCGCCCAGCGGCATCGCCTGCTGCAGCGCATGGCAGACGCGCTCTCTTTCTGGCGGCGGCAGATCGCCCAGCATAAAGCGTCGTTCGGCGCGTAGCCCCGGAATAAAGGCCATGCCGCCTTCACGCGCGACGATGATGGTGGCGTCATCAGTGAGTTCGGGCAGGTCACTCATAGCACGCCAACCTCCTTCCACGCCTGTTCAATAGCACTGCCGACCGATTCGTTGAACCGTTTTTTACCATGCTGAACGGTGAAGCGGGCAAAGGTCTTAAAGTCAGCATCCTGTGGCAGTTCGTCGTCACACACCGTGTCGTACCAGGCATATCCCGCCTGTTCCCAGGCATAACCACCCAGTGCTATTGCTGCCAGATAAAAAGCCCGGTTAGGGATGCCGGAGTTGATATGAACCCCGCCATTATCTTCACGTGTCTTCACGTAATGATCCATGTGTGCCGGTTGCGGATCTTTGCCCAGCATCGGGTCATCATAGGCAGAGCCAGGTTCAGACATCGATCGCAGACCACGCCCATTGATGCCGCTTGCCAGCAGGCCTTCGCCGATAATCCAGTCCGCCTCATCGGCACGCTGTTTTTTACTGAACTGTTTCACCAGCGAGCCAAACACATCTGACAGCGACTCATTCAGAGCACCAGCCTGCTCGAAGTAGATCAAGCCGGCTTCATTTTCCGTCACGCCATGCGCCAGTTCGTGCGCCACAACGTCAATCGCAATGGTGAAGCGATTAAAGATTTCGCCGTCACCATCACCAAATACCATTTGCTGACCGTTCCAGAAGGCGTTCTGGTATTTGTCACCGTAGTGCACGGTACCGAGCAATTTCAGCCCCTGATTATCCAGCGAATTACGCTGATAAGCCTGCCAGAAGAAGTCATAGGTTACGCCAAGATAGTCCCATGCTTCCTCAGCCGCCACGTCGTCATTGCCGGGCTGGCCCTCCTGACGAATCAGCTTACCTGGCAGGGTCTGCTGACTTTGCGCATCATAAATTTCACGATCCACGTGGCCGCCTGCCGCGTTTTTTGCCACCGGCTGCTTTTGCCAGTGTTCCGCCATCAGGTGCTGGACGTGTGTCAGGGTGCGACGCGCCTGCTCCTGCTGGTGGCCGGAACCGTGCGCGATGATTTTGCGAAGGATATAGGGAGGAATAACGCAATAAGCCATCTGAAACTCCTTGGCGACAGGGAATGTGCCAGAAAGTATAGACCCGTCAGGCTGGTTAGACCTCATTAGTGAGGCCAGCGTTAAGTGTAAAAGTGTGAGCTGACGGGCAGAGTCAGGAGGCGGTTTTGCGGCGGCGCTTTTCTGAGGCAACAACGTTGGCAAGCCATCTGAAACGCCCTGGCGACAGGGAATGTGCCAGAAAGTATAGACCCGTCAGGCTGGTTAGACCTCATTAGTGAGGCCAGCGTTAAGTGTTAAAGTGTGAGCTGACGGGCAGAGTCAGGAGGCAGTTTTGCGGCGGCGCTTTTCTGAGGCAACAACTTTGGCAAGCCATCTGAAACGCCCTGGCGACAGGGAATGTGCCAGAAAGTATAGACCCATCAGGCGGGTTAGACCTCATTAGTGAGGCCAGCGTTAAGTGTAAAAATGTGAGCTGACGGGCAGAGTCAGGAGGCGGTTTTGCGGCGGCGCTTTTTCTCAGGCAGTAACTGCGTCACCTGGCTTTCAACCCAGCCATCATCAAGACGGGTACGGAGCAGGTCGCCGCTCTGGAGCTGTGCGGTTTTCTTCACCACCTGTCCGGCAGTGTCGGTGGTCACGCTAAAACCACGCGCCAGCGTCGCCAGCGGGCTGACGCCTTCCAGCTGCGCCACCAACTGACCAAAGTGCTGTTTGCTGGTGCTCAGCTGTTTTGTCATGCTCTGCTGCAGGCGGTAGTGCCAGCTTTGCAGCTGTTTTTGCGCATCGAACAGCCGCTGCTGAGGCTGCTGGGCATTGAGTCGATGCGACAGGCGATCCTGCTGACGCGTGGCGTGACGCAGGCGGGTTTCCATCGCTTCTCCCAGTCGCTGCTGCAGGCGGAACAGGGCGGTCTGCTGACGGGCCAGACGCAGCTGCGGATGCTGCTGTTGCAGACGATGCTCAAGGCGGGAGTAAAGCCGCTGCTGACGTGCCAGGTAGTAATCCATCGCCATCTCCAGCCGCTGTTGCTGTGACTGCAACTGACGCAGTAACTCCAGCTGGTTACGGCTGACAATTTCAGCCGCGGCGGAAGGGGTGGGCGCGCGTAAATCGGCAACGAAGTCGGCAATGGTGACATCGGTTTCATGACCCACCGCGCTGACGATGGGAATGCGGCTGGCAAAAATGGCGCGCGCCACGCGTTCATCGTTAAAGCCCCACAAATCTTCCAGCGAACCGCCGCCGCGTCCGACAATTAATACGTCGCACTCGTTGCGCAGGTTGGCGATTTCAATCGCCCGGACGATAGCCGCTGGCGCATCGACGCCCTGAACCACGGTCGGGTAGATGACCACGGGCAGGGAGGGATCACGGCGATGCAGCACGCGTAACACATCGTGCAGCGCCGCGCCGGTGGAAGAGGTGATTACCCCGACCTGACGCGCCGGTTCCGGCAGCGGTTGCTTATGCTGCGGATCAAACAGTCCTTCGGTGGCCAGTTTTGCTTTCAGCAGTTCAAACTGCTGCTGCAGCAAGCCTTCACCCGCCGGATGCATACTTTCGGCAATCAGCTGATAGTCACCGCGTGGCTCATAGAGAGTGATGTTGGCGCGAACCAGCACCTGCTGACCATGCTGCGGACGAAAGGTAACGCGTCGGTTACTGTTGCGGAACATAGCACAGCGAACCTGAGCGCCATCATCTTTCAGCGTGAAGTACCAGTGACCGGATGCCGGTTGCGTGAAGTTGGAGATCTCGGCGCTGATCCAGACCAGGCCCATCTCTTTCTCCAGCAGCTGACGCACTGTCGTATTGAGACGGCTGACGGTAAAAATATTGGCGATGGGTGGCAGCGACATGTGACGAAGATCAAATTCCAAATCAGCAGGTTAATTCATCGATACTACAGGGCTGCCAGTGCGGATCAAGAGTTTTTCGTAAATAATGCTGGAGGCAATCGATTACGGCCTGTATAATGCCGCGGCAATATTTTATCTATTCTCAATCACCCGAGGTGGAGTATTGCCATGTTAAGAATCGCTAAAGAAGCACTCACTTTTGACGACGTTCTGCTCGTCCCTGCACACTCCACCGTCCTGCCGAATACGGCCGATCTCAGCACCCAGCTGACCAAAAATATCCGTTTAAATATTCCTATGCTCTCCGCTGCCATGGACACCGTGACCGAGTCGGGTCTGGCGATTGCGCTGGCACAGGAAGGCGGCCTTGGCTTCATCCATAAAAATATGTCAATCGAACGCCAGGCGGACGAAGTGCGCAAGGTGAAGAAACATGAAAGCGGCGTGGTGACTGAACCACAGACCGTCCTGCCAACCACCCCACTGGCTGACGTCAAAGCGCTGACCGAGCGCAACGGCTTTGCGGGCTATCCGGTGGTTAACCGCGACAACGAACTGGTGGGTATCATCACCGGTCGTGACGTGCGCTTTGTCACTGACCTTTCTCAGCCTGTCTCTGCAGTCATGACCCCGAAAGATCGTCTGGTGACGGTGAAAGAGGGCGAAGCGCGCGATGTGGTACTGCACAGGATGCATGAAAAGCGCGTTGAGAAAGCGCTGGTGGTAGATGACAGCTTCCATCTGCTGGGCATGATCACCGTTAAAGATTTCCAGAAAGCTGAACGTAAACCTAACGCCTGTAAAGATGAGCAGGGTCGTCTGCGTGTCGGTGCGGCAGTTGGCGCAGGTGCAGGTAACGAAGAGCGTATCGATGCGCTGGTTGCAGCGGGCGTTGACGTGCTGCTGATTGACTCTTCACACGGCCATTCTGAAGGCGTGCTGTCACGTATCCGTGAAACCCGTGCCAAATACCCGGACCTTGAAATCGTCGGCGGCAACGTAGCCACCGGTGCCGGCGCACTGGCGCTGGTTGCGGCAGGCGTCAGCGCCGTTAAAGTGGGTATCGGCCCGGGCTCTATCTGTACTACCCGTATCGTAACCGGCGTGGGCGTTCCGCAGATCACAGCCGTCTCTGACGCAGTCACCGCGCTGGAAGGCACCGGTATTCCGGTGATTGCCGATGGCGGTATCCGTTTCTCCGGCGACATCGCGAAAGCGATCGCCGCCGGTGCGTCCTGTGTCATGGTCGGTTCGATGCTGGCGGGGACCGAAGAGTCACCGGGCGAGATCGAACTTTATCAGGGCCGTTCGTTCAAATCCTATCGCGGTATGGGTTCACTGGGCGCGATGTCTAAAGGCTCTTCTGACCGCTACTTCCAGACCGATAACGCCGCTGACAAACTGGTGCCTGAAGGTATCGAAGGTCGCGTGGCCTATAAAGGCCGTCTGAAAGAGATCGTGCATCAGCAGATGGGCGGCCTGCGCTCGTGCATGGGCCTGACCGGTTGCCCGACCATTGATGACCTGCGTACTAAGGCGGAGTTTGTCCGCATCAGCGGCGCCGGCATCAATGAGAGCCACGTGCATGATGTGACCATCACCAAAGAGTCACCGAACTACCGCATGGGTTCATAATCCCGATTTCCCGCCCGGCTTCAGCCGGGCGCTTTTATTGATCAAGTCACCGTTCTGGAAAACCCTCAATGACGACGGAAAATATCCATAAGCATCGCATTCTGATTCTCGATTTCGGCTCACAATATACTCAGCTGGTTGCACGTCGCGTGCGCGAGCTGGGCGTTTACTGTGAACTCTGGGCATGGGATGTCACCGAAGAGCAGATTCGCCAGTTCAATCCAAGCGGCATCATCCTTTCCGGTGGTCCGGAAAGCACCACCGAACTGAACAGCCCGCGTGCGCCTGAATATGTCTTCAGCGCTGGCGTGCCGGTGCTGGGTGTCTGCTACGGTATGCAGACGATGGCGATGCAGCTGGGCGGTACCGTTGCTGGCTCAACCGAGCGTGAGTTTGGTTATGCGCAGGTTGAAGTGACGACGCCAAGCGCCCTGGTTCGCGATATTGAAGATGCGATCAGCGCCGCTGGCAAACCGCTGCTGGATGTCTGGATGAGCCACGGCGACAAAGTCACGGCGATCCCGGCTGACTTCGTGACCGTTGCCAGCACAGAAACCTGTCCGTTCGCCATTATGGCTAACGAAGAGAAGCGCTTCTACGGCGTGCAGTTCCACCCGGAAGTGACCCATACCCGCCAGGGCCTGCGGATGCTTGAGCGCTTCGTTATCGACATCTGTGAATGTGAAGCCCTGTGGACGCCAGCCAAAATCATTGAAGATGCGGTTGAACGCCTGCGTGTGCAGGTCGGCAACGACAAAGTGATCCTTGGCCTGTCAGGTGGTGTTGACTCCTCCGTGACGGCAATGCTGCTGCATCGCGCCATTGGCGACCGTCTGACCTGTGTGTTCGTAGATAACGGCCTGCTGCGCCTGAACGAAGCACAACAGGTTATGGATATGTTTGGCGACCACTTCGGCCTCAACATTATTCACGTTGAAGGCGAAGCGCGCTTCCTCGACGCGCTGGCAGGTGAGAATGAGCCGGAAGCGAAACGTAAAATTATCGGTCGCGTCTTTGTGGAAGTCTTCGACGAAGAAGCGCTGAAGCTGCAGGACGTTAAGTGGCTGGCACAGGGCACCATCTATCCGGATGTTATTGAGTCTGCGGCCTCTGCAACCGGTAAGGCGCACGTCATCAAATCGCATCACAACGTCGGCGGCCTGCCGAAAGAGATGAAGATGGGCCTGGTTGAGCCGCTGCGTGAGCTGTTCAAAGATGAAGTGCGTAAGATTGGTCTGGAGCTGGGCCTGCCTTACGACATGCTCTATCGCCATCCGTTCCCGGGCCCAGGTCTGGGCGTGCGCGTGCTGGGCGAAGTGAAGAAAGAGTATTGCGACCTGCTGCGCCGTGCCGATGCCATCTTCATTGAAGAGCTGCATAAAGCGGATCTCTATAACAAAGTCAGCCAGGCCTTCACCGTCTTCCTGCCGGTACGTTCAGTCGGCGTAATGGGCGATGGCCGTAAATATGACTGGGTTGTCTCGCTGCGTGCGGTGGAAACCATCGACTTTATGACCGCACACTGGGCGCACCTGCCATATGAGTTCCTTGGCCGTGTCTCTAACCGCATCATCAATGAAGTCGACGGCATCTCCCGCGTGGTGTATGACATCAGCGGTAAGCCACCAGCGACGATTGAGTGGGAATAACCTGGCCTCAGCCAGTTAATCCCTGATAAGTCTGCAGCCCGCTCCTCAGCGGGCTTTTTTTATTGCTCTGACCGTGCGCAGACTCGCCGTTTTAACTTTTCAGCGCATCCCGCCTCGCCGCTGGCGTTTTATTATTCACTTTGCCGGAAATTACGCTATCCTCCATGCAGTAAAAGCCCGCAACTGACGTCAGTTGTGTCCCGCTTTTATCCGCCGCTTTCATCGATCGTCCGTATCCCAAAGCCGCCGCTTACTGAAACCGTCTGCTGAACAGGCGTTTCGCGATTCTTACGTCACCAGGAATGTTGTCATGCTCTCACTTAAAGTGTTCAGCCTGTTTTTTGTTGCCGTACTGCTGCTATCGCTGGGAGCCAGCATCGCGCAGGCGACGCGTCACAGCGATAACACAGAGCAGGGCGGCTGGTGGTCGGCCCGCCGCGATTCGGCCGGGATAGCGCCCGACCCGCGCGCTTTATATAGCCTTGCTATTGTACAGGTCTATGCTGCGCCGACTTACGGCTGGAAAGGGGCGGTGGCGGTGCATCCGTGGATCATCTTCAAGCGCGCAGGTGAAACGCGTTTCACTCGCTACGAAGTGATTAGCTGGGGCAGCGGCGATAAAGTCCGGCGCAACACCAACCTGCCTGATGGCTACTGGTATGGCGCAAAACCGCGGCTGCTGGTGGAACATCGCGGACCGGAAGCAGAAGCGATGATCCCGCAGATTGAAGCCGCCATTAAATCCTATCCGTGGCCGACAACCTACCGCGCCTGGCCTGGACCAAACAGCAACACCTTCCTGGCGCATATTGGCCGCGAAGTACCCGCTTTAAGGCTTGATCTGCCCGCTAACGCGCTGGGAAAAGATTACCGGCCACTGTGGCGTCCGGTCGGGCTGCCGCCATCCGGGCGCGGCCTGCAGGTGTCGATTCTGGGCGTGGCGGGAGTGACGCTGGGTGCAGAAGAGGGACTTGAAGTCAATCTGCTGGGTCTGAACATGGGAGTCGATTTCACACCGTTCCGGCTGCGTCTGCCGTTTATTGGCGGCCTGGGAAATGACAACCTTCAGCAGGATAAGCCCTGACAGTCTGGCCCCGTCAGGGGCCGTTTCACCTCAGCACACGCCAAAGTCACCCTCTTCGTGATAGAGATTGACGCTCTCTGCTTTCACTTCGATCTCTTTTTTCGCCGCATCATCAACGCGTGCACACCATAAGGTATCGCCTTCTACGCGCAGCACCTGCATTTTCGGGCCGCCGGTTTTCGACTGAACAAAATCCTCTGCTTTAAACATATTGCCTCCGTTGATTATCGCTTCTGCTGCCAGATGACTTCTGGCGCTGATCGTTTTTTGTGTGACGTTTTCCAGTTTATACCCTGACTGTTTTACTGCGAGAAAAAGTCTGCGCATGCTGAGCCGCACTAAGATAATTTCATCAGGTTGTCAGTTGACAACTTATCAATTCGGCGTCAGGATAGGGAAAAACATGGCAAGGAAGCGGCATCCCAACAAAGAGATCGAAACGGCGTTACGTTACGCCGAATCCCATGGCTGGCTGGTCGTCACGGGAGGCAATCACGCCTGGGGCAAAATGTACTGTCCGAAAAATCTGTTGATGTGCCGATGTGGGGAGTTTTGTCTGACCTGTATCTGGAGCACACCAAAAAACGCACATCAGCATGCCCGCGCGCTGCGACGCGTGGTCGACAACTGTCACTATCTGAAGTCCTGATGCAGCACAAGGAGAAGCATATGGAATATTGTTTCACATTACGGTTCAGCCTGCCGGAAGGGCATGCGCCGGTGGATGAACTGCTGGAAACGCTGGCAGCGGCAGGCTGTGATGATGCGCTAATCGGCCTGGGCATGCCGGGCAGAATTGCACTGGAGTTCACCCGGGAGTCCGACTCTGCAACGGATGTATTGAAGCAGGCAGAAGAGGATGTGCTGCGTGCGATACCGGGGGCCACGCTGGTGGAAGCCGCACCCGATTTTGTGGGATTGACGGATGTGGCGGAGATCATCGGCATGACGCGTCAGAATATGCGTAAGCTGATGCTCAGCCACCGCCCGCCGTTTCCGCTGCCGGTGCATGACGGTAAAACCGCCATCTGGCACTTAGCGGATGTGCTGGAGTGGCTGAGTCAGCGAGGTAACTATACGCTGCCTGCGGCGACCCGAGAGCTGGCACAGGTAACGCGGCAGCGCAATCTTAACGGGTCGTTGCAACGTTACGGTCTGCAAGCCTGACGATTAGTGCGGCAGCAGGAAGATCGTCGCCAGCCCCAGGAAAATAAAGAAGCCGCCGGTGTCGGTAAGGGCGGTGATCAATACGCTGGAGCCGACGGCGGGATCGCGATTCATTTTAGTCATGAACAGCGGCACCAGCACGCCCATCAGCGCGGCCAGCAGCAGATTAAGCGCCATGGCCAGCATCATAACGCCGCCCAGCGCCATATTGTCATACATCAGCCAGGTGATGCCGCCCATGATGCCGCCCCAGAACAGGCCGTTGATCAGCGCCACGCCAAGCTCGCGGACGATCAAAAACGAAAAGTTGCCCGGTTCAACCTGATGTAAGGCCAGCGCCCGCACAATCATGGTGATAGTCTGATTACCGGTATTGCCGCCGATACCCGCGACGATCGGCATCAGCGTGGCCAGCGCCACGATTTGCGAAATCGTCCCTTCAAACAGCCCGATAACCCGGGAGGCGACAAAGGCGGTACAGAGGTTAATCGCCAGCCAGGCCCAGCGTTTACGTACCGATTTACGCACCGGCGCGAACACATCCTCTTCCTGACTGATACCCCCCATTTTACGAATGTTGCTTTCGTTTTCGGCATTCACCAGGTCGATGATGTCTTCAATGGTCACGCGGCCAATCAGCTTGCCCCTGGCATCGGTGACGGCGGCTGAAATGAGGTTATAACGTTCAAAGGCGCTGGCAGCGTCTTCGGCCTTATCATTGAGCTGGAAGGTGGTAGGGCGGGCGTTCATCACGTCGCTCACCAGGGTTTTGGGTTTGTTAAGCAGGATGTCCGTCAGCAGCAGCTCGCCCAGCAGCTGATTATCTTTATTGGTGATAAAGAGTTTATCGGTACCGCCCGGCATGCTTTTGCGCTTGCGCAGAAAGCGTTGCACCGTTGCAAGCGTGACATCTTCACGCACCGTCAGGATATTGAAATCCATCACCCGGCCTACGCGGTCACGGTCAAGCTGCACCATATCGAGCATGCGGGCGCGCAGGGCGGGCTCCACCGTTGCCAGCAGGCGTCCGGTCAGGTCACGTGGCAGATAACGCGCCAGCCAGACCTGATCGTCGATATCCAGCGGCTGGATAGCGCGCAGGATATCGCGGTCGCTCATCTCTTCGGTGAGGCTTGCCCAGACCGTTTCAGACGCTTCAACCAGCACATGGCCGCGCCGCTCGTTCGGCACCAGCCGCCACAGCGCCTGACGTTCTTCTTCGGGCAGGGCTTCGAGAATATCCGCGAGGTCAGCGGCATGCAGTTGCAGAATGTCCTGCTCCAGCGCGTCACGCTGGGCCGCATTTTCACGTTGCTGTTCAGGATTGAGATCGCCCGATTTCTCCAGCAGGGCATCAACCAGATCGTGCTCGCTGAGCAGCAGCGTCAGAATGCGATGACGTATTTCACTTAAACGTTGAGAGTGAGAGGCAGACACATTGGATCCCTTAAGTCTGAAAGCACCAGCACGAAGTGTAGCGTTTCGCCTGAAAAAGGGATGCAAAAAAGAGTCCAGTTATCTGGATAACGTTTAAGTTTCAGGTGCGTTTCAGGCGAAATGTCGTTATTGGTTATTCGCTATCGCGTATCGCCTGATGTTATGGCAACCGGTTCAGGAATAGCTTTCTGTTGCTGATGATGCTCGAAGGCAGCAGGCAGGATAAAAATCAGGCGACTAAAAAGAATGATAAAACTAATCAGCAGCACAATGCGGGTCATGGTGCCGGTTTTTTGACGTCTTCGGGGAGAAATAGCGCTGTTCACGCGGGGTGGTTCCTGTAATGACCCCATCTGGGGCGACTGCAATATTTAGTCACAGTCGCCTGATGAAATCAATCGCTGTTGAAAAAAACAGCAGATAAAAATCAGTAACTCGCTTTTTGCGCCAGCAGCGTCGCAAAACGACAGGTGATGCGGTTGCCATTTTCATCTGTGCGATGCAACTGACCGGGGTGCTCGTTGTACTTCACGATGTGCCAGTTGCGGTAGTAGTGGCTGAGCTCGCCTGATTTAAACGCAAAGGAGAAATCAGCCGGGCAGGGCATATCGTCCGTGTTCATCGCCGCCACGATCAGGTTAAAACCGTCTCTGACCGTACAGGCCTGCATGTCGGCAATCAGCTGCGGAATAGTCTGCGGCTGCAGGAACATCATCACCACAGTCGATAGCACAAAGTTGAAGCCGCCATTAAAGCGCGTGTTGTTCAGGTCGCGCTGCTCGGTATGAATGCCGCTGAGATTTTCCTGCGCAATAATCTCCTGCAGGCGCGCCAGGCTTTGCGGATTATGATCCCACGCCGTGACGTCAAAACCGTGCTGATTCAGAAACAGCGTATTGCGTCCCACGCCACAGCCAAGGTCAAGCGCCTTGCCGACGTTGAGCTGGGGCAGCGCCGCAACCACTTCGGAGTGGGGCGGCGTTAAACCATAGGTTTCGGCAAAATAGTTTTCGCCTGAAAGGGGTGCGGTTGGTTGTGTCATATTCATCATTTCAGTTAAACGGGCGCCAGGCGCCCGTGTTGTCAGACTTCTTCTTCGAGGATCAGTTTCCATCCCGTGACGTCATTCCAGTAAACCTGCTCCCGTTCAAGATCGAGCTGAACCAGGTTGTTCTGCGTGAAGTAGCCCGCCGGGAAGGTCAGCGTCCAGTGGCCGTCATCGCATTTCAGGGTTAACGCCTCCGGACGCGTGGTGGCCTGTCGCTGATTATTCAACAGGGTACCCAGGCGAAGCAGGAAGATCAGCGGTACAAACTGCTTTTTCTTGAACAGCGTCACGCGCGGCAGCTCATCAAGCTTTATCGCTTTACGATGGAATCTGACCAGCGCCGCCAGCAGCATCTGCTGATCCTGATTGAAGCCCGGCAGGTTGGTGTTTTGCAGAATATAGGCTGAATGGCGTTGCAGGCCGCTGTGATTGATGGTCAGGCCCACTTCGTGCAGCATCGCCGCCCATTTCAGCAGTGCGGCCAGTTGTGGATTCGCCAGTTTCTGATTCTGCTCGCGCCACTGCAGATAAAGCTGCTCGGTGGTGTCGAGCACGCGTCGTGCCTGATCGCTGTCGATAGCGTAATGGTTCGCCAGACTCTGTGCAGTACGGCTACGAATATCCTGATGGCGGAAACGGCCCTCCATCTCATAGAGCACACCTTCACGCAGCGCACCGTCGGAGAGGCGCAATTCGCGAATGGCCAGCGCATCAAATACGCCGCACAGAATCGCCAGCCCGGGTACAAACACGCCTTTACGCTCTTCCGACAGACCCGGCAGGCTGAGTGCAGCAAAGGATTTGTGTTTCATCACCTCGTCATAAAGCTTTTCGAGGCGCTCAGGCGTAATCAGCTTCTCTTTTTCATCCATCGCCAGCAGCACTTCGCAGGCGGCTTTGATGGTGCCGGACGCGCCCAGCGCATATTGCCAGCCATGCAGACGATATTGCCACGCCAGCGTTTCCAGCTTCTGCGCGGCCGCTAAACGGGCGCGACGGAAGTTTTCACGGCTGATTTCGCCTTTCGGGAAATAGAGCTGGGCGAAACTGACGCAACCCATGCGTCGGCTCTCAACCAGTTGCGGTTCAAAATCCTCGCCAATGACCAGCTCGGTTGATCCGCCGCCGATATCGATCACCAGCTTGCGGCCTTTCTCCGGCTGGGTATGTTCAACGCCCATAAAGATCAGGCGAGCCTCTTCATGGCCCGAAATCACCTCGATCGGATAGGGGATCACCTCGGCCGCACGTTGCAGGAAGGTTTCGGCGTTGACCGCCTCGCGCAGCGTGTGGGTACCGACAATCGTCACGTTGCTCGGACTGAACCCCTGCAGGCGCTCGGCGAACAGGGCCAGGCAGGCTAACCCTCGCTCCATCGCTTCCTCGCTGAGGTTGTGCCGGGCATCCAGCCCGTCAGCCAGATGGACGCGCTGCTTAAGGCGGCCCAGTACCTGCATCGCACCATCGACAACCCGCGCAATCACCATATGGAAACTGTTCGAGCCCAGGTCAATCGCCGCAAACTCCTGGGGTTTTGGCGTACTTTTATGAGAAATTGGCATAGGATTTATTCAGGTTGTTCCAGTTTCTTGATGTAATCATAAATGGCCAGCTGCGATCGCACTTTACGACGATTGCCGCGCTGGACGTAATGGTTACTCAACTCTTTATCGACGATGCGGGCTTTCACCGTATCACTCAACTGAATAGCAATAATGTCGAGTATGCGCTGCCGGATGTGGGGATCGAGAATCGCCACTGCCACTTCGATACGGTAATCAATGTTACGTGTCATCCAGTCAGCGGAGGAGAGGAACACCTTCTTATCGCCGCCATTCTCAAAAATATAGACGCGATCGTGTTCCAGATAACGGTCAACAATACTGATGACACGAATATTTTCACTGATCCCGGGCAAGTCAGGGATTAATGAGCACATTCCGCGCACCAGAAGATTAACCTTCACCCCTACGCTGGAGGCTGTATAAAGCCGATCAACCAGACCTTTGTCCACCAGATTGTTGATTTTCAGAGTAATGCCGCAGGGCTTATTCTGCTGCGCATTAGCAATTTCGGTGTCGATTAGCTCATACAGCATCCGGCGCGAGTTCTGCGGCGAGACCATCAGATGATCGAACGTCACGGGCCGGTAGGGATTCTCAATAAAGTTGAACACCCGACGTACTTCATTGGTGATGCGCGCATCCGCGGTCAGCAACGAGTAGTCCGTATAGAGACGCGCGGTTTTCTCGTTAAAGTTGCCGGTACCGATATGCGCGTAGCGCACAATCTCTTCGCCTTCGCGGCGTGAAATCAGGAACAGCTTGGCGTGGATCTTCAGGCCTGGTGCGGAGAAAATGACATGCACGCCCGCTTCAGTCAGGCGTTTCGCCCAGTAAATATTGGCTTCTTCATCAAAGCGCGCCTGCAGCTCCACCACCACCGTGACTTTTTTACCGTTATAGGCGGCATGGATCATCGCATCCATGATGCGGGAATGCTTAGCAACGCGGTAGATGTTGATTTTTATCGCAAGCACGCTGGGGTCGAACGACGCCTGACGCAGCAGCTCCAGCACATGCTCAAAGGTGTGGTACGGGTAGTAGAGCAGCACGTCGCGATTGCGAATCGCATCAAAGCCGTTGCGAAAGCCATCAAAGCCGATGTGGCGAATCTGCGGCAGCGGGCGGTTCACCAGGTTATTTTTGCCGACGTTAGGGAAGCCGATAAAGTCTTTGAAGTTGTGGTAGCGGCCGCCTGGCAGGATGGAGTCCAGGTTTGAGATGGAAAGCTTGTGGCACAGCAGCGACACCATCGTGTCTGGCATATCGCGCTGGTAGACGAAACGCACCGGTTCCGCCGTCAGTCGCTGCTTCAGGCTGGAGGACATCAGCTCCAGCAGGCTCGACTCCATCTCCGTGACCAGGTCGTACTCGGCGTCACGCGTCATTTTCATTGAATAGGCGTTGAGCGCGTCGTAGTCGTAGAAACCTTTAAAAATGTCATCCAGGCAGTAGCGCAGAATGTTATCCAGCAGGATCATTGGCTTACGGCGGCGCGGTGGCTCAGCCGGTAAATTGATGAAACGCGGGACTTTGTCGGACGGAATTTCCAGCAGCGCATACTGAATATTGTCACCGCGAATGATCTCTACCGCCAGATAGGTGTAGTCATCTTTAAGGAATTCGGTCAGATCCGTTTCATGGGTGATCAGAATCGGCGAGATATGCTGACGCAGTTCGTGCTTGAAGTAGTGGCGCAGCCACGCCTGCTGATTGGATGAGAGCTGACGTTCGTTGATCAGGAAGATCTGGTTACGTGCCATCTCCAGCAGCAGATCGTTATATAACGCATCAAACTCCTGATCGGACTTCATTACCCGCTGCTGAATTTTCTTAAACAGATGGCGTGGCGTACTGGCGGAACCCTGCTCTTCACCAATCAGAATGCGGCGTTTGAGGTCTGCGAAACGCACTTTATAGAATTCGTCGAGATTATTGGAGTAGATACCCAGAAAGCGCATCCGCTCAATCAGTGGATTGCTTTTGTCTGCTGCTTCCTGCAAAACCCGTTCATTAAAGGATAACCAGCTTAATTCTTTTTCAATATAAAGCTTTACCTGACCCATTCTCACTCCATTTAGCGGTTGCAGGACTGAAGATCCAGTATCCACCAACATTATGGCGAGAGTATGGCAGCGTTGTCCAACGCCAGGAGTTGTCTTATCAATCGGCTACGGGCAACATAGCGGCTTATTTTGGCCTGCTAGCGGAACCGCATGAGCGCAAACCACATTCCTGTCCAATTCAGCGATCGTAAGCGTCGTGCCGTTGACCGTCTGACACGGCGACTGGTCACCTGCTGTGGCGTGGCGATCCTGCTATTGATGCTGCTGCTCTTCTGCTGGCTGATTGGCGTGGTATTACCGCTGTTTAATGCGCCGGGCCTGCAGATTGCGGCCAGCCAGCAACTCTGGGATCGTGCGCCAGCCTTAGCGATTGGCAATCAGGGGAAGGTCGGCTGGCGCATCAGCGAGCGCGGTGCGGCGCGTTTTATTCCGCTGGATGGTCAGCCTGCGGAACCGGCACTGGCCCTGACCCCGCCGCCCGGGGAGATAGTGCGGAGTGCCGATGAGCAGACGTTACTGCTGAATATGCAGGGTGCGCTGACTCTGATTCAGCCAACCGCCGACCAGCAGTGGCGTTTTCCGCTGGGAGACAAACCGTTTCATCTGCCCGATGGCGCAGTGACGAAGATGGCGCTGGCGACGCGCCATGCGGGTCAGTGGCGTATAGCCGCACTCACTGAGGCCGGACTCCGGGTGCTGACGCTCGGCACCGATCGCCAGGCCTCGGTTATCCCGCTGCCGCAACGCCAGCTGGATCTGCTGGCGCTCTCGCCGTCCGGCGATCTGCTCTACACCACCGAAGGCAATCTGCTGCGGGTCTGGCAACTTGACGATGACCGTGCACTATTGCGCGAAACGCACGCCCTGCCGCAGCGGCCAAAAAGTCTGCATCTGCTGGTGGGCGGCACAAGCCTGCTGATCCAGGATGGCAGCGGCGTCACGCAGTGGTTTGCTATCGCCAGCGAACAGGGGCCGCGCCTGCAGCGCATTCGTACTTTTGCCAACAGCGACGGTGAGACCATTCTGGTGACGGAATCACAACGCCGCGTGTTTGCGACGCTCAGTAAACAGGGGATGCTGCGGCTGTTTGCCAGCAAGCAGGATGGCCCGATACTGCAGCGTCAGCTGGAACCTGGCATTGTGCAGGCGCAGTTTTCGCCACGTGGCGACAGCCTGCTGATTGAACGGGCGGGAAGCTGGCAGACCCTGCGGCTTGATAATCCGTGGCCGGACGTCACCTGGCGCAATTTCTGGCAAAAAATCTGGTATGAAAATTACCCCGGACCGGACTGGATCTGGCAATCGACCGCGGCGGGTGACAGTTATCAGGCCAAGTTCAGCCTGATGCCGATGGTGATGGGTACGCTGAAAGCGGCGAGTTTAGCGCTGCTGTTTGCCACACCGCTGGCGCTGGCGGCGGCGATGTACACCGCCTGGTTTATGGCGCCAGGCCTGCGACGCTGGGTCAAACCGGCCATTGAGATGATGGGTGCGCTGCCAAGCGTAGTGGTGGGGCTGATTGCCGGGATCTGGCTCGCGCCGCATATTGGTCAGGCGCTGGTGGGTGTGCTGCTGCTGCCGCTGACGCTGGCGGGCACGCTGCTGCTGTGCGGCGTGTTCAGCGCGCGTTTACCGCCGCGCTGGCGTCAGCCGGGTCATGAAGTGCTGATTCTGCTGCCGCTGTTGCTGCTGGTCACGCTGCTGTCGCTGTGGCTGCCCACGCTGTTGATACCGGATGCGGGCGACTGGCTGCCGCATTACGAACAGCGCAATCTGCTGGTGGCCGCGCTGGCGATGGGCTTTGCGCTGGTACCGCTGATCTTTACCCTCTCTGAGGATGCGCTGTTCAGCGTGCCGGCTGCACTGGGGCAGGGCTCGCTGGCACTGGGCGCGACGCCGTGGCAAACCCTGACCCGCGTCGTGCTGCCGGGTGCTTCCGCCGGTATTTTTGCCGCTCTGATGATTGGTCTGGGGCGTGCCGTAGGAGAAACCATGATTTTGCTGATGGCGACCGGCAACACGCCGCAAAGTGAAGGTGGCCTGTTCAGCGGCCTGCGCGCGCTGTCCGCCAATATCGCCATTGAGATGCCGGAAGCGGCGGCGGGGAGTGCTCATTATCGCGTGCTGTTTCTTAGCGCCCTGATGCTGCTGCTGTTTACGCTGGTGATCAACACGGTTGCCGAGCTGATCCGTCAGCGGCTGCGCCAGCGCTACAGCCAGCACGAGGAGCAGGCATGAAAGCGATGCAACAGAACGATCGCTGGCGCTGGCTAACCGCCGGTGCCGTAGCCGTCTGCCTGCTGGCCTTTACGCTGCTGATTGGGTTACTGGCCTGGCAGGGCGTGCGCGCTTTCTGGCCGCAGCGCGTCGATCTCTACACTTTTAGCCAGCCTGAAGGGGCCGAGACGCGCCTGCTGGGTGAAACCCTGGAACATCAGCGGCGCTTTCCGGCCCCGGCAGATGAGCAGGGCAACAGCGGCGGACAGGTTAATCGTTATCTGATTAAAACCGGTAACCGTGACTGGGACGCACCCGATTTCCGGGTGGTTTACAGTCGCACGGCAGCGCAGGTCAGCCAGCCTGCGGACATCATGGTGCTGCAGCGCCGCAGCCACGGTCAGGCATACGGCTGGTTTGTCGGCCTGCGTGAGGATAATGAAGAGCTGACTGCGCAGGATCCCGATGCACTGCTGCATCAGCGGCTCGGACAGGTGCAGATGCTGGTGCGGCAGGCTAATCAGATTCGCCGGGTCGATATGGCGCGCCTCAACAGCCAGCGTGAGCAGCTTGATGAGCAGGCGGCCACAAACCGTGCTGCCGGGCGCTTTGATCTGCAGGCCGAGTCAGAATATCAGGCCAATCAGGCCGCTTTGCAGCGCCGTTTTAATCAGCTGAGCGAGACACTGGCTTCGCTGCAACAGCAGAGTCAGCGCGATCTGTTAATCCTGCGGGATGTGCATGGCACCGAACATGCGATCCCGCTGACCGAAATCGTTGACAGCTGGAAGCCGAACGCGATGACGCTGACCGGCAAAACGCTGCATTTTCTGCATCAGCTGTGGCGTTTCGTCAGTGATTCACCCGCTGAAGGCGAGAGTGAATCCGGGGCGTTCCCGGCGATCTTTGGCACCGTGCTGATGGTGCTGCTGATGTCGGTGGTCGTGATGCCGCTGGGTGTCATCGCCGCCATCTGGCTGCATGAATATGCCGGACGCAATGCGCTGACCAGACTGGTGCGCATCGCGGTGGTCAATCTGGCAGGCGTTCCTTCAATCGTCTATGGCGTATTTGGTCTGGGCTTCTTTGTCTGGCTGGTGGGCGGCACGATAGACCAGCTCTTCTTCGCCAGCGCGCTGCCCAATCCCACCTTCGGGACACCTGGTTTGCTGTGGGCGTCGCTGACTCTGGCGTTACTAACGCTGCCGGTGGTGATTGTGGCGACCGAAGAGGGACTATCCCGCATTCCCAACAGCCTGCGGCAGGGGTCGCTGGCGCTGGGCGCGACTCAGGCGGAAACCCTGTGGAACGTGGTGCTGCCGATGGCGGTGCCTGCCATGCTGACCGGCCTGATTCTGGCGGTGGCGCGTGCCGCTGGTGAAACCGCGCCGCTGATGCTGGTTGGCGTGGTAAAAATGGTGCCGGAACTGCCCGTCGACGCGGTGTTTCCTTATCTGCATCTGGATCGCAAATTTATGCATCTGGGCTTCCAGATTTACGATCTGGCGTTTCAGAGTCCGAATATTGAAGCTGACCGGCCGCTGGTGTTCGCCACCGCGCTGCTGCTGGTGCTGATTATTCTGTCGCTTAATCTGCTGGCGATGGGCCTGCGTCACCGTCTGCGTGAACGCTATCGCCTTATGACTCAATAACAGGCTATGACTATGACGTCCGACACGGATATCGCGCTGACCGTTAACCAGCTGTCGCTGTGGTATGGCGAGCGCCAGGCGCTGCAGGCTATTTCGCTGCAGGTGCCAAAAAACAAGATTATCGCGCTGATTGGTCCCTCCGGCTGTGGCAAATCGACGCTGCTGCGTTGCTTTAATCGCATGAATGATGTGATTGATCATTGCCGGGTCGAGGGTGAGGTGTTGCTGGGATCGCAGCCGATCCTGCGACCTGAGCAGGATCTCTCGGCGCTGCGTCGTCGGGTCGGCATGGTGTTTCAGCGCCCCAATCCTTTTCCAAAATCGATCTATGAAAATGTGGTCTACGGGCTGCGTTTACAGGGTGTACGCGATCGGCGGGTGCTGAACGAAGCCTGTGAACGTGCGCTGCGCGCGGCGGCGCTGTGGAGTGAGGTTAAAGATCAGCTGTCACAGAATGCGCTGACGCTCTCGACCGGACAGCAGCAGCGGCTGGTGATTGCCCGCGCCATTGCGATTGAACCGGAAGTTCTGCTGCTGGATGAGCCGACCTCCGCGCTGGATCCCATCTCCACGCTGGTGATTGAAGAGCTGATGACCACGCTCAAGCAGCATTTCACACTGGTGCTGGTGACGCACAACATGCAGCAGGCTTCTCGCGTGTCAGATTACACCGCGTTTATGCATCAGGGCGCGTTAGTTGAGTTTGATGAGACTGACCGTATCTTTACCGCGCCAAAACAGCGACGGACCGAAGATTATATTACGGGGCGTTACGGTTAAGTCAGTAACGGGAGCAGAGCAGGTTGTTATGTCAGACGGCTCAAAGGCTCCCTGAGCCTTTACCCTGACCGCCAGCACTTCAGGGGAAGCCCCGGCTTCCCCTGTCGGGTCAGTCGTTAGCATAACCCTGCGGCGGCAGCGGTTCGCCATCCAGCCAGGCCTTGCCGTCACGCATCGCCAGACGACCCTCAACAAACCAGCCGATTACCATCGGATAGATGGCATGCTCCTGATGCTGCACCCGCTCCGTAATCTCCGCTTCGCTGTCGCCGGGAAAAACCGGGACTTTGGCCTGCAGGATCACCGGACCTCCATCCAGCTCGTCAGTGACGAAATGTACGGAGGTGCCATGTTCGCTATCGCCATTTTCCAGCGCCTGACGATGCGTATGCAGACCCGGATATTTCGGCAACAGGGAAGGGTGGATATTCAGCAGGCGATCGTGAAAATGGGCCACGAACGCGCTGCTGAGAATGCGCATATATCCTGCCAGCACAATCAGGTCTGGAGTGTAGGCTTCGATTTCAGCGATGAGCTGGCGATCGAAGGCTTCGCGGTCAGTGAAGTCGCTGGCGGCAAGCGAGTGGGCGGGAATCCCCGCCTCCTGCGCCCGCGTAAGGCCATAAGCGGCGGCGCGGTTGCTGAACACGGCAGCCACGCTGCCGTGAATCCGCCCGCTTGCACAGGCGTCAAGGATGGACTGAAGGTTACTTCCGTTGCCGGAAATCAGTACAACCAGCTTTTTCATCCGTTGATGACCACACGCTCTTCGGCATCAGACGCTTTAATTACGCCGAGCTTCCAGGCTTTCTCGCCCGCAGCCTGCATCAGCGCAATCGCGTTGTCCGCGTCTGCCGGACTCAGGGCGATGATCATGCCGACGCCGCAGTTAAAGGTGCGGTACATCTCGAAACGGCTGACGTTGCCTGCCTGCTGTAACCAGCTGAAGACGGCCGGCCACTGCCAGCTCTTCTCGTCGATCACCGCCTGAGTGTTGTCGGGCAGCACGCGCGGAATATTCTCCCAGAATCCGCCGCCGGTCAGGTGTGCGATAGCGTGAACATCGACCTGCTCAATCAGGCTCAGGATATTTTTCACGTAGATGCGGGTCGGTTCCAGCAGATGATCGGCCAGCGGTTTGCCTTCCAGCTGTTCAGCCAGCGGATCGGTGTTGCTGACTTCCAGAATCTTACGCACCAGCGAATAGCCGTTGGAGTGCGGGCCACTGGAGCCCAAGGCGATAAGTACGTCGCCATCCTGCACCTTGCTGCCATCAATGATCTCTGACTTTTCCACCACGCCAACACAGAAACCGGCCACATCGTAATCTTCACCGTGATACATGCCTGGCATCTCAGCGGTTTCACCGCCCACCAGCGCACAACCCGACTGCAGACAACCTTCGGCGATGCCGGTGATCACCGCAGAGGCGGTATCCACATCCAGTTTGCCGGTAGCGTAGTAGTCGAGGAAGAAGAGGGGCTCGGCGCCCTGTACCACCAGGTCGTTGACGCACATCGCCACCAGGTCAACACCAATGGCATCGTGACGTTTGAGATCCATCGCCAGACGCAGCTTGGTGCCAACGCCATCGGTGCCGGAGACCAGCACCGGTTCACGGTATTTTTGCGGCAGCGCGCAAAGCGCACCAAAACCGCCCAGTCCACCCATCACTTCCGGGCGACGCGTCTTTTTCACTACGCCTTTAATACGGTCAACCAGAGCGTTACCAGCATCAATATCAACACCGGCGTCTTTGTAACTGAGAGAGGTTTTGTCGGTCACTGCGAGGTCCCCACGCGAGTTGCGGTTGGTGGTTTAAAATAAAGCGCGGCAATTCTATCAGTGCAGGCAAACGTTTGCGAGTCCGGGATTGCGCATCGGGCGATTTTCATTAATCCTCTATTTGTCCCGGTAAAACCCGCGGCTTTGCGCAAGAGCAGGTGGCGCGGAGCGTAAAAGGCGGTATAATCCCGCGATTTTTTTTTAGCTCAACTCATTCCGGGAGAACACCAATGAAGATCGTGGAAGTCAGACACCCGCTGGTCAAACATAAACTGGGCTTGATGCGTGAGCATGATATCAGTACAAAGCGTTTTCGCGAGCTGGCGTCTGAAGTGGGCAGCCTGCTGACCTACGAAGCGACCGCCGATCTGGAAACAGAGCGCGTAACCATTGAGGGCTGGAATGGCCCGGTAGAGATCGATCAGATCAAAGGCAAAAAAATCACGGTGGTGCCGATTCTGCGTGCCGGTCTTGGCATGATGGAAGGGGTGCTGGAGCACGTTCCCAGCGCCCGTATCAGCGTGGTGGGTGTTTACCGTGATGAAGAGACACTGGAGCCGGTTCCCTATTTCCAGAAGCTGGTCTCTAACATCGAAGAGCGCCTGGCGCTGGTCGTCGATCCTATGCTGGCGACTGGCGGTTCCATGATTGCCACCATCGACCTGCTGAAGAAAGCGGGCTGCACCAGCATTAAAGTGCTGGTACTGGTTGCCGCACCAGAAGGGATTGCCGCGCTGGAGAAAGCGCATCCTGACGTTGAGCTTTACACCGCGTCAGTGGATCAGGGACTGAATGAGAAGGGTTACATCATTCCCGGGCTCGGCGATGCCGGGGACAAGATTTTCGGAACCAAATAAATCGCACAGCCGACCAGAGAGTCGGCTTTTTTTTGGCAAAAAAAAGATCCCCGAACGGGTTCGGTGTGGCTGCGAGGCTCACCGGCGTGCCTGCTGCTGTGCCAGAGGCGCGCGCCCTGGGGGATAAATAACACAAGGGGATAAATGATGACTCGTCGCGCCATTGGCGTCAGTGAACGACCGCCGTTACTGCAAACCATTCCACTCAGCCTGCAACACCTGTTCGCCATGTTTGGTGCCACGGTACTGGTACCGATTCTGTTCCACATCAACCCGGCGACGGTGCTGTTATTTAACGGCGTAGGCACGCTGATCTACCTCTTTATCTGTAAAGGCAAAATTCCCGCTTACCTCGGTTCCAGTTTTGCCTTTATCTCGCCGGTACTGCTATTGCTGCCGCTGGGTTATGAGGTCGCGCTGGGCGGATTTATCCTGTGCGGCGTGCTGTTCTGTCTGGTGGCGCTGATTGTCAAACGCGCGGGCACCGGCTGGCTCGATGTGATGTTTCCCCCGGCGGCGATGGGCGCGATTGTCGCCGTCATCGGTCTGGAACTGGCAGGGGTAGCCGCCAATATGGCGGGTTTGCTGCCCGCGGAAGGCAGTGCGCCCGACAGTACAACCGTGCTGATTTCGCTGGTCACGCTGGCAGTGACGGTATTCGGTTCCGTGCTGTTTCGTGGCTTCCTGGCGATCATCCCGATTCTGGTCGGGGTGGTGGCGGGTTATCTGCTCTCTGCATTTATGGGCATCGTTGACTGGAGCGGCGTGGTCAAAGCCCCCTGGTTTGCGCTGCCAACCTTCTATACCCCGCGCTTTGAGTGGGTGGCGATGCTGACGATCCTGCCTGCGGCGCTGGTGGTGATTGCCGAGCATATCGGTCATCTGGTGGTCACCGCCAACATCGTAAAGAAAGATCTGATTCGCGACCCTGGCCTGCATCGTTCGATGTTCGCCAACGGCTTATCAACGGTCATCTCCGGCTTCTTTGGTTCAACGCCTAACACCACCTACGGCGAAAACATCGGTGTGATGGCAATTACCCGCGTCTACAGTACCTGGGTGATTGGCGGCGCGGCGATTCTGGCGATCCTGCTCTCCTGTGTCGGCAAACTGGCGGCGGTGATCCAGGCGATCCCGGTACCGGTAATGGGCGGCGTGTCGCTGCTGCTGTATGGCGTGATCGGCGCATCCGGTATCCGGGTGTTGATCGAGTCCAAAGTCGATTACAACAAAGCGCAAAATCTGATCCTGACCTCGGTGATCCTGATCATCGGCGTCAGCGGTGCGAAGGTACATATCGGTGCTGCGGAGCTGAAAGGCATGGCGCTGGCGACAATCGTAGGGGTTGGATTAGCGCTGATCTTCCGTGTGATCTCGCTGTTGCGTCCGGAAGAAGTGGTGCTGGAGGCTGAAGAATCGCGCGAGCCGTGATCGCAGCAAGCCTGACAGGATCGGGGCAGGGACGCCCCATTCATCTCTTTCTGAAAACTGTGTTAGACTTCCCCCGATTTTTTGCTTGTTCTCTTGCTGAGGTGCTTCTGAACACGCCGGCACAATTGTCATTGCCACTCTATTTACCTGACGATGAAACCTTCTCCAGCTTCTGGCCGGGGGAAAACCCGTCGCTGATTGCCGCGCTGAAAGGCGCTCTCAACCAACAACATGGCAGCTATCTCTACTTCTGGTCACGCGAAGGCGGAGGGCGGAGCCATTTGCTGCACGCCGCGTGCGCCGAGATGTCAGCGCGCAGCGAAGCGGTCGGTTACGTTCCGCTGGATAAACGCACCTGGTTTGTACCGGAAGTACTGGAAGGGATGGAGCAGCTGTCACTGGTCTGCATCGATAACATCGAGTGCATTGCAGGCGAGCCTGAATGGGAAATGGCGATCTTCGATCTCTATAACCGTATTCTGGAAACCGGCAATACGCGCCTGTTTATTACCGGCGATCGTCCGCCACGCCAGCTTAATCTGCAACTGCCCGATCTCGCCTCGCGGCTGGACTGGGGGCAGATCTATCGCCTGCAGCCTCTCTCCGACGAAGACAAATTACAGGCGCTGCAACTGCGCGCCGGGTTACGCGGATTTGAGCTGCCGGAAGATGTGGGGCGCTTCCTGCTGAAGCGACTGGATCGTGAGATGCGCACCCTGTTTGATACGCTGGATCGGCTTGATCGCGCCTCGATCAGCGCCCAGCGTAAACTCACCATTCCGTTTGTGAAAGAGACACTCGGCCTTTAAAACAGGTCGAGCACCGCTTCGGGCGGACGTCCGATCCGCGCCTTGTCGGCATTGAGCACTATCGGCCTTTCAATCAGCACCGGATGTTCCACCAGCGCATCCAGCAGTGCACTTTCGCTTTTGTCGCTGAGTGCCAGTTCGCTATAGATCGCCTCTTTAGTCCGCATCAACTGCTGTGCGCTCTGCATTCCCAGTTTCTGTAACAGGATTTGCAGCGTCTCGCGATCGGGCGGCGTTTGCAGATAGAGCACCACGTCCGGCTCTATCCCGCGGGCGTTCAGCAGTGCCAGCGTCTCGCGGCTCTTGCTGCAGCGCGGGTTGTGGTAAATCGTCACCATCTCAGACTCTCCTTTATTCGCAGCGTGAATGCTCAACCTTTCTGATATTGCTTAAAGCGCTGTTGTAACTGGCGCAGCTGATCGATACGGGCATCGTAGCGCGCCTGTTTCAGGCTGCCGAGCGGCACCTGTGCGCTGGCGCTGCCAAGCGCGGTGATCGCCTGATCGAGCTGGCCATTCAGCGCCAGACTCTCTGCCCGCGCCGATAACTCTTCATCATTCAGTCCCTGCTGTGCAGACGCCTGGGCCAGCAAATCCCAGCCGTTGGGATCATCTTTATTAGCCCAGGTGTAGCGATTCAGAATGCGGCTGGCATTGGCATACTGTTTCGCTTCAACGTAGGCGTTGGCCAGGTTGAGCTGCACCACCGGGCTGTTTTTTGCACTGGTGGCGGCGCTGAGCAGGGCGATCGCCTGTTGTGGCTGATTCAGGCCGATATCGATATCTGACATAAGATCCAGGAACCAGACGTTATTAGGCTGTTTCGCCAGCAGCGGCGTCATAATCCGCTTCGCATCGGCAAAGCTTTTCGCCTGCAAAAACTGTATGGCTTTGCCATATTGTGACGCCAGCTGCTCACGAGAATTGCCGCTGGCATACTGGCTCAGCAGTTCGTCGGTGAGCTGATTACGCCCGGTGGAGTACATGCCCAGTGAACGCACTTTTGCCAGATAGAAATCTTCTGTAGATTGCACCACCACCGGCCGCATCTGGTTAGCGCGGTTGCGGGCATCCGCCAGACGGCTGTCGGGCAGGGGATGCGTCAGCAGAATTTCAGGAGGCTTCGAGGAGAAACGGCTCTGATCGGCCAGCTTCTGTAAAAAGTTCGGCATCGCCTGAGGATCAAACCCGGCGCGCTGCAGTACCTGAATTCCGATGCGGTCGGCTTCCTGCTCATTACCCTGGGTAAAACTGATAATTCCCTGCTGAGTTCCCGCCAGGGTGCCGGTCAGTGCTGCCATGCCTGCCTGCGGATTGGCCATCGCCAGCAGAATAGAGCCCAGCGCACCGACCCATGTCAGTGGCGCATTGCGCTTCTGATCTTCCATTGCGCGCGCCAGATGGCGCTGGGTAACGTGTGAGATCTCATGCGCCATTACTGACGCCAGCTGGCTTTCATTTTCGGTATAGCGGAACAGCGCTGAGTGCAGCACCACGTTGCCACCAAAAAAGGCAAAGGCGTTGAGCTCATCGTTCTGAATCAGAAAGAAGTGGAACGGGGTTTTCACTGAGTCGGCATGCGACACCAGTCGCTGACCCAGCTGATTAATATACTGATTAAGCAGCGGATCGTTGATCAGCGGCGCACTGGCACGCAGCTGGCGCACATAAAAGTCGCCCATCTGCAGTTCCTGATTAATCGACAGCGTCGAACCGGCCGTAGTGCCAATATCGGGAAGTGAATCACTGACATCGGCATAAGCAGGTGACAGAGTAGTGAAAATGAGCGTCGGAAGGAGCGCGGCGATCAGCGTTTTCTTTAACCGGTTCAACATGCCTTAATCCTGTAGAGAGGCCCTGAAAATGGACAGGTGCGCAGCGGGAATGTTCCATTTTTCGCAGATAACGACGGTTCGTGACTATCTTAACCAGAGCATCAAAAGAATGAAATGTCGTTTTCTGGCAAACGACCAACGTAATTTGTGCAAGATCGCCCATTTTGACGAAAAAAACTGAACATCCTGCCAACTTAAACCGCGGTTAAACGAATAAAACCCGGCGGAGTATCGCCGGGTTTGTGAGCGGTTAAGTAACGCCTTATTCATTTATTCCCAATGCGCTTCGGCAGAATAAAGCAGAATCTGCTGCCGCGCAGATTTAGCCTGTGATCGGATTTTTTTAAAGTTATGTAAATTCACTCAAAAAAACTGACTATGGCATGAGTTTTTCCAGGTCTACTCTGAAAAAATAGCCCTCTCTGAGCCGTCAATCTCCTCTTCGCCATTGATAAATTAAATCGTAGCTTCCGCCGTTATCCTGCTTATTCCAGCTACAACTGGCTGTTATTTATTGCTGTTAATGTCACAGAAATGGAAAAAAGCACAAAAATTCAGGTCCATTCTGATTAAGACCTTTTTTTCCTCATAATGAAACTTTTCGATTAATACGGAAGGTGAATAATTTCAGCAGTTATCAGCCGCGCGCTGACCTGAATTTACGCAGGCGAGAATTATGCCTGCGCTGTGATATAGATAGCCGACCTGATTCAGTCCTGAATCTGCCAGACATTATTTGCCGGAGAGAAGTGTTATGCGTTCAGTTGTTTCATACGCGTTAATCGCCATTATTGGCGGAGTCGTTGGCGCGGCTGTCACACAGAGTGGCGAGATTTATGACAAAGTGACACGCCATTTTGCAACCGAGCCACAGGAAGCCCCGGGATTCTGGAGCACACCAGCGATTGAAGGTTACGGCAAAATTCATTATGAGCCCGACGCCGCGTTTAAACCGGTGGCGGGCCTGAGCAATAAAATTGTTTTCCAGATTACCCGAAGCGATGGCGCGATGACCGCGCCCAATCTGGGACTGGAGCGTGTGGCGCGCGTGGTGAATTTATATATCGCCTCCGGCATTCCGGCCGATCAGCTGAAGTTTGTCGTTTCGGTCACCGGCGACGCGACCCCTGCCATGCTGGATAATGCCCATTTTAAAAAGTTTTATGGCATCGAAAATCCAAACCTGAAGCTGATTAATGAGCTGAATCAGGCGGGAGTGAAAGTCTCGGTCTGCGATCAGTCCGTGGCATTCCATCACTATCCCAATAACTGGATTGATAAATCTGTAGTCCATGCGCTTTCCAGTCCGACCACCGTATCAACCCTGCAAAACCAGGGATACGCGTGGCTGGCAATGTAATTGATGTTTTAAACGATCGGGAGAAGAGTTAATGCGTCCAGCAGCTTTAGTGGTGATGGCAGCCGTAGCGGGATTTATCGGAGGCAATGTTTTACAGTTGCCGGAATTATTCGATAAGGTCAGCGGAAAAATGGCGGATAATAAATCCGAACCTGCTGATTTCTGGAGTACGCCAGCGATTGAAGGCTACGGCAAAATACATTATGTCGATACGCCTGCATTTAAACCCGGCACGACAGCGGGCCTGAGTAATAAAATAGTATTTCAGATCAACCGCAGTGAAGGGGATATTCGTAAGCCGAATCTCGGTCTGGAGCGCGTAGCGCGCGTCACCAACCTCTATTATGCGGCAGGTGTGCCACTCGACCAGCTGAAATTTGTGGTATCAATTAACGGCGACGCGGTTTCATCAGCGCTGAATAATGACCAGTTCAGCAAAGCCTACGGCGTCGATAACCCGAACCTGAAGCTGATCAGCGAACTGAAAAAAGCGGGCGTTCAGGTCACTATCTGCGATCAGTCAGTGGCGTTTCATCAGCTTGAGCGCAACTGGATCGACCCGATGGTCACTCACACCATCTCCAGCGGCACCACCGTTGCGACCCTGGAAAACAGCGGTTACGCCTTCCTGATGCTTTAATTCCCTCACAGCGGCGTCACTGCCGCTGTCACCTGCCCGTCAAATTCCTGTGATGCCCCTGTCATAGAACGCCGCTAGTGTTGTCGCAATGAGATCGATCTCATCGACAATACACGAGGCAGTCATGACCGATTTAATCAGCGTAGCCAGACTGGCAGGGGTCTCCCGCGCAACCGCCGCACGCGCCTTTTCTGACCCTCATCTGCTAAAACCGGGCACGCTGCAAAAGGTGCTTGCCGCCTCGGAACAGATCGGTTTCCGTCCAAATCATATTGCCCGTCAGCTCCGCACCCAGCACTCCACCACGCTTGGCGTCCTGTTGCCTTCACTGCTCAATCCGGTTTTTGCCATGCAGTTACAGGCGATGGAGCAGCAGGCTCGTCTGGCGGGATATGGGCTGCTGGTAGCAACCAGTGACTATCAGGCTGAGCGGGAAGCGGCCATTGTCGAACATATGCTGCACCAGCGTGTCGCCGGTCTGGTACTGACGGTGGCAGATGCCGACAGCAGTGCGCTGCTGCCGACACTGGCGGCGGCGAAGATGCCCTTCGTGCTGACCCACAACGTACCGCAACAGCACGAATGGCCCGCGCTGTGCGTAGATAACCGCAAAGCCATTGCCGAAGCGACCGCCCATCTGGTGTCACTGGGCCACCGCCACATCGTGATGGCTGCGGGTCCTATGCAGCAATCTGACCGCGCCCGTCTGCGCTACCTTGGCTACTGCGATGCCATGCAGCAGGCCGGTCTGACGCCGCAGGCGATGATTGAGATGCCCAGCCATATCCAGTCCGATTTCCATCTGTTGCTGCCGCTGATTAATGCACCTTTGCCGCTGACGGCGGTGATTTGCAGTAACGATCTGCTGGCTATCAGCCTGCTGGGCGCCGCTGCGCGTGCCGGCGTCAGCGTTCCGAATCAGCTCTCCGTGGTCGGCTTCGATGGCATTGAGCTGGGCGAACAGCTTTCACCTTCACTGGCCAGCGTGGTGCAGCCGATTGCGCTAATGGGCGCGCGCGCTATTGACCTGCTTCTGAATCCCGTCGGCGGTAAAACCCATCTGCTGGCTCATCATTTACGTTTCGGGGAGAGTGTCGCCCCGGCATTTCATGGCTCTTTTTCAGGGGAACATCATGTCACTCACCGTTAATTTCAAACCTATCGCCAGCGCTGCGCTGCTGGCCGGATGCACGCTTGCCTCATCGTGGGCGCAGGCGGCTGAAAATGCTATCTGCTACAACTGCCCGCCAGAGTGGGCCGACTGGGCGACACAGCTCCAGGCGATCGAAAAAACGACGGGTATTCATGTGCCGCAGGATAATAAAAATTCGGGTCAGGCGCTGGCGCAGCTGGTTGCCGAGAAAAGCAATCCGGTCGCCGACGTGGTCTATTACGGCGTCAGCTTCGGCATTCAGGCAGTCAGCGCAGACGTGGTCAGCGCTTACAAACCGGCAAACTGGGATCAGATCCCGGCAGGCATGAAAGATCCTGCTGGCAAGTGGGTGGCGCTGCACTCCGGTACCATGGGCTTTATGGTCAATGTTGATGCGCTGGGTGGCGCGCCGGTGCCGCGTTCCTGGGATGATCTGCTGAAGCCGGAATATAAAGGCATGGTGGGTTATCTTGATCCGGCCAGCGCCTTTGTGGGCTACGTTGCAGCCGTCGCGGTGAATCAGGCGAAAGGCGGCAGTCTTCATGACTTCACCCCGGCCATCAACTGGTTCAAAGCGCTGCAACGCAACCAGCCGATTGTGCCTAAGCAGACCGCCTATGCCCGGCTGATTTCAGGCGAAATCCCGATTCTGATCGACTACGACTTCAACGCCTATCGCGCCCGCTACAAAGATCACGCCAATGTGGAATTTGTGATCCCCAGCGAGGGGACGGTCACGGTGCCTTACGTCATCAGCCTGGTGAAAAATGCGCCGCATCCGGCCAACGGTAAGAAAGTGATCGATTTCGTGCTGTCAGATGCCGGTCAGGCGATCTGGGCTAATGCCTGGCTGCGTCCGGTCCGGGCGGGCGCGATGTCACCCGAAGCGAAGAAATATTTTCTGCCTGACAGCGACTATGCGCGCGCTCACACGGTGGATTATCAGCAGATGGCCGATGCGCAGAAGAGCTTCTCCGCCCGTTACCTGAGCGAGATCCGCTGATGTCACTCTCAGAGATCAATCCGTTTGCTGCTGGCGACTCAGTTCGCCACCGCCTTCGGCCGCTGGGGGCAAACTGGCCGTGGATGCTGCTGCCTGCGCTGCTGTTTTTTGCTGCCTTCTGGCTGTTGCCGTTTGCTCGTCTGTTGCAGATCGGTATGACGGAGGATCGCACGACTCACCACAGTGGCTACTGGACGGTAATCAGCCAGCCGCAATATCTGCAAAGCCTGCTGAATACCGTGCTGCTCTCGGCAGCGGTCACGCTGGTGACGCTGCTGATTGCTGCGGTGGTGGGCTGCTTTCTGGCACGGCAGCGCTTTACCGGGCGAGGCACGCTGCTGGCGCTGCTGACCTTTCCGCTGGCCTTTCCGGGCGTGGTGGTGGGATTTCTGATGGTCATGCTGGCGGGGCGTCAGGGTGTTCTGGCGCAACTCAGTCTCAGCCTGTTTCATGAGCGCTGGGTCCTTGCCTATTCGCTCAGCGGCTTATTTATTGGCTATCTCTATTTTTCGCTGCCGCGCGCCATCGTGACGCTGGTGGCGGCCAGTGAAAAGCTGGACCGTTCGCTGGAAGAGGCCGCCCGATCGCTGGGTGCCAGCCAGTGGCGCATCATCATTGACGTCATCATTCCTGGGCTGAAACCGGCGCTGCTCTCCTGCGGCGCGCTCTGCTTCGCCACCAGCATGGGTGCCTTTGGCACCGCATTTACCCTTGGCACAGAGCTCGCGGTGCTGCCGCTGACCATTTATGGTGAGTTCACTAATTACGCCAACTTTGCCACCGCAGCGGCGCTTTCGGTGGTGATGGGGGCGGTGGCCTGGCTGGCGCTGATGCTGGCGAACGGACTGGCTGCCCGCCGTAAGGAGAAGGCATGAAACGCCGGGGGCTGTTCTGGCTGCAGGTGGTGATCACCAGCCTCACCGCGCTGTTTATGATTGTGCCGGTTGTGCTCTCGATGCTGGCGGGCGTCATGCAGAACTATTTCACTGGCCTGCGCAGCGGCCTGACGCTGAAGTGGGTGGAACAGGTGTGGCAGATGTATGCCGACACCTTCTGGCTGTCGCTGCTGATCGCTCTGAGTTGTCTGGCGGTGACGGTTATCGCTGGCGTGCCGGCCGCCTGGGGCTTACTGAAATCACCGTCACGCTGGGCCAGCCGCATTGAGGAGTGCCTGATGCTGCCAGTCGCATTGCCGGGCCTGGCCACCGCACTGGGCATCATTCTGCTTTATGGTCAGTTCAGCGCGTTGCGCGACAGCTGGCTCTTCATCCTTATCGGCCATGTGCTCTTTACCTTGCCCTTTATGATCCGACCGGTGCTGTCGGTGATGCAGGCGATTGATCTGCCGCGCCTTGAAGAAGCTGCCGCCAGCCTGGGGGCAGGCTTCTGGCGCCGCTTCTTTACCGTGGTCGTCCCGAACTGCCGCAACGGCATTCTGGCGGGCGCATTTATGGTGATCACCCTGTCGGTGGGGGAGTTCAACATTACCTGGATGCTGCACACGCCACTGACCAAAACCCTGCCGGTCGGTCTGGCCGACAGCTACACCTCGATGCGACTGGAAGTCGGGTCCGCCTATACCCTGATCTTTATTATGATGATTTTACCGCTGCTGCTGTTGCTCAACGCCTGTAATCACTGGCTGGAACGGCAATCTTCGCGGCAGCAGAGAGAGGAAACCGTATGAATGAGGCCGTCAACGTGACGCTGCGCCACTGCTCGCGTCGCTTTAATCAGCAGGTCGCGCTGCATCCGCTCGACCTGCAGGTTCACGCCGGTGAAACACTGGTATTGCTGGGGCCGTCAGGCTGTGGCAAAACCACGCTGCTGCGTATTATCAGCGGTCTGGATAGCAGCGATCCCCCGGGAGAGATCTGGTTTGACAAGCGTAACGTCACCGCGCTGCCGATTGAGAAACGCAATGTTGGCATGGTGTTTCAGAACTACGCGCTGTTCCCGACGCTCAACGTGGCGCAGAACGTCGCCTATGGTCTGAAGGTGCAGGGCGTGCCACGTGCCGAGCGTGATGCGCGGGTCGCGGAGATGCTGGCACTGGTTGACCTGACACATCTGTCCCACCGGGCGATTGATAAATTGTCCGGCGGGCAGAAGCAGCGGGTGGCGCTGGCACGTGCGCTGGCCGCCCGGCCTAAAGTTCTGTTGTTCGATGAGCCGCTGGCGGCGCTTGACGCCAGGCTGCGCGATCGACTGCGGCTGGAGATCGGCGCGCTGCTCAAGCGGCTGGCGATCACCGCGGTTTACGTCACCCACGATCAGCAGGAGGCGATGGCGCTGGGCGATCGCATCGCGGTGATGGAGCAGGGCCGTCTGGTGCAGCTCGATACTCCGCAGGGAATTTATCAGCGCCCGGCCTCCCGCTTTGTAGCGGATTTTGTGGGCGCCATAAACTGCATTGCGCACGATCCCGACGGTCATCCCCTGCGTTTTTGCCGCCCGGAAGATGTGCTGCTGGCCGACGACACCCGCTATGCCCAGCGCGGTGTGGTGGTAGGCAGTACGTTTCTTGGCGCCTCGCAGCGCTTACTGATCGATATCGGGCTGGATAACCCCATTCAGGTCGAGCGTCATGCCCGCGAAATCTGGCAGGCGGGACAGCGCATCAGCTGGTCGCTGACCCGCCAGGCCGCGCTGGAATTTAGTTGCTAAGGAGTCTTGTGTCTGTTCAACCCACGGTCATCGCGCAAATCAGCGATCTGCATATCAAGGCTTTTGGTCGTCTCTCTTATAAACAGGTCGATACCCATGCCGCTTTACTGCAGGTTATCGATACCCTTAACGCGCTGCAGCCGCGCCCCGATGTGGTGGTGATTACCGGCGACCTGGTCGATTTTGGCAGGCCGGAAGAGTATCAGACGCTGCGCGAAGCCCTGCAGCGCCTCCAGTTGCCCTTTTATCTGATGGCGGGCAATCACGACGATCGCGAGGCACTGCGTGCTGCCTTCCCGGATCACACCTACCTGCAAGCGGGGCCGACCCTGAACTGGCAGCTTAGCGTGGGCGGCGTCAGGCTGCTGGCCCTGGACTCCAGCGTACCGCAACAGCCGTGGGGGGAGGTAGATGAGCAGCAGTTGCAATGGCTGGATCAGGCACTGCGCGAGGCCGCGGATCAGCCCACGCTGGTGATGCTGCATCATCCCCCTTTTGCCTGTGGCATTGCGCATATGGATCGGCAACGGTTACGCCATCCTGAGGCACTTGAGGCGATCATTGCCCGCCATCCGCAGGTTGAGCGGGTGCTTTGTGGTCATCTGCATCGCAGCCTGCAGACCCGCTTTGCCGGAACCCTGGCCTGTGTTGCACCCGGCGTGTCGCATCAGGTGGCTCTGGATCTGCACCCGGAGGGGCCGGCTCACTTTATTCTGGAGCCGCCCGGCTTTTTGCTCCATTGCTGGCAGCCAGTGCAGGGAATGGTCACGCATCAGTGCGCGATTGGCCACTTTTCGGGACCCTGGCCATTTTACGATAGTCAGGGGTTAATCGATTAGTGCCAGCTAAATCTGTATTAAGCGGGGTGATATTTGTCTTAATGCTGCTCAAAAATGCCGACACAGTGTAGACTTAAGCCCGGCTATCAGGGCTTCTGGCACACATTAAAAAAATAATCAGGCATTCACGACATGACACTCTTCTCCGGGGCGGCGACGCCATGTTAAAGCTCTTTCGGCCCAAGGCCGACTTGCGCAATCTGATCGCCCTGCTGGTGATTGTCAGCATTGTTATCACGCTCGCGAATACGCTCTACGCCACCTGGCGGGTGCAGCGCCAGGTGCTGATTGACACCACGCTTGAGGCTAACCGGGCCTATGCCGCCAAGCTGGCCTCAACCAGTGAAATCTTTTTTCAGCTGGCGCAGTCACAGTTGCACTACAGCGCCAATCAGCTAAGCCGTGACTTTAATAATGAAGGACTGCTGAATAGCGAAGTCAATCGTCTGCGTGAGCAGACTACCAGTTTCAACTCGGTTGCTGTGGTGGATGAGCAGGGCGCCATCAAAGCGATCTCGCCCGAATCCCTGACGCTGAAAGGGATGCGTGTCACCAGCGACGCCTCCCGCGAAGCGCTGACGTTGCGGCAGCCGATCATCAGTAAACCGACCCTTTCTGCAGCCAATAATCTGCTGGTGTTTGTCTCCTGGCCAATCTGGAGTCCCGATGGCGACTATCTGGGCTACATCGGCGGCACGATCTATCTGAAGAAAAAAAGCATTCTGAATGCGCTACTGGGTGAACAATTCTACCGTGATGGCACCACGGTCTATGTGCTCGACAGTAATAATGAGGTGTTGTATCACCAGAATCGTCAGCTGATTGGTAAAGTTCTGCCCGCCATCGTCAGTCCGCGTGACGAGCAGACCAATGGCTCGCTGATGCTTGCGGGTGCAGGTGAGTCCACGCAGCTGGCGGGCTATGCCGTCGTCCCGACTACCGGCTGGACGGTGGTGGCGCTGAAGCCGATTAACGTCACGCTGAACCCGCTTTCAGGCCTGTTAATGAAAGTCCTGAAAAACTCGGTGCCGTTCGCGCTGCTGACCCTGCTGGTTGCGTTAGGGCTGGCACGGCTGATTGCCCGACCACTGTTCCAGCTGGCCCGCAAAGCCAGCCGGATGGATGCGCAGGGCGTATCAAAAGAGATTGGCGGCATCAGTGCCTGGTATTTTGAGGCGGCGCAGGTCAAGCGCGCGCTACTCACCGGCATCGGACTGGTGCAGGACAAAATCGGTCGTCTGAGTTCGGAAGCCCAGACCGACCCCCTGACTCAGTTGCTGAATCGCCGTGGTCTTAATGCGGTACTGGAGTACTACCGCACGCTACGCCAGCCTTTCTCGGTGCTGGCGCTGGATATCGATCACTTTAAAAACGTCAACGATAGCTGGGGCCACGATGTGGGTGACCGGGTGATTCAGCAGGTCGCTAGCACGCTGCGTGCCAGCGCCCGTCAGTCTGATGTGGTGTGCCGCAACGGCGGAGAGGAGTTTCTGATGCTGCTGCCGGGAACGGCGCTGGATGAGGCGCAGATTATCGCCGAGCGCGTGCGACTGGGTATTGCAGAAGCCTGGCTCACCGACGTGGGACGCATTACCTTGTCTATCGGCGTCGCGGCCTGGAATGGTTCGCAGGATGTCGGGCTGGAAGGCAGTTTAAAACAGGCGGATGCGGCACTCTATGAGGCGAAAAATGCCGGGCGCAACTGCGTTATCGTGGCCGCCGCGTAATCGCGTTAACTCACAGTGTTTCGCAACGGCAGGATAAAAATGGGTGGGGAAGGGGAAGTTAAGCAGGGCGCGGCGTTAAGGCTACCGCGCCCCTCAACATCAGGCTGACTTGACGTAATCCAGCACCATGTCGTGGTGATTCGAGGTCTTGAAGTTATCAAACACTTTTTCGATCCTGCCCTCAGCATCTATCAGGAAGCTGATGCGATGAATGCCGTCATAGGTTTTCCCCATAAACGTTTTTTCGCCCCAGACGCCAAACGCCTGGCAGACTTCATGGTTTTCATCGGAGAGCAGGGTAAAGTTCAGCAGCTCTTTTTCGACAAACTTTGACAGTTTTTCCGGTTTGTCGGTGCTGATGCCCAGCACTTCCACGCCCGCTTTTTTCAACTCATCCATGTTGTCACGCAGACCGCACGCCTGCACGGTGCAGCCTGGTGTCATCGCTTTCGGGTAAAAGTACACCAGAACGCGCTGTCCCTGGAAGTCGGTCAGATTCACGTGTTCGCCGTCCTGATCGGGCAGGCTAAATGCGGGTGCAGTATCTCCGGCTTTCAGTGGATTCATTACATCTCTCCATTTTCTTATTCAGGCTGTGGGTAATACACCATCCGGTCAGAAACGGCCAGAGGGAAAATTACCATCAGGGGGTATTTCACCACATAGCCGGTCACCTTTCAGTGGCAGTAATGTGGAGAAATAACTCCGGTTAATTGACCAAAGCTTAGCGTACCGCGCTGACAGATTCGCTGCTGTCGGCATCTGACACACTGTAAAGGCGCAGCGTTCCCTGAGCATTCAGCTCCTGACACAGGGTATTAAACGCCTGCTCAAACGGGGTGCCACTGGTTCGCGTCGGACTGTGAGCGGTCATTTGAATATAGAGCGTAGGGGGCAAATTGTGTTGCGCTGGCGTAATGCGCGACACCAGTTCGGCCACATTCATCTGATGCTTATCGATAAGATCGGTAAAGCGTTCAATAATATGCGGCGAATCAGCCACCTCAACCTGAATGAACGCGGTGTCGGGCATCGGCGGACGGAGCCGGGCATTGGTGCGCTTCATGACGATCAGCAGTTCCAGCTCTGCCCCTTTCAGTGGCAGGGTCGATTCAATCAGCGTGATCGCGTTCCAGCTGCCCGACAGCAGCATGATAAAGGTGAACTCATCCCCAAGCATGGCAAGACGGCTATCTTCAATATTGCAACCGCAGCTGCTGACGTGTCGGGTAATGGTGTTGACGATACCCGGACGGTCAACACCGAGCGCGGTGATCACCAGATGATGGGGCTGAGATTGCGGCAAAATGGCTTTTCCTCTGCTTTCGCTAATAACCATAAGGTAAACATAAAAAAAACTGCTGACAAGCGCGGGAATGGCGTGGCTGGCTTGCTTTTCCCTAAGTGTAAAACGTACCATGAAGCACTTGTTTGTCGAGGGGATCGCCAATGTTTACGGGAAGTATTGTTGCACTCGTTACGCCAATGGATGACAGCGGTAATGTCTGCCGGTCGAGTCTGAAAAAACTGATTGATTATCACGTCGCCAGCGGCACCGCGGCGATCGTATCCGTCGGCACCACAGGCGAATCTGCTACCCTGAGCCATGAAGAACATGGTGATGTGGTGATGCTGACCCTGGAGCTGGCCGATGGCCGTATTCCGGTGATTGCCGGAACCGGGGCAAACGCCACCGCTGAAGGCATCTCTCTGACTAAGCGTTTTGAAAATTCCGGCGTTGTGGGTTGCCTGACCGTGACCCCGTATTACAACCGTCCGACGCAGGAAGGGCTGTTCCAGCACTTTAAAGCGATTGCGAATAGCACCAGCCTGCCACAGATGCTGTATAACGTTCCCTCGCGTACCGGTTGTGACATGCTGCCGGAAACCGTTGCCCGCCTGGCCGAAATCAAAAATATTATCGGAATCAAAGAGGCAACCGGGAACTTATCGCGGGTTAGTCAGATCCAAGAGCTGGTTAATGAAGATTTCATTCTGGTGAGTGGCGATGACGCGACTGCGCTGGACTTTATGCAACTGGGCGGCAAAGGCGTTATTTCGGTGACGGCCAACGTGGCTGCGCGCGAAATGGTCGAACTGTGTCAACTCGCACAGCAGGGCAATTTCGTCGAGGCACGCCGCCTGAATCAGCGTCTGATGCATCTGCACCAGACGCTTTTCTGTGAACCCAATCCTATCCCGGTGAAATGGGCTGCGAAACAGCTAGGATTAATCGCTAACGACACGCTGCGTCTGCCAATGACGCCACTGACTGCAGCCGGCCAGCCGAAAGTGGAGCAGGCGCTGGTGAAAGCGGGTTTGCGATAATTTAGGGAGTTTGAATGAATTACTCAGTAAAGCGGTCAACAGTAGCCACAGTGGTGGGGCTTTCTACCCTGATGCTGTTGTCGGCCTGTTCAAGCGATCAGCGTTATAAGCGCCAGGTCAGCGGTGACGAATCTTATCTTGAAGCCAGTCAGTTAAATGAACTGAAAGCGCCTGCCGGAATGATCCTGCCGGTGCAGCGTGGTGATTTCGACGTGCCGCGCACGACCAGTCAGGCACCCACCGGCAAGCAGCTCGACATCCGTCCGCCAGCCCAGCCGCTGGCGCTGATGAACGGCACCCGCGCACAGTTCAGCAACAATACCGGCGCGCTGATGATTGATAACAGCCGCGGCTCAGTCTGGTCGCAGGTCGTCAACGTGGTGCAGTCTTACAAATTCCCGATTGCCTCACGTAATGACGCAGGGCAGCAGCTGACGACGGACTGGGTGCAGTGGAACCGTGCTGATGAAGATCAGCAGTATCGTGGCCGCTACCAGATCAGCGTGCAGTCGCAGAGCTATCAGCAGCAGTTAACCGTTCGTCTGCTGGAGCTGCAGCAGGATGGTAAAACCATTACCTCACCTGTGCAGATCCAGCGTTACACCGCGCAGATGCTGAATGACATCAGCACCGGTATGGACAAGATTGATACGGCGAGTGAAAACGCGGCCTCTGGTCGGGTGAATGGGGCCATTGATGTGCAGAGCGGTGCAGATGATACCGGCCTGCCACTGCTGATCCTGCGTACGCCATACAACGTGGCATGGCAGCGTCTGCCTGATGCAATGAAACGCGTCGGGATGGAAGTGACCGACACGACCCGCTCAACTGGCAGCATGAAGGTGACCTACAAGTCACTGAGCAGCAGCGACTGGGATTCAGTCGGTGCGAAAGATCCGGAATTACCAAACGGTGATTACAAAGTGCAGGTCGGCGATCTCGACAACCGCACCAGTCTGCAATTCATCGACCCGAAAGGGCATGTGCTGACCCAGTCGCAGAACGATGCGCTGGTGGCCGTGTTCCAGGCGGCGCTGAACAAATAAAGTTGCCCAAGGCCGGAGATTCTCCGGCCTTTTTATTTTGTTTTTGGCATAATAGCGCGCGGCGAAGTAAACGATTGCGTCAAGGCAATCGCCGCAGCGGCACTGGCCGCTGAACACCCGTTATTTCAAGTCTGGAGTGAACAAGATGCAAAAGCGAGCTGAGTTGTATCGCGGTAAAGCGAAAACCGTATACAGCACCGATAACCCGGATCTGCTGATACTCGAATTCCGCAACGATACGTCAGCAGGTGATGGCGCCCGAATCGAGCAATTTGATCGCAAGGGAATGGTTAACAACAAGTTTAACCATTTTATCATGACTAAATTGCAGGAAGCGGGTATCCCGACCCAGATGGAAGCGCTGCTGTCAGATACTGAAGCGCTGGTGAAGAAGCTGGAGATGGTGCCGGTAGAGTGCGTGGTACGTAACCGCGCCGCAGGCTCGCTGGTAAAACGTCTGGGCGTGGAAGAGGGCATTGTGCTCAATCCGCCGCTGTTTGATCTTTTCCTGAAAGATGATGCAAAGCATGACCCGATGGTCAATGAATCCTACTGCGAAACCTTTGGCTGGGTCAGCAAACAGAACCTGGCGCGGATGCAGGAGCTGACCTTTAAAGCCAACGAGGTGCTGAGCAAACTGTTCGACGATGCGGGTCTGATTCTGGTCGACTTCAAACTGGAGTTTGGTCTGTTTAACGGCGAAGTGACGCTGGGCGATGAGTTTTCGCCAGACGGTGCGCGCCTGTGGGACAAAGAGACGCTGGATAAAATGGATAAAGACCGTTTCCGCCAGAGCCTCGGCGGCGTGGTGGAAGCCTATGAAGCGGTTGCACAGCGGCTGGGCGTGAAGCTCGACTGAGTTTGCCTGCCGCGCAGAAAGAAAAAGGAGAGCCCCGGCTCTCCTTTTTTCATTTCAGGGTAAAGCTGGTGATTGCTGCCTCACACAACTAAAATCATGCCATCTGAAAAAATGACTGAGGGAATACAGCATGCGCTGGCAAGGGCGTCGCGAAAGCGACAATGTAGAAGACCGTCGCGATCAATCGTCCGGTTTAGGCGGCGGAGGCCGCCAGATTCGTCTGCCGCGCGGTAAAGGCGGTATTGTGCTGCTGATTGTCGTGGCCATCGCGGGTTATTACGGTTACGACCTGACCGCACTGCTGACAGGCGGCGAAGTTGCACCGACCAGCCAGCAGCAACAGCGCAGCGTCAGCGCCAATGATGATGAGGCTGCGAAATTTACGAAGGTGATCCTGGCCACCACGGAAGACACCTGGGGCAAACTGTTCCAGCAGATGAACAAACAGTATGTGGCACCGAAGCTGGTGATGTATCGCGGCGCAACCCGCACCGGCTGTGGTACCGGACAGTCAGTCATGGGGCCGTTCTACTGTCCTGCCGATCAGACCGTCTACATCGACCTCTCTTTTTATGACGAGATGAAAACCAAACTTGGCGCGGACGGTGACTTCGCCCAGGGCTACGTCGTCGCGCATGAAGTTGGCCACCATGTCCAGAAACTACTGGGTATTGAACCGAAAGTGCGTGAGATGCAGCAGGGTGCCAGCCAGACGCAGGTCAATCAGCTCTCCGTCAAAATGGAACTGCAGGCGGACTGTTTTGCCGGTGTCTGGGGACACTATATGCAGCAGGAAAACATCCTGGAAGCGGGCGATCTGCAGGAAGCGCTGAATGCCGCCGAGGCAATTGGCGATGACCGCCTGCAGCAGAAAGGTCAGGGCCGCGTAGTGCCGGACAGCTTCACCCACGGCACGTCTGAGCAGCGCTATACCTGGTTCAAGCGCGGGTTTGATGGTGGCAATCCAGGACAGTGCAACACCTTCGCCAGCAACTAATGAGTCTGCAGCCTCTTACGCAGCTTATGCAGCAGGCCGGTGTGCGTCGTCTGGCGGTGATCAGCGGCGACCCGGCCTGGTGTTTACTACGGGCTGCGGCGTGGCGTGAAACGCTGACCGGCGACTGGCTGGCGTTGAGCCCGGAACCGCTGTTCTCTGCTTCGGATAAAGGGCCGGGTCAGTATAAAACGCCGGTCCTGCACAAACAGCCTGCTGCGGTGCGCACGCTGCTTGGCCGTGAATTTCGTCATGCTCTGTTTGACGCCCGTCAGGGCTTTCATGCCGACGCTTTCGCTGCGCTGGCTGGCACGCTCACCGCCGGTAGCTGGCTGTTACTGCTGGTGCCGCCCTGGGAACAGTGGGCGCAGCAGCCTGACAGCGACAGCCTGCGCTGGGCCGATGTCGCTGAACCCATCGCCACCCCTTATTTTGTTCACCACCTGCAACAGCTGATATTAGCGGATGACCAGGTGCTGCTGGAGCGGCAGCATCAGCCATGCCGGTTTCCGGCGCAGCCGGACTGGCCGCAGTGGCACTGTCAGGCACCGCAGCAGCAGCAGGCGATACTCGATCAGCTGATGAGGCTGCCATCGGGGGTTGCCGTGCTGACCGCGCCCCGCGGACGCGGTAAATCGGCGCTGGCGGGTATGCTGGCGCGATTGAACGGGCATTGTCTGGTGACGGCTCCGGCCAAAGCCTCAACGGAGGTGCTGAGCACCTTCGCCGCTGATGCTTTTCACTTTATGGCACCCGATGCGCTGCTGGCGCTGGAGACGCCACCGCAGGCGGAATGGCTGATTGTGGATGAAGCGGCGGCGATCCCGGCACCGCTGCTTCAGGCGCTGGTCAGTCGATATCCTCGCGTATTGCTCACCACCACCGTACAGGGCTACGAAGGAAGCGGGCGCGGGTTTATCCTTAAGTTCTGCGCCGGGCTTCCTGATGCACACTATTTTACGCTCGATGAGCCGCTGCGCTGGTCGCGTTTCGATCCGCTGGAGCAGTGGCTGAACCAGGCGCTGCTGTTTGACGATGCCGACGCGACCGCACCCGATTCTCCTGTAACGCCTCATCGTGTTGAGCGCCACGATTTCAGCGCGCTGGAGGCCGCGTATCGTCTGCTGACCAGTGCGCATTATCGTACCTCACCGCTTGATCTGCGCCGCCTGCTGGATGCTCCGGGCATGCAGCTGTGGCGGGCAGGCGACGCGTCGGCGTTACAGGGCGCGCTCTGGCTGGTGGAAGAGGGCGGTCTTGAACCTGCACTGGCACAGGCGGTCTGGGCGGGCACCCGGCGACCTCGCGGGAATCTGGTGGCACAGTCGCTGGCAGCCCACGCTGGTCTGGCAGAGGCGGCGACATTGCGCTCGCTGCGCATCAGCCGTATTGCCGTGGCGGCGGAGCTGCGTCGTCTGGGAACCGGACAGCAGCTGGTTGCGGCAGCGGCCAGTGCGGCCGTCGGATATGACTACCTCTCCGTCAGCTTCGGCTACACTGAATCTCTCTGGGCGTTCTGGCGCGCCTGTGGCTTTAGCCTGGTGCGGATTGGCAGTCAACGCGAAGCCAGCAGCGGCTGCTACGCGGCGATGGCCATGTTGCCCTGTTCTGCTGCGGGTGAGGCATTGCAGCACCGCGCGGCAGAACAGCTGGCGCGAGACTGGCCGCTGTTGCGCCAGCATATCGCACTAGAACTGCAGTTTGATCAGGTTACTGACGACGGATTGACCGCGCAGGATATTCGTCTGGCGGCGGGTTTTGCCTGGGCGCAGCGGCCACTGGAAGCGAGCCTGCCGGTGTTGCAGCGTCTGGTGCAGGCCAGTTCAGCCTCTGTACCGCTGCTGGCCGCGGCGGTGGCCACACCCACAGCCCTGGGCGAACTGGCCCAGCAGGCGGGAGTAAGTGGGCGCAAAGCGCTAGTCGCAGCGCTGCGTCAGCAGGCGGCAGCGGCCCTCCAGACACTGGGCGTTGATGCAGCCTTGCTGCACCTGCCGTTGAAATAATTCGACCAGCTGGTTCAAATTATCCTCATATGATTTTATGCCAGGCGGAGTAGAGTGAACACAGGAGGTCAACATGACACTGAAATATGTAATCGTTCAACAGCCTGCCACCACAGCACAGCTGTTTCTGCTCTACCATGGCGTTGGCGATAACCCGGATTCAATGGGCGAGATTGGCAACTGGTTTGCCCGAACGTTTCCCGACGCGCTGGTGGTGTCCGTCGGCTCGCCTGGTGCGAGTCGTCAGTGGTTCGGCGAAACCGACCTGCACGATCAGACCGTCCAGCAGCGGGTTGATGCGGCCATGCCGCAGTTTGTTGGGTCTGTGCGTCACTGGCAAAAAAAGAGCAGCGTGCGGCCGGAAGCGACAGCCTTAATTGGCTTTTCGCAGGGCGGCAGTATGGTGCTGGAAGGGGTTAAGGCGCATCCGGATCTGGCGGGCCGCGCGGTGGTATTTAATGGCCGGTTTATTACCCTGCCGGAGAAGGCCAGTACCCGCACCACCATCCACCTGATCCACGGTGATTATGATGAGCAGGTCCCGCTGCACCATGCGCAGCAGGCGGAGCATCGGCTGACCGCCTGCGGTGGCGACGTTACCCTGGATATCGTTGACGATCTGGAGCACGCCATCGATCACCGCAGCATGGAGCTGGCGCTGAATCATCTGCGTTATACGGTGCCAAAACGCTACTTTGATGAGGCGTTAAGCGGCGCAAAACCGGGTGACGATGATGTTATCGTGATGATGTAAAAAGCCCCTGCGCAAGCTCGATCTTAACGCTGATGAGAGCTGACTTTGTGAAGAACCATAAAAAAGCCCCTGCATAGCAGGGGCTTTTTCGTTTACTTCTTCTTCGGCCAGTTGTCGTCGTCATCCCATTTATCGTTGAAATCACGATGCGGCGGCAGGTCAGGTTTGTTATCCATAAATTTTTTATGATCGATGCGTTTCAGATCTTTATAAACGTTCATCAGCACGCCAACCATCAGCAGGATCACCAGGATCCACCAGTAATCTTTAATAAATTCCATTTGCTGCTCCTTAAAACCGCCGTCAGGCGATCAGTTGTTCCATGATGCGTTGGTACATCCGGCTCAGCATCTGCAGGTCGGAGGCTTTCACACACTCATTGATTTTATGAATGGTGGCATTCACTGGCCCCAGTTCCACCACCTGTGCACCCATCCGGGCAATAAAGCGGCCATCGGAGGTTCCGCCCGTGGTCAGCAGCTGCGGCTTAATTTCATTATAGTGCGCTACAGCTTTCACGACGGCATCAACCAGCTTACCGCGCGTGGTCAGGAAGGGCTGGCCAGAGAGTTTCCACTCAATGGTGTAACGCAACTGGTGACGATCCAGCAGCTCTGCGACCCGCTGACGAATCATCTCATCGGTGAGTTCGGTGCTGAAGCGGAAGTTAAACTGCACAAACAGCTCGCCGGGGATCACATTGTTACTGCCGGTGCCCGCCTGGACGTTGGCAATCTGCATGCTGGTCGCCGGAAAGAACTCATTCCCCTGATCCCACTCGGTCGCGACCAGCTCGTTCAGCGCGGGCATCGCCCGGTGAACCGGGTTATCCGCCAGATGCGGATAGGCGACGTGGCCCTGAACGCCATGCACCATCAGGTTAGCGGTGATTGAGCCGCGACGGCCATTTTTCACCACATCACCCACCACTTCTGTGCTGGAGGGCTCGCCGACCAGGCAATAGTCGAGCCGTTCGCGGCGCGCCATCAGCCGCTCAACCACTTTAACCGTGCCGTTGGCCCCGCTGGCCTCTTCATCAGAGGTAATCATAAAGGCGAGTCGCCCTCGGTGATTGGGACGCACCGCAACAAAACGTTCGGCAGCCACCACCATTGCCGCCAGCGATCCTTTCATGTCGGCCGCGCCGCGGCCAAACAGCATGCCGTCGCGGATGGTGGGTTCAAATGGCGGATTAATCCAGCGGCTGGCATCGCCAGGCGGCACCACATCGGTGTGACCGGCAAACGCCAGCGTTTCACCTTCGCCACGGGTGGCCCAGAAATTCAGGGTGTCGTCGATGTTCATCGTTTCAATCTTAAAGCCAATGGCTTCAAGACGGGCGATCAGCAGAGCCTGACATCCGGCATCATCGGGGCTGAGAGAGGGGCGACGAATAAGCTGCTGCGTCAGCTCAATGACCGGGCAAAACATATTATGACTTCTCCTGGATAGCATTCTGATAGGTGGCTTCGCTGAAACCGGCGAGCAGGGAGCCATCCGGGGCGCGCAACAGCGGACGCTTAATCATGGCGGGATGCGCCAGCATCAGCGCTTTGGCGCTGCTGGCATCGGTAACCGCGTCGCGATCACTCTCAGGCAATTTACGCCAGGTGGTGCCCCGGGTGTTAAGCAGAGCCTGATAACCCAGTGCATCGATAAACTCCTGCAGCAGGACATCGTTCAGGCCATCCGCACGGTAGTCGTGGAAGTGATAGTCAACGCCTGCGTCTGTTAAAAAGCGCCGGGCTTTTTTTATGGTGTCGCAATTTTTAATCCCGAACATCACCCACTGCGTGCTCATTGCCCGATCCTTATTGTCCTGTGAGAAGTGAAAGCTGAAAAAAGCAGCCAAAGTGCGAGTTTACCATAGTGTGATCCGTTGCGGCATCTGCACAGGCGCGGGAATCGGGCCACAGACTACGGCAGCAAGGTCATCGTCTGGCATCGGGTAAACGCTATCAATTTCGCAGCTAACCATTACTCTGCTTATCAATAAGAGCTTAGGAATTTCGCCATGTTGATAAAATAGTCTACCGCTGGGTTTAAAATAAATTATTTTCAACGGGGTTAAGGAGTTGCTGAAGTGTGCGTCAGCTTGCAAAACCAGCAACATTCATGTTTTTATGGCGTATGCCGATAGATATAACAGGTGTAAACGTATTCACCTGTATAAAAAAAGAGCGTAACATTGCCAGCACAATAAGAGAGGGCATTATGATTGACACCGAAATGGGAACCTGGAAAGAATTTATCGAAGCGATGTTACGCAACAAGTAACGCGCGAAGAAAAAAGCAGGTTAATCCCGCTTGCTGGAATTCTTACCACACACAGAAATAAGGCGGCCACTGATATCAGTGACCGCTTTTTATTTGCGCCTCTACTTAGTCGAGCGGCTTCTCTTTGAGCGGGAAGCGGCGGCGTACCAGTACAAAGAACAGTGGCACAAAAAAGATCGCCAGCAGTGTGGCAGAGATCATTCCGCCCATCACACCGGTTCCCACGGCATGCTGGCTGCCGGAGCCCGCTCCGCTGCTGATCGCCATGGGCAGTACACCAAAGATAAAGGCCAGCGAGGTCATCAGAATCGGCCGCAGGCGCTGACGCGATGCCTCCAGCGTAGATTCCACCAGCTCGCGTCCCCGGCTGTTGATCTCATTAGCAAATTCTACAATCAGGATGGCGTTTTTGGCGGATAACCCCACTACCGTCAGCAGGCCAACCTGGAAATAGACGTCATTTTCCAGCCCACGCATCCAGGTGGCGATTAGCGCGCCGACCACGCCCAGCGGCACCACCAGCATCACCGAGAACGGGATCGACCAGCTTTCATACAGCGCGGCCAGGCAGAGAAAGACCACCAGCAGCGAAATCGCATAAAGTGCCGGCGCCTGCGAACCGGAGAGCCGCTCCTGATAAGAGGCACCGGTCCACTGGAACCCGACGCCCAGGGGCAGGGCATTAACCAGTTTTTCCATCTCATCCATCGCCGTGCCGCTGCTGACGCCACTGGCCGCTTCGCCGACAATCTCCAGCGATGAATAGCCGTTGTAGCGTTCAAGACGCGGGGAACCGGTCTCCCAGCGGCTGGTGGCAAACGCGGAGAAGGGCACCATTTTGCCGCTGCTATTTCGCACGTACCATTTGTTGATGTCGTCTGGCAGCATGCGGAATTCAGCGGCAGCCTGCACATAGACCTTCTTCACCCGGCCACGATCCAGGAAGTCATTCACGTAGCTGGAACCCCACGCGGTGGTCAGGGTGTCGTTGATGGTATCCAGCGACACGCCCAGCGCCTGCGCTTTACGTGCATCAACATCGATCTGCAGCTGCGGGCTGTCATCCAGTCCATTGTGCCGTACCCGCGACAGCGCGTTGTCATTGCCCGCCATCTCCAGCAGTTTGTCACGCATCGCCATCAGTTGGGTATGACCGACGCCCGCGTGATCCTGCAGTTGCAGGTCAAAGCCGGAGCTGCTGCCCATGCCGGTGATGGCTGGCGGGCTGCTGGCAATCACCCGACCCTCTTTGATCTTCTGGAATGCCTTCGTCGCGCGCTCGATAATCGCGAACGAGGTGCGATCGGCACCGGGCCGCGCTTCCCAGTCTTTCAGCCGCACAAACAGACGCGCCACGTTTTGTCCATTGCCGCCCGGACCTGCGCCGATGGTGGAGAAGACCGACAGCACATTGGCCTTCTCCTCGGTGAGATAATAGTTTTCAACTTTGGCGACGACGCTGGCAGTTTGCTCAAGCGTCGCGCCTGCCGGAAGCTGAACCTGCGTCAGGAATACGCCGCGATCTTCCAGCGGCAGAAACGACGTCGGCAGACGCAGAAACAGAAAGGCCATCAGGCCGATGATGCCGAGATAGAGCAGCAGCCAGCGACCGCCCTTGCGCAGGATACCCGCGACCCCGCGCTCGTAGCGGTCAGCATTGCGATTAAAGTGACGATTGAACCAGCCGAAGAAGCCGCGACGCTCAGGCTGCTCGCCCTGCGAAACGGGTTTGAGCAGCGTGGCACAGAGCGCCGGTGTCAGGATCATCGCCACCAGCACCGACAGCACCATCGCCGACACAATGGTAATTGAGAACTGACGGTAGATGGCGCCGACGGTGCCGCCGAAAAACGCCATCGGCACAAACACCGCAGAGAGCACCAGCGCGATACCCACCAGCGCGCCCTGAATCTGGCCCATCGATTTTCGGGTGGCGGCACGCGGCGAGAGTCCCTCTTCATGCATGATACGTTCAACGTTTTCCACCACCACGATGGCATCATCCACCAGCAGCCCGATCGCCAGTACCATGGCAAACATGGTCAGGGTATTGATGCTGAACCCGCAGGCATAGAGCACGCTGAAGGTGCCGAACAGTACCACCGGCACTGCAATAGTAGGAATTAAGGTGGCGCGGAAGTTCTGCATAAACAGGTACATCACGCCAAATACCAGCACAATCGCCTCCAGCAGCGTCTTCACCACATCGGTGATTGACGCTTTAACGAAAGGGGAGGTTTCATAGGCAATTTTTGCTTCCAGACCGTGCGGAAAGTAGTGGGACAGCTCCTCAATGCGCGCCCGCACCAGCTTATCGGTGTTCATCTCGTTGGCACCGGATGCCAGCTTCACCCCCAGGCCTGACGCGGGCTGGCCATTGTAACGACTCAGATAATCATACTTCTCAGCGCCCAGCGCCACGCTGGCGACATCGCCCAGCGTCACCACCGAACCATCGGGATTGTTCTTCAGGGTAATCGCCCGGAACTGCTCAGGGGTCTGCAGCATCGACTGGGCGTTGACCGTGGCGTTAAGCGCCTGTTTCTCTACCGACGGCAGGCCACCCACCTGACCCACGGCAACCTGGGTGTTCTGCGACTGGATCGCACTGACCACATCTTCCGTGGTCAGCGAATAGGCGATCAGTTTATTGGGATCGAGCCAGATACGCATCGCATATTGCGAGCCGTAAGCGTCAACCTGGCCGACGCCATCAATACGGCTTAGCGGATCCTGAATATTACTGGCGACATAGTCTGAAATATCCTGCTTATCCATGCTGCCGTCGGTTGAAACGAATGCCACCATCAGAATATTACTGTCACCGGTTTTATTGACGGTCACACCCTGCGACTGCACCGCCTGTGGCAATTTGCGCAGTGCGGATTGCAGCTGGTTCTGTACCTGCTGACGGGCTTCATCGGGATTGGTCCCGGCGGTAAAGGTGAGGGTGATCTGTGCCTGGCCGGTGTTGCTGCTGTTAGAGGACATGTACATCAGATTATCGATGCCGGTCATGTTCTGCTCGATCACCTGGGTAACGGTGTTTTCCAGCGTCTGGGCGGATGCGCCCGGATAGTTAGCGGTGATGCGCACGTTGGGCGGTGCCAGATCGGGGTACTGTTCAATAGGCAGCGAAATAATCGAAAGCGTGCCACACAGGCACAGCAGAATCGCCAGAACCCAGGCAAAGATAGGGCGGTCGATAAAGAAATTCGACATTAAATCGACACTCCTCACTACTTTTATCGTTGGTCAGGCCCACCAGCAACGGGCGCTCTGGCAGGAAACTCGGCGGGTCTTTGCCATGATTCTCCGCCGCCGTTTACTCTACGTGCGGCAGCGGGGGAAATCGTGGAGAAATTGAGGAGAAAATGTAAATTCGTTGGCTATTTGCGGCTTTCAAGCCACATCACCGTGGCGGCGACGCGTGAGCGGACATCCAGTTTCCGCAGCAGGTTACGAATGTGCACTTTTACCGTCTCTTCAGAGATATGCAGAATAGCGGCAACCTCTTTATTCGACAGGCCACGCGCCACTTCCTGCAGCACATCCCGTTCGCGCTCTGTGAGCTGACGCAGAGGATCGGCACTGTGCTGGCGATTAGCCAGATAGCGGGTGACGCCCTCGCTGAAGACCTTTTCGCCCCGCGATGCCTGCAGGATATGCGCCAGCAGGACCTCCGGCTCGCTGTCCTTGAGCAGATAGCCGTCAGCACCGGCATCCACCATGGCAAAAATATCGCTGCGGGCGTCAGAAACGGTCAGCACCAGAATGCGCGAACTGATCCCTTCATGGCGCAGCGCCTTCAGCGTATCCAGTCCGGACATGCCTTTCATATTCAGGTCGAGCAGAATGATGTCCGGTTCCTGATGGCGGGCCTCCGCCAGCGCTTCAGTGCCGTTGCTGGCTTCGGCGATCACCTCCAGCCGGGGATCCAGCGCCAGCAGCTGACGGACACCGCGGCGCATCAGCGGGTGGTCATCCACAATCATCAATGTTAATGCGGGCTGTTGCATATTTTCTCCGTTTCATAGGTTTCAGACTGCGGCAGATCAGACGGTATTGTTCAGGGACAACACCCTGTTCTGTATCGAATAGCCCGCGGTCGCAAACCGATAGATTATTTTAATGAATTAAGATTAGGTCTGGCCTGCTATTCCAGCGGGCGCGCCGGTTGCGGTGGAAAGCGCAACTCCACCCTGGTACCCCGTGGCTGTGCGTGGAGGGTCAGATGGCCGCTCAGGCGCTGAGCGCGCTCCGCCATAATAGTCAGGCCGTAATGGCCCGGCGGTTCCTCAGTGCTGTTCATCCCCACGCCATCATCCGTAATCGTCAGTAAGTGCTCACCTTTTTCACTGTGCTGATAATCCACCCGGATAACCTGCGCACTGGCGTGACGAATCGCATTCAGCAGCGCCTCACGGACGATCTGCAACACGTGCACCTGCTGTTGTGCTTCCAGACTCTGCAGGCCGGTCTGATAGTTAAAGTGTATCTCTGCGCTGCTCTTCTCCTGCAGCGAGGCGATCATCGCCTGCATGGCCGCCACCAGATCCGCCTGCTCAATGGTCAGACGGAAGGTGGTCAGCAGCTCACGCAGCTGACGATAGGCCTCGGCCAGCGCCTGATCGAAGTCCGCGATAATGGTATGGGCGGCGCTATCGTCTTTATCAACGGCGCGGCGCAGCAGGGTCAGCTGAATGCGTAAAAACGAGAGCGACTGCGCCAGCGAGTCATGTAATTCCCGGGCAATGGTCGTGCGCTCTTCAATCAGCAGCATCTGCTGATACTGCTGCTGTGCCTGCCAGATCCAGATAGCCCGTCTCAGCATCGCCGCCAGGCTGCGCATCAGTTCATCCGGAGGCGAGGCACCAGCTGTCTGCCAGCGCAGCTCGCCAATCTGCTGCTCGTCCTGCTGTAACGGCAGACGTTGCCACTGACCGGCTGCCTGATCATCACCGGCGCGAAACTGAAACTGGTCGCTGTCGAGCCGGATCGCCGTCAGTTTCTCGCGCGTCAGTACATTGGTTAACACGGCTTCAAACAGTGCCGGATGCAGCGGGCTGGCGGTCAGCATTTGTGAGCTGTCATAGAGTAGCGACAGCGTGCGATTCGCCTGGGTTAAATCTTCTGTTTTGGCGCGCACCGTGCTTTCCAGCAGCTGGTAGTGCGAATGCAGCCGTGCCGCCATGCCGCTGAAGGCATGCGACAGCACCCGCAGTTCATTCTGCTGCTCAACGTGCAGCGGCGGAAAAGCAAAGTTGCCGCTCTCTACGTAGCGACTGGCGGTGACCAGCGCATTAAGCGGGCGCACCACCTGCAGTCGGGTAAAGCGAATCGTCATCAGTGCCAGCGCCACAATCGCAATGACCCCCACAAGGCTGCTGGCGGCCACCAGATGCATTTTCAACTCGGTATAGCGTTGCAGACCCAGCACAAAGCGATCGATTTCACCGACGTAGATCGGCACCTGCTGCTGATAAGCCACGGTATCGCCCTGTTGCAACTGCTGCTGCAGCGAGGGCCAGGCGGCACGCAGCCGTTGATAGCGAACACTTACTTCACGGGGTACCCAGGGCCGATCAAGTTTCTGCAGCACCGGGGCATCCAGCGTTTGCTGATAGCGCGCCAGATGATGAGCCAGATTTTGCGGCTGACGGCTGGCATCCCAGGCCATGCGATAGCTCTGCATGCGCAGTGAACCCGCCAGATTGATCGCCTCCGCGTCGCGCTGGCTGCTCAGGAGCGTGACTAATGCCAGACCGGTGGTGAGCAGCGACAGCAGGACAATGGCGCTGAGCGCCTGAGCGATGCTTTGAGTTACGGAACGTTTAACAATCACATGAATGGCCCTGTTGAGAGTGCGGGAATTATAAGAGCGCATTAACGTAACGCAAATGATCCATTCCCTGTTTATCGCACAGGACGTTACACATCGCACATAAAATGACCGCAACTGACAGTTCCCAGGACGTGCTGCTGTTCAACGCTTAAAAAAGGAACAGGTTTACATCGTCCCGATGTTGCTTTTCATTGCAGCGCTAATAATTCATCCAGTCATCAACTCAACCCCGATCACAGATTAAGGAGCATCCAATGAAAAAGCTGAATGCTGTCCTGGCGGGCGCATTACTGGCTACCGCCTCATTTGCCACTTTCGCCGCCGCGCCGGTCGATCAGTCGCAGGCGCAGAGTATGCAGAGCATCGGTAGCGTTTCGGTTTCCGGTGTTCGCGGCTCGCTGGACGATGCGAATCGCCAGCTGTCGCAAAAAGCGGAAGAGATGGGCGCCAGCCATTACCGCGTTATCGGTGTCGATAACCCAGGCGACTCCAGCCTGTGGAGCGGCACCGCAGAGATTTATCGCTAACCCAACCCTCCTGTTTCCATCCCTGTAGCTTTTACCGGCCTGAAAATGGCCGGTTTTTTTGTTTTTGTGCATCAGGATGGATTCTTACAAATCAGCCTGTGCATCTGCCCGGTATATTTTGCTTCGTTCTTGCAGAACGGGTAGGATTCATCGCCGTAAATTCCCGCGCTGCCTGGCACTCACTCACAGGCAAACGCACAGAGGAAAATACCCCATTTCACAGGGCATTACGCCTGAAATGGGGGCGACGACTGATAGTCAGGACAAACAGGAATGCTATGAAATCTAAAAACAAAACCCCAGGCGAGATGCGCGCTGCGAAACGACGCTGGCTCAACTCTCATGACGCCGGCTACCAGAAGGCGATGGGTAACCGTCACGTACAGATGATTGCGATCGGCGGTGCCATCGGTACCGGTTTGTTCCTGGGCGCAGGTGGCCGTTTGCAGGCTGCTGGCCCCGCCTTAGCCATCATCTATCTGGTGTGTGGCATCTTCTCCTTCTTTATTCTGCGTGCGCTGGGCGAACTGGTGTTACACCGTCCCAGCAGCGGCAGCTTCGTCTCCTACGCCCGTGAATTCCTGGGTGAGAAAGCCTCCTACGTGGCGGGCTGGATGTACTTCGTCAACTGGGCAATGACCGGCATCGTCGATATCACCGCCGTCGCGCTCTACATGCACTACTGGGGCGCATTTGGTGATGTGCCACAGTGGGTGTTCGCCCTGGGCGCGCTGGCGATTGTCGGCACCATGAACATGATCGGCGTAAAGTGGTTTGCCGAGATGGAGTTCTGGTTCGCGCTGGTGAAAGTGCTGGCAATTGTGATCTTCCTGGTGGTGGGCGTGGTGTTCCTTGGCACCGGCAAACCGCTGGATGGCAACAGCACCGGCTTCCATCTGATCACCGATAACGGTGGCATGTTCCCGCACGGCTTACTGCCTGCGCTGGTGCTGATTCAGGGTGTGGTGTTCGCCTTTGCCTCTATCGAACTGGTAGGTACGGCGGCCGGCGAATGTAAAGACCCGAAAACCATGCTGCCGAAAGCGATCAACAGCGTGATCTGGCGTATCGGCCTGTTCTACGTTGGCTCCGTGGTCCTGCTGGTGCTGCTGCTGCCGTGGAACGCCTATCAGGCGGGTCAGAGTCCGTTTGTTACCTTCTTCTCGAAGCTGGGCGTGCCTTACGTTGGCAGCATCATGAATATCGTGGTGCTGAGTGCGGCGCTCTCCAGCCTGAACTCGGGCCTCTACTCAACCGGGCGTATTCTGCGCTCCATGTCGATGGGTGGCTCTGCACCGAAATTCATGTCTAAGATGAACGGTCAGCAGGTGCCTTATGCCGGTATTCTGGTGACCATCGCCGTCTATGTGATTGGTGTGGTGCTTAACTACTATGTGCCTTCTCAGGTGTTTGAGATCGTCCTGAACGTCGCCTCGCTGGGGATTATCTCCTCCTGGGCCTTTATCGTGGTTTGTCAGCTGCGTCTGCGCAAAGCGATTAAAGAGGGCAAGGCGGATGATGTCAGCTTCAAGCTGCCAGGCGCGCCGTTTACCTCATGGCTGACGCTGCTGTTCCTGTTCAGCGTGCTGGTGCTGATGGCGTTTGACTACCCGAACGGGACTTACACCATCGCCTCCATTCCGCTGATCGCGGTATTGCTGGTGCTGGGATGGTTTGGCGTGCGTAAGCGTGTTCACGCCATAGCTGAGACCGAACAGGATCATCACGAAGAGGAGCCTCAGCCGACCCGACTGGCTGACGACACCTCACGCTGATAAGCGCTGCAGCAATCAGGCCAGCCTTCGGGCTGGCTTTTTTTTGGCGTAAACTGCCTCATTCACCGCGAGAATTAAGATAGTTTTCCCGCAAGCTTGCCCCTATGATGAAAGGCTCCCTTTATGCGGTAGCGGAGTCCTCATGTCGTTTAAGATCAACATCATCAAAGATAAGCTCCTGTCCGAAAACTGGTTTGTGCTGCGTAACTACACCTATGAGATCACCGATGGTCGTGGCGAGGTTATCCGCCATAAACGCGAAGTCTACGATCGTGGAAACGGGGCGACCATCCTGCTCTATAACCGCGAAAAGAACAGCGTGGTCCTGACGCGCCAGTTCCGTATCGCCACTTACGTCAACGGTAACGAGGGCGGCATGTTAATTGAAGCCTGTGCCGGCTTGCTGGACGACGACTCTCCGGAAGATTGCATTCGCAAAGAGGCGATTGAAGAGACCGGTTATGCGGTGGGCGAGGTGGAGAAACTTTATGCCTGCTATATGTCGCCGGGCGGCGTCACTGAATTGATCCACTTTTTCGCAGCGGAATATAATGAATCGCTGCGCGACAATGCGGGCGGCGGTGTTGAAGATGAGTCGATCGACGTGCTGGAACTGCCTTTCCCTGATGCACTGGCAATGGTCGCTGATGGCCGCATTCGCGACGGCAAAACCGTCATGCTGTTGCAGCATGCGCAGATTGCTGGCTGGCTGATACCATAAAAAATCATGCAGTTAGCCTGTTGCAGCGTGACAGCGTTGAGCGTGGAAAGTGAAGCATAATCCACTTTTCATGCACGCTTTTTAAGCAGTTAACTGCGCTTTTTGCACAGGTTCACAGAATGGGAACCCTGGCAGGCCCGTTGATGCGCTATCCTCTCCACTCTGGGTATTCGGGGATCGATTTTCTTAATGTCGTATTGGATGAAATCGCTGTGGCTGTTGCCGTCTCTGTGGGTTGCCTGTGTTCAGGCGGAACCGTTGCAAAAGTCATTCAACGACTGGCAAATCACCTGCAACAATGAAGCCTTTTGTGTGGCGCGCAATATTCCGGGCGACAAAGGGTTAGTGATGACGATTTCGCGGCATGCGGGCGTCAACGATCGCCCCTTGCTGCGAATCGACTACGGCAGTGCCTACAGTGGCGCGCTGCCTGGCGGTTCGCTTCAGGATAACCTGCTACTGGATCAGCGCCGTCTGAAACCCGACCTCAAACACTGGACGGTTGAACCGCACCATCTCGCCACCAGCAATGCCATCGCAATTGATGAGTTTCTTGATCTGGTGATGGAGGCGAAAACCCTTCAGCTCACTTTCGATCCCAATGCGCTGATCTCCCTGCGCGGTATGAAGGCCGCGCTGTTGCTGATGGATGACACCCAGGGGCGGGTCAACAGCATGAGCGCATGGGTTAAGCGTGGCGATCGCGCCAGCTGGGATGTTCCGCCGCCGCCTGCGCTGCCGCCATTGCCGCCTGCTGTCGAGCCACCCGCGGCATTGACGCGCGACGAGACCAGCGGATTAATTGATTACGGCACCTGGCGGGTCAATACCGACTCCTGCTCACTCGATCCACTGCGCCGTGAAGTCAGCGTGGCGCCACTCACCGATCAGCGCGCGCTGCTGCTGGTGAGTTGTGAAATGGGGGCTTATAACGTGATCGATCTGGCATTTGAAGTGACGCGCAGCCAGCCGTATGTCGCGCGCGGCATCACCTTAACTCTGCCGTTTACCCCACCAGGTGCCAGTGATCGACAGCTTGAGCTGATTAACGCCGAATATGATGCGGCCAGCGGCCAGCTCTACACTTTTGGTAAAGGACGTGGATTGGGTGACTGTGGCAGTGCCACACGCTGGCAGTTTGATGGCGCGCGTTTTGTGTTAGCGGAGTATGCGGAGGAGTCGACCTGTGACGCCTGGCACAGCAGTGATGACTGGCCAACCCTGTGGGTCAGCCAGTCTGACGGTGGCGTACAGCAGCGTTAACGAATCGCCTGCACCATCATCGGTGAGCCAAGCTGATTACCGACCAGTTCGGCCAGCATATTATTCACGCCGTCGCTCATTGGCGTAAAGCGGGTCAGCGGCGAGCGTGTCACCACCACAAATACCCCTACGTTATGCTGCGGCACCATCGCCATATAGGTGATGAAACCGCCGCCGCCGCCGGTTTTCTGAATAATGCCAGGGCGACCATTTTTCGGCCCCATAAAGACCCAGCCCATCCCCAGCGCATCCGCTTTGCCCGGCACATCCATGCCTTCTACCTTGCTCAGCTGATCGCGACGATAGATCAGCGTCTGCAGTCGATCGATCTGCGGCGTGCGGTGGTTAACCGAAGAGTTAAGGAACTGCTGCATCCAGCGGCCCATATCATCCGGCGTGGAGTAAACGCCGCCGCTGCCAATCGCCGCCAGGGTGTTATTGCACGGACTGGCCCCTTTTTCCGCCACCATCAGGCGTCCGCACTGCTCAGGCGACGGCGTAAACGTCGTGTCCTTCATGCCGAGCGGGCGGGTAATCAGCTGCTGAAACAGCGCCGGATAGGGTTTGCCGGTGGCGCGCGACAGTGCATCACCCAGCAGATCGTAGCCCAGGTTAGAGTAGGCGGCACTGCTGCCTGGCGCCGCTTTGAGGTTAGCGCGCGACAGCCACGCCCAGCGTTCACCACGGGTCGGCCAGACAAATACCGGACGCTGCGCTTTGCCGCCTGGCTGTTCGCGAGGCAGTCCGCTGGTGTGGGTCGAGAGATTGATCAGGCGAATGGGCTGACCATTGTAGGTGGGCACGCGTGAACCCGGCGGCGCATATTTACTCAGGGGATCGTCGAGGCGAATCTGTCCGCGCTCAGCCAGCTTCACCATCACTTCACTGGTCATCAGCTTACTCAGCGAGGCGATGCGAATCAGCGAATCTTTTTGCGGACGGATATTGTTGCCGGGACGGGTTTCACCAAAGCTGGCGAACACCCGCTGATTGCCATCAATCGCCACCAGTGCCATGCCGGTTGCACCGCTGCCGTAAAAGATATGTTCCGCGTAGCGATCAACAATCTGAGAGGCCAGCAGTGGATCGGGCGCGACCTGCGCCATGCTTTTTAATGGAAGCAGTGAAACCATCAGGGCCAGTAAATAGGGTGTGCGCATGTTCAACGGAAGTGGCTTCGCTATAAAATCGGAGGAAATCTGCCTTCACTCATCGGGATGCATCAGGACAGAACCGCGTTATCCCGGCAGAACAACAGCAGGAACAGACGGACAGCCAGCGCACAGGCAGCATTAAGTATGACGGCTCTATAGTAATGAGTTTGCGCAGGGCGGGAAGAGGGGAATGGAGTTTTTTTTATGTATCAGGCTATAAGTGGAAATGGCCCTTCCCGGTGAGCCGGGAAGGGCATAAGCATTAAACTGGCTTGAGTAATGCTTCAGCGTGGCTGACGATATTCTCAACCGTGAAGCCAAACTCCGGGAACAGCTGACTGGCCGGGGCCGATTCACCAAAGGTGGTCATACCGACAATCGCACCGTCAAGACCGACATACTTGAACCAGTAGTCAGCAATACCCGCTTCTACCGCCACACGCGCTTTCACGCCGCTCGGCAGTACGGATTCGCGGTAAGCGGCATCCTGCGCATCAAACAGGTCAGTAGAAGGTAGTGAAACCACCCGAACCTTGTGACCGCCTGAAGTGAGCTTATCCGCTGCACCCAGGGTGATCTCAATCTCTGAACCGGTTGCGATCAGAATCACTTCTGGTGTGCCGTCGCAATCCTTCAGCACGTAGCCGCCGCGTTTGATGTTTTCGATCTGCTCCGGGGTACGTTCCGGCTGCAGCAGATTCTGACGCGAGAGGATCAGCGCTGTCGGGCCGTGATGACGTTCGACGGCGGCTTTCCACGCTACAGCGGTTTCGACCTGATCGCAAGGACGCCATACGCTCATGTTTGGTGTCAGACGCAGGCTGGCGATCTGCTCTACCGGCTGGTGCGTCGGGCCATCTTCGCCCAGACCGATGGAGTCATGGGTGTAGACCAGAATCTGTCGTGCCTTCATCAGCGCAGCCATACGCGCGGCGTTTCGCGCATATTCGACAAACATCAGGAAGGTTGCGGTGTAGGGAACGAAACCGCCATGGTGCGCGATACCGTTACCAATCGCCGTCATACCAAATTCACGCACGCCGTAGTGAATATAGTTACCGGCCGGATCCTCTTTGATCGATTTAGAACCAGACCAGATGGTGAGGTTACTCGGTGCCAAGTCAGCAGAACCGCCGAGGAACTCCGGCAGCATTTTGCCATAGGCTTCCAGCGAGTTTTGTGACGCTTTACGGCTGGCGATTTTCTGCGGGTTAGCCTGCAACTCCTGAATGAAACGGGTCGCTTCGGTTTCCCAGTTGGCGGGCATTTCGCCATTCATCCGGCGCTCATACTCTTTCGCCAGCTCTGGATGGGCTTCTTTGTAAGCCGCAAATTTTGCATCCCAGGCTTTTTCACGTTCAGCACCCGCCGCTTTGGCATCCCACTGCTGGTAGATTTCAGCCGGGATCTCAAACGCCGGATAGTTCCAGCCGAGCTGTTTGCGGGTCAGGGCAACTTCTGCCTCACCCAGCGCCGCGCCGTGCGACTCCTCTTTACCGGCTTTGTTCGGCGAACCGAAACCGATAATGGTGCGGCAGATAATCAGTGAAGGTTTATCGGTGACGCTCTGCGCCTCTTTGATCGCCTCACGAATGGCATCAGCGTCATGGCCGTCGATGTCGCCAATCACATGCCAGTTGTAGGACTCAAAGCGTTTATGGGTGTCGTCAGTAAACCAGCCTTCGGTCTCGCCATCGATCGAGATACCGTTATGGTCATAGAAGCCGATCAGTTTGCCGAGACCCAGGGTCCCCGCCAGTGAACAGACTTCGTGCGAGATGCCTTCCATCAGACAGCCATCGCCCATAAACACATAGGTGTGGTGATCGACAATCTCATGATCCGGACGGTTAAACTGCGCGGCCAGCGTGCGTTCTGCAATGGCTAAGCCCACGGCGTTAGCCAGTCCCTGACCCAGCGGGCCGGTGGTAGTTTCAACGCCTGGGGTGTAGCCGATTTCCGGGTGACCTGGCGTTTTAGAGTGCAGCTGACGGAAATTTTTCAATTCTTCAATCGGCAGGTCATAACCGCTCAGGTGCAGCAGGCTATAGAGCAGCATCGAGCCGTGGCCGTTGGAGAGGATAAAGCGGTCGCGATCAAGCCAGGCGGGATTGGTCGGATTATGCTGGAGGAAGTCGCGCCACAACACTTCGGCGATATCGGCCATTCCCATTGGCGCACCAGGGTGGCCTGAATTTGCCTTCTGTACCGCATCCATGCTCAGTGCACGAATCGCGTTTGCCAACTCTCTGCGTGAGGACATAAAGTTCTCCCTTGTTATGCATCAGGGCGGGAAAGTCCCGCCCGACTAAAATAAAGACTACAGGCGTGCGGCGAGCACATCTTCCAGCTTCTGCTGGTCAACCGCGAACTGGCGGATGCCGTCAGAGAGTTTTTCAACTGCCATCGGATCCTGATTATGTTCCCAACGGAACTCCGCCTCGGAGAGCGGCGACGGCTGGTGGAAACCTTCAGTTGAAGGCTCCAGTTTGCGCTCAAGCGGCGCATCACTGTTCTGCAACTCTTCCAGCAGGTTAGGTGACAGGGTCAGGCGGTCGCAGCCTGCCAGCGCGATAATCTGCTCCACTTTACGGAAGCTGGCGCCCATGATGATGGTGCTGTAACGGTGCTTTTTGTAGTAATCGTAGATGCGACGCACGGATTTCACGCCCGGATCTTCATCTGCCACGTAGGGGTCCATGGGTTTGCGCGAGTTATACCAGTCGTAGATGCGGCCAACGAACGGGGAGATCAGGAACACGCCCGCTTCGGCACAGGCACGCGCCTGAGCAAAGGAGAAGAGCAGTGTCAGGTTGCACTGGATGCCGTTTTTCTCCAGCTCTTCCGCTGCGCGGATGCCTTCCCAGGTTGAGGCCAGCTTAATCAGTACGCGTGAGCGATCGATACCGTGCTCTTCATACATCCGAATCAGTTTTTCTGCTTTGGTCACACACATGCCACGATCGAAGGAGAGGCGCGCATCCACTTCGGTCGAAACACGGCCCGGTATGCTTTTCAGGATTTCCATACCAAGGTTGATCGCCACTTTGTCGCTGGCGTTGATAATCTGCGTCTCTTTGCTGCCGCCCTGTTTTTTGGCGTACTCAATCGCGTCATCCATCAGGTGCTTATACCCTTCGAGACCGGACGCTTTCAGAATGAGTGAGGGGTTGGTGGTGGCGTCTTCCGGATGGTAATTACGAATCGATTCGATATCACCACTGTCCGCCACCACGGTGGTGAACTGTTTTAGGGCTTCTAGCTGGTTCATCTCTAAACTCCTTGAAAAGAAAAATGAAAGCGAACAGGGGGCACCTCAGGCCTCGCAGCCGGTCTGTGGCATGTTCTGCTACCGGGAACGCGAACCCATAACATTGCAACAGAGAGTTTCTGATGAACATGCGGTTTCTCTGATTGTTGCGCTGCGAGGCGGTGCGAAGGAGCCGTCATGCGGTGTTAACCGTGGGGTGCGCCATATTCCACCCATAAGCATAGCAGTCAGGAGGAATGACGCAGGCCACACTGTAGCAATCTGTGCCCTGTAAAAAAGAAGAGGCCGATCAGGCGAGAGGTAAGCGCAGCGCGGGTTGAGACGCGCGCTGCAGCGGCAGAAACGATCAGACTGGCAGATTCAGCCAGTTCTTCACCGGCAGGAAATCGCGATAGAGGGCGGCTTCAGGTGAGTCGGCATCGGGCTGATAATCATATTCCCAGCGGACCAGCGGTGGCATCGACATCAGGATCGATTCAGTGCGACCGCCGGTCTGCAGACCAAACAGCGTGCCGCGGTCCCACACCAGATTAAACTCCACATAGCGACCACGGCGATAGAGCTGGAACTGGCGCTCACGATCGCCCCACGGGTGCGCTTTACGGCGCGCCACAATCGGCCGATAGGCATCCATAAAGCCGCGGCCAACCGCCTGCATAAAGCTGAAGCTCTGCTCAAAGTCGGGCGTATTGAGATCGTCAAAAAACAGGCCGCCAATGCCGCGCTGCTCATCACGATGCTTCAGATAGAAATAGTCATCACACCACTTTTTATAGCGCGGATAGACATCCTCGCCAAAAGGCTGGCAGAGGTCAGCGGCGGTCTGGTGCCAGTGCAGCGCATCTTCTTCGAAGCCATAAAAAGGGGTCAGGTCAAATCCGCCACCAAACCACCAGACGGGATCGGCACCCGGTTTTTCCGCGATAAAAAAGCGCACGTTGGCGTGGCTGGTAGGTACATAAGGGTTGTTCGGGTGGATCACCAGCGACACGCCCATTGCTTCAAAGCTGCGACCCGCCAGCTCCGGCCGGTGTGCAGTGGCGGATGCCGGCATCTGATCGCCATGCACGTGCGAAAAGTTGACGCCCGCCTGCTCAAACACCGCGCCGTTGCGCAGGACGCGGCTCTGACCGCCGCCGCCGCCAGGACGCTGCCAGCTATCTTCGGCAAACGCTGCGCCGCCATCTTCAGCCGCCAGCTGGTTACAAATCTCATCCTGCAATGCGAGCAGGAACGCTTTTACGCGGGAAATATCAGCCATTTTTTCGCTTATGGTTTGTCAAAGTCTGACGCGATTATACGCAAAACCGCGCCGCTTGCATGAGTGCGGCGAGTCGCACGGCCTGAACCGGCGACACGCATCAGGCGTTGCGCCGATCAAACTCATCAAAGTAATTGACGATGCCGCTGGCAATAGCCGAGGCGATTTTCTGGCGAAACGCGGTGGTGCCGAGCAGCTGCTCTTCACGCGGATTAGTAATAAAGGAGGTCTCGACCAGCACCGAGGGGATCGACGGTGACTTGAGTACTGCGAAGGCCGCCTGCTCGGTGTGCTGGCTGTGAAGATGATGAACCGGGCGGATCTGATCCAGTACATGCTTGCCCAGCGTCAGGCTGTTTTTGATGGTGTCCGTCTGCACCAGATCGAACAGAATCTGCTGCAGATAGTGATCCTGCTGCTGCGCTTTCACGCCACCCAGCTTGTCCGCATCGTTCTCCCGCTGTGACAGATAGCGCGCCATCGAGCTGCTGGCACCGCGATTAGAGAGCGCAAACACCGAGGCACCGCTGGCATCGGGACTGGTAAAACCGTCGGCATGAATCGACATAAAGAGATCGGCGCCGTGCTGGTGGGCAATCTCCACCCGCTGATAGAGCGGAATAAAGTGGTCGCTGTCGCGGGTCAGACGCACTTCTATGCGCGGATGGCTCTGTAACTGACGCTGCACGTTGCCGGCAATCTCCAGCACGATGTGTTTCTCTTCTGAACCCTCTTCGCCAACGGCACCAGAGTCGATGCCGCCGTGACCGGGGTCGATCATCACGATACGTTTACCGTTCTTTGCGGGCGGGGCAGTGCGCGAGTGACGATTTGCACCGGTAAGGGCTGACTGCTCTTTAGCCTGAACCGCGCGCGGCGATAGAATGGCCAGAGCCAGCCCGGAAAGCAGTAACTGACGGCGATGAATCAAACGTTTAAGCAGGTGCATGTGCGGGTCCGGTAACAGGAATCTTGCCGGTGTTATAGCCTAAGGGACTGCTGCCTGCGATCACAGAACCATTTCAGGGCATTACTTTGTATTGCAGGTCGCGAACAGTAAATTTGCGCTTTTTTATTTGTCGCCCGTCATGGAGGGTTGCGTGCGGCAGAGAATGCGTGATAATCAGCAAATTGTGCTTATTTGCAGGTAAAGAAGATGGAAATCCGCGCCTTCCGCCAGGAAGATTTTGAAGAAGTGATCACCTTATGGGAACGTTGCGATTTGTTACGGCCATGGAACGATCCGGAGCTGGATATCGAACGCAAAATGAATCACGACCCCGATCTCTTTCTGGTCGCTGAAGTGGGCGGCGTAGTCGTTGGCACACTGATGGGCGGCTATGATGGCCATCGCGGCGCGGCTTACTATCTGGCCGTGCATCCCGACTATCAGGGACGCGGCTTTGCGAATGCGTTGATGAACCGTCTGGAGAAGAAGCTTATCGCTCGCGGCTGTCCGAAACTGCATCTGATGATCCGTGAAGAGAATGATCAGGTGGTGGCGTTCTATGAGAAGCTCGATTATGAGCCGGTCGATGCGCTGCTGTTTGGTAAACGTCTGATCGAAGATCGTGAATACTAAGCCGTCACCGGGCTATCTGCCGGACGAGTATGACGCCAGAGGGCAGCTGCGGCTGCCGTTTCTTTTTTGGCTGATCCTGTTACTCCAGGCACGGACCTGGCTGCTGCTGGTAATGGCCGGGGCGTCACGGCAGCAGGGCAACGATCTGCTGGCGCTGTTCTATCCGGATCGTCAGGCGTTCTGGATCGGCCTTGCGCTGGGTTTACCGGCGCTGGCAGGCCTGCTGCTGACCGGCTATCGCACCCGCCTGCCACGACTCTGGCAGCACTGGCGCAGCGTGCTGTCGCTGTCGCTGCTGGTGAATCTGCTCTGGCAGGGAATGCAGTTTGTGCAGGGCGATCTGCTCACCTCACCGCTGCCATTGCTGCTGACGTTGTTTGACCTGCTTGCGTTGATCTGGCTGCAATCCAGCCGCCGCTGTCGCGACTGCTTTCTGCCCGAACATCATCTTCACTAAACTTTTTGTCGCTTTGCGACTCCAATCAGTTCCGCCTTTCCGGCATCGCATTTACAGGAGTTCTCATGAAAGCTGTTCGTTCCACGCTACTGATCGCCGCCGTTGTACTGAGCGGCTGTGCCAGTTCGGGTTCCGGCGCTGACAGCAGCCAGCAGGCAAGCTGGTGGAATCCGCTGACGTATCACTGGTCTTCGGCGCTGCCGTGGAACTGGTTCGGTTCCTCGCTGACCGCGACTGAACAGGGTGTGGGTGGGTTAACTGCCTCGACCGCCATGAAAGAGGACGCGATTAATGCCGGACTGAACGGTGACTATAGCCTGCGTCAGGGCATGCGCAGCCAGAATGGTCAGGTGGTCTCTTTCTGGCAGGCGCTGGATGATGGCAACGTTAAGCTGGTGATTTACGGGCAGTCGCAGGTCGAACGTATTGAGGTCATGGACAGCGCAATCGCCAGCAGCGATGGCAGCAAAGTGGGTGATCTCTTCAGTAATAAGTTCAGCAAAGCCTTCGACAACTGCACCTTAGCCAGCGGCACCGATGCGCGTGACGTGGCATGCCGTGCGCCTGGCAGTCAGCATCTGACCTATGTTTATCATGGTGACTGGCATGGACCGGAGGGCTTAATGCCCTCGGACGATACGCTGAAAAGCTGGAAAATCAGCAAGATTGTCTGGCAGCGTTAATCCCTCGTCTTCAGCGCGCCGCCCGTCAGGCGGCCGCTGAGCCTCCCGAAACCTTTGACGGCGCGCACGGCACGGGGTTCCTCCTCCCTATCGGCTTTTGCTGATTTCTGCATAAACAGTGCCGTCGTCTTATGCTTTTTTCGACTTTGAAATCATCAAACGATATATAAAACCGTTACTGGTTTTCACTGAGTTATAAATAAACTGGTGCCTCAGCGGGTGAGATCCGCATCAAACTTTTTCAGGGTGCCAAATGACATTACAAGCGATGAAAAAAATCGTGAGCGGTATCGCGTTGTCGCTGAGCCTGGCCGGCGCAGCCAATGCCACTGAACTCCTCAATAGCTCTTACGATGTTTCGCGGGAGCTGTTTGTCGCCCTGAATGCTCCCTTCGTTAAACAGTGGGATGCCAGTCATCCCAGCGATCCACTGACCATTAAGATGTCGCACGCCGGTTCATCGAAGCAGGCGCTGGCTATCCTGCAGGGACTGCGCGCGGATGTCGTCACGTACAATCAGGTTACGGATGTGCAGGTGCTACACGATAAAGGCAACCTGATTGCCGCAGACTGGAAAAGCCGTCTGCCGAATAACAGCTCGCCTTTCTACTCCACCATGGCGTTTCTGGTGCGCAAAGGGAATCCAAAACAGATTCACGACTGGTCAGATTTGACCCGCAGTGATGTGAAGCTGATTTTCCCGAATCCGAAAACCTCAGGTAATGGCCGCTACACCTATCTGGCCGCCTGGGGCGCAGCGGAGAAAGCGGACGGGGGCGATCAGGCCAAAACCCGTGCCTTTATGACGCAATTTCTGAAAAACGTTGAAGTATTCGACACCGGCGGTCGCGGTGCGACCACGACCTTTGCTGAGCGTGGTCTGGGCGACGTATTAATTAGCTTTGAGTCCGAAGTGAATAACATCCGCAACCAGTACGGCAAAGATGAGTATGAAGTGGTGGTGCCGAAAACCAACATTCTGGCGGAGTTTCCGGTGGCATGGGTGGATAAAAACGTCGCCACCAATAAAACCGCTGATGCGGCCAGCGCTTATCTGAACTATCTCTATACACCTGAAGCGCAGAATATTATTACTCACTACTACTATCGCGTGAACAATGCACAGCTGATGGCGGAGCAGAAAGATCGCTTCCCGCAGACCAGCCTGTTCCGGGTGGAAGAGGCGTTTGGCGGCTGGGATAAGGTGATGAAGACGCACTTCGTCAGCGGCGGTGAGCTTGATAAGTTGTTAGCGGCGGGGCGCGGATAATGTTTGCAGCCAGCCAGAAACGCGTGTTGCCCGGCTTTGGTCTCAGCCTCGGCACCAGTCTGCTCTTTACCTGTCTGATTCTGCTGCTGCCTATCAGCGCAGTGATCATGCAGCTGTCGCAGATGACGCTGCAACAGTACTGGGATGTGGTGACCAATCCGCAGCTGATTGCCGCCTATAAAGTAACGCTGCTCTCTGCAGGCGTCGCCTCACTGTTTAATGCGGTGTTCGGCATGCTGATGGCATGGATCCTGACCCGTTACCGTTTTCCGGGGCGGACGCTGCTGGATGGCCTGATGGATCTGCCGTTTGCACTGCCTACGGCGGTGGCGGGTCTGACCCTGGCCGGACTCTTTTCGGTCAACGGCTGGTATGGACAGTGGTTCGCTCAGTTCGACATCAAAATTTCCTATACCTGGATTGGTATCGCCATCGCCATGGCCTTTACCAGCATTCCGTTTGTGGTGCGTACCGTACAGCCGGTGCTGGAAGAGTTAGGCCCGGAGTATGAAGAGGCGGCCGAAACGCTGGGTGCCACGCCGTGGCAGAGCTTCCGCCGCGTCGTGTTGCCGGAAGTGGCACCGGCGCTGCTGGCCGGGACTGCGCTCTCCTTTACCCGCAGCCTGGGTGAATTTGGTGCGGTGATCTTTATTGCCGGTAACATCGCCTGGAAAACGGAAGTCACCTCACTGATGATTTTTGTCCGGCTGCAGGAGTTCGACTATCCGGCGGCCAGCGCCATCGCCTCGGTGATCCTGGCGGCATCGCTGATTCTGTTATTTGCGATTAACACATTACAGAGCCGCTTTGGCCGTCGTCTGGGAGGTCACTAATGGCTGAGGTTTCACAGATTAATCACGCTGCACGTCAGCCAGTGAACTGGGGCAAGTGGCTGCTGATTAGTATCGGCGCGCTGATCTCGATTCTGCTGCTGGTGGTGCCGATGGCCTCCATCTTCTGGGAAGCGCTGAATCAGGGGCTCATTGTCGCTCTCAGCAATCTGGCGGATCCGGACATGCTGCACGCCATCTGGCTGACCGTAATGGTGGCGCTGATCACCGTACCGGTTAACCTGGTGTTCGGCACGCTGCTCGCTTGGCTGGTGACGCGCTTTACCTTTCCGGGGCGTCAGTTGCTGCTGACCCTGTTCGATATTCCTTTTGCCGTGTCGCCGGTCGTGGCCGGTCTGATGTATCTGCTGTTCTGGGGCGTTAATGGCCCGGCAGGCGGCTGGCTGGATGCGCATAACATCCAGATTATGTTTGCCTGGCCTGGCATGGTGCTGGCGACGGTGTTTGTGACCTGTCCGTTTGTGGTGCGCGAACTGGTGCCGGTGATGCTGAGTCAGGGCAGTCACGAAGATGAAGCGGCGGTGCTGCTGGGCGCCTCTGGCTGGCAGATGTTCCGCCGCGTAACGCTGCCGAACATTCGCTGGGCGCTGCTGTATGGCATCGTGCTGACCAACGCCCGTGCGATTGGTGAATTTGGTGCGGTCTCGGTGGTATCGGGATCGATTCGCGGTGAGACCTACACGTTACCGCTTCAGGTTGAATTATTGCATCAGGACTACAACACCGTTGGCGCGTTTACCGCGGCTGCCCTGTTAACCCTGATGGCAATTGTGACGCTGTTTCTGAAAAGCATTGTGCAGTGGCGTTTAGAGCAACAGCACAAACGCCTGCAACAGGAGGGAAATCATGAGCATTGAGATTAACAAGATCAACAAATCCTTTGGTCGCACATCGGTGCTGAACGATATCTCTCTGGATATTGCCTCGGGTGAAATGGTGGCGCTGCTTGGCCCATCAGGCTCGGGTAAAACCACGCTGCTGCGCATCATTGCCGGGCTGGAGCATCAGAACAGCGGTCACATCCGTTTTCATGGCAACGATGTCAGCCGCCTGCATGCGCGCGATCGTCAGGTCGGTTTTGTCTTCCAGCACTACGCACTGTTCCGTCATATGACGGTATTCGACAACATCGCCTTTGGCCTGACCGTGCTGCCACGTCGTGAGCGTCCTTCAACGGCGGAGATCAAACAGCGTGTTACCCGTCTGCTGGAGATGGTGCAGCTGGCTCATCTGGCGAATCGCTTCCCGGCACAGCTGTCGGGCGGCCAGAAACAGCGTGTGGCGCTGGCGCGTGCGTTAGCGGTTGAACCGCAGATTCTGCTGCTGGATGAACCCTTTGGCGCGCTGGATGCTCAGGTGCGTAAAGAGCTGCGCCGCTGGCTGCGTCAGCTGCATGAAGAGCTGAAATTCACCAGCGTGTTTGTCACCCACGACCAGGAAGAGGCGATGGAAGTGGCGGATCGCGTGGTGGTGATGAGCCAGGGCAACATTGAACAGGTCGGCACGCCAGATGATGTGTGGCGCGATCCGGCGACCCGTTTTGTGCTGGAATTCCTGGGTGAAGTGAACCGCTTTGATGGCGAGATTCAGGGATCACAGTTCCACGTCGGTGCGCACCATTGGCCGCTGGGCTATACCTCGGCACATCAGGGTGCGGTTGAGCTGTTCCTGCGTCCGTGGGAAATCGACGTATCACGCCGCAGCAGTCTGGAAACCCCGCTGCCGGTACAGGTACTGGAAGTGAGCCCGCGTGGACACTTCTGGCAGCTGGTCGTCCAGCCTGCCGGCTGGCAAAGCGAGCCGGTTTCGGTGGTGTTTGAAGGTGAGCAGACAGCGCCGATTCGCGGCGAGCGTCTGTTTGTTGGCTTGCAGCAGGCGCGTCTCTATAAGGGCGATACGCCACTGCGCGCAGTTGCCTTTGCACAAAGCGCCTGATATTTTCTCTTCAACACCGGGCGGGAGTGACACTCCCGCCTTTTTTTCGCATCTGGTTTGTAAGATGCCAGGAACCGCACCGTGACGACTCTCGAAAATACCATCGGCAATACCCCGCTGATTAAGTTGCAGCGCCTGACGCCCGCCAACGGCAGCGAGGTCTGGCTCAAGCTGGAAGGCAATAATCCGGCAGGTTCGGTAAAAGATCGCGCGGCCTGGTCGATGATCAATCAGGCAGAGCTGCGTGGTGATATTGCACCTGGCGATCAGCTGATTGAAGCTACCAGCGGCAACACCGGGATTGCGCTGGCGATGATCGCGGCGATGAAAGGCTACCGACTTCGCCTGCTGATGCCCGACAACATGAGTCAGGAGCGGCAGGACGCGATGCGCGCCTATGGCGCAGAGTTAATCCTGGTGCCACGTGAACAGGGCATGGAGGGCGCACGCGATCTGGCCCAGGCGATGGCGGCGCGCGGTGAAGGCCGGGTGCTGGACCAGTTTAATAATCCCGATAATCCGCTGGGTCACTATCAGACCACCGGCCCGGAATTGTGGCAGCAGTCGAACCAGCGCATGACCCATTTTGTCTCCAGCATGGGCACCACCGGCACCATTACCGGCGTAGGACGATATCTGAAAGAGCTCAACACGGGCGTGCAGGTGATCGGTTTGCAGCCCAGCGAAGGCAGCAGTATTCCGGGTATTCGTCGCTGGCCGCTGGCCTATCTGCCGGGGATCTATCGTCCCGATCTGGTGGATGATGTGATGGATATGACGCAAAAGGAAGCGGAAGAGACGATGCGCGCGCTGGCACGCCGTGAAGGCATTTTCTGTGGCGTCAGTTCAGGTGGCGCGGTGGCGGGTGCGCTGCGCATTGCGCAGGCCAATCCGGGCTGTGTGGTGGTGGCGATCGCCTGCGATCGCGGTGATCGTTACCTCTCTACCGGACTCTACCATCAGTAACCTCTGCCGATGCGGAATCAGGCCTGTGCGCGCATTAACTGCCCACAGGCCTTTTTTTTAACCCCAATTTTCGGTGCCAGACAGACTGAATCTGTAAGGATCGCGTAAATCAGGCTGCGCGAATGTTCAGCACAGGACAAAATAGCGGCAATTCTCCAGAGAGATAACCATGAAAATTTTGCTTGTTGATGATGATGTTGAATTAGGCACGATGTTAAGCCAGTACCTGATCGGGGAAGGGTTTGATGCTCAGCTGGTTCTGACCGGCAGCGCCGGCGTGCAGGGCGCGTTATCAGGAGAGTTCACCGCCATGATCCTGGACATTATGCTGCCCGACATGAGCGGCATTGATGTGTTGCGTCAGGTGCGCCAGAACAGCCGGATACCGGTGATTATGCTGACCGCCAAAGGCGATAATATTGATCGCGTGATCGGTCTGGAGATGGGCGCGGATGACTATATGCCCAAGCCCTGCTATCCCCGTGAGCTGGTGGCGCGGCTGCGCGCCGTATTACGCCGTTTCGAAGAGCAGGCGCCGCAGCCAGACGCCAGAGAGCCGCTGCGCTGGGGAGAGCTGATGCTTAATCCCGCCACCCGCATCAGCGAATGGCAGGGTAAAACCTTTGATCTGACGGCGTCGGAATTTAATCTGCTGGATCTGCTGCTGCGTGCACCGGACAGAGTGGTGTCAAAAGATGAGCTCTCCGAAAAGGGACTCGGTCGTCCGCGTGAAGCCTATGACCGCAGCGTCGATGTGCATATCAGTAACATTCGTCAGAAGCTCAGTGCATTAACCGCTGACAGCATCAACATCGAAACCGTTCGCAGCATCGGTTATCGTATTCGATGAAGCAGAGTTACCGTGGACGCATGTTCTGGAAGATCTTTATCGGCTTCTGGATCGTTTTTGTCATCATGAGCCAGCTTATCTGGCTCGGCTTTACGCTCTCCGGTAAACGGCATGAACCGCCTGAACTCGTGGCTATCCGCCGTATTGTGGATCTGCAGATGACCTCCGCCGCGTCAGTGCTGGAGCGGGGCGGGCCTGATGCGCTGAATGCGATGCTCTCGGACTGGGATAACAGCGACCGGCAGTTCTTCCACGTCACCCAACAGACAAAACCGTCACAATCAGAAAACAGTGGCAACCTGGATATCAGAGGGCGCTTTCCTGAAGAGGTGGTGCGCTGGGTTCGCGGTGCAGATGGCAAAGCCTATCTGCTGCGCTACGACCTGGATGGCATGCGTAAAGACAGCACGCTGAACATGATGCCGCGAAAATTTCTGAATATTCCTGAGCCGATGTTTGTCTTCGCCGGCTCGGTGGGATTGCTGTTCAGTCTGCTGCTGGCCTGGAATCTGACGCGACCTATGCGTCAGCTGCGGGAAGGATTTTCCCGCGTGGCTGAGGGCGATTTAAGCGTGCGGCTGTTTCCGATCATGCGTAAGCGGCACGACGAGATCTCAAACGTCGCTGAAGCCTTTGACGCCATGGTCGAGCGGCTCGATACCCTGGTGCGCGCCCGTGAAGAACTGTTGCATGATATCTCACATGAGCTCCGTTCACCGCTGGCCCGACTGCAGCTGGCGACCGGGCTGGCCAGACAGACGCCAGAAAGTGTGAACAGTTCGCTTGATCGCATTGATGAAGAGGCGCGTCGGCTGGACAAGATGATCGGTGAACTGCTGACACTGTCGCGGGCTGAGCATGAAAGCATCCCGGATGAGCAATATTTTGATCTGACCGGCTTGCTGCAGGCGGTTATTACCGATGTCCGTTATGAAGCGCAGATCCCAGGCGTGCAGGTAGAGTTGCAGGTCGACGATCGCGCTGATTACACCGTGCGAGGCAATGCAGAGCTGATACGGCGCGGAGCAGAGAATGTATTACGCAATGCGCTGCGCTTCTCTCAGCCAGGGCAGCGCATTGATGTTCATCTGCGCGCAGAACAGCAGTGGCTGGTGATTCAGGTGCGCGATCAGGGGCCGGGTGTCGATGAGGATAAACTCTCCAGCATCTTTGACCCGTTTGTGCGGGTGAATTCGCCGCTGATGGGCAAAGGTTATGGTCTGGGACTGGCTATCGTGCGCAAGGTGGTGCTGGCGCATCATGGTGAGGTTGAGGCAAGAAACCGGCCAGAAGGTGGACTGGAACTTACGCTGCGTCTGCCGCACTGGCAGCCCTGAACAGGCATACAGCAGAAACGATAACGGCACCCGCGGGTGCCGTTATGTTATGAACGAATGCTTACTTTCTGATGCGAATCACCGGCGTTTCGCCGACGGTGACCTGGCCAGTCAGCTTAATCAATTCCTTGATTTCATCCATGTTGGAGATGACAACCGGTGTCAGGGTTGATTTCGCTTTCTCTTCCAGCAACGGCAGGTCAAACTCGATAACAACGTCGCCTTTTTTGACCTTCTGGCCTTCTTCAGCGATGCGTTTGAAGCCTTCACCTTTCAGTTCTACCGTATCGATACCGAAGTGGACGAACAGCTCAATGCCATTGTCTGATTCGATCGAAAAAGCGTGATTGGTTTCAAAAATCTTACCGATAGTGCCATCAACAGGAGCAACCATTTTGTTGCCGCTGGGCTTGATCGCAATACCGTCGCCCACGATTTTTTCTGCAAACACCACATCTGGTACGTCTTCAATGTTCACGATTTCGCCTGACAGAGGCGCTACGATGTCAATTGTCCCAGCGCTATCCGTTTTTTCGCCAAAAAGTTTAGAAAACAAACCCATGATCTTCTCCTAAGCAGTAATTTGGGGCCAGCATCATGCGGATTAGCAGAGCGTTTTTTCCTTAATGAACTTGTTTACCAGGTTCATTAAATCTTCCGCTGTCGGTTGAGCCAGTGCCTGCTCCGCCAATGCCTTCGCATCTTCAAAATTAGTATTACGAATGATTTTCTTGATGCCAGGGATAGAAATGGCACTCATGCTGAACTCGTCCAGCCCCATTCCCAGTAACAGTAGTGTAGCACGTTCATCACCTGCCAGCTCACCACACATGCCGGTCCATTTACCTTCAGCGTGAGATGCATCAATGACTTGCTTGATTAAGTTAAGCACAGACGGCGCCATTGGGTTGTACAGGTGCGAGATCAAATCATTACCACGATCGACCGCCAGAGTATACTGCGTCAGATCGTTTGTCCCAATACTGAAGAAGTCGACTTCCTTCGCCAGATGATGAGCAATCACGGCTGAAGCCGGGGTTTCCACCATGATGCCGACTTCGATGCTCTCATCAAAGGCTTTACCTTCTTCACGCAACTGCGCTTTCAGCAGTTCCAGCTCCGCTTTCAGGCTGCGTACTTCTTCAACCGAAATAATCATCGGGAACATGATGCGCAGTTTACCGAAAGAGGAGGCGCGCAGAATGGCACGCAGCTGCGCATGCAGAATCTCTTTGCGGTCCATGGCGATACGGATAGCGCGCCAGCCGAGGAACGGGTTCTCTTCTTTTGGCAGGTTCATGTAAGGCAGATCTTTGTCGCCGCCGATGTCCATGGTACGCACGATAACGGCCTGTGAACCCATGGCTTCAGCGACGGCTTTGTACGCCTGGAACTGCTCTTCTTCGCTTGGCAGTGAGTCACGATCCATAAACAGGAATTCGGTGCGGTAGAGACCCACGCCTTCAGCGCCGTTACGTTCAGCACCGGCGATATCGCGCACAGTACCGATGTTGGCGCAGACTTCAACCTGATGACCATCCAGCGTAACGGCTGGCAGATCTTTCAGCTTAGCTAATTCATGTTTTTCCGACAGATACTGGTTCTGTACGGCTTTCAGCTCTTCCTGAATCGCTTCTGAAGGATTGACGTGAATCGCATTGTTAACGCCATCCAGAATCAGGAAATCGCCATTTTTAACCGTGACGGTCACATTGCCGGTACCGACAATGGCTGGGATCTCCAGCGAGCGCGCCATGATTGAGGTATGTGAGGTACGGCCACCCAGATCGGTGATAAAGCCCAGCACCTTCTTCAGGTTCAGCTGTGCGGTTTCTGACGGCGTTAAATCTTTTGCCACCAGAATGGATTCGTCCGGAATAGCGCTCAGGTCAACGATATGCAGACCGAGGATGTTTTGCAGCAGACGCTTACCGATGTCACGTACGTCAGCCGCACGCTCTTTCAGATATTCGTCATCTAACTCCTCCAGTGCTTTCGCCTGGCCATCGATGACCGAGTAAGCAGCAGCATCGGCAGAAGCGTGATCTTTTTTGATCAGGTCGATGATTTCCTGCTCCAGCTCTTCATCTTCCAGCAACATAATGTGGCCTTCGAAGATTGCTGCTTTCTCTTCACCGAGGGTTTCACCCGCTTTGACGCGAATCGCTTCCAGTTGTAATGCCGCTTTGCTGCGGCCATCGAGGAAGCGCTGAACTTCCTGCTCAACCTGGTCATCAGAAATTTTCTTGCGGTTGATGACGATCTCGTCTTCTTTCAGCAGCAGTGCTTTGCCGAAAGCGATACCTGGTGATGCTAAAATGCCTGAAATCATAACGCTACCTTTTAATCACGATGGCTGATGGGACTCTGTGCGGTGCCATTGTCGCGGGACACGTACTCTACGAAAGCAATAACGCGGACAGGTTGTCCGCGATCAAGATGTTTGCACTCAATGGCGCAGAGGAGTCGATTTGCTGGAGAGCTGAGCGGAGATTACTCCAGTTCAGCCATCAGTTTGACCAGATGCTCAACTGCTTTCTGCTCGTCTTCACCTTCCGCGGAAAGGGTCACAACCGTTCCCTGGGTTAAACCCAGTGTCTGCAGCTTGAACAGGCTCTTCGCGCTCGCTGATTTACCGTTAGAGGTCACGGTAATTTCTGACTGGAAAGCTTTGGCTTCTTTAACGAATTGCGCAGCTGGGCGAGTGTGCAGACCGTTTGGTGCAGTAATGGTAACTTCTTGCTGGAACATTCTATTTCCCCAACGTTATCAGGATGAGTGTTATGGATCTAAAGTCTAGCCTGGAGCCTTTACTTTAGCCTGTGTAGGTGCGCGGGTATAGCTTCATGCTGACCAAAGACGCGCATGCGTCAAATCTACAGTCCGTTGCGTCTCAAAACCGATTCTACACGTCACCGGTTAATTATGCCGTGATTCGCCGTTTCACTGAATCCGTAAATCGATTCAGCTTGATCCACTTCAAACGCGGATTAATTTCAGGCATCGAAATAATTGGCAGTCTAAATACCAGAGCGGCGTCACTGAAATCAATCTGCCGGGTGATGAAAGTGAGATCTGCACCACAAAAAAGCACCCGATTGGGTGCTTTTTTCTCCATTTTCGGACTATCGGCCTCTGCTACTGAAGCTCTTTTTCAGTGAAGAGATCGGCAAACAAGGCGGTACTCAGATAGCGTTCACCGGAGGAGGGGAGGATCACCACAATATTTTTGTTGGCGAAGGCTTCATCTTCCTGCAGCTTCAGCGCCGCGGCAACGGCAGCACCGGATGAGATACCGGCCAGAATACCTTCCTCTTCCATCAGCCGACGCGCCGTACTGATCGCCTCTTCATTGGTGATGGCCACGACGCGGTCCACCAGATTCAGCTCAAGGTTGCCCGGGATAAAGCCTGCGCCGATACCCTGAATTTTGTGTGGGCCGGGCTTGATCTCATCGCCCGCCAGCGCCTGAGCAATCACCGGGGAATCGGTCGGCTCAACCGCAACGGTAATCAGATCTTTTTTGCCTTTGGTGTTTTTGATGTAGCGGCTCACGCCGGTCAGCGTACCGCCGGTGCCGACACCGGCAATAAAGACATCCACTTCGCCGTCGGTGTCTTCCCAGATTTCCGGGCCGGTGGTCTTTTCATGGATTTCCGGGTTGGCCGGGTTGCTGAACTGCTGCAGCAGCACATATTTATCCGGATTGCTGGCAACAACCTCTTCAGCTTTGCTGATGGCACCTTTCATGCCTTTGGTGCCTTCGGTCAGTATCAGCGTCGCGCCCAGCGCCTTCAGCAACTTACGGCGCTCCACTGACATGGTTTCTGGCATCGTCAGCGTTAATTTATAACCGCGCGCTGCGGCGACATAGGCCAGAGCAATACCGGTGTTGCCGCTGGTCGGTTCAACCAGTTCAACACCCGGTTTCAGAATACCGCGTTTTTCTGCGTCCCAAATCATATTGGCACCGATACGGCATTTTACGCTGAAGCTCGGGTTACGGGATTCAACTTTCGCAAGGATGCGGCCGTTACCGATGCGGTTCAGTCGAACCAATGGCGTATGACCAATTGTCAAAGAGTTGTCTTCATAGATCTTACTCATAGCCTGTCCTTAACTGTATGAATTATTGGGAACCCTATGAGCATACCTTTTCTGCCTGGTGGCGGAAGGAAAGAAATCGTATATCTATATGTCGCCCGGCAATAAGCCCTGCTAAAAAGAGCATAAGGCGCGCTGATGAATTTAACGCAACTCATGACGTGCCAGCGTTGACCGGTAGCGATCGACCCACATGGCGGTGGCACCGCAGACGGCAACCGGCATGATCACCAGGTTCAGAACCGGGATCATGGTGAACAGACTGATTAGCGCGCCAAACTGCATATTGGCCGTTTTGTGTTGACGCAGGGCGTTGCGCATCTGCTGAAACGGCACTTTGTGGTTATCGAACGGATAGTCGCAATACTGGATGGACAACATCCAGGCGCTGAACAGGAACCACAGCACCGGCGCAACGGTCTGGCCAAAGCCAGGAATAAAGTAGAGCAGCAGCAGTCCCAGCGCGCGGGGCAGGTAATAACCCAGTTTTTGCATCTCGCGCTTCATAATGCGCGGCACATCCTTGATCATTCCAGCCCAGCCGCTGTCCGGCAGAGGCTTGCCTGTCAGGCGGCCTTCCAGCTGCTCGGCCAGCAGGCCGCAAAACGGAGCGGCAATTAAGTTTGCCAGGGTCGAAAAGAAGTAGCTAAACACCAGCACAATCGCAATCACCGACAGCGGCCATAACAGATAGCTCAGCCACTGCAGCCAGTCCGGAATATGGGCCATCAGCCGCGGGATCCAGTCACCGAGACGATAGAACAGCCAGATGAAAGCGCCACCCAGCATCACGATATTGATCAGCAACGGCATCACTACAAAGCGGCGAATGCCAGGCAGACGTACCAGTTTCCAGCCCTGGCTAAAGTAGTGCATGCCGTTAAAATTTGAGACGGAATTCTCAATGGCCATAAAGCCAGTTCTCCTGAAGATGTTAAGGCGCGCCCACTATAACCTGGCTTTTTCTCCAGGCCAGGTGCCGTTTGGGTAAAAAAACAGCGAAAAAGCGTGGGTTGCCTATCTTATTTGTCAGAAAATAGTGCACAGACTTGCACTTGTGTAGCAGGGCAAATACAGTTAGAGGATAAAGTTTGCCGCGGTGGCAAGGTATTGGAACAACAGAGAATACAATGATGCAGGATTTGCGTCTGATATTAATCGTTGTTGGCGCGATCGCCATTATAGCGCTCCTTCTTCACGGGCTGTGGACCAGCCGTAAAGAGCGTTCGTCAGTGTTCCGCGATCGCCCGCACAAACGTCTAAAACAACGTGATGAAAATGATGAGCAGGACCTGATTGACGACGAGGATGATGGCGTCGGCGAGGTTCGCGTTCGTTCTGATCGCAACGTACATCAGGAACCGCGTTTCGATGAGATTCGCGAGCCACAGCCAGAAGCGCCGCGTAAGCCTGCGCCCGCTGAGCCTGTGCGTCAGCCTGCGCCACGACCCGCACCGCAACCCGAACCTGAAAGCGACCCGCTTTTTAACACGGCACCGCAGCCTGCTCCGCAGTCGCGCCCTGAACCGGTTCGTCAGCAGCCCGCACCCACTTTTGTCGCGCCGCCCGTTCAGGCCGACCCACTGCTGGATCTCGACCCGCTGGAATCTGTACAGCCAGTACCGCAGTACCAGGCAGAACCTGAGCCGCAGCCTGAAGTGACATCGGCGCCCGCGCCAGCACAGCCTGCTGCTAAAGCGCCAGCGGAAAAACCGAAAGAAGCGGTACTGGTGCTGCATGTTGCCGCACACTCGGGCGGTGAACTGAACGGTGAGGCCCTACTGCAGGGTATTCTCCAGGCGGGCTTCCAGTTTGGTGAAATGAACATTTTCCATCGTCATCTCAGTCCGGCTGGCAGCGGCCCTGTATTGTTCAGTCTGGCCAATATGGTTAAGCCGGGCTCATTCAATCCTGACCTGATGACCGATTTCAGCACGCCTGGCATCTCTATCTTTATGATGGTGCCTTCTTATGGCGATGCGAATCAGAACTTCAAGCTGATGCTGCAGTCGGCTCAGCGTATCGCTGATGATGTAGGTGGCGTGGTGCTGGATGATGAGCGTCGCATGATGACGCCACAGAAGCTGGAAACTTACAAAGCGCGTATCCGCGATGTGGTTGGCGTCTGAGAACTGCGCTAAACGCTATCTGAATTGTTAAAAACAAACCCCCGCCTGTCGGGGGTTTTTTATCTGATGGGGCTTTATGAAATCCGTCCAGGATCACATCACCGAACTGCGCACCACGTTGCGCCATCATGAATATCTCTATCACGTTATGGATGCGCCGGAAGTGCCGGATGCTGAATACGATCGTCTGATGCGTGAACTGCGTCAGCTGGAGGAGGAGCACCCGGATCTCATTACGCCAGACTCGCCGACACAACGCGTGGGTGCCGCGCCGCTGACGGTCTTCGAGCAGGTGCGCCATGAAGTCCCGATGCTGTCGCTTGATAACGCCTTTGATGAAGCCACGTTTATGGCTTTCAACAAGCGGGTGCAGGATCGCCTGAAAAGCAGTGACGACATAACCTACTGCTGTGAACTCAAGCTCGATGGCGCTGCGGTCAGCCTGATGTATGAAAATGGTCTGCTGGTCCAGGCCGCAACGCGCGGTGACGGCACAACCGGCGAGAACATTACCGCCAATGTCCGCACCATTCGCGCTATCCCGCTGCGGCTTAAAGGCGACAACATTCCGGCACGGCTGGAAGTGCGTGGCGAAATATTTATGACGCAGCGCGGCTTTGAAAAGCTGAATGAGGAAGCACGCCGGACTGATGGCAAAGTCTTTGCTAATCCGCGCAATGCAGCAGCCGGTTCTCTGCGTCAGCTGGATCCGCGCATTACCGCCAAACGTCCGCTGACCTTCTTCTGCTACGGTTTTGGCCTGCTGGAAGGCGGTGAGATGCCGCACAGTCACATGGGGCGTCTGCAACAGTTTAAAGCCTGGGGCCTGCCGGTCAGCGACCGCATTAAGCTGGTGCACAACGCAGAAGAAGCCCTGGCCTTCTATCGTGATATTGAGCAACAGCGTCCGAATCTGGGTTTTGATATTGATGGCGTGGTGATCAAAGTCGATTCACAGGAACTGCAGGAAAAACTGGGCTTTGTGGCGCGCGCGCCGCGCTGGGCGATTGCCTTTAAATTCCCGGCACAGGAACAACTGACCTGGGTGCGGGACGTCGAATTTCAGGTTGGCCGCACCGGGGCTATCACACCGGTAGCTCGCCTTGAGCCGGTGCAGGTCGCGGGCGTGATCGTCAGCAATGCCACGCTGCATAATGCGGATGAAATCGAGCGGCTGGGATTACGCATCGGCGATCGGGTGGTCATTCGCCGCGCCGGTGATGTGATCCCGCAGGTGGTCAACGTGGTGCTCGCCGAGCGCCCTGAACAGACGCGTGAAGTTCTGTTCCCGGCACACTGTCCGGTCTGTGGTTCCGAGGTTGAACGGGTCGAAGGGGAATCGGTCACGCGCTGCACGGGCGGTTTAATCTGCGGTGCTCAGCGCAAAGAGGCGTTGAAGCATTTTGTCTCGCGCCGGGCACTGGATGTTGATGGCATGGGCGATAAGATTATCGACCAGCTGGTAGAGAAAGAGTACGTCAACACACCTGCGGATCTGTTCCGTCTCACGGCGGGCAAACTGACCGGACTGGATCGCATGGGGCCGAAATCGGCGCAAAACGTTGTCGACGCGCTGGAGAAAGCGAAATCGACTACGCTGGCGCGTTTCCTCTATGCACTGGGCATTCGTGAAGTGGGTGAAGCCACCGCTGCCAATCTGGCTAACCATTTTGGTGAGTTGCAGAAGGTCATGGATGCCGATCTTGAGGCGCTGATTGCGGTGCCGGATGTCGGCAAAGTCGTTGCGGCACACGTGCGCAACTTCATGGAAGAGGAGAGCAACCGTGAGGTTATCCGCCAGCTGGTCGAGGATATCGGTATTCACTGGCCGCAGGTGGTGGTGGTGAGAGCCGAAGAGATCGACAGTCCGTTCGCGGGTAAAACGGTGGTGCTGACTGGCTCACTGTCGCAGATGAACCGCGATGATGCCAAAGCGCAGCTGATCGCGCTGGGCGCAAAAGTCAGCGGCAGTGTCTCGAAGAAAACCGATTTGCTGATTGCCGGTGAAGCGGCTGGTTCAAAGCTGGCGAAAGCAGCGGAGCTTGGCATTGAAGTGATTGATGAAGCGGAAATGATCCGCCTGCTGGGAGCCTCAGATGGATGAACATCAGCTGGTGGCGATAGCCAATACGCCTATGCCGTTTGGCAAATATAAGGGGCGGATGCTGATCGATCTGCCTGAGCCTTATCTGCTGTGGTTTGCCCGCAGTGGGGACTTTCCGTCTGGTCTGCTGGGTGATCTCATGCAACTCACCCTGACAATAAAAATTGAGGGTCTGGAAGGGTTAGTTAAACCGCTTCAGACCCGCAAGTAACGCTGCCCGCACTGGCGGGCAGCCGATCTATTTCTGAGACTCCATCACCGAATCTTTGACCTGCACAGCCTGCTGCTTCTCATTGGTCTTCTTATAACGTCCGGCAATAAATGAGCAGACCATCAGCTGTACCTGATGGAAAATCATCAGCGGCAGCACAATAATCCCCACGGTACTGGCCGGGAACAGGATATTCGCCATCGGCACGCCATTCGCCAGACTCTTCTTCGAACCACAAAACAGCACCACAATCTCATCGGCGCGTTTAAAGCGGAACAGACGCGAGGCCAGCAGGTTGATAATCAGCACGGCGGTCAGCAGAATGATTGAGCCTGCCACAATCCACAGCAGCGTAATCAACCCAACGCGATGCCAGATGCCATTAACCACCGCTTCACTGAAGGCGGAGTAGACCACCAGCAGAATCGAGGTCTGGTCGGTTTTGCCAATCAGGCTGCGGTGCTTCTCAACCCAGCCACCGATCCAGCGCCGTGAGAGGTGTCCCAGTACGAAAGGCACCATCAGTTGCAGCATAATCTTCCCGATCTGCTCCAGTCCATCGCTGGGCGCGCTGCTGTGAATATCCATCACCAGGTTCACCAGCAACGGCGAAATAAACACACCCAGCAGGCTTGATGCAGAGGCGCTGCATACCGCTGCCGCAACGTTACCGCCCGCCATGGAGGTAAACGCGATAGCGGATTGCACGGTCGCAGGCAGGATACAGAGGTAGATAAAGCCGGTATAAATTTCCGGGCCGACATTAACCGGATGCCACCAGACCAGCAACAGACCCAGCACCGGAAACAGCACAAAGGTGCTGAACATAATCCACAGATGCAACCGCCAGTGACTGCTGCCTGAGATGATCTTTTCACGCGACAGCTTGGCACCATGCATAAAGAACAGCAGTGCTATCGCTGCCGTCGCGAGATAGCTGAATATATCAACGTAGATCCCTCTGGCTGGCAGAAAAGAGGCCAGCAGCACGGTGATGATGAGTTTAACCATCATCGGATCAAGTTTTAAAAATCCCATTGTTAAATTCCGGTAAATTTTTCAATAGCGCGATTGTGCGTGAAAGCTGTTTAGAAATAAAATTGATTTATTGAATTAATCTATGAGCGGAATCGATGAATTACACCCTGCGTCAGCTACGAACCTTTATTGCGGTGGCTCACTATGGCGGATTCAGCCAGGCGGGGCAGGCGATAGGTCTGAGTCAGTCGGCGGTCAGCCACAGTATTAAAGAGCTGGAAGCGGAAACCGGCGTGCGATTGCTGGATCGAACCACCCGGGAGGTGATGCTGACTGAAGCGGGAAAACAGCTGGCGTCACGCATGGAGCGCCTGCTGGAGGAGATTCATACCACGCTGCTGGATATCCGCAGTTTTGGCGAACAGCGCAGTGGTACCGTCAGGGTGGCAGCCAGCCAGACCATTTCCGCTCATCTGATGCCGCAATGTCTGGCTGCCAGCCAGCAACACTTTCCTGACATCAAAGTGATACTGCACGATCGCGCCCAGCAGTGGGTGCTGCAAAGTGTGCGTAACGCCGAAGTCGATTTCGGGATTGTGATTGGGCCACTCAGCGACAGCGATTTTGACAGCATCGCGATTCTTGATGAGCCTTTCCTGCTGCTATGCCGTGATGATGATCCGCTGGCGCAGGTGGAAAGGGCAGAATGGTCAATGCTGGATGGCCGCACCATTGTGCTTCAGGACTACGCTTCGGGCAGTCGGGTCCTCATTGATGCGGCGATGCAGCAGCAGAATATCAGGGCTGAAGTCGTTCAGGAGATTGGTCATCCCGCTACGCTGTTTCCGATGGTACAGGTGGGGATCGGCATCAGTATTCTGCCCGCGCTGGCGTTACCGTTACCGGCGGATCGCGCATTAACGGTGCGGCGTCTATATCCTGAAATCAATCGCAGCCTCACGCTGATCAAGCGTAAAAACCGTTCGCTGACGCCTGCTGCCGAAGCGATCTGGCAGGAGGTGCGCCAGCAGGCGACGCTGCTGGCGCAACAACGCGAGGCCAGGCCCGCATTTTAGATGTAGACATCAATTTTGTTGGTGTCGGTAGGGCGGTTAATCCCGTCTGCTTTGCTCTCACTGACGGACGAGCTGTCACTCTTTGGCTGATCCTGCTCGGCCTGCTTCTGTTCCAGCTGAGCAATCTGCGCCTGCAGCATGGTGATTTGTGACTGATACATCTGCTGCATTTCAGACTTCTGTTCGTCAGTCAGTTCTTTGTTGTCGGCCAGCTCTTTGACTTGCGTTAAGACGTTCTGAATCTGTTTATTCAGCGCCGCGACCTGCGAGGCAACACTGCCGCCACCGCTGTCACCGCCACTGACTGCACTGCTTAGAATTCCGGAAATTGAAGACATCATTTTTCTCCCTGTAAGTTGTCAGATACGTTATCGGCACGCTGTGAAACGACTTGAGAGCTGAAATTGTTAAGGTTGCGAAAAGGTGAGAGCTTATCTGTTACGCCAATGTCAGTGCTCCCTGATCCAGCACGCTTTTTAAAGCCTGAAGTCGCAGAAAAGGGCAGTTCAGATTTAAGTCATGCTTAAGTCAGTGCAGCAGAAACGAAAAAAGCGCCATAAAGGCGCTTTATTCTGAATTGGTGGGTCGTGCAGGATAGCCTCGGCCCGTCGTGGGCCTCGCCCTGCGGGTGATGCTGTCGCATCAGCCTGAATCGCTCCCGGCGATTCAGTCGAACCTGCAGCAGGTTCTCATCCTGCACGGTAAAGTCCGTGCCCCGGAAACGAAAAAAGCGCCTTAAGGCGCTTTATTCTGAATTGGTGGGTCGTGCAGGATTCGAACCTGCGACCAATTGATTAAAAGTCAACTGCTCTACCAACTGAGCTAACGACCCGAAGTGGTGGGTGATGACGGGTTCGAACCGCCGACCCCCTCCTTGTAAGGGAGATGCTCTACCAACTGAGCTAATCACCCACTTCGTACTTCAGTACTACTAACAGGCAAGATATGGTGGGTGATGACGGGTTCGAACCGCCGACCCCCTCCTTGTAAGGGAGATGCTCTACCAACTGAGCTAATCACCCATATCTTCATACCTGTTCACTGCGGGCCACGCTGTTAAGAGTGGTGGGTGATGACGGGTTCGAACCGCCGACCCCCTCCTTGTAAGGGAGATGCTCTACCAACTGAGCTAATCACCCCCGCTGTGTGGAGTCGCATTATAGGGATAGTTGATTTTGAGTCAACGCTTTTTAAAACATAAATGTGCGTTCGGTTTATTTTTAAACACCCTGTCGCGCTTTTAGCCAATGTGCTGGTTTTACTGGCAGAAAAGCCCCTTTTCCCGGGCGGCAACCGGCGGGCATGCATTGAGGATTCACCGTCAGATGCTAGAATGTGCCCACTGTTTTTTCGCGTCTAACCTGTTTTTTGTCATCCAGACAGAGAACCCGCGCATCTAAGGCAATACTCAATGAAAATCAAAACACGCTTCGCGCCCAGCCCGACTGGCTATCTGCATGTAGGTGGCGCCCGTACCGCACTTTACTCCTGGCTCTTTGCCCGTCACAACCAGGGCGAGTTCGTGCTGCGCATTGAAGACACCGATCTGGAGCGCTCCACGCCGGAAGCTATCGAAGCCATCATGGATGGCATGAACTGGCTGAGCCTCGACTGGAATGAAGGCCCTTACTACCAGACAAAACGTTTTGATCGTTACAACGCGGTCATTGATGAAATGCTGGAAGCGGGCACCGCCTATAAATGCTACTGCTCTAAAGAACGTCTGGAAGCGCTGCGTGAAGAGCAGATGGCCAACAACGAAAAGCCGCGTTACGACGGCCGCTGCCGTGACAGCCATGAACATCATGCAGATGATGAGCCGTGCGTTGTGCGTTTCCGCAATCCGCAGGAAGGTTCGGTCATCTTTGACGACCAGATCCGTGGCCCGATTGAGTTCAGCAACCAGGAGCTGGATGATCTGATCATCCGCCGCACCGATGGTTCGCCAACCTACAACTTCTGCGTCGTCGTGGATGACTGGGATATGGGCATCACCCATGTGATTCGCGGTGAAGACCACATTAACAACACGCCACGTCAGATCAACATTCTCAAAGCAATTGGCGCGCAGGTTCCGGTGTATGCCCACGTCTCAATGATCCTGGGCGATGACGGCAAAAAGCTCTCCAAGCGTCATGGCGCGGTAGGGGTGATGCAGTATCGTGATGATGGCTACCTGCCAGAAGCGCTGCTCAACTACCTGGTTCGTCTGGGCTGGTCACATGGCGATCAGGAAATCTTCAGCGTGGCCGAAATGGCTGAGCTCTTTACCCTGGATGCGGTCAGTAAGTCTGCCAGTGCGTTCAACACTGAGAAACTGCAGTGGCTGAACCATCACTACATCAATACGCTGCCGCCAGAATATGTGGCGACACATCTGCAGTGGCATATTGAAGAGCAGAAAATTGATACCCGCACGGGCCCGGAACTGGCGAAGCTGGTTGGTCTGTTAGGCGAGCGCTGCAAAACGCTGAAAGAGATGGCTGCATCCTGCCGCTACTTCTATGAAGACTTTGCAGAATTTGATGCCGATGCCGCGAAGAAACATCTTCGTCCGGTAGCTCGTCAGCCGCTGGAAGTGGTACGCGATAAGCTGGCCGCGATCGAAGAGTGGACGGCTGAAAACGTACATCAGGCTATTCAGAGCACCGCAGATGAGCTGGAAGTCGGGATGGGGAAAGTGGGCATGCCGCTGCGCGTGGCCGTAACCGGTGCCGGTCAGTCACCCGGACTGGATGTCACCGTGGAAGCAATAGGCCGCAGCCGCAGCGTTGCACGTATTGAGCAGGCGCTGGCCTTTATCAGTGAGCGGGAAGCGCAGGCTTAATAAACAGAACCGGAAGCTTCGCGCTTCCGGTTTTTACTCTTCAGTGATATCCAGACGCTGCAACATGCCTTTAATACCTATCCGTAATATCAGCGCTGACAGCTGCTCCTGTTCAGCCTGACTCATTTGCGGAACCGCATTTACTAACAGTGCCGTCAGTGAATCTGCCGGAACCCTATACATTGCGGCGGGTTCGTGCAGGCTACGCGTCGAATGGATAAATTTTTCTACGCGATCATCGACATGAATCAATCGCGCCTTGCCGCCCTGAATGCCGGGTCTGGGCAGGGTGGTCCAGTTTTCGCGCTTAATCCATTTGTTCACTGTCTGTCGGCTCAGGCCCGTCTCTGAGGCGAGTTCTTCGGGTGTTAACCATTCCTTTTTCATCATACCTTCCCTGATAAATACACCTTACTCTTCGCTGATTCCCAGTCGCTGCAAAACGCCCTTGATACCTTCGCGTAAGATTAGTGCAGTGAATTGATCCTGCTCGTCCTGAGTCATTTGCTGGACGGAACTTATTAATAACGCAGGTAATGAATTAGACGGAGTGCCATAAGTTGCCGTCGGCTCGTTAAGGTTACGGGTCGACTGAATAAAACTTTTCACGCGCTCATCAATGTGAATCAATCGGGCTTTACCGCCTTGCACACCGGGCTTCGGCGTGGTCGTCCAGTTTTCCCGCTTGATCCATTTATTCACCGTTTGCCGACTGTAACCCGTCTCTGCAGCCAGCTCTTCGGGGGTAAGCCATTCCTTTTTCACGATGCAGTCCCTGATTAATACATTAGCAGGACATATTACAGCAAAACGTAACGGGTGAAAGTAACTGAAGCTGAAATTGCCTTTTGTCTCTCGACAAAAGGCAAAACATCATTACTGAGGATTACTGGCGGGTTCAGCGGCAGGGCGGAATGCAAGGAAATAGGCCAGACCAACGAACACGGCACCACCCACGGCATTGCCTGAGAAGACGGCAATAAAATTAGGGAAGTACTCTGCCCAGCTCATCTGACCGGCAAAAATGGCGGCCGGAATAATAAACATGTTAGCGACAACGTGCTGGAAGCCAATGGCCACAAATGCCATCACCGGGAACCACATGCCGAAGATCTTGCCGACCACATCTTTACTGGCAAAAGCCAGCCATACCGCCAGGCAAACCAGCCAGTTACAGCCGATGCCGGAAATAAAGGCGTGCAGGAAATCAGCGTGGACTTTTGCAGAAGCGATAGCAACGGTCTTCTTCAGGTAATCGCCCTCGGTCATACCCAGCATGTGACCAAAGAACCAGGCGACAGCCACGCTGCCGAGAAAGTTAGCCAGGGTAACCCAGAACCAGTTGCGCGCCACGCTCATAAAGCTGATGCGACGGGCGAACCAGGCCACCGGTAAGGTCATCATATTACCGGTCAGCAGTTCACCACCCGCCAGCACGGTCATGATGATCCCCACCGGGAAGACCGCGGCACCTAACAGGCCACCAAAAGAGCCCCATTCAGCGGGAAGGGTGTTGATCACGTGAAGATCCAGCAGGAAGCCGGTCGCAATAAATGCGCCCGCCATAAAGCCGAGAATCAGAAGGATGCTGACAGGTGCACGGCTTTTAGCCACGCCTGACTGGATCGCCAGTTGTGCGATTTCTTTAGGTGTATGCAGCGACATAGTATCTCAGTAGTTTTTTTATGATTAATGGGACGATAACGCCTGGTGGACGCGTGGTGCGCGGGAGAGGGTCCCGGGTACCACTAAATTAGCGGGCTAAGTTTTGCATGCGAAAAAGCCGAAGACAAGAAAATTCCTATAACATATTTAACCGTGAATTAACCTGACGGCAGACTGAATAACAGTTAAAAAACGGTCCTGTATGAACAGACACGATTTTCCCCTGCAGCATGCTGCTGAAACTTCGCAGGTTGCCGCCTTTTTCAGCGATCAAACAGAGAATGTCATTTTGCCGTTGACACCCCGGAGGGGGTTTCATATTATGCCGTCCGTCGCTTAACGCGACAGTTTTTCGGTTCGGGGCTATAGCTCAGCTGGGAGAGCGCCTGCATGGCATGCAGGAGGTCAGCGGTTCGATCCCGCTTAGCTCCACCAAACTTCTTCCCAAAAGTTTGGCACTGAAAAACGATTCCAGATGTGGGGGTATAGCTCAGCTGGGAGAGCGCTTGCATGGCATGCAAGAGGTCAGCGGTTCGATCCCGCTTATCTCCACCATTTTCTGACACGCCGTTGTCAAAATCCTTTCTGATTAATCTCTTATTCGCCAGTTGCTGCGGATCCCAACGCTATTGCTTTGCTATTCACGCTGCTGCGCACGCTTAATTGCGTTATTAACCGGCATAACCTGTCATGACATCCGATGCTGTTTGCAGGACGTTGTGCCGCCTCTCGTGCACGATCTGAATGCAGATGTGACATGTGCAATGAAAGAGGTAACGCAGGAAAGTGGAATCAGCGGGAAGCAGAGCAACGATAGAGCAGAAAGAGAAGGGCGAGACCTGCTCGCCCTTTGATGCTTAGAGTAGTGCGCAGAACCGTGCTTAGAACGCCAGAACCAGACCGGCGATAGCGGCGGAAAGCACGCTCACCAGCGTAGAGCCGTACAGCAGCTTCAGGCCAAAGCGGGAAACCACGTTGCCCTGTTCTTCGTTCAGACCTTTAATCGCACCGGCCACGATGCCGATAGAAGAGAAGTTAGCGAACGAGACCAGGAACACAGAAAGAATACCTTCTGAATGTGGCGACAGCTGACCCGCGATTTTCTGCAGATCCATCATGGCAACAAACTCATTCGACACCAGCTTGGTCGCCATAATACTGCCGACCTGCAACGCTTCGCCAGCAGGCACGCCCATCACCCAGGCAAACGGATAGAAGACAAAGCCGAGAACGCCCTGGAAGGAGATGCCGAAGATCAGATCAAACAGCGCATTCAGACCTGAAATCAGCGCGATAAAACCAATCAGCATGGCGGCAACGATAATCGCGACACGGAAACCGGCCAGGATATACTCGCCCAGCATCTCAAAGAAGCTCTGGCCTTTGTGCAGATCCTGCAACTGCAGATCTTCTTCGTTTTCTACACGATAAGGGTTGATCAGCGACAGCACGATAAAGGTGCTGAACATGTTGAGCACCAGCGCGGCGACTACATACTTCGGCTGCAGCATGGTCATGTAGGCGCCGACGATCGACATCGATACGGTCGACATCGCGGTCGCGGCCATGGTGTACATGCGGCGCTGTGACATTTGGCCCAGGATATCTTTATAGGCGATGAAGTTTTCTGATTGTCCCAGTATCAGAGAACTCACGGCGTTGAAAGATTCCAGTTTTCCCATGCCATTCACTTTCGACAGTACGGTACCAATACCGCGAATCACCCATGGCAGGATACGGAAATGCTGCAGAATACCGATCAGCGCAGAGATAAAGACGATAGGGCACAATACGTTAAGGAAGAAGAAGGCCAGACCTTTGTCGCTCATGTTGCCAAAGACGAAGTTAGTACCTTCAGCGGCATACTTCAGCAGATGGTCAAAGAAGCCCGCGAATCCTTTGACGAAACCGAGTCCCGCTTCTGAGTTCAGGAAGAACCAGGCGAGCACAATTTCAATCACCAGTAGCTGTATAATGTAGCGAATGCGAATGCTTTTACGATCGTGACTAACCAGCAAGGCGAGTATCCCGACCACCACCAGTGCTAAAAGAAATTGCAAAATATGGGACATGGTTGCTCCAAATTTGAGGAGGGTTGTATTTTGTTGCGTATTCTATGTAACGCGTTACTTAAAAACGAGATCTGAACCACAATATAAGTATTCGCTATCGTTATATTTTCCAGAAAAGTTCCAGAGATCACGTCCTGTTTACAAATACTTCACTTCAGATAACCACATAATTATTGTCTGAATTTTACACCGGGCGTAAAGTGACACTATTGCTCACATTTTTAGCAATCACATCCTTTACTGTAATGTATAGCAATGGCTATACTTTATAGCAGCATCTATTACACCGATAACAATAAACGAATTTCACTTGCACCTGCTAACCCCTAAGCTGCCGGGGCAGGCAAATGTTCAGACAGGGTACCGGATATGTTTGAAAGTCGTACCGCCGAGCGCGCCGCTCGCGGAGTCAGAAAAGTCAAACTCGCACTACTGGGGCCCGCTTTTATCGCCGCTATCGGCTATATCGATCCGGGCAACTTTGCGACCAACATTCAGGCGGGCGCTGCTTACGGCTACAAATTGCTGTGGGTGGTGGTATGGGCCAACATCATGGCCATGCTGATTCAGCTGATGTCAGCCAAGCTGGGTATCGCTACCGGCAAAAACCTCGCTGAACACATCCGCGATCGTTTTCCCCGGCCCGCCGTCTGGTTTTACTGGGTGCAGGCGGAAATTATCGCCATGGCCACTGACCTGGCGGAATTTATCGGTGCCGCGCTGGGGTTCAAACTGCTGCTCGGCATTTCTTTGATGCAGGGCGCGGTGCTGACCGGCATCGCCACGTTCCTGATATTAATGTTACAGAGCCGGGGGCAAAAGCCGCTGGAGCTGGTGATTGGCGGACTGCTGCTGTTTGTGGCGGCGGCCTATATCGTTGAACTCTTTTTCTCACAACCCAGTGTCAAAGAGCTGGTGATCGGCATGGCGCTGCCCGCGTTACCAACGTCGGATGCCGTATTCCTGGCGGCGGGTGTGCTGGGTGCGACCATTATGCCGCACGTGATTTACCTGCACTCCGCGCTGACGCAGGGTAAAAGTGAGGACAGCAAAGGTCAGCGGTACTCCTCAACTAAACTGGATGTGGCGATTGCCATGACCATCGCCGGATTTGTTAACCTGGCAATGATGGCGACCGCCGCAGCGGCGTTTCACTTCAGCGGCCACAGTAAAATCGCTGAACTCGATCAGGCCTATCTGACGCTGCAACCGCTGTTAGGTCAGGCGGCGGCGACGGTGTTTGGTCTGAGCCTGGTGGCCGCCGGATTATCTTCAACGGTGGTCGGTACGCTGGCGGGGCAGGTGGTGATGCAGGGCTTTATCCACTTCCATATTCCCCTGTGGGTGCGCCGAACCGTCACCATGCTGCCCTCTTTTATTGTCATCTGGGCCGGCTGGGACCCGACAAGGGTTCTGGTAATGAGTCAGGTGCTGCTGAGTTTTGGTATTGCGCTGGCGTTGATTCCGCTGCTCTCCTTTACCGGCAACCGCGAGCTGATGGGCGATGATATGGTTAACTCGCGTCTGATGCAGAATACCGGGCGACTGATCGTGCTGCTGGTGATTACGCTGAATCTTTACCTGCTGGTGGGTGAAGCGCTGGGGCTGTAGCGGTTATGGTAAACAAGAAAACGCCCGGCTATGCCGGGCATTTTCTTGTTGGCAACGTCTGGCCAGGTTCGCAGTGATACCGAGCCAGCGCAGGAAACACGGTCAGATCGGAAAGACGCAAAATCCGTCATCCATGACATGCTCGGCCCGCGCCGTCCTGGCGCGGGACGCTTTCCTCTTCTGACCGTGTTCCCTGCGCGTTGAGTTTATGCGTTGCGGCCAGAATCACACTGATTGAAGTCTTTGTGTTGTCTGAAACGCCCGGTTCTGCCGGGCGTTTTTATTAATGGCGATCGTGTCCGTGATGGTCTGGACCGCGATGGTCAGGACCACGACGGTCATGATGATCCCAGCCACGATCACGATCGCGGCGATACTGATGTTCCCAGCGACGCTCACGGTCGCGCTCATGCCAGCGGCGTTCGCGCTCCCACTGCTGCTGACGACGCCACTCTTCGTGTCGCCACCAGCGGCGTTCGTTGTAAGAATAGCGGTCGTTCCACCAGCGCGGTTCACGCCAGCGACCACCATCCCAGTAATAGCCACGGCGATCGCGATCGCCAAGATTCAGGGTGACGCCGGGGGCCAGAGTAATAGAGGCACTGGAGGCCTGGGCTGTGTGGTGTGCCAGCGGCGACAACAGGGCCAGCAGGGCAGCAAAAATAAGGGCTCTTTTCATTTTCTTCTCCTCATCAACAGTCTGATGCTGTTGCGGCGCAGCGATTATGCCTGCGTATTGCTGTTGTTACCGCATCATTGTGTCGGAAGATTGTGAGGAAATTGGGGAGAGAAAGGGGTTTGAGACTATTCTGGCGCAGAAAACGCCCGGCCTCAGCCGGGCGCTAAAATCGTTACATCAGCGCCGCGTCAATCGCCGCTAACTCGCTGTCGCTGAACTGACGGCGAGCGAGCATCGCCACCGCGTCATCGATCTGGGCCGTTTTACTGGCCCCAATCAGCACTGAAGTCACACGCTCATCGCGCAGCACCCACGCCAGCGCCATCTGCGCCAGCTTCTGTTCGCGCTGCTGCGCAATAGCATTAAGCTTGCGGACCTTCTCCATCTTCTCATCCGTCAGCTGGTTCTCATTCAGGAACTTGCTGCCGCTGGCCGCGCGCGAATCTTCCGGAATGCCCTGCAGATAGCGATCGGTGAGCACGCCGCCTGCCAGCGGAGAGAAGGCGATACAGCCGACGCCCGCATCGCCCAGCGTCTGAATCAATCCCTGCTCAGGTGTGCGTTCAAACATCGAATAGCGCGGCTGGTGAATCAGACAAGGGGTGCCTAGATCGCGCAGGATAGCTATCGCTTCGGCGGCGAGATCGGCCGGATAGTTTGAAAGGGCAGCGTAAAGCGCTTTGCCCTGGCGCACCACATGATCCAGGGCGCGCATCGTCTCTTCCAGCGGGGTTTCCGGATCGGGACGGTGATGATAGAAAATATCCACATACTCCAGCCCCATTCGCTTCAGGCTCTGATCCAGACTGGCGACCAGATATTTACGCGAACCCCAATCCCCATAAGGCCCCTGCCACATGGTATAGCCCGCTTTAGTGGAGATGATCAGCTCATCACGATGGGCACGAAAATCTTCCCGCAGAATACGCCCGAAGTTCTCTTCGGCTGAGCCAGGGGGTGGACCGTAATTGTTGGCTAAGTCGAAGTGCGTGATGCCAAGGTCAAACGCATGACGCAGCAGCTCACGGCTGTTATCGACCCGGGTACTGTCACCAAAGTTATGCCACAGTCCCAGCGAAATGGCGGGCAGTTTGATTCCGCTGCGGCCGCTGCGGCGATATTCCATCTGTTGATAGCGATCGGGATGAGGGAAAAGGGACATTCAGCGCTCCTGGGTAAAAACGGGGATATGTGCCAAAAGTCTATCAGTGTATACGGTTACACTCAGTGACAGCGCGCTGCAATTCGCATTTTTACAGAATATTCCGCCAGCGTAACGTCGCCTTTCCAGCCATTGCGGCTGGCTAAAATAGCGGCACGCCTCGCTAATTTCATCCTCTGTCAGATACTTAACCCGACTCTTCCCTGAAAGGAATGCGCAATGTCCACGTTCACTGTTGGAGATTACCTGCTGACCCGTCTGCAGGAGATTGGTGTAAAGCATCTGTTTGGCGTGCCGGGCGACTATAACCTGCAATTTCTTGACCACGTCATCGCCCATCCGGCCATCAGCTGGGTAGGCTGCGCTAATGAGCTTAACGCAGCCTATGCGGCAGACGGTTATGCACGCTGCAACGGCGCGGGAGCGCTATTGACCACGTTTGGTGTGGGCGAGCTCAGCGCGATTAATGGCATTGCGGGCAGTTATGCCGAGTATCTGCCGGTGATCCATATCGTTGGCGCGCCTGCGACACAGGCCCAGTTGCAGGGGGATTGTGTTCATCATTCGCTAGGCGATGGCGATTTCCAGCATTTTATCCGCATGGCCACAGAAGTCAGTGCGGCAACGGCACAGCTTACCGCCGACAACGCCACGGCTGAGATCGATCGGGTGATCGTCAGTGCGCTGCAGACCCGTCGTCCCGGCTATTTGTCGATGGCCGTCGACGTGGCGGCCATGGAGGTGCAGCCACCCGCGCAGCCCCTGAACAGTCATCAATCCTCTTCGCCCGCTGCGCGTCGCGCTTTCAGCGACGCGGCGGAACGTTTGCTGGCACCGGCGCAGCGGGTTTCACTGCTGGCCGATTTTCTTGCGCTGCGCTGGCAGCAGCAGTCCGCACTGGCCGCGCTGCGTGAACAGTGTGCGATTCCCTGTGCCAGCCTGCTGATGGGCAAGGGGGTTCTGGATGAACAGCAGCCGGGTTACGTCGGTACCTATGCCGGTGAGGCCAGCGCAGGTCAGGTGTGCGAACAGATCGAGCAGGTGGATGTGGCGATCTGCGTCGGGGTGCGATTTACCGACACCATTACTGCAGGCTTCACGCAGCAGTTTAACCCTGAGCGGCTGATTGATCTGCAGCCCCTCAGCGCCAGCGTGGGCGGTGAACGTTTTGCGCCACTGTCGATGGCGGATGCGCTGAGCGAACTGCTGCCGCTGTTTGAACGCTATGGCCAGCAGTGGCAACCCGGTGCCACGCCGCCCGCCGCGCAGCCTGCAGAACCGGCGGCGGTGATCAGCCAGCAGGCGTTCTGGCAGGCGATGCAGGCATTCCTGCAACCCGGCGACCTTATTCTGGCCGAGCAGGGGACAGCCGCCTTTGGGGCCGCCGCGTTAAGATTGCCCTCGCAGGCGCAGCTGGTGGTTCAGCCATTATGGGGATCAATCGGCTATACTCTTCCGGCAGCATTTGGCGCGCAGACTGCCGATCCTGATCGCCGGGTTATCCTGATCATCGGGGACGGTTCGGCGCAGCTGACAATTCAGGAACTGGGTTCGATGCTGCGTGACCAGCAGCGACTGATACTCTTTTTGCTGAATAATGAAGGCTATACCGTCGAACGGGCGATTCATGGCGCAACACAACGTTACAATGATATTGCCCAGTGGAACTGGACGGCCTTACCGCACGCCCTTAGCCTGCAGGGCCAGGCGCAGAGCTGGCGTATCAGTGAAACGGTGCAGTTAGAGGAAGTGATGGCGCGACTCTCAGAGCCGAAGTGGCTCTCTCTGGTTGAAGTCGTCATGCAGAAAGAGGATTTGCCGCCACTGCTACGAAAAGTCACCGCCTGCCTGAATCAACGCAACGGCGGCTAAGATTCAGATAGTTGCCGCTGTGCAGGGTGGACTATCGCGGTTAGGCTGTAGCACACCTGAGTAAGACGCTCACCAATCGCACCGGTGAGCGTTGTTGTTTTATGGGCAGAATTTTATAGTGTCCTCCAACTCTTAAGACCCCAAGCGGAGCAACAGAAGAATGACAACCTATGCCTTGGTCGGCGATGTCGGCGGTACTAACGCACGCCTCGCCCTGTGTGAGGTGGAAAGCGGCAGCATCACCCAGGCCAAAACATTCTCAACATCAGAATACGACAGCCTCGAAGCCGTCATCCGCCACTATCTTGATGAACAACAGCAGGACGTTAAAGATGGCTGTATTGCCATTGCCTGCCCGATTACCGATGACTGGGTTGAAATGACCAACCATGACTGGGCGTTTTCCACGCGCAAGCTCAAAGAGAACATCGGTTTTGAACACCTGGAAATCATTAACGACTTCACTGCGGTATCTATGGCGATCCCGATGCTGACCGCCGAAAACGTGATTCAGTTTGGCGGTACAGAGCCAGTCAAAGATAAACCTATCGCGATTTATGGTGCCGGCACCGGATTAGGCGTCAGCCATCTGGTGCATGTGGACAAGCGCTGGGTCAGCCTGCCAGGTGAGGGCGGTCATGTCGACTTCGCTGCCAACAGCGAAGAAGAAGATCAGATCCTGGAAGTGCTGCGCGAAGAACTGGGCCATGTTTCAGCGGAACGTGTGCTGTCAGGTGCCGGTCTGGTTAACCTGTATCGTGCGATTGTTAAAGTGGATAATCGCGTGCCGGAAAACCTGAAGCCGAAAGATGTCAGCCAGCGTGCGCTGGATGACAGCTGCACCGACTGCCGTCGCGCGCTGTCAATGTTCTGCGTCATCATGGGCCGTTTCGGCGGCAACCTGGCGCTGAATCTCGGCACCTTTGGTGGTGTCTATATTGCCGGTGGCATCGTGCCACGCTTCCTGGAGTTCTTTAAGTCGTCGGGTTTCCGCGCGGCGTTTGAAGATAAAGGCCGCTTCCGCGACTATGTTGCCAGCATCCCGGTCTATATGATTACGCACGACCAGCCTGGCCTGCTGGGCGCGGGCGCGCATCTGCGCCAGACGCTGGGTCGCGAAATCTGATTCTGTTTTACCTCGCGCGCGTACTGCCATTCTGCGCGCGAGCGATTTTCCCGATCGGCCTGCTTTAGCGGGGCAGGATCGGGAAATCCCCCCGGACTTTTTGCTGCTCTCCTGCTTCGCCATCCCCCTTTCTGAACAGGCCTTTAGCCCTCCTGCGCTACAGGCGCATCAGCTGTCGAAACTGCTTCACCTTACTGCGGCTGACCGGCACCTGAAACTCCAGATCGCGCAGCTTCAGCAGATAGGTGTTGTTAAACCACGGCTCGATTTCACGAATCTTGCTGAGGCTGACGCAGAAAGAGCGGTGGCAGCGGAAAAATTGCTGTTCCGGCAGGCGTGAACAGAACTCGGTAATATTCATCGACATCACGTAGGATTCGCGCCGGGTATAAACAAAGGTCAGCTTCTCATGCGCCTCAACGTAGTAAATATCATTCACGTCAGTGACGATAATGCGCTCATCTTTGATCAGGTTGACCGTCTGCGGCGCGGGCGTGGCGCTGAGATGGCTGACCGCCTGCTGCGCCTGCGCTGTGGCTTCGAGCTTGTTCAGCATGGTAACAATCCGCGACTCCTGATAGGGCTTGAGAATGTAGTCAAACGCCTCCAGCTCAAACGCTTCCACCGCATGTTCTTTCCACGCGGTAATAAAGACAATCAGTGGCTTGTGGGCAAACTGATGGATATTCTGTGCCAGCAGCATGCCATCCAGTGAGGGGATGTTGATATCGAGGAAAATCACATCAACCCGATGCTGTTGCAGGTACTTCAGCACGTCCAGACCATCGTCAAAACAGGCTTCAATCTCGATTTTGCTGTGATGCTGAATCATCCAGCTCAGCTCCTGCTGCGCCAGGAATTCATCTTCCACAATAATGGCTTTCATAACAGATTCTCCGCCAGGCGCTGGCCATTCTTACTCAGCGTAAAGGAAATCTCGGTGCCCGGCTGATGCCGCACGATATTCAATCCCTGACCCGACAAAAGTTTTACCCGATGATGCACATTGAGCAGGCCGATTTTATTACCGGGCATCTCGTTGCGTGCCACCCGTGCTATCACTTCGTCACTGATGCCCTGGCCGGTATCCCGCACCGAGATCCGCACCTGATCGCCCAGATCCCGGACGCTCAGCGTCACCACGCCTTTGCCTTTACAGGGCTGGATGCCATGGACAATGGCATTCTCCACCAGAGGCTGGATCAGCAGACTCGGCAGCAGAAAATGGAGATCCTCATCGACGTCATAGATCATCGTCAGCTTATCGCCAAACCGGGCCTGCTCGATGGCGATGTAATCTTTCACCTGCCACAGCTCTTTACGGATGTCGATTAGCTCATCGTCGTTCAGTTCCAGGTTGTAGCGCAGATAGCGTGACAGGTTGATCACCAGCTGGCGGGCGGTATCGGGATTGAGCCGGATAGAAGAGGAGATAGCATTCAGGGCGTTGAACAGGAAATGAGGATTTATTTTACTTTGCAGCGCACGCAGTTCCGCTTTATTAGCCATCTCGCGCAGCTGCTCGGCACGCGACACTTCAAGCTGGGTTGAGATGATTTGTGACAGGCCGATCGCCATCTCCTTCAGCGAGCCGGTAATACGGTGTGCGCGGCGATAGTAGATTTTCAGCGTGCCGGTGACTTTGCCTTTCTCCCACAGCGGGATCACAATCATGGAGTGAATATCTTTGGTGCGATGCGCTTCATCGTTGTTCTTAATGATAATTTTACCGCTGGCGATCGACTGCGCCGTGGTGGGGCTGATGCCATCATCCCCATGTTTATAATTATGTTCGCCATAGCCGACGTAGGCCAGAATCTGTTTTTTATCGGTCATCGCCACCGCATCGGCTTTGATCTCCCGTCGGATAATGTCACAGATGTTGCGCAGCGAGTCGCTGTTCACCTGACGGAACAGCGGCAGGGTTTTATTGGCGATCTCCAGCGCCAGCTTGGCCTGGCGGGCGGCAATCGCCTCTTTTTCCCCCTCGACGCTCTGCACCAGCAGTACAATGATGCCGATACTGGAGGCACCGAGGATCATCGGCAGGGCAATTTCCGACACAATCGCCAGCCCGAGTGAGGTGGGGCGCGCCCACACAACAATCAACAACATCGTCAGGGCTTCACAGAGCATGCCGCCGACGATACCGGCACGCCAGCGGTGCTCTTTCAGTACCCGGCGATTAATACCGCCCGCGACGATACCGGCAATGATGCTGGTAATCAGGCAGGGCACGGAGGTCACGCCGTGAATATCGATCAGAAAACGGTGCAGACCGGCGATAACCCCGGTGGCGATCCCGACCCAGGGACCAAACAGAATGCCACCCGCCATCACGGCGATGACCCGCACATTCAGCAGTGAACCATCGACATCGACACCCGACCAGGTACTGAACAGCGCAAACAGGGAAAAGATGGCAGTAACGGCTACTTTCTCCGCACGGGTGTGTTCATCTTTTTGCAGCAGCTGACGAAACGGGCGGGTGCGTGTCAGGAAGAACAGGCAGATCAGCATCAGGGCGGCGCGGTCAAATACTGCCAGTAACATCGTGAAGTGGGAGGACACAGGCGACTCGTCGGCAATGGAAAGTGCCTCTATGATAAAAAATGTGATCGCGAACCGCTAGCGTCCCGATCAATCACGGCGGGAGTTAGTGTTTCAGATCAATTTTTACGGCATATCTGCAAAAAAGAGGAAAGGTTGAGTGCATTAAAGGGGAACAGTTTTTTCGCCCTGCAGAGGCTGGTCGCTAAGGTGCCGTTTTGCTATGTTGCGCGATGAGGCGCGCCAGTGACCGCTGGAAAACCGCGCCCATCGGGAGCAGCAGATGCAACTTGTCACCGCCAGATTAACCCTGAGTAAATTACAGCCAGAAGACTGGCAACTGTTTCGTGCCGTCCATGAAGATCGCGACACCATGACCTGGGTGAGCGAAGTCCCTGATGAAGCGGATATCCGCCAGCGCTTCACCGAGCGTCTGGCCCCCTGGCAGGCGAGCAGTTTTCATATGCTCTGCCTGGTTGCGCGACGTCGTGACAACGGTGAGCCGATTGGCCTGTTTGGCTGCAGCCCCGAATGGGAGCCATATCGTCAGGCGGAGGTGGGCTATATGCTGCTGCATCGCCACTGTGGTCAGGGATATGGCAGCGAAGCCCTGGCTGCGCTATGTCAGTTTTTGCTTGAAGCCGATTTCCACAAACTCAAAGCGATGGTGATTGAAGGGAACTGGGCGTCACGCCGTATTCTGGAGAAAAACGGCTTTCAGCTGGAGGGCACGCTACGGGATAATTATCTGCTGAACGGCTGCTGGGTGAACGATTGGCTGCTGGGGCGGCTGAATCCGCAAAAATAAAAATATTTTCCGCCACCCTCGACAAAATGATCCTCGCCACGTTATGTTCGTAACGGGTCACCACAGTGACCCGCGTCGCTCGGACGGTCCGGGCGCTTACGTAATCCAGAGGACATCATGGCTGATAACAGCACACCCCGTCGTTTCTCGCGTATCGAACGCTTACCCCCTTACGTTTTCAACATCACCGCTGAACTGAAGATGGCTGCGCGTCGGCGCGGCGAAGATATCATCGACTTTTCAATGGGCAACCCGGATGGCCCGACTCCGCCACACATCGTCGAAAAGTTATGCCAGGTGGCGCAGCGTGACGATACCCACGGTTATTCCACCTCTCGCGGTATTCCGCGCCTGCGCCGGGCGATCTCGCGCTGGTACGCCGATCGCTATCAGGTTGAGATCGATCCTGAATCAGAGGCGATTGTCACCATCGGTTCCAAAGAGGGGCTGGCGCACCTGATGCTGGCGACGCTGGATCACGGTGATACCGTGCTGGTGCCCAATCCCAGCTATCCGATTCATATCTACGGTGCGGTGATTGCCGGGGCGCAGGTACGCTCGGTGCCGCTGGTGGCGGGTGTCGACTTCTTCAATGAGCTGGAACGCGCCATCCGCGAGAGCTATCCCAAGCCAAAAATGATGATCCTTGGCTTCCCGTCCAACCCCACCGCACAGTGTGTGGAGCTCGACTTTTTCGAACGGGTGATTGCGCTGGCGAAGCAGTACAACGTGCTGGTGATCCACGATCTGGCCTATGCCGATATCGTCTACGATGGCTGGAAAGCACCATCGATTATGCAGGTGCCGGGCGCGCGTGATGTCGCCGTCGAATTCTTTACCCTGTCAAAAAGCTACAACATGGCGGGCTGGCGTATCGGTTTCATGGTGGGCAACAAAGAGCTGGTCGCCGCGCTGGCGCGAATCAAAAGTTATCATGACTACGGCACCTTTACGCCACTGCAGGTGGCGGCGATTGCGGCGCTGGAAGGGGATCAACAGTGCGTGCGCGACATCGCAGAGCAGTACAAACGCCGCCGTGATGTGCTGGTCAAAGGATTGCATGAAGCGGGCTGGATGGTGGATAACCCGAAAGCCTCAATGTACGTCTGGGCAAAAATACCGGATCATTACGCACATCTTGGGTCGCTGGAGTTCGCTAAGCAACTGCTGCAGGAGGCGAAAGTCTGTGTCTCGCCCGGTATCGGGTTTGGCGACTATGGCGACACGCACGTGCGTTTTGCGCTGATAGAGAACAGCGATCGTATTCGTCAGGCGGTACGGGGAATTAAAGCGATGTTTCGTGCCGATGGCATATTGCCAGGCAGCATAAAAATGGAAGAAGAACGCTGACAGCCAGCAGGGGCGACTCAAGGGTCGCCCCGTGGCGGCACTGTCACGCCATTACTTCAGCAGCAGAACAAAGGTTCCGAACCAAAGTAACGCGAAAAAAGATATTCCCATCAAGGCATATTTCACAAAGCAACTCCTCTGAGCGGTTACGATGATGGCGATCCCAAACCAGTGCAACGCGAACAGATGTGGAAAAGAGATCGCCATTTACAGTCATGGTCTGCTCTTTTCCGGGTTGATCTGAATAACTCAGAACAGGATCGAGCGCTAATTTACGCGGAATCCTCCCCAAATGAAATAGGTCCGTTCTGAGATATTGCTCACAATTTTACGGCACTTCGATTTCAGGGATCGCCGACATGCCTACACGTAACTGAGCCAGATGCTGTTGGTCGCCATCCAGCACAATTTTCACCGGCAGACGCTGAACGACTTTAGTGTAGTTGCCGGTGGCGTTATCGGGAGAGATCGCCGAAAAAGTTGCGCCGGTGGCCGGTGCGATGCTGTCCACATGACCAGTAAAGGTCTCGCCCGGCAGGGCGTCCACCCGGATCCGCACCCGCTGGCCGGGACGCACATCGCTTAACTGCGTCTCAAGATAGTTAGCGGTTATGTAGGTTTGCTGCAGTGGCACCACCGCCAGCAGACGGGTGCCGGCTGATACGTACGCGCCGGTCCGCACCGAGCGCTGACCTACCATGCCGTCAACGGGCGCAGTAATGCGGGTGTAGGAGAGATTCAGCCTGGCCTGATCGACGCTGGCCTTCGCCGCTGCAACATCCGCTTCCGCAGAACGCACCGCCGCCTGTAACACCCCCACCTGTTTTACTGCCGACGCCAGCGCAGCCTGACTCTGATGCACGGCTGCCAGCGCCGAGCGCTGGTTTGAGCTGGCTTTCTGCTGATCGTCGGCTGCCACGGTACCGCTTTTATAGAGGCGGTTATAACGATCGGCGCTCTGACCGGCATACTGCGCAGAGGCTTCGCTGGCCGCGACGCTGGCTTTCTGTTGATCAATCACCGACTGCTGCTGCTCCAGCTGTGCCTGACTGCTCAGCAGTTTCGCCTGGCTCACCTGCAGGTCAGCCTCCGCACTCTCAAGCGCCACACGATAGTCACGATCGTCCAGCGTCGCCAGCAGCTGACCCGCTTTGACCTGCTGATTATCCTGCACCTGCACGTGGCTGATGTAGCCCGAGACTTTCGGTGCCACCAGGGTGTAGTCCGCATTGACGTAAGCGTCGTTGGTGCGGTGATCATTGCCGGTCATCAGTGACCAGACCACAAAAGCGATGGCCAGTAACACCAGCAGCAACAGACTCAGCAGCAGGGTTCTTTTCATTTCGAAAGCACGCATATTCAGTTATTCCGGGAAGGGTTTTGAATCAAAGTTTGAGGCGGCCACACCCGTTTTGGCAGGATGGCGGTAAGCAATAACAGGCAGGCGGCAAAGCCGGTCAGCATCAGCCAGCTGTCGCTCAGGCCAAGGATCGTGGCCTGATGCCTGACAAGGGAAGCGAATCCGCTGAGATTATCGGCGGCGCTGATGCTGCCATCCGGCAACAGCGGCAAGCTGCTGCTGGCCTGACTGGCCGTCGGCGCTGTCATCAGCCAGCTGCGACTGGCCGCCTGATTAATCAGCACACTGGAGTGAAACTGCTCACGATGCGAAAGGAAAACCTCAACCAGCGTAGAGGCAGCGATGCTGGAAAAGCCGCGCACCGTATTAAACATTGCCGAGGCAAACGGGCCTTCTGGCGGGGCCACAACGCTGGTGGCGCTCATCAGTATCGGCAAAATGATCATCGGTTGTCCGAACGCCTGCAGGATCTGCAGCAGCCAGAAATTCTGTCTTGCCCAGTCACTGGTGATCTGTGTGCCCAGCAGACAGGAGGTCACCAGCAAGCCGACGCCCGCCGTCAGCATCCAGCGGCAGTCGATCCAGCGGATATTCAGCAGGGCCGCAATCAGCGGTGCGATCAGCAGCTGCGGCAGGCCCACCGCCAGCGCCAGCGGGGCAAACTCAAGGGTGCGAAAGCCGCTGACCTGAGCAAAATAGGCCGAAGGCAGCGCGGAGCCAGAAAGCCCAAGGATGAGCACGCAGGCCAGGCCCAGCAAGCCATGCGCCAGATTTGGCCGTCGGAGCATCTGCAATTTAAACAGCGGCAGCGGGTGAAACCACTCATTAATCAGGAAAACCAGCAGCAGCGGCAGCGCGGTGAGCAACATACCGGTAATCAGTGGCGAGTTCAGCCAGTCGAGGCGCTCACCCTGGGTCAGCACCAGAATCAGCAGCGCAACACCACTGCAGCCGGTCACCATGCCGAACAGATCGATCTGCTGAAAGCGTTCCGGTCGCAGCGGATCCTGGGGCAATCCCCATCCTGTCAGCAGCATAGCGATCAGCATCAACGGCACGACCTGCCAGAACACCATCATCCAGCTGACGTGATCGGTCCACAACGAGGCCAGCGAGGCCGCCATATTGGGGCCAAACGTCGCGGTGAGGGCATAGCCCGCCAGGCCAAAAAGTTTAAAGGGCGGCGGCAGAAAGCGCAGGGCGACTGTCATCAGCATTGGCGGTAAGGCGCCGCCAAACAGGCCCTGCAATACGCGCAGGCTGATAAACAGCGTCGGATCCCGCACCAGCGGCAGCAGAATGCCAGTCAGCATAAATCCCGCCGACACGCCTAACGTAAAACGCCGCAGCGACAGGGTGACGGCAAACCAGGGCGCAATCATCATGGCGGCCACTTCTGCCGCCTGATAGCCAGAGATAATCCAGCTACCCTGATCGTAACTGATGCCGATCGCGGCACGGATATCGGCCAGCGCGATATCACTGACGCGATCGTTCAGCCCGGAGGTCAGGGCGGCGATGAGCACGCCGACTAATCCCAGTGCCAGTTGCAGTGTAAAAGGATGAGGGGCCGGCGCGGCGGCAGGCTTAGCGTTCATTGCAGGCGATCTCGTTATTATGATGCAGTGTACTGCGATGTGATACAGGTCGTAATATTACATCCCGGTATACTGTATTGCAATGTGGTACAGGCTGTAAAAAGTGCGGCATTCGCGCTACAGTAAGGCAGCTCAAACAGGACGACGCTATGGCACATCAACCCTCCAGCCGCGAGGATGAAAAAACGGGCGGTATACAGGTCATCGCCCGTGCGGCAAAAATTCTTAATGCGCTTGGCGAACAGCCCGGCGGCATGAGCCTCGGTGAGATCGCTCAGGCGGTCGAACTGCCGCGCTCAACGGTGCAGCGTATTGTTGCCGCGCTCGACAGTGCAGAGCTGGTGCGCAGCAGCGGGGCGGGCGGACTGCGTCTGGGGCCGGCGCTGTTAAAACTAATCTCCAGCGTACATACCGATGTGGTTGATCTGGTCAGTCCGCTGCTGGAAAAACTCTCTTCCGACACCAATGAAACCGTCTCGCTGGCGCGCGCCAGCGGCAGTCAGCTGGCGATTATTCACCACGTGGTGGCGTCGCGTGAGCTTCGGGTGGTTCCGCATATGGGACTCAATCTGCCGCTCTACAGCACCTCCGGTGGACGGGCGTTGCTGGCGCTGGAGTGTGAAAAAGATGTACGGACGATCGTTGGCGACGCCTGGCAGGAGTTAACCGATATGACGGTGAAAACGCTGCCTCAGTTGCTGCAACTTATCAGGGAAGTGCGCGAAACCGGTATCGCCGTGGATCGCGGTGAAACGCTGGAAGGTATCTCTACCATGGCGTTTGCGCTGGATACGCTGTTTGGTCGCTTTTCTGTCTCTTTGCTGGTGCCTTCTGCACGTTTTCTGCGACACGAAGCCCGTTTTCGTGACGAGATGCTGAAGTGTAAAGAGGCACTGGTGCGTGAAATCGGCAAAGTCGCCGCGATAGAAGGATAAGCATTCGATGAAAACCCTGCTGATGGCCATTGATCACTCTCCGGTAGCGGAAAAAGTGGTCGCCTTAACCATTGAAGAAGCGCTGGCGCATCGCGCCGAGGTGGTCGTGCTGTGCTGCGTCGATCCCGCTTACTCCTCCTGTAATCAGCCAATGGAAATCGATGCGGGTGAAGATCCGGCCGATTTTGTGGCCGCGCAGGATGAGCAGAATACGGCAGAAATGGTGGTGCGCCATGCACTGGCTCCGTTACTGCGCGCGGGCATTAATGCGCGGGGCATGATTCTGGCGGGTGACGCGGCAGATACTATCGTTGCCCAGTCGCGACAGCTTAAGGCCAGCATGATTATCATGGGACGTCGCCATCTCTCCTCTTTGAATCGGCTGTTAAAAGGCTCGGTCAGCGCATCCGTTATTGAGCGCGCTCACTGTCCTGTGCTGATCGATGTGCGTAAGGATTAATCCCGCCGCATGAATGCTCTGCTTTTTATTACGCTGGCCGCGTTTGCGCTGCTGGCGCTGATTGTAATTGTACTGATCAAAACCACCCGGCTGCGTTTGTGGCAGGGGCTGATCATCTTTCTGCTGCCCCTGATACTGGCAAATCTGCTCTGGTTCAGCTGGGTTGCGCCGCATCAGTTGCAGGCCAGTCAGCGTGAGCAGGCGGTAAATCAACTGGCAAAGATGCCCGGTTATCGGGTGCTGCAGACTCAGGAACCGGCGTTATGGCTGTTGCTGACCCAGGAGCTGACCCGGCGCATCCGTGCGGGGGAGCCAGCTGAAAAGGCGACGGGCGAGCTACGTGGCTGGCTGATTGAGGTGATTAATCAGCGGCTGATGCGCGGAACTGACGCGGCGGTCGTCAACTATATCAGCGTCACGGTTGAAGAGATGCGGGCGCTGAACCAAATCGATCCGGGCCTCTGCTTCCGTTATCTCTATCCGCAGGTGAGTGGTGGCATCAATCTGCTGACCACGCTGCCGCCGTCGCTGAATCGCAAAGAGGCGGATGCCATGGAGCAGCTGCTGCTGAACAGTCCATTGCCCGATCAGCCATTGGATAAGGCGCTGGCGCAGGATGATCTGCAAAAGATTGTCGCCCGGCTCTATCAGCAGTGGGGGGATAAGCTGCAGCAGCTGAATATGCCTGCCGACACGGCGGTTGATCGCTCATCGTTGTGTGCCATGTCGATTGACCTCTACAGTGCGATTCTGGCATTACCTGACAAGCGCGCCGCTAACCTGTTACGTAGAATGATTGCACTGACTGGCCAGTAAGCGGCAGCGGAGCAGCGGAATGGCGGGCGAAAAAAAGCCCGCTAAGCGCGGGCAGGGAAGAGAGGAACAGATTTTTATTTTTGGCATTTCCTGGTGTGGTGCAGTCTTCGTTTTGTCTGAATGCATCTTGTCACGCCGCGTATGATAGTGCTAGCCGTTTAATCGTATTACATTAATCGGTAAAAGCTTCTCAAGTTTTGATTTTTCGCGCATTAATCCTATGGATGCGCGGCATGCTGCGTCATAAACTGCGCGGCAACGTGAGGATAACTAAATGAAAAAACTAATAACCGGCGCACTGGCGCTGATTTTGCTGAGTGGATGTACTGCCAGCAAACCCGGGGCATTTGAACGTGTAGATGAAGATCCAGGCTCAAATACCGTGCAGTACCGTTTTGACCCGGTAAAGGTCAATCGTGATGCAATGAATATTGATCTGGCGAATTACTGCAGTAATAAAGGCTTTGATAAAGTCGAGGCGTTACCTGCGCAGGAGAGTCATATTCCGGGACTGCAGAAAGCGTGGTTCCAGTGTAATTATGCTGTGAAAAGCTAAATAAAACGGGCGGGATAATTATCCCGCCCTTAAAGTTTAATGCTTTTATTTTATGCTGTGTGACATCTTTGCCCGTTAGCGGCGATGGTGACCGCCATGATACCCACCGTGATAACCTCCATAGTAGCCTCCATGATATCCGCCGCCACCCCCGCGGTGCCAGCCATTGTCGTGTCTGGGGCTGATGATACAACCACTTAATAATGTCATCAGCGCAACCACCGAAGCGACTTTAATTAATCTCTTCATCGGAAGCTTCTCCTCTTTTCCAATGACTATGACACTACGCTGGAAAAGTGGAGTGAAGATGCAGGCTTTGTAGAGTTATTTAAGAAGGTATTACGGAATATTTCAGAGTGCTGCGTTTTGCAGCGGAGAATAATAAAGAAATAAGAATGAACTGAATAGTAAATACTATCAAAGAGAATAGTCTCAAAATCAAGCGAAAATAATTCTCATTTGAAAGTTTTTACAACTACATTATTAGCATGTCAGTTCAATGGGAGAGAAACATGGCGCATGACGTTAAAAATATTCTGGCTTTACAGGCTGAACTGGGCGAATGCCCGCTCTGGTCAGTGGAAGAACAGGTGCTGTACTGTGTCGATATTCTGGCACCCGCCATTCACCGTTTTGATCCGGTCAGCGGTGAACTGCAAACCTTCCCGCAGGCGGAAGAGGTGGGATGCATCGGTCTGCGTGAGCAGGGCGGTCTGATAGCAGCATTACGTGGCGGTGTCTGGCTGCTGGATGCGCAGGGTAAGCCAGAGAGAAAGATCGCAGAGAATCCCGGTGAGGCTGCGCAAAGTCGCTTTAATGATGGCCGCGTTGATCCCTGGGGGAATTTCTGGTGCGGCAGCCTGTGGGAACCGCAGGACAAAAATGGCGGGCTGCTGTGCCGCGTGACGCCTGACATGAAGCTGGAGGTCAAGGCGCGTGACATTAAAATTTCCAACGGACTGGCCTTCTCTCCCGACCGGCGCTGGATGTATCACAGTGACACGCCGAATGAAGCGCTCTATCGCTATCCATTAAATGCGCAGGGCGAACCGGGCGAACGCACTCTGTTCCGCCGTTTCGACGCGAAAGGTGGATTGCCGGATGGTGCCGCAGTGGATAGCGAAGGATTTTACTGGTCCGCACAGTTTGATGGCGGACGCGTAGTACGCATCGATCCCCAGAGCAGCGAAATCGTCGATGAGATCCTGCTGCCGGTGAAGTGGCCAACCATGGTGGCCTTTGGTGGCGCCGATCTTAAAACGCTGTTTATTACCAGTTCACGGGAAGATCGCACCGAAGAGGAGCTGGCACGCTATCCGCAGTCAGGCGATATCTTTGCGGTGGACGTCTCGGTGGCGGGCATGGCAGAGCCGCGATTCCGCGGCTAAACGTGAACGGGCCGCTCTGGCGCGGCCCGTCGTGATGGTTAATGACGTTGCAATACAGGTGTTGCTGTAACAGAACTCTGTGGTAAGCGGATGGTGAGTGACAGGAACAGGGAGATGACCAGCAGCGTCATAATCAGGCTGAAGGTGACGGTGAACCCGCCAAACAGTGAGGCGACCAGTGAGCCCAGCACGCTTCCGATACCAAATCCGAGATAGAGCAGACCATAGTTTTTTGTCAGGTTGTTAAGGCCGAAAAAGTCACTGACCAGCGACGGGAATACCGTGATGGTACCGCCAAAGCTGAAGGCTACACAGGCGAGTGACAGGAAGAAGGTGATCTCATTCATTCGGGTAAACAGCAGCACGCTCATCCCGATCAGCGACACGATTTGCGCCAGTGAAATAACCCGGATGCGCATCATTTTGTCAGACAGTATGCCCAGTACCAGACGGCCACTCAGGTTGGCAATCGCAATCACCGTTACCGCACTGGCAGCGGTCTGCGTAGTCAGATGCACCAGCCCTTCGCCTATATCTTTGGCAACGCCTATCACATAGAGACCGCTCATGCAGGCTGTCAGGAACATCAGTGCCAGCATCCAATACTGTGGCAGACGCACCGACTGTGCCAGCGTGTAATCCCGCGCATGTTGCTGACCATTCGTGCTGCTCCCGGTATCCTGAAGGGGGGCATCACGCATCAGAAGTGCACCTAGGATAATCATCGACATCGCGAGCACGCCCCAGATCATAAAGGTCTGCTCCAGACCCACCGTTGCCAGCAGCGCCCCGCAGATAAATTTGAATCCCAGACTACCCAGACCGTAAGCGCCAATCGCACAGGCAGAGATCATCCCTTTGCGCTCCGGAAACCACTTCACGCAGTTTGAGAGCGTCATCAGGTAACCTGCGCCATCCGCCAGACCCACCAGCAGCCCGGCGCTGAAATAGAGCATCATCAGGTTATTAGCATGCGCGGTAAGCCAGAAACCCAGCGCCATCAGCACACCCGCCCCGATAGTGACGCGGCGTACGCCAAAACGTTCCTGTAATTTACCGGCCAGCGAGGAGGCAATAGCCAGCCCCAGACTCAGCAGACCAAACGAAAAAGCAACCTGACTGACCGTCGCATCCAGCTTCTGTGACAGCTGGCCGTTGAACAAACTCCATGTGTAGACTGACCCCAGTGCGAACTGAGTGATTACCGTTCCGAACAATGTAAGCCAGCGAGCACGCTGGTAAGAAGCCTGTTGAGTCTGGTTCATAATTTTTCTCTCCCATCCGGGAATCTGGAAACTGCGGTCAGAATAAAGCAGTGATTCGCGCGCGTGAGCAGTAAAGGCATGAACGGAACGGATCGGGGAATGAAATGCCATTCAGGCGGTATGAATGGCATCGGGAGAGGTTAGCGACGTCGCGTCAAAAGTAAGCAAAACGGCAGCTTAATGATTAAGCGTAATTAGCCGTAAGATAATGTTTCATTAAGATGATTCTGTGAGCAGGTTTACAGATTATTTGCCAGGCTAACAGTTCACTTATCAGGAGGAAATATGAAAGACCGGACATATGAATCCAGCACCAGTGAGGATGAAGTTTGCTGCATCATCGGTCAGGCGGTGATTGAACTCAGTACAGAACAACAGCCTGTGACCAAATCGACGCTAGCATTAAAACTGCTGTCGATGGCCGATCGTGATAGTGACGATGAGCGTGTTCTGCTCTACTGGATTGCGCGTAAAGCGATCAATAAACCACAGAAACTCCTTCAGCAGCAGTGGGCATAACGCCCATCCGGAGGCGGGCCTCAGCCCGCCTCCGCGTCAGATGATTATCCGGCGACGACTTGCCGGCCAACGGGCAAACATCACGACATTGCCCAGTAAAATCATGACAAGGCCAGGGATGGCGCTGGCATGCCACTCATATCCTTCATAACGGGTAGAGAGTGCCAGCGCCACCAGCGGAAACAGCACCGTTGTATAGGCAGCCCGACTGGCTCCGATACGTCCCACCAGCGTAAAATAGGCCCCGAATCCCATCACCGATCCCACGATAGCCAGATAGATCAATGCCCCAAACCACTGTGTATTCCATGTCGGCTGCAGCGAAACACCCTGCAGCAGCGAGACCAGTGCCATGATCAGCGCACCGTATAACATGCCGTAACTGTTGGTTGTCAGCACGTCACGTTGCAGACGCTGATGCCGCTGACTGATCATATTGCCGAATGAAAATCCCAGGGTGCCCAGCGCACTTAACCCAATGCCCCACATCAAGCCGGCCGAGGCCTGAGTGCTGCGCAGATCGTGCCAGAACAACGCAACAATGCCCGCCATGCCGAGCACTATCGCCGGAATCAGACGTGCGGAAGGGCGCTGACGGAAAAATATCCAGCTGTTAATGGCGTTATACATCACCGCCATAGAGAAAATGACCGACTCCAGTCCGCTGCTGATATAGCCAGAGGCGTAATAAAAGCAGACAAAGTTAAAGCCAAAAACGCAACAGCCCTGCAGCACACAGAAGAGGTGATCCTGCAGCGTCAGCCTGTGCAGACGCTTTATCAGCTTAAGCAGCAATAACATGACCAGCGAGGCCAGCAAAAAACGCCAGAAGACAGCGACAGTTACGGCGCTGATGCCTGCAGACTGTTGCGCATAAATCGCAATCCAGGTCGTGCCCCAGATCAGCACGACTGAGAGATACAAAAACAGGTTCATTACCAGATTCTCCACCGCAAAACGCCGAGTCTGCACCCGCAACGCTCCCTGGTCTTGCAGCGGATTGCGCAGGGTTTGCAAAATCTTGCGCATTTTTACTCTCTGTCCCGATGTGCTCTGTTTTCTGTCCCGCGCAATCCGTAAACTGGCACTCTGTTTATCTGAACTGATACCCCGATGAGTCGCTTCCAGACCTTTGACATGCTGCAACGACACAAAGCACAACTGCGCGATCAGGTGCAGCTTCACAGCGGCATTCAGCTGGCAGCCTGGTTTAATAGTGGCGATCGCGTGACAAACCTCAGCGACCATCACACGCTGAGCCTTTACGTGGCGGGCGGCTACGATACCTGGCATAAAACCCCGCATGGCTGGCGTAACGGTGGCGCACCGGACCGCTTCTGTCTGATGCCGGCAGGCACGGAATCAACCTGGGATCTGCGTGCGGATCTCGCCTTTGTTCATCTCTATTGCAGCGAGAACCAGCTACGGCAACTGGCCGAACGGGTCTGGGACCGCAGTCCGGCGCAGTTAAACCTGCATGAGAAAATCTTTTCTGTTGATGACCGCATTACCCAGCTCTATCGACACTTTCTGCTGAGCAGCGACTGGCAACAGCCCGCCAGCCAGCTGACGCTGAGCAGCGCATCAACACTCTTGCTGACCCATCTGCTGCAGCACTACAGTGAAGTAAAGTGGCAACTGCCCCAGGTGCGGGCTGGACTGGCTCCCGCGGTATTACGGCGGGTTCTGGAATTTATTGAAACCCATCTCGATCAGCCTTTAACCCTGTCTGTGCTGGCGCAGGAAGCGGCATTGAGTGAGTTTCACTTTGCCCGCATGTTCCGTCACACCACTGGCGAGGCACCACACCAGTTCGTGATGCGCCGTCGTATGGATCGTGCAAGGATGTTGCTTGAGCGGCCCGATCTTACGCTGACCGATATTGCCCTTCAGTGTGGTTACCACTCTTCAGCCCACTTCAGCCATCGTTTCCGGCAGGTTTATGGTATGACGCCCTCGGCGTGTCGTCGGGAAAGTCGATGAACTTCTTAGCGGCAACAGGCACATTAGCAGCGTATAACAGTGCCACAAATCATTAACATAACTTATTATAAAAACTAACCCGTTTGGGCTGGTTCTCGTTTTCACTTTCTGCCGCTATCCTGTAAAAAAAGCATGAACCGCACTTTTTAGCATTGGGTAATTTCTCTGCTCAATCCCGCAATGAACTATTCACTGAAACATTTTTTAGTCCCAGCCATCATGCGCCCCACAGCCGAAATCTTAAGAAAAATCTTATATATCAGATCAGTATCAGATTTTTGTTGGCAAGTTTATCCTGTTACATATGGTTACATATTATCATTTCCTTTAGCTGACCCACTATTTCTAAACTCGCGCCATGGGTGTTTATCTGAAAAATAAATTCAGGATTTACGCTCTTTCATCACGTCATATCGCCAGTAAATGGAATGTACTCGCTTCTGACCGCAGGTTCTGCTTTTCACTGAATGTTTAATAGCAGGAATGTTTTATGGCAGGGTAAGCCATTCTTAATATTTGACACTGGCTGTGGCGGTTTCTATCACTCCATAGAACAGGGACAGCCATGTCTAACTCTTCCTTTCAGTCCGAAATACCCAAGGCACGTATCAATTTAAAACTTGATTTGCATACGGGCGGGGCGAGCAAGAAAACCGAACTCCCCCTGAAATTACTGGTGGCGGGCGACTTCAGTAATGGTCAGGAGTCCGCGCCACTCTCTGAACGCAAAAAAGTTAATCTGAACAAAAATAACTTTGACTCAGTACTTTCCGAATATTCCCCAAAAGTCAATCTCACCGTTAAAAACACGCTTGCCGGTGACGGTAGCGAAGACAATATCAATCTGACATTCCAGAGCATGAAGGATTTCACCCCTGAGCAGGTTTCCCGGCAGATCCCTCAGCTGAAGGCGATGCTTTCCATGCGTAATCTGCTTCGCGATTTAAAAGCTAACCTGCTGGACAATCAGGCTTTCCGGAAAGAGCTTGAAAAAATTCTGCTCGACCCGGCATTAAGCGCAGAACTCAGATCTGAGTTGTCTGCTCTGGCCCCTAAACAGCCATAACGGTCAGGATGTTTTAACGGATTAATAAGGAAGATGTTGATGTCTGTAAAAAATGAGAATGCCGCGGGTGGCGAGAGTGTGGTGCTGGAACGTCCGGCCGCTGGTGGGGTTTATGCGTCTCTGTTTAAAAAAATCAATCTGAACCCGGTCTCCGAACTCAGTGCACTGGATATCTGGCAGGATGCGCAGGCGATGTCGGATGCGACTGCGGATGAACGTTTAACGGCCGGGATGCAGGTGTTCCTGGAGTGCCTGACAAAAGCGGGCTCAAAAGTTGAAAAACTCGACAAAAACCTGATTGACCATCATATCGCTGAGCTGGACTACCAGATTAGTCGTCAGCTTGATGCTGTCATGCACCATGAGGACTTCCAGGCGGTAGAAAGTCTGTGGCGCGGCGTGAAATCGCTTGTCGACAAAACCGATTTCCGTCAGAACGTGAAGGTTGAACTGCAGGATATGTCCAAAGAAGACCTGCGACAGGACTTCGAAGACTGCCCGGAAATTATCCAGAGCGGACTGTATAAGCATACCTATATTGATGAGTATGACACCCCGGGTGGAGAGCCGATTGCCGCGCTGATTTCCGCCTACGAGTTTGATGCTTCCGCTCAGGATGTAACGCTTCTGCGCAACATATCTAAAGTCTCTGCTGCTGCGCATATGCCGTTTATCGGCTCCGCTGGCCCTAAATTTTTCCTCAAGGATTCGATGGAGGAAGTGGCGGCTATAAAAGATATCGGTAACTACTTTGACCGTGCCGAGTACATCAAGTGGAAATCGTTTCGTGAGACGGATGATTCCCGCTATATCGGTCTGGTGATGCCGCGTGTGCTGGGCCGCCTGCCGTATGGCCCGGATACCGTACCCGTGCGCAGCTTCAACTATGTTGAAGAAGTGAAAGGCCCGGATCACGACAAATACCTCTGGGCCAACGCATCCTTCGCCTTTGCATCCAACATGGTGCGCAGCTTTATCAATAACGGCTGGTGTGTGCAAATCCGTGGCCCGCAGGCCGGTGGTGCCGTTCAGGATCTGCCTATCCACCTGTATGACCTCGGCACCGGCAATCAGGTGAAAATCCCCTCTGAAGTGATGATCCCGGAAACCCGCGAATTTGAGTTCGCCAATCTCGGCTTTATTCCGCTCTCCTACTACAAAAACCGCGACTACGCGTGCTTCTTCTCGGCGAACTCGACCCAGAAACCAGCCCTGTATGACACCGCAGATGCGACAGCCAACAGCCGCATCAATGCGCGTCTGCCGTACATCTTCCTGCTGTCGCGTATTGCCCACTACCTGAAGCTTATACAGCGGGAAAATATCGGGACTACCAAAGACCGTCGTCTGCTGGAGCTTGAGCTGAACACCTGGGTTCGTAGTCTGGTGACTGAAATGACCGATCCGGGCGACGAGCTGCAGGCTTCTCACCCGCTGCGCGACGCGAAAGTGACGGTGGAGGATATCGAGGACAACCCGGGTTTCTTCCGTGTGAAGCTCTATGCCGTGCCGCACTTCCAGGTGGAAGGGATGGACGTCAATCTGTCGCTGGTTTCCCAGATGCCGAAAGCGAAATCCTGAGGCGAGGGAGAGCAGGGATGAAAATTTACCGCCCACTTTGGGAAGATGGGGCCGCTCTGGCCCCGCAACAATTCCAGCAGCAGGCCCGTTGGAATGAACGTGTTGCAGACATGGTCGCCCGGATGGGTATTTCTCATCCCTGGGGCGTGGTTGCGGCAGAATTTGATGATGCAGTGCTTGCGCTCTCGCGCCTGAATGCAACACGTCTGGTGGTGCGCTTTCAGGACGGGACCCTTGTTGATACCGACCTGGCAGACACGCTTCCTCCGGTCTGTGATTTGTCTGTTGCCGCCGGCAGTGAGGCTGTTGACGTGGTTGTCGCGCTGCCACTGCTGAGCGCCGGCGGTGGCAACCTCGATAACGGTCAGGACAGTGAGCGGCCGCGCCGCTGGAAAGCGGAGCGTGTCGTCGTGCAGGAACTGGCCGGCCATGAAAGCGGGGAACTCGCGATCCTCCGTCATGCGCTGACCCTGCGTCTGTCCAGCCAGGAAAACACGGCATACCTGACCTGTCCGGTAGCCCGTCTGGTGCGTAATGCACAGGGGCAGTGGAGCCGGGACCCAGCTTTTATCCCGCCGATGATGTCCGTTGCGGCCAGTCCGTGGCTTACTACCGAACTGAATGACCTGCTGGTGCGCCTGCAGGCACGCAGGAAGCGTTTGATGTCCATGCGCCGTGAAAGTAATGAGCGGATGGCCGACTTTGCGGTCGCCGATGTCTCCCTGTTCTGGCTGCTCAACGCCCTGAACAGCGCTGAACCCGTACTGACGGAATTGTTGCAGACCCCGTCTCGTCACCCGGAACTGCTGTACCGCGAACTGACCCGCCTGGCCGGCAGCCTGCTGACTTTCTCACTTGAGCACGACGCCGGGGATATTCCTGCTTATCAGCACGATGCACCGGAACGGGTATTTCCGCCGCTGCTGGCACTGCTCGACAAGCTTCTGGAAGCGAGCCTGCCGTCGCGGGTGGTGAGTATCCACCTGGAGCATCAGGATCAGATCTGGAAAGGTGCCCTGCACGATGCGCGCCTGCGCGAAGGGGCAGACTTCTATCTCTCCGTTCGATCCTCCATGCCGAATCATGAACTACAGACGAAATTCCCGCAGCTGTGTAAAGCGGGCAGCTTTGACGATGTGTCGGATGTGGTGAATGTGGCCCTGAGCGGGATGGCTATCAAGCCGCTGGCCCATGTTCCGGCCGCTATCCCTTTACGTCTTGAGAACCAGTATTTCTCGCTGGATCTGAGTACGGAGGCGGCACGGGCAATGCTTGAGATGGGCAGCTGCACCTTCTACACCCCGCGCTCACTGGGGGATGTAAATCTGGAACTCTTTGCGGTCCTGCGCTCATGAATAAATCCGAACTCAGCCAGATAGAACGTATTTTCTACCCGGGCTGGCTGATGGCCAGCCAGCTGCGGGGCGGTCAGGAAGTCCGGGACGGGGAAGGGCTTTATCGCCGTGCCTGCCGTCTGGTGCAGGAGGTGAAAGCGGCGCTCACGGAGGCAGGTTACAGCGAAATCAGCCGTGACCATATGGTGTATGCCCTGTGTGCACTGCTTGATGAGAGCGTGATGAATCGCGGAACCACTGATGATGGTTACCTGACGTGGCGTCGTGATCCGCTGCAGGCCCACTTCTTTGGTACCCTCAATGCCGGTGAGGAGCTGTGGGAACGGATCCGCAACCTGCTGAAAGAAACCGCCCCTGACGCCGCCGTTCTGACCTGCATGTACCGCACTTTGCAGCTGGGTTTTGTCGGTCAGTATCGCGCCCAGGATGATGAGCGTCGGGAAGATATCGTTCGTGCGCTCGCGGAACGGGTGCCGGCCTTCATGCTGGCACAGGACGCCCCCATTGTTGCCCGGGTATCACGCCTGCGCAGCGATCGTCGCTGGTACTGGCTGACATGGGTTGTGGCCGCTGTCGCCCTGGTGGCGCTGTGGTTCTTCCTTTCGTCTTCGCTTACCGAGCTGGTGAGCCAGACTGTCAGGCCGGGGTAAGCGATGCGGGATGCGTACCGAAGTCTGTTAACTGCCCTGGGTGCCGTACTGGCGCTGTGGCTCATTCTGGGATTCTGGCCACTGTCCACGGGCAGCCGCGTGGCGCTCAGTCTGCTGGTTGTTCTGGTGTCCGGGGTGATGTTCTGGCGTCAGCGTCGGGCCTCCGGGGCGCGGGCGACCGCTGTCCGGGAGATTGTGGATGAAAACCTGCCGCCGGAAGATTTTCAGGGGGCGGTGATCCTCGTCTGCGGCGACAACACCCCACTGTTTGTGTCCGGTTTCCGTCACCGGGAAACCCGGCAGGGCTGGTATCTGTGGGTGAAGGATGCAGAACAGCTGCCACTCCTGGCACAGCACCTGAGCCTGGTGCGCCCGGCCCTGGCGTCGCAAATTTCCGTCATGCTGGCGGTGGTACCTGAACAGCACATCTCCGGGGATGATTTTACCCAGAATCTTCGGGGCTGGCAGCGGGCTGTCGTCCAGTGCCGTGCGGCATTTGGCACGATCCCCCCGCTGTGGACCGTGACCTGGGTATCGCCCCCAGTGGCCTGCGCGGAGGCCGAACCCGTCTGGTTTACCACAGTAAGCCAGCGAAGCGGTATTCAGGTGTATCAGCCCGGTCAGGGCAATGTGTCATTGACGGAGTGGACCCGGGAGAGTGGATCTGACGGGAGACTTTCTCGTCTGAGTCAGGGTCTGTGGCTGGACAGCCTGCTTGCCTGGCAGAACAGTGCGGTGAATGACCTGCTGTCGGTACGCCAGGGCGAGCTGCCGGTGATGAAGCCTTGCGTACAGGGCATGTGCATGGTGCCGGTGAGCGGTATCGCGGAGAATCTCTGGCAACAGCACATTACTTCCGTGACGGCGCTGCCACCGGATGCCGTTGTGACGACAGAGCCACTGCCGCTGCCTGAGCTGCTGCTGCCAGCGTTACCGCGCCGACGCGGTGTCAGTCGCAGAATGGTGTTCTGGCGCTATGCCGGATTACTGGGCGGGAGTTTCCTGGCACTTGCCATGCTGGCGTCCTGGATGAACAACCAGCGTCTCATTCGTAATGTGGGCGATCACCTTGCGTTATATCACCAACTGGCGGATAAGCCTGCTGCCCCGAAACTGCGTGCGCAGCAGCGCCTGCGAGCCGATGGCGCATTGCTGGACGACTGGCAGCGTCGCGGGGAGCCACTGCGTTATCGCCTGGGGCTGTATCAGGGGCTGCGCCTGGTTCCACCTGTTGAGGCCGCCGTCAGCGACTGGGCTCCACCTCCACCGCCTCCCCCGGTCATTAAGAAAATCATTAAGGGTCCGAAAACCATTCGCCTCGACAGCATGTCGCTGTTCGACTCCGGCAAATCCGTGCTGAAGGCTGGCTCCACCAAAATGCTGGTCAACTCCCTGGTCGGTATCAAAGCGAAGCCGGGCTGGCTGATTGTGGTCGCCGGGCATACCGATAACACCGGCAATCCAAAACTTAACCAGACGCTTTCACTCAAGCGTGCCGAAGCAGTGCGCGACTGGATGCGTGACACCGGTGACGTCCCGGAAAGCTGTTTTGCGGTGCAGGGCTATGGCGCAAGCCGTCCGATCGCAACCAACGACACCCCGGATGGGCGCGCGCTCAACCGCCGTGTCGAAATCAGTCTGGTACCGCAGGCGAATGCCTGCCAGATACCGGGCCACACCCAGGCGTCATCGCAGGATGATGACGCATCACAACACAATGGAGAGTAATTCCATGGCAATTCCTGTTTATCTCTGGCTGAAAGACGACGGCGGCGCGGACATTAAAGGGTCTGTGGACGTTCAGGATCGTGACGGCAGCATCGAAGTTGTTGCTCAGGAGCATAACCTGTACATCCCGACCGACAACAACACTGGCAAGCTGACCGGGACCCGTATCCACACCCCGTTCCTGTTCACCAAGGAAATCGACTCGTCCAGCCCGTACCTGTACAAGGCGGTGACCACCGGTCAGACCCTCAAGTCCGCGGAATTCAGGTGGTACAAAATCAACGACGCGGGCCAGGAAGTGGAGTATTTCAACACCAAACTGGAAAACGTGAAGGTCGTTAAAGTGAATCCGGTGATGCACGACATCAAAAACCCAGCTTTCGAGAAGCACAACCACCTCGAGCAAGTCGAGCTGCGTTACGAAAAAATCACCTGGACCTACAAAGACGGCAACATCATTCATTCCGATTCCTGGAACGAACGCGCCACCGCCTGATTACGCGTCATATTTCGCGCCACAGGTGCGTTGGCTGCGTTCGCTCGCTCCGGTCACATAGTTATCTATGTTCCCGGAGACTTACGAACTTGCCGCCTTCCTGCGACACGAACTCTTAAGCGTAATCCTCGTTTTTAAGCGGAGGGGGATGACCTTTCCGCTGTTTTGCTGAACGTCTGCAGCTCGCGGGCTTTCAGCAAAGAAAATCACAAACTGCCAGCCTGACCGTATGCGCTTTGGTCCCCTTAACGGGAACAGCGATGGGCGGTAGCGTGTCCAGGAACCGACAAAGAGAGAGATTCATGGAAAACCCAGCCATCCTGTTGCGACGTCTGAACCCTTACTGTGCCCGTGCGATGGAAGGGGCGGCGTCGCTCTGCCAGACCCGCGCCCATGCGGAAATTTTGCCGGAGCACTGGCTGCTGAAGCTGCTCGAACAGGGGGAAGGTGACCTGACGGTGCTGGCCCGCCGCTATGAGTGGGATATGGACCAGCTTTGGCAGGATTTGCTTGCCTGGCTGGATAAACAGCCGCGTTCAGTACGTCAACGTCCACAGTTGTCTGATGCCATTCAGACGCTGATGCAGGAAGCCTGGCTGATTGCTTCCCTTAACGGCGAGGAACAAATCCGCAGCATCCATCTACTGATGGCGCTGGTTTACAAACAGAAACTGGTTCGCTGTGACGGGCTGTGGCCGCTGCTGACGCTGGGCCAGAGTCAGCTGGAACGTATGCGTCCGCTGCTTGATGGGCAGTCGGATGAACGTCCGGAAGTGCAGCAGGAAGCCGGACTGGCGCAGAACCACGGTGGTGACGTGGAATTTGTCGGCCGTCCGGTCGATGCAGAGCTGAACCTGGCGCTGCAGAACGCGCTGGATAAATTCACTCTGGATGTCACCGCCAAAGCGAAGGAGGGCAAGATTGACCCCGTGTTCGGCCGTGATACCGAAATCCGCCAGATGGTCGACATTCTCTCGCGCCGTCGTAAGAACAACCCGATTCTGGTCGGTGAACCGGGTGTCGGTAAAACGGCTCTGGTCGAAGGTCTGGCGCTGCGTATTGCCGAGGGCAACGTACCTGAATCCCTCAAACCGGTCATCCTGCGCACCCTTGACCTCGGTCTGTTGCAGGCGGGCGCAGGCGTGAAAGGTGAATTTGAACAACGCCTGAAAAACGTCATCGATGCGGTTCAGCAGTCGCCGGTGCCGGTTCTGCTGTTTATCGACGAAGCGCATACCATCATTGGTGCCGGTAACCAGGTGGGCGGAGCCGATGCGGCCAACCTGCTGAAGCCAGCGCTGGCTCGCGGCGAACTGCGCACCATTGCTGCGACAACCTGGTCCGAATACAAGCAGTACTTCGAGCGCGATGCCGCGCTGGAGCGCCGATTCCAGCGGGTGTTGGTGGACGAGCCGGACGATGAGACGGCGTGTCTGATGCTGCGTGGCCTCAAATCCCGCTATGCCGAACACCACAATGTACACATCACTGACGATGCGGTGCGCGCTGCGGTCACGCTGTCCCGTCGCTACCTGACAGGTCGCCAGCTGCCGGACAAGGCCGTTGACCTGCTGGATACCGCCGCTGCGCGCGTGCGCATGAGCCTCGACACCGTGCCGGAACAGCTGACCCGCATTCGCTCGCAGATTACCTCTCTTGAAATGGAGAAGCAGGCGCTGCAGGAAGATATCGCCGTCGGCACTCAGAGTCATGGTGAACGCCTGACCGCCATTGAGCAGGAAGAGAACGATCTCATCGTTGCACTCGACGAGCTTCAAACCCAGTACGGTCAGGAACTGAAACTCACCGGACAACTGCTGGAAAGCCGGCAGGACATCTCCCGTCGTAGCGAGACGCGCACGCTGCAACAGGAGCTGAAGGGCATGCAGCACAGCAACCCGCTGCTTTCCGTTGATGTGGACGTACGCACCGTTGCCACCGTGATTGCCGACTGGACCGGCGTGCCGCTGTCGTCACTGATGAAAGACGAACAGACCGACCTGCTGACCCTGGAAAACGAAATTGGCCAGCGAGTGGTAGGCCAGAATGTTCCTCTGACCGCCATCGCTCAGCGCCTGCGTGCGGCGAAAACAGGCCTCACCTCAGAAAATGGTCCGCAGGGTGTCTTTCTGCTGGTCGGTCCGAGCGGCGTCGGCAAGACCGAAACCGCGCTGGCGCTGGCGGATGTGCTGTACGGTGGCGAGAAGTCACTCATCACCATCAACCTGTCCGAGTACCAGGAACCGCACACGGTGTCGCAGCTGAAAGGCTCCCCGCCGGGCTATGTCGGTTACGGCCAGGGCGGTATTCTCACCGAAGCCGTGCGCAAGCGTCCGTACAGCGTGGTGCTGCTCGATGAAGTGGAAAAGGCGCACCGCGACGTGATGAACCTGTTCTATCAGGTCTTTGACCGCGGCTTTATGCGTGATGGCGAAGGGCGTGAAATCGACTTCCGTAACACAGTTATCCTGATGACCTCGAACCTCGGCAGCGATCACCTGATGCAGCTGCTGGATGAGCAGCCGGACGCCACCGAAGGTGACCTGCACGCGCTGCTGCGCCCGATCCTGCGCAACCACTTCCAGCCCGCGCTGCTGGCGCGCTTCCAGAGCGTGATTTACCGCCCGCTGAGTGAGCCTGCCATGCGCACCATCGTGGAAATGAAGCTCGCACAGGTCAGCAAGCGCTTACATCGTCACTACGGCCTGACCACGCAGATTGATGAGAGCCTGTATGACGCGCTGGTCGCCGCCTGCCTGCTGCCGGACACCGGTGCACGTAACGTCGACAGTCTGCTCAATCAACAAATTCTGCCGGTACTGAGTCAGCAGTTGCTGACTCATATGGCGGCGAAGCAGAAACCGCAGTCGCTGCGGCTTAGATGGGATGATGAAGAAGGGATTGTACTGGAATTTACACATGACTGATGAAACGCAGGATGAGTACAGGATTAAAGAAGGTGGTGTCAGGCTACTTACGACGGGTGAGATACAGATGGCACACTCTGTATTTTTATCCACCATTGATTATTCGAAAGTATGGATCCACAGAGAGAGTTATCTCCCTTTCAATCTACAGGATAAGAATACGGCTATGACCCCAAATGGGGAGATTTATTTTCGTGACCAATACTGCGACGATTTCTCCCAGACAACTGACGATCTTCAACATATGTTCATCCATGAAATGGGACATGTCTGGCAACGAATGAAAGGCATGAATGTTATTATGAGAGGGGTGGTCAGTTGGATGGTGAGTTATCGTTACACTCTTGATGGTCGCCTGTTAAGTGAATATCCGATGGAGCAGCAGGCGCAGATTATTGCAGATAATTTTACACTAGAGGCTCATGGCTATGATGGTTGGTTGCGTCTCAGGGGCTGGGAGATCGTTACTCTTGATGGTGATACATCTGAATCAATCATCCGAGAAATGTATAGAAATTCATTGAGAGGATTTCCATGGTAAAAATAAAGTGGTGGCATTCAGTACTGTTTCTTATTTTAGCTGTCACTTCTGTCTTTACATTAACCGGATGCCCGTGGGGTGGGATGAAATATTACCCAGCTGAAACAGCCAGCGTCTGGATGAAGAATAATGCAGTTTGTTATTACGTCCCAGATAGTAAGGATTATCAGCCTGTTTTCATCTCTATTAACATCAGGAATAAATCGTCTAAAGAAAGGCAGTTTACCGAAAACCCGAATTTACGAATTATTGATGGTCAATTATGTATTAGTCCTTCGTTTTACCATTTTCCTGATACGTCAAAAGCCCCATTTATTGTTGAGGTTGTATTGCAGTCTAAGAGTAAAAGTAACCATCCAAGGAGCTTTGTCACCGGATTTGAAATGATCAACGGTAAGGCCCGGGATGTATCGTTGACGACACGGGAATACCATGTGCCAGCGACGGCACGCTAAACACTATACTGAATAGTAACATTCGGTTTCTATATGATGATAATCCGATGCTTTGATTTATGCCTGAAAGGAATATTCACCTTCTTTTTCCTTTCCGTGCTGACAGGATGTCCTGGCCCGGGAGACAGGATGATTCCTCATGAAACCACATCTGTCAGCAAGCAGGGGGAAAATGTATGTTTAGATATTCCAGATGCTCAGAATTATCAACCTGCTGACATGGGGATAAATCCACGAGGAACACCTTCGAAGGAGAAGGATTTTAATTTCTCTCCAGGTCTCACGATCGTTAATGGAAAATTATGCATTCCACCTTCTTTTTATCATTTTCCGGATAAGGGGAAGCTTATTTTTGAGTATGTATTGATTTCAAAGAAACATGAAGATGAGCCACGGAAATTTGTCGTTGGCGTGGGGGTGAATAATGGGCAGGTATACAATTTTCCTCTGATCGATCGAGAAATAGCAAGGCCATATGGATCAATTCAAGTTTCCGAGTGGCTGGTCAATATAAGATAATGAGAACATTCACCTTTATTGCGTTGGTCGTGATAAGCGTACTCTTTCTTCCGGTTGCTTTTATTTACACGTTTGTTAAGCGCTTTATCCCCATTAGTGGCGATGGCGAATACGGCATAAACAATTTTGAAATGACCGTGTTGCTGATTAAAACCTTCGCCAGTGCCCTCGGGGCCGGAGCCATAATCACGCTTTTTCGTACTCGCTGAGTACCCCGATTAAACCTGCAATTTGCCCTTCGGCAAAAAAGTCATGGACTGCAGGTAATCCCATGGAGTCAATATCATGAGTCTGACTGATACGCTTAAGAACACCCTGTCTGCGCTAACTGAAGGCAGACTGAACCGCTACCGTCTGGATATTCCGTCCTGCGCAGCCTCATTGGATGTGGAAGAGTTTAGCGGTAAGGAGTTCATGAGTGAGCTTTACCACTACGACATTATCTTTACCAGCAGCGATCAGAATATCAGTTCAGCGCAACTGTTGACCAAACCAGCCACGCTGACCATGGGAACTGGGCCACTGATGGGGTTGACCGGGCAGAAAGTGGTGCATGGTGTGGTGACGCATTTTAAGCGTATCAGTGGTTCACGTGACCAGGCAACGTACCAGATTATTATTGAGCCGTTCTTGTCTTTGCTGCGCAAGCAATTCCGTACCCACCGCTTTTTTGTCAATAAGTCGGTACCGGAAGTTGTCGCCGAAGTGTTGCAGGAGCATGGCCTGAAAGGCTGGGAGTATGAGTTCACCCTAAAAGCCGACTATCCGAAGCGTGAACAGATTAACCAGTACAAGGAAAATGACCTTGCGTTCATTGAGCGTCTGCTGGCCGAAGTGGGGATTTTCTACTTCTTTACCCTGCAACCCGACACCCAGACCGAAGTGGTGCATTTCGCAGACAAACAGAGCGCATGGACGTTTGGTAAGTCTTTGCCACTCAGCAGTCCATCGGGAATGAGTGACAGTGCAGCGGACTCGGTATGGGGGGTTAATGTCCGACAGAACGTGGTTGAGCGCTCTGTCACCGCCAGTGATTACAATCACCGTGAAGCCCAGAATGTCCTGACCTCTGTACCGGCGGACATGACCCGCGGCGACGGTGACGGTGTTACCTACGGTGAGGTTTATCACTATCTACCGCGTCATCTTGAACGTGGCGACAAAATCACACCTTCAGCGGAAACCGGCAATTTCTGGGCACGCCTTGAGCATGAGCGTTTTCTTTCCGGACAGACGATTATCAGCGGGTGCAGCAATGATGCCCTGCTTTCTCCGGCCCAGGTGCTGACCATCAGTGAAAGTGTGGTACCACCGACACTGCCATCAGAAACGGACAACGGCATAATCATCACCCGAACGGGCTATATAGCCAGCCGTAAAGATGCCCTGATCGTGATGTGGGAAGGGATGCCGTATTACGAGAACCGCTGCTGGCGTCCTGCTGCTAAAAAACGCCCGGTGGTCAGCGGCACCCTGACGGCACGAGTGACCAGCGCCAAGGATAACGACATCTACGCCTGGCAGGATGCATCCGGCATGTACCGGGTGAAGTTTGATGCCGACCGTGATGACAAAAAGCAGGGCATGGAAAGCATGCCAGTACGCTTTGCCAAACCTTACGGAGGGGACAAATACGGCTTCCACTTCCCGCTGATCCCGGGCACTGAAGTTGCCATTGCATTTCATGAGGGCGACCCGGACCGCCCGTATATCGCCCATGCTATGCACGACTCCCGCCACGTTGACCACGTCACTGAGGCCAACAGCACGCGTAACGTAGTCAGGACCGCAGGCCTGAACAAGCTGCGGATGGAGGACAAGCGCGGCGAAGAGCATGTCAAGCTTAGTACGGAGTATGGCGGCAAGACCCAGCTCAATTTAGGACACAACGTCAATGCTTCCAGGGCCCTTCGTGGCGAGGGAGCGGAGCTGCGCACTAACGACTGGGTCAGCGTTCGTGGTGGTAAGGGGATTCTGCTCACTGCAGATGCTCAACCTGACGTCGGCAGTAAAATGCTTGAAATGGACAGGGCTGTAGAACAACTGGAACAGGCACTCACGCTGGCAAGAAGCCTCCAGGCAGCTGCGAAAGGGGCACAGGCAACGGTGTCTGACATCGACAGCCAAAAGACGCTAAACAGCTCACTGAAATATCTGAAAATGCCAGGAATGCTGGCCAGTGCACCTGCTGGTATAGGCATTCTCAGTCCTGAGGTTGTCCGGCTTGCTTCAGGTGGGGCAAGTATTGGCCTCATGTCAGGTAAAAACACAGATATCAGCACCGGGCAATCGTTCACTGTAGCGGCAAGCGAGGCTGTAAGTTTGTTTGCACAGGCTGCAGGAATGAAAATGTATGCCGGGGCTGGGAAGGTTGATATTCAGGCACAAGCTGACGCCATGAATGTCTCAGCATTACAGGACATCACTGTCGCCAGTGGTCAGGGAAGCGTGAAGGTAAATGCCAGCAAGGAACTGATTTTAAGTTGCGGTGGTGCTTATATAAAGCTTAGCGGCGGGAATATTGAATTGGGATGTCCGGGAAATATTTTGCTGAAAGCGGCCAATGTTAATCAGACAGGTCCTGCCAGCTTAGATACACCGCCGGTGACTTTCCCGAAAGGGTACATCGAAGGATTTACCACAACGTCATCGACCAGCGGAGCCGTCAAGCCTTTCACCACATATAAAATTACGACCGCTGAAGGTGATGTTTATGAGGGCATTTCCGGTGCAGAAGGAGAGACTTCTCCAATATTTACGTCTATGCCATCGCAGTTAAAAATCGAATATCCGCGAAATATTGCTGATAGCCAGGAGGGCGAATAAAATGACTACCGCTGTATCCTCACTCTGCCGTAAAAATCCCCATGCTCCATGCGAAGAGCAGATGCCCTACTGGGTAGAATTTCAGTTGGTTGATGAGCAGGGCGATCCCGTGGCGAATATGCCATGGATAGCCGAAAGTTCTCACCCTGTTTCAGGGCCAGTCGATAACTTTACGCATTCAGGTCAAAGCGATGCAAATGGACTTATTCGCATAGATATGCCCCATGGACTTGAGTTGAAACTGGCACTTGACAGTAATCAACTGACAAAGGAAATGGAAAAGCGAGTTCTTCGTGTTGGTAGGGATCCTATAAAAGATTCGACCGTTCGTCCAGAAGCAGAGAAAAATGGCTATGTATGGCACTACGCTGTTGTGGGGGAACTATGTCATGAGCAACCTGATTTGCAATTAAGGGACGGGGAGGGATTGCCCTTATTCCATTTTCCCATGAGTAGCTCATTTCAGGGTGTTAAGGTCAGAACAAATGAACTTGAAAAACGTCATGTGATCGAAATTTGCCCGTTTAGAGCTTGGGAGTTAGTTCTCCATCATCAGAATGATTACTCTATGGCAAATGCCATCAATTTAGGATTAGCCTCAGATTTAGCTTATGATGATACAGACATCATCACGAAGTATTTTATTAATCAATGCCAGAACCTGTCGACTATACCCTCCCGAAAAATTGGGAAATCGATTATTAATGCTTTAGTTATCGATATTCCATATTCTGATCGATATGCTGCCCCTGTCGGTTTTGATTCAGCTAAAGCAGAAGAACCTGAAGGTGATACGCAGTTTTATTATGTCTACAATAAGAATAAAATAGTTATAGCGTGGCGCGGAACTGCTAGTCTGACTGATGGGATAACGGATGCATCATTTAGGCCTGTAGAGTCCGACAGCTGCAATATCAAATCAGAATGTACTTCATTAGTTCCTATGGGGAAGGTGCATACGGGATTTTGGGCAGGCTATACCTTAATTGAACGAATGTTTGAAGAACAGCTTCGTGAACTAGCCAGACAAATATTGGGTAAGGATTTATTCATTTGTGGTCATAGCTTAGGAGGATCGCTGGCATTAATTCATTCTGCTAGGTTAAAAAATAGGAACCCACTTCTTTACACATACGGTATGCCAAGAACGTTCACTAAAAATGCTGTAGATGTATTATCAAGTATTACTCACTATCGGCATGTAAATGATCAAGACCCAGTACCATCAGTTCCACCTGAAGCTGATCTGGATAATCAGTTATATAAATTATGGGGGCCATTGGGAACAACTCTTGGTTTTTTATGGTCTGTCGTTGAACTTACGGCCTGGCAAGTCGTAGAGTGGGGAGATTGTTTTTGGCACCATGGGAATGCGGTCGTATTTTTAACCACTACGCAAAGTAGAAAATGGCAACAGTGTAGTATTGAGCTTCCATACCCAAGAAATTGCATGACCATTCAGGCAAGACTTCCTGAAAAAGTTAAGCTCTATCTTGTCCCTTCGCTGGCACTTCAGGAGGCTAAGCAATCCGGGCAAGATCAAAAGGATTTTAAAGCTTCACTTACTAAGGAAGATCTTCAAGAATTTTTTCCCGAAGGCATGAACCCAAATAGAGGGATGCCTGCGAATGTTGGAAATCATCTTCTGACATCCTATATGCCCTATATAAATAATAAATTGTTAGGATTAGCTTATGAAAAAGGGTTAAGCGATGGAAAGAGCTTCACTGAGCATGCCGATAAAGTAGCATCCTTCAATTTACAAATGGATCACTATTCAAGTGAAATCCCTAAGAATGAATTTGACAGGAATAAAAAGTTTCTTTCGATCGAGGATTTGCTAAAAAATTCGCTTAGCTCAACCATCTCTGCCGCATCCGGTTGCGATGCTCTTAAAAGATTTGGCCATTATGGTGAAGAGGATATAGAAAATGTATAAGAGATTAAATTCATTCGTCTTGCTCCAGATTGTTTTATTGCTAAATGGATGCGTTCAGGCAACCGACAGAACATTATCACCACCATCGAATACTGAATGGGTAAATGTCGAGATAAAAAACCCTTCGGCGTATACAAAACCTTTTCCCCTTGAAGTCCTGTACATATCAATGACGTGTAAGCGAAAGCTGATGAGTATGAGAGACGGCCAGCACTATGAGAAGGTGGGATATAATCCCATAAAGATCCCACTTCAGAAACAAGATGACTCTAATACATGGCTTGCAAAAATAGCGAAGGATGGTGGTGGTAAGTGTAACTGGAAACTGAGTGAATTTAATCTGGGCATTGAATATGTTGATGCAACTCACCTTGGTAAGGGGTTGGCGCTGGGGACGGCTGTTGGTGCTACAATTGCATTTGATGATAACGCAATAAAAAGTGGTCGGTTTGATGTATTTAAAGGTTCTGAACTCGTTTTATCTCCTGTGTACTACCCTTTGATAGATAGTAATAAAGATATTGACGTGAATGACACTTTAAATTTATTTGGTAAAGTCAATTTTGTGAAAAAAAGGATAGTCTCTACTGCCAAAAACGTCTCGATTAAATTCGAGCCAACAGTTGATGAGTCTAAAGTGGTCAGGATGATTGCTCCAACAGAACAAAAAGTTGGAGTGTACTATAAAATTATCTACCCTGATGGCTCGGTTGTATCTGATGGAACAACTCACCCTGATGTAAACAGGTTGGAGGATTAATTTATGTGTAAGGGGCTAAATAAATTATTCCTCTGCACGCTAATGTCCTTTATTGTTAGTTGTGTCAGCGCAGATGATCGTACACTGTCACCCCCACTAAATACTGCCTGGGTTAATATTGAGATAAAAAATCCTTCTGCGTATACAAAGCCTTTTCCTCTTGAAGTGTTGTATGTATCTACGACTTGCAAGCGTGAGTTGATGAGTATGCGGGATGGTCAGCATTATGAGAAGGTGGGATATAATCCAGTTGAAATTCCACTTCAGAAACAAAGTGATTCAGATATGTGGGTCGCAAAAATAGCAAAAGATGGCGGCGGTAAGTGTAGCTGGAAACTGAGTGAGTTCAATTTGGGTATTGAATATATTGATGCTATTCACCTCGGTAAGGGTTTAGTTCCGGGAACTGCAGTTGGCGCAACAATTGCGTTTGATGACAATGCAACCAAAAATGGTCTATTTAAAGTATTTGAAAATCCTGAACTTGTTTTATCTCCAGCGTACTATCCCTTGGTACAAACCAATAAACGCATCAGTGCAAACGATATGTTGAATTTATTTGGTGAGAAGGATTTCATGAAAATAAAGATGGTTTCTCCCGCCAAAGCTATTCAGGTGATATTCAAACCAACTCTTGATGAATCTAAACTTGTTAAGATGATTGCTCCAAAAGAGCATAAAGTCGGAGAGTTTTATAAAATTATCTATCCGGATGGAACTGTCGTATCTGATGGAACGACTCATCCTGATGTAAACAGATTAAAGAATTGATTTATGCGTAAGTGTATAAGTAAGGTATTCCTCAGTACGCTAACGTTCTTTATTGTTAGCTGTGTCAATACGGATGATCGTACACTGTCACCCCCTGCGAATACTCAGTGGATTAATGTTGAAGTAAGGAATCCCTCATCATATACACAACCATTTCCTCTTGAGGTTTTGTATGTTTCGACTTCATGTAAGCGTGAGTTGATGAGCATGCGTGATGGGCAGCATTATGAAAAGATTGGGTATAACCCTATTAAAATTGCACTTCAGAAACAAAGCGGTTCTGATTTATGGATTGCAAAAGTAGCAAAAGATGGTGGCGGTAAGTGTAACTGGAAACTGAGTGAGTTTAATTTGGGTATTGAATACGTAGATGCTACTCACCTCGGCCTGGGGTTAGTTCCTGGAAGCGCAGTTGGTGCAATAATTGCGTTTGATGAAAATGCAACAAAAAACGGTCGATTTAAGGTGTTTGAAGGTTCTGAGCTTGTTTTATCTCCTGTGTACTATCCTTTAATCGATAGTAATAAAGATATAAATGTGAATGATACTTTAAATTTATTTGGTCAGAATGACTTTTTACTAAAAAAGATAGTGTCTTCAGCTAAAAACGTTCAGGTTAGATTCGAACCGACTGTTGATGAATCTAAAGTGGCCAAGATGATTGCTCCAACAGAACAAAAAGTTGGGGTGTACTATAAAATTATCTACCCTGATGGCTCGGTTGTATCTGATGGAACAACTCATCCTGATGTAAACAGGTTGAAGGATTAATTTAAGGGTAAGGGGCTAAATAAATTATTTCTCTGCATTTTAATGTCCTTATTGTTAGTTGTGTCAGTGCAGATGAACGAACATTATCGCCACCATCCGAAATTTCTGATTTTAATAAAATAAATGCAAAGTAACTGCTAATAAATATAGGTGTTTATTATGTCCAATGGCATCGTATTGATCGGAGACAAAACTTCTCACGGCGGAAAAGTGGTCTCCGCCTCTTCCAATATTACCGTCGACGGGAAAAAAGCCGCGTTAGTGGGTGATATGGTGAGTTGTCCGGTAGATGGGCATGGAACTAATCCTATCGTGGAAGGATCACCGCACCGGACATTTAACGGTCGGGCTGTTGTCGTCGATGGCTGCAAATGTCAGTGCGGTTGTACTGTAATTTCAAGTGCTCAGAACAGCACAGTAGGATAATCAATGGGCTGGGAAAGGACAAAAGCAACAACAATGGAGTTGCCTCCTGAGCCATCTTTTACGGGATGGCTGTTGGCAGGGGGGGTTGCCGCGGTTGTGGGTATTTTGCTGTTTATTCTGCATGCATCAGGCATGGTTAAGGCACTGGCTGTATTCAATATCTGGTGGCTGGCATCCAGCCCGGTTTTTGGCTGGTTTTTCCTGTTTTGTATGCGGGGGTGGCTGTGGGGCAGAACAGTCAATGAACATCAGTTTTTGCAGAAGGAAGCTGAATACGGACAGCAACAGTGGGAAGCCTGGGCTGGACGCTATCTGGCCGTGCTTGGCAGCAGCATACTGCTACCTTCCGGAGTGACCTCTGACGCCATTGCTAAATCGGATGCTGCAGATGCGCCGCAATTTCTTTCACTGACCAGCCATTTTGATGCGAAATCAGCGACGTCCACCTCCTTGCTCGAACTGGGTCTGGCCGGTGTACAAAACGCGATCGCGATGTTGCCTGCGACAGTGCCATTCAACGTCACCATTGTGAGTGACATGAATTCCTCAGACTTCGAGACCCGGTTTCGCGAATCATGGGGAAGAACTTACCCAGGGCGTGCGCTGACAGGTTCGATTTCATGTTGTGAAGCCCTTTCTTTTGCCTGGATCGAAGATCGTCTTAAAAATCCCGTTCTCGACATTGATCTGATCCTGATATTGCAGAACCAGGGTGCTGAACAGTATTCCGATGCACTCGCGAGCATGGTACTTACCAGCGATGATGTTGCTGAAAAATATCAGCTTCCTCACTCTGCCCGCATATTACGACCGATGCCGCTGGACATGGCAAATTTCAAAGTGGATATGGAATTGTTCCTCGAAACACAAACAATCGCCTGTCAGACATCAAACGTGTTTTGTGACTGCGGGCACTGGAATGACGGGTTTGCTGATCTAATGACCGCGTCTCAATCACATCTGACGCCGTGGGTGCCGCAGGAAATTGATGTACTGGAAAAATATAACGGTATTCCAGGTGCCGGGAGTGCGTGGCTTTTAGCCACACTCCTGGCCGACATCGTGTCTGTGAGCAACAAACCTGTTTTAGGGCTGTTTACTTCAGGTGCTGATCGTTTTGTCAGTACTGTTACCTCAGGGAGTGGAAATAATGATGCCGGGTAGTACATGGAGCAGAGGGGGGCTTGCCGGCATAATAGCCTGCATCTCAGCGATTATAGTGGCCGTGATCCTTCATTTCGGCCCCTCGCATGGCCTTGATACCCGACTGAAGCAAGTGCTTGCATTTGCTGCCGTATGGATAGTCTTACTGATTGTTTTCTATACGCCGTTCATGTTCCGGTTTACGAAGGAAAAGTATTATCGCTGGCAAGAACAGAAGAAGAATGCGTTGCCTTCTGATGAATCAAGAGTTGCCCGGACTCCGCCACGCAATGTCACCGTTGATTCCATCCGTGACGCCATGCGTAACCTCTACGGCCGGCGCTGGGGCCGTAAAACCCGCATCCTGCTGATAACCGGTACTGCCACTGAAGTGGAGCAACTGACTCCAGGCCTTACGGCTCAACTCTGGCAGGAAGATCGCGGCACGCTGTTGCTGTGGGGCGGTGACCTCAATACGCCAGCAGACAGCGCCTGGCTGACCGCGCTGCGCAAACTGCGCCGCCGTCCGGTGGATGGGCTGGTGTGGGTCACCTCGGCCTTTGACCAGATTTCAGCGCCGGGGCTGGAGCAGCCGCTGCCGGTACCATCTGAAAGCACCATGGATTCCCTGTCTCATGCCATCAGCGCACGTATGGAAACGCTTGGCTGGAAACTCCCGCTGTATGTCTGGTCCCTGCATCCGCGCGCCGGTAAGCCGGAAGGGCGCATTACGCAGGCGACCGGCTGCCTGTTGCCTGCCGGATGTCGCCCCGAAGGGCTGGCAGAACAACTCTCCGCCCTGACGCCGGATTTGACTTCACAGGGTCTGCAGCAGACCTGCGGTGAGGTGAAACATAACTTCTTACTGACGCTGGCTGACCACCTCATTCGCGAGCCACACAGTGTGACCGTACCGCTGTCGGTGATGCTCAATCCGTACCGCCCGCTACCGCTGGCTGGTGTGGTGTTCAGTCAGCCCTCTGCCGGTGCCGAACGTGCCGTGACGCACCACTGGGGCATGGATAAGCGCTGGGATGTCCTGCCTGAGTCTGTCCGAATGCTTCCTGCCGGACTGCGTCCGCGCAAGCCGGGCATTCCATGGCGTAAAGTGTTTGCGTCGGTTATCGCCCTGGCGATGGTGGGCTGGGCTGCGTGGATGAGCATCGCCTATGTCACCAACCGCAGCCAGATTGACGGGGCGAATGCCCAGGCCGCACTTGCCGCCCGACAGAATCAGCCGCTGGAGCAGCGCCTGCACGCGCTGTCTGAACTCCAGAAAACCCTGGCTCGTCTGCAGTACCGCTCTGAGCATGGCGTGCCGTGGTACGAGAAGGCCGGCCTGAGCCAGAATAATGCCCTGCTGGCAGCACTCTGGCCACGCTATCAGGACAGTGCACTGCCGCTGTTGCGGGATGCGGCCGCAACCCATCTTCAAAAGCAGGTCAGCGCCTTTAACGCGTTGCCGCCGGGTAGCCCGCTGCGTGAGCAGATGGCAAAAGCCACCTATGACCAGCTCAAGCTCTACCTGATGCTGGCGCGTCCGGAACATATGGACGCGGCCTGGTTCAGCCCGGCGCTGTTGCACGACTGGCCAAAACGCGATGGCGTGAAAGACGGTGTCTGGCAGGGCGTGGCGCCGTCACTGCTGTCGTTCTATGGTGCGCAGCTGGTTGCGCACCCTGAGTGGAAATTGCGGGCAGATGAGAACATGGTCAGCCAGGCGCGTTCCCTGCTGGTTCGCCTGATGGGCTTACGTAACAGTGAGTCGACCCTGTACCAGAAGATGCTCTCCCAGGTGGCGCATCTGTATGTCGATATGCGCCTTGAAGACATGACCGGCGATACCGATGCATCCCGTCTGTTCAGCACTACGGAAATCGTGCCGGGCATGTTCACCCGTCAGGCCTGGGAGCAGGCCGTGCAGCCCGCCATCGAGAAGGTGGTGAAGGCGCGCCGGGACGAGCTTGACTGGGTGCTGACTGACAGTAAGCGTCAGGTGAATAAACAGAACGAAACCTCGCCGGAAGCACTGAAAAAACGTCTGACCGAGCGCTACTTCGCTGACTTCGGCGGAGCCTGGCTGGAGTTTCTCAACAGCCTGCGCTGGAACCGGGCCACCACGCTGTCGGACTCTATTGACCAGCTGACTCTGATGGCTGATGTGCGTCAGTCACCTCTGGTGGCGTTGATGAACACCCTCAATGTGCAGGGGCGCACGGGTCAAACTGGCGAAGCGATTTCCGACTCGCTGGTGAAGTCAGCGAAGAACCTGCTCGGTGGTGACAACAAAGATGCCATTGACCAGAGTGTCGGGGTTCATGGCCCGCTGGATGCGACCTTTGGCCCGGTGCTGGCGCTGATGGACAAGATCCGCACGGGCGCACAGGAGTTGAGTCTGCAGTCGTTTCTGACCCGCGTGACGCAGGTGCGTCTGCGACTGCAGCAGGTGACCAATGCTGCTGACCCGCAGGCTATGGCCCAGACCATTGCCCAGACCGTATTCCAGGGCAAGGCTGTGGATCTGACCGAAACCCGCGACTACGGCAGCCTGATTGCCGCGAGTCTCGGTCAGGAGTGGAGCGGCTTTGGGCGTACGGTGTTTGTGAATCCGATGGAGCAGGCCTGGCAGCAGGTGCTGACCCCGGCGGCCGACAGCCTCAATACCCAGTGGCAGCAGGCAGTGGTGGCTGAGTGGAACAGTGCCTTTGGTGGACGCTATCCGTTTAACAACTCTGGCAGTGATGTCTCCCTGCCGCTGCTGGCTAAATACCTCAATGCCGATTCCGGGCGTATCGCCCAGTTCCTGCAGACCCGCCTTAAAGGCGTGCTGCACAAAGAAGGAAACCACTGGGCACCGGACAGCATCAACTCACAGGGGCTGGCGTTTAACCCGGCGTTCCTCAACGCCATCAACACCCTGAGCCATATCTCGGATGTGGCCTTCACCGAAGGCAATGCCGGCATGAACTTCGAACTGCGTCCGGGCACGGCCAATGGCGTGATGCAGACCGACATGATTATTGACAGCCAGAAGCTGACCTATGTGAACCAGTTGCCAGCGTGGAAGCGCTTTTCGTGGCCTGCGGATACCGAAGCTCCCGGCGCGAACCTGAGCTGGGTCAGTACCCAGGCTGGCACCCGTCAGTATGCCGACATTCCGGGAGCATGGGGCTGGATACGCCTGCTCGATAAAGCTGTGGTCAAGTCTTACCCGGGCGTGGGCAGCAGTTACAGCCTGAGCTGGAAGGCTCAGGACGGCCGTACACTCAATTACACCCTGCGAACCGAAGTGGGAGAGGGGCCATTGGCGCTGCTGAAGCTGCGTAATTTTCGCCTGCCGGAAACTATCTTCAGCACCACCAGCGTCATACCGTCAGACCCGGCGACAGATACGGTCAGTGACGACGGGGAGGCGTACTGATGAGCACACTCAATGCCTTACTCAGTGCCTGCCAGACAGAACAGGAACCATTACTTTTAGCCACCCGTGAACGCGTGGCGCAGTGGGACAGCTGGCTGCAGCCATTGTCCGGTACATCGCCCGCTGGCGAGGACCCGGGATATGACGATGACTTCCAGCAGATGCGAGAAGAGGTCAATAAACTCTCCGGCGCGGATACCGAACTCATCTGCCGGCTTGCTGAGAAGCTGCTGACCACGACCGCCAAAGATATCCGTGTGGCTACATACTACTGCTGGGCGAAGCTGCACCGCGAAGGTGAGCAGGGGCTGGCCGAAGGACTTGAACTGCTGGCCGGTCTGCTGGAGCGCTTTGGTACACAGTTGCATCCGCAGCGTGACCGCAGTCGTAAGGCGGCACTTGAATGGCTGGCAGGGTCGCGCATGACCGACTCGCTTTCCCTGTACCCGGAAGTGGTCAGGATCGATGCGATGCGAACCACTGGTGCGCTGCTGCTGATATCACAGCTTATTGAGAATGAGCCCGATGAAACCCGTCCTGAACTCAATGCGCTGTACGGTGCCCTGGAAAGTCGTTTGCACAAAGCGGGGGGTGTGGATGCCGTGGTACCGCAGAACGCCAGTACCAGCGAAACCCCTTCACCTGCCAGTCACAACGATGCGCCGGCTATCGGGCGTATCACTTCCGGCCAGGATTTGCTGGCCCAGGCCCGCACCCTCACCGAATATCTGCGTGAGCAGCCGGACGGCTGGCTGTCAGCACACCATCTGATGAAAAGTCTGCGTCATGACACCCTGCGGGCTATCCCGGCGCCGGATGCGCAGGGGCGCACGCGTATTGAGCCGCCAAGGGCGGATCAACGCGCGTTACTCAAACGCCTCTACCTGCAGCAGAACTGGGCTGAAATGCTGGAAACGGCCGACAGCACGTTTTCCCGCGGTGCCAACCACCTGTGGCTGGATTTACAGTGGTACATCCACCAGGCGCTGACGAAATCCGGCAAGGAAACGCTGGCCGACATTGTCACGGCTGATCTGAAAGGGCTGCTGTCGCGCCTGTCCGGGCTGGAGACGCTGGCGTTCAGTGACGGCACGCCGTTTGCGGACGAAGTGACGCTGAACTGGATCCAGCAGAGCGTGCTGGACACCGTCGGCGGTTGGGGTAATGACACGCCATCAGCCCCGGTCACCGCCGGTAACGATGACATTCTGTCGCTGGAGCCGGAAGCCGTAGCGCTGGCCGACAGTGAAGGCCCGGATGCGGCGCTGGGCTGGTTGCAGACCCGGCCCGGCATCGCCACCGCGCGCCAGCAATGGCTGTTGCGACTGCTAATGGGCCGCATTGCTGAGCAGTACGGTAAGAATGACCTGGCGGTGCTCCTGTTTGCAGAACTGGGTGAGCGCGCCAGAGAAGTGACCCTCAATGACTGGGAGCCAGAGCTGCTGTTTGAGGTACAGGCCCGTCATCTGAAACTCCTGCGCCTGAAAGCCGGTCGCAGTGAGGCTGATAAGACCCGCCTTACGCCGGTAATGGACCAGTTACTTGCCGGGCTGATCGCCGTCGATCCCGCCCGTGCCGCCGTGCTTTGCGGTTAAATCCACAGGAACAGAAATAAATGGAAGATTTGACCCTGCGTTATTACGACGCGGAAATGCGCTACCTCCGTGAAGCGGCCAAAGAATTTGCTCAGACCCATCCGGATCGGGCCGCGATGCTGGATCTGGATAAGGCCGGCACACCTGATCCCTATGTCGAACGTCTGTTTGAAGGTTTTGCTTTTTCGATGGGGCGGCTGCGCGAGAAGATTGACGACGACCTGCCGGAACTGACCGAAGGGCTGGTCAGCATGCTCTGGCCACACTACCTGCGCACCATTCCTTCACTCTCAGTAGTGGCGTTCACACCTGCGCTTCAGGCCGTGAAGATGGCGGAAGTGATGCCAGCGGGTCTGGAAGTGTATTCCCGCCCGGTGGGGCCTAAAAATACGGTCTGTCGCTACCGTACTACCCGGGATGTGATGCTCAACCCGCTGAACATCTCAGGGGTGACTATGACCACTGAGCCTGACGGGCGTTCGCTGCTGCGGATGCGCTTTGCCTGCAGCACTCAGGCAGACTGGTCCCATGCTGACCTCAGTCACCTGAGCCTCTATCTTGAGGCTGACGCGCCCGTCAGTAGCCAGCTGCACCTGATGCTGACCAGAAGGCAGGCCGCTCTGTATATGCGCCTGCCCGGGCAGATCGACCGTATCCGGCTTGACGGGTATTTCTCACCGGGCGGGTTTGCCGAAGAGGATGGGCTGTGGCCGAAAGGCGACACCGCATTCAGTGGCTACCAGCTGCTGCTGGAGTATTTCACCTTCCGCAACAAGTTTATGTTTGTCCACCTCAACGGTCTGGACGACATTCCGCCGCCTGCCGGGGCTGAGTACTTCGACATCGAAGTGGTCTTCAGCACGCCGTGGCCATCAGACCTGCCGGTCACCGATGATGCGGTTCGCCTCCACTGCGTGCCGGTGATTAACCTGTTTACGCTGGAGGCTGACCCTCTCACCATCACCAGGCTTGAAAGTGAGTACCTGCTGCGTCCTAAGCGGCTCCAGGACGGGCATACTGAGATTTATTCGGTGGATTCGGTTACCGGTTCAAACCGCACCAGTGATGCCGAATACGTGCCGTTCAGCAGCTTCCGCCACAAGGGCGGGATGATGCGCAGTCATGCGCCACCTCGCTATTACCACACCCGCGTTAAGCGGGGTGTCACCGGGCTGTATGACACCTGGCTGATTCTGGGCGGGCACCAGTGGGAAGATGACCGCCTGTTTGAGCGCGAAGCCGTATCGCTGCAAATCACCGGCACCAACGGTCAGTTACCGCGCCGGGCGCTTCAGAGCACGCTGCTCGACCGCAGTGAGCAGGTGGTCAGTACACCGCTTTCAGTACGCAACCTCTGTAAGCCCACGCTGCCGGTTTACCCGCCTGCGGAAGACCGTTTCCACTGGCGGGTATTGAGCCACCTCGGCTCCGGGTTTCTGAATATGATGAGTACTGCCGAAGTGCTGCGCGGGACGCTGGCACTCTATAACTGGCAGGGAGATGAACTGAATACCCGGCGTCTGGAGGCGATTCAGCAGGTGGAGCACCACCGCCTGCAACGTTTTGAGCAGGGCTACCTGCTGCGGGGGCTGGATATCGAAGTGACCCTCGACAGCAACGGCTTCACCGGCGAGGGCGATATTCACCTGTTCGGTGAAATGCTAAACCGGTTCTTTGCTCTGTATGCCGATATGAACCAGTTTAACCAGCTCACCCTCATTGTTCAGCCAGAAGGAAAATGCATCCGGTGGAAAGAGAATCACAGTCCGCGCCTGCCCGGCTGATAGCGCAACTGGGGGACCGGCTGCCATATATCAACTTTTACCGCTTCTGCCAGTTGCTGGAGCAGAACCAGCCGGACAAACCGGTTACGGGCAGTACCTGGCAGGTACGTCATGAACCGGTACGTTTTCGGCCACACCCGGGGATGGGTTTTCCGGCTTCAGAAATTAAAGGTATTGAGCAGTCTGAGTATTCGCATCTGCCGCCGACTGTGCGCATCACCTTTATGGGACTCTACGGCGTGGAGTCCCCGCTGCCGACGCACTATATCGATGACATTACCCAGCGACGGGAAGGGTATGAGGCCACCGCGGATTTCCTCGATATCTTCAACCACCGGCTGATTGCCCAGTACTACCGTATCTGGCGTAAATACTCATACCCGGCGACTTTCGAAGAAGGCGGTAAGGACAACACCTCGCAGTACCTGCTGGGACTTGCCGGGCTCGGGATTAACGGCTGCACGGACAGTATCGCGACTCCGGCTTCACGCTTTCTGGCACTGCTGCCGGTCATGTTGCTGCCGGGGCGTACCGCAGAAGGCATGGCCTCGCTGGTGCGCCTGCTGGCACCCAACACACAGGCGAAAATCTGGCACCACGATAAACGCCGCGCGCCGCTGAAAAAGCCCCTGACCATGAGCGTCAGCCAGCCCGTCACCCTGACAAACCGTCCGGTGATGGGCAGCTATGCCACCGACGTGAACAGCCGGGTGCTGATGCGCCTGACTACCTCTGACCCGGCTGAAGTACAGGGCTGGTTACCGAGCGGGGAGCTTCACACGGATTTAATGGCGCTGCTGCATGTCTATCTTGGCTCCCGCCTCGATGTGCGGTTACAGCTGTGTGTCGACCGAAGTCTGCTGCCTGACGCGACCATCAGCAGTAAACCGCAGGCAGGTGCCGTGCAACTGGGCCGTACCGCCGTGATGCGGCCGCTGAATGCAGCGAACACCGTCATGCACCCCAAAACCATAACCATCAATCTTGGCCGCTATGAGCGGGTACAGGAAAATATTCACCGCAGGGAGACCGATGAAGATGGCGATTACCGCTGGTAAATTTCCTCTGGTTGCACTGGCCGCGGGCATCACACTGATGCTCGCTGGCTGTGGGCTGACCCAGAAAGTGACGGACGGCACCGTTGCCGTGACCAAATCGATTTTTTACAAGCAGGTAAAAACCCTGCATCTGGATATCCGCGCCCGCGAGGCCGTTAACAGCAATGCAGGCGGGGTGGCGCTGTCGACGGTGGTGCGTATTTACCAGCTCAAAGACCGGAAAACATTCGACATGACGGACTATCCGTCACTGTTTAAGGCTGACAGTCAGGCCATCAAAGCAGACCTGGTGGCGGAGAAAGACATCCGCCTGCAGCCGGGTGGGGCAGTGACGGTTGATATGCCGATGGAAGAGAGTGCGCAGTATGTGGCGGTGGCCGGGATGTTTATGTCACCGGACCAGGAGAACAACACCTGGCGTGTGGTGCTGAGTCGTGACGATCTCGATCCGGATAAAGCACGCGTCATTGAGGCGGGGAACAACCGGCTGACACTTCAGGCGCTGAAAGATGAGTGAGTTATCCCGTCCTTCATTGTATGAAACACTCTACGGCAACTTCACCGGCGGCCTCGATCTCCATCAGGTCAGTGAACAAAATCAGGTGATTTTGTCCGTGCTCGATAACATGCAACGGATCCTTAACTGCCGTGCTGGCACGCTGGCGCATCTGCCGGACTATGGCCTGCCGGATATGACCAAAATCCTGCAGGGCATGCCGGGGACTGCCCATGAACTGATGGGTGCTCTGTCGGCTGTTCTGCTCAGATATGAGCCACGCCTGAGAAAAATAGCCGTTGTCCTGCTGGAACAGAACATCCCCGGTGAGTTGCGCTACGCCATTGATGCGGAACTTAACGGTGTTGGCCTCGTACGCTATGGCACCGAGTTTATGCCAGAAGGGCGGGTTCTCCTGCGACACCTGAAGCAACAGCAGTATCTTGACACAGCAACCCGTCTGTAAGGCCAGTTAATACCATGTCAGTAAAATCACAGTTCCTCGAAAAACTACAGGCCAGAGAGCCAGCCCCGATCTTATCTACCAGCAAGACTCAGGCCGATATTGCAGCGTTTCGCCTGCGAATGGTGCAGCTTCAGGAGCAGATGGATGCGTGGCTGGTGGGTACCGGATTGAATGTGGAAACATTTACCGTCGCTGTTACGGACCTGCTGGTGGAGGACAGGACTTTTGAGATTGCCGCTATCACCCTGCGTTACGACGACCGCTCTGTAAAATTTACACCGGTATTTTTGTACGGTCAGGGCGTGACAGGATGCGTGGAATTGACCCTTTATGCAGAAGGCAGTGTGACGTCTGTGGGGCGCCTTTTCATGCGGGCAGGTCATTTCAGTGACTGGTCCTTTACTCCGCCGGGAGCATTATCCCGTCCCGGACAGAGTTTTGATGAAAGCACCTTTTTTAGTCTGATTCTGGCGCTTCTGCCATAACTGCTGGTATTGCAGTACCCGTTCCTCTGAATATGCCCGCATAAGCGTTAATCCTCAATTTTTCCGTACGCGTCAAAATGGACAACTGGTCATGGATCACATCCCCCCACATAAAATCAAAACCGGTGGTGACCCGCGCACGCTACCGGATTATGCCGCCCTGCGTGATGAACTGAGTAAGCTGACACATCCGGCTCGCCCGGATGTGAACTGGCGTTATGCCGAAAAACGCTGTCTCTCACTGTTTGAACAAAATGGTGTGGAGCTACAGACGCTGTCCTGGTACACGCTGGCCCGAACGCAACTGGCTGGTTTATTGGGGCTCAATGAAGGTCTGGCGATACTCGAGGCAATGATAAGCCATCAGTGGGGCGCACTCTGGCCGCAGCCTGTCCATGCCCGCATGAAAATCCTCAGCAGTCTGAGTCAGCGTTTACAGCAACTGATACGTTCGCTCCCGCTAAATCACAGCGACCTCAGCCAGCTGTATCGGGCGGAGCAACTGCTTACCGCTCTGGGTGAGGTGCTGCAGGGCCTGGAGCTTAAGCATCTGAGCCAGCTCGATACGTTACGTACCTTGATGCACAACAGTGCTGCCAGGCTGGAAAACAGCGATGGCATAACCAGCACCAGGCCGGACATTCAGCCAGGTATCAGGTTGCCTGCCACCGCGATGAATAGTGCCGCAGCATCCACGAAGGACCTTGCTGGTAGTCCGCCTGAAGATACGTCAGCAAGCGTAGTGAAGTGGGTTTATGCGGCGCTGCCGGAACACCAGGCGAATGCAGAAGCATTGGCGGCAATACCCAATCAGGTAAAAAAATGGAAATTCTTCGCTGCCGGGATGTGTACCATGCTGGTGGTAAGCACAGTCACACTATGGAGCTGGCAGTTTCTTAATCGGCCAGTCCCGTTGCAGACTCAGCTTGCAGCCTCACTGGCTCCATTGCCTGCACCTCTTACGTCTGAACAGCTGGATATGTCGCGTCAGCAAGCTCCGTTACCACAGGTTTTAATAACACAAACACAGCAGCAGCTTGCCCGGCTGGGTAAATTGCCTCCTGACTGGAATATTGAATACAGTCGACAGTTGCTGGAACAGGTCCGGGTACTTTGGCCGGAGCAGGCTAAGCCACTAATCCAGCAGTGGCAGCAACAACTTAATGCTGCCGCATTGCCAACAGAACAGCTGAATGGCTGGTCTCAGGGAATGGCGACACTACAAAAACTGAGTGACAGGCTGAACGAACTGGATGTGCAGAAAGGAAAATACCTGACGGTCAGTGAGCTGAAGTCAGTCGTTTTTTCCGCTATGCAGTCCTTTAATCAATCCATACCGGCTGAAGAGCAGCTAAGGGTATTGTCACAAAATCCAGCAGGCGAACCTTTGCCTGCGGCTGTCAGAACTCAGCTGGAGATGCATCTGAAGCAACTGATTGCCCGTTATGCAGAAATAAAACAGGATTCATTAAAATAAAAAAGATATTCGAAGCACTGGTATCCAGCTAATAACCCAGACCTGGCAGGTCATAATCACAACTCATTCACTGGTGTTGATGGATTTGCCTAAAGAACATAGCCAGGGCCGGCAGATGATTATTGATTCTGAGAAGAAAAAGGGCAAAGGGGGATAGCCGTCAGTAATGGCTTGTTATTGATTATTAAGAGTTTTAATTGATAGGGTGGGTTTAAGTACAGGGCAGGCCTGGTGTCCCCTGCAGGAATCGAACTTACAGTTAAGTGACTTATTTTAAGCGAAAAATATGATTTATAATCATTTGTACCAACAAAGATACCAACAAAAGCTTCTTTCTTCAAAACAGCTTTATAACGTTGATTGAACAGTGTTGATTATACTCTTTTCATGGAGAAATCGTGAAGGAGTTAGCTTTGAAAAACTGGTCAACAGAAGATACCAAAGCAGTCAAATCCTGGCTGAACATTTCTAGCTATAGAAAGTTCGAAGAGACCACGCTTAACTGTCTCTATCATGAGCTGTGGGCAAGGGCCTTGCTCTTTAAACCCTGGCCCACAGAAGAAGAAAAGATCGGCCTCGGTGGGTATATGAGACAGATCTTCAATGGGAAGCCTTTCCTCTTCGATCCCGAACAGCTTAACTACATGCAAGATGATCAAACTCTTCAAAGCCCACCGCATATCTTCATCACAGACATAAGCCGACTTGCTCAACTTAGTGTAATGGGTCTCCGGGTCAATCTGTTCTCCTGGGAGCAAGGTAGTGACGAGTACTGCGTAAACCTTCCCCACCATGAAGCCTATGTATCTACGGTTATGTCAGCGGTATGTGAGAGCACCGTCCTTTTAGAAATAGACCTTGCCAGTGGTACAGACGATGAGATTGCAGAGTCTATCAAGTCAGCTCTACCGCAATGGAGACGCGTGAAGGGGATTGAAGCTGACGAGTCAGGGGTTGTGCGCTTCGGCTACGGCACAATCAAGAAGATTATCTCTTATCGTCTCATCGCAATGCTCGATGTTCTTTTATGGGCAAAGATGTATGAGCTGCGCGTTTCAGACGAGCGGCTTTCCAGACTGCTGTACACAGATGAAGACGACGAGGCAGTTATCCGTCTTAATTACCATATCAAAGACGCCGATAGACCACTGGCTATGAAAGCAGCAACCATTGATTTCGTTCGCCAATTCAACTTCTTCATAAATCGAAACCCCCACCTTAAAAATATGAGAGTTTCAGACGTCATGAAACTCTCGGATTCCAACTGACCCAGCCTCCAGTGGCTCCGTTGTCACGAGCCACACTCACCCTCCTAATCTTCCACTTGGTAATGTAGCTCTCATCGAAACAGAAGAGAGAGCGACAGCATGAACATTTCAAATATAAAACTCATTCGCTTAAGTGCGGTAATAAATAAAACAGGATATAGCAAGTCATGGATTTATAAGCTTATTAGGAACAAGCAATTTCCTCAACCTATCAAGATTGGCTCTCGTGCGGTGGCGTTTATTGAGGGTGAGATTGATGAATGGATTGAGATGTTAATTTCTAAATCACGAAACGAAACCATTTAAAAGGGGTTTAATATGAAACTGAACGATTTTATTAGTACTAACAAATATTTTAAGTCTATGAAAAAAGAATCATTTGATAAAAGATTCGATCATGATGCAGTTACAGCCATGTGTAATGATGAATTTTCTAAAAGCATTGCTTTTTGGTTAGGAGAATATCTCTCAGGAAATATAAAGGGTGCAGTATCTACTGTTTTTGAATTTGAGTTTAAATTACAGTACGCAGTCTTTTCAATATGGATGACTTTATTTAAGCAGAAAGAAGATGTTGAGAATCTGGCCAAAATAATCCTTTTGTTTAAATCTGAACATGAATTCAAGAGTTTTAAGTTGTAAGATTGTTTTAAATAAATCGTATTTTCATAGGGTTAATTTAGCAGTGATAGGAATGGGGCCATGCATCATATGCATGGCCCTTCATGTATATATAAATTACAATCTGTCTTGCTTTTTTATAGTTTCTGATAGTGGTTCAATCTTCGAACCTAATCCTTTCTGTTCATTTTTAATTCTTTGAGTTAAATGTTCGCTTCTAAGATCGGCAACACGTGATTGAATAGACTGGAAGTTTTCGAATTGTGGTTCTCGGTCGAGAATAGATTTCTGACCAAAGCCATAGCTGATCAGTTGAGATATTGAATGTTTATCATCAAGGTTATTATTGATTTTGTAGTCTAATAAATATTGGAAGAAATCAATGAACTCCCTTGCTGATAACTCCAATAGGTAGCGTTCGTAGAACTCGAAGGAAGATGATTCATGTAATTCATGCAAAATTTCATTTTCATTTGCAGGAAAATATATCCACATAATTTCCAAGTTGTTTTTAATATCGATCATAGACTCTCCTTAGTTTTTATTTCTATATAAGCATTTTTTAAAATTAAAGCAACTATTGACTAATTAAAAAGTTGTGTTATTTAAAATTAATGCCGTGGAAGTTGTCGATAAAAATGGAAAGAATTAAAAGCCAAAACAGCTTGAATTTTGCAAAATTCTTTACAGAGATAATGCGAAGTCAGTTATATCAAGCTACGTAGAGTGTTTTTAAGGTATCAGGTAAATAGAAGAGTCCTTATATATACCTTATTAACATTTGGAAAGAATATTTAGCGCCATCCTTTATTGACAGTTATTAAGCGGTATATTAATAAAATATTTTTGCAAAATTATTATAGGTCATTGTTTTTAAATATTTAACCTATACCTGTTTTGCAAATAATTTAACTGAAAAAAAGGAGAGTTTATGGAAAGATTTGGTATTAAAACGTTTAAAATGAAAAATGGTGAGCGCTATTGTATTATAAAAAACAAGAAAACAGGTATTCCGGTGTTTTATCCATGTCTATTTATTACAACACAACTGAGAAACAGTAATGAATCGATAAAAACAATTGAGACTCAGGCAGGGTGTATCGCACTTTTTTATCGCTTTCTTTTTATACGCAACATAGACATTGAAGAGCGAATTGAAACAGCCAGATTCCTGGATAACAACGAAATTGATCTTCTGCGGGATTTTGTCGGGAAGAGGATGAGAACTGCGAAAGTGATTAATATCAAAGATCATCATCCTGGAGTATGCAGTGCGACAAAGTATATACGGCTTACGACAATAGCAAAATATCTCGAATGGTTGTGTCAGCTAACTATCAAAAATATAGATGATGGCTACAGGAAAATTTCCTACTTCGTGAAAAAAATAAAAGCCAGAAGGCCGAAGATAAAATACAGGAATTCAGAAGGCAACGTCTATAAAACAATCGAAGAAGAAGACCTGGAAATCCTTCTTTCAGTTATTGATCCTCAATGTGAATTGAATCCATTCGACAAAAAAGTTCGCCATAGAAATCAGCTTATAGTCATAATATTACATTCATTAGGGATAAGGTGTGGAGAGTTATTGAACCTGAGAGTTGAAGATATTGATTTTGCGGCGCAAATGCTTTTCGTAAGACGAAGGGCTGACAGTATTGAGGACACAAGAGTCAATCAGCCCCTCGTAAAAACGCTTGAAAGAAATTTACCCATGTCTGACGAACTTACCAGACTTCTCCATTCATATATTACAGGCGAAAGAAAAGCCAATATCAGAAAGAAAAAGCACGGATACCTTTTTATTACTCACAAAGAAGGAGAGACACGTGGCGATCCTCTGTCGGTTCCTTCATACCATAAGATCATTTACAGACTGAGAAGCATTGATTCAGGTTTAAGTCAGTTGACTGGACATAAGTTCAGACACACCTGGAACTATTTATTTTCGAAACTGATGGATGAAAGCACCGAGCATGTGAGTGAGGAGATGCAAGAGAAAATGCGTTCCAATCATATGGGTTGGGAGCCGGGTTCTGGAACAGCACAAACCTATAACAGACGATTTATTGTTAAGGAATCAGTAAAAGCAGCCTTGCAACTTCAGGATAATATTTTTAAAAAGCGCAGTGGGGTGTCTTATGAATAAATTAAAGGTTATGAACGCGCATAGAGATATCTTATATGCAAAAAACGAAAGTTACACATTCAGGTTGGATGATGAATTCTGGGAGTTAAGTAGAAATATAAAATTGAATGTAGGTAAGGTCACTGAAAAGTTGTCAGATAACCTCAGGTACGGTTATGTGAATACAATGAAATATTTCGCAGAAGAGATCAGCCCCGGATCTGTTAAGCAAATTAACAGAGTTTTCATGAAATTCATTTCGTTTATGAGTTTTGATTCAATTGACGAAGCTGTAATGCTAACAACAAAATCCAGTAATAAGTTCTCGAATCAGGATTTCATTTGTCTCAGGATCCTAATCAAAAAATGGTATGAATTAGGTTTTGACGGGATTACCCAAAAATGTGTAGACCTCGTTGATAACTGGACGATAAAAGACAATAAAAAGGGGGAGGTGGTTAAAAGACGAGATCCTTATCAGGGCCCTCTGACAGACATGGAGTTTGATAACTTTTACGATGCTGTCTCACGTGCATACCAGAAGGATACGATATCTTATTCTGATCTGGCAATGGCCTTAATTACCATTCATACGGGAAGAAGAAGTTTACAAATCACACAGATAAAAACGAAAGATATCATAAAGGAAAGAGCAATAAACGAATGCTATATAAATATCCCCAGAATAAAGCAAGGAGAAAAATACAGAGCCTCATTCAGGCGATTCAGGATTACACATGAATTATTCAGGATTTTTAAAGAGCAGGCACGTATCGTCTCTGAGAGTTTTAGCAGGCAGCTCGGCAGAAAACTCTCTGAAAGAGAGATATTAGAATTACCATTGTTTGCCTGTCAGGAAAGGCTTGAAGCGATTGGTGACTGTGAGAATCTACATGAGATTCTTTCTTCAGACAGACTTCATGCCTATGCGATAAAGTGTACTCAAACGCTCAAAAGAATAGCTACAACAGAGAACGTAATCTCGGAAAGGACGGGTGAAGTAATAAATATGAATGCCCGGCGGTTTCGCTATACGTTGGGTACACGGCTCGCAAGAGAGGGCTACGGAGAAGTCGTTATAGGCGAATTACTTGATCATTCCACTTTAATGTATACAGGCGTTTATGTTCAGTCAGGTCCAGATAGTTTAAATAAAATCGAAGATGCCGTTTCCGCTGAGCTTGGCTACTACGCAAAGATGTTTCAGGGAGTGCTGATTAACAAAAGTGAGGATAAATATCCCGGCGGCAACATCAGAATCAATACTGGTGAAAAGTCAGGGCAATGCGCCAGTTGCAAATCCTGCACAGCATGTGTGCCCATCCCCTGTTACACCTGCATGCATTTCAGACCTTTTGTTGAAGGGCCGCATGAAAAATTACTCGAATATTTACTCGATGAGCGTAACAGGATTCAGTGCATAGTGTCCGATCCTGTGACTACACAGATACTGGACAGAACAATTATTGCAGTATCAGAGGTGATAAATAAGTGCAAAGAATTCAAATCAAACCCGGAGGTGTTAAATGGATGATATTAAAAATGATAAGTTAAGAGTGCTCGAAACGCGCAGGGAAAAATATTGCGCGCAGAAAATAGATTATTTTGTGAGCTACTGTCGGTTCACTCTCAATAAAAACGACCTTGTGAGCTGGGAGGAGGTTAACTGGTCAAAAGTTTTCCTTTTCACTAAAACCCCTGTCAAAGGCGTCAAAAAAAACTCTGTTATTGTAAATGAGCCATTAGACAAGAATTTTATTGAGTTCGCTAAAAGCTATGTCCTTTACCACTACATGAATGGAGGCAAGAAAATCAATCAGCGTCTGAATATCGTTTTCAGAACACTTGAGGCAGCCCTCTTGCAGGTCAATGGGCGGAGTCATATTCAGTACGTTAATCTCACTGTTCTGGACCAGTGCGTTGTCACCTTAAGAAGCGCATACAACAAAGCAGTAGCGCATGCCTGCGGTAAAGTACTGGAAGGACTGGTTTCATTTCTCAGAGAAAAAAAATTCCTGATCATGCCGTCACTGCTCTGGAAGAGTCCACTCAGAGCGCAGGAAGCAAGCAACAGGCTCACTAAAACTGCACAAGAGGCCCGTGAGGCAAAGTTACCTGACGAAGAGTCGTTGAATGCTATCGCTGAAATCTTCGCACTTCCAGATGATCAGCTTTCAGAAATGGACTTGTTCATAAGCTCCGTCTTTGCATTGCTCATGTGCGCACCTTCCAGAGTAACCGAAATCCTGACGCTCCCGGCGGATTGTGAAATCCGTGAGGCGGACAGGGAAGGAAAGCTGAGGTACGGGCTGAGATTCTATTCCGTGAAGGGGTTTGGTGGAAATGTGAAATGGATACCTGAAGTCATGGTCCCGGTTGCTGAGATAGCTATCAGGAGGCTGAGGACTCTTTCAGAAAACGCCCGGACATATGCCAGAGAGATTGAAATTTCCGGTAAGGGCCGAGAGCTTAACCCAGACTTCCCCTGGTACGATAAAGAAAAGAACATTCGATACAGCAACGCACTCTGCCTGCTGTTCCGTTATCAACTCAGCACAAGTATAAAAACACAAAGAAGTCTTTTCAGACCAACTGCCACACTTGTCAGCGCCAATCTGGGGAGCACTGAGTATCGCAGGACGCACTGCATTTCTACGATTTTTGACAGGCACGGCTACAAAGGGTCAAAGGGGAATAACCTTTCACTCAGAAGTCACCAGGCAAGACACTTACTCAATACAATTGCACAACGTGGTGGCCTTGGCGATTTTGAACTGGCCAAGTGGTCAGGACGAGTGAGGGAAACACAAAACAGAACTTATAACCACGTCAGCCAGGAAGAGAAGGTTCGGGAGTCAGTTAAGCATAATGTGCAGAATATTGGCATTAAACCAGAAAACACCACCCCACGAGCTGTAGCAAAGCCTTCATGGCGTATTGATGTCAAGGATACAGGCCACGCAGCCATTCACGTGACAGAGTTCGGCTACTGCACTCATGACTACGTAATCTCACCGTGTACGAAGTTCAGGGACTGTATCAATTGCAGCGATCATACGTGCGTGAAAGGGGACAAAGACTCGCTAGGCAGGCTGGAAGCTACTGCGGCATACACAGAGCAGCTTATTGAAAAGGCAAAGGTTGACATGGAAGACGAGGAGTACGGGGCTGACAAGTGGGCGGCCTATCACGAAAAAACGCAAGCAAGACTTCTGGATTTGATAGCGTTACTCAAAAGCAAAAAACTTGAGGATGGGGCGTTGGTAAGACTGAATGGTGATGATTTTACACATATGAAAAATCTCACTGGCGTGAGCAGGAATGAACTGATTGGAAATGAAAGGATAAATCATAATTAAAAGGAGAGTCATATGGCTAAACATCTAGATAATAAAGACATCAACATAATTAAAAACACAATAGCAGGTTGGGACAGTGAGAAGTCAGGTAAGCTTTCATGGGAATATCTTTGTGACAGGCTTGAACCTCTGATTGGTAAGCGACCAACCCGTCAGTCACTGGGGCTTCACAAAGATATTGTCATGGCTTTCAATATTAAGAAGAAAAATATTAAGTCTGGAAACGATGAAGAAAAACGGCCAGCTAATTTAAAAATGGCCTCACAGCGTATCAGTAATCTCGAATTCAAAAATAAAGTACTGGCAGAAGAGATCAGGAGTCTGGAAGAGAGGTTTGTTGTATGGCAGTTTAATGCTATAAATTACGGAATCAGTTTTGAACAACTTAATAATGGATTGCCCAAGATAGACAGGGAAACGAATGCTGATTAAATATTTAGTTGCGCAGATATTGCGCAATTAAAATTATATGTTATCTTGTATATACAACCAGGGAGTGGTTGATCAATTTTGCAAGGACGCAATCTATGAAAAATACAGACGCTCTTTCAAGGGAAGAAAAGTTACTTTTGCTTTTGCAAATGTTCATTGAGAGATTAAAAAAATCAGGTTTTGCTCAGGACAAGATAATTAGATATATCTGGCTATTCTGTGTCGGCTACTACATTAAGTACTACCTTCCACAATCTAAAACAGATCTCGCTGATCGTTTTACTATCATATCTATGCTATCAAACGCTCTAAAATCAAGTTCTCCAAGAATCATTCAGCACCTTGGCTATGAACATGAGATTACGTTTTTCTTTCGCTTTATGATTCATTATGCCATTGATAATGAAGAAGAGGCGGAAAATATTTATCGTGAGGAAAGGGTAAAATATGAGAAAGCTGTACTCCTGAATCAGGTTGTTGCTGCCAGAAGAAAGAGAAAAAAAAGGAGAATTTAATTCATATTGCCAATAATTAATCTTGAATAATTGTTTTTTAGGCTTAGTTACCAAGTGACCCGAGGAAATGATAACTAGACCTTGGTTGATTTAAGTTTTTTGTTTTTTCTTAAGGGACTCTGGTAGGAAAGCATTTATTTCACTATCATTAAAAGTCATTTCTTCAAGTTCCTTTAAAGCCCGACTAGCAAGCGTGTATGCTTTACTGTTAGTTGGAGGCGCTTTTGAATATATAGAAGATAACTCCGCCAAAAGTTCATCTCTCACTTTTTGTAAATCGTCGATGCTTTTATCTTTTATCTTAATATCAGTAAGTAAAGATAAATACTTTTCTCTGACGCACCAAATTTCATTAGCTGCTTGTTTATGCTTCTGAGTTAATGAGCCAAGATCATAATTTTTAAGGTATGTATTTATGAATAGAAGAATGGCTGAAATTAAAGAGCCTACAATAGCACCCCACTTTGAGTTTCCAAAAATAGAAGTTAGAAAAGAACCGGTGGATATTGTCAATAAAATTATCTGTGCATTTTTGAATAAGTTAAGTCTATCAAGAAATATTTCAGCTAGTTTCTCATGAGTTTTATGAGTATAAACCACTCTGCCGAAACACTCTCTTATTTGAGCTTCTAAGTATTCGTATTTATCAATCATCATGTCCTCCTTATGCATTTTTTATATCAATTGGAACCTGAATCCTATCTCTCGCCACTACCTCATTTTGATATATTGCATAGCATTCAACATAATGCTCACCTGTAAAATCTGCCCTCTCGAGAATTTTATGGCTACCATCATCATTAATAATCTGACCACGAATGCAGTTCCTTTTTAGTGCCTCACTTCCCGAGTTTTTTACTTTCCACTTAAGGACAAAGGGGTGTGGTACATTAGATTCTTCTAAATAAAATTCTAACTGGACATTTTTATTTATTTTCTCAGAGTTTCCTATTATTTTAGAAAGCATTTTTTCAAATAAATTTTCATCTTTTAATTTGCAATCGATAGTTATTTGATATTTCTCTTTAACCTCATAAAGGTTTTCAATATGCATTTCAGAAGTTGACGCTGACTCTTTTGAGAAATCACTGTTAGGGAACTTACGACCGAATACTTTCTTCCACTCCTTCATTTTTGCATTGAAGCTTTCTTCATCAACTGCATTTTCGGATGCTTCTCTTGATTTTCTTACCTTTTTATAAAATTGTGCTTTTACGGGTATTTTGGAATTACTACCAAAGGCATAATAAAACTCTCTCTCTCCTTCATCTTCAAGGAAGCGGAAGAAGTCTCTAATCAACTCATCATAGCTGCGATAGCTTTTATCATCATAGTCATCATTTTCTAGAAAAAAATTATAACACAATGTATCTACTAAAAATCCGCTCATTTCAATTTCATTATGTGTCCTCCAGACTCTCATCATCTTAGCAAGTCTCCTCAAATGCCCCTTTCGTGTGGCGTTTAATTCCCGGAAAGACTCGATTTCATCTCTTGGATTACATTTTTTCCATTTGCCACCATTGTTTGTGTCTGGGTATTTGAAAGTGCCATCTTCTTTTTGGAACACAGGGCAGACTTCAAAATCTTGGTTGCCAAAACTAATGACAACAACTTGCCCATCACCTCTGATATTTGTTGATTTGAAATTTTCTTTTAACTTATCTTTAACCCTTTGAAGTAGATACGATTGATTTTCTTTGTATGTGTCCCAGCATTCATTAGGCAGAATAAATAGCATATCAAGGTCTGAAATATCCTTTATGCCTGTATATCTACCATAAGATCCGACCTGTAGGGAGTTAGAGTTTTTGGAGTCTAAATCATAAAAAAAGTTATTAAGTTGACGAGTTATTCGTCCAAATCTTTTGTTGATTTGACCAGAATTAACAACTTTAATATTATTGAGGAATGCTGTGAAAGCTTTACTAGTAGACATTGTGTTCTCTCTATTTTTTAATGTTAAGCTACGTCATGCAACTTATTGTTATCTTTAACATTATTTGATAAGAAAATCATAAACATAAGTATCTATCTAATTTCAAAATTTTACAGATTTCTCTGCATTACATTCATAACTTGAATGGCCAGGTATCCCTTCGAATTCCACATTCTGTAGTATTTGATTTTATCAAATGAAACAAGTACTTAGCTAAATAAACTTATTTCTCCACTGATACCTAAACCAATCTTGCCATGTATTGTAAATAAACCTAATGATTTAGGCAAAAGATATCGGTTTTCTGCTGGAACTAAAGTTTAGTATGAGTGCTAGGGCCACATTGTTGAGTATTATGTATCTTTAAGATGAGGTAGGGGGATGCAGGAGATTTTAGGTCATTAGAAAAAAGATAATGATGGCTACTTAACTCAAACTATGTAGCCTCATTCAGCATTTTTTGGATTTAATTAAGGTGACACTTTCCAGTTCCCATTATTTTTCGTGAATTTGAATTCAGCAACAGTTTGCTTCTCGCCCATGAGTGGTAGTGTTATGTCAGTATCCACTTTGCATAGGTATGTACCTTTTGCCTCTGACTCCTTACAGGAAACCTTCTCAACTTTGTTCAGAGTCGTGAGCATGTCTTTGCTGTTCTCACCGAACCGTTGTCTGGCTTGCTGGTTTGTGTGATCAATGTTGTCTTGCATAGCCTTTTGAATCTCTGCAGATGAAGGTTCGCTATCGCAACCTGTGAGTAATGCTGCCAAAAAAACAACTGCAATTGCTGAAATTTTATTCATTTCTTAATCCCTTATTAGATATTGATAATCATTTTTTTGTCGTGGGTGTGTTGAGTGTCTGGTCGAAAATTTCGCACCATTGTTTCAACTGCATTTCTGTATCGCGGATCCCGCGTTCATGGTGGAAACGGCCTTTACGGGGGTGAAATTTGATTTGCCACTCCGGTAATTCAATGTCTCTCACCTGGATGAAGAACCCTGAGTTCTCGAAGTTTTTAAGGCGAGTAAGGTTGTTGTGACCTTTAACCCCCGCCATACCGACTAAATCAAGAGCTACGATTTCCCCTCCATTAGCCAGGTGGTATCTCCAGCCTTTAACCTCATTGAACTTGTAAGCTTTTTTGCGCTTGCCAGCTTCCAGTGTCAGCAGCTCTCGGTTGGTATCAATGGTCATTTTACTGTCCTGGAATTCATGACTCCAGATCCCGCTATTGTTGACGTTCAACAGATCAATCGTCGAGGCGTTAGCTCTTTTATGTGTGTATGACACATATGCGGTGAGGAGTAAGAAGAAGGCAGGTAATGTCCACATGAACAGGAACCCTGCAGTGTCCCTGGGGTTTGAATCAGTCAGTATCCAGACAATCACCAATACAACAATCCATAACCTGATAGAACGAAAGAAAGAAGGTTTACGTACTTTCTGACTATTCAAAGCCGCTGTGTCCATTTTATATACCTTTGACGTTATGGGACTCATAACTAGCTGATTGGTAACTGCTTTTACGACGCATTTTTGAACGAGTTCAAAAATTAAGCAAATCACTTGTACCGATCGATGATCCTGTTTTGATAGGTATTGACTATCGTATATGATTTATCGATCTGTAAAAACGATCAATTATTTGTTCAAATAAGGACTTAGGCTTGAAAGTTGTGTTGAGGCAGGCGGTTATCGAAAGGGCACTGCTGTGCGATCAGTCAGTATTTCGCTGCTGACTAGTGGCTCAGATAACTCAGGCTCAGCTGAGAGGACTTTATGAATTGTCGAAAATGAGGATTTTTCGTGGAGAAACGTCTTACCTGCCTTTTTGAGCAGGTTTATGAAAGCGGCCAGGTAAGGAATGCTCAGCAGCCATTTCAATACCCTTGTCATAAAGAAGTCAGCACTTCTGGTTTGCTCGCTTGGCATACGCGTCATGTCGAGCAGTGTCTGCGCTTCAGTTGCCTCTGGCGCTTCAACTCTATGTTCATACACAGGAGGAGGCGTACTTTCGGATTCTAAAGCAACTGGTAATGACGTTATGATTACTACATTAGTAGCTTCTATCTTTGGATCACTCGTCTCATTACCTCCCATAGCCGTAGCTTTCAAATCAAAGAGCAGAGGATTGTCACGTTCAGGTTCGTAGTGAAGCTTCTCCTGAAGGTTGGCCCATGAGTACGTCTTTCCCAGTTGCGAAGCTTTGAAAGCTATACCGGAGTATTCGAATGAGAAACCATTCATGCGGCCAGAAGTGGCAATATTCGGAACTGGCGTTATGCCGTGCTCGCGAAGTGCTTCAATGAAGCGAGGAATATCATTGGCAGCTATAAGAAGCTCATCGATAGTGTTCTGCAGGAACGTTTTAGGAGTTGGATGACCTTCACGCTTCTCCTTCTGTTGCTCGCCACGAGATAGCTTCTTGCGCGCTCTGACAGGGGAAGTGCTATGTGAAGGAGAGGGACCTTTGGTTCTGGTCTGGCCATGAGTCAGTTCAAGCTCCTGAATTACTCGCGTGCTGATTAGGTTTTCATTCCTTCCCAGGTAGAGCTTCCCTACGTTGATGAGGTCTACTCTACTGGCAATGATATGAATGTGCTGACCGGCCTCATCGTCATGTAGGACATAACAACGTAGGTGAGTGTCACTGAATCCCATACGTGTCATATAGTCGTCGGCAAACACAACCCACTGCTTCGCTGTGAGGGATTCACCCTGTGGCAGGCGAAGCGAGTTATGCCACACCGGTTTCGCCGCGTCTGAACGAAGTGAAGCAGAAGCGTTGAACTCAGTTATCAACTCAGCTGCTGAATCTCCCAGCAGGTTCCCCCCTATGACTACGGGATCAGTTTTATGATGTGTTCCAGGTTTCAACGCGTATAGAACAACTCCTGCGAAGCTCTTACCTCGCTTGATCTTCTGCATGCCCTTCATTAGAGGGGATACTCCATAGATCAGCAGTAAGTAGGCGAGAGCGAAGCTCACTGATTTGCCGCTTTACTACGAACAATTCTGTCTTAGTAAGAGGGGTACACGACTGCTTTGAGTTAAGGTGGTTAACAATCTCATTGAGCCTGTGATTTATCTCGCCAAACATTTTCCATGCCGCTCTGTTTATCTCAGGAACGATAGAAGGTTGGGTCTTCAAAAGGCACATGCGAAGCCACTCGCCCTTAGCGTGATGCTTACGCTCTTGATCCAAAATATTTAGCTCTGAGTTATTGAGTCTGACGCTGACACAATGAATACGTAGATTTTCTGCAAGGGGAGGGCGGTAAAACTTATTCATAGGAACTCCTTTCCATAGAATTAATATGCTAAGTTAACATTTAGCGCATATAATCTTAAAGTCAATAGAGAATGATTTATTCATTTAGGAGAACGTATGTATTTAATGATGCCTTTACATATGCATTATGATCATGGATTCGGCATGACAGCAGATCAATTTAAAGAATCTGCTGATGAATTAATGGAGAGTGATTCTTCAAAGGATTTGTTAATGCCAATAAATTTTTTAAAAAGGCATGCTTTAGAATTATACTTGAAATCATTAATATATATCCTTCATAGGAAATTTGATATCCCCTTTTTCAATAATGGCAGCATGGAAAAACCTTTTATTCAAATAAACAAAAAGCAGAAGTTATTGACAGACTTACATAATATTGGCGAGCTTTATTACTACTTCATTGGGCTACATCAGGGTTTTATAGATAAATTCCCTAATGATACTGATTGGCTAATTGAGGAGGGAATTGATAGAAAAATAAATTTAATAAATGGAATCGACTCAAAAAGTACCTTTTTTAGGTATCCTAAGGGAGGAGATAATAAGCAGGATGAAAAAAAATCAAGAGTAAAAGCTTTAGACATAGATAAAATACAAGAGAGAATGCAAAAGAAACCAACCTCGTATGTGAAAGCGATGCTGCTTTATGATGAGAATGATATGCTTATACAATCATTCGATATTGATACTGATGTTCTTCCTGATTTACAAAAGAATTTAACATACCTCTGCAATTATTTTCATGATTTGCATGCAGCTTATAGGTTTGCTATTTGTAAAGGACAGTGAATTTCAAAGGTTGTGATCTCTTCTAAGCAGTTCTTTTCAACTGCAAGGCGAAAAGCAAGGCAACTCAGCTTCGCTGAGTTAGCCCTTGCTTGCTAATGCCTGTTTTTTCAATTAATTTTAACTTAATATAAACAAATTCATTTAAGTTGTTAAGCATGTTTAGTTATTTTAATGGCAAGCTGCATACATTTAAATATATATATAATCTGTAAGATTACTAGGCTAGTTACAGCAGAATAGGCAATGAAGATATTTTTAAATTGTTCTATGTTTGCTAAGGCTACTGAGTATGTTGAATAAATAATTGATGCGGGAAAATATGCAATTAATAACAATGCGATTATTAATACAGATTTGTATATCTTGGATTTTATTTTCATTTTTATTTCCTTTTCTTGTGTGGTAAGGTGAAAATTAGCATCCAAATTTATATTTTTCAAATTTAATAACGACCTTTTAATAAAAAGGTCGTTATTGTACTTATTTCAATAAGCTAGCAATAGCAACAAGCATTGATGATATCACTGCAAGTTTAGCCGCATTTAAGTTGAAAAAATCGACTAGCACTTTAATATCTGTTTGAGCCGATAATGTCCAAGATAAAGCCGAGCATAAGCCTATGATAAGCGCTATAATATTAAATGCTTCAGAGAAATATTTCTTCATTTCACTAATCCTTATGTTTTATTACTAAGGGTAATAATGTCTTCGTTTAAACTAAGTTCTCTTTCTTCGATCAAACTTGTGATTGTCCTGAATATCCTATCTTTTAATAACGAGCTTGTGGATTTGAAGCCTAGCATTCTTGAAACTGTAAAATAAATCTCATCATGAGTAGCTGAGAAACTTCTTTGTATAGTCTCTTTTACACACACAGAGATCTCTTGATGAGAGATATTTTCTGGCTTGCGTAATCCTTGCGAGTTAACATTAAACCTGTTTCTTACTTTAATAACAGAATTGCAGATAAATAGAAAATTATCTTTTCTTTCAATTGCTTTATTATGGCACGCTAACTCTATACTTTTATTGACTACATTTTCAATACGGGCCCCTGCACGTTGCAGACCCCATGCGGACCTGACACGTGTAATCACTTCATTCACATGTATTGGGGCTTCCACAAGAACAATTTGCTCAACTATCTTGGCGAGCATGCCAACTGGGGTTTCATGAATCTGAAATCTTGTGTCAACGTCAGGAACCGCCTCAACATATGCCACAGCTTCATTGAAACTGTCTTCAATTGTCTCAAGACCAATCTCTGTGACAGTCTCTCTTTCAACTGTGACTATCTCGACAGGTACAGCTCTTGACCGGGATAGAGAAGTTTCAGAACGATTTTCGAGCTCTTTCTTAGCCGCCTGAATAGCAGAGAGAGTTTTCTGTAGTTGCTCTTCGGGGCGCTGGAACCAGTCCGTGCTCCAAATCCTGTGAATGATCCAACCATGATCCTCAAGCACTGCCTGACGTAAGCGATCTCTTTCTCTCGAAGAACGGGAAGAGTGGTAAGTCATACCATCGCATTCAATCCCGATGAGGTAGCGGCCTGGCATATCAGGGTCGGCAATGGCTAAATCAATAAAGAAACCTGCAATGCCAACTTGAGGGTGAACCTGGAAGCCTTCTTTTTGCAGAGCATTTGCAACCTGTTCTTCGAACAGACTGTCCATTGAACGGCCACTTTGTTCTGCAACTGACAAGCGTCCTGTTCTTGCATATTGCAGGAAAAGTTTAAAAGCGAATACACCTCGACCCTTAGCTCTTTCAAGATCGATATCTTCGTCGGTGATTGAGGCATAAACTTCGCAACGCCTTTTGGCTCGACTTATAAGAACGTTCAGGCGTCTTTCACCACCTTCTGCTCCAAGAGGACCAAATCTCATTGCCATGTAGTTTTGTGGATTTCGGGCATATCCAACAGAAAGGATAATGACGTCGCGTTCGTCACCCTGAATGTTTTCAAGGTTTTTAACAAAAAAAGGTTCGCTTGGGTGCGCATAGAAAAAATCCTCGAACTCAGGGTTCAGCCTGCGAAGCACTTCAAGCTCGTCCTGAATACGCTTTCTCTGAGTAACAGAAAAGGTAGCCACACCTAGAGATAAATGAGGGTGGCTTCTTGCATGTTCGAGAATTGCTGTTGCTACGCGCTTTGCTTCATTTGCATTGCTTCCAGATTCGAATACGCCATCTTCAACTTTATGGAAACGCAGGCCCATACCTGCTTCTTGTGTATAGGGGCTGGGAACTATAAAAAGTTTGTTTTCATAAAACTGACTATTCGATACAGCAATCAATGACTGGTGACGACTTCTGTAATGCCAGCGAAGCATTTTTTGAGGCAACCCTCTGGCAACAAAAAGTCCCAGTATGCTCTCAATGTCTGCCACTTGTGCTGACTCGTCATCATCCTGCTCATCTGCGGAACCTGTCATTTTGGCGAAGAAAGAAGTTGGAGGTAACTGACGTTCGTCTCCGACAACAACTATCTGCTTACTTCGTGCAATAGCTCCTAATGCATCTACAGGTTGGATCTGACTGGCTTCATCCATTACCAGTAAATCAAACGACTGCTTACCTGGCACTAAAAACTGGGCAACTGACAGAGGACTCATCATCATAACTGGCTTTAATGCCTGAATAGCTGCTCCAGCTTTTGTCATGAGCTGTCGAATCGCCATATGACCGCGTTTGCGTGCCATCTCACCCCGCAGTACACCTATAGGGCCTACGCCAACTTTAGAGGGAATTGCTTTGTGGTGAGCTCTTACGACTTCAAAACTCGAAGCTTTAATTCTTCGCAGATCCATCTCAGCGAAGCTTGCTACTCTTCTTGAATGCAAATCACCATCAAAACGAGCCAGTTCTGGCTCATCTTCGACCATTAAAGACAGAATTGAGTCGAAATAAGTTCTGTCAAAAGTACCTAGTAAACGTTCGGAGGAAAGAACTCCACTACTCAAATCGGAGATTAATGGATAAATACCAAATGTTTTCGCCAGCTCTACACGGTTTTGCCAGGCAACCCATTTTGAAAGTTGTTCAGAATTATCTATCCAAAGAGTAATCTTGTCATAGACTAGATTAAAGGGTGTTTCATGAACATTTTCATTTTTGAAAATTGATCCATAGGAAGATTTAAGAGAAGTAATCACTGATGTGAGTTTGGCAAACTGCGCTTGAATAGACTCACTCAAACTTCTTGATTTATGAACTAGACCCTGTTTGTCATCTATTTTAGACGCTAAAATTCTTAAGTCATCATTTGATTCAATCCAGGAATGAGATTGAAGTAACAGATCCCAGTCACTGTTTTCTTTCAACCATAATGGAGACATGGTTGACTGAGCTAAATTATCGAAATTATGAATGATATTCATTTTTTGCTGGGCGTTTGATAACAAACTCAACAATTCAATACGATCGGAAACAGAGGATTCATTTTTGACGAAAACATCTTTATACGCGGAGTCCATAGTGCTTAGCACGTCAGACTTTACAAGGAGTGATTCCAGTGGAATGCTTTTAACGGAATAATAGTTATCAAAATACTCTTCTGGCGTGGCTCCCAATGAATCCCAAAGAATACGGCTTTCATCTAAAACTTCATGGGTGAGTTTTTTAAGCTGATTCACTTGATATGCTAAGGCGTCTTTGTTGGAGAGGCGACTTGCAATTATTCGGGCTTCAGAGTTGATACCACGTAAGGTACGCATCCATTCGACAAGTGATTTCAGCAATTCACTATCGCTATTCTCACCTCGCCAGTCTGAACTAAATGCAGACTGTCCGAACTCATTCAAATCAATGATGGATTTTCTTAATTTCTGTGCTTTTATCAACAGATCGAGGTACTCAACCTGCTGAGGGATCGTCAAACCTTTATCATTTATCAATGAAAGGGTAAGCTTTTTCGACTTTCGCCATTCGCTATTAAGGAATTTAAAAGCGCCTGTGTTGTTTTCAAGGCTGTTTCGTGTGCTTTCTACATCTGTTTCCCACGCCTTTTCAACAAAGATGAGATTGATTTTTTCTTTATAAATACTAAGTTGTTTAATATCTGCAACCAGACTTGCCGCTTTTTCAATACCACCTTCCCAGACAGTGGCAATGAATGCTTCTGGACTCACATTTGGAGCTTGAGTAATACTCTCACCCAACTCAATAAGACTTTCAATCTCACTTAAATTCGAGAATCCGATTTTAGAACCCAACTCCTGCTGCAATCTTGAGGACTCTTTTAAGATTCTAGGTGTAAGTGTCTTCAGTTTATAGGCATTAGTAAAAGCATTAATATTAATATCTACAGGTAATTTGCGATAATCTTCTGAAAGGCTGGCGACCTCGGTGTTGAATTTATCTGCATGTAATTCTTTTTCAAGCTTGCTGTAGAGCTCTTTAAATGAGAATCCAGTTTCAATTAACGTCTTTGTCTCATCTTTAGAAGTGGCCCATAATGGCGAACTTAATGATTCAGGTGATAAATTAGGCGCTGAGTTAATTAATTCAGCTATTAGAATGAATTCCTGTAACTCTTTTAATGAGCCTATATGATAGGCTTCATTGGTAAGTTTAGAAAGATTGATAGACTCTTCAATAGAATCTGAAAGTTCAGACTTCAGGTTCGTTAATGAGGCAGTGAGTCTTTCAACTTCACTAGGAAGTATCTCAGTTCTATCGATACCATTCCATGAGTGCGAATCAGGAATGCCAATATCACTTATCCTCTCAATTAATTCATCAATAAGTGCATGTCTTTTGGAGAAATCACCGTTACTCCATGATTCATACCCGCTAAGCTTATAATCATTAGGATCAAAACCTAATTGTCTGAGACGTACCAGTTGCGCCATAACCTTATATGGCGTTAAGCCAGATGGCATGTACGTTTTATGGATTCTTGCGGTATGATTGTTGAGGATATCTCGGCTTTCTGTGAGATTATTGACTAATGTATCTGGAAATTCTCCCCGAGGTGAACCGAGTTCCCAGACTCGCTTCAGTTCTTCAAGGAATGCTCTTTTGTTGGTTTTATTGCTATGTAGTTCTAAACAAGCATCTCCAACACCCGCCTGATCAAGTCTGCGTTTAACTACTTCAAGCGCCGCCATCTTTTCAGCTACAAATAATACTTTTTTACCGTCTGCTACAGCTGAAGCTATGATGTTTGCGATTGTCTGAGATTTACCAGTTCCTGGAGGACCCTGAATAACCAAGCTTTTACCATTACGTACTTCGTGAATGGCAAGAGTCTGTGAGCTATCACTGTCCAAAATATGAAGCATTTCTCGGGGGGGGATGACTGAGTCAATTACAATGTCGTCAGAGATTAACTCTCCACCAGAGAAGCCTGTTTCTAAAAGACATTTTATTGATTCCTGATCTGTGATTTTTGAATCCGAAGGCCAGTTATCAGGATCTAAATCTGTATACATCATAAATTTAGCATAGGAAAACAGACCTAGATTGACTTCATTTTCTAATACTTCCCAACCTTCTTTCAATGATATAGCTTGTTTTATCTCTGCGAAATAATTCGTTAAAGAAAAGTCCTCATCGATACTCAGGGGAGGTAGGGTTATTTGGTGAACACGGCTGAGGAATGTTTCAAGTGACAGGTTGCTAATGATGTCCTCATCCCTGACTTTAATTTTAAAGCGTTCTCCTGCTTTAGCTCGCATTAATTCAACTGGTAATAATAAAATAGGGGCATGGCGTATGTTTGCTTTACTATTAGGATCTATCCATTTAAGCGATCCTAAAGACAGAAACAGGATATTTACGCCTTGTTCTTCTTCAAGGGTTTTTGAGTCGTAATATAAATCTAATAACTTTTTTTGTAATGTCTTTGGCGTGAGCTTGGTCTGAAGTTTTGTATCATTGTGGTTAGTTTCGGAGTCATCTAAGAAAATAATATCTTCGGACTCTGAGTCTGTCTCACTGTTCTCGTTGTTTTCATCTGTCTTTTTATCTTCTCGACCATGAAGAAAAGTAAACGGCTTGCCTTCTTCAAAAAGCATCTTGAACAAAATGTCAGATCTTTCATTAACTACTTCCAAAAATTTTGTAGTCTTTGATTTTGGTATGTTAAGTAAACGATTTCTAGCTGTCAGATCGAGTAACTCTGCTCGCGACTTTTCAAGTTTCTGGCTGAGTGACAGATTGGAGTTTTTGTAAAGCGAGCCTTCAATTTCGTCCATTACGCATAACCTTGAATTGAAAATTTATCAGTTAATCAGTGAGTTATGCTAATAGCTTTAAATCACTGCAATTTTTCTGTACATATTAGAATGTTTCAGCGTGAAAATTAAGAATTTTCTAATTAATCTTAATGTTATTTTATTTATCTATATAATTCAATGCGTTGCATAGAGTAATGGATTTTTCTTTCCAAATATCAAGATTAAATATAAGTTAACATGATGTTTTTGTATAAAAAATAGACGCATTTGGTTTGGTGCACCCTCAATTATTCTTTCCGTCTGAAGTTGTCCGATAGTTTACGGTCGCGTGCAGTTGCGTTACTGAGATTTTGAAAAATTTGGCATGAGGAAACGAATTGAAGCTTTTTGATTATCTGATGATGACATTCCCAGATCTAACACCTGAATCTACGAAAGTCCATTTAGCACAAGTGAATGACTATAATGAGGATCCACTGATTAAATTTCGAGAAGAGACATTCGATGATTGGCAGTGCTGGCAGAAGAGACTTGAGTTCAATCGTAAATATGTTGTTTCACTAATCAGGATTGTAGGGTCTGAAACTTGGTTGTTTGCGGGCGCATTTCAACAAGTGGGCAATGCGGGAAAAAATGCCTATGCTAACCGGGAGGATATGTACTATCAGTACTATCTTAAAAAAATAGTTGAGACTGAAGAATATGCGGGACGTATGTATGTCACGTTTAAAAATCCTGCGAGAAGTTTTATCCGGGTTGGTGAAAGTATTCAAAACCAATTGTATGTAACTGCTATAACTCCAACGCGACTGAGTTTTGGAGAGTTTCCAGGTTACCGTAACATTATACTTGATTATAGCAGTATAGGTGCAATTCTTAGGCTTAATTTAAAATCTTGGCGAACCGCATTATCAATAGTTAAAGGAATTTATGTTTTAACTGATCAACTTGAAGGGAAGCTTTATGTTGGAAAGGCTGACGGCAGTGAAGGAATATGGGGACGATGGGAACATTATTTTGGTTCCGGGCATGGCGGCAATTTGGGGCTTAAGGAAGCTTTTGGTACAGGCGACGAAAGCCGTTTGCAACATATAACTTTTGCGATACTTGAAGTGATTGACAATAATGCCGAGGTGAATGAAATTAACCGCCGTGAAAAGCACTGGAAAACTATACTTCTCTCTAGAAAATTTGGGTATAACAAAAATTAATCAATTGTTGAAGTTTAAAGATATCGTTAGGGTGTAATTAAGATGGCAGGTTCTGGGTTTAAAATTATTTAACGATAATTTTTTTAAAACTTTTTAAAAGTTAGGCTTTTTAAAATTGTGAATGTCATTTTAATAAAAATCAGTATATTTTAAGGTTTTTTGCATCTATCTGAAAAATGCAGTAAGACCGCTATAGAAAATGCTATAAGCGGTCTTTATTGATTGTTTAAGTGGGTTGTTATTTCTCTAACCCCTTAATGTTATGAATTAAATTAGCGACATCACCATGTTTAGTATTTGCTGGTAGATTATCTTTGAGTAGTTTCCTGTTCACGGCTGTTTCTCTGTAGCCATGTTTACTGAGTAGGTCGTTGAGTTCGTATTCTTGAGAGGTATTAACATAGCCCCAATCTGACTTAGGCATTACTCTATCTCCATTTTTTGTCTGCAAATGCACAGTACGCCTTGGCTAAAAAACAAACAAGAGGTATTTTTTTGTTTTGGTTGATTTTTTGATTCCGATCAAAAAGTTTAAGATAGGTATCGGTTCGATAAAAAATATTTTTTAAGGTTTTTAGCAAGATAAGTGGCGAGTTACAGTTTAACGATGGAAATCTAAAATGATGTACTCATATACATAATGATCCTTTTTTTAGTATATTATGGTTTTTATTAATAGATAGATATATGAATTGCCGGAGATAAAAACCTTGAATGATTTTATAAAGTATACTAAATCTTTGGAATTGGCTAAGTATTATGTTTATGCCTTTTATGACATAGATGATGATTCAAAAAAGCCCTTTTACATTGGGAAAGGGAAGTCTGGTCGTTGCCTTGACCACATTAAACGTCCTGATAGCTCTCAAAAATCTGAACGCATTAAAGAGCTTCTTGTAAAAAATAAATTGGGTATTGATATTCTTCGTCATGGCATGGATGAGCCAACGGCGAAACTTGTAGAGGCAACTTGTATTGATCTCTTAGGTGTTGGAGAGTTAACAAACAAAGTACGTGGAAGCAGTTCAATGATGGGGCGTATTACTCTTAATGAGCTTCAACATTTGCTCCTAAAAGAAGAGACGGAGGTATTACCTGAGCATGCTGGGCTCGCTTTTCTTCTCAACAGTACATATAAGTCTGGTATGACTTCACTGGAACTATATGAGGCTACACGTGGCATATGGGCTAACATTCCTAAAGATAAACAACTTAGATTTGCTTACGCAACATATGGCGGACTTATTATGGAAGTATACGAAATAGATTGCTGGGTCAAGGCTGGTTCGCAACAGTATTTTACTCGGGATTTGAATATTGACGATAATTACAATCGTTTCGAATTCGTTGGACGTATTGCTTCTAAAGAGGTAAGGGGTTTATATGTTGGGAAGTTAATAAAAAAACCGAGGAGCCATGGAAGTCCATTTGTAAGAGTTGGGGTTATATGATTTTTTGCATGTCAAAGTTTATGACTACTCTTCCGTTATCAAAGGATGTCAACCTGTTTGAAAATTCACCTTTATAAGAGTTCCTATTGACACAGTGAACTATTGATAACTGGGAGGGAGGGGACAAAAGGAGCCGGGAACTACATTGCTTTTGGTGCCTTATCACCTCAAGTTCCTGGTCCTCTTTTAGAGGTAGACTTTATCTGGGATTGTGATGAAGGTGTTCTCACTAGCCAACCTAAAAATACCAAAATTAATTGGGCTGCAGTATCAAATACGTCTGAAATCGATACATTCCCTTGGGGTTTCGGAATAAATATCTAAGTCATAGATTGTGAAATTTTTGAGGACCTATTCAATTAATGCACTGCAAGCGATAGTGCAATGCCAAAAAGCCAGTCATTAGTGACTGGCTTTTTATTGAATAATGAAATTTATTGGCCTAAATCACGGAGCTTCTTGCCAGACATCAGATTCTTTTCAATATGCTCAAGAGTGACCCCTTTGGTTTCAGGGATCAGGAGAAAAGTTATCACGATAAAGATCAGGTTGAAGCCGGTATACAGCCAGAATGTTCCTGCAGGCCCAATACTACCCAGAAGTGACAGGAAGGTTGCTCCGATTATCATGTTGGCAACCCAGTCAATAGTTGTTGAACTGGTAATCCCGAAGTCCGGGCATTTCTGAGGCTGTATCTCTGAATAAATTATCCAGACAACCGGGGCAGCACTCATTGCATAGCCGCCTATACACAACATTGGCATACCCACTGACACTCATGACAGACCGTTACTGATATTTCCCTGACCCGCTTTCATGAGGCAGTAGCCCAGAACCATAGTGGCGAATGCCATAACACTGAATCCAATTTTAAGGATTGGCTTCCTTCCCGTTTTATCAACGGTGAAGACCGCAATGAAGGTAGCAAACATGAAGGTCAGGCCAACTACTATGGTTGCAACCATCTGCTACTGTGTGCTCTGGAAACCAGCCATTTTGAAAATCTGAGGAGCGTAATGCATGATGATGCTCATACCCGTGAACTGTTGCATGCCCTGCAGCAACATACCAAGGTAGACGGCGCGTCTAACATTCCCGTTTTGCCTGAAAAGAGCAAATCCTTCCTGCTTCATACGAAGGCTTTCCCTTATCTCATTCAGTTCCTGTCTGGCTTTCACTGAGGTATCACGAAGCATTCGCAGAACTTCTTCCGCCTTAACGTGCATGCCCTTGGAAGCCAGCCAGCGGGGGCTGTTTGGCAGGAAAATGACCATAACGAAAAGAACTACTGCTGGTATAGCGAGAACACCAAGCATTGCCCGCCAGTTGCCACTGTAAGTGAATGCTGTATCCGACAGGAAAGCTACGACAATAATAAAGGTGATCATGAGCTGGTAAAGACTAATCATTTTTCCACGAACATTCTCTGTTGCCATCTCTGACAGATAGAGTGGGGCGGTATAGGAGGCGATACCAACGGCCAGCCCGAGTAAAACCCTGAATGTAAGCAGAGCTTCAACACTTGTGGCGAAGGCTGATCCAAGGGAACCCATTATGAAGAGTATGGCTCCAGCCATAAGGCTGTACTTTCTTCCCAGTCGATGTGAAACCCAGCCGTTACAGATTGCTCCTATCGCAGCTCCCAGAGTGGCAGGGCACTTTAGATAATACCTATATCAAGCCCAAGGAGAAGCCCAGCGAGAGCTGTGGTTATTGATACAAAAAGACATTCATTGTTTTGACTGGACAACACATCTCGTATGAGACGGCATGATGTGAATTTTCACTCACATGTGAGCAATAATCTGGAAACTTCATTCAAATATAGAAACGAAATTCTTGATTACTAACACATGTATAATTAGCATGATAAATATATTTTTTTGAATTATTAGCAAAATATAGAGGAGTATTAAGATTTTAATAAATGTAACTTATTAATATGGAAAAGCCATTTAGTTAATAAATAAAAGTGATATTTGTAGTTGAAAGTTCTGCTTTATGGTTGGGAGTCCATCCATAAATAGTGATATTTTCATATAGTCCAGAGCTAATGCAAAGTTTTACACGCAACATAAAATTAACAAACTTACATACTAACCGCCTATTCTGAAACATTTCTGATGAATATAACTTCACAAAAGTAGTGTTAGGTTGATTTTAACCTTTCACGTTACTGATGAGTTAGCTTCTTGGAATTCCATGGAGGTGCGTAGTGAGTGAACACATCATTAATACTGATCCAGCATATTGTAAGCAAGCTAAGTATAGGTGTTCTGTAGGGATTTTTTGCACGGTCAGTAGTGATGAGCTATTGCTGGCTTTTAAAACACTATCTTTTGCAGCACGCTCTGAATTTGTTTCTAACATTCTTATTCTGATCACTGATAACGAAAACATAAATCAAAATTATGCCTTTTTGGAATCATCAGAGTGTTTTTCGCATAAGTTCGAAGTTAAATGTGGGAACTATGGTTCTGGTTATGAAACTTCGATCCGAGATGGGGGTTATGATCAGATATCAGCTCGCAATGCTGCCTTAGACATTTTGTACAAAAAAGATGTTGATTGGGTTATGCAACATGATGCGGATGATGTTTATGATCTTTCTTTCTATGAGAAAATCTGCACAGATTATGCTGAACACCAAGCCGTAATGACTGAATGCTATACATTGAATTCTACTTCGTCTTATATTGTAAATTCAAAAATGTACAAAGACATGTATGGCAAGAAGCTAATTAATCCACATATAAGAGTCTGGAAGAAAGAGTTAAACCTTAAATTCCATAAATCCAAATTAGTTTCAGGTAATTATGCAAATGAAACAAGACACTGTGGTGTTGAATTTCCCGATGGAATGAAATTAATCTTAATCAAGAAACCATCTCACTACCACTTGCATCGACTTCTTAATAAAAGGCACTCAAATTTTCTTGATAAAGGAAATGCGCACGAAATTAACTTAGAAGTAGAACTTGAAGAGAAATTAAAAACTATATTACTTTAAATAAAGTGAGGTGAGTTATGAGTTCATCGGAGCATAAAGTATTGAATACACCTATGTATCACTTTGAAGGAGATGATGGGCTTATATACTCACATTTGCCTTTAAGAGGTATAGCGTTTAAAAGTAGTAAGGCATCTTTACCATTAATTGAAAAGCTTACAAATCATGTTAATCTGAATGCTGAAGAAATAAATCATCCGATAATAAAAAAACTGTCCAAGTGGAATGTTATTGGAGAAAATATTAAGCCGTTACCTGTAATAGAAGATCTTGAAGATTTTAAGCCGTTTGAGGCCACTTTGCTGCTTACTGAAACATGTAATCTGGCTTGTAACTACTGTTATGCCAGGGCGACAGGTGAGAAGAGTGAAGCAATGAGCAAAGAAATAGCTAAAAAGGCTGTTGACATTGCTATTGAAAATGCAAAATCAATCTCAAGTAACACCGCAGAGTTCAGATACCTTGGAGGGGGAGAACCTACAACGGAATGGGAATTGATTGTATGGATAAATAATTACATCAAGTATAAAGCTGACGAGGCTGGCGTGAATACTTATATCAGATTAATAACTAATGGAGTGTTGATCAATGATGAAAAGGCAAAGTGGCTCAAAAAAAATATCGACTTTGTAACTTTATCATTTGACGTATTACCCGACCTTCAATTGAACCGTTCTTTCCCGAATGGAAAAAGTTCACAAAAAGCGCTACTTAGAACAAGCGAGTTATTAACGAAGCATGGTGTTCCATATCATTTTAGGACAACTTTATCTAGCGAATCAACAGGACGTTTAGTTGAAATGGTCGAATACATAAGGGACTATACATCAGCCAAGGAAGTTCGCATGGAACCAATGGCTGAGATTGGCCGAGCTACAGATAGTGAACTTTCAAAACCTAAACAACAAGAGTTCATAGATCAATTTAAAGAAGCCTATTTTTTAGCTAAAAAAAATGGCATTAATGTCACAAACAAATTAATGGGTAATGTAGATCGCAGAGGTGGTCGTTTTTGTAACGTAGAATTTGCTGTTACTCCAAAAGGGGAGGTAGCAGGTTGTCACCGATATAGTCGTAGTGAAAATGAAGGTTATGATTTATTCCATGTTGGAACATTCAAAGATAATAATTTTAAATTTGATGTGAAAAAAGTTAACGCTTTAAGACAAATTAACAACACTTCATTTAGTGATTGTTCTAAATGTTTTGCCAGATGGAGTTGTGCATCAGGATGCTTATCTGCTCGTTATGATAAGGATGGCATAGCCGAGCATGGCCCGATATGTCATATCACCAGGGAATTGCTAAAATTTGGAGTACAGCAGTCTCTGGCGGAATGATGTGTGAGTAGTGTTTTTTCCAATCAAAGGAGAGTAAAATGAGTCTTGATTCGAAATTGCATCAAAGTGACAAAAATATTAATCTAGAGGATGAAGATGTTGAAATTACTTTCATTTCAAAACATCCTGAAGATGAAGAAGGTAATTTTGAGTTCCTTTGCTGTGCCGTAGGCGCTGGTGGTGGCGGACCGGGTGTCGGTGGACACTTTTAAATGAAATCTTAATTATCAATAGGGATAAGCAACAGCGCTTTTGCGCTGTTGCTTAAAAAAGGATAGAAAATGCTGACTTCTATTTTAAAAAAATTTGAGAGCTTTATTAAGCCATTTGAAGAGGATAATGGTTTTCTAAAAGAAAAGAATTCTTTAAGAGTGTTAATTAAACTTGCATTAGAACATAAGATTTTAGCTTCTTCACTTTTCATACTTGGTTTATTATGTTCTGGTTGTGAGGTTTTTATAATTCACTCTTCAGGAAAGCTTGTTGATCTGATTAGTGAGGTTAGTCGGGATCGCGATACTATCATTAAAGCATTAAGCGATAACCAGATTTTTATTATTCTTTTCTTGGCAATGCTTTTGTTTATTAGGCCTCTATTAAGGTGCTTAAATTTACTAACAATAAATCAAGCAGTTTACTCGAAATTAAGTGCATTAGTTCGAGTTCAGCTCTACAAAGAAACCTTGAAAAATAAGATGGTTTTTTTTGACAGTAATAATCCTGGTAAAATAACATCTTCTATTTGGCAGGCTGGTCAGGCTGTCAATGAAATGTCTTCTCTGTTCTTCCAGAATATTTGGGTTACAACCGCTTTTTTTATATTCTCCTTCTCTGTTATGGCGTCGATTAACCTGTATTTGCTTGCTCCAATTTTCACGTGGATGCTCGCGATTTTCTTTATTGCTAAAGTTTATGTTCCTAAAACAAAACAACTAGCTCGTGAGTCGGCAAATCAATCCGTGAACGTCAATGGAGTAATTAGCGATAGTTTCAATAACGTTTTAACTCTGAAGTTATTTTCTAAATACAATGATGTAAATGAATCTAACAGGATAGTGGTTTCACTAAAGGATTTTATAAATAAATCTGCTTTGTATTTAAGGTCAATTACGAGATCAGAGACGATAATGATTATTACAAGTTCACTCATAATGGCTATCATAACACTGATGATCTTGTTTCTATGGATTTCAAAAGGTATTTCTTCAGGTGAAGTGGCTGTTGTGTACGCATTGGTATTTAAACTGGAGGGACTTTTTTCGACATTAATGGACCAATTCACTGCTTTGTTTCGTGCATATGCTTTATTCAATACAAGCTTAAACACACTGATAAAGAATGAAAAAGAAAAAGAAGGTTATCACTGTTTAAATAATATCGAATTGATTGAGTTTAAAAACGTCTCAATGAAACACGGCGAAAAGCTGGTCTTGAAAGAAATTAACTTCAAAATTAAAAAAGGAGAAAAGGTAGGTTTAGTCGGTGCTACAGGGTGTGGCAAATCAACGATTTTAAAGTTGTTGTTAGGATTATATGATTATGAAAGTGATGGCTCTATATTGATTAATACATCTGAATTGGATGATTTGAATACCTCAAGTCTAAGAGAGAACATTTCATATGTATCTCAGGACGCAAATTTCTTTGATGATACGGTTTTGTATAATATTTGCACTTCTAAGGAAAGCTTATCTATTAATGAAATTGAGCATGTTCTGAGTTCGGTTTGTTTGCAAGACCTTATGAATGAAAAAGAAAGTTTCACCTCTCTTTTAAATACAAAAATTGGGAATAAAGGTTCTACTTTGTCGGGTGGGCAATTGCAGAGATTAAATATAGCTCGTGGTTTAATTAAAAAACATAATGTTCTCTTACTTGATGAAGTAACTTCAGCATTATATTCAAATACCAAAGCGAAAGTTTTGGAAAATCTCAAAAACTTTTTTTCGAATAAAACAGTAATATGTATATCTCATAGTGTTGATATCATTAATGATATGGATAAAGTGATTTTCATAAAAAATGGTAGTGTATTCGCAGAAGGGAAGCACCATGAACTTTTGATAGGTTGTAAAGAATATAAACAGCATTGGGAAAATGAAACTGTATCTCTGGAGGATGCTCAGTGAAATCATTTGATGCCCTTAATTCTCTTTTAAAAGATAATCTTCTTTATGATCACCAATGGCACTTGCATGGTAAGCATCCCTCTTTTACATCAGGCTCTTTATGTTCAGTTAATGCTGAATATTATTGGAATTCAAATCAGTCTTTTGGTGATAGTGACATAGTTGTTGCAGTAGCTGATGATGGGTGTTTGATTGACAATTTTAGTAATGATTACTCAGATAATATTGAAGCATTTACTTACATTGAAAACGGTAAGCTTAATATAACTAAAGATAAATCGAAAGCTGATAGAGTTTTCTCTGATAAATTCAAGCACGGAACGGCAATTTGTGGTCTGATAGCTGGGCCATTGAGCAATAGCCTTCCTGTAGGTATTGCCCCTACGGTAAAGATTTTACCGATCCGATGGCCTTACGATAACAGATTTATCATAAACCAATCTGGATTTCAGCAGTTTGTTAAGGCTCTCTCGGATAAAGTTGATATATTCGTAAATACATGGTCAAAGCTTCCTGATTTTATTCTTAATTATGAAAGTATTGATTTGATCTCTTCTTTATCCTCTCAAGGAGGGAGAAGAGGTAAAGGTGTGCTTTTTTTGTGGTCAGCTGGTAATAGTAATTGCCCTATTAACTATGACGGGGATAAGAAGATAGTATACTCACAAAATATTAATGGTGAACTGAAGTTTTCATCTCATTTTAGCAATAATCTAAGTACTCTCAGCAATGTATTAGTTGTATCAGCTATTAGCCCTTTTTATGAGAAAGCATCTTATTCTTGTTTTTGGACCCGGTATTGATCTTTGTGCTCCATCACATGATGCCTATTCTTCAAATGGAGAAATTAAAAACTTAGGTCTTACTACGCTCTCCGCAGACCTCAAGAAATATACGCATAATTTTAAAGGCACAAGCGGAGCTTGCGCGGTAGCGGCTGGTGTTGCAGCACTAAATTTATCGCTCTCAATGAACCAAACAGCAATTGAACTAGCTAACAATTTAAAAAGTAAGGCTTCGAGAGATTTGAATAAAAACTATTCAAGCTTTGAATCTATGGTTATAAATCTGCACCAGCAGGTAAGGCATGAGTTGATATTTGGAAAAGAAGAAAAATATCCTGACCTCTTTGATGTATTTTATGGTGCAGGAAGAATAACTGTCTGAATTAGAAGTTAGTAACTCTAAGTGTTTTATGCTTATTAATTAATAACTATCCACAAAAAATTACGTCCCTGTAGAATGGGATTTTTTTGAGAAGTAAAAAGGTGTTTGTGCTTCTTCTTTACAAGCTTCCAGATAGTCAGCCCACCACTGCAGCATAAGTTTCCGCTCTTCTAAATGCTCGGCTTTATGGATGTAAGCTGCCCTAACGCTGTTACGCTCTTGGTGGCTCATTTGCCTCTCTACGGCGTCTCTTGACCAAAGCCCGGATTCAATCAATGCACTGCAAGCCATAGTCCTGAAACCATGCCCACAAACTTCAGTTTGGGTATTGTATCCCATGGTTCTAAGGGCTTTGTTGACTGTGTTTTCACTGATCGGTTTGTCGTCATTACTAAATCCGATGAACATGAGATTTTTGCCACCACTGATTGCATGTAGCTGTAACAACAATTTTTTAGCTTGTTTGCTTAAAGGCACCAGATGAGGGCTTTTCATTTTTGCCCCTCTTGCTGAATATTTAACCCCAGCAAGTGCTTGGCGCTCTGCGGGTATAGTCCATAGAGCGTTTTTAAAATCTACCTCTGACCAGCGTGCAAATCTTAATTCACTCGAACGTACAAATGTCAGGAGTGTAAGCTGGGTCGCAATCTGTGTGATGCCTTTGCCGTTGTAAGCTTCTATACGTTGCATGAGCTCTGGTAGTCGTTCTAAAGGAAGGGCAGGGCGGTGAATACTTTTTTTAGAAATTACGGCACCAGCGAGGTCATAGGCAGGATTTTGCTCAATCAATGCATTGTGGACAGCATATCTCATGATCGCAGTTATGCGTTGTTGAAGACGTGAAGCGAGTTCGAGGTGACCTGTTGCTTCAGCCCTTTTTAGTGGAATCAGTAAGTCACGGGTTTTGAGTTCTGTGATATTACGATTGCCAATAATAGGGAATAAATGACTTTCAAGACTGCTTAAAACAGTAGTTCTGTGGTTTTCCGACCAGGTCCTGTTACTGGAATGCCAATCTCGTGCAACCTTTTCAAATGTCAGCAGCCCTTTGATCTCGACCTTATCAGCTTTGCGTTTTTCACTTGGATCAACGCCATTTGCCACGAGTTGCCTGGCTTCGTCTCTTCTGCGTCGGGCTTCCGATAACGTGACCTCAGGATAAACACCGAGAGCAAGAATCTTTTGTTTGCTACCAAAGCGATATTGAAAACGCCAGTATTTGGAACCGTGTGGGGTAATCAAAAGATGCATACCATTACCGTCTGTCATTTTGACCGGCTTCACAGCAGCCTTAGCATTTCTTACCTTTAACTCAGTGAGCGGCATAGTAAAAATCCCCGACTGATGGTATCTGCATTATCGAACCAAACATACCAACAATTGTACCAACATGACACTGTGGATTTTGTGAGCCCGCTGGAGACGCAGGTGGACTATAAAGATGAGTTAAGTGACTGAATGAAATGGGTAAAGTAGACTTTGAGATACGTTGAGAGACTAGCATTTGGTGTCCCCTGCAGGAATCGAACCTGCAACTAGCCCTTAGGAGGGGCTCGTTATATCCATTTAACTAAGAGGACAGCGGCGCGCAGTATAGCGCAAAGAGGCCGTGAGATTCACTACGTCTCCGTCCGTTTGCTCATTCCGCCAGCAATCCCGGTTTTCTGCGCGCGCTAACGTTACGTGCAGAAAGCGGAAATAGCTGTACTGAAGTCCGGGATGTCATCCAGACTGAAGCGGCACCCCGACTCTAAAATCTTCACTCCCTCTTTGCAGCAGCCACTTCCAGTAAACGTTTTCAGACGCCCGCCTGGCAAATCGCCTTCAGCAAACAGACCAGAAAGGCAGACAGAGTGGTTCAATCTGCTCTGTCTGCCCTGGATTTACTCAGCCTTTTCCTGCTCTTCACGCTGGCGACGTTTCTCCTGCTTCTTCTTCTCAGCCTTCGCTTTAGCCACGGCCGCTTCACTCATGTCGTTGCGGATCTGCGCGTGGCTGATCAGGGCAAAAATCAGCGTGCCGCCGGTAATGTTGCCGAGCAGCGTCGGCAGGGCAAACGGCCAGAAGAATTCATACCAGCTGATGCTGCCATTAAAGACCAGATAGAGCACTTCCACCGATCCCACCACGATATGCGCCAGATCACCCAGCGCAACCAGCCAGGTCATCATCACAATCACCAGCAGTTTGGCACCCCCCGCCGAGGGGAACATCCAGACCATGGTGGCGATAATCCAGCCGGAGATCACTGCATTGGCAAACATCTCGCCGGGCGTATTTTCCATCACCTTCATACTGATGTTGGTAAACGCCTGACGGGTAGCTTCGTCAAATATCGGCATCTCATTAAACGCCAGCGCACCCAGTGCCGTCCCGATCAGGTTACCCAGCAAGACGATGCCCCATAAACGTAATAGCAGGGCGCCATTACTCCAGGTCGGTTTGTGCATCACCGGCAGGACTGCCGTGACGGTATTTTCGGTAAACAGCTGCTGACGCGCCATGATGACGATAACAAAACCAAAGGTATAACCCAGGTTTTCAAGCAGAAACGCCCCTGGTACGCCATCCAGATGCACCTGAAATATCCCCTTCGCCATCAGCGAGGCGCCCATGGATAAGCCCGCCGCAATGGCTGACCAGAGCAGCGCCATACCATCGCGCTCCAGCTCCTTCTCCCCATCCTGGCGGATCTCTTCATGGATGGCGGCGGCGCGGGAGGGTAAAGCCTCCTCATCGACTTCGATGTCAGTGCCCTTATCCTTCTCTTCACTCTCGACGTCGTTAGGACCCTGTTCATTACCTGATGAAGGCTTCATATTTTCTCCTGGTGATAGTGCTGTCGCGTAATAAGCGTAGCCGTTTTTTATTTGCCGATAATGTAACGATCGATGCGAATAAGCGTAACAACGTTTTTCGGAACTGCATTTTTATTCAGACTGCGGGCGATACCGCACGAATAAACCCATGGCATCGAAACTGAGCGGTGGCTCACACTTCGGCCCACAGCAACATTGTGGTAATATCCCGGCCACTTTTGGCTGGTGCGATTCCCCCCTCGATGTTGGAAATCATTACGCTCACTTGTGCATACGACGAACGTGCGCTGTTCCGGCAGCTCTCATTTCGCGTCTCTGCAGGCGACATTGTGCAGATTGAAGGCCCAAATGGTGCCGGTAAGACCTCACTCTTGCGGCTGCTGGCTGGCCTGAGCCGTCCTGAACAGGGTGAAATACGCTGGCAGCAGCGGCCAATCCTGCGGCAGCACGAAGCCTGGCATCAGGCGATGCTCTATCTGGGCCATCATCCCGGTGTTAAAGGCGTGCTTACGCCGCTGGAAAACCTGCGTTTCTACCATCCTGATTGCAGTGATGCGCAGATCTTTGCTGCGCTGGAAAGCGTCGATCTCACGGGCGACGAAGAGGTGCCGGTTAGCCGGTTATCGGCGGGTCAGCAGCGTCGGGTAGCGCTGGCGCGTCTGTGGCTCAGCCAGGCCCGCATATGGATTCTCGACGAGCCGCTGACCGCCATCGACAAAGCGGGTGTTAAAAAATTAATGGCGAAATTCGCCCGGCATGCCGATAACGGTGGCGCAGTGATCCTGACAACCCATCAGGATTTGCCCGCGGATGCTGCGCGGGTGCGCAAAATTCGCCTCGGCGACGGGGAGGCAGGCTGATGCTGTTTCGCCTCATCCAGCGTGAATTACGCATCGCCTTTCGCAGCGGGGCTGATGTGATCAATCCGCTCTGGTTTTTCCTGATTGTTATTACCCTGTTTCCGCTGGGCATCGGACCTGACCCGCAACAGCTGGCGCGCATTGCACCGGGCGTAGCCTGGGTTGCCGCGCTGCTGGCGTCGCTGCTGGCGCTGGAGCGGCTGTTTCGCGATGACTTCAGCGATGGTTCGCTGGAGCAACTGGTACTGCTGCCGACGCCGCTGCCGGTAACGGTTATCGGCAAAGTAGTGGCGCACTGGCTGGTCACAGGCGTGCCGCTGATAATCCTGTCGCCGCTGGCCGCGCTGCTGCTGTCACTGGATTTTAATGGCTGGCGGGCGATGGCCCTGACGCTGCTGCTCGGCACGCCAACCCTGAGTTTTCTCGGCGCGATTGGTGTAGGTCTCACGGTGGGTTTACGGCGCGGTGGCGTACTGCTTAGCCTGCTGGTGCTGCCGCTGGCTATTCCGGTCTTGATCTTCGCCAGTGCGGCGATGGAGGCGGCCAGTCAGGGGTTGCCGATTAATGGCTATCTGGCGATTCTCGGCGCGATGCTGCTGGGCAGCGCCACGCTCTCCCCGTTTGCCACGGCGGCAGCGCTAAGAATTACTTTGCAATAACAGCCGTTGAAATAACCGCGCGTAAAAGACGCGGCAACACTCTTTTATCGTTAATGTGAGCATTTGATATGTGGAAAGCGTTACATCAGCTGGCCAGGCCCGAACGGCTCTATCAGTTTTCGGGGCGACTGGTGCCGTGGTTCGCCATCTCAGGACTGGCGGCGTTGCTGCTGGGCTGGGCCTGGGGCTTTGGATTTGCTCCCGCTGACTATCAGCAGGGCGACAGTTTCCGCATCATGTACATTCATGTGCCCGCCGCGATGTGGTCGATGGGCATTTATGCCTCGATGGCCATCGCCGCCTTTATCGGTCTGGTGTGGCAGATGAAAATGGCCGATCTGGTTTCCGCCGCCATGGCACCGGTGGGCGCGGTCTTTACCTTTATTGCGCTGGTCACCGGATCCGCATGGGGTAAGCCGATGTGGGGGACCTGGTGGATCTGGGATGCGCGCCTCACTTCGGAGCTGGTGCTGCTGTTCCTCTATATGGGCGTGATTGCGCTCTGGCACGCTTTTGATGACCGCCGCACCGCAGGCCGGGCCGCGGGTGTTCTCATCCTGGTCGGCGTAGTTAATCTGCCGATCATTCACTTCTCAGTGCAGTGGTGGAATACCCTGCATCAGGGCTCGTCGGGCATTCTCCAGCAGGCGATTGCGCCAGTGATGCGAACGCCGCTGCGCTGGGCAATCATCGGTTATCTGCTGGTGTTTATCACGCTGACCCTGATGCGGCTGCGCAACCTGATTCTGTTAACCGAACGTCACCGTCCCTGGGCGATTGATGTGGCGAAGCGGGGAGAGCAGGCATGACACCCGCCTTTTCCTCCTGGCACGCCTTCTTTGAGATGGGGGGCTACGCCTTCTATGTCTGGCTGGCAGTTGCCTGCACGCTGATTCCGCTTGTCGGGCTGACGCTGCATACCCTGTTGCTGCGCCGCCGCCTGCTGGCTGAGATCCGCCAGCGCGACGCGCGGGAACGCCGCATCCGGGCAGCGAAATCTAAAAAAGCCGCGGCTGAAGCGGCAGGAGAGACATTGTGAATACCCGTCGACGCAACCGCCTCTATGCGGCAGTGGCGATTCTGCTCGGCCTCGGCCTGGCTACCGCGCTGGTGATGTATGCGCTGCGCTCAAACATCGATCTGTTCTATACCCCAGGTGAAATCCTTTACGGCAAAGGCGAAGCGCACGAGAAGCCCGAAGCGGGTCAGCGGCTGCGCGTCGGCGGCATGGTGATGCCCGGCAGTGTCCGGCGCGATCCGAATACGCTTGCCGTGTCGTTCAAACTTTATGATGCCCGCGGCGTGGTCAGCGTCAGTTTTGAAGGCATCCTGCCGGATCTGTTCCGTGAAGGGCAGGGCGTCGTCGCGCAGGGCGTGCTGGCGGCGGGCAACCAGGTGATCGCCAAAGAAGTCCTGGCGAAACATGATGAGAAATATACGCCGCCGGAGATTGAAGACGCGATGAAGAGTAATCACACCGGCCCGCAGTCGCTGTATCAGGCGGGAAATAAATCATCATGATGCCCGAGATTGGTACTTTTCTGCTCTGCCTGGCGCTGGGGCTCTCCCTGCTGCTGAGCAGCTATCCGTTGTGGGGCGCAGTGCGCCAGGATGCCCGCCTGATGGCGATGGCGCGTCCGCTAGCCTGCGGTCTGTTTATCTGCATCGCGGCGGCTTTTGCGCTGCTGGCCTGGGCCTTTATCAGCAACGATTTCACCGTTGCCTATGTCGTTACAAACTCCAACAGCCTGCTGCCGGTTTACTATCGCATTGCTGCCACCTGGGGCGCGCATGAAGGATCGCTGCTGCTGTGGGTATTGTTGCTAAGCACCTGGACATTGGCGGTGGCGATATTCAGTCGCGGTATGCCACAGGATGCGCTGGCACGCGTTCTGGCGGTCATGGGCATGATCAATCTCGGCTTCCTGCTGTTTATCCTGCTGACCTCGAATCCGTTTGGCCGCACGCTGCCGGACTTTCCGATAGACGGGCATGACCTGAATCCGATGCTGCAGGATATCGGCCTGATCTTCCATCCGCCGCTGCTCTATATGGGCTATGTCGGCTTTTCGGTGGCGTTTGCCTTTGCTATCGCCTCGCTGATGGCCGGACGGCTGGATACGGCCTGGGCGCGCTGGTCGCGTCCCTGGACCACGGCGGCCTGGGTCTTTCTGACGATTGGTATTGTCCTTGGCTCGGCCTGGGCCTATTACGAACTGGGCTGGGGCGGCTGGTGGTTCTGGGACCCGGTTGAAAATGCGTCATTTATGCCGTGGCTGGCAGGCACCGCCCTGATGCACTCGCTGGCGGTCACTGAAAAGCGAGGCACCTTTAAGGCCTGGACCGTGCTGCTGGCGATTACCGCGTTTTCGCTGAGCCTGCTGGGGACGTTCCTGGTGCGATCCGGGGTGCTGGTGTCGGTGCATTCCTTCGCCTCGGATCCGGCGCGCGGGATGTTTATCCTCGCGTTTCTGGTGATTGTTATCGGCAGTTCGCTCCTGCTCTACGCGATTAAAGGCGGGCAGGTACGTGGCCGGGTGCAGAATGAAACCTGGTCGCGCGAATCGTTTTTGCTGGGTAATAACGTGCTGCTGATTGCCGCGATGCTGGTGGTTCTGCTCGGCACGTTGTTGCCGCTGGTGCACAAGCAACTGGGCCTGGGCAGCATTTCGGTCGGTGAGCCGTTCTTCAACACCATGTTCAGCTGGCTGATGGCGCCGTTTGCGCTACTGATGGGGATCGGGCCACTGGTGCGCTGGCGTCGCGATGAGCCGCAGAAGCTGGCAAAGCGGCTGGCGCTGGCGCTGATCGTGACCCTGGCCTGTTCCGTCATCATTCCCTGGTGGCTGCAGGATCGCATTGAGGCGATGACCGTGGTTGGCCTGCTGATGTCACTCTGGATTATCGTGCTGACGCTGCTGGAACTTCATGAGCGCGCCACTCACCGCCATCCGTTCTTTGCCGGTTTACGTCACCTGTCGCGCAGTCACTGGGGCATGGTACTGGGCCATCTTGGGGTAGGGGTGACGGTGATCGGTATTGCATTCAGCACCCAGTACAGCGTGGAACGCGATGTGCGGATGAAGGCGGGTGATAGCATCGATATTCATCACTATCACTTTGTCTTCCGCGGCGTGCAGAATCTGCAGGGGCCTAACTACAGCGGTGGCATGGGCATCATCGATGTCACGCGCAACGGCAAACATGAAGCGACGCTGCAGGCAGAGAAACGCTTTTATACGGCCGCCCGCACCATGATGACCGAAGCGGCGATTGATGGGGGTTTCAGCCGCGATCTCTATGCGGCGCTGGGCGAAGAGCTGGAGGATGGCGGCTGGGCCGTGCGCATCTACTACAAACCCTTTGTCCGCTGGATCTGGTTCGGTGGCGCGCTGATGGCGCTGGGTGGGCTGTTCTGCCTGTTTGATCCCCGTTATCGTTCGCGCAAAAAAGCGGGAATTGAGGAGCGGACATGAACAAGAAAATCCTGTTTATTCCCCTGATGCTGTTTCTGTTGCTGGCGGCGGCGCTGCTGTGGCAGCTGACACGTAATGCCGATGGCGACGATCCGACCCGTCTCGAATCCGCTCTGATCGGCAAGCCGGTGCCGCTGTTCCGGCTGGAAGCACTCGATCAGCCAGGCAAAACCTACGACCAGCGCGTGCTGACGGATGGCAAACCGATATTGCTGAACGTCTGGGCGACCTGGTGTCCTACCTGTCGCGCCGAGCATCAGTATCTGAATACGCTGGCGGAGCAGGGCATTCGCGTCGTCGGACTGAACTACAAAGACGATCGTCACAAGGCGGTTAACTGGCTGAATACGCTGGGCAACCCCTACGCGCTGAGCCTCTATGATGGCAACGGCATGCTGGGACTGGATCTCGGCGTCTATGGCGCGCCGGAAACTTTTCTGATCGACGGTAAGGGGATCATCCGTTATCGCCACGCGGGCGATCTCAATGCGCGCGTCTGGGATCAGGAAGTGAAACCCTTGTGGGTGAAATACAGCGCGGAGGCGGGATCATGAGAATGCTGTTACTGCTCTGCGGCCTGCTGTTCAGCATCAACCTGTGGGCAAGCATCGACACGCTGCAATTTGACTCGGTGGCCCAGGAAGAACAATACCGCGATCTGACCGCTTCACTGCGCTGTCCGAAGTGCCAGAACAACAGCATCGCCGACTCAAATGCCATGATTGCCGCCGATATGCGGCTGAAAGTCTATCAGCTGATGAAGCAGGGCCAGAGTCGCCAGCAGATCATCGACTATATGGTGGCGCGTTACGGTAACTTCGTCAGCTATTCGCCACCGGTCACGCCCTCAACTTTGGTTTTGTGGGCTGGTCCGGCGCTGTTTGCGCTGATGGGCGGTGCGGTGATTATCCTGCGCAGCCGTCAGCGCAAAACCCGCAGTGAGCTGGATGAAGATGAGCAACAGCGTCTTAATGCGCTACTGAAGTCAGACAGGAAGCCGTAATGAGTGCATTTTGGATTACCCTTTTTCTGTTACTGCTGGCGGCCTGTACGCTGTTCCTGGCGGCGGGCTGGCGGCAACGTCAGGCCAGCACAGGCGATCGCGATCGCCTTAATCAGCGCTTCTACCATCAGCGGATAGATGAGCTGGCACAGGATGAAGATCAGGGCGTCGTCGCTGAGCGTCCACTGATGGAGCGGGAGTTACAGCAGACACTGCTGGCGGATATTCCACCGGCACAGACGATGAAATCACACAGCAGCGGTCGCTGGATTTTGCTGCCAGGCCTGATCGTGCTGATTGGGGTATCGCTGGGGACTTACCTGAAAACCGGTGGCCTGGCACAGCTCACGGGCTGGAAGCAGGTGCAGCAGGCGTATCCTGAGCTGCGTGCCCGACTGATGGACCCTGGCGCTAAACCGCTGAGCATGGAGGAGCTGGCGCGTTTACAGCTCGGATTGCGTACCGCGTTGCAAACGGAACCGGATAATCTGGCTGACTGGACGATGCTGGGACGGCTCGGCATGGTGCTGAATAATGCCGATACGGCCAGCCAGGCATTTGAGCATGCGCTACAGCTTGCTCCCAACGATCTGGCGCTAAAACAGGATTATGCCGAAGTCCTGACGCGATCCCCCGACCCGCAGGATAACCGTCAGGCGTCACTGCTGCTGCAGGCATTGCTAAAAGCGGATCCGCAAAACCTGCGTACGCTGAGCCTGCTGGCATTTAATGCTTACGGACAGCAGCAATATGGTCAGGCTATCGACGCATGGCAGACTCTGCTGGGTCTGTTGCCGGCCGGTGATTCGCGACACGCGATGATCGCCCGCAGCATCGAAAAGGCCAGAAGTGCCGCCGGGCAACAGAGTCGTCAACTGGCACTGACCGTGACGCTGGCACCTAAGGCAGAAAAAATGTTACCGCAGGACGGAGTGTTGTATATTTCGGTTTCTGACGGTGCTTCACCGGTGCCGGTGGCTGTTAAGCGGATGCCGCTCAGTCACTTCCCGCTGTCGCTGACGCTGGATGACAGCAACGCCATGATGCCGGATCGCCTGCTTTCGGCGCAGCATCAGGTCGAGGTCCGGGTGCGAATCTCCCGCGACGGCAGCGCCAATCCCCGGCCGGGTGACTGGCTGGGTCTGAGCGCAGTGACGCCCTGGGATGGGCATCAGCCGATCGCGGTAGAGATTAATCAGCAGCTTCCCTGAACGCATCAACTGACCGCGTTCAGGATGATGCGTGCCATTGCCTGCTGCCTCTGGCACAAAGTCAGCTATGCTCATCGGGTAAGTCGATACGATACCGGGCTGTGACCTGAACGATGGGTAGACCTTTTTCATCCGCACAGGGAGATTGGAATGAATTATCGCCTGACCAGCCTGGCTGTCGCCAGCGTCCTTCTGGTAGGTTGTGCCAGTTCAAAGCCGGCGAATAGCGATCCTGCTCAGCGCAGCGATCCGTTCGAAGGCTTTAACCGCACGATGTTTAACTTTAACTACAACGTGCTGGATCCGTATGTATTGCGTCCGGTCGCTGTGGCCTGGCGTGATTATGTGCCGGTGCCGGCACGTACCGGCCTGAGCAATTTCCTCGGCAACCTGGAAGAACCTGCCAGCATGGTCAACGCCATCCTGATCGGTAACGGACGTGATGCGGGTATTCACTTCACCCGTTTCTTCCTGAACAGCGTGCTGGGACTGGGCGGCTTCATTGACGTTGCCGGTAAAGCGAATCCGGAACTGGCGCGTGAAGAGCCGCACCGTTTCGGTACTACGCTCGGTCACTATGGCGTCGGCTACGGGCCTTATGTTGAGTTGCCTGCTTACGGCAGCTTCACGGTGCGTCAGGATGGCGGCGACTACGTTGATACGCTTTATCCGATCCTTGGCTGGCTGACCTGGCCAATGTCGATTGGTAAATGGACGCTTGAAGGGATTGAGACCCGCGCGCAGCTGCTGGACTCTGATGCAATCCTGAAACAGCAGAGCGATCCGTACGCCTTCATCCGTAACGCTTACTTCCAGCGTCACGACTTCCTGGCGCGCGGCGGCAAGCTCAAGCCGGAAGATAATCCTAACGCAGCCGCGATTCAGGATGACCTGAAGGATATTGACGCCGAGTAATCGCCCGTGCTGAGCCGCCAGAGATGGCGGTTTTTGCGTCTTTGCGCAGGGCGTATGCTCCCTGAGCCATTAAGCGATCCACGGCCACAAAAAAGGGCGACTCACCAGAGTCGCCCTTTTTGATCGTACCAGCCAGTCAGAACTTATAGTTAAAGTTCGCGCCGTAGAGCCAGGCCTTGCCTTCAGAGGTAAAGGTATAAGGACCTTCTTTCACCGTCACTTTCTGTCCGTGCATATAAGAGATGCCTAAATCAACCGAGGCATCATCATTAAAGGCATAGGATGTACCGGCACTCAGCCATAAACGATCCTGGTCCGGGATGGAGATAGAGCGCTTATCGGCCGGAACCGGACTGTCATCAAAGGCAATACCGGTACGGAACGTCCAGTTCTTGTCGTAGGAATAGGTTGTGCCCAGTGCAATGCGGTAGGCATCGTGGAAGCTTTCATCTTTATAGAACAGCGTCTGGCCGTTAGAGCCAGTGGCTTTCAGCTCCTGGAACTGGCTCCAGCTGGTGTAAGCCATGCTGTAGTGAACCGCCCACTGCGGGGCCACTTTATGCCAGCCCGACACTTCCCACATCTCTGGCAGATTCAGGGTTAATGCGCCTGGAACGGTGGTGCCGTTGGTGCCAAAAGGTACGCCTGACACTTCCGGATTATTCACCGCATTCAGCCGGGATGAGAGATTACTTTTGTAATCGCCATCAAAGTCGACTTTCACTTCTGAACGATAGGTAAAGCCGAAGCGGTTATTTTCATCCACTTCATACAGGATACCGGCATTCCAGCCGTAGCCCCACTCATCGCCTTTCAGATGGGCAACCTGCGTATCAGCCGGAACCCCCAGCCTCGCGCCTGACTCACCGGCATAACGCTCAATTTTGGCTTTGGCATAAACCGCATCAAAACCGATGCCTGCACTAAAATGTTCATTAAAGCGATAAGCGGTGCTGAGATTTAAATTGCCGGTCATCAGGTCAGTTTTACCGCCGTAACCGCCAGCGGTGTAGCCATTATTAAACTCTGTTGCTAAGCCGTAGTTTGAGGTTGCAGATGCGCCAATCCACCACTGATCGTTGATGGGCTGGACATAATGAATATTGGGTACCCACTGATTAGGAGCAATATTATTCGCATCCAGGCTGCGGCCACTGGGACTGCGACCACTGATATTTACATCCGGCGCAATATAGACAGCCCCGATAGAAAATTCCGGGCGATCCATTAACGCCATTGTCGCCGGGTTACGGCTGGCAGACGCCGCGGTATCACCCATTGCCCCTTCGCCTGAATATGCGCGACCTAAACCAATCGAAGAGAATTCATTTAACTGAAACCCAGCAGCGTAAACGTGGGAAGAGACAAGCGCCACTGCAGCCGCCACGGCTGACTTTGCAAACAGGTTTTTATGGTTCATGACCACAACCTCATGTGAATTATTATTTAACGCTATAACGTCGCGTAACAAAGGACGGCGGATTGTAGGGACTGATGTAAAGCGCACATATCAGACCAGTGCGGAGAGTATAGGTCCGACCTGTGTGCATGTTGCAATATTGTTTTTAAAATATTTCAGGTTTGATCGCTTAAAATTCGATCTGCATAACAAAAAGCCCCTGATCCTGGACAGCATAACCATTCCAGTTTGTTCTGGATCAATTTTTATTGTGATATTCGTCACTTAGCAACAGGTGCGTGGCGCATCTTTCAGCGAGCAGGTAAGATTTCGTCCATAAAATCGCTCAACCTATGCAATTGCTGGTCTGGAGAATGAAATGACTGATGCCATTAAAAAATGCAGTGCGACCGAAACCGCAGCCTGTTGTTGTGTTGATGTCGGCACGGTAATGGATAACACCGATTGCACCGCCAGCTGGTCAGAATGGTTTGCTCAGCGTGCCGATGCGGAAGCGAAATTAGCGCAACTGACCGAACGTGCCCGCGAGGTTGAATCAGAACCCTGTCTGATTGAATCGCGCTTCAGCGAAGTGGATCAGGGAGTGCAGCTGGATATCGATTTCACCTTCAGCTGCCAGGCTGAAACCATGATTTTTCAGCTCGGTTTGCGTTAAGTCCCATTACGCCGCGTCACTGCGGCGTTTTTCATTTTCGTGTTTCCCTTCGCACTTTTTCCCTTCCGATATTGGCGGCTCACCCGCTTGTGGTTAACACTGATCAGGTCAGACCTCTTCAGGCAATGATGCCACAGTCCCAGCCACAGGTGAGAACAATGAGCAAAGCGCAGCAGCTGCTGACGCGTGATGGTGAACGCATCGCAATAACCCACGGATTACGCACCCCTTTCTTACGCCAGGCGACCGGCTTCCATGGAATTCCCGCCATTGAGCTGGGACGTATGGTGGTCAGCGAATTAATGGCGCGCAGTGAACTGCCGGCTGAGGTGATCGAGCAACTGGTCTTTGGGCAGGTGGTGCAGATGCCGGAAGCGCCGAACATTGCGCGTGAAATTGTATTAAGCAGCGGGTTGAGTGTGCATACCGATGCCTACAGCGTCAGCCGTGCCTGCGCCACCAGCTTTCAGGCGGTAGCGAATGTGGCAGAAAGTCTGCTGGCGGGCACCATCTCTGCCGGTATTGCCGGTGGCGCAGACTCTTCGTCGGTGTTGCCGATTGGGGTCAGTAAAACGCTGGCCCGCGCGTTGGTGGATCTCAATAAAGCCCGCAGCTTCGGTCAAAAACTGCACATCCTGCGCCGTCTGCGTCCGCGTGATCTGCTGCCGGTCCCGCCCGCAGTGGCGGAGTATTCGACCGGCCTGCGCATGGGCGACACTGCGGAGCAGATGGCTAAGAGTCACGGCATCACGCGCGAAGCACAGGATGCGCTGGCGCTGCGATCCCATCAGCATGCCGCAAGGGCCTGGCAATCCGGGGTACTGAATCAGGAAGTCATGGCAGCCTTTGTGCCGCCGTGGAAAAGCGCCATCGATCAGGACAATAACGTGCGGATGAACGCCAAAGCGGAGGATTACGCCCGACTGCGTCCGGCATTTGATCGCCAGCACGGCAGCGTCACCGCGGCCAACAGCACGCCTCTCACCGACGGCGCGGCGGCAGTGATTCTGATGCGCGAGGGCCGCGCCCGTGAACTGGGCATCAGGCCGCTGGGCTATCTGCGCAGCTACGCCTTTACCGCCATTGGTGTGCAGCAGGATATGCTGCTGGGCCCGGCTTACGCTTCACCACTGGCACTGGATCGCGCCGGCATAACCCTGGCCGATCTGACGCTGATCGATATGCATGAAGCTTTTGCTGCCCAGACGCTGAGCAACCTGCACATGTTTCGCGACGAGCGCTTTGCCCGTGAGGTGCTGAATCGGCCACACGCGCTGGGCGAAGTGAATGAAGAGCGCTTTAACGTGCTGGGCGGATCGATCGCCTATGGTCATCCTTTTGCCGCCACGGGTGCGCGCATGATCACCCAGACGCTGAATGAATTACGCCGTCGCGGTGGCGGGTTAGGACTGGTAACAGCCTGCGCGGCAGGCGGCCTGGGTGCGGCAATGATTCTGGAGGCCGAATAATGGAGCAGAATGCGTTTCATCTGAAGATGCGACTGGATCACGTCGGCATTATTACGATCGATGTCCCTGGTGAGAAGATGAACACCCTGAAAGCGGAATTTGCCGGGCAGATCACCGCCATCATTGCGGAAGCGCGACGCGATCCGCAACTGGCTGGCCTGGTGCTGATTTCCGGCAAAGCGGACAACTTCATCGCGGGCGCAGACATCAGCATGATTGACCGCTGTAAAAGCGCGCAGGAAGCCGAAGCGCTGGCAAAACAGGGCCAGGAAGTGATGGCTGCGCTCGACGCGCTGCCGTTCCCGGTGGTCGCGGCGATCCACGGCGCCTGCCTCGGCGGCGGGCTGGAACTGGCGCTGGCCTGTGATGCCCGTATCTGCTCGCTGGATGATAAAACCCGCCTCGGTTTGCCGGAAGTGCAGCTCGGCTTACTGCCAGGCTCTGGCGGCACTCAGCGGCTGCCACGCTTAATCGGCGTGCAGCAGGCGCTGCCACTGATTCTGACCGGCAAAGCTCTGCGGGCGAAACAGGCCCGTAAGCTGGGCGTGGTCGATGACGCGGTGCCGCAGGCGATTCTGCTGGAGACCGCCATTGCCCGGGTGAAAAAGGGCAAGGTTAGTGGACGAACGCTGCCGCTGCGCGATCGCCTGCTACATGGTCCGGTTGGCCGTCAGGCGCTGTTTGCGCTGGCGACCCGACAGACCGCAGCCAAAACGCAGGGTAACTATCCGGCAGCAAAACGCATTATTGAGGTGGTGCGCATCGGGCTGGAGCAGGGCAGTCGGGCCGAACATGAGGCTGAAGCGCGCGCTTTTGGTGAGCTGGCGATGACGCCAGAATCTGTTGCGCTGCGCGGGATCTTTTTCGCGACTACGGCTATGAAAAAGGAGCGGGGCGGTGAAGCGGAACCCGGCACCGTCAAGCGTGTTGGTATCCTCGGCGGCGGCCTGATGGGCGGCGGCATCGCCAGCGTCACTGCAATCAACGCCGGGTTGCCGGTACGCATTAAAGATATCAGCCTGGAAGGGGTGAACCATGCGCTGAAAACCAGCTGGGAACTGCTGAGCAAAAAGGTTAAACGGCGCCAGCTCACTCCGGCACAGCGTCATCAGCAGATGGCACGTATCACGGGCGGCATCGATTATCAGGGCTTCTCACAGCGCGACGTGGTAATTGAAGCCGTATTCGAAGATTTAGCCCTGAAGCAGCAGATGGTCAGCGAAGTGGAGGCACACTGTCAGCCGCATACGCTGTTTGCCTCAAATACCTCTTCGCTGCCGATTGAGGCGATCGCCGCCGGCGCCCAGCGTCCTGAGAACGTCATCGGGCTGCACTATTTCAGTCCGGTAGAGAAAATGCCGCTGGTGGAGGTGATTCCTCATCTGAATACCTCTACCGCGACGCTGGTGACGATTGTGGCGCTGGCGCGCAGCCAGGGTAAAACTCCGATTGTGGTGGCGGACAAGCCTGGCTTCTATGTTAACCGCATCCTGACGCCCTATATAAATGAAGCGATGCGCTGCCTGCTGGAGGGCGAACCGATTGACCATATTGATCGGGCGCTGGTGAAGTTTGGTTTCCCGGTCGGCCCGATTCAGCTGCTGGATGAGGTCGGTATCGACGTTGGCAGCAAAATCAGTCCCATCCTGTATCAGGCTTATGGTGAACGCTTTGCCGCGCCAGCCGCTTTTGATGCGGTGCTGAAAGATGGCCGCAAGGGACGTAAAAACAGCAAAGGCTTTTATCGCTATGACCAGCCGCGCTGGCAGCGTAAAAAACCGGACGCTTCGCTGTATACGTTGCTGAAAGTCTCGCCGCAGGCCAGGCAGAGTGAAGCGCAGATTGCTGAACGCTGCGTGATGATGATGCTGAACGAAGCGGCTCGCTGTCTTGATGAGCAGGTGGTTCGCTGCGCCCGCGATGGGGATATCGGTGCGGTGTTTGGTATCGGCTTTCCGCCTTTCTTAGGCGGCCCGTTCCACTACATGGACAAACTGGGCGCGGCGGAAGTGGTCAACAGATTAACCCGGCTTGCGCAGCAGCATGGCGAACGATTCACACCCTGTGAGGCGCTGATTCAGGCGGCTGCAAAATAGACGAAATTTTACATTTCTGCTGAAAATGGAATAACCAATCCGATTCAGCGGCTTAGAAAAGCGCCGCCAGAGTGTGCGGCGCAGCATGATTCTGAGAAGTGCTTATTTAATAAACAACCGGTTGACTATACTAAAGCCATTAGGGTAAAACACAGCGTTCATTCGCAGAGTGAAGAGTCAGGCGCTACGCGTCGGGCGATGTCGACAAACAACAGCGGTGCTTTATGCAAGTTTTTATCATGCGTCACGGCGATGCGGCTCTGGAAGCAGCCAGTGATTCAGTCAGGCCTTTAACCTTATGTGGCTGCAATGAATCACGTCAGATGGCCAACTGGCTTAACAGCCAGACGCCGGACATTGAGCGTGTCCTGGTGAGTCCCTATTTACGCGCGCAGCAAACGCTCGCGACCGTGCGTGAAGCCTTTCCCCTGCCGGAAAGCCAGGACGTTCTGCCGGAATTAACGCCGGGCGGCGATCCGGAGATGGTCGGGTGCTATCTGCAGGCCCTGGCGAATGAAGGCGTGAAATCGGCTCTGGTGATTTCACATTTACCGTTGGTGGGGTATTTAGTCTCTGAACTGTGCCCGCAGGAAGCACCGCCAATGTTCGCCACTTCCGCTATTGCCTGCGTGGAATTCGATCCCGCAGCGAGTGCCGGTAAACTGCTGTGGCAGGTCAGTCCCAAAAAGCTGGCTAAAGCAATCTGACGTCTGTGGGCCGATAATTCCGGCCCCTCTCAGGGCAATTCAGGCGGTTGCCACTCCTCAATCTCAATCAAAACCAGCAGCGCGGCGTCACCGCCGAACATTTTGGGTGCCTGATGAAAAGCCATCACCCACGGATGCTGGGCCAGCCACAGCGGCGTCTGCTGCTTCAGAATATGCTTTCCATGACCGGTCATGACGCTGGCGCAGAACAGATGTTCACGGCGGCAGGCGGCGATCAGTGCCCCCAGTTCCTGCTTGGCCTGCTGCTGCGTTAAGCCGTGCAGATCGAGGAAAATCTCCGGCGTATAGTCGCCACGACGTAATTTTTTCAGCTCAAAATGGCTGACATCTGCGCGCACATAACGGGTAGCACCTTCCGTTGAGAGCAGCGGCTGAAACTCATCCGAAAAGTAATGACTGTTGTCCGCCTGCTCTGAAAGCAGACGCTTTACCGGGATGTGGCGGGTTTTAACCGGCGCTTTGTGGACAAACGTGTCCTGTTTTAACTGGCGCGTACCCGTCATTAACTGGCGAAACAGCGCCTGGTCATCCGGGCTTAGTGGTGTTTTTTTACTCATGGCAGGTCAGTCATATCAGAAAAGGCTGTCACACAGCAGAGCCGATACCTTACCGTTAAGCGTCATTAAATGTCAGCTTTTTCACCTCGCTGCGCTGAATTCTCCCCGGCTTCATGGCACACTACTGGCCGATTTAGCAAAAGGCCTGCGGAGGGCTACGTGGACAAAATTTTCGTCGATGAGGCAGTGAACGAACTGCACACCATTCAGGACATGCTGCGCTGGGCGGTCAGCCGCTTTTCCGCTGCCGGAATCTGGTACGGACATGGCACAGACAATCCCTGGGACGAAGCCGTTCAACTGGTCCTGCCGTCACTCTGGCTGCCGCTGGATATTCCTGAAGATATGCGCAATGCGCGTCTGACCGCCAGCGAACGTCTTCTGATCGTTGAGCGCGTCATTCGACGCGTTAACGAGCGCATTCCGGTCGCCTATCTGACCAATAAAGCTTGGTTCTGCGGCCACGAGTTCTTTGTTGATGAGCGCGTGCTGGTGCCGCGTTCACCGATTGGCGAACTGATTGAGAACCGCTTTGCCGGTCTGGTCAGCTCGCCACCCCATCATATTCTGGATATGTGTACCGGCAGCGGCTGTATTGCGATTGCCTGCGCCTATGCCTTCCCGGAAGCGGAAGTGGACGCGGTGGATATCTCCACCGGTGCGCTGGCGGTTGCCGAGCAGAACATTGAAGAACATGGCCTGATTCATCAGGTTACGCCGATTCGCGCTGACCTGTTCCGCGAATTGCCACCGCTGAAATATGATCTGATCGTCACCAATCCGCCGTATGTTGATGCGGAAGATATGGATGATCTGCCGAACGAATATCGCCACGAACCGGAACTCGGGCTGGCGGCAGGCAGCGACGGCCTGAAGCTGGTGCGTCGCATTCTGGCCTGTGCACCGGATTATCTCAGCGAGCAGGGCGTACTGGTCTGCGAAGTGGGCAACAGCATGGTGCACATGATCGAGCAGTATCCCGACGTGCCCTTTACCTGGCTGGAATTCGACAACGGCGGTGATGGCGTCTTTACGCTGACGCGCCAGCAGATTGTCGACGCAAAACACCATTTCTCTTTTTACAAAGACTAAAAGTGGGGCGAAGCATCGCCCGCCGAACCCTGAGAAGGAAATAGCATGGCCGGAAACAGCATCGGGCAATTTTTTCGAGTAACGACCTTTGGCGAGTCCCATGGGCTTGCGCTGGGCTGTATCGTTGACGGCGTGCCGCCAGGCATCCCGCTGACCGAAGCGGATATTCAGCATGACCTCGATCGCCGTCGTCCTGGCACATCGCGCTATACCACGCAGCGCCGCGAGCCGGATCAGGTGAAAATTTTGTCCGGCGTCTTTGAGGGTGTGACCACCGGTACTTCGATTGGCCTGCTGATTGAAAATACCGATCAGCGTTCGCAGGATTACGGCGCTATCAAAGATCTCTTCCGTCCGGGCCATGCTGATTACACCTACGAGCAGAAATATGGTCAGCGCGACTACCGTGGCGGTGGACGCTCGTCGGCGCGCGAAACCGCGATGCGCGTGGCGGCCGGTGCGATTGCCAAGAAATACCTGCAGATGAAACACGGTGTTGTGGTGCGCGGCTATCTGTCACAGATTGGTGACATCGCCTGTGAGCTGAAAGACTGGAGCATCGTGGAAGAGAATCCGTTCTTCTGCCCGGATGCGGACAAGCTGGAGGCGCTGGATGAACTGATGCGCGGCCTGAAAAAAGAGGGCGACTCCATTGGCGCTAAAGTCACGGTCATGGCAGATCACGTGCCGCCAGGCCTGGGCGAGCCGGTATTTGACCGGCTGGATGCCGATCTGGCACATGCGCTGATGAGCATCAATGCCGTTAAAGGCGTTGAAATCGGCGACGGCTTTGCGGTGGTTAACCAGCGCGGCAGCCAGCATCGCGACGAGATCCGCCACGATGGTTTCCAGAGCAACCACGCCGGGGGGATTCTGGGCGGCATCAGCAGCGGCCAGACCATCAGCGCCAATCTGGCGATGAAACCAACCTCCAGCATCACCGTGCCGGGTAAAACTATTACCCGCGACGGCGAAGAAGTGGAGATGATCACCAAAGGCCGCCACGATCCCTGCGTCGGGATCCGCGCAGTGCCGATCGCCGAGGCGATGATGGCGATCGTCCTGATGGATCATCTGCTGCGCCAGCGGGCGCAGAACGGTGACGTTAACAGCTCCGTACCGCGCTGGTGATGCCATGAAGGCTCTTCTGCTTACCCTGAGTGCGCTGTTGATCAGCGCCTCCAGCCTGGCGGCGACGCCGTGGCAACGCATCCAGCAGCCGATCACTGGCGCACCGCAGTCAATCGGTGGCTTTGCCAACGGCTGTATTGTTGGCGCCGAGGCGCTGCCGCTGAATTCACCGCACTATCAGGTGATGCGTCAGGATCAGCGGCGCTACTTTGGTCATCCCGATCTGATTCAGTTTATTCAGCGTCTCAGTACGCAGGTGCATAACCTGCAACTGGGCAACGTGCTGATTGGTGACATGGGCATGGCAGCAGGCGGACGTTTCAGCAGTGGTCACGCCAGCCATCAGACCGGACTGGATGTCGATATCTGGCTGCAACTGCCGAAAACCCGCTGGAGCGCCCAGCAACTGCTGAAGCCGCAGCCGCTCGATCTGGTCGGGCCGGGTGACAAAAATGTGATTGCGCGTCACTGGCAGCCAGAAATTGATAGCCTGATTAAACTGGCCGCCAAAGATGATGATGTGACACGGATCTTCGTCAATCCGGCGATTAAAAAGCAGCTTTGTGCCGATGCGGGTAACGATCGTGACTGGCTGCGTAAAGTGCGCCCGTGGTTTGCTCACCGTGCCCATATGCATGTGCGCCTGCGCTGCCCGGCGGGCAGTATCGGCTGTGAAGATCAGCCTGCACCGCCTGCTGGCGATGGCTGTGGCGCAGAGCTGCAGAGCTGGTTCCTGCCAAAACAGCCTGGCTCGGGCGCGCCGGTGAAACGTGAGCCGCCGCCATTACCGCCTGCCTGTCAGGCCCTGCTGGATAAACATCTACTGTAAGGGATTCCATGGATTGGTTTGTGGTCAGCCCGCTGCTCGTCGGGCTGCTGTTTTTAATCGCCATGCTCGCCGGTTTTATTGATTCAATCGCGGGTGGCGGGGGATTACTTACGGTACCTTCGTTGCTGGCGGCGGGCCTCTCTCCGGCCCAGGCGCTGGCGACCAATAAACTGCAATCGGTCGGCGGATCGTTTTCCGCCAGTCTCTACTTTATCCGGCGTGGTGCGGTCAATCTGAATGAACAGTGGCTGAACATTGCCATGACGCTGCTGGGTTCCGTGCTGGGCGCGATACTGATTCAGCGCCTGCAGGCGGATTTCCTGCGCCAGATGCTGCCGCTGTTTTTAATCGCTATCGGTCTGTGGTTCCTGCTGATGCCGCGACTCGGCGAAGTGGATCGCGCGCGCCGTCTGCATGGTCTGGCCTTTGCACTGGTCGGCGGCGGGGCAGTGGGATTCTATGACGGATTTTTCGGACCGGGCGCAGGATCTTTTTATGCGCTGGCTTTCGTCACGCTCTGCGGCTACAACCTTGCCAAAGCGACCGCCCATGCCAAGGTCCTCAACTTCACCTCGAACCTCGGCAGCCTGCTGTTCTTTATGTTCGGCGGCAAAGTAGTGTGGGGAACCGGCCTGATCATGATGCTCGGCGCTTTCTGCGGCGCGCGTCTGGGCGCAAGACTGGTGCTGAGCCGCGGACAGAAGCTTATCCGCCCGATGGTGGTGATTGTGTCTGCCGTCATGAGCATTAAATTACTGTGGGACAGCCATGGCAGCGCCGTCATGGCCTGGCTTGCCACGCTGCAATCGTAACCTAAAACCTGATACCGTCATGAACCCGACTCATCATTATGAACAGCTAATCACGCTGTTTGATCGCTGTTTCAGCGATGAATTTCAGACCCGTCTAATTAAAGGCGATGATGAACCGATCTATCTTCCTGCTGATGCCGAATCGCCGTGGAACCGTGTGGTCTTTGCTCACGGCTTCTACGCCAGCGCCCTGCATGAGATTTCTCACTGGTGCATCGCCGGTGAAGCGCGCCGCAAACTGGTCGATTTTGGCTACTGGTACTGTCCGGATGGCCGCGATGCGCTGACCCAGAGTCAGTTTGAAGCGGTGGAAGTGAAGCCACAGGCGCTGGAGTGGATGTTTTGTACGGCGGCAGGCTTTCCCTTCAACGTGAGTTGTGACAATCTCGACGGAGATTGTGAGCCGGATCGCATTGCGTTCCAGCGTAAAGTGCATGCTCAGGTCATGAGCTATCTGACGTCGGGCATTCCCGACCGTCCCGCGCGTTTTATTACCGCCCTGGCGGAATTTTATGGCAGGCCTTCATTAACAGCATCGCAGTTTCCCTGGCCGGACGATCTGTGATGCAGAAAGGCATTATTAAAAGAGGAATTGAGATGATCGCAGAATTTGAAGCGCGTATTCTGGCCCTGATTGACGACATGGTCGAGCATGCCAGTGACGATGAGCTGTTCGCCAGCGGTTATCTGCGCGGGCATCTGACACTGGCCGTCGCTGAAGTGGAGCAACTGGGCGAACATACGCCAGAAGCGCTGCAGATTCAGGTGACCCGCAGTCTGCAAAATGCCATTGCTGCCGGAGAACTCTCGCCGCGCGATCAGGCATTAGTGGTCGGGATGTGGGATAACCTGTTTGTTCAGGCAAGCCAGCTCTCCGCGTAATGGTGCAGGGCGGCGTGCCGCCCTTAGCGTCCGCTAAACGGCTTTTCCCTTTAGTAATTTCCTCACCCAGTAACGATTCGGATTGAGTGCTGCCAGGGTACTGGCATCCAGAGGTTGCGGCTCGCCCGCCAGCTGAGCTGCCAGCACTTCGGCCGCCAGCGGCGCACTGCACAGGCCGCGCGATCCCAGCGCCCCAAACAGATACAAGCCCGCAAGATCGGGTGCGTCAGCGATATCGCCGCCTGCCGCCTGCTGTGCCGGTAAATCAGCATACTGCGCCAGCGTAGCAGCATAATCCGGCACGCCGCCCACCATCGGCAGGTGATCCCGGGTGGCGCAGCGCACCCCCATTCTTGCCTCTCCGTCACTGACATCCACCGTTTCGGCCCAGCTGCTGTCAGGCAGGCAATGCAGCAGGCGGCTGCGGTTCTCCTGCTGATCCTCCTCCCGATACGCGGTTGCGGTATCGCCACGGTGATAGCTGGCCCCGATACAGTGCGTACCAAACTGCGGGCTGACAGGCGTCAGATAGCCGTCGTAACAGAGCACCGTTTGCAGCGCGTTGAGGCCGGGCGTAGAGGGAACATGGCTTACCTGACCGGCCACCGGATAGGTCGGCAGCGGGGCGCTTTGCGCAAAGTCGGCAATCGCATGACCGTTTGCCAGTACGACGGTCGGATGACGCACAGCCGGACGATCGCTGAACGTCAGCGTCCAGTGATCATCCTTCCGGGAAAGCGCGCTCACCCGGTGCAGCCAGTGAATGCGCAATCCCTGGGGCTCGCCATGCGCCAGCATCGCGGTGGTCAGCTCTGCCGGTGAGAGCCAGCCGCCTTGCGGATAGAAAATGCCGCCACAGCCATGTTCAACATTTGCCAGTTTTTCAGCTTCTGCCACATCGACGCCACAGGCGATGATTTCAGGCAGGTCCATCGCCAGCATCTGATCGATCTTCTTACGGCTTTTCTCATCCCAGCCCAGCTGCAGCACACCGCTCCAGTGATGCTCATAGGTGACGGTTAATTGATCATAGAGCCGCCGGGCAAAGCTGAATGCCGAGGGGAAAAAAGTGGCAAGTGCCGGGTCGTGCTGATTGAGCAGCGGATAGAGCGCTCCCTGACGATTGCCGGATGCGCCCAGCGCGGGCGCCTCATCGGCGCAATAAAGCGTTACCCGCCAGCCGCGACGCAGCAGCGCCAGCGCCAGGGTGGCACTCGCGACGCCGCCGCCAATCAGGGCTACATCACGCTGCTCCGCAGCCTGACGATGATACCAGGGCTGTGCGGCGGGCAGCGGAGGCGCATCCTGCAACGGCCCGCATAGCATTTCGCGCTTCGGACCAAATCCTTTGCGGCGGATGACCGCAAAGCCCGCCTGCTGCAGACCGCGCCGGACAATACCTGCGGCCGTAAAGGTCGCGAAGGTCCCCTGCGGCCGCGCCAGTTTTGCCATCATGCCAAACAGCTCCGGCGTCCACATATCCGGGTTCTTTGAGGGCGCGAACCCATCCAGGAACCAGGCATCCACCTGACGATTCAGGCTCTCATCCAGCTGGCCCATCAGCAGGTTAATATCGCCCAGCCACAGGTCGAGCGTGATGCGGCCGCCATCAAACAGCAGACGCTGACAGCCGGGCAGGGCAGCGGGCCACTGCGCCTGCAGCGCCTCCGCCCAGGGGGCCAGTTCGGGCCAGTGCTGCTGCGCTGCGGTTAAATCTTCACGGGTTAACGGAAATTTCTCAAAGCTGATGAAATGCAGACGTTTTAAAGTGGCGTCGGGCTGTTCGCGCTGAAACGCATCGAACGCCTGCCACAGCGTCAGGAAATTAAGACCGGTGCCAAAACCGCTCTCCGCCACGATCAGCAGATCGCGCGGATGCTCAGCAAAACGCTGGGGAAAACCGTTGCCGCCAAGGAAGACATAGCGTGTCTCTTCCAGACCGTTGTCATTAGAGAAATAGACATCGCCAAACGCTCGGGAAACAGGTGTACCCTGTTCATTCCAGTTTAGCTTTGCATGTTCAACCGGGGTCAATTTCACGGTAAAGGCTCGTTTTTCAGGCAGTGGCGCGATTCTAGCGACCCGCGTGACATGACGCAAATTTACAAAAGGAAATAGCTGATCGGACTTGTTCGGCGTACAAGTGTACGCTAGAGTGCATGCCAATTAAGAAGAAGTGGATGAGGAAGATTGAATGAAACGTGCTGTGATTACTGGCTTAGGGATCGTTTCCAGTATTGGTAATAACCAGCAGGAGGTGCTGTCATCTCTGCGTGAAGGACGCTCTGGCATCACCTTTTCTGAAGAGATGAAAGATTCCGGCATGCGTAGTCACGTCTGGGGTAACGTTAAATTAGATACCACCGGCCTCATCGATCGCAAAGTTGTGCGCTTTATGAGTGATGCGTCCATCTATGCTTATCTTTCCATGGAAGAAGCGATTAAAGATTCTGGCCTCAGCGCTGAAGCGTATCAGAGCAACCCACGAGTGGGTCTGATTGCGGGTTCAGGCGGCGGCTCCCCACGTTTCCAGGTATTTGGTGCTGACGCAATGCGCAGCCCACGTGGCCTGAAAGCGGTTGGCCCTTATGTGGTCACCAAAGCGATGGCCTCTGGCGTCTCTGCCTGCCTCGCAACGCCATTCAAAATTCATGGCGTAAATTACTCGATTAGCTCCGCCTGTGCCACCTCTGCGCACTGTATCGGTAACGCCGTTGAGCAGATCCAGCTTGGCAAACAGGATATCGTTTTTGCGGGCGGCGGCGAAGAGCTGTGCTGGGAAATGGCCTGTGAGTTCGACGCCATGGGCGCGCTCTCTACCCGTTACAACGACACGCCAGAAAAAGCGTCACGCACTTATGACAATGAGCGCGACGGCTTTGTTATCGCCGGTGGCGGTGGCATGGTCGTCGTTGAAGAACTGGAGCATGCGCTGGCACGTGGTGCGCATATCTATGCCGAAATCGTCGGTTATGGTGCCACTTCAGACGGTGCAGACATGGTTGCTCCATCAGGTGAAGGCGCAGTGCGCTGCATGAAGATGGCGATGCACGGTGTCGATACCCCGATTGACTATCTGAACAGCCACGGAACCTCTACCCCAGTGGGTGATGTGAAAGAGCTGGGTGCGATTCGTGAAGTGTTTGGCGATAACACGCCATACATCTCAGCAACGAAAGCGATGACCGGCCACTCTCTGGGTGCGGCTGGCGTGCAGGAAGCGATCTACTCGCTGCTGATGCTGGAGCATGGCTTTATCGCGCCAAGCATCAACATCACCTCGCTTGATGCGGCAGCAACCGGTATGAACATCGTCACTGAGCCGATGGAAAAAGAGCTGACTACCGTGATGTCTAACAGCTTTGGTTTTGGCGGCACCAACGCCACGCTGACCATGCGTAAATATCAGGCGTAATTATTACGTCAGCACTCTGAAGGGCCGGCTTGCCGGCCCTTTTTGTTTTACAACCCATCCGCTTTACCTCGTTCAACCCTCCGTTTTAGCCCTCCCGCTGCAGCAGCCGCAGCAATGTATCGCATCCCGCCACAATCTCGTCAGGCGTCAGTGCGGCAAAGCCCAGCATCCAGCCTTGCTGAGACGAAGGCCCGGCATAAAGCGGACTCAGACGCGGCAGCAGCAAACCCTGTTGAGCCGCCAGTGCGCTTAATCGCGCTTCATCCTGTTGCAGTCTGACAGTTACCTGTAATCCGCCGCTGCTGGTAATCGGCGTGATCCACGGCGACAGTTGCTGAGCGATTAGCGTCAGCAGCAGATCGCGACGGCTGCGATAGAGCTGACGCATCAGCCGCAGATGGCTGGCGAAATGTCCCTGTTGCAGAAAGGCGGCGGTGACAGCCTGCGGCAGCAGGGCGCTGTGTCCATCCAGCACGCTGCGTGCCTGGCCTATGGGGGTAATCAGCGCAGGCGGGACCACCATCCAGGCCAGCCGCAGGGAGGGAAACAGCGACTTCGAGAAGGTGCCCAGCGTAATCACCCGCTGATGGCGATCCAGTCCCTGTAGCGCAGGGATAGGACGTTCGTCGTAGTGAAATTCGCTGTCATAATCGTCTTCGATCAGCCAGCACCGGTTGCGCTGCGCCCAGTCCAGCCACGCCAGGCGTCGCGTCAGGCTCAGCGTCACGCCGGTAGGGTAATGATGCGATGGCGTCAGATACATCAGTTTTGCACTGCCGCTGGCGGGGATGGCACCTTCGGCATCGACCTCAATCCCGCGCACCTGTGCGCCGGCAGCCAGAAAGGCGTTACGCGCACCAGGATAGCCCGGCTCCTCCATCCATACCTCATCACCGGGATCGACGAACATCAAAGCCAGTAACTGCAGTGCCTGTTGTGAACTGGTCAGAATGATCACCTGTTCCGGCTGGCATGCCACGCCCCGGGAAAGTGCCAGATAATCCGCGAGTGCGCTGCGTAACGGCAGGTAGCCGCAGGGATCGCCATATCCCATTGCGGCACTGCCCAGTGAACGCTGCACGCTGCTGCCGAGGCGTCGCCACGTGTCATGGGGAAAAGCGCGTAACTCCGGTGAACCGGCGGCGAATGCATGGGGAAAAGGGGGATCCTGACAGCCACCGGTTGCCAGTACCTGCTGGCCCCGCGCCGAGAAACGGACGGGCTGAGACCGGGCAGGTAATGATGATGAGTGGGTGGGGATGATGATGGCAACAAAAGTACCGCGACCGGTCTCGCGTCGCAGATAGCCTTCACTTTCCAGCTGTCCGTAGGCCGCTTCCACCGTCACACGTGACAGACGCAGATCCTGCGCCAGCTGCCGACTGGACGGCAACTGCTGACCAGCATGCAGATGGTGCCGGTTGATCGCCAGTCGCAGGGTAGAGCAGAGCCGCTCGCGCACGCCGCCACTGGTCTGATGCTGGAAAAGTTGTAATAACGGTGAAGACATATGGGTCTTATACCTGATGGGGAATGGGTATCAGTAAGCAGTCCACTTTGCCGTAAACTGCAGACTCACCACAACAGGAGAATCGCTATGTCATCGGTTTTACGAATTCCGGCCGCCACCCCGCAGCAAAGCCTCGACTATCTGCAGGCAAAACTCGCTTTTTACACCGACGCCTGGGATCTGGCGGAAGATCTGGAACGGCAAATCCCGGATATCGTGGTAATCGATGCTCGCGCGCCGGAGGCTTATCGCGCCGGGCATATTTGCGGCGCGATCAACTTTCCGCATCGCGAGATGGATGCCACTACCACGGCCCGGCTTGATCGCAGTAAAGTTTATGTCACGTATTGTGACGGCATTGGCTGTAACGGCTCGACGAAAGCGGCCTGGAAACTGGCCTCGCTGGGATTTCAGGTGAAGGAGTTGATTGGCGGGCTGGATTTCTGGAAACGTGACGGTCATCCGCTGACCTGGGGTGATGCACCGGGCGAATGGCCAGTCGCCGCGCCCAAAGCATTCTGTGGCTGTTAACTCAGAGGACCAGCCAGAGTAAAAGGGTGATGACAACCAGAGCGACAAAGAAGCCCAGCAGGGGGCGCTCTGCCAGAGGCTGAATCGCGGGCGGCAGCGAGGCGACAAAGGGCGACCAGATCGGCTGCGGTTTAATCTCGCTGGCAGACAGCGGCTGTTCGAGAAGTTTTTCTGCCCGGTCGGCGCGCCGGCTGAACAGGAAGTTCAGCAGATCCTGGGTCTGCGTTACGGTGAGCACCGTCTGCGGCGTGGCCTGGAAACGCTGCTGGCTGTAATCCTCCAGTTGCTGCCGCTCCTGCTGATCAAGCGGCTGTTTCAGGGACGCTTCCAGCAATTGCAGCGTCGGTGCGCTGTGCTGACTCAGCGTCTGACGCACCTGCAGATACTGGGTCAGCAGCGGGAAGTGGCGCGACGGGATGGGATCACCGCTGGTCAGATTCACCAGTTTCAGCGCAGCCGTCCACAGCTTACCGGTGGATTCGCCAGTGGCAGCGGCCAGGCGTACCACCTGCTGATTCAGCGTATGGTGCTCGGCAGGCAGCAGCGTGCGATCGCTGACGCGGATCTGCTGCGGCTGAGGAATGGTCATCTGCCCGTTCTGCAGCATCGTCAGCACCTGGCGCAGCTGATCCTGGCTCAGCGCGCTCAGTACGGTCTGACCAAATTGCTGACGGATAAAGTCGCTGACGGCCTGACGGTTATTCCCTTTCGGCAGCAGATCGGTGAGCTGGGTCATCAGCTGGCGTGTGGCATGCCCATTTTGCGTCTGCGTAAGGCGGCCATTAAGGTACTGTTCCGCTGCCGGAAAATGACGCGACTGTAATTCCGCTTCACTCTTTACGCCCACTTCATGGCGTACGCCCGCCCACAGTTCAGGCGCTTTAAGATTACTGAGCGATGAGATACGCACGATCAGGCGTTCTAACGTCGTGCGCTGCGCAGGGGAGAGGGGCTGTTCACCGGCCACTGAACCGTGACGCGTTACGCCAGTTTGCGGATTGACAGATGAACGATCGCCGACCGGCACACCGGGGCCGCTGAGTGGTTGCATGGCGGATTCCTTGGGAAAACAGAACAGCGTGGGGTGCGCCGGAAAATGAATAGGCCATGATAGCAAAAGCCCCCGGGAAATCCCACGGGGGACATGCGTTTCGGCGCGAGATTTACGCTTCAGCTGTAGACTCTCTTCACTGCCATCCTCAATAGTACCCTCACTCGCCACAGCCGCGCTATTCAGGCCTGTGGGTGGCTCACCGGTTTACGGCGGGATAAGGGGGTACGCAGCCGCTGCGCCAGTATCACACCGCCAAGCGTCAGACCACCGCCAATCCAGTGGTAACTGTGTAGTTGCTCATGCAGGAAAATCACCGCGATCACCGCGGTAAATACCGGGATCAGATTCATAAAGATACTGGTGGTGCTGGCACCCAGACGCTGCACACCGTGGATCCACAGGAACGGCGCGATGATCGAAGCAAACAGACCGGCAAAGGCCACCAGCGGCAGGTTGTGCCGGTTAAGCGCCACCTCGGGGGCCAGCAGAAAACCAGGCAACAGCAGTACGACACCAAATAAAATCTGCACATACAGACTTTGCCAGATCGGCAGCGGCAGTGCCCAGCGCCGTGTCAGCACGCCATACAGCGCATAGGCGGCGGAGGCGGCCAGCATCAGCAGTTCACCTTTGCCCAGGCCATGATTCAGCAGCTGCATCACGTTACCCTCACTGACCAGCCACACCAGACCGGTAAAGGAGATGATGCTGCCAAGCAGGATGCCCAGCGTCGGCGCAATCCGCAGGATCACCACGCTCAGCAGTACGGTGAGCAGGGGGATGAGGGCGCCGATAATGCCCATAAAGAGTGCGCTGACACTGTGTGCTGCGTAGTAGGCGAGACTCTGATAGAGCACCATGCCGAGCAGGCCAAGGATCGCCAGCCGCCAGAGGTGCGGTTTAATGACCTGACGCGTGCGCCACACGCCGGGCAGCACAAAGGGCGTCAGCACCAGCAGCGCCAGTAACCAGCGGTAGAATGAGATCGCCGCCGGATCGATCGCATCCGCCGAGAGTTTGCTGACAATTGAGTTGATCGACCAGATTATTACCGCAAAGAGCGGGTACAGGAAAAACATGCTGACTCTCCACACGCCATAATGAGGCGCAGTGTACGCTTGTCCGGATTTATTCAGATAGTTAATATCGGACAAAATTAGTTGTGGAGCGGACAGAATGACCCTGAAAGTGATCTACCAGCCGCCCCTTGACGCGCCGCAACTGCGCTACTTTATGCGTTATGAGCAGGCCAATGCCCGCACCGAATATCTGCCGCATGCGCATGCCTGGGGTCAGCTCATTATGGTGAAAAGCCACGTACTGGAGATGCAGGTCGAGGGTGAGCGATTGCTGACACCGGCAGATATTCCGGTCTGGATCCCACCGGGTCAGCTTCATAGTAGCTATAACCATCGTCAGGCACAGTTCCGTACCTTTAATCTGGCGGCCCCATTATGCGCCGATCTGCCCCGGCGCGCCTGCCTGCTGCTGGTCGATCCCATTGCACATGCCATTATGGATGAGTTTGCTGAGCAGCAAATCGAGCAACCCGAAACGGATGCGCAGTGGCGGCTGTGCGAGGTGCTGCGCGATCGCCTGCAGCTGGCGCAGGTACAGGAGAGTTATCTGCCCACCTCTGACGATAAATTTCTGGCGCCGGTGTTACATGCGCTGGAAGCGCATCCGGGCGATAACACCACGCTGGCAGGCTGGGCGGCGCGGGTCTTTACCACCGAACGGACGCTGGCGCGGCGCTGCCAGCAGCAGCTTCATATGACTTTTGGCGAGTGGCGGCAGCGGCTGCGGTTTCTACGCGCCATTGTGCTGCTGGAGCAGGGGGAAAGCGTGCAGAGCATCGCCCATGAGCTGGGATACAGTTCAGCTTCGGCACTGATTGTGATGTTCCAGCAACAGGCGGGAACCACGCCCGAACGCTACCGTGCACGGTTAGGCTAACGCGTCGCTTTGTGCCAGAATAATTGCCTGATATGTAACTGACAGGAAAGCCGTGGTGAAAATTCTGGTCGATGAAAATATGCCTTATGCCCGTGAGCTATTCAGCCTTACCGGCGACGTGGTCGCGGTGCCGGGGCGTCCGCTGCCGGTGGCTGAACTGGCCGATGCCGATGGCCTGATGGTGCGCTCAGTCACCCAGGTTAATGAGGCCCTGCTGGCAGGAAAGCCGGTGAAATTTGTCGGAACCGCCACGGCGGGCACCGATCATATCGACGAGAACTGGCTGCAGCAGGCGGGCATTGCGTTCTCTGCCGCACCCGGCTGTAACGCCATTGCGGTGGTGGAGTATGTTTTTTCTGCGCTGTTGCTGCTGGCGGAACGCGATGGTTTCCAGCTGCGTGACCGCACTGTCGGCATCGTTGGCGTCGGTAACGTCGGTGGGCGACTGCAAAAGCGTCTTGAGGCCTGGGGCATCAAAACCCTGCTGTGTGATCCGCCGCGCGCCGATAGCGGTGACGAGGGGGATTTCCTGTCGCTGGAGGCCGTGACCGAGCAGGCTGATATTCTGACGTTCCATACGCCGCTGTTTAAAGAGGGCCCGTATAAAAGCTGGCATCTGGCGGATGCGGCGCTGCTGATGGCGCTAAAGCCTAATACTATTCTGATCAACGCCTGTCGCGGCCCGGTGGTGGACAACAGCGCGCTGCTGGAGGTGCTGAAAATGCGGCACGATCTTAGCGTCGTGCTGGATGTCTGGGAGCCGGAGCCGGATCTGTCGCTGGCGCTGCTGGATAAGGTCGATATCGCCACGCCGCACATCGCGGGCTACACGCTGGAAGGCAAAGCGCGCGGCACCACCCAGGTGTTTGAAGCCTGGTGCGACTTTATTGGTCAGCCGCAGCAGGTGCCGCTCAGTACCTTACTGCCGGTGCCGGAATTCAGTGAAATCACCCTGAATGGCCCGCTGGATCAGCCAACGCTGAAACGCCTGGCGCATCTGGTGTATGATGTGCGCCGCGATGATGCCCCCCTGCGTAAAGTGGCGGCGAAACCCGGCGAGTTTGATCGCCTGCGCAAGCAGTATCAGGAGCGCCGCGAGTGGTCATCGCTGCAGGTGAACTGCGATGACGCCACAACCGCTGAGCTGCTGAACCAGCTGGGCTTTAACGCAATCATCTCCCCGGAATAGCGGGCGCTGCAGGTCAGGCGCCCTGGCGCGGTTTCCGCACTGAATTAATCAGTGAACGGAAGGCGGGCGCTGCTGGCATGTCTGCATGACGGCGGGTTCTGGGGGGATATACCCAATGGATTTCGGGTTGCATTGAGGCGGCAAGAGAACGAATCCCGATGCGCTTACTCAGGTAAGTGATTCGGGTGAGTGAACGCAGCCAACAAAGATGCAACGTGAAAGACGACGGGGATAAATCTGAATCCCTGGGCGGTGAATATCACCGCCTTCTGTTTTTATGTCATTGTCTGGAGTAAACCAACATGTCTGACGGCTGGAATATTGCGCTACTTGGCGCGACAGGCGCAGTAGGGAACGCTGTACTGGAACTGCTGGCGGAACGCCAGTTCCCGGTTGGTGAATTATATTTGCTGGCCAGCGAAAACAGCGCGGGCGAAATCAAACGTTTCGAAGGCCGCTCGGTGCGGGTCGAAAATGCGGAGACGTTCGACTGGTCACAGGCGCAGCTGGCCTTTTTCGTGGCGGGACGTGACGCCTCGGCGCGCTTTGCCGATGAAGCGGCCAATGCCGGTTGTCTGGTGATCGACAGCAGCGAGCTGTTTGCGCTGGAACCCGATGTGCCGCTGGTGGTGCCGGATGTGAATCCGCAGGTGCTGGCAGATTATCGCAATCGCAACATCATCAGCGTGGCGGACAACCTGGTAAGCCAGCTGCTGACCGCAATTAAACCGCTGGTGGATGCGGCCGGATTGAGTCGTTTACAGGTGACTAACCTGATCTCAGTCTCCAGCTACGGCAAAGTGGCTGTCGATGCGCTGGCCGGGGAAAGTGCCCGCCTGCTGAACGGTCTTCCGGCCGATGAACACCATTTTGGTCGTCAGCTGGCGTTTAACCTGATGCCACAACAGGCCGACGCAGAAGGCAGCGTGGAGAGTGAGCGTCGTCTGATTGATCAGGTGCGTAAGGTATTGCAGGACGAAGGCTTACCGATTGCGGTCAGCAGCGTACAGGCTCCGGTGTTCTACGGTAATGCGCAGATTGTGCATATCGAAAATCTGCGCCCGCTCTCTGCTGAAGAAGCGCGTGCCGAACTGGCGCTGGCGTCAGATATTCGTCTGAGCGAAGAGGATGAAGTGCCGACGCCGGTCACGGATGCCTCAGGCAACGGCGAACTGAGCATCGGCGCTGTGCGCAACGACTACGGTATCCCCGAACTGCTGCAGTTCTGGTCAGTGGCGGACAACATTCGTTTTGGCGGCGCGCTGATGGCGGTGAAAACCGCTGAGAAACTGGTTCAGGAGTATCTGTAACCATGTCCGATGGTCAGACGCAAAAACTGGCGCTCGGCATCGAGTATGACGGCAGCCGTTACTACGGCTGGCAGCGTCAGAATGAAGTCCGCAGCGTGCAGGAGAAGGTTGAGCGCGCGCTGTCGAAAGTCGCCGATCATCCGGTCAGTATTTTTTGTGCTGGCCGCACCGATGCAGGTGTACATGGGACGGGGCAGGTGGTCCATTTCGAGACCACCTCGCAGCGGCCTGATGGCGCCTGGACGCTGGGCGTCAACGCTAATCTGCCGCCGGATATTGCGGTGCGCTGGGTGAAAGCGGTGCCGGATGAATTTCATGCCCGCTTCAGCGCCACGGCCCGACGCTATCGCTACCTGATCTACAATCAGCGTCTGCGTCCGGCGGTGCTGGCGCAGGGCGTGACGCACTTTTACCATCCTCTGGATGCAGAGAAGATGCAGCGCGCCGGGCAGTGTTTGTTAGGCGAGAATGATTTCACCTCATTCCGAGCCGTGCAGTGCCAGTCGCGTACACCGTGGCGCAACGTGATTCACCTCAACGTGACGCGTCAGGGTCCCTACGTGATTGTGGATATCAAAGCCAATGCCTTTGTGCATCACATGGTGCGCAATATCGTGGGCAGCCTGATGGAGATAGGCTGCGGCAATAAGCCGGAGTCATGGATGGCAACGCTGCTGGCGGCGAAGGATCGGACATTAGCCGCAGCCACAGCCCGGGCAGAGGGGTTGTATCTGGTGGCGGTGGATTACCCATCCCACTTTGCGTTACCACAGCCGTCGATGGGACCGTTGTTCCTCGCGGATTAATTCACTTTCAGGACTTAAAAGGGCGCGCCATGGAGTTTCTCCATTTTCTGGTTGATTTTATTCTGCACATTGATGTGCATCTTGCCGAACTGGTTGCACAGTACGGTATCTGGATTTACGCTATTTTGTTCCTGATTTTGTTCTGCGAAACCGGTCTGGTGGTGACGCCCTTCCTGCCGGGTGACTCGTTACTGTTTGTGGCGGGCGCACTGGCGGCGTTGCCGGGTAACGATCTTAATGTGCATGTGATGGTGGCATTATTAGTGGTGGCCGCGGTTCTGGGCGACGCAGTGAACTACACCATTGGCCGCCTGTTTGGCGAAAGGTTGTTCAGTAACCCGAACTCGAAGATTTTCCGTCGCAGCCATCTGGATAAAACCCATGCGTTTTATGCCCGTCACGGCGGAAAAACCATTATCCTGGCGCGCTTCGTGCCGATCGTGCGAACCTTTGCGCCGTTTGTTGCCGGTATGGGCCATATGTCCTATCGCCACTTCGCGCTGTTCAACGTAACGGGTGCGCTGCTCTGGGTGCTGCTGTTCTCCTATGCCGGCTACCTGTTTGGCGATCTGCCGGTGGTGCAGGAAAACCTGAAGCTGCTGATTGTGGGCATTATCCTGGTCTCGATTCTGCCAGGTGTGATTGAAGTCTGGCGTCATCGCCGTCAGGCTAAGCAGCAGAAGCAGCCGTAAGGCTGCGCTCAGGGGTAAGACCAGATTTTTATCCACAGTCTGAACAGGTTGTGGTTTAATGAGCGACATTTACCGTCTGCTGAAGCGGTTTTCAGCAGTATCAAGACGACTGGACCAGGTCAGTTTTAAACAGAAAGGTCATCAATGAGCTGGATTGAACGCATTCTTAATAAAAGCACCGGAACGCCTGTGCGCAAAGCCAGTATCCCGGAAGGGGTCTGGACCAAGTGTGACAGCTGTGGTCAGGTGCTCTACCGCGCCGAGCTGGAGCGTAATCTTGAGGTCTGCCCGAAGTGTGACCATCACATGCGGATGCACGCACGTGAGCGCCTCGGCAGTGTCCTCGATCAGGGCACGATGGTTGAGCTGGGTAGTGAACTTGAACCTAAAGATCTGCTCAAGTTCCGTGACTCCAAAAAGTACAAAGATCGTCTGATCGCGGCCCAGAAAGACACCGGTGAGAAAGATGCGCTGGTGGTCATGAAAGGTCAGCTGCACGGCATGCCGGTTGTTGCGGCGGCCTTTGAATTTGCCTTTATGGGCGGTTCAATGGGCTCTGTGGTCGGTGCGCGTTTTGTACGTGCGGTTGAGCAGGCGTTAGAAGATAACTGCCCGCTGATCTGCTTCTCCGCCAGCGGCGGGGCGCGTATGCAGGAAGCGCTGCAGTCGCTGATGCAGATGGCGAAAACCAGTGCGGCACTGGCAAAAATGCGTGAGCGCGGTCTGCCTTATATTTCCGTGCTGACTGACCCGACTATGGGTGGTGTTTCGGCCAGTTTTGCCATGCTGGGCGACCTCAATATCGCGGAACCTAAAGCACTGATTGGCTTTGCCGGTCCACGCGTTATTGAGCAGACCGTGCGTGAAAAACTGCCGCCGGGCTTCCAGCGCAGTGAGTTCCTGATTGAAAAGGGCGCGATTGATATGATCATTCGCCGTCCGGAAATGCGCTACAAACTGGCAAGCCTGCTGGCAAAAATGATGAACCTGCCGGCACCGCTGCATGATGGTGAACAGTCCGCTCCGGCGACGACTGAATCGGAAAGCAACGAGGCCTGACAGGAGATAGAGAGGTGCGTCCAAAGCACCTCTTACCAATGCACCGTATACCGCAGCAGCAGCCTGCCTGGTATAAATAAGCAAAACGGGACATATGGACAATCTTCACCTTCCCCAAGCCACGTCGCCTTTGGCCACGTGGCTTTATTATCTTGAGCACCTGCATACTCAGGCCATTGAACTGGGTCTGGACCGTATTCGTCAGGTAGCGCTTCGTCTCGACCTGCTGAAACCCGCTCCTTTTGTCTTTACCGTGGCCGGTACTAATGGCAAAGGCACCACCTGTCGCACCCTGGAAACGCTGCTGATCGCCGCGGGTTACCGCGTTGGCGTGTACAGCTCACCGCATCTGGTGCGCTATACCGAGCGCGTTCGGGTTCAGGGAGAGGAGCTGAGTGAAGCGCAGCACTGCGCCAGTTTTGCGGAGATTGAAGCCGGACGTGCAGATATTTCGCTGACCTATTTTGAATTTGGCACGCTCTCTGCGTTGAATCTGTTCCGCCAGGCGCAGCTGGATGTCGTGATCCTCGAAGTCGGCCTCGGCGGACGGCTGGATGCGACAAACATCGTGGATGCCGATGTCGCGGTGGTCACCAGCATTGCACTCGATCACACCGACTGGCTTGGCCCGGATCGCGAAAGCATCGGGCGTGAAAAAGCCGGTGTGTTCCGGGCGGGGAAACCTGCGGTAGTGGGTGAACCGGATATGCCGCAGAGTATTGCCGTGGTCGCACAGGAAAAAGGTGCGCAGCTGTTGCAGCGCAACCGTGACTGGTCGTGGCATGCGCAGGCAGAAAGCTGGTCACTGTGTGATGCGACGGGTGAGCTGAACGATCTGCCGCTGCCGCAGGTGCCGCTGCCTAACGCGGCGACCGCACTGGTGGCGCTGCGGGTCTCCGGGCTTGAGGTCAGTGAGGCGCAGATTCGCGCCAGCCTGCCGCTGGCGATGCTGCCAGGCCGTTTTCAGACCCTCAGCGAATCACCGCGCGTTATTCTGGATGTCGCCCATAACCCGCATGCGGCAGCATATCTGGCGTCGCGGCTGGCTGCACTGCCGAAACGCGGCAAAGTGCATGCCGTGGTGGGCATGCTGCATGATAAAGATATCGCCGGAACGCTGGCGGCGCTGGCACCGGTGGTCGATGCCTGGTACTGCGCGCCCCTCGAGGGTCCGCGCGGCGCCAGTGCTGAGCAACTGCTGAACAACCTGCCGCAGGGCGAGGCTTTTAGTTCGGTTGAGCTCGCCTGGCAGCAGGCACGCCAGCGGGCAGCGCCGCAGGACATTGTGCTGGTCTGTGGTTCATTCCACACCGTTGCACAGGTCATGGAATCGATTGAAACGGAGAAAGGACGTGGCAAGTAAGTTTCAGAACCGTTTAGTCGGCACCGTTATTCTGGTCGCCGTTGGCGTGATTGTGCTGCCAGGGCTGCTGGATGGTCAGAAAAAGCATTACAAAGAGGAGTTCGCCGCCATTCCGCTGGTGCCGAAACCTGACGATCAGCAGGACAGCGAAATGGTGCCGCCGGTAACCCAGTCGCTGCCGGCACAGCCGCCGGAAGGCGCGGGCAATGCGGTCAGCAGCAGCAATGGCAATGGCAACGGTAAAACCAACGCTACGGCAGAGCAGGGTCGGACTCAACCGGAAGACGAGAGCGATCCGGTAGTGGTCTCGCCGCCGCCGGTCCATCAGTCTGTGCCCGCACAGACGGTGACGAAGCCGAAGGTCGTTGAGCAGCAGAAACCGAAAGTAACAGAGCAGCCTAAGCAGAAGCCGGTCGAACAGCAGAAGCCAAAAGTCGTGGAGCAGCCTAAACCTAAACCGGTTGAACAGCCTAAAGTGGTCGAACAGCCGAAGCAGGAAGAGCCGCCGAAAACGGCAGAGACGACAGCGCCGGCAGGGCAGGCTTATGTGGTGCAGTTAGGTGCGCTGAAAAACGCCAGCAAAGTGAATGAGATTGTCGCGCAGCTGCGGCTGTCGGGCTATCGCGCCTTTACCGTGCCTTCAACGCCGGTACAGGGTCAGATCACCCGCATTTACGTTGGGCCTGATGCGTCGAAAGCCAAAATGCAGAGTGCGGTTGGCGAGCTGAAAAGTATCTCAGGACTGGGCGGTGTCGTGAAACCATACAGCGCCCGCTAAAACGGGCGATTGGCGCTGCCGATAGCAGTAACAGGCAGCGTCTTTTACCCCTCAGACAGCGCGCTTAATGCGCGCTGCCGCGAAAAAAATTGACGATTTTCAACGGCCTGTCCGGCTGAGAATTACCCGGGCGATAGCGTTTTTTTTCATCGCCTTTTTTATGGATGCAGAAAAAGAAAACCGCTACGCAAACGTTTTCTTTTTCTGTTAGAATGCGCCCCGAACTGGATGCAGGGGTGCAATTGCACTGGCGCTGGAAGAGTTCATGATCTGGATTGATTACGTCATTATTGCGGTAGTTGGTTTTTCGGCTCTGGTCAGCCTGGTCCGTGGGTTTGTCCGTGAAGCCTTATCTCTTGTTACCTGGGGATGCGCGTTTTTTGTCGCCAGTCATTACTACGCCTACCTTGCAGTCTGGTTTACAGGTTTTGACGACGAACTGGTTCGTAACGGTATCGCCATCGGTGTGCTGTTTGTGGCGACCCTGATTGTGGGGGCCATTGTGAACTACGTTATCGGCACGCTGGTGGAAAAAACCGGCCTGTCGGGAACCGACCGGGTGTTGGGCGTCTGTTTCGGGGCATTGCGTGGTGTGCTGATCGTAGCCGCTTTGCTGTTCTTCCTCGATACATTCACTGGCTTTTCCAAAAGTCCGGACTGGCAACAGTCTCAACTCATTCCCGAGTTCAGTTATATAATCAGGTGGTTTTTTGATTACCTGAAAAGCACGTCGAGTTTTTTACCCCGGTGATGTGACCGGGAGTGCGGCTTAATGAGGAAATGACAACATGTGCGGTATTGTCGGTATCACCGGTTTCATGCCGGTCAACCAGTCGATCTATGACGCGTTAACGGTGCTCCAGCACCGCGGGCAGGATGCCGCAGGCATTTGTACTATCGATGCGCTGAAATGTTTTCGCCTGCGAAAGGCAAACGGCCTGGTCAGCGACGTTTTCGAAGCACGCCACATGCAGCGTCTGCAGGGCAATATGGGGATCGGTCACGCGCGTTATCCAACCGCGGGAAGCTCCAGTGCCTCTGAAGCGCAGCCATTCTATGTAAACTCCCCGTATGGCATCACCCTGGCGCACAACGGTAACCTGACCAACGCCCATGTGCTGCGTAAGCACCTGTTTGAAAAGGGCCGCCGTCACGTTAATACCACCTCAGATTCTGAAATCCTGCTGAACATCTTTGCGCAGGAGTTAGATCGTTTCCAAAACGATCCGCTGACAGCCGACAACATCTTTGCTGCGGTTGCTGCCGTGCATCAGCAGGTGCGCGGAGCCTATGCGGTAGTGTCGATGATTATCGGCCACGGCATGGTCGCCTTCCGTGATCCTAACGGTATCCGTCCGCTGGTGCTGGGCAAGCGCGTTATCGCTGATGGCCGCACCGAATATATGGTCGCCTCCGAGAGCGTGGCGCTGGATACGCTGGGCTTTGAGTTCATCCGTGACGTTGCACCGGGTGAAGCGGTTTATGTGACTGAGGTGGGCCAGCTGTCTACCCGCCAGTGCGCTGAAAATCCGAAAAGCAATCCGTGCCTGTTCGAGTATGTCTATTTTGCACGTCCCGACTCCTTCCTCGACAAAATCTCGGTCTACAGCGCCCGTGTCCGTATGGGTACCAAGCTGGGTGAGAAAATTGCGCGCGAGTGGGAAGATCTCGATATCGACGTCGTGATTCCGATTCCTGAAACCTCCACCGATATCGCGCTGGAAATTGCACGTATTCTCGACAAACCCTATCGCCAGGGCTTCGTGAAGAACCGGTACGTTGGCCGTACTTTTATCATGCCGGGCCAGCAGTTACGCCGCAGCGCGGTGCGCCGCAAGCTCAACGCTAACCGCGCCGAATTCCGTGATAAAAATGTGCTGCTGGTGGATGACTCTATTGTTCGCGGTACCACCTCAGAGCAGATCATTGAGATGGCGCGTGAAGCGGGCGCAAAAAGGGTTTATCTGGCGTCAGCGGCGCCGGAAATTCGTTTCCCGAACGTCTACGGTATCGATATGCCCAGCGCCACGGAACTGATTGCGCATGGCCGTGAAGTGGAAGAGATTCGCCAGCTGATTAAAGCCGATGCGCTGATCTTCCAGGATCTGGACGATCTGATCGAAGCGGTTCGCGAAGAGAATCCGGACATTGCACAATTTGAGTGCTCGGTGTTCAACGGCATTTACGTGACGAAAGATGTCGATCAGCAATATCTGGAGTATCTCGAGTCGCTGCGTAATGATGATGCCAAAGCGCTTCAGCGGCAGAACGAAGTCGAAAACCTCGAGCTGCACAACGAAGGCTGATACCTTCAGCTGGCGGGCAGCATAAAACAGGGCGGGAGCAATCCCGCCCTGTTTGTTTTCAGAAACCCGCAGGCCGCGTATGATGGCCCATTGGCTGACATAAGGTTGGAATATGAAACGACTCATCATTGGCATCTCTGGCGCAAGCGGGGTGATCTATGGCGTGCGCATGCTGCAGGTGTTGCAGCAGGTGGAAGAAGTAGAAACGCATCTGGTTATGAGTCAGGCGGCGCGTCAGACGCTGGGACTGGAGAGCGATTATTCGCTGCGTGACGTGCAGGCGCTGGCCGATGTGGTGCATGACGTGCGCGATATTGCAGCAAATATCTCATCTGGATCGTTTAAAACGCTGGGCATGGCGATTTTACCCTGCTCAATGAAAACGCTCTCTGGCATCGTCCACAGTTACAGTGACTCGTTGCTGACCCGTGCGGCTGACGTGGTGTTAAAAGAGCAGCGTAAGCTGGTGCTGTGCGTGCGCGAAACCCCGCTGCATGTTGGGCATCTGCGAATGATGACCACCGCCGCAGAGCTGGGTGCCATTATCATGCCACCCGTGCCGGCATTCTATCATCGGCCTGAAACGATCGATCAGCTGATCGATCAGACCGTTAACCGGGTGATCGACCAGTTTGATATCGAATTATCGGAAGATCTCTTCACGCGCTGGCAGGGTGCATAAAGTTCCGCTGGCGCACTTATTTAGTGCATAAGCGCGCCTCGGATCACTCTTCGTGCATTTGACGCACCAAAAGTTAACAACGTCGCTTTTTCTCTTTTACTTCACTGCTATATTCCCCTCACAAACACAGCGTTTTCGCCTGTCTGACATCACGCTAACAGCGTGGTTAACTTGCAGAACTGGCATGAAACATGCAAATTACTTTGCGCAAACACATCACGAACCACATAACAAAAAGCACTTCACTTGAGGGTAATCTATGAAAAAGCGTGTTCTGGCTCTTTCCCTGATGCTGGGCTTATCCAGTGCTGCCAGCGTCTTCGCGGCGGTTCCGGGTTCAATCCGTATCGGCACAGATCCAACTTACCCACCGTTTGAGTCGAAAAACGCGCAAGGCAAGTTAGTGGGCTTCGATATCGACCTCGCTAACGAAATCTGTAAACGTATTCATACCCAATGTACCTATGTAGAGAGCGACTTTGATGCGCTGATCCCTTCGCTGAAAGCGAAGAAAATTGATGCCATCATCTCCTCACTTTCCATCACAGCGAAACGTCAGGAAGAGATCGCCTTCTCGGAAAAACTCTACGCCGCTAACGCGCGTTTAGTCGCGCCGAAGGGATCGAAAATTGAGCCGACCATTGAGTCCCTGAAAGGCAAAAACATCGGTCTGCTGCAGGGCACCACCCAGGAAACTTACGCCAATCAGAACTGGCGGCCAAAAGGGGTGAACGTCACACCTTATGCAAACCAGGATCTGGTCTATCAGGATCTGAATGCCGGTCGTATTGATGCTGCCTTCCAGGATGAAGTGCAGGCCAGCGAAGGGTTCCTGAAGCAGCCGGTCGGTAAAAATTACGCCTTCGCCGGTCCGGCCGTGAAAGATGACAAGATTTTTGGCGTCGGTACCGGCATGGGACTGCGTAAAGATGACAGCGAACTGAAAGCCGCCATCGACAAAGCCTTTGCAGACATGCGTAAAGATGGCACCTACGACAAGATTGCGAAGAAATACTTCGATTTCAACGTGTACGGCGACTAACCATCCTGTCGCTTTACCCTCTGTGTCCGTTTTGCCGGGTCTGAGCCGGTTCTGCCAGGTGCAGAATCGGGTTCTTTTCCGCTAATAGCGGATGGCATCTGCAACAGAGAGGTAAAGCTAAACTGCCCGTCTCGCTTGCGGGCAGCGTTTCGTTTTCACCCCACGACAGGACCCTCTCGATGCTGTATGGCTATTCTGATGTAATTCTTCGGGGCACGCTGGTGACGCTGGAGCTGGCGCTCACTTCCGTCGTGCTGGCAGTGCTGCTGGGCCTGATTGGCGCAGGCGCGAAACTGTCGCGCAGCCGGCCACTGGCGATGATTTTTGAAGGCTACACCACGCTGATTCGTGGCGTGCCAGACCTTGTACTGATGCTGCTGATCTTCTACGGTCTGCAGATTGTCCTCAACCAGATAACCGATGCGCTGGGCATGGCGCAGTTTGATATCGACCCGATGGTCGCCGGTATCATCACGCTCGGCTTTATCTATGGTGCCTACTTCACCGAAACGTTCCGCGGCGCCTTTATGGCCGTGCCTCAGGGGCAGATTGAAGCAGCAACCGCGTTTGGCTTTACCGGCGCGCAGGTGTTCCGCCGCATTCTGTTTCCGGCCATGATGCGCTACGCGCTGCCAGGCATCGGCAACAACTGGCAGGTGATTCTGAAAGCCACCGCGCTGGTCTCGCTGCTGGGGCTGGAAGATGTGGTGAAGGCGACGCAGCTGGCAGGAAAAAGTACCTGGCAGCCGTTCTACTTCGCCATTGTGGCCGGTGTGATTTATCTGGTATTCACCACGCTGTCAAACGGTGTGCTGTGGTGGCTGAACCGGCGCTATACGGTGGGTGTGAAGAGGGCGAGTTATGATTGATATTATTCAGGAATACTGGAAATCGCTGCTCTGGACTGACGGTTATCGTTTTACCGGTGTAGCTATCACCCTGTGGCTGCTGATCCTCTCGGTCACCATTGGCGGATGTCTGGCAATCCTGCTGGCGATAGCGCGGGTTTCCCCTAACCGGTTTATCAGCTTTCCGGTCTGGCTCTTCACCTACGTCTTTCGCGGCACGCCGCTCTATGTGCAGCTGCTGGTGTTCTACTCCGGCATGTACACGCTGGAGATTGTGAAAGGCACTGAATTGCTGAATGCCTTTTTCCGCAGTGGTCTGAACTGTACGCTGCTCGCCTTCACCCTCAATACCTGCGCATACACCACGGAAATTTTTGCTGGTGCGATTCGCTCGGTGCCACACGGTGAAATTGAGGCGGCACGGGCATACGGCTTCTCCACCTTTAAACTCTATCGCTGCATTATCCTGCCATCGGCGCTGCGTACGGCACTGCCGGCCTACAGCAACGAAGTGATTCTGATGCTGCACTCCACGGCGCTGGCCTTCACCGCCACCGTGCCGGATCTGCTGAAAATCGCGCGGGATATTAACTCGGCGACCTATCAGCCGTTTACCGCCTTTGGTCTGGCGGCTGTGTTGTACCTGATTATCTCTTACGTGTTGATCAGCCTGTTCCGCCTGGCGGAACGTCGCTGGCTGGCCCACGTGAAACCCTCTTCATCGCATTGAGTAGAACTATGGCTGACAATAAATTAAGCGTCACCGAATTGCATAAGCGTTACGGTGAACATGAAGTGCTGAAAGGGGTCTCGTTAACTGCTAAAGCGGGCGATGTGATCAGTATCATTGGATCGTCCGGCTCAGGGAAAAGTACCTTTTTACGCTGCATCAACTTCCTCGAAAAACCGAGTGAAGGCAGCATCATGGTGAATAACCAACAAATCACCTTAGTCCGTGACAAAGATGGTCAGCTCAAAGTGGCTGACAAAGAGCAACTGCGCGCGTTACGTACCAGCCTGACCATGGTGTTCCAGCATTTTAATCTGTGGAGTCACATGACCGTACTGGAAAACGTGATGGAAGCCCCGATTCAGGTGCTGGGGCTGAGTAAAGCGGCGGCGCGTGAGCGTGCCATCAAATACCTCGATAAAGTCGGGATTGATGCGCGGGCGCAGGCAAAATATCCGGTTCATCTCTCCGGCGGTCAGCAGCAGCGTGTGTCGATTGCGCGCGCGCTGGCGATGGAGCCAGAGGTGTTGCTGTTTGACGAACCCACTTCGGCGCTTGATCCGGAGCTGGTCGGGGAAGTACTGCGTATCATGCAGAAGCTGGCTGAGGAGGGCAAAACCATGGTGGTCGTGACCCACGAGATGGAATTTGCCCGTCACGTCTCCAGTCATGTCATTTTCCTGCATCAGGGTAAAATCGAAGAGCAGGGACCGCCTGCGGAACTGTTCGGCAGCCCGAAAAGCCCACGTTTACAGCAGTTCCTCAAGGGATCGCTGAAGTAATCCCGCGCCCGCGCCCGCATCTCGCTGGCGCGGGCCAGGATTAATGCTTCACAACATCCTGCAACGCTTCCTGCAAATCGTACCAGCGGAAGCCAAAGCCTGAGGCTTCCAGCCGCTTTGGCAGCACATGCTGTCCTCCCAGCACCAGCACCGACGATTCGCCCATCATCAGTTTAATGGCGCTGGCAGGCGTGCGCATAAAGGCCGGACGATGCATCACCCGGCCCAGGGTGGCGGCAAACTGCTCGTTACGCACCGCGTAGGGAGCGACCATATTGAACGGACCCCGCAGATCGTCATGCTCCAGCAGCCAGATAATGGCGTTTAGCATGTCATCAATGTGAATCCACGGCATGTACTGTTTACCACTGCCAATCGGCCCGCCGATGCCGAGTTTAAAGGGCAGCTTCATTTTGCTGAGTGCGCCGCCCTCAGACGCCAGCACCACGCCGGTTCGCAGCAGGCAGACGCGGGTGCGTTCGCTTTCAGCCGCGAGCGCCAGCTGCTCCCAGCGGGCGCAGAGCTGATGAGTAAACTCATCCTGACCCTGATCCTCTTCAGTCAGCACCAGATCGCCGGTGTTGCCATAAAAGCCGGTTGCCGAACCTGAGATCAACACGGATGGTGGCGTGGCGCTGGCGTTGATCAGTGAGACAATCTGCTCGGTTATCTGCCAGCGGCTTTCACACAGCTGCTGTTTATGCGGCTCCGTCCAGCGTTTGTCGGCAATAGGTTCTCCCGCCAGATTAATGACCGCATCGATCGTATCCAGGTTCGACTGTTGCGCCAGCCCTGACCAGAGCGCGACCTCTTCGCCCAGTTTTTCACGCGCGCTGACCACGTCACGCGTCACCACACTGATCTGATGCCCCAGCTGTTGCAGGCGCGGAATCAGGTGACGGCCAATCAGTCCCGTGCCACCGGTAATAAGAATGTGCATGTTGCGGCTCCCTTGATGTTTTAGTTATTTGCATCTTTCAGCATAGAAGAGTCGAGCCACTCTATCGTGAGTCGCGTCGCGCTTTCTTATTCCGGAGGCAGAGATCGGATCAGCTCAGCGTTGCCTTCCCAAATAAAAATCGGTAAACATGATGCAACCCTGACAGCCAATTGAGGTAACCGATGAATTATCCGTCCATCACCCTGTGGTCAGATTCATCATTTTTCAGTCCTTACGCCATGTCGGCCTATGTTGCTCTTACCGAAAAAGGGATCCCTTTCCAGCTGAAGCGCGTCGATTTGTCGCAGAATCAGCAATACGCCGCGGCTTACCGCGAGCTGTCGCTGACCTGCCGGGTCCCGACCCTGCAGATTGATGCGTTCCTGTTAAGCGAATCCTCGGCGATTACCGAATATCTTGAAGAGCGCTTTCCGGCGCCCGAATTTGAGCGCCTCTATCCCCGCGACCGCGAGAAGCGTGCCCGCGCCAGAGAGATCCAGGCCTGGCTGCGCAGTGACTTCCTGTGGATACGTCAGGAGCGTCCCACAGAAGTGCTGTTTGCCGGTGAGCGCTTTGCGCCGCTGACCGCATCAGCGCAGCAGGCGGTGGATAAACTGGTTATGGCCGTCGATCGCCTGCTGCCGGACGGGCAACAGAACCTGTTTGGCGAGTGGTCAATTGCGGATACCGATCTGGCGGTGATGCTTAACCGGCTGGTATTGCATGGCGATCCTTTGCCCGCGCGTCTGCGGGATTATGCTGAGTTTCAGTGGCAGCGAGCCTCAGTACAGCTGTGGTTAGCAGAAAGTGGTAAAAATCGGTAACAGCCAGGGCTTGCTCAGGCTGCCGGAAGTGATTACCTTACGCCACATAAAAATAAAGACGTGGCAAACTGCGTACCCAAGTGTACGCCAAACAGGAAAGGGTTACGGATGGTGGATCAAACTGCGGGTGACGGCATCGAGTGGGTCGATATCGTAAACGAAGAGAATGAAGTTGTTGCTCAGGCAACACGTGCGCAGATGCGCGCTGAGTGCCTGCGTCACCGCGCTACCTATATTGTGGTTCATGACGGTATGGGCAAGATTCTGGTGCAGCGTCGTACTGAGATAAAAGATTTTATGCCGGGCAAACTGGACGCAACCGCAGGCGGCGTGGTGCAGAGCGGTGAAGATATGCTGGAGTCTGCGCGACGTGAAGCGGAAGAGGAGTTAGGGATTGCCGCGGTGCCGTTTGCTGAGCATGGCAAATTCTACTTCGAAGATCAGCACTGTCGCGTCTGGGGCGGACTGTTCAGTTGTGTGTCACACGGGCCATTCGCCATGCAGGAATCGGAAGTCGATGAGATTATCTGGATGACGCCCGATGAGATCACCGCACGTTGTGATGAGTTCACTGATGATTCGCTTAAAGCGCTCTCTCTGTGGATGAGCCGCAACGGCGATAACCGGGCCTGAAAGCGGGCGCTTTAACGCGTCTCAGCGATCCGCATTAAAGCCTCCGGCTCTGTTACCGGCGAAAAAAAGGCATGCCCTGGGGCATGCCTTTTGCGTTCTTACCTGACGCTTAGCCTTGTTCAGCCTGCTGAGACTGAATGGCGGTTAAGGCGATGGTATAAACGATGTCATCAACCAGCGCACCGCGCGACAGGTCGTTAACCGGCTTACGCATACCCTGCAGCATCGGCCCGATTGAGATCAGATCGGCTGAACGCTGTACCGCTTTATACGTGGTGTTACCGGTGTTCAGATCCGGGAAGATAAAGACGGTGGCGCGACCGGCAACCTGTGAATCTGGCGCTTTCGACTTCGCCACATCTTCCATGATCGCGGCGTCATACTGCAGCGGACCATCAATGACCAGATCAGGACGTTTTTCCTGCGCGATACGCGTTGCTTCACGCACTTTTTCAACGTCGCTGCCTGCACCTGACGTGCCGGTAGAGTAGGAGATCATCGCAACACGTGGATCGATACCAAAGGCTTTAGCAGAGTCGGCTGACTGAATAGCGATCTCAGCCAGCTGCTCAGCGGTGGGATCCGGGTTAATCGCGCAGTCACCGTAAACCAGCACCTGCTCCGGCAGCAGCATAAAGAACACCGATGAAACCAGTGAGCTGTTAGGTGCAGTTTTGATCAGCTGCAGAGGCGGACGAATGGTGTTGGCGGTGGTGTGAACCGCACCTGAAACCAGGCCATCCACTTCGCCGCTCTCCAGCATCATGGTGCCCAGCACCACGTTATCTTCCAGTTGTTCCTGGGCGACCACTTCGGTCATCCCTTTGCTCTTACGCAGCTCAACCAGACGCGGCACGTAGTTTTCACGCACCTGTTCCGGATCAACAATCTCAACCCCTTTGCCCAGTTCGACACCCTGAGCCGCAGCAACACGCTGAATCTCATCCGGGTTGCCTAACAGTACGCAGGTGGCGATACCGCGTTCAGCACAGATAGCGGCCGCTTTAACCGTACGCGGCTCGTCACCCTCTGGCAGCACGACGCGTTTGCCCGCTTTGCGCGCCAGCTCAGTCAGCTGATAGCGGAAGGCCGGTGGCGACAGGCGACGGCTGCGCTCTGACGTGGCGGTCAGTGACTCAATCCAGTCAGCATTAATGTAGCTGGCAACATATTCCTGCACTTTCTCGATGCGCTGCGTATCGTCAGCGGGCACTTCAAGATTAAAGCTCTGCAGGCTCAGAGAGGTCTGCCAGGTATTGGTTTTCACCATAAACACCGGCAGGCCGGTCTGGAAGGCACGGTCACAGAGGCGCGCGATACGATCGTCAATCTCGTAGTTACCGGTCAGCAGGATAGCGCCAATCTCAATGCCGTTCATGGCGGCCAGACAGGCGGCGACCAGTACATCCGGGCGGTCTGCGGAAGTCACCAGCAGTGAGCCTGGACGGAAATGCTCCAGCATGTGCGGGATACTACGGGCGCAGAAGGTGACCGATTTAACCCGGCGGGTCTGAATCTCACCTTCGTTGATGATGCGCGCATCCAGGTGGCGGCACATATCGATTGCGCGGGTGGCGATCAGATCAAAGCTCCACGGCACGCAGCCCAGCACCGGCAGCGGGCTGTCTGAGAAGAGCTGCTTAGGATCGATATTGGCGATGCTGGCTTTTGACGAGTCATCAAAAATTTCTGACAGATCAGGGCGGGTACGCCCCTGATCATCGACCGGCGCGTTGAGTTTATTGATGATCACGCCAGTGATATTTTTATTCTTCTGACCGCCGAAGCTGCTCTGCGTCAGTTCAATGCGCTCTTTCAGCTGTGCCGGAGAGTCATTGCCCAGCGCCATCACGAAGACGATTTCCGCATTCAGGGTTTTCGCGATTTCATAGTTCAGCGCGTTGGCGAACTGATGCTTACGGGTAGGGACCAGACCTTCAACCAGCACTACTTCCGCATTCTGCGTGTTGGCATGGTAACGGGAGATGATCTCTTCCATCAGCACATCCTGCTGGTTCGATCCCAGCAGTGATTCAACACGTGACATCTGCAGCGGTTCAGCGGCAGGAATCGAAGAGTTCTTACGGATAATAGTGGTGGTTTGATCCGGCGTATCGCCGCCGGTACGCGGCTGAGCAATCGGCTTAAAGACGCTGAGCCGAACGCCTTTGCGCTCCATGGCGCGGATAACGCCGAGGCTGACGCTGGTCAGGCCGACGCTGGTGCCGGTCGGAATGAGCATAATTGTACGTGACACGTTTGAACCTCTCAGTAATGGCAGGGTGTCAAAAACAACTCCGTCAGCCTGAGCTGACGGAGAGAAGTGTTTACGCAGTCAGACGCGCGGCGTCCTGGGCGATGACCAGCTCTTCGTTGGTCGGGATCACCAGCGCCGGGCGGGTGCCTTCTTTATTGATGTAACCAGACTTGCCGAAACGGGCCGCCAGGTTGCGATCGTGATCGACGTCAAAGCCCAGCAGTGCCAGTTTTTTCAGTGAGAGTTCACGAACCATCGCGGCGTTTTCACCGATGCCGCCAGTAAATACCACGGCGTCCAGGCGGCCATCCATCAGCGCAGTGTAGCTGCCGATATATTTCGCCAGGCGATGACAGAAGACATCCATTGCGCGCTTCGCATCTTCTTTGGTGGTGTAGTTATCTTCCACGTAGCGGCAGTCGCTGGTGACTTCAGTCAGACCTAACAGGCCAGACTCTTTGGTCAGCAGTTTATTGATGGCATCGACGCTCATACCCAGCGTATCGTGCAGGAAGAAGATAATTGCCGGGTCGATGTCGCCACTGCGGGTACCCATCACCAGGCCTTCCAGTGGGGTCAGGCCCATTGAGGTGTCCACACACTCGCCGTTGCGAATGGCAGAGACAGAACCGCCGTTACCGAGGTGGCAGGTAATAATATTCAGTGACTCAAGCGGCTTGTTGAGCATTTTGGCCGCTTCATGGGTCACATAGAAGTGGCTGGTACCATGCGCGCCATAGCGACGAACGCCATGCTCTTTATACAATTTGTACGGCAGCGCATAGAGATAAGACTCTTCCGGCATTGTCTGATGGAAAGCGGTGTCAAATACCGCGACATTCTTATCTGACAGGTGCGGGAAGTTTTTCATCGCTTCATCAATACCGATCAGATGAGCCGGATTGTGCAGCGGTGCAAAAGAAGAGGCGTCTTTGATGCCCTGTACCACTTCTTCAGTGATGATGACTGACTGAGTCAGCTTCTCGCCGCCATGAACGATACGATGGCCGATTGCAGCAATTTGTGCCGAAAGCTCAGGTTTTTGTGCCAGAATGGTTTTAACGATAAAGTTCAGCGCTTCACTATGCGCTGCGCCAGCACCCAGAGGCGCTTCCTGTTTTTCGCCTTCCAGCTTCCATTTGATGCGGGCTTCAGGAAGGTGGAAACATTCCGCCAGGCCAGACAGGAATTCTTCACCGCTGGCAGGGTTGAGGATGGCAAACTTAAGGGAAGAGCTGCCACAGTTCAGAACCAGAACTAACTTACTCGACATGGAAGTACCTATTTTTTGAGAGTGGCTAAATAAAACGCAATCAGACTAACAGCGTAGCCCATGAAAGCTGGTAGATTAATGACAAACATCATGCGGTAGACAGAATTCTGCATTTCCGCAAAAAATTTCGGCAATCTTACGCGAAAATTTGAAGATTGCCTCGTCTGAACCTGGCTCAGGCCTCTTCCCAAAAGCGCAATCCGCTTCCGGAAAGGGGGTAAAACGGCGTCAGAATAGCTGGAGTCACCTTTAAAGACAAAAATAATTGAAGGATGTCACGTAAAGTTGTGTAGTTATAACTATTTTTTAATTTTTACAGCATTAGTTGAGGTGAGCCATGGCGAATGAATCTGGCAGTACCAATTGGTTTCGGATGTTTCAGCGCGGCCAACACTATATGAAGACCTGGCCGGCTGATAAGCGCCTGGCACCCATGTTCCCGGAAAACCGTGTTTCATCGGCAACGCGTTTTGCTATTCGCTTTATGCCACCTTTGGCGATTTTTACGCTGACCTGGCAGATCGCGATGGGCGGTCAGTTAGGCCCGGCCGTGGCGACCGCGCTGTTTGCCTGTACCCTGCCGATGCAGGGATTATGGTGGCTGGGAAAGCGTTCTGTGACGCCGCTGCCGCCGACGCTGCTTAACTGGTTTCATGAAGTTCGTGCCCGGCTGGAAGAAGCGGGGCAGGCGACAGCGCCAGTAGAAGGCAAGCCGACCTATCAGGCGCTGGCCGATCTGCTAAAGCGGGCGTTCAAACAACTCGACCGCACTTTCCTCGACGATCTCTGACCCATCCCAGGCTGGCGGTAAAATATTTACCGCTAACCTGCGGCCAAATCAAAGAATGGTGATACGGCGATTTCCGTGTCGCTAACGCTGTGCAATGATTTCTCCATTGTCGATTAACTGAGCGGTCTCTGACCGGGAGTAAATGATGGAAATGACCCATGCGCAGCGTTTGATTCTCACTAATCAGTACAAAATGATGGCCATGCTTGAGCCGGAAAATGCGGAGCGTTTTCGCCGTTACCAGACCATCATCGAACGCGGTTATGCGCTGCAGATGCGGGAGCTGGACAAAGAGTTTGGCGAACTCAGCGAAGCGATCTGCCGGACGGTGATCGATATTATGGAAATGCATCACGCTCTCCACGTCTCCTGGTCGAACCTTAAAGAGAAAGGTGAGCTTGAAGAGCGCCGTCTGGCCTTTCTGGGCTTCGATGCGGCAACGGAAGCGCGCCTGCTGGGTTATGTCCGTTTTATGGTCAATACAGAAGGGCGCTATACCCACTTCGATTCCGGCACCCATGGTTTTAATGCGCAGACCCCGATGTGGGAAAAGTATCAACGGATGTTAGCTTTGTGGCAGACTTGTCCGCGCCAGTACCATTTAAGTGCAAACGAAATTGCGCAAGTGATTAATGCCTGATGAGGAGGAGCGCGTGACCTACAGAGGTTTTCTATTTGATTTAGACGGCACGCTGGTGGATTCACTGCCAGCAGTTGAACGAGCCTGGAGCCAGTGGGGTGCCCGTCATGGCATCGCGGCTGATGAGATTCTGGATTTCATTCATGGCAAACAGGCGATCACCTCTCTGCGTCATTTCATGGCAGGCCAGTCGGAAGAGGCTATTCAGGCGGAGTTTGTTGCGCTGGAGCAGGCTGAAGCGGCGGACACCGACGGTGTGCAGGCGCTGCCAGGGGCCAACGCGTTGCTGAACCGGCTGAACGAACTGCAGATTCCCTGGGCGATTGTCACTTCCGGTTCAGTGCCGGTCGCACATGCACGTCATAAAGCCGCAGGCTTACCGAAGCCTGCCGTGTTTATTACCGCTGAACAGGTGGCTAAGGGCAAACCGGAGCCCGATCCCTACCTGCTTGGCGCGGAGAAGCTGGGATTAGCGGCGACATCGTGCGTGGTTGCAGAAGATGCACCTGCCGGAATCTTATCCGGCCTGAATGCTGGCTGTGCGGTGATTGCCATCAATGCGCCGGCAGAGACACCCCGGCTGGATGAGGTAGCGCTTCAGCTCGACTCACTGGCGTCACTGGTGATAACCCGCGAGTCTGACGGCAGCTTTACCTTCCGTCAGCAGGCTTAAGGGCTGGCCCGGCGGCCAGACCGCCGGGCTTAGAGTGGCGTATCCTGCGAGATTTCATCCAGTGACAGGCTGAAGCTCGGAATAAACACCTCAACGAAGTAATCCATCTCCGGCGAACGCCGAAGTGCCAGGGTCTTTTCCAGCCGCGCTTTGGCCAGTAAAAATTCGTTGTTCCCGGCAGACAACTCCTCAAGACATTTTACATATGCACAGAGCGCATCCGCCTGTTTTACAACAGCCTGCTCCTCTTCGCTGTGCAGATGCTCATCGATCAGCGGGCGATAGATCGCCTGAAACTCTTCAGGCAGCATCTCAATCAGCTTCTGCTGAGCAATCTTCTCGATTTTCTTATATTCGTGGGCGATCTGCGCGTTGTAATACTTTACCGGAGTCGGTAAATCGCCGGTGAGCACTTCACTGGCATCGTGGTAAAGCGCCAGCATGGCAATGTGATCGGCATTAAGCGACCCGTTGAATTTAAGGTTTTTGATCACGGCCAGGGCATGCGCCACCATAGCGACCTGCAGACTGTGTTCGGAGACATTTTCGGTGCGCACATTGCGCATCAGCGGCCAGCGATTGATCAGCTTAAGACGGGAGAGATGAGCAAAGAAGTGGCTTTGTGTCATGAGCGTTCCTGTTGGCTGGCGGGGGAGAGACAGGCTCTGGCTCTCCCCAAATAGCGTCAGTATACGCGGGCCTGATTATTGACGATAGCCTTGCAGGAAGCGGCCAAATTTATTGATCGCCATCTCAAGATCATCCACACGTGGCAGCGTAACAATGCGCAGGTGATCGGGCCAAGGCCAGTTAAAGGCACTGCCCTGAACCAGTAGCACCTTCTCCTGTAACAGAAAATCCAGCACCATCTTCTGATCGTCGAAAATGTTGAATTTTTTGGCATCGATTTTCGGGAACATATAAAGCGCGCCCTGCGGCTTCACACAGCTGACGCCTGGGATATCATTAATCAACTCCCAGGCGCGCTGCCGCTGCTCGTAGAGACGACCACCCGGCATGATAAATTCGCTAATGCTCTGGTAGCCGCCCAGCGCCGTCTGAATCGCATGCTGCGCCGGTACGTTGGCACACAGGCGCATCGAGGCGAGCATCTCCAGTCCTTCTATATAGCCTTTAGCATGTTTCTTTGGCCCGTTCAGTACCATCCAGCCCTGACGGAAACCGGCAACGCGATAGGTTTTAGAAAGGCCATTAAAGGTAACAGTCAGCAGATCGGGTGCCAGCGCTGCGATGCAGTGATGCTGTGCATCGTCATAGAGGATCTTGTCGTAGATCTCATCGGCGAAAATAATCAGGTTATGCTGACGCGCAATTTCAACCACCTCTAACAGCAGCTCTTTGCTGTAGACCGCGCCAGTGGGGTTATTCGGGTTGATAATCACGATGCCGCGGGTACGAGGCGTTATCTTGCTGCGGATATCATCGAGGTCAGGGAACCAGCCTGCTGATTCGTCACACAGATAATGCACCGCTTTACCGCTGGAGAGGGAAACCGCAGCCGTCCATAACGGATAGTCGGGGGCCGGCACCAGCATTTCGTCGCCGCTGTTCAGTAACGCCTGCATCGCCTGCACGATGAGTTCTGAAACACCGTTGCCAATGTAGATATCTTCTACGGTGACATCGCGCATGTCGCGCGCCTGGTAGTGCTGCATGATCGCTTTACGGGCGGAATAGAGACCCTTGGAGTCACAATAGCCCTGAGAGCTGGGAAGGTTACGAATAACATCGACCAGTATCTCATCCGGTGCTTCAAAACCAAACGGCGCCGGGTTGCCAATGTTCAGCTTCAGAACTTTGTTACCTTCTTCTTCGAGGCGCTTAGCCTCTTTCAGTACCGGGCCACGGATGTCATAGCAGACGTTATCGAGTTTTCCGGATTTATCAATTTGAAAAGTCATTGTTACCGCCTTAATGGGCAGAATCCTTTTGGCTGCCACAGAAATCCAACCAGCACAATGTACTCTCCTGACAGTCACAAAAGAAGGGCGCCGCCCCGTTTTGGCGGGTTCAACAACTTTTTGCCCGGTGCGCAGCGTAAAAAATATTTGTTGTCGCGTAAACTGGTTTATAAAACTATAAATTGGCATTAATGAAGGATTTTAACTTGTCCAAAGCGCTGCTGAACCGACATATGGCTTTAGCATCATGAACGCTATCTGGAAGTTATTGAAATGGAACTTTTCTTTGCACCTGAAATATACACTTAGAGAAATAGTTAAAGGATATTTTATAAATGTTCAAATTATGGACGATTTTATAACGTGCCTGAAGATTACGCCTTAACGCTGCTTAAGAGTGGCGTGTTTAAGGCCTTGTGTTCGCCGGAAAAGTGCCAAAAGCAGAGCTTCATATGGCACCTTTATTGCAGGATTGTGAGCCGTACTTAACACTTCCTCACTAAATTTCAGAACGCTGAAGGCTTAAAAAGTGATCAATAATGTGGCATAAGGGTCTGGAAATGCCTTTAGCACAAAATTTACAGCGCTTTTCACAAAATCATTTCCATTTTGAAGTCAAAAATGATTAAGTATAATTTATTATTTAGTGCACTTTGCCGCTTCGCTTTGATAGCCCGTAAAGTGCGCTTTCTATCCCACACGATTCTTTCTGGTGGGAATAAGACAACTACGCAGCTTCCTGCATTTGCGCACCCAGCGCCATCGGTTCAGAAGTTGTATCTGTCTTGAATAGCACTATGACCCTTCAGAGGAGTCAACAGTGCAGGATCCACATAAACTTTTTTTGTGTCAGTCTTCACACAGGACTGTCATTGAGCACCATTACTGCTTATCACTTTGATAAGCTTGTGATAACACCAGGGTAGTAGTTCGTAAAAATCTTATAAGTGAAGAAAAAACATGACTAATGCAAATCGTCCGATACTGAATCTCGACCTCGATCTGCTGAGAACCTTCGTTGCCGTTGCGGATTTGAATACCTTTGCAGCTGCTGCTGCAGCGGTCTGCAGAACCCAGTCAGCAGTCAGTCAGCAGATGCAGCGTCTGGAACAATTGGTAGGTAAAGAGCTGTTTGCCAGACATGGACGTAATAAGCTTCTGACAGAGCACGGTATCCAGCTTTTAGGCTATGCGAGAAAAATTCTTCGTTTTAACGACGAAGCCTGCACATCTCTGATGTACAGCAACATTCAGGGCGTGCTGACTATTGGCGCCTCTGATGACACCTCTGACACTATTCTGCCGTTCCTGCTAAACCGGGTGACCTCGGTTTATCCGAAACTGGCAATCGATGTGCGGGTTAAACGTAATCCATTTATGATGGAAATGCTCAATCAGGGTGAAGTGGACCTGGTTGTGACGACTTCCAGCCCGGGCAATTTTACCTATCAGGTACTGCGTACTTCACCTACCTTGTGGTACTGCGCAGCGGATTATATCTTCCAGCGTGGCGAAGCCATTCCACTGGTATTGCTGGATGAGCCAAGTCCTTATCGTGATATGGCTATCGATCATCTCAACGAAGCGGGCATCCCGTGGCGTATCTCTTATGTCGCTTCCACACTGGCTGCAGTACGCGCAGCGGTGAAAGCGGGACTGGGCGTGACGGCACGTCCGGTCGAGATGATGAGCCCGGAACTGCGTGTTATGGGTGCAGCTGAAGGACTGCCGGTACTGCCGGATACGCAATATCTGCTGTGCCGTAATCCTGACAGCGATAATGAACTGGCGCTGGCTATCTTCAATGCCATGCAGTCCACCAATGATCCTTATAACCTGAGCAATAATCCCGACGGTTCACTGTTGCTGGATGACGAAGAGTAATTTCGCTAACGTGTTGTACTCAATACCTGCGTGATTGCCTTAATAAACGCTTATAAATAAGCCTCTCCTTCCCTGAAAAGAACGAGAGGCTTTTTTGTGCCTGACCCTCGTCCGATGTTCCTTACTGCTCATCTGCCTCTCCTGACCCGACTAAAAAAGTTTCACCACCTGCTTAATTGAAACATCCAGACCAAAAAACCGAACGCTTTGTTCCGAATCACCGTTTCAGGTGGGGAAAATTAACGCATAAAGGGCAAAAGTGTGTTCTGGATCAAAAAAATAGCCCTGGAAAGGGGAGGGAAAATTCAGTGATACCTGTCAAAATATGTTTGTTAAATGCACGATCCATGCATGTGAATACCCGCTACACTAAAATTAACCCTACAGACTGAAGCGATTTAGCTGGAAAGCGGGGCATCATTTGTTAATAATATGATGCAGGTGTGAAATAATGTTTGGATACTTTTGTCAAAGTTGACAAAAGGTTATAGAAAGGAGTAAAAAACCCCATAAAATAGCTGCTTATTACGTAATAACAGCGACATTTGAAAGGTTTTTATCCTTCCCTTGAATCGATGTGGTCAGTTTGCTGCGGGAAACGCGTGCAGGATGCCAGCGCCACTTTTGATGAGTAAGCAATGAGTATGTCAACTACCACCGAAATCATCGCTCAGCACTGGGCGTTTATCGTATTTATCGTTATTGCCTTTGGCCTGTGTGCTTTCATGCTGACCGGAGGATGGCTGCTTGGCGGCAGAGCGCGCGCCCGCTACAAAGACACGCCATTCGAATCGGGCATTGAATCCGTTGGTGATACCCATATCCGCCTGTCGGCGAAATTTTATCTGGTTGCGATGTTTTTCGTCATCTTCGACGTCGAAGCCCTCTTTTTATACGCATGGGCGACTTCAATCCGTGAAAGCGGTTGGATCGGCTTTGTGGAAGCCGCAATTTTCATTTTGGTGCTCCTGGCGGGTCTGGTCTATCTGGTACGCATTGGCGCACTGGACTGGGCTCCAGCTCGCCGTCGCGTGGTGGTCAAAACCACTACGGTCAGCCACACCAATCCTCATAAGCAGTAAAAGAGAGGCAATAAGATGGACTATACGCTCACCCGCATAGACCCGAACGGTGGTGAGAACGACCGTTATCCTCTGCAAAAGCAGGAAATCGTCAGCGATCCGCTGGAGCAGCACGTTCATCGCAGCGTTTATATGGGCAAACTTGAAAATGCCCTGCATGACATGGTGAACTGGGGGCGTAAAAACTCCCTCTGGCCTTATAACTTTGGCCTGTCCTGTTGTTACGTTGAGATGACAACATCATTCACCGCGGTCCACGACGTGGCACGTTTTGGCGCCGAAGTTATGCGCGCTTCGCCACGTCAGGCCGATTTCATGGTCATTGCCGGTACGCCGTTCACCAAAATGGCCCCGGTTATTCAGCGTTTGTATGATCAGATGCTGGAACCCAAATGGGTGATCTCCATGGGTGCCTGCGCTAACTCTGGCGGCATGTATGACATCTATTCCGTGGTGCAGGGTGTCGATAAATTCCTGCCGGTCGATGTTTATATTCCTGGCTGTCCGCCACGTCCTGAAGCGTATATGCAGGCACTGCTGCTGTTGCAGGAGTCGATCGGCAAAGAGCGCCGTCCGCTCTCATGGGTGGTTGGCGATCAGGGCGTTTATCGCGCCAACATGCCATCTGAGCGTGAAAGAAAACGCGGCGAGCGCATTGCAGTCACAAACCTGCGCAGCCCGGACGAAGTTTAAAACCGTATGGATGGAAAACAGCGCCTGCAGCAGAACATCACAATTTAATGCATGGCCCCATCCTGACGCCTTCATTTGAGTGCCTGAGACCAGGCCGGAATGGTGAGTAACGTATGACAGATTTGACCACGCAAGATCTCGCTCAGCCTTCATGGCAAACCCGTGATCACCTTGATGACCCGGTGATCGGCGAGTTGCGTAACCGTTTTGGGCCGGATGCCTTCACTGTTCAGCCAACCCGTACCGGTATTCCGGTGGTGTGGGTGAAGCGTGAACAGATACTGGAAATTATCGAGTTCCTGCGTAAATTACCCAAGCCTTACGTCATGCTGTATGACCTGCATGGTGTGGATGAGCGTTTACGTACCCACCGTGCAGGCCTGCCTGCGGCGGATTTTTCCGTTTTCTACCACCTGCTGTCGATTGAACGCAACCGCGACATCATGCTCAAGGTGGCACTCTCTGAAAACGATATGCATCTGCCGACCATCACCCGCCTTTTCCCTAATGCCAACTGGTATGAGCGTGAAACCTGGGAGATGTTTGGTATCACCTTTGATGGCCACCCGCATCTGACGCGCATCATGATGCCGTCGACCTGGGAAGGCCATCCGCTGCGTAAAGATTACCCGGCGCGCGCCACCGAATTCGATCCGTTTACGCTGACCAAACAGAAAGAAGATCTGGAGATGGAAGCGCTGACCTTTAAGCCTGAAGACTGGGGCATGAAGCGCAGCACCACCAACGAAGACTTCATGTTCCTGAACCTCGGGCCTAACCACCCGTCGGCGCACGGTGCGTTCCGCATCATTCTGCAGCTGGATGGTGAAGAGATTGTCGACTGCGTGCCTGACATCGGCTATCACCATCGTGGTGCCGAAAAGATGGGCGAGCGTCAGTCGTGGCACAGCTACATTCCTTACACTGACCGCATCGAGTACCTCGGCGGCTGCGTAAACGAAATGCCGTACGTACTGGCGGTGGAGAAACTGGCCGGTATCGTGGTGCCCGATCGCGTTAATGTAATCCGCGTGATGCTCTCTGAGCTGTTCCGCATCAACAGCCACCTGCTTTATATCTCCACCTTTATTCAGGACGTCGGGGCCATGACGCCGGTGTTCTTTGCCTTTACCGACCGTCAGAAAATCTATGACGTGGTTGAGGCGATTACCGGTTTCCGTATGCACCCGGCGTGGTTCCGCATCGGTGGTGTCGCGCATGACCTGCCGCGAGGCTGGGAACGTCTGCTGCGTGACTTCCTCGACTGGATGCCAAAACGTCTTAAAGAGTATGACAAAGCGGCACTGCGCAACAGCGTACTGATTGGCCGTTCCAAAGGCGTTGCTGCTTACAACATGGAAGAGGCGCTGGCGTGGGGCACTACCGGTGCTGGTCTGCGTGCTACCGGTCTCGACTTTGACGTACGTAAATGGCGTCCCTACTCCGGCTACGAAAACTTCGATTTTGAAATCCCGGTCGGCGACGGCATCAGCGATGCTTACAGCCGCGTCATGCTGAAAATGGAAGAGATGTGGCAGTCGCTGCGCATTCTTGAGCAGTGTCTCAACAACATGCCAGAGGGTCCGTTTAAAGCGGATCATCCGCTGACCACGCCGCCACCGAAAGAGCGCACGCTGCAGCACATTGAAACGCTGATCACGCACTTCCTGCAGGTTTCGTGGGGGCCGGTGATGCCAGCCAATGAGTCGTTCCAGATGATTGAAGCGACGAAAGGGATCAACAGCTACTACCTGACCAGCGATGGCAGCACCATGAGCTACCGCACCCGCGTGCGTACGCCGAGCTTCCCGCATCTGCAGCAGATTCCTTCAGTAATCCGTGGCAGCCTGGTATCCGACCTGATCGTATATCTGGGTAGTATCGATTTTGTTATGTCAGACGTGGACCGCTAATTATGCACGATCAAAACATTGCCATTAAAACGATCGACCCTAACGAGGTCTTCGTGCTGAGCGCGGAAGAGCATCACGCCATTGAGCACGAAAAACACCACTACGAAGATGCGCGTGCAGCCTCGATTGAAGCGCTGAAGATCGTGCAGAAACAGCGCGGATGGGTGCCGGACGGCGCCATCAATGCGATTGCCGAGGTTCTGGGTATCCCGGCGAGTGATGTTGAAGGTGTGGCGACATTTTACAGCCAGATCTTCCGTCAGCCGGTTGGCCGTCATGTGATCCGTTACTGTGACAGCGTGGTCTGTCATATCACCGGTTATCAGGGCATCCAGTCAGCACTGGAACAGCAACTGAATATCAAACCGGGTCAGACCACTGCCGATGGCCGCTTTACACTGCTGCCAACCTGCTGTCTGGGTAACTGCGATAAGGGGCCAACGATGATGGTGGATGAAGACACGCATGTGCATCTGACGCCGGAAGGCATCCCTGGTTTGCTGGAGCAGTATCAATGACAATTAAACAGATCATTCGCACTGCAGAAACCCATCCGCTGACCTGGCGGATGCGTGACGACAAGCAACCTGTCTGGCTTGACGAATATCGCAGTAAAAACGGCTATGCCGGTGCGGAAAAAGCGCTGAAAAGCATGTCGCAGGATGAAATCGTTGCGGCAGTAAAAGATTCAGGCCTGAAAGGGCGCGGCGGTGCGGGCTTCTCCACCGGGCTGAAGTGGAGCCTGATGCCGAAAGATGAGTCGATGAATATCCGTTACCTGCTGTGTAACGCCGATGAGATGGAGCCGGGCACCTATAAAGACCGCCTGCTGATGGAGCAGATGCCTCACCAGCTGGTGGAAGGCATGCTGATCAGCGCCTTTGCGCTGAAGGCTTACCGTGGCTATATCTTCTTACGTGGCGAATACATTGAAGCCGCGGTGCATCTGCGTCGTGCGATTGCTGAAGCGACGGAAGCGGGCTATATCGGTAAAAATATTCTCGGTACCGGCTTCGACTTTGAGTTGATCGTCCACACCGGCGCAGGTCGTTATATCTGCGGCGAAGAGACGGCACTGATTAACTCACTGGAAGGCCGTCGTGCAAATCCGCGTTCGAAACCGCCATTCCCGGCGAGTGCGGGCGCGTGGGGCAAACCGACCTGCGTGAACAACGTGGAAACCCTCTCCAACGTTCCGGCGATTCTGGCCAACGGCGTGGAGTGGTACAAAAACATCTCTAAAAGCGAAGATGCCGGTACCAAAATGATGGGCTTCTCCGGACGGGTTAAAAATCCCGGCGTCTGGGAGCTGCCATTTGGTATCACCGCACGTGAAATCCTTGAAGATTATGCGGGCGGTATGCGTGACGGACTGAAGTTCAAAGCCTGGCAGCCCGGCGGGGCAGGGACTGACTTCCTGACCGACCAGCACCTGGATCTGCCCATGGAGTTTGCCAGCATCGGCAAAGCGGGCAGTCGTCTGGGTACGGCGCTGGCGATGGCGGTCGATCACGAGATCAACATGGTCTCGCTGGTGCGTAACCTGGAAGAGTTCTTTGCCCGTGAGTCGTGCGGCTGGTGTACACCGTGTCGCGATGGCCTGCCGTGGAGCGTCAAAATTCTGCGTGCGCTGGAGCAGAAGCAGGGTCAGCCAGGCGATATCGAAACCTTACTGCAACTCTGCCGTCAGCTTGGCCCGGGTAAAACCTTCTGTGCGCATGCGCCGGGTGCGGTTGAGCCCCTGCAGAGTGCGATTAAATATTTCCGTGAAGAGTTTGAAGCCGGCATGGCACCGCAGGTGTTTGGCAATACCCGCGCCATTGGCGGGATCCAGCCAAACCTGCTGAAAGCGCGCTGGTAATTCGCCGAAGAACACGGAACAGGCCTGGTGCCGCCGCCCCGACAATGTCGTGCGTCGGGGCAAGAATATGATTAACGCTCGTCTCTGACGAGCCTTACGGAAGCATGTCACTATGGCTACAATTCATGTAGACGGTAAAGAGTATGATGTGAACGGAGCGGACAACCTGCTACAGGCATGTCTCTCTCTGGGCCTTGATATTCCTTACTTTTGCTGGCATCCGGCGCTGGGAAGCGTTGGGGCCTGCCGCCAGTGTGCGGTAAAGCAATTCCAGAATGCCGAAGATACCCGCGGCCGTCTTGTCATGTCCTGCATGACGCCGGCCTCTGACGGCACATTCATCTCCATCGATGATGGCGAAGCAAAAGAGTTCCGCGAAAGCGTGGTGGAGTGGCTGATGACCAACCACCCGCACGACTGTCCGGTGTGTGAAGAGGGCGGTAACTGTCACCTGCAGGATATGACAGTAATGACCGGCCACAGCTTCCGCCGCTATCGCTTCACCAAACGTACCCACCGTAATCAGGATCTCGGCCCGTTCATCTCCCATGAGATGAACCGCTGTATCGCCTGTTACCGCTGCGTGCGTTACTACAAAGATTATGCCGATGGCAAGGATCTGGGTGTCTACGGCGCACACGACAACGTCTACTTCGGTCGTCCGGAAGATGGCACGCTGGAGAGCGAATTCTCCGGTAACCTGGTTGAAATCTGCCCGACCGGCGTCTTCACCGATAAAACGCACTCCGAACGCTATAACCGTAAATGGGATATGCAGTTTGCGCCGAGCATCTGCCAGCAGTGCAGTGTGGGCTGTAACACCAGCCCGGGTGAGCGTTATGGTGAGTTACGCCGTATCGAAAACCGTTATAACGGCACCGTAAACCACTATTTCCTGTGTGACCGTGGCCGCTTTGGCTATGGCTACGTGAACCGTAAAGATCGCCCACGCCAGCCGATGCTGCTGCGCGGCAACGACTGGGTGACGCTGAACGCAGAGCAGGCGGTCAATGCCGGTGCAGATTTGCTGCGTCAGGCGAAAAAAGTGATCGGTATCGGCTCGCCGCGCGCCAGCATCGAAAGTAACTTCGCGCTGCGTGAACTGGTCGGTGCAGAGAACTTCTCTACCGGCATGCCAGCGGGCGAGCAGGCCCGGCTTGAACTGATGCTGAAAATTCTGCGTGAGGGCGGTATCTATACGCCATCGCTGCGTGAAATTGAAAGCTACGATGCGGTGCTGGTGCTGGGCGAAGATCTGACCCAGGTGGGCGCACGCGTGGCGCTGTCAGTGCGTCAGGCCGTGAAAGGCAAAGCGCGCGACATGGCTGCCGCTCAGAAAGTGGCAGACTGGCAGATCGCCGCGATCCTGAACATCGGTCAGAATGCGAAACATCCGCTGTTTATCACTAACGTCGATGAAACCCGTCTGGATGATATCGCGGCATGGAGCTATCGCGCACCGGTTGAAGATCAGGCGCGTCTCGGTTTCGCTATCGCCAGTGCGCTGGATGAAACCGCCCCGGCGGTGACCGATTTCGACAGCAAACTGAACGGCAAGATGGATGTCATCGTGCAGGCGCTGGCCGGCGCGAAAAAACCGTTAATTATTTCCGGGACCCATTCCGGCAGCAGCGCGATGATCGAAGCGGCTGCCAACGTGGCCAAAGCGCTCAAAGCGCGCGGTGCCGACGTCGGGATTACGCTGCTGGCGGGACACGCCAACAGTGTGGGTCTTGGCCTGATGGGCGGCAATCCTCTGGAAAGCGCGCTGGAGCAACTGAGCAACGGTGAAGCCGATGCGCTGGTAGTACTGGAAAATGACCTCTATCGCCATGCACCGAAAGCGCTGGTGGATGCGGCGCTGGCCCAGACCACTAACGTGATTGTGGTTGATCATCAGCGCACCGCGACGCTGGAGAAAGCGGGTCTGGTGTTATCAACCGCCAGCTTCGCCGAAAGTGATGGCACCTCGATCAACCATGAAGGCCGCGCACAGCGTTTCTTCCAGGTTTACGATCCTTCTTACTATGACAACAACGTAGTGATGCTGGAGAGCTGGCGCTGGCTGCATTCGCTGCACAGCACGCTGGAAAGCCGTCACGTCGACTGGACGCAGCTGGACCACGTGATCGATGCGGTGGTCAGTCATCTGCCACAACTGGCCGGAATCAAGGATGCGGCACCGGATGCCAGCTTCCGTATTCGCGGACAGAAACTGTCGCGTTCACCGCACCGTGCCAGTGGCCGTACCGCGGCGCGCGCCAATATCAGCGTGCACGAACCGCGTCAGCCGCAGGATCAGGACACGATGTTCGCCTTCTCAATGGAAGGGAACAACCAGCCAGGCGCACCGCGTTCGCAGATTCCGTTTGCCTGGGCACCGGGCTGGAACTCACCGCAGGCGTGGAACAAGTTCCAGGTTGAAGTGGGCGGCAAACTGCGTAATGGCGATCCGGGTGTACGGCTGTTTGAAGCCAGCGCAGCCAGTCTGCCCTGGTTCAGCAACGTTCCGGCGGCATTCCTCAGTGAAGCGCAGTGGCGCGTGGCTCCTCTCTACCAGCTGTTTGGTAGCGAAGAGATGTCACAGCGTTCACCGGTCTTCCAGCAGCGTATGGCACCGCCTGCACTGGTGATTAACCCGGAAGATGCAGCGAAGCTGGGCGTCAACAATGGCGCGGCGGTTGAGTTCATCTGTGCCGGTGAGACAGTGCGTCTGCCGGTCCGTTTCTCGGCGTCACTGCAGGCGGGACAGATTGGTCTGCCGCTGGGCATGCCGGGCGTTCCGCCATTCCTGGCGAACGGTAAAATCGACACTCTGCAGGAGGCGGCGCAATGAGCTGGTTAACACCGGACGTTATCGACATTCTGCTGGCCATTGTTAAAGCCATCGTGATTCTGCTGGTGGTTGTGGCCTGCGGCGCGTTCATGAGCTTCGCCGAGCGTCGTCTGCTCGGCCTGTTCCAGAACCGTTACGGACCAAACCGCGTAGGCTGGGGCGGCTCGCTCCAGCTGGTAGCGGACATGATCAAAATGTTCTTTAAAGAGGACTGGGTTCCGCCGTTTACCGACCGCTTTATCTTTACCCTTGCGCCGGTTATCGCCTTTGTTTCACTGCTGCTGGCCTTTGCTATCGTGCCGGTTTCGCCAACCTGGATGGTGACAGACCTGAATATCGGTCTGCTGTTCTTCCTGATGATGGCGGGCCTTGCGGTCTACGCGGTGCTGTTTGCCGGCTGGTCGAGTAATAATAAATACTCGCTGCTGGGCGCGATGCGCGCCTCGGCGCAGACCCTGAGCTACGAAGTGTTCCTGGGTCTGTCGCTGATGGGTGTGGTAGCGCAGGCGGGCTCGTTCAATATGAACGATATCGTCAACAGCCAGACGCACCTGTGGAACATCATTCCGCAGTTCTTCGGTTTCGTGACCTTTTGTATTGCTGGCGTGGCGGTGTGTCACCGTCATCCGTTTGACCAGCCAGAAGCGGAGCAGGAACTGGCGGACGGTTATCACATCGAATATGCCGGTATGAAGTTCGGCCTGTTCTTTGTCGGCGAATATGTGGCGATCACCACCGTTTCAGCGCTGATTGTGACGCTGTTCTTTGGTGGCTGGCACGGCCCATTCCTGCCGCCGTTCATCTGGTTCGCCCTGAAAACGGCGTTCTTTATGATGATGTTCATCCTGATTCGTGCTGCGCTTCCGCGCCCACGCTACGACCAGGTGCTGTCATTCGGCTGGAAAGTGTGTCTGCCGTTGACGCTGTTGAACCTGCTGGCGACTGCCGCAGTGATTCTCTACACAGCGCCGTAAGGGGTTAACAAATGACTTTGAAAGATATTGTCGTAGGCTTTGGCACGACAGTTCGCAGTATCTGGCTGATCGGGCTGCACGCCTTCGCCAAACGTGAAACTCAGATGTATCCGGAAGAGCCGGTTTATCTGCCACCCCGCTATCGTGGCCGTATCGTGTTAACCCGCGATCCGGATGGTCAGGAGCGTTGCGTCGCCTGTAACCTGTGTGCGGTTGCCTGTCCGGTTGGCTGTATCTCGCTGCAGAAAGCTGAAACCAAAGATGGCCGCTGGTACCCGGAGTTCTTCCGTATCAACTTCTCACGCTGCATCTTCTGCGGCATGTGTGAGGAAGCCTGTCCAACCACGGCGATTCAGCTGACCCCCGATTTCGAACTGGGTGAGTTTAAGCGTCAGGATCTGGTGTATGAGAAGGACGATCTGCTGATTTCGGGGCCGGGTAAATATCCGGAGTACAACTTCTACCGCATGGCAGGTATGGCGATTGACGGTAAAGATAAGGGCGAAGCAGAAAACGAAGCGAAGCCTATCGACGTCAAAGGCTTATTACCTTAAGGAGCAAGGCATGGAATTTGCGTTTTATCTTTGCGGGCTGGTGGCGGTGCTGACGACGTTGCGCGTCATTACCCACACTAATCCGGTACATGCGTTGCTGTACCTGATCGTTTCGCTGTTATCGATCGCGGGCGTCTTCTTCTCTATGGGAGCCTATTTTGCCGGTGCGCTGGAGATCATCGTCTACGCCGGTGCCATTATGGTGCTGTTCGTCTTCGTGGTCATGATGCTGAACTTAGGCAAGCAGACCGAGAAGCAGGAGCGTGAGTGGCTCAGCCCGTCACTGTGGATTGGCCCGGGTATCGTCTCATTGCTGCTGCTGGTCGTAATGGTCTACGCCATTCTGACTGCCAACGATCAGGGCATCGATGGCACCATCATCGACGCCAAAGCGGTCGGCATCAGCCTGTTCGGTCCTTACGTACTGGCGGTTGAACTGGCCTCAATGCTGCTGCTGGCGGGTCTGGTCGTGGCGTTCCATATCGGTCGCGAAGAGCGTCAGGGCGAAGTCCTGAGTAACCGTAATGCTGACGCCGCTCAGGTGAAAAAGGAGAACGCATGATCCCGTTACAACATGGATTGATTCTTGCTGCCGTGCTGTTTGTCCTTGGACTGACGTCGCTGGTAATACGCCGCAATCTGCTGTTTATGCTGATCGGCCTTGAAATCATGATCAACGCCGCCGCCTTAGCCCTGGTGGTTGCCGGGAGCTATTGGGGTCAGGCCGATGGACAGGTGATGTATATCCTGGCGATCAGCCTGGCGGCAGCGGAAGCCAGTATTGGTCTGGCACTGCTGCTTCAGCTCTATCGTCGTCGTCAGACGCTGAACATTGATACTGTGAGCGAGATGCGCGGATGAATCTTCTCTATTTAACTGTCTTGTTTCCGCTGATCGGCTTTCTGCTGTTAGCGTTTTCGCGCGGTCGCTGGTCAGAGAACCTGTCGGCCACGATTGGTATGGGATCCGTGGGTCTGGCGGCCCTGACCACGGCTATGGTCGGTTTTGACTTCTTCGCCAACGGCCAGCAAGCCTACACGCAGGCGCTCTGGACCTGGATGCATGTCGGCAACTTCGACATGAAGGTGAACCTGACGCTGGATGGCCTGTCGCTGACCATGCTGTCTGTCGTAACCGGTGTCGGTTTCTTCATTCACATGTTCGCCTCCTGGTACATGCGTGGAGAAGAGGGCTACTCCCGCTTCTTCGCCTATACCAACCTGTTTATCGCCAGCATGGTTGTTCTGGTGCTGGCCGATAACCTGATGCTGATGTATCTGGGCTGGGAAGGGGTAGGACTCTGCTCTTATCTGCTGATCGGTTTCTACTACAGCAATCCGGAAAACGGCAAAGCGGCGATGAAAGCGTTCATCATTACCCGCGTGGGCGACGTCTTCCTGGCATTTGGTCTGTTCATCCTCTACAACGAGCTGGGCACGCTGAACTTCCGCGAGATGATGGAGCTGGCTCCTACGCACTTTGCCGCAGATAACCATATGCTGCAGTGGGCAACGCTGATGCTGCTGGGTGGCGCGGTCGGTAAATCGGCTCAGCTGCCGTTACAGACCTGGCTGGCAGATGCAATGGCCGGTCCGACACCGGTTTCGGCACTGATCCACGCCGCGACCATGGTGACAGCAGGTGTCTACCTGATTGCCCGTAGCCACGGTCTCTTCCTGCTGACGCCGGAAGTGCTGCATCTGGTCGGGATTATCGGGGCGATTACCCTGGTGCTGGCAGGCTTTGCCGCGCTGGTACAGACCGACATCAAACGTGTTCTCGCTTACTCCACCATGAGCCAGATTGGCTACATGTTCCTGGCGCTGGGTGTTCAGGCGTGGGATGCGGCGATTTTTCATCTGATGACGCACGCCTTCTTTAAAGCGTTGCTGTTCCTCTCTTCGGGTTCAGTGATTCTGGCCTGCCATCACGAGCAGAACATTTTCAAAATGGGTGGCCTGCGTAAGAGCATTCCGCTGGTCTACACCTGCTTCCTGGTGGGCGGCGCGGCGCTGGCGGCACTGCCGCTGATTACGGCGGGCTTCTACAGTAAAGATGAGATCCTGTTTGGCGCACTGGCTAACGGTCACATCAACCTCATGGTTGCGGGTCTGGTGGGGGCGTTCCTGACCTCTATCTATACCTTCCGTATGATCTTCATCGTGTTCCACGGCGAAGAGAAAATTCATGCGCACGCCGGTAAGGGTATTACCCATCATCTGCCGCTGATTGTGCTGCTGCTGCTCTCCACCTTTATTGGTGCGCTGATCACGCCGCCGCTGGCAGGGGTACTGCCAGCCAATGAGTTCGGTGAAGCGGGCAAAGTGGGACTTGAAATCACCTCGGGCGTCGTAGCGATTGTCGGCATTCTGATCGCTGCCGCGCTGTGGCTGGGCAAACGTGAGCTGGTTACCCGTATCGCAAACAGTGCACCAGGCCGTTTCTTCGGCACATGGTGGTTTGCGGCCTGGGGCTTCGACTGGCTCTACGATAAAGTGTTCGTCAAACCTTATCTGGGTATTGCGTGGCTGCTGAAGCGCGACCCACTGAATGGCCTGATGAACCTGCCTGCGCTGCTGTCACGTATTGCCAACAAAGGCCTGGTAGTCAGTGAGAATGGCTACCTGCGCTGGTACGTTGCGTCAATGAGCGTGGGCGCCGTGCTGGTGCTGGCTCTGCTGCTGGTGATTTAAAGATTGATGAGCGGGGCAGGTTAGCTAATCTGCCCATTGAGAATGTCAAAAATTGTCCTGAGCAAGGGCGTTATCGTCGCGGCCAGTTTGGTTACCGCCAGCGCACAGCAACCGGAGCATACCGAGGTATGTGAGGATTGCGAGCACTGCCGGGAGCCAAAATGGCAAGTAAGATAGCCCGAACTAAGACAAAGAAAAGGGAAGTGTGCCGTGTTATTACCTTGGCTAATTATCATACCCTTCGTCGGTGGTCTGATCTGCTGGCTCACTGAGCGCCTCGGCGCGAAGGTGCCACGCTGGATCGCACTGATCACTATGGGGCTGACGTTGGCGCTTTCACTGCAACTCTGGTTGCAGGGAGGCTATTCACTGACGCAGGCAGCGGGCATTCCGCAGTGGCAGTCAAGTTTCTCCGTTCCGTGGATCCCACGCTTCGGCATCAGCTTCCATTTAGCCATTGATGGCCTGTCGCTGCTGATGGTGGTGCTGACCGGCTTGCTCGGTCTGATGGCGGTGCTCTGTTCATGGAATGAGATTTCAAAGTATCAGGGCTTCTTCCACCTGAACCTGATGTGGATCCTGGGCGGCGTAATCGGTGTGTTCCTCTCCATCGACCTGTTCCTGTTCTTCTTCTTCTGGGAAATGATGCTGGTGCCGATGTACTTCCTCATCGCGCTCTGGGGTCATAAAGCATCGGACGGCAAAACCCGTATTTCCGCTGCGACCAAATTCTTCATCTACACCCAGGCTTCAGGTCTGGTGATGCTGATTGCGATTCTGGGCCTGGTGTTTGTTCACTACAACGCGACTGGCGTCTGGACATTCAACTACGAACAGCTGCTGCAGACGCCAATGTCGAGCGGTGTTGAATATCTGCTGATGCTGGGCTTCTTTATCGCCTTTGCGGTGAAGATGCCGGTGGTACCGTTGCACGGCTGGCTGCCGGATGCGCACAGTCAGGCGCCAACGGCCGGTTCTGTTGATCTGGCGGGTATCCTGCTGAAAACCGCAGCTTACGGTTTACTGCGTTTCAGTCTGCCGCTGTTCCCGAATGCGTCAGCCGAGTTTGCGCCAATCGCCATGTGGTTAGGCATCATCGGTATCTTCTACGGTGCCTGGATGGCCTTCTCGCAGACTGATATCAAACGTCTGATTGCTTACACCTCGATTTCGCACATGGGCTTTGTGCTGATTGCCATCTACACCGGCAGCCAGCTGGCGCTGCAGGGCGCGGTGATTCAGATGATTGCGCACGGTCTCTCCGCTGCAGCACTCTTCATTCTGTGTGGTCAGCTGTATGAGCGTCTGCATACTCGTGATATGCGTCAGATGGGTGGCCTGTGGTCGCGCATCAAATGGATTCCGGGTCTGTCGCTGTTCTTTGCCGTTGCCAACCTCGGTATGCCAGGCACCGGTAACTTCGTCGGCGAATTTATGATTCTGACCGGCAGCTTCCAGGTGGTGCCGATGATTATCATCATCGCGACCTTTGGTCTGGTGTTTGCCTCGATTTACTCGCTGGTGATGATGCAGCGCGCTTATTACGGCGAAGCGAAATCGAAAGATCCGCTGCCAGGCATGTCACCGCGTGAGTTTATGACCATCGGTGTTCTGGTGGTGCTGCTGGTGCTGCTGGGCGTCTATCCACAGCCGATTCTGGATACTTCGCACGCTGCCATGAGCAATATTCAGCAGTGGTTTACCGCTTCAATTTCAACTACAAGGCCGTAATTCGCCATGACAATAACTCCTCACCAATTGATTGCGTTGCTACCGCTGTTAATCGTCGGATTGACGGTGGTGGTTGTGATGCTGTCCATTGCCTGGCGACGCAACCACTTCGTTAACGCCACGCTAACGGTAGTTGGCCTGAACCTGGCGCTGCTCTCGCTCTACTTTGTCGGTCAGGTCGGGGCGATGGATGTCACGCCGCTGCTGCGCGTCGATGGCTATTCGATGTTCTATACCGCGCTGGTCATGCTGGCGAGTCTGGCGACCTGTACCTTTGCCTATCCATGGCTGGCGGGCTTCCCGGACAACAAAGATGAGTTCTACCTGCTGGTGCTCATTGCGGCACTTGGTGGCATCGTGCTGGCCAGTGCTAACCATCTGGCTTCGCTGTTCATCGGTATTGAGCTGCTTTCGCTGCCGCTGTTTGGTCTGATTGGCTACGCCTTCCGCCAGAAACGTTCACTGGAAGCCGCACTGAAGTACACCATTCTTTCGGCGGCGGCCTCGTCGTTCCTGCTGTTTGGTATTGCGCTGATCTACGCCGACTCCGGTAACCTGAGCTTTGTGGCGCTGGGCCAGAGCCTGACTGACAGCATGATCCACGAGCCACTGCTGCTGGTGGGTCTGGGTATGATGATTATCGGTCTGGGCTTTAAGCTCTCACTGGTTCCGTTCCACCTCTGGACCCCCGATGTTTATCAGGGTGCGCCTGCGCCGGTTTCAACCTTCCTGGCCACCGCCAGCAAGATTGCTATCTTCGGTGTCATCATGCGTCTGTTTATGTATGCGCCGGTGACCGACAGCGAAGCGGTGCGCACAGTGCTGGCCATGATCGCCTTTGTGTCGATTCTGTTTGGTAACCTGATGGCGATTTCGCAGAGCAACATCAAGCGTCTGCTGGGTTACTCCTCTATCGCCCACCTCGGATATCTGCTGGTGGCGCTGATTGCGGTGAAAGATCATCAGCTGTCGCTGGAAACGTCGGGCGTTTACCTGGCCGGTTATCTGTTCAGCAGCCTGGGTGCCTTTGGTGTGGTGAGTCTGATGTCCAGCCCGTATCGTGGCCCGGATGCTGACTCGCTCTACTCCTACCGCGGCCTGTTCTGGCATCGACCTATTCTGTCAGCGGTGATGACGGTGATGATGCTGTCACTGGCGGGTATCCCGATGACGCTGGGCTTTATCGGTAAATTCTACGTTATCGCTTCAGGCGTCAGTGCGCACCTGTGGTGGCTGACCGGTGCTGTAGTCGCGGGTAGTGCGATTGGCCTCTACTACTATCTGCGCGTGACGGTGAGTCTCTACCTCAGCCCGCCGGAACTGCATACACGTGATACCCCGGCTAACTGGGCATTTACGGCCGGTGGTGTGGTGGTACTGATCTCTGCCATTCTGGTGCTGCTGTTAGGGGTTTACCCGCAGCCGCTGATCAGACTGGTGCAGATGGCTCAGCCGCTGATGTAAGCGCGTTGCTGCGACTGACGAATCAGGCCTCCGGGCCTGATTTTTTTTGCCTGTAAGATAGTGTCACCAGCAGGTGCTGGCGACACCGCGCTGATGTAGAGTGTGTGGTTTAAAGGAGAGACCATGGACATTAACTGGCAGGATAAACACCATAGCGAACTGACCCTCTCACAGCTCTATGCACTGCTGGCGTTGCGCAGTGCCGTGTTTGTGGTGGAACAGCAGTGCGCTTACCTTGATGTGGATGGCAAAGATTTGCAGGCGGAAAACCGGCATCTGCTGGGAATGGCGGATGACCAGCTGGTGGCCTATGCGCGACTGCTCTCTCCGGAGGATGAGACCAGCCCGGTGAAAATCGGACGGGTGATTGTTTCAGATCGGGTTCGTGGTGCGCGGCTGGGGAATCGTCTGATGGAGCAGGCGATCAACAGTTGTCAGCAGCACTGGCCGGGCCGCGATCTGTTTCTCTCCGCGCAGGCGCATCTGGAAAGTTTCTATGGGCAGCATGGCTTTGTCGCGGTGGGGGAGAACTACCTGGAAGATGGGATCCCTCACGTTGATATGCTGAAGAACGCGCCATAAAAAAGGCGAGGCCTGAGCCTCGCCTGTTTACATCAACCCACCGTCATCTGGCGGTCGTCGACATATTTACGCTGATCCGGCGCAGGCGGGAAATATTGATAGAGCCAGGTTTCACTCAGCGTCTCATCTTTGCTGCGCAGGAACAGACGCATCTCTACCGGCTCGGTGGAATCGCTATTTGGATACCAGTCAAACAGGATGCGATAGCCCTTAAGCGGATCGACATACAGAATCTCAACCTGCTTCACGCTACCGGATGAAACGGTAATCACCGGCTCAATCCCTTTCGGCGCAGCCGCCTGCAGATCGCCACCAATAAAATCAATGGCGAAGCGGCGGCACCAGGTTTCCGGGAAGTGTTCGCCAGGCGCCCAGCCTTCCGGGAAACCACCGATACCGGTACGGGTTGCATCCACGCGCGCCAGACCGCTACGCACCGGCGGCAGACCACTCCAGTAAAGCTTGTAGGAGAAGTTCAGCTCGCTGCCCGCTTTGACCGGCTCAGCCGGTTGCCAGAAGCAGACCACGTTATCCAGCGTTTCACCCGTGGTCGGGATCTCCATCAGGTTGATCGCGCCTTTGCCCCACTTACCGACCGGCTCAACCCACAGGCTGGGACGTTTGTCATACCAGCCAATCACATCCTGATAATCTTTGAAGTCGTGATTAAGCTGCAACAGGCCAAACCCACGCGGATTCTCATCTTCATAGGCGTTGAACTGCAGACGCTGAGGATTATTCAGTGGGCGGGCAATCCATTCGCCTTTACCGGTCCACATCGCCAGGCGATCGGAGTCATGGATCTGCGGATGGTAAGTGTTGCACATGCGGCGTTCGTTGGTGCCGCAGCTGAACATACTGGTCATTGGCGAGATGCCAATCTGACGGATCTCTTTACGGGCAAACAGGTGGTTTTCCACCTCCATCACCACGCGTTTCTCTTCGCAATGGATGATGAATTTATAAGCACCGGTGACGCTGGCACCATCCAGCAGGGCGTAGCAGGTAAAGGTGGTATCTTCCGCTTTTGGCGTTTCAAACCAGAAGGCGGTGAAATCGGGAAACTCCTCCTGGCCATTGCTGAAGGTGTTGATCGCTACGCCACGCGCCGAGAGGCCGTACTGGAAAGTATCGTCAACGGCACGGAAGTAGCTTGCGCCAAGGAAGGAGACGATGTCGCGACGGGCCAGTTCCGGTTTTTTAAAGGCGCGGAAACCAGCGAAGCCGAGGTCAGTTTTGCCCTCCAGCTGCTTCGTATCAACTTTGGCGTCGTTGTAGTTGAACAATTCGGGACGGAAGTGAATTTCGCGCGCTTCGCGACTCTCGCCGTCGACAGAGAACATGCGGATGCGCCGCTTGAAGCCCATACCGACATGGAAGAACTGAACGTCCAGTTGACGGTCGGGCAGGTTGTTCCAGAGTGAGTGGTTGGCGTCATACTGAATTTCGTTGTACGCCTGCGGGGTCAGTGTGGCCAGCGTCTCCGGCAGCGCGCCCGGTGCTCCGCCCCAGGGTTTTTTCGCCAGCGCAGCCGCGTTTTTCTTCAATACGTCGAAATCGAAGCGTACGGCGGTTCCGTCAGCAATGCCATCTTCTGCCCATGCGGATTGCGCAAACAGCGTTGACAGGCCGGTCATGCCGCTGACGGCGGAGAAGGCCATTGACGCTTTCATAAACATTCTTCGATTCATGCCAGAGATTATTCCTTAGCTGTTCGAGGGTGTCGTGACTGTCGTGCAAAATGCACTTTCATGGCCCGATAATCACAGGCAACAGAGGGGTACGACAGTAGGGTTACTGGAAAATTCAGTCACGACAAAATTTATCAGATTAATCAAAGAAGCGAAGCGAAATTCCGCGGTTGCCGCTGCGTCTTACACTTCTTTGCGTAGCGAAACGGCGCACAGCCTGCACTGAGCAAGATTAACAGATGAAAAATCAGGTGATTCCTGGAGCAGGAAATCAGCAGAGCGCCAGATTATGACTATAGTTAATGAACTGCTTTGCAATTCACACGGAGGAAACGATGGTAAATCAGACAAATCAATTCGAAACGGGCCTCGATGACGATATTGCGTTACTGACTGAAACGCTGGAAGAAGTTCTTAAGGCATCAGGTGATCCGGCCGATCAGAAGTACATTGAGCTTAAGAGCAAAGCCGAACAGGCGCTGAACGATGTGAAATCCCGTGTCAGCCAGGCGTCCGATAGCTACTACTATCGCGCTAAACAAGCGGCTTACCGTGCAGACGACTACGTGCACGAAAAACCGTGGCAGGGTGTCGGTATCGGTGCAACAGCCGGTCTGGTACTTGGTCTGCTGCTGGCGCGTCGTTAATCGCGATTCGCTGACCCAGTTGTAGCAGACAACTGTAGTAAAAAAGCGGCGGGGCAATCCCGCCGTTTTTATTGGTTTTTAACTCCCTGAACACCTTCACCTCCCTTGTTCCTGCTTCACCCTCGCTATCTTTATGCGCAACGTGCCTGAGACGCAGTGGTCACAATCCCTGGTGACGCCGATTGTGTCTGGCGGGAGGAGTTCGTACAGTAAAGCAAACGTGAAAAGGAGAACTCAACGTGATTAGAGTAGAGATGCTGTCGACCGGGGATGAGGTGCTGCATGGCCAAATCGTCGATACCAACGCAGCCTGGCTGGCGGATATGTTGTTCCAGCAAGGGTTGCCTATGACCAGCCGTACCACGGTAGGAGATTCACTCGAATCGCTAATCGCCACGCTACAGGCGCGCAGCCATGAGGCAGATGTGCTGATTGTGAATGGCGGTCTGGGGCCGACCAGTGACGATCTCAGTGCGCTGGCAGCCGCCAGAGCCTGTGGCGTTGAGCTTGAGGTGCAGCAGGAGTGGCTGGAACAGATGGAAGCCTGGTTCGCCAGCCGGGGACGCGTGATGGCGGCCAGCAATCGCAAGCAGGCGGAAATCCCGGCCAATGCGGAGCTGATTGATAATCCGGTTGGTACCGCCTGTGGCTTTGCGCTGCAACTCAATCGCTGCTGGATGTTCTTCACGCCTGGTGTGCCGTCTGAATTTAAAGTGATGGTGGAGCAGCAGATCATCCCCCGTCTGAAAGCGAAATTTTCGCCGCCCGAGCCACCGATTTGTCTGCGGCTGACCACCTTTGGTCGCGGTGAAAGCGATATTGCCGCCGAACTGGAGCCGCTGGCGCTGCCGGAAGGCGTGGTCATGGGATATCGCTCGTCCATGCCGATCATCGAGATCAAGCTCACCGGCCCGGCCAGTCAGCGGGTGGCGATGGAGCAGGTGTGGCAGCAGGTGCGTCTGCAACTGGCGGAGTGCACCATTTTCGAAGGTACCGAAGGCTTACCGGCGCTGCTGGCACGTGAGCTGGAGCAGCGCGGTGAGCAGCTGGCAATCAGTGAGCAATACACCGCCGGATTGCTCTACTGGCAGTTGGCTGGCGCCAGCGTGCCGCTGCGTGGCGCTGACATCTTTCCACCCCGGCAGGAGACGCTTGAGCAGCAGGTGATCCGCACCCGCGAACTTGCTGCACAGCAGCAGGCCGCGCTGGCGCTCTCTGTTGGCAGCCTGGAGCAGGAAGAGATTTCGGTGGCGCTGCATACGCCGGATGGCAGCTTTGGTCAGCGCGTGAAGTTCAGTACCGGTCGCCATAATCTGGAGACGCGGCAGAAGGTGGTGGCAATGATGGCGATGAACATGCTGCGCCGCTGGTTACACGGCAGCGAAGTGAGCACCGGTCACGGCTGGATTGATGTGGTTGAAACTGTCAGACAGTAATATCAGTGAAAATAAAACGGGCGCCTGAGGCGCCCGTTTCGTTTCAGAATGCTGACCAACTTAGCCTTGGTGGCTTTTAGATCGAGCCTGCGAAGGGAACACGGTCAGATCGGAAAGACGCAAAAGCGTCATCCCTGACTGCTCGGCCCGCGCGATTACGCACCTCATCCCTGAGGTGCGCCCTTAGCCGGGCCAACGCTTTGCGTTGTTCAAAAACGCTCCCGGCGTTTTTATCCGGGCGGCGGGACGCTTTCCTATTCTGACCGTGTTCCCTGCGCTTCTGGCTGATCAATTGCTGTCAGGTTTACCCGTATTTAACTTGGGCAGCAATCTGACAAACACCACCTCAGTTATAACTCCAGCTCAATCTCGCCTTTGGCTTTGCAGCAGCAGGGCAGAATCTCATCCTGCTGCACAAAAGCCAGCGGCCGTTGTGGGTAATGCACTTCGCCTTTCAGCAGCCGCATCCGGCAGGAGCCGCAGTAACCTTCGCGGCACTGAAACTCCACGCAGAGATTGTTGGCTTCCAGCAGCGTCAGCAGATTGGTATGCTCGTCTGTGCATTCCAGCCGGGTGCCGGAACTGCGCAGAATAACAACGTCGCGGCTCATAATTAAAGCTGGAAGTCGTCGAAGTCGTTAGCGCCTACTTCAGAATCGATCTGACCCACCAGATAGGAGCTCACTTCCACTTCCTGCGGCGCAACCTGAACGTTGTCAGAGACCAGCCAGGAATTAATCCATGGGATTGGGTTTGAGCGCGTCTGGAACGGCAAATCAAGGCCAACAGCCTGCATACGGATATTGGTGATGTACTCAATGTACTGGCAGAGAATATCTTTGTTCAGGCCGATCATTGAGCCGCCGCTGAACAGATATTCTGCCCACTCTTTCTCCTGCAGCGCTGCTTTCTTAAACAGCTCGAAGCACTCTTCACGGCACTCTGCCGCAATCTCTTTCATCTCCGGATCGTCTTCACCGCTGCGCAGCAGATTCAGCATGTGCTGGGTGCCGGTCAGGTGCAGCGCTTCATCGCGGGCAATCAGCTTGATGATTTTGGCATTGCCTTCCATCAGCTCGCGCTCGGCGAACGCGAATGAACAGGCGAAGCTGACATAGAAACGGATCGCTTCCAGCGCATTGACGCTCATCAGGCAGATATAGAGCTGCTTCTTCAGGGCGCGCAGGCTGACGACGACCGGTTTGCCATTGACCTGATGCGTGCCTTCACCCAGCTGATGCCAGTAGTTGGTCATCTCAATCAGATCGTCGTAATAGCGTGAGATATCCTGAGCACGCGCCAGAATCTGCTCATTGGTAACGATATCGTCAAACACCACCGCCGGATCGTTAACAATGTTACGGATGATGTGGGTGTAAGAACGGGAGTGAATCGTCTCTGAGAACGCCCAGGTTTCAATCCAGGTTTCCAGTTCAGGAATCGAGATCAGCGGCAGCAGCGCGACGTTCGGGCTGCGGCCCTGAATAGAATCCAGCAGCGTCTGATATTTCAGGTTGCTGATAAAGATATGTTTTTCGTGGTCCGGCAGCGCCTGGTAATCGATGCGATCGCGTGAAACGTCGACCTCTTCCGGACGCCAGAAGAAGGAGAGCTGCTTTTCGATCAGCTTTTCAAAGATGTCATATTTTTGCTGGTCGAAGCGCGCCACGTTTACGGACTGACCGAAAAACATCGGCTCTTTCAGCTGATCATTTTTGTTCTGTGAGAAAGTGGAGTAAGCCATAAAAGTTGTCCAAAAGTAGACGAAGCCAGGCCTCGTGAAATGAATGAGGCGGGAGATTCTCCCGCCTGACCATTAGATCTTACAGGCGCCGCTCTCGCAGCCATCATCCTGGATGGAAGGTGCCAGGTCATCCTGCGCATCTTCAGCACCGTCACGGGTGTTTTGATAGTAGAGCGTTTTCACGCCGAACTTATACGCCGTCAGCAGATCTTTCAGCAGCTGTTTCATCGGCACTTTACCGTTGGTGAAGCGCGACGGATCGTAGTTGGTGTTGGACGAAATCGCCTGGTCGATGAATTTCTGCATCAGACCCACCAGTTGCAGGTAGCCGTCGTTGTTCGGCATTTCCCACAGCAGTTCGTACTGATCTTTCAGACGCTCATACTCCGGCACGACCTGACGCAGGATGCCATCTTTCGACGCTTTGATGCTGATGTGACCGCGCGGAGGCTCAATACCGTTGGTGGCATTGGAGATCTGCGACGAGGTTTCAGACGGCATCAGCGCAGACAGGGTCGAGTTGCGCAGGCCGTGCGTTTTAATCTCTTCACGCAGGCTTTCCCAGTCGAGATGCAGCGGTTCGTTGCTGATCGCATCCAGATCTTTCTTGTAGGTGTCGATAGGCAGAATGCCCTGCGCATAGGTGGTTTCATTGAACCACGGGCAGGCACCTTGCTCTTTCGCCAGCTCGTTTGAGGCTTTCAGCAGGTAATACTGAATCGCTTCAAAGGTCTTGTGCGTCAGGCCATTGGCGCTGCCATCGGAGTAGCGCACACCATGCTTCGCCAGATAGTAGGCGTAGTTAATGACGCCGATACCCAGAGTACGACGACCCATCGCGCCACGCTGGGCAGCCGGGATCGGGTAGTCCTGATAGTCGAGCAGCGCATCAAGCGCACGTACGGCCAGGGTAGCCAGCTCTTCCAGATCGTCGAGGCTTTCGATGGCGCCGAGGTTGAACGCAGAGAGCGTACACAGGGCAATCTCACCGTTTTCGTCGTTAACATCTTCCAGCGGTTTCGTCGGCAGGGCGATTTCCAGGCAGAGGTTAGACTGGCGAACCGGCGCAATGCTCGGGTCAAACGGGCTGTGGGTGTTGCAGTGATCGACGTTCTGAATGTAGATACGGCCGGTAGAGGCGCGTTCCTGCATCATCAGTGAGAAGAGATCGACCGCTTTAACACGCTGCTTGCGGATGCTCTGATCCTGCTCATATTTGGTATAGAGGCGCTCAAACTCATCCTGATTGGCGAAAAATGCGTCATACAGGCCAGGCACGTCAGACGGGCTGAACAGGGTGATATCTTCGCCTTTCAGCAGGCGCTGATACATCAGCTTATTGAGCTGTACACCATAGTCCATGTGACGCACGCGGTTGCCTTCAACGCCACGGTTGTTCTTCAGCACCAGCAGGCTTTCGATTTCCAGATGCCACATCGGGTAGAACAGCGTGGCTGCGCCGCCACGAACGCCGCCCTGAGAACAGGACTTCACCGCGGTCTGGAAATGCTTGTAGAACGGGATACAGCCGGTATGGAACGCTTCACCGCCGCGAATCGGGCTGCCCAGCGCACGGATACGACCGGCGTTGATACCGATGCCGGCACGCTGAGAGACATATTTCACAATCGCGCTGGAGGTGGCGTTGATGGAGTCCAGGCTGTCGCCGCACTCGATCAGTACACAGGAGCTGAACTGGCGCGTCGGGGTGCGTACACCAGACATGATTGGCGTCGGCAGGGAAATTTTAAACGTCGAGATCGCATCATAGAAACGCTTGATGTAATCCATACGCGTGTCGCGCGGATAGCCGGAGAAGAGGCAGGCGGCGACCAGTATGTAGAGGAACTGCGCGCTTTCGTAGATTTCACCCGAAACGCGGTTCTGCACCAGATATTTGCCTTCCAGCTGCTTCACAGCGGCATAGGAGAAGTTCATGTCACGCCAGTGGTCAAGGAACTCATCCATCTGCGCAAACTCTTCCTGGCTGTAATCTTCCAGCAGGTGGCGATCATATTTGCCCATGTCGACCATCTTAACGACCTGGTCATAAAGCTTTGGCGGCTCAAACTGACCATACGCTTTTTTGCGCAGGTGGAAGATCGCCAGGCGGGCAGCCAGGTATTGATAGTCAGGGGCATCGCGGGAGATGAGGTCTGCTGCGGCCTTGATGATGGTCTCATGAATGTCAGAGGTTCTGATGCCATCATAGAACTGAATGTGAGAGCGCAGCTCAACCTGTGAAACTGAGACGTTGTTCAGCCCTTCAGCTGCCCAGTCCAGCACACGGTGAATTTTGTCGAGATCAATGCGCTCCTGGCGGCCATCGCGTTTAGTAACGAGCAGACTCTGGTTCATGTCGCGTTTTTACCTTTGCGTGAGTATCCAAAAATTAAAAGAAATCCCGGTTTATACACAGCCTATTCATTGTGAATAATGTGTGGATAAACACTACATCTAGGGGGTGATGGGAAAAGCCATAACTACATGGGGGCATATTTTAGTATTTTACGGCCGCTTAACAAGAGCAAAAAATGATGGCTGGAGGGGTTGTAATTCTTGCGAAATTTCTTAGCCCACGCCTTGTAAGGCCTGGCATCATGTCAACCAGATCACACTTTTTTTTCTTATTATGATCGGGCGCGTGTTTCTTATTCAATCCTCAGGATTCAGCAGGAAAAGGGATGAAAAATGGCTAAAAGCCGCTAGCGGGTTGCTGGTCAGCAGAGAATCGGATGCGGTAACGCTGAAGAGGATGGAGCCGGGCTGATGTAACCTATTGGCAGACATCAGAATGCCTCTGGCGCGGTGAGTGCTGTGACCGGCACAGGGAGAACGGGCGCAGAAGAGGGGATGCCCGCCCTGATTCAGGCGGGCGGGTCACTCAGACGGCGCGGTGGGTGTGTACCATATAATTCACGTCAGTGCCGGGAGCCAGTTTGAATCGGTTAGTCACCGGGTTGTAATGCAGGCCAATGATGTGGCGTTCACGCAGGGCCGTTTCATCGACCCAGCCCAGCAGTTCGGAAGGACGGATAAATTTCTTCACGTCGTGAGTGCCGCGCGGCAGCATGCGCAACACATATTCCGCACCAAATATCGCCAGCAGCCAGGCTTTTGGATTGCGGTTCAGCGTAGAGAAGAAGACTTCGCCGCCGGGTTTGACCAGCTTCGCACAGGCGTGAACGACTGAGCGCGGATCCGGCACGTGCTCCAGCATCTCCATGCAGGTCACCACATCATATTTTCCGGCGTGCTGCTCCGCATGCTCTTCGACGGTCTGCTGCACGTAGTCCAGCGTCACTCCGCTCTCCAGAGCATGCAGGCGCGCCACGGCCAGCGGTTCCGCGCCCATGTCCAGACCCGTGACCACGGCGCCTTCGCGCGCCATACTTTCGGCTAAGATGCCGCCGCCGCATCCGACGTCGAGCACGGTTTTACCGAATAAGCCGTTGCTGTGCTGCGCGATATAGCCCAGGCGCAGCGGGTTAATGCGGTGCAACGGTTTAAATTCACCCTCCAGATCCCACCAGCGCGAGGCAACGGCCTCAAACTTGGCAATTTCCTGCGCATCGACGTTCTGCTGATGATTCTGCGGTTGTGCATTCATTGAATCGTAACTCCTGACAAAATGTGCCCACAGTATAAACGCTTAACCGCAGATGGCACACCTTTCAGGCGCAAGGAAAAGCGGGTGAAATCGGTGGTTAGCGTTCACCAGAGCATTGCAGTGTGATATACTTTCGCACCTTTAAAATCCGGGATTAAGTAGAGGGATAGCGGCTCCATGAGCGACCTTGCGAGAGAAATTACACCGGTCAATATCGAAGAAGAATTAAAAAATTCTTACCTCGGTTACGCCATGTCGGTCATCGTTGGCCGAGCTTTACCCGATGTGCGTGATGGCCTGAAGCCGGTTCATCGTCGCGTACTTTTTGCGATGAGCGTACTGGGTAACGACTGGAACAAACCCTATAAAAAATCTGCCCGCGTCGTCGGTGACGTTATCGGTAAATATCACCCGCATGGTGATTCCGCCGTATACGACACCATTGTACGTATGGCCCAGCCTTTCTCCCTGCGTTACATGCTGGTGGACGGACAAGGCAACTTCGGTTCCATCGACGGCGACTCCGCCGCGGCGATGCGTTATACCGAAATTCGCATGTCGAAAATCGCCCACGACCTGTTAGCTGACCTGGAAAAAGAGACCGTCGATTTCGTACCGAACTACGACGGCACTGAGCAGATCCCTGAAGTTCTGCCGACCAAAATTCCTAACCTGCTGGTGAACGGCTCTTCCGGTATCGCCGTAGGTATGGCAACCAACATTCCGCCGCATAACCTGCGTGAAGTGATTAACGGCTGCCTGGCTTACATTGAAAATGAAGACATCAGCATTGAAGAGCTGATGGAGCACATTCCGGGGCCTGATTTCCCGACCGCCGCTATTATCAATGGTCGCCGTGGCATCGAAGAAGCGTACCGCACCGGACGCGGTAAAATTTATATTCGTGCGCGTGGCGAAGTGGAAGCTGATGCTAAAACGGGCCGCGAGACCATCATCATTCATGAGCTGCCGTATCAGGTTAACAAGGCACGCCTGATTGAGAAGATTGCGGAGCTGGTGAAAGAGAAGCGTGTCGAAGGCATCAGCGCACTGCGCGATGAGTCTGATAAAGACGGCATGCGTATCGTGATTGAGATCAAGCGCGATGCGGTCGGCGAAGTCGTGCTGAATAATCTCTATTCACTGACCCAGTTGCAGACCTCGTTTGGTATCAACATGGTCGCCCTGCATCAGGGTCAGCCGAAGATCATGGCGCTGAAGGAGATTCTGGACGCCTTTGTTCGCCATCGTCGTGAAGTTGTGACGCGTCGTACTATCTTTGAACTGCGTAAGGCGCGCGATCGTGCGCATATCCTGGAAGGTCTGGCGATTGCGCTGGCGAATATCGATCCGATCATCGAGCTGATTCGTCGTGCACCAAACCCGGCAGAAGCGAAAGCGGGTCTGATTGCGCAGGCGTGGGATCTCGGTAACGTGTCAGCGATGCTGGAACGTGCCGGTGATGACGCCGCGCGTCCGGAGTGGCTGGATCCACAATATGGCATCCGTGATGGTCAATACTATCTGACCGAGCAGCAGGCTCAGGCGATTCTGGATCTGCGTCTGCAGAAACTGACCGGCCTTGAGCACGAGAAGCTGCTGGATGAGTATAAAGCGCTGCTGGAGCAGATCGCTGAGTTGCTGCGCATTCTGTCGAACGCGGACCGTCTGATGGAGGTGATCCGCGAAGAGCTGGAGCTGATGCGTGATCAGTTCGGTGATGAGCGTCGCACAGAGATTACCGCCAACACGGCTGACATTAATATCGAAGACCTGATCAATCAGGAAGATGTTGTGGTGACATTGTCGCATCAGGGCTATGTGAAGTATCAGCCGCTGACCGACTATGAAGCGCAGCGTCGTGGTGGTAAGGGCAAATCAGCCGCACGTATCAAAGAAGAGGACTTCATTGATCGTCTGCTGGTCGCCAATACGCATGACACGATTCTTTGCTTCTCCAGCCGTGGCCGTCTCTACTGGATGAAGGTTTACCAGCTGCCGGAAGCAAGCCGTGGCGCACGTGGACGTCCAATCGTCAACCTGCTGCCGCTGGAAGCCAACGAGCGTATTACGGCGATTCTGCCGGTACGTGAGTATACCGAAGGCTTTAATATCTTTATGGCGACCGCGCTCGGTACCGTGAAGAAGACCGCACTGAAAGAGTTCAGCCGTCCACGCAGCGCGGGCATTATTGCCGTGAATCTGCGTGACGACGATGAGCTGATCGGTGTGGCGCTGACCAACGGTAACGATGAAGCGATGCTGTTCTCAGCGGCCGGTAAAGTGGTGCGCTTTGCAGAAACCGCAGTCCGTGCGATGGGTCGTACCGCCTCTGGCGTACGCGGCATCAGGCTGGCTGAAGGCGATCGCGTTGTGTCATTGATTGTGCCGCGTGAAGAGGGTGCAATTATGACCGTGACGCAGAATGGTTACGGCAAGCGTACGGCCAACAGCGAATACCCGACCAAGTCGCGTGCGACTCAGGGTGTTATTTCAATCAAAGTGACCGAACGTAATGGTCCGGTGATTGGCGCCGTTCAGGTCGTTGATGGCGATCAGATTATGATGATCACCGATGCCGGTACGCTGGTGCGTACCCGCGTTTCAGAAGTGAGCGTCGTGGGTCGTAATACCCAGGGTGTGATTCTGATTCGTACCGCAGAGGATGAGAACGTCGTGGGTCTGCAGCGTGTTGCCGAGCCGGTTGAAGAAGAAGAGCTGGATTCAATCGACGGTAGCGTGGCGGAAGGCGAGGAAGATATCGCGCCGGAAGCAGAGAACGACGATGAAGAGATTGCGCCGGAAGCGGATGCAGAAGACGAAGACGACGCGGCTGAAGACGAAGAGTAATTTGTCTGGCGTGAGCTGAGGTTCGTTGCAGAAACGGCAGGTCAGGGGAAACCCGGCCTGCCGTTTTTTTTTGTGTGATGGGGAGATTGCAGGGGGCAGAGAGCTTATGGCTGGGAGCTGGGAGCTGGGAGCTGATGGCTGTGAGTCGGGAGCCGTCGCAAGGCCTGCTGTGCCCGATCGCAAAGGATTCCCGCATCCATGCGGATCGGCCACGCCATCGCGGGCCAGACGCTTTGCTCTTCGGGCATAGCAGGCCTTTCTTGTTGGGGTTGTGATGTCGCTTTGAGGGGATGGGCGTGGTGTTTGAGGTGTAGAGGCAGGCCTTTCTTATTGGAATGGTGGAACCGCTTTAAGTAGATAAAGATGTTGCTTTGGCTGTCTTAAAAGATTCCCAAACCGCCCGCTAAGCCTGCGGCTGGCTGGCTTTTTACGCCCGATAAAGCTAGTGTATGGGCATTAAAAATCGATGATGCGACTAACCTTGCCAACTGCGAGTTACCTTTGAAATATCCTGTCTCTTTCCGCACTACGCTTCGCATCTCGCGCTATCTTTTCCGCGCGCTGGCGCTGCTAATCTGGACGCTGGGCGCCGTTCTTACTGCGTTTTACATTATCAGCGTGCTGCACAATAAAGAGACGCAGGTTCGGCAGGAGTTTGCCAGCAACTACGGCACCATACAGTGGTATGTGCGCCATTCGGCGGACATGATGCGTGAGCTGAAATATATCACCGAGAACCGCTTAACCAACGCCAGCAGCGGTCTGGATGTGCTGACCGGTATGATGCCAGGTAAAACATCCCAGCCGCAGTTTACGCCCCTGTTTTCGGATGGCGACTGTACCTCGATGAGCAATACCTGGCGCAACTCGCTCGATTCACTCAGTTACTACATCAATTACTGGAAAAGTAACTTCGCCTCATCGTATGAGCTGAATCGGGTGTTCTTTATCGGTGGCGAGAGTCAGTGTCTGGCCGACTTCACGATTGGCAGCAGCAATGCTGACCGGGAACGCAGCCTGAAATCGCTGCGTGAGAATGTGCTGCGCTATCGCAATAGCAGCGAAGAAGATCGCCGCAATCCGATGTACTGGATTAATAGCAGTGCTCAGCCAGGCGTTGGAACCTTCTTTATGGTGGTGCCCGTCTACGTTGCTAATAAGTTACAGGCGCTACTGGGCGTCGAACAGAATATCCGGCTGGATGAGTTTATTCAGCCGGGCAGCCTGCCGATTATCGCCTCCATTACCGATGAAAATTATCGTCCACTGCTAAATTCGCGGCGCGGCGGGCTGGGCTTCTCGCTCGATAGTCTTCCTGATGATAAAACCTGGTTCGGATACCTGAATGGTTATCGTCAGCTGGTTCTGAAAAAGCCGCTGCCGCCTTCCGATCTTAACGTGGTGTGGTCGATATCTACCGACGTGATGGTGGATCAGCTCAAGCTGATGATCATTAATGCGCTGCTGCTCAATATTTTCAGCGCTGTCATTCTGTTTACCCTCGCCTGGCTGTTTGAGCGCCGGATGTTCCTGCCGGCGGAGGAGAACGCGCACCGGCTGGAAGAGCATGAGCAGTTTAACCGTAAGATTGTCGCCTCTGCGCCGGTCGGGATCTGTATTTTACGCACCAGCGACGGCACCAATATTCTGAGTAACGAGCTGGCGCACAATTATCTGACGTTGCTGACGCAGGAAGATCGCCTGCGGCTGAATGAGATTATTGGCGGGCAGCAGGTCAACTTTGTCGATGTGCTCACCGGCAGTAATACTAACCTGCAAATCAGCTTTGTGCATTCGCGCTATCGTAATGAGAACGTGGCGATTTGCGTGCTGGTCGATGTCTCGGCGCGCGTGCGGATGGAGCAGTCGCTGCAGGAGATGGCCCACGCGGCAGAGCAGGCGAGCCAGTCAAAATCGATGTTCCTTGCCACGGTCAGTCACGAACTGCGCACGCCGCTTTATGGCATTATCGGTAATCTCGATCTGCTGCAGACCAAAGAGCTGCCCAGTGGTATCGACTCGCTGGTGACGGCGATGAACAACTCCTCCAGCCTGCTGCTGAAAATCATCAGCGATATTCTCGACTTCTCAAAAATCGAGTCAGAGCAGCTGAAAATTGAGCCGCGTCCGTTTGCACCTCGTGAAATCGTGACCCACATCGTCGGCAACTATCTGTCGCTGGTGGTGAAGAAGCGGCTTACGCTCTACTGCTTTATCGAACATGACGTTCCGCAGGTGCTGGACGGCGATCCGCTGCGTCTGCAGCAGGTGATCTCGAACCTGCTGAATAACGCGATTAAGTTCACGCATACGGGCTGTATTATCCTCCACGCTTACGTTGCGCAGGGCTATCTGGCATTCCGCGTCCGTGATACTGGCGTCGGCATTCCGGCGAAAGAGCTGCCACGCCTGTTTGATCCTTTCTTCCAGGTGGGAAATGGCGTGCAGCGTAATTTCCAGGGCACCGGGCTGGGACTGGCGATCTGTGAAAAGCTGATCAACATGATGGATGGCGACATCGAGGTCGACTCAGAGCCAGGCATGGGCAGCCAGTTTATTGTGCGTATTCCAATCTACAAAGGGCAGAAGCCATCACTGATGCTGCTGGAGGATTTACAGGATAAGAAAATCTGGCTGGCGATGCGCAACGAGTACCTCGCGGAATTTATCACGCGTCAGATTCAGCAGCAGGGCATTCAGGTCGGGGAGTATAACGGTAAGCCTGGCCATGACGATGTGGTGATGACCGATTACGAACTGGATATTGATGTTCCGTTGCGGGCACTGGTCACTTTCGATGGATCGCATGTGGATATGCCGCGTGAACGTCAGCCTGGCCGCTGGATCCACTCTACCGCCACGCTGCACGAGGTTCCGGCGCTGCTGGCGCGCATCTATCGGATCGCACTGGGCAACGACGCCGCAGATGCGCTGTTGCTGGCCGCACCGGTAGAAGAGAAAGTGCATAACGATGACATCATGGTGCTGATTGTCGATGACCATCCGATTAACCGCATGCTGCTGTCGGAACAGCTCGGCACGCTGGGCTATCAGGTGAAGACTGCGCAGGATGGCGTTGATGCACTTAATGTACTGAGTCGTAATGAGATTGATATCGTACTCACCGACGTGAACATGCCGAATATGGATGGTTATCGCCTGACGCAGCGGTTGCGTCAGCTGGGCCATCTCTTCCCGGTGGTTGGCGTGACGGCGAATGCGCTGGCGGAAGAGAAACAGCGTTGCATGGATGCGGGCATGGATAACTGCCTGTCGAAACCGGTGACGTTAGATGTGCTGAAAGTGACGCTGGCAATCTATGCTGATCGGGTACGTAAAACGCGGATGGGGTAGGGCAGGAAAGGGCAGAGGCGAGGCGGTGCAGGCTGCACCGCCTCAGGAAGTAACTTAGTCTCTTTCGACCTGAGTCTGGCTGACAGACGACAGGTAGTTCAGCAGTGCGATATCGTTATCCACGCCCAGTTTCATCATCGCTGATTTCTTCTGGCTACTGATGGTTTTGATACTGCGGTTCAGCTTCTTGGCAATCTCGGTCACCAGGAAACCTTCTGCAAACAGACGCAGCACTTCGCTCTCTTTCGGTGACAGGCGTTTGTCGCCATAACCACCCGCGCTGATTTTCTCCAGCAGTTTCGCAACGCTTTCCGGCGTATATTTCTTGCCTTTCTGCAGTGCAGCCAGTGCCTTTGGCAAATCGGTTGGCGCGCCCTGTTTCAGTACAATCCCTTCGATATCGAGATCAAGCACTGAACTCAGAATCGCCGGGTTATTGTTCATCGTCAGAACAATAATCGAGAGATCCGGGTAGTGGCGTTTAATATATTTAATCAGCGTAATACCATCGCCATACTTCTCACCTGGCATAGAGAGGTCGGTGATCAGGACGTTGGCGTCAAGCTTGGACAGATTATTGATCAGTGCTGTTGAGTCTTCGAACTCACCTACAACGTTAACCCATTCAATTTGTTCCAGAGATTTTCGGATACCGAAAAGGACAATTGGATGGTCATCGGCAATAATTACGTTTAAGTTATTCATCTTATTGGTTACCTTGCTGCAGCAGTTGATTGACGTAAGCGTCAATATCACTGGTGGTATTTGTAATGTTTGAATCGTCACACGCTTTAATGTGGTGTTCTAACTCTTCACAAAGCTGTTTGCCGGGAGTCAGATTGAGCATGGCAAACACGCCCTTTAGGCGATGCGCTGTCTGAGCAAGCGAGGCGTAGTCCTTTTCCGCCGACTCAGTATACAGCCTCTTCACATCAACCGGTACTGTCTCCGTAAACAGCTGGAAATAGCCGCCGCTCATCAATGGCGTGGCCGCGTCGTCTTCCGTGTCGTTATCCATCACATCATGCGACAGTTGCTTCTCTATCAGTGCCAGCAATGCATCCAGCAGCGCATTACTGAGATTGAAATTGACCCGATACTGCTGGTCGTTCAGTGCATGGTGCCCCAGTTCATCTTCCGCCAGCAGCAGTGCCCAGCCGCTAAGCTTTGATGGATCGTCGGTCACCAGCACATCGTGATCCTGACCGGAAATGCGCTCGTCGGGTGTCAGACAACGCGCTCCCCAGTTTTCCAGATGGCGGCAGACAATTTTATGCACGTCCTCCACGGTGATCTCCACCAGCGCGGTAACGCCATCCAGAATTTTTTCCTCTTCTTCTTCGCGCTTCTGCTCCAGCACCAGCGGCAACTGCATGTTGTAGCGCGTGCCGATATCCGCTTTTGCCACGATATCCAGGCTGCCACCCATCTGCTTGCAGAGCTGCTTACAGAGGAAGAACGCCATGCCAGAAGCCTGTCCGTAGCGATCCTGACTGGTATCGCCCAGGAACGGGAAGTCGACATTGGCCAGTTCATCCACCGTCAGGCCCGCACCGGTATCCACCAGCTCGATAATCAATCTATCGGCCTGCTTGTCCGCAGCCTTAACTTCCAGGGTGATTTTCCCCCAGCGGGTGGTGGTCAGGGCGTAGTGCATCAGCGTGGTCAGCACTTTACGCAGGGCGCGACGGTCGCCAAAGCGCGTCTCATCATTAGCCAGGTGATTATTCACCACCAGCGACAGCCCTTTGCGGCGCATCAGCGGCAGGCTTTCCAGCGCGATCTCATCCAGCAGTTCCTGCAGGTTAAAGACGGTCGCATCGGGTGACCAGTCGTGCGCCTCAAGCCGGTTCAGCAGCACGATATCATCCACCAGCCGCGCCAGCCCCTGACTCTCATCGAGCAGATCCAGCACGGTCTCATCGGCATCACGCTGGCTGAGCTGTACCAGCTGCGTCACCATCTTCTCCAGGGGCTGATTCAGCGCGTGGCCCAGATTGTGCAGCAGCTGCTGTCGCATCTGATGGTTACGATCCAGCACCTGCTGCGCTTTTTGCAGCTTCTTATTCACCAGCAGTTCGCGATCCTGGTCACGCATCATAAACAGCTGGGTATGCGGCGACAGCACGCTGCGGGCGTGGCGAATCTCATACACTTCGTTATTGATGGTGGCCTGCAGCACGCCCTGATGCTGGTCGGACATATTAATGATCTTCTGCAGATTGAGGTGAGGCAAAAGATGTTCAGCAATCTTATTGCTCAGCAGGGTGCGGTTGCTGGCAAAGTCATACACCAGCAGACCGACCGGCAGACTGGCCACTATCTCTTCATTCAATACCCGCAGCGAATCGAGTTCAGCGCTCTGGTTCTCGCTGGGACGCAGCGACTGCTGGCGCAGCAGTACGATACCCGCCAGTGAAAGCAGGAACAGCAGCAGGTTAATCAGCAGCGGCCAGAGCAGATTATGCAGGGTGTCGATAATCAGACGGCCAATCGGCACCTGATAAACCAGCTGCAGCGAGGTGCTGGGCAGGGTGGCCGTAATCTCGATATTGGGATTAACCAGTGAGATGCGGGTATTTTCCACCTCCTGCTGTTCACTGCTGCTGGCAGGCATTGAGCTGTCCTGACGCAGCTGGAAATTTTCCAGCGGCATGTTCTGCGGAACAATATCGTTAACCGGCAGATCAAAGGCGACCACCGTGGCCAGATGGCCTGGCTGGTTAAAGGTGGTACGCAGCGTGAAATAGTGATCGTTCTGGAAGGCGAGGTGGCGCAGCGGTGAGAAACTCTCGCGCTCATCGAGCGCATTCGCCTGCTGCAACATCTCAGCACGACGACCATCGACCATTGAACTGATGGCGCTCTCTTTATAGCGCGTCGCCATATCTTTCAGCGGCAGGGTCGAGATCATAATCAGGCTATTGTCCTGACCATTTAAAAAGTACATCGACCAGGTGGGATTTTCTGCGCCCCACAGCGTGTCGAGATAGTTCGACATCCGCATGGTCATGTCCAGCGTGCTGCTGTCATGTGAGCCGAAAATCAGCGCTTCCGTTTTACGCCGGGTTTTTTCCAGGTAGTAGACGTCAGGACGCAGTCGCGTCTCCTGCAGGTTACTGCCGGGTGTTGCACCTGCCGCACTGGTAGAGAGGTTTTCATAGATCTGCCAGGTGGCAAAGCGATAGGCATCAATGCGCTTCTGAACGTCACGAGCCAGATCGTCCATGGCATAGCGTTTCCCGGTCAGCCAGGCATTCACCGAGTTATGCACCATAAAGCCCAGCGCCAGCAGGAGCACCAGATTGAAAACCACAAAAAAGCGGGTGACGTTGCCGGAGGTCAGTGGAAACTTATACAACATAGCGTGTCAGGTACCTGAATTATTGCGCAACTTTTCGCGCACTGGCGGCTACCGCTAACAGCAACAGGGCGATCGCTAAAAATGCGCCGCTGAGGCTGATCCATTGCGAAATGAATCCGATTAAAGCCGGACCTGAGAGAATACCCGCATATCCCAGCGTTGTCATGGCAGAAATCGCCAGGTTCGCAGGCATATCCTGTTGATTCCCGGCAGCATTGAACAACATCGGCACCGTGTTAGATAAACCAAAGCCGACCAGCAGGAAAGCCAGCAGGGCGATCTCCGGCCACGGCAGCCAGACGGCCAGACTCATGCCCGCGGCGGCGGTCAGCGCGCCGGTCAGCATAACCGGGTAGCGACCAAAACGCTGGATGATCTTATCGCCGCTAAAACGGCCCAGCGTCATCGCCACGGAAAAGACCGCATAGCCCAGTCCGGCCCAGGCGGGTGACATCTCCGGGTTCTGCAGCAACAGCAGCGCGCCCCAGTCCAGCACGGCCCCTTCCGCCAGGAACAGGATAAAGCAGAGCAGGCCAAGAAACGCGACCCAGCCGCGTGGGATCACCAGCCAGGGTTGATCGGGCTGATGCAGGCGTTCATTCATTAAGACCGGCAGTCGCCACAGCAACAGCAACAACATCACTGCCATTACCACCAGCGTGGCGGCCAGGGGTGAAAAAGACTGGCTCAGCAACAGGCTGACCGTGCCCGCACCCAGAATCCCGCCAAGACTGAAGAAGCCATGGAAGCCGGACATCATCGGTTTATCCGCCGCCTGCTCAACCTGAACCGCCTGATAATTCATCGCCACATCCAGCATGCCCAGCCCGGCGCCAAACAGCATCAGCGCAGCCGCCATAACCAGATGAGAATCAGCCGTGGCCAGTAGCGGCATCATCATCAGCACTAACAGGGTAGAGAAGCACATCACCCGACGGCAGCCAAACCGCGCCACCAGTGTGCCGGTCACCGGCATCGCGGTCAGCGAACCAATACCCAGACAGAGCAGTAACGCGCCCAGTGATGCGCCGCTGAGCTGCAGACGATCGCGGGCAAACGGCACCAGCGGAGCCCAGGCTGACATTCCTAAGCCATTGATCAAAAAGATGGTGCGCGTGCCCCAGTTCAGGCGGCTCTGATGTTTGTTTTGTTGTGCAGCGTCCAGTGCGGTCATAGGTCAGATTCATCAATGGTAAAGCGGAAAAGTGTAGCACTGGCCGTGAGTCAGTGGTCGTTGCGCCTCTTATCAGGAAGGGGGCAGCAACATGGCATAAATGACAAAACCGGGAGTTTACCGACTTTTGTCGCGCTGCGAATTTTTTCCAGAACTTTCCTGGCATGACCACCGCCCCGCAGAATGACTTAACTCAAATTTCACTGTCGTTTTTCAACGACTTGCTGCTGAAAAACCGGATCAGGACCACGCATAAATGATGGCTGAATCGCTTAATGAACAAATTTTTTTTACAGCCTGATGTTTCGGTAGTGGTGTTTTTTTAACCTTTTCGCATCATTTTTGGAAACAGTCAGCAACAAATTGACATGTAAAAACAAAGGCAAAGCGGATTTTATGAAAGCCTTATTTCAAGAGAGGCTTATGTAATGAAGATTAAACCATAATGAAATCTGTACATTGAAATTGTTTTTTAACACGGCTACGCTAAAAGTTAATCTGTCAGAAACGTTACATTTTGCGTGAGTCTGTACAAGTAAAACTAACAATAACACCGTCACTCGCCACTCTGATTAGGGGCGTGCGACCAGCTTTGGCTTTGCCGTTTCGACATACACCAGGTTAAGACATCTTCTGATCTTCAGAAGGTGAAACTATGTGTGAACACTGTAAGCATAAAATAATTTTATGTTTATGGATTCAGTATATTAGCTAATCTGGTGGAGTAGAGGTTACAAATGGCAGAACTCACGCAAGGCCGTGTAGACATTATCTCGCGCGAAAACGGCACACTCATCTCGCAGTCCGTCAGCGGTTCGTCACAATCCATTAACCTCACCGAGCCCAGCGTCGTGCGCATCAGCGGCACCCGCGACATGGTGACGCAGTATGAGCGCCAGGGTAACGATCTGGTGCTGCATATGCGCGACGGCAAGACTGTCCGCTATCAGAAATTCTTCCTCGACGACGCCGATGGCCAGCACAGCGAACTGGTGTTCGATGATGGCGTCAACCCACCGGAACACGCGCTCTTTCCGCAGACCGCAGAAGGGGCTGAACTCGCTTCCACGTCGGTCACGCCAACCTATGAATCACTCGACAGCGTAGAGCCGCTGCTGCTGGCAGATAACGCCAACACCTCGATGGGTGTGATAACGGCGGGCGGTCTGGGTGTGCTCGGCTTAGCCGGTCTGGCCGTTGGCGTCGGCGGTGGTGGTGGCGGCGGCGGTGGGGGTAACGGTGGCGGCAATGACGGTGGCACCGATCCTGGAACACCGGTCACGCCGGGGACGCCTGCCATCACGCTCAATGCATTCGCTGGCGATGATGTTCTGGATAACGCGGAAAAAAGCAGCGATCAGGTACTGAGCGGCACCACCAATAATGTCGAAGCGGGTCAGATTGTCACTGTCACGCTGGGCGGCCAGACCTACAACGCCACCGTCGGTGCTGACGGCAGCTGGAGCGTCACTATTCCTGCTTCCGCGCTGGCGGGACTCGCCGCAGGCACCACCACCATCGACGTCAGCGTCACTAACGCGGCGGGCACGACGACCACCGGCAGCCTGCCCATTACCGTCGCGGCAGCCGATCCCGGCACACCGGCTGCGCCGTCCATTAGCCTGAACCCGTTTGCGGGCGATAACCTGCTGGATAACAGCGAAAAAACCACGCCACAAACGTTGTCCGGCAGCACCAGCAATGTCGAAGCGGGCCAGCAGGTCAGTGTGACATTGGGCGGACAGAGCTATAACGCCACTGTGGGGGCGGATGGCAGCTGGAGCGTCTCAATTCCGGCTGCCGCACTCTCGGCGCTGGCTGCAGGCAGCAGCACCATTTCGGTCAGTGTGACCAGCGCCGCGGGCACGGCGGCTGCCGCCAGCCTGGGTATCCAGGTGCAGGCACCTGACACCACCCCTGGTGTGCCAGCCCTGACGATCGCCCCGTTTACCGGCGACGACGTGCTGAGCAACGCAGAAAAAACCAGCGATCAGATTCTTAGCGGCAGCACCACCAACGTCGAAGCCGGGCAGATCGTCACGGTTACCCTGGGCGGCCAGAGCTACAGCGGCAGCGTGGCAGGCGACGGTAGCTGGATCATTACCGTGCCTGCTGATGCGCTGACCGCACTGGCATCCGGTACCACTACGGTGACTGCCACCGTTGCTAACCAGGCAGGAACCGCCGCCAGCGGTAGCCTGACCGTAAACGTAGAGCCACCACTGACTCAGCCGGGTACGCCCGTTATCACCATCGATCAGTTTGCCGGTGATGACATTCTCAGCAATGCCGAGAAAAGCAGCGATCAGGTTCTTAGCGGCACCACCACCAATGTGGAAGCGGGCCAGATTGTCACCATCACGCTGGGCGATCAGACCTACAGCGCAGTAGTGGATGCGCAGGGCAACTGGAGCGTCACGCTCTCGCCTGCGGCACTGAATGCGCTGGCAACCGGTTCGGTGGCGATTTCCGCGGTCGTCACCAGCCAGGCTGGCATTGAAGCCAGTGAAAACCGCGCGATCAGCATTGATACGCCGGTCGTTCCGGGCCCGCCATCCGTCACGCTGGATGATTTTGCCGGGGACAACGTGCTGAGTAATGGGGAGAAAGCCACCGATCAGACACTCACCGGCAGCACCAGCAATGTTGAACCCGGTCAGCTGGTAACAGTCACCCTGGGCGGCCAGACTTACAGCGGCAGCGTTGATGCGCAGGGCAACTGGAGCGTTACTTTGCCATCGGCGGCCCTGAGCGCCCTGGCGGCAGGTGAAACGACGCTGACGGTTTCAGTCAGCAATGTGGCCGGTGATACCGTGACCGGCACGCTGCCCATCACCGTGGAAGCCCCTGTCACATTGCCGGGCGAACCCACCGTCACCATTGGTCAGTTTGCCGGGGATGACATCCTCAGCAACGATGAAAAAGGGACGGCCCAGACGCTCTCCGGCTCCACCACCAACATCGAAGCGGGCCAGACGGTGACCGTTACCTTCGGTGGCCAGACTTACCTTGGCACCGTCGATGGCAGTGGTAACTGGAGTGTAATTGTTCCGGCAGCCGCGCTGGGTAATCTGCCAGCGGGAGCTAATGCTATCAGCGTTACCGTCAGCAATGCCGATGGCGTGAGCACTACCGAAATCCGCGATATCGCGGTTGAGACGCCAGTAACGGAACCGGGCGTGCCGTCTCTGACCCTGAATGATTTCGCCGGCGACAACCTTCTGAGCAACGACGAAAAAGCGGTCGATCAGCTTGTCAGCGGTAGCACCAGTAATATCGAAACCGGGCAGATCGTGACGGTCACCCTGGGCGGTCAGACCTACAGTGCCAGCGTGCAGGGTGATGGCAGCTGGAGCGTCGCCGTGCCGTCAGCCGCGCTGAATGCGCTGGCAGCAGGCACCACCACACTGACCGTCTCGGTCAGTAATGCAGCGGGCGACACAGTCACTTCAACGCAGCCAGTCACTGTCGAAGCCCCGGTAACGCAGCCGGGTGAAGCCACCGTAACCATCGACGCCTTTGCCGGGGATGACATCCTCAGCAACAGCGAGAAAGCCAGCGATCAGCTGCTGAGCGGCACCACCACTAATATCGGCGAAGGCCAGCAGGTCACTGTCACTCTGAACGGAGAGACTTTTACCGCCACGGTCGGTGCGGATGGCAGCTGGAGCGTGTCGATTCCTGCCAGTTCGCTGGCGGCGCTGACAGCCGGTAGCGCAGCCCTGAATGTGACGGTGACAGATCAGCTTGGTACACAGGTCACTGAAACCCGCGACTTCCTGGTGGAGTCCTCGGGCACTTCACCGAATGCCCCGACGCTAACCCTCAATACCTTTGCTGACGACAACATCCTGAGCAACGATGAGAAGCTGGAAGCGCAGGCGGTCTCCGGCAGCACCACCAACGTCGAGGCGGGCCAGATTGTCACGGTGACGCTGGGCGGCCAGAGCTACAGCGGAACGGTTGGCGCCGACGGCAGCTGGAACATTGCCATTCCGGCTGATGCACTCGGTGCGCTGGCAGCCGGTTCTGCCTCGCTGGTGGTCACGGTCAGCAATGCGGCAGGCACCACCGTAAGTGACACGCTGCCGATCACGGTTGAGCCGCCGGTTACCGAGCCGGGCCAGCCCACTATCACGCTCGATCAGTTCGCCGTGGATGACGTGCTGAGCAACGATGAGAAAACCAGCGATCAGCTGCTGAGCGGCAGCTCAACCAATGTCGAGGCGGGTCAGGTCGTGACCGTAACGCTGGGCGACCAGACTTACAGCGCCACGGTCGGCGCGGATGGCAGCTGGAGCCTGAGCGTCCCGGCCAGCGCGCTGGCGGCACTGACGGCGGGCAACGCGACTATCGCGGCCACAGTCACCAATCAGGCGGGCGTAACAGTCAGCGAAGATCGGGTGATTGCGGTGGAAGCGCCAGCGGAACCGGGTACGCCGACGGTGACGATCGCCCTGTTTGCCGGTGACGATCTGCTGGATAACAGCGAAAAAGCGCTGGACCAGACGCTGTCCGGCAGCACCAGCAACGTGGAGGCGGGCCAGACGGTCACCATTACCCTGGGCGGCCAAAATTACACTGCGCTGGTCAACGCGGATGGCAGCTGGAGCACGCAGATCCCCTCTGCGGCGCTCAGCGCACTGGCGGCGGGCAGCAGCACCATCGCGGTCAGCGTCACAACGGCGGCAGGCGCCTCAGCTACCGACACCCGCGATATTAACGTCGCCCCGGCGGCAGGCGAACCTGGCGTGGTTTCCATTAGTGAACCTGTCAGCCTTGATGGTTTCCTGAACCAGCAGGAGCTGAGCAGCGATCTGATCATCAGCGGATCTGCAGTCGGCGTTAACCCGGGCCAGGCAGTGCAGCTTAACTTTAACGGCAGCAATTACAGCGCGGTAGTGAACAGCAATGGCTTCTGGAGCGTCACCGTTCCGGCAGGCGATCTCACCACTATTACCGACGGCGTAAAACTGATTTCGGTCACCACCACTGACGCCACCGGCGCACTGCTGACCGACTCCGCTCAGCTGAATGTAGTCGCAGCCACGCTGCCGCAAATCACGCTGGAGGAGAGCGCGATCACCGATGGCCTTCTCAACCGGGTGGAAGCGGGCAGCGATCTGCTGATCGGCGGCAGCACCGGCAAAGCCGTGCCGGGCCAGCAGGTTGAACTGGAACTTAACGGTAAAACCTACAGCACCACGGTCAATCCTGACGGCAGCTGGAGCCTGGCGCTGCCGGCCGCCGATCTCGCCTTACTGCCACAGGGTGCCAACAGCCTGATCATTACCGCGATTGATGAAGCAGGCAACCGCGTGGACGAGACGCTCAACTTCAGCGTCGACACGCTGCCACCGAATCTGATTGTGGCAGAGGTCGCAGGCGGCGATGGCATTCTTAACAGCAGCGAAGTGGCTGCCGGTCTGCCGGTCAGCGGTTCAGGTGCGTTGCCGGGCGAAGTGGTTTCTGTCTCGCTGAATAACGTGAGTTACAGCGCCACCGTAGATGGGCAGGGCAACTGGACGGTGGATCTGCCGCCAGCGGCGCTGCAGGCCCTGTCAGATGGCAGCAGCTATACGCTGGTAGTTACACTGACTGATGCCAGTGGTAATACCACCACGCAGACGCAGCCCCTGACGGTCAGCACGCAGCCTCCGGTTGCAACCGTTACCGCACCGGGCGGTGATGGCGTCCTGACCAACAACGAACTCACTACGCCGCTGCAAATCAGCGGAACCGGCACACCGGGTGACAGCGTGACGGTGGAGTTAAACGGTAAGTCCTACACCGCCATTGTTGACGAAAACAGTAACTGGAGTGCATCCGTCCCGGTGGCCGATCTCGGCACGCTGACCAATCAGACCTATCCGGTGACCGTCACCGTGACCGATCCGGCCGGTAACATCAGCACTCAGAATACGGAACTGCGGGTGGCTACCGCGGTGCCCGCTCTGACGCTCAACGATCTCAGCGATGATGGCGTGATCAACGTCAGCGACGCGCAGCAGCCGCTAATCGTCAGCGGAACCGGCGACGAAGGCGACATCATCCGCGTCACGCTGAATAACGTGGCCTACAGCGCCGTGGTGGCGCAGGGTGGCAGCTGGAGTGTCACCGTTCCGGCATCCGACCTGGCAAATGTGCCCAACGGTACCCAACCGGTATCGGTAGTGGCGACAGACGCCGATGGTAATACCACGCCAGCCAGCAGTTCACTGATTTTCGCCACCACACCGCCGTTGCTGGAAGTCTCCACGCCGGGCAGTGATGGTTATATCAATATCGCTGAACACACTCAGGATCTCACACTCGACGGACGCGGGGGTGCCCAGGGCGACACCGTCACGGTGAGTTTCAATGGCGAGACCTACACCGCCACCGTGGATACCGATGGCGCGTGGAGTGTTACGGTGCCCGCCGCGATTATCAGCCAGCTGGGTGACGCAACCTATCCGGTGGATGTGGTACTCAGCGATGCTTATGGCAACAGCAGCACCGTACCGACCAGCGTCACTGTGCTGGCGGCAACGTCGCCGGCGCTGACCATTAATCCCGTGACCGGCGATAATCAGGTCGACAGCGCTGAACAGCTCACCGACATTCTGGTCACCGGTAACGTCACCGGCGTACCGGCAGGTCAGCCGGTATTGCTGACCATCAATGGCCAGTCTTACGATGGCGTAGTAGAGGCGAACGGTAGCTGGAGTGTGTCGCTGCCAGCCGGATCGCTGGGCGGTGCAGGCGATAAAACCTTCACCGTGGCGATTACCGATGTGGCCGGTAACCCGGCGCTGCCTGCTGAAGGGCAGTTCAGCGTGGTTACTTCGCCCGTACCGTCGCTGTCGATTGCCCCAATCAGTGACGACAATGCGCTGAATGCCCTGGAGGCGCAGAGCGATCTTATCCTCAGCGGCGGTTCAGCGAACCTGCCGGCTAACAGCCCGATCAGCGTAACGCTGGTGACTGGCGGCACCGTCTACACCACCACAACCGATGAAACCGGTGCGTGGACCCTGACCGTGCCGGCTGCCGATCTGGTGACGCTGCCGCAGGGCACGACCACCGTTACCGTCTTTTCGGGTGATGTGCAGAACAGCCTGCCGCTGCTGGTGGCGACCGCGCCGCTGGCAGACCCGCAAATCAACACGCCATTCACTGACGGCATACTCAATACCGATGAAGCCAGCGCGGCGCAGACGCTGACCGGCACAGTGCTGCCAGGCCAGGCGGTCAGCGTGACCCTGGGCGGTACCAGCTATCCGGCCACTGTAGACGCGAATGGTGAATGGAGCGTGACGATACCCGCAGACAGACTGCAGGCACTTGCGCAGGGAAGCAATCCGATTACCGTGACGGTGAGTGATGAAGCGGGTAACAGCACCAGCATCAGCGAGCCGCTGATTGTTGATACCGGCGTACCGGCGCTGACCGTTAACCCGATTGCCACCGATGGCACGATTAATGAGGCTGAAACCGCCACCGATCTGACCCTCAGCGGCACCGTTACGCCAGGTAGTAGCGTCAGCCTTGCGCTGAATGGCCAGACCTATGACGCAGTGGTTGCCGCCGATGGCAGCTGGACCGCCACCGTGCCTGCTGCGAATCTGCAACAGTTGCCAGATGGCCGTTACGATCTCAACGTGACCGTCACCACCGTCAGCGGCAACGTGGCTACCACGCCATTCCCGGTTACCGTGGATACCACGGCACCAGACTTCAGTATCGCTGCGCCCGCGGGTGATGGCGTGCTGAACATCGCTGAGCAGGCGGCAGGGTTCAGTTTCAGCGGCGCAGGCAGTGAAGGCGACCGCGTCAGTGTGACGCTGAATGGCGTGACCTACACCGGCACCGTTGATGGTAACGGAAACTGGGCGCTGGCTGTTCCGCCAGCGGCACTTGCCGGTCTGACCAATGGCAGCAGCTATCCGGTGGTGGTCACCGTCACCGACGCGGCCGGTAACAGCAGCAGCCAGAACAGTGCCCTGACGGTTGCGACTACGCCGCCTCCGCTGGTCGTCGCGCCGGTCAGCGGTGATAACGCGCTGAACGTCGGGGAACTGGCAGAGCCGCTGGTGGTGAGTGGCAGTGGTCAGAATGGCGACGTGGTCACGGTGCAGCTCAATGACCAGCTCTACAGCACCACCGTTGGCGTTAACGGCCAGTGGACGCTGCAGATCGCCCCTGAAGCACTGGCGGCACTGCCTCCTGGCAGTAATCTGGTGACGGTGACGGAAACCAGTGCTAACGGGAATCAGAGCAGCCAGGTGGTTGATCTGAATGTGGCAACCGCGCCGGACGTGCAGCCTGTACTGACCATCGACAGCAGCACCTTCGCCGGTGACGGCATCGTCACGACAGCGGAGCAGCTGCAGCCGATAACGGTGCGCGGCAGCAGCACGAATGTCGAACCGGGCCAGCAGGTGATCATCTCCCTGAATGGGATCGAATACAGCGGTGTGGTCGAGGCCAGCGGCAACTGGAGCATTATTCTGCCTGCGGGCGCCCTGGCTGAACTGGGAGAAGGCAACCAGACGCTGAACGTCAGCGTCATCAACGCCGTGGGTAACACCGCCAGCAGCCCGCTTGACTTCAGTGTGGACAACACTCTGCCGTCGATCGCGCTGGCACCCGTCAGTGACGACAACTACCTCAATGCGCAGGAATTGGGTGGCGCCGTCGTGGTCAGCGGCAGCACCAGCGGTCTGCCTGATGGCAGCATTGTCACCGTGCTGGCCAACGGCACCACGGTCAGCACCACCGTGACGGCAGATGGAAGCTGGAGCCTGACCTTACCGGCAGGCACCTTTACCGGAACGGCAGACGGCCCGCAGACCATCACCGCCACCGCCAGCGACGCTAACGGACAGCCGCTGGCGACCAGCGACGCTACCCTGACGGTGATCGCCAGCGCATTGCCGGTGGCGACCCCGGGCGTGGCCTTTGATGATGGCATTCTGAACGGTGAGGAAGCCGCCGCCGGTGGCGCGATCACTGGTAACACGGGCGTGACCGGCGACGGCCAGACCGTCGTCGTGACGCTGGGCGGCAACAACTACAGCGGCACGGTCGATGCCGCAGGCAACTGGCAGGTCGCCGTTCCGGCCGATGTCTTGTCTGCATTGCCGCAGGGCAATAGTGGCTACACCGTGGTCGTCAGTGATGTAGCGGGCAACAGCAGCCAGGCTGATGGCAACCTGGTGGTGGATACACTGCCTCCGGTGCTGAACTTCATTACGCCATCCGATGGCATCATTAACGCCGCTGAAAGTCAGCAGCCGCTGACGCTGACCGGCAGCAGCGAAGCTAACGCCCTGATTGTGGCCAGCTTCAACGGCACCACCCTGAGCACCACCGCTGACGTTAACGGCGTCTGGTCGCTGGAGGTGCCCGCCACGGTTTACACCGGGCTGGGCAACGGCAGCTATCCGCTGACCGTGACTGCCAGCGATGCGGCAGGAAATGCCACCACCACCAGCCGCGACCTGGCGCTGAAAGTGGAGCCAGGCACACTGCCGACCCTGACGCTGGATACGTTTGCCGGTAACAACGTGGTCGATGGCGCGGAGCGCCTCACCGATCAACGTCTCTCCGGCACCACCACCAACGTCGAAGCGGGTCAGCTGGTTACCGTCACCGTTGACGGCACAGTCTACAGCGCCGCCGTACAGGCGAGCGGGGCATGGAGCCTGATCGTGCCAGCCGGTGCGCTGGCCGCGATTAATGATGGCAGCGCCAGTTTTACCGTGGCGGTCAGCGATGTGGCGGGTAACACCTCCACCAGCAATCTCACCTTTGACGTCAACAGCAACGCCTCTGGCCTGGCGATGGATGCCATCAGCGAAGACAACTACCTGAATGCGCAGGAGCTGGGTCAGGCCCTGGTCGTCACCGGCACGTCGGTGAATGTGACAGAGGGCAGCACGGTCACGTTGCTGTTTAACAACATCAGCTACACCGCGCAGGTTTCGGCCAGCGGCCGCTGGACAGTGATCGTTCCGGCTGAGGCACTGACGGCGCTCGCCGATGGACCTTACACCCTGACGGTCACCGCAACGGACAGCGGCGGGGCGACCCTCAGCAGCGAGGCAGCGCTCAGCGTGCTGGCGACGCTGCCAGCACCGCAGATCGTCTCGGCCTTTGGCGATGGCCTGCTCAACAGCAGCGAGATCGCCACAGCACAAACCCTGAGCGGCACCACCGGCATAACCGGTGACGGCCAGACGGTGAGCGTGCTGCTGAATGGCGCAACCTACAACGGCACCGTCGACGGCAATGGTAACTGGCAGATCAGCGTGCCGGCTTCCGCGCTGGCGGGCCTGCCGGAAGATCTCCTGAACTATACCGTCACAGTCCAGGATGCAGCGGGTAACACCGGCAGCAGCCAGGGCAGCGTGACGGTGGATCTGACGCCACCGACCCTGACACTGAATACGGTTGCGGGCGATAACAGTATCAATATTGCCGAAAGCACCGCGCCGATTGTTCTCAGCGGCAACAGCAATGCTGAAGCGGGACAGCAGGTCACCATTACCCTGAACAACCAGACCTGGACCACCACGGTTGACCAGAACGGCGAGTGGAATCTGACGCTGCCTGCGGGTTCGCTGGCCGGCATTCCGGCCGCGGCGTACATTCTGACCGTGACGGTCAGCGATGCGGCGGGTAACCCGGTAACCGAAACCCGTGAAATCACCGTGGCGACGGCGTCGCTGGCCGTCAGCATTGACACCCCGTTTGGTGATGGTTATCTGAACCTGGCGGAACAGGGGGTCGGTCAGACGCTGACCGGCAGCACCGGTGTAGCGGGCAACGGCCAGACCGTCAGCGTGACGCTGGGCGGGAATGAGTATTCCGCTACGGTGGATGCGCAGGGTAACTGGACGCTGACCTTAACAGCAGATCAGGTGCAGACGCTGGGCGAGGGGGTTACTACGCTGGTGGTCAATGCCAGCGATGCCGCCGGTAACAGTGGTTCGCTGACCAGCGCCGTTACGGTCGATCTCACGCCGCCAGTGCTGACCGTCAATGCCATCGGCGGCGACAACATCATCAATTCGGTAGAGGTGCTGGAAGCGGTCGCTATCAGCGGCAGTGCGTCGGTAGCGGATGCCGGACAGACGGTCACCGTCAGCTTCCAGAATGTCGATTACACCACTCAGGTGCTCTCTGACGGCACCTGGGAGGTGACACTGCCAGCCAGCGTCGTGCAGGGGCTGGCTGACGGCAGCTACACCGTTGCTGTCTCGATGACCGATGCGGCGGGGAACCCGGCCACGGCCACCCAGACCCTGACGCGTGATGCTGACACTCTGAACCTGCCAACCCTGACCATCGGGACCATCAGTGACGATAATTTCCTTAACCAGGCGGAGTCGCTACAGGATCTGAACATCGGCGGCACCAGTAACAACCTGGTGGAAGGCCAGCTGGTGACGGTGACGCTGAATAACATTCAGTACAGCGGCACGGTGGCAGCCGACGGCAGCTGGACGGTGACCGTTCCGGCCGCCGATCTGGGTAATCTGCCGGATGGCGATCAGCTGCTGGTCGTGGTCTCAGCGGATACGTCTGGCAATCCGGCCAGCGCCAGCACCAGCCTGGTCGTGCTGGCCAGCGAGCAGGTTCAGCCGACGCTGACCATGAACGTGGTAGCCGGCGATGATGTGATTAACGCCACCGAGGCCACAGCGGATGTCGCGGTCAGCGGCAGCAGCACCCTGCTGGCAGCGGGTACGCTGGTGACGGTGTCGTTTAACGGCACTGACTACAGCACCACGCTCGACGCTGACGGCAACTGGACGGTGAATGTGCCGTCTGCTGCCTTTACCAGTGTGGCTCCGGGCAGCACGCAAATCTTTACCGTGACCGCCACTGATGTCGCAGGCAATCCGGCGACCGCCACTCAGGAGGTCAGTTTCATTACCACACCGCCTGCACTGACGAATATCACGGTCGATGCGGGTGATACCCTTAACCTGGCGGAGTCGCAGCAGGATCTCACCATCAGCGGCAGCACCACGGGCGCATTGCCGGTGACGGTGACGCTGAATAACGTCAGCTATACCACCACGGCAGATGCCGACGGTAACTGGTCACTTACCATTCCGACCGCCGACCTGCAGCAACTGGCGGACGGCCCCAACGCGATTACCGTTTCGGTCACCGACGCGGCGGGCAATATCACCACGGATAGCACCACGACACTGGACGTAGCGTTTAATACCCTGCCAGCGCTGACGCTGAATACGCCGTTTGGCGATGCGCTGATCAGTGCGGCAGATGCGGAAGGGGCGTTAACGCTGAGTGGTGACAGTACCAATCTGCCGGAAGGCAGCGTGGTGAACATCTCTGTAGGCGGGCAGAACTTCAGCACCACCACGGATGCCAGCGGCAACTGGACGCTGAACCTGGCACCGGGCGCGCTGACGGGCCTGGCCGATGGACTGACCCAGGTGGTGGTCAGCGCCGCGGATGGTGCCGGTAATCCGGCACAGGTTACCGCAGGCGTTGAGATCCTGCAGAGTGATCCTGTTTCAGCCGCCTTCGACACGACACTGTTCGGCGATAACATCATTAATATCAGCGAAGCCGGTTCCATTCAGCTGGTCACCGGCACCTCCATCGTCGTGCCGGGCCAGACCCTGAGCGTCACGGTAGGCGATGACAATATTCCGCTGTCGGTGACGGTCGATGCCAATGGCAACTGGACTGCCAGCCTGCCCCCAGAGTTCATTGCCAGCCTGGGAACCGGTGAACACACGCTGACCCTGATTACCACGGATCGGGCCGGTAACAGCATTGAAACGACCAAAACGTTCGTCGCTGCGATTACGCCGATTGCTAATCCAACGCTGGATACGCCATTTATTGATGGCCGTATCAATGCTGAAGAGGCCGCCTCAGGCGGATCCCTGACCGGTGCGGTGAATATTAATAACGCCGCGTCGGTCACGGTGACCGTTAATGGCACCCTCTATTCTGCGACGCTGACTGAGGGTGGTTCGCGCTGGTCACTGGATCTGCCGGCTGATGTATTGCAGTCACTGCCGGATGGCAACCTGCCAGTCAGCGTGACGGTTACCGATGCGAACGGCAACGTCGGCAGCACCAGTGGCACTGTGCTGGTGGCCGTGAATGCGCTGCCGGACGTGACGCTGAACCTGCCGTTTGGCGACGGTGCGCTGAACGCAGCAGAGGCGGCCGGTGAACAGATCCTCAGTGGCACAACCGGCATTACTGGTGCCGGACAGACGGTAACGGTGCTGATCTCCGGCTTTAACAACGGTCAGCCGCTGGCAGCCACGGTGCAGACCGATGGCAGCTGGTCTCTGGCCCTGTCGCCCGCGCAGTTAGCCACTTTCACCAGCGGCACCCACACCATTACCGTGACGGCGACCGATATCGCGGGTAACAGCGACGCGACGGCGCAGAACGTGGTGACAGAGGTGGCGCTGCCTGTGCCGACCTTCAACCCAGGCGCATTTGGCGGCGACAACCTGCTGAACATCAGTGAAGCCGCGGCAGGGGTGACTCTGACCGGCACCACCGGCAGTGTCGGGGCGAACCAGGCGGTCAGCATTACCGTGGATGTCAACGGCAGCCTCTATTCTGGCACCGTGGCGAGCAACGGTAACTGGACTGTTAACATTCCTGCCAACGCCCTGAGTTCACTGGGTGACGGTGCGCAATCACTGACGGTTAACGTCGTGGATGCGGCGGGCAACAGCGCGTCGGCGCAGCTGCCGTTCACCGCGGATCTCAGCGCGCCGCAGCCTGCGGTCAATCCGGAATTCCTTGGCAGTTATGTGAATGGCGGCGATGTGGCCGCGGGAGTAACGCTGAGCGGAACCACCGGTGAGGCGGGCGCGAATCAGACTGTGCAGCTTACGCTTGGCGGCACAACCTATTCTGCGACAGTGGATGCCAATGGGAACTGGACGGTGCCACTGACAACGGCGGAGCTTTCACTGCTGCCGGATGCCACCTATCCGGTTACCGTGACGGCAACCGATGCGGCGGGCAATAGCACCACCATTAACAGTTCGCTGGTGCTCGACACCACACCACCGGTGCTTAATGTTGCCGCCTTTACCGGTGACAATGCGCTGAACTACGCCGAGAGCATTCAGCCGCAGAGTCTCAGCGGCACCGCAGCGGGAGCCGAGCCGGGATCAGTGGTCTCAATCTCGCTGAATGACACGCTGCTTGGCACCGCGATAGTGACAGCCAACGGCAACTGGAGTGTAACGCTGACGCCAGAACAGATGGCCACCTTTGGTCCATCGACGACCCTGGCGCTGGCAGTGACCGATCTGGCAGGCAATACCGCCAACGGCACGGTTGCGCTGACGGTAGATCTTACCCCACCGCCAGGGCCGCTGGTTACGCTGGGCACAGTCTCGGGCGACAACATCATCAGCACCCAGGATGTGGCGGGTGGTGTGGTAGTGAGTGGCACCTCCGCTAACCTCGGCGCAGGTGGGGTAGTGACGGTGTCGATCAATGGTCAGGAGTACGCAACTACGCTGGATGCGTCGGGCAACTGGTCAACGGCGGCATTGCCGGTCAGCGCCTTTGGCAATGCGGACGGCAGCGTTGCCATCACGGTGAATGCTACCGATGGCACTACCCCTGTGACCACCAGCGGTAACGTGCTGATCGACCTTACGCCACCGGCACTGACTCTCAATCCGTTTACCGGTGACAACCAGGTCAATGGCAATGAAAGTGCCACCAGCCAGGCCATCAGTGGCACCGCCGATCTCAGCGAAGTGGGTCGCACGGTGGTGGTGACCTTCAATAATCAGACCTACAACGCTGTGGTGCAGAGCAACGGCACCTGGTCCACAACGGTTCCTGCCAGCGCGATGCAGGCTCTTCCCGATGGCAGCTCGCCGGTGATCACCGCGCAGCTGGCGGATGCGGCTGGTAACGTGACGACGACCACCCAGACGGTGACGGTCGATACCGCCGCGCCGCTGGTCCTGGTCGACGCGTTCCTCGGCGACAACGTGATCAACGCCGCTGACCTGGTGCTAAGCCAGGTGCTGACCGGCAGCGCGCAGGGAGCAGAAGGCCAGACCATCGGTCTCTATCTGGGCGATGCCGCGCCGATCGCCACCGCGACGGTGGGTGCTGACGGACGCTGGAGCATCGATCTCGCGCCGGATGTCCTGTCGAGTCTCACTGACGGTGCGCTGGTGTTTGGCGTGAGGGTCAATGACGGTGCGGGCAACCAGACCGACGCCACGCTGACGGTCAACAAAGTGGTCAACAGTGCGCTGACGCTGGTGGTCGACTCGGTGTTCGGCGACGGCACGCTCAGCGCGCTGGATACCACGGTGGCGCAGACTATCTCCGGGGTTGCGACCTCGGCGGGTGTGGGCGCCACGGTATCGGTAGTGCTGGGCGGCTCAACGCTCTCTGCGTCAGTGGGCCAGGATGGTAAATGGGCCATCGTGGTGCCGCCTTCGGTGCTGGGCCTGTTAAGTGATGGCAATCTTGCGCTTGACGTCACCCTGACCGATGCCGCGGGCAACACCCGTACCGTCGGTGAAACCGTCACCGCGATTGTCGATGCGGTGCCGGTGGTTGGCGCGCTCACCGGGCTGTTTGGCGGTGATAACCTGCTGAACATTGCGGAAGCCGCTGCCGGACAGCTGGTCAGTGGCGTGATAGAAAATGCGGCTGTGGGTTCCCAGGTAACGGTCACCTTTGGCAGCAAAAGTTACAGCACGACGGTGCAGGCGGGTGGAGTGTGGAGCGTTAACCTGCCGGGCAGCGATCTGACCTCTCTGCTGGATGGTAACCTGACGCTGGGCGTCAGCGTCAGAGACGTGGCGGGTAATGTCGCCTCCAGCAGCGCATCCATCGGCATCTTTACTCAGACGCCATCAATCTCGCTGACCTCACTGTTTGGTGATGGGGTGCTGAACCTGGCCGATATCGCCACCGGACAGGTGATCAGCGGGGTGGTGAACAACGTCGCGCAGGGCAGTGTGGTGACGCTCTCGGTTGGCAATAGCCAGGTGACCGCCACCGTGGGTGCGGGCGGGGCGTTCAGCGCCACGGTGACGCCAGATATTCTGGGCACGCTGGCGCAGGGCAACCTGACGGTGGGCGCATCGGTAACGGATGCGGCGGGTAATACCGCCAGCACCAGCGCCGGTATCCGGGTCGATACGCTGCTGCCGACCATCACCGTGAATCCGCTGTTTGGCGACGGTCTGCTGAACGTGGCGGATTCGCTGGTCACCCAGGTGATCGGTGGGGTGATTGGCGGCGCGGAAGCGGGATCGCGCGTGGTGGTGTCGGTAGGTTCACAGCAGTTGGTGACGGCGACCGATGCCAATGGCAACTTTAACGTCTCGCTGACGCCAGCGCTGTTGCAGGGGATTGCAGATGGCAATCTGACCGTGGGTATCAGCGTCACCGACAGCGCGGGTAACACCAACAGCACCACGGCCGGGGCACTGGTCGGTATTCACAACCTGCCGAAAGTCACCCTCAGTCCGCTGTTTGGCGACGGCGTGCTGAACCTGGCGGAGTCGCTGGTGACTCAGACCATCAGCGGCACGGTCTCCGGGCTGGCTGCGGGTAGCAGCGTCAGGCTGACGATTGGCAACACTATCGTCGACGCGCAGGTCAACGCGGATGGCAGTTTCTCAACCGCCGTCTCGCCAGCGATTCTGTCAACGCTGCTGAACGGGAACTTCACCGTCAGCGCGGCCGTCACCGATCCGGTCGGAAACGTCAGCAGCACCAGCGCGGGCGTGTCACTGGGACTGTTCCAGCCGACCCTGTCGGTGAATACGGTGTTTGGCGATGGTGTGCTGAGCGCCGCGGATCTGGCCTCTAACCAGACCCTGAGCGGGACGTCCAGCCTCTCTGCCGGTTCAACCGTCAGCGCCACGCTGAATGGCCTGACCTACACCACCAAAGTGGTCAGCGGCGGCAACTGGAGTATTACCGTCCCGAAAGCGGATCTTGTTGCTATCACTGACGGCAGTAAAACCGTCACGGTCACCGGCACCGATGCCTACGGTAACGTGGCAAACAGCAGCGGAACGCTGAGCGTCATCAGTCAGTCGACGCCGGTGGTCGCCATTACCTCGCTGTTTGGTGACAGTGCGCTGAGCGCGGTGGATGTGAAAACGGCGCAGACCATCAGCGGCACCGCCAGCAACGCCGAGGGATCGGTTGTGCGCGTCACGCTGGGTGGTCAGACTTACAGCACCACGGTGAGCAGCAACGGCAACTGGAGTCTCTCTGTTCCGGCGGCTAACCTTGCTGCCATTACTGACGGTCTGCAGACTGTCACCGCCAGCGTGACCAACGGTGCGGGCAGCATTGGCAACACCTCGGCGTCGCTGGGTGTGGTCAGTCACACCACGCCAACGGTCAGCGTCAACAGCTTCTTTGGCGGCGATGGCTACCTCAATATTGCGGAAGCCAACAGTACTGAAACCATCAGAGGAACCAGCACCAACGCGGCGGGCGGCACGGTGACGGTGAACGTGGCGGGCAATATCCTCACCACTACTATTGGTGCGAATGGCGCATGGAGCATCAGCGTGCCGTCAGCGACGCTGAAAGGGATCGCCGATGGCAGCCATCCTCTCACCGTCACGGTGGCGGATATTGGCGGCAACACCGCAACCAGCACCAGCAGCTTTACCGCGCTGTCGCACAATCAGCCGCTGGTCGGGGTCGATCCGGTGCTGAGCATCGTCGGTTCCTTACTGGCGGGTCTGGTGGTGCAGGGGGGATCGCTGAATGCCGCGCAGGGCTCGAAAGTGAACGTTACGCTGCTGCTCTCCAACGGCAACAACGGCCCGACGCTGAACACCACGACCGATGCGCTGGGGCGTTACGCGGTTAACTTCTCACCTTCACTGCTGTCGGTGGGGGGCCTGCTGCTGTCGCTGGGAACGCTGGCGAAAGTCACGATTACCGACGCGGCCGGTAACAGCTACTCGACCACCAATACCCTGTTACTGGGTGCCGTGCTACCGGTGACGCTGGCGGCAAACGAATCGGTTGCGCTGTTCTCGGTGGCGGATGACAGCGCTACTGTCGCCAGCGCGGAGACGCAGCATAACAGCAGCACCAGCAGCGACGAGAGCAGCGCCCATGTGGCGGTGGCTTCCACGCTGATCACCGAAGCGGATACCGTGACACCCGTCGGCAGCAGTGAAAACGCGGCGGCAAATGACGCCGCGGTGGCAGCGGCACCGGCAGAGGAGGCGGGGTACACCATCGGCGGCGTCGTGATTACGCTGGCCGATGGCAGCACCATTGAGGGGGCGACAGTGACCGGCAGCAGCGGGGCGGATATCGTGACGGTCAGTGACCTTAACTTTACCCATATTGATGGCGGCGCAGGCACCGATACCCTGGTGCTGAATGGTGAGCATCTCAGTCTGGATCTCACCGCGCTGGGCCTGAAGGTCGAACACATTGAGGTGCTCGATTTGGGTAAAACCGGAACCAACTCCGTGAAGCTCGATCTCAATGAAGCACTCAATATCACGGATAAGCAGAGTGACGATTTGCTGATCAAAGGCGCAGATGGCAGCCAGGTGACACTGGCTAACAGCAACGGCGGAATCTGGGAAGTGACGGGCGAGCGTACCGTTGAGGGCAGAGTCTTTGAGATCTACCACAACTCGGCGCTGACCAGTGATAACACCCTGGGCGATGTGCTGGTGCAGCAGAACCTGCAGGTTCATGTTGTGTAGTGACTGAAAGGTCTGTTCAGAAGATGAATAGAGCGGGTGCGAAAGCACCCGCTTTTTTTGTTTTAGTCACGTGATAATTGCATTTTCCAGATTATCGCCACTATTCATTAGCAGGATGAAAGATTAGGGTAGGCGCAACAAACGGCGTCACGCCGTAAAATCAGCATTCTGACTCTATTTGGCGCTTTTATTAGCGTCCTGTTTATCAATCCTTGTTACCTGCGGGTAACCGGTTCCGACCAGCGGAAACGGGCAGCTTAAGCTGTCCCACTACCATGTCGTCAGACTAAACGATCGGTTTATCCGATGGTTTTTGTCTGCGTTTCTGTTCTGAACTGAGGTTACCTATGTCATCACGCGATACGCTTCGTACTACCCGGCTTGAATCCATTTTTCAGACGGCGGTGAGCGATTTTGCCGTCGCCGATAGCGCTGTGCCCGCCATTGCGCCAGCCGCCACGCAAAGTCTGAGCCTTCCTTTCGCCACGCCGGGCCAGAGCCTGCCGATCACTACGCTCTCCACCGAGTCACTGCATAGCAGCCCGCTCAACGACAGCACACTGGCTGTCAGCGCGGTGAAAAGTTCGCCGCCCGCTATGCTGCGACCCTATGAACCGATCGCCAGTGATGGCGTGATCGCCGGCTGGGAAGCGCAAAAGCCGGTGCATCTGCGCGGCCGTGCGGAAGGAGAAGCGGGCTCCACCGTCACGCTGACCTTCAACGATCAAAGCTGGCACAGCACCGTCAATAAGTGGGGCTACTGGAACGCCTCCATGCCGGCTGATACGCTGAAAGGCGTAGCGGATGGCAATCACACGCTGACGCTGACCATTACCGATAAAGCAGGGCAAAGCACGGCAACCACCGTAGATTTTGGTCTCTATACCGACCGCACGATCAAACCTACCCTGACCGTGGACACGGTCAGTGGTGACAACGCGGTGAGTATTGCTGAGAGCATTTATGGCGTTGAGATCAGCGGCAGCGCAACGCACTTGCCGGTGGGGTCGGTGCTGAAACTGACGCTGGGGACGCAAACCACCACCGCCAGCATGGGAAATGACGGTAAGTGGTATGGCACATTTCATGAAAGCGATATGCAGGCGCTGAAAGACGGGGTCTACAGCCTGAAAGTCACGGCGACTGATCCCAATGGAAAAACCGCCACCGAATATCACGATCTGACGCTGATCACCCATCTGAGTAGCCTGCCAAAAATTACCTTTGATAAGGTCACTGCGGACGATGTGATAAACCTGGCAGAAAGCCAGCAGGATCTGCTACTGAGCGGCACGCTCTCCACCGTCATGCCGGGCCATCGCCTGGTGATCACGGGTGCCAACCAGAAAGATTATGCCGCCACCATAGGCGATGATGGACACTGGCAGGTGGTGATCCCGGCAGCGGATGTGCACGCCTTTATCAACGTTGGGGAAATCCGCGCCTGGTCGATCGACGGGGCCAAAAACTACATCGACGTCACGCATGAGCTGAATATCCACACCGGTTTTATTCCGATCTACACCGAAATGGATATCGGCGGTGACATGACGCTTAACTATCAGGAGGCGCAGCACGATCTGAGCTTCTACGTTGAAGGCGCCAACACCCTGGAGATCAACGGTAAAACCTACCAGCCCGATGCCAAAGGTATGGTAACACTGACCTCCAGCGAGCTGCTGGCACTGCCGGATGGCCCGGTCGCCGCCACCTTTCACCGCTGGGATGAATATGGCAACAGCGACACCCAGACCAGCGATAAACTCTTTACCGTAGCCGTGCACCAGCGGCCAACGCTGACCCTGGACACGGCTTTTGGTGATAACAAAATTGATGCTGCCGATGTCAACAGCTGGCATCTGATTCAGGGCAGCTCCAGTCATCTGCAACCGGGCAGCCTGGTGGAATTAACGCTGGGCGATCAGCACTACAGCGCCAGTGTAAAAGCCGATGGCGGCTGGGCGCTGACCATTCTGGCCGGGCAGCTGGCACCGCTGGACGATGGTGAGTACCAGATGACAGTCAGCGGCAAAGACAGCGCCGGTAATCTGGCCAGTGCCAGCCAGACGGTACAGGTGGCCTCACATACCGAAAGTGCCAACCCGCTGGAGGGTCAGACGGTGGACCAGTTGCTGGAGACGGTCAGCCTGACCCAGCAGGCGGAGACGGCGCACGTGGCGCAGGCATCTTCTGCCGCCGCCGCACCGCAGGAAAGTCATCTGTTCTCTGATATTCCTTATACGCTCGCCGACCACCTGCTGCAGCATCCTGCGGCACACCCCCTGGTCTGACGCTGACACATTAGTAAACACACTGCCTTCCGGACAGGTCTGTTAAGCCTGTCTGGATTGGCGCGAGCTCGCTCAGTGGTTGCTTTTCGTTCGTTCAGCAGAAATATTAACGATTTCATCTGTTTTTAGCAGGAATAAGCGCGGGATCTGATCTAATAATGTTAAAGGTCGTTTAGCGTCTCGCTTGCGAACCATAAATAAAATAACGCAGTGAATCTGTCAGACGCTGAGTAGCACCCCTTTTTGCTCGCTTTGTTCACCAGGAAAAACACCATGATGATAAGAACCCCTGTTGGTATGGATAATGAACAAAGCGCGATTAACTTTTTTGTTGTGCGCCCTGAGTGGCGTTGCAGTGCACGCGGCCTTTGCCGCACCGTTACCTAAAGCCGAATTTAACTGGCGCGCCGCGCCCACCGAAGAGCAGATTGCCAGCTTAACCCTGCGTGACGCCATTCTTCGGGCCTTTGCCCGCAATCCGAAAATCTCGGAAGCGGCGGCACAGATCCACATCGGTGAGGGGGATCTTGATGCCGCCCGCAGCGCCTGGTATCCGCAGATCTCACTGCAGGGCGCGGCGGGACGCTCTCATCAGACCGACTCCGCCGGGAGCCTGAACAACAACGGCTCCGGTGGCATCACGCTCAGCCAGCTGCTCTACGACTTTGGCCGCACCGGCAGCGCCATCGATGAGCAGCACGCGCTGTCGGATGCTTATCGTTACAGCCTGTTCGACTCCATGACCACCGTGGCGGAAGATACGCTGCAGGCCTACCTCGAAGTCAAACGTTATCAGGCGCTGGCAGAAACGGCGCATACCAATATCGCCTCGCTGAAGCGCGTGCGGGATATTGCGAAACTGCGCGCCGATGCCGGCCTCAATTCCCAGTCCGACGTGCTGCAGGCAGAAACCCGCATCGCCGCCATGCAGGCCACGCTGGAGCAATATCGTGCCCAGCATCGTTCCGCCACCGCGCAACTGACCGTGCTGACCGGCGTGGTCCCCGCCACGCTGCCTGAACTGCCACAGGCGCTGCTTAAGCAGCAGATCACCCTCGACAAAATCGCCTATGAAAGCAGCGCGGCAGTGCGCAGCGCGCAGTCGAAACAGGAAGCCGCTCGTGAACGGGTGCGCCAGGCAGAGTCCGGTCACTGGCCGACGATTAAAGTGCAGGCGGGCCGGACCCGCTATGAAAACGATCGTCAATCTTACTGGGATGATGAAGTGCAGCTGCAGGTGGAAGCACCGCTTTATCAGGGCGGCCTGGTGAATGCGAAAACCCAGTCAGCGGAGGGCGATCGTGAAGCGGCGCAGGCCGCTATTCAGCAGGCTAAGCTCGCCATCAATCAAAACGCCTCTACCGCCTATGCCGACATGATTGGCGCGCAGCAGCGGCAGGCTGCCGGGGAAGTGCAGCTGGCCAGCGCCGACCATACCCGTAATGTCTACGCCGATGAATATCGCCTGAGTAAGCGCAGCCTGAACGATCTGCTTAGCGTGGAACAGGATGTGTTTCAGGCTGACAGCTCACGTATCACCGCGCTTTACGATGGCTGGGACGCCACCGTGCGTTATGCCGCCGCGGTAGACAATCTGCTCGATATCATGGGTATCGATCGCCAGCAAAGCAGCGGCGATCTCCTTCCTTCGCTGCAATAGCGATAAGGCATTAATAATGAGTACATCAACCCTGAATACCGATAACTGGATTGCCGCCATGCTGCGCGTAGCCGCGCGATTCGGTAAACCTGCCGATGGCAAAACCCTGCGTCAGCAGATGCGCTGGTTTGAACATCTGCCGGTGTCACAGCAGCTGGAACGACTCTCCGGCCTGCTGGGACTGCATCTGACCATGGTGCCGCAGAACAAACTGCGCTGGCGTCAGGAGATCACCCCGGTGGTGCTGGTGCTGGAGAATGCCAGCGTGGCGGTGCTGGAGAGCATCGATTCAGACAACAGCGCGCGCTACTGGCTCAGTGAAGGTGGCGATGTGGTGCGTGAAAGCGCGTTATCAGAACTGCTGGCACGCGCCCAGGGCGATGTCGGCGTGATTGGCGTAGCGGCGCGTGGCCGTGATGCGCGCATCGACGAATTCGTTCAGCCTTATGAGCCACACTGGTTCTGGAAAAATTTTCGCGGTATGGGCCGCCGTATCACGGAAATTTCGCTGGCCTCGGTGATCAGTAATGTGCTGGCGCTGGCCGGTATTCTCTTTTCGATGCAGGTCTACGATCGGGTCATTCCGGCCCAGTCGCAGTCTACGCTGTGGGTACTGTTTGTCGGCGTGCTGATCGCTGCGGCCATTGAGTATCTGATCCGGCTGATGCGGACCCAGGTGTCAGACTTAATGGGCAAACGCATCGACCTGAAAGTCTCGGCCATGCTGTTTGCCCGGGCGATGAGCATACGTAATGAGGCGCGTCCGAAATCGACCGGTTCGTTTATCTCGCAGCTGCGTGAGATCGACCAGGTGCGTGAGCTGCTCACCTCGACCACGGTAGGCGCAGCGGCCGATCTGCCGTTTGTTATCCTGTTCCTGTTTATTATGTCGTTTGTTGGCGGCTGGCTGGTGCTGATTCCGCTGGCGGCGATCCCGCTGATCGTCATTCCCGGTCTGCTGGTGCAGATCCCGATGGCGCGGCTGGCCAAAGAGGGGCTGCGCGAGGGCGCGCTGCGCAATGCGGTGCTGGTAGAGACCATTGAAGGGATTGAGGATATCAAGGCGCTGCAGGCGGAACCCTATTTTCAGCGTCAGTGGGAGCAGACGCACGAAGTCAGCGCCTCAATCAGTAACCAGCAGCGGTTGTGGGGCGCGCGTCTCACCGGCTGGGCCTCGACTGTGCAGCAGCTCACCTATGCGGGCATGCTGGTATTTGGTGTCTATCTGGTGCTCGATTCGCAAATCACCACCGGTACGCTGGTCGCCTGCAGCCTGCTCTCATCACGCACCATCGCCCCGCTGATGCAGCTGACCATGGTCTTCTCGCGCTGGCAGCATGCCAAAATGGCGATGAAAGGGCTGGATGAGTTGCTGAAGAAGCCGCTTGATCAGCCTGAGGCGACCACGCTGGCACACTGCCCGACGCTCACCGGCCAGTACGATCTGCGCAATGTGCATTACAGCTATGACGAAGAGAATGAAAAGAATGTGCTCAACGTTCAGCAGCTGCAGATTAAGCCCGGTGAGAAGATTGCCATTCTGGGCAAAGTCGGCGCAGGGAAATCGACGCTGCTGAAGATCCTCGCCGGTCAGGCGCTGGCGACTCAGGGCAAAGTGATTGTCGATGGCGTCGATATTGAGCGTATCGATCCCACCGATTTACGTCGTCAGCTCGGCTGGCTGTCGCACGACTCCCGCCTCTTTTTTGGCACGCTGCGGCAGAATCTGATGCTGGGCAATCCCCATGCCAGCGAACAGGAAATGCTGCAGGCGCTGCGCATCAGCGGCGCGCTGTCGCTGGTCCAGCAGGATGCCGCCAGCCTGGACCGCATTATCAATGAAGGCGGGCGCGGACTTTCGGGCGGCCAGCGTCAGATGGTGATGCTGAGCCGGTTGATCCTGCGTCAGCCGCAGGTGGTGTTGCTGGATGAACCCACCGCGGCGATGGATGAACAGCTGGAGGAGCATGTGATCCGTCAGCTACAGGGCTGGATCAGCGGCCGGACGCTGGTGCTGGTGACGCACCGTCCGGCGCTGCTGAAGATGGTCGATCGTATTGTGGTGATGGATAACGGCCGGATTGTGGCCGACGGCCCGCGCGACGAGATCCTGCGCCGCGCGACGACACCCGCGCCGGCACCGTCGCCAGGTAAAGGAGACACCGCATGAGTCTGGTTATTGTTGATAAAGATCTTGCCCGTCATGAACGCCGGACATCGGCGATTATCTGGCTCTGCACCGCCGCGCTGGCGATTTTTCTCATCTGGGCGCACTTTGCCATTCTGGATGAGGTCACGGTCGGCACCGGTAAAGTCACCCCTTCCAGCCGCGCGCAGGTGATCGACAGCCTGGATGGCGGCATCGTCAAACAGCTTAACGTGCATGAGGGCGACATTGTCGAAAAAGGGCAGGTGCTGGCGACTCTCGATCCGACGCGCTTCCAGTCGAACTTCGGCGAGGCGCAGGCCAAAGTGCGCACGCTACGCGCCTCGTCCGAGCGGCTGGAGGCGGAGCTGTCGGGCACGCCGCTGACATTCAGCGCCGAAACGCTGAAGGAGCCGAACCTGGTGACGCGCGAACGGCAGCTCTACGAGTCGCGACGCCGTAATCTCACCGAAACCATCAGTAATCTGCAGCAGTCGCTGCGACTGGTACAGGATGAACTGCGCCTGACGGAACCGCTGGTTGCCAAAGGCGCAGCAGGGCAGGTCGAGGTGATTCGACTGCGTCGTCAGGTCAGCGATTTGCGCGGCAAAATCGATGAGGCGCGCAATGACTATCTGGTGCGCGCTCACGAAGAGCAGGTAAAAAATAATGCCGAACTGGATGCGCAACTGCAGGTTGCTGCAGGCAAAGAGGATCAGCTGACGCGTGCCACGCTCTATTCACCGGTGCGCGGCATTGTTAAAGATATTCAGGTCACCACGGTCGGTGGGGTACTGGAGCCTGGCGGTAAACTGATGGAAATCGTCCCGCTGGAGGATCAACTGCTGATTGAGACGCGCATCAATCCACGCGATATCGCTTATATCCGGCCCGGTCTGGCGGCTACCGTCAAAGTGACCGCCTATGACTCCTCCATCTATGGCGATCTGCACGGCGAAGTTGAAACGGTCTCGCCAGATACCCTGCAGGATGAGGTAAAACGTGATCAATATTACTATCGTGTTTATGTTCGTACCCAGAAAGCCGAGCTGACTAACCGTGCCGGACGAAAATTCCCGATTGTGCCCGGTATGGTGGCCAATGTAGAGATTAAAACCGGTCAGAAATCGGTTATGGATTATCTGATTAAGCCCCTGAATAAAGTCAAAGAATCGATGCGTGAGCGCTGAAAATCCGCACCAGCTTAAATATCCGCCTGCTTAATTACGGTGATAAATTAACATGGCGGATATTTGGGCAGCCAGGGCGCAAAGTGTGCGTATTTTAACAATATGTGCGGAAACAGGCCGTAGTTAATTTAACCCGGTTAAGAAAGTTTACGAAGATATAACGCAACGGTAAATAGCAGGCAAAAAAATGCCGGACAACTTGTCCGGCGGGAAATAATAAGTTGTACATCTCATTCGGGGAGAATGAAGGTAATAATGGAATAAATGATGATAGCGGGGTCTATTCTATTACCAGATGCCGTATAAGTTTTATCATTCAGTGCTTCGGAATACTCTTATGTAACCTGTTGATAACATAGCTCTCTGAATCGGTTTATCGATTTGTGCGCCATTTTTTATCGATCCGTGCTGGTTATTAGTTCCCCGTTGTTTACATTATGAAATAACTGTTTCGACGTATGAAACACTTTTGGAAATTTAGTAGCATTTTCCTGGTGGATTATTGCCCGTTATAAAACAACAATGGCCTGCCGGCTGAATTTTTAATCATTCAGTTAGCAGTGGCAAATAATAAAGGCACATAACAGAGGGTAATAAAATGAAACGTCGCGTTCTCTCCCTGATGATCCCTGCGTTGCTGGTTGCAGCAGGATCAGCAAACGCAGCTGAAATCTATAACAAAGACGGCAACAAATTAGATCTCTTTGGTAAAGTTGACGGTCTGCACTATTTCTCTGATAACGATGGTTCTGATGGCGATCAGTCTTACGTTCGCTTCGGCTTCAAAGGCGAAACCGAAATCAGCAATGAGCTGACCGGTTACGGCCAGTGGGAATACCAGGCGGCGCTGAACAACGCCGAGTCTGAAGGTACGGCTGACAGCTTCACCCGTGTTGGCTTTGCCGGTGTGAAATTTGGTGATGCAGGTTCGTTCGACTACGGTCGTAACTACGGCGTAGCTTACGACATCGGTGCATGGACCGACGTGCTGCCAGAGTTCGGCGGCGACACCTACGGCGCAGATAACTTTATGTATCAGCGCGGTAACGGCATGGCGACCTACCGTAACAATAACTTCTTCGGTCTGGTGGATGGCTGGAACTTTGCAGTCCAGTATCAGGGCAAGAATGGCAACAGCACCGAGTCTCCGAATGGCCGTGACGTACTAGGTCAGAACGGCGACGGCTGGGGTCTGAGCACAACTTATGATCTGGGTTCAGGTTTCGGCATTGGTGCGGCTGCTTTCCAGTCTGACCGTACCAACGACCAGAACAGCGCAACATCAGGCATCCTCGGGAGTGGCGATAAAGCGGAAGTCTATACTGGCGGTCTGAAATATGACGCGAACAACGTCTATCTGGCGGCTATGTACTCACGCTCGTACAATGCGACCCGCTTCGGCGACAGCACCAATGACTCTTCAGCTTATGGCTATGCGGATAAAGCGGACAACTGGGAACTGGTTGCGCAGTATCAGTTCGACTTTGGCCTGCGTCCATCCCTGGCGTACGTCACCTCACGCGGCACCGATGTTCAGAACTGGGGTAAACAGAATCTGAAAAAATATATCGACGTTGGCGCGACCTACTACTTCAACAAAAACATGTCCACCTATGTTGATTACCAGATCAACCTGCTGGACGACAACGCTTTCACCGACGCAGCCGGTATCAATACCGACGACGTGGTGGCACTGGGTCTGGTTTACCAGTTCTGAGTTGTACGGGAGCGCAGTTACCGCTGCGCTCCTGCGTTACCTTTCGGGATGAGCGCTTCAGCCTTTCGCCACTTGGTGGCTTCCGGCGCGGTTGTCACTGACGACACCACGCTGCCGAATCGCGCGCCTTCAAATGCCACGCCTGCCAGGGTGAAGGCTGAAAAGCTCAGCCAGTGATGCCATGCTGACTGCCACTTCTGTGAATTTTTCATTCTGCACCTCTCAGAGATAAACACTGTTTCAACAGTGCAGAATTCATGCCAGCTTTACCGCTCTCACAGCCACAGACCTCGCGCGCACTTTGGTACACTTGCCGCGCGCGTCAGGGCGATCTTGCCCCAATCAGGTGCAGTGAAGCCTGTTATTGGCGCGGGCGTGAGGGTGTCATGTGACGATGACGACGCTGATGCAAGACTTTATAGCTACTGAAGATAAACAGCCCCAGGGCAATGACGAGAATCAGATAGATCATCTGCCGCTCCTTACTTTGGTTAACGTTAGTCGCCTGATGAAAGGCGCATACAGGGTAGATGACCGGTGAATACTGATAGGTTTCAGAGAAATATTCAACTCTCTTTAAGCGTCTTTACCCGAAGTTTATGCTTTGTAGCAGAGCTGAATAAAGTGTTACAAGTGAGGAAAGATGCGTTCTCAGATTAATCTGCTGTTTATAGCGATGTTAGCGTTGATGTTAACGGCCTGTGATAAGCCAGCGACCACATCCGCGCTGGTGCTGGAAGGAAAAACCATGGGAACCGTCTGGCGGGTAAGCCTGGCCGGTGTGGCGAGTGAGCGCAGAGCGGAACTGCAACAGCGGATTCAGCAGCAGCTGGATGCGGACGATGCGGAACTCTCTACCTGGAAGCCAGACTCCGCCTTATCGCGCTTTAACCAAAGCCGTGACCTGTCACCGCAGCCGGTGAGTGAAAACATGGCAGATATTGTCACGACCTCACTGCGGATTGGCCGTAAAACCGGCGGGGCGATGGATATTACCATCGGGCCACTGGTCAACTTATGGGGCTTTGGCCCGACGAAGCAGCCCGGCCATACGCCGGATGCGGCACAAATCGCCGCCGCCCGGGCGCAGACCGGATTGCAGCATCTGCGGGTGGTGCAGGGCGCAGACGGACAGTGGCTGCAGAAAGATCTGCCAGGTCTCTATGTCGATCTCTCGACGGTGGGCGAGGGCTTCGCCACCGATCATCTGGCGCGACTGATGGAGCAGCTCGGCATCAATAACTATCTGGTGTCTGTGGGTGGCGCCGTGCTGAGCCGTGGCCTTAATGCGCAGCAGCAGCCGTGGCGGGTGGCGATTCAGAAACCGACCGATCGTGAGAATGCGGTTCAGGCGCGCGTTAATCTGCAGGGACACGGCATCAGTACCTCCGGCAGCTATCGTAACTATTATGAACTGGACGGCAAACGCATTTCTCATGTGATCGATCCCGTTACCGGACGGCCAATTGAGCATAAACTGGTTTCCGCCACGGTGATCGCCACCACGGCGCTGGAAGCCGATGGCTGGGATACCGGACTGATGGTACTTGGCACAGAAAAAGCCCAGGCGCTGGCGATTGAACAGCATCTGGCGGTCTATCTGATCAGCAAGCAGGGCGATAAATTTGTCAGCTGGATGTCGCCGCAGTTCGCTGCTTTCCTGATCCCCGCTGAATCCGGAGAACCCTGATGTTAGATCTGTTTAGTGAAGAGCAACCCTGGCAGGAGACGCTGGCTGAGGGCGCGGTGATCCTGCGGCGTCGCGCACGTGAGGATGCAGAGGCGCTTTATCAGCAAATAATGGCAATTGCGGAGCAGAATCCGTTTGCCCATCGCATTACGCCCGGTGGCCATCGCATGTCGGTGGCGATGACCAACTGTGGCGATTTCGGCTGGTCGGTGGATTCACGCGGCTACCAGTATCAGCAGCAGGACAACATGAACGGGCGTAAATGGCCGGCTATGCCGCCGCTGTTTCGTACTCTGGCGCAGCAGGCGGCGACTGAGGCGGGATTTTCTGGCTTTAATCCGGATGCCTGCCTGCTTAATCGCTATGAGCCGGGCGCGAAGCTGACGCTGCATCAGGATAAAGATGAGAAAGATCTGCGTCAGCCTATCGTTTCGGTGTCGCTGGGTTTACCGGCGGTCTTTCAGTTTGGCGGCTTCGAGCGGGGCGACAGTACCCAGCGTGTGCTGCTGGAACATGGCGACATTGTGGTGTGGGGCGGGCCGTCGCGCCTGCGTTACCACGGCATCCTGCCACTTAAGCCAGGCGTTCATCCGCTGGTGGGTGCCTGGCGTTATAACCTGACGTTTCGACGCGCTTTCTGACCCACCACGCCGGTTACGGCGTGGTACGAATAACTATTGCTATCATTTTGCATCCCATTACACTGCAGGCTGTTTTTTGACTGCTGGATTGCCTGCATGACGTTGCTAAGCGTTGTTTTTCGCCAGTTCCGCTGGCCTTTTATCGGGGTGATTGCGCTCACGTTGTTAAGCGCCGTGCTGGGTATCGGCATGATCGCCTTTATCAATCGCGAAATGATTGTCGCCATCAACACCTCATTTGCGGTACTGCCGCAGTTTCTGTTGCAGCTGGTGGTGCTGATGGCGGTGACGCTGGCCTCGCAGCTGGCGCTGACCATGCTTGGCCATCAGTTTGTCTGGCGACTGCGCGGCGAATTTATCAAGCGTATCCTCGATACCCGCATTGAACGCATCGAGCAACTCGGCAGTGCGCAGCTGCTGGCGGGCCTGACCAGCGACGTGCGGGCCATTACTCTGGCCTTTGTACGCCTGCCGGAGCTCTTTCAGGGCGTGATTATTACGCTTGGCTCAGCGATCTATCTCGCGTGGCTGTCGCCTAAAATGCTGCTGGTAACCAGTGTCTGGCTGGGTGTCACGCTGGTTGGCGGCTGGCTGCTGGTCTCGCGGGTTTACCAGCACATGGCAAAGCTGCGGGAAATCGAAGATAACCTCTATCGTGATTATCAGACGGTAATTGAAGGGCGCAAAGAGCTACAGCTTAACCGCTCACGCGCTCAGCAGGTTTACGACACGGTTTATCAGGAAGATGCCCGCGCCTGGCGACACCACATTGTCCGCGCCGATACTTATCATCTCAGTGCGGTCAACTGGTCAAATATCATGACGTTAGGCGCTATCGGCATGGTCTTTTTTATGGCCAACAGCCTGGGCTGGGCCAATACCGCCGTCGCCGCCACCTTTTCCCTGACGCTGCTGTTTTTACGCACGCCGCTGCTCTCCGCGGTGGGCGCGTTACCGACGTTGCTCAGTGCCCAGGTCGCATTCCGTAAGCTCAATGCCTTTGACCTCGCTCCTTATCAGTCAGGATTCCACTCCGCCTCCACGTCCTCAGACTGGCAAACGCTGGAGTTGCGCGACGTCTCTTTTCACTATGGTGATAACGGCTTCCAGGTCGGGCCGGTTAACCTGACGCTGCGCCGGGGCGAACTGGTCTTTCTGATTGGCGGCAACGGCAGCGGGAAATCGACGCTGGCGATGCTGCTGACCGGGCTGTATCAGCCTCAGTCCGGCACGCTGCTGCTGGATGACAAGCCGATAACGGCGGATGAGCTTGATGTGTGGCGCAGTCAGTTCTCGGCGGTCTTTACCGACTTACATCTGTTTGACCGGTTAATGGGGCGGGAAGGGATTGCGGCCAATCCGGCGCTGGTTCAGCTCTGGCTGGAGAGACTGAAGATGCAGGATAAGCTGAAGATTGAAGGCGACAAAGTGCTGAATCTGCAGCTTTCTAAAGGACAGAGTAAGCGACTGGCACTGCTGCTGGCGGTGGCAGAAGAGCGCGATGTGCTGCTACTGGATGAGTGGGCGGCGGATCAGGACCCTCACTTCCGGCGTATCTTCTATCGCGAGCTGCTGCCGTGGCTACAGCAGGCGGGTAAAACGGTGTTTGCCATCAGCCATGACGATCACTACTTCATTCATGCCGATCGGCTGCTGGAGATGCGTGAAGGCAAGTTGACGGAGCTGACCGGTAATGAGCGCGATCTTGCCACGCTCGACTCGGTAAAACGCACCGACACCGGGCTTTAACGGCAGCTGGCAAAGCTTAGCAAAAAAGCGTAGTGGCATGCTTCGCCTGAACCAGGCTACGTTAGCGATCAGCAGAAACTCCGGTTTCTGCCATTCTGAACCTTTTCTTTCGTCTGTGTTACCCCCGGCTAAACCGCAAAGTTTAAACGCGTATTGTTTAGCCGGTTTTTTTAAAGCCGATGTGTGATTAGCGTGATTACCTGAGTATCCCGCCACACAAAGCTCGCCTCCAGTAACGTTCCCATCGCAAAACACCCGCTGAAGTCCTGAGTCAGTCGCAACGTCGCCCGCTGCTGCGCGAAATCTACCGACACCAGTTCCGCATCCGGAAAGTCCATCGGCTGAAGCAGTTGCGGCCAGATGGCTTTGTAAACGCTCTCTTTGAGTGAGAAGAGCAGGGTAGCGGCAGCGCGAAAAGAGACGGGCAGCGTCCGTAACAGGTGCTGTTCCTGCTCGTTCATCAGCAACTCAGCCGTTTCATGCGCCGTCGTCTCCGACATGAACTGCTCGACATCCACCCCAACAGCGCAGGGCTGACGGGTTGCCGCTACCACAACGATGCCTGCACTGTGCGACAGTGACGCCTGAATGCCAGCGGGCCAGCAGGGGGATCGATCGGCTGCATTAGTCAGAATGAAATCAGCAATACCCAGTTCTGCCATCACTGACCGGACCAGCAGACGGCTGGCGAGGTATTCAGCACGCCGTTTACTGACAGCCTGCTGCAGTCGGGCAGGCAGCGGAATATCCCATTCGACAGCCAGCCCATCATGATACTTTTGCGGATCGAAGTGACTCACCGCCAGCAAAGGATCGCTGTGGTTAAGGTGCCGGGAAAGGATAAAGCCGCCTGCAACAGGCGGCAGCGGCAGGTCGGGATAGCGCATGCGGGACCATCATCAAAACCAAAAAGGCATTAAATCAGGCGCGATGGATCAGGGCAAGCAGCCCGCCGGAATCAGTCGTTGGGAGGAATGGCAAAACTCTTCAGAGAAACAACGAAATGGTGGTGACCCCTGCTGATGCGTGCACCTCGGTCGCACCAGTGGCTTGCCAGACGAAAGAAATCGTCGCTGCCAATGTCATACGCCAGTTCCACTTTGCTAATGCCTGAATGCAGCAACGCTTCTGCATCCTTCAGGCTTTTCGCTTTGATCGCCATAAAAATTATCCGTCAATTTCTGGGGATTTCAGGGTAGGCATTTTCTGTGACATTTTTGTTTCAGTTTGATGAATAAGCGCAGCCGGTAGCCGATTTTGTGAAGCAGATCAGATTATAATGCAACTGTTAACCTGCTGATTGTAAGAGGAATGTTAACTGCCACACGGGACTATTCTGAATGTTAAACGGAGAGGTAAGCTGAGATAGAAAGGCCGCGTCAGACGCGGCCCCGTGGGTTACTTCTGGTCTGGCGGGGAAGGTTGCTTATCGCCTGACTCGGGTGCTTCTGTTGGATCGTCTTTTTCAATATATGTCATGAACTCTCCTCTTGTTACCCACACGCAGTTAAGTATAGAACGGATTGTGGAAGGTGCGAGGAACGTTAAGGTTTGATGACAGGGAGCAGGTCAGTCGTGATGTGTGAATGCCTGGTGGAGCAAGTCGAATCCTGGCCAAAAATATTTATTGCACCCTCTGAATATCACAGAGAGTGAGTACTGAAAGGGCGCTGTATGGCTTAAGGTCTGGCTCCATGAGTGGAAAGCCGGTAAGGCTAAAAATCAAGCTCCAGGCCAGCGATAGTAGTGACATGCATTGTCAAATGAGAGCCCTGGTCACTATAAAGAAGCTTTTTTGTTTCTGGTGTTTTATTAATTTTAATCAAAAATTGTCTCTCAGATTAAGTTTAAAGTTCGCCCGTTAATTTTTATCACAAAAGAACTTTAACTTTCTTTACAGAGACTAAAAATAATGAAATTTCGGATGATAGCTTTATTCGTGAGCGCTGTTTCTTCAGTGTCTGCTTTTGCGGGAGAGTTTGATACTGCTGTTAAAAATCGTGATAACTTCCGCGCGGCTGAAGCTAAATCCGTAGCGGCCTTTAATGATGTGGCCAGCCGTGACGGTTCAGGGCGGTTCAATGCAGATGGTTCTACATTCAGTGCTTCAACAATCAGCAATAACCAAAGGGCCATCGCTAACCGTATTGCCGCTGAGAATGCAGTGAATGGTACTCACTACCGTAATCAGGTAACAGCACAACAGACTAACCAGATTAACAAACAGTTTGGACAATCCTACATAGATGCAAAAAATAATCAGTCTGCAACAGCGCCTGTAGTTAATGCCACTTCATACCGCTTAGGCATCACCCAGCAAAAACAGAAAACTATGGGTGTGGCTTCAATCAACAAAGTAAGCCTGGATAATGCTCATAGCATCAATGTAGCGGCCGCCAGCCTTCCAGCTAACACGCCAGTAACAGCAACTATCCACGGGGTTTCTCAAACTACAACCGCTGGCGCTATTGCAGCCTTGAATCCTGCTGAACAAATTGCTGTCCCACACGTTGCCGCTTTCCAGCGTACAGCTGTTAAAGGTGGTGCGAGTGGTAAATCAGGCCATTCAACTACAACTGGTCATGATGGACACGGGCAAGAAAACGCGCATAGCCACGCTTTTGGCGGTCATGGCTATGGCGCTGATAACAGTCGGTCAGAAGGTTTTGGCGGGCACTCTCATTTTCACTAAGGGGTAATATTAAAAAGAGTTTATTTTTTTACTATCAGCTCGTTAGCTAACCAAGCGACAACGATAGCGACTATTGCTACTCCTTACCTTGTCAGAGAGTGGATGAATAAAAAATGAAGAAATTTATACTTGTGGTAGCGCTTTCCCTGAATATTCTTAACTTTGCCTCTGCATCTCCTTCACCTAATCACACTTTATCGACTGGTAAGGTATCGCAGTGGAAAGGGTACGGTGTCACTGTTAAAAGAGACAGCTCAGGGATTGTCACTGTTGACGGGAAACCTGCGGCCCCGGATGAAGTCACAGAGAAAGCGACAACCTATCAGCAAGGGTTGTTTAATGTGATCATCTATAAGAGCGGTAAAGTGGCGCTGATGAAGCAAGGGCAGTTTGTCGGTTATCTGAAGAGAGATCATTTAAGAGGGGGCTGATAAGCCTAATGCTGATCAGTTAAAATTAGATTTGTAAAGGCTGTCACGGTCAAACGTGGCAGCTTTTTTTCTGGGCGAACGAGTCGCAGTGCGGGCCTGAGCACCTCTGCTGCTGCCGGGCCGTCCTCGCGCCGCTCACGCGGTACCTTCGGCTTTGACGTCGTGCCGACGAACCGTTCGGGGATCGGCCCTCCCTGGCCGGCCCCGAACTGTCCACGCTTCCCGGCGTGGACTTCTGGCCCACCGTCACGCCTCAGCGCTGTGGATAGCCCTTTCAGCAGCAGAGGCGCTCAGGCCTCCACTCTCGTGCCCTTTTTAACAATACACACTGAAGTTTCAGAGCACGCCGGCACCAGACTGCGTTATCACCTGTCGCTTAAATGGCTGGCATTAGGCTGATAAGCTTCCTTTTTTATGGGGTATGTGTGTGGGATATGTACGCTGTAGAAAGGGTCAGAGAATTAATGGCAAGGGAAGAATATAAAAAACATCAGCTATTACAGCTTGTTATTGTTTCAGAATGACACATTAGATTTAAGGCCGCGTTCAGTCCTGAGGTAGAGGTTAAATCACCTTGAGTGGCGTTGATCAAAGAATGACAAGATGAAAATGAATTGGTCTGGATGAAAGGGCTGAAATAGTAAAACCTTTTGCCGTGTTTGATCGCGCTTAGGCCGCCATCCCATCCTATGGAAGGCACTTGCACCTGAAGTCAGTCTCTGAGTTATGGATGTTCTTTGGGTCTAATGTCACCTCGTGGGGATCTCATGGCATGAATAGCCCTGTCAGGACCTGTCTGAAGCAAGCAAAGTATATGTGCAAAATAAAGAAACGAAAAAAGCAGCCTTTAGGGCTGCTTTTCAGGGAATTTGGTCGGCACGAGAGGATTTGAACCTCCGACCCCGGACACCCCATGACCGTGCGCTACCAGGCTGCGCTACGTGCCGAACACTGGAGGATTAGTCTACTGGTTATCACCATTAATGCAAGATACCTGCAGACTATTTGCCTGATTATTAATCAGTTAGCGATAAAGCGCTTCTCTTCAGTTAATACCTGCAACAGCAGCGCCAGTTCTGGCTTGTGATCTTTCAGGGCGTTGCCCTGCGCATCATAAGCGCGATAGCTGCCGTTATTGTTGAGTACCAGCGTCACCTGCGGCGTGGTAATCACCAGCTTATTCTCTTCGCTGCTGACGACCCAGTCATGGCGGCGGCGCGCAGCAAACAGATCTTCACCCTGAGAGTAGTTCACCGGATTGGTCCGCACATGCAGCAGTCGCTGCATCAGCGTCGACATCACATCCTGATGATCAGAAAGGCGATCAACGGTCTGCGCGGGCGTATCAGGCCAGTGAATCACTAACGGCACCTGCAGAGTCTGGCGGTTTCCAGCGCTGTCAGGATTGCCATCCAGTGCCAGTCCACGCTGCGCCGTAATCACCACCACCGTGTTCTTCAGTAAATCACGCGCCTGCAGGCTGCTGAGCACAGCGTGGATCTGCTCATCAACGGCAGGAGCCTGGCGCAGATAGCTGCGCTGACGCGCTTTTGCACTGTCGCCGGTGACGTCCGGGCCGTTCAGGGCAATCCATGAGAACCACGGCGCCTGTGAACCGTTCTGTTTTTCCAGCCAGTTCTGCCATTGCGCTACAGTACTGGCGTTGGGCTGGCTGGTCGTTGCAGGCAGTGAATAATCAGTCAGCAACGCCTGTCGGTAGAGCGGCGGATTAAAGCCTTCCGAGGAGAAGAGGCCAAACTGGTAACCCTGGGTGCTAAGCGCGCCCAGCAGCGCGGACGGCGTTCGGGACGCCAGAATACCGTTCATGTAGCTGGATGAGATCCCATAGAACAGGCCAAACAACCCTTTCTCCGGCGTATCACCCGCGCTGTAGTGCTGGGTAAAACGCACGTTCTCGCTGGCGAACTGATTAAGCTCCGGCAGCGCTTTGGCCAGCGTGGCGTTGTTCAGACCATCGACCGTCAGCACCAGCAGGTTGTTGCGTGTGCCGGCATCACGGAAAGTAATCTCGCTCAGCGGATATTCCACCGCCACTGCTTCCGGATCACCCTGCTGAATCAGCCGACGCTGATACTCCTGCGCATCCAGCAGACCATGACGCTCAAGGAAGCGGCGGGCGGTCATCGGGTAGGAGAGCGGCAGGTTGGCACGCTGCATCGTAATCGGACGATAGAAATTCGCATCGGCCCAGATATACATCAGGTGGCTGGCAAAGAAGGCGCTGATAAACAGGGCGGCGACAGGCTTGCCAAATGAACGGCGATTCAGGCTGCGTAGCTTTTGCCAGCTCCAGGTCGCAAACAGCATCTCAACCAGGAAAATCAGCGGCACGCTGATAAACATCAGCTGCCAGTCGCGCGCCATCTCGCTCTGATCAGGGTTAATGACCAGCTCCCACACCACCGGATTCAGGTGCAGGTGGAAGCGGCTGAACACCGCACTGTCGACCATCACCAGCGTCAGCCCGGCGGTAGCGACCACCGCGGACAACACCCGCATCAGCCGTTGCGACATCACCACAAAGGTCAGCGGGAAGATAATCAGCAGATAGGCGGCAAAAACAACAAAACTGAAGTGGCCAACCCAGCTGGTATAGGCGTAGATGCGCCCCGCCAGCGAAGAAGGCCAGTCGGCGACCAACAGGTAGCGACTGCCTAAAATCAGCGCGAATAAGATGTTAAACAGAGCAAACCAGTGACCCCAACTGATCATCTGGGAAACTTTTTCGCGGTAGCGCTGCCGGTTGGTTACCATATTATGAAGTCAAATCAGCCAATTAATGGGCGTTATCGTCACGCACAGACGCCTGAAGGGCATCGGCGAAAGATCGTGCCAGTGAACGACGTTGCGCCGGAGCGACATCGCTGTTAATTAAGTTGGTCACCATATTTCCCAGAACCATCAGGGAGAGATCGGTGGGGGCCTTGTCCTTGTGCAGGATTTGGGCCATTTCCGCGAGGAGTTGTTCCACGCGTTCGTCACTGTAACGGGATGATTGTGCCATATCGTCGTCTAAGCTCATTTCAAAAGGCGATATATTACCGGAACAGCGCACTTTTTACCGCAATTTTATCGAAAGCAGCGCGTTCGCTATACGCATGGAGTTGAAAGCCGATGCTGGCGGTGTTTGAATACGCGCCTGTGCTAAAAGGAGAGTCTACCATGAGTCTGGATATCGACCAGATTGCCCTGCATCAGTTAATTAAACGCGATGAAAACCAGCTTGAACTGGCGCTGCGCGATTCGCTGCTGCCTGCCACCAACACGGTCAACGCGATGGTGGAGGAGTTACACCGGGTTTATAGCGCAAAAAGCAAAGCCTATGGCCTGTTCAATGCAGAGAGTGAACTGGCAGAAGCGCTGCGTAATTGTCGTAAGGGCAACGATGATTTTCTCGCTTTTAGCCGTGCCGCGACCGGTCGTCTGCGCGATGAGCTTGCAAAATACCCCTTCGCTGAAGGCGGCGTGGTGCTGTTTATTCACTACCGCTATCTGGCGGTGGAATACCTGCTGATTGCGGTGCTGAACAGCCAGTCCAGCATGCGCGTCAACGAGCAGATGGATATCAGCAGCACCCACTATCTCGACATCAATCATGCCGACATCGTGGCACGCATCGATTTAACCGAGTGGGAAACTAACCCGGAATCGACCCGTTACCTGACTTTCCTGCGTGGCCGCGTCGGGCGTAAAGTGGCTGACTTCTTTATGGACTTCCTGGGTGCCGAAGTGGGATTAGACACCAAGGCGCAGAACCGCGGTCTGTTGCAGGCGGTAGATGACTACTGCAACGAATCGGAACTGGATAAGCAGGAGCGGCAGAATTATCGCCAGCAGGTCTACAGCTACTGCAACGAGCAGTTGCAGGCGGGCGAGGAGATTGCGCTGGAAGAGTTGTCGAGCGAACTGCCACCGCTGGGTGAAAAAACGTTCCAGGCCTTTACCCAGGAGCAGGGATATGAGCTGGAAGAGAGCTTCCCGGCGGATCGCAGTACTCTGCGCCAGCTGACGAAGTTTGCCGGAAGCGGCGGGGGACTGACCCTGAACTTCGATGCGATGTTGCTGGGTGAACGCATTTTCTGGGATCCTGCAACGGACACCCTGACGATTAAGGGCACACCACCCAATCTGCGCGATCAGCTGCAGCGCCGTACCAGCAGCAAATAAAAAAGCCGGGCTTAGCCCGGCTTTCATTCCCTGCACGCGGCGATCATTTCACCGGGTCGCGCCAAAAGAAAAGGGCCGGTTTCGCAACCGGCCCTTCTGCTTTCAACGAAGTTCGCGATTAAGCGCGAACGAAGTCGATGTGGAACAGTTTTGGCTTGAACGGGTGACGCTGAACAGCCTGAACTTTCACTTTAGTTTCTTTACCGTCAACTGACAGGGTCAGCACTTCGTCGTAGAAACCTGGCTTAGATTGCAGGTTCATTACAGAGTCGTGATCCAGGTCGATGGCAACAGCCGCTTCAGAACCACCGTAGATGATGGCCGGGAAACGGTTTGCTGTACGCAGGCGGCGGCTCGCACCCTTACCCTGCTCTTTACGTTCTACTGCATTGATAGTGAGCATTAATATATCTCTTTATTTAATTCCTGCTACAGGCGACCCAGTAACAGGCTGGTTATTCAATACCGCTGATGCACATGCAAAAGCGGGCGGCAGTATAGCCGTTATGCCGGGTGGTAGCAAACGATATACCCGCCAGCCGGGCTCGGCATCCGGTTAGCCGGACCCGATAGCGCTCATTAGCGCAGCTCATTGGCACGGCGATAGCGACCCTGATAATCGAACATTTTTTCGCGGATCTGCCAGAACTGACCTTTGGCCCGCGCCACCACAAAGTCGGGATGACGCAGCAGCGGCTGCAGCGCCAGCACGTCAGCGGCGCTTTGCCAGCCCAGCGGCACGCCGGGCGCGCGCTGATGCGGGCGCATAAAGAGCTGTTCAAACGCTTTGCGCTGGGCCGGTGTCTGCAGACGAAACCGTTCGCTGACGCTGGTGCCTTCCTCGTCATAATAGGTCGCCTTGAGCCATTCACCTTTGGCATCACGGCCCTGTTCCAGCGTCATGCCGCCACAGCGCAGCACCAGCGCATCTTTAAGCTTCAGCGCCGCTTTGAGCATATCGTCAGGATCGACCAGAATTTTGTCGCACTGGTGACAGCGCCGGGCGGCAATATCATTCTCTGCGCCACAGTCGGGGCAGCTTTTAAAGCGGAAGCGGAAGTCACACTGTTCGCGCTCGCCCTCATCATCTTCCAGCACGCCCTGACAGCGTCGCCCAAAATGTTCGATAACCATGCCATCTTCGGTCGCCTTGCCCCAGAAGGTGTTGGCGAAACCGCAGGCGGGACAAAAAACCTGTATCGGCTGATTGTCGCTGGCCCCTTTGGGCGCGCCGACCTCGGGCGTAAAGAGATCGTGCGGATTACCGGCATAATCGAGAATCAGACAGTCGGTTTTACCGGGCGAGAGCCGCAGGCCGCGTCCGACGATTTGCTGATAGAGGCTGACCGACTCGGTCGGGCGCAGAATCGCAATCAGATCAACGTGCGGAGCATCAAACCCGGTGGTCAGCACCGCCACGTTAACCAGGAATTTCAGCTGCTGCGCCTTAAAGGCCAGAATCAGAGCATCGCGCTCTCTGGCAGGCGTTTCGGCTGATACCAGCGCGCTGTTAGCGGGCAGCAGCCGCAAAATTTCATGCGCATGTTCCACTGTTGAGGCAAAAATCATCACCCCCAGCCGATCTTCAGCGAACTCCACGATCTGACGGATAATATGGGGCGTCACGCGCTGCTGCTGTTTCAGTTCACGATTAAGATCGGCTTCGCTGAACAAGCCACTGCTTTGTGCCGTCAGGCGGCTGAAGTCATACTGCACCACCGGCATATCCAGTCGCTCCGGCGGCACCAGAAACTGATGTTTGATCATGTAGCGCAGCGGCAGTTCATAGATACAGTCGCGAAACAGCGATTTTTCGTCGCCACGCATCATGCCGTGATAGTGGAACTGATAAATCCAGCCTTTGCCCAGCCGGAAAGGCGTGGCGGTCAGGCCCAGTAAACGCAGTTGCGGATTATGCTGACGCAGATGATTAAAGATCTGCTGATACTGACTCTCTTTATCATCACCGATACGGTGGCACTCATCGACAATCACCAGTGAAAAGGCGCTGTCGAACTGGTCGAGGTTACGCGCCACTGACTGCACGCTGCCAAACACCACTTTGCGCTGGCTCTCTTTACGCTGAAGTCCGGCGGCAAAGATATCCGCCTCCAGCCCGTAAGCCTGATATTTACTGTGGTTCTGCGCTACCAGCTCTTTGACGTGCGCCAGCACCAGCACCCGGCCACGCGCCAGCCGTGCCAGCTCGGCAATGACCAGGCTCTTTCCGGCACCGGTCGGCAGCACAATGACTGCAGGCTGTTGATGACGACGGAAATGCGCCACGGTGGCATTCACCGCATCCTGTTGATAGGGGCGTAAGGTAAAAGACATGATGCTCACTTTTGCAAAACTGGGGGTAATTATGCCATGAAAGTGCGGTAAACGCGCTGTCAGGCTGGCGCGGATCACGTTATACTTCCCGCACATTTTCAACGGTTAACCAGGCCGTTTCAGATTCCCTCCGCAGTAACAGGCAAAACGAATTCATGCGACTCGACAAATTCATCTCTCAGCAACTGGAAATCAGCCGCGCCATCGCCCATCGCGAGATCCGTGGCCAGCGTGTCACCGTTAACGGGGAAATCGTACGCGATACCGCGTTTAAACTGCTGCCCGACCACGAAGTCGTCTATGACGGCAACGTACTGCAGATGCAGACCGGTCCACGCTACTTTATGCTGAACAAACCGCAGGGTTACGTCTGCTCAACCGACGATCCCGATCATCCCACCATCATCTATTTCATTGAAGAACCGATGTCATTCAAACTGCACGCGGCGGGGCGTCTTGATATCGACACCACCGGACTGGTGCTGCTGACAGATGATGGCCAGTGGTCACACCGTATTACCTCGCCACGTCATCACTGCGAGAAAACCTACCGTGTGACCCTGGAATCACCGGTCAGTGACGATACCGCCGCGCAGTTTACGGCGGGCGTGCAGCTGCACAATGAGAAGAGCCTGACTAAACCGGCTCAGCTGGAGGTGATCACCCCGACAGACGTCCGGCTGACACTCAGCGAAGGCCGTTATCATCAGGTAAAACGGATGTTTGCGGCAGTAGGCAATCGGGTCCTTGAGCTGCATCGCGAGCGCATCGGTGACATCGTACTGGACGCCGATCTGGAACCGGGCGAATATCGTGCGCTGACAGAAGAAGAGATCGCCAGCATCGGTCTGCCGAAAGAGCTGCAGACAAAATAACCGGACGGGCCCGGCGGCCCGCATTACGACCATAAGGGCAGGAGAGGGTGTGCGTAAGGAAAAGAATTCGCCAACAGGACTGGTGGTCATCCTCGGTCTGTTAGCCATGCTGATGCCGTTGTCGATCGACATGTATCTGCCCGCCATGCCGCAGATTGCACGTGAGTTCGGCGTTTCAGCCGGTAGCGTGCAGATGTCGCTCAACCTCTACATTCTTGGCTTCGCGATTGGGCAGCTGATCTATGGGCCGCTGGCAGACAGCTATGGGCGTAAGCCGGTGATTGCGCTCGGCACCCTGATCTTTGCCTGCGCCGCCGCGGCCTGTGCGCTGTCGCAAACCATCGATCAGCTGATTACGATGCGCTTTCTGCATGGACTGTCGGCTGCCGCAGCCAGTGTGGTGATCAATGCGTTAATGCGTGACAGTTACTCGAAAGAGGACTTCTCCCGCATGATGTCCTTTGTGATGCTGATTACCACCATTGCGCCGCTGCTGGCGCCGATCATCGGCGGCTGGCTGCTGGTGCTCTGGAGCTGGCACGCCATCTTCTGGGCGCTCGCGGGCGCGGCGTTAGTGACGACCGTGCTGGTGACCACGCAGATCCGTGAAACCCTGAAGCCGGAGCAGCGACAGCGGTTTCATCTGCGTACTACGCTGGGCAATTTCGTAACGCTGTTTCGCCACAAGCGCGCGTTCAGTTACATGCTGTCGAGCGGTTTCTCCTTTGCCGGGCTGTTTACCTTTCTCAATGCCGGTCCCTTTGTTTACATCGAACTGAATCACGTTTCACCGCAAAACTTTGGCTACTACTTTGGCCTCAATGTGGTGTTTCTGTTTGTCCTGACGCTGATTAACAGCCGCGCCGTGCGCCGCTTTGGCCCGGTGGCGATGTTCCGGATGGGACTGCTGATACAGTTCTGTATGGGGATCTGGCTGCTGCTGGTCAGCGCCTTCAGCCTCGGCTTTTTGCCGCTGGTGATGGGGATCGCGATGTTTATCGGTTGCGTGTCGATGGTCTCATCGAATGCGATGGCGGTGATTCTGGATGAGTTTCCGCATATGGCGGGTACGGCATCGTCCCTGGCGGGCACCCTGCGTTTTGGCGTCGGGGCATTTGTCGGCGCGCTGCTGTCGCTGGTGAGTTTCAACAGCGCCTGGCCAATGGTCGGCACGATTGCACTGTGCGCGACAATCTCTCTGCTGCTCTTTTTCTACGCTTCACGTCCCCGCACTGCGTCCCGGTAATCGGGCGCAGTGGTTTCCCTCTGCAATGACCTGCCGACTTGCACGCCTCCTGACTTTGTTTCGATATTGTGAAAATATTTAGTTAAAAAAGTAATCACAATGCAGCTAAAATGATTGTTAACGGCGTGTGAACGCGGTACATATAGGCTGAAGTGCGATGTGAGTCGCAAAAAATGCGCTTCTGCAATCCACACGGACGGGCCATTAAACCCTGTCCGGACTCAGCGGTTATCAGGCCGCTTCCAGCTGGGCTGCTTTGTGTTGCGACATAAACTCATCCGGGGAGAGTAAACTATGCTGCAACTTTCGATTGTGCATCGTCTGCCACAGCATTTTCGCTGGGCCAGCGATCACCACAGTGCTATCGAATCCGATGACACCACGCTGGACGAGCAGGATTTCGTTGCGCTGCGATTGATCAGCCATGACGGCATTCCGGCGTGGGAGATCCTTCAGCAGCTAAAAGAGGTTCTGGCGGATATTCAGGTCGATTGTAAAGTGGCCGAGTGCGAAGGACAGCCCTGCCTGTTCATTCAGCGTCGTGACGAAAGCGCCACCAACTGCTGCCTGAAAAATCAGGGCGTAGCGATTGCCGAAACCTTTATCGCAGGTTGAGTTGTGCCGACTGCAGCAGCTCGCGGGTATACCCGGCCGCGGGTGAAGCAAACAACCTTTCACACTCTCCCTGTTCCACCACTTCTCCCTGACGCAGCACAATAAGCTGATGGCACAGGGCGCGCACCACATCCAGATCGTGACTGATAAACAGATAGCTGAGCTGCCGCTGCTGCTGTAAGCGGCGTAACAGCGTCAGAATCTGCTTCTGCACCGTGCGATCCAGCGATGAGGTCGGTTCATCCAGCACCAGCAACTCCGGCTCCAGAATCAGTGCACGCGCAATGGCAATACGCTGTCGCTGACCGCCCGAAAATTCGGCCGGATAACGATGGCGACTTTCCGCTTCAAGCCCCACCTCCGCCATTACCTCGATGACCCGCTGCTCCTGTTGCGCACGGCTAAGTTCGGGCTGATGTACCGCAAGCCCTTCCGCAATGATCTGCTGCACTGTCATACGCGGATTCAGTGAAGAGTTAGGATCCTGAAACACCACCTGAATGCGCTGACGCAGCGGCAATAACTGACGACGTGACAGCTGATGCAGCGGCTGGCCGTCAAACCAGACTTCGCCGCGCGAGGCAATCAGCCGCAGCAGTGCCAGCCCGGTAGTGCTTTTACCTGATCCGGACTCGCCCACCAGCCCCAGACTTTCGCCGCGCCGCAGGCTGAAGCTCAGCCCGGAGAGCACCTGTTTCTCACCACTCTGCCGGCGGAACAGCCCGCGCCGCAGCGGAAAGCTGACCTGAAGATTATCGACCTGAAGAATGACCGGCGCGTCTGCGGGCAGCGGCAGCGCTTTTCCTTCCGGTTCGGCAGCCAGCAACTGCTGGCTGTAAGGGTGTTGCGGCTGATTCAGCAGGACCTGGCAGCGGTTCTGTTCGACGATGTGACCATTGCGCATCACGCTAACGTTATCCGCCAGCTGACGCACGATATTCAGGTTATGGGTGATAAACAGCATGCCCATATTCAGCTCATGCTGCAGTTCACGAAGCAGCGTCAGGATTTGCGCCTGCACCGTCACATCCAGCGCGGTGGTTGGCTCATCGGCAATCAGCAGCTGAGGCTCGGTCAGCAATGCCATAGCGATCATCACCCGCTGACGTTCCCCACCCGAGAGCTGGTGGGGGAAATCATTGAGCCGGGTGGCGGGCTGCCGTATCCCGACCCGATCAAGCACGCTGAGAATTTCACCGCGTGCCGCCGGACGACGCAGGCCGCGATGCAGCGACAGCACTTCATACAGCTGCTTCTCCACGGTGTGCAGCGGATTAAGCGATACCATCGGCTCCTGAAAAATCATCGCGATCTGGTTGCCGCGAATCCCGCGCAGGCGCTGCTCGCGCGCGCGCAGCAGATCTTCACCGTTAAACAGAATCTCCCCGCTGGGATAAGCCACCGCAGCCTTATGCAGCAGTCGCATCACCGACAGTGCCGTGACGCTCTTGCCGGAACCCGACTCGCCCACCAGCGCCAGCGTTTCGCCCGCGTCGATACGCAGTGAAACGTCATTCACCACCTGGCGAAGCGTCTCGCCCTGACGAAAGGCGACCGAGAGATGATTGATGGCAAGCAATGGCGTGTTCATTCAGGCTCCTTTGCCGGGATCAAAAGCGTCGCGTACCGCTTCGCCAATAAAAATCAGCAGCGAAAGCAGGATCGCCAGGGTGAAAAAGCCCGCCAGGCCTAACCAGGGTGCCTGCAGGTTATTTTTGCCCTGCAGCAGTAACTCGCCCAGCGAGGGCGAACCCAGCGGCAGGCCAAAGCCGAGAAAGTCGAGTGAGGTCAGCGTGGTAATCGATCCGCACAGAATAAACGGCAGAAAGGTCAGGGTGGCGACCATGGCATTTGGCAGCATGTGGCGCAGCATAATCCGGCCGTCGCTGACCCCCAGCGCCTGCGCCGCACGGATGTAATCAAAGTTTCGGGTACGCAGAAACTCTGCCCGGACCACGCTGACCAGGCTCATCCAGCCGAAAGCCACGGTGACCAGCAGCAGCCACCAGAAACCCGGCTGGATTACGCTGGAGAGGAGAATCAGCAGAAACAGCGCAGGCATGCCGGACCAGACTTCAATCAGCCGCTGCCCAATCAGGTCAATCCTGCCGCCGAAATAGCCCTGCACCGCGCCGACTACAATCCCGATGACGCTGGAGAAGAGCGTCAGCATCAGTCCGAACAGCAGAGAAATGCGCGTGCCATAGAGCAGGCGTGCCATCACATCGCCGCCGTTGGCATCCGTGCCGAGCCAGTTCTGCGCAGAGGGCGGAGAGGGGAAGGGCACCTCGGTAGCAAAATTGATGGTGCTGTCGCTGAAACGAATCGGTGCCCATATGGCCCAGCCATTCTGCTCAATGCGCTGCCGCAGCCAGGGATCCTGATAATCCGCCGCTGTCGCCAGTGCGCCGCCATAGTCGGTTTCGCTGTAGTCAAACAGCAGCGGCACTGTCCAGCGCTGCTGGTAATGCACCAGCAGTGGCTTGTCATTGGCAATCAGTTCGGCACCCATCGACAGCAGAAAGATGATCAGAAAGATCCACAGCGACCAGTAGCCGCGCCGGTTATGACGAAAGCGCTGCCAGCGCTGTTGATTCAGCGGAGAGAGCGTCATGAGCGGCTCCCGAAATCGATGCGCGGATCGACCAGCGTATAGGTGAGATCACTGAGAATATTCATCAGCAAACCTATCAGCGTAAAAATATAGAGCGTGCCAAACATCACCGGATAGTCGCGTTGCAGAGTCGCATCATAGCCGAGTAGTCCGAGTCCGTTGAGCGAGAACATAACCTCGATCAGCACTGAACTGGTAAAGAACATGCTGATAAAGGTGGCGGGGAAGCTGGCGATTACCAGCAGCATCGCATTGCGAAACACATGGTGATAGAGAATACGGCGCTCCGGCACCCCTTTGGCGCGCGCAGTCACCACATAGAGCTTGCGGATCTCATCCAGAAACGCGTTTTTCGTCAGCATGGTCAGCGTGGCGAAGCCGCCGATCACTGTCGCCAGCACCGGCAGGGCAATATGCCAGAAGTAGTCCAGCACTTTGCCATACCAGGGCAGTATGTCGTGCTGCGCAGAGGTGAGCCCGCGCAGCGGAAACCAGTCCAGATAGCTGCCACCCGCAAACAGCACGATTAACATAATGCCAAACAGAAAAGCCGGGATGGAGTAGCCAATGATAATAAAAGCGCTGCTCCAGACATCGAAAGCGCTGCCATTGCGCACCGCTTTGCGGATCCCCAGCGGGATCGACACAAGGTAGATAATCAGTGTGCTCCATAATCCCAGACTGATCGAAACCGGCAGGCTCTCTTTGATCAGCCCGATCACCGAGGCACTGCGAAACAGGCTGTCGCCAAAATCCAGACGCAGATAATTCCACAGCATCTCGCCGTAACGCTGCCAGAGAGGTTTATCGAAACCATAACGCTGTTTAATCTCAGCAATCACTTCGGGATCCAGCCCGCGTGCGCCACGATACTGATTATCGGCAGGATTGAGATGACTGACGCTGGCGCGTGAACCGGCGCTGTCTGCGCCACTGCCGGGCAGACCGGTTGTCTGACCAAACTGAATGTTAGCCAGCGCCTGATCGACCGGTCCGCCGGGCGCGATTTGCACGATAAAAAAATTAAGCGTGATGATCGCCCATAACGTCGGGATGATCAGCAGCAATCTGCGCAGAAAGTAAGCGGCCAACGGTGATCTCCTTAGCGTTTGCTGGCCGGCAGGCGTCCGGCTTTGTTTGTGTCGTACCACCAGTTATCCAGTCCGACGCTGTAGGCTGGCTTGCGGGCAGGGTGAGAAAACTTATCCCAGTACGCCAGCCGCTGCTCTGCGTTGTACCACATCGGAATCATATACGCATTCCACAGCAGCACCCGGTCCAGCGCCTGGGCCAGCGGCCGCAGCGCGTTGGGATCGCCCTGATGCGCCACAATCTGTTTCACGAAGTGATCGACTACAGGCTCTTTGACCCGCGCGGTATTCCACGACGAGGCGATAAAGTCAGACTGCCAGAGGATCTGCAGACTGGACGTCGGGATCGGCATCGCCCCATAGACCGTGGCAATCATGTCATAGTCGCCTTCACGCCAGCGCCGCAGATACTGTGAGTTATCGATCTGCCGCAGGTTCAGCGTAATGCCAAGCCGGGAAAGATTGTGCTGGAACGGTAACGCCCAGTCGGTATTAGTGCCACCGCGTAGCAGGAGTTCTATGGTAAACGGCTGACCGGTTTTATCATTGACCAGACGGCGATTTTTTATCTGCCAGCCCGCCTGTTTCAGCAGGTCAGACGCTTTTAACAGGCTGGCGCGGTCATAGCCGCTGCCGTCGGTTTTGTGTGGCTGATAAGGCTGGCTGAACAGCTCGGGTGGCAGTTGCGCGCGCCAGGGTTCAAGCAGGGCCTGCTGCTGTGCATCCGGCACGCCGCTGGCCGCATACGCCGTGTTCTGGAAATAGCTGCTGGCGCGCTGCCAGGCACCGTAATAGAGCGCCTTGTTCATCCACTCGAAATCGAACATCAGTGACAGCGCCTGACGCACGCGGCGATCCCGGAACAGCGTTTTTTCATTGTTGAATGCAAGCCAGCGGGTATCGATAGCGGCATCGTTAGGCGTGGTCTCTTTAACGATGCTGCCATCGTCAAAATTGCGGCCACGATACTGAGTGGCCCATTTCTTTGCCGATGTCTCTTCACGCAGATCGTAAGCACCCGCCTTGAAGGCTTCAAATGCCACATTGTCATCCAGATAGTAGTCATAACGCATTCGATCAAAATTAAAGCGTCCGCGATTGACCGGCAGATCAGCGGCCCAGTAATCTTTTACCCGGCTGAACTCAATAAACTGTCCCAGCTTCCAGCGAGTGATGCGATAGGGTCCGCTCGACAAGGGTGGCTCGCTTAACGGCTCATTAAACTTCTTATCGCGCCAGAACGACTCTGCGATAACCGGCAGCGTCAGTAAGCCAAGCAGCAGATCTTTATCCGGCTTCTGTGCCTCGATGCGTACAGTGAGATCGTTCAGCGCTTTAACGGTCACGCCACGGTAGGCGACGCGAAATTGAGGCACGCCCTCGGTCATGAATTTCTGATAGGTGAACGCCACGTCGCGGGCGGTGATGGGTGTGCCATTCTGAAAACGGGCGCGGGGATTAAGGCGGATCTCAATCCATGTAAAATCGCTGGCGTAGCGCGCTGACTCGGCAATCAGCGGATAATAACTGCCAGGTTCATCGTCTGAGCTGGTGTAAAGCCCATCATAAAGCGTGCCGGTGTTAATGCCCGGATTACCGCGAGAAGCGTAGCGGTTGAAGTTGTCGTAAGTGCCCACTACCGCCATGGTGATGCTGCCGCCTTTGGGTGCGCGGGGATCGGCGTAGTCGTAATGGCTGAAGCCGGGCGGATATTTCGCTTCACCGGCCTGGGTGAACGCGTAGCTTTGCTGGACAGAGGCCGCCAGTAGCGGGGCGCTGAGCAGGCTGCACAGCAGCAGAAGTCCGGAACGAAACAGCATGCACTCTCCTGTCAGATGTCTGGCGCGATTCGGGCCAGGTAGTGTCAGGCGTTATGACGCCGGAAATAGTCTATCAGCGTTTCCGGCCGCAGCGGACGGCTAAAGATGTAACCCTGCAGATGGGTCACACCGCGGTTAATCAGCCAGGCAGCCTGCTCGCCGGTTTCTACCCCTTCGGCCACACTTTTCAGGTTCAGCTTCTTCGCCAGCTGCAGCACGGTATCGAGCACCGGCGAGGTCAGGCTATCCGTACCGATACTCTGAACAAAACCGCGATCGATTTTCAGATAATCAAAGTCATAACGTTCCAGATAGATCAGCGCGCTGTGACCGGTACCGAAATCATCAATGGCGATATGGATCTGCTGCTGATGCAGCCAGTCAAACAGTTCTCCAACGTTTTCGTCGCGCACCATGGCTCGCTCGGTGATCTCAAACACGTAAGTAAAGTGGTCCGCAGGCATAGTATCAAGCCAGCGCAGCACATCCTGACGGAAACCGCTGTCAGCCAGATGCAGGGGCGAAATGTTGAGGCTGAGGCAGGCATGACGGGGAATGGTATGACACAGCAGGTGGGCATCACGGGAAACCAGCTGAAACAGATGTCGGGTCAGGGGAATAATCAGGTTCTGCGCCTCGGCATAGTGAATAAACACATCGGGCGGAATCGGGCCTTTCGTCGGGTGGGTCCAGCGCAGTAACGCTTCCATCCCATACGGCTGACCATCATGGGAGGTGACCAGCGGCTGATATTCGACGTGAAATTCACCGCGCTTCATGCCCCGAATCAGCTCTTTACCAGGGCGCTGATAAACCGACAACAGCAGCCAGCAAGCGCCTGAAACCAGCAGCGACAGTAGCAGGCCGCTCAGCAGGATATTCTGATAATCGCTGAACGCCAGAGTGGAACCGTACAACACAAACTGCAGCGGATAGCCTGTCAGCGCCTGCCGGTGCAGCGGCGTCGGCAGTTTTTTATTCTGCATGACGACGGATTGCCAGCTGGTTAAGGCACTGCGTTGTGCCACCAGTGCCATACCGGTGATTTCCGGATGCCCGGACGCCAGCAGCTGATAGGGTGCCAGGGTAATATTCAGCGTCGCGAAAACGCCTGACTGCAGGCTGCCGGGATTTTTGATCCACAACGCCAGCGCCGGTTTATTGGGCTGCAACGGCGTGCCCGGCATCAGCTGCAGATCGATATCACGCGAAATATCACTCAGGGGCGCAATTACATTGAGCGGCAGATTAAAACTGCCGGTGGCCGAGGAGCAAAAGGCATTACCTTCTTTAACCAGCAGGATGGCACGAAGATTTCCGGCAAAGGCGGCGCGTGAGGTGAGTTCACGATTGATGGTATTGCAGGCAGTGTGGGTAAACGGAAGCAGGGGACTGAGAGTACTGTTAATCAGGCTGGAGAGCGTTTGCTGCAATGCCGTGCGGCTGTTCTCCAGCAGTTGCTGATGCTGTCGTTCGCGCTTCTGCCAGGTCTGGTGAAGCGAGAGTGCAGCAAATAACAGAAAGAATAAGCCGCCAGCCATCGCACTACTCCATGCGATACGGCGAGGATAGGTGGCATGGCGCCGTAGCGCCCCCGACAGTGGCATGAGGAGCTTCCCCTAATCAAATTATTATTATGTTATTGCGCACGACGGCTTCGGTTTAAGCGACCGAGAATATAACGAGACGGCGGGAAATGTCTTGCTATTAATCTGAGTCAGAATGCTTTTATCTTATATAACTGCTGGTAAAAATGATTAAAGGCGAAAAAAAACGCTGCATAAGCAGCGTTTCATGTTCTCTGGCTGAGAGAAGATCGAAAGTGGTTATCAGGTCGGGTTACGACTTAATACACGGCGTCCTTCACGGTAGCGCTTTTTCCAGTAATCATCATTCAGACTGGAGATCATCACGCCACTGCTGGTCGAGGCATGAACGAAGTTATCGTTGCCAAGATAGATGCCAACGTGACGGCCCGTAGAGCCTGCACGGAACATCACCAGATCGCCGGGACGCAGTTTACTGCGGGTAATCTCTTTACCGGTGTCCTGCTGCTGAGAGGTAGAACGCGGTAATTCTAAGCCAAACTGATCGCGGAAGGTGCGTTGTACAAAGGCGGAACAATCGATCCCGCGTTTAGTATCGCCACCGAGGCGATAGCGCACACCTTTCCAGACGGCGTATTGTTCCATGATGCGCGACTTAACGTCGACATTACGCACCATTTCTTCAAACTCATCCTGAGACGCCTGAAGTAAAAAACCATTGTGGTTGTTAACTTCATGATTCTCGTTATTCGCGTTTTGACTGCTATGGGTACTGCTACAAGCTGAGAGGAGTGTTGCCAGCGCCACTGCGGGCACGATCCGCAAGATATATCTCAGTATTGGTTGAGACTTGACCATTATTCGGGTTTTCCTTCGATTTCCTTACGACAAGATTGTCGCCAGCCAGATGACAAAACAGGGAGATTAATAAGCGAAACAGACTAAGACAAATCCTTAATTACTAAAATGTGTTAATGGACACATTTTAACGGTAAAAAATCCGAATTTTCTGCCGCTTTTGCCTCACTGCGACTGAGGTTAACTGATTACAGACGCCGTGGCGAGTGCTTTTAATCAATTTCATATAGGTTTTTTTGATGTGAAATCAAACCGTAACACACTGACTACTTTAGCTACAATTGTGGTCAAATGATGGTGAGAACAGGGAGTTAAAGGGGGGCTAATTCGGGGCATAGCCGCTATTTTTAGAGTTTTCTTTATTGACAGAGGATATTGGCGACTATTTAACCTGCCAGCAGGGTCATAACCTTTTCTTTTCGTGAGTTTAATTAGCAGGCTAATAGTGATGGGGTGTTTTTTATAAGCGCGGGCGGTTCAAACCAGGGGTTTAAATCGCCCGCGCTTAACATTTACGTCACGGGCTTATATTTACCCGGCAATTTGCGATAAAACCAGTTAACCAATACGTCACTGGCTGGCGTTAATAGCCACCAGCTCAGACCCACTAATACCACCGACATTGAACCGACAGCAACATCGGTAAACCAGTGCGCACCGGCCATGATGCGTGGCAGTGAAAATATCACCACAATAGCCGTGGCAATTAAAAAGCGGCTGAAACCAAAATAACGCCAGATAAAGCAGGCGAAAATGATCAGCATCATACCGTGGTCGCCGGGGAAGCTATCTTTTGAAGCATCTTTTGCGGGAATACCGGTCAGTTCACTGACGCGATGCACGTTTTCGAAGAACAGTGTCGGACTGGAGTGTTTAACCGGCAATAAATGGCCCAGCTGATTGAGAACGACGGCGGTCAGCAGCATGGTGATGCCGATTGCCAGCATCCGGCGCTGCGCCTGTGGCGTTTCGCGCCGCCAGATCGACAGGTAAAGCAGACCCATCGCCAGCAATGACACCGCATCAAAACCACGGTAATTCGTGATAGCGACGATCAGCGCGAACAGCGGATGGGTCACCATCTGGCTATTGAAGCCAAAGAAAATAGATTTATCGACGCCGAACCAGAAGCCATGTTCCGGGGGCAGATACCATGACAGAAATAGCACCACGCCCAGTGCATTAAGCAGCAGGATAGTAATAAGGCGAGTTACGCGCATAGTTAAACTCATTATTATTAAAAATAACCGCCGACAATACCTCTGTCAGCGTAAACGGCACTTCAACAATGCCGATTGTAGACGATTCCAGTCAGCCTGTTGAGAATGAATGATCTCAATGCGGCTATCGGATGGCGGTGAGGGGAGTGTTTCACTCTGCAGCTCATTTGCCTGGCGATTGATACGCAGAGCGCCTTCTTTCGTGCGCATCACTCCTTTAACGCGATCTACCGGCGCCTGCCGAACCCATTCCAGCAGCGTGCCGCTGTCGAACAGCGTATCACCATCAAACAGCCAGCCGCAGGCGCTATAGCCCTGTCCGTGGTTCAGCGCCCGACGCCAGCGCGCCTCGCCATTCAGTCGCAACGCCGCCAGACCGCTGGTGGGACCCGACGAATGATGGTGCTGCGGCACGGGAAGCTCGCGCGGCTGCCGGGGTGTATCCAGCAGGGAAAGGGGGATCTGACCAAATTCTGTCTCTATCAGAGGGCGCGCAGGCTGCATCTGCTGCTGCCAGTCAGCCAGGCGCTGACGATCCGCCTGATCCCAGCAGTCGCGCTTATTAGCGATGACAAGGTCGGCGGCAGCCAGCTGATCGCGGAAGTTTTCATTGGCAACGATACGAGGATTGGCCAGCTGACGCGCATCCAGCAGCGTTAGTGTGGCATTCAGTTGCAGCCACGACTGATAGACGGGCGCACTCAACATCTCCAGCACCTGACGAGGATGGCCCAGGCCGGTTGGCTCGATCAGCAGCCGATCGGGTTTACTCTTCAGCAGCATATTCAGCCCGACCTGCATCGGCAGGCCATTCACACAGCACAGGCAGCCGCCGGGGATCTCTTTCAGCGTGGCACCGCGATCGGCCAGCAGGGTGCCGTCGATCCCGATCTCGCCAAATTCATTTACCAGCACCGCCCAGTTTTCCCCGGACGGCCTGGCAGCCAGCAGATGGCAGAGCAGCGTGGTTTTGCCGCTGCCCAAAAAACCGGTAATCAGATTAACGCGTGTCATGGGGGTGACTCCTGCCGGGGAATAACGTGATAATGTAATAATATAACACTATCACGATCGGCAGCAGGCTTCTGATTTAGTCTGCGCGGCCCATATAGCGGCGTTCAGCAATGTGGATGCGGATGCGGTCACCGTTGCTGAGGTATTCCGGTACCTGGATCGAGAGGCCTGTACTCATACCGGCGGGTTTGGTACGGGCGCTGGCGGAAGCACCTTTAATGCCTGGTGAGGTATCAACAATCTCCATATCCACGGTTTGTGGCAGTTCCAGCGCCAGCACCTGACCTTCCATCGTCAGCACGTGAATGCCAGGGATACCGCCTTCAGGGATAAACAGCAGCTCCTCTTCAATCTGCTCCTGTTTAAAGGAGTAGGGGGTGTAATCCTCATCATCCATAAAAATATATTCGTCACCATCTATATAAGAGAAGGTTACGCTGCGACGGCTGAGCGAAATCGCATCAATAATCTCGTCGCCTTTGAAGCGCTCTTCCACTTTTAAACCGGTGCGAACATCGGTAAAGCGCATTTTATACAGGGTGGCGGCACCGCGTGCGCTGGGGCTCTGGACATCAATATCTTTAACCAGCAGCAGTTTACCGTTGTGCGTGACGGCCATCCCTTTTTTGATTTCATTGGCTTTTGGCATTGCTGTTCTCGCTATCTTGAAAGTGAAGTGCGCGCAACGTTACTCGCGCCGATGAAAACTGGCAATATCACCGGCGTGAAATTTTGTCTCAGGCCGCGGCTTTCATGGCAATTGCCGCCCCGGACTGCTATTGTCGCCGCGACTTTCTCTGCCTGAGCACAGCATGCAATGCCGTAGCCAGGGCGGTGCCTGTTGTACAGCGCCCTCTATCTTTTCACCGATTTCTGGCATGGGTGACAGTGAACGATTTAAGCAGGAAGTTAAGAGCTGAAGGGTGTGGTGTCGCTCCCTCTGAGGTTCTGTTACTGTCTGTTGTATCCTGAAGGTCGCGTAAGAGGTGTTAATGCAGTGTCGTATTGATTGTGGTGCCTGCTGCATCGCGCCGTCAATCTCCAGCCCCATCCCCGGAATGCCGCAGGGTAAACCCGCGAATGTCCGATGCATTCAGTTATCGGATGAAAATTTGTGCATGATTTTCGGTTCAGATTTAAGGCCGAAAGTATGCGGAAGTCTGCAACCTTCAGTTGATATGTGTCTTACAGACCGTACATCAGCCATGACCTACCTGATTGAGCTTGAAGCCAGCACTCGTGCCTGAGAACCCTCCCACCGCTTAGATTTAATCCCGCGTCAGCGGTTAGCTGACCCACTCTTCCAGCTGCAATCCGGGTACCCGTTCTAACTCGCGTGTGTTATTGGTCACCAGAATAGCCCTGGCCGCAATGGCATGCCCGGCAATCGCGGTGTCGTTGGGACCAATGGGCGTTCCGGCAGCAGCCAGCGCCGCTTTGATTTCAGTGGTTGCATCTGCCGCTGCGCGATCCCATGAAAGCACAGCATCAAGACGTGCGCAGAATGCATCTACCAATTGCAAACGTATCTGCTGTAAACCGAAGCGGATACCGCGCCCTGAGGCGCTGACGCTGCTGAAGTTTTTCGGTCCATCCATTATCACTTTACAGCAGCAGCGTCAGCCTGTTCGCCCGCTAATCACCTAAACCTGCCCGAAATGTGCGTAACGTCAAAAATCTGCTACGCCGTTTGCGCATTTTCTTGCCTGGCGAAAGCGGCTGTACCACAATCCCTGAAACGTTTCAGCGGTGACTGCGCCATCTGTTTTTCTCAGCATGGCGTAAAAACTTTCCCACTAGCTGAAACGATTCAATCTCAGCAAGCGAGGAGAATTATGTTCCAGCTCGAATTGCAGGCCATCCATACCGGAGCCAGCGCCCAGAATAAAGAAGAGGCCATTCGTCAGGTTGCTGCCGCGTTAACCGCGGCGGGCAATGTGACCGAAGGGTACGTCAACGGCATGCTGGCGCGCGAACAGCAGACCTCAACCTTTCTTGGCAACGGCATCGCAATCCCTCATGGCACCACCGATACCCGCGATCTGGTGCTGAAAACCGGCGTTCAGGTTTTCCAGTTTCCGCAGGGCATTGCCTGGGGTGACGATCAGACAGCCTATGTTGCCATCGGGATTGCCGCTAAGTCGGATGAACATCTGGCGCTGCTGCGTCAGCTGACCCATGTGCTGAGCGATGACACCATTGCAGAACAGCTAAAAACCGCCTCTGCTGAAGATCTTCGTGCGTTGCTGATGGGCGAGAAACAAGCCGCTGAATTCAGCTTCGACACCTCATTAATCACGCTCAACGTGGCTGCCAGCGATCTGATCACCTTACAGGCGATGAACGCCGGTCGGCTGCAGTCCGCTGGTGTGGTGGATGCCAGCTACGTCGCAGACGTGGTTTCAACGCCTCCGCTGAATCTGGGTCAGGGCATCTGGCTCAGCGACAGCAGCCTCGGCAACCTGCGCAGCGGCGTGGCTATCAGCCGCGCTGAACATGCCTTCGACCATCAGGGCGAATCGGCTGCGATGTTAATCAGCGTTTCGGCGACCGATGAACGTCCGCTGGAAGTGCTGGGTTACCTCAGCGCATTGCTGCAGCAGGGCAAAGCGGATCGTCTGTTGAAAGCGGATGCTGCAGGCGTTTACGCACTGCTCACCAGCGAAGTCGATGAGCAGGCTGACGTGCTGACGGCTGAATTTACCATTCGCAACGAACACGGCCTGCATGCCCGTCCGGGCACGGCGCTGGTCAGCGTGATCAAGCAGTTCAACAGCGACATTACCGTGACCAATCTCGACGGCAGCGGCAAACCCGCTAATGGCCGCAGCCTGATGAAAGTGGTTGCGCTGGGCGTGAAGAAAGGTCATCGCCTGCGCTTCACCGCCAGCGGTGAAGATGCACAGCAGGCACTGAACGCGATTGAAGAAGCGATCACCAGTGGTCTGGGTGAGGGGGCATCATGAGCAGACGCGTCGCCACCATTACGCTGAACCCGGCGTATGACCTGGTGGGATATACCCCTGAAATTGAACGTGGCGAAGTTAACCTGGTGAAAACCACCGGGCTGCATGCTGCGGGCAAGGGCATCAACGTAGCCAAAGTACTTAAAGATCTGGGTATCGATGTCACCGTCGGTGGCTTCATGGGGAAAGAGAATCAGGACGGTTTCCAGCAGTTGTTCAGTGAGCTGGGCATAGCCAACCGTTTCCATGTCGTGCCTGGCCGTACCCGTATCAACGTTAAACTCACTGAACAGACCGGTGACGTCACCGATCTGAATTTCTCCGGTTTTCAGGTGACGGCGCAGGACTGGGATCGTTTTACTACCGATTCTCTGACCTGGCTGGGCCAGTTCGATATGGTCTGCGTTAGCGGTAGCCTGCCTGAGGGCGTCGACCACGATGCCTTTACCCGCTGGATGACCGAACTTCGCACCCACTGCCCATGCATCATCTTTGACAGCAGCCGCGAGGCGCTGGTGGCAGGACTGAAGGCGGCACCGTGGCTGGTTAAACCTAACCGACGTGAGCTGGAAATCTGGGCCGGTCGCAAACTGCCAACCCTGCAGGATGTGATTGGCGCTGCGCACGAACTGCGCGAGCAGGGTATCGCCCATGTGGTGATTTCGCTGGGCGCAGAAGGTGCTCTGTGGGTCAACGCTTCTGGCGAATGGATCGCTAAACCGCCGGTGTGCGAAGTGGTCAGCACCGTGGGTGCAGGCGACTCAATGGTTGGCGGCCTGATTTATGGCCTGCTGATGCGCGAATCCAGCGAACACACGCTGCGTCTTGCGACTGCTGTGGCGGCGATGGCCGTCAGCCAGAGCAATGTTGGCGTTTCCGATCGTACTCAGTTGGCCGCAATGATGGCGCGCGTCGACTTACAACCCGTTAACTGACAGCAGGAGAGCGATAATGAAAACGCTGCTGATTAAAGACCCTACGCTGGGACTGGCTTCCGCATATATGGCGCAACAACGTCTGGCGGCCGCCGCCGCTGCGGCGGGCCTGACCCTGACTGATAATCCTGCCGACGCTGAGCTGGCGATTGTGCTGGGCAAAAACGTGCCGGACGATGCGGCGCTGAACGGCAAAGCGGTCTGGCTGGGCGATATCCAGCTGGCAGTACGTGAGCCAGAAACCTTCCTGAACCGCGCGAAAGCAGAAGCGAAAACCTGGCAGGCAACGGCTGCGGTAGCAACGCCTGCAGCAGGCGCACCTGCTGCACCGGCTCAGGCTGGCGCGCAGAAACGCGTCGTCGCGGTGACCGCCTGTCCGACCGGCGTGGCGCATACCTTTATGGCTGCCGAGGCCATTCAGGCTGAAGCGACCCGTCGCGGCTGGTGGGTGAAAGTTGAAACCCGTGGTTCAGTGGGCGCCGGTAACGCGATCACTCCGGAAGAAGTCGCTGCCGCCGATCTGGTGATCGTCGCAGCTGATATCGAAGTCGATCTGGCGAAATTTGCCGGTAAGCCGATGTACCGTACCTCAACCGGTCTGGCGCTGAAGAAAACCGCGCAGGAGCTGGATAAAGCGGTAGCAGAAGCGAAGCCGTATAAAGCGGCGGCTGGCGGACAGAACAATAGCAGTGAAGAAGAGAAGAAAGGCGGAGCAGGGGCTTATCGTCATCTGCTGACCGGTGTTTCTTACATGCTGCCGATGGTGGTCGCAGGTGGTCTGAGCATCGCGCTGTCGTTTGCCTTTGGTATCACGGCGTTTAAAGAGCAGGGCACGCTGGCTGCGGCGCTGATGCAAATTGGTGGTGGCAGCGCCTTTGCCCTGATGGTGCCGGTGCTGGCGGGCTTTATCGCCTTCTCCATCGCTGATCGTCCGGGTCTGACGCCGGGTCTGATTGGCGGTATGATCGCCACCAGCATCAACGCAGGTTTCTTAGGCGGTATTATCGCGGGCTTTATTGCCGGTTATGCGGCGAAGCTGATCAGCGGCAAAGTTAAACTGCCGCAGAGTATGGAAGCGCTGAAACCGATACTGATTATTCCCCTGTTCGCCAGTCTGATCACCGGTCTGCTGATGATCTACGTAGTGGGTAAACCGGTTGCTGGCATCATGAACGGCCTGACGCACTGGCTGGCCAACATGGGAACGGCGAATGCGGTCCTGCTGGGTGCCATTCTGGGCGGCATGATGTGTACCGATATGGGCGGTCCGGTAAACAAAGTGGCTTACGCGTTTGGCGTCGGCTTACTGAGTTCGCAGACCTATGCGCCAATGGCTGCCATTATGGCAGCCGGTATGGTGCCACCGCTGGCGATGGGGCTGGCGACGCTGATTGCCCGTCGTAAATTCAATAAAGGTCAGCAGGAAGGCGGTAAAGCGGCACTGGTTCTGGGTCTCTGCTTTATCTCTGAAGGCGCGATTCCGTTCGCTGCCCGTGACCCGATGCGCGTTCTGCCTTGCTGTATCGTTGGCGGTGCAACCACCGGCGCGATCTCCATGGCGATTGGCGCAAAACTGATGGCTCCGCACGGTGGACTGTTCGTGCTGCTGATCCCTGGCGCGATTACCCCGGTTATCGGCTATCTGATGGCGATTATCATCGGCACCGCGATTGCGGGTCTGAGCTATGCGGTACTGAAACGTCCGGAAGAGCAGCTGGCGAAAGCCTGATTTGCAGAAGTGCATAATCTGCTGAAGTGAAAATAACAGGGAGCCGAATGGCTCCCTGTTTGCTTTTACAGACGGTTCCCGAAGTCAAAGCGACGGGAGCATACGACTGGAGTAAAGCATCGCGGGCCATGGACAAAAAGCCGGGAGCGTTTTTGAACAACGCAAAGCGTTGGCCCGGCTGCGGGCGCACCTCAGGGATGAGGTGCGTAATCGCCCGCGCTGCGCCTGCCAGGGATGGCGTTTTTTTGCGTCTTTACGGAAGGCGTATGCTCCCTGAGCCAGCGTTCTCTCTAAACGAAAAGGGAGCATGCCAGCCAGTTAAGCGACAGGTGATAACGCAGTCTGGTGCCGATCAGGGGCTGGCGGTCCTCGCGCCGCTGCGCGGTTCCTTCACGTCATTCCTCTGCCTGACGGACCGCCGGGGATGGCACATCCTGTGCCGCCCCGCCTTTCGCCCGCGTCCTGCGGGCTCTCCTGGCAGACTCATTCTGTTCAGCGCTGCGGATTGCCTGCTCCTGATCGCCACCGTCCTGCTCTGAAGCTTCTGGTGCGTACTGTTAAAAAGGGCACGAGAGTGGAGGCCTGAGCGCCTCTGCTGCTGAAAGGGCTATCCGCAGCGCTGAGGCGTGACGGTGGGCCAGAAGTCCACGCCGGGAAGCGTGGACAGTTCGGGGCCGGCCAGGGAGGGCCGATCCCCGAACGGTTCGTCGGCACGACGTCAAAGCCGAAGGTACCGCGTGAGCGGCGCGAGGACGGCCCGGCAGCAGCAGAGGTGCTCAGGCCCGCACTGCGGCTCGCTCGCACTGACAAAAAAGCGGCCACGTTTGACCGTGACAGCCTTTACAAATCTAATCTTAACTGACCAGCATTAAGCCAGTTGGCTCCCTTTTACTATCCCTGCTGTTCGGCTTTCAGCCAGGCAATCTCATCTTTCCAGATATCGGGATTAATGGTTTCCAGAATCAACGGGATGCCATCAAACCGCGGATCTTTCATCAGCCAGCTAAACGCTGTTTTGCCGATATTGCCTTCACCCAGGCTGTGATGGCGGTCAACGCGACTGTCGAAGGCGCTTTTGGCATCGTTAAGGTGCATGCCGCGCAGATAGTTAAAGCCGACAATGCGCTCAAACTCGGCGAAGGTCGCTTCGCAATCCGCTTCGGTACGCAGGTCATAACCACCGGCAAACGCATGGCAGGTATCAATACAGACGCCGACACGCGATTTATCTTCAACATGCTCAATAATGGTGGCGAGATGCTCGAAGCGGAAACCCAGATTACTGCCCTGACCGGCGGTATTCTCAATGACGGCGGTGACATTCTGGCTCTGGTCGAGAGCGATGTTGATCGACTCCGCAATCCGCTTCAGACAGGCCTCCTCATCAATCTGATGCAGATGGCTGCCCGGATGGAAGTTCAGCAAAGTCAGGCCGAGCTGGTCGGCACGTCGCAGCTCATCAATAAAAGCGGCGCGGGATTTCTCCAGCGCCTCTTCAACCGGATGACCCAGGTTTATCAGGAAACTGTCGTGCGGCAGGATTTGCTGCGGACCGAATTTGTACGTCTCGCAGGCGGCGCGAAAAGCATCAATCACCTCAGTCGAGAGCGGGGCGGCCTTCCACTGACGTTGATTTTTAGTAAAGAGCGCGAAGGCGGTGGCTTCTATTTCATGGGCGCGGATCACTGCCTGATCCACGCCACCTGCCGCACTCACGTGTGCGCCAATATATTTCATGCCTTTCTCCTGGGGCTGTGCACGGATGAGACGGCATGATACCCGATGCCGCTAGCCCATGAAATGTTGCACCAGCAGATTGATTGCACCGCCGCCCGCGATTAACCAGACAAACACCATCGCACCCAGCAGCAGCGGTTTAACGCCTGCCTCACGCAATGCCCCGAAACGGGTGGTCAATCCCAGCGCCGCCATCGCCATCGCCAGCAGCAGACCCGCCAGCTGATTCAGCGTGGTCACCACCGCGGCAGGCAGCAGCTGCAGCGAGTTAAACAGTGCAACACCGATAAACAGCAGGGCGAACCAGGGAAACGTCACAGCCTGGCGCGCGTTGCTCCCTTGACGTTTACCGCGTATCACGGCGCTCAGGCAGAGCAGAAAGGGAGCCAGCATCATTACCCGCAGCATTTTGGCAATGACCGCGCTGTTCTCGGCTTCCGGGCTGATGCTGTGTCCGGCGGCCACCACCTGCGCCACTTCATGGATGGTTGAGCCGGTAAAAACCCCGAACTGCGCCGCACTCAGTCCCGGGAACAGCTCATGCGCCAGCGGCCACAGCAGCGGATAGATAAAGATCGCCAGCGTGCCGAACAGCACCACGGTCGCGATAGCCACCGCAACTTTCGACGGCGCGGCTTTCACTACCGGCTCGGTCGCCAGTACAGCCGCAGCACCGCAGATACTGCTGCCCGCACCAATCAGGCAGACGGTATCGCGATCCAGCTTCAGCAGCCGCATGCCCAGCAGGCAGGTTATCAGGAAGGTACTGGTCAGGGTCAGCGCATCAATCAGGATGCCGCTGAAACCGACGTCAGCAATTTGTTGTAAAGTGATGCGAAAGCCAAACAGGATGATCCCCAGCCGCAGCAGTTTCTGCTTAGCCAGCAGCACGCCGTTGTCGCAGCGTGACGCCAGCGGCGAATAGATGCTGTTACCGACCAGGATGCCCAGCATAATCGCCAGAGTCAGTGAACCCAGCCCCAGCGCGGCAATCATCGGTTGCTGCGCCAGCCAGCTGGCTGCCCCGGCAATCACGGCGGTCAGCAGCAGACCCGGGATCCAGAGCGGAACGGGATGATGCGGTTTAGCGATGCTCAGTTCAGTCATGGTGGTCACTCCTCCTGGTTGAGACCCGATCATGACGGCGACTGGCTTAAAAGTGAAATTGATAATATATTTATAATTAACCAGAATAAACGATAAGGCAGCAATCATGATAGTTTCGCGTCTGCGCCGCTGGGCGACGCTGATCAAAAGAGATGTGTTTGTGCTGGGGTTTGCCTTCCGCGATCCCCGCACACCCTGGTGGAACAAGCTGGGGATGCTGGGGCTGGTCGCCTATGGCATCAGCCCGATCGATATCATTCCTGATGTCATCCCCTTTGTCGGTCTGCTGGATGACGCGGTGATTATTCCGACGGGCGTCATGGTGCTGCTGCGTTTACTGCCGCGAGAGGTGCGCATCAGCAGCAGCGAGCGGGCGCAGTCTCAACGTTCGCGTGGCAAAAAGATTGCAGGCTGGCTGGTGGCGATAGGGCTGATCTGGCTGGCATTAATCATTTACCTGGTCAGGCAGTCACTGAGTTAAGAGGCAACGATGCACATTACGCTGCGGCAAATTGAAGTTTTCACCGAAGTGCTTAAGAGCGGCTCCACCACTCAGGCTTCGCAACTGCTGGCGCTGTCGCAGTCCGCAGTGAGTGCAGCGCTGGCCGATCTGGAGAGTCAGCTCGGCGTGCAACTGTTTGACCGGGTTGGCAAACGGCTGGTGCTCAATGAGCATGGACGGCTGCTCTATCCCCGTGCAGTAGGGCTGCTGGAGCAGGCGGGCGAAATTGAGCAGCTGTTTAAAGAGGATAACGGCGCGATCCGCATCTTTGCCAGCAGCACCATCGGCAACTATCTGCTGCCAGGCATGATGGCCGCTTATCGTCGCGATTTTCCCCGCCTGCCGCTGGAGCTGAGTGTCGGCAACAGTCAGGATGTGATTCAGGCGGTTTCCGATTTCCGCGTCGATGTCGGATTGATTGAAGGGCCGTGCCATATGACCGAGCTGGTCAGCGAGCCCTGGCTCGAAGATGAACTGGTGGTGTTTGCCGCGCCAGATGCGGCGATTCTGCAACAGCCGGTGACGCTGCAAACCCTGGCTGACGCCCCGTGGATCCTGCGCGAACGCGGCTCCGGCACCCGTGAAATTGTCGATTATCTGCTGCTGTCGCATCTGCCGAGTTTTCAGCTGGGCATGGAACTGGGCAATTCAGAGGCGATTAAACATGCGGTGCGGCACGGCATGGGCATCAGCTGTCTTTCGCGCCGGGTGATTGCCGATTTGCTGGAGGCGGGCACGCTGGTTGAACTGACGATTCCGCTGCCGCGTCTTATCCGCACGCTCTATCGCATCCACCACCGGCAGAAGCATATTTCCAAAGCACTGACGCGCTTTTTTTCCTATTGTCGCGAGTAATTACTAATAATTCCGGCGCGATCATGAAGTTAACTAATAACAGGTTGGCATTCGCTATACAGAGGCGATCTGGCTGCTACAATCGCGCCTCATTTTTACCCAGCGTAGCGTTAACACATGCATAATGACTCAAATACAACACAACAACCTGCATTACGACGTGCGTTAAAAGCCCGTCACCTGACGATGATCGCCATCGGCGGCTCCATTGGTACCGGCCTGTTTGTCGCCTCCGGTGCCACCATCGCTCAGGCTGGCCCCGGCGGAGCACTGCTCTCCTATATCCTCATCGGCCTGATGGTCTACTTCCTGATGACCAGCCTCGGCGAACTGGCTGCGTTCATGCCGGTATCGGGTTCCTTCGCCACCTACGGCGCAAAATATGTCGAAGAGGGCTTTGGTTTCGCACTCGGCTGGAACTACTGGTACAACTGGGCGGTGACCATCGCGGTTGACCTGGTAGCGTCCCAGTTGGTGATGAACTACTGGTTCCCCGACACGCCTGGCTGGATCTGGAGCGCGCTGTTCCTGGGGCTGATGTTCCTGCTCAACTACATTTCGGTCAAAGGCTTTGGCGAGGCGGAATACTGGTTCTCGCTGATTAAAGTGGCCACCGTGATTATCTTTATCATCGTTGGCGTGCTGATGATCACCGGCATTATGCGAGGTGCTGAACATGCGGGCTGGCAGAACTGGCAGGTGGGCGACGCGCCGTTTGCGGGCGGCTTTGCGGCGATGATTGGGGTGGCGATGATTGTGGGATTCTCCTTCCAGGGCACCGAACTGATCGGTATCGCGGCGGGCGAATCTGAAGATCCGGCGAAAAATATTCCGCGCGCTGTGCGGCAGATTTTCTGGCGTATCCTGCTGTTCTATGTGTTCGCTATCCTGATTATCAGCCTGATCCTGCCATACACCGATCCGCAGTTGCTGCACAATGATATCGACGATATCAGCGTCAGCCCGTTCACCCTGGTGTTCCAGAACGCCGGTCTGCTCTCTGCCGCCGCCGTCATGAATGCGGTGATCCTGACGGCTGTGCTGTCAGCGGGTAACTCCGGGATGTATGCGTCAACGCGTATGCTTTATAACCTGGCCAGCGAAGGTAAAGCGCCACGGATTTTCGCGAAACTCTCAAAGGGCGGCGTGCCGCGTAATGCCCTGTGGGCCACCACCGTGGTGGCCGGACTGTGCTTCCTGACCTCAAAATTTGGTAATCAGGAAGTCTATCTGTGGCTGCTGAATACCTCAGGCATGACCGGGTTTATTGCCTGGCTGGGTATTGCCATCAGTCACTATCGCTTCCGTCGGGGCTATGTGGCCCAGGGACGTGACCTGAACGATCTGCCTTACCGTTCCGGCTTCTTCCCGCTGGGTCCGATTTTCGCCTTTGTGCTCTGCCTGATCATCACGCTGGGTCAGAACTACCAGGCATTCCTTAACGACAGCATCGACTGGTATGGCGTGGCGGCAACCTATATCGGCATTCCGCTGTTCCTGATTATCTGGTTCGGCTACAAGCTGACGCGCGGCAGCCGTTTCGTTAAGTACAGCGAAATGGAGTTTCCGGTTCACAAAGATTAACTCTGCGTCATCGCCCACGCTGAGCCCGCCAGGGATGGCGGGTTCTGCGTCTTTGCGAAAGGCGCAGGCTCCCTGAGCTTTTCTCCTGCCTGCAACACCGTTTTTTACTGTTTTTTCACGTCTCGCTTATGTTCTCGAATTGATAATTATTATCACCTGCACTATTGTGGCTGCGTTTTCTGACGTGATAGCCACACAGGGTTCAAACATGACTACCGAAACTTCGCTGCTGGCGGGGGAAGAGACGCTTCACCACACCATGCAAAACTATCATCAGGTGCTGCGCCGCCGCTTAATCTGGATTGGCGTGCTGTTGCTGGCGATACTCGCCTCGCTGATCCTCGACTTCACGCTGGGTCCGGCGGGACTCTCACTTGAAACGCTGTGGAATACGCTGCTCAGCCCCGAGAGCGTCGATGCCGGCACGCGCGTCATTGTCTGGGACATTCGTCTGCCCTATGCGCTGATGGCGCTGGTGGTGGGGCTGTCGCTGGGTCTGGCGGGCGCGGAAATGCAGACCATCCTGAATAACCCGCTGGCCAGTCCGTTTACCCTCGGTGTCTCATCGGCGGCGGCGTTTGGTGCCGCGCTGGCGATCATCCTCGGCGTGGGTATTCCCGGCATTCCCGATCAGTGGTTAATTTCTGCCAATGCCTTTGTCTTTGCTCTGTTTGCCGCGCTGATGCTGGATGCCGTGACCCGCTGGACTCAGGTCTCTTCGGCGGGCGTGGTGCTGTTCGGTATCGCGCTGGTCTTCACCTTTAACGCCCTGGTATCCATGATGCAGTTCATCGCCAGCGAAGATACCCTGCAGGGCCTGGTGTTCTGGACCATGGGCAGCCTGGCGCGCGCCTCCTGGGAAAAGCTGGGCGTGCTGAGTGTGGCGCTGGCCATTCTGGTACCGTTTTCAATGATGAGCAGCTGGAAGCTGACGGCGCTGCGTCTGGGCGAAGACCGCGCGGTAAGCTTTGGCATTGATGTGCGTCGTCTGCGCCTGACTACGTTACTGCGCATCAGTATCCTCTCTGCCCTGGCGGTCGCGTTTGTCGGCCCGATCGGTTTCATTGGGCTGGTCGCTCCCCATATCGCCCGCATGATGTTTGGTGAAGATCACCGTTTCTATCTGCCCGCCAGTGCGCTGGTCGGCGCGCTGGTGCTGTCGCTGGCGTCGGTCGCCTCGAAAAACCTGCTCCCCGGTGTAATCATCCCGGTTGGCATTGTCACCTCACTGATTGGCGTGCCGTTCTTCCTGAGTATTATTCTGCGTCATCGGGGGACGGTATGATGGAACAGGGTCTGACGTTACGCGGCTTCAGTGCCGGGTACCCAAAAAATAAAGTCATTGATAATCTTAATATCGCGCCGCTGCCGCGCGGCGAGATCACCGTGCTGCTGGGGCCGAATGGCTGTGGTAAATCGACGCTGCTGCGTGCACTGGCCGGTCTGAATAAAGGCCAGGGCGAGATGTGGCTCAACGGTGAGGATCTCATGACCCAGCCGTTTGCCCGGCGTGCGAAGAACGTGGTTTATCTGCCGCAGTCGCTGCCTGCGGGCGTACATCTGCATGTGCTGGAGTCGATCATCGTGGCGCAGCGTGCCTCCGGTGGTCTGCACAGCGCCAGCAGCGAAGCGGAAATCATGCATCTGCTGGAACAACTGGGCATTGCCCATCTGGCGATGCGATATCTCGATCAGCTCTCCGGCGGACAGAAACAGCTGGTCGGGCTGGCGCAGTCACTGATCCGTCGCCCTAAGCTGCTGCTGCTGGATGAACCGCTGAGCGCGCTGGATCTCAACTACCAGTTTCACGTGATGGATCTGGTGCGGCGCGAAACCGCTCAGCGTAACATCGTGACGGTGGTAGTGGTGCATGACATCAATATTGCACTGCGTCATGCGCAACATGCGCTGATGCTGAAGCAGGGCGCGCTGGTGGCGGAAGGGCAGCCGGATAAGGTGATCACGCCTGCCACTCTGGCAAAGGTGTATGGCGTCGATGGTCGTATCGAACACTGCTCGCGTGGTATCCCGCAGGTGATGATCGACGGACTGACCGGCCCGGCACTGGTCTGATATTGAGGAGGCGTCCGGTAGGGCGCTGAGCATCACTGTTCTGAGAAAGGAATTTTTACAGGGCAGGCTGGCAGTATGCTGGCTCTGTGACAGAGCGTTAGCCAGCTAAAAGTTCAGGGCCGCGATTGCGGCCCTGATTGTTTACGCCAGCAGATGCTGCGCATGGAAGCGCAGATGATCTTCCACAAAGCTGGCTATAAAGAAGTAGCTATGGTCATAACCCGGCTGAATGCGCAGCGTCAGCGGGAAACCCACCTCATTCGCGACGTCTTCTAACCGCTCCGGTTGCAGCTGATCGGCCAGGAACTGATCGCTGTCGCCCTGATCGATCAGCATTGGCAGCCGATGCGACACCTCCGCCATCAGCTGGCAGCTGTCATATTCCCGCCACGTTGCACGATCGTCGCCCAGATAGGCCTGAAACGCTTTCTGGCCCCAGGGTACCTGCATCGGATTCACAATCGGTGCAAAAGCGGAAGCCGAGGCAAAGCGGTTACCCAGACGCAGCGCCAGCATCAGTGCGCCATGTCCGCCCATGGAGTGACCCATAATCGACTGACGTTCACTGACCTTGAAGTTATCCGCAATCAGGGCGGGTAACTCGCTGCTCAGATAATCGAACATGCGGAAATGGCTGGCCCAGGGCTGTTGGGTGGCATTGAGATAAAATCCCGCGCCCTGACCCAGATCGTATCCTTCATCATTCGCAACCCCTTCGCCGCGCGGGCTGGTGTCCGGCATAATCAGCACCAGACCCAGTTCCGCTGCAACCCGCTGTGCGCCGGCTTTGCTGGTGAAGTTCTCATCGTTACAGGTCAGCCCGGCCAGAAACCAGACCACCGGCGGCGGCGCATCACCGTGCGGCCCAGGCAGATAGATGCTGAAGGTCATCGGGCAGTTCAGCAGCAAAGACTGATGACGCCAGCGCTGCTGCCAGCCGCCAAAAATACGGTGTTCTTCCAGTAGCTCCAGAGTGGATGCCATAACGCCTCCTGATTACTTGTTAAAGTGCACGACCGAGCGAATCGATTTTCCTTCGTGCATCAAATCAAAGGCGTCGTTGATCTCTTCCAGCGGCATGGTGTGAGTGATGAAGTCGTTCAGCGCAAATTTACCGTCGAGGTAATCCTGCACAATGCCAGGCAGCTGCGAACGGCCTTTGACGCCGCCAAACGCGGAACCGCGCCAGACGCGGCCGGTCACCAGCTGGAACGGACGAGTGGAGATCTCTTCACCGGCACCGGCGACGCCGATAATCACGGACTCGCCCCAGCCTTTGTGGCAGCACTCCAGCGCGGAACGCATCACGTTGACGTTGCCGATACATTCAAATGAGAAATCCACGCCGCCGTCGGTCAGCTCGACAATCACATCCTGAATCGGCTTGTCGTAATCTTTCGGGTTGATCAGATCGGTGGCACCCAGTTTACGTGCCAGATCGAATTTGCTGGTGTTAAGGTCGATGGCAATGATGCGGCCTGCTTTCGCCATCTTCGCGCCGATGACCGCAGAGAGGCCAATGCCGCCGAGACCGAAAATCGCCACGGTGTCGCCTTCTTTCACTTTGGCGGTGTTCATCACCGCGCCCATGCCAGTGGTCACGCCACAGCCCAGCAGACAAACCTCTTCCAGCGGCGCTTCTTTACTGATTTTCGCCAGCGAGATCTCCGGGATTACCGTGTACTCAGAGAAGGTTGAGGTGCCCATATAGTGGAAAATGGGTTTGCCATCTTTAAAGAAACGGGTGGTGCCATCCGGCATCAGGCCTTTACCCTGAGTGGTACGGATCGCCTGGCAGAGGTTAGTTTTGCCTGAAAGACAATATTTACATTTGCCACACTCCGGCGTGTAGAGTGGAATGACGTGGTCACCCACTTCAACGCTGGTCACGCCTTCGCCCACGGCTTCGACGATGCCGCCGCCTTCATGGCCAAGAATCGCCGGGAAAACGCCTTCCGGGTCGGTGCCGGACAGGGTGTAGGCGTCGGTATGACAGACGCCGGTCGCGACGATACGCACCAGCACTTCACCTTTCTGCGGTGGCATTAAATCAACTTCTTCGATTTTCAGCGGTTCGCCAGCAGCCCAGGCAACAGCGGCACGGGTTTTGATCATATTCATGCAATCCCTCTTCCAGTCAGATTGTGACGCGCAGTGGCGCCGGGTGGTCGTGATGATTCAAAGCCTGGTGGGTCAGGCTCTTAAACATAGCGTGGAACGCTTATTCCGCCGCCTGTAATGGGTAAATCAGCTCATCGTTGAGCGGACGATCGTCAAATTGTTCAATAATCAGGTACTTCAGTGCTTCAACATTCGGCGTAAAGGCGTCGCGTCGCCACATCAGCCAGGTGGCGGTGTCGCGATAAGCGGGAGGTAACGTATGCGCCTGCACCCGTGACCGATCCGCCATCTGTTTCAGCACCGAGGCCGGGATCATCGCTACGCCCGCACCGCCTGCCACGCAGGCCAGCATGGCGTGATAGGACTGAATCTCCATCACACTGTTGGGCGCGGTCTGGCTGTCCCGATACCAGCTCTCCAGCTTCACCCGGTAAGAGCAGCTGTTGCGAAAGGCAAACAGGGTATCGTCCTGCACGTCGCGCGCGGTGGCGATTGGCGCATGATCGAGGCCGGTGATCAGTATCATCTCTTCGCGAAAGGCGATGCAGCCATTGAGATCGTCATGGGAGACCGGGCCATCCACCAGCGCGGCCGCCAGGGTGCCTTCACGCACCCGATCGATGATTTCGCCCGAGGTGCCGGTAATCAGCGATAGCGCCACTTTGGGGAAGCGCTGGTGATAGGCGGCGAGCAGGCCGGGCAGACGCGTCGCCGCGGTGCTCTCCATTGAGCCCAGCGCAAAGTTGCCCGCCGGTTCACCGGTGCGGGTCATGCTCATCGCTTCTTCACTTAATGCCAGGATACGCTGCGCATAATTCAGAAAATTATGGCCCATTGGTGACAGGCGAATGCGCTGTTTCTCACGAATAAAGAGATCCACACCTAATTCTTCTTCCAGCTGGCGCAGCCGCGTGGTGAGATTAGAGGGGACGCGATGCAGCTGTTCTGCTGCGCGCGCCAGTGAACCCGTTTCGGCGACGGAACAGAACATACGCAGCTGAACTAAATCCATATCTTCTCTTCCTGTAAGCAAGTTGGTTAAAATTATTCACTTTCCGTGAGTTTAATCATCCTGCATGCTGTTAGCAAGTCAGAAGAGATCTCAGGGCAGAACAACAGGAGTTCAGCAATGGCGTTACGCGTCGCGCTCAGCGCGTTTTTAACCTTATTTGTCGCGATGGGCATTGGCCGGTTTGCCTTTACGCCCCAGGTGCCGCTGATGATTCAGGCACACCAGCTGACACTCACCAGTGCCAGCCTGGTCGCGGCACTTAATTATCTTGGCTATCTGTGTGGCTCATTTGATGCCATGCGCGCACACCGGCGGGTTGAGCTGCGATTGCAGGCGGGCGTATGGGGCGCGGTGATCCTGACCCTGCTCTCAGCATTCGCCAGCGGACCGTGGCTGCACGGCGCAATCCGCTTTCTGATTGGCTGGTCCAGCGGCTGGGCGATGGTGCTGGTGGCGGCCTGGAGCAATGAACAGCTGCATCGCCATGGCCGGGCAGGGCTGTCGGCGGCCGTTTTTGCCGGGCCAGGCTGCGGCATTTTTGTCAGCGGTCTGCTGGGGGTAGCGCTGCACACATTGCAGGTTTCTGCCGGTCTGGCCTGGGCCGCTTACGGTGCGCTGGCGCTGCTGCTGATTGCGCTGATTACCCGTAATCTGCCGCGTCGGGGCGAACTGCATCGCCCGGATCAGGCACCCGAGCCGCTGGTGCTGGATCGCAACCTTAAACGGCTGGTACTGAGTTACAGTCTGGCGGGCTTTGGCTACATTCTGCCCGCCACCTTTTTGTCGCAGATGGCCGCCACGCGGTTTCCGGACGGCATCTTCGCGCAGTTTGTCTGGCCGATTTTTGGCGGCGCGGCGATGATCGGCATTCTGATGGGGATCCTGACGCGGCGCTGGGGGCACAGCCACGTCCGCCTGGCTCTGGTGCTGTGGGCGCAGGCGCTGGGCGTATTTGCCGCGGCGCTGCTGCCAGGCTTTAGCGGCCTGCTGGCCGGTGCGCTGCTGGTGGGGGGCGGTTTCCTCAGCGTGGTGCAGCTGTCGCTGCTCTGCGCCCGTGAGCTGGCACCCAATCATCTGCGCTACATGGCTGGCCTGCTGACCACCGGCTATGCGGTCGGACAACTGGTCGGCCCGCTGCTCTCTTTTCTCTCTACCGCTCTGTTACATCGGCTGGAGCCTGCCCTGTGGGTTGCCGGGGTTAGCCTGGTCTGGGCCGGCCTGCTGGTGTGGCGGCGAACCGGGTGAAAAGCTTTCATCACCAATCTGATTGATTGCTGGATTCCCCGCAAAGAAAGTTTCACAATACGCGCCTGATTACAGGGCCCGCAGGCAAAAGCTGGCGGGCGCAACACCAGCCGGAGAAGAGTAAGATGAGCACCCTAAGTCAGGAAGCTGCCCTGGTTCACGAAGCGCTGCTGGCGCGTGGACTGGAAACGCCGTTACGTGCACCGACGCGCGATATAGATGACAACACACGTAAAAGTCTGATTGCCGGGCACATGACCGAGATTATGCAGCTGCTGAATCTGGATCTTGAAGATGACAGCCTGATGGAAACGCCGCATCGCATCGCCAAAATGTATGTGGATGAAGTCTTTTCCGGTCTCGACTACGCCAACTTCCCGAAAATCACCGTCATTGAGAATAAAATGAAGGTTGATGAGATGGTGACCGTGCGTGATATCACGCTGACCAGCACCTGTGAACACCACTTTGTGATCATCGATGGCAAAGCGACCGTCGCCTACATTCCCAAAGAAAAGGTGATTGGCCTGTCGAAAATCAACCGTATCGTGCAGTTCTTCGCCCAGCGCCCGCAGGTGCAGGAGCGTCTGACGCAGCAGGTTCTGGTCGCACTGCAGACACTGCTGGGCACCAACAATGTGGCTGTTTCTATTGATGCGGTGCATTACTGCGTGAAAGCGCGTGGCGTAAAAGATGCCACCAGCGCCACGACGACGACCTCTCTGGGCGGCCTGTTCAAGTCCAGCCAGAATACCCGCCAGGAATTTTTGCGCGCGGTGCGCCATAGTTGAGTCTACGGCGGGCGCATAACGTTGCCCGCCTCAATGGTGCAGGTGCCGCATGCAACGCTATCACGCGCTGGATTTCATTCGTGGATGTGCCATTCTCGGCATTCTGCTGCTCAATATTGTCGGCTTCGGCCTGCCTTCTGCCGCCTACCTTAATCCGGCCTGGCAGGGCAGCGTCAGCCTGTCCGATGTCTGGACATGGGCGATCTCTGACGCCTTTGCTCAGCTCAAATTCCTCACCCTGTTTGCGCTGCTGTTTGGCGCAGGTCTGCAAATGCAGCTGCCACGCGGCAGTCGCTGGTTGACTGCCCGGCTCTCACTGCTGGTGCTGATCGGTTTTCTGCACGGCGTTTTTCTCTGGGAGGGCGATATCCTGCTGGACTACGGCATTATCGGGCTGGTGGTCTGGCGGGTAGTGCGCGATGTCCCTTCCACCCGCAGCCTGATGAATACCGGCATTCTGCTCTACCTGGTGGGCTGTGGCGTTCTGCTGGTGTTTGGGTCAATCTCCGATCCTGAACCGACCCGATCCTGGCTGCCAGGTGCTGCCGATCTGCAATATGAACAGTACTGGAAACTGACCGGCGGCTGGGAAGCGATACAGAACCGGCTGGATCATCTCTCGTCAGGACTGATGGCGCTGGCGGCGCAGTATGGCTGGCAGCTGGCGGGCCTGATGATGATCGGTGGCGCACTGCTGCGCAGTGGCTGGCTGATCGGCGAGTTTTCAGCGCAACATTACCGTCAGGCGGCGGCGCTGCTGCTGACGATGGGGTTGTTGATTGCGGTGGCCGGTGTGGCAGCGCAATGGCTGTTACATTGGGAATTTCGCTGGACCGCTTTTTATCTGCAAGCCCCGCGCGATCTCGCCAGCCCGCTGATTAGCCTGGGCTATGCCGCGCTCTGTCTGGCTTACTGGCCGCAGATAGCGCGCTGGCGCATCAGCTATGCCATTCAGTGCGTGGGCCGCATGGCGCTGACCAACTATCTGCTGCAGTCGCTAATCTGCACCACGTTGTTCTATCGCTTCGGCTTCTATATGCACTTCACCCGGCTGGAGCTGGTGCTGATGGTGCCTGCGGTCTGGCTTATCAATATCCTGTTTTCACTCATCTGGTTACATTTCTTCGCACAGGGTCCGCTGGAGTGGCTGTGGCGGCGGCTCACGCTGATCTCAGCCGGTAAATCGCGCATCACTGACAACGCCAGATAATGACCGCCATCACAAAGGTTACAGAATTGTATGTAACCGTTTTCATTGATGTGACGCAATTCACGCTGTACGCCTCCTGCCCCTGACAAAATAGCGCCGGTGTTCAACCCGGCGTGATGCCTTATTTTTCCTCTGTGGAACTGCTGCATGATAACAATTCGTGATGTTGCCCGTCAGGCTGGCGTGTCGGTGGCGACCGTGTCGCGCGTCCTCAATCAGAGCAGCGCCGTCACCTCTGACACCCGCGACGCCGTGTTACAGGCGGTGGAAGCGCTGGGCTATCGCCCCAACGCCAATGCGCAGGCGCTGGCGACGCAGGTCAGTGACACCATTGGTGTGGTGGTGATGGATGTATCGGATCCCTTCTTCGGTGCACTGGTTAAAGCGGTGGATACCGTGGCGCAGCGCGTGCACAAACATGTGTTAATCAGCAACTCCTGGCATCAGGAAGAGAAAGAGCGTCATGCCATTGAAGTGCTGATTCGTCAGCGTTGCAGCGCCCTGGTGGTGCACGCGAAAACGCTGCCTGACGCTGAGCTGGCGGATTTTATGCGCCACGTTCCGGGCATGGTGGTGATTAACCGCATCGTGCCCGGATTTGAACACCGCAGTGTCAGTCTGGATAACGTCACGGGTGCATTGATGGCTTCACGAACCCTGCTACAGCAGGGGCATAGCCGCATTGGCTATCTCTGTTCCAGCCATCCCATCGAAGATGTGGCGCAGCGCCGTGAAGGGTGGATTCAGGCGATGGCAGAGCAGGGCATCCGGCCGCAGGAGAGCTGGATAGCCAGCGCAGAGCCCGATATGCAGGGCGGCGAAGCGGCGATGGTGGAGCTGCTGGGACGCAATCTCAATCTCAGTGCGGTGTTTGCCTATAACGACGGCATGGCGGCTGGCGCACTCACTGCGCTGAAAGACAACGGCATCCAGGTGCCACAGCATTTTTCTGTCATTGGCTTTGATGACATCCCCATTTCCCGTTACACCGATCCGCAGTTAACCACTGTGCGCTATCCCATTGTATCTATGGCAAAAATCGCCACTGAACTGGCGCTGCAGGGCGCAGCCGGACTGCTGGATGACACGGCAACGCACATCTTTATGCCAACGCTGGTGCGGCGTCATTCGGTGGCGCAGCGGCAAAATGTGGAGTCCGTCACTAATTCAGGCGATTCAGTCATGTAACCGTTTTCAATCTGTGATTACATTCACAGTTAATTAACATTGCTCTCACTATGATGGCAGCGTCTTACCGGACTGAAACATTATGTAACGCCAGTGTAACGGCATCAGTTGTGGTCTCAGTAGCCGGTTAAAGGGTTTATACCCTCTTCATGGAAGCATTCTGGCACAGGGAAGTCAGGTTTTAGACGGTGTTCAATGGCTTAACATTCTCATTACGTTAACCGACGCGCCGATCTGTTTTACCGATTGCTCTCCCGCCTGTATGGCGCGGTAGCGCTAAAAAGACCCTGCATAATAAAACCGGAGATACCATGAATAAGAAGGTTTTCACGCTTACAGCACTGGTTGCCAGCATGATGTTTGGTGCAACCGCTCACGCAGCTGACACCCGTATCGGCGTGACCATTTACAAATATGATGACAACTTCATGTCAATGGTGCGCAAAGACATCGAGAAAGAAGCGAAAGCGATCGGTGGCGTGCAGTTGCTGATGAATGATTCACAGAATGACCAGTCCAAACAGAACGATCAGATTGACGTGCTGATGGCAAAAGGCGTGAAAGCGCTGGCGATTAACCTGGTTGACCCGGCTGCGGCTGCGGTGGTAGTAGACAAAGCGCGTGCCAACGACGTGCCGGTGGTCTTCTTCAACAAAGAACCTAACGCCAAAGTGCTGGCCGGTTATGACAAAGCTTACTATGTCGGTACCGACTCTAAAGAGTCAGGCATCATTCAGGGTCAGCTGATTGAGAAGCACTGGAAAGCCACACCCGCGTGGGATCTGAACAAAGATGGTCAGATTCAGTTCGTGCTGCTGAAAGGCGAGCCGGGCCATCCTGATGCAGAAGCCCGTACCAAATATGTGATCGATACCCTGAACAAAGATGGTCTGAAAACCCAGCAGTTAGCGATGGATACTGCAATGTGGGATACCGCGCAGGCCAAAGATAAGATGGATGCGTGGCTGTCAGGCCCGAATGCCAAAAAAATCGAAGTGGTGATTGCCAACAACGATGCGATGGCGATGGGTGCGGTTGAAGCGCTGAAAGCGCACAACATGACCTCAATCCCGGTCTTCGGCGTCGATGCACTGCCAGAAGCGCTGGCGCTGGTGAAATCCGGTGCGCTGGCCGGTACCGTGCTGAACGATGCGGAAAACCAGGCGAAAGCAACGCTGGATATTGCCAACAATCTGGCTAACGGCAAAGCTGCCACCGACGGAACAAACTTCAAGATGGTTGATAAGATCGTCCGCGTTCCTTACGTGCCGGTTGATAAAGAAAATCTGTCTCAGTTCGTGAAATAAGATCGATTACGGGCGCGACCGCTGTCGCGCCTTTTTTATGTCACCACCGTTTTTTAGCCAGGTAAAATATGGCCAGTGATAATACGACCGCGCAGCGAGAATATCTGCTGGAAATGACGGATGTCTCAAAATCATTTCCCGGCGTTAAAGCGTTAGATAATGTGAATTTAAAAGTGCGGCCTCACTCTGTTCATGCATTAATGGGCGAGAACGGTGCCGGGAAATCTACCTTATTAAAATGCCTGTTTGGTATTTATAAAAAAGATACCGGCAGTATCCTGTTTCAGGGTAAAGAGATCGACTATAAAAGTTCCAAAGAGGCGCTGGAAAATGGCGTGTCGATGGTGCATCAGGAATTAAACCTGGTCCTGCAGCGTACCGTGATGGACAATATGTGGCTTGGGCGTTATCCGCGCAAAGGCTTCTTTGTCGATCAGGATAAAATGTACCGGGATACCAAAGCGATTTTTGACGAGCTGGATATTGATATCGATCCGCGCGATAAAGTTGCCAATCTTTCTGTATCGCAGATGCAGATGATTGAAATTGCCAAAGCGTTTTCCTACGACGCGAAAATTGTGATTATGGATGAGCCGACCTCCTCGTTAACCGAGAAAGAGGTTAATCACCTGTTCACGATTATTCGTAAGCTGAAAGATCGCGGCTGTGGCATTGTTTATATTTCGCACAAAATGGAAGAGATTTTCCAGCTGTGTGATGAGATCACTATCCTGCGTGATGGTCAGTGGATCACCTCTCAGCCGCTGGAAGGGCTGGATATGGATAAGATCATCTCCATGATGGTTGGCCGTTCACTGAACCAGCGTTTCCCTGACCGTACTAACGTGCCAGGCGAGACGATTCTTGAGGTGCGTCATCTGACGTCACTGCGTCAGCCATCGATTCGCGACATCTCATTTGATTTGCGTAAAGGGGAGATACTCGGCATTGCCGGGCTGGTGGGCGCCAAACGTACCGATATCGTCGAAACGCTGTTTGGCATTCGCGAAAAATCGGGCGGCACCATTAAACTGCATGGTAAACCGATTAATAATCACAGCGCCAATGAAGCCATTAACCACGGTTTTGCGCTGGTGACCGAAGAGCGTCGCTCAACCGGTATTTATGCTTTCCTCGACATTGGTTTTAACTCGCTTATTTCCAATATTAAAAAATATAAAAACAGTATGGGACTGCTGGATAATAAACGCATGAAGAGTGATACCCAATGGGTGATCGATTCTATGCGTGTAAAAACGCCAGGCCACCATACTCAGATTGGTTCGCTTTCGGGCGGTAACCAGCAAAAAGTGATTATTGGCCGCTGGTTATTGACCCAGCCTGAAATCCTGATGCTTGATGAACCCACTCGCGGTATTGATGTTGGTGCAAAATTCGAAATTTACCAGTTAATTGCTGAGCTGGCGAAAAGAGAAAAGGGCATCATTATTATCTCATCCGAAATGCCGGAGCTGTTAGGCATTACCGATCGTATTCTGGTAATGAGTAATGGTCTGGTAGCAGGCATAGTTGATACCAAAACGACCACGCAGAACGAAATATTGCGTTTAGCGTCATTACACCTTTAATGAAGCAAGGGCTGTTAACATGAAAGCGACTACAAAAAAGAATGCGCTAACCTGGTTAAAAGAGGGCGGCATTTATGTCGTGCTGCTGGTATTGCTGGCTATTATTATTTTCCAGGACCCCTCATTTTTAAGTTTAATGAACCTGAGTAATATTCTGACCCAATCTTCGGTGCGCATTATTATTGCACTGGGTGTGGCGGGTCTGATTGTGACCCAGGGTACTGACCTGTCAGCCGGACGTCAGGTCGGTCTGGCGGCGGTGGTTGCCGCGACGCTGCTGCAGGCGATGGATAACGCGAACAAGGTCTTCCCGACGCTGGATACGGTGCCGATTCCACTGGTTATTCTGACCGTGTGCATCATCGGCGGCGTGATTGGTCTGGTCAACGGTGTGATTATTGCTTACCTCAAGGTAACGCCATTTATCACCACGCTGGGCACCATGATCATCGTTTACGGTATCAACTCACTCTATTACGACTTTGTTGGCGCATCACCGATTGCCGGTTTTGATACAGGGTTCTCGAAATTTACCCAAGGCTTCTTACGCTTTGGTGATTTCAAGCTCTCGTTCATCACCTTCTACGCCGTGATTGCCATTATTTTCGTCTGGGTGCTGTGGAATAAAACCCGTTTCGGCAAGAACATTTTTGCTATCGGCGGTAACCCGGAAGCGGCGAAAGTCTCAGGCGTTAACGTCAACCTGAACCTGATCATGATTTATGCCCTGTCAGGTGTGTTCTATGCCTTCGGCGGGATGCTGGAAGCGGGTCGTATCGGTTCGGCCACCAACAACCTTGGCTTTATGTATGAGCTGGATGCGATTGCGGCCTGTGTGGTCGGCGGTGTCTCCTTCGCCGGTGGTGTGGGTAGCGTGGCGGGCGTAGTGACCGGTGTGTTGATCTTCACCGTCATCAACTATGGTCTGACCTATATCGGCGTTAACCCTTACTGGCAGTACATCATTAAAGGCGGCATCATCATCTTCGCCGTGGCGCTGGATTCCCTGAAATATTCTCGTAAGAAGTAAGTCCAACTCCACGCTAAAAAAGCGACCTTCGGGTCGCTTTTTTTATGGGGAGTCAAGGGGGAGCTGCTATGAGGTCGAGGCTGCGAAGGGAACACGGTCAGATCGGAAAGACGCTAAGGCCAGTAAATGATCTGCCCGTGTCATTCCCCCCGCAGAACGCTTTTTATAGCGGAGAGTGCTGGGGTCGTTGCTGTGAGATCGAGTATGCGCAGGAACACGGTCAGATCGGAAAGTCGCTAAGGCCAGTAAATGATCTGCCCGTGTCATTCCTCCGCAGAACGCTTTTTATAGCGGAGAGTGCTGGGGTCGTTGCTGTGAGATCGAGTATGCGTAGGGAACACGGTCAGATCGGAAAGTCGCAAAAGCCGTCATCCATGACACGCTCGTCCCACGCGATTACGCACCTCATCCCTGAGGTGCGCCCGTTTCCGGGCCAACGCTTTGCGTTGTTCAAAAACGCTCCCGGCGTTTTTGTCCCTGGCGTGGGACGCTTTCCTCTTCTGACCGTGTTCCCTGCGCGTTGAGCTTATTCATTGTTATAAGATTCACCCTCTTCAGATTTCTCAGCAGTCTAAGTCGGCTTTCAGAGGGGAAGTAGCACTGAATTATCTACCGTAGTCATGTAATTAATCAGCTTAATGATCGCTGCATAGTAACAGACGGCGACTAAACGTATGCTCCCTGAGCCAGCATATTACCGTCAGCTCCCTGAGCCCTGCACGTCACTGCCAGACTTCGGCACAGCAGTAACCAGCATAAATAAGCCGCAGCGCGTGAGCTATTTCCGCAGCTTCTGTTCCAGCTCCAGCAGCTGCTCCGGCGTCACTGCCGGGTAACTCTGCGCATCTTCAGGGACATCGCGCACGGCGGGGATCGGCACCAGTGGGCCCAGGAAGCGGGGTTCGCGCTTTAGCAGGAAGAGATCCACCAGCGCGCCCAGCCGGGCACCTACCTCACGGAAGCGCACGCTAAGCATGTTCTTCGGTGAGGGCACCGCATAACACTGCGCCTGAATACCCAGCTGTAAGGCGATAAACAGGGCACGCTCACAATGGAAACGCTGCGTGATAATAATGAAGTCGTTGGTATCAAACACTTTGCGGGTGCGCACAATCGAATCCAGCGTGCGGAAACCGGCATAGTCCAGCACGATATCAGCCGGATCGACACCGGCTTTGATGAGATCGCGGCGCATCGTCATCGGCTCGTTATAGCTTTGCAGCGCGTTATCACCGCTTAACAGCAGATAATTGACCTTGCCGCTGTTGTAGGCATTCAGCGCGCCCTGCATACGATAGAGGTAATACTGATTGATGACGCCGGTGCGATAATATTTCGCCGTACCCAGTACCACACCGACCTGACGATGTGGCAAAGAGGCGACATTTTCGTAGATAAAGGGCGCAGTTTTCCAGCTGATCCAGCGATCAAGGCCGAGCGCCGTTGCCATCATCAGTAAGATGATGAAAAGCAGACCAATGAAAACGCGTTTCAGCATGCGCCTGGAGACTCGATGTCAGAATAGTGAGATGGGACAAGGCTACTTGAGCTGTCACTGTGAAGCAAGTTACTGCCGGCTGGCTGTGCTCTTTTTGAACACTGCCGGATCGGATGCAATCCGGCAGTCTGAAGATTAAATCGAGGTACGACGATAATGACGGTACTGCGGCAGCCAGAAGTTGTTGGCGATAGCCTGTGACAACACATCTTCAGAGGTCACTACGGCGACACCCGCCAGCTGAGCAGCTTTACCCACTTCCATCGCAATGATTTTCGATACACCCTGGATATCTTTAATCTCTGGCAGCACCGGGCCTTCACCTTCATTCACCAGCGGAGAGCAGTCAGCGAGCGCGCGGCTGGCGGTCATCAGCATGGTATCGGTAACGCGGCTGGCACCCGAAGCAATCACACCCAGACCAATGCCCGGGAAGATGTAGGAGTTGTTGCACTGCGCAATCGGATAGGTTTTACCGTTCCAGCTCACCGGCGAGAACGGACTGCCGGTTGCGACCAGCGCGGCACCGTCAGTCCAGGCGATGATATCGGCTGGCGTCGCTTCCACACGTGATGTCGGGTTCGACAGTGGCATCACAATAGGGCGCTTACAGTGCTTGTGCATCTCGCGGATGATCTCTTCGGTGAACAGGCCCGGCTGGCCAGAGACACCAATAAGAATATCGGGCCTGGCATTGCGCACCACGTCCAGCAGCGAGATGGAATCATTGGTAACATCCCACTGCTGCAGATTTTCGCTCTTCTGCACCAGCTTGCTCTGGAAATCGAGCAGGTTAGGCAGCTTGTCAGTGAGCAGACCAAAGCGATCCACCATCATTACCCGGCCACGCGCTTCCTCGTCACTCAGACCTTCGGATTTCATCTGTGCGATGATCTGTTCAGCGATACCACAACCTGCGGAACCGGCGCCCAGGAACACCACTTTCTGCTCGCACAGGCGGCTGCCGGCGGCGCGGCTGGCGGCAATCAGGGTGCCCACGGTCACGGCGGCAGTGCCCTGAATATCATCATTAAAGCAGCAGACTTCATCGCGATAGCGGTTCAGCAGCGGCATGGCATTCTTCTGGGCGAAATCTTCAAACTGCAACAGCACTTTCGGCCAGCGGCGTTTAACGGCCTGAATAAAATCGTTCACGAACGCATCATACTCATCGCCAGTGATGCGCGGATGACGCCAGCCCATATAGAGCGGATCGTTCAGCAACTGCTGGTTGTTGGTACCCACATCCAGCACCACCGGCAGGGTGTAAGCCGGACTGATGCCGCCACAGGCGGTATAGAGTGAAAGCTTACCAATCGGGATACCCATACCACCGATGCCCTGATCGCCGAGGCCCAGAATACGCTCGCCATCAGTCACCACGATCACCTTCACATTCTGTTTGGTGGCGTTTTGCAGCATATCTTCGATATGGTCGCGGTTAGGGTAGGAGATGAACACGCCACGCGCACGACGGTAGATTTCAGAGAAGTGTTCACAGGCTGCGCCGACGGTCGGGGTGTAGATGATGGGCATCATCTCTTCGAGATGGTTATCCAGCAGGCGGTAGAACAGCGTTTCGTTGGTGTCCTGGATGTTACGCAGGTAGACATGCTTATCGTTATTGTTTTTGAAGTCCTGGAACTGACGCCAGGCACGCTGCGCCTGCTCTTCAATCGATTCCACTGCTTCTGGCAGCAGACCGTTGAGGTTGAATTCGTTACGTTCTTCGATACTAAAGGCGCTGCCTTTGTTCAGCAGGGGAAATTCCAGCAAAATCGGGCCAGCATAAGGGATATACAGCGGGCGTTTACTTTCGTAGTCGAGTTCCATGCGGTAATGCTCCGGTTGCAGTGTTGTCTGGCGTCACGCCGGAAAGGTAGCGCCAGTTTTCTTACCCGTTATAGCTCAGACTGCAGGCCTGGCAGCGGCAGGGTAACCGCTGCAGAAACATTCACGACCGTGCTGCTATCCTGCAACCTGAATTTTTCAGAGTAATTTGTAATGACGTGAATTCTGGCGCCAGATCCTATGAAATTTCCCGCAGAAGTACAGCGTTTGTTCATAAAAGCTCACAAAACTGTGGCCTCTCTGACAGCGGGTTATGCTTTGTACAGCGTCACCTGCAGCAGCTCACCGCAACCAAATGTCTCAAGTGTCGCCTGTGTGGCGGCGAACTGGCTTAGCGTGGCATTTTCTACTTCGGCTAATACCGCTTTTTTTATCTGACGAACATCGCCACCCTGCATGTTCAGCAGGACCAGCGCCGCCTGAAGGGGCGGGAAACTCGGGTTAAAGGCGGCATTTTCCGCATAGCGCCCGGTGACAATCGCGCCGTTTGCGGTCAGCAGCGCAACACCGGCGTGTGACTGGCTGTAAGGCGCGTGGCTGGCATTGGCAGCGGCAACTGCGGCCTGCACCAGTTCATCGCCTTCGGCTACATAGCCGTGATCCACGCTGTCCATCAGGAAGGTCGTGATGTCCAGATCGCGCGGTCCAAAGGCATCCGGCAGATAATCGGCCAGGGTGCTGACCGCGCGTTGTGGCAGGCTGATGCGAATGTTCGTACCGCTGTTCAGCTCGTTCATAAACTGACGGCAGTGACCGCACGGTGTGTAGTTAACGGTGATCGTCTCAAGCTGACTTTCGCCACGCAGCCACGCATGGGTAATGGCGCTCTGCTCGGCGTGAACCGTCTGCTGCAACGGCGTACCGATAAATTCCATGTTGGCCCCGAAGTACCAGTTGCCGCTGACGCCACGGGCGATAGCCCCGACGTTAAAATGCGACACGGTAGCAACGGCACAGGCCGCCGCCAGGGGCAGCAGCGCCAGCGCCAGGGCATCGGCATCCATCTGTGTCTGTTGCTGCAGTGAGGCGACCTGGTCGGCGCTCAGCACCGCCTGAAAGCCAGGATCGTCCAGCAGCGGAGCGAGTGCGGTTTGCAGCGTTGACGGCAATGCCTCAAAGGCAGAGAGGAAACGGGATTGCATGTGAGCCTCATTAGATTCAGCAGGGCGATGTGCCAGTCACCGGTTTATATGTGATCCACATCGCTCTGACAATGTAACCTGTGTTGCATGTTTCAACTTTGCGAGATCTCTCGCAAACTTTCAGCCAAACCAGTGCAGCAGCAGCGGAAAAATAAACGGCGCCAGCAGTGAGGTGATGATGCCGCAGATCACCAACGCCAGTGAACTGAATGCCCCTTCCTGATAGTCGAGTTCAGCGGCGCGTGCTGTGCCGAGGGCGTGCGACGCGTTACCTATCGCCAGTCCGCGCGCTGCTTTAGATTTCACGCCAAGCAGATTCAGCACGGTATGTCCGAACACCGCACCCAGTACCCCGGCAATCAGCACGCAGATGGCGCTGATGGCGGGAATGCCGTGCAGCGAACCGGAGACGGCCATCGCAATGGGCGTGGTAACGGATTTAGGAACAATGGTAGCGGCGATTTCAGGCGTGGCACCCATCCACAGAGCAATAGCGGTGCCAGAGGTCATGGCGGTCACACTGCCGATAAAGCAGACGCCAATAATCGATTTCCAGCGGGCTCGGATCTGGTGCATCTGCTCATACAGCGGCAGTGCCAGCGCGACAACAGCCGGTTGCAGCAGCTGATTAAGAATCTGACTGCCCGCGAAATAGCGCGAATAGGGCAGCTGCAACAACAGCAGAATCGGGATAATAATCGCCATCGCCACCAGCAGCGGATTAAGCAGCGAGATTTTCAGCCGTATCGCCAGTTTGCGCGCCAGAAAAAATGCCGCCAGCGTCAGTGGCAGTGACCACCATATTTCACTCATCGCCTGACTCCCCGGCCGGACGGCGACTATGAAGCTGGTGGGCGCTTACGCCGACAATAGAGAGAACCAGGAAGGTGCTGACGACGCAGGAGATCACGATAGGGCCAAACTGCGCGGTCAGAATATCGGTGTAGCTCATCACTCCGACGCTGATCGGCACAAACAGCAGCGCCATATAGCGAATCAGCAGATGGCAGCCCGGTTTAACCCAACTGACAGGCAGGATCTGCGAGGCGAGCAGGGCAAACAGAATTAACATCCCAAGGATGCTGCCAGGCAGTTTGATGGGCAGCAGCGAGGCGATGCCGATTCCGGCGTATAAGCAGAGATAAATGATGATAAAGGCGCGAAGATAGCGCCCGCAGACAGACAGCACGGTGAGCATGGCAGGCTCCTGTTTTCACTGAGCTTCATCATACGCATTAACCGCTTAGCGTGCTAGCGATCACATTTATGCAGCGGTGTGGCCGTAGCAGATACAGATTTTCAGGGGCGGGAGTGGAATGGAAGCGGTGCACATTCAGAGCGAGGAGAAATAACCCTTCGCGCCCGTGATGAGGCACGAAGGGTTTGAGAACGGCACCGCGCTAAGCGGTTAAAGCCGCAGAATGCAGAGTGTTACTTAACGGGCATTCCCGGTACAGCACCGCTGTCGACGGACAGCACAAACAGATCTTTGCCGCCAGGACCCGCTGACAGCACCATGCCTTCAGAAATACCAAAGCGCATTTTACGCGGCGCGAGGTTGGCCACGATAATGGTCATTTTACCGACCAGCACAGAGGGATCGGGATAGGCGGCGCGGATACCCGAGAAGATCTGACGCTTTTCACCGCCCAGGTCGAGCTGCAGGCGCAGCAGCTTGTCCGAACCCTCAACCAGTTCCGCCTGCTCAATCAGCGCCACGCGCATATCAACTTTGGCGAAATCGTCGATGGTGATGGTGTCACCTACCGGCGAATCTGCCAGCGGGCCGCTTGCGGCCGGTGCACTGGCGGCAGCGGCATCCTCTTTCGAGGCCTCAATCAGTCCTTCAACCTTTGCCATCTCAATGCGGCTGTAGAGCGCTTTGAATGGCGCAACCTGGTGGTCCAGCAGCGGTTGCGCGATAGCATCCCAGCTCAGTTCGCAGTTCAGGAAGCCTTCTGCACGGGCGCTCAGTGACGGCAGCACCGGCTTCAGCCAGGTCATCAGAATGCGGAACAGGTTGATGCCCATTGAGCAGATCGCCTGCAGATCGGCATCACGGCCTTCCTGCTTCGCTACCACCCACGGAGCCTGCTCATCGACATAGCGGTTCGCCAGGTCGGCCAGCGCCATGATCTCACGAATAGCCCGGCTGTATTCACGACCGGCCCAGGCTTCACCAATCTTCTCTGACGCGTCCACAAAGGTCTGATAGAGCGCCGGATCGGCCAGCTCAGCCGCCAGTTTGCCGTCAAAGCGTTTAGTGATAAAGCCCGCGTTACGTGACGCCAGGTTAACCACTTTGTTGACGATGTCGGCGTTTACGCGCTGGACGAAATCTTCCAGATTCAGGTCGATATCGTCGATACGTGAAGAGAGTTTCGCCGCGTAGTAGTAACGCAGGCTGTCCGCATCAAGATGCTGCAGCCAGGTGCTGGCTTTAATAAAGGTGCCGCGCGACTTCGACATCTTGGCACCGTTGACGGTGACATAGCCGTGCACAAACAGGTTGTTCGGCTTGCGGAAGTTGCTGCCTTCCAGCATCGCTGGCCAGAACAGGCTGTGGAAGTAGACGATATCTTTACCGATGAAGTGATAGAGCTCGGTAGTAGAGTCTTTACGCCAGAATTCATCGAAGTCGATGTCGCCGCGCTTGTCGCACAGGTTCTTGAACGAGCCCATGTAGCCGATAGGCGCATCCAGCCAGACATAAAAATATTTGCCTGGCGCATCCGGAATTTCAAAGCCGAAGTAGGGCGCGTCGCGGGAGATATCCCACTGCTGCAGGCCCGATTCGAACCACTCCTGCATTTTGTTCGCCACCTGATCCTGCAGCGCACCCGAGCGGGTCCAGGCTTGCAGCATGGCGCTGAAGGATGGCAGATCAAAGAAGAAGTGTTCAGAGTCGCGCAGAACCGGTGTCGCGCCAGAGACCACCGATTTTGGCTCGATCAGCTCGGTCGGGCTGTAGGTCGCGCCACACACTTCGCAGTTATCGCCATACTGATCGGCAGATTTACATTTCGGGCAGGTGCCTTTCACAAAACGGTCCGGCAGGAACATCCCTTTTTCCGGATCGTAAAGCTGGGAGATGGTGCGGTTTTTAATAAAACCGTTCTCTTTCAGACGGCCATAAATCAGCGCAGAAAGCTCACGGTTTTCGTCGCCGTGGGTCGAGTGATAGTTGTCATAGCTGACGTTGAAACCGGCAAAGTCGGCTTCATGCTCGCTTTTCATTTCTGCAATCATCTGCTCCGGTGCAATCCCTAACTGCTGAGCTTTCAGCATGATAGGCGTACCGTGCGCATCATCGGCGCAGATGAAATAAACCTGATTGCCACGCATTCGCTGATAACGCACCCAAATGTCGGCCTGGATATGCTCGAGCATGTGGCCGAGATGGATTGATCCGTTCGCGTAAGGCAGTGCGCACGTTACCAGAATTTTTTTAGCGACTTGAGTCATAGTTTGCGTAGCTTTCTGTTGATTGAAAAAACGGGCTTAGATGGTAACTGAAGGCTTCTCCTGCGTAAACACAAGGGATTCACCCCCTGCGGTCACCGCAGATCCACGGGCATCTGATATCATTGACAATACATCGCTGAAACACAGCGTAAGCACAGCAGAAATAAGGAGTAGGGGATGACAGCACAATCCCGGGAACCGCAGACGCCAGAAGGCCTGCGCGCCATCGTGGCTGGCGTATTGAGAAGCTTTGAGCATCCGACCCTTAAGCAGAATCTCACCGCCCTGAAGGCGTTACATCACGTGGCACAGCTTGACGGTACGCTGCATGTGGAGCTGCTGATGCCGTTTGCCTGGGCCAGCGGGTTCGACGTCCTGAAAGAGCAGGTCAGCGCCGAACTGCTGCGTCAGACCGGCGCGGGTGCCATCGACTGGCGACTCAGCCATGACATTGCCACCCTGAAACGGGTGAAAAACCAGCCGGGCGTCAACGGCGTGAAAAATATTATTGCAGTCAGCTCTGGCAAAGGCGGCGTGGGTAAATCCAGCACCGCCGTGAACATGGCGCTGGCGCTGGCAGCAGAGGGGGCGCGGGTCGGCATTCTTGACGCCGACATTTATGGCCCGTCAGTGCCGAACATGCTTGGCACCCAGGATCAGCGGCCTACCTCGCCGGATGGCACCCACATGGCACCGATCATGGCGCACGGGCTGGCAACCAACTCTATTGGTTATCTGGTAACGGACGACAATGCGATGGTGTGGCGCGGGCCGATGGCCAGCAAAGCGCTGATGCAGCTGCTGAACGAGACGCTGTGGCCTGAGCTGGATTATCTGGTGCTGGATATGCCACCCGGTACCGGCGATATTCAGCTGACGCTGGCGCAGAACGTACCGGTCACCGGCGCGCTGGTGGTGACTACGCCGCAGGATATCGCCCTGATTGATGCCCGCAAAGGGCTGGTGATGTTTGAAAAGGTTAATGTGCCGGTACTTGGTGTGGTGGAAAACATGAGCCTGCATATCTGCAGTCAGTGTGGCTTCCATGAGCCGATTTTCGGCACCGGCGGCGCACAGAAACTGGTAGAGGATTACCAGACGCAGCTGCTGGCTCAGCTGCCGCTGCACATTGACCTGCGCGAAGATCTCGATGAAGGACAGCCGACGGTGATTCGCCGGCCCGATAGCGAGTTTACCGCGCTTTATCGCCAGCTGGCCGGACGCGTTGCTGCCCAGCTTTACTGGCAGGGCGAAGTCATCCCCGGCGACATCGCCTTCCGCGCGCTCTAAGCACGACCCGACCCGCTGGCATATTGCGAAGCCAGCGGGTAGTGCATTAGCACGTAGCCGCCATGTTCGCCTTCGCCCTGTGAAATCATCTTCCAGCCATGTTTCAGGTAAAAGGCCTGCGCCGCTTTATTCTTCTGCAGGCACTTCAGCGCACCGGTTGAGGTAAAGCGCGCCTCTGCCGCCTTAAGCAAAGCGCTGCCCACGCCGCGCCCCTGCCAGTCAGGATCGACATAGAGGCTGTGCAGGAAGTTATCGTTCTCCAGCAGGCCGGCAAATCCGACCCGCTGTCCATCAGCTTCCGCGACCAGCACGGTTTCACCCAGGATTACCCCATCAAAATCTTCCAGCTGCCACTCGCTGCCGTCCAGCCAGCGCCAGTTATGCCGACGCGCCGCCAGAAACAGCGTACGCAGAAAAGGACGATCGGCTTCAGTAAACGGACGAATCTCCACAAGTCAGCTCCCTTTTAATCCGGTCTAACAAAACTAGCAGCGATTTGCGGAGAGGGGCGGAAAAGATAAAGCGGGTTAAATGTCACGTAAATCGCTGTACACTGCCTGCCGGGCCAGAGAGCATCAGGCTCTTAGCGTTTGATAGCTTTCGTTAATCAAATTGATAACGACTGCATATTAGATGTTGGCCCGGAAATTATGTAACCTGCATCACATATTTTAACGGAGGCCACCAGATGTCTATTATCAATACCAAAATCAAGCCGTTCAAAAACGCAGCATTCAAAAACGGCGAATTCATCGACGTAACCGAGAAAGACGTTGAAGGTAAATGGAGTGTGTTCTTCTTCTATCCAGCTGACTTCACCTTCGTCTGCCCGACCGAGCTGGGCGACGTGGCTGATCACTACGAAGAGTTCCAGAAACTGGGCGTAGATATCTACTCCGTTTCTACCGATACCCACTTTACCCACAAAGCCTGGCACGGTTCTTCTGACACCATCGCGAAAATCCAGTACACGATGATCGGTGACCCGACTGGCGCGCTGACCCGTAACTTCGAAATCATGCGCGAAGACGAAGGTCTGGCTGACCGTGGTACCTTTATCGTTGACCCGGAAGGCGTTATCCAGGCAATCGAAATCACTGCTGAAGGCATTGGCCGTGACGCCTCTGACCTGCTGCGCAAAGTGAAAGCGGCTCAGTACGTGGCTTCTCACCCAGGTGAAGTGTGCCCGGCTAAATGGAAAGAAGGTGATGCAACACTGGCTCCGTCTCTGGACCTGGTTGGCAAAATCTAATTCCGCTTCGGCCTTTCGACCATTCTCCAATCGGGTGCTGCGGCACCCGATTTTTTGACCAGGATATCACTATGCTCGACACAAATCTGAAAACCCAGCTCAAGGCTTACCTTGAGAAATTAACCAAACCTGTTGAGTTGATTGCCACGCTGGACGAAGGTGCAAAATCAACCGAGATCCGTGAACTGTTGGTTGATATCGCCGGTTTGTCTGAAAAAGTCAGCTTCCGCGAAGAGAACGATCGTCAGGTGCGTAAGCCCTCATTTCTGATCACCAACCCAGGTTCGAACAGTGGCCCGCGTTTTGCCGGTTCACCTCTGGGTCACGAATTTACCTCACTGGTGCTGGCACTGTTACAGACCGGTGGGCATCCGTCGAAAGAAGCACAAAGCCTGCTGGATCAGATTGCCGCGCTGGACAGCGACTTCCATTTCGAAACCTACTATTCACTCTCATGCCATAACTGCCCTGACGTCGTACAGGCGCTGAACCTGATGGCGGTGATTAACCCGCGCATCAGCCACACCGCTATCGACGGTGGCCTGTTCCAGAACGAGATTCAGGAACGTAACGTGATGGGCGTGCCAGCGGTTTACCTCAATGGTAAAGAGTTTGGTCAGGGTCGCATGAGCCTGGCGGAAATCGTCAGCAAAGTGGATACCAATGCCGACAAACGTGCAGCGGAAGAGCTGAACAAGCGTGACGCCTATGAAGTCCTGATTATCGGCAGCGGCCCGGCGGGCGCAGCGGCAGCCATCTACTCAGCACGTAAAGGTATCCGTACCGGCCTGCTGGGTGAGCGTTTTGGCGGTCAGGTGCTGGACACGGTCGATATCGAAAACTATATCTCCGTACCGAAAACCGAAGGGGCCAAACTGGCCGGTTCACTGCGCGCACATGTGGATGATTACAACGTGGACGTTATTGAAAGCCAGAGCGCGATCAAACTGATCCCGGCAGCGAAGGAGGGCGGAATGCACGCCATCGAAACCGCCTCTGGCGCAGTATTGAAATCACGCAGCATCATCCTGGCGACCGGCGCACGCTGGCGTAACATGGGTGTACCGGGTGAAGAAGAGTATCGCACCAAAGGCGTGACCTACTGCCCACACTGCGATGGCCCGCTGTTTAAAGGCAAACGCACGGCGGTGATCGGCGGCGGTAACTCCGGCGTGGAAGCGGCCATCGATCTGGCCGGTATCGTCGAACACGTTACGCTGCTGGAGTTTGCCGGTGAGATGCGCGCCGATCAGGTGCTGCAGGATAAGCTGCGCAGCCTGAAGAACGTGGATGTGATCCTGAACGCGCAAACCACCGAAGTGAAAGGCGACGGCACCAAAGTTACCGGCCTGCACTATATCGACCGTACGACGCAGACCACTCATGAGCTGCCGCTCTCCGGTATCTTCGTTCAGATCGGTCTGCTGCCGAATACCCCATGGCTGGAAGGTGCGGTTGAGCGCAACAAAATGGGTGAGATCATCATCGATGGTAAATGCGAAACTAGCCTGAAAGGCGTGTTCGCCGCGGGCGACTGCACCACCGTACCGTACAAGCAGATCATCATCGCCAGCGGCGAAGGTGCTAAAGCCTCACTGAGCGCTTTTGACTATCTGATTCGTACCAAATCGGCTGAGTAACTTTTAGTTAGCCAGACAATAGCCCCTCAGCACGCGTGCTGAGGGGCTTTTTTTTTAGCCTGTTAATAGCCCGCCAGCGTCATCAGCATCATCCAGATTGGTGTTGTCACCGCCGCAAACACGGTAGAAAAGAGCATGCTCGCCGCCGCCGGGCCGGTAATGACATTAAACTTCTGCGACATCAGATAGACGTTAACCCCGACTGCCATCGATCCCAGCAGCACCACCACTTTACTCTCCAGCGGCGGCAGATCGGTCAGCCACGCGATAGCCCATACCGTCATCGGTTGCAGCACCAGCTTCAGCAGGCAGATGGTATAGCTCTCTTTTAAGCCATCCCGCACCCGATAGTGCGCCAGGCTCATGCCCAGCGTCACCAGCGACAAGGGTGCGGCCAGTGAGGCCAGCATCTTTAGCGGTTCAGCGGCCAGCAGCGGCAAGGGACGTTGCAGAAAGCTCCAGGCTGTACCGCTGAGAATACCGATGATCAGCGGATTCTTCAGCACGCCGAGCAGGGTGCGCCAGAGTCCTTCCAGCGAGAAGCTGCCCTGTTTTGCCCACTCGACCGAAACGGTCAGTAAGGTCCAGAGGATCAAGCTGTTAAACACCAGCACCAGCGCCACCGGGGGCAGGGCTTCTGGCCCCAGCAGCACCGTGGCCACCGGGATCCCCAGCATGACGTTATTGGAAAAGATGCCGCCCAGCGCAAAAACCGACGCCGCTACGCCATCCAGATTAAACAGCCTTGTTGCCAGCAGTCGTCCCACGATAAACACCAGCAGGCAACTGCCGAAAAAGGCCAGCAACAGGCGCGCATCCACCGGCGGACTTTGCGAGAAGGTGCTCATCACCCGAAACAGCATGCAGGGCAGGGCAACGTTAAACACAAAGCGGTTCATCCCTTCGCTGATGCTGGCGGGCCATTTCCCGAGGCGCGTCAGGCAGTACCCCAGCAGGATCAGGATAAACAGCGGGGCTGACAGGTAAATTTGATGGCTTAAGCTTTCAAACAGCAGTGGCATAGAGAGAGTCTGGTCAGACGATGATTAGTTACCAGACTAACAAATTGCTAACTAACTGTTAACCTGAGCTGTGTCCGGAATGACCGTTGCCGGGACGCTAACCTAACCAGCGGCGCGCCTGCCGATCGCTGATGTCGCGATAATAGACCCGGTGAATAATTTCGCCACAGCCTGTGCAACGGGCGGAGATATAGGTGGAGAGGTACTGTCTGCCATTGGGTGCCACGGCACCCCTGCGTTCAATATTAATATCCTGCCATCGATGGCGGTGTGGAATAAGCGCTAAAAATCGCATCATACATCCTGAATAGTATGAAGTTCCGCTTCAGGAGTTTTCTAACCCCATGAAATAAAGTGTTTTTTACGATGATGCTGCAAGCAGGTTAATTATTATGGGATAACCAGAGTCACTGCGGGAAATATTACCTATCCGGGTAATAAGCGGGGCTACCTATAAAGAGGTATCTCGTTAACCCGCAGCATTAAGCCTTTTTTTGCACCCTCAGGCGTTGATCGGGATCATGTGAATTGTTTCAGCTCTGATTATTTCCCAGGCGGGAGTCGCTTGCTTTCGCTGCGCGGCTTGCCTATGCTGCAAGCCGTAATACGACTCGGGGTGCCGCTTTCCACACGGAAAGGGCTGAGAAAAACCCGCTGACCTGAACTGGATAATGCCAGCGTAGGGAAGTCTGATGCCTGACCGCATTCGCCTTCTTGTTCGCCGGTTGGGAGCTACGATGACACATCAATCTCAACACCTTTCTGCCGCGCACTTCGCGCCCATTCTGCACGCTTTCCGGCGCCAGTCACCGCTGGTGCACTGTATGACCAATGACGTGGTCCAGAACTTCACCGCCAACGTGTTGCTGGCACTCCATGCCTCACCGGCGATGGTGATCGATGCCGCTGAGGCTGCCCAGTTCAGTAGCATGGCCGATGCACTGCTGATTAACGTGGGCACCTTAACCCGCGATCGCCAGCAGGCGATGCAGGCTGCCGTCACCGCGGCTAATCAGGCGGGCACGCCCTGGACACTCGATCCGGTTGCCGTCGGCGCGCTGACGCTGCGCAGTGACTTCTGCCAGCAGTTGTTAAACCAGCAACCGGCGGTGATTCGGGGGAATGCGTCAGAGATTCTGGCGCTGGCACAACAGGCCAGCGGCGGGCGCGGTGTCGACACGCTGCATCAGGCGGATGCAGCACTCGATGCGGCCCAACAGCTCGCGGAAACCTGGAGCACGCTGGTGGTCGTCACCGGTGAAGTGGACTACGCCACCGATGGTCAGCGACTCCTTGCTGTACACGGTGGAAGCCCCTTAATGACACAGGTAGTCGGGACCGGCTGCGCCCTCTCGGCAGTGGTGGCGGGTTTCAGCTCTCTGCCTGGCGATCGGCTGATGAATGTCGCGGCCGCCTGTCAGGTGATGGCGCTGGCGGGTGAAAAGGCAGCGGCGCAGGCTGCCGGCCCCGGCAGCTTTGCCACGGCGTTTATTGATGCACTCTGGACGCTGGAGGGTAATCATGAAGCGTATTAACGCTCTGACGATTGCGGGTACCGATCCCAGCGGCGGCGCAGGGATTCAGGCCGATCTCAAGACCTTCTCCGCTCTGGGAGCCTATGGCACCAGCGTCATCACCGCGCTGGTGGCACAGAACACCTGCGGCGTGCAGTCGGTTTATCGCATTACGCCTGACTTTGTTGCTGCCCAGCTCGATTCGGTGCTCAGTGATGTGCGCATCGACAGCGCAAAAATTGGCATGCTGTCAGAAACAGCTATCGTGGAGCAGGTTGCGGCCCGGCTGAGCAATGCGGCAATCCCGTTTATCGTGCTGGACACGGTCATGGTTGCGAAAAGTGGTGATGCGCTGCTCTCGCCAGACGCCGTAGCCAGTGTTCGGGAGCTGTTATTGCCGCAGGTCTCGCTGATCACGCCTAATCTGCCGGAAGCGGCGGCGTTGCTGGACTGCGCCATTGCGGCAGATGAAAAGGAAATGCGCGAGCAGGGACGGGCATTGCTGGCACTGGGCTGTCAGGCCGTGCTGATGAAGGGCGGTCACCTTGCGGCGGCAGAGAGCCCGGACTGGCTGATCACGCACTCAGCAGAGCAGCGATTCAGTACGCCGCGGGTGAATACCCGTCATACGCACGGCACCGGCTGTACGCTGTCGGCAGCCTTAGCCGCGTTGCGACCACGTCATGCTGACTGGGCAGAGACGATTGGGGAAGCCAAAAACTGGTTACAGCAGGCGTTGCTACAGGCGGATTCGCTGGAGGTCGGGAAGGGTATCGGGCCGGTTCACCATTTTCATCAATGGTGGTAACGACGAAGGCCCGCATCGACCTGGTAATCAGGTGGTACGGGCGGTTTCAGGTTCAGGGTGCTTCAAACCAGGCGCTGTTACGCTCGGCAATCGGGGTGATAGAGAAGATCATCTCCTGCAGATGACGACGCATTGCCGCTTCGGCTGCATCGGCGTCATGACGCTTCAGCGCCGCAAAAATCTCTTCATGCTGCTCAATCAGCTTGTCCGGTGGAGAGACTTCACTCAGCGTCAGAAACCGCACCCGGTCCATGGCCGCTTTGATGTTCTCCACCGTTTCCCAGGCCAGCTTACAGTCAATGCTTTCAGCAATCAGGCGATGAAACTCATCGTCCAGAGTGAGAAAAGCCTGGCTGTCATGCCGTTCAGCGGCCATGCGCTGTAGCTGCAGGTTATGCTCCAGTGCCATCAGAGCCGGATCATCAATCTCCAGTGCCGCACGGCGAACCACCGACACCTCGACTGCCTCCCGGATAAAGCGGCCATCCGCCACCCGCTTAGCGGAGATTTTGCGCACGAAAGTGCCACGCTGCGGCAATACCTGTACCAGTCCGGCTTCGGCCAGCTTGATGAACGCTTCACGCACCGGCTGGCGTGAAACGTTGAAGCGCGCGGACACCTCTTTTTCCGAGAGCAGCGAGCCCGGCTGAATTGCGCAGGTGACGATATCTTTGCGCAGATACCGGTAAATCTGCTGATTTACCGGTTCGCTGGTAGTAATGGTATAGGCGATCGACATGCAGCAATATCCATATTACGGCTGGCCGGGGCCAGCGCGATGGGAAAGTGTCAGTCTAATCAGCGCGCTGCATCTGCGCCAGCGCTTTGTCACCAGGCTGTTATGCCTGGCTCATACACTGTTGCACCGTCGCCCGCGCGCCCTGAGTCGTCAGTTGCTGGTAATACGTCGTCAGTCGGGCCACCAGATCGGCGTTCTGCGCCAGATCGTCGCCAAAGATGTCGCGCAGACCCAATAGTGCACGGACACGCGCTTCGCCTTCTTCGCTACCGGCAACCGTCTCTGCCAGCGTGGCTTTCAGCGGATCGCGGATCTCAATCGGCTGACCCTGCTCATTGACGCCGCCGACATAGCGCATCCAGCCCGCCACGCCCAGCAGCAGCAGGTCGCAGCGGCTGCCGCGCTGCAGATGCCAGCGCAGGCTGTCGAGCATGCGTTGTGGCAATTTTTGCGATCCGTCAGTGGCGATTTGATATGTACGATGTTTAATGGCACGGTTTTCGTAACGGGCGATCAGCGAATCGGCGTAGGCGTTGAGATCCACGCCCTGGGTACGCAGCGTCGGCGCCTGCTCATCAATCATCAGTGAACGGGCGGCGGCGCGGAAATGGGGATCGGCCACGCAGTCACTGATGTACTCATAACCGGCCAGAAAGCCGAGATAGGCCAGGAAAGAGTGGCTGCCATTCAGCATGCGCAGTTTCATCTCTTCATAGGGCAGAACGTCACTGACCAGTTCTGCGCCCGCTTTTTCCCACGCCGGACGGCCATTGACGAAGTTATCTTCAATCACCCACTGAAAGAAGGGCTCCGCTTCAACCGCAACCGGGTCGTCGGAACCCAGACGCTCGCTTAGTGCCGCAAACGCTGCATCGGTCATGGCCGGAACGATACGATCCACCATGGTGGAGGGGAAGGTAATGTGTTGCTGAATATAGTCTGCCAGGGCCGGATCCTGATGCTGTGCCAGTTGCACAACAACGTTGCGGGTCACGTGACCATTTTCCGGCATGTTGTCACAGGACATCACGCTAAAGGCAGGTAAACCCTGATCCCGTCGGCGGCGAATCGCGGCCAGAATCAGACCGGGCAGCGAACGCGGCGAATGCGGATTCTGCAGGTCATGCACGATGTCAGGGTGATCGGGATTTAAATTGCCACTGGCAGGCTGGTGGCAATAGCCTTTCTCGGTGACGGTCATGGAGATAATCGCCACCTCAGGCTGGCTCATGGCATTGATCACCGCCTCAATACCATCACTTTTGCCGTGCAGTGCCTGAGTAATGACGCCAATCACCCGGGTATGCAATGAATCATCGGCCATCTCGGTGAGGGTATAAAGCAGCTGCTGCTCTCGCAGGGCCTCAATCAACGCACCGCTGTTGAGGTTCACTTCACAATAACCCCAGTCGCTGCCCTGTTCAGCCAGCTTATCGCTGCAGAGCGCCTGATGGGCGCGGTGAAATGCACCAAAACCGATATGTACCATGCGGGTTTTTAACTGGCTGCGGTCGTAAGCGGGGCGCTTGACCTCAGCGGGCAGGCGATCAATCTGTAACATAGTCCATCCTTATGGCAAACGGGGCGCAAAGCGCCCCGAAATCATACATCTGTTAGCGAAACAACACTCAGACCGAAACCGGTTTATCCTGGGTTTTCGGACTGCGAATCACAAATAACACCAGGAAGGCACCCAGCGCGGCGACACAGCCCGCCAGGATAAAGGCGCTATCGAATTTACCGGTGTGATGAACAATAAACCCGGTGACGATGGGCCCGATGATGCCGGAGAGGCTACCCACCAGATGGATAAAGCCGCTGATGCTGCCGATACGGCTCTTGTGCACCACATCCTGAATAATCGCCCAGTAGATTGCGCCGGTGATATAGAGAAAGAAAATCGACACCGACATCATAATTACCGCAGGCACCACATCTTTTATCGTACCCGCCAGCGCCACACAAATTGCGGCGGCCAGCAGTGAGACCACCAGCACAATTTTACGGGACAACAACAGCTTGCCGGTGATGTTAAAGATCTTATCGGAGATCCAGCCACCCAGCGCCAGGCCAACGAAACCGACGATCCACGGGATCATGGTGGTGATGCTCATCGATTTGATATCCAGGCCGTGCGCCTGCACCAGGTAGGCCGGGAACCAGCTCAGGAAGAAGAACAGAATGTAGTTGTAGCAGAAGAAGGCAAAAGCGGTGACCAGGATAATCGGCTGGCGCAAGTAGTAGCCAAACGGATGTGACGTTTCCGACAGATCAACTTCATCATTCGGGTTCGTTGCTTTCAGGCGATCAATCAGCAGACGTTCCTCTTCGCTGACGCGCTTGCTCTTCGCCGGATTGTCAGCGGCGAAGAAGAGCCAGAACGCCATCCACACCAGACCGATGCAGCAGACAATCACGAACGCCGGACGCCAGCCATAGGCGAGCGCCAGATAACCAATGATCGGGCCAGCGACCGCACCACCTAAAGGTGATCCGGCACTCAGTAAGCCCATGGCCGTCGCGGCCTGTTTTTTCGGGAACCAGCCGTTAATCGCTTTGTTGGCCGAGGAGCAGATCGGGCCTTCAGCCATGCCGAACAGCACACGCAGGATCAGCAGTGACCAGAAGCCGGTGGCCAGTGCGGTCATGCCGCAGAAAATGGACCAGGCACCTACCGCCACGGCCAGCACGATTTTAGGGCCATAGCGGTCAGTGGCAAGGCCGCCAAGGAAGTTAAACAGGGCATAGCCAAAGAAAAAGCTGCCGAAGATCATGCCAAACTGCTCAGCATTGATCGCCAGATCTTTTTCCACCAGCGGCACCGTCAGCGACAGGGCGACACGATCGAGGTAGTTAATCATGTAAACCAGGAACAGCAGCAAAACGAGGGTCCAGCGCAGATTCTTGAACATACAAACTCCGTGATCTGTTTTATCTTTATAGTCATGCCGGCGGGTACGCACCGGCTGAGGAGACCTGGTGTTCAGCGGATAATTAACCCATCTGAAGTATGACTTTGCAGCAGGTGCGCGGATCTTTTTCAAACAGGGTCATCGCACGCTCAATCTCCTGCAGCGGGAAGTAGTGCGTGACCAGTTTCTCTGGCTGGATTAACCCTTTTTCCATCCATTCGATCACCTGTGGGAAACGATTGCTGTTAAGACGTGAGGTAAACAGCGACAGCTCCTTGCTGGTCAGGCTCTGCTGAGTAATGCTGCATGGCTCGCCGGAGAAGCCCAGCAGGCCGATGCGCGCGGCCGGTGAGGCGAGGGCAGCCGCTTCAGCCAGAATGGTGGGATGGCAGGCCGCGTCGATAATCAGCGTAGGCTGCACGCCCTCAAGCTGTGCCGCCAGCGGGATTTCGCTGTTATCGAACAGTTGATCGGCACCGCTCTGCTCTGCAAGTGCCAGCCTTTCCGGCAGGCGATCCACCACCATCACCTTTTTAACCTTATAGACGCCCTTCAGCACCTGAATCGCAGTGAGCCCCATCGGACCGGCACCGTAAATCAGTGCCACATCATCTGGCTGCGGTTTGAGAAACGCGGTGATATTGGCGGCGATAGTGAAAGGCTCAACCAGACTGGCGAGCCGATCGGGGATGCTCTCCGGCAGGGAAAAGGCATTTTTCGCCGGAGCCAGCGCAAACTCGCTGAAGCCGCCGTCACGGTGCACGCCAATCACCTGCAGTGTGGTGCAGACATTGGGACGGCCTACCGAGCAGGGATAGCAGCTGCCGCAGCTCACCACCGGATCCACCGCCACGCGGTCGCCCAGCCGGGCCGGATCAACACCGTCGCCCACCGCGTCAATGACGCCGAAAAATTCGTGACCAATTACCCGTGGATATTTCGCGAACGGGTTATGCCCGTGCCAGATATGCACATCAGAGCCGCAGATACTGGCATAAGCCACTTTGACCCGGACTTCGCCCGCCGCAGGTTGTGGCCGCGGACGTTCAGCCACCACCAGTTCACCCGGCTGTTCAATAACAACGCTTTTCATCAGCTTCTCCTTACCAGTTCCACAAGGTGCCATCTTCAAGACGGGCGACCGGGAGATAGGCAGGTTCATAGGGATATTTCGACGCCAGTTTCTCGTTGAATTCAATGCCGAGACCGGGTTTGTCGCCTGGATGCATATAGCCCTGGTCAAAGGTCCAGTTAGCATCAAACAGCTCCATCATCTGTTCGGAGAAGCCCATGTACTCCTGCACACCGAAGTTCGGCACCCAGAGGTCAAAGTGCAGTGCAGCCGCCATGCAAACAGGGGAGAGATCAGAAGGACCGTGCGAGCCGGTGCGCACCTGATAGAGCGAGGCAAAATCAGCGATACGCCGCATACCGGTAATGCCGCCCGCATGCGTAATGGTGGTGCGGATGTAGTCGATCAGCTGTTCTTCAATCAGCTGCTTACAATCCCAGATGCTGTTGAACACTTCACCCACGGCAATCGGCGTAACGGTATGCTGGCGGATCAGGCGGAAGCACTCCTGATTCTCAGCAGGCGTCGGATCTTCCATCCAGAAAAGGCGATAATCTTCCACGCTCTTGCCGAAACGCGCCGCTTCAATTGGCGTCAGGCGATGATGCATGTCATGCAGCAAGTGCTCATCGAAACCAAACTTGTCACGGATGGCGGCGAACAGTTTCGGGGTGAAATCGAGGTATTTCTCGGTTGACCAGAGCTGCTCTTCCGGCCAGTTACCTTTGGTTGCAGGCTCATAGGCCAGACCTTTGCCTTTCGCCATGCCGTAGGTGGTTTTCATGCCCGGGACGCCGCACTGCGCGCGAATAGCCTTGAAGCCCAGCTCTTTGTGCTTCGCGTAGTCATCCATCACTTCATCAATAGAGTGGCCGGTGGTGTGGCAATAGACCATCACGCCGGTGCGTGATGCGCCACCCAGCAGCTGATACACCGGCATATTGGCGGCTTTGCCTTTGATATCCCACAGTGCCATATCGACGGCCGAGATAGCGGACATGGTGACCGGGCCACGACGCCAGTAAGCGCCCTTGTAGAAATATTGCCAGATGTCTTCGATCTGATGCGCATCGCGTCCAATCAGCTGCGGGCAGACGTGATCTTTCAGGTAGGAGGCGACCGGTAATTCACGGCCATTCAGCGTTGCGTCGCCAATGCCGGTCAGACCCTGATCGGTGGTGATCTTTACGGTGACAAAGTTTCTGCCTGCGCAGGTTACAAATACTTCTGCCTTAACAATTTTCATCCTGGTTGCCTTAAGTCAGCGTTCAATGATGAAAAAGTACGCTCTTTAATACTACCATACAAGTTAGGGTGGCAGAGTTGTGAACGGAATCACAGAGTGTTTACATTGTCTGAAAACGGCGATTAAGGCGTCATAAAGCGAGGCAGCAGGGGGAATGTTACGAACAAAATAGGCGCTATTTGCAGCAATAAAAAAGGGGCTTTCGCCCCTGATGTTGGTTCAGGCAAGCAGCGCGCACTGCGGCGGCAGGCGGCAGCTCAGCGCGCCCGCCATCACCTCAATCACGAATTCGCGCCCGGAAAGCGGCTCGCCATCGAGGTTAAAGGTCATCTCATGCGGAGAACGGATCGTCAGTGACTCCAGTTGCGTGGTGACGATGCCGGGATTGTCATCGTCGCCGGTCAGCGAGTGCAGCAGGGTAGGCAGCAACTCCTGCGCGGTAACAACACTGACGTCAAGTCTGCCATCGTTGATCAGGGCAGAAGGGCATAACCGCTGACCGCCGCCCGCCTGACGACCATTACCGATACCGATCACCAGCGCATCACCCTGCCAGGCGAAATCGGGGCCGCTGATCTCGCAGGTATCCGGTTTCAGCGTATCCATGCGCATCAGGCCGTGAATAAAGTAGGAGACGCCACCCAGCGCCGATTTCAGCTTTTCCGGGGTTTCAGTCGTGATACGGGTGCCAAACCCGCCGGTCGCCATATTGATGAAGTAGTGGCTCTGGTTTACCCTGGCCAGATCGATGGCACTGGCTTTGCCCTGAATCGCCAGTCGCAGTGCCGGTTCCATCTCTTCCGGGATGCCGACGCTGGTGGCAAAATCGTTGGCGGTACCCAGCGGCAGGATGCCCAGCACCGGGCGATGATCCGCTTCAGAAGAAGCCAGCGCTGTCGCAATTTCATTGATGGTGCCATCGCCACCACCGGCCACCACGGTCGCGGCCTGCAGCGCAATGGCCTCTTTGACGTACCGATCGCCGTCACCTTTTTCAAACGTGACACGCACCGCAATGTCGAAGCCTTCTTCACGCAGGGTCGTAATAGCTTCGCGCAGATCATCATTACCCGCGCCTTTCCCATTCAGGATGAGCAGCGTAAGCGGTTTATTATCCATTTTGCGTTCCTTGAAGATCTACAGAGTAAGAAGGGATTTATAACACAGCTGCCAGCAGTAAATTATTGGCGAAAGAGAGAAAAAAGAAAACCCGCACGGGGGAGCCGGGCGGGTAAATGAGGTGGTTCCTGGTAAATCTGCCGTTTATTGTTACTCGTTAGCAGCAGGCGGGACTATAAAGCAGCGCCGAGCAGGGGTCTGTGATCCTGTTCTGATTTCCTCAAAATGTTTCCGTTGGTAAACGATTATGAGGGTCCCGGGTATCTTCACCATGATCAAAGTTGCGCAGCAGCAGTGCAAAACGCAGATCCACCTCCTCTGGCACCCGCAGCCAGACGCGATGGCCATCGCCCGGGGCAACTTCAGTGGGCTCACCACGTGCATTCTGCAGCGCGTCCAGCTGGCAATTCAGGTTCCCCTGAGGCGTCATGATCTCCACGCTGTCGTGCAGCATAAACTTATTCTTCACCGCCACTTCAGCCCATTCGCCCCGGCGTTCGCCGGTGAATTCGCCGACAAACTGCTGGCGGTCGGACACCGAAAAGCCCTGCTGATAATTCTGGTAGCTGTCGTGAGTGTGGCGGCGCAGGAAACCTTCGGTATAGCCACGATGTGCCAGGCCTTCCAAGGTTAACAGCAGTGAGGGATCAAACGGCTTACCGGCAGCGGCATCATCAATCGCCCGGCGATAAACCTGAGCGGTGCGGGCGCAGTAGTAGTAGGACTTGGTGCGTCCCTCGATCTTCAGCGAATGAACGCCCATCTCGCTGAGCCGCTCCACGTGGGCAACCGCGCGCAGATCCCGCGAGTTCATGATGTAGGTGCCGTGCTCATCTTCGAACGCGCTCATCACCTCGCCGGGCTTCATCTTCTCTTCCAGCAGAAACACCTTGTCGGTGGGCTGACCAACGCCCAGCGTTGGTGTCACATCCTGTACGGCGACAGGTGTGTGGATACCAACGATATTCCCCACCTCATCCTGCTGACCCTCCGCCACTTTATACTCCCAGCGGCAGGCGTTGGTGCAGGTTCCCTGATTCGGGTCGCGTTTGTTCATATAGCCGGAGAGCAGGCAACGACCGGAGTAGGCCATGCAGAGTGCGCCATGGACAAAGACTTCCAGCTCCATCTCCGGGACCTGCTGGCGGATCTCAGCGATCTCCTCCAGCGACAGCTCGCGTGACAGAATCACCCGGCTCAGCCCCATCTGCTGCCAGAATTTTACCGTGGCCCAGTTAACCGCATTGGCCTGCACCGACAGATGAACCGGCATCGTCGGGAAAGCGTCGCGCACCAGCATGATCAGGCCGGGATCGGACATGATCAGCGCGTCGGGCTGCATCGCCACTACCGGCGCTAAGTCACGAATAAAGGTTTTCAGCTTGGCGTTGTGCGGCGCAATGTTCACCACCACGTAGAATTTTTTACCCAGCGCGTGCGCTTCACTGATGCCCAGCGCGAGGTTTTCGTGGGTGAATTCGTTGTTGCGCACCCGCAGGCTGTAGCGCGGCTGGCCGGCATAGACGGCATCGGCACCATAAGCAAACGCGTAACGCATGTTCTTCAGGGTGCCAGCGGGGGAAAGCAGTTCGGGTTTCATGATTTTCTCACTGATGTCAGGTCAGCATGTCGCCTCAGGCGGCAGGTGCAGGGCAGCCCTGCAAAAGGTGCGGAATTGTAGGCAGTGAGAAAAGGGAAGTAAATTGATCGGGATCAAACTAGATCAAATGACAGGCATCGGCTTCCCAGCGATAGCCCATGCCGTAGACGGCGCGGATAAAAGGTTGCTCGCTATCGAGATTCTCCAGCTTGCGCCGCAGGTTCTTGATATGGCTGTCGATGGTGCGGTCCGTGACCACGCGATAGTCATCATAGAGATGGTTAAGCAGCTGTTCGCGTGAAAAGACCTTGCCCGGCTCCAGCGACAGCGTTTTCAGCAGGCGGAACTCCGCCGGGGTGAGATCCAGCGGTTTTCCGCGCCAGCTGGCGAAGAAGCGGCTCTCATCGACGCGAAGTAACGAGGCGCTTTGCGGCTCTTCCGCCGACCGTTTTACCCGGCGCAGAATCGTTTTAACTCGCGCCACTACTTCACGCGGGCTGAAGGGCTTACAGATGTAGTCATCCGCGCCCAGCTCCAGCCCCAGCAGCCGATCGATCTCCTCGGTACGGGCGGTGACCATAATAATCGGCAGCTCGGAATGACGACGGATTTCACGGCACAGCGTTAAACCGTCGGTGCCTGGCAGCATCAAATCCAGCAGCATCAGGTCGGGTGGCGTCTGGCGCACATACTCCAGCACCGCGTTGCCGTCGGCGATGTGATGGGTACGGTAATTCGAGGCATGCAGATAATCGATCATCAGCTGCGCCAGTTTCGGCTCATCTTCGACCACCAGAATCAGCGGGTCGTGGTTTTCCAGGCTCATAAGCGTCTACACAAGGGGAACATAGCGCAAGTGTAGCGCGATTTTCAGTCCACCTAAATCAGAGTGCGCCGCATGAATATCGCCGCCATGCGCGTCAGCGATATTTTTACAGATGGCCAGGCCCAGGCCCGAGCCACCGCTGGCGCGATTGCGCGAGCCTTCGGTGCGGAAGAAGCGCTCAAAAATCTGGGCCTGATGTTCCCCATCCACGCCCGGTGCGCTGTCATCAAACTCGATGCGCCAGTTGGGTGCCTCATAGTTCAGCGTCACTTCAACCCGGCCCCCGCTGTCGGTGTAGCGCAGGCTGTTCTCCAGCAGATTAGTGAACAACTGCATCAGGCGGTCGGGATCGCCAAAGAAGGGGGCGTTATCGGGCAGATTGAGTTTCAGCGTCAGCCCGTGTGCACGATAGCGTTCGGCAAAGCTGCCCGCCGTCACTTCCAGCAGTTGCACCAGATCGGTTGCCTGTTTGCGGTAGGCAAGGGCGCCCTCATCGGACAGCGACAGCTGGTGCAGATCGTCGACCAGCTTGGTCAGCACCACCACTTCGCTCTGCAGCGAGGCGATCGCTTCCGGTGTCAGTTTGCGGACTCCATCCTGCATCGCTTCCAGTTCACCGCGCAGGATCGCCAGTGGTGTGCGTAACTCATGGGAGATATCGGCCATAAAGGCGCGGCGCATGCTCTCATTTTTCTCCAGCGAGCTGGCAAGGAGGTTAAAGTCCCTGGCCAGCTGGCCCAGCTCATCCCGGCTGCTGACCTCAACGCGGGTAGCAAAATTACCGGCCGCCAGATGATGGGTGCCGTCGACCAGTCGTTTGACCGGAGCCAGCAGACCGCGCCCCATCAGCCAGGTCGCCAGCGCCGCCAGCAGCGTAGACAGCCCGACGATAATCCAGCTGGTGCGGCGCTGCTGCTGATCAAAGTTAATGTCGGTGCTGCGCGTCAGCCGCTCCGGCGGCGAGCCGATGACCCAGCCGACCACTTTATTATTGCTGGTGGTGATATTGCGTCGCGTGCCTTCGGGCGGCACCGGCGATTTTGGCCCGGCCAGCACTTTATATTGCTGATCGAGGATCCAGAACTGGGTGCGCCAGCCGTGCGGCGGCAGCTGACTGTTACTGTCGGGATTCTGCTCCAGCGAGCGCAGCATGGTGAACACCAGCCGATCGTTGTGGCGCAAAAAATCCCAGTTGCCGTGCTGCTCATACTGATCGGCCAGGGCATCGCTGAGCAGATTTAACCGCTGCTCGTTGCCGCGCTTAATGTAGTCGACAAAGCCATGCTCGAAACTGAGGCGAACCCCCCAGTGCATGGTAATCAGCACCAGCATGCAGGTGGCGAAAATCGCCATAAACAGTTTGGCACCGATGCCCAGGCGCAGGTTATCTCTCATTTATTTCTCCGGCGTCGCAAATCAACGTTGGTACTCACCTGTGGCGGCACGCGCCAGAACACCAGCGCGGGCAGGATGATAATCAGCGACATGCAAAGGTAGGTATAAATAAACATCTGATGTTCCGCCGTGCTGTTCGCTGCGCTCTCCTGAGCAAATGCCCCCAGCAGCAGCCCGGCCACGGTAACGCCGATACTCATCGACAGCTGCATAATCATCGACAGCAGGCTGTTGCCGCTGGACGCCAGCTCATCAGGCAGCTCCTTCAGCGTCAGGGTATTCATTGAGGAGAAGCGGATGGCGTTGACCATGCCCTGCAGAAACAGCACCAGCGGCAGCAGCCAGACCCAGCCCAGAATTGCCACCAGCGGGAACAGCAGGACCACCAGCGCCAGCGCCACGGTCGACATCACCAGCACGTTGCGGTAGCCAAAAAGATTGACGATGCGCACCACAATGCGTTTCATCCCCATATTCCCCAGCACCATCGGAATCATCATCAGACCGGCGTGAAACGGGCTGTAACCCATGCCGAGCTGCAGAAAGATAGGCGTCATAAAGGGCAGCATGCCGCTGCCGATGCGGCCGGTAAAACTGCCGAGCAGACCAATGGAGTAGATGCGATTATCAAACAGCTTCAGGCTGAACAGCGCATTATCATTGCTGCGCGCATGCATCAGGTAGAACAGCAGAGAGAACATACCAATGAGGATCATGGCACCCAGCAGCAGCGGAGAGCCGCCACTGCTGCGCTGACCATCCAGCGCCAGCGTCAGGGTTGCCATTCCGGCGGCCAGCAGGATAAAACCGCCGAAATCAAAGCGCCGCGTCTGCATGCTGTAGTTGGGCATCAGCATCAGGGTGGCGATAGCGCCTGCAATGCCGACCGGGATATTGATCAGAAAGATCCAGTGCCAGCTGGCGTACTCCACCAGCACACCGCCCAGCGCCGGACCCAGCAGCGGACCGATCTGGCCGGGCAGAGTGACAAACGTCATGGCGGACATATAATGCTCGCGCGGCACGATTTTCATCACCGTCAGACGACCCACCGGCACCATCATTACCCCGCCAATCCCCTGAACCACCCGCGACAGCACCAGCTGATCGAGGGTGCCGGAGAGGGCGCACAGCAGTGATCCCAGGCTGAACAGCACAATGGCGCAGAAGAAAATGTTGCGCACGCCAAAACGATCGGCCAGCCAGCCGCTGACCGGCAGCATGACGGCGACCGTCAGCACGTAATAGACGATGACCGAGTGCATGTGCAGCGGGCTGACACCCAGATCGTGCGCCATCGATGGGATCGCGGTATTCACGATGGTGGTATCCAGCGTCTGCATAAAGAAGCCGATGGCAACAATCCACAGTTGCCAGCGGACGTTAGTGCTTTGCGTACTCATCGATCCCCCCCGATAAAGGCGTCACGTCCGATGCCTGCTGCCGCCATACCTGTTACGGCTGCTGCGCGGCGGCCAGCGGGCGTTTTTTACGGCGCAATTTATCCATCATTAAATAGACCACCGGCGTGGTGTAGAGCGTCAGCAACTGGCTCATCACCAGCCCGCCGGCAATGGTAATTCCCAGCGGCTGACGCAGCTCTGCGCCGTCGCCGCTGGTCAGCACCAGCGGCAGCGCGCCAAACAGCGCCGCCAGCGTCGTCATCATAATCGGCCGGAAGCGCAACAGGCACGCCTGGAAAATCGCTTCCCGCGCGCTGAGCTGGCCGTTGCGCTCTGCCTCCAGCGCAAAATCGACCATCATAATGGCGTTCTTTTTCACGATACCGATCAGCAGCAGAATACCGATTAGCGCTATCAGGCTGAAGGGCGTATCGAACAGTTCCAGCGCCAGCAGCGCACCGACACCCGCCGAGGGCAGGGTAGAGAGGATCGTCAGCGGATGGACATAGCTCTCATAAAGGATCCCCAGCACGATATAGACCGCTGCAATCGCCGCCAGCATCAGCCAGAGCTGATTGCTTTGCGACTGCTGAAACACCTGCGCCGTACCGGCAAAGCTGCCGCGCACGCTGGAGGGCACGCCAATCGCGGTCATGGTGCGTTCAATCGCCTCCGACGCCTGTGACAGCGACACCCCTTCCGGCAGGTTAAATGAGATGGTCGAGGCGGCAGACAGCCCTTCATGGTTGACCGAGAGTGGCGCATTCGCGGGCTGCCAGTGGGCAAACCACGACAGCGGAATCGCTTTACCTTCGCTGTTTATCACGAACATCTGCGACAGGGCGCTGATATCCTGGGTGTAGCGCGGATCGACCTCCATCACCACTTTGTACTGGTTAAGCGGCTGATAGATGGTGGAGATCTGACGCTGACCAAAGGCGTTATTCAGCAGGGCATTGGCCTGAGAGACATCGATGCCAAGCCGCGCCATACTTTCCCGGTCATAGGTCAGCGCCATTTCGCTGCCTTTATCCTGCTGATCGGAGTTCACATCCGCCAGCTGCGGCAGGGCAGAGAACGCCTGACGGATTTTTGGCTCCCACTCACGCAGGGCGTTAAGGTCGTCCGACAGCAGGGAATATTGATAACCGGCATTCGATTCCCGACCGCCGACGCGCAGATCCTGCACCGCATTCAGATAGAGACTCGCCCCGGGTTCTTTCGCCAGCTTATTGCGCAGGCGGGCGATAATCTCCACTGCACTCTCTTTCCGCTCCGACAGCGGCTTCAGCGAGATAAACATAGAGCCGCTGTTGGTACGCATCCCGCCGGTGAAGCCCACCACGCTCTCTACCGCCGGATCGGCCCCGACAATCTCCATAAAATCCTGCAGTTTACTGCGCATCGCCTGAAACGAGATGCTCTGGTCGGCAGAGATAAAACCGGAAAGTCGTCCGGTATCCTGCTCCGGCATAAAGGTTTTCGGAATATGAACAAACAGCCAGCCGGTCAGGACGATGGTGGCGAAAAACAGCACCATCACCCAGCGCTCATGGTTCAGTACCACGCTAAGCGAGCGGCCATAGCCCTGCTGGACCGCCATCAGCAGCCGGCCCGCGCCGCGCTGACGCGGCTGACTGCGCGGCGCGTGCGGCTTCAGCAGATAGGCGCACATCACCGGCGTCAGGGTGACCGAGATAAACAGCGAGATGACGATAGCCACCGACAGCGTAATGGCAAATTCTGAGAAGAAGCGGCCAATCAGTCCGCCGATCATCAGCAGCGGCAGGAACACGGCAATCAGTGACAGGCTCATCGACAACACGGTAAAGCCGACTTCCCGTACCCCTTTCAGCGCGGCGGCCAGCGGCTTCATGCCCGCTTCCACGTGTCGGGCAATGTTCTCCAGCACCACAATCGCATCATCCACCACAAAGCCGGTGGCGATGGTCAGCGCCATCAGCGACAGATTGTTGAGGCTGAAGCCACACAGGTACATCGCGGCAAAGGTGCCGATCAGCGAAACCGGCACCGCAACGGCGGGGATCAGCGTGGCGCGGCCCGAACGCAGGAAAACAAAAACTACCAGAATCACCAGCGCCACGGCGATCACCAGCGACTGCTCCACCTCATGCAGCGAGGCGCGAATGGTAGGTGAGCGATCCTGAGCGATCTGCAGATCGATGGCGGCCGGGATCACCTCATGCAGCAGCGGCATTTCGGCGCGGATGCGGTCCACCGTATCGATGACGTTGGCTTCAGGCGTTTTGCGGATCAGCAGCAGCACCGCCGGTTTACCGCGCGACATCCCGGCGTTGCGTACGTCCTGCACTGAATCTTCGACTGTCGCCACATCCGACAGTCTGACCGCCGCGCCGTTGTTGTAATGCACTATCAGCGGCTGATACTCACTGGCGGTCTGTAGCGCGTCATTGGTACGCAACTGCCAGCGCTGCTGCGAATCATCCAGTGCGCCCTGCGGCCGTCGCTGATTGGCGTTGGAAATGGCGGTGCGCACTGCATCCAGCGAGACGCCCTGATTAAACAGCGCCTGAGGATTCAGGGCCACGCGGACCGCAGGCAGCGAGCTGCCACCCACGGTGACGTCGCCCACGCCCTCAATCTGTGACAGTTTCTGCGCCAGCTGGGTCGAGGCGTAATCGTAGAGCTGACCCGGATTATAGGTATCCGAAGTCAGCGTCATGATCATAATCGGCGCATCTGAAGGGTTCACTTTGCGATAGGTCGGGCGCGACGGCATCCCGGTAGGCAGCAGGCTTTGCGCCGCGTTAATCGCGGCCTGGACATCGCGCGCGGCTCCGTTGATGTCGCGATCAAAATCAAACACCAGAATGATGCGGGTGCTGCCCAGCGAACTGGTGGAGGTCATTTCACTGACGCCCGCGATGCGTCCCAGCGAGCGCTCCAGCGGCGTGGCCACCGACGACGCCATGATCTCCGGTGCGGCACCCGGCAGCGAAGCCGAGATAACGATCACCGGAAAATCAACCTGCGGCAGCGGCGCCACCGGCAGCAGCCGGAAACCCAGCATCCCCGCCAGTGCGATGGCCAGCGTCAGCAGCGTGGTGGCGACGGGCCGGTTGATGAACAGGGCAAAGAACTTCACTCTGCGGCCTCCGTGCGGGCAAAGCGGCGGCGGGTGGCGTGCGCCAGTCGATCAAACAGCAGGTAGATCACCGGGGTGGTAAACAGGGTCAGCACCTGGCTCAGAATCAGCCCGCCGACCATGGCAATCCCCAGCGGATGACGCAGTTCGGCACCGACGCCGGTGCTGAGCATCAGCGGCAGCGCGCCGAGCAGGGCGGCCAGCGTGGTCATCAGAATCGGGCGGAAGCGCAGCAGGCAGGCCTGATAGATGGCATCAACAGGCTTCATACCCTGTTCACGTTCGGCCGCCAGCGCAAAGTCGATCATCATGATGGCGTTCTTTTTCACGATGCCGATCAGCAGGATGATGCCGATTATCGCTACGATATCCAGCTCATTGCCGCTGAGCATCAGCGCCAGCAGCGCGCCGACACCCGCCGTAGGCAGCGTTGAGAGAATTGTGATGGGGTGAATAAAGCTCTCATAAAGCACGCCCAGCACGATGTACATCGCCACAATAGCCGCCACAATCAGCCAGACAGTGCTGCTCAGCGCCGCTTCAAAGGCCAGCGTGCTGCCCTGGAACTGCGTCATCAGCTCTGCGGGCATGCCAAGCTCGGCTTCAGCCTGCGACACCGCTTTCACCGCATCTTCCAGCGAATAGCCGTCAGCCACGTTGAAGGAGAAGGTCGCCGACGGGAACTGGTCGAGATGATTAATGCTGAGCGGCGTGTTGCGCTGTTCAATGCGGGCAATGGCGCTCAGTGGTACGCTGCCGCCGTCGCTGCTGTTAAGGCGAATCGCATTCAGGCTCTCCATGCCTGGAGTGGCACTATTGTCCTGCTCCAGCACCACCCGATACTGGTTCGCCTGAGTATAAATGGTGGAGATGAGCCGCTGACCAAAAGCGTTGTACAGCGCGTTATCGACATCCGCCATGCTGATGCCGAGGCGGCTGGCGCTGTCGCGGTCCACTTTGACATAGGCTTCCAGTCCCTGATCCTGCCAGTCACTGCTGACATCGCGCAGCTGTGGCAGGGTGCTGAGCCGGGTCAGCAGCGCCGGAACCCAGGTGCTGAGCGACGACAGTGAACCCGATTGCAGCGTGAACTGATAGGGCGTGCGGCTCGCCTGGGTATCGATGGTGAGATCCTGCACCGCCTGCAGCCACAGCTGCACGCCCGGTACCTCACTGACCTGCTGTTGCAGGCGCTGCTGAATGGCAGGAATGCGGTCGTCGCGTTGATCCAGCGGTTTGAGGTTGATCTGCAGACGCGCGCTGTTCAGCGAGGCATTGGTGCCATCCACGCCGACAAACGAAGTCATGCTCTCCACTGCCGGATCTTTCATGATGATGGAGGCGACATCGCGGGTGCGCTGCGCCATGCTGGCATAGGAGACCGACTGCGGTGCCTGCAGCGTGCCCTGAATAATGCTGTTGTCCTGCTGCGGGAAAAAGCCTTTCGGGATGATCATCCACAGCACCAGCGTCAGCACCAGGGTGCCAAGCGCCACCGACAGCGTGAGCCAGGGATGATTAAGTACCCGTTTCAGGCCGCGGCCATAGGCGGCCACGATACGATCAAACATCGCTTCGCTGGCCCGCGAAAAGCGGTTCTGTTTGCGCAGCGACTCCGCGCTCAGCATCCTGGCGCACATCATCGGCGTCAGGGTCAGTGAGACCACCGCTGAAATCAGAATCGCCACCGCCAGCGTCACGGCAAATTCGCGGAACAGACGGCCGATCACGTCGCCCATAAACAGCAGCGGGATCAGGACCGCAATCAGCGAGAAGGTGAGGGAGATGATGGTAAAGCCGATCTCGCCGGCACCTTTCAGCGCGGCGGTGAGCGGCTTTTCCCCTTTCTCGATATAGCGTGAGATGTTCTCAATCACCACGATGGCATCATCGACCACAAAGCCGGTGGCGATGGTCAGCGCCATCAGCGTCAGGTTGTTAATTGAAAAGCCGAGGAAGTACATCGCCGCGAAGGTGCCGATCAGCGACAAAGGCACCGCAACCGCCGGGATCAGCGTGGCGGGCACGTTGCGCAGAAACAGATAGATAATCATGACCACCAGCGCCATCGCCAGCATCAGCTCATACTGCGTGTCGTTGACCGAAGCACGAATATTGGTGGTGCGGTCGGTGAGCAGTTTAACCTCCACCGACTTCGGCAGGGCTGCGGTCAGGGCGGGCAACATGGCACGGATATTATCTGCTGTGGCGATGATATTGGCACCAGGCTGACGCTGAACGTTGAGCACAATCGCTGCATCGCGGTTGGCCCAGGCGCCAAGCCAGCTGTTTTCTGCTCCCTGTTCTATGGTCGCCACGTCGCCAAGACGCACCGGTGCGCCGTTTTTGTAGCTGATAATCAGCTGGCGATAATCCTCCGCTGATTTCATTTGGTCATTGGCTGACAGGGTAACTGAGCGGGTCGGACCATCCAGGCTGCCTTTGGCCGAATTTACGTTGGCATTGCTGATGGCGGTCCGCACCGTTTCGCTGGTCAGACCCAGCGCAGCCAGCGCCTGCGCATTCATTTTCACCCGCACCGCCGGACGCTGACCGCCCGATAGCGTCACCAGTCCGACGCCGCTGACCTGAGAGATTTTCTGCGCCACCCGCGTTTCCACCATGTCCTGCACCTGCGTCAGCGGCATGCTGCGCGTGGTGACGGCAAGCGTCATGATCGGTGGATCGGCAGGATTCACCTTGCTGTAGACCGGCGGATTAGGCAGGTCGTTGGGCAGCAGGTTAGTGGCGGAGTTAATGGCAGCCTGCACCTCCTGCTCTGCCACATCCAGCGGCAGCGTCAGCTGGAACTGCAGCGTCACCACCGAGGCACCGCCGGAGCTTTGCGACGCCATCTGTTTCAGGCCAGACATCTGACCAAACTGGCGCTCAAGCGGCGCGGTGATGGAGGAGGTGACCACATCCGGGCTGGCACCCGGATAGAGCGTGACGACCTGGATAGTCGGATAGTCGACTTCCGGCAGCGCCGAGACCGGCAGGAAGCGGTAGCCCAGCACCCCGGCCAGCAGGATCGCAATCATCAACAGCGTGGTGGCGACCGGCCGCAGGATAAACTGGCGTGAAGGTCCGCCACTGTGATCGGGAGGCATGACCTGCATTACTCACGCTCTCCTTTTGACGGAAGGGTGGCGCGGGTAGCGCGCGGTGCGTTGCTCTGCGGCGCGACCACCTCGACTTTTGCGCCTTCCGTCAGGCGATCCAGACCATCGGTCACGACGCGTTCACCCGCCTCCAGACCGGCGCTGACCACCACTTTCTCGCTATCCTGCAAGCCGGCAATCACGCTTTTCTTGCTGACCTTGTTGTCGCTGTTAACCACCCAGACAAAGTTGCCTTCGTTGCCCATCTGCAGCGCGGCAGGTGGGATAACAATCGCATCCTGCAGGGTGTTGACCTTCAGCCGCACATTCACGAACTGATTGGGGAACAGCGTGTCGTCCTGATTATCAAAACGCGCTTTGATTTTGATGGTGCCGGTGGTGACATCAATCTGGTTATCGAGGCTCAGCAGTTTGCCGCTGGCGATCAGATTCTGATTACTGCGATCCCAGGCCTCCACCAGCAGCGATTCACCGCTTTTCTGCGCCTTGAGAATAGAACTGATGCTGTTCTCAGCCAGGGTAAAGACCACATCAATCGGGTGCGTCTGGGTGATCACCACGATACCGGTAGTGTCGCCGCTGGTGACATAGTTGCCGACGTCCACCTGTTTCAGCCCGACCCGGCCGGCAATCGGCGCGGTGATCCGGCTGTAGGTAAGATTGAGTTGCGCACTGGCGACGCTTCCCTCATCCGCTTTCAGCGTGCCGAGCGTTTCACTGACCAGTGAGCGCTGGGTATCCAGCTCCTGTTGCGACACCAGCGAGTTTTTTGCCAGCTTCTCGAAGCGCGCCAGGTCACGACGGGCGTTGGCCAGCGTCGCCTGATCTTTCGCCAACTGGCCCTGCGCCTGCGTTAACGCCACCTGATAAGGCCGCGGGTCGACTTCTGCCAGTAGCTCGCCCGCTTTTACCTGCTGCCCTTCGGTGAAGTGGATTGCCAGCAGATCGCCATTGACCCGGCTGCGCACCGTGGCCGTGTTAGCCGCGGTCACCGTACCCAGTCCACTCAGATAGTGCGGCACGCTCTGGCTGGTGGCCGTAGCGGCCTGAACCGGCGCGAGGGGACGACGGGCGCCGTCACCGCCGCCTTTGCCGCCACGTGGCGCAGGTGCGTCACTCTGACTGCTGCTCTGCGGCTGGGCATGGCGCTGCCAGGCATAATAGCCGCCAGCGGCCACGGCGATCAGGGCCAGCACGATAAGGGTTTTCTTCATAACAGGATGTCGGGTGCTCATGATTGTTGGTGCTCTCCAGCAGTGACGTAGTCCCAGGCGCAGGCATCAAATGGGTAGCCTGCAAACGACAGAGTGTAGCTGCCTCTGACGGGCAGAAGTTGAAGGAAATAAGGATATCTGTCAGGGCGGGGTAATTATGCCTGTTCTTTCATTAATCGCATCACAATCGTCATAAAGCCGTGAAATCACTTTGCTATGCTGAAAGACAGACGGTTTTTTCAGGCAAATAAGGAGCAGGAAATGAGTCAGAATCAAACCCGGCAGTTGGGTGACAGTGGTATCGCGGTGCCGTTGCTGACGTTTGGCGGCAACGTGTTTGGCTGGACAGTGGATCAAACCACCTCCTTTTCTCTGCTGGATGCGCTGGTGGATCGAGGCCTGTGGTTTATCGATACCGCCGACGTCTATTCCCGCTGGGCACCGGGCAATAAAGGCGGTGAATCGGAAACCATTATGGGTGAATGGCTGAAAAAAAGCGGCAAACGCGACCAGATCGTGCTGGCAACCAAGGTCGGCATGGAATTGTCGCCGGAGAAAACCGGGCTGAAACCGCAATATATCCGTCAGGCAGTTGAAGATTCACTGCGCCGGTTGCAGACCGACTATATCGATCTCTACCAGGCGCACCGCGACGATCAGGATACGCCGCTGGCAGAAACCCTGAGCGCCTTTGACAGCCTGATCAGAGAGGGCAAAGTGCGGGCGATTGGTGCTTCCAATTACAGCGCGGCACGGCTGCAGGAGGCGTTGCAGGTCAGTGAAACGCAGGGGCTGGCGCGCTATGAAACCCTGCAACCTGAATACAATCTTTATGACCGCCAGCCCTATGAATCGGAGCTGGAGCCGGTGGTGATGGCGCAGGGGCTGGGCGTTATTAACTACTATTCACTCGCCAGCGGCTTTCTCAGTGGCAAATACCGCGAGGCGGCGGATGCCGGTAAAAGCGCGCGCGGTCAGGGTGTCGTAGATAAATACCTTAACCCGCGCGGTTTGCGGATCCTGGACGCACTGGACGCTATCAGCGAAGCGCATCAGGTGACGCCGACGCAGGTGGCGCTGGCCTGGCTGATCGCCCGTCCCGGCATCACCGCACCGATTGTCAGTGCCACCTCGCTGAAACAGCTCGACGATCTGACTGGCGCGATGCAGCTGACGCTGACCCCGGCGCAGATTGAACAACTGAATCAGGCAAGCCAGTAAACACAAGGGGCGATAGCGCCCCTTTTTACGCTACACCTGTCAAAAAATTGGCACCCCGCCCAGAGAATAACCAATCAGCGATCCCGATCACAAATGCGTTAATAAACGGATGTTACGGGTAATTATGCGCACGTATTTACAAAAAACAGAGGTTATCCAGCACTATCCTCTGCGCGTCATTTTCCGTAACTTACATAAGAATAAGCAAGATGAAAAACAGAAAAGCAGAGCAGCGTTTCCCGCTGCGCCGTGTGGCAACCGGCACCCTAATCCTGGCCATGTTTTCCGCGCAGGCGTTGGCCGCTGACGCCCTGAGCCCGGACTCCGAATGGATGTTTGGTGACTGGGGCGGGTACCGAACGCAGCTGCAGGACGACGGCATTAAGTTTGACGTTAACTACACCATGGAAAGCGCCGCGAATTTAGTCGGCGGGGCAGATACCAATACCACCATGCGCTACAGCGATCAGTGGTCGTTTGGCACCAATTTCGATCTGCAGAAGCTGCTGGACTGGCAGGATGCCGAGTTCCAGATGACCGTGACCAGTCGTAACGGACAGAATCTTTCTGAACAGGTCGCGGATCAACGCACCGGTATGCTCTCCTCGGTGCAGGAGGTTTACGGTCGCGGCCAGACCTGGCGTCTGACCCAGTTCTGGTTACGCAAAGGATTGTTTAACGATGTGGTCGATGTGAAAGCCGGGCGGGTGACGGTAGGGGAAGACTTCGATAACTTCGATGGCAATCTGTTCCAGAACCTGGCGCTGGGTAGCGGGCAGGCGGGTAACTGGCGCGGCGATCGCTGGTTTAACTGGCCGGTCTCGCAGTGGGGCGGCCGGGTGAAATTCAATATCACGCCGGACGTTTTCTTCCAGGTCGGTTTCTATAATCAGAACAGCGCTAACTACGATCGCGGTGATGGTTTCCGTCTGGATACCAGCAATTCAGAAGGGAATCTGGTGCCGGTCGAACTGGGCTGGAAGCCAACCTTCGGGCCGGAGAAATTACCGGGTAACTACCGCATCGGCTATTACTATTCCTCGGTGGATGGCGATGTTTATGGCAGCTGGCGCAACGGCGGCTATCAGGATCAGGCCCATTCCTATGGCGGCTATCTGCTGTTACAGCAACAGCTGACCGCGCAGGATGGCGATGTGAATCGCGGTCTGGGTGTGCGGGTGCAGGCGGTGATGAACGATCACAAGACCTCAAAGACCGACAACTATCAGTCTATTGCGTTTACCTGGACAGGACCGTTTGATGCCCGTCCTCAGGATGAGATCGGCGTGGGCGCGTCACGTATTCATGTGAACAGCGACTATACCCGCTCACTGCGTCAGCAGAATCAGGCTAATGGCGAGAGCCGCTTTGACAGCCCGACCTATCTGCCGATTCAGGAAGGTTCAGAGTACAACTATGAGGTTTACTACAACGCTAAAGTAACTAACTGGATGTCACTGCGTCCTAACCTGCAGTATGTGGTTGCCCCTGGCGCAGTCAGTGAAGTGAAAGATGCGTTTATCGGCGGTATCAGCGCCAATATTGCCTTCTGATTTTCCGGGCGAGCGAGCCGCAGTACGGGCCTGAGCACCTCTGCTGCTGCCGGGCCGTCCTCGCGCCGCTCACGCGGTACCTTCGGCTTTGACGTCGTGCCGACGAACCGTTCGGGGATCGGCCCTCTCTGGCCGGCCCCGAACTGTCCACGCTTCCCGGCGTGGACTTCTGGCCCGGCGTCACGCCTCAGCGCTGCGGATAGCCCTTTCAGCAGCAGAGGCGCTCAGGCCTCCACTCTCGTGCCCTTTCTGACAACATGCACTCAAGCTTCAGAGCAGGCCGGGGCCCGGCACCAGACTGCGTTATCACCTGTCGCTTAACTGACTGGCATTACACCCTCAGGTGCCGTCTTTGTTATTGCAGTGCAAGCCTAGCGGAACATAACTTCCGCCCAGCGGGCCAGCCCTGCGGTGACGGAGGCGAAATCATCGCCACCCGCAATCGGTGTATCCGGCAGCGTCTGCTGCAACGCCGCGCGCAGCAACGGCGAACGCGCACTGCCGCCGGTCAGGTAAATCACATCAGGCTTAATCTGGCTGGTGGCTAATGCCAGCTGCACCTGTTCCAGAATTTTCTCCAGCGGCTGACTGATGGCGTCCTGCAGCTGATCCACGCCAATCTCTGTCTCTAATGCGGCGGCAATAAAGTCCAGGGAAGCGGTATGCGCCGGGCTGGCTGACAGCGCAATCTTGCTCTCTTCCGCTGCGCGCACCAGGCGATAACTGAGCTTCTGCTGCCACACTTTCAGCAGGCGAGCCACTACGTCACCCTGTTCCGCATCACGCACTAAATCCCGCAGCCACTTTCCGCAGGCGGGACTGTAAAAGTCACTTTGTGCCGGAACATCATTGATGGCGATCGCATTCCACCACGGCAGCGCAGGCAGGGCGGTGCCTTTCTGGGTGTTACCGCCCAGACCGAGTAGCGGCATCAGGGTCTTAAACGTCAGCATGATGTCCAGGTCGTTACCGCCGACACGGCAACCGCTGTGGCCCAGCAGGCTTTCACGGCGGTCAGCTTTATCACGCCACTTCGGCCCCATCAGCAACATTGAGCAGTCGGTAGTACCACCGCCAATATCCACCACCAGTACCCGCGTCTCCTGCTGCAGCGTGGCTTCGAAATCGAGTCCGGCCGCCACCGGTTCGAACTGGAACTCTACGTCGCGGAAACCGGCGCGGTGGGCGGCGCGCAGCAAAATACCTTCAGCCTGCTGGTTAGACTCTTCACTGCCTAAACCCTGGAAGTTGACCGGGCGTCCGATCACCGCCTGATCGATAACCTGATCAAGCTGGCTTTCACCCTGCTTGCGGATGTGCAGCATCATGGCGCAGACCAGATCTTCAAACAGGGCAATCTGCTGTGGCTTCAGGCCAGTAGCACCGAGGAACGATTTGGGGGATTTAACGAACCAGACATCTTCGGGATCGACCATATAGTGCTGCAGCGCGGTGAGGCCAAACTGCACGCTATTGGGCTGGACATCGATATCTTCTTCGCGGTTATATCGCAGCGCCCGCTGCAGCAGCGCCGTGGTTTCGCTGTCAGGTGTCGCGACCTGATGATGACGATAGAGCCATTCGCTGATCGACTCGCGGGTCGGCGCACAAATCATCGACGGCAGCAGGCGCTGATCATTTTCCAGCGTTAACAGACGTGGCGTGCCATTTTCGCTGACTGCAATAGAGCAGTTAGCCGTGCCGTAATCGAATCCTATGAACATTTTCGCCCCCATGCCGGAAAAAAGGGGGCGACTTTAGCGCAGCTTCAGCAGGGTGGCAAGCGGGCAGCGCCGGAATTAACGAATAGCGAAGATGTGATCTTCAGCCAGTGAACGTAACGGCTGGCGCTCCGCCACGGCACTGCCCCAGACGCCGTTAACATCAAGGTTAGCCAGGGTGCTGAGCAGGGCCGGTACCGAAACCGGACCGGCCAGCACCGAGATATTGCGCTGTGTGGCCTGGCCCTGAATGATGGTCAGCAGCATCTCATCCATCAGGTTATTGTGAACGTTGGCAACCAGTTCAGGCGCCAGCACCAGATAATCGACCACCTCGTCACTCAGCAGATTGAAGGCATCCAGATTACGGCCAAAATGCTGCAATACGATGCGGCAGCCGCACTGCCGCAGTTGCAGCAGCGCGGCATAGAGCTGATCGCCCTGGCTCAGCACGCTGGCGGCAGGGAAAGCAAAACCACAGCCGCTGCTGGAGAGACCGGCGGCGACAAAGCGCTGACAGAGTTGCTGCACAAAAGCGACATCACTCAGCACCTGAGCATTGAGCGGCAGAATCACCGGAATGCCTTTGTTATTGAGCCGCTGCACGTCGTGGCGGAAAAAAGCCTCAAGAATATTATTATCCAGCCGGCGACGCAGCGTTTCATCAGGCAGGTTATTGCGCAGCAGTGTCTCATCCAGCAGCAATCCGTCAGCGGTTAACAGCTGCACCTCAAGCAGCCAGATAAAGGCGGCCTGCGGCGTTTTTGGCGGCGCAACGGCCCAGGCGGGCAGTTCGATCTGCAGCGCATCAATCATCGCCGCATCCATACCCTGATGGTTGCCCGACAGCGGTAAGCGATGCTGTTCGTAGACCACCAGCCGTCCGCGCCCGCTGCGTTTGGCGTTGTAACAGGCGATGTCCGCCTGCGAAAGCACGTCGCTGCTCTGACAGTTTTCTGCTGAAATCTGCGTCACGCCCGCGCTGGCACCGACCTGATAAAGGCGTCCCAGCCACTGGAACCGGTAATCATTTACCGCGGCGACAATGCGCTGCACCACATCATGTGCCTGTCCGATATCGCAATCGGGCATCAGTAGTGCAAACTCATCACCGCCCAGTCGCGCAAGGAAATCGCTGCTGCGCAGAGGGTGCTGCATCAGATCGGAGAGTTCGCGCAGTAACGCATCGCCTGCAGCATGCCCGGCGCTGTCATTGACCGCTTTAAACTTATCAAGGTCGATAAACACCAGCACGTGCTGATGCTGATGTTCAGCGGCATCAAACAGCAGACGCTTAAGCTGAAGTTCGAAGCTGGCGCGGTTAGGCAGACGGGTCAGGGTGTCATGCAGCGCGCTGTAGCTCAGGCGCTTCATCAGTTTGCGTGACTCACTCACATCCTGAATGACCATCACCGCCCCCTGTTCCAGACCCGCTTCCGAACGCAGCGGCGTGATGCTGTAGTGAATATCGATATGGCCGCCGTCCGGGGTATGCAGCACCAGATCTTCAGCGAGACCGGGGGTGACTTTTTCCGGCGGCAGCTGGCATAACAGCAAACTCTCTACCTCAGGGCCGTTACGTCCCTGCGTGATATGCAGCAGCTCACTCAGCGGCTGACCGGCGGCCTGCTCCTGCGACCAGCCACTCATTTTCTCCGCCACCGGGTTCATAAAGGCAACGCGCATCTCTTTATCGGTGCTGATGACCGCTTCGCCGATCGAATCCAGGGTGATCGCCATGCGCTCTTTCTCCTGAAACAGCGCCTCGTTAAGATTGCGTAGCGGCGTGATGTCCTGACAGATGCCCAGCATACGCTCAATGCGGCCTTCTTTACTCAGCAGCCGGTTGGCCTGAGTGCGCACCCAGCGATGTCCCTGGTCATCGACCACGCGGTACTCCATGTGAAACGCGCTGCGAAGCTCAATCGCCTGTTGCACCGTCAGTGCGGCATACTCGCGATCGGCGGGATGCAGCAGATGGATCCAGAGGTCATAGCTGGGTGACTCATGCGGGGCAAGACCAAACAGCGCGTACATGCGCTTGTCCCATAACATCTCGCCGGTCAGCAGGTTCCACTCCCATACGCCAATGCCACCCGCTTCGTTGGCCAGCGTAATACGCTCCATCAGCCTGCGATTCACCTGCTCGCTCTGCTTCAGCTCAGAGATATCGATAATCTGCGCAATAAAGTAGAGCGGTTCCTGGTTACCATCGCGCACCAGCGATACCGTCAGCCGCGCCCAGACAATCTCGCCATCTTTGCGGAAATAGCGCTTCTCAAAGGTGTAGGTATCAATCTCACCCGCCAGCAGTCGGTTCGCATGTTGCAAATCGAGGCTGAGATCGTCGGGATGGGTGATCTGCTGAAAAGTCAGCCGCTTCAGCTCCTCAGCCGGGTAGCCCAGGATCTGGCACAGCGAGCGGTTGACCTGCAACCAGCTGCCGTGGGGCGCCACCAGCGCCATCCCGATGGCGGAGTACTCCATGGCGTGACGGAAGCGGGTTTCACTGTCAGTGATATGGAGCTTTTCGCGCCGGAACGCATCCATCACCAGCGACATAATGTGACTGGGGATTAGCACCAGCAGGAACGGCAGCCAGCTGGAGACCGGGCCCAGCGCGCTGTTGTTGTTCACCACGCTGACCAGATCAAAGGCGAGCAGTATCGAGATAAAACTGGCGTTCAGGAAGAACAGCACGAACGCCTGCAGCTTGGGCAGGCGGACCGCGCACCAGAAGAGGATCACCACGATAAAGGTAAAGGGCCACGGCAAAAAGCGCAGCGCCAGATAACTGGCCCCGAGGGTGAGAAGAAGCGTCAGCAGAGCTTCGGCCAGGCGCAGATTGCTGAACCCCGTGCGACGCAGCGGCCACGGCAGCAGTAACAGCATCGGGCCTAACACCAGCATGCCGATGATTTCGGAGATCACCCAGGTATAAAAGAAGGGAAACGAGGCGTGGCCGCTGACCTGTAGCGTCCAGAGTGCCAGCAGGCCGCCGAGCACCGGCGTCACGATGCCCACCGACAGTACCATCCGTGCCCAGTCATGCAGTGAATCCAGCGGCGCGCGCCGATCCAGCAGGGCGCGCAGCAGCATGCCACCCACACCGGCCTGGATAAGATTGAGCAGGGCGAATTTAATGTTCGAGAGGGCAGGCCCGATGATGATGGCGTTAGCCCCGGCGGTGCCAAGCACGCAGGCTGTCAGCAGCAGCGGGAGCTGGCGTGACGGGCAGCGGAAAACCACGACGGTCATTAACGTAGTCGGAAACCAGAGCGGGGAGATTTTGCCGCTGACGACGATCAGTTCCAGACAGAAGAGTGTCAGGACAAACACCACGCAGCCAAGGAGCAGCGCCGAGAGCCAGCGGTTTGGCGTGCTATTTTGCGGGGACAGGATCTCTATCGTCATGCGGACTTCCGGCAGGGTGCAGCGCTCCACAATGGCGTATCAGGCACCAGTCATTCTCTCACTGCATGCTAGCACATCCGGCAAAGAAAAAAGGGGTGAAATCAATATTGCCCGTTATTCGGCGAATTGACGGGCACGCTAAGATTGATTGCCAGCACGTTGATTACTGGCGGAAAAGATCGGCGCGGGTATAGGGTTTCTCCATGCCCGCAAGGCTGGCGGCGAAACGCTCCAGGAACTGCTGCGTGGTGGCGACACGACCGTGACTCATCAATACAAACGGCACTAACAGCGCAGCACCGACCTGCGGCCAGCTGAAGCCTTTGAGCGAGGTGCGACGCTGGGATATCAGAAACGCCGTGCTCAGCGTGAAGCCCAGCAGCAGCCCGGTGACCACCTCACTTTTTGAGTGTGCGTGGATGACCAGGCGGGAGAAACCGACCATCAGGGGAATCAGATAGCCAACCCCAATCGCCGCAATGCGCCACATCGCGGACCAGCGCCCGGAAATCAGCCACAGCATGACCGGCCACAGCGTGGCGGACATGGCACTATGACCGCTGAAACCGGTAAAATTAAAGCGGGCGCTGCCGATGCCAAACCCCAGAAACAGAATTTTAGAGATGCTGACGGTCAGGCCAGCCAGGCCAAATGCCACAATCCAGTAAAAGACCGTATGACGATTATCACTCTTCCACGGCAAAATCAGCGCAATAATCACGGCTGTTGGAATCAACAGCATGCTGTCGCCAAAATAGGTCAAAGTCTTCCAGTGCATACCACTCCTGATGCATCTTCGGTCGTCACGTTAGCGACACGCGTTGTCTGAACAGCGCGCCGCGCAGGCCATTTTTTTTATAGTATGGTGTGCCGCTAGTTTATCGGTGAAATGAGTGGCGTCCAAAGGAGAAAGTCTGAAAAGTCGTCGACGCCATTTCTCTGGCATCAAAAGGCCGAAATCCCTATACTTAGCGCGAACACACCCTCTCCATTTCGGCCCGTCCGCTGCCCGCGTAATGTGTGACCAGTGGCAGGCTCCAGTTATCAGGTCTTAAAAAAGTATGACTGACAAGTCTCATCAGTGCGTGATTGTAGGCATTGCCGGCGCTTCCGCATCCGGTAAAAGTTTAATTGCCAGCACGCTCTATCGTGAAATCCGTGATCAGGTAGGTGGCGAGCACATCGGGGTCATCCCGGAAGATGCTTATTACAAAGATCAAAGTCACCTCACCATGGAAGAGAGGGTTAAAACCAATTATGACCATCCGAGCGCGATGGATCATGATTTGCTGTTGCAGCATCTGCAGGCGGTTAAAGCTGGTCAGGATATTGAGCTGCCGGTCTACAGCTACGTTGAGCACACCCGCACCCAGCAAACGCATCATCTGAGCGCAAAAAAGGTCATCATCCTTGAAGGCATTCTGCTGTTAACCGATGCCCGTCTGCGCCAGGAACTCAACTTCTCTATCTTCGTGGACACGCCGCTCGACATCTGTCTGATGCGTCGTATGAAACGTGACGTCAATGAGCGTGGCCGCTCAATGGATTCGGTAATGAGTCAGTATCAGAAGACCGTGCGTCCGATGTTCCTGCAGTTTATCGAGCCATCAAAACAGTACGCCGATATCATTGTGCCGCGCGGCGGAAAAAACCGTATCGCCATCGATATCCTCAAGGCGAAAATCAACCAGTTTTTTGAATAACACACGTCCGTCCGGACGTGGTGCAGACCGGCGGCAGGCAAGCATGCCGGTTTGCTACACTTATGCCATGGAGTTACCGCAATGAGATTATGCGATCGCGATATTGAAGCCTGGCTGGACAATGGCAAACTGGCCATTGAGCCACGCCCGCCGGTCGAGCGCATTAACGGAGCCACCGTCGATGTGCGTCTGGGTAATCAGTTCCGCACCTTCAGCGGTCATACCGCGGCCTTTATCGATCTGAGCGGCCCGAAACAGGAAGTGAGCGCGGCACTGGATCGGGTCATGAGCGATGAGATCGTATTGCCTGATGGCGAAGCCTTTTTCCTCCATCCGGGAGAGCTGGCGCTGGCGGTGACGCTGGAGTCCGTGACGCTGCCTGACGATCTGGTCGGCTGGCTGGATGGCCGTTCATCGCTGGCGCGACTTGGGTTGATGGTACACGTTACGGCTCACCGCATCGATCCTGGCTGGCAGGGCCGTATCGTGCTGGAGTTCTACAATTCAGGTAAACTGCCGCTGGCTCTGCGTCCCGGCATGTTGATCGGCGCGCTGAGTTTTGAACCGCTTTCAGGCCCGGCTGCGCGTCCCTACAACCGGCGTGAAGATGCGAAATATCGCGGTCAGCAGGGCGCTGATGCCAGCCGTATCGACAAAGACTGATCTGAGGATGTAATGAAAAGAGTGATAACCACGCTGGCCATCCTGTTAGTGGTGGTCGTAACGGGAATGAGCGCGCTGGTGCTGCTGGTCAATCCCAACGACTTTCGTGCCTATATGGTGCAGCAGGTCGAACAACGCAGTGGTTATCGCCTTGAGGTCAGCAGCGATCTGCGCTGGCACGTCTGGCCTCAGCTCAGCATTCTGGCCGGCCGGATGAGTCTTACCGCGCCGGGCGCCAGCCAGCCGATGGTCTCGGCGGAAAACATGCGGCTGGATGTTGATCTCTGGCCACTGTTATCCCATCAGCTCAGCGTCAGCCAGGTGATGCTGAAAAATGCGATAGTGCGGGTGACGCCAGATAGCCGCGCGCAGCGTGCCAGAAATGCGCCCCAGGGTCCGCGTGATGCGGAGCCGGCTTCGCCTTCCAGCGGCTGGTCATTCGATATCGCTAAACTGCGGGTAGCAGACAGTCTGTTGATCTGGCAGCAGCCAGGCGGCGACGAGTATAATTTCCGCGACCTCAACATTAATATGGAACAGGACGCGAACAAGCTGGCGACGCTGTCGCTGAGCACCACGCTGATGCGCAACCAGCGCAACGCCACACTGAATCTCAAAGGCCAGCTGGATGCCGCGCAATATCCCCATCGCCTCAGCGGCCAGTTGCAGCAGCTTGATTACACGTTGTCCGGCGCCGATATTCCGGCACAGGGGATCAAAGGCTCGCTGAGCCTGCAGGGCGAGTGGGATGGTGACCGCCAGCAGCTCTCCTTCAGTAATCTGCAGCTCACCGCCAATGACAGCACCCTGACCGGGCAGGGCAGTGGCCATATTGCGCCACCGCAGCAGCTGGCGCTGGATCTGAAAGCCAGCAACCTTAACGTCGATAATTTACTCACCAGTGCGCCCGTCTCTGACGCACCTGGCGTGCAGCACGCCACCGTAGCCCGTTCGCCGGTGATTGCTGCGCCGCGGGAACGCAGCAACGCCGACTCTCCGCTGAATGACCTGGATCTGGCGCTGAAGTTACAGGCTGACAATGCGGTATGGCGCGGACTCTCTCTGACCAGTCTTTCGGTGAACGCCAGCAATCAGCAGGGAGTGATGACGCTGAAGACGCTCAGCGGCAAGCTGGGCAATGGCAGTTTCTCCATTCCCGGCAGTATCGATATCCGTCAGCCAGAGACGCGGGTCAGCCTTAAACCCCAACTCCGGTTAATTGCGATTCAGCCGCTGCTTAAAGCGTTTGAACTGCCGGAAAGCGTGCAGGGGAATCTGAGTCTGGATGGCGACCTGTCGGGTGATACGCTGACGGTCGAAGCAGCCAAACGTCGCTGGCAGGGCAGGGCGACCATCAGCGCCAGCAACCTGAAGCTGGCACAGCTGAATCTGCAGCAGATGGTGCAGCGTGCCGTGGCGCGGGTCAGCGATAAGGTCAGCAGCGATCAGGCGGTGGATGAGGGGATTGAGTCGATTAGCGCACAGGTGGCGCTGAATAAGGGCGTACTCAGCTTCAGCGATATCAATGGCAACGGCCAGAATCTGGGCTTGCAGGGCGCGGGCAAAGTTGACATGGTGCAGCAACAGCTGGATATGACCCTGGGGCTGAAAATCAGCGGCTGGCGTGGCGATGATGCGCTGGTGAAAGCGCTCTCCAGTCAGCCGGTTCCGCTGCGCATGTATGGTCGCTGGGACAGCCTGCAATACTCTCTGCCGGTGGATGACGTTCTGCGTAACCGGTTGCAGAGTGAGGCGAAATCACGGCTGAATCAGTGGATCGATCGCCAGAAAGAGGGCGAGAATAAAGAGAACCTGAAGAAAATCATGCGCCCGTAACGGGCGCATTTCCTTCAGCCAGCTAATTGCTCAGACCTCGTAACTGATATCGGGCTGCAGCAGGATCTCGACTTTCTGCACCCGATGATTTTCGACCTGCAGCGTTCGCAGAAGATAGTCACCCAGTTGCAACACTTCGCCTTCCTGAGGGATGTGTTGCAGCTTATCCATCAGTAATCCCGCCAGCGTATGATAGTCACCCTGCTCATCGAGCGGCAATTTCACATAGAGCGCCAGATCTTCCAGCGGCATATGACCGTTAGCAATCCAGTGACCTTCATCCTGAATCTGAATATCGTAGCGAGCATCGATTTCACCCGCCTCATTCGGCAGATTGCCGGCGATGGTCTCCATTACATCGCTCAGCGTCACCACGCCTTCCACCGAACCAAACTCATCGACCACAAAGGCGAAGTGAGTATGGGCCTGACGAAACTGTTCCAGCGCCTGCAGCACCGTCAGCCGCTCAGGAAAGACCAGCGGCTGTCGAATCAGGGCGCGTAAATCCAGGGAATTGTGGTGCAGTGACTGGTGCAGCAGATCGATAACGTGAACTACGCCCAGCGGTTCGCTGGAGTGATCCGTGATCAGTATTCGCGTGTGCTGGTTGCGGTCGAGGCGCGACATTATCTCTGCCGGATCATCACTGAGATCGATATGTTCGACGTCGTGGCGCGAGGTCATGATGCTGTTAATGTGGCGCTGACCCATGCCCAGTACGCGGGCAATCATCACCCGTTCCTGCCGGTTAAACAGCATGCTGTCATCGCTGTCAGCAATCAGTGAGGAAGTTTTCGCATCCAGCTCCGCCGGTTCTGCCGCGCCGCGCAGCAGGCGTAACACCGCTTCCGCCGTACGCTGGCGTAGTGGACGACCGGCCGACAGCACCCGACGACGATTAAAGTGCGCCAGCTGGTTCAGTGCCTCAATCACCACCGAGAAGCCGATTGCCGCATAGAGGTAGCCTTTGGGAATCACAAAACCAAAGCCTTCCGCCACCAGGCTGAAGCCGATCATCAGCAGAAAGCTTAAGCAGAGGATCACAATCGTCGGATGGTTGTTCACGAAGCGGGTTAACGGCTTGCTGGCGAGCAGCATCAGCAGAATGGCGATGGTGACCGCAATCATCATGACCGGTAAGTCATTAACCATGCCGACGGCAGTAATCACCGCATCCAGCGAGAAGATGGCATCCAGCACCACGATTTGCGCCACCACCGGCCAGAATTTAGCGCCGCCTTTTTGTTGACCGGACGCCTCATCATCCCCTTCAAGACGCTCATTCAACTCTGTGGTGGCTTTAAATAGCAGGAAAATCCCGCCTGTCAGCAACAGTAAATCGCGCGCACTGAAGGGGTGGCCCATAAGCGTAATCCAGGGTTCTTTCAGCGTAACCAGCCAGGAAAGCGATGCCAGCAGCAATAATCGGCACAATAACGCCAGCAGCAGTCCAATCACGCGCGCGCGGTCGCGAAGCGGCCCTGGAAGCTTCTCCACCAGGATGGCGATGAAGATCAGATTGTCGATGCCTAAAACCAGTTCCAGAACGATTAGCGTTACTAATCCCGCCCATAGCGAGGGATCTGCAATTACCTCCAGCATGCGTTGTTCACCTGAATGTCTTAAATTGAGTTTTCTCTGATGATAGTGGAGTGCGAAGCCACGTACAAATGGCAGGGCAGGGGGCATGTTCTCAGATAACCGCGCTATATCGTGCAAAATATGAACATAATAGTGTGACGCTTTGATTAACTTCACAGGGCGCAGTAGAGATAATTCTTAGTCATTGGCTGACAGGAAAGAGATATTCACCTGTCGGGCTTATGCGATTTATCTCATCGGGAGTATGGCATTAATCCGAATTGTGAAGAAAGGATTGCACTGCCCGTCAGGCCTCAATACTAATTGCTGGTAGTCTTTTTCCTAAAATAGTCCAGGGATGGCGGGACCTGCTTGTAAACAAGCCAGTAATAACTAGTATAGCAACAAGTTAGCAAACTCTGCCCCAGAGTCGTAATCTGCGTACCTATTCGACATTAATCGCAATGTCACGAATGAGTAATTCGCCTGTGAACGTCTGTATGATGCGTTGCGGTAACGCTAACACATTACGGGGAGCATTATGAATGATGACAGCGATATTGGCAGCGACAGCCAAGGGCGGTAGCGTGCCCGAATCGCGTTTTTGTTGATAAAGTGAGCAGCGCTGGCGGTGGTTAAGTCAGAGTAATCTGTTGGTATTCATCACGATATTATTGGTTTCATGGTTAAGATCATTGGCGTAAACGCCGCAGGAGCTCCCCTTAGAAACGGCTCACTCTGGAGAGGTTTCGTCGCTTAATGATTAAACAGGCGATAGCCGTTGCGGGTTTAAGGAAATAAAATAAAGAGTTAAATATGCGCGATACAGAATTTACGTTTAAAAGTCTTATTACCAAATTAATGCTGGCATGTTCAGACTTAATTTGTTTCAACGCAGCGTTCTTTTTGGCGATGATGCTAATTAATTTGCAGTCAGATTCGCCGCTGGCAGATATTTCTGAAAAAGAAATGAATTTAAAAATTGCCACACACATTTGTCTGTCGGTAATTTGTATTGGCTGGTTCTGGGTAAGGCTGCGTCACTACACTTACCGCAAACCTTTCTGGTTCGAATTAAAAGAAGTTTTTCGTACCATTCTTATATTTTCTGTTATCGACCTGTCGATTACCGCCCTGTCGCAGTGGCAGATGTCGCGTTTCGTCTGGTTACTGACCTGGATCCTGGCGCTGATTTTAATTCCGACCTGCCGCGCGCTTTCTAAACGTCTGCTGAATAAAAATGGCTTGTGGAAAAAACAGACCATTATTATCGGCAGCAGCAAAAATGCGCACGAAGCCTGGCAGGCACTGCAAAGCGAAGAGGTCATGGGTTTTGACGTTATCGCCTTCTATGACGTTGATGGAACCTGTCCGCAGGAGATCATGAACGGCGTGCCGGTGCAGCGCGACGAGCAAGAACTCTGGAGCCTCACCAACAGCGAAACGCAGTTTATCGTTGCCGTTGAGTATGAGCAGAGTCAGTACCGTGATGTCTGGCTTAAATCGCTGGCGATGCACAACTGCCGTTCAGTGTCAGTGATCCCAACCCTGCGTGGTGTACCGCTCTACGGTACCGACATGGCCTATATCTTCAGCCATGAAGTGATGATCCTGCGGGTTCAGAACAACCTCGCTAAACGCACGTCGCGCTTCCTGAAGCGGGCATTCGATATCGTGGGTGCGCTCTCGATTATCCTGATGCTGATGCCAGCGCTGCTGGTACTGGGCTTCCTGGTGGGTCGTGACGGTGGACCACCGATTTATGGTCACGAGCGTGTGGGAATGAATGGCCGTAAATTCAAATGCCTGAAATTCCGCTCGATGGTCATTAATTCAAAAGAAGTGCTGGAAGAGGTGCTGCGCACTGATCCGATTGCCCGTGCGGAATGGGATAAAGATTTCAAACTCAAAAATGATCCACGTATTACTAAAGTGGGCCACTTCATCCGTAAAACAAGCCTCGATGAGCTCCCTCAGCTCTGGAACGTGGTGCGCGGTGATATGAGTCTGGTCGGACCGCGTCCGGTCATTGAAGATGAACTCTGTCGTTATGCCGGTGATGTTGATTATTACCTGATGGCAAAGCCAGGCATGACGGGATTGTGGCAGGTCAGCGGTCGTAATGATGTTGACTATGAAACCCGCGTCTATTTCGACTCGTGGTACGTGAAAAACTGGTCACTGTGGAACGACATCGCGATTCTGTTTAAAACAGTGGGCGTGGTGTTGAAACGCGATGGTGCCTATTAATCGTGAGTCGGAATGAGCGCGTTAATGCGCGCTCAGAGGTGTTTTGCCGTTGTCAGGCGTGTCGTTGATAGTGGCCATCATCAGGGATATCGCTGTGCATCCATAGTCCGCTATGATGCGTGGCGTTCAGGGTACACCCTGGTAGATGGCCGCTACTTATAACAAGTGGAGCAAGGATAATGAACGACAGGTTCAGTGCTTAAGTCAGGTAGGATTTACTTTTTGTTGGACGCTTACACAGCGGCGGTTTCGCCTCTATCAATAAATAACTGATAGCGAAGATCTAAATGATTACAATCAAAATGAAATTGATACCCTTGCTGGTATCCGCCACATTCCTTAGCGGGTGTACGATCGAACCAGGTTCTCACCTTTCTACATCAGGAAAAGATGTTGTTGAACAGCAGGATAGCAACTTTGACATCGATAAATATGTCAACGTCTTCCCGTTAACGCCTTCACTGGTTGAAAGGATGCGTCCGAAGCCACTGGTGGCTCAGACGAATCCTGCCCTGCAGAACGAAATTCAGAACTACGAATACCGTATCGGTGTGGGCGATGTCCTGACCGTAACGGTCTGGGACCACCCGGAACTGACCACCCCAGCGGGTCAGTACCGTAGCGCCAGCGACACCGGTAACTGGGTGCATTCTGACGGCACCATTTTCTATCCCTACATCGGTCGTGTGCGTGTAGCGGGCCGTACCGTCGGCGAAGTGCGTGACGAAGTGTCACGTCGTCTGGCTCAGTACATTGAAAGCCCACAGGTTGATGTCAGCATCGCCTCGTTCAAATCACAGAAAACCTATGTGACGGGTTCAGTGACCACTTCTGGTCAGCAGCCCATCACCAACGTTCCGTTGACGGTGCTGGATGCGATCAACGCCGCTGGCGGCCTGGCCGCTGATGCTGACTGGCGCAACGTGGTGCTGACGCACAACGGTCGTGAACAGCGCATCTCTCTGCAGGCACTGATGCAGAATGGTGACCTGAGCCAGAACCACCTCCTCTATCCAGGCGATATTCTTTACGTTCCGCGTAACGATGATCTGAAAATCTTCGTGATGGGTGAAGTGAAGCAGCAGACCACCCTGAAAATGGACCGTAGCGGCATGACGCTGGCGGAAGCACTGGGCAATGCGGCCGGGATGGATCAAACCACCTCTGACGCCACCGGTGTATTCGTTATCCGTCCACTGCACGGTACCGATCGCAACAAGATTGCCAACATCTATCAGTTGAACACCAAAGATGCGGCATCCATGGTGATGGGAACCGATTTCCAGCTCCAGCCTTACGACATCGTTTATGTCACCTCTACGCCGCTGACGCGCTGGAACCGTGTGATTGGGCAGTTGATACCGACCATCGCAGGTATCAACGATGCAACACAGGCCGCATCGCGTATCCGTACCTGGGGTAATTAAGGTCCCATCATGATTAAGTCCGTGTTAGTCGTTTGCGTTGGCAACATCTGCCGCTCTCCTACCGGAGAGCGCCTGTTTAAACGTGCGCTGCCTGATTTAGACGTTCGCTCTGCCGGCCTGGGGGCGCTGGTCGGCCACCCGGCCGACAAGACGGCGTCTGAAGTCGCTGCTGCGCAGGGTCTGTCGCTGGAAGGACATGAGGCGCAACAGTTGACGGCAGAGATGTGCCGCAACGTTGACCTGATTCTGGTGATGGAAAAGCGACATATTGAACAGGTGAATCGCATCGACCCGGCCGCGCGTGGCAAAACCATGCTGCTTGGGCACTGGCTCAATCAGAAAGAAATTGCGGATCCGTACAGAAAAAGCCGTGAGGCCTTTGAAGAGATTTACGGATTACTGGAAAACGCTACCCAGAAGTGGGTGAACGTATTAAGCCGATAGTTGGGATTATCCATGAATATAAAAAATAAGGTCAGAACCGCGCCGGGAGAGGATTCGAATGGATGGGATCTGGCGCATCTTGTGGGACAGCTAATTGATCATCGCTGGATCATTGTTGCCGTTACCGCTTTTTTCATGCTGGCGGGAACACTCTACACACTGTTTGCAACACCCATTTATAGCGCAGATGCGTTAGTTCAGGTTGAGCAGAAGAATGCCAGCACCGTTCTGAACGAAATTGACAGCATTCTGCCACCGACACCAGCCTCTGATACGGAAATCGAGATTCTGGAATCCCGTATGGTCATCGGCAAAACCGTTGACGATCTGGGTCTGGATACCGTCGTTGAGCAGAACTATTTCCCGGTTATCGGTAAAGGTCTGTCGCGCCTGATGGGCAACAAACCCGCCAGTATCGCGATTTCGCGCCTGGAAATCCCACGCACTATCGACAAACGTAACGTTGAACTGGAAGTGACCGGTCCGGATAGCTACACCGTCTCAAAAGATGGCGATGAGCTGTTCAAAGGTAAAGTCGGCCAGCTGGAGTCGCACGGCGACATCAGCATGCTGGTCAGCGAGATTCACGCTGATGAAGGCACCAGCTTCACCGTGACCAAGCTGAATAACCTGCAGGCGATCCGTTCAGTGCTCTCTAACCTGACCGTGGCTGACAAAGGTAAAGATACCGGCGTGCTGGGTCTGGAGTATCTGGGTGAAGATCCAGAGCAGATCAGTAAAGTGCTGAACCAGATTGTGAATAACTATCTGTTACAGAACGTTGAACGCAAGTCAGCGCAGGCAGAGAAAAGCCTGGAGTTCTTACGCACTCAGCTGCCTGCCGTGCGCAGCAAGCTGGATGAAGCGGAAGACAAGCTGAACACCTTCCGTCGTCAGAACGAATCTGTTGACCTGTCACTGGAAGCGAAATCCGCTCTGGACTCCTCTGTCAGCGTGCAGAGTCAGCTGAACGAACTGACCTTCCGTGAAGCCGAAGTCTCTCAGCTGTTTACCAAAGATCACCCGACGTATCGCGCGCTGCTTGAAAAACGCAAAACGCTGGAAGGTGAGCAGGCTCAGCTGAACAAGAAAATTGCTGGCATGCCACAGACTCAGCAGGAAATCCTGCGTCTGACCCGTGACGTTCAGTCTGGTCAGGAGATCTACATGCAGCTGCTGAACCGTCAGCAGGAGCTGGGTATCAGTAAAGCGAGTACCGTAGGTGATGTCCGCATCATCGATGGCGCGCAGACCGCTAACTCGCCTGTTGCACCGAAGAAGCTGCTGATCATCGCCGCGAGCCTGATTTTCGGTCTGTTCGTGTCAGTGGGTCTGGTTCTGCTGAAAGCGCTGTTGCATCACGGCATCGAGAACCCGGATCAGCTGGAAGAGCTGGGCATGAATGTCTATGCCAGCGTTCCACTGTCAGACTGGCAGCGTAAGAAGGATACCGAAGCCCTGGCGCGTCGTGGCAGCAAGGTGAAAACCGATCCGCACGAAACGCTGCTGGCGCTGGGTAACCCGACTGACCTCTCCATCGAAGCGATTCGTAGCCTGCGTACCAGCCTGCACTTCGCGATGATGGAAGCGAAAAACAACATCCTGATGATCACCGGTGCCAGCCCGGGTATTGGTAAAACCTTTATCTGTGCCAACCTGGCGACCCTGGTCGCGAAAGCGGGTCAGCGTGTTCTGTTTATCGATGGCGACATGCGTCGTGGTTACACCCACGAACTGCTGGGCGCAGATAACAAATCAGGTCTGTCCAACGTGCTGTCCGGTAAAACTGAGTTCAGCCCGGCGCTGATTCAGCAGGGCGTGTACGGTTTCGACTTCCTGCCACGTGGTCAGGTTCCGCCGAACCCGTCTGAGCTGCTGATGCATCGTCGCATGGGTGAGCTGCTGGAGTGGGCGAGCAAGAACTACGACCTGGTGTTAATCGATACGCCGCCAATCCTGGCCGTCACCGATGCCTCTATCATCGGTAAGCTGGCCGGCACCTCACTGATGGTGGCGCGTTTCGAAGCCAACACCACCAAAGAAGTGGACGTCAGCTTCAAACGCTTTGCCCAGAACGGTATTGAGATTAAAGGTGTGATCCTCAACGCCGTGGTGCGTAAAGCCGCTAATGCGTATGGCTATGGGTATGACTACTACGCCTATGACTACGGCAAGACGAACAAAAGCTGATCATTGAGCAATAAAACAGGGGGCGGTCTGACCGCCCCTTTTTATCGTCCCTTTGAATGACGACACGCATCAATTTACACAGGTTATTCTGTCCAAACCCACAAAAGCGATACATCTATAAATCGCATGGCGAGCGTCACTCAACAGAATTCATCACCAGCAGGCATCGCCCGCACGCAATTTGTGACCGTGCCATCAGACTCGCTGTAAAGCCAGTCGGGAAGGCGAAGCGTGATTATTGCTGGCATGAGAACTTGTGGAATTAAGGAATCACACCATGGCTCCATATTGGTATGTATCAGGCTTTTTACTGCTGCTTTCGCTGTTTGAAATAGCGCTAAAAAAAGACGAACGCACAAATTATATTCTGACCTGGCTACTCTGTTTTGCCGCCGTGACTTTGATTATTTTCGGGGGAATACGCGGTCTTGGTACCGGCATGGATGACTTTCAGTACCGGAGCTTCTTCGAAGACTTTGTAAGACGTATTGAGATTAATGGCTTCTTTAATACCGTTGCGTTTTTCCGTTACGAACCGCTGATTTTTGCGATGGCCTGGCTCACCAGCCTGTTTTCGCACAATGCCAGCATCTTCCTGTTTGTCTTCTGCGCCATTGCCGTTTCCATCAATACCTGGTTTTTCAGGAAGATGTCTCCGTATCCGGTGCTGGCGCTGGTGCTCTATTCGGCGCACATCTTTATCAACAAAGACATTAACCAGATTCGCTTTGGCCTGAGTTCTGCGCTGTTCCTTGGCGTTCTCTGGTCGATCTATCTCAAGCGCTACTGGTGGGCATTTGCCTTCTTTATTCTGTCGTTCACGAGCCATAACACCGGTGTCATGGTGGTGACGCTTGTGCCGTTCCTGTTTATCCGGGACTGGCGCTGGTGGCCGGTCATTATCATCGTTGCCAGTCTGCCGCTATCGGTTGTGGGCGGCTCGGGCTTTATTGCCCTGATTGCCGGTCATCTGGGATCGCTGGGAGAGAGGGCATCGGGCTATAACAATGACCCCTCCTATGCAATGGGTGGCAGCATCCTGGCCGTATCGAACCTGAAAAACATCATGCTGGTGTTCGTCTTCTTCTATTTCATGCTGACCGATAAGCTGAAGCGCGAGAATTACGCCCAGTATCGCCTTAACTATCTGCTGATTTTAAGTTTTGCCATCGGCGGGGCGATCAGGATCTTCCTGTACAACTTCCCGTCAGGTTCGCGCCTGTCCAACTATCTGCAGCAGGTTGAGCCGATCATCCTGACCTCGCTGATTTATCAGGCAAGGCGATCCTGGAAGCCAGCGCTGTATGCCATGCTGGTGTTCTTCCTGCTCTATTACCTCTACTACAACACCATTTCAACCAAACAGGCCGTTACCGGTTATGAAGTGGCGCGGGAGTTTTGGCTGATCCACTAATCAATCTGACGACCGCCTCTGGATGACGAGTTTCACCCAGGGGCGGTCGTCGGTCAGAACACAGGTTTTTCATCGACCGTTGTCGAATGAACTGTTTATTTTTGAACTACTTTAATGAGGTGCTGGCAATGAAGGACATTCGTTTCTCCATCGTAATTCCGGCTTATAACGCGTCAGAATCGATTGTCACGACGCTGGATTGCGTTAAAGCACAAACGTATCGCAATTTCGAAGTCATCATCGTTGATGATAAATCTGCGGATGCCGCCGCGCTGGCGGATGTGGTGCGCAGCGAACGCTACCGGGATCTCGATATCAATCTGGTGCTCTCCGAGGTCAAACTCAACGGAGCCGGTGCACGTAACAAAGGCATTGAGCTGGCGACCGGTGACTACGTCAGCTTCCTTGACGCCGATGATGAGTGGGCGGCGGACAAACTGCAGCAGGTGAGCGAAAAAATTGCTCAGCTGGACGCGCAGGGCAAAAAGAATTTCGTCATTTTCAGCCAGGTGAATATCTATCAGGATGGCACGTTCCTGAAAGTGATGCCGATGCAGCCGCCAGGCAACAATGAAACGGTCGCGGAGTATCTGTTCGGCTGCTACGGCTTTATCCAGACCAGCACCATTGTGCTGAAGCGGGAAGACGCGGCGAAAATTCAGTTCGATACCCGCTACATCCGTCATCAGGACTATGATTTCTGCATTCGTGCCGACCGCATGGGCTATGACTTTGTGATGATCGCTGCACCGCTGGCGAACTACCACCTGGTCACTAAGTTTGGCTCGAAACACAAAGGCGAATCGGTGAACTACTCGATGTTCTGGCTCGATAGCATGAAGCCGCATCTGACCCCGCGTGATATCCACACCTACAAAGCTTTTAAGCTGCCGCTGCGCTACAAGATGGATGGTAAGTCGCTGATGGCGAGCCTGAGCTTCGCGCGCTACTTCTTCCTCACCAACAAAGACAACCGTGCTTATTTCATGAACCGGGTTAAAGACAAGGTCAGAGCACGTTTCGGCGGTGAGAAAGCGATCTCCTGACGCGCGCCGCGCCTCGCTCTGCTCCTGATGCCAGGAGCGACTCTTTTTACGATTAATTCAGGGTTGAAGATGAATACTTCTGTTGGAACCGTTGGCATTGTCATGCCTATGTATAATGCACGTCAGACGGTGTTACGCGCGGTGCAATCGGTTATCAATCAGCACTATACCGACTGGCATCTCTATCTGGTCAACGATAAATCGACCGATGACTCGCTGGAATTTGTGCGTGAGCATTGTCAGGATCCGCGCATTACCATTCTGGATAACGCGGTCAACATGGGCGCAGCAGAAACCCGTAACGTCGGGCTGCGCGCGGCCACTGAAGAGATTATCGCCTTTCTCGACAGCGACGATGAGTGGCATGCGGATAAGCTGACCCAGCAGGTCGCTGCCATCGCGGCCGGTGATGATTTTGTGATTACCGAATATCACTATAAAACCCGCAAGGCTGAGCACGACATTACCTACGGCAAACCTTACCTGCAGCAGGAAAACTTTGTGAAGAAGCAGTATCGCGTCTGCTTCTCCTCCGTCTGTTTCCGCCGCCCGCCGCAGGGGCTTTTCTTCCAGCGCAAAGGCCACGAAGATTTCCTGTTTTTGTATGAATTATTCACCCGCTATAAGCAGGCACGCGTAATTCAGACGATTCTGGTCAACTATTACGAATTAGGCGATTCCCTTTCCCGTAATAAGAACAAAGCGGCCCAGTGGCACCTTGAATTATTAAGAATTATCTATAAAAACAATCCTTTAAAAATCTATTACTATTACGCCTGGTATATGGTGAATGGTGTGCTGTTTACCCTTAAGCATCGTTAAGCCTGTCGGCAGGATTGTCTTTAAAATTTGAGGTGGATAGCGTTTCATGAAAAAAATTGTCCTGGTGATCAAAGATGCTTATTCGTATGCGGGCACCGAGAACATCTGTAACTTCATGTCAGAGTGTCTTGGCGAGACCCATGAAGTCACCATCTACTCGCTGGAAGGCAGTGGAAAAACCTTTTACCCGTTTGAGCACGTCAAACAGATCGTCAGCTTTGAAGGGCAGAGCAATCCGATCAAAAGCGCGGTTGCCCGGATTCACGAAGAGGGTTTCGATACCGTCTTCCTGATCAGCATGGGTCGCCTGAGCGTGATGTTCGCGTTCTGGAATCTGCTGGCGATGAAGAAGAAGCGGGGCAAAGCCTACGCCTGCGAACACATCGCCATTAACTCCTTCAGCAAACCGATTAAGTTCCTCAAGTTTCTGCTGCTGCGCTACTACGACCGCGTGATTGTTCTGACCGACAAAGATCATCAGGTGTTCAGCCGCTGGCGCATTCCCAGCAAGCAAATCCCCAACCCGGTGGTTTACAAAGACTATCAGCGCCAGACCCGTCATCGCCAGGCGCTGGCCGTAGGCCGTCTGGATAACCAGAAGGGCTTTGACCTGATGCTGGATATCTGGCGCGACTTCGCCCGCAGCCATCCTGACTGGACGCTGGTGATTGCCGGTGACGGTGAACTGCGTCAGCAACTGCATGACCAGGCGGCGGTGCTGGGCATCACCGACAGCGTGAAGTTTGTCGGTAAGGTCAGCAATATCAACGACTACTATCGCGACAGCGATATGGCGCTGATGACCTCGCGCTATGAAGGATTGCCACTGGTACTGCTGGAAGCAAAATCCTGGTCACTGCCGGTAGTGGCATATGACTGCCCGACCGGTCCACAGGAGATCATCAATCACGGTGAAGATGGTTTCCTGGTTCCGATGAACGACAAAGCCACGTTTCTGGCCCGAATGGAGCAGCTCGCCAGCGATGACGCGCTGTTCTATGCCATGAGCGAAAAAACGAAACAGACCGCGCTGAAATTCGACGGTAATCAGATTAAGCAAAGCTGGCTGTCACTGGTTTAACCGGAGCTGGAAAAGCTCACTTGCGACGTGCCTCAGGGACACCGCCATGGCCAATGGCCTTATTGACTACGGGAATTGATGCATGAAAAGAAGAGAAGTTTTACAGACCGCCGCCTCCGCTCTGGTGGGGGCTCTCTCCGTGAGCACCTTTTCCAGCTACGCTGCAAAAAGTAACGGTATCGCCCTGAAGCCGGTTGATGCCACTGACGTACCTAAAAGCGACGTGCCAATTCTGACCCCGGAAAATGTCTACGCCATGCCGCCGCAGTTCTGGCAGGGCTTTGAAGGCAAACTCTGGATTGGTAAAGCAGGTGCAGATGCCAGCAAACCGGGCAATCAGATCCCGGTCTTCCTGCGTGATGCCAGCGGCAAAGTGTCGGAGATTGCTCAGCCTATCGCGCTGAACAAAGGTAACTTTGCCCAGTTTATTCAGGACAATGCTGCGCTGATTGCTAATCCGTCGCATTCGATGGCAGTCGAGGATAGCAACGGTCAGACGCTGTTCAACATCGCGGATGTCAGCCTTCCGGGCGCTGCAGATTTCAGCCAGCGTCTGGCACAGCCAGCGGGTTATCAGCTGATTGGTGAGATCCCGTCCGTAGCGGAGTTACGCAAAACCCGTCCGCTGTTTGAAGGGGCCAAGGTTAAGCTGAAAAGCTGGCATGAAGGACGGGAAGTCGGCGGCGGCGAGTTTGTCGGCAGCTTCCAGCCCGCGCAGAATGATGGCGGCGTAAACTTTGCCGGTGAGGGCTTTTCCTGGCGTCGCGTGGTAGACGATTTTAACCGCCTGACCCTGTTTGATTTCGGTGCGATTGCCGATGGCAAAACCGATACGGCGCCCGCCATTATGGCGATGTTCCAGTGGTCACAGCAGGCTAACCAGCAGATCTGCGTCCAGTTCCCGGCCGGTACCTTTATGGTCTCAGCCTGTAACCTTGGCGATAAGTATCTCAACTTCTTCCGCATGTCCGGTGCGATGGTAAACTTCGGCTACTTCCCGGCGACCACGATTGTCTCGGATGGTAAGTCAGAGTTCGTCTTTGAGATGAATGCCCGTCGGGTTGAGCTTTCCAACCTGAACTTTAACGGCAACAGCGATAAAAGCCCCAACAAGCAGGGCTTTTTCCATAACAACTGCCCTGGCGGACAATATTTCCGTGGTGCCTGCCTGCGCTTTAACGCAGTCGGCGGCACCGCCATCAGCCTGCAGGATACTCTGGATTGTAAAATCGACCAGTGGTACGCCTCACGCTGTAGCGGCGATGTGATCAAATCGGGCTGGTCAGGTCAGAAGCAGGGCAAATGGGACCACAGCACCGCGATTGAGCTGTCGAACTTTAATGCGCAGTACTGTCGTGGTGGCAAAGTCCTCAACCTGCCGCGCTGCGGCCAGTCGATTATCCATAACGGCTGGATTGAGCACTGTGATAACCCGGGCGATCTCTCCAACGGTCAGTGGATTGTCGATGCGCTGAGCCTGGAGGATTGTAAGAATCCGCTGATCGCGCATAACACGCGCCTGAATATGCGCCAGACCAGCCTGCAGTCGGGCAGCTGGATCGACAACTCCATGCAGGGCGACCGTCTGCTCAGCATCTGGGAGATGGGATCGACCCGCGTGGAGTCCTATGGCGTCGCGCTGGATGGCAGCCTGAAGTACAACTACATCACCTCGCGCTGGCGTTTAGAGAACAACACGAATCAGGAAACCTGGTTTGATCTCGGCAGCCTCTACTCCCCGACCGTGGGTGATTCGTGGGAGATCGAAATTTTTGGTCAGTCGCAGTTCAGCAACGGCAGTGGCGATAAGCCGCTGATGGACCTGATCGGTGACAAGACCACCGGTGGCCGCGCGATGATCCATGTACAGCGCAAAAAAGATCGCTCTGAAGCGAGCTGGTCGGCCGAAGGCAGCAGCCCGATTGTCGATGTGCGCTATGTGGCTGAGCATGACACCGATGTCCGCATCTTCGTCAAACTGGCGGGCTGGACGCCGTCGGTGGCCGTGCTGGTGAAAACCACCGGTAAAGATCGCTTTGTCACCGGTCGCTGTGCGCGCGTTAACGCGAAGATGGAGAAGGGCAATCCTCCGGCGGGCGACGCGACTAAACGCGCGCCGCAGCGCTTCAGCCTGCACAACGGCAAAGCGGGCGTGGGTGCCAACGAGCAGGGCGATCTGCTGATGGCTTCGCGTCCGCTCTCCGCCGATCAGGTCGATACCAGCAAGCCGGAAGGCTTTGTTTCCGTCGTAATCAACGGCAAACAGGTCGCACTGCCTTACTTCGCCATTAAGTCGTAACACCTTGCATCACGGCCGCCACAACGGAGGCGGCCGGTTTTAACAGGAGCACTACCTTTGGGTGCGTTATCCCGTAAAGCATTACTTTAAACAGAGTTCATTTTGCCCATTGCGGATCTGGGCGGCTTACAGAATTAAAAAAATTCATTCGGAGTTGTTATGAAAATTTTATTGGTGGGTAACCATACGTGTGGAAATCGCGGGGATGGCGCGATTCTTCGTGGACTGATTGATTCAATGAAGTCTGCACGCAGTGATTTAGAAATTGATGTTATAAGCCGTTATCCAACCAGCTCCGGTTATCTGCTTCAGCAGGATATTAAGCAGGATGCGTTGTATCTGCACAACAGCAAATCAGGTAAAGGTCTGGTCGGTTCGTTCAAGCGTAAAGTCGCGAACCGCCTGATGCCTGATATCATGATGGCGCATCTGGGCAAGGGCGGGATCTTTAAGTCGTTCGCTGTACCCCCGCACCTGAAGGCGTTTACTGACAGTCTGGCAAAATATGATGCGATTATTCAGGTTGGCGGATCGTTCTTCGTTGACCTCTATGGCGTGACCCAGTTTGACCATGCCCTCTGTGCACTGATGGCGAAAAAGCCGATCTACCTGATCGGTCACTCGGTGGGTCCGTTCCAGAACCCGCGCGTCAATGCGCTGGCAAACTTTGTCTTTGATCGGGTCGACAGCCTGGTGCTGCGTGAATCGGTCAGTCTTGACCTGATGAAGCGCGATGGCGTGACCAGTTCTAAAGTCGCGTCTGGCGTTGATACCGCTTTCCTGGTGCGGGCACGCGAAGTCGAAAATCCGAGCCATAACCTGCTCTACTGGCAGGGCATTATCGATGGCCGTAAAACCATCGCGATCACCGTGCGTGAACTGGCACCGTTTGATAAACGTCTGGGTGTGACGCAGAAAGAGTATGAAGCGGCATTTGGCCGGGTGATCAACGCCATGATTGCTGAAGGCTATCAGGTTGTGGCGTTCTCAACCTGTACCGGCATCGACAGCTATGCCAAAGATGACCGCATGGTTGCACTGACCCTGCGTGACCACGTGACGCAGCCTGAACATTACCATGTCATTATGGATGAGTTTAATGACCTGGAACTGGGCATCCTGCTGAATCATTGTCATCTGACCATTGGTACCCGCCTGCACTCGGCGATTATCTCTATGAACTTTGGCACCCCGGCTGTGGCGATCAACTACGAGCACAAGTCGATGGGTGTGATGAACCAGCTTGGTCTGCCGCAGATGGCAACCGATGTGAAAAGCCTGATGGATGGCTCGCTAATCGACAAGGTGAAAACTGTGCTTGCCGATTATGACAACATCAAGCTTAAGGTCGACACGGCCGTTGCGAATGAAAGGGAAATTGGCAACCGGATCACTGAAGAGATTCTCAAAGTATTAGGGTAATGTGATGAAACTGACTTTTTTCACCATGCGTTTCCCGGTTGCCTCTGAGACATTCGTATTAAATCAGGTAACCCACTTTATTGATGCCGGTTACGAGGTGGAGATTATTTCAGTCTTTCCCGGCGATTTAGTGAACCGGCATGCCGCTTTTGATGAGTATGGTCTGGCGGCGAAGACGCATTATCTGCTGCCGGAAGAGAAGATCTCGATTGTCGATAAGCTGAACCAGCGCATCAAGCTGGTGCTGCCAAAAGTGACGAAGCCGTCGCTACTGCGTTCGCTGAATGTGCGCCGGTATGGCGCGCAGTCCAGCAAACTGCTGCTGCCGTCGATTGTGGCGAATGCAAAGCAGACCTTCACCGCAGATGTGTTCCTGGTGCATTTCGGCTATGCCGGTGCGCTGGCGAACAAGCTGCGTGAGCTGGGCGTGCTCAAGGGTAAACAGGCGACCGTGTTTCACGGCGCCGATATTTCCCGTCGTCACATTCTGGAAGAGCACAAACTCGACTATGTGAATCTGTTCCGCCAGAGTGAGCTGATGCTGCCTATCAGCAATCTGTGGAAGAACAAGCTGATTGAGATGGGCTGCCCGCCGGAAAAAATTCATGTTACGCGTATGGGCATTGAGCCGGAGAAGTTTAACTTCCAGCCGCGCCAGGCGTTTCAGACGCCGCTGCGTATCGTTTCGGTGGCACGTCTGACCGAGAAGAAAGGGCTGGATGTGGCGGTCAAAGCCAGCGCCATCCTGAAGCAACGTGGCGGTCAGTTTCAGTACACCATTATCGGTAACGGCGATCAGGATGAGATGATGCGTGATTTCATCGCCCGCGAGGGGATGGAAGATTGCGTCAGCATGCCGGGCTTTAAACCGCAGGAGGAGATCCGTCGCGCGCTGAGTGAGGCTGACATCTTCCTGCTGCCCTCCAAAACCGCCGCAGATGGCGATATGGAAGGTATTCCGGTTGCACTGATGGAGGCGATGGCGGTCGGCCTGCCGGTGGTCTCAACCTTCCACAGCGGCATTCCGGAGCTGATCGAAAACAACGTATCTGGCTGGCTGGTGGAAGAGGACGATCCTGAGGCGCTGGCGGAGACGCTGCTGAAGCTCTCTCAGGGTGAAGTGGATGTGGCACCCGTGGTCGCGGCCGCCCGTCACAAAGTTGAGACTGAATTTAATCAGCATATCGCCTACGGCGAACTGGCACAGATTCTGGAGCGACTGGTGTGAGTGGATTTAAGTCACAGGCGATTTGGCTGTTCGGCAGCACCTGCTTTTCTGCGGTGCTGCAGGTTGCACAGCTAAGCTTTCTCGCCCGCAAACTGGAAACCCACGAGCTGGGTCTGTTAGCCATCATCAACGCCATCCTGGCGGTGGCGGGTGTGCTGCAGGATATGGGGATGAGCAGTTATCTGGTGCATCGCCAGAACATTACCCGTCGTGAGCAGAGCACTATCTACTGGGTGAACGTCTCACTCAGCTTGTGTACTGGCCTGATCATGCTGCTGATCGCCTTCCCGGTCTCCTGGTTCTATCATCTGCCGGAGCTGGTGGGTCTGATCATGCTGACCAGCCTCAACTTCCTGGTGCTGGGGCATCTGTCGCAGTATCAGGCGCACTACATCAAAACCAAGCGGATGGTTTCGCTGGCAAAGATTGAGATGGGCACCAAGCTGTTTGCCTTCCTCTGTGTGGTGGCGATGCTGGAGTTCACCTCGCTCACCGTAGCGGCGGCGATTCTCGGTCTGTTTATCAACGCCTTTACCCGCATCCTCTGCATGATTGCGCTGGGTGAGAAGTCGTGGCGTCCGACCTGGGAGTTCGATAAAGCGACCTTTATCGGAGCGATTCGCTACGGCAGTTATCAGCTCGGCTCGCAGACCATTAACCAGCTGCGAACCCAGGCCGATGCACTGGTAGTGGGTAAAGTGATGGGTGCCGAGATGCTGGGTGTTTACTCGCTGGCGAAAGAGCTGGTGCTGCAACCGCTGAAGCTGGTGACGCCGGTGATTAACCGTCTGGCACTGCCGCGCTTTGCAGAGAAGCAGCACGATGCCGAGCAGCTGAAGAAGCTGTTCCTCAAAGGCACGCTGGGGATCATGCTGTTCAGCAGCGCGATGTACCTGGTGATTGGCATCTTCTCGCCGGTTATCGTTCGTGTGCTCTACGGCGCATCCCACGAGCAGGTCTATCATCTGATTCCGCTGATGCTGCTGTTTGGTATGCTGCGGCCGATGGGCGGACTGACCGGGGCAATTTCCCAGGCCAACGGACGGACCAACGTTGAGTTCTACTGGAACATCGTGGCGAGTATTGTGGTTCTGGCGGTGCTGGCAACCACCTTTATCTGGCCGAACGTGCTCTATGTGGCGCTGACGCTTTCCATCTCGCAGATTCTGATCTCGGCACTGGCTCATCCGTTCTTTATTAAGCCGGTGATTGGCATTCGGTTTATCCCTTATGCCCGGCAGTGGGTGGCGGTGTCGGTGGTATTTGTCGGCATAATGCTGCTGGTCAATCACTTTAATCTGTTTGTGATGCCAGAGTGGTTTGAAGGCTGGTTGTAATCACAATTGCGTTATATCAACGGGCGGCCTCAGGGTCGCCCGTTTTCATTTATGGCTGGTCTCAGCCGCGCGGCGACCAGGGGTGGAAATAACAGAGGCGATATTCGATTACTGATTGTCTTTATTCAGTTTATGCCGTTGCTGGCAATGGGCAAAATGCCGAATTTCCAAGTTATGACAGAGAGTTACTGTCCGATTTTCAGATAAAGATTATACTTGCTCTTCCGGCCGATCCTGCATAATCGACCCACATCTTCATTTTATTAAACGGAATAAATATGACCAAGCTTAAAGCAGTAATCCCGGTTGCGGGCCTCGGTATGCATATGCTCCCTGCGACTAAAGCCATTCCGAAAGAGATGCTGCCTGTCGTCGACAAACCGATGATCCAGTACATCATTGACGAGTGTGTTGCCGCGGGTATTAAAGAGATTGTGCTGGTCACGCATGCATCGAAAAATGCCGTAGAAAACCATTTCGACACCACCTATGAGCTCGAAGCGCTGCTTGAAGCGCGCGTGAAGCGTCAGCTGCTGAGCGAAGTGCAGTCTATCTGCCCGCCAGGCGTGACTATCATGAACGTGCGCCAGGCGCAGCCGCTGGGTCTGGGCCACTCGATTCTCTGTGCCCGTCCGATGATCGGTGATAATCCGTTTGTGGTCGTGCTGCCAGACGTCCTGCTGGATGACTCCACCGCTGACCACATGCGTTACAACCTCGCAGCAATGGTTGCCCGTTTTGAAGAGACCGGCCACAGCCAGGTCCTGGCACAGCATATGCCTGCGTCCAATCTCACTGAGTACTCGGTAATCACCACTGCAGAGCCGATTGATCACCCTGGCGACATCAGCACCATTACCGATTTCGTTGAGAAGCCTGAAGATACCGCCGGACTGAACTCTGACCTGGCTGCGGTAGGCCGCTATGTCCTCTCTGCTGATATCTGGGCGGAACTGGAGCGCACTGAGCCAGGCGCGTGGGGCCGTATCCAGCTGACCGATGCCATCGCCAGCCTGAGCAAACATAAAACCGTTGATGTTTCGCTGCTGACCGGTCACAGTTTTGACTGCGGTCGTAAGCTCGGTTACATGCAGGCGTTTGTCTCTTACGGCCTGCGCAGCAACGCGCAGGGTCGCGATTTCCGCGAAGCTATCCAGACCATCCTCGCAAAACAACAGTAATTTATTTGCCGCGTCCTGCGCGGCAGATTGAAAGGAGCTCACATGGCAATTTTAGTCACGGGCGGAGCAGGGTATATCGGCTCCCATACGGTACTGGCGCTGTTGCAGCGCGGTGATGATGTTGTGGTTCTGGATAACCTCTGCAATGCCTCACGCGAAGCGATTAACCGCGTTGAGAAACTGGCAGGCAAAAAAGCGACCTTCGTTGAAGGCGATATCCGTGATCGCGCCTGTCTGCGTGACCTGTTTGCATCCAACAGCATTTCAGCCGTGATCCACTTTGCTGCGCTTAAAGCCGTCGGTGAATCTACGCGTATGCCGCTGGAGTACTACGAGAACAACGTCGCGGGCACCGTGGTGCTGCTGGAAGAGATGCGTGATGCCGGCGTCTGGAACTTTATCTTCAGCTCATCAGCAACCGTTTATGGCGCAGATGCCCCGGTTCCTTACGTTGAGACCACCCCGATTGGCGGCACCACCAGTCCATACGGCACCTCTAAGCTGATGACCGAATTCGTGATGCGCGACTTCGCCAAAGCGGAGCCGAAGTTCAAGGCGATTGCCCTGCGTTACTTCAATCCGGTTGGCGCGCATGAGTCAGGCGAAATCGGTGAAGATCCGGCGGGCATCCCAAACAACCTGCTGCCGTACATTGCACAGGTTGCGATTGGCCGTCTGGAGAAGCTGGGCGTGTTTGGCGGTGATTACGATACGCCAGACGGCACCTGTCTGCGTGACTACATCCATGTCGTTGACCTGGCGGAAGGGCACCTGAAAGCGCTGGATTATCTGAGCAAAGTCGAGGGCTACACCGCCTTTAACCTGGGCGGCGGCAAAGGCGTCTCGGTGCTGGAGATGATCAAAGCGTTTGAGAAGGCATCCGGCAAGGCAATCCCGTTTGAGATCAAGCCACGTCGCGATGGCGACCTGCCTGCGTTCTGGGCCGATGCGTCACTGGCAAACACCACGCTCGACTGGCGCGTGACGCGCGGCATCGATGAGATGATGCGCGATACGTGGAACTGGCAGAGCAAGAACCCGGATGGGTTTCGGTAGTCTGCGATGAAATTCAAAAAACCCGGCTCAGGCCGGGTTTTTTTGTGCCTGCGTTAAGAGAAATTGCATATTCCTGCTCACTCTCCTCACCTTAATGCCAGATTGTGACTGACTGATGACTTAATACGGAATTATCCTGGTCTGGCTTCTGTAGCGTTTAATCACAATAGCGGCTAATCCGACTCTGTGAAGAGGCGCAAAGCGCGATTCCTCATACGCTACTATGCTGTTTTGCCAGTGATTACATTTACTCATGCAGGATGAGATAAATGTTTAGTCACTCTTAAGTTTTGTCAGTGGCAATGAAAGATTAGGCATATTATTTTTGCCGCACAAAATGTACTATTTGGTGTTATCCCGGAACCCGTATGCGATTGAATAAAATATAATCAGCGCATCGACAAGCTAACCTGTGAAGGTAAGATTCCTATCACACAGCGCATTGGTTGCTGCAAGCCAGGGGCGGTAGCGTGGCTGTTTATTCATAATGAATAAAAATTGACCCGCTTATATGCATAGCATGTTTAAATTTGTTAGAGGATGTGGAATGTTACTTCCCGTAATCATGGCCGGAGGAACCGGCAGCCGCTTATGGCCCCTTTCCCGCGAACTTTACCCAAAACAGTTCATCTGTCTGCACGGTGAGCACTCCATGCTGCAGGAGACGGTTAATCGTCTGAGCGGCGTCGAAGCGCGCGCACCGATGGTCATCTGTAACGAGGAGCATCGTTTCCTGGTTGCCGAGCAGTTGCGACAAATTAACAAGCTATCCCATAACATCATTCTCGAACCGGTAGGGCGTAACACTGCTCCGGCCATCGCGCTGGCTGCGCTGAACGCCGTAGAGCAGGGTGATGATCCGGTTCTGCTGGTGCTGGCCGCCGATCACGTAATTGAAGACCGTGCTGCGTTTCATCAGGCTATCCAGGTCGCTACCGCTTATGCCAAGCAGGGCAAGCTGGTGACTTTTGGTATCGTGCCAACCGGTCCGGAAACCGGCTATGGCTACATTCAGCGTGGCGAAGCACTGCCAGGCGCAGAAAGCGGCCCTTATCAGGTTCAGCGCTTTGTTGAAAAACCGAATCAGAGCACCGCTGAGCAGTATCTTGAGTCCGGTGAATACTACTGGAACAGTGGCATGTTCATGTTCCGGGCTAAACGCTATCTGCAGGAGCTGGAGAAATTTCGCCCGGATATTCTGGAAGCCTGCCGTCGCGCCATGGCTAACGTGAAAGAAGGGAATGATTTCATCAGTATTGATAAAGATGATTTTATCGCCTGTCCTGACGAGTCAGTGGATTACGCAGTAATGGAACAGACCGATGCCGCAGTGGTCGTCCCGCTTGCAGCCGGATGGAGTGATGTCGGTTCATGGTCTGCACTGTGGGAAGTAAACGACAAAGACGCTCACGGCAACTCCCTGAAGGGCGATACCTTCCTGCACAACACCAAAAACTGCTATATCAACAGTGAAGATCAGCTGGTTGCCGCCATCGGCGTTGAAAACCTGGTCATTGTGAACACCAAAGATGCTGTGCTGGTTGCACGTAAAGACCAGGTACAGGATGTTAAGCGAGTGGTTGAGTTCCTGAAAAGCGAGTGCCGCAGCGAATATCGCCGCCATCGTGAAACTTACTGGCCATGGGGACGTTGCGATCTGGTGGTCAACACTGGCCGCTTCAACGTTAACCGCATTACGGTTAAGCCGGGTGAAGCCTTTGAACTGCAGATGCACTATCACCGCACCGAACACTGGGTGATTCTCTCAGGCACAGCGAAAGTCACCATTCAGGATAAAACCCTGCTGCTGACTGAAAACCAGTCAACCTTTATTCCAATCGGTCACCCGCATACGTTAGAAAATCCAGGCAAAATCCCTCTGGAACTTCTGGAAATCCAGTCGGGTTCTTACCTTGGTGATGACGACCTCATTTTGATTAAACAACAGTTTGCAAGTAAGTAAGGACAGACACGATCATGGCAGCACTGACCTGTTTTAAAGCTTATGACATCCGCGGCGAGTTAGGCACTGAACTGAATGAAGACATCGCTTACCGCATTGGCCGCGCCTATGGTGAATTTATCCGGCCAAAAACGATCGTGGTGGGCGGCGATGTCCGACTGACCAGCGAGTCGTTAAAGCTGGCACTGGCAAATGGACTGCGGGATGCGGGCACCGATGTGCTCGATATTGGTATGAGCGGAACAGAAGAGATCTATTTCGCCACGTTTCATTTAGGCATTGATGGCGGTATTGAAGTGACTGCCAGCCACAACCCGATGAACTACAACGGGATGAAACTGGTACGGGAAGGTGCTCGCCCGGTCAGTGGTGATACCGGTCTGCGTGACGTGCAGCGCCTGGCTGAAGCGAATGACTTTGCTCCGGTAGAAGAGAGTAAGCGCGGCAGCTATAAACAGATTTCTGTGCTGGATGCCTATGTCGATCACCTGATGGGTTACATCGACCTGAGCAACTTCACTAAACCCATGAAGCTGGTGATCAACTCCGGTAACGGTGCAGCAGGTCATATCATTGATGAAATTGAAAAACGCTTTAAGCAGGCGAATGCGCCAGTAACGTTCATCAAAGTACATCATGAAGCTGACGGTAACTTCCCGAATGGTATTCCAAATCCGCTGCTGCCGGAGTGTCGCAAGGACACTTCTGATGCGGTGCGTGAGCATCAGGCCGATATGGGTATCGCCTTCGACGGTGACTTTGATCGCTGCTTCCTGTTTGATGAGAATGCAGAGTTCATTGAGGGTTACTACATCGTTGGGCTGTTAGCCGAAGCGTTCCTCAAGAAAGAGCCTGGAGCGAAAATTATTCACGATCCGCGTCTGACCTGGAACACCATTGATGTGGTGACCAAAGCGGGTGGTATTCCGGTGATGTCTAAAACCGGTCATGCGTTTATCAAAGAGCGTATGCGTGAAGAAGACGCGGTTTACGGTGGTGAGATGAGTGCGCACCACTACTTCCGCGACTTCGCTTACTGCGACAGCGGTATGATTCCATGGCTGCTGGTGGCAGAGCTGCTGGCAGTGAAAGGTGAGACGCTTTCCGGGCTTGTTTCGGAACGAATGAAGGCGTTTCCCTGCAGTGGTGAGATTAACTTTAAAGTGAAAGATACTTTCAAAGTTATTGAAACTATTAAGGCCGAATATTTAAAAGACTGTGTCAATGAAAACTATATTGACGGAGTAAGCATTGAATTTGAAAAATGGAGAGTAAACGTAAGAAACTCTAATACCGAGCCTCTGTTAAGAATCAATGTTGAGAGTCGGGGATGCTTACGTGAAATGGAATTAAATACCAAAAAATTGATTGATGTTATTCAAGGAAATAATAAATGATAAAGTCATTAATGGCTGCGGCCGGATATCGTGATTTTATATTAAACAGTATAATACGTGATTTTAAGAGCAGATATCAGACAAGTATATTTGGCGCTGCATGGTTAGTGCTTCAACCTTTAGCTATGATTACAGTCTATACTGTAATTTTTTCTGAAGTGATGAAAGCGAGGATGCCAGATAACAATGGTCCTTTTGCATATAGCATCTATCTTTGTGCCGGATTATTGACCTGGGGCCTTTTCTCAGAATTAGTAGCAAGATTAATAAATGTATTTGTTGATAGTGGAAATTATTTAAAGAAACTTAACTTCCCGCGAATCTGTTTGCCAATTATTTCAATAGGCGTTTCTTTTACGAACTTTTTGATAATTTTTTCTCTCTATTTAATCTTCCTTCTTTTATCAGGGAATTTCCCTGGCTTTGAAATCCTATATATTATTCCGCTCCTGGCTATTCAAATACTCTTTGCTACCGGTCTGGGGATTACACTTGGTGTTTTAAATGTTTTCTTCAGAGATGTAGGCCAATTTATGAGCATTGTCCTTCAGTTCTGGTTTTGGTTTACTCCAGTAATTTATCTAATAAATATCCTACCTGAGTGGGCCAGACACTGGCTTTTGATGAATCCAATGACTGGCATCATAATGGGATATCAAAACATATTTGTTAATCATCAAGCCCCTGAATGGGACCATGTAACTTTAGCACTGATACTTGCAATATTTTTTAATATTACTGCATTTTATCTTTACCGCAAACATGCTGGCGAAATGGTAGATGAACTCTGATGAATATAATTTCAGTAAATAATGTCACAAAGAGCTATAAAAACTACCCTAAAAAAAACCATCGTCTTATCGAATGGGCATCTTTAGGTTATAAGAAATGCCACACTACCATCGATATTTTGAAAGGTATTAATTTTAATGTTGGTGCCGGAGAGTCTGTCGGAATCATTGGAATGAATGGTGCTGGCAAAAGTACTCTGTTAAAAATTATTACTGGCACAACGGTTGCAACTTCAGGAAGCGTGTCTGTAACAGGAAGAGTGGCAGCTTTGCTTGAGTTAGGTATGGGTTTTCATCCTGATTTTACTGGTAGAGACAATGTGTATATGTCTGGCCAGTTAATGGGATTGAATAGCGCTCAAATAAAAGATTTGATGCCAGCGATAGAAGCATTTGCAGAAATAAACGAATATATAGATCAACCCGTCAGAACCTATTCAAGCGGGATGCAAGTCAGACTGGCATTTGCTGTCGCGACTGCCGTCAGACCAGAGTTGCTCATCGTGGATGAAGCACTTTCGGTAGGGGATGCTTATTTTCAGGCCAAATGCTTTAACAGAATCAGAGAGTTTAAAGCACAGGGTACAACTCTGCTCATCGTTTCCCATGATCAGGCTGCCATAGCTAATATCTGTACCCGAGCGATTTTATTGGATAAAGGTAAAGTTCTTGCCGATGGCGCTCCTACAGATGTGATGAACTTGTATAATGCTAAGCTTTCTAAAAGTTCAGAACAGAATGCTATAAATGCAGAAAATGGTAAATCTGAATCTGGCAATAAAAAAGCGGTTATTACTGAGTTCTTTCTTGAAAATTCAGCAGGTCAAAAAACTGAAGTTGTTAACGTGGCTGAAGACAGTTCTTTATGTTTTGCCATTGATAACAAAGAAGTTCGTTCAGGTTTAACACTTGGCTTTCATATCAGAGACCGCCTTGGCAACATTGTTTTTGGAACTAATACTCTCGCTCATAACATTGACATGAATGAGCCAGGTAAAAAGATCGTTAGATTTAAATTTAATATGAATATAGGGGTTGGTGAATACAGTATTTCAGCTGCATTACACAAAGAAAGGGATCACTACGAAGAATGTTTCCATTGGAAGGATGGTTTAGGACAATTTAATGTAATAGCGCCTGGAAAAATATTTGTCGGCAGCGCTTGGCTTGAAAACACCTGCACCGTAACAACAATCTAGGAAAATTATGTTGAATATTATCAGTGAATTCAAGAATAAATTTAATAATATTATTGATGTCATCAGTAGATTAGAAAACAAGGTGACGAGCCTTGATGAAAAAGTGCTATCTGTAGATGCTAAAGTTGAAAATTTAAATCATAAAATAGCATCTATTGACGATAAGTTTGATGCAGTAAATGAAGAAAAGAGCCAGTTAATTCCGGTAGAGGTTGATCAGGCTGATGATAAGAGCGCTGTTATTGAGCAGCTTGTGCACAATCTTCAGGACAGACTTGAATTTGTGCGCGAAGAATTTATGTTCGAGTTACGTCTGAAAACAGGTACGCTAACAGACAGAGATAACAAAAAAGAAATTGAAACAAAGATAATATCCTCAGATAAATTCGATAACCTCGGCTGGAGAAAGATCAATATCGGTTGCGGTCACGTTCAACCTGAGGGTTATATAAATGTTGATGCCAGGGAGTTACCTGGAGTTGATGTCATCTGTAGCGCGAGCGATTTAGTATTTGATGATGAAGCATTGGAAGAAATTTATGCTGCACATCTGATTGAGCATTTTACTGAATTAGAACTGACCAGAGTTATTTTCCCACACTGGTACAAGAAGCTCAAAACTGGCGGAGTACTAAAATTAGTAACACCTGACGCAGATAGTATGATTAAGGATTACGTCAGTGGCACCATGAGTTTTGACGATCTGCGGAAAGTCACTTATGGAGCACAAGATTATGAAGGTGACTTCCATTACATCATGTTCTCAGTCGACTCGTTAAAAAAGATGCTTACTGATGCAGGATTTACTACTGTAACGTTAGTAGAAGACAACAGAAAGAATGGCCTCTGCAGAGAAATGGAAGTTCTCGCAATTAAATAATGGAGTTTATATGAACAAAGAAAAAATTGTCTCCGCAAACAAAAGCATTTTAGAGACAATCGAAGATGCTCGTTCAGAAAGAAGACAAACCGAAAGAACGGGCATTAATATTTTGCCTAAAGAGTTGAGGTTTCTTTTTAAGACCACTCAGTTTGAAATTAATGAATTGATTACTTTATGCAAAGATGATTATCGAAAAATTATTGTTGTTTTGATCACCAAAGTCTCACCTGAAAATATTGAGGGCTATTCATTCATAGATAGATTCAGGGCAAGTCCTTTTATATTTATTAACCTTCTGGCTCTTCATCCGAAATCAAAAGTCAGGGTTAAAGGCAGTTTTAAATATGCCGCAGTAAAAATATTGCGTAGAAACAAAACTCTTTTCGATCTTGCAAGAAAAATTTATATTAAGGTCAGAGGCTGAATATGTACGAACATTTCTCGGGACGTTTTATCCAGGTAATCGAATCTCTGGATATGTATGATGCATGTTCGAATCATGTCGTCAATATTGATGAGTATGTTAAAAGCGCATATGGTTTGAAATCAGAAATTTATGCACGGCATTTTCATCCTGAAAGAGAGTCATTGATAAAGTTCATCGATCATTTACAGACAACTGATGATGATATTATACTCTTTCATTTCTCTGCTTATTCTGAATATTGCGCTGAGAAAGTTGTTTCCTCAAAGGGATTCAAAGTACTACATTATCATAATATTACGCCACACTATTTTTTTGAGAAGAATTCATTTCTTTATGAGCTCTGTAAAAAAGGTAGAGACCAGTTAAGTTCAATAATTGATAAGTTTAGTTTTGTAACAGGTGATAGCTTTTATAACATTCAGGAGATAATTAATCTTGGGTTTAAAGAGAGCAGAACACTAAAACTTCCTATCATCATTGATGATCGTAAGCTTGATAAACTTAGAACGGTTGATGAGGTTGAAAAAAATCTTCTATTTGTTGGCAGGATTTGTGAAAACAAATGTCAGCACAAGTTAGTTGAATTTTTTTCTCAATACAGGAAGAAAAATTCAGTTAATAAACTTTTCTTAGTTGGTAAATACGATACATCATCGGCCTACTACAAGAAAGTTGTCCAGCTTATTAATGACCTGGGCTTAAAAAATGAAGTGATACTTACTGGTTCTGTATCTGAAGAAGAATTAGATGAGTATTATAAAAATGCTTCCTGTTTTATTTCTTTTAGTGAACATGAAGGATTTGGTGTACCGTTGCTTGAAGCATCGCAATATCAATTACCTGTACTGGCCTTAAATAAGGCGGCTGTGTATGAGACACTATCAGGCTCTCCCGGTATATTTAACGACTCTATTGAACTGGAAGGATTATTAACTAAATCGCTAAACGATAATATTTACCGGAAAAATTTAATAGATTATCAAAATGATGTCCTGACTAAAAATAACTATAGTTCCTGGAAAGGATATGCAGATAGTTTCCTGTCAACGATTCTACCTGATAAAGATCAATTTAAAACAGTTTCTGTTGTTATTTGTACTCTCAATCGAGGAGACCATTTAGACAGATGCCTGGATTACCTTGAAAAAAGCTATAGTAACAATTTCGAGGTTATTGTTGTTAATGGGCCATCTACCGATAACACTTCAGATGTTTTAAAAAAATGGTCTCATCTGATTAAAGTATTCGACAATCCAGTTAAAAACTTGTCTATATCTAGAAATATAGGTATTAAAGCTGCTTCAGGTGATCTTGTCGCTTTTATTGATGATGATGCCATACCGTTTTTTGACTGGTTTGAAAACCTGGTAAATTACTTTAACAGTACGCACTCATTCGTTGCAGGTGCGGGCGGTCCGACTTATTACGCCGGGACACTAAACTTTCAGGCCAGGGATATATTTGTCGATCATTTTGGTAGTGGAATCGTAGATCCTAACGATAATATTAAAAATGATCCTGAATACAACAGAACGCTTCTTGGTACTAACTCTGTTTTCAGACGTGATTATTTAATTGAGTGTGGTGGATTTGACGAAGAATACGACTACTTTCTGGACGAAACTGATCTCTGTTTTAGATTGATTAAAAATGGTTTCTCTATAAACCACTGCGCAGATGCATATCTCAGACATGAATTCGCGCAAAGTGAAAACAGAACCAATAAATATGGCTACAACTGGTATTCTATAGTAAAAAATACTGTTTATTTTGCGCTGACGTATTCTAAAGCAAGTCGGAGTTTTTTGATTGAAGAACTGGAATCTATTGTTAAGCGCGAGAGAGTCGACTACATACAAAGTGGTTTTAATAAGAAAGAAATTAGTAAAGAAGAGTGTGATAAATATCTGGCCGAAATTTGGCGAGGTTTTGATGCTGGGTTGAGTGCAGCTAATAATTCACCAAAACTTTTGAGCTACGAAGGCTTAAAACCTGACGAATTTCTTCCTTTTAAATCTCAGGCAACAGATTACAAACGACTTCACATAGTTGTAGTCAGTAAAGAGTTCCCACCATTTACCCGTTCTGGCGGGATAGGCACGCTTTATTATCATTTGGTGAGCGAACTGCTACTGGCTGGCCACTTTGTAAGTGTGATTATTGAAAGCGATGAGGAAAATGTTTTAGAGCGAGGCCGATTTAAACTAATAGCACTCGAAAAACAATCTATCAATCACGTTTATATTGATGATTCAAACATTGCTAACGCTATTGTTAGTTGGTCTACAAGAGTGGCAGTAGAGATTGATAGTCTCAACGAGATTCATCCCATCTCGGTTGTTGATTCATGTCTTTGGGATTCTGAAGTCTATTCATTTAGCCTGATTAATAAAAATCTCGATATTCCTTTAGTGGTTAGATTAGTTACGCCACTGAAGGTAGCTAATGAAAAAAATGCCTGGAATATGAAGACTGAAGATGTTGACTATTTATCGTTCTTCGAAACGGAAATTGTTAACAATGCTAATGCTGTTATCCCTATAAGCGAATCAATCAAGAAAACATTCATTGAAAAATACTCACCGTCTGAAAGTGTTAAATATCACAAGATCCATGCTGGGATAGCCTACTGGCCTTATTATGAGGTATCTCAGGGTTATGCGAAGTTAGAAAACTTCCCTGATTTGAGTGATGAGAAAATAAAGAACAAGAAAAAATTCCTGTTTTTAGGCCGGCTGGAATTAAGAAAAGGTATTGATGTATTATTAGACGCAATTGAGAAATTCAATCTGGAGCATCTTAATAATAACAATGCATGTTTTATAATAGCCGGAAGCTCTTCAATCGATATCAGAAGTATTTTGAAAGATCGCTTTAAGGATCATGACAATATCGTGTATCTCGGAGAAGTTAATGATTTTGATCGTGAGAAAATTTATGCATTAAGTGATGTCGTAATTTTCCCATCAAGATACGAATCTTTCGGTTTAGTGCCCCTTGAAGCGTTTGTACATGGTAAGCCCGTTATCGCAAGCAACTCAGGCGCGATTCCTGAAGTTGTTATTAATAACTATTGTGGGTTGCTTTTTGAAGATGGTAACTCACAGGCACTTGCTGATAAAATCGCGTTGTTAAACAACGATGACAGTGTAGTAGCTAAACTTAGCGAAGGTGCATTGCTACGAGTCAGAGAACTGTCATCGTACAACTCCGCTAAAGAATCTATCGATCTCTATAACACCCTGGTTTAAGGTACTATTTTATGAAATCTGCAGTTATTACAGGCATCACTGGTCAGGATGGCGCATATTTAGCCGAATTGTTGCTCGATAAAGGCTACAAAGTTTTTGGCACCTATCGTCGTACAAGTTCAGTAAACTTCTGGCGCATCGAAGAGTTAGGAATTAAAAGCAATCCTAATCTTCACCTTGTCGAATATGACCTGACTGACCTGTCATCAAGCATTCGTTTACTTCAGGAAAGCAAAGCGACCGAAGTCTACAACCTTGCGGCTCAGAGCTTTGTAGGTGTTTCTTTTGACCAGCCGCTGACCACAGCTGAAATTACAGGTATTGGTCCGGTAAACCTGTTAGAAGCTATTCGCATCGTTAACCCTAAAATTCGTTTCTATCAGGCGTCTACTTCAGAGATGTTTGGTAAAGTACAGGCTATTCCGCAGAAAGAAGATACGCCTTTCTATCCACGTAGCCCGTATGGCGTTGCAAAGTTGTATGCCCACTGGATGACAATTAACTACCGTGAGAGCTACAACATCTTCGCATCAAGCGGCATTCTGTTTAACCATGAATCACCACTGCGTGGACAGGAGTTTGTGACCCGTAAGATCACCGATTCTGTAGCCAAAATTAAGCTCGGTAAGCTGGATGTGCTTGAGTTAGGTAACATGGACGCCAAGCGTGACTGGGGCTTTGCTAAGGAATATGTTGAAGGCATGTGGCGTATGCTGCAGGCTGATGAGCCAGATACATTTGTCCTGGCAACCAACCGCACTGAAACAGTCCGTGACTTCGTTTCAATGGCGTTCAAAGCTGCTGGCATTGAATTGCGCTTCGAAGGCAAAGATGACCAGGAAGTTGCAATCGATGTAGCCACTAATAAAGTGGTGGTTAAGGTCAATCCTAAGTTCTATCGTCCTGCTGAAGTAGAATTACTGATTGGTAATCCACAGCGCGCGAAAGACATTCTGGGCTGGGAACCAAAAACTACGCTCGAAGAATTGTGCGCGATGATGGTAGAAGAAGATCTGCGCCGCAATAAACAAGGGTTCTCCTTCTGATATGACTAATGGCAAAAAAGCATTGATCACTGGGATCAAGGGCTTTACCGGCCAATATATGGCAGCGGATTTATCCGCTGCCGGATATGAAGTTTATGGTTTCGGTTCAACTCCCGCCCAGAATTCCTCACGCTATTTTCAGGTTGATCTTACGAATGCAGCACAGGTAAAAAATGCTGTGGACAGTATTCAGCCTGACGTCGTTGTTCATCTTGCAGCCATCGCTTTTGTTGGTCATGCCGACCCGAATGCGTTCTATAGTGTAAACCTTTGCGGTACGCGTAATCTATTACAGGCTCTTAGCGAATCAGCAAAAATGCCGGATGCAGTTTTGATCGCCAGCAGTGCTAATGTTTACGGTAATAACACACCGGGAAAATTAGCAGAGTCAGTTCCTGCCAGACCTGCAAATGACTATGCGGTAAGCAAGCTGGCAATGGAGTATATGACCAGTCTGTTTTATGAAAAATTGCCGATTATTATTACCCGGCCATTCAATTACACCGGCGCCGGTCAGGCAGAAAATTTCCTGATCCCGAAAATCGTCAAACATTTTCGTGAGAGAAAAGATGTCATTGAGCTGGGCAACATAGATGTATGGCGTGATTTTTCCGACGTGCGTGACGTCGTTAAAAGCTATTCCGCGTTACTGCATTCCCGCTCATCTGGTCAGACTGTCAATGTCGCTTCAGGTAAAATGCATTCATTGAGGGAAGTCGTTGATCTCTGTCAATCCCTGACAGGCCATGATATTAAGATTGAAGTTAATCCTGATTTTATGCGGCCTAATGAAATTAAAGAACTTTGTGGCGATATCACTTTGCTCAGTAGCTTAGTCGGTGAGACTTCGTCTAAAATCCCTCTTAGAGATACCCTGAAATGGATGCTGGAAGCAAAGCAATAGACGTCGTTTATTCTACGGACTGTATTAAATATCCTTTAACCGGTATTGGCCGTTATGCGTTTGAGCTTGCTAAACAGCTTCAGGAAAGAGATAACGTCGCGCTGACGTTTCTTCATGGCACTAAGACTCGCGACTCACTAGCAGTCGCGAGTGAGTCTGCTCAATCGGTTCAATCTATAAAGCGTAAGTTACAAAGAAGCAAAACAGTAAGTGAAATATACCGCCTGACTTTCCCGGTAATGAAAATGATGGCGCTGAGGCATTTTAAGAATCATATATTTCATAGTCCAAACTATTATCTACCTCCTCGCGTGAAACATTGTGTTGCCACCTTTCATGACCTGTCAGTATTCCATTGGCCTCAATTTCATCCGGCTGGACGTGTTCACCTGATGCAAAAAGAGTTAAGAAATACCGTTTCGCGTGCATCGATGTTGATTACTGACTCTTATTACACAAAGAATGAGTTAATTGATTTCTTTGGTATTGAAGATCATAAGATTGCCGTAGCTCCTCTGGCCTGTAATGAACATTTTCATCCCCGGGATGAAGCAGAAACACAACATGTTCTTGAAAAATACAATCTTAAGTGGCGACGTTTCTTTCTGTATACCGGCACGATTGAACCAAGAAAGAATATCCTGACATTGCTTCAGGCGTATGATCGTCTGCCCGCTCAGGAAAAATCTGCTTTCCCGTTAGTCATTAGTGGTTATAAGGGTTGGGAAAATGAGCAACTCTTTAAACTCTTTGACAAGGGCGAGAGAGAAGGGTGGCTAAAATATTTAGGTTTTGTACCCGGTAAAGATCTGCCGTTTTTATTCAGTGCTGCAACGAGCTTTGTTTTCCCTTCAATCTATGAAGGTTTCGGCTTGCCGGTTCTTGAAGCGATGGCATCAGGAACGCCCGTGATCTGCTCAAATGCAACATCACTTCCGGAAGTCGCTGGAGATGCAGCATTAATGCATGAACCTCAGGACGTTCATGCTTTGACAAATTACATCCAGATGATGATTGAAAACGCTGATGAAAAGCGCCGTATGATTGATACGGGATTAGCGCGTGCCCGCGAATTTTCATGGTCACTGTGTGCGGATAAAACCATTGAAGCTTATGAGCAGGTCGCAAGATATATATGATTAAAGTTCTACACTGTTACAAAACCTACTACCCTGATACTTTTGGCGGCATCGAGCAGGTTATTTATCAGCTCGCAGAAGGTGGTTTTAAATCAGGTATTGAGTCTGTTGTTTTTACTCATAGTCCCCAATTTGAAAACAAACAAAACACGCTGGATAATCATCAGATTCATCGGGTAAAAACGCAGTGTGAGTTTGCTTCCACGCCATTCTCTTATTCAGCGATAAAAGAGTTCAGGGAACTGGCTCAGAAGGCGGATATCATCCATTACCACTTCCCGTATCCCTTTATGGACTTTATGCATTTTGCCGCTGGCATCAAAAAGCCATCAGTAGTGAGTTATCATTCTGATATTGTTAAACAGAAGGTGCTGTTAAAGCTCTACACTCCATTGATGAACCGCTTTCTCTCCAGTGTAGACCGCATCGTTGCCGCGTCGCCAAACTATGTTGAAAGTAGCCCGGTCCTGCAGCAGTTCAAAGATAAAGTTGAAGTTATTCCTTACGGTCTTGATAAACAGTTTTATCAAAATAACGATCCTGCCGTTCTGCAAAAATGGCAGGCAAGATTTCCGGATGGCTTCTTTCTCTTTATTGGAACGTTTCGCTATTACAAAGGCCTGCATATCTTAATCGAGGCGGCAAAGAACAGCCATTATCCAATCGTTGTGGTTGGTGCAGGACCTATTGAGGCTGAGCTGAAATCGCAGGCGCAGCAGTTAGGCGTGAACAATATCCATTTCCTGGGTGCGCTGGAAGACAGCGAAAAATCTGCCTTGCTACAGTTATGTACCTGTCTGGTTTTCCCGTCTCATTTACGTTCAGAAGCATTCGGTATCTCTTTACTGGAAGGTGCTCTCTATTCAAAACCACTAATCTCCAGCGAGATCGGAACGGGAACAACCTTTATTAATATTGATAGGGTCACTGGATTAGTCGTCCCTCCATCCGATCCCGCAGCATTACGACGGGCGATGGATGAAATCTGGCAGAACCCCGAGCTGGCAATGACCTATGGTGCGGCTGCGCTGGCACGCTTTGAATCCCTTTTCACAGCAGATAGAATGATTCAAAGCTATACAAAGCTTTATAAATCCTTGTTAAATGTGTGATTTATTTTCAGATAATTTCATCTGCGCGACCGCACCATTCATTACCTTTAATCCGCCATCCTGAGTTAACATACTGATCACTTACAAAGTGGTGTTACGAGTAACACCATGCGAGACCACAGACAGGAGTATGTAATGTCCAAGCAACAGATCGGCGTTGTAGGTATGGCAGTGATGGGCCGCAATTTGGCTCTTAACATTGAGAGCCGCGGTTACACTGTTTCTATCTTTAACCGTTCACGCGAAAAGACTGATGAAGTCATCGCCGAGAACCAGGGCAAGAAACTTGCTCCTTTTTACACCGTTGAAGAGTTTGTCGAATCGCTGGAAAAACCTCGTCGTATCCTGCTGATGGTTCAGGCGGGTGAAGCGACCGATAAGACAATCGCCTCCCTGACTCCACACCTGGATAAAGGCGACATCCTGATCGATGGCGGTAACACCTTCTATAAAGATACTATCCGTCGTAACAAAGAGCTTTCTGACCAGGGCTTCAACTTCATCGGTACCGGTGTCTCCGGTGGTGAAGAGGGCGCACTGAAAGGCCCATCTATCATGCCTGGCGGTCAGAAAGAAGCCTACGAGCTGGTTGCTCCTATTCTGGATAAAATTGCTGCACGTGCAGAAGATGGTGAAGCCTGTGTGGCTTACATCGGTCCGGACGGCGCGGGTCACTACGTGAAGATGGTTCACAACGGCATCGAGTATGGCGACATGCAGCTGATCGCTGAAGCCTATGCTCTGCTGAAAGGCGCGCTGGGTCTGAACAACGAAGAGCTGGCTGAGACCTTCACTGAGTGGAACAACGGCGAACTGAGCAGCTACCTGATCGACATCACCAAAGATATCTTCACCAAGAAAGACGAAGAAGGTAAATACCTGGTTGATGTGATTCTGGATGAAGCAGCGAATAAAGGCACCGGTAAATGGACCAGCCAGAGCTCACTGGATCTCGGCGAACCTCTGTCACTGATCACTGAATCTGTATTCGCTCGTTACCTCTCCTCGCTGAAAACCCAGCGTGTGGCAGCCTCTAAAGTACTGAGCGGTCCACAGGCGAAGGCCTTCACCGGTGACAAAGCGGAGTTCATCGAGAAAGTTCGTCGCGCTCTGTATCTGGGTAAAATCGTTTCTTATGCTCAGGGCTTCTCACAGCTGCGTGCCGCGTCAGAAGAGAACAACTGGGATCTGCACTACGGTGAAATCGCGAAGATTTTCCGCGCTGGCTGCATCATCCGTGCCCAGTTCCTGCAGAAGATTACTGATGCATACGCAGAAGATGCAGGCATCGCTAACCTGTTGCTGGCTCCGTACTTCAAAGATATCGCCGATCAGTATCAGCAGGCGCTGCGTGATGTGGTTTCCTACGCGATTCAGAACGGTATCCCGACGCCAACCTTCTCTGCGGCGATCGCTTACTACGACAGCTACCGTTCAGAAGTGCTGCCTGCTAACCTGATTCAGGCGCAGCGTGACTACTTCGGTGCGCATACCTACAAGCGCATTGATAAAGACGGTGTGTTCCACACCGAGTGGTTAGATTAATCACTAAAAAGGGCTTCCCTCGGGAAGCCCTTTTTTTATCCTACCAGCAAATCCCCGCTCCGAATCTCTCGCTCACCTGCCAGCCTCACAACCAGCATGCCTGCCGTCGCAAACTTAGCCCAGTGTCTCGCATAGAGAATACCGCCATGTTCCGTCACCAGCGGCGTAATCTGGTCAGTTATCGGGTCAACAATCTCCGCCACCACTTCTCCCGGCCGAATCTTTGCGCCCAGCGGTTTACGATGCAGGATCAGTCCGGATACCGGCGAATGAATATATTCACAGCCCGCTAACGGCGTAGGTGGATTTTTCAGGGCAGGGGAGGCCGCCGCCGATCCTTCGCTGTGACGCTCTTTGATGACGCCAGCTTCTCCAGGTGCTTCAGCGATATCTGGCACGTTTAAACCAATCGGGCCGTCATTGATAGCCACGATATCGTCTCCGCCCGCGCTCGCCGGGACCAGTTCGTCGCCACCAATCACGGGCGCAGCCACTTCCACGGAAATCGCAGGCTCGCTGTAGCCGATATAACCCCCTTCCTGCAGCGCTGAGATAATCGCCTCCGCGTCTTTCTCTGCCTGTTCAGGCGACACATCACGCACGCCACGCAACTCCAGCGTCACCGGCAGCAATCCCCGTGGCATCGGGTAATCTTTGCCAAACCGTTCCGCCAGCGTCAGCCAGGGTTCGCAACAGGCTTCATCAAACGGCTCACCGCCAGAGATCTGCGCCAGCAGCTGCACCTCGCTGCCTAACCAGCGCGCCAGCGGTTCAATGTCCGGCCAGGCGTGCGGCGTGGTGTACAGATGTGGCACGGCTTCCCAGTCACAGTGCAGATCAATCATCAGATCGGCCTGACTGGCCATCCGCATCAGCGTGTGGCGTTGCGCATCCAGCTCGGTTTTTGGCACGGTATCGCGATAGTGGCGATCAATCGCCTCGCGGATCAGGCTCTTATTCTGCGTTTCACTCTGGGTCAGACTCTCAGCCAGCCCGGCCGCCAGGGTTGCGCCCAGTGACGGGAAACGGCGGTTGAAGTCCTGGCCAGAGAGTGTATGGAATCGGCCCAGATGGGTGCCATGCCAGTGCTGTCCCAGCGCCAGGGGATTGGCAACCGGCACCAGGGTAACGGCGGCTTTAAGTTGACCGGCGGACTCCAGCGCCTGTAGTCGCTGCTTTAAAAACCACGCCACTGCCATACCGGGCAGTTCGTCGCCATGCAGCGCAGCCTGAATGTAGACCTGACGCTCGTTGTCTTCCGCGAAATGGAAACTGATGATTTCACGCTGGGTGCCTAAAGAGGCGCTTAACAGTGGATGATGTTGTTGATGCATACCGTGTTAATGTCCTTTAATCGGCAAAGGACGACAGCGCGCCGTCCCGAAATAGTTAGAGTATAGTGCCGGATCGCGGTGAGGATGAAAAAGGGCGACCGCGAGGTTAAGGCTGGATAGAGATATCCGTGGCGAAGTAGCGCTTCTGAATCTGGTCAAAGGTGCCATTCTTTTTGATTTCGACGAAGGCGTTATCCAGTGCGGTTTTCAGCTCGGTATCGCCTTTACGCAGGCCAATCGCCGTGCCGGGGCCGATGATCGGATCCTGTATAATCGGGCCAGCCAGTTCAAAATCTTTGCCCTGCGGATGCTTCAGGAAGCCGATGGCCGCCTGTGCCGCATCAGTGAATACCGCATCCAGTCGGCCTGAAACCAGATCGCTTTCAACCTGTGCCTGATCGCCATAAGGCACTACGATCACACCGTGAGGCTGCCATTTCGCCAGCGCATAGCGCTCCTGAACCGTTCCCTGTTCTACGCCGACCGTTTTTCCTTTCAGGGATTCAACGGTGGGCAGTATGCCAGCACCTTTACGGGCAATCAGCTGGGTGTGGGTGTCATAGAGCGGCGCGGTGAAATCAATCTGCTTCAGGCGTTCTTCGGTAATGCCCATGTCGGACAGAATGGCATCAAATTTACGTGCTTTAAGGGCCGGGATCATGCCGTCAAACTGGCTTTCAACCCAGACACATTTTGCCTGCATCTGGGTACAAAGCGCATTGCCCAGATCAATATCAAAGCCGACCAGCTTGCCCTGTGGCGTTTTCGATTCGAAGGGCGGATAGGTCGGATCGACCGCGAAACGCACCTGTTCGATCTTCGCCTGCGCGCCAAAAGCGCAGCCTGCCATAACCGCCACAGCCAGCGTCTGACGCAGGCATTGAGTGAAAATGTTCATGATTTTGCTCTTATTCTGTCGTGATGAGTGATTATGCAGAGTATCGCCGGGCTGCCGGGATGGCAATTACTGCGTAATCTTCACCACGTCAGCCGCGCATAACGCGCGATAATCTTCGGTATTCAGGATCACTGAACGTTCCAGCAGACCGGCGTTAAAGGCGATCTCCGGATAACGTTCAAACAGCGCGGGGTCAACAACCAGTCTGAGGTCGGGATGAAAGCTGAACGGCGGAATCGCCCCGAATATGCAGCCGGTCAGCAGATCGGTTTCCGCCGGACTGGCGAGTGAGGCGCGTCTTCCTCCGACCGCGGCCGCGACTTTGCCCAGATCGGCCTGATGATCGGCAGGTAAAACCGCCAGTTCATGCTGTTTAACGCCGTTGCCTTTCACATGACAGACCAGCGCTTTAGCACCCTGGCCGATTTCGGTGCCGCGTATCGCCGCGACCGCTTCACATTTACCGGTCGCCTCATGCTCCATCAGGCGATAGCGTGCCTGGTGCTGGTCGAGCAGGGCGATTAATTTCTCATGGGTGGTCACGGTTCTCTCCCTGAGGTTTGAGTTGCCGTCATTGTGTCGGATGGACGTGAGGAATGAGCAGAAGACTGCTCAGAATCCGCATAAAAAACGAAATTCTGAGCAGCATATTGCACAGTTACTTATGGCGGTCACGCAGGTTGTTGATCACGGCGCGGAAGTCGAGATCCTGATCCTGCAACAGCACCATCAGGTGATAGACCAGGTCAGACGCTTCGTTGGTGAGTTCATCCCGATCGTTGACCGTGGCGGCCAGTGCGGTTTCAACGCCTTCTTCACCCACTTTCTGCGCGATGCGTTTGGTGCCGCTGGCGTAGAGTCGTGCGGTGTAGGAGCTTTCAGGATCGGCGGTTTTGCGCGAAGCCAGCAACTGCTCAAGCTGATAGAGGAACGTCCACTCAGGGACCGCCGGTGAGAAGCAGCTGGTGGTGCCCAGATGGCAGGTCGGGCCAATAGGATCCGCCAGCACTAACAGGGTGTCATTGTCGCAGTCAGGCGTGATGCTCACGACCTGCAAAAAGTTGCCGGAGGTTTCGCCTTTGGTCCACAAGCGATTTTTGGTGCGGGAGAAAAAGGTGACCTTGCTTTCTGCCAGCGTTTTCTCCAGCGCGGCCGGGTTCATGTAGCCATGCATCAGCACTTCGCCTGAGACGAAGTGCTGGACAATGACCGGCATCATGCCCTGTGTTTTATCCCAGTCGAGAAGGGCCAGTTGTTGTTCAGTTAGCACGCGCGAATCTCCACTCCGTTGTCGATCAGAAAGCTCTTCAGCTCACCAATATTAATAATCTGCTTATGGAATACCGAGGCGGCTAAAGCACCATCCACGTTAGCTTCGGTAAACGCATCCAGGAAGTGCTGCATGGTGCCTGCGCCGCCAGAGGCGATCAGGGGGACGTTGCAGACTTCACGCATTTTCTTCAGCTGCACCAGGTCATAGCCGTTACGCACGCCATCCTGATTCATCATGTTCAGCACGATCTCGCCTGCGCCCAGCTTCTGCACTTCCTGCACCCACTCCAGCGTTTCCCACTGCGTCACGCGGGTGCGCGCTTCGTCGCCGGTATACTGATTCACCTGATATTTACCGCTGGCTTCATCAAACCAGGTATCGATCCCGACCACAATACACTGCACGCCAAAACGGTCCGCGAGGCGGGTGATCAGCGTGGGGTCGGCCAGCGCCGGCGAGTTAATCGAAATCTTATCTGCGCCAAACTCCAGAATGCGCGCTGCGTCTTCCGGGGTTTTAATGCCGCCCGCGACGCAGAACGGGATATCGATTACTTCCGCAACCCGGGAGACCCAGCTTTTGTCGACGACCCGGCCATCGGATGAGGCGGTGATATCATAGAACACCAGCTCGTCGGCACCTTCGGCGGCATAGCGCTGCGCCAGCGGCACGATGTCGCCGATGATTTCGTGATTGCGAAACTGTACGCCTTTGACCACCTGGCCGTCACGTACGTCCAGGCAGGGAATTATCCGTTTTGCCAGCATGCGATCGCCTCCGAAACAGTGAATTTATCTTCCAGCAGCGCACGTCCAACAATCACGCCCTGAACGCCGCTGCCGCGCAGGGCGGCGATATCATTGAGGTCGCCAATGCCACCCGAGGACTGGAAAGCAATCGTCGGGAAGCGCGCCGTCACTTCCTGATAGAGCGCAACATTGGAGCCGCTCAGGGTGCCGTCGCGAGAAATGTCGGTGCACAGCACGTGCTTCAGGCCCACCTGCTGAAAGTCGGTAATCACCTCTTCCAGCGTGACACCCGCCGCTTCCTGCCAGCCACTGATTGCCACTTCTTTGCGGTTACTGGCATCAATGCGCACATCTAACGCAAGCACAATCGCCTCTGCGCCAAATTCCGCAAACCACCGTTTTACCTCTTCAGGCTGTTTCACCGCCGTGGAACCAACCACCACACGACTCGCTCCGGCTTCAAGCAGCGCATGAACATCGTCACGGCTGCGAATGCCGCCACCGACCTGCACCGTCACATCAACGCCATCCAGCAGGGTTTTCAATAGCGCGATCTGGCGTTTCGCCGGATCTTTCGCGCCGGTTAAATCCACCAGATGCAGCACGGTCGCGCCCTGGCGAACGTAATCCTGCAGACGTGGCAGCGGATCGCTGCCGTAATCGCGCTGCTGTCCATAATCGCCCTGATGCAGACGAACCACTTTGCCGTCAATTAAATCTAACGCGGGGATAATCATTACATCTCCAGGAAGTTTTTCAGCAGCTGCGCGCCCGCTTTGCCCGAGCGTTCCGGGTGGAACTGGACGCCAAAGAAGTTATCTTTCTGCACCGCGGCGGTGAAAGCTTCACCGTAGTGACACTGGGCGATAGTGCTGGCGTTGACCGGCATGGCATAACTGTGGACGAAGTAGAAATAGCAGCCTTCGTCGATGCCACGGAACAGATGATTGCCCGCCTGCGCGGTAATCTGGTTCCAGCCCATGTGTGGCAGCGGCAGGCCGTGCGTGTCCATTAACGACACCGGCTCATCGATAATTCCCAGCGTCGGCACGCCGCCGTTTTCATCGCTGCCGCGTCCCAGCAGCTGCATACCCAGGCAGATCCCCAGCACCGGCTGGGTACAGGCTTTGACCAGATCGATCAGGTCACGCTCTTCCAGCTGATTCATTGCCGCCTGTGCGGTGCCGACGCCGGGCAGAAACAGTTTGTCGGCACGCAGCACCACATCGGGATCGCGGCTTACTTCCGGGGTGTAGCCCAGACGTTCAATCGCCCATTTCACCGACGACAGGTTGGCGCAACCGGTATCCATGATCACCACGTTCATCACAGCACTCCCTTCGAGCTCGGCAGCGTAGTGCCCTCAACGCGGATCGCCTGACGCAGCGTACGGCCAAAGGCTTTAAACAGGCTCTCGACGCGGTGATGGTCATTCTTGCCTTTAGTTTTAAGATGCAGGGTGCTCATCATGGCGTAGGAGAGTGAGCTGAAGAAGTGCTCGACCATCTCGGTGCTGAGGTCGCCCACGCGCTGATAGTTGAACTCCGCTTTGAACTCGATGTGCGGACGGCCGGAGATATCCAGCGCGCAGCGCGCCAGACATTCATCCATCGGCAGCACAAAGCCGAAACGGCCAATGCCACGCTTGTCGCCCAGCGCCTTCAGCAGCGCTTCGCCCAGTGCCAGACCGGTATCTTCCACCGTGTGGTGATCGTCAATATAGAGATCGCCTTTCACTTCGATATTCATGCGGAACCCGCCGTGCACGGCGATCTGGTCCAGCATGTGGTCGAAGAAACCCACGCCGGTATTAATCTTGCTGCCGCCTTCGCGATCCAGCCACAGTTCTACCCGCACCTGTGTCTCTTTGGTGTTGCGCTGCACCAGCGCATGGCGGTCACGCTGGGTCAGACGCTGCTGGATAGTCTGCCAGTTCTGGCCGTCAGCACCGTAGCGGATAGGCTGGATGCCCATGTTCTCCGCCAGCTGAACATCGGTCAGGCGATCGCCAATCACGTAGCTGTTGGCGGTATCCAGCGCGCCTTCGGCCAGCCAGGCTTCCACCATTCGGGTTTTTGGCTTGCGACAGTCGCAGTGATCGTCCGGCATGTGCGGGCAGATCAGCACATCGTCAAACGCAATGCCCTGCGAGGTCAGGATCTGCATCATCAGATTGTGCGGACCATCGAAATCGGCCTGCGGGAAACCCGGGGTGCCAAGACCATCCTGGTTAGTGATCATGACCAGGCGATAACCAGCGGCCTGCAGCGCCAGCAGCGCCGGGATAACATCTGGCTCAAACGCCAGCTTATCCATGCGGTCCACCTGATAATCTTCAGGCGGCTCAGAGATTAACGTACCGTCGCGGTCAATAAAAAGGGTCTTCTGGCTCATGCTTGCTCCACAGAAAAGGCTTGCAGCGCGGCGATCACTCGTTCGCACTCTTCACGCGTGCCGATGGAGATGCGCAGGCATCCCGACAGGCCCGGATTTTTGTTCTGATCACGCAGGATAATGCCCTGATCCCATAAGGTTTTGAAGACTTTTGGTGAATCGGTAAAGCGCGCCAGCACATAGTTGGTTTCACTGGAGAAAACCTGCTCAACGCAGGCCAGCTGAGTCAGTTCAACCTGCAGCCAGCTACGATTCTCATTCAGCTGTGCCACATGCTCACGCATCAGCGCAATTCCCTGGTCGCTCAGTGCCTGACCGGCGACATCGGCAACCGGTGTGGCCAGCGGGTAGGGCGCGATGACCTTCATCAGCAGGTCGATGACCGGCTTATTCGCCAGCGCAAAGCCGCAACGCAGGCCAGCCAGCGCAAAGGCTTTAGAAAGCGTACGCAGGATCACCAGATGCGGATAATCCTTCAGCCAGCCGGTCAGGGTCGCCTGCGGGCAGAACTCAATGTAGGCTTCATCTGCGACGACCAGCGCTTTACCGGCGGTCATTGCCAGCAGCTGACGGATGTCGTCCTGATTGATCAGGTTGCCGGTCGGGTTGTTCGGGCTGCAGAGGTAAACCACTTTGACGCCATCCAGCTGCTCTGCAATGGCAGGCAGGTTCAGCTGCCAGTCGGTCAGGGCCGGGACGGTGCGGTATTCAATGCCGATGGTTTCGGCGCTGACGCTGTACATGCCATAGGTCGGTGGACAGAACAGAATCGCATCCTGACCCGGCTCACAGAAGGCGCGCATGATCAGCTCGATGGCTTCATCCGCGCCACGGCTCACCAGCACCTGCTCCGGCGTTAAGCCTGCATAAGCCGCGTAGCGCTCAATCACCAGTTTGGGCTGACATTCCGGATAGCGGTTCAGCGTCTGCTGCGACAGCTCAAACGGCACCGGCAGCGGAAACTCGTTGGCATTGAGCCAGACATCTCCGTTGCCACCCAGACGACGCGCCGACATATAGGGCGTCAGTGCGCGCACATTGGCGCGCGCCAGCTGCTCAATATCCTGACTCATGCTTGCTCCTTCAGTGCGGCAACGCGCAGGGTGACGGCATTCTTATGGGCATCCAGCTGCTCGGCGGCGGCCAGGGTTTCAATGGTGGCGGCCAGGTTCAGGAAGCCCTGCGGCGTCAGCTCCTGCACCGTCATGCGTTTCTGGAAATCGGCCAGGCCCAGGCTGGAACAGGTCGAGGTGTAACCGTAGGTCGGTAACACGTGATTGGTGCCAGAGGCGTAATCGCCCGCGGACTCCGGCGACCAGTCGCCTAAAAATACCGAACCGGCGCTGGTGATCGACTCCACCAGATCGCGCGGCTGGCGCGTTTGCAGAATCAGGTGCTCCGGGCCGTAGAGATTAGAGATCGCGACACACTGCTCAAGGTCACGCGCCACGATCAGGCGGCTGCTTTCCAGCGCCTGACGCGCTGTGGCAGCCCGCGGCAACTGCGCCAGCTGCTGCTCAACCGCGACCGCGACCGCCTCGGCCAGCTTTAATGAAGGCGTCAGCAGAATCACCTGCGAGTCGGGACCATGCTCTGCCTGTGAAAGCAAATCAGACGCGACAAACGCGGGCGTGGCGCCTTCATCCGCAATCACCAGCACTTCAGAAGGACCCGCTGGCATATCAATCGCCGCGCCATCGAGTCGCTGACTTACCTGACGTTTCGCTTCTGTCACCCAGGCGTTGCCCGGGCCAAAAATCTTATCCACGCGTGGCACGGTTTCGGTGCCGAAGGCCATCGCGGCGATGGCCTGCGCGCCGCCCACCTGGAACACCTCTTCTACGCCGCACAGCTGGGCGGCATACAGGATCTCATCGGCAATCGGCGGCGGCGAACAGAGCACCACGCGGCCACAGCCAGCGATACGGGCCGGGGTCGCCAGCATCAGCACGGTGGAGAAGAGCGGGGCGGAACCACCAGGAATATAGAGTCCGACCGATTTCACCGGACGGGTAATCTGCTGGCAGCGTACGCCTGGCTGGGTTTCCACATCCACCGGCGGCAGGATCTGCGCGTTGTGGAAGGTTTCGATATTGCCCACCGCGACGGCCATCGCCTGCTTCAGCTCGTCACTCAGACGTAAGCTGGCTTCTGCGATTTGCTGCGCGGTAACACGCAGGTTATCCACCTGCGCTTTGTCGAAGCGGGCGCTGAACTGGCGCAGAGCGTCATCACCGTTCAGCTTTACCTGCTCCAGCACATCGCGCACCGTCAGCGTCACGTTTTCAGAGGCGGCGATAGCAGGACGTAACAGCAGCGCCTGCTGCTGTTCGGGGGTGCACTGCTGCCACTCAATCGGGGTAGAAAAGGCCATGGCTTACTCCATCATCTTCTCAATAGGCAGCACCAGAATCGAACTGGCACCCAGCGCTTTCAGTTTTTCCATGGTTTCCCAGAACAGGGTTTCGCTGCTGACCATGTGCATCGCCACGCGGCTGACATCGCCTGCCAGCGGCAGCACGGTCGGGCGCTCTGCGCCAGGCAGCAGGCTGATTACTTCTTCCAGGCGCTCACTCGGCGCGTGCAGCATGATGTACTTCGATTCACGCGCTTTAATCACGCCCTGAATACGGGTCATCATCTTGTCGATCAGCTCCTGCTTCGCGGCAGGCATCTCGCCGTCACGCTGGATCAGCACCGCTTTTGAACGATAGATTACTTCAACTTCGCGCAGGCCATTGGCTTCCAGCGTAGCACCGGTAGAGACCAGATCGCAGATGGCGTCAGCCAGACCGGCACGGGTCGCCACTTCTACGGAACCGTTCAGTAAACAGGTCTTAAAGCTGACGCCTTTTTTGTCGAGGTATTGTTTTAACAGGTGCGGATAGGAGGTGGCGATACGGGATTTATCCAGGCATTCCGGGCCAGTGTACTCGGCATCTGTCGCCATCGCCAGTGACAGACGGCAACCGCCGAAGTCGAGGCGGCGCAGCGTAAAGTAGCGCGGATCTTCACCCTGGGCACGGCGCGACAGCAGCTCTTCTTCCAGCACGTTCTCGCCGATGATGCCTAAATCGACCACACCATCCATCACCAGGCCAGGAATATCGTCATCGCGCACGCGCAGGATGTCGATCGGCATGTTCTCCGCAAACGCAATCAGGCGCTGTTGCTGAAGGTTGATTTTAACGCCGCAGCGCGCCAGCAGTTCGCGTGAATCATCACTTAAACGGCCAGATTTCTGCATAGCTATGCGTAAACGGGTGTTATCTAACATGGTTCCTGTCCTCTTAATTCGGTCCTGAATGTGTGGTTACGTCAGCCCATAAAAAAACCCCCGGAAGACGATCTTCCGGGGGTTCTCTTGCGTTCACACCACTGGAAGATCTTGAAAGTCTTCCAGCACCAATCGCCTGAAAGACTAGTCAGGATGATGGTGGTGATGATGGTTGAACTGAACGCGTGTCATAATAATCTCGTCGATGAATGAGTATTCATTTGTGGGGTTTAACCTAGCGAAGATGGCTGCGCTTGGCAACACTTTTTTAAACGGGCGGTTCGGAAAGCGCTGAAACAGGTTGTTCTGGTTTGCAATCCGGGGGCAAACTACGGTGAAGTCAGGGTTGATGTTTCACGTCAGGAGTCAAAATGAAGAAGGTCGCGATTGTGGGACTGGGCTGGTTAGGCATGCCGCTGGCCACGGCGTTAACGGCGCGAGGCTGGCAGGTCACCGGCAGCAAAACCACGCCAGACGGTATAGACGCGGCACGCCGCTGCGGCATTGAGGCGTTCCAGCTGGAACTGACGCCAGAACTGCTCTGTGATGCCGCCGATATTGAGCCGCTATTCAACGTCGATGCGCTGATCGTTACACTGCCCGCCAGCCGCACTGCGGAAGGGGGCGAAGCCTATCTGCAGGCGGTGCAGAATGTGGTCGATACCGCGCTGGTTTATAAGGTACCGCGCATTATCTTTACCAGTTCCACCTCAGTCTATGGCAGTAGCGCCGGCGCTAAGCGGGAAAACAGCCCGCTGGACGCAGAAACGGTGGCCGGAAAGACGCTGGTTAAACTGGAGAACTGGCTGCACGATCTGCCAGGCACCAGCGTAGATATTGTGCGGCTGGCCGGTCTGGTAGGACCAAAGCGCCATCCGGGACGCTTCCTCGCCGGCAAGCAGGATGTGGCCAATGGCTCGCAGGGCGTGAATCTGGTGCATCTGGATGATGTGGTTGAGGCGATCACGCTGCTACTGCAGTCGCCCAAAGGGGGCCGGGTCTACAATCTGTGTGCCTCGAAACATCCCTCGCGTGACACCTTCTATCCTGCGGTCACGCACCAGCTTGGGCTGCAGCCGCCGCAGTTCGCACCCGAGGCGGAAAAGAATAGCGGCAAGCTGATTGATGGTTCCCGCATCTGTAGCGAGCTCGGTTTTGAGTACCGCTATGACGACCCGATTAAAATGCCGCTGGAGTGATACGCGGCTGGCGCTGTTGCGGGGGCTGATTGCTCCCGCTCTGATATATAAGGGTTCTGCTCTTTTCATAGTTACAACATACTAAAGCAGTTTAAACTACAGGGCAGAATGTGCCCTGCTGAAAGACCTGTTTTCATCAGGCCAGACAGCCAGGTCTGGCCCTCAGCCTCACACCCCTAACCGATCCCTCAACGCATACCACACCGCGCCCATCGCCGTTAGCGGCACCTTAAATCGTCGCCCACCGGGAAACGGCAGGTGAGGCAGGCGGGCGAAGGCATCAAAACGCTCGGCGTCGCCGCGTAACACTTCGCTGATCAGCTTGCCGGAAAGATGCGTACTGGTTACGCCATGACCGCTGTCACCCTGCATAAAATAGACATTCTTCTCCAGTCGGCCAAACTGCGGCATGCGCGACAGCGTCAGGAGGAAATTGCCGCTCCAGCTGAAGTCCAGCTTCACGTTCTGCAACTGCGGGAAAGTGCGGCGCAGCTTGGGCCGGATCAACGCTTCAATATCGGCCGGTTCCCGTGCGCCATAAACCACGCCGCCGCCATAGAGCAGCCGGTTGTCCGCCGTCAGACGGAAGTAATCCAGCAGATAGTTACAATCTTCCACACAGTAGTTGTTCGGCATCAGCGACAACGCCTGGTCGGGTGACAGCGGTTCGGTTGCTACAATCTGTGATCCGCACGGCATGCTTTTCCTGCTCAGTCGCGGTTCCAGCTGCGGGGCTAGATAGGCATTCCCGGCGAAGATCACAAAGGTCGCGCTGACCTCGCCCTGGGCGGTTTTCACCCGGTTTGGTGTGCCATAAACCACACTGGTCGCCGCGGACTGTTCATAGATGCGTCCGCCATGTCGACGGATCGCCTCCGCTTCACCCAGCGCCAGGTTCAGCGGATGCAGATGGCCGCCGCGCCGATCCAGCAGCCCGCCAACGTAGCGTTCGGTGGCGACTTCACGTCGGATGGCTCGCTCATCCAGCAGTTCCAGATCATGATTCCCATACTGCTGCCATAACGCTTTCTGTTTTCGCAGATGCGCCATCTGGCGCGCATTCAGGGCCGCAAAAACGCCGCCAGGCCGGTAATCGCAGTCAATCGCGTACCGCTTAATGCGATCGCGGATAATCTCAGCGCCTTCAAACATCATGCTGCCCAGCATGCGGGCGCTCTCTTTACCGTAGCGCTGCTCAATCACATCCACGTCGCGGCTGTAGGAGTTCACCACCTGACCGCCGTTACGTCCGCTGGCACCAAAGCCGACCCGCGCCGCTTCCAGCACGACCACGTCATAGCCCACCTCGGTCAGATGCAGCGCCGCCGAAAGACCGGTGAAACCGCCGCCAATAATGCAGACGTCACACTGAATGCTCTCCTGTAATGTCGGCCAGGGCGCATGCGGATTGGCGGTCGCTGCGTAATAACTCTCCACGTAATTCATAACAACCTCCTGAAGCGCCTAAAAGTTGGCTGGCGTATGGGCACTGACAATGCGGCAGGGGATTTCAGCACGGTTGGTGAAACTGTGTGGTAAGCCCGTATCAATGACGTAGCTCTCTCCGGCGGAGAGATGATAGTGCTCTCCGTTGATGACCAGCGTAATCTCTCCTTCCAGCAGTGTGCCGGTCTCTTCGCCCGGATGACGCAGCTTCTCGCCAGTGCTGGCACCCGGTTGATAAGTTTCCAGCAGCATGCCCAGCGTGCGCTGTGCACGGCCATTGTCGATAAGCTTCAGCGAAACCCCCTGACTGCCAATCTCCAGCAGGTCGCTGGCGCGGACAATGACCTTCGGTTCCGCATCCGGTTTGGGTTCCGAGAAGAACTCTGACAGCGAGAGCCCATAGACTTTCAGCAGCTTCTGCAGGGTGCTGACCGCCGGGCTGACCTTATCCTGTTCAATGGTGCTGATGGCGCTATGGGTCAGTCCGGCCAGTTCGGCGACACGGCGTTGCGACAGCCCCAGTGTCTGCCGGATCTGCGCCAGCCGTCGTCCCGGCGCCAGCGTGGCATCACTCATTTTCTTTTTCCTTGTGATAACGAATGGCGGCCTGAATAAAGCCGCTGAAGAGCGCCTGCGATCCCGCCGTGTGTTCCGGCTGCCACTCGGGATGCCACTGCACCGCCAGGACGAAGGGATGATGGCGCAGACTCACCGCCTCAATCAGGCCATCCGGCGCGCGCGCTTCAACGCGCAACTGCGGGCCCGGTTCGCGTACCCCCTGATGATGCAGTGAATTGACCGCCAGCGGACTGTTGCTGTCCAGCAGCGTCGCCAGCAGGCCGTCGGGTTCAATAGTGATTGGATGCGCCTGAGCATACTGCTGCTCCAGCGGCAGCGTCTCATCTTCATGGTGACGCTGAAACGACGGCTGCCCGCTGAGCTCTCGCCATAGCGCGCCGCCATTCGCCACCACCAGCTCCTGCAGCCCACGGCAGATCCCGAACATCGGCATCTTGTGGCTGGTGGCCCAGGTGATCAGCTGAAAGGCGAGATGGTCACGGCCCGGATCGGCATGCAGCTCTTCGCCCGCCTCGCCATAATGCCAGGGTTCGATATTGCTGGGGCTGCCGGTCAGCAGCAGGCCATCCAGAACAGCCATAGCGTTTTCTAATAGATGAGGCGCATTCATCAGACTGTGGGGCAGGGCCAGCGGTACGCCACCCGCAAGGACAACCGCATCGGTATACTTATTGTGAACCGTCTGGCTCGGATGGCCGCCCAGATCCTTCTGGCACATCACTACGCCAATCAACGGCTTGTCAAAAATAATGCCCATCTCACGTCCTCGCATCGCTTTTCGAAATATCTACCGAAAGGGCACGTCTGGCGGTTAAGTGTGCAATATTTTTTCAATCTAGCAATCTGCTGTTTGTTCTTCAAACAGATTTGTTACATTTGCACACTTTTTATGTTGGCGCTATGTTAGTGGTGTGGCTGTTATTTTGAGCATTACGCAAACCTAATAGGGGCGGGTGAGATCATGACTAACCTGGTAGAAGTGGAAGACTTCACGCTTCACAGTGAAGAGAAACGAACCAGCGCGTTCCAGCTTGAGGTGAAAACCTGGCTGGAGCGCCATCCTGACACGCAGTATGTCGACATCCTGTTAAATGATTTAAATGGTGTGTTCCGCGGTAAGCGCATTCCGGTCTCTGCGCTGCCTAAGCTGGAAAAAGGGTGTTATTTCCCCGCCTCGGTGTTTGCCATGGATATCCTCGGCAACACAGTAGAAGAAGCGGGACTCGGCCAGTCACTGGGCGAACCCGATAATCTCTGCCTGCCCGTCACCGGTACTTTAGTTCCCTCCGCGTCTGACCCTCAGCACATTGCGCAACTGCTGTTAACCATGTGCAACCAAGATGGCACTCCCTTTGACGTTGAACCCCGAAATGTCCTTAACCGGCTGTGGCAACAGCTGCGTAACCGAGGTCTGTTTCCGGTGGTAGCGGTAGAGCTGGAGTTCTATCTGGTGGACAAAAAGCGCGATGCCGAAGGCTTTATCCAGCCGCCGTGTTCGCCCGGCAGTGATGAACGCAATATGCAGAGCCAGGTCTACTCGGTAGATAACCTCGATCATTTCGCCGATGTGCTGCGTGACATCGACGATCTGGCCCGTCAGCAGGGCATCCCGGCCGATGGTGCGCTGGCGGAAGCCTCGCCCGGACAGTTTGAAATTAACCTGCATCATACCCGCGACGTGCTGCGGGCCTGTGACCATGCGGTGCAGCTGAAACGCCTGATTCGTCAGGTGGCAGAAAACCACGGTATGACCGCCACGTTTATGGCGAAGCCCTATGAGGAGTATGCGGGCAGCGGCATGCATGTGCATATCAGCATGCTGGATGCCGCCGATCATAACGCCTTCGCCTGCGATGACGGCAGTGATTCGCCGCTGATGAAACGGGCGCTGGCCGGGATGATCGATCTGATGCCCGCCTCAATGGCGCTGCTGGCACCCAATGTGAATGCCTATCGCCGTTTTGTTCCGGACGCCTATGTGCCGTTGCAGGCATCGTGGGGCCATAACAACCGGACCGTTGCGCTGCGGGTGCCGTGCGGGGATATCGACAATCATCGTATTGAGTACCGGGTTGCGGGCGCGGATGCTAATCCCTACCTGGTGGTGTCGGCTATTCTTGCCGGGATGCTGCATGGGCTGGATACCCAGTTGCCGTTGCCCCATCCGGTCACCGGCAACGGTCACCATGCCGAGGGTCTGGCACTGCCGATTCGCCAGAGCGATGCGCTGTATGAGTTTGACAACAGCTATCCGCTGCAGAAGTTACTGGGCGAACGCTTTGCCAGTGTCTGGCACAGCTGTAAGCATCATGAACTGATGCAGTTTGAACGGCTGATTACGTCTACCGAGATTGACTGGATGCTGAAAAATGCCTGACAGGTTTTTTTACCTGTCATCTGACGCGCTTTTTTTTGCATAAGATGCCCCGATGGCTTGTATTCCTGCCACGGGTTAGGGCAGAATACTCGGCCTGCAAAATCAGATGATAACCGACGCTAACCGCGCCGGTTATTTTTTTGCATCCAGTTTTATTAGAGCGTTTTTTGCTGACTTAACCGAGGCCGGGCACGCACCCGGATAGATAAACACTGAAAACACGCATAAGCGTGAGATTGAGGATGACAAAGATGGGGATGTTTTACACTCTGCCAGCCAACGCTGGTACGCGTTTTCGTGATGACTACGGCGCCGCGTTAACCGCTAACCTTACTCCCTGTCGCTTAATGCGCAGTTGCCCTGTGACCCAGCCCAGCCAGGTTGTCGCACATGGGGGACTGAAGCATGTCGCTTAATACCTCCGCCGCACCGCAGCGTGCGCAACTCAAAAAAACACTCACGTTACTTCCGGTCGTCATGATGGGCTTAGCCTACATGCAGCCTATGACCCTGTTCGATACCTTTGGCATCGTTTCCGGGCTGACCGAAGGTCACGTCGCCACCGCTTATGCTTTCGCGCTGATTGCGATTCTGTTCACTGCCGTGAGTTACGGTAAGCTGGTACGCCGCTTCCCCTCTGCGGGCTCCGCTTATACCTACGCTCAGAAGGCGATCAGTCCGCACGTCGGCTTTATGGTCGGCTGGTCATCACTGCTGGACTACCTGTTCATGCCGATGATCAACATCCTGCTGGCTAAAAACTATTTCGAATCGCTGGTGCCGGGCATTCCGTCGTGGATTTTTGTGGTGTTGCTGGTCGGGTTTATGACGCTCTCTAACCTCAAGGGCATCAAAACCGTCGCCAACTTCAACAGTGTGATTGTGGTGCTGCAGGTGGTGGTCATGGTCGGGATTACCGCGATGGTAATCTACGGTGTGGCAAGCGGCGTAGGTTCCGGCACGCTGGTGAGCAGCCGTCCATTCTGGTCTGAGAATGCGCATGTGGTGCCGATGATTACCGGTGCGACGATACTCTGTTTCTCGTTCCTCGGCTTTGATGGCATCAGTTCGCTGTCGGAAGAGACCAAAGATGCAGAACGCACCATTCCGCGCGCTATTTTCCTGACCGCGCTGATTGGTGGGGTGATCTTTATCGCGGCATCTTACTTCCTGCAGCTCTACTTCCCGGACATCACACGCTTCCAGCACCCGGACTCATCGCAGCCTGAAATCATGCTGTTCGTGGCCGGTAAAGCGTTGCAGGTCGGCATCCTGATCTTCTCGGTGGTCACGGTGCTGGCATCCGGTATGGCGGCGCACGCTGGCGTCTCGCGTCTGATGTATGTGATGGGCCGTGATGGTGTGTTCCCGGAGCGTTTCTTCGGTTACATCCATCCGAAATGGCGTACCCCGTCGCTCAACGTGCTGCTGGTGGGTGCGATTGCGCTGATGGCGATTAACTTCGACCTGGTGACCGCAACCGCGCTGATTAACTTTGGTGCGCTGGTGGCGTTTACCTTCGTTAACCTGTCGGTGATTGCGCAGTTCTGGGTTCGTGAGAAGCGTAACCGCACGCTGAAAGATCACGTTCAGTATCTGCTGCTGCCGCTGCTTGGCGCGCTGACGGTGGGAGCGCTGTGGGTGAATCTGGAAGAGAGTTCTATGGAGCTGGGCCTGATCTGGGCCGCCATCGGGATTATCTACCTGGCGTTCGTAACCCGCAGCTTCCGTAATCCGGTGCCGCAGTTCAGCGAAGAAGTTTAATCACGCTCACGTTGCCGCCTTCCCGGTCTCAGGGAAGGCGGCGACAGCTTAACCAGCCAGTACCAGTTCACAGCTCCCCGCACTTAACAGCTCCCGCGCCGACTCACTCAGATGCGTGTCTGTCACTACCCGATCAAAGCTCTCCAGCGGTAAAGCCAGAAACGTCGCGATCCTGTTGTACTTCGAACTGTCACTCAGCAATACCCGCTTACTGCTCACCTCACTCACCGCCTGCTTCACCATCACTTTATCTTCATCCGGCGTAAACAAGCCACGCGGCCCCCAGCAGGAGGCGGAAATAAAGGCAATATCAATGGCCAGATGACGCAGGCTGCGTGCCGCCGACTCGCCGACACAGGAGCGGTTCTCCCGGCAAACGGTGCCGCCCGTGTGAATAACCCGGCACTGACTGGCCTCCATTAGCAGATTCGCCACCATAAAATCATTGGTTACCACCAGCAAATCATCGCGATCCACCACTTCTCTTGCCAGCGCTAACGTTGTGGTGCCGGCATCCAGGTAGATGCAGCTGTTACGGGGGATCTGTCGGGCGGCGGTGCGGCCAATGGCGCGCTTCTCCTCGTTGTAGAGGGTGCTTTTCGTCAGGTGTGACGGCTCAGCGGCCAGCCGCTCGGCTGAGCGCACGCCGCCGGAGACCGACAGCACGGCCCCTTGCTCCTCCAGTTTCTGCACATCACGGCGTATGGTCATGTGTGACACACCCAGCCGTTCAGTGAGTTCTGCAATGCTCACCACGCCACGATCGGCCACCAGCGCAAGAATCTGTTGATGACGTTCAACCGGAATCATATTGGCTTCCTGATGATTACCATTTTTTCACATTATAAAGCATCTGCGGGTTAACCAGAACAAATAATAACAGCGGCAATCCCGGCAACGGCGGCGCTAACCGCACTGCAACAGGGCCAGCGCTGTGAATGTGGCAATGTTAAAAATTGTTCTGGTTCACATAGGGAATATCTTTTTGTGAGCGGCAACACGTTTTTGCCGGCAGTAAACTGGCAGGATTAACAGTAACAAACAAATAATCACTTAAATTAACAGTGGAGGCGTATCGTGCCAGCTGAAAATATCTGCGTTATCGGGTTAGGTTCCATGGGCATGGGTGCTGCGAAATCCTGTCTGCGTGCCGGTCTTAATACCTGGGGTGTCGATTTGAATCCCGCCGCGCTTGAGAACTTACGCCAGGCCGGCGCGCGTGATGCGCAGCCTTCAGCATCCGCCTTTGCAGACCAGCTTGATGCCGTTTTGCTGCTGGTGGTAAATGCGCAGCAGGTTAACGCCATTCTGTTCGGTGAAGAGGGCCTGGCCGCAAAACTGCGTCCCGGCACCGTGGTCATGGTCTCATCCACATTGTCCGCCCGGGATGCGCAGCAGATTGAACAACAGCTGGCGCAATATCAGCTGCTGGTGCTGGATGCACCGGTCTCCGGCGGTGCCGCTAAGGCGGCCAGCGGTGAGATGACGGTGATGGCGTCCGGCAGCGACGCGGCCTTTGCACAACTGCAATCTGTACTGGATGCCGTCGCAGCCAAAGTATATCGCGTGGGCAGTGAGATCGGCCTCGGGTCAACCGTCAAAATTATCCATCAGCTGCTGGCAGGTGTTCATATCGCGGTCGGGGCAGAAGCGATGGCGCTGGCGGCACGTGCCGGCATCCCGCTGGAAACCATGTATGAAGTGGTCACCAACGCCGCAGGCAATTCATGGATGTTCGAAAACCGCATGCGGCATGTGGTGGATGGCGACTACAGCCCGAAATCGGCGGTCGATATCTTTGTGAAAGATCTCAACCTGGTGGCCGATACCGCGAAAGCCTTGCACTTCCCGCTGCCGCTGGCCTCAACCGCCCTCAATATGTTCACCGAAGCCAGCAACGCCGGTTACGGCCGTGAAGATGACAGTGCAGTAATTAAAATCTTCAGCGGCATCACGCTGCCGCAGGCAGAGGAGAAAATCTGATGCGGCTTGGCGTGATAGCGGACGATTTTACCGGTGCGACTGACATTGCCAGTTTTCTGGTGCAGAACGGGCTGACCACTATTCAGTTCAACGGCATTCCTGACAGCGAGGAAACCACAGAGGCGCAGGCGATTGTGGTCAGCCTGAAGAGCCGCTCCTGTCCGGCAGACCAGGCGGTTGCTCAGTCGCTGGCTGCGCTGGCCTGGCTGCAGACGCAGGGCTGTGAGCGTTTCTACTTCAAATATTGTTCCACCTTCGACAGCACCGCGCAGGGCAATATCGGTCCGGTAACCGACGCTCTGCTGCAGGCGCTGGGTGAAACGCAGACGGTAATCTGTCCGGCGCTGCCGGTGAATGGCCGCACCGTTTATCAGGGCTACCTGTTTGTCGGCGATCAGCTGCTGTCAGATTCCGGTATGCGGCATCATCCGGTCACACCGATGCACGACAGTAACCTGCTGCGCCTGATGACATCACAGGCGACGGGCAAAGCCGGGCTGATCGCTGCGGCACAGGTCGATCAGGGCGCTGAGTCAGTACGGCAGGCGTTGGGTCAGCTGGCGGTGCAGGGGATCAACTACGTCGTAACTGACGCCCTGCATCAGGAACATCTGTTGACCCTGGGCGAAGCACTGAGCGATCTGCGCCTGGTCACCGGCGGTTCCGGGCTGGCCATCGGTCTGGCACGGCAGTGGGCAACGGCTCAGAGTGATGCAAAAGCGGAGCAGGCAGGCCGTCCGCAGGGCGATCGCGCCGTGGTGCTTTCCGGTTCCTGTTCACAGATGACAAATCGTCAGGTCGCGGTGTACCGCCAGCTGGCACCGGCCTGCGAAGTGGAGACTGAACGCTGTCTGGAAGATGCCGGGGCTTATGCCCGGCAGTTATGCGACTGGGTGGAAGCGAACAGCGATCAGACGCTGGCACCCCTGCTTTTTGCCACCGCTGACGCACAACAATTGCAGGCGATTCAACAGCGTTATGGTGCTCAACGCAGCAGCGAAGCCGTTGAGCAGCTGTTTGCTGCCGTCACCCGCGAGCTGAAACGGCGCGGATGGCAGCGCTTTATCGTGGCGGGTGGCGAAACCTCCGGCGTGGTCGCACAGAGCCTGGGCGTGACGGCCTTTCACATCGGTCCGACGATTTCGCCCGGCGTGCCCTGGGTGCGCGACATTCATCAGCCGCTCTCTCTGGCACTGAAATCGGGCAATTTTGGCGATGAAGATTTCTTCCGCCGCGCGCAAACGGAGTTTACTGATGTCTGAATCTTTCTCTTTAACGGAACAGCAGGCGCGTGACGAGATGGTGCGTCTTGGCGCTTCGTTCTTTCAGCGCGGCTATGCCACCGGCTCGGCGGGCAACCTCTCAATGTTGCTGGAGGATGGCAATCTGCTGGCGACTCCCACCGGTTCATGCCTGGGTGAATTACAGGGTGACCGGCTGGCCAAAGTCACGCCTGACGGCGAATGGATCTCAGGCGATAAACCCTCCAAAGAGATTGCGTTTCACCGCGCGCTCTATCTGAATAATCCCGACTGCAGGGCGGTGGTGCATCTGCATAGCCACTACCTGACGGCGCTTTCCTGTTTACAGGGGCTGGACACGGACAACTGCATCCGTCCGTTTACCCCCTATGTGGTGATGCGTGTCGGTGATGTGCCGGTTGTGCCTTACTACAAGCCGGGTGATGGGCGACTGGCCGAGGATCTCGCGGCGCTGGCTCCACGTTACCGTGCCTTCCTGCTGGCGAATCATGGCCCGGTAGTAGTGGGGAAATCGTTGCAGGAAGCGGCAGACAACACTGAAGAGCTGGAGGAGACCGCCCGGCTGATCTTTACCCTGGGCGACCGCCCGATCCGTTATCTCAATGATGCCGAAGTGGCAGAATTAAGGAGCCGATAATGCCGAAGTTTGCTGCTAACCTTTCGACGCAATTTACTGAATTGCCGTTTGCTGAACGCTTCGCTGCAGCGGCAGAAGCCGGTTTCACCGCCGTCGAATTTCTGTTTCCTTATGACTATCCCGCCACGCAGATCAAGCAGTGGCTTGATGATAACCAGCTGGACTTGGTGCTGTTCAATACCGCACCCGGCAACGTCGCAGCGGGTGAGTGGGGCGTTTCGGCCATCCCCGGACGGGAAGCGGAAGCAAAGGCGGATATCGATCGCGCCCTGAGCTATGCGCTGGCGCTGAACTGCCCGCAGGTGCACATCATGGCGGCGACGGTGCCGCCCGACGCTGACCGTCAGCGCTACGTTGAGACCTTTATCAGCAATATGCGTTATGCGGCTGAGCGCTTTGCGCCGCACGGCATCATCCTGCTGATTGAGGCGCTGAATCCCACAACCAAACCCAACTATCTTTATGCCAGCCAGTATCAGACGCTGGAGATGGTCGAACAGATCGATCGACCCAATGTCTTCACTCAGCTCGATCTGTTCCATGCGCAACGGGTGGATGGCAACCTCAGCCATCTGATTCGCCACTATGCCGGACGCTATCGGCACGTGCAGATTGCTTCGGCACCGGATCGTCATGAACCGGATGAGGGTGAAATCAACTACCCCTATCTCTACTCACTGCTGGATGAGGTCGGCTATTCCGGCTGGGTGGGCTGCGAATATATCCCGCGCGGCAACACTACTGCGGGTCTTGGCTGGTTTGCGCCCTGGGCGAGAAAAACCTGATTTAACGGGCTAAAAAAAACCGGTGTTTCGGCACCGGTTGAGATTTTTTCGTCCTTTTTCTGACCCTGCACCTGTTTATTCTGTACGCCGATAACCTAAAAAATATAACAATTTCTGAGGTTTACTATGTCCACCGCACTGCTGTTAGCCATAGCGACCGCCAGCATCGTGATCCTGCTGCTGCTGGTCATCAAAGCCAAAGTTCATCCCTTTGTCGCCCTGTTAATTGTCAGTCTGCTGGTGGCCATCGCCACCGGCATTCCGGCTGAAAAAATCATGGAGACGATTATCACCGGGATGGGCGGCCTGCTTGGTCACATCACCATCATCATCGTGCTTGGTGCCATGCTCGGGGCGATCATTGAAGCCTCGGGCGGTGCCGAGTCGCTGGCGCAGCGTTTCAGTAAAACGCTGGGGCTGAAGCGTACCGTTGCGGCATTGACCATGGCGGCCTTTATCCTTGGCATCCCGGTATTTTTTGAAGTCGGTTTTATCATTGTTATTCCGCTGATTTATGGCTTTACCAAAGTGGCGCGGGTCTCGCCGCTGAAGTTTGGCCTGCCGATGGCGGGTGTGATGCTGACGGTACATGTGGCGCTGCCGACCCATCCGGGCGCTGCGGCGGCGGCCGGGATCCTGCACACCGACATGGGATGGCTGATGATACTGGGAATCGCGATTTCCGTGCCGGTCGGGATCATCGGCTACTACGTAGCGAAATTCATGAACCGTCGCCACTACCCTCTGTCGGTGGAGGTGCTGGAACAGTTGCAGATGGCCAGGCCGGAAGGGCAGGAAAAGGAGAATGAACCGGCACCACCCGGTGCGCTCACCATCAGCGGCTTGATTGTGGTCCCGATTGTATTGATCGTGCTGGGAACTCTGTCACACACACTGCTGGCTGAAGGGAGGCTGCTGCGTAGTGTGATGACCGTGATCGGCACACCGCCGATTGCCCTGCTGATTGCCTTAGGGCTGGCGGCCTGGCTGCTGGGCGTACGGCGTGGCTGGAGCAAAGATAAGCTGGAAGATCTGACCGGCCGGGCCATTCCCACCTCTGCCAGCGTGATTCTGGTGGCCGGGGCCGGTGGTGCATTCGGCAAAGTGCTGGTGGAGTCGGGCGTGGGTAAAGCGCTGGCGGTCACCCTTGAAACGCTGCATCTGCCGCTGGTGCCCGCGGCATTTATCCTGTCGCTGGCGCTGCGTGCATCACAGGGTTCCGCCACGGTGGCGATCCTCACCACCAGCGGGCTGCTGACGCAGGCGGTGACCGGCGTGACGGATATGCAACGGGTACTGGTCACCCTGGCGGCCTGTTTTGGTGGTCTGGGATTGTCGCATGTCAATGATGCGGGATTCTGGGTGGTGACCCGTTATCTGGGACTTTCGGTGGCCGACGGTTTACGCACCTGGACGGTGCTGACAACACTAATGGGGCTGAGCGGCTTTGCGCTGACCTGGCTGGCGTGGACCGTGCTCTGATTAAGCCGCATCAGAAAGTCTGACCCGGCAGGCGATACCGGGTCAGACTCTTAGTGCTTCAGGAAACCAACTCCTGCGCATAGAGATAGAGCGCTTTAAGCTGCCCAACCTTTTCTGCATCCGCTTCATGCAGATTCGCCAGAGCTTCCAGTTCCTGCATAAACGCCTGCACCCGATCGGCATTAAGCACGTCACGACGGTGCTGCAACCAGCGTTGCTGCTCGGCATCATCCAGCGTGCCGGGGAAGTTACGCGCCCGGTAGCGGAACAGCAGTTTCGCTACCCGTGCACTCTCAAAGCTCAGGTCCAGCGCAGGCAGATTCGCGGGCGCGGTCTGACGGATAATATTCATCCCCGCCCGGTCGGCATCACTGAAGAAGCCATCATAGAGTTGTGTGTCCACATCATCTGACGGCGTAAACGGCTCCGCTTCGGCAAATAGCGTGACCAGTTTTTCCCGCACGTCGGGCTGCTGACGCAGCAGCGCCAGATTCGCCAGGCAGTGCTGACGATCAATATTCAGCCGGGCCGCATCTTCCGGTCGTAGCGTACTGGCAGGCGCCAGCACCGGACACTTATTGATATGCACCAGTTTGACCGGCACCGCGGGCAGATCGCCGAGATCGTTTTTTGGCGTGTAAAGACGCTCACGCAGCGTGTCGGCATCCAGTTGCAGCAGCGGTGACATATCGCCCGCCAGATCCACCACGATCAGCGCATTGCGGTTATCGGGATGCCAGGCCAGCGGTACGATCCAGCTGGTGTTACCGCGCGCGGCACCGAACATACCGGAGACATGAACCAGCGGTTTCATCTGCGGGATATCAATCAGGTTCATCAGCTTGTTTTTGTTACGATGGGTAAACAAAAACTCAAACAGTTTTGGCTGCTTCTCCTTCACCAGCTTCGCCATCGCCAGCGTGGCGTAAACGTCGGACATGGCATCGTGCGCATTTTCATGTGACACGCCGTTCGCTTTGGTCAGATGCTCCAGCCGGAAGCTGGGAAAACCTTCTTCATTCTCCGGCCAGTTGATCCCTTCTGGCCGTAACGCGTAGCAGGCACGCATCACGTCGAGCAGGTCCCAGCGTGAGTTGCCGTTTTGCCAGGCCCAGCCATAGGGATCGTAAAAGTTGCGATAGAAGATATTGCGCGTCACTTCATCATCGAAACGCACGTTGTTGTAGCCCACCACACAGGTTTGCTCCGTGGTGAACAACGCGTGGATGCGTTCAGCGAACTCAGCTTCGATCACGCCGCGACTCATCGCTATCTGCGGGGTAATGCCGGTGATCATCACCGCTTCGGGTTGTGGCAGATAGTCATCAGGCGGACGGCAGTAAAACACTTCGGGTTCGCCGACCGGATTAAACTCACTGTCGGTGCGCAGGCCGGCAAACTGGGCTGGCCGGTCACGAGAAGGGCTGGTGCCGAAGGTCTCGTAATCGTGGAAGAGGAAAGTGGGCTGTACGCGGTCGTTATTCAAATTTCATATCCGTTCATTGCGTTCACTAAACTGATGAACAGAAAGTCATCAGGCTTCCCGTTCGCTGGATGCCTTTCTTCATCGGCGCCTGGCTGCTGGTGCGAGAGCGGTGCCTTTGCCGGGCAAGGTCATACAGGCTCAGGCTTCACTCACTACATGGTAAACCATAATCCCACTGGCCTGAAGTTTCGGATGGTAGCGGGGGGCGTAGTATCTGACTGAGCGGTCAGGGGCAAGGAGTAAAGCGGACTTTTTACCTCTCAGGCTGCAGCTCGCTCATTTCATGTGCCACGATAGATAATATTCCGTTCGGCATATTTCCAGGTTATTGCTGCATACTGTAATTCCGGTGTTTCCAGATGCGTGCTGCTCATGCCGCTGGGTGCAAGGCAGGGCGATACCGTGGTGACCTTAACGTTTTTCAGGATGATATTGAAATATTCAGTCTCAATTCCTGCATCAATTAGCCGTTACCTCCCCCCTGCAGGCATCAGCCATACCCGTCGCAGTTCATACTTTTTTTCAATTTATTCAAACCTTCACAACGCTTTTGCCGTAAAACGTGCGGCTGTTTCCGTTTCGTTTTAGAAATTTTCTCTCCCGTGCAATTAAGGATGAAGTGTTGAAAAGGCGTCTGCTGTTCACCGTTACCGCTACTGTTTTTTGGGCCTCGCTGGCGCAGGCTGATGCGATTCCCTTTCCTGTGACGCCTCCGGCGGTTGATGCGGCTTCCTGGGTGCTGATGGATGCCACTACAGGACAGGTTCTGACCGCTGGCAATCCCGATGAACGCCGTAATCCCGCCAGCCTGACCAAACTGATGACCGGTTACGTGGTTGATCGCGCCATTGACCAGAAGAAAATCAGCCGTGACGACATGGTTACGGTCGGAAAAGATGCCTGGGCGGCGGGTAATCCGGTGTTCAAAGGCTCCTCGCTGATGTTCCTGAAGCCAGGCGATAAGCTGAGCGTCCGGGATTTAAGCCGTGGCGTCATCATCGACTCCGGTAACGACGCCTGCGTTGCCCTGGCTGATTATGTGGCGGGCAGCGAAGCGAACTTCGTCGGCATGATGAATCACTACGTTGAGAAGCTCGGCCTGCAGAATACCCATTTTGAAACGGTTCATGGTCTGGATGCGCCGGGTCAGTTCTCCAGCGCGCTGGATATGGCGAAACTGTCACGCGCCATTATTGATGGTGAGCCTGATTTTTATGCCATGTACAGTGAGAAGACCCTGACCTGGAATGGCATTACCCAGAACAACCGTAATGGCCTGCTGTGGGATAATAATCTCCACGTTGATGGGTTGAAAACCGGTCACACTGAGACCGCGGGCTTTAACATCATCGCCTCGAATGTGGTGGGCAAGCATCGCCTGATCGCCGTCGTCATGGGCGGTAAAAGCCCGAAAGGCCGCGAAGAGCAGGCGCGTAAACTGCTGGTCTGGGGCCAGAACACCTTTGATACCGTTCAGCTGTTCCATGCCGGTAAGAAGATTGGCAGCGAAAACGTCTGGTATGGCAATCCTCATCAGGTGGATGTGGGTACCGCAGAAGATGTTTATCTGTCACTGCCGCGCAGTGAAGTGCAGAACGTGAAGGCGAAGTATGTTATCGATCGCAAAGATCTGGAAGCCCCACTGAAAGCCAACGAAGTCATTGGTGAAATTCAGGTGATGGATAAAGATCAGCAGATTGCCCACTATCCGCTGGTGGCGCTGAGTGCGGTTGAACCTGCAGGCGTGATTACCCGCCTGACGGATTATCTCAGGCAGAAGTTCTGATTAGCCGATTGTCAGCACTAAAACGGGTAGCCTGCGGGCTGCCCGTTTTTACTTGCACGCTGGCTGCCCTGAATGTGTTACTGAGAGCTGATAAAGGTTAAAAAATCGCACTAAGTTGTTTTTAACTACCGGGAAAGTATGTGAGGCGGATGTTGATAATTGTAAGCGAACGTCAAAACTGTTTTAAATATCCGGCCGGCGCTAAGCCTGAGCCGCGTTCAGCGTTAAGATAGCCACACCATGTTCCCGCAACCGGAAAGTCATTTTGCGTCCCGATAAGCCCATATCAAAACTGGAGTTCTGGTTTTATCGCCATTATCGCTCCGTCCACGGTGTGCGTATTGCCATCGCCTTTTTGCTCTGCTTTATCTTTGTGCGGGCGACCGATATCCCTGAAGGCACCTGGCCGCTGATTACGCTGGTGGTGGTGATGGGGCCCATCTCCACCTGGGGAAATGTCTTTCCACGTGCACTGCAGCGCATCAGCGGCACGGTCGCCGGGTCAATATCCGGTCTGATCGCCCTGAAGCTGGAGCTGATCTCGATGCCGATGATGCTGGTCTGGTGCGGCATCATCATGATGATCAGCGGCTACCTGACGCTGGGCAAACATCCCTACATGGCGCTGTTGATCGGGATTACGCTAAGCGTGGTCGTGGGCGCGCCAACCGGCGATTTCACGATGGCACTGTGGCGCGGCGGTGATGTGATTCTGGGCTCGCTGATGGCGTTGCTGTTTACCGCTATCTGGGCGCAGCGTGCCTATACACACTGGCGCATTCAGCTCTCCGACGCGCTGGCGGAAATGGCAAAAATCTATCACGCCGGCTTCTCGCCAAATCTGGTTGAAAAGCCGCGTCTTAACAAGCCGCTGGGCAAATTGCTGAGCAGCGTGATCAAAATGCGGGCGCTGCTGGAGCCGTCAAGCAAAGAGACGCGCATTCCAAAATCGGTGCTTGAAGCGATCCAGACCATCAACCGTAATATGGTTTATACCATTGAGATGCAGATTAATGCCTGGTGGGCATCGCGCGAGAGCCATCTGATTATGCTTAATGCGCCTGCATTGCGCCGCACCCAGCAGATGACTGAGAACACGCTGCGGGCGCTGTCGGTCATGGCGATTGAAGGGGAAACGGAAGAGGTGGTGGCTAACAGTCACGAGCTGACCGAAATCAGTGGCGAACTGCGGCGACTGATCGCGGAAGCGGGCAGCGAAGGTCTGGAGGAGACGCCGATCTACGGCTACGTCTGGCTGACACTGGAACTGGCAAAACAGCTGGAACGGATGACCGACCTGATGCGGATGGCGCTGCGCAAATAATCACCTCAGACAATGACTTAATGTGAAACAGGGTTTCTTTGCGCTAAGATAAGAGCCAGTCTGAATTTAGCTGTGAAAATTGCTTACCTGGCGGGCTAGCCGCTAAGCTGATCGTTTTGACTCTCTCCCTGCGTCAGCAGGCTCAAAGAAAGGTGCCATCATGGAAAATGCCAAGCAATCATTTCAGGACGTACTGGAGTTCGTGCGTATGTTCCGCCGCAAAAACAAACTGCAGCGTGAAATTGTCGACAACGAGAAGAAAATTCGCGACAACCAGAAGCGTGTACTGCTGCTCGACAACCTGAGCGAATATATCAAACCCGGCATGAGCGTTGAGGCTATTCAGGAAATCATCGCCAGCATGCGTGTGGATTATGAAGATCGCGTGGATGAGTACATCATCAAAAACGCCGACCTGTCTAAAGAGCGTCGCGAGCTGTCGAAAAAGATCAAAGCGATGGGCGTGGGCGAACACCCGAAAGCGTAAGGGCAGACAGCAGCGCGCAAGCGCCAGACGTCTTATGCCAACCCGCATCCACTCCGGTGGGGCGGGTTTTTTATTGCCTGCGTCAGCGCAGGGTTATTTTCCCGCCAGCCTGCGGGCGATCACCTGTAACTGCTGTGACAGCGCCACTAAATTGACCCGCTCATCAGCAGGCGGGGCGGTGGTCTCCCGGATCACCAGCGTGGTTTCCAGCGCGTTGTCTGACGCCTCTGCTCCCTGAAGCCGGGCCAGCATCCGCTCGACGCTCTGCGCGCCGAGAAATTGCAAATCCTGCCGCACCGTGGTCAGCGGCGGCTGATACCACGCACTCTCGGCGGTGTCATCAAATCCAATCACCGATATCTCGCCAGGAATGGCTACGCCATACTGATGTAGCGCCCGCATCGCACCCAACGCCATCTGATCGTTCGCCACCAGCAGCGCCTGCGGCAGATCGTCGGGAAGCTGCGCCAGCAGCGCCTGATAACCCGACTGCGCGCTCCAGTCGCCGCGCAGAGAACAGTGCGGTGTCAGCTGATGATCGGCCAGCGCCTGACGCCATGCATTTTCACGCTGACGGGCCGAGACCGAGCGCAGCGGCCCGTTTAACAAACCAATCTGACGATGACCCAGCGCCACCAGATGTTCAACGGCGGCACGTGCGCCAGACTCATTCGGGTACTGACACTGCGCTACCGCCGCCTGGGGTTCGACATCCAGAAACAGCACCGGTTTGCTGCCGCAGAGCAACTGGATCTGTTGCGCCTCATCTGCCTCCAGTGGCAGGTTGATCAGCAGTCCATCGACCCGCTGTGCCAGCAGTTCATTCACCGTTGCTGCCGCATCGTTACCACTGTCCATGGCGATCACCAGATGATAACCCGCCCCGGCGGCGCGCTGCTGGATCGCCGAGGCGATCTGCGCAGGAGCCATCAGGGCCAGGTCGCTGGTGGCCAGACCTAGCGTGCGCGTCGCCTTACCGGCCAGCTGCTGCGCCACACGATTGGGCACATAATTGAGCTGCAGCATCGCCGCCTCAACCCTTTCCCGCGTGCGGGCTGACACCTGTTCAGAACGGTTTAAAACACGTGAAACGGTTTGATATGAGACGCCGGCAAGTTGAGCGACATCATCGAGGGTCACGGAGCGGGAAGTCATTGAACTCTCCAAAAGATGAAGCGACGAGTGTAGCAAATTTTCCTGCTGCACTGCTGCTGCACACCACACTTTCACGACCACAAAAACCGGGTCCGTTGCGGCACCCGGTCACGGTATCTGGCAGGGCCATTAACGCTGCTGCAGATAGACCTGAAGGTTCACATCCACCGCGTTAAGCAGTGGCGTGGCGAGACTATGGCGTTTCGCCCGCAGCAGCAGGTCACCTATCACCTGATCGGCTTCGATATCAAAGCCCTGGGTTAAATCGCGGTACATTGAGGAGGTCATCGGGGTGGCCGGATCGCTTAACAGCTCAAGAATGCGGGCAGTGGCCGCCGGACGCGTCTGATAGCCTTCGGCAGTAATGACTGACAGAATCTCCGAGAAAACACCCTGTAACAGCGCTTCGCCGCCGCGCGAGGTGAGTATCTGTTGGGTATTTCCGCGCGCCAGGCAGCAAACCGCGCCGAGCGTGCTCAGCAGTAGCCACTTCTCCCACAGCTCATCCATGATGTTATCGCTGAATCGGGTATCGACCTGACAGTCACGCAGCGCCGCATCAACCCGCTGCAGTCGCGCATCGTTGTTACCGTCCAGCGCGCCATAATAGAGCTGATGCAGCGGCGTCATCTGGATAACTTCGCCATTGTCACCCAGCGTCGCGTTGATTTTGCACAGGCCGCCAATCACCTTATCTTCGCCGAAACGCTGTTGCAGCGTCGCGATGTGCCGCAATCCGTTCAGAATCGGCATGATCAGCGTTTCCGGACCCACTGCAGGTGCAATATCCTCCATCACCTGATCAAGGGCAAAGCTCTTCACCGTCACGATAATCAGATCATAGTGGCCCGTCAGGCTGCTCGCCTGAGCCAGCTGCGGTTTTAGCGTTTCAGTGCCCTGTGGCGTCTGCAACACCAGACCGCTGGCCTGAAGCTGCTGATAACGCCGTTCACGGACCAGAAAAGTCACGTCCTGGCCCGCCTGAGCCAGCCGTGCACCAAAATATCCACCGGTCGCGCCGGCGCCTGCCATCAGAATGCGCATCCCACTCTCCCTCTGCTGAAAACCTCTACCTTAGAACGCCGTGACCGGGCTTACCAGTCTTAGCCTCGGTCAGAGCGCGTCGGGGAGCATGAAATGAGAGGTCGGGAAAGCGCGGGCAGGGAGGTGACGATGCAGAGATATCAGATTTTCCCTGCCCGGTCAGCAGGGCGAAACAGAGGGGGGTGTTACAGCCGGGTGACGCCCAGCGCGGCAGCCTGCTGTTCCCACGCCAGCACGCCCTGATAATCGTCTCTCTGCACCGGGCTGAATCCGCCGATCAGGTTATCGTCGCAGACGGTGCGCCAGGTGGGATCGTTCACCAGCTGATGCAGTGCCGTGCGGAGTCTCTCCAGCCGGTCCACTGACGTCGAGGCTGCCGTGATCAACGGCAATCCGGGCGCGGCTGGCGTTTCACCGATAATATGCAGGCCGCGCAGCGCATCCGGCTCATAGCGCGCCAGCAGCGCCCAGCTGACGCAGTCGATAGCCGCGATATCCGCCTGTGAATCACGCAGTGCTGCCAGCGACTGACGATGCCCACCGCTCAGCAGTAGCTGCGAAAATCTCATGCCCTGAAGCGCAGCCACAAACCGCAGCGCGTTATAGCCGGAGTGAGAGTCCAGGCTGTTAGCTACGGCCCGCTGGCCGTTAAAATCGGCCAGCGTCGCCTGTTTGTCCCGCGCCACCAGCCAGCTGCGATAGTCACGGCCGGTGCAGCCTGGGGCCTGATAGTGAAAGGTGCCGACCAGCTGAACCGCAGGAAGCTGGCTGACCAGCGGATAGCCGCAGGTCTGGCTCAGCAGCAATCGGTTATCCTGCCAGTGTGTCAGCAGATCCTCAGGCCAGACCGGCTGCGTAGCGATGCCGTGCTGCGTCAGCAGGGTAACCACTGCCTGCATCAGTGCTCGTGTGGCGGGCGGGTGAATCGCATACATCGGCAAGGCGAGCAGGTTATTCATGCGTTTTCTCCGCTGATCGTCCCGGATGGACATTGACCCCGACCGGTCTGACCCAGAACTGACGCAGCCAGACCCGATAACCCGCCACGCGAAAGCCATGATTGCGCTGGTAGTAATGCTCGCGGTCGCGCAGATAGAGGCGACGCAGGCCATACCAGGGGACGCCGGGGAGGTCGTGATGCACTGAATGGTAGTTCAGATTCAGGAATAGCATGCGCCACGGCCACGCCGCTTCATTATTCACCGACCGTGCCAGCGGATCGTCCGCCGCACGATGTTCATAGAAGGAGCGCACTTTGGTCAGCGCCAGCGCCGGATAACTCACCGTCAGCAGATACCACAGCGGCGAAAATCCCTGCCGTGCCATCCAGAAAAACAGCAGTGCCAGCAGCGCCCCGTGCAGCAGCCACATCGCTATCGCGGATCGATCGCCACGGCGCAGTGCCTGCCACATCCCGCCGAAGGTCGCCGCTACATCCAGCAGCGGGCCGAGCAGCAACCGTCCCAAAAAAGTGTTACGCAGATGAATCAGCTGCTGCTGCCAGCGCGGTAACTTCGCCCAGCGAGCAGCGGAGAGGTAGTAGGTTTCCGGATCCTCATCCGGCTCGGTCAGGGTGTGATTGCGATGATGGGCCAGATGAGAATCGCGATAGAGTCCGTAGGGATACCAGACCGCCAGCGGCAGGGTGCCAAATAGCTGATTCACCCGCGGCCAGCGTGTGGGATGCCCGTGAATCAGCTCATGCTGCAGCGACATATACCAGCCAGTGAAGACGATCAGCAGCAGGGTGGCGGGCAGCCGTCCCAGCGTCTGCGCGTTCAGCATCACCGCAAACCAGCCGCCATAGATCACACCGATTAGCAGCCAGGTCGGCAGTTCGCTGCGCCAGAGCCAGCTGCGTGCGCGCGCTTTAAGCCAGGCGCGCTGCTGTAGAGAGAGATAACCGGTGTGCATGATTCACCTGACAGCGGAAGCGGGAATCTGAACAGTGAAAGAAAGGGCGGGCAAAGGCAAAGTGGATAATCTGCTTAGCTATGTCGAAATTCCTGAATATGGCGCTGAAAGATATTGACTATCAGTGACGGCTCCGGGGGCGTAACCTTTCTCTATCAGAAATCGCCTTGCATCCACGGGCGTTTACCGCCTGTCAGGAGAAATACAGATGAAAAATATTGGCTTCTTATCCTTTGGTCACTGGACGCCTTCGTCTCAGTCCGCCACCCGTACCGCGCAGGATGTGTTACTGCAATCGATCGACTTAGCGGTCGCCGCCGAAGAGCTGGGCGCAGATGGCGCTTACTTCCGCGTCCACCATTTTGCCCGCCAGCTCAGCTCGCCGTTTCCGCTGCTGGCTGCCGTTGCAGCGCGCACCAAAACGATTGAGATCGGCACCGGTGTCATCGACATGCGCTACGAAAACCCGCTCTACATGGTGGAAGACGCCAGCGCGGCAGACCTGATCTCCAATGGTCGTCTGCAACTGGGTCTGAGCCGCGGTTCACCTGAGCAGGTAATCGATGGCTGGCGTTACTTCGGCTTTGAACCGAAAGCGGGAGAAAGCGATGCGGATATGGGCCGTCGTCACACCGAAGAGTTTCTGGAGGTGCTGCGCGGCGAAGGTTTTGCTAAGCCCAATCCACAGCCCATGTTCCCCAATCCGCCAGGCCTGCTGCGTCCTGAGCCGCTCTCTGAAGGCCTGCGCGACCGCATCTGGTGGGGATCCGGCTCCAATGCCACCGCAGAATGGGCGGCAAAAATGGGCATGAACCTGCAAAGTTCAACCCTGAAAGATGATGAAACCGGCGAGCCGTTCCACATTCAGCAGGCTAAACAGATCCGCGCCTACCGTGAGGCCTGGAAAGCAGCGGGGCATCAGCATGCGCCACGCGTCTCGGTCAGTCGCAGCATCTTTGCGCTGGTGAATGATATGGACCGCGCGTACTTTGGCCGCAGCGGTAACGACCAGGATTCCGTCGGCTTTCTCGATGAGAAAACCCGCGCTATCTTTGGCCGCAGCTATGCCGCAGAGCCAGAGGCGTTAATTAAGCAGCTTGCGCAGGATGAGGCGATTGCCGAAGCCGACACCCTGCTGCTTACCGTGCCTAACCAGCTTGGTGTCGCCTATAACGCCCATGTGATTGAGGCGATCCTGAAGTATGTCGCCCCGGAACTCGGCTGGCGTTAAGTGACAGAGCGCCCTGAGGAGCAGGGCGCAGTGAGATCCACCTCAGGCGCAGATGACAAAGCGCCTGCGGTGATTCCGCTGTAAACGCGCGTCATCACTCCCCGTTTTTTTCTGCTTTATCCTCGCTGAACTTCTCTCTGGCGAGCCATTCCAGGCCCTGGCAGAGCCTTGTCGTCACTCTGTTTCCAGTGTACGGAATATGCAGATTTTGTGACTTATGATTTATTTCGTCACTTGTTGCTGAATGGGATGTTTCCTCTGCTCAGGGTGGGCCTGAACCCTTCATCAACGCATTTCCCTGGTTTAACGTGTTTTCATAACCTGTATGAACGGACAATGCCTTTACGTAATTTGTGACTATTGACAGTATTGGTCACATGATAAGAGAATGGCGGCACTCTCCTGCTTACTGTTGAAGGTAATCTATGCTCAGGTTCAATCCTGCCATTCTGGTTGTTTGTCTGCTGCCACTGGCGCTGGCGGGTTGCCGGGATAATTCACCCAAAGACGATCCGCGCACGCAGCCGCCGCTGGTCAGGGTCACAAAGGTCATCAGCGCCACCGATGGCAGCCGTGCGTTTAGTGGCGTCGTGGTTGCCCGGGTTCAGAGCGACCTCGGCTTTCGGGTCTCAGGAAAAATCCTCGAACGGCTGGTGGACAGCGGCCAGCGGGTGAAGCGCGGTCAGCCGCTGATGCGGCTCGACCCGGCAGATCTCCGGCTGCAGGCCCAGGCTCAGCAGCAGGCCGTTGCCGCCGCGCAGGCACGCGTCAGACAGGCCAGCGCCGATCAGGCGCGTTACCGCACTCTGGTGGCAACCGGGGCAGTTTCTGCGTCGGCATACGACCAGATTCGGGCCGCTGCGGCCACCGCTCAGGCTGAGCTGAAAGCCGCCCAGGCGCAGGCCAGCGTTGCAGGTAACGCCAGCGGATATGCGCTGCTCCTGGCTGATGACGATGGCGTGGTGATGGCAACGCTGGCGGAGCCGGGTCAGGTTGTGAGTGCCGGTGAGGCTGTCATCAGACTGGCCAGAGCCGGACAGCGCGAGGCAAGTGTTCAGTTGCCAGAGACCCTGCGCCCGGCAGTGGGAAGTGAGGCAAAGGCAACGCTGTATGGTGCGGACAGTGCGCCGGTTTCCGCCCGGCTGCGTCAACTGGCTGATGTGGCCGATCCGATGACGCGCACCTTTGAGGCGAGATATGTGCTGGAGGGCGCACTGGCCAGCGCACCGCTGGGAGCCACCGTCACAATCACGCTGCCGAATAAACCGTCGCAACCGCTGCTGCAGGTTCCGCTGGCGGCGATCTACGATGCCGGTAAAGGGCCAGGCGTCTGGGATATTACCGGCCAGCCCGCTACCGTTGCCTGGCGGCCGGTGACGGTGGTGTCGATAAGTGACGAGGCGGCCACCGTCACGGGTCAGCTTCATGCTGGCGATCAGATAGTGGCGCTGGGCGCGCATCTGTTGCAGCAGGGGGAGCGCGTGCGCCCCGATGACGCTGCCGTTGCCGGGAGCCAGCCATGAGCCAGGGACGCTTTAATCTGTCAGCGCTGGCCGTGCGCGAGCGCGCCATTACGCTGTTTCTGATCATCCTGATTACCGTGGCGGGCGTCTTGTCCTTTTTCGAACTGGGACGGGCAGAAGATCCGCCGTTCACCGTAAAACAGATGACGATTATCTCCGCCTGGCCAGGTGCGACGGCTCAGGAGATGCAGGATCAGGTGGCCGAGCCGCTGGAAAAGCGTCTGCAGGAGCTGAGGTGGTATGACCGTAGCGAGACGTACACGCGCCCCGGTCTGGCTTTCACTATGTTATCCCTGCAGGATAAAACGCCGCCTTCCCAGGTTCAGGAGGAGTTTTACCAGGCGCGTAAGAAGCTGGGTGATGAGAGCAGAAATCTGCCTGCCGGGGTCATCGGGCCGATGATCAACGACGAGTTCTCCGACGTGACCTTTGCACTGCTGGCGCTGAAGGCAAAAGGGGAGCCGCAGCGCCTGCTGGTTCGTGAAGCGGAATCACTGCGTCAGCGACTGCTGCATCTGCCTGGCGTGAAAAAGGTCAATATCATCGGTGAGCAGAGTGAACGCATCTATGTGTCGTTTTCACACGATCGACTGGCGACACTCGGCATCACCCCGCAAGCGATTTTTGCTGCGCTGAACGATCAGAATGTCCTGACGCCAGCGGGATCGATTGATACGCAGGGGCCGCAGGTCTTTATCCGGCTGGATGGCGCGTTCGATAAACTGGAAAAAATCCGTGAGACGCCGATTGTGGCGCAGGGGAGAAGCCTGAAGCTGGCGGACGTGGCTACGGTGACCCGGGGTTACGAAGATCCCGCCACCTTTATGGTGCGCAATCAGGGCGAACCGGCGCTGTTGCTGGGTATCGTAATGCGTGAAGGCTGGAACGGTCTGGAACTCGGCAAGGCACTGGCGGCTGAAACCGCCCGCATTAACCAGGCGATGCCGCTGGGGCTCTCACTGACTCAGGTCACCGATCAGTCCGTCAATATCCGCTCGGCGGTTGATGAATTTATGGTTAAGTTCGTCGTGGCGTTGCTGGTGGTGATGGTGGTCTGCTTTGTCAGCATGGGCTGGCGTGTCGGGGTAGTGGTCGCGGCTGCGGTGCCGCTCACCCTGGCGGTGGTGTTTGTGGTGATGGAGGCTTCCGGCAAAAACTTTGACCGCATCACGCTGGGTTCGCTGATTCTGGCGCTGGGCCTGCTGGTGGACGACGCCATTATCGCCATTGAGATGATGGTAGTGAAAATGGAAGAGGGCTACGACCGCATTAAGGCTTCTGCCTATGCCTGGAGTCATACGGCGGCACCAATGCTGGCAGGCACCCTGGTTACGGCCGTCGGGTTTATGCCCAATGGGTTTGCGCAGTCCACGGCGGGCGAGTACACCAGCAATATGTTCTGGATAGTCGGCATCGCGTTGATCGCCTCCTGGATCGTCGCGGTGGTGTTCACCCCTTATCTTGGCGTAAAGCTGCTGCCAGCCATCAAAACGGTAGAAGGCGGCCACGCAGCGATCTACAACACCCGCCACTACAACCGCTTTCGCCGCCTGCTGACCCGCGTGATTGCCCGTAAAGGCTGGGTGGCAGGCGTGGTGATTGCCCTGTTTATCGCCGCTGTGCTCGGTATGGCGCTGGTGAAAAAACAGTTTTTCCCGACCTCAGACCGGCCTGAAGTGCTGGTTGAAGTTCAGCTCCCCTACGGCAGCGCCATAGAACAGACCCGCGCAGCGGCTGAAAAGGTTGAGACATGGCTTAAACAGCAGCAGCAGGCAAAAATCGTCACCACCTATATTGGTCAGGGGCCACCGCGTTTTTATCTGGCGATGGCACCGGAACTGCCCGATCCGGCCTTTGCCAAGCTGGTGGTACTGACCGACAGTCAGGACGCGCGTGAGGCACTGAAAACGCAGCTGCGCGCCGCCATTGCCAGCGGTCTGGTGCCTGAAGCGCAGGTTCGTGTGACGCAGCTGGTGTTTGGCCCATACTCCCCTTATCCGGTGGCGTGGCGGGTGATGGGGCCTGATCCGGCCCATCTGCGCGCGATTGCCGATCGGGTGGAAGCGGTCCTACGGGCCAGCCCGATGATGAGGACGGTGAACACCGACTGGGGCGCCCCCGTGCCGACGCTGCATTTTTCACTGGATCAGAACCGGCTGCAGGCAGTGGGGCTGACATCCAGTGACGTCGCCCGGCAATTACAGTTTCTGCTGTCGGGCGTGCCTGTCACTACCGTGCGGGAAGATATCCGCGCGGTCCAGGTGGTGGGGCGTGCGGCCGGAGAAACCCGGCTCGATCCGGCTAAAATCGCCGACTTCACGCTGGTGGGCGCCGCGGGTCAGCGTATTCCCTTATCGCAGATTGGTGATGTGCAGGTGAAAATGGAAGATCCCGTACTGCGGCGGCGCGACCGCACGCCGACCATCACCGTTCGGGGTGATATCGCCGATTCCCTGGAGCCGCCTGACGTCTCGACGGCGCTGAACAAAGCCCTGCAACCGATCATCGCGACGCTGCCCGCGGGCTACCGCATTGAACTGGCCGGTTCAATAGAGGAGTCCGGTAAAGCGACCCAGGCGATGGCCCCGCTGTTCCCGATCATGATTGCGATCACTCTGCTAATCATCATTCTGCAGGTGCGTTCTCTGTCGGCGATGATCATGGTCTTTCTGACTGCGCCTCTCGGGCTGATTGGCGTCGTGCCGACGCTGCTGCTGTTCAGTCAGCCGTTTGGTATTAATGCACTGGTCGGGCTGATTGCCCTGTCGGGCATCCTGATGCGTAACACGCTGATTCTGATAGGGCAGATTCACCACAATGAACAGGAGGGTCTGGCACCCTTTGATGCAGTGGTCGAAGCGACAGTGCAGCGTGCCCGTCCGGTGCTGCTGACGGCAATGGCGGCGATTCTGGCGTTTATTCCACTGACCCACTCGGTGTTCTGGGGAACGCTGGCCTATACCCTGATTGGTGGCACGCTGGGCGGCACCCTGATCACGCTGGTTTTCCTGCCCGCAATGTACGCTATCTGGTTCCGCATCCGCCTGCCGGGCAGCAAAACGGCAGTTGTGAAACCGGCGCTGTCGGAATAGTCTCAGGGTGACAGTTGCCGCTTCGCTGCTCTCTGCAGCCTGGCGGCAACCGTCAATTCATTGTTTTAAGCTTTTGAAGAAGGCGTATAAAAAGGTAAAAGCTATCAAACAGATAGGATGAGACAGGTGTGCGATCCTGAAAATCCTCTATAGAGTAGCGATGAAAATACAAAAAAGAGGTGTGACCATGAGCAATTCCATTGATGAAGATGCAAAAGATGCAAAGCCTATTGTCGAAGCCGATCGCGAAGCGCCCGAGGGCAAATGTCCTTTTCATGCCGGTAAGCCTTCTCAGGAAAATCAGGCGCCGGGCGGCGGAACAACCAACCGCGACTGGTGGCCTAATCAACTCCGGGTTGACCTGCTGAACCAGCACTCATCCCGTTCGAACCCGCTTGATGAATCCTTCGATTACCGTAAAGAATTTGCCAAATTAGATTACTCAGCGCTGAAAGCTGACATCAAAGGGTTGCTCACCGAGTCACAAGCCTGGTGGCCCGCTGACTGGGGCAGCTATATCGGCCTGTTTATTCGTATGGCCTGGCACAGCGCCGGAACCTATCGCTCCGTGGACGGACGCGGTGGTTCAGGTCGTGGTCAGCAACGCTTCGCACCCCTAAACTCTTGGCCAGACAACGTTAGTCTGGATAAAGCGCGCCGCTTACTGTGGCCGGTTAAACAGAAATATGGTCAGAAGATCTCTTGGGCCGACCTCTACATTCTGGCGGGCAACGTCGCGCTGGAAAACTCCGGATTCCGTACCTTTGGCTTTGGTGCCGGACGTGAAGATGTCTGGGAACCGGATATGGATGTGAACTGGGGCGAAGAAGCCGCCTGGCTGGAACACCGTCACCCGGAATCCCTGGCGCAGTCGCCACTGGGCGCTACCGAAATGGGTCTGATCTACGTCAACCCGGAAGGTCCGGAACACAGCGGCGATCCTGCCTCTGCGGCCCCGGCTATTCGCGCCACTTTCGGCAACATGGGCATGAACGACGAAGAGATCGTGGCATTGATTGCCGGTGGACATACGCTGGGTAAAACCCACGGTGCCGCACCGGCCAGCCACGTCGGTGTCGATCCGGAAACTGCACCGATTGAGGCGCAGGGCCTGGGCTGGGTCAACAGCCACGGCACGGGCGTTGGCGCAGATGCGATTACCTCTGGTCTGGAAGTAATCTGGTCTCAGACGCCAACCCAGTGGAGTAACTACTTCTTCGAGAACCTGTTCAAATATGAGTGGGTTCAGACGCGCAGCCCGGCGGATGCCATCCAGTTCGTGGCAGCTGATGCCCCGGACATTATCCCGGATGCGTTTGACGCTGCGAAGAAACACAAGCCGACCATGCTGGTCACCGACCTGACGCTGCGTTTTGACCCGGAATTTGAAAAGATTTCGCGTCGTTTCCACAACGATCCGCAGGCGTTCAACGAAGCCTTTGCCCGTGCCTGGTTTAAGCTGACTCACCGTGATATGGGGCCAAAAGCGCGCTACATCGGACCTGAAGTCCCGCAGGAAGATCTGATCTGGCAGGATCCGCTGCCTGCACCGGTTTATCATCCAACCGTGGCGGATATCGCGCAGCTGAAAGAGAAGATTGCTGCAACCGGCCTCAGCGTCAGCGAGCTGGTTTCGGTTGCCTGGGCTTCGGCATCAACCTTCCGTGGCGGCGACAAACGTGGTGGTGCCAACGGTGCCCGCCTGGCGTTGCTGCCGCAGCGTGAGTGGGACGTCAATGCCATCGCGGCACGCGTGCTGCCGACGCTGGAAGCGGTGCAGCGTGAAGCGCACAAGGCTTCACTGGCAGATGTGATCGTGCTGGCGGGTGTGGTCGGCGTTGAGCAGGCGGCGAAAGCAGCTGGCGTTGAAATTGACGTGCCATTTACTCCGGGCCGTGTTGATGCGCGTCAGGATCAGACTGACATCGAATCGTTCGATCTGCTGAAACCGCGTGCAGATGGTTTCCGTAACTACGGTACTGGCTTCGGCAAAACCACCACCGAAAATCTGCTGATCGATAAAGCGCAGCAGCTGACCCTGACCGTGCCGGAGTTAACGGTGCTGGTTGGCGGAATGCGTGCGCTGGGTGCTAACTTTGATGGCAGCCAGCACGGCATCTTCACGCACCACACAGGGACGCTGAACACAGACTTCTTCGTGAATCTGCTGGATATGCGCACCGAGTGGAAAGCCGCCGATTCGACCAATGAGAAATTCATTGGACGGGATCGCGTCACTGGCGAAACCCGTTTCACCGCCACGCGCGCCGATCTGGTGTTTGGCTCCAATGCGGTGTTACGCGCCTCGGCGGAAGTCTACGCCAGCAGCGACGCCCGTGAAAAATTCGTCAAAGACTTTGTTGCCGCCTGGACCAAAGTGATGAATCTGGATCGGTTTGAACTCTGATTGCTGTTGACGTTGTAAAACCTGAAACCCGCTGATATTAGCGGGTTTTTTTATGAGAGCAGGTGAGTTATTCGACCGCTTAACTATCCTTTTACAACCCAGGTACAACAGGTTAATGGCATCATTTAAATTTCGGTCACTGCCAGTAACGTGATCCTTCGGGCCACGTAGTCAAGTACGGCTTCCCGCTGCGATTCAGGCATATGACTTTCATTATAAGTATCGATAATAAGCTGATGATGACTCACCACCTCGGAAAGCCATTTTCGTGCCAGTGTCGGATTAATATCCATACCCTGGGCAAGCAGGATAAAGTCTGCACCCAGATATTCTCCGTACTCTGAATTGATCCCCGGTGCGTTTCCTGCATCATTTTCTTCACGTTCCAGCAGGGGCAAAGCTAAATACTCTCCAAACGCTGCAGGGTAGGGCACAACGCTGATAAAGTCATAAACCGGGGCCAGCCAGGGTGAACCCTGCGGAGGCAGGATAATCCCGATATTGCGCAGATGAAAATCATTGTTTCCCAGCACATAGGCATACACGATGCGCAAAAAGAGGTCACGTTTACTCTTTAAGCTGCTGTTCACTCTGGTATTCAGGAATTTAGCGGCTTTCTCATAACTGATGGCTTTATGATTATCAATCCTGCCATATTTATCGCCGAGACCCATCGCGCCATCCAGCTGTTCCTGATGTAATCTCGCATTATCTGACGCTGTCCGGTCATACCTTTTAATGACAAACGCCAGTTCTTCTGGCCGATTTTCATCGTGTCTGAATGGCATCAGCCCGAATGGGGGGACGTCAAATTTCAGACGCTGCATAACGCACATAGTGGCATGCTCGTTTTCTGCCAGGTGTGGGTATTCTTCCGGAGAGGGTTTCAGGATATAGGTGCCATCATTGCTGACGACCACCAGTTCTCCCTTTGTTAGGCGAAGTGAAAGTTTGGGTTGATAGCCTGAAATGCTCATGCCTTTCTGACGTTCAGGGAGTTCCTGAATAAACTGACTGCGAGTAAACGGCAGGCTAAGAGCCACATTCAGACTACCCAGCAGATGCCGGATGCCTTTTGTTGAGTAGCCAGTTTTTAGCTCAGATTCTTTAAGCCGTTTTAATGTGATCAGGCAGCGTTCTGAATTCATGATGTTATCTCTTTAAAGACGACAGCCCCAAGCAAATCGTTACCATTTTCCATCAGTAAGCCGAACAGATCTTTATCATCAATTTTTTGAATTTCAGAATAGCGTTTTCGCAACCAGCCTTCCGGCGCTAAACCTTTAAAGAAGGGATGTAGCTCTTCACTTAAATAGGGCTCAGGTCTTACCGGCATGCTGAGAGATATCGCACAACCAGCATAAGTGGGCAGGTAGCAGAAAGTATAACCGTTTTGCCCTTCACTCAGCGTTCCTGCCAGCGTGTTGTAAAGCCACACCTCTATTTTTCGAGCCATACTTTTATACCCAGTTCTTTAAGCAAGGCGTGAAGATTTATTGCCTTTGCAGAAGATGGTTTAGCAATCAGTCGTTTAAATGTTGAGAGTGATACACCAATCTGAATCGCCATCTCTTCATAGGTGATGTTTTGTTGTTTGAGTTCATTGGCCAGTAGTTGTGGCAGTGTCGGAAACGTCAGATCACTCAGCTCCGATCGGGTGTCCGGTTTGTCCGCATTTATTGCTTCTGTTGTGACTTCTCTACTCAAAGCTAACCCCGCCAATACCTTTTGCCGATCTGACTCAGAAAGGCTTAGCAACGAAGATTTAATCTCATCAAGGTTCATTTTTGACCTTTTCTGCAATTTCAGTACGTTTTTGAAACGATATGGTCCGACTATAGTACTAAAAGGGTCATTTTTGAACTATTTACCGGCATCATCTTCTCAGCTTACAGCCAGAATGCGAAATATGCCGATGAAAGGTCATTTATGACACTTTAAGTCACTATTAATGCATTTGTTAAAAAGAGTATGAGATGTAGGGGTCAGAAATGAACCTTTAAGTGAGGGCGGCACCGAATGTCTAAGTATCAGGCACTAACGAAAAGAACGGGGAATTTGAAGAGTAAACAGACTGAGTAAGACGCAAAAATTTTATCAGAAGTATGAAAAGCAAAAAGCCCGCTTAGTTTCCTAAGCAGGCTTTTCTAATTTGGCTCCTCTGACTGGACTCGAACCAGTGACATACGGATTAACAGTCCGCCGTTCTACCGACTGAACTACAGAGGAATCGTTTGAACGGGGCGCATAGTAACGGCCACGCCGGGCCATGTCAAAGCTCTTTTTCATAAATTAGCGCGACTGCTGAAATAGTCGCCACTATGGCGTTTTAAGCACTGACAGAGCGGCCTGTGCGGCTGACTCATCCGGCAAAACGCCACGTGTAAAACTGAGGTGTTTATGAGGTGTTATGGCGCTGTATCGCCCTTGTCAGGCGGCCAGGCGCGTGATTTAACCGGATAGTTTTTTACGGGCGTCACAAAGTCTCCATTCTGGCTTTGTCAGCAATAAAAACGAAACGTAGATTCCATTTCAACCCTGAACTGAATCCGTGGAGTTGAAATGAACAAAGTCAGAATCGGCATGATTGGCAGCGGCTATATCGGACGCTGCCACGCGATTGCTTATGCCCAGGCCCCCACTGTATTTGCGCTGAAAGGCGAAATCGTGCGGGAGATGCTGGCTGAAGTGAACCCCGAGCTGGCCGCCCGTCAGGCGGCGACCTTTGGTTTCGCACGATCGACGGGTGACTGGCGCGCGCTGGTCCGCGACCCGGCGATTGATGTCGTGGATATCTGCGCCCCCAACTTCCTGCATAAAGAGATGGCGCTGGAGGCGATACGCCACGGCAAACACGTCTATTCAGAAAAGCCGCTGTCGTTAAGCGTGGCGGATGCGCAGGAGATGGTGGCGGCAGCCGATGCGGCAGGGGTTAAAACGCTGGTAGGCTTCAACTATATGAAAAACCCTACCAGCCAGCTGGCGAAAGAGATCATTGCCAATGGTGAGATAGGCGACGTGGTGCATTTCTACGGCACCCATAACGAGGATTATCTCGCCCGACCGGAAACGCCGCTCGACTGGCACTGTCAGAAAGCGCTGGCAGGCCTCGGTGCGCTGGGCGATCTGGCGGCGCATATCGTTAATATGGCGCACTACCTGGTGGGTGACATTGCTGAGGTCAGCGGCGACATGATGACGGTGATCGCCTCCCGGCCCGACCCGAAAGAGCCTGCGCGGCAGTTACCGGTCGAAAACGAAGATCAGGCCAGCGCGCTGCTGCGCTTCCATAACGGCGCGCACGGCGTGATTGAAACCTCACGCATCGCCTGTGGCGCAAAAATGGGCCTGACTTACGTTGTCACCGGCACTAAAGGCACACTGCGCTACACCCAGGAGCGCATGGCGGAGCTGGAGCTTTATCTGCATGACGAACCGGCCGGGCGTCAGGGATTTAAAACTATCCTGACCGGACCAGCGCACCCTGACTACGCAAATTTCTGTGTTTCTGCCGGACACGGTATCGGCTTTAACGATCAGAAAACGGTGGAGATTCGCGACCTGATCAACGGCATCGCAGCGGGCGACCGCATGTGGCCCGATTTTGCAGAGGGATTGCAGGTTCAGAAGGTACTGGAAGCGATTGCTGACTCAGCAGTGCAACGCCGCTGGATTGAGGTATAGGGCAGAATCAGAGGGATAGAGGGTATTGCCGATGTGTTGATTAACACTGGCGGGCAGGGCGGGAAACGTTGGCTTCCCGCCCACAGCCAATCAGATCAGACCGCTTTTTTCCCACCACAATTTATCCAGCGCATAAAAGCGATCGCGCTGACTCTCGGGCTGGCTGAGATCGCGTTTCCACGGTTTTGCCAGAATATAGTGCAGGTTCTTCACCTCTTCATCGTGCCAGAGACCGCTGTGCTGAAACGGCAGCGTTTTCAAGGCATTGTAGATGTAAGAGAGCGGCTTCCAGCGATCGGCAAACACTTCGTTCAGCAGATCCTGCTCGGAGAAGGGATAGTTACTGAGATCATCAATGGCGGCAATACGCTTTTCCAGTGCGTCGAACATCGCATTATCGGGCTTCAGCACCAGAAAACCGCCGTTCAGGTACAGATCCACACTCTCTGGCGCCTTTTCACCGCGCGCCTGCCAGGTATAGTGGCACTGCTCAGGCTGCCACTCTGCCGGATAAGAGGCAATCTGGTTGGGATTACAGCGGCAGGCGTGACAGGCGGCGAGCGGGTTATCGCCCAGATCCAGGGTAAAAAGCTCATCCATGTTTTGAAGGACCAGCATATCGGCATCCAGAAACACGACGCGCTCATAATCGGTGAGCTGCCATGCGCGCAGCTTGGTCCAGACTTCGCCGAACTGCGCCGATGCGTAGTGCTGATCCAGATCGTCGCGCGGATAGAGGGGGTCGACCGGTTTAATCACACAGCCCTCATCCTGCAAAATCTGACAGTCAGACGCTGAAATCGCCGGCGTGGTCATCACCACCAGCGGCCACTGGCTCTGGCTCTGTTGCAGCGAACGGTGCAGCGCTTTCACGCCCACCAGATAATCGGGTTGAGTTAACAGCGTTACCCAGGCAAACATAGCTTTCCTCAATCAGTCAAATAGTGGCGTGATGTAGTCGTTACCCAGTCGGCCATTTGGGTCGAGCTGGCTGCGCAGGGCGCGGAAGGCGTCCCACTGCGGATAGATCTCACGCCAGTTGTAGCGTTCTTCATCGTAATATTTGCCCCAGTGCGGGCGTCCGCCCTCTTCGGCCAGCAGTTTTTCCACTTCAGTCAGGAAGTGCAGGCCTTCCTGTGACAGCGAACCATCGTCGGCGTAATAGACCACGAAGCCGAAAAAGCAGGTTGGCTGGTCAGCGGCCGGACTGAGCCAGGCCGATGATGCACCGGTGCAGCGCAGGATAATCGGGTAGTGCATATGCGGACGGTTCTCGGCATACCACTGCTTGATGCGGCGAATGATGGCCGGGGTTTTTGCCAGCGGCACGCCGATTTCCACATTGATCTGTGGCACTGCAATGCCGCGGCAGAAAAGCTGGTAAATGTCACCGGTAACATCGGTGAAATCACGAAAACGGGTGACGGTGCGAAACTGTTTTCCCCCTTTGCCCTCAATCTGCGTATCGCGGTGCATATGTGCCAGCGTCTGGTCGATAGTGTCGTTGAGGCTTTCGTCAACGTCGCCCTCATGTTCCACCACCTGACGACCCTGCGCTTCGTAGCGCTGACGCTCTTCGTCACTCGCCTCATGGGCGTTCCAGACGTGCATCAGGTTGTCATCGACAAACCACCAGGCTTTGCTCAGCGGATAGTCGTTGTTCCAGCGCAGCAGATCCTCTTCAAGGGTATCGGCAGAGACGGCATATTTGTGGCAGGTGAAGATGCTAAACGGCTGGGTACGCAGGGTTACCGCGGTAACAATGCCTAGTGCGCCCAGTGAGACCTGCGCTGCCGGGAAGTCAGCGTCGCCACGAACAAATTCGCGCACGCTGCCATCGGCCAGCACCATTCTGATTGCCAGCGCTTCGTCGGCAATCGAACTCTGCTGCAATCCCTGGCCGTGCGTTCCGGTCGCCATCGCGCCCGCCAGTGTCTGAATCGCAATCACGCCTGGCGATGAAGCCAGCATGCGGTTCATTTCGGTCAGGCTGCGATAGACCTGCTCAAGCGGGGTCGCGCCACCAAAGGTCACGCTCTGTTCATCACTGGCAAGCTGGCCGCTCAGTGCGCTGAGATCGAGCAGCACATCGTCATCACTGACATGCAGCATACGACCAGGCGACAGCTTGCTGCCGATCACCCGAATCTGGCCGTGTGACTCCCGGATAAGTCTCTGTAATTCCGCTTCACTGGCGGGACGCTGAACCTGGTGACGGCTGCCGATTTGCGCGTTCTGCGCCCAGTTCCACAGCGCATCATCATCGGGTTCAACATGGGTCTGACGAAGCGGATAGAGGCGTGCATCTCTGCTCACAACAGCATTCCTTATTATTGCATTTTAGTGACAAGTATCAGTAAGCGTAGACTATGGCTAAGCGCAGCCCGGCCTGCGGGCAATTATTTGCGGATATAGCGTAACGTTGCGGTTACAGCCAGCTGACGATTGCGGCGGATACTCTCTGCTTCGCTGTTGTCCAGGCTGAAAAGGGCGTTGAAGGTGTAGCGGTTTGAGACGTGATGAACGCAGATACTGCTGATCAGGCGATGGACATCGATGGTCTGCACATCGGCAGTGAACACGCCCTGTTGCTGACCGCGTGCCAGAATGTCATCCAGCAGATCCAGCGCGCTGCGATTAAGGGCTTTAATCTGCGGCGACTGGGTGATGTAGCGCCCGCGCAACAGGTTCTCACTGCAGACCAGCCGGATAAAATCGGGATGCTCGACATGGTAATCAAAACTGGCTTCCACCAGGCGGGTCATGGCCAGTTCCGGCTCCATCGCCGCCAGGTTCAGGCCGGTTTCGTGCTGACGTATCTGCTGATAAACCTGCTCCAGCACGTGGATATAAAGCTGCTCTTTACTGCCAAAGTGATAGACCACCATGCGTTTAGTGGTTTGCGCATGCTCAGCAATCTGCTCCAGCCTGGCACCCTGCATACCAAACTCCGCGAAGGTTTTCAGTGCGCCTGCGATAATGCGTTTTTTCAGCCCTTCAGGGTCATTTTTACGTTTTGTTAGCTCTGACATGGTGCTCAATAAGGTGATTTTGACCGGGGAATGTTAGCACAGTGTTGAGAGGCTGCCCGCAATCGCGGGCGTGGCAGGTGCGGCAACCTGGTACAGCCCGGATGATTACAGGTATAATCCCGGACATTATTTCACAGGTTCAGAGACGACAATGACAAAACTCACCTTGCAAGAGCAGATGCTGAAAGCGGGATTAGTATCCAGCAAAAAAATGGACAAGGTTCAGCGGACAGCGAAGAAATCCAGGGTTCAGGCACGCGAAGCCAGAGCGGCGGTGGAAGATAACAAAAAAGCGCAGCTTGAGCGGGATAAGCAGCTGAACGAGCAGCAGAAGCTGGCTGTGCTGTCTAAAGAGTACAAAGCGCAGGTCAAACAGCTGATCGAAATGAACAAAATTGACGTGGCAAGAGGCAACATCAGCTTCAATTTCACCGACAATAACCTGATCAAAAAGATTATGGTGGATAAGCTGACGCAGACTCAGCTGATCAATGGGCGTCTCGCCATTGCCCGCCTGGCGGCTGACAATAATGGCGAGAGCCAGTACGCTATCATCCCCGCCAGCGTAGCGGATAAAATTGCGCAGCGTGATGCCAGTGCCATCGTATTAAACAGTGCATTAAGCGAAGAAGCACAGGACGAAGATGATCCTTATGCTGATTTCAAAGTGCCCGATGATTTGATGTGGTAACAGCGCGCTGACGCATTCAGAACGGGCTGTCGGCAGAGAGTTGCAGCGTGCTGCCGCTGACAGGGTGAACAAACGTCAGTGCGCTGGCGTGCAACATCAGTCTCTCTGCCTGATCTGCGCCAGGCAGCAAAAGCCCGCCGTAGAGATCACAGCCCAGAATCGGGTGCCCCAGCTGCTGACAGTGAATGCGCAGCTGATGGGTGCGCCCGGTTTCCGGCATCAGTTCGACCCGCGTGACCGGCAATCCCTTTCCCTTTTTTTCCTGATAATAACCGCGTTCTATGACCCGGTAGCGTGAGCGCGCAGGTTTCCCCTGGATCGGGCAAATCACCATCCGGGGAAACTGCGCCGGATCTTTCGCTATCGCGGCATCAATAACGCCTTCGTCATCGGCAAGGTGCCCGCACAGCAGCGCCTGATAAGTTTTACGCACGCTGCGCTGGCTGAATTGCTGGCAGAGTGCCGCGTTAATCGTTTTGCTGCGTGCGACGACCATCAGCCCGGAGGTGCCAAAATCGAGCCGATGAACCAGCGTGCAGCCAGGAAAAAGCTTCACCAGCCGATGATGCACCGAATCGAGGTTTTGCGGATTTTTGCCTGACAGGCTCAGCAAGCCGCTGGGTTTATTGATCACCAGCAGATGGTCGTCCTGAAAGAGGAGGGTTATCTCATCAAAGCAGGGCGGGGCGATAAACGTATCGATAATGGCAGACATCGGGCAACCGGCAGGTAAATGGCAACGGATCATAACCGATTGGCCGGTCACTGACGATGCTGCGCGCAGCCATTATTCTTCGCTGATCGTTTCCCCGCTTTGCGTGAAGAGTGACTGGCCAGCCTGCTGCGTTTCAAATTTGCCATGGGCAGCAAAAACGGAGCAGACCGTTGCAGCCAGCAGCGTAAGGAGAATGGAAAGTTTCATGGTGACATCCCATCGTGAATTTAAAAGCAAGTCTGACAGGAAGGGCGGCAGAGACAAACAGAACAATCCGGAAAAAAAACATTAAGAACATTTGTTCAGCAAGTTGCGCGATTTTTAGTGATAAATTCGGGCAGCTCTCTCTTTTACGACTACAGTCTCTGGTGAGGTTGTCATCAATTCGTATCTAATGGAGGATTTTCTGTGTTATTTCAAAACGACGAGAAAGGCCACGTCATTATTGGCGAAGCGGCACTAAGCCTTGCCCTGGGTGAAAAAGAAATCAGTATCGCAACACTCTTTACCCAACTGGGTTATATGGCGAAATCTGAAAGCAACGCGGATCGGCTGACGAAAATCGCCGAAGCCAGAAGCTGGCTGAGTAGTTTTGAGTCACCGGCGATTGCTCAACAGCAGGTGCCGTACCTGCGGACGCTTGCAAGCCTGAACGAAGAGCTGAACTAGCAGTAACGGAACTGATGCCAATGGACGTAGTCCGGCTCCGGCCGGAAAACGACGAAGCGGACGACCTCATCGGTTGCGCGAAAGCGTATACCGGCCGGAGAAGCTGTCAGGGACGACAACTCTCTCTCCATCGCTTTCTGTACAGACCGATCGCGATTGTTATCTACCCTCATTTCAAAGCCAGCCGGGATATAAACCGGAATCATCAGGTTCGGGCCAGCTTGTTTCAGCTGTCGTGGCCGATAATATTATCTTCCCTCAATTTACGGATGCCCGCCTGACCCTGTCATTCCCGCGTTAACCGCTGCGGCTTATTATCTTCTGATTAATCAGACCACTTATTTGTCTGAAGAGGGCTGTTATTTCAGCCAGCCTCAATCAATTAAGGCTGGCTCTATTTACAGTCAGACAGAATTAACGCTTCGCTAGCCGTTAAAAGCTTTCCCAGCTTGAGTCTGCGGATGCATTAACGGGCGCAGCGGGTACTAAACGCGGTGACAGGGCAGGTGCGCCCCGGCTGCTACTGCTCTGTCCGGGAGAGAGACGGAATACGGCCACTGTTTTTTCCAGTTCATCTGCCTGAGATTCCAGTGAGCTGGCTGCGGCGGAAGACTCTTCGACCAGCGCGGCGTTCTGTTGCGTCGTGGTATCCATCTCGGCCATTGCCGTGGCGATCTGAGAAATGCCGCGGTTTTGCTCGTCAGAGGCGGCAGCAATCTCACCCATAATATCTTTAACCTGACTGACAGAGCGGACGATGTCATCCATGGTGGTACCGGCGCGTTCCACAAACTCAGAACCATCATGAACCCGATCAAGTGACTCGCGTATCAGCGTTTCAATCTCTTTGGCGGCCAGTGAACTGCGCTGGGCCAGATTTCTGACTTCACCGGCAACTACCGCAAATCCGCGACCCTGCTCTCCGGCTCGTGCCGCTTCGACGGCGGCGTTAAGGGCCAGGATATTGGTCTGGAAGGAGATGCTGTTGATGACGTGAATGATCTCGCCGATTTTGCCCGAACTCTGGCTGATGTTGTTCATGGTTTCGATAACGTCACGGATAATCTCGCCACCACGTCCGGCATTCACTGACGCGTCTGTCGCCAGCTGACTCGCATGGTGAGCGTTCTCCGCATTCTGTTTCACCGTTGAAGAGAGCTCTTCCATGCTGGCCGCGGTCTGAACCACTGCGGCAGACTGCTGTTCTGTGCGGGATGAAAGATCGGTATTACCTGCCGCGATTTCCGCCGAGGCACGCGCCACGCTGCTGACGCCATCACGCACGTTGCAGATGATGTTCTGCAGGCTGATGTTCATTGCATCTACCGCCTGCATCAGCTGACCTAACTCATCACCACGTGTGGTTTTCAGTGAGGTTGTTAAATCACCGCTGGCAATACGTTGCGCTGCGTTCAGCGTCTCTTTCAATGGCAGCGTAATGTTGCGGGTGATCCGCCAGGCAATCAGCAGACTCAGCACCACACAAATCAGCGCGGCAAAAGCAATGCGCCACTCCGCCTGTTTGATAAATTCAGAGGATAGCTGGGACTGATAGGCAAAGGTATCGGAGACCACCGCATTGAGCCGCTCTGCGGTGGTGGTCAGGCCCGCCGATTCGCTCTTTTCTTTCTCTGTCGCATCGACATAGCGCGTTAAAGCCTGGCGTTGCTGCGTCAGAGTGCTGAGCACATTTCGCGTTACGTCATTAATATTCGGCTGGGCGAAAATATCCAGTTGCTCGCTCAGGGTGTTGATAGCGGTGTATTCTTCAAGAATCGCCTCTCTGCTGGCCTCAGACGGCTTATCGAGAAACGCTTTTTCAACATTGGCCGCATCAAACAGCGCTGCGGCCAGGTGCATGACCGGCAGCGCCGCGTCGGGTGTCAGAGCCATATCGAGTGATTCAAACTGATGCGCAAGCGCAATCAGGGCACCCGGTTTAATGGCATCAAAGGCGCTGCTTGTCGCCTGCGCAGCCGTCACGAATGTCTGGCGCTGATTCTGATAATCGTTAAGTAACTGCCCCATCAGCGCGACTTTCTGCTGGCCCATCTCATCCCATTTGAATCCATCCAGCCGTTTATAAAGGGCATCTAACTCCTTCAGGGCCTGAACGTTCTGCGTGGCAAATTTGGGATCTTTGGTGTACTGGTAGAGGGTGCGGTTAAGGCGTGCCTTGCTTAACGTGTTTACCATCTCCACGGTAATCGTGCGCCGGGCGGAGTTGTCTTTAATACTGCGAAAACAATCGAAAGCGATAAAAGTAATGGCGAGGGAGGCAGCAATGACGACGATAAAACCGACGCCCAGTTTTTTCCCAATTTTAATATCGGAGATGCGTTGAGCAAGGCCCATAAGGTTCACCTTTAGTGAGATATCAGAAGCAGAGAAGAGGCTGTTAAATAATTCAAAGATAATCTTCTTATCGTCAGCGCCAGACTAATCTTTAATATTATTTATGCTTACTCAATGATCTGATTAATGAGGCTTTCATTATTCTCAAGGGAAACTATCTGCCTGCTAATCTTTGATTTACTTCGTGTAATGTATTGATAATTTTGATTAAAATTATGATTCCCGTGCCTGCTGCAGTCTTTACATTACCTGAATAAATAGTTATTGATTTTGATCAAATAAGTCCCGGATAAAAGAATCGGTCAGGCGCAGAGGGATGATTTTTCAATAAATACTTATCAATGAAATTATATTTTTATTAATCATCAGAGCCTGGCTGTGCCAATTAATTAACCGCAGTATGACGTTTTCTCGCCTCGCCAATCCTTACCAAACTGCTCATCTCTTCGGTCACAGGATGCCAGCGCCTGTTCAACAGGCTGGCAAGGCGCGCCATTGCCATATTCCAGCAAAATATTCCCGGTTTTAGCATTTGTGATCGTCGCCGGTCTTCACTGAGAATGACAACAGAACGTTACGAGGATGATAAAAGCTCTGGAGCCCGCCGCTTATCTGGCTTTCTTTCAGCGCTGACAACAGGTCACGATCGCTTTTCCCTCTGGGGGAACATTTTAAATATCAGGAGAAAGGTTCCGGTGAAATTGATAAAAAGAATGACCCTTTTCACACTCGTGCTCAACGCATCTGTCAGCTTTGCGGCAGAACCCTCAGTGCCTGCTGACAGCAGCATACATGTTAAAGCCGATCCGGCGCTGAAAACGCTGATTCCTGCGGATATCTTCAAGCGTGGCTACATTGTAGCAGGAACAAACCCGAATACGCCGCCAACTACCTTTTATAAAGAAGATAATAAGACCCTGGCCGGTCGCGAAATCGACATCATGAATGCGGTGGGTGAACGTCTGGGTATCGCGGTAGAGTGGCGCGACACGGGCGGCTTCGACAACATCATTCCCGGTCTGAAAACCGGACGTTACGATGTGGCGCTGTCGAACATCAACGCCACACCGACCCGCCTGAAACAGATCGACTTTGTCGGCTACTACAACGCCAGCCTGCTGGGAATTATTTCCCGAAAAGACGCCAGTATCGCCCCGTTTAAATCACTCAGTGACGTTTGCGGCAAAGAGGTCGGCGCCGGTTCCGGTACCACCCAGGTTACGCGGCTGGAAGAAGCCAGTAAAGACTGTGAGGCCGCAGGTAAACAGCCCATCAAGGTAGCGATATTCCCGGATCGTCCGGCTGGCGTGCAGGCGGTGGTCAGCGGTCGCGTACCGCTGTTCCTGGGTCCCTATGAGGGGCTGCTGTGGCAGGTTAAGGTAATCAAACCGCTGACCATGAGCGGCGAAATCACCGTTAACGATGCACCGGTCTCTGTCGCTTTCCCAAAAGCCTCTCCACTTGAACCTGCCGTGCAGGCCGCGCTGAACTCATTAATCAAAGATGGCAGCTACCGGAAAATCCTCGATAACTGGGGAATCGGATTTGGTGCTGTGACCGAAGCCCGACGCAACGAAGAGATTTTTAAATGAGTGAGATTCAGAACCACACTGACGATCTGAAAATCGTCAGTAAACGCTACTACGGACGCTGGCTGAGTGCGCTGGTGGTGCTGTTGTGCGTGGTGGCGATGGCACATTCGATGATTAACAATCCGCGCTTTGAGTGGGGGATCATCGCAGAAAACTTCACTGCGCCCTCCATTCTGCAGGGGGTGTTAATGACGCTGCAGCTCACCGCCATTTCAGTGGTGCTGGGCTTTGCCTTCGGCACGGTGCTGGCGCTGATGCGTCTCTCATCAAATCCGGTTCTGGTTGCGGTGAGCTGGGCCTACACCTGGTTTTTCCGTGGCGTGCCGATGCTGGTGCAGCTGTTTCTCTGGTACAACATCGCGGCGCTCTATCCCAGAATAGCGCTGTCGATTCCCGGTTTAGGTGAGATCTGGAGTGCACAGTCCAACGCGCTGGTCAGCCCGTTTAGTGCGGCAGTGATCGCGCTGGTCATGCATCAGTCCGCCTATGCCGCAGAAATTGTGCGCGCGGGTATCCAGAGCGTGGGTAATGGGCAGATTGAAGCGGCACGCGCGCTTGGATATCGCCCGGCTCAGATTTTCCGTCATACCGTTTTACCGCAGGCGATGCGCGCCATTATGCCGCCAGCGGGTAACGAGATCATTGGCCAGTTGAAAACCACGGCAGTGGTGTCAGTGATTTCTCTGCAGGATGTGCTGTTTTCGGCGCAGATTATCTATCAGCGCACCTATGAAGTGATCCCGCTGCTGCTGGTCGCCACTCTGTGGTATCTGCTGATGACCTCAGTGCTGTCGGTGGGCCAGTATTACGTGGAGCGTTATTTTGGCCGCGGTGTCACGCGACGTGAAAAGCGCAGCCTCTGGCCGTCGTTGCCGCGCTTTTCGCTGCCGAAAACCCAAAGGAGTGTGAGCAATGGCTGAAGCAATTGCACTGCGCAAGGTCACTAAGCGCTTCTCTGGCGTAACCATCCTCGACGACGTTAACCTGGATATACCTGCCGGGTCGGTCACGGTGATTCTGGGGCCATCCGGCTCCGGTAAATCCACGCTGCTGCGCTGCATTAATCACCTTGAGAAGCTGGATGGTGGCACCATCCGTATCGGCGGCCAGATGGTGGGATACCGACAAAAAGGCCAGGCGCTGCACGAACTCAACAGCAGTGCCATTGCACGCCAGCGGGCGGAAATCGGCATGGTGTTTCAGCAATTCAACCTGTTCCCGCACCGTACCGTGTTGCAGAACATCACGGATGCGCCGATGCGGGTGAAAAAGCAGAGCCGCCATCAGGCGACCAGCAAAGCACTGGCGCTGCTGAAACAGGTGGGGCTGTCTGGTCGCGAAGATGAGTGGCCGCAAAACCTTTCCGGTGGTCAGCAGCAGCGCGTTGCGATTGCCCGCGCACTGGCGATGGATCCTGGCGTTATGTTGTTTGATGAACCGACCTCGGCGCTTGACCCGGAACTGGTGGGTGAAGTGCTGCAGGTCATTAAACAGCTGGCGCATTCCGGTATCACCATGGTGGTTGTCACCCATGAAATCGGATTTGCCCGCGAGGTCGCCGATAACATCGTCTTTATGGAGAGCGGCAAAATTGTGGCGGCTGGCCCGACGCAGCAGGTACTCGACGATCCGGACAACGGACGCGTCAGAAACTTTATCGCAACGGTGCTCTGAGCACCGTTTCTTTTGTGATAACCAGGAAGCAGGATGACGCAAAAACCGGTAATGCACAGCGCCCACTGGGGCGCTTTTCACGCTGAGCGCAGCGGCGATCAACTGCTTATTGAGCCGTTCGGGGGCGATCCCGACCCCAGTCCGCTGTTGCAAAACTTCCGTCATTCACTTAATCACCCGGCACGCGTCGCACGGCCGATGATACGGCGTGGCTGGCTGGAAAACGGGCCTGGCCCGGATCGGCGTCGTGGGGCAGATGAATATGTCGCGGTTAGCTGGGAGGAAGCCAGTCATCGGGTTGCACTGGAGCTTAAGCGGGTCGGTGAGGCTTACGGCCCGGCGGGGATTTTTGGCGGATCTTACGGATGGTCAAGCGCAGGCCGTTTCCATCACGCCCAAAGTCAGGTGCACCGTTTCCTGAACACCACGCTGGGCGGCTATGTTCGCTCAGTTAACAGCTACAGCTCCGGCGCGGCATCGGTTTTGCTGCCGCATATTGTGGGCGACATGAATGAAGTCGCCCGGCGTGGCGTGAGCTGGGAAGAGATTGCCGGTCACAGCGAGGTGGTGCTGGCGTTTGGCGGGCTGGCGCTGAAAAATGCCCAGGTGGCCAGCGGCGGCCTGAGTGAGCATACCGAGCGCGGTTTTATGCAGCGTGCGGCACAGCGCGGCACCCGTTTTATCTCGGTAAGCCCACTGAAAAGCGATTTGCCAGAGGAAGCACAGGGTGAGTGGCTGGCGCTGCGACCCGGAACGGATGCGGCGTTTATACTCGGCCTGCTGGCGGTATTAATCACCGACGGGTTAACCGATGAGGCATTTCTGGCGCGCTACTGTGTCGGCTGGCCTCAGATGGTGGCCTACATCCGGGGTGAAGAGGATGGCGTGGTGCGTGACGCGCCCTGGGCGGCCGCGATCTGTGGCGTCAGCAGCGACCTGATCAGGCAGTTCGCCCGACAGCTGCACGGCAAGCGCGTACTGGTTACGGTCGCCCATGCCTTACAACGCGCCGAGCATGGCGAACAACCGGTCTGGCTTGGCCTGGTGCTGGCGGCGGCACTCGGACAGCCCGGGCTGCCCGGCGGCGGCTATACCTATGCACTGGGTGCGCTGGGCCATTATGGCAAACATCACAATCTGGTCAGTTTTCCGTCCCTGCCGCAGGGTAAAAATGGTATCGACCGCTTTATTCCGGTGGCCCGTATTGCCGATATGCTGCTCAATCCTGGCACCAGGTTTGACTACAATGGCCGTCAGCTTACTTATCCTCATATCCGGCTGGCTTACTGGGCGGGTGGCAATCCGTTTCACCACCATCAGGATCTGGCCCGACTGCGTCAGGCATTTTGCCAGCTGGATACGTTCATCGTGCATGAGAGCGTCTGGACCGCCAGTGCGCGTCATGCTGATATCGTTCTGCCCGCCACCATGACCCTGGAGCGTGAGGATATCGGCGGTGCGCCGACCGATCGCCATTTAATCGCCATGCAGCCAGTGGCACAGCCTTACGCCGAAGCCAGGGACGATTACACGATTTTCCGTGAGCTGGCCCGGCAACTTGGCCGGGAAGAAGCGTTTAGCGAAGGGCGCGATGCGCGAGGCTGGTTGCAGCATCTTTACCATCAGCTACAGGAAAAACTGGCGGCGCATCAGGTGCAGACACCGGATTTCAATCAGTTCTGGCAGCAGGGCATCCTGGCGTTGCCGCAGGTGAAGGATGATGGACGGATGATCAATGCGTTTCGCGCAGACCCTGATGCTGCACCGCTGCCCACAGCAGGCGGCAAAATTGAGATCTTCTCCGCCACTATCGCCAGCTTTGGTTATGACAACTGTCCCGGCCATCCGGTATGGCGTGAACCGCAGCAAAAACCCAGCGCCGACTACCCATTCTGGCTGATTGCTAATCAGCCCGCGACGCGCCTGCACAGTCAGCTCGATTTTGGTGATTTCAGTCAGAGTGGCAAACGTGGAGGGCGTGAAGTCTGTAGCCTCAACAGCGAGGATGCGGCAGCCCGGGCTATCGCGGATGGCGACATCATTGAGCTTTATAACGATCGGGGCCATGTGCTCGCCAGCGCACGTCTCACCGACACGGTTATGCCTGGCGTGGTACAGCTGCCAACCGGTGCCTGGTACGATCCGGTCGACGCCACTGCCGCCCGTCCGCTTTGTCGTCACGGTAATCCCAATGTGCTGACGCTGGATATCGGGACGTCATCTCTGGCACAGGGATGTAGCGGGCAGATTACGGTGGTGCAGGTGCGTAAATTTGCCGGGGAAGTCACGCCGGTGCAGGCCTTTATTCCCCCGTTATGAGTCGGTTACAGGGCGCTCAGCACTGCGCGGCCCAGCGCCTGCAAATCTGCCGTTGAACGCAGCTCACTGGCTGCCAGCAGATCGGGCGACGACGCCTGCAGCACCAGCTGCAGTTTCCTGTTTACACCCACACTCTCTGCCAGTGACTGCTGGCGCGTGCGGCGCTGATGCAGCTTTGTGCTATCACTCAGTGTCAGCGTGACGTCATGGAAGCGCAGGGCGGGATTGATCGCATCGGGCGGCGCGCTGTTATCGGGAGTACGACGGACGCGGGCGGCCAGCGGCATAATCTGATGATTAAGATCGCCTTCGGCGAAATCCTGCAAACGCAGATCGCCGTAGATCAGCATCGCAGCAATCACATATTCCAGGCTGAAACGCGCTTCAATGCCGTGCGTCGGAACGGATATGGAAGCGGCGATGTCACCGCCTGGCGGGAAGGCGACGGTGATATCGACAATCTGGCTCAGCAGCGCATCAAGAGGTTTGCCGGCTGCCAGCCACTGCTGGCGCAGCATTTGTGCCGCTTCCGCTGCGCTGTGGGTGCCTGCGCAGGTTGGGAAAGGTTTGAACTCCAGTCCGGGCGCGCTAATCCGCCAGGGGCGGCCCCAGTTTTCCAGCAATTTCTCCGGCTGCGCCTGACCCGAACTGCTGGCTGCCAGAAAAGCCTCAATCACACCCGCCTGACGGCCATCTATTCCGGCCAGTGTCAGCAGAGCCGCTGACACCGCACGTTCGGCGGCAAAACCAGCGTGCAGTGGTTTCACCGCCGAACCAAACTGCGCGCGTAGCCCGCTGGCCTGGGTGGCAGCGATCCCCAGCAGGGTCGCGGTTGCATCACTTTCCAGCGCCAGCAAACGCGCCAGTGCCGCCGCCGCTGCCAGGGTGCCCAGCGTTGCCGTGTTGTGATAGCCCAGCGCGTAATGTTGCTGGCTGACAGCCAGTCCCAGGCGACCTGCCATTTCCACACCCGTGACGTAAGCATCCAGAAAACGGTTCAGGCGCTTTGGCTGATATTGCTGCCAGGCGAGCAGGGCGGGCAGGATCACTACGCTGGGGTGACCGCGAAAATCGGCATGAAAATCATCGTAGTCCAGCGCATGTCCGGCATAGCCCAGCAGCAGCGCCTGCGAGCGCACGCTGCCGTCGCGGTAGATTGTGCGCAGTGCCGGTAAGCCGCTATCCGGCACCTCGCCCTGTAACACCGGCCAGCTCACCGCCAGGAAGTCCCGCACACCTTCACGCGCGTGCTGGTGCGCTGACTCATCCGGCTGACCATAAAGGATATGTTCAGCCAGCATTACGCTCAGGTTCATTGCGGTCGCTCCGGAAAACGGTGTAGTTCGTGGCGAAACGCGATCGGCTGTTCGCCCAGTGATGCGGGATTATCGCTGCTCATAGCGGGTTTCCTTCTGCTGCTGTCTGGCGGCTCAGCCAGGCATCATGTGCCGCCGGGTCCAGTACTTTTTTCATATAGAGGGTGATGTGACCTTTACCGAGATCGCGGGTATGCATCGGCTGGAAGCCACGTTTCAGATACATCTCTTTCAGCCAGGGGTGATGGGTGGCGGTGCCCAGCGAGACCGCAGGGGCATGCAACTGATCGATCAGGATTTCCTGCTCTAACCGATCCTGAACCTGGCGACCAAAATGGTGGCCGGGATAGTCGGGATGCGCGCCAAACCAGCCGATATGCGGCAGCCCAAACGGGCCGGGCAGCAGCCCCCAGGGATAGCGAACGGTCACTGATGAAACCATCTGGTTACGCATGTAGAGCGCATACACACCATGATTCTGCAGATGGCGTAATGCTGTAGCGCGGTCAGCCGTGGCGGCATCAAATTTAATGCCCAGTGCTTTAACGGGTGCATAGGCGGCATGCATCAGTGCCAGATAAACATCTACCTCATCTTCTCTGACCTGACGAAAATCGAGTTGCATAATATTTCCCGGAAAACTGCCAGGCAGGCAGTTAATTCATTCAGCCAGAATGAGAGATTAACAGTAAAAGCCGGGTCGCTATGTGTGAAAAATAACTAACCTAATGCGGATTTGTGAATATGAAATGGCCGGTTTTTGATTGCTTAAATTGTTATTTGTCGTAGTATTCAGAAAAGAAATTAAATTCCATGAGACACTATTAACTCATTGTAATAAAAGTCTTTTTCTATTTTATATAATCAGGATGCTGCTGTGTTAGCCATTACATCTCCGCGAGCCTATGCGCATGAGGCGGGCCTGCGCATCCGCGCCGGTCAGTTTATTAAACCCTATGCCACCCATATTCGTATTTTTACCTCTCCTCAGGCGTGGCAGGCGGTTAATCCGGAATTAAGCCAGAGTCTTGAAGAAAATGGCATCCGCTGGCAGCTCGACTATTTAGAGGGCGAATGTACCGAACAGGCCATCGCCAGCTTAAAACATCATATCGCACAGCAGGGCGCAGAACTGCTGCTGGCGATTGGGGGCGGACGCGTGCTGGATGCGGCTAAAGCCGCTGCCAGCCAGTTGCCGACGGTCACGCTGGTTAACTTTGCGACCCAGGCGGCAACCTGCGCGGCCTGGTCACCGATTGCCATCATCTATAACGAGCAAGGCGGCCATCTGCGCAGCCAGCCGCTGGGGAAAATGCCGGAGCTGGTGCTGGTGGACAGTGAAGTAATCGCCCGGAGCGACGTGCGCTACCTGAAAGCGGGTATTGTGGATGCGCTGGCCAAATATTATGAATTCCGGCCTTACCAGCAGCACAACCCTGATGATCTGGCTTTGGATCTTAAGGTGATGACCGCGCGGCAGGCGCTGGACACTTTCCGGCAGCAGGGAGACGCCGCGATCCTGGCCTGCCAGCAGCAGCGGGTCACGCCTGAACTGGTCAGAGTCATTGATGCCACTATCGTGCTCGCCGGACTGGCGAACAGTGTGCGCGACCTGCTGCCGACGCCGGGCTTTGCGCACGCCATTCACAATCGACTGACGCACCTGCCGGAGCTGCATCACTGGCTGCACGGTGAGAAAGTCGGCTTCAGCCTGCTGGTGCAGTCGCTGATGGAACATGACGGCGTCGCGGATGCGGAACTCCTTGCGCTGCTGCGACACTACGATATGCCGCTGAAGCTGCCGGTGTTACGCGGCGATCGCCATAGCGCGCTGCGCAACATCGCGCAGCAGATTAAATTCCCCCAGGCCTGCGCAGAACGGCTGCCGTTTAGCGTTTCCGCCCGCGCGCTGGAACAGGCGCTGCTGGCGACGGACACCCTTTTTTAAGCGCGCGCTGTGGCGCGCCTTTTCACCTTACAGACCAGGAATCGTTCATGAATCATTTCACTCCATCACGTCGCCTGCGGCTCGGCCTGTTTGTTCAACCGGTGGGTCAGCACGTGAGCGGCTGGCGTCTGACGGAACAGCTGGGCGATCCCACTGACATCGACTGGCTGATCACGCTGGCTAAAAAAGCCGAAGCGGGTAAGTTCGACCTGTTCTTTGTGGGTGATGCACTGGCAACCAGCATGTATCGTCTGCCGTCGACCATGGCACGCCTTGAACCGCTGACGATGCTGGCGGCGCTGGCGGTCCACACCAGACGTATTGGCCTGGCCGCAACCGCCTCTACCACCTTCAGCGATCCCTTTACGCTGGCGCGCAGTTTCTCGTCACTGGATCACATCAGCCGTGGCCGGGCCGCGTGGAACGTCGTGACCTCGTTTTCCACTGACGTTGCACGTAACTTCAGCCGCAGCGATATGCCCGACCACGCTTCCCGCTATGCCCGTGCGCGGGAGTTCCTTGAGGTGGCAGACAAATTGTGGCGGGGCTGGGAAGCGGGGGCAGTACAGCCCGACAAAGCGACCGGGGACTATTTTGTTGATGAGAAGATCAAACCGATCAACCATCAGGGCGAGCATTTTCAGGTACAAGGCCCCCTGAACATCACGCGTTCGCCACAGGGACGTCCGGTGATTATCGAAGCAGGTTCTTCTGCTGATGGCCAGAAGCTGGCGGCTGAGACAGCGGAAGTGATCTTTACCGCCTCCGCCAGTCTGGAGGAAGCGCAAGCGTTCTATCGCACTCAAAAGGAGCAGGTCATTGCCGCCGGGCGTAACCCGGATCATGTCGTGATCATGCCCGGTGTCATGCCGATTATTGGCCGCACGCGTGAGGAGGCGAAGGCGCTGTGGAAAAAGCTGAATACGCTGGTGGATATTGAGAACGGGCTTCGTCAGCTCTCACTGCGGTTCAGTATGGATCTCAGCCAATATCCACTGGATGGCCCGGTACCGGAGGTTCCGCTGGGCGAAGGTAATCAGAGCCGCGTTAAGCTGATGACCGATATGGCAAAGCGCGAGAATCTGACGCTGCGTGAGCTGGCCGCCGTCGCCGCCGGTTCACGCGGACACCGCGTGATTGTCGGTACCACTGAAGATATCGCCGACGACTTCCAGCAGTGGCTGGAGCAGGGCGGGGCGGACGGCTTTAACATTATGCCAGCCATTATGCCTGAACAACTGGATCTGTTTGTGGAGCTGGTGATCCCGGAACTGCGTCGTCGCGGACTGTTTCGCGATGAGTATGAGTTTGCTACGCTGCGGGAGAATCTGGGGCTTGAAGTGATAACCGAAGAGAGTTAACAGCCACGGTCATCACGGGAAATATTACCGCAATACTGCATGCAGTTTGCTGGAAAAGGAGATGCGGTTAACTCAGCAGGGAGGCTGGAGCCTGTATTGTGCCGCACTATTTTCCAAAAGCGTTCTGCAAACCCATTCATAACCGATATAGTGCAAATCTATCCTCCGGGATGTGAGATCGCTGAATGTCAGAATACAGGTTCTATACCAAAGGCAAATACACTGTTGCACTTGAAAGATCGGACGTAACACGAGCTTTCGATCTGACAGAGCAGGGTTATAAAAAACAGTTCGAGGAAGTTCGTGCCTCAGATGAAAAACAGGCACTCGCACGCTTCGCGGATATCCGCAGGGACAAACGCATCGACCAGCACAACTTTCTGGCGGGCGCGGCCACGATGCCCCTGATTGGCGTATTAACAGCGATTGCTTTCTCTCTCTTCTGGCGAAAAAAAACGGGAAAATAACCCTGTGTTGATTCACTTTGCAGGGGTTTAGCTTAGCCTGATATCAGAATAACCAGGGAGCAGGACGCCGTTCCCTTTTCACCTAAAAGGACTTATCCATGAAAAAGATCATTCCCATTTTCTGCTGTGCCCTGTTAGCCGGTTGTGCGCCTCTCACTCCACACGAATGCATTAAAAAAAGCGCACTCGAAACCTGCAGCTATAACCGTTCAGGAAAAGTCGGGGACAACGATATCTATGGTCAGCAGGCATCTGGCATAAAAAAAGCGCTGGATGCTGCACTATCAGAGCCGCACGCCTGGAAGGGGAAACGCTGTAATGCCCATCTGGATTTCAAAATTGATGGCACCCTGGATAATTTTATTATCAAAGGGGGCGATAAAGATTATTGCAACGCGCTCAAAGTGGCGGCAAAACGCGCCAGATTTCCGGCTTTCACCGACCAGCATGTTTTCGATGTGATGGGATCAGCGCGCTGGAATATGGAAGGACAGCCCTGACACGCATCATGCCCGTTAAATCAGCCCACCAGACAGCCCGCAATCGCGGGCTGTCTGGCCTCTCAGCTCACCATTATCAGAACTGATAAGACACGCTGACATTCACGTTACGTGGCTCACCGTAAACGTAGCTGTTCATATAGCTGTAATATTCACGGTCAAAGAGATTATCGACGTTGGCCTGTACGGCAACCTGCTTATTCACCTGATAGCGGGCAAACAACGAGGCCAGCGGGTAGCTGCCCTGATAAACCCGAACGCTATCGCCGCTGGCATTGGTCACATCTTTAAACACCCGGTTCTGCCAGTTAATTCCGCCACCAACGGTGAGCTCGGGGATTGCGTCCAGCTGATAACGGGTGAAAAGCTTGAATGAGGTTTGCGGCTGATAGCTGTTGAACCGGCCACTTTTATCGCGTGCCACATAGCGGGTTGCGCCAAAGGTCAGCTGCAGATTATCGGTCAGCGCGCCATTCAGCTCGAACTCTGCACCCTTACTCACTGCACCTTTGGCGGCGTCATAGGCCTGCTCATTGCCGCTCAGATAAACGCCATCAATCGCCTGTCCGACGTTATCCTGCTCGATGCGGAAAATCGCTACGCTGGCGGTCAGCAGGCCATCGTTCCAGGCGGATTTCAGACCGGTCTCGTAACTTTTACCTGTCACCGGTGAGAGGTAACTGCCGTGAGTATCGCGATAAGTCTGCGGCAGGAAAATGGCGGTGTAGCTGCCATAGGCGGACCAGGTGTCATTAATGTCATACACCAGCCCTGCATAAGGCGTGGTGTTATTTTTAGTCATCTCTCCGCTACTGCCATGGGTGCTCCACTGGGTATAGCGAGCGCCAATAATCAGCGACAGCGGATCGGCCAGCGACAGCCGTGCAGCGCTATAGACCGATTTCTGACGAACAGTGTCATCATCGTTGAGATACCAGCCCTGCCACTCCGGCTCCGCTACGTTACCGGTCCAGCTATTATTGAAAATTCCCATATCGGCGGCAGTGATTTCACCCGCCTCCGCATCGCTGAATCCATCCTGACTGTAAGCGGCATTATGCTGGCGGCTGTAGCTTGCCCCGGCCATCAACAGGTGCTGACGACCCAGTAGTTCAAACGGGCCGCTGGCAAAGCCATCGATTGAATCCATTTTACGCTTGCCGCGATCCATACTGCCATAACCGGTAGTGCCTTCACCGCTCTCCTGATCGGGATTGCCCATCACATAGAGCAGCTTATCGCTGAAGGTATTCTCAGCATGCGTGCCGTTGATATGAATATTCCAGCCGTTATCGAAGTTATGGTCGATATCCGCAAAGACTTTGCGCGAATTAGTGTTGTAACGCGCCCAGTTAGCTGATGAATTCAGGCTGCGGTCGTAATGTGTCGTGGCGTTGTTACTGTAAAACATCGGCAGGCCACCCCAGGTTGGATTGCCGGTGTTGTCATCTTCATAGTCGTAGCCCAGTGACAGCGTCGTCTTGTCGGTAAGGTCCGCATCAATCACGCCGTAGATGAATTTTTTGGTTTTTTGATAGCGATCCAGCCAGCTCTCCTGATCGGTATAACCGGTCACCACGCGGCCGCGCAGGCTGCCATCGCTGTTAAGCGGGGCAGAGAGATCCGCCACGTAGCGCTGCTTGTTCCAGCTGCCATAGCTGGCACTCAGCGTGCCGGTCGCGGTTTTGCTGTCAGCATGTTTACGCACCATATTGATCGAGGCCGAAGGGCTGCCCGCTCCGGTCATCAGGCCGGTCGCACCGCGCACGATTTCAATACGGTCATAGATTGCCGTGTCGGACGCCGCGTCGCCGTAATTCCATGTATCGTTAACCGAGGTCGGAATGCCATCGAAAGTGAAGTTGCTGACTTTGAAGCCGCGTGAATAGTACTCGGAGCGTTCACTGTCGATAAGATTGGTGGAGATACCGGTGGCGTTGGTCAGCACATCATTAACCGATTGCAGATCCTGATCCTGCATTCGCTGCTGCGTCACCACGCTGAGTGACTGAGGCACATCTCGCGGTGTCAGCATTAATTTGGTGCCCGCGCGGGTGGTCTGCACCGCGTAATTCTGCTTACCGCTGTCACTGGTTTCGTCAGGCGTGGCGCTGACCACCATATCCTGCGATGTCTCCTCCGCCGCCAGGGCGGGGTGGAAGAGGGCGTGTATCGCCAGTGTCAGTAATGAGACGCTAAAGCTGTTTCTGAAACCTGATTCCCTGCCACTACGAGCCATAAAATTTTCCATTAAAAATTGGTATTGAGTTAAACCGTTGTGTCTTTGGTTGTTATTTTTTATCCACTCATCTTCTGGAGAAAGACGCTCAGCCAGTTATGAGAACGCCAATGATAATCATTTGCTTTATATATTCTTCAAAGGATTCAATCGAAAGTGTAACTTTATGTTAATTGTTTATAATTCAATGTGATAGGAAAATTTAAAGCCTTTTAGTTGCTGGTGTTTATCAGATTTGAAAGCAGAAAAAGGGCATTCAGGTGGAATTTCACGGGGCAGTTAAGCGGTTTAACGCGGGTAAAATGACCGGACAGGTCTGGATAGTAGCGTCGTCATTTGATTACTGGCTGTTAATGCGTATGATTCTCATTCTTTATTTCCTGACGGAGTTCAGCATGAAATCGTTAAGCCCGCGCAAAGCCGCTGTTGCCATGGCAGTTGCCGCTGCCTTTAGCCTGACAGCGTGTCAGGCACCAGCTAAAAAAGCCGATGCGCCTGCCGCTGAAGCCCCAAAACCGGTTAATACCGCAGTGACACAACGCGCTCTGGGTGATGGTCTGTACGAAATGGCTTACTCCCCTGCGTCAAAAGCGTTGTTTGTCGCCGGCGCGCAGGCGTTTAAGGATGTGAACGGCGGCATGATCTATCGTCTCGATCCGGCCACGCTGACGACCAAAGGCGAAACGCATACCGACATGAAAAACTTCGGTACCGCTATCGATGAAAACGGTCAGGTGTTCTACACCACCAACTCACTGGATGGCGCGATCTCCAAAGTGGATGCCCAGAGTGGCAAAGTGCTGCAGCGTCTGGTGTTCCCGGGCAAGATCAGTAAAGAGGGCTATCCGGCGGGTGCGCGTGAAGTCCTGTGGCACGGCAACGAGCTTTATGTCGGTCGCGTAGCCGAACCGGGCTATATCTCCGTCGTAGATACCCGAACCTTTAAGCTGAAAACCGAGATTAAAAACGCCGGGAAATGGGTCACCGGTATCATCTATTCCCCGCTGACTGAGCGCATTTATGCGGCTAACGGCTCGGGTGAAATTCTGGTGATCAATCCACGCAGCCATAAAATCGAGAAGCGCTGGACCGCAGGCGATGGCAAAGAGTATCTGTTCCTGAACATGGCGGAAGATCCTGCTACCGGTCGCCTGTTTGTTACTGACGACTCCAAAGGCAAAGCCACGCTGATCTTTGATGAGCGCACCGGCAAAGTGATTAAGCGTATCGAAGGTGATGCGATGGGCATCAAGTTCAACGCTAAACGCAATGAGCTTTACATCAGCCAGCGCGAATCGAAGAAAGTGCTGCAACTGGATGCCACCACCTACGCGGTGAAAAACAGCTGGTCGTTTGACAAGAACCCAAACAGCCTGCTGATTGGCCCGGACAACAACACGCTCTATGTCACGCTTAAGGCGGAATTCAACAAAGATTCCTCCACCAAAGGCACTGACGAGATTGCCCGTATCGCGCTGCCGTAATCACGCGCTAAAAGCGTCACTCTGCATTGGCAGGGAAGCGATGCGAACAAAGTGAAAGCCCGCTCAGGGAAGCCTGAGCGGGCTTTCTTATTGATAACAACGCCTCACATCATCTCACCCCATAACCAATCCGGTACAGCTCGCAAAACGATGAAGGTTGTGTGGATTCATCACTGACCCGGCTGAACGCTTCTCTCACTTTGCACTAAAAGCACAGGCATCTGAAATCCCCCTGCATCACACTCGATTATCGCTTTACACCTATATAGTATTTGACCTATATTAATAAGGAGATCCCGTGTGGATGATTAAAACGACGGAGAGGTTTGATCGCTGGTTTACCTTGCTTAATGAGAGCGATCGCGCCTGCGTACTGGCAGCATTAATGGTGTTGCGCGAAAAGGGGCCGGGGTTGTCCAGGCCATACGCGGATACGCTAAAAGGCTCTGTTTATATCAACATGAAAGAGCTGCGTATTCAGAGTCGCGGCGATCCGATAAGGGCTTTCTTTGCTTTTGACCCAAACCGAACGGCGATTGTGCTTTGTGCCGGAAATAAGGTGGGCAATGAAAAGCGTTTTTATCAGGAGATGCTTCCGGTTGCCGATCGGGAATTCACACAATGGCTGAATAGTTTTAAAGATGAGGAGTAACCAGATGGGCAGAACGCTTGAACAGCTTATTGCGGATGAAAAACCGGAAGTCGTTGCCGACGCACAGGCGATGGCGACGGATATCCTGCTCAACATTCACCTTGCCGAGCTGCGCGAGAAAGTGCAGAAAACACAGGTCGAAATGGCAAAGGCGCTGGGTATTACACAGCCTACCGTGGCGGGCATGGAGAAGCCGGGCCGCGACCTGAAGCTCTCCACGCTCAAGCGCTATATCGATGCGGCAGGGGGTAAGCTGCGGCTGGTGGTGGAACTGCCGGACGGCTCGCACTACGGGTTTGAGGTGTAAGCCATTCAGACGGGGATATCATGCCGTAGTGACCGAAAACATAAAAGCAAAAAGCCCGCTCAGGTTTCCCTGAGCGGGCTTTTCTAATTCTGGCTCCTCTGACTGGACTCGAACCAGTGACATACGGATTAACAGTCCGCCGTTCTACCGACTGAACTACAGAGGAATCGCTTGAACGGGGCGAATATTAGCGGCGCAGATCCCGCTTGTCAAAGCCCTGTTTACTGAATTGCGTTCAGATGCTCGTAAAAGCAGCGGATTGGCGATTTTTACCCGATTCTGCTGGATTTTCAAACTGCCAACAGGATCTCACTTTGCGGGCATTTCTCCGCAGATGTTAGAGGCATGTCAAAGTTTTGTTGTTTGCCGATGTTAAAACAACCGTTTCAGTGCTTTTATGATAAAAATTTCAAAACGTGATTATATGGAATAAATAAACTGCTTATCATCACGGTCGTCATTATCGTCTGAAAGTGAAACGCTATTTTGAAGTTAACTGTTTGCAGATCAAGTGATTGTGAAAAGGAGTGGTCGATCACAAAAATAGTCAGAACCTGAAGTCTTACCTCAAATTTCCCGAAACAGACGCCAGACAGGCTGGGTGAATGTAAAAGATATTTTTCATTCGCGGTCACAGCCGCTGAGCAAGTTAACAAATAAGAAGGGTCCCTATGAACATTAAAAAAACGATTGTCGCCTCACTGTTAGCCTGCATGTTACCTGCCGCGGTTATGGCAAAAGATATCTCAGTTGGCGTCTCCATGGCGCTGTTTGATGACAACTTCCTCACCATTCTGCGTACCTCTATGCAGAAAGAGATGCAGAAAGATGGCGTTAAAGGGCAGGTTGAGGATGCAAAAGGCGACGTTTCACAGCAGCTGCAGCAGGTTCAGAACTTTATCGGTCAGGGTGTTGATGCGCTGATCGTCAACCCGGTCGATACCAATGCGGTGAAACCGATTATGGACCAGGCGAGCAAAGCGGGTATCCCGCTGATCTTTGTCAACCGCCGTCCACAGGCTGAGCTGACCGGCAAAATGGCCTATGTCGGGTCAGATTCGGAACTGGCCGGACGCTTACAGATGGAAGCGCTGGCTAAAGCGATGAACGGCAAAGGCAACGTTGCCATCCTGATGGGTGACCTGGCGAATGAAGCGACCCGTGACCGTACCAAAGGTGTGGAAGAGGTTGCGGCTAAATTCCCTGGCATCAAAATTGTTCAGAAACAGACCGCCAAATTTACCCGTAACGATGCGGTAGACGTAGTCAGTAACTGGATGACCGCCGGTGATGAGATCAATGCCATCGCTTCTAACAACGATGAAATGGCGATCGGTGCGCTGCAGGCACTGGGTAAAAACCCGGACAAAATCCTGATCGCTGGCGTCGATGGCACACCCGATGCGCTGCAAATGCTGAAGCAGGGCAAGATGGTTGCGACCGTATTCCAGGATGCGCAGGGCCAGGGTGAAGGTGCTGTGCAGACGGCAATCAAACTGGTGAATGGCGAGAAAGTTCAGAAAGTCATCAATATCCCCTACCAGCTGATTACCAAAGAAAACATGGAACAGTTTACCAAGCGTAACCTGAAATAGTCGTTCCCGACCCAGCTGTACGGAGGTGATGTATGAACGCGTTTGCGCTTGAAGCCGAAGGCATCAGCAAGTTCTTCCCCGGCGTTAAAGCTCTCGACAACGTCTCGTTGCGGGTGCGTCCGGGAACGGTACATGCCTTGATGGGCGAAAATGGCGCGGGCAAATCCACTTTAATGAAGTGTCTGATCGGGATGTATCGTCCCGATCAGGGCACCATCAAAATTAAAGGGGAGCCGGTGCAGTTTCAGGACACCATGGACGCGTTGCGTTCCGGCATTTCAATGATCCACCAGGAACTCAACCTGGTGCCTTACATGACCGTCGCCGAGAATATCTGGCTGGGTCGCGAGCCGATGAGATTTGGCTTTGTCGATCACGCCCGACTTAATCAGATGACGCAGGAACTGCTCAACCGCCTCAATATCCGCCTGAAAGCCGATCGGATGGTGGGTGAGCTGAGCATCGCGTCACAGCAGATGGTTGAGATTGCCAAAGCAGTTTCGTGGGATTCAGACATCGTGATCATGGATGAGCCCACCTCCGCGCTGACAGAAACCGAAGTGGCGCATCTGTTTACCATCATTCGTGACCTGCGGGAGCAGGGCAAAGCGATCATCTACATCAGCCATAAGATGGATGAAATTTTCACCATCACCGACGAAGTCAGTATCTTCCGTGACGGCAGTTGGATCGCCAGCGATCAGACGTCGAAATATACCCGCCAGTCGCTGATTACCCAGATGGTGGGACGCGAACTGACCCAGCTGTTCCCGAAATTCAACAGCGCAATTGGTGAAGAGGTGCTGACGGTGCGCAATCTCACCTGCAAAGATCGTTTCACCGACGTCAGTTTCAGTGTGCGCCGGGGGGAGATCCTCGGCGTCGCCGGACTGGTGGGTGCGGGTCGCAGCGAGGTGATGGAGAGCCTGTTCGGCATGGAGAGCTTCGACAGCGGCGAGATCTTAATTGATGGCGTGCCGGTGACGATCGACTCACCCTCAACCGCGATTGAAAAGGGCATGGCGTTCCTCACCGAAGACCGTAAAAAGTCCGGCCTGTTTCTGGTGCTATCGGTGATGGAGAACATGAGCATCGTTAACATGCCGGAGTACAGCGGCAAAAGCGGGTTTGTCAGCCATGTGAAGATGGCGCAGGACTGCATGGATCAAATCCGTCGTCTCAACATTAAAACGCCAACCATGGATCAAATCATCAATAACCTCAGCGGCGGTAATCAGCAGAAAGTCCTGATTGCCCGCTGGCTGCTGGCGCAACCGAAGATTCTGATTCTGGACGAACCGACGCGCGGCATTGACGTCGGCGCGAAAGCGGAGATTTACCGCTTAATCAGTGAACTTGCCAACCGTGGCGTGGCTATCATCATGGTCTCCTCTGAACTGCCGGAAATTCTTGGCATGAGCGACCGGGTAATGGTCATGCACGGCGGGCGTATAACCGGCATCCTCGATAAAGAAGAAGCCGATCAGGAAACCATTCTGTCGTTGGCATCCGAGTGAGGCGCGAGACCACTATGAGCAATATGAAAGCTACTGCCACCCCGGCAGCCCCGCAGCAACCCTCTTTTTTTGCCAGCCTGCGTCATAAATTGCCGAAAGATACCGGCATTTTCGTGGTGATGGTAGGGATTGCGTTAATTTTTGAAATGTTCGGCTGGTACGTGCGTGACCAGTCTTTCTTGCTCAACACCAACCGTCTGATCCTGATTGTATTGCAGGTGGCGATTATCGGGATTATCGCCGTCGGCGTGACCCAGGTCATCATCACCACCGGTATCGATCTCTCCTCCGGATCCATTATTGCCCTGGCGGCGGTGGTGGCCGCGAGCCTGGCGCAGACCTCTGACAGCCTGTCGCCAATGTATCCGTCGCTGGTGAATATGCCTGCGGTGATCCCTATCGCGGCCGGTATCGGCGTCGGTTTGCTGGCGGGCGTGGTCAATGGTGTGCTGATTACCCGCACCGGTATTCCGCCCTTTATTGCCACGCTGGGCATGATGGTGTCGGCACGTGGTCTGGCGCAGTATTACACCCAGGGCAATCCGATCAGCTTCCTTTCCGATGGCTTTACCTCAATCGGACAGGGTGCCATGCCGGTAGTGATTTTCCTGGTGGTGGCGCTGCTGTTCCATATCGCCCTGAAGCATACCCGCTATGGTAAATATGTTTACGCCATCGGCGGCAACATGACCTCGGCGAAAGTCTCCGGTATCAACGTTAATAAGTATCTGATTATCGTCTACACCATTGCAGGCGCGCTCTCTGGCCTGGCGGGTGTAGTACTGGCGGCGCGCGTCAGCAGCGGTCAGTCGAGCATGGGGATGTCGTACGAGCTGGATGCCATTGCCGCAGCCGTTATCGGTGGCAGCAGCCTGATGGGTGGCGTGGGCCGTATCACCGGTACATTGATTGGCGCAGTGATCCTTGGCCTGATTAAAAGCGGATTCACCTTCGTTGGTGTCGATGCGTACATTCAGGACATCATCAAAGGGATGATTATTGTGGCTGCGGTCTCTATCGACATGCACCGTAACCGCAAAAAACGTTAATCAGCAGGCGTTGCCTTCTTCCGGATGCGGGAGAGGGCAACGGCTGCTTTTTATCATCCGGCAATCACCAGCGATAAGAAATCCTGCTGATAGCGGTTACATTTACTCCCTGTTTTTCACGCCTCTGTTCAGGCGCTGCAAGCCTTCATCAGGTGCAATGCGTTTCCACTGCACTCAAACTGTACAGCCTGTCATCACTTTTCTGCACGTCTGACTCGCAGCGTCTGCACTGTCACAGTGCGCCTGACGGCTTTACTCTCTCTTCTCAGCCATTCCTGATCCTTATTAACCCATAAGAGGTAATCAGAAACGCTTATTTTCCGGGCCGTTAGGAAAAATCTGGCTGCTTGATGGCCTGAATTTTTTAAACCTGGCCTGCATCTTGCAAAATCTCTTTTATCAGGGCGATGGGATCAGACCCATTTCGCTATTCGGGGTGAGTGACGGAGGCAAGATGAATTTAAGACGACTGAAGTACTTTGTGAAAATCGTCGATATCGGCAGTCTGACGCAGGCAGCAGAAGTGTTGCACATCGCCCAGCCTGCACTCAGTCAGCAGGTCGCGACGCTGGAGAATGAACTGGATCAGCAGTTGCTGATTCGTACCAAGCGCGGCGTTACGCCAACTGAGGCGGGTAAGATTCTCTATGGTCATGCGCGCACCATTCTGCGCCAGTGTGAGCAGGCCCAGACTGCGGTAATTAACGCCGGTCAGGTGCTGAGTGGACAGGTATCGATTGGGCTGGCCCCAGGCACGGCGGCTTCATCGCTGACCATGCCGCTGTTACAGACCGTTCGCGATCAATTTCCGGAAGTGCTGGTTTACCTGCACGAAAATAGCGGCAGCGTGCTGAATGAGAAAGTGATGAACGGTCAGCTGGATATGGCGGTGCTGTACGATCGCGCGCCCACTGCCGGGATCACCAGCATGCCGCTGATGAAAGAGGATCTGTTTCTGGTAGGCGCCACCGATTACCCGGGAGCCAGCGTCGATCTGGCCGATGTGGCGCAGATGAGTCTGTTCTTACCGCGTGATTACAGCGCAGTACGCAAGCGGGTCGATGAGGCCTTTTCGCTGCGTCGTCTGAGTGCTCGGATCATCGGTGAGATCGAATCGATTTCAACCCTGACCGCAGCCATTTCCAGCGGCATGGGCGTGACCGTATTACCTGAGTCCGCCGCCCGTTCGCTGGTGGGATCCACCGATGCCTGGATGTCACGCATCAACAGCCCGTCATTGAGTCTGCCGCTGTCACTGAACGTCTCCGCCCGGTTGCCGCTGTCACCTTCAGCGCAGGCAGTGAAGAACATTCTGCTGTCGCTGCTGAATAAGCCGCTGAGTGAGGAGCGGGAGTTGATGTTAGTGAGTTAAGAGGGCGCTTGTAGCGGGCTGGCAACCAGCCGGTTTCGCTTTGCAGCGGGTTTCGCTTTGCAGCGGGCTACACTGAGCGGGTTACGCCCGCCAGGCGTATGGGAGTTTCAGGTCACTTAGCCGCGCGTTAGCACTGAGCGGGTTACGCCCGCCAGGCGTATGGGAGTTTCAGGTCACTTAGCCGCGCGTTAGCGCTGAGAGGGTTTCGCCCGCCAGGCGATGAGGAGTTTCAGGTTGCCCGAGCAGGCGGACGCGTCAAGGGGCGGACGCCCGCCCCTTAACAATCCCGGCGTCCGGCTGCCTGCGCGCCCCGCTGTGCGGGGTGCCTTCGTCACGCCCTGCGGCCGACGGACCGTCCGGACTCGCCATCCCTGGCTCGTACCGTCCTTTCGCCGACGTCCTGTCGGCTCATCCTTGCCTGCGGTTGTTCCTCAGCGCTCCGGACGCCTCTGGTAAACCCCCGCCTTTTATTTCTTTATGTTTTCTGTGGTGCTGAGTTGTCTGGTGGCCTGAAAGCCAGTCTCAATTCCTGAAGTTCACCGCAACAATCTCAGTGACCTAAAAATGAGATAACAGTGGGTGGGGTCGAAGGCTATTCTATCTGCTGAGCCGAAAGTCAGAGGCAATCCCAAAAACCATAGCGATAAAGCACTCAACATAAAAAGCAGAGCTAACAGAGGGAGGGGTACGAATGCCACTCTGTCTGCCGACCTGATAGCAAAGACAATCCTGGAGACTCACAGCGACAGCCAACCCAACATAAAAAGAAAAGATAACAGCGAGGGGTGGGGAAGCCGTCAGAACCGCTGAGCGGATGAGGGATTTCAGGACGAGCGACAGGGATGTCGCGAAGAGGCGGGTTCGCGCCAGGGATGGCGCGTCCCGCCGTTCCGTGAGAAATCCTGAAGAGGCGAAGGGACCGCGAAGCGGCGGTGAAGCAGGCCGGAGCCCGGGGTCAAGGGGCGCGGCGACTGGCGCCCCTTGTCGGTCGCCTGCAGAGGCGAATCTGAAACTGCCCGGCTTACCAGGCGAACGAAAACCTCTCATAGCCGGTTCGCGCAGCGAACAAAACCTCTCATAGCCGGTTCGCGCAGCGAACAAAACCTCTCATAGCCGGTTCGCGCAGCGAACAAAACCTCTCATAGCCGGTTCGCGCACCGAACAAAACCTCCTCAGCGCCAGCCCGCCCCCCCAAAACCCACCCCGTTATTCCCTAATGTCATAAATGCGAATTTTTTAGTATTTCCGGTTATCAATAATAGTTCTTACCATCAGATAATCAGATTATGTAAAGGGAGGTAAATACCGTGAATTTCCAGCAGCTTAAAATCATCCGCGAGGCGGCCCGCTGTGAGTTTAACTTAACGGAAGTCGCTAATACGTTGTTTACCTCCCAGTCGGGAGTAAGTCGGCATATTCGTGACCTGGAAGATGAACTCGGGGTTGAGATCTTTATCCGTCGCGGCAAGCGCCTGCTGGGGATGACCGAGCCGGGCAAAGCGCTGCTGACCATCGCTGAGCGTATCCTGGATGAAGCGGGCAAAGTACGACGTCTGGCCGATGTCTTTACCAATGAAACCAGCGGCATCCTGACCATAGCCACTACCCATACTCAGGCGCGTTACAGCCTGCCGAAAGTCATCAAAGCGTTTCGTCAGCTCTATCCTAACGTCCGGCTTGAACTCAATCAGGGTTCGCCGCAGGAAATTGTCACCATGCTGCTGGCGGGTGAGGCGGACATTGGCATCGCCAGTGAATTACTGGTCAACAACAGCAGCCTGGCGGCGTTCCCCTGGTTCAGCTGGCATCACGCCTTACTGGTGCCGAAAGGGCATGAACTGGTGCAGAACCAGCCGGTTTCACTGAGCACGCTCAGCCGCTATCCGCTGATCACCTACCGGCAGGGTATAACCGGACGTTCGCGGGTTGACCGTGCGTTTCAGACGGCCGGTTTAAAACCAGATATCGTGCTCAGTGCTCAGGACTCCGATGTGGTGAAAACCTACGTCAAACTCGGTTTAGGCGTGGGGATACTGGCCGATCAGGCGTGTGAAACTGAAGAGAGTGAAGAGCTGGTACGCCTCGATGCCACCCATCTGTTCGATGCCAGCACCGTATGGCTCGGCCTCAAGCGCGGCCAGCTGCAACGCAACTACGTCTGGCAGTTCCTGGAACTCTGCAACGCCAACCTGTCGCTGGAAGAGATCAAGCGTCAGGCGCTCTCCTACAGCAATGACGACGAACCGGTTATCGACTTCCAGATTTAAGCACACGGCGCATCCACCCGGATGCGCGCCTGTTTCCGCGCGGCATAAAATTTCAAATCACCGCGAAAATCTCCTCTATCGACCTTTCTCACCCCGCACAACAACATCCTGCGCTGACCCGGCGCGATAAAGTGGAATCAGCTGACCACAAGGGGATGATATGTCGCGACTACAACTTAACGATAGCGATCTGCTGCGCCAGCAGGCGCTGTTTAATGGACGCTGGCAGGATGCGCATCAGGGCGCCACGCTGCCGGTTACCGATCCCGCCACGGGCGAAACACTGGCGACAATTCCGGCATTGGGTCGGGCAGAAACCGGGCAGGCGATAGCTTATGCGGAAACGGTGCGCATCAGCTGGGGCAAAACCACCAATGCCAGCCGTGCCGCGCTGCTGGAAAAGTGGCATCAACTGATTATTGAACACGCTGACGACCTGGCGATTATCATGACCGCCGAGCAGGGCAAACCGCTGGCGGAAGCCAGAGGCGAAGTGCTCTATGGAGCCAGCTTCGTGAAATGGTTCGCGGAAGAGGCACGCCGAATCTATGGCGACACCATTCCCGCGCCCAGCGAGGACCGGCGCATCCTGGTGCTGAAACAGCCGGTAGGCGTTGCCGCCGCAATCACGCCGTGGAACTTCCCGATTGCGATGATCACCCGCAAGGTGGCGCCCGCGCTGGCCGCCGGATGCCCGATTATTGTTAAACCTTCTGAGTTGACGCCGCTGTCGGCGCTGGCACTGGCGGTACTGGCAGAGCGCGCGGGCTTCCCGTCCGGCGTGCTGCAGGTGCTGACCGGCCTGCCCACGGAGATTGGCGCGACGCTGACTGAAAGCCGCACGGTACGTAAAATCTCCTTTACCGGTTCAACCCGCATCGGACAGTTGCTGATGCAACAGAGCGCCGACAGCATCAAGCGCCTGAGTCTGGAGCTGGGTGGCAACGCGCCCCTGATCGTGTTTGATGATGCCGATATTGAGATTGCCGTCGCGGGGGTCATGCTCAGCAAGTTCCGCAACGCCGGGCAGACCTGCGTCTGCGCTAACCGCATCCTGGTGCAGCGAAGTATCTATCCGCGTTTCACCGCCCGATTGCTGGAGGCGGTCGCCACTCTGAAAGTGGGCGATGGTTTTGCGCCCGACAGCACTATTGGCCCTTTGATCAATAGCCGCGCGGTAGAGAAAGTGAACGGTCATATCGACGATGCCCTCAGTCAGGGTGCAACGCTGCTGACCGGCGGCATCAGCCAGGGCAACGGGACCTTTGTGCAGCCCACGGTGCTCGGTGAGGTCACCGCCGCCATGCGCATCGCCCATGAAGAGACGTTTGGTCCGGTCGCGCCGCTGTTTATCTTCGATGATGAAGAGGAGGCGATCGCGATGGCAAATGACACGCCCTACGGCCTGGGTGCCTATTTCTTTACCGAGAACATCCGGCGCGCATGGCGGGTAGCGGAGGCGCTGGAGTTTGGCATGGTCGGCTTTAATACCGGCGCAATTTCCCTGGAGGTCGCGCCGTTTGGCGGCGTGAAACTCTCCGGTATTGGCCGGGAGGGTTCCCGCTACGGAATTGATGAATATCTGGAACAGAAAACATTTCACATTGGCAGTCTGTAACTAAAAATGAAAAGAGCCAGCCGGATAATCCGGCTGGCTTTTTTTTGCCTGAGGCTCCGTAAAAACTTACCGGCGTCAAATAATTGTTCTGAAAAATTAAAGAATTTATCAGGGATGTGAAGCGGGTCGTTAAATCGGCGGATCATGTGAACCGGATTGAGCCGCCTGACCCGAAATATCCGCTTTGGTGCAATTTCCGTGCAGGTTGCACCAGCAGGGCGCATAAATTTTGTGAAGTAAATCATCTGTTTAATTGTTCGGCAATTCCGCAAAAAATCCCCCGCCAATACGGCAGAAAATTTTTTTGCACTGTTTTAAACGCATTTTTATTTTTTGCCCGGCTGGCATACTTTCTGCATTAGCTTATTAACAGCGCAGAAACCGGCAGTTTTAAACGCGAATAAACCAGCAACTGATGGGTGTAACAAATAAGGAATTCTTCCATGTTAAGTTTCGACCCGGAAAAAGTTTCTCTCCCGACTGGCCATTATATTGGCGGCCAGCACTGCCAGAGCCAGGGCGCATCCTTTGAGGTTAAACGTCCCTCGGATGGCAGGGTTTATGCCACGCTGCAGGACGCCACGCCGCAGGATGTCGATCGTGCCGTGACTGTGGCGCATCAGGCGCTGAAAAGCAGCGGCTGGTCCGGTTGTCCGCCGCGCGAACGCGGACGGGTACTGCGCCGCTGGGCCGATCTGATTGAGCAGGACGCGCTGCTGGCACAGCTGGAGGCGCTGGGCTCCACCCGGCCGATCAATGACGTGGTGCTGCACGAAATTCCTTTTACCGCCGAAGCGATTCGCTTCTATGCCGAATGCGCTGACAAATACAGCGGGGATCTCTTCCCCACTCGCGACAGCAGCCTGGGCATGCTAATTGCCGAACCTTATGGCGTTATCGCCGCGATTACCCCGTGGAATTTCCCGCTGTCGATGGCGTCGTGGAAATGCGGACCGGCGCTGGCGGCGGGCAATGCGGTGGTGCTTAAACCCTCTGAACTGACCCCGTTTTCTACCGTGCGCATGGCCGAACTGGCCATTCAGGCTGGCTTGCCGGCCGGCGTGCTGAACATTGTACAGGGCAGTGGCGCGGTGACCGGCAGCGCGCTGGTAAAACATCCGCTGGTGCGCAAAGTCTCGTTTACCGGCTCGACGCTGACCGGTCAACGCATTATGAGCGATGCCGCGCAGCACGGCATGAAGCCGGTGACGCTGGAACTGGGCGGCAAAAGTCCGCAACTGGTGTTTGATGACGCGGGTGACCTTGAGGTGCTGGCCCAGCGTATTCTGCGCGGCTTCACCGCCAACGGCGGTCAGGCCTGCGTGGCGGGCACCCGTCTTATTGTGCAGCGCAACATTGCCGATCCGCTGGTGGAGCGGCTGGCTCAGCTCTGCCGGGAGGTTAAACCGGGTGTCACCTGGCAGGAGGGCAGCCGCTACGCGCCGCTGATCGACGAACGACAGGGCAACAAAGTCTGCTCGGTTATTGAGGCGGCAAAAGCGCAGGGCGCAGAAGTGCTGGTGGGCGGTGAGCGTTTTGCCGACACCGACGACGGCTGGTTCTGGCAGCCCACGCTGCTGAGTCACGTGACGCAGGATAACCCGGCGGTCCAGCAGGAGATTTTTGGTCCGGTGCTGACGGTGCAGACGTTTGATGATGAAGAGCAGGGACTGGCGATGGCCGCCCATGACACCTATGGCCTCTGCGCCGGTGTTCACACCCTGAGTCTGCCGCGCGCGCTGCGGGCAATGCGCGCCATCGACGCGGGCACCGTCTGGATCAACCGCTATGGCCGCTCCGGCGACTTCATCATTCCGACCGGCGGCTTTCTCGGCTCCGGCATTGGTAAAGATTTAGGCCGCCAGGCGTTTCAGGCCTGCCAGCGCCAGAAGAGTGTACTCATCGATTTCTAAGCGCAACTGACAATGACGAGGGTGTTACATGGCACTGTTTAAACCGAAATTCATCACGTTTGACTGTTACGGCACGCTGATTCGCTTCGATATGGCGGGTGCCGCGCAGCGCTGTTTCAGCGACCGCGTCGACCCGGACGCAATGCACGCTTTTACCACCGACTTTTCCAGCTACCGGCTGGATGAGGTGCTCGGCGCGTGGAAACCCTATTACGACGTGGTGAGTAATGCCCTGCAGCGCACCTGCAAAAAGTGGGGCGTCCGCTGGGACAAAGCCGACAGCGACTTTATCTACACCGACTGCGCTAGCTGGGGTCCGCATCCCGACGTGCCCGCCGGGCTGGCAAAGGTGGCTAAGGAGTTTCCGCTGGTGCTGCTGACCAACTCGATGAAAGACCTGATCCCGCATCACGAACCGCGTCTGGGCGCACCAATCTATATGGCTATCACGGCAGAAGAGACGGGAGCCTACAAACCACAGATGAAGGGCTTCGAGTACATGCTGGACAAGCTCGGCTGCGGCCCTGAGGAGATCCTGCACGTCTCCTCCAGCTTCCGCTATGACCTGATGACTGCCCACGATCTCGGCATCAAAAACAAAGTCTGGGTCAATCGCGGTCATGAACCGGCGAATCCGTATTACCAGTACACCGAAATCAACGATATCGGCGGCCTGCCTGGCGTCGTCGGACTCTGAGGAACACCCCATGAAACTGGAATCGTTCTGGCAGGCCACCGCTCCGGCCTTTACCGGTGCCGCACGCGAACCGCTGCCCGCACAGGCGGACGTGGTGGTGATTGGCGGTGGCTTCACCGGCATCTCGGCGGCCCTGAACCTGGCGCGCAGCGGCATCAGCGTGGTGCTGCTGGAGAGTGGCGACGTGATGAGTCAGGCCTCGGCGCGCAACGGCGGCCACTGCAACACCGGTGTGGCGCAGAACTTCGCCTCGCTGGTGGCGAGCCAGGGTCTGGAGCAGGCCAGCCGCTTCTACCGGGCGTTTGATGAGGCGGTGAGCTATGTCCAGCAACTGATCCAGGATGAAGCGATCGACTGCGACTTCCGGCTGTGCGGCAAACTCAAGCTCGCCAGCAAAGCGTCGCATGTGGCCGGGCTGCAGGAAGCGTATGAGCTGATGCGGCGCACCGTTGACCCGGAGATCGAACTGCTCGACAAAACCGCAGTGCGTGACGAGATCGCCAGCGATGACTTCCACGGCGGCCTGCTGCAGAAACGTGGCGGTCAGATGCACATGGGCAAGTTCGGCGTCGGGCTGGCTGAGGCCGCCGCCCGCAGCGGCGCGAAGATTTTTCCGCACCACGCCGTGACGAAGCTAGAACGCCTGAAGGGTTATCAGCATCGGGTAGAGACCGCGCAGGGCACCATTCTGGCGGACAAAGTGCTGATGGCGACCGGCTGCTCCAACGTCGGCCCTTTTCCCTGGTTTCAGCGCCGTATTGTGCCGGTCGGCAGCTTTATCGTGGTGACGGAGGCGCTCGACCCGGCGCTGCTGCGCCAGGTACTGCCAAACGATCGCACCTACGTCACCTCACTGAATATCGGCAACTACTTCCGTACCACGGCCGATCGCCGTTTGGTGTTTGGCGGGCGGGCGCGGTTTGCCGTCAGCAACCCGACGTCGGACTCGCGTAGCGGCGAGATCCTGCGCCGGGCGATGACGCAGATGCTGCCACAGCTTGGCCAGTCGCAGGTGGATTACTGCTGGGGCGGTATGGTCGACATGACCGCCGACCGTCTGCCGCACGCGGGTGAACAGGATGGCCTCTTCTATTCGCTGGGCTACAGCGGTCACGGCACCCAGATGTCGGTGTGGATGGGACGCGTCATGGCCAGTCTGCTGGCTGAAAAGCGCACTGAAAATCCCTGGCAGCGCGACACATGGCCCGCGTTGCCCGGCTATCACGGCAAGCCATGGTTTTTACCGCTCGCAGGACTCTATTACAAAGCAAAGGATCGCCTTTCATAACGTCCCGTCGGGTGCTGACCGCCAGGTTATCAGCACCGCCAGAACATGATCCCCGGTTCGCCTGACTATTGAGGGTACAGAGATGAGTAAATTTGATAATAACGACGCTGATGCGGTAAATCCGGCACTGACGCGCATGATCACCGAAGGCTCACTTTCACGCCGCAGCCTGATGAAAATGCTCTCAGCCGGTGCGGTGATGAGCAGCGGCCTGATCACTTTTTCAGGGGCGGCACTGGCGGACGACAAGCCGGTCAGGGGCGGTAAACTGCGGGCGGCGATGTCGAATGCCTCGGCCACCGATACACTGGATCCGGCCAAAAGTAACAACAGTGCGGATTACACCCGCCAGTTCATGTTCTACAGCGGCCTGACCGAGCTGGATAAAAACCTGATGGCGCAACCGGCGCTGGCCGAATCGCTGGAATCCAGCGACGGCATTACCTGGCATATCAAACTGCGTAAGGGGGTCACTTTCCATGATGGCAAACCGCTGACCGCCAAAGATGTCATCTACTCGCTCAGCCGTCACAAAGATCCGACCATCGCCTCTATCGCCTTTAAGCTCGCCGATCAGTTCAAAACCTTCAGCGCGGTCAATGATAACGAGGTGCAGCTGGAGCTGAGCAGCGCTAACTTCGACGTCCCTTATATGCTGGCGACGCCGCCATTTCTGATCGTGCCGGACGGCACCAAAGATTTCAGCAAAGGCATCGGCACCGGTCCGTTTGTCTGCAAAACATTTATGCCGGGTACGCGCACCATCGGCACCAAAAACCCCAACTACTACAAGCCTGGTCTGCCGCATCTGGATGAGGTAGAACTCATCGGCGTCACCGACGGCGCCGCGCGCGTTAATGCCCTGATGTCGGGCGATCTGCAGATGGTCTCCACGCTGACCGCTGCCGACTGCAAGCGCATCAAAGCCAGCAGCGAATTTGGCGTGCTGGAGAGTAAATCGGGCATGTACACCAACCTGATTATCCGCACCGATGTGAAGCCGGGTAACAACGAAGATTTCGTGCTGGCGATGAAATATCTGCAGCCACGTGAAATGCTGGTGAAAACGGTGCTGCAGGGTTACGGCGACGTCAGTAATGACACCCCGGTGCCGCCGTGGCATCCGCTCTATAACGCCGATCTCAAACCGCGTGCGCTGGACATTGAAAAAGCGAAGTTCCACATCAAAAAAGCGGGCATGGCCGGCTCCACGGTGGAGATTATCACCACGCCGAATATCGAAGGGGCAAATGAAGGCGGTCAGATGATCCAGCAGATGGCGCGCGGGGCAGGGCTGAACATCAAAGTGCGACGTGTGCCGTATGACGGTTACTGGTCTTCGCACTGGATGAAAGATCCGGTGGGATATGGCTCGATAAATCCGCGTCCGACGCTCGACATGCTCTTCTCACAGTTCTATCTCTCTACCGCACCGAATAACGAATCGGGCTGGAAAAATCCTCAGTTTGATCAACTGGTGGTCGCGGCACGCGGTGAGCGCGATCAGGCGAAACGCAAGCAGATGTATGGTGACATGCAGACGCTGATTTATGACCACTGCGGCACCCTTATCCCGACCTTTATCAGCTCCACGGATGGCTACAACAAAAAGGTCAAAGGGGTGGAGGCCTGGCCGTCGGGCATGATGATGGGCTATCGCTTCCATGAGTTTGCGTGGCTGAGCGCCTGATACGTTATTTGAGGAAGGAGTACGCCGATGAACCGATACATGCTGTTCCTGATTGCCCGGCGAATTGGTGCCGGCATCCTGACTTTGCTTATCGTCTCGGCGGTGGTGTTTTTCATCACCAGCCTGCTGCCGGGCGACGCAGCGCAGATGATCCTCGGCCAGAACGCCACGCCGGAAACGGTGGCGGCGTTACGGCAGCAGCTGGGTCTCGATCAGCCTTTGCTGATGCGCTACTTCCACTGGCTGACAGGCATGGTGCAGGGCGACTTTGGCACCTCGTTTGCCAGCCATTTGCCGGTCTCGCAACTGGTGGCGCAGCGTATTCCCGCTACCTTTGAACTGGCGGGTATCACCACGCTGATCTGCGTGCCGCTGGCGCTGATTATCGGCATTATTGCGGCGATGAATCGCGGTTCCCGACTCGATCGGGCGCTGGTCATCGGCACCATGGCGACGGTTGCCGTGCCGGAGTTTCTGGTGGCGACGGTGGCGGTACTGATTTTCGCCGTCAAGCTGCACTGGGTCTCGGCGATGTCGTTCGGCAGCCCGGATAGCGACCTGCTGAGTTACCTCAAAGCCTATGCGCTGCCGGTGCTGACCCTCTGCTGCGTGCTGGTGGCGCAGATGGCACGTATGACGCGGGCAGCCATTATCAACCAGCTCGACAGTCCTTATCTGGAGATGGCGCTGCTGAAAGGGGTTTCACCGCTGAGAGCGGTGCTGCGTCACGCACTGCCTAACGCGGTCGGCCCCATCGCCAATGCCATTTCACTCAGCCTCTCCTATCTGTTTGGCGGGGTAATCATCATCGAAACCATCTTCAGCTATCCCGGTCTCGCCAGCCAGTTGGTGGATGCGGTCAGTAACCGCGACCTGCCGGTGGTGCAGCTCTGCGTGATGCTGTTCGCCGCCTGCTACCTGGTCCTGCTGCTGGCGGCAGACATTCTGACTATCGCCTTTAACCCGAAATGGAGAAGCGCATGAATATTCTCTCGTTGCCCTGGCGTTTCTTACAGTCGCTCTCCTGGTCGGGACGGCTGGGTCTGATCATGTCGCTGTTCTGGCTGCTGATGGCGGTGTTTGGCACCCCGCTGGCCCCGCACAGCATTGATGACATCGGCGGCGGCCCGCTGATGGGCGGCCTGACGTCCGATAACCTGCTGGGCACCGACTACCTTGGGCGCGACATGCTGAGCCGCATTCTCTACGGCGCGAAGTTCTCTATCGGTCTGGCGCTGAGTGCGGCGCTGCTGGCCAGCCTGATCGGCACGCTGCTGGCGCTGCTGGCAGCGGTGGCGGGGCGCTGGCTGGAGGAGGTACTGGGCCGCGTCAACGACGCGCTGCTGGTACTGCCGGGCAAAGTGCTGTCGCTGATGATAGTCGCGGTATTTGGCTCCTCACTGCCGATGCTGATCCTCACGGCGGTCTTCACCTACTGGCCGGGCGCATTCCGTATCGCGTTTGCCATGGCCAGCTCGCTGCGCAGCATGGATTACGTCCGGGCGTCACGGCTGCGGGGCGAAAGCCGCTGGTATATCGCCATTCACGATATCCTGCCCAACATGGTGCACCCGATGCTGACTGACTTTGGTCTGCGCTTTGTCTACATCGTGCTGCTGCTGAGCGGCCTGAGCTTCCTCGGTCTGGGTGTTCAGCCGCCCTACGCCGACTGGGGCACGCTGGTGCGTGAAAATATGCAGGGGCTGTTTGACGGCTCGCCTGCGGTGCTGATGCCCGCGCTGGCGATTGCCAGCCTGACCATTGGTGCCAACCTGTTTATTGACAGCCTGCAGGCGATGCGTCCGATGACGCTGGCGAAGGAGGGAGCATGAACGTGACACCACATACCGCCATGCCGGTGATTTCGGTGGACAAACTGCGCGTCACTGCGCAGACCGATCGCGGCGAAGAGATCGACCTGGTTTCCGACATTCACTTTACCGTGCAGAAGGGCGAAGTGCTGGCGCTGATTGGTGAATCCGGCTCAGGTAAAACCACTATCGCCATGGCGCTGATGGGTTACGCCCGCAGCGGCTGCCGCATCGCCGACGGCAACATTCACGTTGCCGGCACCGACGTTAACAGCCTGACGCCGGGGCAGTTGCGCGCTTTCCGTGGCAACAAAGTCGCCTATATCGCCCAGAGCGCGGCAGCGTCGTTTAATCCGGGCATGAAGATCCTCGACCAGGTGATTGAGCCGGTGGTTATCCACGGCACCCTGACCCGCAAAGCGGCAAAAGCCAAAGCGATTGAGCTGTTCCGCGAGCTGGCGCTGCCCAACCCCGAGACCATTGGCGACCGCTTCCCGCACCAGGTGTCGGGCGGTCAGTTACAGCGTCTGATGACGGCGATGGCGCTGATTGGCGATCCTGACGTGGTAATCCTTGATGAACCTACTACCGCGCTGGATGTGACCACGCAGGTGGAAGTGCTGAAGGCGTTTCGCCGCGTGGTGGTGCAGCGCGGCGTCACGGCGATTTACGTCAGTCACGATTTAGCCGTGGTGGCGCAGATGGCAGACCGGATACTGGTGCTGCTGCGCGGCAAAATGGCGGAGTATGGCAGCACCGCGCATCTGATCGGCGCACCGCAGGCGGAGTACACCCGCTTACTGATGGAGGCGGCGCGGCAGAAAGAGCGGCCCAGCAACTGGTGCCCGGTTGCCGCTGATATTCAGCCGCTGCTTGAGGTGCGCGACCTCAGCGCAGGTTATGGTCCGCGTGGCAGCGATGGCTACCCGAAAATACGCATTCTGGAAGATATCAATCTCAGGCTGTGGAAAGGGCAGGCGATTGGCATCATTGGTGAGTCAGGCTCAGGCAAAACCACCCTGGCGCACGCTATTGCCGGACTCAACGCTCCAAGCCACGGCCATATTCTGTTCAACGGTCACTACATCTCGGGCGATATGCAAAAACGGCCTGACAACGAGCTGCGCCGCATTCAATATGTATTCCAGATGGCAGACACCGCGCTGAACCCGGCCCACAGCGTTGAACGCATCCTGTCGCGTCCGTTGACGCTGTTTCACGGTCTGAGCGGTGCGGCCCGACAGCAGCGGCTTTATCAGCTGCTGGATCTGGTGCAGCTCCCGCGCAGCGTGCTGTGGCGGCGTCCCTGGGCGCTCTCCGGCGGGCAGAAGCAGCGCGTCAATCTGGCGCGCGCACTGGCGGCTGAGCCGGATCTGATTCTGTGTGATGAAGTGACCTCGGCGCTGGATACGGTGGTTGCCGCCGCCGTCCTCGACTTAATCAGCGAACTGCGGCGCGAACTGGGACTCTCGGTGATCTTCATCAGCCACGACATGCATGCGGTACGCGCGGTGTGTGATGAAATCGTGGTGATGAAGAGCGGTCGCATCGTCACCCAGCTGGCGCGCGGCGACTACGACAAGCCGACCAGCGAATTGTATTTCGAGCGGCTGAAACGCGCGGTGCCGGAGCTGCGTCAGGGCTGGCTGGATGAGCATGAAGAGATTTTAAAAGCAGAGTGAGTTGCCTGAAGCAACGGGCACCCTGATTAATCCGCCTGCACAGCACTGATGTAATGCGCGGGCGGCACGGGTCAAGGCACAGCGGTGATATCGCCCTGTGCCAGACCAGATACTGACAACAGAGGTAGTCTTGTTATGCCTGCACCGATTCGTTATGTACAGGACAGTGCGAATTTTCCCGATTCCGCCGATGTAGTGGTGATTGGCGCCGGTATCGCCGGAGCCGCCGCCACCTGGGAGCTGGCGAAGCAGGGACTGAAGGTCGTGCTAATCGAAAAAGGCCTGGTAGGAGCGGAGCAGTCGAGCCGTAACTGGGGCTGGTGTCGCCAGCAGAACCGCGATGAGCGCGAATTGCCGCTGATTATTTATGCGCTGCAACGCTGGGGTGAGCTTAACGATGAAACCGGCGAGGAGCTGGGTTTCCGCCGCAGCGGGCTGGTTTACGCCACGCAGGAAGAGTCGGACATCGCGGCCTGGGATAAGTGGATCCAGATGGCAAAAGACTATGGCGTGCGCAGTTCGATCCTCACGGCGGAGCAGGCCAAAGCGATGACGCCCGGCAGCACCACAAACTGGCGGGGCGGTCTCTCAGCGCCAACCGACGGTCACGCCGAACCAAGACTGGCTGCGCCCGGGCTGGTGGCAGGCGCGCTGAAAAAAGGGGCGCTGCTGTTTCAGCAGTGCGCGGTGCGCGGGCTGGATATCGCCGCCGGACGGGTCAGCGGCGTCTGGACCGAGCGCGGCCTGATCAAAACCAGCCGGGTGATCTGTGCCGCCGGGGCCTGGACCTCCATGTTTTGCCGTCGTCACGGTATCGATCTGCCGCTGGGCAACGTGATTGGCACCGCCTTCCGCACGCAGCCCATTGAGCAGGCGATTGCCATGCCACTCTACACACCTGGCTTTGCCTGTCGGCCACAGATGGACGGCAGTTACACCGTCTCCGTCTCGGGTCGCGGGCGTCTGGAACCTGGCGCGCAGGGGCTGCGCTATGCCCGCCAGTTCTATCCGACCTTTAAAAGCCGCCGCAAGAATCTCACCCTGAATCTTGGCCTGTCGCCGTTCTTCAATGGCCCGGAAGCGATGGGTGGCTGGGCATTTGACCGCGAGTCGCCGTTTGAGCGCATGCGCATTCTCGATCCGGCAGCCGATGCAACGATCGTGGAAGAGGGACTGGCGGCGATGCGGCGTGAATATCCGGCGCTGGCGAACCTGCGGCTGGCGCAGTCGTGGGGCGGCATGATTGACAGCACCCCGGACGCGATTCCGGTGATCTCCACCGTGGCGAAATTGCCGGGGCTGGTGCTATCGGCGGGCTACAGCGCCCACGGCTTCGGTATCGGACCAGGTGCCGGACGACTGGCAGCCGATCTGGCGACCGAAGCCACGCCAGTCGTTGATCCCACCCCTTATCGCTACAGCCGTCTGGTTGACGGCAGCGGACTTGAAACGCCAGGCATGATGTAAGGAGACCTGCAATGAGCCTGAAAATACGCGCAATGACGCCGGACGATATCGACCCCTGTTTCACCTTAACGCAGGCACTGAAATGGCCCCACCGACGTGAAGACTGGGCGCTGGCGCTGCAGCTGGGCGAGGGCACGGTGATTGAAGAGCAGGGCAAGCTGATTGCGAGCGCAGTGCTCTGGCGCTGGGGCGAGCGCGCTGCCACGCTGGGACTGGTAATCGTCGATAACCAGCAGCAGGGGCGTGGCCTTGGCAAACAGCTGATGCTGGCGCAGCTGGAAAAATTGCCTGACTGTAACGTGCGTCTGCACGCCACCGAAATGGGCAAAGGTTTGTATGAAAAACTCGGGTTTGTCAGTTGCGGTGAAATTCGCCAGCACCAGACCCGCGCTGTGACCACCCTTCCAGACGTCGTGATCCCGGCGGGACTGCAGCTGCGTCCGGCAACACTGGCCGATCACGCCACACTGGTGACGCTGGATCAGCAGGCGCACGGCATGCATCGTCCGGCACTGTTCGACCACCTGCTGCGCGACTGCCAGACGGTGCTGTTGCAGGATGACCAACAGCAAATTCAGGGCTTCGCCAGCCTGCGCCGCTTTGGTCACGGCTGGGCGATAGGCCCGATCATCGCGGGAGACTTCGCGGTAGCGCAGGCGCTGGTCGCCTCGCTGATGCAGCCGCTGCAGGGGGAATTCCTGCGCATCGACACCGATGCCGCGCTGCCGATGGCCGCCTGGCTACAGAGCCTGGGCATCCCTCAGGTCGATGCGCCTGCGACTATGGTGCGCGGCACGCCCTGGACACCGCAGGGTATGCAGGCGTTTGGACTGATGACGCAGGCGATGGCCTGATGCATATCGTCTATAAATCGGAGCCGGAACGTGGCCGCATCTGGCAGCGCTGGCTGGCAGCGCATGCGCCTGACATTCAGCTGCATATCTGGCCTGAGACCGGCGATCCAGAGCAGGTTGAGGCGCTGGTCGCCTGGCAGCCACCGGCTGACATCACCGTGCTTTTCCCCCGGCTGAAACTACTGTTCTCCGTGGGTGCCGGGGCCGATCAGTTTGACCTTGGCGCGCTGCCGCCCGACCTGCCGGTGATCAGGATGATCGAGCCAGGCCTGACCCAGGGCATGGTGGAGTATGTCACCTTCGCGGTGCTCGGCCTGCATCGCGACATGCCGCGCTATTTTCATCAGCAACGCCAGCAGCAGTGGCTGACACACGCGATATTACCTGCCGCGCAGCGTCGGGTAGGCGTCATGGGGCTGGGCGAACTGGGCCAGGCCGCATTGCAACAGCTGGTGGCGCTGGGCTTTGACTGCGCTGGCTGGAGCCGCACACCGCGCCAGATTCCCGGCGTCCGCTGCTGGCACGGTGACGATCAGCTCGATGCGTTTCTGGCGCACAGCGAGATTCTGGTCTGCCTGCTGCCGCTGACTGACACCACACAGGGTTTGCTTAACCGCACCCTGTTTAATCAGCTACCACAGGGCGCGGCGCTGGTGCAGGCCGGGCGCGGCCCCCAGCTGAATCAGGACGATCTGCTGCAGGCGCTGGAGAGCGGTCAGCTCCGTGCCGCCGTGATCGATGTGACCGACCCGGAGCCGTTACCGCCGGATCATCCCTTCTGGCACCATCCCGCCATCTGGCTCACACCCCACATCGCCAGCCAGACGCAGAATGAGAGCGCCATTGCGGCACTGCTGGAAAATCTGCGGCGCTATCAGCGTGGCGAGCCGCTGCACGGTGAGATTGACCGTTCGCGAGGATATTAAGATGGAACATCTGGTGGCATTGCGCCGCGACCTGCATGCGCACCCGGAACTGGGCTTTCAGGAGCAGCGCACCAGCGACATCGTGGCGAACTTTCTGCAACAGCTGGGCATTGAGGTGCATCGCGGCATCGGTAAAACCGGCGTGGTCGGGATACTGAAAAAGGGCAGCAGTGAACGCATGATTGGCCTGCGGGCTGATATGGATGCGCTGCCGATGCAGGATCAGAGCGGCACCGACTGGCAAAGCCGCGCGGAGCAGGTGAGCCACGCCTGCGGCCACGACGGTCACACCGTGATGCTGCTGGGAGCGGCAGAAAAACTGGCGCGCGACGTCAGCTTTGATGGCAGCGTCTGCTTTATCTTCCAGCCCGCCGAAGAGGGGCTGGCGGGCGCAAAGGCGATGATTGACGATGGCCTCTTCAGCCGTTTTCCCTGTGAGGCGGTCTACGCCATCCACAACTGGCCGGAACTGCCGCTCGGCCAGGTACAGACCCGCCCTGGCGCGATCATGGCGGCGGCTGATCGTTTTGATATCCGGGTACTGGGCGGAGGCGGTCATGCCGCGCAGCCGCATCTGACGCGCGATACTCTGCTGGCGACCAGCGAGCTGGTGGTGCAGCTGAATACTCTGGTCTCACGCGCCCTGGATCCGTGCGAAACGGCGCTGCTCACCGTCACCCGGATGCAGGGCGGCTTTTCGCACAACATGATCCCGGCGGAGGCGAACATCACCGGCACGGTGCGCACTTTCAGCCCGGCAGCGCAGGCGACGATTGAAGCACGACTGCGTCAGATGGCGGAGCACATCACCGCCGCCCACGGTTTGCACGCAGAGGTCAGCTATCTGCGCTACTACCCGGCGACCCTGAACAGTAATGCTGAAGCGCAGTTTTGCCTGCAGGCGCTGACTCAGGCGGGCATCACGGCTGAGGCCGCGCCCCAGCCCGCACTTACCTCAGAAGATTTTGCTTTTATGTTGCAGGCGCGGCCCGGTGCCTATCTGTGGCTGGGGTCGGCACCCTGCAAGCCGCTGCATCATGCCGCTTACGACTTCAACGATGCGCTGATCCCGCATGGCGTTAACGTTTTTGTCACGCTGATTCGTCAGGCGCTGGCAGAGAAATTTCCCTGCTGAATGCCGCAGGATTTTGACAGGAAATGCCGCTGTCTGAGGAATTACGGCAGCGTGACAAACCAGCGGGTTGCGATACTTGAGCCAACCGAACGTTACGTGGATGAGGGTTTAAAATGCAGAATGTCATGGCAGAGCAGCAAGCATACTCCGATAACAGCCTGTTACTGGATGCACGCGAGCAGAACGTGCCGCGCGGCGTAGTTACCGCCCATCCGCTGGTGATCGAACGCGCCAGAGGCAGTGAAGTGTGGGACGTGGAGGGCAATCGCTATCTCGACTTTGTCGGCGGCATCGGGGTGCTGAATGTCGGCCACAATCACCCGGCGGTGGTCAATGCGGTGACCCGCCAGCTCGGTCTGGTGTCTCATGCCTGCTTTCAGGTGGTGGCCTATCCGGGCTACATCGAGCTGGCGCAGCGGCTGAACAAACTGGTGGGCGGCGATGAGGCGTACAAAAGCGTCTTCTTTACCAGCGGCGCGGAAGCGGTGGAAAATGCGGTGAAGATTGCCCGCTCACACACCCAGCGCTCTGGCATTATCGCTTTTGATGGTGCGTTTCATGGCCGCACCCTGCTGGGTATCACCCTGACCGGCATGTCCGCGCCTTACAAACAGAATTTTGGCCCGTTCCCCGGCGATATTTACCGTCTGCCCTTCCCGAACCCGCTGCACGGTATTACTGAAGCGGACTGCCTGAAAGCGCTGGATCAGCTGTTTGCGGTGCAGATCCTGCCGGAGCGGGTCGCGGCGATTATCATTGAGCCGGTTCAGGGTGACGGCGGCTTCCTGCCCGCTGGCCCGGCATTTATGCAGGCGCTGCGTCGCATCACCAGCCAGCACGGTATTCTGCTGATTTGTGATGAAATCCAGTCCGGCTTCGGGCGTACCGGCACGATGTTCGCCTTCCAGCAACTGGGTATCAAACCCGATTTAGTCACGCTGGCGAAAAGCCTGGGCGGCGGTCTGCCGATTTCCGGTGTGGTGGGGCGTGCGGAGATCATGGATGCACCGACGCCTGGCGGGTTAGGCGGTACTTATGGCGGCAACGCACTGGCCTGTGCGGCGGCGCTGGCGGTACTGGATCTGTTTGAGCAGGAAAACCTGTTGCAGCGCTCCTGCCAGCTTGGTGAGCAACTCAATGCACGACTGCGGCAGCTGGCGGATAAATATGCCTGCATCGGTGACGTCCGCGGCGTGGGCTTTATGCAGGCGGTGGAGATCCTCGATTTCGAAACCGGTCGCCCGGATGCGGCCTTAACCCAGAAGATCCTCGACAGCGCCTGTCAGGAGGGATTGCTGCTGATCAAATGCGGCCTGCATCGCAACACCATCCGTTTCCTGGCGCCGCTGGTCACCACCGACTCACAGCTGGAAGAGGCGCTGCATATCTTCGATATTGCGCTGGCCCGCGCCACAGGCCGGTTGGGATAAAGTGCGATTCCTCATTGATATTGTTAAAGTAATTTGAAAATCTCCCGCTGGTATAACCACTGCGAAGCGCTGGCGCGTTTACGGTAAAGCGTGATATACCTTCGGGAGGTTCTGCACATTTAATTAAGCGTCTATCCCATCAGGCTATTTCATTTGTCAGTCTGAACCTGGTCAGTGCTTACAATCCTCACGTACGCCATGTACGCACCGGTTGTTCCGCGCTGTCCGTCTCCAGACTGCCTGCAACAATGACGCCTGGCGGGACAGGCTCTGACAATGAGGGGGGTGCTATGAACGGCTTAATGAAACTCGACCGCATCGACATCAACATCCTGGTGCAACTCCAGAAAGATGGCCGTATCAGCAACGTTAACCTCGCCGACGCCGTAGGCCTTTCGCCCAGTCCCTGTCTGCAACGGGTCAAACGTCTGGAACAGGCCGGTTTTATCACCGGTTATGAAGCGCACATTAATCTCACCCGCATTACCGATTCGGTGACGGTCTTTACCGAAGTCACTCTGTCAGGCCATCGCCGCGAAGACTTTATGAAATTTGAAAGTGCGATGCGCGACGTCGATGAGCTGATGGAGTGCCATCTGATTACCGGCGGCTATGACTATTTGCTGCGCTTTATTACCCGCAGCATTGAACATTACCAGGAAGTGATTGAGAAGATGCTCGACGCTCAGATCGGCATCGATAAGTACTTCAGCTATATCGTGATCAAATCCCCGATCATGAAAAGCAGCGTGCCGTTGCGATCGCTGATCGGCAAGCACAATTCGGTGGAGTTCGGCGTGTAGCGGGCGGCCAGGCGTCGCCCTCGCCATGTTTACCGGTGGAGAGAGGGCCGTCACCTGCCTTGTTTCTGCTTACTCTTTCGCGATTCACCCCAGCCGCACTTTTGTTCGCCCATCCGCTTCACTTCTCCCGTTAATGTGCCAGACGCCCCCTCAGCATAAAATTTCTTCATGACGCAAAATTCAGTCGCAACAGCCGGTTCTGTGGCGCGCTACAGCCTCAACCGTTGGGCGAACCCTTTTACACTGTTTTCAACCGATACAAGGAGTTGTCATGGACTCATTGCAGATTGCTGACCAGCAGTGGCAGCGCGAGGCGTTCACTGTCTCCACCAGCCGCCAGCGGCTCGACCTGGCGTGGATCCACATCCAGCTGGCGGAGAAGTCCTACTGGGCCAAAGGCCAGCCGCTGGCCAAAACCGTGCGGGCGATTGCCGGTTCGCTGCCGTTTGGCCTCTATCACCAGCAGAGACAGATTGGCTTTGCCCGACTGATTACTGACTACACCCGGTTTGGCTGGCTGTGCGACGTAATGATTGATGAAAACTGGCGCGGTCACGGGCTGGGCAGCTGGCTGGCAACCTGCGTCCGTGAACACCCGGAGCTGCAAACGGTGCATCGCTGGATGCTCTCAACCCAGGATGCCCATCAGGTCTATCAGCGGCTCGGCTGGCGTGTGGTGCAACATCCCGAGGCACTGATGGAATTTCCCCCTTCCTGACACTGGAGTTACCCTGATATGCGATACCGCGTTGGCGTGGATATTGGTGGATCCTTTACCGATTTCGCCGTGCTCGATCAGCAAACGAACCAGATTCACACCCTGAAAGTCCTGTCGCGACCGGATCAGCCAGGCAGCGAAATCGTTACCGGACTGGCGCAGTTTCAGCAGCATCAGGGCATTGATCCCGCTGAGATTGGTTACTTCACCCACGGCACCACGGTAGGCATTAACGCGGTGATCCAGCGGCGCGGCGTGCGGCTGGCGCTGTTCGCCACGGAGGGCTTCTGCGATGTCCTGGAGCTGGCCCGGCTTAAAATCCCGCATATTCACGATCTTTTCTCCCGGCGTCCTGCTCCGCTGATCACCCGCGATCGGGTGTTTGCCATCCGTGAACGCAGTGACGCGCACGGCAACGTGCTGCACGCGCCTGATCGCCAGAGCGTGCTCGACGCAATCGCTCAGGCACGCGCGGCAGGCTGTCAGGGCATTGTGGTGTCGCTGCTGCACAGCTATCGCAACCGGCACAATGAAGCGGCGGTGAAGGCGATTATCGACGAGGTGGCACCCGAGCTGCTGACCTCCTGTTCCGCTGACATCTGGCCGATCATCCGTGAATATGAACGCACCATTACCGCCACCATTAATGCCTACGTGCAGCCGATGGTGATCCACTACCTGGAATCCTTTGAGCAGGCGCTGCAACGGCTCGGCGTCAGGCCGCCGCCGCGCATCACCAAATCCAACGGCGGGGTGATGGGCGTCGATCAGGCGAAACGCGAATGCGTGCAGATGGTGCTCTCCGGCACCGCATCCGGGGTGATTGGTGCCAGCTATCTCGCCAGCGCCTGTGGTTTTGACAAAATCCTCAGCCTGGATATCGGTGGCACCAGCGCCGACGTGGCGGTGATCATCGACGGCAAAGTGGCACAGGGCAACGGCGAAATCATCGGGGATTTCCCGATCTTTATTCCTTCTGTCGCCGTCACTTCGGTGGGTCAGGGCGGCGGCTCGCTGGCGTGGATCGATGGTCAGGGCGTGCTGCAGATGGGCCCGGACAGTGCCGGATCGCTGCCTGGCCCGGTCTGCTTCCAGCGCGGCGGCACGCAACCCACTGCCACCGATGCGTTCGCCGCCTGCGGCATGATGGGCCATGGCGCGCTGGGTTATAACGCCGTCACTGTTGATGTGGACGCCGCCTGTGCGGCCTGGCAGCCGCTGGCGGATGCGCTTGGCGTCACGGTGCAGGAAACGGCAGAAACCGCCATCCAGCTGGCGATCTCCAGCATGTACAGCGACACCAGCGGGCTGCTGTCGCGCTTTGGTCTCGATCCGCGTGAATTCTGGTTCCTCGCCTTTGGCGGAGCGGGTCCGATGATGGGCTGCTTTCTGGCCCGCGAACTGAATATGAAAGGGATGATTGTGCCGCCGACGCCGGGCGTGCTGTCCGCGCTGGGCGGGCTGGTAGCAGATATCCGCAACGATTTTATCCGCACGCTCTACGGCGATCTGACACCCGCCCTGGCCGACACCCTGGCCAGTGAAGCCGAAGCATTACAGCAGCGCGCCTGTGGCTGGCTGGCCCAGGAGCACGGCAGCGATATGCCTTACAGCCTGCAGTTCAGCGCGGATATGCGCTATCGCGGTCAGTCGTTTGAGATCGATGTACCGCTGGAGACGAACTGGCTGGCGCAGGCGGATTTCACTGCGCTGCATGACGCCTTTGATCGCCAGCACCAGCAGCTGTTTGGTCACTGTGACCCGCAGGCGCCGGTGCAGTTGATCAACCTGCGGCTGGTGATTGCCTCACCGACGCCGAAACCGGTGATTAACCCACTGGCTCCGGCCACGGAACCGGTGCCGGTACTGAAACAGACCTGGGCGTGGATCGACGGCGGCTGGCATCAGGTTGATTTAGTGCTGCGTTCAGTGCTGCGTGCCGGACATCAGCTCAGTGGCCCGGTCATCATCGCCCAGGATGACTGCACCACCTGCGTGCCGCCCGGCATGGGCGTCACGGTCGATTCATTCGGTAATCTGCTGATCACGGCGAACGAGGCATAACATGGCGATTGATGGACGTAACTTACAGATCCTGGCGAACTACTGCGCCGCCGCTGCCGATGCGATGGCCTTTACGCTGATGCGCACGGCGCACTCCACCTTTGTTAAAGAGACGGAAGATTTCTCCTGCCAGATTGTCAGCCGCAGCGGCCTGGCGTTTGCCTCGCCGCGCAGCTTCGGCGCCCCCTGGTACAGCGGCATCGACTATGCGCCGGTGCTGGCACTGATTGAAGAGTACGCTGACGGCGACATCTGCATTACCAACGACGCTTACGCCGGCAACGTGGCGACCCACTCGCCCGATATCCATATCTGGAAACCGGTGTTCCACCAGGGTGAAATTGTCTGCTTCGTGGTGGGCCACATTCATAACACCGACGTCGGCGGCGCGGTGCCTGCCTCGCTGTCGCGCTCGCTGACCGATATCGTGCAGGAGGGGATTCGCATCCCGCCGCTGAAGATCATGCGGCAGGGTCAGCTCAACGAAGAGGTCGCCAGCATCATGCGGCTCAATGTGCGGGTGCCGGATCAGAACTGGGGCGATTTCAAAGCCCAGCTGGCGTCGGTGAACGTCGGCGAGCGTAAAATCCACGACATTATTGCCCGCTTTGGCATCGCCGACTTTTTGCAGGGCATTGAGGGCATTCTCGATTACGCCGAAGCGCAGGCGCGCAGCATTATCAAAACCATTCCCGACGGGGAATACTTCTATGCCGACTACGCCGATGAAGATGGCGAGGGCGGTTATCCCTGCCGTATCGCCATTACTCTGCGGGTGCAGGGCGATCAACTGGAGCTGGACTACACCGGCAGCGATCCGCAGCTGGCCTCGTCGCTGAATATGCCGACTGGCGGACGTGAGCGGCATCCGCTGGCGCTGGTGGGTGTTACCTATGCGCTCTCTACGCTGGACCGTTCACTGCTGCTTAACGCCGGTACGCTGCGACCCACTAGGGCAATCCTGCCGCCTGGCACGGTCATGAACTGTGAAGCGCCCGCAGCGGTAGGGATGCGCTCCCTGACCTGTGCACTGTCGCAGATTGCCACTATCGGCGTCTTCTCGCTGGCGATGCCGGAGCGTTTGCCCGCGAATTCACCGGGCGGCAACTCAATCATGAACATTCGTACCCAGACGCAGAATCGCAGTGTGGTCGCCTCGCTGGGTCCGGTGGGCGGCGGCGCGGGCGGCACGCCGCGTCACGATGGGCCTGACGGCTCCGGCGGTCTTTCAGCCTTTCTGAAAAACACCCCGATTGAGATCAACGAAGCGGAAGTGCCAATCCGCTTTCATCGCTACGGACTGGCCCAGGACAGCGCCGGAGCCGGTCGCTATCGCGGCGGTTTAGCCACCGAAATGGCATTTGAGGTTTTCTCGCCCAATACCACCATTACCGCGCGCAACCGTAACCGATCGGTGTTTGCCTCGGCGGGTGTCGTCGGCGGCCAGAGTGGGGCGCTCTCTTACTTCCGTACCCGGCGCGACGGTGAGGTCATCAATCACGGTAACACTGATGTGATCCACTGCCTGCCGGGTGACGTGGTCGAAGTGCGCGGACCCGGCGCGGGCGGTTATGGCCTGCCGACACAGCGCGATGCCGATGCGGTGATGCAGGATGTGCGCTGCGGTTATCTCAGCGTCGCGGCAGCCAGGACGCAGTATGGCGTGGTAGTGGTTGATCACCACGTGGATCGGGCAGCAACGGAGCACCTGCGCGCCACGATGCCGCAGCAGGCTGCGCACCATTTTGAGCACGGCGAAGCACGGAGTCGCTTCGAAATGCTCTGGACGCCACAGCGTTATCAGTTACTTACCGCCTTTCTTGCAAGCGCGCCGGTGAGCTGGCGTCACTTCCTGAAAACACAGGTATTCCGGGCGGTGGCAGAGATAGGCGAAACGGCGGATATGGCACAAATATTCAGTGATTTGCGTCAGCGATACCCGGCAATGGCGAACAATTAACGGCGATTGCTCATCGTCTACTACGCTTTAAGTCTGCATGGACTACAAGGGGAAACGCGACGATGAGCATGAAAACCAGTGATTTTTTTGTCCAGCGCCTGAAAGAGTGGGGCGTCACACGCATCTACGGCTATCCGGGCGATGGCATAAACGGGGTGCTGGGCGCCATTCAGCGTGCTAACGCCAAAGGCGACGGCATCGAATTTATTCAGGTACGCCACGAAGAGATGGCGGCCTTTATGGCGGCCGGACACGCCAAATTCACCGGTGAGCTTGGCGTCTGCCTCTCTACCGGCGGGCCGGGCGCGACCCATCTGCTGACCGGACTCTATGACGCCAAAATGGATCATGCTCCGGTGCTGGCGATTGCCGGCCAGGCGGAAGCGACCGCGCGCGGCTCCAGTTATCAGCAGGAGATGAACCTGGATCGCATCTTCTCGGATGTTGCCAACTTCGTTCAGGAAGCCTCGACTTCGACCCAGGTGCGCCATCTGCTCGACCGGGGCGTGCGCATCGCCAAAGCGCAAAACGGCGTGGCGGTGATCATCATCCCTAAAGATATTCAGGATGAAGAGTGGCAGCCGCCGCAGCATCTGCACGGTTTTACCCATTCCGGCAGCGGCTATCAGCGTCCTAAAGTGATCCCTTATGAAGCGGATCTGCAACGCGCCGCTGAAGTGCTTAACGCCGGTAAAAAAGTGGCGATTCTGATTGGCGCAGGCGCTCGTAACGCCGCCGTCGAGGTGGTACAGGTCGCCAATGTGCTGGGTGCGGGCGTGGCAAAAGCGCTGCTGGGCAAAGATGTGCTGCCGGACGATGCGCCGTTTGTGACCGGTTCGATTGGCCTGCTGGGCACGAAGCCCTCATCCGATTTAATGCAGAACTGCGACACCCTGCTGATGATCGGCAGCGGCTTCCCGTGGACGGAGTTCCTGCCGGAAGAGGGCAAGGCGCGTGCGGTGCAGATCGACATCGATCCCGCCATGCTCGGCCTGCGCTATCCCAGCGAAGTGAACCTGCATGGCGATGCGGCTGAAACCCTGCGCGCCCTGCTGCCGCTGCTGGAGCACAAAGAGGATCGCAGCTGGCAGGAAGATATCGCGCTTCAGGTGCGCGACTGGTGGACGCTGATGGAAGAGCGCGCCATGGCACCCGCTAATCCGGTCAACCCGCAGCGGGTGGTGTGGGAGATGTCGCCACAACTGCCGGATAACGCCATTGTCACCTCGGACTCTGGTTCCTGTGCCAACTGGTTCGCCCGCGACTATCGGGTTAAGCAGGGTCAGCGCGCCTCGCTCTCCGGTGGCCTGGCCTGTATGGGCGCGGCGGTGCCTTATGCGATTGCCGCAAAATTTGCCCATCCCGACAAACCTGTGGTGGCGCTGGTGGGTGACGGCGCCATGCAGATGAACAATATGGCGGAGCTGATCACCATCCAGAAATACTGGCAGCAGTGGGCCGATCCGCGCCTGATCGTCTGCGTGTTCAACAACCAGGATCTCAATCAGGTCACCTGGGAGCAGCGGGTCATGGAGGGCAATCCCCGCTTTGACGCCTCGCAGCAACTGCCGGACGTGAAGTATGCCGAGTTTGCGCAGTCGCTTGGGATGGTCGGTATTTTTGTCGATAATCCTGACGATCTGGCGGCGGCCTGGCAGCGTGCGCTCAGCGCCGATCGCCCGGTATTGCTGGAGGTGAAAACCGATCCGGAAGTTGCCCCGTTACCGCCGCACATCACCTTTAAACAGGCGAAAGCCTTTATGGCGTCAATGGTGAAAGGCGATCGCGGTGCGGCACAGATCATCAGCGACACCGCCAGCCAGCTGTTCAATAAAAAGCATTAAGGGCTAAGTGAGGCGGTCGCGCCTCGCTAACCTTAAATCCCGGATGCACTCGCGTCCGGGTCTCCAGTCACTTCATCATCATCAACGGGAGTCTTACCATGACTGCTCACTCCAGCCCTGTCTGGTTAATATCGGGATGTTCGACCGGATTTGGTCGTGAACTGGCGCAGCAGACCATCGCGCGTGGTTTTAAGGTCGTCGTGACGGCACGTGATACCTCTTCCATTGCCGATCTGGTTGAGGGACACGACAACGCGCTGGCAGTAGCGCTGGATGTGACCCACCAGGCGAGCATCGACCAGGCCGTCAAAACGGCACTGGACACGTTCGGCACCATTGATGTGCTGGTAAACAACGCCGGTTACGGCTATCAGAGCTCGGTGGAAGAGGGAGTGGAAAGCGAAATCCGCGCGCAGTTTGACGCCAACGTCTTTGGCCTGTTTGCCCTGACCCGCGCCGTGCTGCCCGCGATGAGAAAGGCGCGCAGCGGCCACGTCATCAACATTACCTCGGTGGCAGGCTTAATTGGTTTTGCCAGCTCAGGCTACTACTCTGCCAGTAAACATGCGGTGGAAGGCTGGTCAGATTCGCTGGCGCTGGAAGCGGGACCGCTGGGCATTCGCGTCACCTGTGTTGAGCCAGGTCCGTTCCGCACCGATTGGGCCGGACGCTCCCTGCATCAGACGCCGAGCACGCTGCCAGACTATGCAGAGACTGCAGCCGCACGGATGAAAGCCACCGCCGAATACAGCGGTACTCAGAAGGGCGATCCGGCGCGGGCCGCCACTGCGATGATTGCCATCACTGAGCATGATAACCCGCCACGCCATCTGGTAATGGGCGCCTGGGGCCATGATGCCGTAACCAGCAAGCTCAAAGAGCGGCTGGCTGAGATCGAAGCGTGGAAACAGACGTCAGTGGAGACAGATTTTCCGGAGTAGAGGTGAGTTGCGGGTGGCGGAAAGCCGTCCGCGAGTGAGCCAGAAGTTGATAAAAATACGAAAGGCCCGTTATCGGGCCTTTAAGCGTTAAGCGCTGATCTTAGCTTTCTGCATTTCGCGCGCATTCAGCTCTTTCAACTTGCGGCGTAACAGGGCAGACGACGAGCGTTTTTTCCTCTGAGCTAACTGGGCTTTAATGGCGGGCAGATCGGGTCTGGCCAGCCATTCAGCAATCAATAGTGCCCTTAACTCCTTATACCTGGTTTCGACCGGAGCCAAAGGGGTTGTTTCATCGTGTTTATTGTAAAACGACATAGCAAGCTCTCCCTGTAGTCACTACTTTATAAGCCCGGAAACAGTCCGGGATTAAAGGTTGCGGCGCTTTCTTTGGCAACCCTGTCCGGCGATTGTAGCGTAGTTCATTTTTTAACCCAAGCAAAGCATCGTAGATCTCCTCAAGGGGTGTCGGGCGATTGCGGTCAACGATCTCTCCTGATGCAGCCTGGAAAACAAAACCGCCTATAAAGAAGCTTTCATGGTGTGCCATTAACGCCAGGAGTACGCTTTTGAAAACGACAGCACTGCCTAATCCTGCAAAGCTGATATGGCGGAAATCGCCCAGGCACTCCAGACCATCGAACACGTCAAAACAGACTTCAGCCAGCCCGTTAACCGGAAAGGCGATACCGGGTGGCATCCGGTATCCGATACGGTTAAAGGTCTGTTCATCTATCCGGTCGCCAACGATGACGGTGTAAGTCTCATTACCGACAACAAACACGTAGCTGTGATAAACCTGACGATCATAAATGAATCTTTTTCGTCTGATTTCGTAGTTTTCGAGATAAATATCTTCTTCAATGCGCACTTATCATCCCTGCAGGCTGCATGTGAATCTTTAAGCCGTGATTTTTTAGTGCCTGCTCAGACCGGTCAAACGGCCCTGGTAAAAATGTGGTTATTCATTCCAGCATATCGGCCACTGTTGCTGATTACCGACATCATTTTGTAAAGCAGCCCGCAAACCATTCAGCTATTACGCCCCCTTATCGCGCAGCCCTGCGCCATCATCGTGCTGGAAAAATAAACAGCCGCCTGCACATGGCATCATAAGAATTCGATCTTGTATCCCAGCCCGTATTCCATCTGGCATCCCCACCTCAGACCGGTTGATTCACCGCTAACTGGCACGCTTCATGCACTAGCTGACAGGTACACTTTTGGCGAGGTAACCCATGTTTGACTCCTTATTAGACGAAGATGCCACCACGATGGCCGCTCTGATTCGCAGCGGGGACGTGTCGGCGTGCGAGCTGACCGTGGCGGCGCTGGCACGGATGGAACAGCGGGAACCGGCGATACAGGCTTTTTGTACCCCGACGCCTGAACTGGCAATGGCACAGGCCAGAGCCGTGGATGCCCGACGGGCACGCGGTGAAACACTGGGCGCGCTGGCAGGCGTACCGCTGGCGGTGAAAGATTTAATCTGCACCGCAAACGTCAGAACCACCTCCGGTTCGGCGGCGTACAAAGATTTCGTGCCGCAAGATGATGACATCACGGTGGAACGGTTGCTGGCCGCCGACGCCATTCTGCTTGGCAAAACCACCGCACCGGAGTTTGGCTACAGCGGGGTCGGGCACAATCCGCTGTTTCCGTCGCCACGGAATCCCTGGAATTTGAGCATGACGCCAGGGGGTTCCAGCGCCGGTTCGGGTGCGGCGGTGGCGGCGCGGCTCTGCCCGATTGCACTGGGCAGCGACGGCGGCGGGTCGGTACGCATTCCGGCGGCGCACTGCGGTATTTTCGGCTTCAAGGCGTCGATGGGCCGGGTGCCGCTCTGGCCCGGCTGCCGTGATGAACGCTACCCCGGCGTGTCGAGCTGGGAGTCGCTGGAGCACATCGGTCCGATGACGCGCAGCGTGCGCGATGCCGCGCTGATGATGTCGCTGATGGCAGGACCGGATATGCGCGATCGCCACTCGATTCCCTGCAGCGATGTCGACTGGCTGGGTGCGCCACACCATCTGCCAGGCAAACTGCGCATCGCCTTCAGCGCGGATTTTGGCTATGTGGCCGTTGACCCGGAAGTGCGGGCAGTGGTCAGCGCGGCGGTGCAGCGTTTTGCCGCTGAAATCGGTGCTGAACTGGAACTGGCCGATCCGGGCTTCCCTGATCCGTCGGCGGCCTTTGGCGCGCTGGTGGCGATGGAGAGCGATCTCACCGGTATGCGCCGGATGCTGGCGGAGCAGGGCAGCGAGATGTCGCCGCATCTGGTCGCCATGCTGCAGCGCGACTGGCGGGCGGAAAACTTCACCGATGCCATCACCACCCGAAAAGCGGTCAGCAACTGCCTGTGGCGCTTTATGCAGCGCTTTGACCTGCTGATTACCCCAACGCTGGCGGTGCCGCCGTTTCCGCTGGGGATGCAGGGACCGGAGATCATTGATGGCCGTATGGTCCGCAGCGATCACTGGCTCTCGTTCTGCTACCCGTTCAACTTCACCGGTCAGCCCGCCGCGTCCGTGCCCGCCGGTTTTACCGCCAGCGGCTTGCCCGTCGGTCTGCAGATTGTCGGACGTCATCTTGATGATGCCTTAGTGCTGGCTGCCAGTGCCGCTTTCGAGCACATTCAGCCGTGGAATCACCTTCAACCCGGAATCGCCCAATGAAAACGTCTACTACGCCTGCGCTGGAGCAGGAGTTTGAACATCAGCCGGTACCGCTGTCGCACCGTCATTCTACCCGCTCCGTCTCGGCCGTCTGGTTTGGATTTCCGATGATCCTCACCAATGCGCTGTTTGGCGGCATCATCACCTGGCATCTGGGGTTCTGGCCTGCGCTGATCGCCATTCTGCTGGGAAACCTGGTGCTGTTCGCCTATGTCGGCGCGCTGAGCTGGTACGCCGGTAACAGCGGAATGAATTTCGCCCTGCAGGCCAGACGCACCTTTGGCAGCAAAGGCTACATCCTGGTCTCGGGTTTTCTCTCGACGGTGGTGATCGGCTGGTATGCCTTCCAGACCGGCCTTACCGGCACGGTCATTAATCAGACCTTTGGCTGGAATGCGCTGGCGGTGACGGCCTTTGCCATGATCCTCTATACCGGCATCACGTTCCTGGGCGTGCGGGCGCTGTCGGTGCTGGGGATGATCGCCGCGCCGCTGTTTGTGGTGCTGGGAATGGTGGCGCTGTGGCTGATTAGCAAGCAGCACGACTTCTCCGTGGTGACGCAGTGGAAGGGCAGCGCCAGCGCAGCCGGTGCAATGAGTATGGGCACCGCCGTCACCATGGTGGTAGCCGGTTTTGCTGACTCCGGCACCATGACCGCTGACTTTACCCGCTGGTCAAAGAATGGCCGTTCGGCGGTGATCGCCGCGTTCTCTGCCTTTCCGGTGGCTAACGTCATCTCCTATCTGTTTGGTGTAGTGATTGTGGCCGTGGGCGCCGCGGTTGATCCGCTGACCAATGGCGGCAACTTCCTGCCGATGCTGATGGGGCACAGCGCCTTTTTGTCGGTAGTGGCCTGCCTGTTTGTCTTTATCAATCTCGGATCGGTTTGCACACACTGCCTCTATAACGGGGCGGTGGGCTTCAGTCATCTGTTCAGCAGCAAAATGCGGCTCTGGACGCTGATCCTGGGTGCCATTGGCGGCGTGCTGGCGCTGGCGGGCGTCTGGTCTTACTTCCTGGAGTGGCTCAGCCTGCTCGGCATTGTGGTGCCGCCGTTTGGTGCGGTGATGATCGTGGATTTAATTTTTATGGCGCGCATCAGCGAGCAGCGTCCGGCGCAGCGTTTTCGGGGTACTGCGTTTGCCGCCTGGGCGATTGGCAGCCTGTGTGCGGTGATTGCCCACGTCGCTTTCCCTCAATTTGGTGAAGCGGTTATTGGTCTGGTAACCGCCGCCATCAGCTACAGCGTGATCAGCAGAATGCGCATGCCGCGCCCGGTAATGGAGAACAGCAATGCCCGACTACAGCGTTAATTCAACCCCCTACGGCTGGCCGTTTGACGGCACTTTTACGCCGGCTGACACCGCGCTGATCGTGATTGATATGCAGACCGACTTCTGTGGCGTGGGCGGTTATGTCGACAGCATGGGCTATGACGTGAGTCTGACCCGCGCGCCCATCGCACCGTTGCAGCAGGTGCTGGCGGCGATGCGCGCCCGGCAGTTTCCGGTTATTCATACCCGCGAAGGGCACCGGCCCGATCTCAGTGATTTGCCCGCCAACAAACGCTGGCGCTCGCGGCGAATGAACGCCGGGATCGGGGATGAGGGACCGTGCGGCCGTATTCTGGTGCGCGGTGAACCGGGCTGGGAGATTATCCCGGAGCTGGCACCGCTGCCGGGTGAAGTGGTGATTGATAAGCCGGGTAAGGGATCGTTTTATGCCACCGATCTGGAGCTGATATTGCGCAGTCGCGGCATCCGAAATCTGATCCTCACCGGTATTACCACCGACGTCTGCGTCCACACCACGCTGCGCGAAGCTAACGATCGCGGCTTTGAGTGCCTGGTGCTGTCTGATTGTTGTGCTGCGACCGAGCAGCGTCATCATGAGGCGGCGCTGAGCATGATCCATATGCAGGGCGGCATCTTTGGCGCGGTCGCCCATTCTGCCGCGCTGCTGGATAGCCTGGGGGTTTAATTTCCCGCAACAACGGGTGAAGGGTGATGTTGATCTTCTGATCTCAGATGCATCACGCAGCCGGAAAGCCTGAGCACAGAGCTGCGCTCAGGCTTTCCACATCAGCGATCACTCGTGCTGCGCGTTGTCTGGCGCAATCGTTTTCATCAGTGCTGCGAGCTGATCGGCGGGCACCGCCTGACTGAACAGATAGCCCTGCAGCTGATTACAGCCCGCATCTGCCAGCGCAGACATCTGCCCTGGCGTCTCGACGCCTTCTGCTGTCACCATCAGACCCATGGCATGACCCAGTTTCACCACCGATTCAACAATCGCCACTGAATTTTCCGCCACGCCCAGCGACTGGGTGAATGAGCGATCGATTTTGATTTTATCCACCGGAAAGTTGCTGAGATAGTTCAGGCTGGAGTAACCGGTGCCAAAGTCATCCAGCGCAACCCGGAAGCCCGCATCACGCAGCTCCACAATAATGGCGCGTGCTTCACGTTCATCTTCGATTAACACCCCTTCGGTGATCTCCAGTTCCAGGCGCTTCGGATCGCCGCCGTTCTGGCTGACAATCGCCATCACCCGCTCAACAAAGCCGGTAGAGCGGAACTGCACCGGCGAGACGTTGACCGCCACCAGCAGTTCGGGAAAACGCTGCTGAGTGACGCAGGCTTCAGCCAGTACCCATTCGCCCAGCGGAATAATCAGGCCGGTCTCTTCGGCAATCGCGATAAATTCACCGGGCGCAATCAGGCCGCGGGCTGGATGGTGCCAGCGCAGCAGCGCTTCGATGCCCACCATCTGCTGACCACCAATATCCATCAGCGGCTGATACCACACCTCCAGCCCATGACGGTTATGTAGCGCCGTACGCAGGTCGGCAGCGATGGTCTGTCGGGTCCGCACCGACTCATCCATCGCCCGTTCAAACTGTCGATACGTGCCGCGCCCGCCGCTTTTGGCCTCATACAGCGCAATATCCGCTTTGCGCATCAGTTCCAGCCGATCAACCCCATCTTTGGGTGCCAGCGCCAGTCCGATACTGGCGCCACTCCAGACATCGCTGCCAAACAGCGTAAAAGGCTCACTCAGTTCATCGATAATGCGCTGCGCCAGGCTATGCACCTGGCCGATATTATCGACATCTGGCATCACCACGATAAATTCATCACCGCCGATGCGTCCTACCGTATCGCTGGCCCGCACGATACGGCTCAGGCGCTGTGCGACGGCGATGATCAGTTCATCTCCGGCATGATGACCGTGAGTGTCGTTGATGGTTTTAAAGCGGTCGAGGTCGATGAGCAGCAGCGCCACCCGCTGATCGTGGCGCGTCGCCAGAGCCAGCGCCTGGGTTAAGCGGTCTTCGACCAGTGCGCGGTTCGGCAGGCCGGTCAGCACATCATGAAACGCCAGGTGCTGTGCCTGAGCCTCCGACGCGCCGAGCCTGAGCATGGATTGCGAGAGGTTCACCGAGGAGTTCCAGAGTCGCCGCACCATATAAAGGCAGAGCAGGAATATCGCCAGTACCGCCAGCCCGGTAGATGGCCCGATGGTGCGCAGCATCTGCGCACCGGGACGGGAGGGGATCCAGTTCAGATAGCCAACCGCCTCGCCCGCCTGCGCGATCAGCAGATAGCGCGCACCGGTTCCCGGCTGTGGCGTGCCGTCGGAGAAGTGCAGCCCCTGCAGCTGATTGCGTTCCGCCAGGCCCGCCAGATAGCCGTCATCAAGAAATTTCAGGCTCACCAGCCGGAAACGCGGCAGGGCATTGCTCTCCCGCTGGATGTTACCTACTGCCAGCGCGGCGGCCCGGTTTGTCACACGGGCATAATCGGCGTTATCGTGGCGGGCCGGATCGTTGACCAGCGAGCTTTGCAGCACCTCACCAATCAGCGGGTCATCTTCAGGGGCAGAGACCGGCTGGCCTTCGCGCCAGACTCTGACGATTTGATTTTGCTGGTCCAGCACCAGAATCAGCTGATGGCCGAACATCTCATACAGCCACAGCCCAATGTTCTCATCCAGCCACCTGCTGCTGTTGCCCTCTGCCAGATGCTGCTCAAAGGGTCCCCAGCGCGACAGGCTACGCAGCTGGCGCAGATGCTCATTCAGACTCTGTGAAAAAGAGGCTTCAATCATCCGTTGCTGCTGATGCCGGGCCTCTGTATTGGTGAGTGAGGTACCAACAAAGAGCGCAGCGCCTGCACCTACAAACGTCAGCAGTAAGATAGCCACGAGCGGCACCAGGACTTCACGCAGGAAACTGCGACGAAAATCAGAGGAAAGTTTAAGGGTGTTAATCATATTGTTGTTTTTCTCAGCAGCAGGGGAACAGCTTAAAAATTAGCAGATTGCACAAAAACGTCCACGCAAAGCCTTACGCTTAGTGATTCTGTCAATTTTTTGTTGCCGGATGGCCAGGGCAGGCTAAAAAAGGGGAGTGAAAAAGTGGCTGTGTTGTATCAGATATTTTAATGATGTTGGACTGGCCGGACGGTGACATGAGGGCTGCATTCTGCATCCCTGTCAGTAGCATAAGGCTGGCGCGCGACAGCCTCTCTGGACACATCACCGCGCATTTACTGTTAACTTCGCCGCTATGGTTCATACTCATGTGCGCTGATTGTGTTACGAACGGATAGCCGTGAAGACAACGGTTACTGAGTTTGTCACTTATCTGACAGCCTGAGGTTGTCAGCTTACTATAAGGGAAAATAATGCCATTGTTATTCGGTGAGTTATCTGGTTTCCCGTCATGGGTGCCTGTTGTATTACTCGTCTCGCTCTCTTTTGTGCTGGGATTTCTGGCCCGCCTTATCCTGCTCCGGTTCATCCGCTACTGGCAGATTCGTGACAGAAAACTGTTCAAATCCCTTGAGAAGCATCTTAGCGGCTCGATGTTCTTTTTTATTCCGTTATTAATGATTAATGTCGGCGTTAACTACATCGATTTTCAACCGGAATCTCTCTCTTTAATCACCAATATCATCAATGTCTTTATTATTATGTCATTTTGCTCGGTCTTAATCCGGCTGACCAACGTGGCGCAGGATATGCTTTATATCCGCTATGACATTAATATTTCCAATAACCTTCGTGCGCGTAAAATTCGCACGCAGATTATCTATGTCAAAAAAGTGGTTATTGTCATCCTGGTTCTGTTCTGTGTTTCGCTGATTCTGCTCAGCTTCCCTGGCGTCCGGAAATTCGGCACCACCATTCTGGCCGGTGCGGGTGTTGCCGGTATCATTATTGGTTTTGCGCTGCAAAAGTCGCTGGTCAATCTGTTCGCCGGTATTCAGATCGCCTTTACCCAGCCTATTAAAATTGATGATGCGGTAGTGGTAGAAAAAGAGTGGGGCTGGATTGAGGAGATCAACCTGACCTATGTGGTGGTGCGCATCTGGGATTTGCGTCGGCTGGTGTTGCCGATCACCTACTTTACCGAAAACCCGTTTCAGAACTGGACGCGCAATAACGCCCAGATCTTAGGCTCGGTGTTTCTTTACGTGGATTACTCCATGCCGCTGGAGCCGCTGCGCAAGCATTTTGAAAAGGTGCTGAGCGAAACCAAGCTTTGGGATCAGGAAACCTCTGTGCTGCAGGTGACCGACACCACCGAGAAAACCATGACCATCAGGATGCTGATGACCGCGCAGAACTCCCCAATCGCCTTTGATTTACGCTGTTACGTGCGTGAGAAGATGATTGAGTTTATTCAGCAGAATTACCCGGAAAGCCTGCCGCAGGTGAGAGCGTCACTGACGGATAGTGGGCGTGAGAAGGTGGGAATAGGGACGGCAGAATAGGGGCAAGCTGGGAGCGGCAGTCTGAGTGGGTGTGTGCATCCTGATGGCTGTCGCTCCGTTGTTCTTTCAGGGCAGGCGATGGTGTGTTTGTCCGCCTGGTGCCAAGAGCTGAAGTTGTTACAGCATTTTGTAGTAATTACTGGTGAGCAGATCACTAATCGCAAACATAAAGTGCATATTCCGACCCAATCCGGAGCGCTGACATGGCCGCCGAAGGTGCTTGTTACAGCCTTGCCAGCCTGAGCGAGGGAGTGTGGTCCAGTGCACAGCGACGGTCGGAATTAATAAAATAACACCATCTAATTAATGGGTCATGAAGATTTGAATGAGCAGTTTTGTAATAAGATAACTTAAATGCTTCAATCGCCTTTTCGGCAACTTCATCAATCTCTTACTTCAAGATTATATATGCTCCTGACATGTCAACTCCTTGGGGTGTTTTTTATTTGCAATGCATAACTCTCAAAATAAAATATATTTTCACTTCTCGTTGCAATTATTGAATTTTTGATTTTAGAATTTTCTCTTGATTCCTACTTTTTATAATATTAGGTGTTTCTGGTTTATATAAACCGCATTGAACCAATTCGTCAACCTCTTTTGGATTGCCCTCCATTGCAAAAGTCATGCTTCCCAACATCAAATCGGCCCAACGAGCCTCCTCTACTTGATCTGGCATCTCTCCAGTCATTGTTATTGCCCGCGAGCTCATTGACTTAACTACTGCCAGACTAAATGGGGCCTGTGGTGGTTCGATATTATAATTATTTCGCTCACTGATAAGTTGGTTCAGTTCTTTTGCTTCTTCCATAAGGGTTTGTGGTATCTGCTGGTTATTTATCTGTCTGGTAGAGACAAGAACCTGTGCCCTTATCGCATCTAAACTTGGCATTATGAAATCTCTGAGAACAAAGTAAAACTCAAGCTGGCTTATTTGTGCAGCTTCTGCAGGTTCTCTGAGCTCTATAAACATACGGGCCATTATCTCCTTATCCTTGAGTGGCGGACAAAGAGCTTTCATATTATGTAATACATTTTTTTCAAATGAACGGGTTCTGTCAGACGCAATTAGCACTTGCCTATAATCTTCACGAAATATCTTTAAAATAGCGGACAGATTATCAAAAGCACGCGCGTCTATATTTAAACCAGTTTCTTTCACTTGAGATTCAATTTCCCCCAGCGATGTTGACACAGGTTTTGCACAGAATGTATCCAGTTCCCATGATGATAAAAATGGTTTTTCATCAAGGGTCTTCAGACATGTGCTGTATGCATGATCCAGTTTATTGGTCAGAGTTAAAAACTGAGAGATGTCATTATCCGTGTTCTCTCTGAGATCAACCTGAGCATTGTGATAAGTCAGATACTGATGAACTACATAAATACTGCTAATGATCAACAGACATCCAATAGCAATTCGCATTGCCCACTGTAGATTGGATGGACGCTTGAACCAATACCCAAAATGTTCCCGCTGTACAGATTCATACCTCCTAATTTGATTTTCAAGTGTCTGCCACCCCCAAAACGTTACCGGAAAGCGTCCTTGAAGCAAATGCGACTGGGTAATCTGCACGGCTTCATCTTCAAGAGCGACATCATTTGGGCAGGTCGACAGAATGTAGAAGTGAGCGATTCTATTCTTGAAATTATTAGTTTCTCTAACTGCGGTATGAATATCCTTTGGTTTAAGTCTACTACCATAACCTTGATCCCTACCTTTGCACTGAACTGCGATTACATCTCCATTTGGAAGAATGCCAAGCGCATCTACGCCGTTCTGCCGCTGCCCGCTACGGCCATAGGCCTGAAACTTGCAACCATAGATTTCGCTCATCAAAGTGATGCAGAGTCTCTCAAAATTTTGCCAATCAGCAGGAATGGGATAGCTTGCGGAGTTTGGGGCCGTCATTCGTAAACCTTATTTATTCCATATTCACTTAAGTGATAATCCATGATCTGTCTAACAAGGGGTTGCTAACTTCTATGACCTTTAGTCAGTAACAGAGTGAAAACATTATGCATCAAAAAGGGGGTGTCGGTAGGTTTTACAACAGGTTTAGCTCGGAACGCTTATCGATTTTCATTCTGTCATCCATTCGCAGTGTGAGCAATGAACTCGTTAAAAAAGGTCTCAAGAACTTTAATACATAAGAACAATCATTCAATAAATACAGATATCGATAGACATTAAGCTATCAAGGTTGGCGCTGCTTAGCAGGGCCGTAAAGGTTCTGTTACGCGCCTGGCCACTTCCTGAGACCTGCTCCCCGATGATTAATATACCGCGATGTTAGAAATGTCCGGTCCTTGCTCATAACAGACCTGACCCTAGAGCAACCCGGGTTGCCTTACCCATCTTCTTCATAACCCTGCTGATATTGCCGCTCAGGTCTAAGTACTTAGAGTGCCCACAACTGTTTTGATCGGTGCAGCCTCAGGTTAAAACGTTGATTGCCGTTAAGGGTGCGGGCTGAACGCGGTCAGGGCTAAATGCTTGTCTGGATAATGATATCAACGCACTCAGCAGGCGATAATTCCGCGGTATCTAATTGCAGATGTTCTCTGCTCCACGGTTCATAAACACGATCCACAACGGCTTGCCAGTCAGGCACTTTTAAGCCAGGGATATCTGAGATTCTGTTCTCTACACGAGCACGATGCTGTTCGGGATCTGAACAGAGGATTTCAATTTCCAGAAAGGGAACACCTGATGATAGTGCGATATCACGAAAACTATCACGTACTAGGTTAAGGTCATTCACCGAGTCAGTGATAACAGGTAATCCCAGTCTGAGATTGTCCCGCGCAAGCTCATAAAGGATGAAATAGCCTTCAGGGCCAATATCCCTGAAAGTTGCTGAACTATTACGCAGAGCCTGTTCGATCGTATCTACGCGTAAATACACCGCTTTCAATTTTTCAGATAGCATTTTAGCGATAGTGCTTTTGCCGCAACCCGGAAGGCCACTTAAGATGTAGAGCATAACGACTCCTGTTTTAACCCGCGCTCCAGTGGTAAAGCAGACACATTGATACATCAATCTGCGCGAAATTATGCGAACCCGTGTCGGATGATCGCCGCCCTATGTCAGCAGCGGACAGAGTTTATTCCACTTCTGCCCGGCTATTCATCTGGCAGTGCTTCAAGGTCTGCGGAGATAATTGCCGGTAAGTTTTGGGTAATCTTTTCTACCGGCCAGTCCCACCAGGCCAGCTTCTCTAGTCGGGATATGGTTTCATCGGTAAAACGCTGCCTGATAACTCTGGCCGGGTTGCCACCCACAATCGAATAGGCCGGGACATCCGACGTCACAACAGAACGTGACGAAATGATCGCGCCGTTGCCAATTTTAACGCCTGGCATAATCAGCGCCTGATAACCCATCCATACATCATTACCAATCACCGTATCGCCTTTATAGGGCAGATCGCCGGCCTGAGGCTGGGCTGTTTCCCATCCGTTTCCGAAAATGTAAAACGGAAAAGTGGAGAAACCCGCCATGTTATGGTTTGCCCCGTTCATGATGAACTGAACGCCTCTGGCTATCGCGCAGAATTTACCAATGATCAGTTTGTCACCAATAAAGGGGAAGTGATAAAGGACATTTCGCTCGAAGTTTTCTGAGTCTTCAGGATCATCATAATAAGTAAAATCCCCGATTATGATGTTGGGGTTTTTCACCGTATTTTTGATAAAACAAACCTGTGGGAAACCTTCCATTGGATGGGGATTGGTGGGATCCGGTCCGTACATATTCTCTCCTTAAGCGCAACGTTAGTTCGTTCCAGTGTACACCATGAAACCCGTCGTTCCTTTCGTGCAAGCCCGGTCTTCATTATCTGCTCATCGCGCGCCGGTCCCGGCTGTATTGCCGGCTCCAGTTTCCTCTTTCCGGGGTGGGTCCGGCAGAGATTCGGCTGATATACAAACGGCTGTTAATTCTCTTTGTGTGCAAAGAAATCTGATTCCTGTAAATTAAATTTTTCTGCATTCTGATAAAGAGTTTTACATGCTGACCGGACTCAATCACCTCACCCTCGCAGTTAGCAACCTGGCCAGTAGCCTGAATTTTTATACGGAGACCCTGGGATTCATCCCCAAAGCGGCATGGGATCACGGCGCTTATCTTTCGCTGGGTGAACTCTGGCTCTGTCTCTCTGTGGATACTGTCTCTGCTGGAAATGATTACACACACTATGCATTCACTATTGCTGGTGACGAATTTGATGCGTTCGTTGAGCGATTGAGAGCGGCGGGTGTGACAGAATGGAAGCGCAATGAAAGCGAGGGGAACTCCTTCTACTTTCTGGACCCCGATGGCCACAAGCTTGAAATCCACGATGGCGATCTTGAGAGCCGTATCAGAGCCTGCCTTGCTCAGCCTTATCAGGGAATGACGTTCTTCTGATTGATTGACTCCCGGCCCGGCAGAGAAAATGATCGCTTAAGCGGGGGCTATTACCCCATGCCCGGCGGTTTCCTGCCAGTCACGCACCCTGACAAGCACTCCTCATTTTCCAGCCACCACATTCACCTCTCCTTCACCCCCGCGTCACGGTTCTGTCATCTGATCCCCTCAAGCTAACACCATCCCGCAGCGTCTTTTCACTGCGTTCCCACTCTGTAACCCGTGAGGATTTCATCGTGATGGAGTTATCCAGACATCCGACCACTGTCTATCAGGCTGTTGCCGCACAACTGGAGCAGGCGCTCAAAGAGCGCTACCGCTGCGGCGACTATCTTCCTTCCGAGCAACAGCTGGCCGATCACTATGAGGTGAATCGCCACACGCTGCGTCGGGCGGTGGATGAGCTGGTGCACAAAGGGCTGCTGCAGCGCCGTCACGGCGTCGGCATCCTGGTTTTGATGCGCCCTTATGACTATCCGCTGCATGCCCAGGCGCGCTTCAGTCAGAACCTGCTGGAGCAGGGCAGTCATCCCACCAGCGAACGACTGCTGGCGGTGCTGCGTCCGGCCAGCAACGACGTTGCCAATGCGCTGGGCGTGAAAGAGGGCGACAACGTCATTCATCTGCGTACCCTGCGTCGCGCCAACGGCGTGCCGCTCTGCCTGATTAACCATTTCCTCGCCGACCTCAGCTGGTGGCCACAACTTCAGCAATTTAACAGCGGATCGCTGCACGACTTCTTGGTTGAACACACCGGCAAGCAGCTGGTACGCACCCAGACCCGCATCAGCACCCGCCGGGCGCAGGCCAAAGAGTGTCGGCAGCTCGACATCGCGCTGCATTCCCCACTGCTCTGTGTGCGGACCCTGAACAAAACCAGTGATGGCGCGGTGGCGGAATACTCCGTCAGCCTGACGCGCGGTGACATGATTGAACTGACTCTGGAGCACTAATGGAACAGCAAACGGATCGCCAGCGCTGGCTGTCGGTGCTGGCGCACAGCAGCGCCGCCTTGCTTGAGACGCACTGGCAGGCGCTTAACCTCCAGCCCGCCTTTACCCTGATCCGTCCGGCAGAGATCGGGCTGACGCGGTTGCAGGCGCGGATGGGGGCCACCGGCAAACGCTTTGTGATGGGCGATGCCACGGTGACGCGCGCGGTGGTGCAGCTCAGCGACGGCACTCTGGGTTACAGCTACCTGTTAGGGCGCGACAAAGCCCATGCCGAGCGCTGCGCCCTGCTGGATGCGCTGTTGCAGCAGCCGGAAACCCGGCAACTGCTGGAAGAGAAGATTATTACCCCGCTGGCGGCGTGGCGCGATGAGCAGCGACAGCTGCGCGCCCGCGAGATCGCCAGCAGCAAAGTGGATTTCTTTACGCTGGTTCGCGGAGATAACTGATGACTTTACTGGCAAGTTTTAACCATCCGGTGGCGGATGCGCAGCGCGCGTTTCGCCGCATTCTGAAAGCGATGAGCGAACCGGGCGTGATGGTCTCGCTGCCGCTGCAACAGGGCTGGGGCGCACTGTCACCGGCGGCCACGGCGCTGCTGCTGACGCTGGTCGATCAGGAAAGCCCGGTCTGGCTGGATGCGGAAATCGACAACGAACAGCTGCGCAACAATCTGCGCTTCCATACCGGTGCGCCGATCACCACGCAGCAGGATGCGCCTTTTGCCCTGAGCCATGCGGCGGCGCAGCCCGACCCGACGCAGTTCGCGGCCGGTGACAACATGTCACCAGAAAAAAGCACCACGCTGATTATCGAAGTGCCGTCGCTGAATGGCGGCCTGACGCTGCGCCTCTCCGGCCCTGGCCTGCGGGAAACCCGCGCCATCGCGCCACAGCTGCCCGAAAGCGTGCTGGAATATCTGCGCACTCGTCCGCATCCGTTTCCACAGGGCGTGGACCTGATCTTCACCTGTGGTGAAGCGATCATGGCCGTGCCGCGCACCACCGTTGTGGAGGTGTGCTGATGTATGTCGCGGTGAAAGGGGGCGAAAAAGCCATTTCAAATGCCCACCAGTTGCAGGCCGATCTGCGGCGCGGCGATAGAGCGGTAGCCGAACTCGGCTGCGATCAGGTGGCGCAGCAGCTGGGACTGGCGGTGGATCGGGTGATGACCGAGGGAGGAATTTACGATCCTGAGCTGGCGGCGCTGGCGATTAAGCAGGCCAGCGGCGATCTGGTCGAGGCGATCTTTCTGTTGCGCGCCTATCGCACCACGCTGCCACGCCTGGCGGAGAGCACGCCACTGGCGACCGGTGCGATGCGCATCGAACGCCGCATCTCGGCGGTCTATAAAGATCTGCCGGGCGGCCAGGTGCTGGGACCAACTTACGACTACAGCCACCGTCTGCTCGACTTCACCCTGCTGGCCAATGGCGAAACGCCCGCCGCGCCGCGTGACGATCGTTCGGTGCCTGACCAGTGCCCACACATGTTCAGCATGATGAGCGATGAAGGGCTGGCCGCCGCCGAGATGGATGACGGCAGCGAGCCTGTCGATATCACTCGCGAGCCGATGAGCTTTCCCGCCTCACGCGCTGCGCGGCTGCAACAGCTGGTGCGTGGCGACGAAGGCTTTCTGCTGGCGCTCGGCTACTCGACCCAGCGCGGCTATGGCCGCACCCATCCGTTTGCCGGCGAGATCCGCACCGGCACTCTCAGCGTCAGTATCTGTCCCGAAGAGCTGGGTTTTGAGCTGGAGATCGGTGAGCTGCTACTGACGGAGTGTGAAATGGTCAACGGCGTTGCCCACAGCGACGACACGGCGCCGCACTTTACCCGGGGTTATGGGCTGGTGTTTGGCCGCGCCGAACGCAAAGCGATGGCGATGGCGCTGGTGGACCGGGCGCTGCAAAGCCGCGAACAGCATGAGCGTGTTACCAGTCCGGCGCAGGACGAAGAGTTTGTGCTGTCGCACGCCGACAACGTCGAAGCCGCAGGCTTTGTCTCGCATCTCAAGCTGCCGCACTACGTCGATTTCCAGGCGGAACTGGAACTGCTGAAACAGCTGCAGCACGATTATCAGGAGCGCAACCATGGCTGAACTCACCGGCTATAACAACGGCTATCTCGACGAGCAGACCAAGCGCACCATCCGCCGCGCCATCCTGAAAGCGGTGGCGATCCCTGGCTATCAGGTGCCGTTCGCCGGACGTGAGATGCCGATGCCCTACGGCTGGGGCACCGGCGGCATCCAGATCACCGCCAGCATGATTGGCGATCAGGATGTGCTGAAGGTGATCGATCAGGGCGCAGATGACACTACCAATGCGGTGTCGATCCGCCAGTTCTTTAAGCGGGTCAGCAATGCTGCCACCACCGAGCGCACCGCCGATGCCACCCTGATCCAGACCCGGCACCGCATCCCGGAAACGCCGCTGGAAGAGGATCAGATCCTGATTTTCCAGGTGCCGATTCCGGAGCCACTGCGCTTTATTGAGCCGCGCGAAACCGAAACCCGCACCATGCATGCGCTGGAGGAGTACGGCATCATGCAGGTGAAGCTGTATGAAGATATTGCCCGCTACGGCCACATCGCGACGACTTACGCCTATCCGGTCCGGGTCAACGATCGCTACGTGATGGATCCTTCGCCCATTCCCAAATTCGACAACCCGAAGATGCACATGATGCCCGCGCTGCAGCTGTTTGGTGCCGGGCGTGAAAAACGCATTTACGCCTTACCGCCTTACACCCGCGTGGAAAGCCTGGACTTCGACGATCATCCGTTCACCGTGCAGCAGTGGGATGAACCCTGCGCGCTGTGCGGCTCGCGCCACAGCTATCTCGATGAGGTGGTGATGGACGATCAGGGAACGCGGATGTTTGTCTGCTCCGACACCGACTTTTGCCATCAGCAGCAGGAACAGCAACATGCACAGTGAACAGCCGCTGCTTGCGGTGAACCAGCTCACCCACCTTTATGCGCCGGGCAAAGGGTTTGAGCAGGTCAGTTTTGATCTCTGGCCCGGTGAAGTGCTGGGCATTGTCGGCGAGTCCGGCTCCGGTAAAACCACGCTGCTGCAGAGCCTGTCGGCGCGTCTGACGCCGCAGCAGGGCAGCATTCTTTATCAGAACCGCGACCTCTATCAGATGAGTGAAAGCGATCGCCGTCGCCTGCTGCGCACCGAATGGGGCGTGGTGCATCAGCATCCGATGGACGGGCTGCGTTCGCAGGTCAGCGCGGGCGGCAATATCGGCGAACGGCTGATGGCGACCGGACAGCGCCACTATGGCGATATCCGCGCCGAGGCGAGCCGCTGGCTGCAGGCGGTGGAGATTGACGCCGGTCGCATCGACGATCTGCCCACCACCTTTTCCGGCGGTATGCAGCAGCGGCTGCAGATCGCCCGGAACCTGGTGACGCAGCCGCAGTTGATGTTTATGGATGAGCCGACCGGCGGGCTGGATGTGTCGGTGCAGGCGCGACTGCTGGATCTGCTGCGGACGCTGGTGCGCGAACTGAATCTGGCGGTGGTGATTGTCACCCACGATCTCGGCGTGGCGCGACTGCTGGCGCATCGCCTGCTGGTGATGAAGCAGGGGCGGGTGGTGGAGAGCGGTCTGACTGACCGCGTGCTGGACGATCCTCATCATCCTTACACTCAACTGCTGGTCTCTTCGGTGCTCAATTAAATGACAACTATCACTCCGCGCCTGCGGGTCGAGAATTTGTGTAAAACCTTTGTGCTGCATAACCAGAACGGCGCGGCGCTGCCGGTGCTGCACAACGCCAGCCTGACGGCAGGCGAGGGCGAATGCGTGGTGTTGCACGGTCACTCCGGCAGCGGTAAATCCACACTGCTGCGCGCGCTTTACGGCAACTATCAGCCCGACAGCGGCCACATTTGGGTCGCGCATCAGGGCGAGTGGATCGACATGGCGCAGGCATCGGCGCGCCAGATTATCGCCCTGCGCCGCGACACGCTGGGCTGGGTCAGCCAGTTTCTGCGGGTGATCCCGCGCGTGCCGACGCTGGAGATTGTGATGCAGCCGCTGCTGGAGCGCGGCGTCGAGCGCGCCTTATGTGAAGCACGTGCCGCCGAACTGCTGACCCGGCTCAACGTGCCGCAGCGTCTCTGGTCGCTGGCCCCGTCCACTTTCTCTGGCGGAGAGCAGCAGCGCGTCAATATCGCTCGCGGCTTTATCGCCGACTATCCGGTGCTGCTGCTGGATGAACCCACCGCCTCGCTCGACAGTGTCAACAGCGAGGCGGTGGTGAGCCTAATTGAACAGGCGCGCGCCCGTGGTGCCGCCATCGTCGGTATTTTTCACGATCGGGCGGTGCGCGAGCGGGTAGCGGACCGGCTGCACCTGATGCACCCAATCGAGACAGGAGCGCAGGCATGATCATCAATAACGTCAGACTGGTGCTGGAAAACGAAGTGGTAACCGGATCGCTGGAGTTTCGCGACGAGCGCATCAGCAGCTTCAGCGAAACCACCAGCCAGCAGCCGGGCGCGCTGGATGGCGAAGGCGCCTGGCTGATGCCGGGTCTGGTGGAGCTGCACACCGATAACCTCGATAAGTTTTTCACGCCGCGTCCGAAAGTGGACTGGCCGGCACACTCGGCGATGAGCAGCCACGATGCGCTGATGGTCTCCAGCGGCATTACCACGGTGCTGGATGCGATTGGCGTCGGGGATGTGCGCGACGGCGGGCACCGGCTGGATAACCTCAGCAAGATGATCGACGCCATCCGCGACAGCAACCGCAAAGGACTGAACCGGGCCGAGCATCTGCTGCATCTGCGCTGTGAACTGCCGCATCCCACCACTGCGCCGCTGTTTGAAGCGCTGATGGGCACGCCGGAGCTGGCGCTGGTGTCGCTGATGGACCATTCGCCGGGTCAGCGTCAGTACGCATCCCTGACGAAGTATCGCGAATATTATCAGGGCAAATATCAGCTCAGCGACGCGGAGATGGATCAGTTCGAGCATGACCAGCTCACCCTGGCAGCAGCATGGTCACAGCCCAATCGTCAGGCGATTGCCGGACTCTGCCGGGAACATGGCATCGCCATTGCCAGCCACGATGATGCCACCGCGGCGCACGTTGAAGAGTCTCATGCCGCGGGCAGCCGCATCGCGGAGTTTCCTACCACGCTGGAGGCGGCACGCGCCTCGCGTTATCGCAATATGCAGGTGCTGATGGGCGCGCCTAACATCGTGCGCGGCGGCTCGCACTCCGGCAACGTCGCTGCCTGGGAGCTGGCGTCACACGGCCTGCTGAATATTCTCTCCTCCGATTACTATCCGGCGAGCCTGCTGGATGCAGCGTTCCGGCTGGCAGATGATGAGCGCAACAGCCTCGGCATGGCGCAGGCGATCGCGCTGGTCACCTGTAACCCGGCGCGCGCCTTAGGGCTCGAAGATCGCGGGGTAATCGCCGAAGGCTGCCGCGCCGATCTGGTGCTGGCGCATACCGCACACGGCTACCCGCACGTGCGGCATGTCTGGAGCAAAGGCCGGCAGGTGTACTGATGGCGCGGCTGATCTGGCTCACCGGTCCTTCGGGTTCGGGTAAAGACAGCTTGCTGGATGCGCTGCGGGCGGCACCTCCGCCACGGCTGCTGATCGCCCATCGCTACATTACCCGCGCCGCCGATGCGGGCGGCGAAAACCATGTGGCACTGACCGAGGCGGAGTTTGCGCGTCGCGCTGCGCTGGGACTGTTCGCGGTGAGCTGGCAGGCGCACGGTTTCAGCTATGGCATTGGCTGTGAGACGGAGCAGTGGCTGCTGCGCGGGCAGAATGTGGTGGTGAACGGTTCGCGGCTGCATCTGGCGCAGGCGCAGGCCCGTTTCGGCACGCAGCTGCTGCCGGTCTGTCTGCAGGTCACACCCGCCGTGCTGGCAGCGCGGCTGCGCCAGCGCGGACGGGAAGATGAGGCGGAGATCGCCCGGCGGCTGGCGCGCGCCGCACAGCCGCAGCCCGATGGCTGCCTTATCCTCAACAACGACGGCGCGCTGGCGGATACCGTGTGCCTGCTGCGTCAGATACTGGAGGCGCATCAATGAAACTCTCTTATCCTGGCACCGGCGGTGACAGTCCGGCATCGACATCCGCTACCAACGGCGCATCAATGAAACTCACTTTTCTGGGTACTGGCGGGGTCACTGCCGCACCGCTGCCGGGCTGCGACTGTCGCGCCTGTCAGCGTGCGCAGCTCAACAGCGGCTACGCGCGTGCACCCTGCAGCGCGCTGATTGAGTTTGGTCGCGAGCGCATCCTGCTGGATGCCGGTCTGCCGCTGCTGGCGTCGCGCTTCCCGCCCGGCACACTGACACGCATTCTGCTGACTCACTACCACATGGATCATGTGCAGGGGCTTTTTGCACTGCGCTGGGGAGTGGGCGCGCCGATTCCGGTCTGGGGTCCACCCGATCCGCGAGGCTGTGACGATCTCTATAAACATCCTGGCCTGCTCGATTTCCGTCCCGCCTTAACGCCGTTTGTAGCGCACGCCTTTGGTGAACTGCAGGTCACGCCGCTGCCGTTGCAACACTCGAAACTGACGCATGGCTATCTGTTCGACTGGCACGGCACCCGGCTCGCCTGGCTGTGTGATACCTGCGGGTTGCCACCCGACACCGCCGACTTCCTGCGTGGCCAGCCGCTGGATCAGCTGGTGATTGACTGCAACGATCCGCCGCAAGCAGAACCGCGTAACCATAATGATGTGACCCAGGCGCTGGCGATAGCAGAGATGCTCCAGCCGCGTCAGACCTGGCTCACCCATCTCAGTCATGAGATGGATAACTGGTTAGCTGAGAACCCGTTACCGGACGGCGTGCTGGCTGCCCGTGACGGCCAGACGCTGCTGTGCGGCGCGCACTGGCCTGTCACGGTTTGATCATCTGACTGTCATCTCGTGTTCATCGCGTCACGCCTTAATAACCCGCAGAACGCAATCAGCGATGACGGAGAAACCATGGCACAGGCACTTCTGAAAACGGTGGTCGACAACGACCTGCCACCGGCCAGCCTCAGCGGACAAAAAGTGTTGTCGGTGCAGAAACTGAGCAAAGCCTACGGCGACACTCAGGTGCTGGATCAGGTCAGTTTCGACCTGCACGCCGGTGAGCTGGTGGCGGTGATTGGCCGCTCTGGCGCAGGTAAATCGACCCTGCTGCACATGCTCAACGGCACGATTGAAGCGACTTCCGGCGCGATTATCAGTCTGCATCATGGCGAAGCGGATCGTAACGTGGTTACGCTCAACAGCCGCCAGCTGCGCGAATGGCGCAGCCAGTGCGGCATGATCTTTCAGGATTTCTGTCTGGTGCCACGCCTCGACGTGCTGACCAACGTGCTGCTGGGCCGTCTGAGCCAGACCGGCACGCTGAAATCCTTCTTTAAAATCTTCTCCGACAATGACCGGGCGCACGCCATCGAACTGCTGCAGTGGATGAACATGCTGCCGCAGGCGCTGCAGCGGGCGGAAAACCTCTCTGGCGGGCAGATGCAGCGTGTGGCGATCTGCCGTGCCCTGATGCAGAACCCCAAAATCCTGCTGGCCGATGAGCCGGTGGCGTCACTCGATCCCAAAAATACCAAGCGTATCATGGATGTGCTGCGTCAGGTCAGCGAGCAGGGCATCAGCGTGATGGTCAACCTGCACTCGATTGAGCTGGTGAAAAGCTACTGCACCAGGGTGATTGGCATTCAGCGCGGCGTGGTGCTGTTTGACGGCCATCCTTCAGGACTGACCGACAGCCTGCTGCACCAGCTGTACGGCGATGAACTTAACCAAATCCATTAACTTCCACAGCAAGAGAACAACCCCGAATGAAACTGACTTCTTTAGCACTCCTGACCAGTGTAATGGCGTTTGGTGTCAGCGCAGCGGATGCGCCGAAACAGCTTAATCTGGGGATTCTGGGCGGTCAGAACGCCACCCAGCAGATTGGCGATAATCAGTGTGTGAAGACCTTCTTTGATAAAGAGCTGGGTGTGGATACCCAGATGCGCAACGCCTCCGACTACTCTGGCGTGATTCAGGGTCTGCTGGGTGGCAAGATCGATATGGTGCTGAGCATGTCGCCAGCCTCGTTTGCGTCGGTCTACATTCAGGACCCGAAAGCGGTGGATGTGGTTGGCATTGTGGTGGATGACAAAGATCAGTCACGCGGCTACCACTCGGTGGTGATCGTCAAAGCGGACAGCCCGTACAAAAAGCTGGAAGACCTGAAAGGGAAATCATTCGGTATGGCCGATCCCGACTCGACGTCCGGCTTCCTGATGCCGAACCAGGCGTTTAAGAAGATGTTCGGCGGCTCAGTGGATGACAAATATAACAACACCTTCTCCAGCGTCACCTTCTCCGGCGGCCATGAGCAGGACATTCTGGGCGTGCTGAACAACCAGTTTGATGGTGCAGTGACCTGGACCTCACTGGTCGGTGACTACAACAGCGGCTATACCTCTGGCGCGTTTGGCCGTCTGATCCGCATGGACCATCCTGATCTGATGAAGCAGATCCGCATTATCTGGCAGTCACCGCTGATCCCCAACGGTCCGGTGCTGGTCAGCAACAAGCTGCCCGCTGACTTTAAAGCGAAAGTGGTGTCGGCAATTAAAAAGCTGGATAAGGAAGATCACGCCTGCTTCGTGAAAGCGGTGGGCGGCGAGCAGCATATCGGTCAGGCGACGGTCGCCGATTATCAGAACATCATCGATATGAAGCGCGACCTGATGAAAGGCAGCCGCGGCTAAATCCAGCCACTCCTTACCTTCTCCGCTCAGGCGGGGAAAGCGGGACGCGGCAAACTCGCCTGCGTCCCGCTGCTTTAGCGCCGGAGATCCCCTTTGACCGAATTCGAACACTACTACCAACGCATCCGCCGTCAGCAGAAACGAGACACGCTGCTCTGGTCACTGCTGCTGGTGGCACTCTACCTGGCGGCGGGCAGGGTGGCAGAATTTAATCTGCTTACCGTCTGGCAGTCGCTGCCGCACTTCTTTGACTACCTGCACGAAATCCTGCCGGTGCTGCATCTGCCGCTGCTGTTTGCCGACGGCAAAACCGAAGGCTCGCTGGCTTACTGGGGCTATCGCCTGCCGATCCAGCTGCCGCTGATCTGGGAAACACTACAACTGGCGCTGGCTTCGACGCTGGTGGCGGTGGCACTGGCCGCGGTGCTGGCCTTTTTCGCCGCCGACAATACTCAGACGCCGGTCAGCGTGCGGATGACGATTCGCGCCTTTGTCGCCTTCCTGCGCACCATGCCGGAGCTGGCGTGGGCGGTGATGTTTGTGATGGCCTTTGGCATCGGGGCGATCCCCGGTTTTCTGGCGCTGGCGCTGCACACCGTGGGCAGCCTGACCAAGCTGTTTTACGAGGCGATTGAATCGGCGTCAGATAAGCCGGTACGCGGCCTGGCGGCCTGCGGAGCCAGCAAACTGCAGCGGATGCGCTTCGCCTTCTGGCCACAGGTCAAGCCGGTCTTTCTCTCCTATAGCTTTATGCGGCTGGAGATTAACTTCCGCTCCTCAACCATCCTTGGGCTGGTCGGGGCGGGCGGCATCGGCCAGGAGCTGATGACCAACATCAAACTGGACCGCTACGATCAGGTCAGTATTACGCTGCTGCTGATCCTGATTGTGGTGTCACTGCTGGATACGCTCTCCGGCCAGCTTCGTCGCCGTGTGACAGGAGACAGGACATGATAAGCACCGTTCCCGATATCGCGCTAATGAAGCAGCAGCATCGTGAACTCTTCGCCGCACAGCCGCGCTATCTGCGTCGCCTGGCGCTGATCACACTTGCGGTGCTGCTCTATTACCTCTTTTTCTTTTCGGTATTTGGTCTGGAGTGGTCGCGTTTGCTGATGGGCTGTCAGCAGCTGGGGCGTTATTTCCTGCGGATGTTTGTCTGGCACGATTTCGTGAACTGGCCGTTTGGCTACTATCTGTCGCAGGTCGGCATCACCTTAGGGATTGTCTTTGCCGGCACGCTGACTGCCTCGCTGCTGGCGCTGCCGCTGTCGTTTCTGGCGGCGCGCAACGTGATGCACAGCCGAACCGCGAAACCGCTGGCGTTTCTGATGCGCCGTCTGTTTGACGTGTTACGCGGCATCGACATGGCGATCTGGGGGCTGATCTTCGTCCGGGCGGTCGGCATGGGGCCGCTGGCCGGGGTGCTGGCGATTATCCTGCAGGATGTCGGTCTGCTCGGCAAACTCTACGCCGAAGGGCACGAAGCGGTGGAGCGTTCACCGGGTCGCGGACTGGGCGCAGTCGGCGCCAACAGCCTGCAGAAACACCGCTTCGGCATCTTCACCCAGTCATTCCCGCAGTTTCTGGCGCTGAGCCTTTACCAGATAGAGTCCAATACCCGCTCAGCGGCGGTGCTGGGCTTTGTCGGCGCCGGGGGCGTCGGTCTGGTTTACGCTGAGAATATGCGCCTGTGGAACTGGGATGTGGTGATGTTCCTGACGCTGATTCTGGTGGTGGTAGTGATGGTGATGGATGTGATCTCCAGCCGCCTGCGCAAGCGCTACATTAGTGGGAAGCCGGTGCCGTTGTGGCAGCCTGCTGCGCGCGATTAAGCCTTTTGCTGCGCTGCCAGGCGCGCTGTAACGCCTGCACCAGCTGTGCCTGCTGCCAGGGCTTCGCCAGCCGTTCGCACAGCGGCAGCGTCACCGGCTGGTGGCGCAGGTCCTGACCGCTGATAAGCAGCGTCGCCAGCTGCGGCCAGTTCTGCTGCGCCTGGCGGATCACCTCCGCGCCGTTAATCTCGCCGGGTAGCATCAGGTCGCTGATCAGCAGGTCGATATCAGGTGTCTGGCGCAGCAGCGCCAGCGCCTCTTCACCGTCACCACACTCGAGCGTCAGATAGCCCAGCTGATGCAGATGCTCACAGAGCGTCTGGCGCACCGCCGGTTCATCATCCAGCACCAGCACCAGCCGGTTACTGGCCGCCGCAATGTCCGTCTCAATGTGCACAGGCGATGGCGGGGTGATCACTGCCGCGACGGCAGCTTCCGGCGCGCGTGGCAACAGCAGCCGCACCGTTGTGCCCTGGCCTGGCGCGGTTTCCAGTTCGATCTGGCCGCCTGACTGCCGTACAAAACCATAAACCATCGACAGGCCCAGCCCGCTGCCGCTGCCGGTAGCCTTGGTAGTGAAAAAAGGCTCAAACACCTGCTCACGAACCCCGGCCGACATGCCGCAGCCGTGGTCTATCACCTCGATTGTGACCCTGTCACGCTTTTCATCGCCCTCCAGACGGCGCTGATTCCAGATGCGCAGCCGGATTTCGCCGCTTTGCTGATGCATCGCATCGCGGGCATTTACCACCAGATTCATCAGCGCATTCTCCAGCTGGCTGGCATCAATCCAGGCGGGCCAGCCGGGACGCTGCGCATCAATAATCAGCTGCTGGCCGGGCAGCAGCGAGTGCTGCAGCAGCCCCTGCAGGTTATCCACCAGCGTCACCACCGACACCGCACGGGGATAGAGAGCCTGCTTGCGTGAGAACGCCAGCAGCCGCTGGGTCAGCTGTGCAGCGCGGTCGGCCGCCTGCCGCGCCCGCTCAATCCGGCTGGCCAGCGGGCCGGGCGTCAGCTGGCCTTCGGTCAGCGCCAGACTGCCGATAATCACCGCCAGCAGATTGTTGAAGTCATGCGCCAGTCCGCCGGTCAGCTGGCCGACCGCCTTCATCTTCTGGCTGTGCTGCAGCGCCTCCTCCAGCGTTTTACGCGAGGTCCGGTCCAGCACGGTATTGACCATGCCGCGCCGCGGGATTGGACTGAAGCGCAGCTCCAGCGTACGACCATCGGCCAGCCGGATCTCCTGCGGTTCACCGGGATCGTGCAGATCCACCGCCAGCGGCGCCAGCAGTTGCTGCCAGGGAACGCCGCGATGCAGTTCATGCGGCGCGATGCCGAGCAGCTCCGCATACTGGGCATTCCACACCACCAGTTGCCCGTTGTTATCAAACAGCGCAAAGCCGTCGCGCATCGCCAGAAAGGTGGATTCCAGCTGATTACTCTTCTCTTTCAGCAGCCGTGAGGTGTGAGCCAGCGAGGCGGTATTACGGGCAAAGACGTTAAAGGCCCGCGCCAGCTCGCCCAGCTCGTCGCGACGTTGCAGCCCTGGCACGCTGACGTTCTGCTCGCCCTGCGCCAGCCGCGTCATGGCCCCGGCAATCGCCGTCAGGCTCGACCCGAGATTGCGGTAGATGTAGATCCCGGCATAGCCGGTGATCGCCAGCGCCAACAGCGCAAACAGCGCAATAAAGCCGATGATGGAATCCAGCTCACGGTGGGTCGCCAGGGTGCGCGCCTCACTCTGTAACGCCACCTGCTGCACCGAGGCGCTGATATCTTCATTCAGCATTGCCACCAGCGCTTTAATCCGGTAGGTGGCATAGGCGATCGCCAGATCGCTCTGTTCCAGCGCCTCTGCCAGCGGCAGCAGGCGCTGCTGGGTAGCCAGCAGTCGCTGCACGTTTTCGCCGGTCACGCCCGTCAGCGGCACGTTGCGCCACTGCGCCATCACCTGCTGGAGCTGTTCGATGACGGCGATGGGCGAGGGTGTGCGGATCGCGATGGTGATCAGCCGTTCGGTTTGCTCTCGCAGCGCGGCATCCGGCAGCGTCCGCTGTTCCCGCTGTACCAGCTGGTCGATATGGCTGAGCAGAATCTGTGTCTGCCACAGGTCGCTCAGCATGTTGTTGCGCTGCAGATGACGCTGGTGACCGGTCAGCAGCAGGCTGTTAATCGTCTGTTCCAGCATCAGGCTGCGGGCGCGGATCCGGGCGATGCGCTCCGGCTGACGTGCCGCCAGCGGCGCACTGGCCAGCAGGCTCAGCGACTGCTGCAACGCCTGCTGATTCTGCTGCAGCCGCTGTGATTCGCTCTGGTACTCCAGCGCGCCCACCACCTGTGACAGCCGCACTGCCGCTGTCGCCACGTTGGCGGTATCCCGCGCCAGCGCCAGGCTGCCGTTCATGTCGGCCAGGGTCTGCGCCTGTGCCTGCTCCTGAATCGCCCCGGCATGACGAAAGCCGAAGATCGCCACCACGCTGACCATCAGCGTGACCGACACCACCAGCAGATTGAACAGCAACAGGCGTCCACGTGCGCCGGCCTGCCACGGATAAGTGCGCTGCATCCCACGACCTCTTATTCACTGCAACGATGGGCCGAGTATAGGAGCGTGCAGGCGGGCGTTTATGACAAATATGAATGGGCGCTGACATTTTCCGTTTATCTGGCGTTGCTTTACTGACGGCTATCCACAGTCCGCAGGAGCGAGGCGATGACAGCCACACCGATACTGGAAATGCGGGGAATTACCCGGCGCTTCGGCAGCTTTTATGCCCTGAAGGGCGTCGATCTCACGGTTTATCCCGGTGAGGTCCACGCGCTGATGGGGGAGAACGGCGCGGGTAAAAGCACACTGATGAAGATTCTGGCCGGTGCCTATACCGCCAGCAGCGGGGAAATTTTAATTGAAGGCAAGCCCTGGGCGCTGAAAGGGCCGAAAGAGGCACTGGCCGCCGGGATCACCCTGATTTATCAGGAGATCAACCTGGCACCCAACCTGACGGTGGCGGAGAACATTTTTCTCGGCAGCGAAATCGCGCCCGGCGGGCTGGTGAAGCGGCGGCAGATGGCCGAAGAGGCGCAGCGGGTCATTGACCGGCTCGGCGCGCAGTTCAGCGCCTGGGATCTGGTCAGCCGTCTCAGCATCGCCGAGCAGCAGCAGGTAGAGATCGCCCGCGCGCTGCAGCGCAACAGCCGCATTCTGGTTATGGATGAGCCGACCGCCGCGCTCTCCAACCGCGAAACCGAACAGCTGTTCGCGCTGATCAAACGGCTGCGCAGCGAAGGTATGGCGATCATCTATATCAGCCACCGCATGGCGGAGGTGTATGAGCTGTCCGATCGCGTCAGCGTGCTGCGCGACGGGGAGTATGTAGGCAGCCTGACCCGTGATCAGCTTAACGCCAGCGAACTGGTGCGGATGATGGTCGGACGGCCGCTCAGCGACCTGTTTAACAAAGACCGTGCTATCCCGCTGGGCGATATCCGGCTGGCGGTCAATCACCTTACCGATGGTGGCAAAGTGCATCCCAGCAGTCTTGAAGTGCGGGCCGGAGAGATTGTCGGCCTGGCCGGGCTGGTGGGCGCAGGCCGCAGCGAGCTGGCACAGCTGATTTTTGGCGTGCACAAGCCGAAAGAGGGCGAGATCTGGATCGATGGCGAGAAGGTCACCATCCATTCACCGCGCGATGCAATTGCACGCGGCATCGGTTTCCTCACCGAAAACCGCAAAGAGCAGGGACTGTTTCTGGAGATGGCGGCGCAGGAGAACATCGTGATGGCGACGCTGGAACGTGACGCCAGTTACGGGATGCTGAACCGCCGCAAAGGGCAGACCATCGCCAGTGAGGCGATCGCTTCACTCAATATTCGCGTTCCTCACGCTCAGGTCCGGGCGGGCGGTCTGTCGGGCGGTAACCAGCAGAAGCTGCTGATTTCGCGCTGGGTGGCGATTGGTCCGCGCATTCTGATCCTCGATGAACCGACGCGCGGCGTCGATGTCGGGGCGAAAAGCGAGATCTACCGCATGATGCAGGAGATGGCGCGGCAGGGCGTGGCGATTCTGATGATCTCCAGCGAACTGCCGGAAGTGGTCGGGATGAGCGACCGCGTATACGTGATGCACGAAGGCACCATCGTCGGTGAGCTGGAGGGCAGCCACATCAGTCAGGAAAATATTATGACGCTGGCAACCGGTGCGCACATCGCGGCAGCAGGCGAAATCTAAGGAGACCACCATGACACAACTGGCCCGCACCAAAGCACCGACGCTGAAACGCGCCCTGATGGGCGATCTGCTGCAAACGGTGGGTATCCTGCCGATTCTGATCCTGATCGTGGCGATATTTGGTTTCGTCACGCCGAACTTCTTCACCGAAGCAAACCTGCTCAACATCACCCGTCAGGCGTCGATTAACATCGTGCTGGCGGCGGGCATGACCTTTGTGATCCTCACCGGCGGCATCGACCTGTCGGTAGGGTCAATGCTGGGGACCACCGCGGTGGTGGCGCTGGTAGCGTCGCTGGATCCGATGCTGGCTTCCATGACCATTCCGATGGCGCTGGGCGCAGGCCTGGTGATGGGGCTGTTCAACGGCATCCTGGTCGCCTGGGCCGGGTTGCCGCCCTTTATCGTCACGCTTGGCACCTACACCGCGCTGCGCGGAGCCGCTTACCTGCTGGCGGATGGCACCACAGTAATCAACTCCGATATTAACTTTGAGTGGATCGGCAACGGCTATCTCGGGCCAGTGCCGTGGCTGATTGTGATTGCCTTTGCGGTGATCGCCATCTGCTGGTTCATCCTGCGCCGCACCACGCTGGGCGTCCATATCTACGCGGTCGGCGGCAATATCCAGGCGGCGCGTCTCACCGGTATCAAGGTCGGAATGGTGCTGCTGTTTGTCTACGGCATGAGCGGCCTGCTGTCGGGGCTGGGCGGTCTGATGAGCGCCTCGCGGCTTTACAGCGCCAACGGCAACCTTGGGGTGGGCTATGAGCTGGATGCGATTGCGGCGGTGATCCTCGGCGGTACCAGCTTTGTCGGCGGCATCGGTACCATTACCGGCACCCTGATTGGTGCACTGATTATCGCCACGCTGAATAACGGCATGACGCTGATGGGGGTCTCCTATTTCTGGCAGCTGGTGATCAAGGGCGCGGTCATCATCATCGCGGTGCTGATCGACAAATACCGTACCCGTCATCATGTGAGTTGAGTCTTAAAAGGGCGGATGTGCCATTACACCTCCGCCATCTAAAAAACGCCATTAAGTGGTTGGCACCTTGAAAACAGCAGGAGAAGGTCTATGCGTTTTAATCCGATTGTAACCGGGCTGCTGGCGGCGACGCTGTTCAGTACCGGCCTGGCTCAGGCAAAAGAACTCAAATCTATCGGCGTAACGGTCGGCGATCTGGCAAACCCCTTCTTCGTGCAGATCACCAAAGGCGCAGAGATGAAGGCGCGTCAGCTGGCGGGCGATAAGGTGAATGTGACGCTGGTCTCCAGCGGCTACGATCTCGGTCAGCAGGTGGGCCAGATTGATAACTTTATTGCGGCCAAAGTCGACATGATTATCCTCAACGCCGCCGACTCCAAAGGGATCGCCCCGGCGGTGAAGCGGGCGCGTGATGCCGGTATTGTCGTGGTGGCGGTCGACGTGGCGGCCGATGGCGCGAATGCGACCATCACCTCCGATAACACCGAGGCGGGCGCGATGGCCTGTAAATATATTGCTGACCGCCTGAAGAACAAAGGCAACGTGGTGATCATCAACGGACCACCGGTCTCTGCGGTGCAGAACCGCGTTGAAGGCTGTATGACCGAACTGAAAACCCATACTGACATCAAGCTGCTCTCATACAACCAGAACGCCAAAGGCAGTCGTGAAGGCGGACTGGAAGTCATGACCGGTCTGCTTTCTGCCAATCCAAAAATTGATGCGGTGTTTGCCATCAACGACCCGACAGCGATTGGTGCAGACTTAGCGGCGAAACAGGCGCAGCGCAGTGAGTTCTTTATCGTTGGCGTTGATGGCTCGCCGGACGGTGAAGAGGCGCTCAAGCGCAAGAATTCACTGTTCGTCGCGACGCCTGCGCAGGATCCACAGGTCATGGCCGCCAAAGCGGTCGAGATTGGTTATGACATTCTGCAGGGCAAACCGGCACCCGATAAGCCCGTGCTGATCCCGGTGAAACTGATCGATCGTAATAATATCGGCAGCTATCAGGGCTGGACGGTGAAATAAGCTTTAGTGCGGCACCTTTAAGGTGCCGCTCTCAGGAGGCCACCATGCAACGTTCAGAGGTTAATTATTACCTGCAACATACGCGCGAGTTTTTTCGACAGCAGGATGTGCATCTGCCGCCGTGGGCCGATTTCGATGTGAGCCAGTGGCGGGCTCAGGATCGAGAGGTCGCGCAGGAGATTCTGGCGTTGCGGCTGGGCTGGGATCTCACCAGTTTTGGCGCAGCTGATTTTCTGCAGACCGGGCTGACGCTGTTTACTCTGCGCAACGGTTCACCAGGCGGGCAGCCGTGGCATAAACCCTACGCCGAGAAAATAATGCACGTGCGGGAAGGGCAGCAGACGCCCATGCACTACCATCCGCACAAGATGGAAGACATCATTAATCGCGGCGGCGGGAATCTGATTGTCGAACTGCATAACCGCGACGGTGACGGGCTGGCTGATTCGCTGGTGGCGGTGTCGCTGGATGGCCTGCGCCAGACCCATGCCGCCGGTTCACTGCTGCGGCTCTCACCGGGTGAAAGCGTGACGCTGGAGGCGGGCATCTGGCACAGTTTCTGGGGTGAAAGTGGCTTCGGCGACGTGCTGGTGGGCGAGGTGTCGATGCCCAACGATGACGAAAACGACAACGTGTTTCTGACGCCGCTGGCTCGTTTCAACCCACTGGAGGAGGATGAAGCGCCGCGCTGGCTGCTGTGTAATGATTACGCGCAATGGTTATCCTGCGCGCGGCAGGCGTAATCAGGCAATCTGACTGGCACGCGTTGTCGAATCGGGTTTCACCACATCGGCCGAAAAGACATAACCGAGTCCGCGAATGGTGCGGATCAGGTCGGGCTGGTGCGGGTTGGTTTCGATTTTACGGCGCAACCGCATGATCAGCACGTCGATGGTGCGATCAAACACGTCGAGACTTTCGCTATGGGTCAGCTCCAGCAACTGATCGCGGGTCAGCACTTTTCGGGCGTGGCGAACCAGCGCGCGTAACAGGCTATATTCCCCCTGGGTCAGCGGCACCAGCTCGCGCTGCGGATTAAACAGCTGGCAGCGGCCATCATCCAGTTGCCAGCCGCCAAAACGCCAGCCCTCCTGTTCAGGGTCGGCCTGGGCAATGCGTCCGCTGCGACGCAGGGCCGCCCGGGTTCTCGCTACTACCACGCGTGGATTAAAGGGTTTGGCTATGTAATCATCAGCGCCCATCTCAAGGCCCACCACCATCTCCGCTTCAGAACCCATACCGGTCAGCATAATCACCAGCACTTCGGGTCGCTGACGCTGAAGCTGCTGCAACACCAGTAACCCGTTGGTATCGGGCAGCATCATATCCAGCATCACCAGCGAGATTTCCGGGTGTTCGCTGAGCATCGATAGCGCCTCGCGTCCCTGATGACAGCGGTAGACCGTTAACAGATGTTCACTTAACGCATCCTGCAAGACGTCGCAGACTGCAGGATCATCATCCACCACCAAAATTGCTGGCTTCATTGCGCGGCCTCAGTGTTACGAAAGAGTTAATTCAGGAGTCTACACAGGCCAGAAAAGCTTGCTGAGGCAGCGTGCTGAAACGTGACCAGCTTCGCCTGTGAGAGTGCGGAAGCGTGCGCTGGCGCAGAGTTTTTCGGGGTTGCCTGTTTGCCGCAGGAAAACGATTGCGCGGCATCGGTGCATTGCACCATAATCGCGCCTCGTTTTGGTTCGGAATTCTCTTAGGCGTACCCGGCTCTGCCAGGTAATCGATTGCGTCGGTAGCTGGCATGGCAATTGCTTTGGGCAGTGGGTAAGTCAGGGATTTCAGGCGATTCTGGCACGCAAGTATGCAGCGTCCGGCATCAGTGTCCCGGAAACAGAATAATCAGCATGCAAACCCCTTTGGCAAGTGAGACTGATGTCTCCTGTATCGAGAGATGATGATGTTAGAAAAACTATTCAAACTCAAAGCGCATAACACGACGGTTCGTACCGAGATTATCGCCGGGATCACCACCTTCCTGGCGATGGCTTATATTCTGTTTGTGAACCCAAGCATTCTGGGCGCGACCGGCATGGACAAGGGCGCGGTATTTGTTGCCACCTGTCTGGCTGCGGCGATTGGCTGCGTGCTGATGGGGCTGATCGCCAACTATCCGATTGCGCTGGCTCCGGGTATGGGACTGAACGCCTTTTTCACCTACACCGTTGTGCTGCATATGGGCTATACGTGGCAGATTGCGCTGGGCGCGGTGTTTCTCTCGGCGGTGATTTTCTTCGCGATGTCGCTGTTTAAGATTCGTGAATGGATTATTGCCAGTATTCCGCTGCCGCTGCGCGCCGGGATTGGTGCCGGTATCGGCCTTTTTCTGGCACTGATTGCGCTGGAAGGGGCGGGCATCGTGGTCGATAACCCGGCGACGCTGGTGGGCATTGGCGATCTGACTAAACCGGGTCCGCTGCTGGCGATGCTCGGCTTTGTGGTTATCGTGGTACTGGAAGCGCGTCGGGTGACGGGCGCAGTGCTGATCGGTATTCTGCTGGTGACCTTTATCTCCATGGGCATTGGTCTGTCGCCCTTTGCCGGGGTCTTCTCTGCACCGCCGTCGATTGCACCGACCTTTATGCAGCTGGATATTGCCGGCGCGTTTAACGTCGGCCTGATCAGCGTGATTTTTGCCTTCCTGTTTGTTGACGTGTTTGATAACACGGGCACGCTGCTGGGTGTGACCAAACGCGCCGGTCTGGCGGATGAGCAGGGTAACGTGCCGAAGATGGGCCGTGCGCTGATTGCTGACAGTGCGGCTGCGCTGTTTGGTTCGCTGCTCGGCACCTCGACCACTACCAGTTATGTGGAATCGGCGGCGGGCGTGAGTGCCGGTGGCCGTACCGGCCTGACCGCGATTGTGGTCGCCGTGCTGTTCCTGCTGGCCCTGTTTTTCTCGCCGCTGGCCTCCAGTGTTCCGGTTTATGCCACCGCGCCTGCGTTGCTCTTTGTGGCGGTGCTGATGGCATCGGGTCTGGCAGAGATTGACTGGAAAGATATCACCACCGCCGCGCCGGTCACCGTCACCGCGCTGACCATGCCGCTGACCTATTCGATCGCCAACGGCATCGCGTTTGGTTTTATTACCTGGACGCTGGTGAAGCTGCTGAGCGGACGCGTGAAAGAGGTGAATGCGGCGCTGGTGATCCTGTCGATTCTGTTTGTGATTAAGCTGGGATGGTTGAGTGCTTAGTTGTTGCCTGGCGGCAGGGAAGGTCGCTTAGCAGCGGGCTGGCTATGAGTTAGTTTCGCTTAGCAGCGAGCTGGCACACTGAATAAGTTTCGCCTGGCAGCGGGCTTGCTATGAGCAGGTTTCGCCCGCCCATGCGAGGGGAGTTTCAGATCACTTAGCCGCGCGTAAGCACTGAGCGGGTTTCGCCCGCCAGGCGATGGGGAGTTTCAGGTTGCCCGTGCAGGCGGACGCGTCAAGGGGCGGACGCCCGCCCCTTAACAATCCCGGCGTCCGGCTGCCTGCGCGCCCCGCTGTGCGGGGTGCCTTCGTCACGCCCTGCGGCCGACGGACCGTCCGGACTCGCCATCCCTGGCTCGTGCCGTCCTTTCGCCGACGTCCTGTCGGCTCCCGGCTTCCGGTTGTTCCTCAGCGCTCCGGACGCCTCTGGCAAACCCCTGCCGATGGGTTTGTCACCCGGACTGGCTGGGCTCAGGCCGCTGAAAGCGGGGAAAGATACATAAGGTTTCGCTTTGCAGCGGGCTTGCACTGAGCGGTTTCGCCTGCAAAGCGATGGGGCGTTTTAGATCACTTAGCCGCGCGTTAGCGCTGAGAGGGTTACGCCCGCCAGGCGAGGGGGAGTTTCAGGTTGCCCGTGCAGGCGGACGCGTCAAGAGGCGGACGCCCGCCCCTTAACAATCCCGGCGTCCGGCTGCCTGCGCGCCCCGCTGTGCGGGGTGCCTTCGTCACGCCCTGCGGCCGACGGACCGTCCGGACTCGCCATCCCTGGCTCGTGCCGTCCTTTCGCCGACGTCCTGTCGGCTCATCCTTGCCTCTGGTTGTTCCTCAGCGCTGCGGACGCCTCTGGCAAACCCCTGCCGGTGGGTTTGTCACCCGGATGGGCGGGGCTCAAGTTACTGAAAGCGGGGAAAGATTCATAAGGTTTCGCTTTGTAGCAGGCTGACACTGAGCGGGTTTCGCCTGCCAGGCGATGGAACGTTTTAGATCACTTAGCCGCGCGTTAGCGCTGAGAGGGTTACGCCCGCCAGGCGATGAGGAGTTTCAGGTTGCCCGTGCAGGCGGACGCGTTAAGGGGCGTACGCCCGCCCCTTAACAATCCCGGCGTCCGGCTGCCTGCGCGCCCCGCTACGCGGGGTGCCCTCGTCACGTCCTGCGGCCGACGGACCGTCCGGACTCGCCATCCCTGGCTCGTACCGTCCTTTCGCCGACGTCCTGTCGGCTCATCCTTGCCTCTGGTTGTTCCTCAGCGCTCCGGACGCCTCTGGCAAACCCCTGCCGGTGGGTTTGTCACCCGGACTGGCTGGGCTCAGGCCGCTGAAAGCGGGGAAAGATACATAAGGTTTCGCTTTGCAGCGGGCTTGCACTGAGCGGTTTCGCCTGCAAGGCGAGGAGAGTTTCAGGTCATTTAGCCGCGCGTTAGCACTGAGCGGGTTTCGCCCGCCAGACGTATGGGAGTTTCAGATCACTTAGCCGCGCGTTAACACTGAGCGGGTTTCGTCGGCCAGGCTATGGGGCAGGCGGTGTCTGATACACTGCGAAACATTGCAATAGAGCGAATATGGCGGAGCTGTTGTTATTCGCGGCTGTTCTCGTTTGTGCGGTTAAATTATAAAAGCATTTCACTTGTGGCGTTTGTTGTTACTCGTTACTCCATTTCAACGGTGCATTTAATTCCGTTATTACTCACATCATGGCTATCAAAAATCCGGGGCTCCACTGTACGCCAACTCCAGGTTGCATTTCCCTGATGGTAAAAAAAGAGGAGTTTCACACATACTCAGCGTTGACAGGATCTCTGAGCGTTTTAGTTAATTCAGGTAAGCTGATTTTAATGTTGAGCTGACGGAGCTGACGGAAAGTTTTATTACGCTAAATCAGTGTTATTCAAATGCCTGTTTTAGCTGTGAATTAACCCGTGATAATTGCTGTTCTTGCCTGTTTTATAAGCCTGCTGCCAGGAGAGAAGAGATATTAAGGTGTGGTTGAATTTAGTCGCCGCCATCTCCTCCGTCACCACCGTTACCTCCCGCACCGCCGTCACCTCCCGTGCTGCCACCATTCCCTCCGTTCCCCCCTGCGCCACCATCACTACCATTGCTGCCATTCCCACCATTTCCACCATTTCCGCCATCTCCCCCCATACTGCCGTTTCCTCCATTCCCGCCATTGCCTCCGGCCTGGCCATTCTGTCCAGCACCTCCGTTCCCGCCATTTCCACCGCTTCCTCCCAGGCCGCCATTTCCGCCATCACCGCCATTGGCTCCGGCACCACCATTTCCTCCTGGCCCTCCATTTCCGCCGATACCTCCGTTTCCCCCTCGTCCTCCATTTTCACCCGGACCGCCATTGGCCCCGGCACCGCCGTTCTGACCCGGTCCGCCATCAGAACCTGCAGCGGCATCAATGAGAATGACATTATGGTGTGAACTCAACATATCCGTTTTGTACTCAGCATGCGCATACGGAATGATGATTAGCGAAGCTAACAAAGTGATTGTTTTCATTTGAAAATCCTTTTCAGAAAACTTTCTCCACCGGTCCCTCCGTTACCGCCTGCACCACCCGCACCACCCGCACCGCCTGCGCCACCCGCACCACCCGCACCGCCTGCGCCACCCGCACCGCCTGCGCCACCCGCACCGCCTGCGCCGCCCGCACCACCTTCGCCGCCCGCACCACCTGCGCCGCCCGCACCGCCTTTACTTGATGTATCGGGATTATCGGCACTCCCACTATTGCCACTATTGCCACTATTGCCGCCATTGCCGCCATTGCCGCCATTGCCGCCATTACCTCCTTTTCCTCCGTTAGTACCTTCTCCCGGAACGCCTCCTTTGCCTCCCGCGCCTCCGTTTTCACCATTGCCTTGTTGTCCGTCTTTACCTGCTGAGGGCTGGAGGGAGGTATTTGAGGATGAAGTATTCATGTCGCTGGCAGTCTGAGCCAGGGAGTAAAACGGACATGCCACTGTCAGTACGGTGGCTAAAAATAATGGGTAACTTCTGGTAAGTTTCATGTGCTGTTCCTGTGCTAACAGTGATAATGCTCCTGCTATAACGGTTACAAACAGGAGCTTTTTAGTTAATGGACGCCAGACTATCAGTCTCCGCCGCCATCACCGCCGCCATCACCACCGCCATCACCGCCACCATCACCTCCTCCATTACCACCGCCGTTGCCTGCATCATTTCCGTTACCGTCACCACTCCCGTTAGCATTCCCGGTGCCGTTATTACTGTTATTACCCTGATCAGAACCGTTGCCGTTTTTACTGCCGTTATCATTATTGGAATTATTACCATTCTGGCTGGCGTTAGCGGCGCCATTACCATCACTTCCGCCAGCACCTCCGGCGCCGCCAACACCTCCGGCACCACCTTGTCCACCTAACGCTCCTCCTGCACCCCCTGCGCCACCTGCGCCGCCGGCACCTCCCGCACCAGTAAGAATGAAGGAAGATTTAGAGGTGTTGACGTCAATGTTTGCTGCACTGATATCAAATTGCCTGGCCATACCCTGAGCGGAGTAGAATAAAACCATACTCGCTAACACAGTCATATTTTTAACTTTCACAATAAATCCTCTTTAAGTGAGTAATTAAATTTATTATCTGCGCTGCCAAAGGTATGTTAATTTTCCTCAAATACTTCTTGTCAATCTTCCTCCATTTTGGGGTTTCTTTATGCGTCCTTTATTTGATTTTATGTGAAAGGCGGGAATACATTGCCAGTATGTGGCACTAATTTTAAGAAATAGCTTCTACAGTCTGCTGTTATTTATATTGCACAGCAATTATGGAGTGACAAGCTCAATAATGATGATTTTTGTTGCTGTGTATGTTTTTATATTTCGTCTGCAATATACTTCAGTTATGTTACGGTTTTTAATTTCATCTGTTACTGCAGCTGATGCGTGGGTCAGGCAAACCTATTTCTCTCTGCGATTGCCCGGGCTATCCGTTCGTATCAAGGGCTGATGATGGAGAGTTTATTCGTGATGCATATCAGACCAAGGCTATCGTGCAGACGGGCACGCTCATCAACGCACTCAGGGCGTTTTCTGCCTGAAGGCTGGATTGCTGCGGCCGGGCTGAAGCATCCTTATGCCGATCTGTTCTGCCATATTCTTCGAACTAATAAAGCATTCATATCCTGCGAGACGTCACAGAACCGGCCCGCGTTTAAAGTGATGTACAGAAGTTCCTGACGTTATTTATAATTATAATTTATGTATTCCTGGTTTTTATTTCTGTGTTTTTTGCATGCGAAAAGCATCCAGGTTGTAGCAGCCTTAAAAGCCGCGCCTGCAAGGGTTAAATGAAATTTTTATGACATGCAAACCAGTGTAGCGTAACGCAGTAATAAGTTAAGACAACGGTATGCATAAGGGTTCTGATTGTTTATAACGCACAAAAAAACGATTTCTGGTTGAACTGGAAATCATCGAAGCCTGACAAATTTATGAGTTTTTGTGATGCTTTGCAGCGGTGCCATTAATTCTGGTTAATATTATTTATGTGATAAATATTCATTGAAGTTAAAAAAAGAGATGCCGATAGATCTATATCGCCGCCCCCCTTCAAGGAATTTTAATGAAAATCTCTACGCGCCTCGGTTCCGGATTTGGCACGTTAATCATCTTTTTCTCCATATGTATCGTTGTCGCTATTCACTCTTTATATCAGGCTAAAAGCACGCTTGAGTCAGTTGTTCAGGGTGATATGAAAAAAACAAAATTAATCAATGAACTTACCCTGGCGCAGCGCGATATGGCGATAACCGTCAGGAATTTATCACTCTTTTCAGATCAGGCTCTTATCCAGGAGCAGTCTGATCGTCTGGTTAAACTGAAGGCTAAATTTGCAGCCAGCAGGGATCAACTGAATACGATGATCAGCCAGTCTGGCGATACGGAAGAATATAAAGCCTTTGCGAAGATCAGTGACAGCGAGAAAAATGCTCTGGACGCCTTCAGTAACACCGTTCCGCTGGCACTGGCTAAAAACAGTGACATCACGGTTAAGTATCTGTTGGAAAAAGTCAGACCCGCACAGGTTCCGCTGCTTGAAGGTCTTACCCTGATGAGTGAAATCCTGGCGAAGCAGTCGGATGACTCAGTTAATCAAAACGCGAAAAATACCGAAAGAGCCTACATCATCCTGGTGACGCTTTTAGTTGCGGCTATTTTGTTCGGCACGGGCACCAGCATCTATCTTATTCGTAAACTCATGAGCGAGCTTGGCGATGAACCGAGTACAGCGCGGAAACTTGCTAATGCGATCACTAATGGGGATCTGACCACTCCTGTTAGCTTGAAGAAAAATGACACTCTCAGTCTCATGGCCTCTTTAAACAGCATGCAGGTTCGGTTACGGGATATCGTTTCAGAAATTAAATCAGGCTCTTCTTCAGTCGCCCTTTCTGCGAATGAGATTTCTGAAGGAAACAATGAGCTTGCATCCCGCACTGAACAGCAGGCCGCTGCCTTGCAGGAAACGGCTGCGAGTATGGAACAGCTCACCGCTACGGTACAAAATAACAGCAAAACTGCCAGGGACACAGCCAACTCAGCTAGAGATACCGCCTCGATTGCAAAACGAGGGGAAACGGACGTCAAACGAATGTCAGATACGATGAGTGATATTTCAAAAAGCGCGTCTAAAGTCAGAGATATCACCGCCGTCATCGAAAGCATCGCATTCCAGACTAATATTCTTGCCCTGAACGCAGCCGTTGAAGCGGCACGAGCGGGAGAGACGGGAAGGGGCTTCGCTGTCGTCGCGTCTGAAGTCAGAACGCTTGCACAACGTAGTGCGACTGCCGCAAAAGATATTAAAGCGTTAATAGAGCAGGCTGTCGGACAGGTTGAATGCGGCGTCACTGTTGCCAGTGATACGGGTTTGAGTATTCTCAAAGTCGTGCATTTAGTGGATGAACTGGCTGAATCCATGGATGCTATTGCGCTGTCGTCGGCTGAACAGATGCAGGGGATTTCTCAGGTGAGTATTGCAGTCAGCCAGATGGATGGGGTGACGCAAAATAACTCTGCTCTGGTAGAAGAATCATCAAGTGCTTCTCAGTCTCTCTCTGAGCAAGCGCAGTCTCTCAGGCTGATTGTAGAGACCTTTAAAGTATAAATTATCCCGGCGCTGACATGCGCATTGGGTAAATTCCAAAGCAAGAGGCCGGTACTGCCTGTCAGCAGTACCGGCCTTATTCCTCGCCTCAGCCGGCTAACGCTTACCTGAAAGGCGGCTCATTAAAGGTACGCAACTTACGCGAATGCAGCTTATCGCCCTCGGCGCGCAGCAGCTCAACAGCGTGAATACCAATCTGCAGATGCTCCGAAATCGCCCCTTCATAGAAACGGTTCGCCTGACCGGGCAGCTTAATCTCACCGTGCAGCGGCTTGTCTGAAACGCACAGCAGCGTGCCATATGGCACCCGGAAACGATAACCCTGTGCGGCAATAGTGGCGCTTTCCATATCGACCGCCACCGCACGGCTCAGGTTAAAGCGCAGTGCCGAAGCGGAGTAGCGCAGTTCCCAGTTGCGGTCGTCCGTGGTCACCACGGTGCCGGTACGCAACCGCTGCTTCACCTCTTCGCCTGGCATGCCGCTCACTGATTTGGTGGCGTCATACAGCGCGCGCTGCACTTCGGCAATGCTGGGTACCGGGATATCAGGCGGCAGCACGCTGTCCAGCACGTGATCGTCGCGCAGATAGGCATGGGCCAGCACATAATCACCAATCCGCTGGCTCTCGCGCAGACCGCCACAGTGACCAATCATCAGCCACGCATGTGGACGCATCACCGCCAGATGATCGCAGATGGTTTTGGCATTCGACGGGCCAACACCAATATTAATCAGCGTAATACCGCGACGATTCGGCGAGGTGAGATGCCAGGCGGGCATCTGGTGCTTCTTCCACGCCAGATCCGAGAGCATCGATTCACTGTCAGCGGTGTCGGCGGTCAGCACCACATCGCCCGCGCAGGCCAGGCTGTCGTAAGGGGTACTGGGATCGCGCACCTGCTCGATCGCCCAGCGCACAAACTCATCAACATAACGGGTGTAGTTGGTGAACAGCACAAACGGCTGGAAGTGCTCTACGCTGGTGCCAGTGTAGTGGCGCAGGCGGGCCAGCGAGAAGTCGGTTCGCAGCGCGTCGAAGTGCGACAGAGGGGATTTTGCATCGGCATGGAACAGGCCATCGGCTGTCTCATCACCAATCTGTGACAGCTCGGTGGTCGGGAAGTGGCGCGCAATACCGGCGCTCATGGTGCGATCCAGTGACAGGTCGGAACCGTCGATCACGTAAGGGTAGGGGATCTCCTGGCTGGAGGGCCCCACGTCGATCTCCAGCTGATACTCCTTCTCCAGCATCTGAAGCTGTTCCGAAATATAGTGGCGCAGCAATGCCGGGCGGGTGATGGTGGTGCTGTAACTGCCGGTGTGGGTGAAGCGTCCCCAGGCACGCGTGCGGTTCTGCTGCGGACCGTCGCCGCGCCAGGTGATGCGCAGCTCTGGGTAAACAAATAGTCCCTGCGCCCGAGCGGCGGCATCGGGCAGCGTGCCGTTTTCGGTAAAGGCTTTAATCGCCTCGCGCAGCGCATCGACGGCGCCATCGTACAGGCGTTCAAGTTCATCCAGCGCCTGCTGGCTGGTCAGGTTTTTCCGTAGTGTCGGCATGGTTTCTCCTTCCATTTTTTTCCGCAATTTGCCCCAAGCTTAGCGGGTTTGTTGCGGAGATTGTTGAAGAATCTGTGATCGCCGTTTTTTTGCGCCAGCGAAGCGGGAATTCTGAGCAGCGCTGTTTTAAGTGAAGATCTGCTGCACTGAAAAACAGTAAGAAAATCTTTACTATCAGAAGGGGTGGTTCGCCACGTTTGAATGCGTTACCGATGAGGAGATGGCGGAAAAACCGCCAGCAGCAAAGCATGGCCAACCGATCATAACGTCAGGGAAATAATCAGGTTTGCTACAGCGGGCGGGGCAGTGAGGCAGATTGTGCCGTGGCGGCATTAAAAAGTTTGTAACCATGATTAATTTGCACCGGAAAGACTTTGCATATTTCTCTGCCCACTATCATCATTAGAACTCCTGTCCAGTCTCTTCTGATTTGGTAATCCTTTGCAAAATCCCGGCGTAGCAGTGATGCAGGCGATCAAGCGCACGGCGTGGTACCCGAAACGCCGTTCGTATCGCACGCTCTACTGGCGTGAGATATCGCCATTAGCAGTGCCTATCTTTTTCGAGAACGCCTGTGTGCTATTGATGGGCGTACTGAGCACCTTCTTGGTCAGCTGGCTGGGTAAAGAGGCGATGGCGGGCGTCGGCCTGGCCGACAGCTTCAACATGGTGATCATCTCGTTCTTTGCTGCCATCGATCTTGGTACCACGGTGGTGGTGGCGTTCAGCCTGGCAAAACGCAACGGCAAGCGCGCCCGCGCCGCCACGCGTCAGTCGCTGGCCATGATGACGATACTCGCCTTTGTGCTGGTGATCGCCATTGAGTTCTGGGGCCATCTGATTGTCGATGCGATTGCCGGTGCCGCCGATCCGAAAGTCAAAGCGCTGGCGCTGAGCTATCTGCAGACTTCCGCCTGGAGCTATCCGGCCGCCGCTATCACCCTGATTGGCAGCGGGGCGCTGCGCGGTGCAGGTAATACCAAAATTCCGATGCTGATTAACGGCGGCATGAACATCCTCAACATCATCATCAGTAGCGTGCTGATTTATGGCTGCTTCTCGTGGGACGGTTTAGGGTTTATCGGTGCCGGGCTCGGACTGACCATCACCCGCTATATCGGGGCGATCGCGGTGATTTACGTGCTGATGATCGGCTTTAACGCCTCACTGAAAATCACGCTGTCGAGCTATTTCCGGCGCTGGAACAGCAGCATTCTGATGGAAGTTTTAGGTATAGGCGTGCCTGCCAGTATCGAGTCGGTGTTGTTCAACGGCGGTAAACTGCTGACACAGGTGTTTGTTGCCGGAATGGGCACCAGCGAGATTGCCGGGAATTTTATCGCTTTTTCTATCGCCTCACTGATCAACCTGCCAGGCAATGCGCTGGGTTCGGCTTCAACGATTATCACCGGTACCCGTCTGGGCAGGAATCAGGTGTTCCAGGCGGAACGCCAGGTGCGGCACGTCTTCTGGCTGGCGACGGTCTGCCTGACCGTGATGGCCCTGCTGACGGTGCCGCTGGCCGGGTTGCTGGCACGGTTTTATACCAGCGACCCGGAAGTAATTAACGTGACGAAGCAGCTGATCTGGCTTAACGCGCTGTTTATGCCGTTATGGGCCGCTTCCTGGGTGCTACCTGCCGGACTCAAGGGCGCACGCGATGCGCGTTACACCATGTATGTGTCGATGTTCAGCATGTGGGGCGCCCGCGTGGTGGTCGGCTACCTGCTCGGTATTGAACTGGGGATGGGCGTGACCGGTGTCTGGCTGGGGATGTTCCTCGACTGGACGGTGCGTGGCATCTTCTTCTGGTGGCGACTTAACAGCGGCAAGTGGCTCAACCGCTATCGAAAAATGATCGCGAAAACCGGTTAGCGCGTTGTTAACGCCTTTCACCCGCCGTGGGGAAAGGCGTCTTACCTCTTTCAGCACCATTAAAAATAACATCTCCGTCACATCTCCAGACTTTCGAACCGAATTTCAGACAGTTGCACAAAGCCAGCCTCCCCGGACAGGGTTAGCGTAATGCCTGCTGCGCAATGATGCAGACACTACTTATCAAGGTGACCCTATGATCCGTCTGAAAACGGCGCTGGCACTCCTGCCGCTGCTGTGTAGCGCCCCGTTATGGGCGACAACCTTTGTCTATGTCTCCAATGCTGAATCCGGCACCGTTTCCCGCTATCAGCTCAGCGAGGCGAATGGCAGCCTGCAATGGCGTGGCGATACGCCTGCCGGTAAAAAGATTATGCCGCTGGCGGCCAGCCCGGATGGTAAACGGCTCTATGGTGCGCTGCGGAGTCCGCCTTATTCGATCATCAGCTGGCGCGTCTCGGGTCCGCACGGTGACTTGCAGAAACTGGCGGTGACGCCGGTTGCAGCCAGCTTTCCGTGGATCACCACCGACAAAAGTGGGCGCTATCTGCTGGCTGCCTCCTATGACAGCGATATCGTCACCAGCAACCGGATTGATGACAAAGGAGTTGTGACACCCCAGGTCACGGGCGAGGTGAAAACCGGGCCGCATGCCCACTCGGTGATCACCGACGTCAGCAATCATTCACTCTACGTCGGCAACCTTGGCGCGGATCGCGTGCTGCAATATGCCTTTGCGGATAACGGCGCGATAACGCCGCTGGGAACCGGATTTGTTCAGGGCGAGAAGAACAGCGGCGCACGACATTCGGTAATATCGCCCGACAATCGTTTTCTCTATAACCTCGCGGAGATGAGCGGCACCATTACGCAGTTCCGTCGCGCGACGGATGGGTCGCTGACGGAGCTGAAAACCTGGCCGAATGCGGTGGCGAAGAAATATAACCTGCAGCATGGCGAGCAGCGCCCGGCGGGCTACAGCGATCCCACGCCGCGCATCTGGGCAGCAGACATTAAAATCATCCCGGACGGACAATTTATCTATGTGACCGAGCGCACCTCCGGCACCGTCAGCGGCTACCGGGTTGATAAACAGTCGGGTGAGTTAACACTTATCGGCAGCTGGCCGGTTGAAAAACAGCCGCGCAGTATTGCGATTGATGCGCAGGGTAAATGGCTGATCGTCAGCGGGGAGAAGAGCGCGGTGATTGGCAGTTACGCCATCGATCCCGCCAGCGGCGAACTCAAACGGGTTGCTGAAGCCCCGGCTGGTAAAGGCGCGAACTGGGTGACGTTGATAACGCAGTAACCGTTTTGAGCAGCCGGTGTCTGGCACTGGCTAAACAGATGGTGGCTGCTTATGCCATTTCCGGCATAAGCAGCGCAGAAATTTTTGCTTCAGATTGGGCGTGTAAGCGGGTTAACTCAGAGCATCAACTGATGCGGAGAGCCTGAAATGAAACAGAAACTGATAGCCTGGTTTGAACAGCTGCTGAGCGGCCCTGTGGCGAGTGAACGTGTGCATGATATTAACGTGGAACTGCTGCTGCCGCTGAGCCAGCTGTATGGACTGGAATATTATCCGGCAGTGCATCGCTACCATGAAAAATAATGGTTGTTGTATATTGTCTGGTTAAGGCCCGCTACGTTGCGGGCCTTTTTGCATCTGTAGTGCCCGAGTCATTTCAGCCAGCAGGCTTCACCACGAAAAGCAGTAATATCATTATTTTTTATCCCACTTAATACCCCAGCGCCGTTATATGAATGAGTAATCCGGCGCGGATCTATATTCATCAGTGCACGCCGTTACATCCATTCCCTTAACACTCATAAATGAGCTCTGCACAAAGAAAGTGGCTAAGTCATTACAAATTTGGCTTAGAAAACGTTTTATCACCGCTAATTTTACTTTTTGTAAAACCACATCATTATTTTAAGTCAATAAGGAACTTCCGATTGTTAAGGTGGTAATCTGCACGCCTGTGCTTACACAAAACTTACAATAAGCGTTGTTAATCCTTCGATGAAAATGCCTGAAACAGGGAAGTGGCTGGTTTTCGGAGCCAGTTTGTTTATCAGCAATGTCATGGCTGCACCGGTCACGCCGGGTGATCTTGACGTTATTCAAAACCAGCAGCAGCAGCGGTTGCAGCAGGATCAGCAGCAGCGTGATGCATTAACACAGGCGCATCAGGTTGAGCTGCAAAAAACTGAATCGGCGCCAGCCAGCGGCCCCTGTTTTGAAATCAACCAGATTTCACTGCAACAGGCGAGCTTAATCACGCCTGATACACAGAAGAGACTTGTCGCTCCCTATATCAATCAGTGCCTGAGTCTGGACCGTATTAATCAGCTGGTACGCGCTATTTCAGAGTGGTATGTCCAGCGTGGATATATCACCAGCCGGGCCTTCCTGACAGAACAGAATCTTTCCCACGGGACGTTAAATATCACCGTACTGGAAGGAAAGCTTGAGGCGATTCATTTGCAGGGTGCCAGTGCACGTCAGCTGAACATGGCGTTCCCGACCCGTGCAGGCCGTATTTTAAATTTACGTGACATTGAACAGGGTATGGAGCAGATAAACCGGCTTCGTACTACGCCGGTTCAGATTGAAATCATCCCGTCGTCTCAGCCGGGCTATTCCATTGTTAACCTGACCAGCACACCTGAGTTTCCTCTGACGCTGGGGCTGAATATGGACAATAGCGGCCAGCGAAGCACCGGCATCGGTCAGCTTTCCGGCTCGCTGGTGGGTAATGACCTGCTGGGTGTTGCCGATCGCTGGTTTGTCAGCGGTGGTCGCAGTAGCGCTTTCAGCGACTGGCGCGATGCGCAAAATTTCCAGGCGGGCGTCAGCGTGCCTTATGGCTATGGGCTGCTGGATTACAGCTATAGCTGGAGCAACTATCACAGCCGCTTTAACGCCAATAGTTTCGACTGGTATAGCAACGGCGACAACATCTCTAACCGCCTCAGCGGCTCGTGGGTGCTGTTCCGCAACGGGCAAATCAAAACTGGCCTTCAGGTTGGGCTGAACCATTACGTCAGCCATAACTGGCTGAATGAGACGCTGCTTCAAAGCAGTAGCCGCAAACTGACCAGTCTGCAGATCGGTTTTAACCATACGCAAAAAATTGCAGGTGGGGTGGCCACTCTGAACCCGATGCTGAGCCGCGGGATGCCGTGGTTTGATGCGGAAAGCGACAAGGGTAAAAGCGACGATTTTCCGAAAGCTGAATTCCGCAAATGGAGCGTCAGCAGCAGCTATCAGCGGCCTGTCACTCAGAAAATGTGGTGGCTCAGCAGTTTTTACGCTCAGTGGTCGCCGGATCGCCTTTATGGCAGCGAACGCCTGACAATTGGTGGCGAGAACTCGGTTCGCGGCTACAAGGAGCAATACCTGTCCGGCGATGTTGGCGGCTATCTGCGTAACGAACTGAATTACTCGCTGTTTACCCTGCCTGCAATCGGCGAGGTCAGCACCACCCTGGCGCTGGACGGCGGGTGGCTCCAGAGCGACAAACAGGATCGCTACGCAGCAGGCACGCTGTGGGGCAGTTCGCTGGGACTTGGCACCCGTAACGCGCATGTTTCCACTCAGCTGTCGCTGGGTATCCCTGTCAGCTACCCCAATTATCTTGCGCCCGATCGCCTCAGCGTTTACGCGCGTGTTGGACTCGTTTTTTAAAAAAAGGCCCCGATTATGGATGATCAATTAAAGCTTTCACTGCCGCGTCGTCTGCTGAGCTATCTCATCTGCTCGCTGATCGCGTTTCAGCCACTGCTGCCCGCCTTTTCTGCGGCGATAGCGCCCGTCACACCAGGTACCAACGTCGATGCTGCCGGGAATGGCGTGCCGGTCATTAATATCGCGACGCCGAATGCGGCGGGCCTGTCGCATAACCAGTACCAGAATTACAACGTGGGTCAGGAAGGGCTGATCCTGAACAACGCAACCGGCCGGTTGACGCAGACCCAACTGGGTGGACTTGTCCAGAACAACCCGAATCTCAAAGCCGGGCAGGAAGCCCGGGCCATTATCAATGAGGTGGTGGGTGCTAACCGTTCACAGCTACAGGGCTATACCGAGGTAGCGGGCAAAGCGGCCAATGTGATGGTCGCTAACCCTTATGGCATTACCTGCAACGGCTGCGGTTTTATCAATACGCCCAACGTTACGCTGACTACCGGTAAACCGCAGCTTGATGCGCAGGGCAATCTGCAATCGCTGGAGGTGACGAAAGGCGCAATCAGCATTGAGGGTAAAGGACTGGATGGCAGCCAGGCTGATGCTGTCTCGATCATCGCGCGCGCAACCGAAATCAACGCGGGCATCCATGCCAAAGATCTTAATGTGACGCTGGGCGCAAACCGGGTCGGTGCTGATGGCAGCGTGACACCCATCGCGGGCGAAGGTGCTGCGCCATCGGTTGCTGTAGATACCGGCGCGCTGGGCGGCATGTACGCAAACCGCATCCATCTGGTCTCCAGCGAAAACGGCGTTGGCGTCAATCTCGGCAATCTTAATGCCCGTCAGGGCGATATGGTGCTGGATGCGCAGGGTCGGTTAAGCATCAACAATAGCCTGACCAGCGGCACCCTGACTGCAAAAGGCAGCAGCATTGCCCTGCAGGGTGAACATAAAGCCGGGGGCAACGTTGCGCTGACAGCGCAGCAGGATATCGCCTTAAATGGGGCCTCGCTGGGCAGCGACGCCTCGCTGGACCTCAACAGTCAGGGCAATATCACGCTTAAAGGCAGCAGCGTGAAGGCAGGCCAGAATGTGCGTCTCAGCGGTGCTAACCTGAGTGTTGATAACAGCAGCAGCGGTAGTGCGGTAGACGCGCTGCAACTCTCTGCCACCTCTCAGCTGGACAATGCCGGTCAGCTCGCCGCCGCAAAAACACTCGATATTCAGGCTGCACAGATCGCTAACAGTGGCAGCCTGGCCAGTAATGGTGACGTGCAGGTTCGCACTAACACTCTGCAACAGAACGGTAAGCTGCTGGCTCAGGGTAAAAACACTTTGGCTGTTAGCGGACAGCTGACTAACCGCGATGAAATCAGCGGCAGCAGCCTGAACATTCAAAGCGGCACTCTTGATAACAGCGGCAAACTGATCAGTATGGGTGATGCCACGATCACGGCTAATCGTCTGAATCAGGACGGGATCTTTTCCGCACAGGGCAACGCACTGTTCAGTGTTGCGGACACCTTCAGCAACAGCGGCAATCTGGTCAGTCAGCGTCTGCAAATCGATGTCCCGACCCTGAATAATAGTGGCGAGATGGTGAGCCATGGTGATGCCGTGATTAACAGCGATACGCTGCAACAAAACGGCTCCATCACTGCACGCGGTGACGCGCAACTGACCGCTCGTGGCAGGCTGGAAAATCAGGGGGCCATCAGCAGTCAGAACGCACTCATCCTGAACAGTGCACAACTGCGTAACATGGGCTCGTTAACCGCACCCAATCTGACGCTGACCGCCGGGCAAATCAGTAATGGCGGCCTGCTTCAGGGCTCTAATCAGCTCTCTTTAAATTCCGGACAGCTGGATAACCTTGCTGCGGGGACGATCAGCTCCGACAACGACTTTGCGCTCGATTTGCCACAGCTTAATAACAGCGGATTGATCACCAGCGGCAAAACACTGGTAGTCAGCGGCGACCAGCTGAACAATAGCGGGGAAATCAACGCTGCCAGCCTCAGCGCCCGGTACGGGCATCTGGATAATCAGCTGGGTGGCAAACTGCTGGCCAGTGACCCACTCCAGCTGCACGGCGATGTACTGACTAATCAGGGCATCATCGCCGCCGCAGCGCTGAATAGCGATGTCAGCCAGATCAATAACAGCGGAACAATCCAGGGCGACAAGGCAGTATCGTTGCAGGGCAGCGGGTTAATCAACAGCGGCACGCTGCTCAGCGCAGGCCAGCTGAATGTGCAACAGCAGATGCTGGACAACAGCGGACTGATGCAGGGCAAACAGCTGACACTGAATGCTGACCGCTGGCAGAACAGCGGCAATGCCCTCAGTGAAGCCGACGCCGACCTGCAAAGCGACACGCTGGTCAATAGCGGCAAGATTCTGGGACAACAGGGCATCGCGCTAAAAGCGAATCACACTGACAACAGCGGCTGGCTGATTGCCCAGGCGCTGATGCTGCGTGGTGACATGATTAACAGTGGCCTGATTCAGGGTAATCAGCAGATTACCCTGGAAGGCGACCAGCTGGATAATCAGCAGGGCGGACAGTTGCTGAGTGACGGCACCCTGAACGGCAACATCACTTCACTGAATAACCACGGCGCAATGCAGGCCGATCAGATGGCGTTAAACGCGAAGGCGTTGCAGAACAGTGGCACTGTTCGCGCCGGAAAAACACTGACAGCCCATGTCGGGGGTGTGCTGGATAACAGCGGAAGCCTGATCAGCCAGCAGCAGATGAATTTACAGGCTGGGGAGATCGATAACAAAGGCACACTGGCGGCAGATAACCTCAGCCTGCATGCGCCAGTGCTCAGTAACGCCGGTCTGCTGCAGGGCAACAGCACCTTAACGCTGGATCATCAGCAACTCCACAACCTCCAGGGCGGCCAGTTAATCGCCGGAGGACCGCTGACGCTGACGTTAGATCAACTGGATAACGACGGGCTGCTGCAGGTTAACGGTAAGCTTTCAGTCAACGGAAACCGTCTCAACAACAGCGGACGCCTGCTGAGCGATGACCTCGATCTTCAGATTGCCGATACGCTGAATAACAGCAGTACGGGACAGATCGTGACCGGCCAGCAGGCCGACCTGCATGCCCAAACGCTCAGTAACAGCGGCCAGATTGCGGCACAGCAACTCAGCGCCAGCGGTAATACGCTGGAAAACAGCGGGCTGCTCCAGGGCGACACGCAACTGGATCTCGGATTTGCTCAGACCCTCAACCACAACAATGGGCAACTGCTGAGCGGCGATCGACTGATCGTCAAGGGCGGTAGCGCGATCAATGATGGCAGCTGGCAGGGCCAGCAACTCGACGTCACGCTGGATTCTCTCGACAATCGCGGCAGCCTCAATGGCATCAGCGCCTTGCGCGGTAATATCGCCACCGATCTGATCAACAGCGGCATGCTGGTCAGCCAGGGCAATAGCGACCTGAATGCCACCACGCTGCGCAACAGCGGCAAAATAATGGCGGACCGCCTGGGGTTGCAGGGCTCCAGCCTGAACAACAACGGTCTGTTACAGGGCAACACGGCGCTGACTGCTCAGGCCGATAACGTCACGCAATCTGCCGGTGGCAAAACGCTGAGCGGCGGAACACTGACGCTGACCGCGGGTCAGCTCAACACCCAGGGAACGCTGCAGGGCGAGCAGGCAACGGTTAACGCTGACAACTGGCTGCATCAGGGATCGCTGCTGGGCAGCAAAGATCTGAACGCCAGCATCAGCAATGAACTGCATAACACCGGCTCGTTGATGAGTCAGAACACCGCACAGGTTACGGCGAACACGCTGAACAACAGCGGCTCACTGCTTAGCGAAGGGGCGATGGTGCTGAACGGTGCCGCGCTGAATAACAGCGGATCGGTGCAGGGCAAAACCCTGACCATTTCACCCGCCAGCGTCATTAATCAGGGCAGCCTGATTGGTCTGCAGGCATTGACGTTTGCCGCTGCGCCACAGGTGGCCGGGCGAATGCTGCTCAGAGCGCTGGCCGCGCCATCACGTCAGCTGATCAATAATCAGGGCGGATCGCTGCTGACGCAGGGTACGCTGAACATCAACGGCGGAGACGTTGTTAACAACGGCAGCTGGCAGGGACAGCAGATCCTGCTGAATGCCCGGCAACTGACCAATAATGGCGCGATCCAGAGTGCGGATGCGCTGCAACTGATTCTGGCCGATCGCCTTGATGCGGGCGCGGGCAGTAAGATTTCAGCGAATGGCACCGCGGCACTGCAGGCACTGACGCTGACCAATCAGGGTGAATGGATTGCCAGAAACCTGACGCTCCGGGGCGACACGTTAAACAATAACGGCACCGTCACCGGTGTCGACGCGCTGACTGTTGGCCTTAACGGTGCACTGACTCAGCAGCAGGATAAAACGCTGCTCAGCGCAGGCAGGCTGACGCTTCAGTCCTCCTCGCTTAATAATGCCGGACGCGTGCAGGGCGGCGATCTGCAGATCACCAGTGGTGCGGTTGATAACAACGGGCGCTTACAGGGTGACAACAGCCTGCTGGTCAATGCTGGTGGACGCATCACCAACGGTGGCAATGGCGCCATGATCACGCAAAACGCCCTGACGCTGACCGGGCCAGAACTGTTCAACTATGGCCTGATTCAGGGCAATGGCAACGGTGTCGCGACATTAACCGGTTTAACGCAAAACGATGGCCGGTGGCTCTCGGGTGGCGCGCAGACATTGAATACGCCGCAGCTGAATAACAACGGCTGGTTACAGGCGTCTCAACTCATCCTCAATGCGACTAATGCCAGCAATAACGGTACGCTGCTGGCCGACGGTCAGGGCACGCTGACCGGCAATGGCTTCAGCAACCAGGGCACAGCCCAGGGCGGCAACCTTGAGGTTAATTATCAGCAGGTAAACAACAGCGGCACGCTGCTGGGTAACAACCGGCTGAGCGTGATGGCCGCTCAGGTCAATCAGCAAAGCAGTGGTCGCCTGTTCAGTGGCGGCACTTTACTGGTTCACAGCAATGGCTTTGATCAGACTGGTCAGGTTGTGGCGCTGGGTGATGCCACGCTGGAGATCGCGAATGGTTTTACCGGTCGCGATGTGCTGGCTGCGGGCGGGCGACTCTCCGTCAGCAGTAATGGCGCGATAGACAACCAGGGCACGATGCAGGGCGGCGCGCTGACGCTGAGCGCAGGCGGCGATCTCACTAATAATGGTCAGCTCACTACCGGTTCGGGTGACAGTACGTTTAGCGGCAACCGCATCGCCATGAACGGGAATGGCAGTCTGCAGGGCGGCGGTAACATCAACTTAGCCAGCCGCAGCGATATCACTGTTGATGGTTTTACGGGTACGTTGGGCAATCTGACCCTCAGCGCACCGGGCAGCATCGTCAATAACGCGCTGCTCTATGCGGCCGGCAATCTCTCTCTTTTTGCCAACAGCATCCGCAACCAGCGTGCCGATATGCTGGCAGGCGGCAGTATGTGGCTTCAGGGAGACGCGGCAGGGAACGCCAACGGCGAGGTAGTTAATAACTCCGGCACCATCGAAACGCAGAACGGCGATATTACGATTAATACGGGACATTTGCTGAATACAAGGGATGGGTTAAGGACATCGCAGATGAACGTGACCTCACCTTCACGGGCTGGTGTAGGTGATGCCACTATTAAAATTAATGTTAATGAGTTACCAGCGGGTTCTTACGGTTACTACACCATAACTCAAACAAAAGAGAGCGGGGGAGGTTGTGCTGGGGCTGATGGTGGGTGCTCTGTACATACCACAACAAAAAATTACTACGCGCCATTCCAGTCAGCAGTAATTCAAAAGTTTGCGCTTTCCAGTTCAACGATAGACGTCAGCAGTAACGGCGCGGCAGGGACGGTTTCATCCGGGCGCGACTTGCTGATAAGGGCCAATAATCTGGACAACCAGGCGAGTAATCTGCTCGCGAACCGAAACATCAGCCTTGGCGGAGGTAATTTAAATAACCAGTCGTGGCAGGCCGGGGTACAGAATAACTATGCGGTATATGAATATAAAGGCAATAAACCTACAAGTGGTCAGCCCGGTTCCAATACTGGCCCCTTTAAAGGTACGGGTCATATAGATACCGAAAGTAATTTTATTTTCTATAATCTTACCGGTAATGAAACCACCTTTACGCCTGGCCAGCTCTACCGCGCCGTTATTCAGGCCGGAGGCAATGTCTCTGCAAATTTCAGCGGCGATATCAGCAACACTAACACCACAGCGAATGCCGGCTGGAGCGGTAATACCCTTTCGGCCCCCGCTTTACGCGTCTTAACCGCGGCAGGCACCGCAGGCGCGCAGTCTCATCAGCAACTGGCAACTGCCGACAAAGCCGCAATCAATACCCCGCAATGGCGCGATCAGCTCCAGAATGCGTTGCAGCAGGTCAATGGCGCAGGTGCGCTGGAGACCGCATCACAGGGCAGCGCATCGCTGACGCAATATGCAACTGCGGGTAAAAACAACGCAGCGCTGGGTAAAGCCGTTAACCTGACGAACGCTTCTCAGGGTCCTGCGTCGCTGCATAACTATAAGGCCGCTGAGGTTGATATCAGCGCCTATCCATTACCTTCTGGCGAAAACGGCTACTTTGTTGCGTCGAACACCAATAGCCGCTATCTGATTACCGTTAACCCCAAACTTAATGGCCTGGGCCAGCTGGATCAGAGCCTGTTTGGTGAGCTGAATGCAAAACTGGGCAAACAGCCTGCGACCACGCCATTACAGGAAACGCGCCCCCAATACACAGACGAGAACGCCTTCCTCGGCTCCTCATACATGCTTGATCGCCTTAACCTGAAGCCAGATTATGATTATCGTTTTCTCGGCGATGCGGCGTTTGATACCCGCTACGTCAGCAATGCGGTACTGAATCAGACCGGCAACCGCTACATCAATGGCCTGGGATCCGATCTCGCCCAGATGCGCTATCTGATGGACAACGCTGCGGCGGCGCAAAAGTCGCTGGGACTGGAGTTTGGTGTCTCACTCTCTGCCGGGCAACTCGCCTCTTTAGACAAGAGTATGGTCTGGTGGGAAGCCACCACCATCAACGGTGAAACGGTGATGGTGCCGAAGCTTTATCTGTCGACAAAAGATGTGGAGATGCGCGATGGCAGCGTAATTGCCGGTAACAACGTGACGCTGAAAGGCGGGAACATCACCAATACCGGTAGTAGCGTGATGGCCAAAAACGATCTGACTATCGACAGTCAGAACACGCTCAGTAACCTCAACGCCGGTCTGCTCCATGCAGGTGGCGATCTGCAACTTAGCGCACTGAATGATATCAACAACGTCAGCGCGACTATCAGCGGTAAAAAGGTGGCACTGGAGAGTATTAACGGTGACATCAACAACCTGACTACTTCACAGCTCTGGCATCTGGATGCAGATAACGGTAAGGGTGCGAAGAAATCCTATACCGAAACCCTGAGCGGGCCAACGGCGAGCATCACGTCACTGGATTCTCTGAGCCTTAAGGCGGGCAACGATATTGCCGTCACCGGCGCTAACCTCAAAGCGGGTGGCGATCTGCTGCTGAACGCCTGGAATGATATTGCTATCACCGGGAACCAGAACGTCACTGGCAGCGCGCAATCCGGCTTCGGAAACCGCTGGCAAAAAGTTGACCCAACCAGCACAACCACCGTCACCACGGTCGGCAGCCAGATCGCCGCAGGCGGCAATATGGCGATGCAGGCGGGCCACGATCTGACTGTTACCGCCAGCAACATCAGCGCCGGTAAAAACGCGGCGCTGGCAGCCGGTAATGATCTTAATCTCAACAGTGCGACCACCAGCCAGAATGATGTGAAGGGTAAACGTGAAACCCATTCAACCGGGCTGGATCGCACGACGCTGACCAGCGGAGGCGATTTTGCACTTCAGGCCGGACGCGATCTCAATAGCCAGGCGGCAGGCATCGCCGCAGACAAAGACGTGACCTTACAGGCGGGACGCGACGTCAATCTGCTGGCGGCTGAAACCGGTTCTGGCAATAGCTACAAATCCGGTAAGAAGGTTGAGATTAATGAGTCGGTACGCCAGCAGGGTACTGAAATTGCCAGTGGTGGGAGTACGACGGTTAAAGCGGGTCAGGATGTTAACAGTGAAGCGGCTCAGGTTACGGCCAGCGGTAATATCGCAGTGGGTGCCGGACGCGACATCAACCTGACCACCGCCACTGAAAGCGATTATGCCTACAAAGAAGAGACCAAAACCAAAAAAGGATTTTTGAGTAAAAAGACCACGCATACCATCAGCGAAGACAGTGACACCCGTGAAAATGGCACCTTACTGAGCGGCGACAATGTCACGCTTAATGCGGGCAACAATTTACTTGTCCAGGGTTCACAGGTCGTGGGCGATGGTACCGTAGCGCTCAGGGCCGGTAACAACGTGGATATCGTTGCTGCGACCAACACGGACTCAACCTGGCGTTTCTCGGAAACTAAGAAAAGCGGCCTGATGGGAACCGGTGGCATCGGCATCACGGTAGGCAGCAGTAAATCGGTCCATGACTTACGTGACAAGGGCACCACCCAGAGCCAGAGTGCCAGCACGGTGGGCAGTACGGGCGGTAATGTCAGCATTATTGCGGGCGGACAGGCTCATGTCAGCGGCTCAGATCTGGTGGCGGGACGTGACCTCGCCATTACCGGCGACAGCGTGATCATCGATCCGGGTCATGATAAACGGACTCATGATGAACTGTTTGAGCAGAAGAAGAGCGGGCTGACACTGGCGCTCTCCGGGGTGGTGGGTGAAGCCATTAATAACGCGGTCGCGGCGGCGCAGACATCGAAAAAAGAGAGTGACGGTCGCCTTGCTGCCCTGCAGGCTACAAAAGCCGCGCTTTCAGGCGTTCAGGCCGTGCTGGGCGGGCAACTGGCGGAAGCGAGCGCCGATCCCAACAACGGCCTGGGCGTCAGCCTTTCCCTGACCACACAGAAATCAAAATCGCAGCAGCATCAGGCGTCCGACAGCGTCGCCGGATCCACGCTCAATGCCGGTAAGAACCTCTCCATTACCTCTGCCGGTAAGGGCAGTGGCGAGCACAGCGGCGACATTCTTATCGCCGGCAGCCAGCTGAAAGCCGCAGGTGACAGCAGCCTCAATGCTGCCAGGGACATTGTGCTGAGCGGGGCGGCCAACACTCAGGAAAGCAGCGGTAAAAACAGCAGCGGCGGCGGTGGCGTGGGCATCAGTTTTGGTGCCGGACAGGGCAGCGCGGGTATCAGCATTTTTGCCAGCGTTAACGGCGCCAAAGGTAAGGAGAGCGGCAACGGTACGCGCTGGTCTGAGACCACCCTGGACAGCGGCGGCAGGGTAAGCCTGAACAGTGGAAGAGATACCACGCTCAACGGCGCGCAGGTCAGCGGTAATCAGGTAACGGCCGATGTGGGCCGGGATCTGACCATCACCAGCCAGCAGGACAGCGACCGTTACGATTCAAAACAGACCAGCTACGGCGCGGGCGGCAGCTTTACCTTTGGCTCAATGTCGGTGTCCGGCTATGCCAGCGTCAACCAGGACAAAATGCACAGCAACTTTGACAGCGTGCAGGAGCAGAGCGGTATCTATGCCGGTAACGGCGGCTTTGACATCACCGTTGGCAATCATACCCAGCTGAACGGTGCAGTGATTGCCAGCCAGGGCGATGCGGCAGACAACCGTCTGGATACCGGTACGCTCGGCTTCACCGATATCGGCAATGCGGCGGACTACAGGGTCAGCCACAGCGGCGGCAGCATCGCGCTGTCCAGCGGTGGCGGCATGGGTGCGCAGATGCTGTCCAGCGTGGCGTCCAATGCCGCCAGCACGCTGCTGTCGGGCCTGAACAACAACGGCCATGCCGAAGGCACCACGCAGTCGGCGGTGGCAAACGGCACCGTGATCATTCGCGACCGGGTCAACCAGAAGCAGGATGTGGCAGACCTCAGCCGTGACACAGAACATGCCAACGACAGCATCAGTGCGATCTTTGACAAAGAGAAAGAGCAGAAGCGGCTTCAGACGGCTCAGTTAGCCGGTGAAATCAGCGGCCAGATGACAAATATCGTCACGACCATGGGCGATATCAAAGGGCTTGAGAAGGCGCAGAGTGCGAAGAACGCCGAGACGCTGCCCGCCGGAGCAACGGAAAAACAGCGGGGAGAGTGGCTGGAGAAAATGCGTGATTCGCCAGAGTATCAGGCGGAGATGAAGCAGTGGGGCATCGGCAGCACGTCGCAGAAGGTCGCACAGACGGTTGGCAGTATTCTGACGGGGCTGGTGACCGGCAATGCAGGTCAGGCGGTCGCAGGCGGACTTAATCCGTGGGCAGCTCAGCTGATTAAGAAGGAAACGACCGACGCTTCCGGCAACGTTGATGTGGCAACCAATGCGATGGCCCATGCCGTGTGGGGTGCAGTATCATCGCAGATGTCGGGCGGCAGTGCGGCAGCGGGTGCGGCAGGTGCCTTTAGCGGCGAGCTGGCCACACGCTACATCGCAGAGAAATACTGGGGCGCAGATACCCCGGAGAAGATAGCGGCGCTGGGACAGGAAGACCGCGAGCAACTGAGCCTGCTCGGCACGCTGGCGGCAGGACTTGCGGGCGGCATGTTGGGCAACAGCAGTGCTGCGGCGACGAGCGGCGCGGTTGCCGGGAAAAATGCGGTTGAGAATAATGAGCTGTCAGGTTTAAGTGGATTTGGTAGTGGTTTCTGGAGTAATAATCAAGCACAAGGATCCCTGAAAAATAACACTAATCTTACAGATGAGACTGGTAAGGTCCTGAATCCGGCAACACCAGAAGAAATTAAGTATGCCTCTGATAAACTGGTTTCGGGAGATTTACCTGCCGGACAGAACCCGGCAACAGGCTTATTAACAGCGTGGGGAGCTGGAGCTACTGCTGTTGTTGCACCTGTTCTGTTACCATCTGGTGCAACGGCCGGAAGTATTATCGGTGCAGGTGCTATAGGTGGTTCTGCAAATATTTTGAATCAGCTACAGAGCGGCGACCCCTTCAGTGCCACTGATGCACTTATCGCTACAGGTATCAGCGGACTCACTCAGGGTAAGGGGTTCTGGTTCACTGAAGTAGCAGGTATTACAGGTGCTTATGCAGGGGCTAAGTTGCAAGGAAAAGAGGCACTTCCAATTGTAGCTGGCGCTGCTTTTGGTACGGGGGTTGGGGCTGCAGGAGGCAAAGCAGTAGAGGTTGGAAATAAATACCTACCTTTAATTTCAGAAAAAGCAGCTGGTTTGGCTGGAGCTGTGATTGGTTCCGGAGCTTCAGAGGTCGCTGGCTCTGAACTTCAAAAACAGTTGGAGAATAAATAATGAAAAATATAGCATTAGCCATAAAGTTAATATTTTATTTCTTTCTTATAACCACATTAACTTTATTTTTAGTTAGGTTAGGTGTGGCATCTGTTTTTATGATAAGGAATGGAAGCTTTTCCTTTGAATGGCGAGAAAATTTATTCGATTCCATACAAAGAGGTGCCGTTATTGGTTTGGTTTTAGGTATTGGTATTTTGTTTTTATCTAGTCTAAAAAGAAGGTAAGTTGAGAATAGTGCGCGAAGGGGTGACCAGGCGCGCGCAACAGTGAAACAGGCAGCTGAATGTCTGAAGAGAAAAGTTTGGGAAAAGCTGGGGGAAGGGATAACCTCTTCTATCGCCAACGGCATTATCAATGCACTTGCAGATACCGGGTCTGCGGTTGCTGCTACTTTTAGGCAGGTGTCACTGGGGAACCAGCTGGCGCTGGAAGCCACTGGTGGAATGCTTGCCGGAACTATGTTGCCGGGTAAGAAAATACCGCATGTAAGCACTGGTATTATTTCTGAAAGTGTAACTTTTAGTGCAAAGCAGTGAGATAAAAATTTCAAGCATGCCATTTATTTTGACATTGTTACGGCGAAGAAAAATCCAGAAACAATTAAATATTTCGAAATAGCCATTAAAAATCATATGGATGATATAGCTACTTTTGAAAAAGGTACTTATGGCTTTGTGAAATATTCGAAATTGTAATTTAATCCGACAACGAACAATGCTGTTATTATTGATAAATCCGGTGAGTTTATCACAGGATTTAAAGTGTAGTCGGGAACGCCGTAATACGATGATTTCATGAAAAACGGAGTGTTACGATGAGTTGTTTGCTAATGGATTTTTCTAAGGCGTTTGTCGATGGAAGATTGTCGGCGGATGTGTTTTCAGAAGCTTATATTGAGCTTTGGCGCTTAGAGCGTGATAATAAAAACATGCTTAACTATGAATTTAAAACAAGTGAAAATTTATCGAGTATATTTTGCTTGGCTGATTTGTATAATCCACATGATGATCGTGAAGATTATGAGTTTAGCGAAGATAAATTAAGAGATGAGGTGAGGAGATTAATTTATCTTAATGTGGAATGAGCTCCGATCTGAAGGGCTTGAAATTTGTATCAGTCATCTCGCTAAATGCCCGTTATCACGCTTGAAGTTCGGTGCAATACTGGTGATGTGCCTCGCGATTGGAAATTTTCGCCACCTTCTTCCTATTGATATTGAGAGTAATGCGCTATGTGCTCCAGAGGTTAAGAAAAGTCAGGGTATGAAATGGTGGTTATTGTATCTGTATGGAAAAAGAAACCTCAGGTGGAGATTTAAAAGCATAATGGATGTTCCCTGTAAGCACTTACCTTGATCAACGCCACTTCTCATCAACGACTAATCTAAAAAAAATGTCGCTATGCCATTAAGTAATATTACCGTGGTATGAGCAGGTAAGTCCAGTTTTGAAGGTGGATCTCAAATACCACCTACAAAAGTTGAAATTATTAGACCGGATAAAAAAATCAGGATTAAATATGTCTATACAAGATGTAAAAACGATTGACTCTATTGGTATACCGAACGATAGCCAGGATACCGTAAGCTTGGCAATTTCAGACCATCTTGTATGGGGTGAGCCAATTGAAGAGCATTTATACACACTACAGGAAAAAATAAATTCCTATGTGGCCTTTATCGAGAGTGGTGAATTATATGATGCTTTTCCTGAATCAAAAGGAAAGTCGGTAAAAATAATTGAGGTGTATTTTAAATATAATCTTCCAGAACAGGCTTTTTATTTCCTGAAGCAGGTTTCTGATATGCTTAAGAGTATAAATATAGGCCTAAAATATAAGGTGTTACAATAATGCTTTCTCGCTCTGGGTAAGATTTTTCAATAGGTTAATTAGTGAAATTGATTAAAAAACAGGTTGTAAATGGTAATTTTTCGCATCACAAGAGATCCCGGCCCTTGCGTCGGGATTTTTTAATTGTAGTCACTAATGCTCTCCTCTTGTTATTATAATTACAGTTTTCTAGACAGTCATAACTTTTAATTATGCTGCGCGGATGATAACTGCTCCTTACACCCAGTTGCTTTTGATAATGAGTTCGTCTTTATTCAGTATACAATTCACCCCCATTTCCTGCAAATGCTTGCCGCGTGCGATATTCATTTACAGCGTAGGTTTATAAACAAAATTAATTCTTAGGATTTTGCTTCATATTACGGCAGGAATTTTTTTAGTCTATGTGTTTAACAACTTTATTCAATTCTCCCAAACACAAAAGATAAAAGCCCAATACTTAAGTAGCAGGCTTTTATCTTTCACTAGCATCATGCTTAGTGCATTAACTGACTCACCAGTCCGGTAAGATCAGCCTTTTTATCCACGACGCCCGCCGTTGACGCTTTATCCACCAGCTGCGGCAGATATTTCGCCAGCAGATTCAGTGCATCGCTGGTGTTGATGCCCATCCGCGCAGCCAACTGCTCAATCGCCTCAGAGTTAATCATCTTCTGCACCAGGTCGCTGCTCAGCGCAACGTTCTGCTCATCACCCAGCCAGGAGTTAACGACCTCACTATACTCGCCGCTCTGCAGGTGACCCACAATAGTATGTAAACCACCTTGCTGCTCAACCCACTCCAGCACACCTTTCACTTCCTGGCTGGTCTGATTATTCAGGCCGCACATGGCCAGTACTGTTTCCAGTAAACTCATTCTGTTATCCCCTTTAACGTAATCTGTTAAGACTGTTTACACGCTCTGATTTTATGAATGACAAACAGCACAATAATTGAACCCACGGTGGCAATGCCAATGCTGTAAATATTGAAGCCATCGACCTTGCCAAAACCCAGAGCGGTACTGACTACACCGCCAATCAGCGCACCGATAATACCCAGAATAATGGTCATGAAAATGCCCATATGTTCTTTGCCTGGCATAATACATCTGGCGATAATGCCGGCAAGTAATCCGAATACAACCCATGACAATATACCCATCATTAATATCCTCTGTTTTTATATTAATTACAGCAACGTTTAGCAGTGGTTTAACCCATGAATTAAAAGCAGGTGTATCGTACGCCGCGTAGTGTTTGCCTGGCAATCCTGTTTTCTTTATTAAACTAAACGTATCAGAAACGATAGGGGAGTAAATATGAGCATTCTGGATAATATTAAAAATATAGGCGATGAGTTGTTACATGCTGTAGATAAAAATGTTGAAGATAAGTCTGTAACCGCCGCAGGGAGTAATCGTACATATACGGTTAAATCAGGCGACACGCTCAGCGCCATCGCAAAGCAGTTTTACAATGATGCGTCCCAGTATATGAAAATCTTTGAGGCGAATAAAAACATTCTCAGCAGCCCGGATAAAATTGCACCGGGTCAGGTACTGACCATTCCTGCGTAATAATTCGTCTATAGTATCAGCCAGCTGGCGCAAATATTGCCCGGCTGGTTTTTTATTTAAAGCCAGCTCTTTATAACACCATGACAGGGTTGCGCCAGACAGCCTGCGTTGATTCAGACTTAACGGTGGTCTCGGTAATAGCAGCCGCAGACGAATTGAGATGAGCAGTCAGACAGGAAGAGAAAACGGGGATCGCTGAAAAGCAAAAAACCCGCTCAGGTTTCCCTGAGCGGGTTTTTCTAATCTGGCTCCTCTGACTGGACTCGAACCAGTGACATACGGATTAACAGTCCGCCGTTCTACCGACTGAACTACAGAGGAATCGTGTGAACGAGGCGAATATTAACGGCGTCGCTCTAAGGTGTCAACAGCAAAAAATACATTATCATTCAACTGGCTAGCTTTAACGCAAAGCGATCGTGATTTAAGCAGTTTGCGCAGTGTCAGCGGCGATTCTGGCCAGGGGATCCTGCTGGTAAAACTGGCGCAGATGCTGATACATGGCGGGAAAGCGTTCGGCCAGCAGAACCGGAGCCGTAAAGAAATATTCAGAGAGCACGGCGAAGCACTCAGCGGGATCGCTGGCGGCGTAGGGATCGATCGTGGCGGCCTGCTCACCCACCAGTTCAACTTCACTCTCAATCTCCGCCATCGCGGCACGCAAATCCTTCTCCCAGAGTGCGACGTCACGCAGCGACATGACCGGAATACCGCTGGTGTAACCGCTGCCGCGGGCATCCAGCTTGTGCGCAACTTCGTGGATCACCAGATTAAAGCCGGAGAGATCGAACGAGTCCTGAATATCGAGCCAGTTGAGTACGACCGGCCCCTGCGTCCAGCTCTGCCCGGCGTGAACCGCAGGCGCGCTGTGAACCAGCCCATCGTCATCCTGCCACTGATCGTCGACCTCGAACGGCTCGGGATAGATCAGCACATCGTGGAAACCGTCCAGCCACTCCAGGCCCAGTTTCAGCACCGGCAGGCAGAACAGCAGGGCGATCCGCACACTGCGCAGTTCATCCAGCTGAACACCGTCGAGCGGCACCAGCTTTTTCTGTTGCAGAAAGCGCTGCGCCAGCTCAACCAGCGCCTGCTGTTCAGCCTCATCCAGTTGGCTGAATATCGGCTGCGCCAGCCCATGCTGCCATGGCAGCGCGGCCAGTGTGGCGTCGTTATGCGTTTTCCAGGGCCATTTAAACATCGCAACTCCCGCACAGAACCGGACTATTTCGCTATCCTGACGCGCCAGACATAAAAATGCCAGCATCGAAAACACCATGCTGGCACTGTTCATCTGGCGACAGGGCTAAGGGCCGTCTATTCAACCCGTTAGCACGGTCGTTGTCTGTGATTCAGCCCGCAAAGCGTGGGGCCGGGGCTTCAGTTGCGCTCAATACGATGAAATTCAATCACCCACACCCAGGGATTCACTTCCCAGCTGGTCGCACCATACTGTTTTTCCCAGGCTTTACGGTACGCCTCTTTGGGCGATTCAGAATTGACGTTCATGGTGAAAAAGTTGTTGAGGAAGTGCGAATCGGTCTGCACACCTTCCGCCATAATGTCATCTTCACTGATGTCCTGAATTTTCTCGGCGCGCACGCCGGTAATCTCCAGATTGATGCGGCTGGCCCAGCGCGGCATATGAATGGCGGTTTGCCAGCCAAACTGTTCTGCTTCCGGCGTGCTCAGTGCATGCTGGCCCAGCTCGTTGCTGTCTGCACGATACTGGCAATATTCTGGCTGGCGGAAGGGCGTCGGGTCGCGTTCATAATCGGCCAGATACTGCTCGGGTACCATCGGGCCACGCCAGGTTTCACGCACCCAGAGCACGTCACCCGGTTTACCGTAAGGACACTGATAGCTGATGTCCGTCATCGACATCATTTTATAACCATGCAGATGATTAGCACTCACATCGAAAGCGTGTACGCCCTCGTGATGATCCTGTCCCGGACCGAAAGCCTGAGTTTTCATAATGCGCCGGGTTTGCGTTTGCTGGCCAACCAACAGGGCACGAACACGCTGTTCGGAAAAAAGAATCGGCCGTTCTTTCATGGATTACCTCTTTTTATTAGTAGAACCCGGTTGCTGCTGTAAAAGTCCATTTGCTTCACATCTGAGAGTTATCATAAAAGCTTTAAATCATTTTGCTTAATAATTTGTAGGCTGACTGTCACTGTATAATTGTCACTTTAGTAGTTAAAAACCAGCAAAATGCAAAAAGCGCACCAAAGCTTATCACGCAACTGGCAAAAAGCGACGAATAGCCCGGATACAGTACGTTATAACCGTAAAAATAGGAACCTTTTCAGACTTTTTCACCTGTCATAACGTGCAGTTTTACACTTAATCGCGTGACAAAAAAACGCTGAGCTTGAGGCAGGAAGTTGGTTAAGATCGAACCAAACATTACGCCTGTTAAACTAATTTTCTTAGCAGCAATTCACTGAGGAAAGACTGAAAACAGCCGAAATTGCGGTTATTGTGTAACAGAGATGCTATACAGATGATCCAGATCTCATTTTTCTGCCCGGAATCGCTGGCAGCGCCGCTCTTTTCAACTGCACTGTAAAAAAAGTGTCATTAGCCAGTCGCTATGATGGCTTGCCGTTTGCGCACTGATCGCGACAGAAAAACTGCTGTCGATCACTACAGGGAGATAGATTATGTCACTCACACTCTGGCAATCTCGCTATGAAAGCTGGTTTCAGGCGAACTGGATCCACGACGACGGCGCGCACGATATCGCCCATCTGCGGCGTGTCTGGATAAGCGCACAGCGAATCATGAACGGCACGCCCGCAGATCCGCTGGTGGTGCTGACCGCCTGCTATTTTCACGATGTGGTGAACCTGCCGAAGAATCATCCGGAACGCCATCTCGCCTCTACCTATGCCGCGACGGAAACCCAGCGCATTCTGCAGCAGGATTTTCTCGATTTCCCGGCTGAAAAGATTGATGCCGTGATGCATGCCGTTAAAACCCACAGTTTCAGCGCCGGCATACCGCCTCAGACGCTGGAAGCTAAAATTGTACAGGATGCTGACCGGCTGGAGTCGCTGGGCGCGATCGGGCTGGCGCGGGTCTTCTACACCGCCGGTGCGCTGAATCGGCCATTATTCGACAGCCAGGACCCGCTGGGTAAAGATCGCGAACTGAATGATGTTAAGTGGACGCTGGATCATTTCCAGAAGAAGTTGTTGCGTCTGCCGGAAACCATGCACACCGAAACCGGCCGCATGCTGGCTGAACATAACGCCGATTTCCTGGTGCGCTATATGGCGAAGCTTTATGCCGAGCTGCAGGGCAATCTGGTGGGAATGGATGAGGGTGTGCTGCGGGACTTCACACCTTTACAAACCGAATATTAAATTTTTGTGACAGTATGTTAATCGAAACGGTCATCCGGTAGCGTGTAGCAATAACAAAAAGGAGCTGCCCGATGACTGAAACTGTTAATTTAACAATTAAAATTGATCCTGAGCTGAAAGAAACGATTAAACAGCTGGCGCTGGAAAATCAGATTTCGATGAGCCAGGAGATTGTGCAACGTTTGCAGGCCAGTCTGGAAACGCATCCACATCCGGCGATTGATAATCAGGACATCACAGAAGAGGGGACTGAGGGATCCAGTGCCGCTGACGTGAAGACCGACGCATTAAGTGCAACAGAGCTGAAGCAGATTCGGCTGCTGCTGAAGAAGCAGAGCAAGAAGAAGAAATAAAACAGAAACCCGTCGCCAGACGGGTTTTTTCATTTCAGGGTTTGCTGAAACCGGCTAAATCTGGCCGCAACTCAATACCTCAGCGCGCAGGGAACAGGGTCAGAGAAGGAAAGCGTCCCGCGCCAGGGACGGCGCGGGCCGAGCGGTCATGGATGACAGTTTTTGCGTCTTTCCGATCTGACCCTGTTCCCTGAGCAGGCTCGATCTCACCGCTAATCTGGCCAGGTTTTACAGGAACCTGAAACCCGTCGCCAGACGGGTTTTTTCATTTCACGGTGCTTACGACTTCAGCTGACGAATATGTGGCAGTAACAGCTGAGCCACCGCTGCAAACACAGGCACCACCACCGAGTTACCAAACTGCTTATAAGCCTGAGTGTCCGAAACCGGAATGCGGAACGGCTCGCGGCCTGGCACATCAAAGCCCATTAGGCGGGCGCACTCGCGCGGGGAAAGGCGGCGTGGCCGACGCGCCATGTTATCGGCATCCTGAAACTCCGCTTCGCCCAGCGCACTGTCCCAGCCGCGATCGATCAGAATCTCTGAGCCATCTTTGTAGTAACGTGCTGACAGCGTACGCACGCAGCAGTCAGGATTACGCGGATCGTTGAGGCCAAAGCCAAAGCCATTACCTTTGGCTTTATGTTTTTTCGCATACTGGTAGAGGTAGCGCCAGAGCACCGGTGACAGGATATATTTGTCGTCCGGCGCACTCTCCAGCAGGCTCTGCAGGCTGGGTACCTGCGCCGGGTAGAAACGGCGGATATCGCGCAGCGTAAAATCCTGCTTTTTCAGGTCACGGCGAATACCCACCAGCACAATGCGTTCGCGATGCTGCGGCAGGAAGTGACGCGCATCGATCACTTTGGCATCCGGGCTGCTGGCACCCGCATCCGCAACGTCATAGCCCAGCTCATCCAGCGTCTCCATGATAATGGCGAAGGTGCGGCCCTTGTCATGACTCTTGAGGTTTTTCACATTCTCCAGCACAAAGAACGGCGGCTTCTTGGCTGCCAGGATACGGGCCACATCGAAAAACAGCGTGCCCTGTACCTGACACTCAAAGCCATGTGCACGACCCATCGCATTTTTCTTGCTGACGCCCGCCAGCGAAAAGGGCTGACAGGGAAAACCGGCCAGCAGCACCTGATGATCGGGGATCGCCGCATCAATCGCGCGGTATATCGCTTCATCGTCGGTCAGACCTTCCGGCTGGGTGACCTGGCGGATATCGGTATTGAAGTGATGCTCAAGCGGATCGCTATAGTGGTTGGCTTTGTAAGTGCGGACCGCCTCTTTATTCCATTCACTGGTGAATACGCATTTGCCACCGATTGCCTCGAACCCCTTACGAATGCCGCCAATACCGGCAAAGAGATCGATAAAACGAAATTCAGGATTATCATAATGGGCGGGACGGGTCGGCAGCAGCCCCTGTAACAGCGACAGTTCGGCTTCACACAACGGTGGCAGGGTGGTTTTACCCTGACGAATCCGGTTCAGGAGTGCCGGCGTCCAGCAGGAAAATCCTGCCTGCTGCAGGCGGGCCGTGAGATCACGAACCGAATAGATTGCCAGCACCTGCTGAAAGAGTTCAGACGCATCAGCAGATGAAAGTGCAGCAGAGAGTGGTTCAGCGAGGGCGGCGGGATGCATGCGTTTTTCCTTAACAGTAAGGTGCCTATGCTATCACTCCAGACGCTGTGAGGAAATTGCCTGGATGTGCCCTGTGTCAGCCCCCCGGAATGTTCTGTTTTTGCGGCGCACTGTGTGAAGTCGTCGGGCGGCGGCTTTCACTTTTCGTGGCGCAGGCTAAAGTTGAAGTACCAGCAAAAAAGGAGAGGTTATGGCTGATGTTCACTCCAGCGAAATACGCAGCAAAAATATGCGTGCCATTCGCGCTCAGGATACGGCCATTGAGCAACGTATTGCGCTGCTGCTGAAAGATCGGGGGTTCAGCTTTCGCGTGCAGGATAAAAACCTGCCGGGACGGCCCGATTTCGTTCTGACAGAACATCAGGCAATTATTTTTGTTCATGGCTGCTTCTGGCATCGTCATCACTGCTATCTGTTTTAAACTGCCAGCGACACGCACAGAATTCTGGACCGGAAAAATCAACAGCAACGTTGAACGTGACCGGCGTTATGTGCGCCAGCTGCAGGAGAGCGGCTGGAAAGTGCTGATCATCTGGGAGTGTGCGCTACGTGGCAAACTGCGCCTGACGGATCAGGACCTGCTGGAGCGGCTGGAGGAGTGGCTGCTGGCGATGCCGGAGAGTGCCGAAGTCGACCATCAGGGCATTCATCATTACAACGCCGATTGCTAATCACAGACATAATTGGTTAGATCTGCGCTTTCTCCGTGGCCAGGAGCCTGAAATGAGCAGCATAAAACTGACGGTAAAACGCCTTTACCAGATTCGTGACGAGCGGATGGTGAATACCAAAGCGACCGCGCGGGTTTACTGCGGCGACAGGCTTGTCGCCACGGAGGAGATCACCGGCATGACCGAAAGCCCGGTCAGCAAATATCTGCATGCTGAAGGAGCAGCAGGCGAGACGGTGCGGGTAGAGTGGGATTGTGAGGGCATCGCCGAGATGACCGTTACGGAAATTGAGCGCTGCCCATGTTGTCAACATAACGAACCAGACTAAGGATAAGATTTTGGCGGGAACCAGTTTACTGACTTTACTTGATGATATTGCAACACTTCTGGACGATATTTCCGTCATGGGGAAAGTGGCGGCGAAAAAAACCGCTGGCGTACTGGGCGACGATCTGTCGCTGAATGCTCAGCAGGTCAGCGGCGTGAAAGCCAATCGTGAGCTGCCGGTAGTATGGGGCGTTGCCAAAGGATCGTTTCTTAACAAACTGATCCTGGTGCCACTGGCGCTGATTATCTCCGCGTTTGCGCCCTGGCTGATTACGCCGCTGCTGATGATTGGCGGTGCCTATCTCTGCTACGAAGGCGTGGAGAAGGTGATGCACACTCTGCAGCATGACAAGCAGAGCAAATCACCGGAAGCGCGTCAGCAGCGACTCGATTCGCTGGCGAATCAGAATGCGGCAGAGTTTGAGAAGAAGAAGATCAAAGGCGCGGTGCGCACCGATTTTATTCTGTCAGCCGAAATTGTCGCGATTACCTTAGGCATCGTGTCGGAATCGCCGCTGCTCAACCAGGTGATTATCCTGGCGGGCATCGCAATTCTGGTTACGGTAGGCGTTTACGGCATCGTGGCGGCCATCGTCAAAATTGATGACTTCGGATTCTGGCTGCGTGAGAAACCGTCTCGCCTTGCGCAGGGGTTGGGTAGCGTGCTGTTGGCTGCCGCACCCTGGCTGATGAAGATCCTCTCGGTGGTCGGCACCATCGCCATGTTCCTGGTCGGCGGCGGGATTGTGGTGCACGGCATCGCACCGCTGCATCATCTGATCGAGGAAGTCAGCAGTGGCTTCAGCGGCTGGATCGCCATGCTGCTCAGCAACGGCGCCAACCTGGTGCTCGGCTTTATCATTGGGTCGATCGTGCTGTTAGTGGTCAACCTTATTGCCAGAGTGCGCGGAAAATCGGTATAAAGCGCACTGTGATTTACGGTCAGGAGAATGACGATGAACGACGACATGTTTGAATTTGATATCGACGCACAACTGGAGCAGGCTGAAGCGAAAGCAGAGAAAAAAGCCAGCGAAGTGCCGGATGATCTCGGCGACGAAGCCGATTGCGAAGGCTGTAAAATCTGACGTCAGCGTCAATACTTCATCAAAGCGGATAAGTTTTTTTATCCGCTTTTTTTATTTTCCGCATATCCAGCTGATTAATTCCGAATTTGCCCTTTTTTTGCGTGCCTTAACAGGCAAGGGGCGGCTTTGCCTGCTATAAAGAAAATAATCACTCAGGTTAATAACACTCAGGTTAATAAAAGGAGCGCATCATGGTTTTCGCAATCAGTGAAGAAGTACAGCATAAGGAAGAGGGGCAGACGATGGTGGTGACCGGCTACGCGAGTGGCATGGTGGAGTGCCGCTGGTATGATGGCTATGCCGTGCGCAGCGAAGCCTTTCGCAGCGATGAACTCTGCGCTTTGAATCCCGCGCAGCAACTGGCGGGCTGACAGCATCAGGCCTGTGGGTTCTGCGACCCGCCAGGCCCGGTTTTTGCTTTTCTGTGGCCCGGCACACTCCCTGTGCCGCCCTGTTTTCAGACGTTACCGTCGTTATCCTCTTCAACCGCCTGATAGATCCGCTGCAGCACATCCGGGAAGGCTGACTGGACGCGACTCCAGCTCGGTATAAATGGCTTATCGTTAGGGCGCTCAATAAACGCCTGACCCGCTTCCAGAATCGACTGGGTAAACATCTCTACCGCTGCCTCTTCCACATGCTGATCAAACTTCAGCCCGTTCATCGCCGCCTCATGGTTATAGGTCTCCATCATATCCAGCGCATTACGATAATAGGTTGCCTTCAGCACCCGGAACGAGTCGCTGGTCAGGGGCACACCCATGGTGGCGAGCTTACGCAGCAGTGACTGGACGATATCGCTGCTCATGCGCTTCAGGCCGCCGGTGCCGTCATCTTCAGCCAGCGGCTGATGCTTGTGATCGTAGTTATCAGCGATCTCAACCTGACACGACTGGCGGGTGGTGTAGTTACGGTAAATCTCCGACAGCACGCCAATCTCCAGCCCCCAGTCGCCGGGGATTTTAATTCCGTTCAGCACATGCGTCCGCATGGCGAACTCCCCGGAGAGCGGATAGCGGAAGCTCGACAGATACTCCAGGTATTCTGAATGGCCATAAACTTTCTGCAGCGATCGTAGCAGCGGCCCGACCAGCAGACGTCCCACGCGGCCGTTTAGCTTGCCATCCGCGACGCGCGCGTAGAATCCCTTACAGAACTCATACTGAAACGCCGGGTTCGCCACCGGGTAGAGCAGGCGTGCCAGCATTCCGCGCTCATAGGTGACGATATCGCAGTCATGCAGCGCGACACAGCTGGTACGGTCTGACGCCAGCGTATAGCCGGTGCAGAACCAGACGTTGCGTCCTTTGCCGGGATTAGTGGGTGACAGACCCTCTTTATCCAGCTCGGCATCAATCGCCTTCAGACGCGGACCATCGTTCCACAGAATGCGATGCCGTTGCGGCAGACGGGAGAAAAACTCGCGGGCAAACAGGAACTGGTCACGGTCAGCACGATCCAGACCAATCACAATTTCATCCAGATAGGGCACTTTAGCCAGCTCATCGACGATTTTCGTCAGCGCCGGGCCTTCAAGTTCGGAAAACAGCGATGGCAGGATCAGCCCCATTTTGCGTTTGCGGGCAAAGCGTACCATCTCTTTTTCCAGCGACTCCACGCTACGGTGGGTGAGGTTATGAAAGTTGGTGATTACGCCATTCTGATAAAAGTCACTCATCGCATCATCCTTTTAATGCCCGTGGGCAGCTCATTGAGGTTGAGTCAAAAAATAGTCCAGCCCTTCACGCCAGCCCTCAGGGCCATGGTGAGCTGTGTGATAGATCTGCTGCTGATCGGATCGGCTGAGTGTCACCGGTGTTTTACTGTAGCCCTTAATTACGACCGCATAATCAACCGCATCCAGCATCGGCGCATCGTTAGGGCCGTCACCCAGTCCGATGGTCACGCGTGCCTCACCGGGTGAATGCGCCAGCAGCCAGCGCAGGGCTTCGCCTTTGCCGCTGCCCGCAGGCATCACATGCCAGAAACGCCCGCCCTGGGTCAGCGCCAGGCCCTCTGCACGCAACGCATCATGGAACTGCTCAAACGCCTCGTCACTGTCGCGCCAGACAATCACTTCTGACGCATCGCGCTGACGCGACAGTTCTGCATCCGCCTCACTCAGGCCGGTCATTGCGGCCACTTCCGGATCAGAGAAGTCATGAAAGCCGGTAAAACGGTACGCTGTTTTCAAGGCAGCCAGCCGCTGGCAGATAGCGTCATAGGTCAGGGTGTTATCGGGCAGGCGGATACGCTGCTGATCGTGCGTTTGCACCACGGCACCGTTTTCAGCAATAAACGGTGAACCACTGATGCCAAGCCTTTTTTGCAGCGGAATAATCTCGGCTGCCGTTTTACTGGAACAGATCACCAGCGGAACGGCGTACTGCTTTAACGTGGTGAGCCATTCGGTGGCCGCATCCCAGCGATAGGTATGATGGTCGAGTAACGAACCATCCAGATCGGTAATTATCATTAACGGCTGGTGGAGATCGGGCATTTACAGGCTCCTTTCATCACATTCGCGGCTAAAGCGGCGATTTTTCAATATTATAGTTGAATATGGCTCACACTTTTTTTCCTGCCACGCTGGCTGGAAATCCAGGATAATTCTTAAAACGAAACCGCAGTAAAAGTGAGTATGCAAGAAGTGTGCAGGGCTAAGTGACTGGCGGGCGCGGTGTTTTTGGTAACAGCCGCTCCATAATTACCCGATCGGTTGCAGAAACGTGCATATCTGATGCTTGTTTCGGAGTCGGGAAAGGGTAATCTGCAGAGGTGTTAAGAATTCCCTGGTGTAACGAATTGAATTTTTACCCGGCCTTCCCGCCGGGTTTTTTTTGAAATCGATTTCAGCGGTTCGCTTCATAGGCGCGATAATCACAAATATCAATTTCAAACGCCTCCGCCAGTTCGCTATAGGAGTGGAAAACCCGGCCTTCTACTTCCAGCCGTGGCGTCTGATCCTGCTCCATATACTCCCGTACCTCTCCCGACGTTCTGGCCTGAATCGCCGCCAGTAAACCTTCGACATCAATCTGCAGATCGGATGGCTGAGCATCGCCGTGCTGTTTTTCGTCTGTCATTTTCTGACTCCTGAGAGCAAACAGAGTAATCAGTATAGAACGCAGGGCAGAAAGGCGGGAGCGAAGAGATCGCAGGCAAAAAAAAAGCCCGCGCTGCGCGGGCAAAATCCTTGTTACTTTCAGGTTGGCTGCACCTATGGGGTGGCGCAGTGAGAAGAGTTTAAAGGCCTGACGCGTAAGAAGTCTTGCGGTGAAATGTTAAGGAATTGCAAAAGTTTCTCCTTACTCAGATTTACCTGACTTTTCGACTAAACAGAGCAGATTCAGCTATAGTTAACGATAAAGCTGATTTTTATCAATACCTAAAGGAATGGTTATGGACATCTTACGAATTATTATCGCTATTCTGCTGCCACCACTGGGCGTGTTTATGCAGGTTGGTTTTGGCGGCGCCTTCTGGCTGAATATCCTGCTGACACTCTGTGGTTATATCCCCGGTATCATCCATGCCGTCTGGGTCATTGCCCGCCGCTAACGCGCTGCATCGCCACGGTTCTTCGTTTAGACTGTACTCAGTCAATAATCTGGAGAACCGAAATGAAGGTAAATGACCGCGTCAGCGTCAAAACCGATGGCGGCCCGCGTCGTGTTGGCACCATTCTGGCTATGGAGCCGTTTAATGAAGGCACCATGTTCCTGGTGGCGCTGGAAGATTATCCGCTGGGCATCTGGTTTTTTAACGAGACGCACCAGCCGGATGGCATTTTCGTCGAGCCTTACCAGGAAGCCTGAGCCTGACGCGCAATAAAAAGCCGCCTTTCCGTTTGCCGGAAAGGCGGCTTTTAGCTGTCGGAGATTACGCGGCTGACATCAGCCGCTGACGTTTACCGGTATGACTTCAGAAGGTTTCCCAGTTATCGCTGCCGCCTGCCAGCGCCGGACGGGGTGCCAGAGCCGGTGTCTTTAATGGTGAAGAGACACGTGCAGCCACACCTGTGGTTGCAGGGGCATCCTGCAGGCGGAATGCCGCGACCGCCTGCGTCAGTTTACCCGCCTGATCTTCCAGCGAGGCCGCTGCGGCGGAGGCTTCTTCCACCAGCGAGGCGTTCTGCTGGGTGACGTTATCCATTTCAGTGACCGCCTGGCTCACCTGCTGAATACCACGGCTCTGCTCGTCTGACGCCGCCGCGATCTCCGACATAATATCGGTAACGCGTCGTACGGCTTCGACAATCTCACCCATGGTGCTACCGGCTGCGCCAACCTGATGCGAACCGTCATTGATCAGCGTGACGGACTCAGCAATCAGCGATTCAATCTCTTTCGCTGCCTGCGCACTGCGCTGGGCCAGATTACGCACTTCGCTGGCCACCACCGCAAAGCCACGACCCTGCTCACCGGCACGCGCCGCTTCTACCGCCGCATTCAGCGCCAGGATGTTGGTCTGAAACGCAATACTGTTAATGACGTTGGTGATCTCAGCGATTTTTTTCGAGCTGCCGGAAATATTGGTCATGGTTTTCACGACGCTGCTCACCAGCTCGCCACCGCTGCGCGCTTTGCCCGAGGCATCCGCGGCCAGCTGGCTGGCGTGATGCGCATTCTCGGCGTTCTGCTTCACCGTAGCGGTAAGCTGTTCCATGCTGGCTGCGGTCTGCTCCAGTGCCGCAGCCTGCTGCTCGGTGCGTGAAGAGAGATCGGTGTTGCCGGCTGAAATTTCGCTGGAGCCCTGATAAATCGCGACAGCGCCTTCACGCACCGTACCAACGGTGGTTACCAGCGCCTGCTGCATCAGTTGCAGGTTATGGATGAGCGTACCAATCTCGCTGCGGCCATGGGGCAGGGGAGCGGAGGTCAGATCACCCTGCGCAATGCGTTCGATACGCAGCACCGACTGACGCAGCGGACTAATCACCACGCGGCGCAGGAAGACGAAGGTCAACAGCACCAGCACCAGGGCGGCACTGAATGCCACGGCCATGGAGATAAAGCCGATGCGCGACTGTTGATCGGCCTGGGCGGTAATGGCATTGGCGCGATCAGTTCGGATCTTGATCGCCTTCAGCAACACCGCGTTATAGTCGTCATCCAGCTTGCGGGTTACATCGGTCTCCTGAGCGATGATGCCCTCAAAGCTGCCCTGTTTACCGGATTCAATCATCGGTATCAGGCCTTTGGTAATGTAATCGTTGAAGCGAGCCTGCAGCGTGGCATCCAGTTCCATATCCGCGGGCGTCTTAACTTCACGTGCCTGATAAATCGCGAAGCCAGCTTTTGCCTGCTGGATCCGTTTTTCGGCGGCGGCAATATTGGCGCGAAACTCGTCCATTTCACCAATACGCGCGGCGGCACCGGCCTGAATAATGGTCAGGCGCGCAGTACGCAGGTGGTTTGAACTGTTAGAGAGGCCCATACGAACCTGAATTTCGTCCGTGGCATCATCGAGGGAGTGATTGCCGGAAATCAGAAAGTAACTGGCGACACCAATACAGAGTGCGAACAGCAGCAAAATGCCGCCGAAGATCAGGCTAAACAGCGGCACCAGGCGGAGATTCTGCCAGATGCCTGCGCTTTTTTGTCCATTATTATCTCGTGCAGTGTTCATATCCTTGCTCTCTTGAGGCTGTTGTTATAAGGCATAACATCGGCAAAAGAGCGTAAAGGCTTAGCGGTAAGAGTGAGATCTGGATCGCAATTCCGGGCAAAAAAAAACCGGCCAGAGAGGCCGGTTCTTCAGATGTTATGATCAGCGGATATTAACGTAAATACCTGAAGTCACATTATCCGTTAAACGCACCACATGATAAATAACCTGCTTATTATGGGTTTTGATTTTGCGTTTAATATTACCTTTGTGTGACGATACCGTTTTGGCCTTAATTTGCATTTTATCTGAGATCTGGATGGTATCATGACCTGACATCCACATCTTCAGCATGTTTGACTCAGTCTGGCTCAGCGTTAATGGATGTACATCCATGCCCGAAGAGATACGCGCAGACTGGTTAAGCTTCTTCTGCAAATAGGTGCTGAGTAAGGAATCCAGGGTCGATGTCTTCATCGATTTTGATGTAATAATCAGGTTCTTACGAACGTAGAGATATTCCTCAAAATGGATATTGCTAATCGCCATGAATATAAAGAACAGCGTATCAGGATGCTGCGTAATAATGCTGCGGATACGTTCACTGGAATCGGATTCATGAATGAAGCAATCTTCATTAATAAAGACGACACCAGGGTTTAATTGCTCACATTTTTGCTGTAGTTGCTCAATATCGGAGACAGAAGAGATATTCTTCTTCTTAACTCCTTTTAAAGACATGTAGTCTGATAATCCCAGGCGTGTGTAGTTGCAGGAATCCATAATAATAGTTGGCATAATAGCGACCCTCACCAATTTGTTATCCGTTTAAATCAACGATGAATACGCGTTGCGGTACGAGAGAGATTTCTTAGGTACTTTTTTATTCTGCTCGTGCAGTTTGGCAACAGGCAAACGCCCGTAAAAGTCTTCATCCCTGACCCGTTCTGCAAAAAATTTGTGCTGCCATGACGTCACATATTCTCCGGCCATGGCGGGGAGTGCCAGTGAAATGTCGGAGGTTAAGTAAGACTCATTTTTTTGGGAGCCAGGTCACTATCCTTGAAAACGAGGAGTTTTCTGATAGGACAATTCTCAAAAACATTTGTTTTACGAAAGTGTGATGTCTCAGCGTGCGTTGACAATGCCGGAAAAAACATTTTTTAACAAGAAAAATCACTTAAAGATTTTTTTCTTGTAAATTCAGTGTCTTGTCGATTTTGCCTGCACATTCACAGTCTGACCGCTCCTGTGAACCACCCCACTAAAATACGCGAAGCCCGGTTTAATAAGAATTATTTTCAGACTCTCCGCACGTTTATCAGAATTTCCTTAGTTGCATTCTGGAAAACATGGTTCGGAAAATGCACGGATGGTTTTGCGATACTTAAGTATCGTTATGCAAAGATAGTTAGAAACTTAATGTTCAGGGACGGGATAGTTCTGTCAGGAACACGGCGAGTAAATCAAATAGTTCACCGAACAAATGCTCACAGAACGGGGCTAGCAGAGGCATCAGCAAGCTGATGGTTAAAATTCCGACTGATAAGGTAATCGGGAAGCCAATTGCGAAGATTGATAACTGTGGTGAAACACGGTTTAACAAACCCAGTACCAGATTTACCATGAGTAACAAAACGATTAAGGGCAGCGCTAACATCATGCCATTAAGGAAAATTAATCCGCCAGATTTCACCAGCGCCATAAACGCATTGGCATTTAGCGGCTGACCGCCAATCGGCAGCGTATGAAAACTGTCCGCCAGCAGCGAGATCAGCCACAGGTGTCCGTTAAAGGTCAGGAACAGCAACATCGCCAGCATGTCGAGAAAACGGGCCAGCACCGGCATGTTAAGACGGCTGCCAGGATCGAAAAAGGTGGCGAACGAGATGCCCATCTGTAAACCAATCACTTCCCCGGCAAGGCGCACGGCAGCAAAAGCGAACTGCATGGTGAAGCCGAGTGCAATACCAATCAGCATCTGCTGAATCAGTAGCAGGAAGCCCTCAGGGGAAAACAGGGTGACATTGACCGCAGGTAACAGCGGCATCAGCAGCCAGGTGATCATTACCGCCAGACCGATTTTGACACGTTTGCTGACGGATCGTTCATTGAGGATCGGTGCGGTGGCGAATAGCGCCATGATGCGCACCAGAGGCCAGAAGAACTGGCTGACCCATTGAACCAGCTGGCTGCTGTCGAGAGTAATCATCAGCCGATGATGTAAGGCAGGTTGGTAAAGACGGTGCGGATATAGTCCAGCAGCAGATTCAGCATCCACGGGCCGGCAATGATACCGGTGGTGGCAACCGCCAGAATCTTAGGAATAAAGGATAAGGTCTGTTCGTTGACCTGGGTCGCGGCCTGGATCAGGCTGATCAGCAAACCGCTGACCAGTGCGGCCAGCAGCAGCGGGGCGGCCAGCATCAGGGCAACGCGCATCGCTTCCTGTCCCATTACCATTACTGATTCGGGTGTCATGTGTTGCTCCGGTAAGAAAAGGGGGATCAGGAGTAGAAGCTTTGCGCCAGTGAACCGACCAGCAGTTGCCAGCCATCGACCAGAACAAACAGCATCAGTTTAAACGGCAGCGCGATGGACGCTGGCGGGACCATCATCATCCCCAGCGCCATCAGCACGCTGGCAACCACCAGGTCGATGATCAGGAACGGGATAAAGACGGTAAAGCCAATCTGGAAAGCCGTCTTCAGCTCGCTGGTAACATAGGCGGGCAGCAGAATACGCATTGGCACCGCTTCAGGACCGGCAATCGGGGCGGTATTCGCCAGACGGGCAAACAGGGCTAAATCCGCTTCACGGGTCTGACGCAGCATAAACTCGCGCAGCGGCTGGGCACCTTTATCAATCGCCACTTCCATGCTGATCTTGTCCTGGCTGAACGGCAGATAGGCATCCTGATAAATCTTGTCGAAGGTCGGCGCCATAATAAAGAAGGTCAGAAACAGCGACAGTCCGAGCAGCACCTGGTTAGGCGGCGCAGAGGGCGTGCCCAGGGCGTTACGCAGTAAACCAAACACAATGATGATACGGGTGAAGCTGGTCATCATCAGCAGCACGGCCGGAATAAAGGTCAGCGCAGTGATAAAGACCAGCGTCTGTACCGGCAGTGACCAGCTCTGACCGCCATTCGGCAGCGAGTGACTCACCAGACCCGGCAGCTGGGCATGGGCAACCGGTGCCAGTAACAACAGTGGCAATAAAGGAAGCAGTCGACGCATCATTGTGGTTTTCCGGGACGTTTAACCAGGTTCTGTAACAGCTGACGAAAATCCTGTGGCGCACTGTTAACCGGCGTCACAGAGACCGGTTCACCCGGCGGCAAAGTATGCAGATGGGTAATCTGCTGTGCGGTTACGCCCAGCACCAGACGCGCATCAGCGGTATCGACAATCACCACCCGCTCGCGCTGGCCCACTGAGACGCTGGCTGTAAGTTTAAGCTCCTGGCCGCTGACCTTTTTCGGCGCGAAGCCGACACGGCGTGCCAGCCAGGCGCAGGCCAGAATCAATAAGATAATCACGGCTAACACGCTGCTGACCTGGGCCAGCATGGAGCCGGTCGAGATCGCCTGAGCGTGCGGTGCAGCCGGTTGCAGCGTTTGATTCTGGCTATTCATAATGTGACTCTTTAGCGACTCAGACGACGCATACGTTCAGATGGGGTGATGATGTCAGTGATGCGCACGCCATATTTGTCGTTCACCACTACCACTTCACCCTGAGCAATCAGGTAACCGTTGATCAGGATATCCAGCGGCTCACCCGCCAGGCCATCCAGAGCCACCACTGAACCCTGCGCCAGACGCAGCAGCTCTTTGATGGTCATTTTGGTGCGACCCAGTTCCACGGTGAGTTTCACCGGGATATCCATAATCAGATCGATATCCTGCAGCGATCCAGCGACGTTGCCGCTGTCGAATGATTTAAAGACTTCGTCGGTCTGCGGCGCACTGGCGCTGCCGACCTGCTCATTCATCGCTTCAGCCCACAGATCGTCCGCAGAGATATCGTCAGACGGTTTATTACTGTCAGTCATGGGGCTGTTCCTCGTTCAGCGAATTCAAAATCGGGTTAATCAGGTGTTCGACACGGAGCGCGTACTGACCATTCATCGTGCCATATTGGCTGGTTAAGACCGGGACGCTATCGACATGGGCGATAATGCGTTCCGGCTTCTCAATCGGCAGCACATCACCGGGTTTCAGCTGCAAAATCCGTGACAGACGCAGTGAGGTTTCGGCAAAGTGCGCGATCAGTTCCAGCTCAGAGTGCTGCACCTGTTTGACCAGGTTGTCGCGCCAGTGGTTATCTTCCTGACGTGAGTTTTCGAGCGGTGGATTCACCAGCAGCTCGCGCAGCGGTTCAATCATTGAAAACGGGATACAGATATTAAACTCACCCACCAGGTTACCAATCTCCACCTGGAACGGCGTGTTAACCACGATGTCGTTCGGTGAAGTGGTGATGTTGGTGAACTTTACCTGCATCTCTGAACGTACATACTCGACGTCCAGTGGATAAATGGCCTTCCATGCGTCGCTGTAACCATCCAGCGCCAGCTTCAGCATGCGGCGAATAACGCGCTGCTCGGTATGGGTAAACTCACGGCCTTCGACTTTGGTCGGAAAACGTCCGTCGCCACCAAACAGGTTGTCGACAGCAATAAACACCAGGCTCGGTGAGAACACCACCAGCGCGGTGCCGCGCAGCGGCTTCAGGTGGATCAGGTTCAGGTTGGTTGGCACCGGCAGATTGCGGGCAAACTCGTGGTACGGCTGAATCTTGATCGCCCCGACGCTGATATCCGGGCTACGGCGCAGCAGGTTAAACAGCGCCATACGGAAACTACGGGCAAAACGCTCATTAATAATCTCCAGCGCCTGCAAACGCTCGCGAACCACACGGCGCTGGGTGTTCGGATCGTAAGGACGAATATCGCCTTCCGGTCCGTTTTGTTTCTTTTCTTCTTCCGCACTGCCGCTGTCGCCGTTTAAAAGGGCGTCAATTTCAGCCTGGGAGAGAATGCTATCGCCCATTGATTCACCTCAAAATGAAGGCAGTAAACAGCACATCGTTTACAGCCTGCGGAGGTTGACCTTTTACCAGCGGGGGTGTCAGCGCCTGTTTGACTTGTTCAACAAGCGCCTGCTTTCCTTGCTCTGTCGCCAGCGCCGCAGCGCTCTGACGCGAGAGCAGCAGCAGCAAACGGCTGCGCACCTCAGGCAGATAGTCGTTCATCCGACGCCGGGTATCCTCATCGGCCAGACGCAGGGTAAAGCCTACGTAAAGCACGCGGTCGGGATCGTTGTCGGGATTGACCAGGTTAACCGTAAATGTATCAAGTGCAAAAAAGACCGGAGCGGGAGGCGGTTCAACTTTCGCCACCTCAGGCTTATCGCCCTCATGTTTATTCATCATTCGCCAGACTGCATAGCCTGCCACGCTGCAAGCGGCCAGCGTCAAAATGAGCAGCACTGGTATTAAGAGTTTACGTTTGCTGCCTTTTTTTGCTTTCGCGTTATCAGACATGGTGCAGTTACTTCCTGTGAATTATGGGCAAGCCTCTCGGCTCACGAGACAGATTATCCGCGTCTTAAGTCAAACCAATGGGTAGAAAAGACGCGGGTTTTACGCTTACCTTCAGCGTTTGCCGCTGTCAGGCGAAAGTGTCGACGGCGCTGTTGCCGTTAACGCGAGCCTGAAGGGCGGCGGGAACGGCGATCGGCGTAATGTCGGTGTCACTGTCCTGGGTGAGGGAGAAGCGGCCATGCTGTCCATCGCGGCGCGCCTCCTGCTGCTGCTGGAATTGCTGGCCCTGCGCGGAACTGTCACTGCTCACCTGACTCTCGCCCAGGTTGATACCGCTCTCTGCCAGCGCGCTGCGCAGCTGCGGTATCGCGGCTTCCAGTGCTGCTCTGACGTGGCTATGGCTGGAAACCAGATTAATTTGTGCCTGGTCGTTATCCAGTTTCAGGCTGATCTGGATAGCGCCAAGGTCTTCCGGATGTAAACGCAACTCCGCGTTCTGCTGGCCATTGCGACTGAACATCACAATCTGCTGACTCAGCGCCTGCTGCCACTCGTCGCTGCCCAGCTGTGAGTTCAGCATCGGCGTTGACGGTGTGCTGGTGGTCGCGGAGGCGGTCACCGGCGCAGGCAGGCTGCTGGCAGTGGCGATTGGCGTAGCATTTATCGCGTTATCGCTGATGCTGGCTTTAATCGCAGCCTGATCATCCTGCTTAACCATATTGCTCAGCGCCTGCTGGAAACTGCTGTCGAGCGTCAGGCCGCTGCTGGTCGCACCCTGCGCCGCGTTGTTACTCTGGCTGGCGGCAGTGGTGACGGCAGGTTTGCTCTGTACGTCGCTTCTGGCATCAGACTTCTCATCTTCACCCGGTGTGTGGCTCTGCTGCGCGCTGTTCAGCAGTTGCGTCAGCGAGCTCTGGCTTTTCCGGCCGGTATCGGTCTGGGCGATCATCTCGCCCGCTTCACTGCTGACCGGGGTCGACGTGGTGGCTGTAACAGCCGCTACACCCGGTAACATGGCGAACAGTGCCTGCATATTCTGCATATCGCTGACGCTTAAGGGTGCAACGTCCGGCTTGTCTTTATCATCGGCTGATTTTGACCCACCTTTAATATTTTCCGGCTTAAACAGAGCGGTCAGCGCAGCAGGATTTTCCAGTGCTGCCATCAGGGCATTCAGCGGGGCCTTCGGGCGGGCGTCATCGGCAGTTTCTGCTTTAACGTCAGCGGATTGCGCCGCTTTTCCCTGCTGTTTAGCCAGGCCGAGCAACTGGTTTCCCAGTGCGGTCAGAAAGTCCTGCGGCAGGGCATCGGCACCCGCAGCAAGGTCAGTTGAGACTGAGGGTTCTGCGTCGGTTTTTACCGTCGCTTTCATAGCAATGTTTGGCAGCGTAATCATTCACCTCTCCTCGATGCGGCCCGTTGGGCAAATTCGTCCATCCGTTTCTGATCGAGACGGTTTTCCTGTCGTAATGCATTTTCCGCTGCGCGCGTAATCAGCGTCTGATAGGCGTTCAGCCGTTGCTGTTTGTCACGCCAGTTGATCAGCGCCTGTTCCAGCCGCTGATTCCAGTTATTAAGCTGGTTGCGGTGCTGCTCAATCGCTTTTTCCAGCGTCTGAATAAACTGGTGGTAGTTGGTCCAGCGGGTGCTGGCAATGCCCGACGACATGTCATCGTTGAGCTTGTTGCGATATTCGTCCTGATAGTCGAGCAGCATCGTCAGCTGCTCGTTCGCGGCGTGCTGGCCGCGACGCATATCGCCTAAATAGATGGCAGCGCGTTCGAGATCCTGCTCCGCTAAGTCGCGCAGCGTATCGATGGCATTTGCAGTTTTCATTGCCGTTACCTCGCGTTAATTCGTGTGACTAGCCAAACAGCGCATGCAGATGCAGGCTGGCGTCGTCGTAATCACTGCGCTCAAAGATGCCCTGTTGCAGGAAGGCTTCCATCTGCGGATAGAGCGTGATCGCTTTATCAAGCATCGGATCACTGCCCGCGGCATAAGCACCGACGCTGACCAGATCGCGGTTACGCTGGAAGCTGGAGAGCAACTGCTTAAACTGGCGCACTCGCGCATAGTGGTTCTCATCGATCAGCGAGGTCATCGCACGGCTGATCGAGGCTTCTATATCAATGGCCGGATAGTGACCCGCTTCGCCCAGCCGACGCGACAGCACAATGTGGCCGTCGAGAATGGCGCGCGCGGAGTCGGCGATCGGGTCCTGCTGATCGTCGCCTTCGGTCAGGACGGTATAGAAGGCGGTGATCGAGCCGCCGCCGTCGATGCCGTTACCGGCACGCTCAACCAGGGCAGGCAGTTTGGCGAATACGGAAGGCGGATAGCCTTTGGTGGCCGGCGGCTCACCAATCGCCAGCGCGATCTCACGCTGCGCCATAGCGTAGCGGGTCAGGGAATCCATAATCAGCAACACATGCTGGCCGCGGTCGCGAAAGTCTTCTGCGATACGCGTGGCGTAAGCGGCACCCTGCATACGCAGCAGCGGCGAAACATCGGCCGGGGCGGCGATCACCACCGAACGGGCGCGGCCTTCAGCGCCGAGAATGTTCTCGATAAAATCTTTGACTTCGCGGCCACGTTCGCCAATCAGACCGACTACGATGACGTCCGCTTTGGTGTAACGCGCCATCATGCCAAGCAGCACGCTTTTACCCACGCCCGAACCGGCGAACAGGCCCATACGCTGTCCGCGACCGACCGTCAGCAGGGCGTTGATCGCTCGCACGCCGGTATCCAGCACGTCGGTGATCGGCGTACGCTGCAGCGGGTTAAACGGCGGGGTGTTCAGCGGCGCGCGATAGCCGGTATCCGGAGACGGCAGGCCGTCCAGCGGTCGCCCGCTGCCATCGAGTACGCGGCCCAGCAGTTCCGGGCCCAGCATCATCTGTTTGCCCGCCTGCGGGTTCTCTCCGTTCTGGCGCGCATAGACCCGCGCACCCGGTAAAATGCCGTCCACTTCTTCCAGTGGCATCATCAGCAACTTCTGACCGTTGAATCCCACCACTTCGCTTTCGATTTCACTGATGGTTTTGCCATCGTTGCGTTCGATTACGCAGGTCGCACCCAGCGGCAACTGTAAGCCGGTTGCTTCCAGCACCAGGCCGGTGGCGCGGGTCAGGCGGCCATAACGGCGCACCGGCTGCACCTGGGCGATGCGTTTCTCAAAGGCATCGAGCGAGCCGAGCCAGCGATTCAGACGAGTGGTCATTACAGTTCTCCCGGTGCGGCAAGGCGGCAGAGTTCCTGCCAGCGCGTCGCGACGCTGGCATCCAGATCGCCATCTTCTGCGCTGAGTTTGCAGCCGCCAGGATGCAGGGTGCTGTCAGCGATCAGCCGCCAGCCGTGCAGATCCAGCGTCGGCCCCAGGGTCTGCTCAATGCGTTGTAAGTCATCCGGGTGAACGCGCAGTTGCGGTTTGCCGCTGAACATCGGTTCCTGCTGCAGTAACCCCTGAATCTGGCGCAGCAGGGCGGTGCCATCCACCGTGGTCGCCTGACCAATCACCGAACGTGCCGCTTCCAGCGCCAGCTGCATCAGACGCGCCGCAATCACGCTGTCCAGCGATTCCAGCGTGTTCTGGAACTCGGTTACCAGCTGCTGCATACGCGCCTGAAGGGGCGCCTGCTGCTGCTGGGCATCGGCCAGACCCTGCTGAAAACCGGCGTCGTAGCCGGCTTTCTGGCCTTCGGTCACACCCTGCTGATAGCCTTCGTTGTAACCCTGGCCCTGTGCCTCTTTGCGCATCTGCTGCTGCAGGCGTTCGAGCTGCTGTTGCTGCTCATCAACGCCATCTTCAGCTTCGTAAATTTCTGGCTGCAGCTCCGGTTCAGCAGGCTCATCGAAACGGCCTAAATCCGTGGGCTGCCACAGCTGCCAGGGGCGCGCAGAAAATGCATCAGACATAAGTTTCCTCGCCACCACCAATCACCATCTCGCCTGATTCGGCCAGGCGGCGTACCACCAGCAGGATCGCTTTCTGTTCGTTTTCCACTGCGGACATACGCACCGGGCCACGGTTGGCCAGATCGTCGCGCAGGATATCCGCCGCACGGGCTGACATGTTTTTGAGGAACTTCTCGCGCAGTGGCTGTTCGGCACCTTTCAGTGCAACCAGCAGCTGTTCGGACTCCACTTCCTGCAACAGACGCTGGATGCTGCGGTCGTCCACTGCCACCAGGTTTTCGAACAGGAACATCTCGTCGATAATTTTCTGCGCCAGTTCGCCATCGAAGTCGCGTACGGCTTCGATAACCGCCTCTTCCTGCTGCGTTTTCATCAGGTTGATGATCTCGGCTGCGGTTCTCACGCCGCCCATCTTCGCACGCTTGAGGTTGGTGCCATCCAGCAGGCCGTTCAGTACTTCTGTCAGTTCGGCCAGCGCGGCTGGCTGGACACCACCGAAAGTGGCGATACGCAGCATCACGTCGTGACGCAGACGTTCGTCGAACAGCGCCACAATATCGGCGGCCTGGGCACGCTTGAGGTGGACCAGGATGGTGGCGATGATCTGTGGATGCTCGTCGCGAATAAGGTCGGCAGCAGCCTGCGGCTCCATAAAGTTGAGCGTTTCCATGCCGCTGGTGGTGTCGCGCGTTTCGAGAATGTCCTCCAGCAGGCTGGAGGCGCGCTCTTCGCCCAGTGCCCGGGTCAGCACCGAACGCAGGTATTCGTTGGAGTTCAGGCTCAGCGCCGCGAACTGCTCAGCATCCGCTTCGAACTCACGCAACACTTCAGTCAGCTGTTTATGCGACACCTGACGCATGTTGGCCATCGCGCCGCTCAGGTGCTGGACCTCACGCTGGTTCAGGTGTTTGAAAACTTCCGCGGCGCGCTCTTCGCCAATGGTCATCATCAGGATGGCGCTTTTTTCGGTTCCGGTCAGACTCATAGCTCTTTACTCATCCATTCGCGAATTACCAGCGCTACAACGCGCGGATCGTTTTCTGACATGTCGCGGATGCGTTGACTCATCACTTCTGCGCTCATGCGGTTGTTAGACTTACGTTCCTGATCCAGCTCATCTTTGCTGAGCTGCACATTAAAGGCTTCTTCTTCCGGTTGCTCAGTCGCACGAGCGGCAACGGCTTCCGCGGCGGCTTTCTCTGCGGCCTGCTTGCGAACCAGGTGCGGACGAACCAGTTTGCGGTAGAGGATGAAAGCGACCAGGGCAATCAACAGCCACTTACCGGCGTTCATCAGCTGATCAAAGAACGACTGCTGTTGCCAGAAGGGCAGATCGGTGGTCACTGGTTCAGTGGTGTTGAACTGCGAGTTCACCACGTTGATGCTGTCGCCACGGTTCTGGGAGTAGCCCATCGCTTCGCGGGTCAGATCTTCAATCTGCTTCAGCTGCTGTTCGTTCAGCGCAACCGCTTTGCCTTTATCATCTGCACGGAAGTTCACCACGACCGCCACCGACAGGCGCTGTACGTCGCCAACGTTGACCTTGGTATGACGAATGGTGCGATCCAGCTCGTAGTTCACCGTGTCGTCACGACGCGAGTTGGTCGGTCCGGCACTGGCCGCTGCGGTGCTGGTGGTCTGGTTAGCGTTATTCGCCGCGTTGTTCTGACCGTTAGCATTCTGACCATTGGCGTTCTGGCCATTGGCGGCATTATTGTTCGGCGTCGTCACCGGCGCAGTGTTTGCTGGCGCAGGCTGGTTAGAGAGCGCGCCCGGCACGCCGCCCGGATAAGGGCTGCCTGACTGGTCGCTGGTGCTGGTCTGACGCGAACGAATCGCTGAGTTCGACGGGTTAGCGTTAGGCTGATATTTCTCGTCGGTCTGCTCGGCGGTGTCGAAGTTAATCTGCGCGGTAACCTGCGCATGCACATTGCCCTGACCGAGAATCGGATTCAGGATCGCTTCGATACGTTGCTGGTAGCGTGCTTCAACTTCAGAGGCATACTTGAGCTGTGCATCATTCAGGTCGCGACCGGCGGAATCAGAGCGGGTCAGCAGGCGACCGGTCTGATCGACCACGGTGACGTTGCCCGGCGGTAAACCGGCGACGCTGCTTGAGACCATGTGGGCGATGGCCTGAATCTGGCCTTCATCCAGCGCACGGCCAGGCTGCAGGGTTAAGGTGACAGAGGCAGATGGCGCTTTCTGCTCACGCACAAATAAGGTGGGTTTTGGCATCGCCAGATGAACACGGGCGCTTTTAACCGGGCCGAGTGATTCGATGGTACGAGCCAGTTCGCCTTCCAGCGCGCGCTGGTAGTTAACCTGCTCACTGAACTGGCTGATACCGAACTTCTCTTTATCGAGCAGCTCAAAACCCACCGAGCCGCCTTTCGGCAGACCCTGCTGAGCCAGACGCAGACGCAGCTCATGCACGTTCGCTTCCGGCACCATCAGCGCGCCGCCATTTTCGGCGAAGCGATAAGGGATGTTCATCTGCGTCAGCTGCGTGACGATGGCACCGCCATCTTCATCTGTAAGGTTGTTATAAAGGACGCTATAGCTGGGCTGCTTCGCCCAGAGCACCATCGCGATCACTATCGCCACAACGGCGGCGGCAGCGACGATTAAAGGAATACGCGGATTTGCGCGCAGGCGAGCGAGCAGGTCACCGAAGCCTTTCTTTTCTTGTTCTGTTGTGGCGGCTGTACTCGCATTCATGACCGATTCCTGCCTGACGTAATTGACCGGGTAAGTTGAGATGGCAAAACAGACTCCCTGACCTGCGTAGATAAAATTTCCACTTCAATGCCAGGCATTATTAGGTGATAAGGAAAATTCGATGGCTGGATAAGGTAGGGTTTTTGATGTCATTTAGCGGCTTTGTCTCATTGACAACGTGCTAACTTTTCCCCACAGAAAAAATATCATCCTCCTTTATAAGGTATCGTTCATGTCCATTCAGGCAATTGACGGCGTACTGCAGCAGCTTCAGGCGACCTCACTGCAGGCCAGCAACCGCAGCAGTGAAGCCCCTAATCAGATCGATTTCGGTGCAACTATGAAAGCGGCGCTGGATAAGATCAGCGAGACGCAGACCACCGCCCGCACCCAGGCGCAGGATTTTGAGATGGGTAAACCCGGTATCGCGCTTAATGATGTGATGGTCGATCTGCAGAAATCGTCGATCTCAATGCAGATGGGTATTCAGGTCAGGAACAAGCTGGTGTCGGCGTATAGCGAAATTATGAATATGCAGGTTTAGTGAGTCTGGTTTATTGAATCTGATCGGTAGTTAGATGAGGTCGACTTGGTGTGTAGTATCTGTAGGACAAGTTCGTTGAATTTTTTCCTTCAGAATGCTCCTTAGTGCCTCATCATTTTCCTTCAAGCAGTATCCGCGTACCTGATAAACCCTCTGAGCATTTACATCCCCCATATGATTAGCGATGAAGTTTGGATTTACGCTAGCCGAAAGTGACCAGCACACATATAGTATGTTGGAACAGATAGGACTTCTGGCAGGTCAGCCTGGCTTCTCTTAATTTTACCCGACATGCCTGCTGCATTGATGAAAATGAATTGTGTTTCCTACTCTCATTATTATTGTTGGGGTGTATGGTAGGATTAAAAACGAAGATACTATTCTAGTCATTGTTTTATGTAAGCTTGCTAAATCGCCACGAGTCTGGCTTCCACATCAGGGGCACTCAAGCTGACTGAAAAGGGACATGCACGCAAATGTTAATCCAGTATCGTGCCACCTGCCAGGCTCCGGCGACAGTTTGATCCAGACGCCTGGATGAGCGCTGGGTCAAGGAGATCACTTTTATACGGATACAGGAGGCTAGTTGTATCTGATTGTAGTTGATCTGTAATCACGGAATGTTATTGGCTGCAATAATGCACACCTCATGATAAATTCCTTGTCCTGAATACACATGTAATGGCGATGTGGCGGCGGGGTCCTGCTGGTTACTGAGATCAGGGAAGTCAGTATACAAAGCATGAGAGGCTCCCTTTTCTGCAATCGCGCAGTCAGCAATGCTGCATGAGTTGTCGCGATAAACGCCACGATAAACGGTTATAAAATTTTGTCAGCTACTGAAACGCGAATTGATTAAAAAATGATCTAGAAAAGCGGGAGGAAGCTCATAGCGATATTTTTGATTAAATGGAAATATTGATAACTGTAGGTGTAGGCATGGTCCGGGCATTCCGATACCACCGATGGAATATAGAAAATATTATTATCAATATAGATAATATGTCTGGATATTCGGTGGCGACTTATACATCTTTTTTTATCTGATTTTAATATCAAATCTTATGCAACTAGCAATATAAGAGTTGGAAAGTATTAACTTATAGTCACACCAGCCCTGGATGTTATCGATAGCAATACAGCCTTCTTTAAGATCTAAACTGAGGCCGCAACTGAATTTCATATAACCGAATGATTATTCTTATTAATCTATAAAAAAAGCCCCCTTGGGGGCCGTTTTTTTATTTGAATATTGAATATCCGTAAATTTTAATTTCTTCTTTTTCTCTAACGTTTATTCTTAATTCAAAATCATCTACATCATTATCGAGATGGAAAGATGATTTTATAACACTATCATCGCCGCTGTTTGTCATCGGGATTTTAATAGAAACCCCTGATTTTGAAGAAAATATTTCAGCTTCTGGATTGCCGCTATATACCTGACCAGTCATGACTATCTGATAGTCTCCCTTTTTAAGTCTGGCATAAGGACCTGAAATCATAAATCCCTGATTTCCGTTACTCCTTATCCCACCATCAACATCAATCCTATAATTACGTAACGGTAATGAATCAGGTTTGATTTTTTTGAAAGAAACTCCATTAGGTGGAAGAGGCATTTTATCCCAGACAAGGATTTTCATCCCATGAAAATCAATAATTTTTTTCGGCTCACCGAATTGATTAATTGCTGCATCAATCTCAGATTGGTCACGGGAAATCATGAAGTTTCCGTTTCTTTCATACCAATCATCGCGAGAAAGCCAATATCGCGGTCTGATCGTTCCATCTGTAAAGACAGGATAGATGTTAACTTTACTAACAGAAGTTAGTATTGAAGCTTTCCAGAACTCGCCGTATCCATTTAAAAGGTTTTGTGATTGCAAGAAATCTCCCAATTTTGAGTAATATTTCTCTTCCGTTTCCTGTGATTTATAAATCCAGGCAAGATTACTTACTGTAATTAATATTAATGCTATTTTATAAGCAGTCTTATTTATCGCTATATTTCTGGAAATGAGTAACGCTACACTTAATACAGAGAAGAACAGAAATCGGGTAGATGTAATATCAATAGCAACGGTGCTTAAGATGAACGCACCAAACGGAACTAATACAGAAAAAATTAGAAGCGTATCAACCAGGGATTTTCCAAAGCTCTTGATAGCCGACCTAATAAAAAGCACGATATAAATAATTAAAAATAAAGATTTTATCGTAGAAACGACAGTGCTTATTGAATCTCCGTTGAAATTTATTGAAAAATAATACAGCACCCCCTGATATGCAAGGATGGCATTAGTAATCATTACGGGTATGGATGCGATGGATTGACCACCTATACCGGGTACATCGTATTTGAAATACAAAGGTAATATCAATGATGCAACTTTATAAATGAGAATTGATAAGCAACATGCCAGAGCAATGATGAGATCTTTGTTTTTTCTTAGAAGGACAAAACGTATTAATGATGAAATAAAGCAAGGTATTATAAAAATGAATACTATTAATTTATCTGATTCAGCAAAAATGCCACATAATAAAGATGCTATCAGTAGCTTTGATATTGGTGACTTCAGGGACTCATTAGAAAGTAGATATAGACATGCAACTGATAATAGATATATCCCACCATGGATGTTAAGTTCTATTGCATTAGCAATGCTGAAATAAGTTGGTATCAAAATAACAGGGGCTACTAAATATAGGCCGCTATTGTTTTTTAGTAAAACTATTCTAATCGATAAATAGGAAAGGAATGAATAAAAAATTGCAGGCATCACATGAGATAACGCAGGTGTAAAACCAAATAATTTTATAGCTAGCGCTGTCCATACTATATCTGAAAAAAGGTACGATTGAGTTGAAAGATGCCATCCGGATAAAGATGTATTTCCGTTGGCTAAGTCTCTTGCTATAAGAAGAGAAGACATGTTATCGCTATTGGAACCGAACTGATAAGATAGCCATGTATAGAAAAAAAAACTAAACAATAAATAAACGAGTGGGAATAATCTTTTTATTACGCTCATTTTACATCCTATAAACAAAAAATTTTAACATAATAATTTACATATAAAATCATGGCAGAATTTTACCATTAATTTGATCAAGATAAAATGATAGGAAAGAAAAATTAATATTAATAATGCAATCAAAACGTTTTATTGAGATCTGTCTCCTTCCTTATTTTTTTGTGCCTTAGCCTGTAGAAAGGCTGCTCAATTAACCGTAGGGAAGCATAAGACATGATTAATGATGAGCCAAGAATAAGTAGCGTACCACCTACGCTAATAACATTGAAACCCATTTTGTTATACAAATAAAAGAACATCAAATGATTCAGATAGACGCCATAGCTGAGATCCCCTGCAAGACGATCGAGGAAGTTTCTCAAGTTAGCTTTAAATAGCATCCATACAACAGGGACTCCAATTGTTATTCCCGAAAGAACCTCTTTATTGAAATCATGAGATAAAGATTTGTTATTAAGAGAGAATAAAAGCATAATAGTTGAAATAGAATAAAAAAATGCTAAAGATTTAACCTCATTGCTCGCCATCATACTACCTAGCAGGAAAATGAATAGCGTACCTGTAATCATCCTGTATCCAAAATAGTCCGTGTTGATCAGACCAATATATGCAGGAATGAAAAGGGCAAAAGAAATTGAAGCTGATAACACTTTTCTTTTGCTCAGCAAAATTAAAGGTATGAGTATGTAAAACTGCATCTCCAGCCCAAGAGACCAGGATTGAGGAACTATGATGTAATCGTTAAAATAGACAGTGAAGAAATTCAGAGGAAGCATTGTAGAATTTACTATTAATTGAGTTGCATCAACCTTAGTTGTACCGTCAAAAAATATATACAGGCAAGTAGTAACTATCATATAAAATATGAATTGCGGAAAAAGCCTCAGTGAGCGATCAAGATAAAATGATTTGATATCGTTTTTAAAAGGAAATTTAGCAGAAATTAATTTTGTGATTACGTAGCCGCTTATAATCAGGAATGAAACTACGGCAGTCACACCCTGGTTGTAACCTGGCAGTTTCAAGCCGCAATGAGAAAAGAGAACCATCACCGCCAGTAAAAGTCTATAGTATCCCACTGCGCACCCTAATGTTTATATTTTTCTGAAAATTTTAATCTTAGCTTGCATACATTATCATAATCTTAACATGATTGTGAAAAAAACACCCGACGACGATGCGATATTTTTTGTACTCGCTTCGGCAGGCTAAAGGGTTGGTGAGCTGCTGCCCGTTGATTAATACACCTCGATATAAGTAATGTTTTCATCAGCAACATGAGGATATCCCATTAATAAGCGTTTCTTCAATGAACTAAGCATTCGTATTCTTCGCGAGGCATAAGACAGGATTCTGCCCGGGAAAGCTGCCGCAGACATTTTGTTTCATACGCCACCTTCTATACCTGACGAAGGAAATCTTGCTGCAGGGAAGGACCTGGAATGAGCAACTTTAGTGATTGAAGAAGAGAACGCCCGGCTCAGGAAGTTGTTTGACGAAGACATGCTGAATAAGGAGGCAATTCTGGTGGCACTTGTCCGTAACTACTGATTACAGACCCGAAGCGGGAAGCTGTGGTGTAAATGTGTGCACTCATCTGTTGCAACGTTGTTCATGCAGGCTCGCAGGTTTGTCCCTGTCGACTTTCCACTATTAGTCTCAGGATCCGACTAAGTATGCATATTGATCAGGGCAAATCACTGAATTGGCACCTGATCGCGGAAGCTTTCATTACAGGCGCATCCGACGCATAGCTGCGTCGAAAGGCCTTTTAAATCCTTTACTAACGGGTATACCACATTTAGCCCCTTAAGGTCCTGAGCGTGAAACATAAACGCCGTCTTAAATGCTGGCGGCCGGACGGTTTCCGCATCTTCGCCCGGATGCGCTGAACCTTACCTGGTAAGTGCATTTCATCATGGACGCTCTAACCACGGGTTGCGCACTGAGTCAATGGACCTTTGAGCATTGCTTGAACTTAGGCTTATCCAACCGGGCAAGCCGATGCAGACGGATTTATTGAGCGTATTAACGCACAATGAAAAAGGAATGCCTGAATAAGTACATGCTCAGCAATATTGTTTTAACCCGATAAACGATTAAGGACAGGCGGCAGGCTCTACCGAGTGCTTTTCATATCTATCGCTTAATTACCTGAATTCGGCTAAATTTGTAGTGGGCAGGCAAAATGGTAAGGATGAAGAGAAACCAATCGACATTACTGGCGGAAGGTTCTATCCAATCCTGGGAGGAAGTTGCTTTAGCAATCATTGGCGCAGGCATATTATCAGTTTTTGCAAATGCTCTTTATTACACAATAACATAGCAAGAAAATTTAATAATATGCCATAACCAAAATTAACTTTGTTGTTCTTGATTTGGCTGCTCACATAATGCAACCTTTTCCTCAATAAAATACTTGGGTCGTTCTTTGGTTTCCATGTAAATTTTACCAACATATTCACCAATAATACCTAAAGAAAGCATTTGAACGCCACCAAGGAAGAATATTGCTATCATTACTGAAGTCCAGCCCTCTACGGTATTTCCTGAAAACTTCTCAAACAAAGCGTAAAGTGCAGCAAAAACTGAGATAAAGCTAATAGAAAACCCAAGAGCAGCAATGGTGCGAAGCGGAGTTACTGTTAATGAAGTTATCCCTTCAATGGCAAGCCCAAGCATTTTTTTCAAAGGATACTTTGACTCACCCGCTAATCGTGCTGCCCGTGCATAAAACACTTTTTTAGATTTAAATCCAACTAGCGGAACAAGCCCCCTGATATACAGGTTTTGCTCTTTGTACTCCAGAAGTGCATCTAGCGCCCTTCGGCTAAGAAGCCTATAGTCGGCATGGTTAGGGATTTGTTTGACCCCCATCCAGCTCATTATTTTATAGAAGAATTCAGCGGTCAGTCTTTTAAATCCTGAGTCAGTTTTTCTGTCATTTCTGACGCCGTAGACAATATCGTATCCTTCCATGTAACCACTTACCATCTTTTCGATTACGGCAGTATCATCCTGCAAGTCAGCATCTATACTTATAGTTATGTCAGCGTCTGACTCGTTTAATCCTGCCAGAAGAGCAATCTGGTGACCGCGATTACAAGAAAGCTTTATACCTTTTATTAATGATGACTGAAGCGAAGCCTGACTAATTAAACTCCATGTCATATCCTTACTGCCATCATCAATAAAAGTTATTGAGCTGTGGTGAGATATTATGCGACGATCAATTAAACTTGTCAGAATCATCTGAAGTTCTGAAAGGCAATGTAAAAAAACATCTTCCTCGTTATAACAAGGGACAATTATATCTAACGTGGCAATATTCATTATTTCATTACCCATAACTTATTAATCAGAAATCCAGTAACTGTATAGATCACCATGCCTATAAACTGTGCTACATAAGCGTAAGAGGGCATGAAAATCAGGAATAATTTAATAGCAATAATGTTTAATATCCAGCAAAAAAAGCTTGAAACAAGAAAACGTGCAAGTCTTGGCAGTGAGATTTCAGCAGAAAAAGTAAACAGTGAGTTAGCAACAAAGCTGAAAAAAATGCCAGCTGTATACCCTGCAGCATTGGATGCATATACTCCCAAGCCCCAGTGCATAAGGAAAAATATTACTAAGCCTGTTATACCTGTATTTGTCAGCCCTACTAAGGCATACCGCGTTGCCTGACCTCTGGTCGATGTTGTTGACACAAAGATTTCCTTTATAAAAATTTTCTGGATCTTACCATTTAATAAAATGCTTACAAGCATAGAGACAAGAAATGGATGTGTTTGTACACTGTGCCGATTTGTTCAAAAGATCTCTTCCATTCAACTCTGCACAACCATATTTGGCTTCCAGCTAAGCGACGCACAGGGCAGAGGGTTTCCGCTTGCTTTCATCTCATCTAGTTAACAGAGCGATAGATCACATGCCACTAGATTTCCATCAGGGAATCTACTGCCTGGAAGTGGGTGTAGTGATGATTCTAGTTCTGGCCAGCATTGGGCTCAGACCTAAAGAGTGATAGCGCCATAAAGGCAATGTCAATATAAGAATTTATATTGTCCCATTACACAGTATCAACCCTGATGCGCTTACGGCAGTCGAAGGCTGTGCTATAGCACGTTCAGGGAGATTAAAGATCATACAGTCAATTTTGTTCGACATATTTTTTAAAAGGGTGTTTTGCGCTAAGTATCCTGAACCGCCCTGTCCTTAGCATACAGGTGATCATGCCATGGCCATTAGCTATACTCCTCGTCATTAAGCCAGAAGGTGCGTTAACTCTCTGACCCGACCCCTCATCAGCTATCAGCAGGACGCAAGCCCAATGCTAAAAAAACTTATCCTTATCGCATCGTTAATCAGCTTATCGGCTCCAGCCTTTGCTGCCACGCAGTGCGGGCCGTTCTATCTTAAACCTGACAAGAGCGGCTGGTTCTCGGTGAATGGAGAACGCGCAAAAACGCAGAAAGTCACCTTTGCGAAAGAGAAGGGCGATTACGATAACGCGACCGTCAAACTGCTGGTGAAAAACAGCAAAGCGCCGGGGATGGTGGATATGGAACTGACGAACCGTCAGGGCAAAGGGCTGTTAAGAGCTGAAATCGTCCGCACCAGCCAGAGTCAGATCCGCATACGAGGTGCTTATGATTGCGAACCGGCTAAATAGGCTGACCTTCGACTGCCCACTCCTGAACATGGCATAGCCCTGAAGCGGGCGTGATAAAAGCCTTTGAGTATAAGAGTGCGAAAGATTGTCAGGCAAGCGCTTGCGTTCTGGCTGGCCTGACAACTTATGTCATCTCCTGATCATCCATCCGGCATCCTGCATCACGCACATGGCGACGATGCCTCTAACTCAATGTTTTGCACCGCGCGATCATCCCTGAAACTGCTGTGCTGATATCTGATGCTTTTGGATCATAGTAAAATGTCGCACTGGTCTGATGATGGCTGAACTTTGCAATTTCAACCCAAGCCACGGTTTCATCATCCTGTTCAAGGTTATATCGCTTCGTGCCATCCGGCAGGGGGTCATCCTGCTCCAGATAGAGTTTTTGATCCTGTGCCGCTACGTTAAGGCAGGATTCAACCTGAAAAGGATGACCGTCGAAATAAGCGGTTTTTGTTGTCGGATGTAATCCGACCCGTCCCATATCTACGCATCCGCCCAATAGACTTATGCTCAGGGCAATAATGATCTTCTTCATGAACGAAACCATCATAGTTATTTTGTTGACCAATAATATCCGGATATTGATCGTATCGCTCATTTTAATCGAAAATCTGCGCTAAATATTGCTAGCGTTACGGACTAAATGTAACATTCTGCGCAACGCATTATGATGTAAGCAATGAGCATAAACAAAAGGTAGCCTGCATCAGATGATTCACGCTGCCTGCTGGTGTTAACCGTTGTCAGGTGAATGTCAGTTAAATATCACTCTGAATGGTTGCTCATCATATCGTTAGTCTGCTTTGAGGTGGATGCCCGAAAATCATTGCCTGCAGCCTTTGTTAGCCAACTTATTATAAACACGGAAAGTTTTACGCAGTACATTACACACACATCAGGTTCACTAAAAACCGGCCCAATAAAAGGCGTTATACCTCTGTTGTGTTACGCATGTTGAGGTGTCCTGATAAAAATCCTTACTACTTAAGTACCTCTGAATATTATGATTTATGACTGTTTTTTGTACTACGATGAAGATATCTTGCTTGAGATGCGTCTGAACACGCTTGAGCATGTTGTTGATCGGTTTGTCATTGTGGAATCGCGCTATACCTTTACCGGAATACGCCGGGAAAAGCTTCATTTTGATATTGAGAAGTTCGATCGTTTCCGCGATAAAATTATTTATATTGTTAACGATATTGCGCCCAGATTTTATCAGGAAGCCTTTAAATCGAATAGTTCTGTGGTTAATGCGGGTGAGACAGATCCCTGGGAAAATGAAGCCACTGCACGTAATCAGATTATGCAGGGGCTGGCCGGCGCGCAGGATGATGATATTGTTATTGTGTCAGACGTCGATGAAATTCCCCGACCCGAGGCGATAAAAGCATTCAGTCATCAACATCTTTGCACGACGCTGCATCAGCAATATTTCAATTTTAAATTTAATGTCCGGGTTTTAAATGACGACGGCACACCGCGCTGTGCCACACTGGCGAAAATGGTGACCTGTAAAACGCTGCGAGACTTTTTTATGGGGCGACCGGAATTGCTTCGCAATGTTAAGCGTCGTGGTACACCGATACGCGAGAACTGGTGGCACTGGAAGTGGCTGAATTTCCGGACAAAAACCGTTAAGAATGCAGGGTGGCATTTTTCCTGGGTAATGAGCGATGAGCGCATCAGTGAAAAAATGTCTTCGATTTCTCATACCGAACGTAACTGCCCCGAATTTAACAATCCGGATCATATACGGCGCTGCGTTGAGAACAATATTGATATCTGGAACCGTCCGCGAAGGATGGAGATAGTGCCGGTGACATCCGAACATTTTCCAGCCTGGCTGGTTGAAAATCAGCACCAGCTTGCCGATCTCATTAAATCTTAACGCTGACCAGCGCGCCCAGCGGGCGCGCCTCTCGCACATCAGCTTGCTTTGTAAGGATCTTTTTTGTCATCCTGGCTGTCATCATTTTTGCGCGGCACTTCGCCATGATCTTTCGGTGCATCAGTGGCGGGATGATCATCTTCCTCGTAAGCATTACCAGCGTTTGGCGCGGCTTCGGGCAGGCTTTTGCTGACATCACCTTCTTTCTTACGTTCTTCATTCGTATTGTGTTTAAACATAACTCTCTCCTTTTATTCCAGTCTCTTAAGTTTAGACCAGCACTGACATCCCGCATGCGCAGCGGATTAAAGAAGAAAAAAAAGCCCGCCAGCGGCGGGCTAATCGGAGTTTCTCTCATACTGAACACGTCATTTTTCGATGTTTGGGTGTGTACAGCAGGTTCATGCTAACCGGGAATCCCTGATGCAGTAATGGACAAACCTGTCATGTCGCTTGCGGCAGGTCACATTCCCGTCGATAAACAGATCGATAAATAAATTCGATTGAACGGATTAGCAAAAGGCATATAGTGTCCTGCGTTACCAGGAGATAGAAATTATGTTAAGAGACTATTTAAAGATTGAAGCTGAAGATCAGTTAATCGAACAACGCTCGCTGAGCCTGAAAAATCGTGGTCAGGAAGAGGTCACCGAATGGATTATTGTAAATAGCCAGGGAGTTAAAAAAGGCGGCGTAACCCTGTTCGATAAACTCAGTACCCGCCGCTCATGGCCCGTCAATTATCGCATTATGCAGACCGATCTGCAGGGCAAAGTGGTAGTAGATCAACTGACCGATGCCCTGTAACTGTCCGGTTATAAACTCAGCCACTGTTGTACGATGAAAAGTGAACCCGCGCACGGCGGGTTTTTTTATGGCTGGCGGTAGCGTCGCAGTTCCACCAGCGTACCAATCAGCTTCAGGCTGTCCCGGCTGGATTGCAGCTCAGGGAAGTTGATATTGACCGGTGCCAGTTCAAACTGCATGACGCCATTATCACTGCCGCGCTGACGCCAGGTGCGTAGCAGCACGACCTGTTGCTGCAATGCCAGCACGCAGTCGCCGGGCTGAGGTGACTGCGTGGGATCGATGATCACCACATCATTCCGCAGAATCGCGGGCGTCATCGCCTGTTCTTCCACCCGGAAGGCAAAGCTCTGCTGTGAAAGCGCCATGTCGTTGTGCATCAGCAGTTCATGCCGGACGGAACCGGCCTCGCTCAGCCATCGCGGCACGTCGCGCTGTGCAAGCAGTGGGATCTGGTGCAGACCACTCCAGGCGCTTTCGCTGAAAACAGGACCATCCCCATCTATCAGAAAAGCCGGTGCGCAGCCCAGCGCTTCAGCGAGCCGCAGCAGGTTCTCACCGCGCGGCAGCGTCTCCTCTTTTTCCCATTGCGAAATCGCCACATGGGACACTTTTACCTGTTGCGCCAATTGCTTCTGCGTTAACTGCAGCGATTTACGTCGGAGTCGGATGCGGTCACCCAGCGTTTCGTTTTTCATAAGCTTGACTTTTTGGTTGAGAGTGACTTAAGTATACTTAAGCCTGGTATTTAAGCAATCTTAAATTTCATGCGGGGGACGTGGCTAAGCAGCACGCAGTAAGTTCCAGAGACCTTACCGTACAAAGGGGTGTGGCATGGAAAGTAGTCTGATTACCAGTATGGGTGCGTTAGTTCTGGGTGGGGGGGCAGCAGCACTGTTCTGGAAACCGTTATTGGCGGGAATTGCGTCAATCGTAACCAGTAATCGAGCCGGCGGCGAAATTATTACCAGCTACAAAGAGCAGGTGGTGTTGCTGAAAGAGAGCAACCTGCTGATACGGGAGGAGAACGATGAATTACGCGAACGGCACGACAGGAATCTGCGGCGTATCTCGACACTCGAAACCGATCTTCGGTTAATCAAGAATGCGGTAGGGATTTTACTGGCAATGACCGAAACCGATCAGAACGATAAATTTCGTAATGAGATTGATCGGCTTATCTCAACTCTGGAGGATCGCAGTGATGGCCACGATTAATAGCACTAAGGCACCTATGTCTTACCGGCGCAAAGTTATCCTCGGCTGCGTATTGCTGAGCTGTTCGATGATTTGCATCCTGATGACGATCATTTTTCTCTACGTCAGTAACACCGCAAACAAGCGGGTCGAGGAGATTCGGGCGGATTACCGCTTAATTGCGGCGCGGCGTGATGACAGAGTGGAGCTGCTGACCGATCAGGTTGCAGCAATACAGCACAAGCTGGATGCAATACCGGATCGCATAGCCGACAAAACGGTCATAAAAGTCAAAGAGGTCGTCACTGAGAGTGAGGTGCCAGCCGTGAAATCCGGTCATAAACCATAACTTCCGATTATTCTTAATGCGGCTTCGCTATTATCGACTAGTTTTAAATATCCGGGCAACATTTTGTACCTGAATGCAGGCCCGCTGATTGGCCGGTTGATGAACCGCTAAGCCTACTCACTTTGGATAGATGACCAGAAGGAAATTTAGCATGAGCGATTCAACAGAAACCAAGACCAAAACTGAATATCTGCGTGACGTGACTTCTCAGCTAAAAGAGATGCGTCACTATGCTCAGACCAACACCGAAACCCTTTCCAGCCAATGGTTAGCGTTTGATGCGGGTGAGTATAAAGACAAGACCAACGCCGACCGAATCGATGCGTTGCTGAATAAGCAGGGTAAACTGCTGGAAGATCTGGATGCCGCGATTCAGGACATCGAGATTGAAGTTAATCACAGCGAGCAGGAGAGCTAAGTCATCTCCCGCTAACTGATGTGGTGGCCGTTAAGGGATTAATCGGCCACCAGCCACATTTCCGCTTCGTCGAACATCTCTTCAACAATCCGCGCAACCGTCGCTTTATCGTTTTTACTCAAATCAGTATCAATCGCGTTACGTTCCATGGGCTTGACCTTAACTTCAATGTCAGGAAACACCCGATGCACCCGCTTTTCCAGCTCCTCACGAATCATCTCGCGAGCACCCGGTAAACCGGCAACGTTGCGCTTGTCATAAATCAACTCAACAAACATGATGGCAATCCATTCAGGGCAAAATCGCTGACATATAATACTGTAAATAAAAACAGTAGCAAGGCAGCGCGCCTGATTTCGTGTAAATTTTTATCTCGCATAAACCTCAATCTTCGACTAGCAAAATGCGCACGCATCGCGACATAATGGCGGCTTACTTTTAGGAGGTCCGCGATGCGACAACTGGTAATTGATATTCTGCTAAAACTGGCAAAGATGGACGTCGATGCAAAAGAGTTGACGGCGCAGCTTGAAGCGCAGTCCCTGCTGGTTGCGGCGCTGCTGGTGCAGGCGAAACAGGACAACTCGCTGACTATTTCAGAAACGGTGCAGGATGCCATTGTTACCGCTTCGCAATCTTCGACCGAGTTTCTGCAGTCTGATGTGGATCTGCTGCTGACGCATATTAATCGTCTGCTGGCGGTAGCGAGTTATGTTGAAGTAAAGGGTAAAGCGACGGAAGGTGAAGGGTAGGGGCGGATAAAAAAATTCGCCTCTGGAGGTGGAATTTAGACAACACCTGCAGAGGCAGTGCATCAGCACTATTCGTTAAAGGACAATCACGACCTGAGTCGCACGCCGAAGTTATACACTTTCCCCCGGTTAGTACAACTTTATCTGCAGTGCCGGAACTGGTTGGAGGTGTTTGAAAAATGCAACTTCAACGCGGCCCTGATTAGAGCTCGTTTTTGATGCAAAACTCTTCCCAGCTCATCCCCAGTGACTCAGCATGAGATTTGAGATAAGTCTCGATAGCCTCAGCCGCCACCGCTTTATCCGGCTCAGCGAGCTGAATAGAAAAGATCATTCCATCCAGATTTTTCTGCCGCAAAAAGGCCGCATAGATGCGCTCGGCATGCCATTCGCGCAGCTGTCGCAGTGACAGGTTAGCTGCACGGGCGTCGCTCTCTGTTAATTCATCAAGTGCAGACTGAAAGTCGGGATGCGCGGTAAAAAACATCTCGCGCGCCTGGGCATAGTAGGCTTCTGGCGTTTTCATATTCATATTCCTGAAAGTCTGTTGCAGCGCGTCAGTGTAGCGGGTTGTCTTCCGCTTGTCAGGCGTGACAAAGGCGGGGCTTTGCATCAGTTCAGCCTCTGAACTTCCGGTCAAAAACCTGACCGTGAGCCTCGCTGCGGGTTAAATTCTGGCGCAATCAGGGTCTGCGTGGTGTTTGAACACCCAGATACCTTGCGCAACGCGGTGGAAAAATTATAACGTAGCCGCCATTGATGGGATCTTAGGGATTAAACATGAAAAAGTGGATGCTGATTGCCGCGCTGGCACTGAGTGGCTGTGCACAAATCAACGATTATGAAAATGCGGTGCAAACGCCGGCGCCCGCTGATCTGCAGGGAACCTGGCAAACCGTCGGTCCACAGAGCAGCCTGATCAGCGATAAGGCGATAGCCAGTGTGATCATCAATGCGGATGGCAGCACGCTGGACTGCCGTCAGTGGATGCGGGTGATTGCGAAGCCGGGCAAACTGACCCGGTTAAGCGGCGATTATGTCAACGTAACGCGTCAGGTGCGGGTGATGCCGCTGGTCGTGGAGAATGGCGAGCTGAGCTATGACAGGATGACTCTGCGTAAAGTGGCGCGTCCGACCGTTGAGTGTCAGCAGGCGCTGGAAGAAGTGGCGAAACAGCCGAAAGCCGCCGTGATTCAGAACATCGAACCGCAACTGCTGCGCACACCGATTACAGAAAACAACGCGAAGTCATAACAGCCGGACCATAACAAAACCGCCCCGACGGGCAGAGCGCACTTCACGCTTCTGTCTGCCGGGGCGGTTTTAGTTTTGAGTCATTTCTTCGGCAACGAGCTTATTCTGCAACCACCCAGACGCTGACACTGCCACCGTTACAGACAAAGACCGCCGTGCCGTGCTCGTCGGCAGTAATGGTCTCTTCCCGATTCCCCAGATGATCGCGCCAGACCTTACCGGCAAAACCTTCACCCATCGGCACGCTTTTCTCACCGGCATCGCCGTTCGACATGATCACCACACAGCCTGGCTGTGTTTCGGTGCCGCTGCGGCTGAAGGCCACGCAGTTTGGGTGATCAAAATAGTCGGTCTGCACGCCCCAGCCATACTGCTGGCGCGCCCGGATCAATCCTTCCAGTTCAGGGATCACCGGCATGTCAATTTTGTGCTTCTCGCCGTCGCCGCCTTCATCTTCATAGGTCGCCCCGAACAGATCGGGATAGAAGATGGTAGGCACACCCTGCTCACGCAACAGGATCAGCGCATAGGCCAGCGGTTTAAACCAGGCTTCTACCGGCGCTTCCAGCGACTGCAGCGGCTGGGTGTCGTGGTTAGCCACGATCGTCACGGCATGCCACGGATCAGCAACCACCAGCGAGTTAGCAAAAATCTGGCTCATGTCGTAGGCGCTGCCCGCGGTTGAGGCCTGGTGGAAGTTCATGTGCAGTGGCGCATCAAACAGCATGGTTTTGCCTTCCACCTGATGCACATACTCCTGCAGCTTCTCCGTTTCAAACGACCAGTATTCCGCGACGATAAACATCGGCTCCTCAGCAACCTCCTGAATATGGTCAATCCACTCTTTGTAGAACCAGGCCGGGATATGTTTTACCGCATCCAGACGAAAGCCGGTGCAGGGCACCTGTTCCATCACCCAGCGCGCCCAGTATTTCAGCTCTTCCCTGACCGCGTTGTTGCGGAAATCGATGTTGGCGCCCATCAGATAGTCGAAATTACCCAGTTCGTTATCAACCTGGTCATTCCAGCCTTCGGCGGTGTAGTCATTGATGATTTTGAATACGCCGTTTTCGTCCGGATTTTCGATGTGGTCTACGCCGCTAAAGCATTTGTGGTCCCAGACAAATTTCGAAAACTCCCCGGCGCGTGCCGGAAACGTAAATTTCGTCCAGGCCTCGCACCCGACCACTTCGTCGTAGATTTCATCGCGGTTATCGGGATTGACGCGGTTAACGCTGATCGCCTCTTTCTCGTCGGCACCCATTTTGTGGTTCAGCACCACATCCAGCAGTACCCCAACGTTGTGGCTGCGCAGGGCTTCTGTCGCCGCCAGTAATTGCTGTTTGTCGCCATATTTGGTGGCAACACCGCCTTTCTGATCAAATTCACCCAGGTCAAACAGATCGTAGCTGTCGTAACCAACAGAATAGCCACCCGAATCCCCTTTGTAGCACGGTGGCAACCACGCCATAGTGATACCGATTTCGCTGAGCCAGGCCGCACGATCGGCCACTTCCGGCCACAGTTTGCTGCCATCCGGGTAATACCAATGGAAAAACTGTAATAACGTTGGGTTTTGCATGTACCACACTCCATGGGATGATGAAAATCAAGTATGGAGTAAGCGGCAAAAAAGAGACGCCGCGCAGAAAAATAAATCTGGCGGCGTGACAGAGCAGGGGATCAGGAGAGGGTTTCGTGCGGCACCATAACTACGCCGCCTTGATTGCTATAAGCGGACATCACCGATTTCTGCCTGCTGTTCTGACCCACCAGTGAGGCCAGCTCATCCATCCGCGCCTGCAGCAGACGTTTCACTTCACATTCGTTATCGAGAATACGGCGCAGCACCGGACGTAACTGCTCCTGAGTCTGTGCCGACGGCGACACGGCTTCTGTCGATTGGGCTAAATTCTGCACCGCACTAACATACTCCATCTCCCTGCTGATCAATTCATCCCATTCGCCTTGTGCTGCATGACGCAGCATTCCCTGGCTGAGATCGAGTAACTGTTGGTAAACGGTAATCAGATGCGGTGCAGTAGTCATTAAACGGCGTCCTGAATCAGGTTAGGTTGAACCACTTCTTTCCACGCGTCAGCAATGTTGCGCAGCAGGCCTTCGACCTCCTCGACCGCTGTAACATCATTGTTCAGGTTGGCATGCAACAGGCGACGCGTCATGTAGTTGTAAAGATCCAGCAGATTATCGGCCAGCTCATCACCACGGTTTTCAGTCAGGCCCTCTTTCAGGCCGGCTTCGATAATATTGATCGCTTTGGAGATGGAGTTGCCTTTGCCTTCAATATTGCCATCCTGCATAAACAGACGAGCGCGGATTAACGCGCTCAGTGCACCGTCGAACAGCATCACAACCAGCTGCTGCTGGCTGGCGCTCATCACGGCGCTTTCTACGCCAATTTTTGCATAGGCTTTGGTGCCTGTAGCGCTGTACATGGTCACTCCTGTTATTTTTTAGACGAATCGGACGTGTCGAACTGCTGCGTCAGATAGGTGCTGGTCGAGTTGAGTTTACTGATGGCCATATCCAGCTGAGTAAATTGCGTTTTATAGCGTGCGATATCGGCATCAATACGATCGCTGGTGGTGTTATAGAGGGTGGTTAACCTATTCAGTGTTTTACTCACGCCATCGGTGGCGGACTGAATAATCCCTTTAGTAGCCAGCCAGTCAGTCAGCTTGCTGTCGATTTTAGCGGCGATACCGGTTTTACCGTCACCTACGATCATCGCTTTCACGCCCGCAGCATCTTTATCCAGTGCGCTGCTCAGCTTGGTCGAATCCAGTTTTAATGAACCGGTGGTGGGATCGGTGGTGACACCAATCTGACTCAGTGATTTAAAGGTAGATGTGCTCTGCGAATTAGTGAGCATGCTTTTCAGCTGCGTCTCAATCGTCCGTAACGTACTGTCACCCAGCAGGGCACCATTACTGGAGTCCTGTGCATCGCTGTTGGTATCCACTTTGGTGAATTTGGTCAGGGTATTGAACTGATCCAGCAACGTATTGTAGGCATCCACCCAGGCACTGATGGCGCTGGAGGATTTTGAGGTGTCTTTGGTAATCGTCAGCGTCTGATCGCCAACCGTCTGCGCGGTCAGATTTAAAGTAATCCCTTCCAGCGCATCGCTAATCTGATTGCTGCTGTTTTCAATCGCAACATTGTTGACCGTCAGTTTGGCATTCTGCGCAGCGACGCTCTGGGTCATCACGTTGCTGCTGGCGCTGGCGTCAAAGCCCACAATCCCCTGTAGCGTGCTGTCACCAGTGACGGCGATGGTTGCCACCGCATTGTCGCTGCCGGTTTTATTGGCGCTCATTGAGAGGCGGAAGCTGCCGTCTGATACCTTAATGATGCTGGCGGTGACGCCGGCATTGGCGCCGTTGATGGCGTCACGCATGCCGGTCAGCGAAGTCTGATCGCTGGAGAGCGTTACGCTTTTGCTGGTGCCATCTTTTAAGGTAATCGCGATGCTGCGGCTGGCCACGGAGCTGTCGCCCAGCGCGGCGGTGTTGCTACTCTGTACTCCTGAGGTCAGTACCTGCGCCTGTGCCAGCTGCGTGACGTTAATGGCATATTTACCGGCCACGGTGCTGCCAGAAGTGGTCGCGCTGAACGCTGTGGAGCTACTGGCCGCAGTCGTAGCGGTAAACAGGTCAGCACTGTTCAGCTTGGTATTAGCAGCCTGGAAAGTTGTCAGTGAACTTTTCAGGGTGGCGTAAGCACTGAGCTTGGCCGTATAAGCTGTCTGCTGAGTAGAAATAGGTTTGAGTGAAGCTTTTTCAGCGGTGGTCAAACTGTCAAGCATGGTACTGAGTGGCAGGCCGGAACCCACACCGAGGTTGCTTATACTAGCCATATTAATTCCTTTATAAGGTCGACAGAAAATTGATACCTGGGTTATCGGCCTTGAATAAGGAAAGTTTAAGGTTATTTGCCTTAGGGTAATGAGGTAAATAAGCACTATAGAGAAGGGTAATTCAGCGGCTAGAAAATTAATGAATTAAGCCTAAAGAAGTTCGGGCGGGTGGCGATAACTTAAAACGTGACAGGTTGAAGCAGAAAAATTCGCCTGGTACTAAAAAAATTCTAAAGGTTGTTAAACGGCAGACGATAACAACTTTGACGGCGCTGAAGCCGGCGGGTTGAAGCCCACACCTTAACCGAAAGACTTGATTAACAGGAAAATTCATCATGGCCCAAGTCATTAATACCAACAGCCTCTCGCTGATCACTCAGAACAACATCAACAAGAACCAGTCAGCTCTGTCTACTTCAATGGAGCGTCTGTCTTCTGGTTTACGTATCAACAGCGCGAAAGATGACGCTGCTGGTCAGGCAATTGCCAACCGTTTCACCTCTAACATCAAGGGCCTGACTCAGGCTGCTCGTAACGCTAACGACGGTATCTCTGCTGCGCAGACTACTGAAGGCGCACTGTCAGAAATCAACAACAACTTACAGCGTGTTCGTGAACTGACTGTACAGGCTTCAAGCGGTACCAACTCAGCTTCTGACAAATCTTCAATCCAGGACGAAATCAAATCCCGTCTGAGCGAAATCGACCGCGTATCTGGTCAGACTCAGTTCAACGGCGTGAACGTGCTGGCTAAAGATGGCTCAATGAAAATTCAGGTTGGCGCTAACGATGGCGAAACTATCACCATCGACCTGAAGAAAATTGACTCTTCTACGCTGAAACTGAACACTTTCAACGTGAATGGTCCACAGGGTACACCTACTGCTGCTGCAGCTGCTGACTTCCAGAGCGTTTACGGTTCTACCAGTAACGTATCTAAAGCCACTGTTGCAGAAGGTACTGCTAACAGCCTGGCGACTCGTCTGGGTGTTGCTAACGCAAACGTCACTGTTACTGCAGACAAAGTGTATAAAGATGACAACGGCAACCTGTTCGCTAAAGTTAACGTGAAATCAGCCAGCGATGCAGAGACCAACAGCCTGAAAGCGAACGGTTTTGACATTGCTAACGGTGCAAACCAGGACTTCTACGTTGCAGTTGATGCGAAGGCTGCAGTAACGACTGCTGGTGGCGATACCGCTGCGTTCACACTGGATACGGCTAACATGAGCCTGTCTAACGTGACCTCGGGTTCAACTTCTGATCCACTGAAAAAGCTGGACGAAGCGATTGCCAGCGTTGATAAGTTCCGTTCTTCACTGGGTGCGATTCAGAACCGTCTGAACTCAGCCGTGACTAACCTGAACAACACCACCACTAACCTGTCTGCAGCACAGTCTCGTATTCAGGATGCTGACTACGCAACTGAAGTTTCAAACATGTCTAAAGCGCAGATCGTACAGCAGGCTGGTAACTCAGTGTTGGCTAAAGCTAACCAGGTTCCACAGCAGGTTCTGTCTCTGCTGCAGGGCTAATCACCCAACTTATAAAAGACAAACCCCGCTTCGGCGGGGTTTTTTTTATGCCTGCGATTAGCCTGTTTTTGCCCTGTTTCTCTGCCAATCAATCTCCCCGCGTTACTTTATCCTCACAGTAAGACTCTTTTTTAAATGCCTTTGTTGAGCAGGTAAATAATGAAAAATATTACTGTCGTGGAACCGCTCTTTGTCAGCGCCTTCAAATGTATTGGCAGTGAGTGTCGCGATCACTGCTGTAAGGGCTGGGATATCCATCTGGATAAGCCCACGGTCAATCGCTATTTAAAATCCTCGCTGATTGAAATCAAAACGCTGGCAGTTGAAAACATCACCACCACCCGCAAAAGCTTTGCCAGTTGGGGAACTATGAAGCTTAATGCTTCTGGCAACTGTGCATTTATGGATGAAAATCGCCTGTGCAAAGTGCATTCCCGGCTGGGTGCTGCCGCACTGAGCAACACCTGTGCGACCTATCCCCGAGCGGCGAACACCTTTAAATATGAACAGCAAAAAACGTTGGCGCTCTCCTGTCCGGAGGCGACCCGGCAATTATTAGCCTCACCTGACGCGATGCTGTTCGGGGAGAGCATCAGGCAACAACCTTATGGCAATAAAGCTAAAGATCTCGATCAGCAAAAGAAATTGCTGAATCTGATGTGTCTTAACATCATTAAATTCAGCGGCATTCATCTTGATGAAGGGTTTTACGCGCTGGCCAGCTTTCTGCTGGGCGCAGAAAGAGTAAGCCCTGAAGAAGACTGGCTGGTCCAGATGGAGCATCATTTTTCTGATGTACTCAACAACCTGACACAGGGTGAAATCAGGCTGCAGCTTGACCAGGTTAAACCTGACTATAACCTGCAATGGTCTTTACTGTTGAGATTGCAAAGCTGGTTCAGCACCATGGCCGATAAGCGCGCCTTTCCTACCCTGAATCACTACGTTAATAAGCTGATTTACATTCAGGCCGAAGGGGCCAAAACCGATGACGTCAGTCAGCCAATGATCCGGCTGGACAACGTCTGGCAGAAGCAGGTTATGCCCTGGCTTGCTGAACGGCCATGGATAATGAATAACTATATTCAGTACCGCATTTATGATGATTTCTTCCCTAATAACGAAAATCGCAGCCCGTTACTGAGCTTATATCTTCTGACGGCAGAATGGTTCCTGCTTAAATCACTGATTGCGGCCAATGTTGAGTTGGTCGGAACCGTCAGTGAAGAGGATATTATTAATATCATCTACAGCTACCACTCAATAACAAAACATACGCCACAATCGGTGATGGCGTTTCTGGCCGAGATTGATAAGGTCAAGGTCAATGACGATTTGTCGCTGATTTATCTGCTTAAATGATCTGAGGCGATGTAGCTTCGCATCATCGGCATCGCCCATTTGTTCCTGATAACTACGGGCGGGCATTAGCTAATCGCTAAAAGAATTGCGGCTGGTGTGCTGGCTTATTTTTATGCCAGCAGCTCCAGGCAATGCAACGCAATTTAACACCCGCTTCCTTCAAACCGGTTTCCTGACCACAACCTTGCAGGCTGCCTGTCTCTCAATCCCAGGCAATCCCCCCAGCCCGTTACAGTTCCCCCCCAGACTGCCGATAACTCCTCACAGAACAACATCATTTTTGATTTTAACTTTGTGGAGTGTCTATGCGCTTCAATTATGACCTGTTACCGGGTGAGCGGCTGACCTTTGAAGAGATCGCCCGGCGTTATGCTCTGCAATACCCTGATGATAAAGAGCTGACGGCGCGCGCCTTGCTGAGTCCGTCAACCGGGCTGCGCACGCTGAAAATCCGCGCGGTGTTCGCGCAGGAAGAGAGCAACAGCCCGCTGGAGGATCTGCTGTTCATCTCCCATGACAACGAACGTAAAAATTACCTGCGTCGCTTTGAGCACTACCTTAAGCAGAATCTCTCCTTCCTCTATTTCCGTCGCAGCGATAGCGAGAAGCGCGACAACCTGTGGAAAGTGATGGGCAGCAGCCAGGTCTTCGCGATGATCGATCCCCAATCCGCCACGGCACAGAATCTGCTGAACAGTCGCGGCTACAAACTGGTGCTGATGCATCAGGATGATGAAGACGCTTACTGGCAGCTCTTCAATCCACAGGCGGATCCCTGTTTTCCGCAGTCGCAGCGCATTCAGTTCATCGTGGTGCTGAGTACGCCGCAGCACAAAGTTCCGGCGGCGGTGATGCCGGGAACTGAGGTCGGGCGTCGTGTTAAAGCCCGGGTGCTGCAGCGCGCCAGCCAGGCGGAATTCAGCGCCGGTGTCAAAGCCCGCTACGGCGCCTGTGTGATGACCGGCACCGAGCTGACCGAACGGCATAACTGGCCATGGGTGGAAGCCTGCCATATAGACACGCAGGAAGGGGATGACGGTGTACTGGCAGATAACAGCATCGATAACGGCCTGTTTTTACGCAGTGATTTGCAGCGGCTGTTTATTAACCGACTGATTAGCATTGATGGTGAATCGGGCGAGATTCTGGTGCATCCTGGCGAGGAGGCACAGCAGCATCTTGCGCCCTGGTATCAGGAACTGGAAGGTCGCGTCTGCAGCCTGTGGGCGGCAGTGCCGCCCGCCACCCGGCAACGGCTGCGTGCCCGTCGTTAATCTTCACTGAAGAGTGCAGAAGGATCTGCACTCTGAGGTAACAAAAATGAAATAGCCTCGTTTTACCCCGCCTATTCAGCCAATCGAAAACGCTACAGAATTGGATAATCATGCCGATAACTTCATTAACGCAGGGTAGTCAACGTGAACGATTTCTATACCGCCGAAGGCGTGATGGACAAGCATTCGCTCTGGCAGCGCTACGTGCCGCTGGTGCGCCATGAAGCGTTGCGTCTGCAGGTTCGCCTGCCGGCCAGTGTTGAGCTTGACGACTTGCTGCAGGCGGGTGGGATAGGGCTGTTAAATGCCGTAGAGCGTTATGACGCGCTCCAGGGTACAGCCTTTACCACCTATGCCGTGCAGCGTATTCGTGGCGCCATGCTCGACGAGCTTCGTAGTCGGGACTGGGCACCGCGCAGTGTGCGTCGTAATGCACGCGAGGTGGCCGGAGCAATGCACAGAGTGGAACAGTCGCTGGGGCGTTCTGCCTCTGAGCAGGAAGTGGCGCAGCAGCTGAATGTTTCCATGGAGGAGTACCGGCAGATCCTGCTGGACACCAACAACAGTCAACTTTTCTCCTACGACGAGTATCGGGAAGAGCACGGCGACAGCGCGGAGCTGGTGACGGAAGGCCATGAAGAGGCTAATCCGCTTCATCAGTTGCTTGAAGGGAGTCTGCGTGAGCGCGTCATTGAAGCGATCGAAGCGTTACCCGATCGTGAAAAGATGGTGCTGACACTGTACTACCAGGAAGAACTGAACCTGAAAGAGATTGGGGCGGTGCTTGATGTGGGGGAATCCCGTGTCAGCCAGCTGCACAGTCAGGCGATTAAACGCCTGCGTGCCCGACTTGCGGGAGCGCGCTAGCAGTATCAGTTCCTGGCGATTCAAAATTATAAAAAACCGGGGACTCAGTAATGGGAGCCAAGACCAAGGCCAGACCGTTAAGTCGTTATCTTAAAGACTATAAACACAGCCAGAGCAACTGTTCACACTGTGGCAAGGTATTAGATCGAATGGCGCTCGTTTTTCGTGGCCAGATCATCAATAAAGAGGCCATCGCTCGGATGGACCAGATGATTGATGAGCAGCTGTGGCTGAAACTTCAGCCCGAACTGACCGCGCTTTGTCGTTTTTGCAGTGATATTTTTTGTAATACCCATCCTAATTACTTCGACATAATGGCGTTTAAACAGTATTTGTTTGAACAGACAGAGATGAGCCCCAGCACGATTCGTGAATATGTGGTGCGGCTGCGTCGTCTGGATGAGATGCTGAAAGCCAGAAATTTCCCGGCCGACAGGCTTCAGGGAAATAGCTGGCATCAGTGTCTGGAAAGCGATCTGCCCGATGCCGGTAATAACAATTACCGCATCGCGCTGCGCAAGTACGATCAGTTCTTAGGCTGGCAGCAGGGTTAACCCTGATCTGCACCGATTGCTCCCCCGCGTGCCTGCGGCACGTTCCCCTTTTGCCCGCCAGCCGGGTAAAAGGGAAGGGGGAGCACGGCGCTTCTTTCTCCTGCAACTTTTACTGCGCATCTGCCTCACCGCATCTGCTGACACCTGAATCAGGGTGATCCTTTTCGCATCTTCTGCAACACTGTAAGGATAAATTGAATGCCCGAACGGAGGCAGCATTGTCTTTACATCTGTTACACCAATTCCCACGTCTTGAACTGCTGGGCGCACCCACGCCGTTAGAACATCTGCCACGGCTCTCTGACTACCTGGGTCGCGATATTTTTATTAAACGCGATGATTTCACGCCGTTGGCGATGGGCGGCAATAAGCTGCGCAAGCTGGAATTTCTGGCGGCGGACGCGCTGCGTGAAGGCGCCGATGTGCTGCTGACCGCGGGCGCAATCCAGTCCAATCATGTGCGTCAGACGGCGGCAGTCGCGGCCCGGCTTGGCCTGAAGTGCGTGGCATTGCTGGAAAACCCGATTGGCACCCACGCTGAAAATTACCTGAGCAACGGCAACCGTCTGTTACTGGATCTGATGGACGCTGAAGTGGTCATGGTGGATGCGCTGAATAACCCTGCGGAACAGCTGGCTGAACAGGCCACGCGTCTGGAAGCCCAGGGTTATCGTCCTTACATCGTGCCGGTCGGCGGCTCAAATGCGCTGGGTGCACTAGGCTATGTAGAGTGCGCGCAGGAGATTGCTCATCAGAGCGAGGGTGTGGTCGATTTCGCCGCCGTGGTCGTGGCCTCGGGCAGTGCTGGTACCCATGCCGGACTGGCGGTGGGTCTGGAGCATCTGCTGCCGGAGACCGAGCTGGTGGGCGTTACCGTTTCACGCCAGGTTGAGGCGCAGTTGCCGCTGGTGGAGCGGCTGCGTCAGTCGCTGGCGGAAACGCTGGAAGTGCAGGCTAAGGCACCGATTACCCTGTGGGATGACTACTTTGCGCCACGCTACGGCGAACCCAATGATGAAGGCATGGCTGCGGTGAAACTGCTGGCGCGGCTGGAAGGGATCCTGCTGGACCCGGTCTACACCGGCAAGGCAATGGCCGGACTGCTGGATGGCGTGAGCCAGAATCGTTTCCGCCGTGAAGGTCCGCTGCTGTTTATTCATACGGGCGGCGCACCGGCGTTATTTGCTTATCATCCTTCGGTCTGAGACAAGCGAATAAAACAGTTTATACTCCGTGGGTTATCCTACTGGACTGGCAGCGACAAGCCGTGCTGCCCTTATAAGAACACACACACAATACTGTCAATAATGGGGTGAATATGTCCTTTTCTCGTGCAGGTCGTCAGATGATGATGGGCGTCATGGCCGTGGCGCTGATTGCTGGCGTCAACGTTAAAACCTTTGCAGCGGAAAATCTGCTGAACAAAATTAAAGAGCGCGGCACGCTGCTGGTGGGTCTGGAAGGCACCTATCCGCCATTCAGCTTCCAGGATGAAAAGGGCAAGCTGACCGGCTTTGAAGTGGAATTCGCGGAACAGCTGGCACAGCACATGGGCGTCAAGGCGAGCCTGAAACCGACCAAATGGGACGGCATGCTGGCCTCACTCGACGCGAAGCGCATCGATGTGGTCATCAACCAGGTCACCATCTCTGATGAGCGTAAGAAGAAGTATGACTTCTCCACGCCATACACGGTCTCCGGCATTCAGGCGCTGACCATGAAAGCCAATGCAAACACCATCACCAAACCTGCTGATCTGGCCGGTAAAAAAGTGGGCGTCGGTCTGGGCACCAACTACGAGCAGTGGCTGCGTGAGAATGTGAAGGGCGTGGACATCCGTACCTATGATGATGACCCGACGAAATATCAGGATCTGCGCTCTGGCCGTCTGAATGCCATTCTGGTTGACCGTCTGGCCGCGCTGGATCTGGTGAAGAAAACGGGCGATACCATGGCGGTCGCGGGCGATGCGTTCTCTCGTCAGGAATCGGGCGTGGCGGTACGTAAAGGCAACGACGACCTGCTGAAAGCGATCGACCAGGCCATTGCTGACATGCAGAAAGATGGCTCGCTGAGCAAGCTGTCTCAGAAATGGTTTGGCGCGGACGTGACGAAATAATGCAGGAAAGTCTTCAACTGGTGCTGGATTCAGCACCTTTTTTATTAAAAGGCGCGCTGTTTACGCTGCAGCTCAGCATCGGCGGCATGTTCTTTGGCCTGCTGCTGGGCTTTATTCTGGCGCTGATGCGTCTTTCGCGCTTCTGGCCGGTTCGCTGGCTGGCGCGGATCTATGTCTCGATCTTTCGTGGCACGCCGCTGATCGCCCAGCTGTTTATGATCTATTACGGCCTGCCGCAGTTTGGCATTGAACTGGATCCGATCCCCTCCGCGATGATTGGTCTTTCCCTGAATACCGCAGCCTATGCCTCAGAGTCACTGCGTGGCGCGATTTCATCGATTGAGCGCGGGCAGTGGGAAGCGGCGGCAAGTATCGGCATGACGCGCTGGCAAACCCTGCGCCGGGTGATCCTGCCACAGGCAGCCCGCACCGCGCTGCCCCCGCTGGGCAACAGCTTTATCAGCCTGGTGAAAGATACCTCGCTGGCGGCGACCATTCAGGTGCCGGAGCTGTTCCGTCAGGCGCAGTTGATCACCTCACGCACGCTGGAAGTCTTTACCATGTATCTGGCAGCCTCGCTGATCTACTGGGTGATGGCAACGGTGTTATCTGCGTTGCAGAACCGGCTGGAACAGCATGTTAATCGTCAGGATTCGGAGTCGAAATGAGCGCCATCGAAGTCAGAAAGCTGGTGAAGTCTTTTAACGGCCAGACGGTGCTGCACGACATCGACCTTGATGTGGCCGCCGGTGAAGTGGTGGCCATTATCGGCCCCAGCGGATCAGGTAAAACCACGCTGCTGCGCAGTATCAATCTGCTGGAAGTGCCGGATAGCGGCACCATCCGGGTCGGAGAGATTACCGTTGATGCGGCGCTGGCACAGAGTAAGCAGAAAGAGCAGGTGCGTCGTCTGCGCCAGCAGGTCGGATTTGTCTTCCAGAACTTCAATCTGTTTCCGCATCGTTCAGTGATGGAGAACATTATTGAAGGGCCGGTTATCGTCAAAGGCGAAGCGAAAGCGGATGCGGTAGCCCGCGCCCGCACGCTGCTGGAGAAGGTCGGGCTGCACGGCAAAGAAGAGAGCTATCCGCGCCGTCTGTCGGGCGGGCAGCAACAGCGCGTGGCGATTGCGCGTGCGCTGGCGATGCGGCCGGAAGTGATCCTGTTTGATGAACCGACCTCGGCGCTGGATCCGGAGCTGGTTGGCGAGGTGCTCAGCACTATTCGCGCGCTGGCCGAAGAGAAACGCACCATGGTCATCGTCACGCATGAGATGAGCTTTGCCCGCGATGTGGCTGACCGCGCCATTTTTATGGATCAGGGGCGGATTGTGGAGCAGGGCGAAGCGAAAGCGTTGTTCAGTAACCCTCAGCAGCCGCGCACCCGTCAGTTCCTTGATAAATTTCTGAATCAGTAATCCAAACTGCCTTCCCCGGAAGGCAGTTTTAACCCGTTTAAAACCCTCATTTTTTTAGCTGCAAATGGCTAAGGTCACGCTATTAGCAGGCGCAGTATCATAAATAACTCTGCCGCTGTTAAACCTTTTGGCACATCTGACAAATCTTTTCTTTTCATCGGGAATATATTGGCTTTTCCCGTTGCCACTTTCTCTTAATTATATTTTCTGGATTATGAAGCAATATTATCCTTTAAACAGGCTGCGGCACTGCTAATTAGTGTGTTGCGTCGATATTAATAAGTGTAAGGAAACGTTCTGATGAGTAAATAACTGTGGTAACAGGGCCACTCAGCGGCTTTTAAGAGTTTCGCTACATTCATCACCGGTTCAATGGCGAATAATTGCCGGATAATCATAAAAGCAATACTGATTTCCTCGCTTTTACTTTCCAGCATTCTGACCTACACAGCAGGAGTCATTGAATGAACCAGACTAAGTCAGATCAGATATTGTGGGTAGATACCCTGAAGGGCGCCTGCATATTACTGGTGGTCCTGTACCACACAGTTTTACCCGGCTTTGAAGGGACGATGAAATATCTCTCTGCCGGATGGATCCCCGCCGAAATATGGATACAGTTTAATACGGTACTGTCGCCGCTGCGTATGCCCGCCTTTTTCTTCGTCTCGGGATTGCTGGCGACCAATGGCATTCTGAACCGGCCATGGAAGCAGGTATTTACCAGTCGCATCACCAATCTTTTTTATCTCTATATTCTGTGGGGGTTTATTCAGTGGTGGTCAATTATCGGTATCTCTACTGAAATTACCGGCCAGCGTATTTCGCAGAATCTTAATGCCGCCTATGCGGGTTCGCTATTCGAGTTTCTCAAGCTGACCTTTATGGCCATGAGTACCTCGTGGTATCTGTATGGGCTGGGACTCTATTTCCTCTGTGCCAAAGTTTTCCGTCAATATAAGCTGGCCCTGGTGGCGGTGGCGATCCTGCTGAATTATCTGGCGGCAGAAAAAGTGATCCCGTTCTGGGGACCACAGAGCCTGGCCCAATATTTTGTGTTCTTCCTGTTAGGGGCATTCTGGAGCCAGACGATGCTGCGCCTGAGTGAATGGCGGCGTGAGAATCTGATGCCCTGGGCGCTACTGGCGGCAGCCGCCGGGATTCATGTTCTATTCGGTCTGGATAAGAGTCTGTTCCTGTGTGTACTGGCGGTGTTATTCAGTATCGCGGCCTGTCGCTGGCTGAATCAGCACTTCAGCATGCGCTATCTCAACTGGGTTGGCCGCAATACGCTGCAGATTTACGTCATCCACCGTATTTTTATCGAGTTCTTTGGTATGTCTGCGATTCTGTTCGCGCAGCGGCATCATCTGTTCGAGCAGGCGTGGTTTTCGTTTCTCTGGGCCTGTTTCTATCCGGTGGCCATCGTGGGTCTCTGCTCGCTCTGTTCAGTGGCAATCTGGTCGCTGACCAATCGCGGAGTCGGGCAGTCGCTGTTTGTGTTCCCGACGTTAATGAAAAGGGCGCCTGGCGGCGCGAGCGGTGGGTAAGTTACGCTTAGCAGCGGGGAAGTTACGCTTTGCAGCGGGCTTGCACTGAGCGGGTTACACTCGGCAGGGGTTCGGGAGTTTCAGGCCACTTAACCGCAGGTTAGCACTGAGCGGGTTTCGCCCGCCAGGCGTATGGGAGTTTCAGATTGCCTGTGCAGGCGGATGCGTCAAGGGGCGGACGCCCGCCCCTTAACAATCCCGGCGTCCGGCTGCCTGCGCGCCCCGCTGTGCGGGGTGCCTTCGTCACGCCCTGCGGCCGACGGACCGTCCGGACTCGCCATCCCTGACTCGTGCCGTCCTTTCGCCGACGTCCTGTCGGCTCATCCTGGCCTCCGGTTGTTCCTCAGCGCTGCGGACGCCTCTGGCAAACCCCTGCCGGTGATTTCTTTGTGTTTTCTTCAGTGCAGAGTTGTCTGGTGATCCGAAAGCCAGTCTCAATTCCGGAAGCTTACCGCAACACTCTTAGTGACCTGAAAATGAGATAACAGCGGGTAGGGTTGAATGCCATTCTATGTGCTGAGCTGAAAGTCAGAGGCAATCCCAAAAAACCACAGCGAAAAAGCACTCAACATAAAAAGCAGAGATAACAGCGGGTGGGTTGAATAACATTCGGTCTGCTGAGCAAAAATTCAGAGGAAATCCCAAAAAATTACAGCGATAAAGCACTCAACATAAAAAGCAGAGATAACAGCGGGTGGGTGGAATGCCATTCTGTGTGCTGAGCCGAAAGTTAGAGGCAATCCCAAACTCACAGCGACAGCGAACCCAACATAAAAAGAAAAGATAACAGCGAGGGGGTGGGGAGGCCGTCAGAACCGCTGAGCGGATGAGGGATTTCAGGACGAGCGACAGGGATGTCGCGAAGAGGCGGGTTCGCGCCATGGATGGCGCGTCCCGCTGGTCCGTGAGAAATCCTGAAGTAGCGAAGGAACCGCGAAGCGGCGGTGAAGCAGGCCGGAGCCCGGGGTCAAGGGGGCGCGGCGACTGGCGCCCCCTTGTCGGTCGCCTGCAGAGGCGAATCTGAAACTGCCTGGCTTACCAGGCGAACGAAAACTTCTCATAGCCCGTTCGCGCAGCGAACCATCCCAGCTTCAGCACCGCACCTCAGCCCGTTCGCGCAGCGAACAATCTCGCGAACGCCCCTTACCCTATGGTCATCAGGCTCGCATTACCGCCTGCCGCAGCGGTATTCACACTCAGCGAACGCTCAATCAGCAGACGCTCCAGCAGCAGATTGGTCTCGCCGCGGGCAAAGCCCTGCACCGACACAATCGCACCTTCACGTGCGGCAATCTGTTCACACAGGGTACGCAACTGATCGGCATCGCCGTGATAGATCACCGCATCAAACTCTGCCGCTAACGGGTCACGCGCCAGCGTGATGCGCGCTTTCACTGCGTCCGGCAGCGAGGCCAGCAGGGCGCGATGCAGCTCATCATCCTGCCACAATGCTTTACTGCCGACGCTGGTCACCGCGGCCAGCTGGATTAACGCATCCTGCTCGTTATCAGCCAGACAGAGCACCTGATCACGCGGCAACAGTGAGAAGGTATTGCGCTCGCCTGTCGGGCCAGGCAGCAGACGGACCACGCCCGCCTGGGCCAGATCGCCATAGTGCTGGCAGAGTTCAGCCAGTTCAGGCTTATCCTTAGCCCAGTTGCTGAGCGCCAGATGCGGTGCCAGCAGTGACTGACGCAGCGAGCTGTCCGCCGGGCGTTCTGCATCCTGACGATCAAAAGTCAGACGCAGCGCACTATCCGGACGATGCGCCAGCAAGCGGTAAAGATAGAGCGGACCGCCCGCTTTCGGACCGGTACCGGATAAGCCCTCGCCACCAAACGGCTGTACGCCGACCACCGCGCCCACCATATTGCGGTTGACGTAGAGATTGCCCACTCGGGCGTTCGCCGTGACCTGTGCAATCGTTTCGTCGATGCGGGTATGTACGCCCAGCGTCAGGCCATAGCCGGATGCATTGATCTGCTCAACCAGCTGCGGCAGGTTATTACGGGTGAAACGCACCACGTGCAGCACCGGGCCAAAAATCTCTTTATCGAGATCGCTGACCTGACCCAGCTCAATCAGTGTCGGTTTAACAAAGGTACCGCTATTCCACTCTTTACTGTCCTGCGGGTTATCCTGCACCGCCTGATAGACCGTGAAGCCTTTATTACGCATCGCCTGAATATGGCGATCGATATTGGCTTTCGCTTCGGCATCAATGACCGGGCCGATGTCGGTCGAAAAGCGTTCCGGATTGCCCATGCGGCACTCGGCCATCGCGCCGCGCAGCATCTTCAGGGTATGGTCGGCGACATCTTCCTGAATGCAGAGCAGACGCAGGGCAGAACAGCGCTGTCCGGCACTGTCGAAGGCAGAGGCGACGATATCGATCACCACCTGCTCAGTCAGCGCGGAAGAGTCGACGATCATCGCATTCATCCCGCCGGTCTCAGCAATCAACGGCACAGGACGACCGTGCTGGTCAAGGCGACCCGCCAGATTACGCTGCAGCAGTGTCGCCACCGCAGTTGAACCGGTAAACATCACGCCACGTACCCGAACGTCACCGGTCAACTGTGCACCAACGGTTTCACCCTGGCCAGGCAGCAGTTGCAGCACGCCTGGCGGCACACCCGCATCCAGCAGGATCTGAACCGCCTGTGCGGCAATCAGCGGTGTCTGCTCGGCCGGTTTGGCCAGCACGCTGTTGCCCGCTGCCAGTGCAGCCGCAATCTGACCGGTAAAGATCGCCAGCGGGAAGTTCCATGGACTGATGCAGACCACCGGGCCCAGCGGACGATGGGTTTCGTTGTCGAAATCGTCACGCACCATTCCGGCGTAGTAATAGAGGAAATCAACCGCTTCGCGCACTTCCGCGATGGCGTTGTTGTAGGTTTTGCCCGCTTCACGCACCAGGATGCCAAGCAGCTGCTGCATCTGGCCTTCCATGATCTGTGCGGCGCGTTCCAGAATGGCGGCACGCTCCTGCGGTGGTGTGGCAAACCAGATTGGCCCGCTGTTCACCGCGGCATCCAGCGCCACAGAAACTTCCTGCTCTGTGGCTTCACGGACCTGACCTACACGGTCGCCAGGCGCTGCCGGGTTCAGAATGTCGCGCAACTCGCCGGCACCCGCTTCACCGTCGATCATCGGCTCGGCAAGGCAGGGCTGTGCGGCGCTGCTCAGCAGGGCGCTGGAGAGTGAGGCAAGACGGTGTTCGTTGGCCATATCCAGACCCGCAGAGTTGACGCGGTTATCGCCATACAGATCGCGCGGCAGGGGGATTTTCGGATGCGGCAGACCAATGGCACCTTCGCTGGCACCCAGCTTCTCCACCGCGCTCACCGGATCGGCCACCAGTTCATCAATCGGCAGCGAGGTGTCAGCAATGCGGTTAACAAAGGAGGTGTTGGCCCCGTTTTCTAACAGGCGGCGCACCAGATAGGCCAGCAGGGTTTCATGGGTACCGACCGGCGCATAGATACGGCAGGGGCGGTTAAGTTTGCCGTCCGCCACTTTGCCGACCACCTGCTCATACAGCGGTTCGCCCATGCCGTGCAGGCACTGGAACTCATACTGACCGGGATAGTAGTTGTTGCCCGCCAGCTGATAAATCGCCGCCAGGGTGTGGGCATTATGGGTAGCGAATTGCGGATAGATCAGGCTTGGCACGGCCAGCAGTTTGCGGGCACAGGCCAGATAAGAGATATCGGTGTAAACCTTGCGGGTGTAGACAGGATAGCCTTCAAGGCCTTCCATCTGGGCGCGTTTGATTTCGCTGTCCCAGTACGCGCCTTTCACCAGACGAATCATCAGGCGACGGCGGCTGCGCTGCGCCAGATCGATCAGCTCATCAATCACAAACGGACAGCGTTTCATGTAGGCCTGAATCACAAAACCGATGCCGTTCCAGCCTTCCAGCTCTGGCTCGAAACAGAGTTTCTCCAGCATATCCAGCGACAGTTCCAGCCGGTCCGCCTCTTCTGCATCGATGTTGATGCCGATGTCATAGGAGCGGGCCAGCAGCGTCAGCGATTTCAGAATAGGGTAGAGCTCTTCCATCACGCGCTCATACTGCGCGCGGCTGTAGCGGGGATGCAGTGCTGAGAGCTTGATAGAGATGCCGGGACCTTCATAGATGCCACGACCATTCGACGCTTTACCAATGGCATGGATCGCCTGCTGATAAGAGAGCAGATAGGCTTTGGCATCGCCTGCCGTCAGGGCCGCTTCGCCCAGCATGTCATAGGAGTAGCGGAAGCCTTTCTCTTCCAGCTTGCGGGCGTTAGCCAGCGCTTCGGCAATGGTTTCACCGGTGACGAACTGCTCGCCCATCAGACGCATCGCCATATCCACGCCTTTGCGGATCAGCGGTTCGCCACCCTTACCGATAATGCGGTTAAGCGAGCTTGAGAGATTCGACTCGTTGTGGGTCGAGACCAGGCGGCCGGTGAACAGCAGGCCCCAGGTCGCCGCGTTGACAAACAGTGACGGGCTGCGTCCCAGATGTGACTGCCAGTTGCCGTTGCTGATCTTGTCGCGGATCAGCGCATCGCGCGTTGGCTTGTCGGGAATACGCAGTAGCGCTTCAGCCAGACACATCAGCGCCACACCTTCATGGGAGGAGAGTGAGAACTCCTGCAGCAGGCTCTGCACCATGCCCGCGCGTCCGGTTGCCCCTTTCTGGTGCCGCAGCTTGTCGGCAAGCTGGTAAGCCAGCTGATGGGTTTTCTCTGCCAGCGCCGCCGGTAAACGTGCCTGTTCCAGCATCATTGGCACCGCATCAGTCTCCGGACGACGCCATGCGGCGGTCACCGCTGAACGGGTCACTGACTGAGGTAAAATCTGCTCTGCGAAATCAAGGAACGGCTGGTGCGTCTCCTCTGGCTGGGTGTCGTCGGACTCTGCGGCCGCCTGAGCAGAAAGCGGGATCTCCGGCACGGTATCGCCGGTTTCCAGCTGGCCCAGGTAGTTAAAGATCGCTTGTTTAATCAGCCAGTGTGGCGTGCGATCGATGCGCTGCGCAGCCAGTTTGATGCGCTCGCGTGTCGCGTCATCCAGTTTTACACCCATGGTGGTTGTAGCCATGACTCCAGAGCTCCTTGATAATGGTTCGATACGGCGTTGGCTGCACTATCACTTAAGTTGCAACTTTGTGCAACCGTGTTAAATGTGAGCCAGTTAACACCCTTTTAACGTCGACGATTGTTAAATCCCGCAATGCGGCACGGATATTGCTGCAAGATCCTCGCCAGGCTGGCAGACCCGATGAAAAGCGGGTTTCAGACAGGTAATACGACGGTGCAACCGGATAACTGTGAGCGAGTGCAACCTATGAGCACGTTTTCACAAACGGTTAGTGAAATCACTGTAACGCCTGTGTTAAATCCATTGTGCGCACAACGCCTTTCCGGCAGGATACCGCGCCGCTGGGAAATGAGTGACGCCCTGACGAAGAAAATCGGCCCGCTTTGCCCCGTTCCGGCAGACGGGTAGCTGGCGATTTCTCTGGGATATCAAATAATAAGTGGAGAGACAGATGAGTGTAAGTACACCAATGCTGGTGACCTTTTTGGTTTATATTCTTGGGATGGTATTAATCGGGTTTGTGGCTTATCGCTCAACCAAAAACTTTGATGATTACATCCTCGGTGGCCGCAGTCTGGGTAGCGTGGTCACGGCACTCTCTGCCGGTGCATCCGATATGAGCGGCTGGCTGCTGATGGGCTTACCGGGTGCGATCTTCATCTCCGGTATCTCTGAAAGCTGGATTGCGATTGGCCTGACGATCGGTGCCTGGCTGAACTGGAAAATCGTGGCCGGTCGCCTGCGGGTTCAGACTGAACATCACAACAACGCCCTGACGCTGCCGGACTTCTTTACCAGCCGCTTTGAGGACCACAGTAAAATCCTGCGCGTGATCTCCGCCATTGTGATCCTGGTGTTCTTCACCATCTATTGCGCCTCAGGCGTGGTAGCCGGTGCGCGTCTGTTTGAAAGCACCTTTGGTATGAGTTACCAGACCGCTCTGTGGGCGGGTGCAGCGGCGACCATTCTCTATACGCTGGTGGGCGGTTTCCTGGCGGTGAGCTGGACTGATACCGTTCAGGCGAGCCTGATGATTTTTGCGCTGATCCTGACGCCGGTGTTTGTGATTATCGCGGTCGGCGGCTGGTCTGATTCGCTGGCGGTGATTGAAGCGAAGAGCCTGGAAAACCTCGACATGCTGAAGGGACTGAACTTCGTCGCGGTGATCTCCCTGCTCGGCTGGGGCCTGGGCTACTTCGGGCAGCCCCATATTCTGGCGCGCTTTATGGCGGCGGATTCGCATCGTTCAATCCGTACCGCTCGCCGTATCGGTATGACCTGGATGGTGCTCTGTCTGGCCGGTGCCGTGGCGGTGGGCTTCTTCGGTATTGCCTACTTCCAGAACAACCCGACGCTGGCGGTTGGCGTTAACGCCAATGCGGAGCGGGTCTTTATCGAGCTGGCGCGTATCCTGTTCAACCCGTGGATTGCCGGTATTCTGCTGTCAGCGATCCTGGCAGCCGTGATGTCAACGCTGAGCTGTCAGCTGCTGGTCTGCTCCAGCGCCCTGACCGAAGATCTCTACAAAGGCTTACTGCGTAAAAATGCCAGCCAGAAAGAGCTGGTATGGGTAGGGCGTCTGATGGTGCTGCTGGTGGCGCTGATTGCGATCGCGCTGGCGGCTAACCCGGAAAACCGCGTGCTGGGCCTGGTGAGCTACGCCTGGGCGGGCTTCGGTGCGGCGTTTGGTCCGGTAGTACTGTTTGGTGTCTGCTGGAAGCGGATGAACCGCAACGGTGCGCTGGCGGGCATGATCGTCGGTGCGCTGACCGTGCTGGTGTGGAAACAGTATGGCTGGCTGGGACTGTATGAAATCATCCCGGGCTTCATTTTCGCCAGCATCGCCATTGTAGTGTTCACGCTGATGGGCCGTGAGCCATCAGCAGAAGCGCAGCAGCGCTTTGCCGCTGCAGAGGCGGAGTTCCAGACAAAATAAGCGAGGCGTTAATCGCCTGGCCCGTCCCGAAAGGGGCGGGCTTTTTTGTTACAAAGATAAACCACTCAAAGATGAAATTATCTCCACCGGCAACTTGTTTTTTTCTCAGCGATAATGATAATCGGTATCGTTTACACTTTACCTTATTTTACTGTTTATTGACGCTGCTTAACATTCAAGAGGTTGGCGATGTTTGTTCCTTTTCTCATCATGCTGCGCGAAGGGCTTGAAGCCGCGCTGATAGTCAGCCTGATAGCCAGCTATCTCAAACGCACCCAGCGCACCCAATGGTTTCCCGCGATGTGGGCTGGCGTGTTTATTGCCGCCGGGCTCTGTCTGGGCCTGGGTATTTTCATCAATGCCACCACCGGTGAGTTTCCGCAGAAAGAGCAGGAGCTGTTTGAAGGCATCGTGGCGCTGATTGCGGTGGTGATCCTCACCTCAATGGTTTTCTGGATGCGCAAAGTCGCCCGCAACATCAGGGTCGAGCTTGAACAGGCGGTCGATCAGGCGCTGCAACGCTCAGGTCGTGGCGGTCTGGCGCTGGTGCTGATGGTGTTTCTTGCCGTGGCGCGCGAAGGGCTGGAGTCGGTGTTCTTCCTGCTGGCGGCGTTTACCCAGGATGTCGGTTATGCGCCGCCGATTGGCGCGGTGCTGGGTCTGGCAACCGCGGTCGTGCTGGGCATGCTGCTCTACTGGGGCGGTATCCGTCTTAACATGGCCCATTTCTTCCGCTGGACCAGCGTATTCATCCTGTTTGTCGCCGCGGGTCTGGCAGCGGGCGCCATCCGCGCCTTCCACGAAGCGGGTTTATGGAATCGCTTTCAGGATGTCGCCTTCGATCTCAGCAATACCTTATCGACCCATTCGCTGTTCGGCACCCTGCTGGAAGGGGTGCTGGGTTATCAGGAGACCCCAAGCGTCAGTGAAGTGACCGTTTACTTCGCCTACCTGATCCCGGCGCTGATCCTGTTCTTTATGCCTGCGCGTTCTGCTGCGTCGGCCACTGTGTAATTTGACATTTAACGGGCGCATCTTACGCCTGCAACATGATAGGGAAAGAGAGATGACAATGCGTTTCCGCCGCAAGGCACTGCTGCTTCCTCTGCTGGCGATCTCCGCAACGGCGGCCGCGGCGGTTCCTCAGGTTACCGTAAGCGTCACCGACAAGCAGTGCGAGCCGATGAACTTAACGGTCAAGGCCGGTAAGACCCAGTTCCTGATTAAAAACAACAGCCAGAAAGCGCTGGAGTGGGAGATCCTCAAAGGCGTGATGGTGGTTGAAGAGCGTGAGAATATCGCGCCGGGCTTCAGTCAGAAACTGACCGCCAATCTGGAGGCGGGCGAATATGAGATGACCTGTGGGCTGCTGAGCAATCCAAAAGGCAAGCTGATCGTGCAGGCCGGTGAGGGCGCGGCGAAAAGTGGCACCTCAGCACGTATGCAGCTGGAAGGCCCGATCACCGAATACAAAGCCTATGTGACCGACCAGGTGAACCAGCTGGTGAGCAACACCCAGGCCTTTACTGACGCCGTTAAAGCGGGTGATGTTGAAAAAGCCAAAGCGCTGTTTGCTCCGACCCGTCAGTATTATGAGCGCATTGAGCCGATTGCTGAGCTCTTCTCCGATCTCGACGGCAGCATTGACGCCCGTGAAGATGACTATGAGAAAAAAGCGGCCGATCCTAAGTTCACCGGTTTCCACCGTCTGGAGAAAGCGCTGTTTGCTGATAACAGCACGAAAGGCATGGCGGACTACGCTGAGCAGCTGAATAAAGATGTGAAAGATTTGCAGGTGCGCATCAGCGAACTGGCCTTCCCGCCAGCCAAAGTGGTCGGCGGCGCAGCCGGCCTGATTGAAGAGGTCGCTTCCAACAAAATTTCCGGTGAAGAAGATCGCTACAGCCGGACTGACCTGTGGGACTTCCAGGCGAATATTGATGGCGCGCAGAAAATTGTCGATCTGCTGCGACCAATGGTAAGCAAAGCCAATCCGCAGTTGCTGGCCAAGGTTGACGCCAACTTCAAAAAAGTGGATGCGATCCTGAGTAAGTACCGCACCCAAACCGGTTTTGAATCCTATGAGAAACTGACCAGCGCCGACCGTAACGCGCTGAAAGGACCGATCACCGCACTGGCGGAAGATCTTTCATTACTTCGTGGCACCCTGGGTCTGGATTAATCATGAGTCGCAAGGAAGATGACGCGCAGCCTGCGCGTCGTCGGTTACTAAAAGGGCTGGGGCTGCTGGGTGGCGCGGCAGCGCTGGGCGGCGGCTGTCCGTTCCATGCAGCCGCCGCCGACAGCTTTTCGCCGGGGACGGTTACGCCGCAGGCCCGACAGCAGATGCAGCCGTTTTATGGTCAGCATCAGGCAGGTATCACGACGCCACAGCAGGCATCGATGATGCTGGTGGCGTTTGATCTGCTCAGCAGCGATAGAACGGAGCTGGTGCGTCTGTTCCGGTTGCTGACCCAGCGTATTGCCTTTCTGACCACGGGCGGTCCGGCACCGGTAGTCACCAATCCGCGGTTGCCGCCAATGGATTCCGGCATTCTTGGGGCGACTATCGCGCCTGATAATCTGACGATTACCGTGTCGGTCGGCAATTCACTGTTTGATGAACGCTTTGGTCTGGCGCCGCACAAACCGAAAAAATTGCAGCCGATGACTCGCTTTCCCAATGATTCGCTGGATGCCAGTCAGTGTCATGGCGATCTGCTGTTGCAGCTCTGTGCCAACACTCAGGATACGGTGATTCATGCCCTGCGGGATATCATCAAGCATACGCCTGACCTGCTTGGCGTACGCTGGCGGCGCGAAGGCTTTATCTCCGATCACGCCGCGCGCAGTCAGGGGCAGGAGACCCCGATCAATCTGCTGGGTTTCAAAGATGGCACCGCCAATCCGGATACCCACAACCCTGCTCTGATGAATCAGCTGCTGTGGGTGACCGACGATCAGGACGAACCGGTCTGGGCGCGCAATGGCAGCTATCAGGCTGTACGGTTAATCCGCTTTCACGTCGAAATGTGGGATCGCACGCCGCTGGGCGAGCAACAGACTATCTTTGGTCGCGAGAAATTAAGTGGCGCGCCGCTGGGGATGCAGCATGAGCGCGACGTTCCGGATTACGCCCGTGATCCGGACGGCGAAGTGATTGCGCTGGATGCGCACATTCGTCTTGCCAATCCCCGCACGCCAGAGACGGCAAGCAGCCTGATGCTGCGGCGCGGCTACAGTTACTCCGCAGGTATCTCTGCATCGGGACAGCTGGAGATGGGGTTACTATTCGTCTGCTATCAGCACGATCTGGAACGCGGCTTTCTCACGGTGCAGCGGCGCCTGAACGGCGAAGCGCTGGAAGAATATATCCGGCCTTTTGGTGGCGGTTACTTTTTTGTTTTGCCCGGTGTACCAGACGCCAGCCATTATTTAGCGCAGTCGTTGCTGGAAGCCTGATTAAAATTCAACCACTGTGGGCGTACCTGTTCTGGTCGCCCACGTTTTACGGTTTTCGTGCTTTGCTGACTGAGGTTAAACTGAGTTTTAGCGGTTGTCTGGCATATATAAAATAAGCTAATACACTGTAATTAAAAGATTTTACATTTTGCCTTAAAAGAAATACATACACGTGATTAGCAATTCTTTTGCCAGCAGGTAAAATTACTATTGCAAAGGCCCAACAAAATGGTGCACTTTATTAAACAGGCGTAATCGGATGTGTTGATGTATCACACTGGAGTTCGCGCATGGGTCGAGTCTTTAATGGAAAGTCACTGTCAGTAAATAGATTGCGCCTGACCGCGAGGGCAATTCTGCCTCGTTATTTCTTCCTTCCTTCAACCATCTCTTTTGTCTTATCGCATCCTGTTTTATCCGGTGTTCAGCTACGCTATTGCGCTGCTGCATACCCACTATCCTGTCCTGTCATGGCTCAAAAGGAAGCCAACTGAAACCTCTAAAGCGTTCACGTTATCGCAACGGGCCACCGGCCTGACGCAGGAAATGAAACCAACTGAAAGGTGCCACTATGGGAAGACAGAAAGCAGTGATCAAAGCGCGTCGTGAAGCAAGAAGAGTGCTTCGTAGTGACTCAAGAAGTCATCGTCAGCGTGAAGAAGAGTCGGTCACTTCGCTGGTGCATATGAGTGGACTGGATGCCATTGGCATGGCGCGCGATACGCGTGACCGGTTGCCGATTGAAGCCCGTAATGAAGCTCAGGCGCACTATCTTAACGCCATAGAGAGAAAACAGCTGATCTTCGCAACCGGTGAAGCCGGGTGCGGTAAAACCTGGATCAGTGCCGCAAAAGCGGCTGAGGCCCTGATTAATAAGGATATCGACAGGATTATCGTTACGCGCCCGGTACTGCAGGCAGATGAGGATCTGGGATTCCTTCCCGGCGATATTTCTGAGAAATTCGCGCCTTATTTCCGCCCGGTTTATGACATTCTGGTTAAACGTCTTGGCGCATCCTTTATGCAATATTGTCTGCGTCCGGAAATTGCCAAGGTAGAGATTGCACCGTTCGCCTATATGCGTGGTCGCACTTTCGAAAATGCTGTGGTAATTCTGGACGAGGCGCAGAACGTCACCGCCGCGCAGATGAAAATGTTCCTGACCCGACTGGGCGAAAACGTCACGGTCATTGTTAACGGCGATATTACCCAGTGCGACTTGCCCGCTGGGGTGCCTTCCGGTCTCGCAGACGCGCTGGCGCGTTTCGAAGAGGACGAGATGGTTGGCATTGTACGCTTCGGCAAAGAAGATTGTGTGCGTTCTGCGTTGTGTCAGCGCACCCTGCACGCGTATAGCTAGCGTTTGATTGAGTAGAAGTGTAGCGCCCAAACCCGGCTCCGGCCGGGTTTTCTTATTGTGGGGCAGGGGCTGCGCACGTGGTCGTTCCCCGGCGGGAGTTATCACGCTCTCTCAGAGTGAAATATGCAAAAAAAAGAGCCTGAACAAAAGTTCAGGCTCTTCTTTGAAGATGGCGGTGAGAGAGGGGTTCGAACCCTCGATACGTTGCCGTATACACACTTTCCAGGCGTGCTCCTTCAGCCACTCGGACACCTCACCAGATTTACTTCGCTGACCGCGATGGGTCAACGGGGCGGTACTATAGGGAGTCGGTTGAAAACGGTCAAGCACTATTTTTCTCTTTTGATCTATTCGCTTAAGCTCTGAACGAATCGATTTACTGCGGCATAAAACCCGCCGTTTTACCGGCCACATCCCGCCATCCTGATGAGCCCGGTCAGGTGAGTTTTATGGCAGCAAATAAACCGGGGCGGCGTTCTCACCCTCGTTACTGGTCAGACGCTGCCCCGACTGATGCCGGAATCAGCTCTTTACTTTGTTAGCGAAACTTTTACGCAGCTTCTGCAATTTCGGTGGAATGACCGCCATGCAGTAGCCGTTGCGCTGGCCCGCGCCTTCCCAGTAATCCTGATGATAAGCTTCAGCGGGATACCACTCTTTCAGCGGCTCAATGGTGGTCACCACCGGCACATCATGGTCAGCCTGAGCGCGGGCAATGGCGGCGCGTGCCTCCGCTTCCTGCTCTGCATTGGCCGGGAAAATGGCGGAACGATACTGGGTGCCAATATCATTACCCTGACGGTTAAGCTGGGTCGGATCATGCGTCACAAAGCTGATATCCAGCAGATCGCCAAAGCTGACTTTATCCGGGTCGAAGCCAATGCGGATCGCTTCCGCATGACCGGTCGCACCGCTGCAGACCTGCTCATAAGTCGGATTCGGCCGGGCACCGCCGGTATAACCGCTTTCTACCGACTCTACGCCGATCACATCCTTAAATACCGCTTCGGTACACCAGAAACAGCCGCCAGCGATAACTGCGTATTCGATTGCCATAATAATTTACTCCTGTCAGGTCGAAAGAGGTGAATGGGGGCGCGGAAGAGCGCTTTCAACTAGATCAGCATCTCCGGTTTAAAATCGCCGCTCTTATCCAGTATTTTGTCGCTCATCACGCTGAACCGGCCTTCGCCAGTGTAGTGCAGGGTAGTGGGGTATTCCGGCTGCTCGGCAACGTGCGCTTTAACAATCTCAAAAATAAACAGGTTGTAGTTAGCGACCATCGAATCGTCATAAAGCTGACACTCAAAGCTGGCAAAACATTCGGCAATCATGGGCGCGCCAACCACCTGAGCGGGTTCCGGCGTCAGGCCAAATGCCTCAAACTTATCAATGCTGTCACCGTGGCTGTTGCCGATTGCCACAACTTCATCAATCAGCGAGGCAGAAGGAATGTTCAGCACGCACTGACCGCTGTTGCGGATCAGCTCATGGCTGTGGTTCATACCGGCAATCATGCAGCCGACCAGTGACGGAGAAAACTCCAGCACCGTGTGCCAGCCGAGCGTCATGATGTCATGTTGATCTTTGTACTGCGAACTGAGCAGCAGCACCGGTCCGGGCTCAAGGTATTTGCGGGCTTTGCTGACCGGAAAAGCATATTTGTGCATGCGTTGGCTCATGGCGTAACTCCTGAAACGGAACGTAGCCATTAAGTGTAGAGCACCGGGCGGATGCAGCAGGCGTGTCAGCGGGCAGAAATGCGAGGTTGATGGCGGCGTCTGGCAGCGCAGACATTTTTAGCGGCAGTGTCGCGAGCTTAAGGTTTCCTTAATATGCAATCGCGATACTGCCTGCTTTAACTGAGGATGATGCTATGAAAACTGCTCCTGTTGCCCTGTCTGTGACTGCTCCGCGTCCGATGAGTGAATATGCTGCACTGCTGATTGCCGCAGCTACGGTCGTTCTGTTCCTCTCCGCCTGGTTCAGCGCTTAAAACTTCACCACGGCACGACAACCGCTTCGGTCGCGGCGGTTCTCTAAGAAAAACTGAAACCGGTGTAACTGGACGATGCGGCTGACGATGCTCAGCCCGAGTCCGATACCGCCGTAGCGACTGTCCATCCGGATAAACGCTTTACTCAGCTCGCCACTTTTACTCTCATCAATTCCCGGGCCCTGATCTTCCACCACCAGCATCGGCTGAGGAGTTAACACCAGCTGCACACTGATGGTGCTGTTATCCGGGCTGTAGCGATGGGCGTTCTCGACCAGGTTACGCAGCAACATCTTCAGCAGCGTGGCATCACCACGCACAAACTGCTCCTGCGGCAGATCGAGCACCAGCGTCTGCTGATGCGCCTCCAGCATAATACTCAGCTCTGCCTCCATTGGCAGGATCACATCTTCAATCAGCCCCACGTTCTGATAGGTGCCAGAGGTAAAGGACTGTCCGGCGCGCGCCAGATTCAGCAGCTGCGACACGCTGTGCGTCATCTGATCCAGGCGCTGCACCAGCGGCTGAACTTTGACATCGCTGTTACGTTCGATTAACTCCAGATGCAGCCGCAATCCCGCCAGCGGCGTGCGCAGCTCATGTGCCACGTCGGCGGTGAACAGCCGTTCGCGCTCCAGACTGCTGTTCAGACGCGCGACCAGCTGGTTTATCGCCTGCGTCACCGCATCGATCTCCTGAACCTGACTGTGGCAGGCGACGGGATCAAGATTCTCTTCGCTGCGACTCTCCAGTTCACGCTGCAGCTGATAAAGCGGCCGGGTAATCCACTTCACCGCCTGATAGCAGAGCAGCAGCGTCAGGGTAATCATCACCAGACTTGGCACCGCCAGGCTGGCTACCGCTTCATGCACTTCACGCTTAACGTGACTGTCCATGTTGCGCTTCTGCAGCTGCGCTTCCACCAGAAACTGAATCTGCTCTTTGCTCTCATGCCATAGCCAGACCACGCTGATCACCTGGAAAACCAGCAGGATCAGACCGATGGTCAGGATGAGACGAAAGCGCATACTGCGATGATCGAAACGTCTTATCATGTTGCCTCACGAACGCCATCCTGCGTCACCAGCGCATAGCCAAAACCGCGCACGGTGCGGATAGCGCTTTTGCCGATTTTGTCGCGCAGATTATGGATATGCACTTCCAGGGTATTAGTAGAAGGCTCGGTCTCCCAGTTATAGATATCCTGGTAGAGAATCTCACGGTGAACCGGATTCCCGGCCTTGAGCATCAGCCGTGACAGAATCGCAAACTCTTTGGGTGTCAGATCCAGCAGTACGTCGCTGAGCGTAATCTGGCGATGGGTCATATCCAGCGCCAGCGCACCCACTCTGACATGACTGTCGCCCTGATTGACGTGGCGGCGGATCAGGGCGCGGATCCGCGCCAGCAACTCATCAAGCGAGAACGGTTTGATCAGATAGTCGTCCGCGCCTGCGTCGAGTCCGGCAATGCGTTCGCTGATGGTGTCGCGTGCGGTCAGGATCAGCACCGGCGTCATCTTCTTCTGCCGCCGCAGTCGTATCAGAAAATGCAGTCCATCTTCATCCGGCAGGCCAAGATCCAGCACCACCAGGCTATACAGGCCGCTGGCGAAATGCGCTTCAGCATCCCGCACCCGCGTAACGCCATCACAGACATAGCCTTCCCCTTCCAGCGCCAGCATCAGACCCTGCAGCAGCAGGGCATCATCTTCAACAATCAGTATCTTCATTAAGGTTGGCTCCGACACGACGTCAAAATATCATCCGCAGGCACATATTCGTGGGTCGCGGTGCCGGTTAATCCCAGCATGGTTGAAAACAGATTATCCTGTGAAAAATCGTCTGTCGCCGCCAGTTTATTCAGACAGCCGCGATTAACCGCATAACGTTTCTGATAATCATCGGAGAGCCAGATCAGCAACGGCACATGTTTCTGGGTGTCCGGCGCGATAGCATAGGGCAGGCCATGCAGGTAAGCACCATTTTCACCCAGGGATTCGCCGTGGTCAGACAGATAGACCAGGCTGGTGGTGAAGCGGTCCTGATGTGCACGCAGTACGTTAATGGCTTTATCGACGATGTGATCCACATTGACCAGCGTATTGTCATAGGTGTTGATCAACTGTTGTTGCGAACAGTCCTGAATCTGGTTGGTGTCGCAGGTCGGTTCAAACTGACGAAACTGTGGCGGATAGCGATGGCTGTAAGTCGGGCCATGACTGCCAATGGTGTGCAGCACAATCACCGCGTTGCCTTTTAACTGACCGATGTACTCATCCAGACCGTGGAAAAGCACGTCGTCGTAACACTCACCATCAATACACATGCCGGGCAGGTTCAGGCTGGTCATGTCCTGATGCGGAACGCGATCGCAGGCCCCTTTACAGCCCCCATCGTTCTCATTCCACAACACGCTGATCCCGGCGCGCTGAATAATATCCAGCAATCCCTCCTGATGGGCGGCCAGCACATCATCATAGTGGGCGCGCGGCATGTTGGAGAACATGCAGGGCACGGAAACCGCCGTCGCCGTTCCGCACGAGGTGGTGTGCGGGAAATAGATCACATCATCTTTCGCCAGCAAGGGATTGGTCAGACGACCGTAACCGCCCAGCGAGAAATTTTGCGCACGCGAGGTTTCGCCCAGCACCAGAATCGTCAGATTCGGTTTGCCACTGCTGCGGCTGGGCTGCAGGTGCGCATCTTCACCGATACGCATCAGCGGCGCGTTCTGTAACTGCTCATGCTTATACCAGGAGAGCGTCGCCGCGATGCTGTTAGAGGGGCTCAGCGCTTTTACCAGCTCGCGGTTGTTACGGAACAGCGAAGCGTAATCTTTATAGAAGAGCAGGGCGATCAGCACAATCAGCGCCGCTGACAGCAATACGCTTAGCAGTCGCGACAGCACGCCACGCCACTGCTGTTTTTTGATTCGCGGCCAGAACAGCAGCAACGTCATCAGCACGCCCGAGGTGAGCAGGGTTACAAGCAGCTGTGGCGTAATCAGCGCAAAAGATTCCGAGGCGGTGGTATCCATCATGTTGGTGATCATCGAGCGATCGACCACGATGTTATAGGTGTGAATAAAGAACTGTGCCGAGGCGGAGAGCAGAATAAACAGCGCGGCCAGCAGCCGATCCAGCCAGATAAATGAGGCCAGCGTAATCACGATATTGATCACGCTAAAGGCGACCAGCGGCATCGATAAAAAGACCAGCGTGGTGTGCAGGTCGTTCAGCGGCATCACCGCCAGCACCTGACGGTAATAGGCAACGTTAAGTAAAACCGCGATGTAAACCGCAGCCAGAATCAGCAACGTAAGGCGGCTAATCAGCGGCCTCTTCAGGGTAAACGCCATGTGAGCAGGAACCAGAGTAATAAAAGTGTCACGAGAATGCGCTTTCAATATTAGGAATACCTTAAGAGCCTTAAGCTTTCGGGGAGCCGACTCTGCCGGGTGCGATACGTGCGTGACTCCAGTCAGCAGCGGATCGTGTCTGGCCTGATCATCGGAAGCGAAGCAGAATTGAATGGTGCTTTTATGCTGACTTAACCGCAGCGGCTGGCATGAAACCTGCATCTTTCTGGCATAACCCCTGTTAATGACTACACTTACTGTGAAGATGTTCTCAGTTAGCCAGTATTGTCAGCAATGCGCTTGCAAGTTTGAGGAGAGTGACCTATCCCGTTACCGCGTTTTATCCCTCAATCACCGCTTTATCAGAATTTCCCGCTTGCTGACCTGACTGCGTCAGGACATTCTTGTTTTAACTCAATGTTTTATTAAAATTCGATTTTCAGGAGAAGTAACGTGACCCAAGCGGCAGACACCCATGCCAGGTACCCGACATTAAGCGGCGGGCAGTACGCCTTCTTTTTTGATGTCGACGGCACGCTGGCAGCGATTCAGTCCCGTCCCGAAGCGGTATTTATTCCTGAGCAGGTCATCGCGCAACTGCAGCAGCTCTCTGCACTCTCGCAGGGCGCGCTGGCGCTGGTCTCCGGCAGACCTATAGAACAACTCGATGCGCTGGCCGCTCCCTGGTACGGCCCGGCTGCGGGCGTACATGGTGCTGAGCGCCGTGATGCAGAGGGTAATCTGCAACGCATCAGCCTGCCGGTCGAGGTGGAGCAATCGCTCAGGGCGGAATTGCAGGATGCCATGGCATCCTGGCCTGGCACCCAGCTGGAGGTAAAAGGCATGGCTTTCGCACTTCACTACCGCCAGGCGATGCAGCATGAGCAGGATGTGATGCGACTGGCTGAACAGTCAGTGAAACGTTTTCCCGGACTGGCGCTTCAGCCGGGGAAATGTGTGGTTGAGATTAAACCGGCAGGTATCGATAAAGGCGCCGCAATCAGCGACTTTATGCAGCAGCCCCCTTTTGCCGGACGTACGCCGGTCTTTATTGGCGACGATCTGACGGATGAGAAGGGCTTTCTGGCCGTGAACGCACGGCAGGGCGTCTCGATCAAAGTCGGAGAAGGTTCCACCCAGGCCCATTATCGGCTTCATGATGTCGATGCGGTTTACGGCTGGCTGGAAAGAACATTATTACTATCAGATCAAGACAACGTCGGTAAGGAGTTTAGGTTATGAGTCGTTTAGTGGTTGTATCTAACCGTGTCGCCATGCCCGATGGGTCAAAAACCAGCGCTGGCGGTTTGGCCGTCGGTATTCTCGATGCACTGAAAAGCACCGGTGGACTGTGGTTTGGCTGGAACGGTGAAATCAGCGAGTACACAGGCGAAGAGGTAGAAGAAGTCACGGTTCAGGAACATGAAGGTATTGAGTATGCCTCGTTCCCGCTGAGCCAGAACGATTACGATCTCTACTATTGCCAGTTCTCAAACACTGTCATCTGGCCCGCATTCCATTATCGCCTTGACCTGGTTCAGTTCCAGCGGGAAGCCTGGGAAGGGTATTGCGACGTTAACGATGCGGTGGCACAGCGTTTAAAACCGCTGATTAAGCCGGATGATATTGTCTGGATCCACGATTATCACTTTTTACCGTTTGCAGCCGCGTTGCGTCGGGCGGGCATTAATAACCGCATCGGCTTCTTCCTGCATATTCCTTTCCCGACGCCTGAAATATTTAATGCGCTGCCGCCGCACAAAGAGCTTCTGGAAATGTTGTGCGAATATGACCTGCTGGGTTTCCAGACCGAATCGGATCGGGTGGCCTTCCTCGACAGCGTCAGCCAGCTCACTCAGCTGCAGAATAAGGGCGACAAAAAACATCGCGCCTTTGGCAACACCTTTATGACTGAGGTTTATCCCATCGGGATTGAGCCAGACAGTATTAAAGAGATGGCCGAAGGGCCGCTGCCACCGAAAATGGCCGCCATGAAGAAAGAGCTGGGCGATGCACGCAATATTATTGCCTGCGAACGTCTTGATTATTCCAAAGGTCTGCCTGAGCGTTTTCTTGCCTATGAAGCGCTGCTGGAGAACTTCCCGCAGCATCGCGGCAAAATTCGCTACTCGCAGATTGCGCCGACCTCGCGCGGCGATGTGCAGGCGTATCAGGATATCCGTCATCAGCTGGAAACCGAAGCAGGGCGCATCAACGGTAAATACGGTACGCTGGGCTGGACCCCGCTCTACTACCTTAACCAGCATTTTGACCGTCGCCTGCTGATGAAAATCTTCCGTCTGACCGATGTCGGTCTGGTTACGCCGCTGCGTGACGGTATGAACCTGGTGGCGAAAGAGTACGTGGCTGCGCAGGACCCGGATGATCCCGGTGTACTGGTGCTGTCGCGCTTTGCGGGTGCGGCTAACGAGCTCACCTCCGCGCTGATTGTAAATCCGTATGACCGTGATGAAGTGGCAGCCGCGCTGGATAGGGCGATTACTATGCCGCGTACCGAAAGGATTTCACGCTACAACGACATGATGGCGGTATTGCGTAAAAATGATATTACCGCCTGGCGTGAAGGCTTCCTGAAAGACCTGGAGCGCATTGAACCGCGCAGCGTTGACCACAACACGGTTAACAAGGTCGCGACCTTCCCAAAACTCGCCTGATATCTCTTCTGACTCAGGTTATGAAAGCAGCGGCGCCTCTACGGCGTCGCTGTTTTTTTTCGGCCCAGGTCACAGAAAACTTGCCTGCTATCTGTTAATGACCGTTTGCTACGATTCTACGCTGATAACGTCAGTGGCTGCCCGGAGTGGCCCGATAAATGCAGGTAAGCCCGCAAACCCCCGTCCTGTCAGCCCCTGCCGCTTTCTTTACCTTCTTTACTCAAGTTTCTCTTCAGGCTGCCGATAGTGATAGTGCCAACGCATAACCCTTCGTTAATTCATTCGACTTTCTTATATAACCCCTTGTTACAGTGGGAATCAGAGTCTGTACACCCCACCACCACTGTTAACGTCAGGTTGCCAGAAATCTGACCTGCTGCCGTATAAACCTTAACGATTTCATTACTCACCCTCTGCGATACTCCCCTTAAGTAACTAATTTAAAAGCAAATAACCGCACGTCACAGCAGCATAATATGCTGATAACCTTTCTTTGGGTGGTTCTAAATAGGGTGTTAAAACGATTAACACCCGATATTCATTCCGGACTGCGCAAAGCGTCGAATAGCGATGCTTTTACCCCCTATTAAACCTTTCTCAGGACCAATTGGACTTAAAATCGGGCTTTTTTGCTCAAAAAATGACCAGTCGGTAAGTAATGGTAAAGGGTTGCTGAAGAAATTTGCGTTAAAAGTGTGACCTGCGTCACACTTTATCTAAAATTTCACATCACTGTCGTTGTATGTCGAAATCAGACGATATAGATTTGCGTTGTTTTCGGAATAGTCCTAAAAAATGTAAGAAGACGTCACGGAAGATGTCCAGAAATCGAAAATAAAATGGCATGGATTTTCGACCTTCGGTGGGTCTGAAACCCACACAAAAATGGAAGGCGAAAACGGTGACATTAACGTTACGTGAAGTTTTTTTTGCCATCTTTTGATTTAACAAACAGCAGCTAGAACCGCAGATTTATTCTGCGATACAGTTACGTCGCATCTCTCAGGATGGAAAAATAATGGGCACCTCTGAAGTACTGAAACATATTTACGATCTCAACTTGTCTTATTTACTGCTTGCGCAGCGTTTAATTAACCAGGATAAAGCTTCTGCAATGTTTCGCCTCGGAATTGACGAGAAAATGGCGAATGCATTATCTGAATTAACATTGCCTGAGATGGTAAAAATGGCGGAAACCAATCAACTGGTTTGCCAGTTTCGTTTTACCGATAGCAGCACCATTAATCGCCTGACGCAGGAATCACGCGTGGATGATTTACAACAAATCCACACCGGCATTTTATTATCGAGCCGTTTACTGCGTAATGCGTCTAAAGATAAAGATGATGCACCTGCTAAAAAGAGAGCAATGTCATGAGTGAGAAAAGTATTGTTCAGGAAGCACGTGATATTCATCTCGCGATGGAGCTCATTACATTAGGTGCCCGCTTACAGATGCTTGAGAGCGAAACCCAACTGAGCCGCGGTCGTCTCATTAAGCTCTATAAAGAATTACGTGGCAGTCCGCCACCGAAAGGTATGCTGCCGTTCTCTACGGACTGGTTTATGACGTGGGAGCAGAACATTCATGCTTCTATGTTCTGTAACGCCTGGAAGTTTTTGCTGAAAACCGGGTTGTGCAGCGGCGTCGATGCCGTGATTAAAGCTTACCGCCTGTATCTTGAACAGTGTCCTCAATCGGACGAGGGCCCGCTGTTGGCGCTGACTCGTGCCTGGACCCTGGTCCGATTCGTTGATAGCGGTATGCTGGAACTGGCAGATTGTAAAAGCTGCAACGGCAGCTTTATTAATCATGCGCATCAGCCGGTTGGCAGCTTTACCTGCAGCCTGTGCCAGCCACCGTCACGGGCAGTAAAAAGACGTAAACTTTCTGCAGAACCTGCCGATATGTTTCCACAACTGCTGGATGAACAGGTTAAACACGCCGTTTAAGTTTGTTCGCACTGTGGAAGCCATCCAGCAGCGGTTAATACCGCTGCTTTTTTTTTGCTTGCGGTTCAGGAATAACATCTGCGGCTCTCTGGCTTAACTTCCACCAACACGTTACGGACGTAAGGATTTTTTTGTGCTGATAATTATAGGTTACCTGATTGTTTTAGGCTCCGTGTTGGGCGGATATGCGCTGGTAGGTGGCCATCTGGGCGCGCTTTATCAGCCAGCCGAATTATTAATGATCGGCGGTGCCGGTGCCGGTGCTTTTTTAGTCGGCAACAACGGTAAGTCGATTAAAAAAACGCTGAAGGCGCTGCCTAAGTTATTTCGCGGCTCCAAGTACAACAAAGCGGTTTACATGGATTTGATGGCGCTGCTTTATCGCCTGATGGCGAAGTCGCGTCAGCAGGGTATGTTATCGCTGGAACGCGATATTGAAGATCCCAGCCAGAGTGAAATTTTTGCTAATTATCCCCGCATTCTTGCCGATAAACAGTTAGTGGATTTTATTACTGACTATTTGCGCCTGATGGTGAGCGGCAACATGAACGCTTTTGAAATCGAAGCGTTGATGGATGAAGAGATTGAGACCTACGAACACGAGTGTGACGTACCAGCGCAAAGTATTGCTGCAGTGGGTGATGGTCTTCCGGCATTCGGTATCGTCGCCGCGGTAATGGGCGTGGTCCATGCACTGGCTTCGGCCGATCGTCCAGCCGCTGAACTCGGTGCGCTGGTCGCGCATGCGATGGTGGGCACCTTCCTGGGCATCTTGCTGGCGTACGGGTTTGTCTCTCCACTCTCGTCAGTGCTGCGTCAGAAGTGTGCGGAAACCACCAAGATGATGCAGTGCATTAAGGTGACATTGCTGTCGAGCCTGAACGGATACGCGCCGCAGATTGCGGTGGAATTTGGTCGTAAGACGCTCTATTCCGCCGAGCGCCCGTCGTTCAGCGAACTGGAAGAGCACGTACGTAACGCCAAGAACCCGGCTAAACAGACTTCAGACGAGGCTTCATGAAACACGGCAATCGCCCAATTGTGCTGATCAAAAAGCGCAAACATAAAGGCCATGAAGGCAGCCACGGATCGTGGAAGATTGCCTACGCCGACTTTATGACGGCGATGATGGCCTTTTTTATGGTGATGTGGCTGCTCTCAATCGCCAACCCGCAGGAGCTGGTGCAGATAGCAGACTACTTCAAAACACCGCTGAAGGTAGCGATTACCGGCGGGGCGCGCAGCAGCGACAGCGAGAGCCCGATCCCCGGCGGCGGTGATGATCCGACTAAAAAGATTGGCGAAGTGAACAAAGTCGTCGATATGGACGCCCAGAAACGCAAGCTGGATGAGATTCGCCTTAACCGGCTGCGTGAAAAGCTCGACCAGCTGATTGAAGCGGATCCACGTCTGAAAGCGCTGCGCCCGCATCTGATCATCAACATGGTGGAAGAGGGGCTGCGTATTCAGATTATCGACAGCCAGAATCGCCCGATGTTTAAGACCGGTCGGGCCGAGGTTGAGCCCTATATGCGCGATATTCTGCGTGCGATAGCGCCAGTCCTTAACGACATTCCGAACCGCATCAGCCTGGCCGGACATACCGATGATTTTCAGTATGCCAGCGGTGACAAAGGCTACAGCAACTGGGAACTGTCGACAGACCGTGCTAACGCCTCACGCCGTGAACTGGTGATGGGCGGCTTAGACAGCGGAAAAATTTTACGGGTGTTGGGTATGGCCGACACCATGCGCCTGAAAAATCGTGGCGGTAATGACGCCGTTAACCGCCGCATCAGCCTGCTGGTGTTGAACCACGACACCGAAGCGGCAATAGAAAAAGAGAACGCAGAAAGTGATGCCGTCCAGATCAGCGATCCGGCGGCCATTGAACAGATTACCGCACCTGCAACACCAGGCGGCGCGGTGAATACAGCAGCCCCCTCACAGCCGAGGTGATTCCCGTGAGTATGGACATCAGCGATTTTTACCAGACGTTTTTTGATGAAGCCGATGAGCTATTAGCGGATATGGAACAACACCTGTTGGGCTTAGACCCGCAGGAGCCAGATTCGGAACAGCTTAACGCCATCTTCCGTGCCGCTCACTCCATTAAGGGTGGGGCCGGAACCTTTGGTTTTACGGTATTACAGGAAACGACTCATATCCTGGAAAACATTCTGGATGGTGCTCGTCGCGGCGAGATGCAGCTCAGCACCGACATCATCAACCTGTTTTTGGAAACCAAAGATATTATGCAGGAACAGCTCGATGCTTATAAAACCGCGCAGGAGCCTAACGCGGAGAGCTTCAAATATATCTGTGAAGCGCTGCGCCAGCTGGCGCTAGAGGCCAAAGGTCTGCCGGTTGATGTTCCGGCCAGTGTTGCCACTGCCAGCGCAGAACCGGCCAGCACCAGCGGCCTGCGTGTACAGCTGATCGATCTCAAAGAGAAAGAGGTCGATCTGATGCTGGAAGAGATGAGTAATCTCGGCACCCTGACCAACGTACAGAAAGGCAGCACCACGCTGGATGTCTGCATTGATGGCGTCGGTAAAGATGACATCGTGGCGGTGCTCTGCTTCGTCATCGACGAAGCACAGATCCGCTTCCCGGCAGCAGACGAAGCCGTTGCCGCGCCAGTTGCTGTTGCTGCCGAGGCCGAACCGGTGGTGGAAGACGTTCACACTGCCACCGTCACCGAACTGCCGGTGGCCGCAGTGAAGCGTGAAAGTAAGCGCGTCGCGGCACCTGCCAAATCGAGCGAATCCACCAGCATCCGTGTTGCGGTGGAGAAAGTCGATCAGCTGATCAACCTGGTGGGCGAACTGGTGATTACCCAGTCAATGCTCGCTCAGCGTTCCGGCGAACTCGATCCGGTCGCGCACGGTGACCTGCTGAACAGCATGGGTCAGCTGGAGCGTAACGCCCGCGATCTGCAGGAATCGGTGATGTCGATTCGTATGATGCCAATGGAATATGTCTTCAGCCGCTTCCCGCGTCTGGTGCGTGACCTGGCCAGCAAACTCGGCAAAGAGGTCGAACTGACGCTGCTGGGCAGCTCAACCGAACTCGATAAGAGCCTGATTGAGCGCATCATCGATCCATTAACGCACCTGGTGCGTAACAGCCTTGACCACGGTATCGAAACGCCAGAGAAACGTCTGGTGGCCGGTAAAGTGGCAACCGGTAACCTGACGCTTTCAGCGGAACATCAGGGCGGCAACATCTGCATTGAAGTGTCTGATGATGGTGCAGGTCTGAACCGTGAACGTATTCTGGCTAAAGCCCTCTCATCGGGCCTGCCGGTTCACGAGAACATGAGCGACGAAGAGGTCGGCATGCTGATCTTCGCACCGGGCTTCTCCACCGCAGAGCAGGTGACGGATGTTTCAGGACGCGGCGTCGGTATGGACGTGGTGAAACGAAATATTCAGGAGATGGGCGGTCACGTCGAAATCGCCTCGAAGCAGGGCAAAGGCACCACCATTCGTATCCTGCTGCCGCTGACCCTGGCCATCCTTGATGGGATGTCCGTTCGTGTGGCCGATGAAGTCTTTATTCTGCCGCTGAATGCGGTGATGGAGTCGCTGCAACCGCGCGCCGAAGAGCTGAAACCGCTGGCCGGTGGCGAGTGCGTGCTGGAAGTGCGTGGCGAATATCTGCCACTGGTCGAGCTGTGGAACGTCTTTGATGTGCAGGATGCCAAAACCGAGGCCACTCAGGGCATCGTGGTAATCCTGCAAAGCGCGGGCAAACGTTACGCGCTACTGGTCGATCAGCTGATTGGCCAGCATCAGGTGGTGGTGAAGAACCTGGAAAGTAACTATCGCAAAGTGCCGGGCATCTCTGCCGCCACCATTCTTGGCGATGGTAGCGTGGCGCTGATTGTTGATGTTTCAGCACTGCAATCACTTAACCGTGAAAAACGTGTGGCTGGCGCTGCCGCCTGATTGATAACGAAAGGGTAAATAACATGAATGGAATGGCAACCGTGACAAAAATCGCTGGCGAAACTGTGGGTCAGGAGTTTCTGGTCTTCACGCTGGGCGACGAAGAGTACGGCATCGATATCCTCAAAGTTCAGGAAATTCGCGGTTACGATCAGGTAACGCGTATCGCAAATACCCCTGAATTTATCCGCGGCGTCACTAACCTGCGCGGCGTAATCGTGCCGATTATCGATCTGCGCGTGAAGTTTGCGCAGCCCGATGTTGAGTACAATGAAAACACCGTGGTTATCGTGCTGAATCTGGAAAATCGCGTGGTCGGTATCGTGGTTGACGGCGTCTCTGATGTGCTGTCGCTGACCCAGGATCAGATCCGTCCTTCACCAGAGTTCGCTGTGACCATGTCCACCGAGTACCTGACCGGTCTGGGTGCGCTGGGCGATCGCATGCTGATTCTGGTCGACATTGAGAAGCTGCTGAGCAGCGACGAGATGGCGCTGGTGGATAACCTGCGTAGCGCGTAATTGAATCATCACGGGCCGGTTATGGCTGGCCCGTGATAGTTTCACTGAGCGATAATTCCTTTCTATTCATAGAATAAAGCCGCATTGCACTCTAATTTCCCGCTGTCACCTGCCGATAATCCCTCAGTCACTTTAATTACCTACTTTCTTCAGGGTTACTCATGTTAACGAAAATCCGTGTTGTCACCAGCCTGTTACTGGTGTTGCTGGTGTTTGGGCTGTTACAGGCCTTCTCCGGTTCTGTTTTCTACTCCGCATTAAGCCACGACAAGCAAAGCTTCGCCGTGTCGCAGCTGGCGATGCAAAATACGCAGTCGCTCAACGACGCCTATATGAGTCTTAACCAGAGCCGGGTGCTGCTGACCCGTATTCAGCTGCGTTTCGCCACCAGTAAGCTGGAAGGCAAAACGGCCGATGTCGCCACGCTGTTTGACGACAGCAAAAACTTTCAGCAGGCGGCCGCCGGTTTTTTCAAAGTCTTTAAAGAGACACCCGATACGCCGGGACAGAATAGTGAGTTAAACAACCAGCTGGAGCAGCGCTACAGCGACTATGGCGCTGCGCTGGATCAGTTGCAGACGGCGCTACAGGCAAACGATCTGATTGCGGCCGGTAAAGCCCCGGTGGCGCCAAGCCAGAGTGCGTTTCTGACGGTTTACCGTGAATGGCGAGCCGATCAGAATCGCCTGACTACGCTTGGTGTTGAAGAGAACAGTTCTGCTTACAGCCGTATGATGTGGATCCTCTCCACCATCATGGCCGTCGTGGTCGCCGTGATCGTGCTCTGCTGGTTTGGATTGCGCAAAATCGTGATGACACCCCTCAACAGCAGCATTAATCACATCCAGCATATCGCCCAGGGCGATTTAACCCAGCCGATTGTGGTGGAAGGGCGCAATGAGATGACTCAGCTCGCGGCCAGTCTGCATGACATGCAGCAGTCACTGGTGCGCACGGTGACCAATGTGCGTGACGGCTCGGATGCGATTTTCACCGGTGCCAGCGAGATCTCTGCCGGAAACAATGATCTTTCTGCCCGCACAGAACAGCAGGCGGCGTCACTGGAGCAGACGGCGGCCAGCATGGAGCAGCTCACTGCCACGGTGAAACAGAACGCCGAAAACGCCCGCCAGGCATCACAGCTGGCACTCAGCGCCTCAGAAACCGCAGAAAAAGGCGGCAACGTGGTGGCGGGTGTCGTGAAAACCATGAGCGAAATCGCCGGCAGCTCGAAGAAGATTGCCGATATCACCAGCGTGATTGATGGCATTGCTTTCCAGACTAATATTCTGGCGCTTAACGCCGCCGTTGAAGCGGCGCGTGCCGGCGAGCAGGGTCGCGGTTTTGCCGTGGTCGCGGGCGAAGTGCGTAATCTGGCGCAGCGCAGCGCCCAGGCGGCAAAAGAGATCAAAGGGTTGATCGACGACTCAGTGAACCGGGTCAATGTCGGTTCGCAACTGGTCGGCACCGCCGGGGAAACCATGAGCGATATCGTCAGTGCGGTTAAGCGCGTCACCGACATCATGGGTGAAATCGCCTCGGCGTCGGACGAGCAGAGTCGCGGTATCGATCAGGTCGGGCAGGCGGTCACTGAGATGGATCGCGTTACCCAGCAGAACGCCTCGCTGGTGGAAGAGTCCGCTGCGGCAGCCGCCTCGCTGGAAGATCAGGCCAGCCGGTTAAGTCAGTCAGTGTCGGTCTTCAAAATTAAACGCGGCGCGTTGCAGCAGACGCTGACAAAGCATCTGCCGATTGCCGCACCCGCTACGGCGGCGCTGGCACCACGCAAAGCCCTGACGGCGCCGGTCAGTGATACTCACTGGGAAACCTTCTGATGTCACGCTGCGCATCCTGCAGGATGCGCAGCAACCCCTCGCGATTCCTCTGCGTAAAGCCAAACTCAGCAGCTCATGCTGATAAAAATAATTACAAAAGCCACTTCTCTCCTGAAAGCGCTGAATAGCGTTAATTAATCCTGTTACATCGCCGATATAGCCGCTGCACCTAAATTAACCTGCAGGGGAACAAGATGTTAAAAAAAATAAAAGTGGTAACCAGTTTAATCGCAGTCCTGGTCATCTTTGGCGCGCTCCAGTTAGTCGCTGGCAGCCTTTTCTGGTCAGCCCTCAATAAAGACAAAGAGTCCTTTGCGCTGTCGCAGGTCTCTAATCGCAATGTCACCGAGATGACTGACGCCTATATTTCACTGAACAACAGCCGTACCACGCTGAACCGCGGCATGCTGCGCTTACAGACCAGCATGGCCTCGCAGATGAACGGCGGTCAGCTTGATGAGCTGATCAACAAAGCCAATACCCAGTTAGCGGAAGCCGATCGCCACTTTAAAATCTATTACCATCTGCCAACCACGTCAGGTCTTGACGAAACCATGGGCGACACGCTTGAAGCGGATTACGCTAACTACGAAAACGGCCTGAAGGCGATGGTAAAAAGTCTGCAGGCGCGTGACCTGGAAGGGATGTTTAAACAGAACATTGAGCAGAAACAGGTCGCGATGCAGGAGAGCTACAACAAATGGCGTGCGCGTCAGACTGAGCTTTCCGATCAGGGCATGGCGCAGAACCAGAAAGCCTTTAAACAGATGATGTGGCTGCTGGCCGCGATTGGTGTTGCGGTGCTTGCGGTGATTATTACCTGCTGGTTTGGCCTGCGTCAGGTGCTGATTCAGCCGCTGCAACAGCTGCTGGCACAGATTCGCGCTATTGCCTCCGGCGATTTGACCCAGCCGATTGTGGTTGAGGGGCGTAATGAGATGAGCCAGCTGGCAGCAGGCATCCATGAGATGCAGCAGTCGCTGGTGATGACGGTGGGGAATGTGCGTGACGGCTCTGATGCCATCTTTACCGGTGCCAGCGAAATCGCCGCCGGTAACAACGACCTGTCGGCCCGCACCGAAGAGCAGGCCGCTTCGCTGGAGCAGACCGCTGCCAGCATGGAGCAGCTCACTGCCACGGTGAAGCAGAATGCTGACAACGCCCGTCAGGCATCCCAGCTGGCGCTGACCGCCTCCGAAACCGCGCAGCAGGGCGGTAAAGTGGTGAATGGCGTGGTCACAACCATGAAAGAGATCGCCGGCAGCTCGAAGAAAATCGCGGACATTATCAGCGTGATCGACGGCATTGCCTTCCAGACTAATATCCTGGCGCTGAATGCGGCGGTTGAAGCGGCACGTGCCGGTGAACAGGGTCGCGGTTTTGCGGTGGTGGCCGGTGAAGTGCGCAGTCTGGCCCAGCGCAGCGCCCAGGCTGCGAAAGAGATTAAAGGCCTGATTGAAGACTCGGTGTCACGCGTCAACAGCGGTTCACTGCAGGTTGAAAGCGCCGGCAGCACCATGAATGAGATTGTGGGTGCCGTGACCCGCGTTACCGACATCATGGGTGAGATCGCCTCGGCTTCCGATGAGCAGAGCCGCGGTATCGAGCAGGTCGGTCTGGCCGTTACCGAAATGGATCGCGTCACCCAGCAGAACGCCTCGCTGGTTGAGGAGTCTGCCGCCGCTGCGGCCGCACTGGAGCAGCAGGCCAGCGTCCTGACCCAGGCCGTCTCCGTTTTCAAAATTTCCCGCGCCTGATTTTTTCCTCTTTCAACATGGCGGCGGCGTAAAGCCGTCGCCATGCATAAAGTTCCCCCCGTCTCCGCCGATAAATACACACGAATCGCCAACCAATGAGGTGTTTATGTTTAGTCGAGTACGAGTCGTCTCCGGCCTGCTGTGTGTGCTGGCGCTGTTTGCGCTGCTGCAGCTGTTTTCCGGCGGAATGTTTTTCAAAACTGTCAGTTCAGATAAAGAGAATTTTGCCTACAACCAACGCCTGAATACTCTGCAACAGGCGATGGGCACCTCATGGGTTTCGCTGGTTCAGGCGCGCAACACCCTTAACCGCGCCGGTATCCGTTTTCTGCAGGATGCACAGATGTCGGGCTCGGGTGCCAGCGTGAAAGAGCTGGTCGCCCTGGCGGGTGAGGAGCTGAAGCAGGCTGAAGTCAGCTATCAGATATTCAACGATAACCTGTCAGAAGAAGGTAAAACGGCCGAAAACGTCCGGGCGTTACAGGCGAACTACAAGGCCTATCACGATGCGCTGGCGGAGCTGATGGTCTTCTTCACCGCCGGCAATTTCAAAGGTTTTGTGGATCAGCCGACCCAGAGCTACCAGGACAAGTTCCAGAAAGATTACAGCGAGTGGCTTGAGCACAATAAAGCGCTGTCTCAGCAGGGTGTGGAAGCCAACCAGCACGCGTATAACCGCTCCATCACTATTGTCATCGCCACGCTGGCAGTGACCTTGCTGATGATTATCCTGGTGTGGAACGTGATGCGCTCGGTGCTGATCCGTCCGCTGCGTCAGAGTATTGAGCATATCCAGCACATCGCACGGGGCGATCTGACCCAGCCGGTTGAGATTAGTGTGCGTAACGAAATCGGTGAGTTACTCACTTCGCTGCAGCACATGCAGCAGGAGCTGGTCCGCACCGTGCGTACCGTACGAGACGGCTCTGATGCCATCTATACCGGTGCCAGTGAAATCTCCATCGGCAATAACGATCTCTCTTCACGTACCGAACAGCAGGCCGCTTCGCTGGAGCAGACCGCTGCCAGCATGGAGCAGCTCACCGCGACCGTGAAGCAGAATGCCGAAAACGCCCGTCAGGCGTCCAAGCTGGCGCTGACTGCCTCTGAAACCGCGCAGCAGGGCGGCAAAGTGGTGGATGGCGTGGTCACCACCATGAAAGAAATTGCCGGCAGTTCCAAAAAGATTGCCGATATCACCAGTGTGATTGATGGCATCGCCTTCCAGACCAACATCCTGGCGCTGAATGCGGCGGTTGAAGCGGCACGTGCCGGTGAACAGGGTCGCGGTTTTGCGGTCGTTGCCGGTGAAGTGCGCAGCCTGGCGCAGCGCAGCGCCCAGGCCGCCAAAGAGATTAAAGGTCTGATTGAAGATTCGGTTAGCCGCGTTAATACCGGCTCGGTGCTGGTAGAGAGCGCCGGTGACACCATGAGCAACATCGTCAGCGCGGTCACCCGCGTCACCGACATCATGGGTGAGATCGCCTCAGCGTCAGACGAGCAGAGCCGTGGCATTGACCAGGTGGGGCTTGCCGTGACCGAGATGGATCGCGTCACCCAGCAGAACGCCTCACTGGTCGAAGAGTCAGCGGCAGCGGCTGCAGCGCTCGAAGATCAGGCAAGTCACTTAAAACAAGCGGTATCAGTGTTCAATATTGGTAAAGAATTTGTCGCTCAGGCCGTTAACAAGACAACGGCGATGAAAACTCTCCAGTCAGATGCACCGTTAGCCGTTGGTCGTTCGCCTGCTACCCGCAGCGACGACAACTGGGAAACCTTTTAAACGCCCGTGGCCCGGCCGCTATTGAGCCGCCGGGCATCGCAGCAGACAAATAATGTATTGAGTTCGGGCCAGGTGCAGAGATGAAAAAATCGACAATTTTAGATCAAAATGAGACGACAACGCTGCTGTCGCAAATGGTGCAGCGTTTACCGCTCTCCGATACGCATTTTCGTCGTATCAGCCAGCTGATCTATCAGCGTGCCGGTATCGTACTGGCCGATCACAAGCGTGAGATGGTTTACAACCGTCTGGTTCGTCGCCTGCGTACGCTGAATATCGATGATTTCGGTCGCTACCTGGCGCTGCTGGAGTCCGATCCGAACAGTGCCGAGTGGCAGGCGTTTATCAATGCCCTGACCACCAACCTGACCGCGTTCTTCCGCGAAGCGCATCACTTCCCGATTCTGGCGGAGCATGCACGTAAGCGACAGGGCAACTTCAGCGTCTGGAGTACCGCAGCGTCAACCGGCGAAGAGCCTTACTCCATCGCCATGACGCTGGCGGAAGCGCTGGGCACCGGACCGGGCAAGTTCCAGGTTCATGCCAGCGATATCGACACCCAGGTGCTGGAAAAAGCGGTGGCGGGTGTTTATCGCCAGGAGGAGCTGCGTACGCTGTCACCCGCGCAAATGCAGCGCTACTTCCTGCGCGGCACCGGTCCTCATGCCGGTATGGTGCGGGCGCGTCCCGAGCTGACCAATATGGTCACTTACGCGCAGCTTAACCTGCTGGCCAATGACTGGGCGCTGCCGGGTCAGTTCGACGCTATTTTCTGTCGCAACGTGATGATCTATTTCGATAAAGAGACGCAGGAGAAGATTCTGCGTCGGTTTGTCCCGCTCCTGAAGCCGGGCGGCATTCTGTTCGCCGGTCATTCAGAAAACTTCAGTCAGATCAGTAAAGAGTTCTGGCTGCGCGGGCAAACCGTCTATGGACTGACGAAGGAAAGATGATGAGCAAAATCACCGTGATGTGCGTAGATGACTCTGCGCTGATGCGGCAGTTGATGACTGAAATCATCAACAGCCATCCGGATATGGAGATGGTCGCTACGGCGCCCGATCCGCTGGTCGCCCGCGATTTGATTAAGCAGTTCAATCCGCAGGTGCTGACGCTGGATGTGGAAATGCCGCGCATGGATGGCCTCGATTTCCTGGAAAAACTGATGCGGTTACGGCCAATGCCGGTGGTGATGGTTTCATCGCTGACCGGGAAAGGCTCTGAAATTACCCTGCGCGCGCTGGAGCTGGGAGCGGTGGATTTCGTCACCAAGCCACAGCTCGGTATCCGCGAAGGGATGCTGTCTTACAGTCAGATGATTGGCGACAAAATTCGTGCAGCCTCCCGTGCCCGACTGCACAACCGTGCAGCGATGCCGGTGCCGGCGACGCTGAAAGCGGGCCCGCTGCTGAGTAGTGAGAAGCTGATTGCGATTGGCTCCTCCACTGGGGGTACCGAGGCGATTCGCCATGTGCTGCAGCCGTTACCGGCGACCAGCCCGGCACTGCTGATTACCCAGCATATGCCGCCAGGCTTTACCCGCTCTTTTGCCGAGCGTCTGAACAAGTTGTGTCAGATCACGGTGAAAGAAGCTGAAGATGGTGAGCGTATTCTGCCAGGCCATGCCTACATCGCGCCAGGCGCAATGCACATGGAGCTGGCCCGAAGTGGCGCCAACTATGTGGTGAAACTGAATGAAGGACCACCGGTTAACCGGCACAAACCCTCTGTGGACGTGCTGTTTAAATCGGTGGCAACTTACGCCGGACGAAATGCGGTGGGGGTCATCCTCACCGGCATGGGCAACGACGGTGCCGCCGGGATGCTGGAAATGCATCGGGCAGGCGCCTGGACTATCGCCCAGAACGAAGCCAGCTGTGTGGTATTTGGCATGCCGCGTGAGGCCATTGCCACAGGCGGCGTGAGCGAAGTCGTGGATTTAAGCAACATCAGCCAGCACATGCTGGCGAAAATTAGCGCCGGACAGGCATTGCGTATTTAACAGGCCCGTCCCGCCGGGCGAGACAACTCAGGAGTAGATATGGCTGATAAAAACATGCGCTTTTTGGTAGTAGACGACTTCAATACGATGCGTCGTATTGTGCGTAACCTGCTGAAAGAGCTGGGCTTCAATAACGTAGAAGAAGCGGAAGATGGTGTGGACGCCCTCGGCAAACTGAAAGCGGGTGGTTTCGACTTCGTGATTTCCGACTGGAACATGCCAAACATGGATGGCCTGCAGCTGCTGCAGACCATTCGTGCCGACGCGGCAATGAGTTCGCTGCCGGTGTTGATGGTGACCGCGGAAGCGAAGAAAGAGAACATTATCGCCGCCGCCCAGGCCGGTGCCAGCGGATATGTCGTGAAGCCATTCACTGCGGCAACCCTGGAAGAAAAGCTGGGTAAAATTTTCGAAAAACTGGGCATGTAAGGGGATGTGATGAGCGACTTTCCGAAACCAACTGAGGATGCCGCGGCACACGACATCATTTCACGTATTGGCTCTCTGACGCGCATGCTGCGCGACAGCCTGCGCGAGCTGGGGCTGGATAAAGCCATAGCCGATGCGGCTGAAGCCATTCCTGATGCCCGCGACCGTCTGGATTATGTTGTGCAGATGACGGCGCAGGCCGCTGACCGTGCGTTGAACTGTGTTGAAGCAGCACAACCCCATCAGGATAAGATGGAAGCCGGGGCAACCCAGCTGAAAGGGCGTTGGGATGAGTGGTTTGAGAACCCGATTGAACTGGGTGATGCGCGGGAGTTGGTGACGGATACGCGCGCATTCCTCACCGCCGTGCCAGAGCATACCGCCTTTACCAACAAGCAGCTGCTTGAAATCATGATGGCGCAGGATTTCCAGGACCTGACCGGTCAGGTGATCAAGCGCATGATGGATGTGATCCAGGAAATTGAGCGCCAGCTGTTAATGGTGCTGCTGGAGAATATGCCAGAAGTCAGCGCTGAGAAGCGTCAGGAAGGCACCAGCCTGCTGAACGGTCCGCAGATTCACGCCGATGCACCGGGCGTGGTGGCGAACCAGGATCAGGTTGATGACCTGCTGGACAGCTTAGGGTTCTAGGTTTCGTCCGCCTGCGGGCGGGCAAAACAGCTGCAGGTTATAATAAACAGGGTCACCTTCGGGTGGCCCCGTTCCGCATTGTCAGACCCATCCCCGAAAGAACGCCTGTTTTCTTCATCTTATCTCCGCTTTAACTTAAGCCAGATTTGGCATCCTATGCTCAGAATTCCTGCCAACCGAGGTTTGTCGTGGCTGAAGATAGCGACGAAGACAAAACAGAATCGCCCACGGCCCACCGACTTGAGAAAGCGCGTGAAGAGGGCCAGATTCCGCGTTCGCGCGAACTCACATCCGTACTGATGCTGCTGGCCGGCATCATGATCCTGTGGATGGGCGGCAACATGATGGCGCACCGGCTGGCGGCGATGGTCGCCACCGGACTCCGTTTTGATCACGGCATGGTCAGAGATGACAAAATTATCGTCAGCCACATCGGCAGCCTGATCACGCAGGCACTGATGGCGCTGCTGCCATTGATGGGCGGTCTGGTGCTGGTGGCAATCGCCGCGCCCATGCTGCTGGGCGGTATCGTTTTCAGCGGTAAATCGATCAAGTTCGACCTGAAGAAGATGAGCCCGATGGCTGGGTTCAAGCGAATGTTTGCGGCGCAGGCCTGGACCGAACTGTTTAAAGGCATCCTCAAGACTATTCTGGTTGGCTCGGTGGGCTGGTGGTACATCTGGAGCCACTGGCCCGAGATGCTGCGGTTGATCAGCGAAGCGCCCGTCACCGCGCTGATTCACGGCATGGAGATGATCGCAGTCTGCTGTTCGCTGGTGATGCTGGGGCTGATCCCGATGGTCGGGTATGACGTCTTCTGGCAGCTGCACAGCCACTTTAAAAAGCTGAAAATGTCGATGCAGGAGATCCGCGACGAGCATAAGCAGCAGGAAGGTGACCCGCACGTTAAAGGGCGCATCCGGCAGCAGATGCGCGCCGCAGCGCGACGCCGAATGATGGCGGATGTGCCGAAAGCCGATGTCATCGTCACCAACCCGACGCACTACTCGGTGGCACTGCAGTACAACGAGAAGAAGATGAGTGCGCCGAAAGTGGTGGCGAAAGGCGCAGGTGAGATCGCCCTGAGAATTCGTGAACTGGCTGCCGAACACCGCATCCCGGTTCTGGAAGCACCGCCGCTGGCGCGTGCGTTATACCGACATACTGAAATTGGTCAGCACATTCCCGGCGCGCTCTATGCCGCCGTGGCCGAGGTGCTGGCGTGGGTCTGGCAGTCGCGTCGCTGGAAGCGCGAAGGCGGCCTGATCCCAACCAAACCAAAAAACCTGCCGGTTCCGGCAGAGATGGACTTTGCAGGAGAGAGCAAAAACGATGGCTAATAACCTGGCCGCAAAACTACGTTTACCGGGCAACTTTAAAGATATGCAGTGGCAGGTGCTGGCCGGGCCGGTACTGATCCTGATGATCCTGTCGATGATGGTTCTGCCATTACCGCCGTTCATCCTCGATCTGCTGTTCACCTTTAACATTGCGCTGTCGATCATGATCCTGCTGGTGGCGATGTTCACCCAGCGGACCCTGGAGTTTGCGGCGTTCCCGACCATTCTGCTGTTCTCTACCTTGCTGCGTCTGGCGCTGAACGTGGCTTCAACCCGTATCATCCTGATGGAAGGGCATACGGGTGCCGCCGCGGCAGGACAGGTGGTTGAAGCGTTCGGTCACTTCCTGGTGGGCGGTAACTTCGCCATCGGTATCGTGGTGTTTATCATCCTCGTCATCATCAACTTTATGGTTATCACCAAAGGTGCTGGCCGTATCGCCGAAGTGGGCGCGCGCTTTGTGCTGGACGGGATGCCCGGTAAGCAGATGGCGATCGATGCCGACCTCAACGCCGGTCTGATCGGTGAAGATGACGCCAAACGCCGCCGTGCCGAAGTGACCCAGGAAGCGGACTTCTACGGTTCGATGGACGGTGCCAGTAAGTTCGTTCGTGGTGATGCCGTCGCCGGTATTATGATCATGGTGATCAACGTCATCGGCGGCCTGCTGGTGGGCGTGGTGCAGCACGGTATGGATGTGGGTCATGCCGCAGAGACCTATACGCTGCTGACCATCGGTGATGGTCTGGTCGCGCAGATCCCGGCGCTGGTTATCTCTACCGCAGCCGGTGTTATCGTGACGCGCGTTGCCACCGATCAGGATGTCGGCGAACAGATGGTCACCCAGCTGTTCAAAGATCCGCGCGTGCTGATGCTGAGCGCCGGCGTGATTGGTCTGCTCGGTCTGGTGCCGGGCATGCCGAACTTCGTCTTCCTGCTGTTCACCGCCGCCTTACTGGGTCTGGCCTGGTGGCTGCGCGGCCGCGAAATGCAGCCGAAGAAGAAAGTGGAAGTCACGGGCGGCATCGCCAAAACGGCGGATACGCCAGCCGCCACCGAAGCGTCGTGGACCGATGTGCAGCTGGAAGATACGCTGGGCATGGAAGTGGGCTATCGCCTGATTCCGATGGTCGATCATCAGCAAAACGGTGAGCTGCTGGGACGTATCCGCAGTATCCGTAAGAAAGTCGCTCAGGATGTCGGTTTCCTGCCGCCGGTAGTGCATATCCGCGACAACATGGAGCTGCCACCGGCACGCTATCGCATCCTGATGAAAGGGGTGGAGATTGGCAGCGGTGATGCCTATCCTGGCCGCTGGATGGCGATTAACCCGGGCACGGCTGCCGGAAGTCTGCCAGGCGAAGCGACCGTTGATCCCGCCTTTGGACTGGCGGCGGTCTGGATTGATAGCGCGCTGAAAGAGCAGGCACAGATTCAGGGCTTTACCGTGGTTGAAGCCAGTACCGTGGTGGCAACCCACCTTAACCATCTGATTGGCCAGTTCGCCAGCGAGCTGTTTGGCCGTCAGGAAGCGCAGCAGTTGCTGGATCGTGTGACTCAGGAGATGCCGAAGCTGACCGAAGATCTGGTGCCGGGAGTGATCTCGCTGACCACCCTGCACAAGGTGCTGCAGAACCTGCTGGTGGAGCGGGTGTCGATTCGCGATATGCGCACCATTATCGAAACGCTGGCGGAACATGCGCCGGTGCAGAGCGATCCGCAGGAGCTGACCAGCGTGGTGCGTGTGGCGCTGGGCCGTGCGATTACTCAGCAGTGGTTCCCGGGTAATGACGAAGTGCAGGTTATCGGGCTCGATTCCACGCTGGAGCGCCTGCTGTTACAGGCGTTGCAGGGCGGTGGCGGACTGGAGCCGGGTCTGGCCGATCGGCTGTTAAGTCAGGCACAGGCGGCATTGCAGCGTCAGGAGATGCTGGGTGCGCCACCGGTGCTGTTGGTCAATCATCCGCTGCGTGCGCTGCTGGCGCGTTTCCTGCGCCGCAATCTGCCACAGCTGGTGGTGCTCTCTAATCTGGAGCTGAGCGACAACCGTCAGATCCGTATGACTGCCACCATCGGAGGTAAATAATGCGCTGGCTGGTGATGGCATTCGTGATGCTGCCACTGATGGCGCAGGCGGCCGGTGGTGCCTGGAGTGCCACGGCGAATGGGCCGCTGCTGGCGAACCGCGGCAGCTGGCAACGGGCGCAGCCGCTGACGCCGCCCGCCGACATTGGCGGGGAGGTCAGCGTTATTAACTGGCGTTATCAGCTGAGCAGACCGGCCCCGTCCGGCCTGCAGGTGCGCTTGTGCGGCGAACAGCGCTGCACTTCCCTGGAGGGGGCAAGCGGCACCACGCGCGGGCTGGCACATCTGAGCGCCGGTGAGACCCTGCATATGGTGTTTGGTTTCGCCGGAAGCGGGGCGCTACCACCCGGATTACGGGTGGTGAGCAGTGAAGTAATGGTCAATTACGAGTAAGGATATCGTTGCTGAATTGACTGAAGGCGAGCCGGAGATCGCCTCCTGGCTCCCTTGTTATGTGATGACCCTGGCTGTAAACCGATGCTAACCCTGACCCAGCGGCTGACAGATAATTGACCCGTTTCAAATCCCGTCATGACCAGTGCGTTATAAAGCTTTTCAAGCCAGCTGATTCTCTTTCTGCGCCAGAAAATCCTTCAACGGTGTTACGCGACTGATCTCCTCCTGTGCCCTGGCATCATGCATCACTTCCCAGATATCGACACTGTTTTGCAGATTAAGCCAGAACTCAACGCTGGTTTCGAAAGCTGCAGCCAGCCTGAAAGCCATATCCGGCGTCAGCTTCCGGTTATTGTTGACCAGAGCGCTGACGGTGTTGCGGTGCACTTTGAGCATCTCCGCTAAGTCGAGAATCTTCAGGCCGGTTGGCTCCAGATATTCGTAAAGTAATACATCACCGACAGTGGTCGGTTTGCGGGTCGCCTGGTTCATAGTCTTGCTCTCTTTATTACTGACAGAGGTTGATGTGTTACATGCTGTCTTACAGCGCCTGATGCAGCCAGGCTCAGTTTTCATCGCTTGTGCGTTTTATAACTATGAGCATCCAGATAAAGGTCAACGGCCTTACCTTCTATCCATTTAAAGATCAGCCGATATTGCTCATTGACCCTGATTGAAGCATATCCCTTGAGAGGCGGGTTTAGTTCCTCATAACGATTGCCTGGCGGCGACTTTAAATCCTTATAGCTAATCGCCGCATTGATGATGTCGAGCTTTCGCGCCAGCGCTGATGAGAGGTTTGACGGTATTCTTTTGGAAAATTTGCCAATTAAAAAATAATCCTTAAGCCAGTCATCCCTGAAACTTTCAATATTCCTTAACGTCGCCACCTCATTACCTCCCTGTATCACACTGAAAACAATTTAACGCACCGACGCACAGTGCGCAAGTGCGTAGTTTGTATTCAGGCGTTCACCCCCTTCATTCCCTCCTCAGAGTAGCGACCGCCTTTAACTTCAATCTGCTGATGAACAGCGTTCAGCATCGCGATATCTTCCTCTTCCAGCTCGATATCTGCGGCCTGCGCGTTTTCAGTAAGGTAAGCGATCTGTTTGGTGCCCGGTATCGGCACAATTTTGTCATACTGGGCCAGTAGCCAGGCCAGCGCAATCTGCCCGGTGGTGGCGTGATATTTCTCAGCCAGTGGCGTCACCGCGTTAAGAAGCTGGAGATTGTGATCGATATTTTCCTGCCGGAAACGGTCATTATTTTTGCGGAAATCACCCTCGGCAAAATCGCTGTTTTTACGGTATTTACCCGTCAGGAATCCTCTGCCCAGCGGCGAATAGGGCACCAGTCCGATACCGAGCTTTTTCACCATAGGGAGAATCTCCTCTTCGATGTCACGCGTCCAGAGTGAATACTCCGTTTGCAGCGCGGCCAGCGGATGGATCGCCTGCGCCCGATTCAGTGTTGAAGCCGACGCTTCACACAGCCCGATCCGGGCAATCTTTCCCTCCTGCACCAGACGGCTGAGACACTGCATGCTCTCCTCAATCGGTGTCGCCGGACTGATCCGGTGCAGATAAAAGAGATCGATACGCTCAACGCCCAGCCGTTTCAGTGATGCATGGCAGCAGCGGGTAATGTAGTCCGGCTGGTTGTTGATGGTGCGGGCATAGGCCTCGTCAGCAGGACGTTCAATGCCACATTTGGTGGCCACGGTGAACTTCAGCCGTTCGGCCCGATTGAGCCCGGCAAGAAACTGACCTATCAACTGCTCGTTGTGACCGCGACCGTAAAGATCGGCGGTATCGATAAAGGTGATATCCAGATCGCGCAGCTTATTGAGCAGTTGCAGGGAATGACAGTCATCGGTCTGACCATAAAATTCGCTGAGCCCCATCGCGCCATAGCCGATTGCGCTGACGTCCAGACCCTGAGTTAACGTTCGCTTTTTCATTGTCGCTCCTCGTATGTGAGACGCGATTGTTTCACTCCGCGTGAAAGCAATGAATTGCTCTTTCCGTCATGCAAAAAAGGTATCAGGCAAATGAAAGGGCTTCAGATATACATCCGGCATGTCGACACAGTAAGCTCTCAGCAACAGGTTGAGCGGGGATTAAGAAGGAAGAAGAGTGTGGTGGTGCTTCGCTCTGTTTCAGCGGCACGGCATCATGCGGACTTTATCGCATTCCCGGGATGAGAGAGTTCTCTCAGCGCATTAAGAACCGCCTCATTTTTTTCATCGGCGCGAATCGCCGCGTAAACATCAATCGCCAGCTGCTGCGCCGCATCCTCTGTCAGCGGGCGGTAACAGAGCCCTGTCTGATTAAAGGTGCATTTTGACTGCGGCATCAGGGCGAATCCTTTTCCTCTGGCGATGTGTGACAGCATCAGCAGGGAATCGTCCGGCTCTCTCACCCGTTTCAGCGTGACGCTGAGCGTGGCGAAGTAGCGCTCGCATTTATCGAAAAACAGCGGATTGGCGCTGCGGGCAAACCAGAACAGCGGCAGATCGGCCAGCGCTTCCAGCGAGACCTGCTCCGCCACACTGGCAGGATGCGCCGACGGTATGGCTATCAGCAGCGGCTCACGGTAAACCCAGGCGTACTGAACGGTCTCTTCCGTATCCGACCCCTTTTCTCCGGTGAGTATTAAATCCAGACTGTTTTTGGCCAGGCTTTGCAAAAGCTGAGGGGAGGTCAGGCGGGGCATCTCCATCTCTTCGCTGGCATGAAAAGCGGCGAGCAGCCGGTTAAGTGGCGAAATCAGTTCAAAGTTCAGCGTGCGGGTCAGCCCGATGCGTAGTCGTGCCGCGGCGGGCTGCGCATCCTGCTTCAGGGCATTCAGCGCAGTCAGGATCGCTTCCGCCCTCGCGACCAGCGCACGGCCAGAATCGGTGAGCGTTACCTCATGGGTCGTGCGGCTGAACAGCGAGTGGCCCAGCAGATCTTCCAGACTCTGAATCTGACGGGTAAGCGGAGGTTGCGTCATGCTGAGACGTTCTGCGGCCCGGCGAAAATTCAGCTCGTGCGCAACAGCCAGAAAGCACTGCAACTGTTTTATGGAGGGAAGGTGGCTGCTGATGAGGTGCGCGGCTACAGACATAACACCATCCTGCTGCGAAGATTTGGGGGATCAGAGCGGATATACGAATTCAGCAACGGAGAGGGAAACCCCTCTCCGTTTCAGAGGTTACATGCGCTCGACGGTGTCGATGCCCAGCGTATCCAGACCCTGCTTCAGCGTCTTCGCGGTCAGCGCGGCCAGCTGCAGTCGGCTCAGGCGGGTTGTGTCTGATTCTGCGGTGAGAATCGGGCAGTGCTCGTAGAATCCGGAGAACAGACCGGCCAGATCGTAGAGATAGGCACACATCACGTGTGGCGTGCCGTCACGAGCGACCTGCGTAATGACCTCTTCGAACTGCAGCAGACGGGTGGCCAGCTGCGCTTCACGCTCTTCGCTGATCACAATCTCCGCATCCAGCGAATTGGCATCAATGCCCGCCTTGCGGAACACGGAGAGTACGCGGGTATAGGCATACTGCATGTAAGGCGCGGTATTGCCTTCGAACGCCAGCATGTTGTCCCAGTCGAAAATGTAATCGGTGGTACGGCTTTTTGACAGATCGGCGTATTTCACCGCGCTGATGCCAACCACTTCCGCCAGCGTTTTCACTTCCGCTTCGCTCATCTCCGGGTTCTTCTCACGCACCAGCGTGTAGGCACGCTGATAGGCTTCATCCAGCAGATCGGAGAGCTTGATGGTGCCGCCGCTGCGGGTTTTGAACGGACGGCCATCTTTGCCCAGCATCATTCCGAATGCATGGTGCTCCAGCGGCACTGATTCCGGCACATAACCCGCTTTACGGACGATAGTCCAGGCCTGAACCAGATGCTGATGCTGACGTGAGTCGATGTAATAGAGTACACGATCGGCTTTCAGCGTTTCGTAACGATATTTCGCACAGGCGATATCGGTGGTGGTGTAGAGGTAGCCGCCATCCTTTTTCTGGATGATGACGCCCATCGGTTCACCCTCTTTGTTCTGGAATTCATCCAGGAACACCACGGTCGCACCTTCACTCTCTACCGCTAAGCCTTTCTGTTTCAGATCGGAGACGATACCAGGCAGCATATCGTTATAGAGACTTTCACCCATAACATCGTTGCGCGTCAGTGTGACGTTCATGCGGTCATAGATTTTCTGGTTCTGACTCATGGTGATGTCGACCAGCTTCTTCCACATCTGGCGGCAATAGTCATCGCCGCCCTGTAATTTCACTACATAACTGCGCGCGCGCTCGGCAAACTCAGGATCTTCATCATAAGTGCGCTTGGCTTCACGGTAGAAGCCTTCGAGATCGGCCAGCGCCATCTCTGCATGATCTTCATTCTGCTGCTTTTCCAGGAACGCGATCAGCATACCGAACTGCGTTCCCCAGTCGCCAACGTGGTTCGCTCGGATCACTTTATGTCCGAGAAACTCCAGCGTACGCACCGCCGCGTCACCAATGATGGTGGAGCGGACGTGGCCCACATGCATCTCTTTCGCAACGTTAGGCGCAGAGTAGTCGACGACGATAGTCTGGGGCTCGGCCAGTTGCACGCCAAGGCGCGGCAGACGCAGCGCTTCCCGGGCATGACTGGCCAGCCAGTTGTGGTCAAGGAAGATATTGATGAAGCCCGGCCCGGCAATTTCGACTTTGCTGGCGATGCCGGTCAGGTCGAGGTGCTGAATCACCGTTTCCGCTAATTGTCGCGGTGCCTGTCCCAGCTTTTTCGCCACGGCCATAATGCCGTTGGCCTGATAGTCTCCAAACTGAACCCGGGCGGATTGACGAACCTGGGGTTCGCAATCGGCGGGTGCGCCGGCTAAAACCATTGCCTGACTGACTTTTGCGGAAAGAAGTGCCTGAATATTCACCGAGTTACCTTCATGTGCTGAGCAACGCCCGGACCAGAAAGCCGGGCTGTCATCATCTTGCCTGAGCGCATCGCGTCACGGAGAGGCAGAAACGGATGGGGCAGACAAAACGGAAAAAAATGAGGGGAAAAGTATACGTGAAATGTCAGTGGGCGTCAGCAGTTGGATGAAGCGGGGAAACAGAGCTGAATAAGATGTTTCCCTGAGGCATTAACGACGTCGCAGATGACGGCGTGGGTTCTTTACGCTTTTATCTTCACGCACCTTCCAATGGCGGGAGATTGCAAATCCCATCAGTGCGATCAGGACAGCGACAACGATGAGCATAGACATAGAGCCATTCCTTTTGGTTGTGTTAGGTCAAATTTATAGGAAGGCGGGGTGGGCTGCAATTGTTTGCCAGGTAAATGAGAGTTATCTTATTGTATTAAAGAAGATGATAATAATCATATATTTAACATGCTTTCATCAAGGAACTCATGGTCCTAAACAGGAGATAAATCCGAAATGAAAGATGTTATTATAAGGATTAGCGTTAAATTTCGGGCCAAATAAGATGAATCTTATCATTATGTGATGCTCAGCACGCGGCGCGCCAAAAGCCAGGCGGGTTATAAATGCTAAACAAATTGAGAGGAACTGGGGTTGTGACGAGAACTTTTCCGGCAGAATTGGATGATTTAAAGACAGATTTAGGACGTTTTGAAGAATCGTTGCAAAGTTTTGCGCAGCGGCTCGGTTTGCGTCTTACCGATCTGGAGGTGGACCATATCGCAGTGCGTTGCCATCTGGACACGACGGCGATACGCTGGCAGCAAGGTTTGCAGCAGATTGGCACGCAGTTTTCGGCGGCGATGATCAACGGCAGGCAGATTTGCCTGTTTAAACTCCATGACCCGCTGATTGTCGCAGGCAGGCAGATTGATGTGGTTGAACTGCCATGGCCGGGTGAAAAGCGTTATCGCCATGAAGGCTGGGAGCATATTGAGGTGGTGTTACGGGGCGACCATCAGACGCTGGGCGTGCGCGCGATGGCCTTGCTGTCAGATGAGGCGCTGACGCAGCCGGGTATTTCATTTAAAACCAGTTCACCGCAGGGCGAGAATGAGCGCCTGCCCAATCCGACCCTGGCGGTTACGGATGGGCAGACGACAATCAAGTTCCATCCGTGGCGACTGGAGGAGATTGTCGCCAGCGAACAGGACTAAAGGCGGGCGGCTAACGCACGCTTCAGGCGCGCAACGGCTTCGTCGAGCAGCGCGCGGGTACAGCCGAAATTGAGCCGGACAAACTGGTCATTGCCAAACTCACGTCCGGCGGTTAAGCCCAGCCCGTGCTTTTCAAAATAGAGCGCCGGACTGGCCACACCCAGCGCGCTGGCGTCGATCCAGGCCAGGTAGGTCGCTTCCGGTGAGGCGAGTGACAGGCCGGTCATCTTATTGACCTGCGACACCAGCCAGTCACGGTTACTGCGCAGATAGGCATTCTGCGCATTCAGCCAGGGCTCACCCTCGCGCCATGCCGCTGCTGCTGCCGTGAGTGCCAGAATATCAACATCCGGCACAATGCCGCGTCGTACCCGGTTAAAGCGCGCGCGCAGCCCGGCGTTGGGGATGATGGCGATGGAAGCCCCCAGACCAGCAATATTAAAGGACTTTGAGGGTGACATCAGCGTCACGCTACGCTGGGCTGCATCTTCGCTCAGTGAAGCAAAGGGTATGTGCTTAACGCCGGGTTCCAGCAGCAGATCGCTGTGGATCTCGTCGGAACAGACAATCAAATCGTGCTTCTGCGCAAATTCCAGCTGCGCCTGCAGTTCCTCGCGGCGATAGACGGTGCCGCCCGGATTCTGCGGGTTGCACAGCATTAACAGCCGCGCTTTATCGTCCAGCTGACCTTCCGGCGCATCCAGATCCAGCAGCCAGCGTCCCTCTTGCAGCGTCAGTGGCAGCGTGATCTGACCGCGCTCTGCCAGTTTTGCTGCACCGCGAAACGGCGGATAGATGGGTGTTGGCGCAATCGTCAGCTCGTCAGGCGAGGTGAAAGCGCGCACTGCCAGATTCAGACCGCTTACGACACCCGGCAAAACCACAATCCATTCCGGATTAACGTGCCACTGATAGCGTGAGGCGAGCCAGGCTATCGCGCTATCGATAAATTCAACTGGCGTGTCGCCATAGCCGAAAATCCCATGTTCGGCACGGGTTTTAATCGCATCGATGACGCAGTCAGGCGATCGGAAATCGGTGTCTGCCACCCACAACGGCAGAATGTCCTGGTCCGCATATTTGTTCCATTTAAGGCTATCGCTGTGACGACGGTCTATCCGTTGGTCGAAATTGAATGCCATAGTTAACTTTCCCGGTAAACTCATTCCAGCAGCCAGACTAACTGATGAATCTGCCTTGAACCAGAGTCATGTAAAGGAGAAGAGAATGACCACACTGGAAATTTGCTGCTATGGCGTGGATTGCGCTGTGACCGCACAACAGGCGGGCGCCGATCGGGTTGAACTTTGTGCCGCACCGCGTGAAGGCGGCCTGACCCCGTCGGCGGGGATGCTGAATGCCGCCCGGCAAGAAGTTTCGATTCCGGTTCATCCTATTGTCCGGCCACGTGGTGGCGATTTTTGTTACACCGCACGCGAATTTGAAGCGATGAAATCGGATGTGGCGTTAATCCGTGAACTTGGTTTTCCTGGTCTGGTGATTGGGATGCTGGATGAAGATGCTCACATTCATCATGGTCAGATGCGGCAGATTATGGCGCTGTGTGACGGCCTGGCCGTAACCTTTCATCGCGCCTTCGATCTCTGTCACAGCCCAAAGCGTGCGCTGGAAGAACTTACGGATTTGGGTGTGGCGCGTATTCTGACATCCGGTCAGCAGCAGAGCGCTGAAAACGGAATTGCATTACTCAGGGAACTAAATGAGGCCAGCACCGGTCCTATTATTATGGCGGGTGCCGGGGTACGTCTCAGCAACCTGCAAAAGTTTCTCGACATGGGGATTGATGAAGTTCACAGCTCGGCCAGCCGCCTTGTTGCGTCGCCGATGCGCTACCGCAAAGCGGGGGTCTCCATGTGTTCAGAAGCCGAGACTGACGAGTTCAGCCGCTACTGTGTAGACGGCGATGTGGTTGAGGCGATGAAAAGCGTGATGCAGATGAGCACCGTTCGGGTCGCCTGAACCACAACAGATTTTGCCGCGCAGCACGCCGATCATTGACGTGGTGTTTGCAAGTACCAAACCCCAGTATCCTTGCTGGGGTTCTTTTTGTGTAAAACACACTCCATCCCGGTTAAATTGTTTTGCGCTTCTCTGGCATGTTATTGATGTCAGAGGGATCTGAAATCTGGCTGCAGCGAAGTTATCACTCTTTCGCCTGGCTCGATAAAAATCACCTGCTCCTTATTAATCATTACATGTCATCCAGGACTTTCAGGCCCGGCAGCAACGTAATCACCCGCTTTATTCGTTATGCTGAAACCGTGTCGCCTCTCCGGTCCTTAAAACCTTAAAAGGCGATGCAGGCTGAAATCTTCACAGATTGCCGCTGTTCATCACCGCAGCGTTTACACTGAAAGCAACGTCGCCTGGAAAAGTATCCTATGAAACCCAATCCGATTGCTGTCCTGACTCTGATCCTGACTGCTCTCTGCAGTGGCAGCGCTGCGGCCAGCGCATGCAGCCCGAACAACGCTGCTGTGGCTAACAGCAATAACCTGATTTTGCTGGGCGGGAATGCGAAAGGCGCGGTGAAGCAGGTGGTTGCGGGTGAGTTTGGCAAAGATGTGAACTCGCAAAAGCGCGTACTGGGGCAGTTTGACGCCTGTGGCGATCTGACGGTTGCCGACGTCAGCTATGACAAAAGTGAGCGCAACGTTATTCTCAGTATGGAGCAACACATTGCCCGGGTGCAGGGCGGCTGGGTGGCGGAATATGCGTATCTGGTAAAAGTGCTGAAAGAGGGCAAAGAGGTGGTGGTCGATAACCGACAGGGGACGATTAACTGGCAGAAAGGTCAGCATGGCAACATTACCAGCGCCTCCGACAGGTTTACCAGCATGGGTAAAAGCGGCTTTACCGACACGACTTACCGTTATGATCGGCAGTTCAGGCTGGAGAAGAGCGTGGCACGCGGCAGCGATCCCCTGACCAACGGTGAAAATCATTACCACTGGAATCCGCAGGGTCTGGTGACCCGCACCACATCGGCCCGCAGCACCGACAGTTATACCTACGATCCCCAATGGCGTGAAGTGCGGCTCAACGGCACGGCGACCACACCGCTGAGCACCATCCGGTCAGTAGATGAGTGTCAGTCCTGGGATCAGGTGGGTAACTGTACCCTGAGCTATCTGCACGAGACCGAAATCTTCACGCGTGGCACTATTGAGCGCCATCTCAGTTCCGCCTACAAATATGAGTACTGGGACCAGCCAGCGGCGGCGGAGTAAAAGGCGATCGGATGATCGCCTGTCGGGTGGTTATTTAACCGTCTGACTAAAGGCATCCAGCGCCAGCAGTGCGTTTGCAATATCTTCCGGTGAAAGGTTTGGATTAAGGTTTTTCAGCGTGTCGCCCTCACTGTTCGCCAGTGCACCCACTTTGACCAGATTCTCCCAGCTCTCATTTTCCAGATGCAGCTCCCGGAGCGTGGTCGGCATGTTGATCGAGCGATAGAAGCGGATATAGCGCGCAATGTCCTCATCCGGACGATTCTCAAGCACCATCTGCGTCAGTGTGCCGTAGGCGACTTTCTCGCCATGGGTCAGATGGTGGATATCACCATCAATCGCGGTGAACCCATTATGAATAGCGTGCGCAGCTGCCAGCCCTCCGTTTTCAAAACCCAGCCCTGATAGCAGCGTATTCGCCTCAACCACCGCTTCCACGGCGGGCGTCACTCGTTTTTGGGTGACGGCAACATAGGCGCTGTAACCCCAGGTAAGCAGCGTTTCTTCACAGGCACGGGCAATCGCCAGTCCGGCAATTGTCGGATCACCATTGACCATCGATTTTGAATGCGAACGCGCCACCGCCTGCGCTTCAACCCAGGTCGCCAGTCCATCGGCAATGCCGGAGGCAAAGAGTCGTGCTGGTGCACTGGCGCAGACTGCGGTGTCCACCAGCACCAAATCAGGATTTTTGCTGTAGAAGCGATAGCTCTCAAATACGCCGCTGTCAGAATAGATGACCGACAGCGCGCTACAGGGGGCATCAGTGGAGGCGATAGTAGGCACGATGGCTACCGGCTGCTTCAGCTCATCCGCCACCGCTTTAACCGTATCCAGCGTTTTGCCGCCGCCCAGCCCGACAACCACGTTACAGCCCTGACTTTTCGCCAGCTGGCTCAGACGGGTGATCTCATTGCTCGACGCCTCGCCGTTGAACGGGTGCCAGTTGAAGGTAACGCCCGCCTTTTGCAGCGCCTGTTGGGCGCGTTCGCCGATCAATTTCCAGACGACATCATCCGCGACCAGGAAAGCGTTATCACCCAGTTCGGCCACGTAGGGGCCCAGCTCATCCAGCACGCCCGCGCCCTGCACATATTTACGGGGTGAAGAGAAGATAAATTTACTCATAATCACAGCTCCTTAATATGAAGTTAAACCGCCCTTAGCCTGGCACACGCTGACGAACAGGGAGAGTGTCCAGGGTGAGATAATTCGACGGGCCTGTTACGCTGGCAGGACACCCATACGCTGCTGACCGTCTGTTACCTCCAGGGAGAACCCCATGACCACCACGCTGTTTTCATTTCTGTTTGCCATCACCATACTGACGCTGACGCCGGGCTTTGATACCGCGCTGGTGCTGCGCTCTGCAGTCGCTCAGGGCGCAAAGCGCGCCAGCGTGACGGCACTGGGTATCACGCTCGGCTGTCTGGTCTGGGGTGTTGCGGTGGGATTCGGTTTAGGCGCGCTGCTGCTGGCCTCCGAAATGGCCTATAACCTGCTTAAGTGGCTGGGTGCCGCCTGGTTACTTTATCTGGGGCTGAAATTGTTGCTGAAACCCCGCCAGGCAGCAATCGACTCGCAACAACCGGCGCTGCAACAGGGCTATCTTGCCTGTTTCAGCCGCGGGCTGCTTGGCAATCTGCTAAACCCCAAAGTGGGGATCTTCTATGTGAGTTTTTTGCCACAGTTTATCCCGGCGGGGGCGTCGGTGGCGCTCTGGTGTAGTCTGATGGCGCTGACACACATGCTGCTGGGACTGATCTGGAATGCGGTACTGATTGGCGGCAGCCACTATTTCGCCGGTCATTTGCGCAAACCGCGGGTGCTGAAGGTGATGGATCGTCTGACCGGCTGCGTATTTATAGGATTTGCGGCGAAACTGGCATTGTCTCGCCGCTAGGGTATTACGGTTTGGTGGCGACCAGCACGGCGCGCAGAGGAGCCGGATATCCCTCGACCGTTTTGCTGGGGTCATCGGGATCGAGGAATTCAGCCAGAGACTCGCTGGTCATCCAGTCAGTACGGCGTTGCTCTTCAGTGGTAGTGAGGGCGAAATCGACAATCCGGACATCGACAAAGCCGCTTTTTTCCAGCCAGCTTTTCAGCGCTTCAGCTGAGGGAATGAAGAAGACATTGCGCATCTGCGCATATCGCTCACCGGGCACCAGCACCTGATTCACATCGCCCTCAATCACCAGCGTCTCCAGCACCAGTTCACCACCGCTGACCAGCTGATTCTTAAGCTGTAACAGGTGATCGAGCGGCGAACGGCGGTGATAGAGCACGCCCATCGAGAACACGGTATCGAACGCCTGCAACACCGGTAACTGCTCAATGCCCAGCGGCAGCATATGCGCCCGGCGATCGTCGTTCAGCAGCTTACGCACCGCTTCGAACTGCACCAGGAACAGCTGCATTGGATCGATGCCGACCACCAGATGGGCACCCGCGCCAATCATCCGCCACATGTGATAGCCACTGCCGCAGCCCACATCGAGCACTGTGCGGCCGGCCAGCGGAGAGATGTGCGGTAGCACGCGCTCCCACTTCCAGTCAGATCGCCATTCGGTGTTGATGTGGGTGCCATAAAGGAAATAGGGCCCCTTACGCCACGGCATCAGGTTGCGCAGTAATTTCTCAATACCCTGACGATGGCGATCGCTGATGTCATCGCGGTCGGCAGTAACGCTGTGCAACAGGTCAAGTTTTTGAGGCTCCAGCAGCGGCAGATACTCCAGCGACTTGTACCAGTCGCGGAAGTGCCCATGCAGGTTTTCACGCTGCCACTCGCTGATTTGCGCCGGTAACACTTCCAGCCACTTCGCCAGCGGTCCCACCGCAATTTGCTGATAAAAACGGCCAAAGTCGATCATTTCAACGCCACCAGAGATCCAAAATTAAAGCACTGGAACCAGAGTTCGGCGTGCGAGAAACCGGCCTGTTTCAGACGGGCTTTATGAGCTTCAACGCTGTCAGTCAGCATCACATTTTCCAGCATGCTGCGTTTCTGGCTGATTTCCAGTTCGCTGTAGCCGTTGGCGCGCTTGAAGTCGTGATGCATGTTAAACAGCAGCTCACCGACTTCGGCATCTTCAAAACTGAACTTCTCTGACAGTACCAGCGCACCGCCCGGTTTCAGTCCCTGCCAGATCTTTTCCAGCAGCGCCAGACGCGCGGGCGGTTCCAGAAACTGCAGCGTAAAGTTGAGTACCACCAGAGAGGCGTTCTCAATCTCAATGTCGCGGATATCCGCTTCCAGCACCGTTACCGGTGTGTCCGCGCGAAACGCATCAAGATGGCGACGACAGCGCTCCACCATCGCCGGGGAGTTATCCACTGCGATGATCTGGCAACCCGGCACCTGAATATTGCGGCGCACCGACAGGGTGGCCGCGCCCAGCGAGCAGCCCAGGTCATAAACCTTGCTGTCCGGGGTAACAAAACGTTCTGCCAGCATGCCAATCATCGAAATGATGTTGGAGTAGCCCGGCACCGAGCGCTGAATCATGTCAGGAAAGACTTCAGCTACACGCTCGTCAAAAGTCCAGTCGCCCAGTTTTGCAATGGGCGCTGAGAAGAGTTGATCGCGGTCAGACATATCGAAAATCCGAAGAGACGACGGAAAGGGCGCTATTCTCGCAGAAAGTGGGGCGGGCTGCACCCCTTAACCCAGGCCAGCTTAATGCAGCGTCAGCACCTGTTCCCACGGCATATAGATCAGGTTAAAAATCACCATGCCGCACAGGGAAAACAGCGTCAGCAGCATGCCATATTTGCGTCCTGCCATTGCGCTGCTGCGCAAACCCCAGGCGTGCAGCAGGCGACTGATAAAGAACAGCAGACCCGTGAGATGCACCATCCAGATATCGGCACCGTTCATCTCCATCATTACCAGCAGAAACAGCGCCAGCGGAATGGTTTCGATGGCGTTGCCGTGAATGCGAATCGCCATTTTCAGGTCGTGGTAGCCGCCATCACCATACGCCACGCGATAGAAACGGCGATAGCGGACCACGTCCAGCGTGAATTTCATCACCAGTAATGCACCCATCACCACATATAACGCGCTAACCATTGCCACCCCTGCGACTGTCCATAATGCTTCTATTCTAACGGGCGTGCAGCCCGCTGTCCTGGGCAGGAATCAAAACAGTGACGTCTGCTGCGGCCAGTCCGGTCCGCTACCTATGCCGGGATCGATCTGTTGCAGCTGCGGCCAGAGTGCCTGCACCAGCGGAAAGACCTGGCCCATATCGGGCGTGTGCAGAAACAGCATGGCGTCGCCCTGTAGCTGCCATTCTGTCAGCTTGTCACGCCAGATTTGAAACAGCGGCACGCTCTCTTCCACGTTATCGCTGCCGATAAACCGCACCATCGGCTGTGAGCCGGTTCGCAGCGCATGAGGCGGCACCCGGGGTTTTTGCGCGCGGGCCACCAGCGCGGCCGGACTTTGCGAGGTAGAGGCGTGAACCGGACGGCTGTCGAGCATCACGCGATTGATGCCGCGCGCCAGCAGGCCGCGATTCAGCGCCCGTTCGGCATCCCCTTTAGCGAAGAAAGCGGGATGGCGGACTTCGACGCCGTAGTGAAAACGGCGCGGCAGACTGTCGAGAAAGCGCCACAGGTCGTCGAGCTGCGTCGGAGAGAAGCTGGCAGGCAGTTGCAGCCAGTACTGACCGATGCGATCGGCCAGCGGCTCCATCAGGCGCAGGAAATCGGTCAGCAGGTCGTCGCTGTGCTGCAGCGCCGCCTGATGGCTGATGGTATTGGGAAACTTAAAGCAGAAGAGAAACGCATCGTGCGTCATATCGCGCCAGCGCATCACCGTTTCCGGATTCGGCAGCGCATAGAGCGTGGTATTTCCCTCTACACAATGGAAATAGCGGGCATAGTCCGCCAGGCTTTCGATGCCCCAGCGTTTCCAGTGTGAATGCTGCCACTGGGGCAGGCCAATACGAAGTGTCACGCGCGCTCCTGGCTGCAGATTAAGATACCCCATTATCCGCTATGGTCAGGCTGGGGGGCAAATGCACACAGGAAATCGGCGCTTTGGCGCGGATCTGCTTATCCTGTCTGGCTTTTTCCATTATAATGACCGCCATTTTTGCGACAGCATCGCAACAGGTAACGCGGCCGGATGCTGTCAGATGCAGCGGCGAAGTTAAAAGGATAGTGTTATGCGTACAGAATATTGTGGACAGCTCAATCTGTCTCATGTGGGTCAGCAAGTCACGCTTTGCGGCTGGGTAAACCGCCGTCGCGATCTGGGCAGTTTGATTTTTATCGATATGCGCGACCGTGAAGGCATCGTGCAGGTGTTTTTTGATCCCGATCGCCAGGACGCATTTAAGCTGGCTTCTGAACTGCGTAACGAATTCTGTATCCAGATCACCGGTACCGTACGTGCGCGTGATGAGAAGAACAAAAACAGCGACATGGCGACCGGTGAAGTGGAAGTGTTTGCCCAAGCACTGACCATTATTAACCGCTCTGAGCCACTGCCGCTGGACTCGAATCAGACCAACAGCGAAGAAGCGCGCCTGAAGTACCGCTATCTGGATCTGCGCCGCCCTGAGATGGTGACGCGTCTGAAAACCCGCGCAAAAATCACCAGCTTCGTTCGTCGCTTTATGGATGACGCAGGTTTCCTGGATATCGAAACCCCGATGCTGACCAAAGCGACGCCGGAAGGCGCGCGTGACTATCTGGTGCCAAGCCGGGTACATAAAGGCAAATTCTATGCGCTGCCGCAGTCACCTCAGCTGTTCAAACAGCTGCTGATGATGTCCGGTTTTGACCGCTACTATCAGATCGTTAAATGCTTCCGCGACGAAGATTTACGCGCCGATCGTCAGCCAGAATTTACCCAGATCGACGTGGAAACCTCCTTTATGACCGCGCCACAGGTGCGTGAAATCATGGAGCGTTTAATCCGCAATCTGTGGCAGGACGTGCAGGGCGTTGATCTCGGTGAGTTCCCGCAAATGACCTTTGCGGAAGCAATGCATCGCTACGGTTCAGATAAACCGGATCTGCGTAACCCGATGGAGCTGGTGGACGTCGGCGACCTGCTGAAAAACGTGGAGTTCCAGGTCTTCTCTGGCCCGGCTAATGATGAAAAGGGCCGTGTTGCCGCGCTGCGCGTACCGACCGGCGCACAGCTGAGCCGTAAGCAGATTGATGAATATGGCAAGTTCGTGGAGATTTACGGCGCCAAAGGTCTGGCGTGGATGAAGGTTAACGTCCGTGCTGACGGCCTGGAAGGCGTGCAGAGCCCGGTTGCCAAATTCCTGAATGCAGAGATCGTGGAAGGCATTCTGAGCCGCACCGGCGCTCAGGATGGCGACATTATCTTCTTTGGTGCCGATCGCGCCAAAGTGGTCGCGGATGCACTGGGTGCGCTGCGTCTGAAAGTGGGCCGCGAGCTGAACATCACTGATGAGAAAGCCTGGGCACCGCTGTGGGTAATCGACTTCCCGATGTTCGAAGAGGACGAAGAGGGCGGTCTGGCTGCGATGCACCATCCGTTCACGGCGCCAAAAGAGATGAGCGCAGAAGAGCTGGCCGCCGATCCAACCCGTGCCGTGGCGAATGCCTACGACATGGTGATCAACGGTTATGAAGTAGGCGGTGGTTCAGTGCGTATCCACAACGGCAAAATGCAGCAGACGGTGTTCAGCATTCTGGGTATCGAAGAGCATGAGCAGCGTGAGAAGTTTGGTTTCCTGCTGGATGCGCTGAAGTTCGGTACGCCACCGCATGCGGGCCTGGCCTTTGGTCTGGATCGTCTGACCATGCTGCTGACCGGCACCGATAACATTCGTGACGTCATTGCGTTCCCGAAAACCACGGCGGCCGCCTGCATGATGACCGAAGCGCCAAGCGAAGCTAATCCGGCTTCCCTGCTGGAGCTCGGTATTCAGGTCGTTAAAAAAGAAAAGCCTGAGAATAAATAATGGGCTATAAACACCCGGTTTCAGTGCTGGTCGTCATTTCGGCGCGCGATACTGGCCGGGTGTTGATGCTGCAGCGGCGTGACGATCCCACGTTCTGGCAGTCGGTCACCGGCAGCCTGGAGGCGGGAGAGTCACCGCTGGCGACCGCGTGTCGTGAAGTGAATGAGGAAATCGGCATCGACGTGCTGGCCGAGCGGCTGGAGGTGGAGGATTGTCAGCGTCAGATCGACTTTGAAATCTTTCCCCATTTCCGCCATCGCTACGCCCCTGATGTCACCCATAATCACGAGCACTGGTTTCGCCTGCAACTGCCGACGGAGCGCGATGTGATGCTCACCGAGCATCTGGCGTTTCGCTGGCTGGCACCCGCTGACGCTGCAGCATTAACCCGATCATGGAGTAACCGCCAGGCAATTGAAGAATTTATCTGAATGCTCGCCATCGCCCGGTATTCCGGCGGCGGATAGATTAAATTTTATGAATCTGGTGAGTTTTAACAGGACTTCACCAACATATTGAACAGTCAGGCGTAATCGGCACCGTGAGGTTGTTCACCGCCCGCGCGACGTCGTCAGCGTACGGTTGTACGTGAGGATGCTTCGCGACGCTCGCCCTCGGGGCATTCAGGTTGTCAGTCACCTGTATGCGTACGGACGGTAAACAGGCTCGCAAGCAGGATAGCCTGCACCCTGTAAAAGATCGGAGAAAATTTAAAATGGCAGGACACAGTAAGTGGGCAAACACCAAACACCGTAAAGCGGCGCAGGATGCCAAGCGCGGCAAAATCTTCACCAAAATCATTCGTGAGCTGGTGACGGCGGCCAAGCTGGGCGGCGGCGATCCGGGCTCAAACCCGCGTCTGCGTGCAGCAATGGATAAAGCGCTGGCGAACAATATGACGCGTGACACCATGGATCGCGCTATCGCGCGTGGTGTGGGCGGCGATGACAATGCCAACATGGAAACCATCATCTATGAAGGCTACGGTCCTGGCGGCTCGGCCATCATGATTGAATGCCTGAGTGACAACCGTAACCGTACCGTGGGCGAAGTGCGTCACGCCTTCACCAAAACCGGCGGGAATCTCGGCACCGACGGCTCCGTGGCTTACCTGTTCAACAAAAAAGGCGTGATCTCTTATGCGCCGGGTCAGGATGAAGATGCGGTGATGGAAGCGGCTCTGGAAGCGGGCGCAGAAGATGTGGTCAGCTATGACGACGGCGCGATTGATGTCTTCACCGCATGGGAAGAGATGGGTACGGTGCGTGATGCACTGGAAGCACTCGGCCTGAAAGCGGACACTGCAGAAGTGGCCATGATTCCGACCACCAAAGCCGAAATGGATGCGGAAACCGCACCTAAACTGCTGCGTCTGATCGACATGCTGGAAGATTGCGACGATGTGCAGGAGGTCTATCACAACGGTGAAATCTCCGACGAGGTAGCGGAAACGCTGTAATGGCGTCTACCGTAATCACTTTAACCAAAGAGGCGTAATGTCGATTATCCTGGGTATTGATCCCGGCTCACGCATCACCGGTTATGGTGTTATTCGTCAGACTGGCCGCCAGCTCACTTATCTGGGCAGCGGCTGTATCCGCACTAATACCACCGAGTTGCCCGCCCGACTGAAGCTGATTTATGCGGGCGTCTGTGAAATCATTACGCAGTTTTCACCCGACTTCTTCGCCATTGAACAGGTGTTCATGGCGAAGAATGCAGACTCCGCACTGAAGCTGGGCCAGGCGCGCGGTGCCGCGATTGTTGCCGCAGTAAACCACGATCTGCCGGTGTTTGAGTATGCCGCCCGTCAGGTAAAACAGACCGTGGTTGGCATCGGCAGCGCCGAGAAAAGTCAGGTGCAGCACATGGTGCGAACCCTGCTGAAGCTGCCGGCGAACCCGCAGGCGGATGCCGCCGATGCGCTGGCGATTGCCATTACGCACTGTCATGTGGCTCAGAATGCAGCTCGCATGAGTGACAGCAAGCTGGTGCTGACGCGCGGACGGTTACGCTCAGGTTAGCCGTCATCGCTCAGGTCTCACTCTCAGGCTGGATATTCATCCAGCCTTTTTTATGTTATAAAATCCGCCACATTCGTTAGTTAAGGAAGCGTTCAGGTGATAGGTCGTTTACGGGGCAATATTCTGGAAAAGCAGCCGCCACTGGTGCTGCTTGAGGCACACGGCGTCGGCTATGAAATTTATATGCCCATGACCTGTTTTTATGAGTTGCCTGAACTTCAGCACGAAGCGGTGATTTTTACCCACTTCGTGGTGCGTGAAGATGCGCAGCTGCTGTTTGGTTTTAACAGCAAGCAGGAGCGCGCGCTGTTTCGCGAACTGATTAAAGTGAATGGCGTCGGACCCAAGCTGGCGCTGGCGATCCTCTCCGGCATGTCGGCGCAGCAGTTTGTGACCGCTGTTGAGAAAGAGGAGATCGCGTCACTGGTGAAACTGCCAGGCGTGGGCAAAAAGACCGCTGAGCGTCTGGTGGTCGAAATGAAGGACCGCTTCAAAGGAATGCACGGCGACCTGTTTGGCGGCGATTCTGCCTTTACGCTGACCACGCCGAGCGCCGAGCCGGAAACCAATGATGCGGAATCCGAAGCGGTTGCAGCGCTGGTATCACTGGGTTATAAACCGCAGGAAGCGAGCCGTATGATCAGTAAAGTCGGTCGACCGGATGCGGATTGCGAAACCCTGATCCGCGAAGCGCTACGCGCCGCCATTTGAGGTAAGTCATGATAGAAGCCGACCGCCTGATCTCCGCTGCCAGTATCAGCGAAGAAGAGGTTATTGACCGCGCTATTCGCCCGAAGATGCTGACCGAGTATGTCGGTCAGCCGCAGGTGCGTGAGCAGATGGAGATTTTCATCAAGGCAGCGCAACTGCGCGGCGATGCGCTCGATCATCTGCTGATCTTCGGTCCGCCGGGACTGGGTAAAACTACCCTGGCGAACATCGTGGCCAACGAGATGGGCGTTAATCTTCGCACTACTTCAGGTCCGGTGCTGGAAAAGGCGGGCGACCTGGCGGCGATGCTGACCAACCTTGAACCGCATGACGTCCTGTTTATCGATGAAATCCATCGCCTCTCACCGGTGGTGGAAGAGATACTCTACCCGGCGATGGAAGATTATCAGCTGGATATCATGATTGGCGAAGGCCCGGCTGCGCGCTCAATCAAGCTCGATCTGCCGCCGTTTACCCTGATTGGCGCCACTACGCGTGCTGGCTCGCTGACCTCGCCGCTGCGCGATCGTTTTGGCATTGTGCAGCGGCTTGAGTTCTACCAGGTTAAAGATTTGCAGCACATCGTGGGCCGCAGCGCCGCCTGTCTGGGTCTGGCGCTGAGTGACGAAGGGGCGTTAGAGATCGCCCGTCGCGCCCGCGGCACACCGCGTATCGCCAACCGCCTGCTGCGCCGCGTTCGTGACTTCGCCGAAGTGCGGGCTAACGGTGATCTGAGCGGTGAAGTCTCCTGCAGCGCGCTGGATATGCTTAACGTAGATAGCGAAGGGTTCGATTATATGGACCGTAAACTGCTGCTGGCGATCATCGACAAATTTATGGGTGGGCCGGTGGGACTGGATAACCTGGCTGCGGCCATTGGTGAAGAGCGCGAAACCATCGAAGATGTGATTGAACCCTTCCTGATTCAGCAGGGCTTCATTCAGCGCACACCGCGTGGCCGGATGGCCACGCAGCACGCTTATCGTCACTTCGGCATCACGCGCGAAGAGTAACTAGACTGCTGGTTTCCGGACCATACTGAAAATAAACAGGATGGCGGCGCAGAGCACCACTGACGGCCCGGCAGGCGTGTCGTAGAAGGCGGAGAAGGTCAGGCCGCCGGTGACGGCAATCACCCCGATGACTACGGCGACGGCCGCCATGCCTTCCGGTGAACGCACAAAGCGACGAGCGGTCGCAGCGGGGATAATCAGCAGTGAGGTGATAATCAGCGCACCCACGAACTTCATTGCCACTCCGATAGTCAGTGCCGTGACCAGCATCAGGATCAGACGGGTACGCTGGATATTGACGCCGTCCACCTGGGCCAGTTCCGGGCTGATGGTCATCGACAGCAGCGACCGCCACTGCCACGCCATCACCAGCAGCACGATCACCACGCCGCCACCCATCATCCAGAGATCGTCTGGCGTCACCGCCAGCAGATCGCCAAACAGATAAGCCATCAGATCGACGCGAACGTTCTTCATCAGGCTGACCACCACCAGGCCCAGCGACAGCGCGCTGTGCGCCATAATCCCCAGCAGGGTATCGATAGCCAGATGTGGACGACGCTCCAGCCAGACCAGTCCCAGCGCCAGGCAGACCGTGACCAGAATCACCGCGTAGTAAGGATTCACGTTAAACAGCAGGCCAAATGCCACGCCAAGCAGAGAGGCATGCGCCAGGGTATCGCCGAAATAGGACATCTTGCGCCAGACAACAAACGATCCCAGCGGACCGGCAGCCAGCGCTAACATCACACCGCCTATCCAGCCCGGTAATAACAACTCAATCATGATGGACCCTGTCCTTTGCGTAAAACGATACGTCCCTGAAGGTCGTGACGGTGATTATGATGATGACGATAAATCGCCAGCTCCTCCGCGCCGCGCGGACCAAACATGGCGATAAATTCCGGATGCTGCGATACCGCTTCCGGGGTGCCGGAACAACAGATGTGATGGTTAAGGCACAGCACTTCGTCGGTTTTGGCCATCACCAGATGCAGATCGTGGGAGACCATGAGTACGCCGCAGTTCAGTTCAACACGTAACTGATTGATAAGGTCATAGAGTGACACCTGACCATTCACATCCACACCCTGAGTAGGCTCATCGAGTACCAGCAATTGAGGCTGATTCAGCAGAGCGCGCGCCAGCAGCACACGCTGGGTTTCACCACCGGAAAGCTTTTGCAGCGGGGCGTTGAGCAGGTGACCCGCCTGCACGCGTTTCAGTGCCGGCAGGATCTCGGCGTTTTTGCTGCCACGGGTCAGACGCATAAAGCGTTCAACGGTCACCGGCAGGGTCGGGTCGATGTGCAGCTTCTGTGGCACATAGCCAATTCGCAGGCCGGGATCACGCTGAACGCTACCGGTGGTGGGAGCGAGCAGTCCCAGCACCACACGCACCAGCGTTGATTTTCCGGCACCGTTAGGACCCAGCAGGGTGAGGATGCGGCCAGGCTGCAGTGCCAGGCTGACACCGGATAACACATTGCGCTGGTTAAACTTTATCGAAACATTATCGAGTGTGACAAGTGAGGTCATAGTATTTACAGGTTGCACAGAATTTCGAATGTTATAATATCACATTCCACCTCATGGTCACGATGGAATGACGCAATATGTTACATAATAAAAAGGGCGCAATTTTCGCCTTAACTGCTTTCTCCGTTACAGCTTCGTTAACCCTTCCAGCTCAGGCGAATGTCGTGGCTTCACTCAAACCGGTAGGGTTTATCGCTGCGGCCATTGCCGATGGTGTCACACCGGTTGATGTTCTGCTACCGGACGGTGCCTCTGAACACGACTATTCCCTGCGGCCCTCAGATGCAAAACGCTTAAAAAACGCGGACTTAGTTGTATGGGTCGGGCCTGAAATGGAAGCCTTTATGGCGAAGTCTGCGGCTGAACTTCCGGCCCAAAAAAACCTCGCGATGGTGAACATCGACGGGGTAAAACCGTTATTGATTAGCGGTGGTGAAGATGAAGATGAACACACAGCGGAAAAATCCGAAGAACAGGAGGCCGATGCCCATCACCATCATCACGGCGAGTTTAATATGCACCTGTGGTTGTCGCCAGAGATTGCGCGCAAGACCGCGGTTGCAATCCATGGAAAATTATTGGAACTTATGCCGCAAGATAAAGCCAAACTTGACGCCAACCTCCAGCAGTTTGAGGTAGCTTTGGCGGACACGGACAAACGCGTTAGCGCACAACTCGCTCCGGTCAGAAATAAAGGATATTTCGTTTTTCACGACGCTTACACGTACTTTGAAAAACAATACGGTCTCTCGCCCACCGGGCACTTTACCGTCAATCCTGAAATTCAACCGGGCGCTCAGCGTTTACATCAGATACGAACACAGTTGGTTGAGCAAAAGGCGGTCTGCGTCTTTGCTGAGCCACAATTCAGGCCAGCAGTCATCGATGCTGTCGCCCGCGGAACGCAGGTGCGTAAAGGCACGCTCGATCCCCTGGGAACAGACATCAGCTTAGCCAAAGACAGCTATGTGAAATTCCTCTCACAACTGTCGAGCCAGTATGAAAGCTGCCTGAATGGAGCATGAGGAATAGGTAAAAGTGCAGCAGATAGCCCGCTCTGTCGCCCTCGCATTTAATAATTTGCCGCGCCCCCACCGCGTAATGCTGGGTTCTTTAACTGTAGTCACTCTGGCCGTCGCTGTCTGGCGGCCTTACGTTTATCATCCTTCGGATGATGTGACGCCCATCGTCAAAAATATCGAACTGGATAAGAACACGTTCCGCACGCTGTTGCCGGAAGCCAGTGAGCCTATCGATCAGAGCACACCGGAACCGGAAGAAGAATTGCCTGCGGACGATGTGGACACTGACGTGCCCGAAACGGCCGGTGTTCACGACTACACCGTTTCATCCGGCGATACCCTGAGCAGTGCCCTGAATCAGTATGGCATCGACATCAGTGACATTAATGCGCTGGTGATGAGCGACCGCGACCTGCGTAATCTGCAGGTTGGTCAGCAGCTGAGCTGGACGCTGGATGATGATGGCGGCCTGAAAACCCTGAGCTGGGAAATTTCCCGCCGTGAAACCCGCACCTATGAGCGCACCCCTAAAGGTGGCTTTAAGATGGATGCGGAGATGCAGAAGGGCGAATGGCGCAACAGCGTGATGCAGGGCGAAGTACGCGGCAGTTTTGCCGCCAGCGCCCAGCGTGCCGGACTGAGCAGTGCCGAAGCCAGCGCCGTGATCAAAGCGCTGCAGTGGCAGATGGACTTCCGTAAGCTGCGTGCGGGTGACCAGTTCAGCGTACTGATGTCACGCGAAATGCTGGATGGCAAGAGTGCGCAAAGCCAGTTGCTGGGTGTGCGCCTGCGCAGCGGGGGTAAAGACTATTACGCTTTCCGCGCCGAAGATGGCAAGTTCTACGATCGCAGCGGCTCCGGTCTGGCACGCGGCTTTATGCGCTTCCCGACGGTTAAGCAGTATCGTGTCTCCTCTAACTTTAATCCGCGTCGTCTCAACCCGGTTACCGGCCGCATAGCGCCTCATAAAGGCGTCGACTTTGCGCTGCCGATCGGTACGCCGGTGCTGGCAGTGGGTGATGGTGAAATAGTGGTGGCGAAGAACGGCGGTGCCGCGGGTAACTACGTCGCCATTCGTCATGGCCGTCAGTATATGACGCGCTATATGCACATGAAGAAAGTGCTGGTGAAGCCAGGTCAGAAAGTGAAGCGTGGCGACCGTATTGGACTGTCAGGCAACACCGGACGTTCCACCGGGCCGCATCTGCATTTTGAAATCTGGATCAATAATCAGGCGGTCAACCCATTAACGGCGAAACTGCCGCGCATGGAAGGCCTGACCGGTAAAGATCGCAGCGATTACATGGCACAGGTTAAATCCTGGCTGCCTCAGCTGGGTCTGAAGTAAGCGAATTTCGTCAAATCGCGCAAAAACCGACGGGTTTCCCGTCGGTTTTTTGCTATATGGCGCAGGATGATTGCAAATTTTCAGGTCGTCACTATCATTAGCCGGTCATTGCTTGAGGCGAGTGCATGGAAACCCGTAAAAAAAATAACACTGAATTTATTCCCGTTTTTGAACGTTCTTTTCTCAAACCTAAATACTGGGGCAGCTGGCTGGCGATTGGTGGTCTGGCCGCGATGGCGATGCTACCGCCGAAAGTGCGCGATCCTCTGCTGGGTCGGTTAGGCAAATTCGCCGGTAAGCTGGCAAAGGGTGCACGGCGCCGTGCGCTGATTAACCTCTATTACTGTCTGCCGGAACTCAGCGAGGCGCAGCGTGCAACGCTGGTCGATGAGATGTTTGCGACGGCACCGCAGGCGATGGCAATGATGACCGAGCTGGTGCTGCGCGATCCGGCACGTATCCGTGAACGTGTAGAGTGGCATGGTCGTGACATTATCGACCAGATGAAAGCGGAGCAGCAGAATGTGATTTTCCTGGTGCCGCACGGCTGGGCGGTGGATATCCCCGCCATGCTGCTGGCGTCAGAAGGTCAAAAGATGGCGGCGATGTTCCATAACCAGAGCGATCCGCTGATGGACTATGCGTGGAACACCGCACGCCGCGGTTATGGCGGACGGCTGCATGCGCGCAACGACGGAATCAAACCCTTTATCAGTTCAATCCGCCAGGGCTACTGGGGCTACTACCTGCCCGATCAGGATCATGGCCCGGAGCAGAGTGAGTTCGTCGATTTCTTTGCTACCTATAAAGCGACGCTGCCTGCGGTAGGGCGACTGATGAAAGTCTGCCGCGCGCGTGTGGTGCCGCTGTTCCCGGTTTATAACAGCAAAACGCATAAGCTTGAGATTTATGTGCGTCCGCCGATGGACGATCTGCTGGAAGCCGACGATCACCAGCTGGCTCGCCAGATGAATGCAGAAGTGGAAGTGTTTGTCCGCCCGCATCCCGAGCAGTACACCTGGATCCTCAAGCTGCTGAAGACCCGTAAAGAGGGTGACATCGAGCCCTATTCGCGCAAAGATCTCTATCCGCGCAAATAGCAAAAAGGCCGCGAAAGCGGCCTTTTCTTATCTCTTAATCATTGGCTACAGGCTTATGCTCCCGTCGCTTTGAGCTTCTGAGCGGCCTGCTCAGGGCAAACCTGTGGCTGGGCTGCCTGTTTATAACGCTTCCAGCCTGCTGCGACGTTTGCGCTCGCGCATAAACAGGATCACCAGGCCAAACCAGAGCACGCCGCTGATAAAGTTGACCAGGCAGAACCACAGCGTGCCGCCGCTGAAGTAGCCACTTTTCGCCAGCTCAATTCCCACCGCCAGCGTCATAATACTGATCATTCCCAGCATCGCTGCCACGCTGCCTTTGCCTTCGTTGCTGGCGTAGAGCGTCAGGCGATACAGTCCGGCATTGACCATGCCCGCGCCAAAGGCGTAGAGACTCAGGCCAGCGGTTATCAGCAGATAACCGTGGCTGTTCATCAGGCTCGCCACCAGCGCCAGGCTCAGACCAATCAGAATCGGCCAGGCGGCGAACTTCACCGGCTGCTCAATCGGCACGCGTCCCGCCAGCTTACTCAGCGTCAGGTTACCGGCGATCATCGCCAGAAATACCGGCAGTTGCAACAGGGCGTACTGCATGCGTGACAGACCTTCGTCGTGCATCAGGATTACCGGCGAAAGGGCAACCCAGGTGAGGATCGGGATAAACACCAGCCCGATAGCGAAGGAACCAAACATCACCAGCCGGTCTTTCATCAGCCGGCCATAGTTGCGTGCCAGATTGGGCAGGGCGATGGAATGACTGCGGTCACCTGCGGTTTCGGGCATCACACGCCACAGCACCACAAAGGCGACCAGGCTGCAGGCGGCAAACAGCCAGAACATGCTGCGCCAGCTGCCAATGGTGAGCCAGGCTGCACCGGCAAGCGGACCCGCCAGCGGAGCCAGCAGCGCCACGTTGGCCATCAGCGCCATCATGCGCACCGCCAGCGCCTCATCGAAGGCTTCCTGAATTGCGGCATAGCCGACCGCGCCGATAAAGCAGAGGCTGATGCCCTGAATAAAGCGCAGGCTGACAAATTCTTCAATCGAGCTGACCCAGTGCATCAGCATGCAGGCGACGGCAAAAAACAGGATGCCGAAGAGCATTACCGGTCGCCGGCCAAATTTATCAGAGAGAGGGCCCAGCAGCCATTGCAGCACCACGCCGCCAATCAGGTAGGCGGTCAGTGAGGTGGAGACCCATTCAGGGCCGACGGAAAATTCGCTGGTGACGATCAGCATGCCAGGCTGGATCATGTCATGAGCAATATAGGTGGCAAACTCGAACAGCACTAACGCCAGAGGAAAGAGTAAAATTCGGCCGGTAAGCTGGCTGATGGGGTGGAAACGGGCCATCTGGCCTCCTTGTCAGAAAAGAAAACGCGACTGCCAGGCAGTCGCGTCGTTTATTCTACACCGACAATGTAAACCCGGGCTCAATTAATCCACGCGCAGCACACGTGTGGTATTGGTGGTGCCGGTGGCGCCCATCACATCGCCCTGCGTCACAATGACCAGATCGCCAGAGACCAGGAAGCCTTTGTCGCGCAGCAGGTTAACCGCATCGTGTGCAGCAGCCACACCGTCGTTATTGCTGTCGAAGAACACCGGCGTTACGCCGCGATAGAGCGCGGTGAGATTCAGTGTGCGTTCATGGCGTGACATGGCAAAAATCGGCAGGCCTGAGGTGATACGTGAGGTCATCAGCGGGGTACGGCCCGACTCGGTCATGGTGATGATCGCGGTGACGCCCTGCAGGTGGTTCGCGGCGTACATGGATGACATAGCAATCGCTTCTTCGACATTGTCGAACTGCACGTCCAGACGATGCTTGGAGACGTTGACGCTCGGGATCTTCTCCGCGCCCAGGCAGACCTTCGCCATCGCGGAGACAGTTTCAGCCGGATACTGACCCGCTGCGGTTTCCGCAGAGAGCATCACGGCATCGGTGCCATCCAGCACGGCGTTCGCCACGTCCATCACTTCTGCGCGGGTCGGCATCGGGTTAGTGATCATCGACTCCATCATCTGCGTCGCGGTAATGATGGTGCGGTTAAGCTGGCGGGCACGACGAATCAATGCTTTCTGAATGCCGACCAGTTCCGGATCGCCAATCTCAACGCCCAGATCGCCACGCGCCACCATCACTACATCAGAGGCCAGAATGATGTCATCCATCGCTTCCTGGCTGGCGACCGCTTCGGCACGTTCCACTTTTGCGACCAGTTTGGCGTCACAACCCGCTTCGCGCGCCAGACGACGTGCCAGATTCATATCTTCGCCACAGCGTGGGAAAGAGACGGCCAGATAGTCGACGCGGATTTTGGCGGCAGTGATGATATCCGCTTTATCTTTTTCGGTCAGCGCTTCAGCTGAGAGTCCGCCGCCCAGTTTGTTAATGCCTTTGTTGTTCGACAGCGGGCCACCCACGGTGACTTCTGTGAACACTTTCATGTCCTGAACTTCCAGCACTTTCAGCTGCACGCGGCCATCATCCAGCAGCAGGATATCGCCCGGCACCACATCTGCCGGCAGGCCTTTGTAGTCGATACCGACGCGTTCTTTATCGCCTTCGCCTTTACCCAGATTGGCATCCAGCAGGAAGCGGTCGCCGATATTCAGGAAAACTTTGCCTTCTTTGAAGGTTGAAACACGAATTTTTGGACCCTGGAGGTCACCGAGGATGGCCACGTGGCGACCCAGTTTTGCGGCAATCTCGCGCACTTTATCGGCACGTAGCTGGTGATCTTCTGGCGTGCCGTGAGAGAAGTTGAGTCGTACAACGTTCGCGCCGGCAGCGATGATTTTTTCTAAATTATTATCACGATCGGTGGCCGGGCCGAGGGTTGTAACGATTTTGGTTCTTCTGAGACGTCTTGACATCGAGGACTCCGTAAACATTTAAGCGTGCCCTGGTCTGTGGACACAGCATGGTTATCTATTCTATATGATCGACGGGTTGTGATACGACTCACATTGTAAATGTGATGTTAATTTTTTTGCTGATCATCCTTTTCCCGAATGGTGTGCTTTTCGTAACGCGACGCTTTCAACGCCTCTTTCACGCGTTTCAGGTTTTCCCGGAAGGGCGCACCCCGTTCCAGGGTGAAACCGGTCGCCAACACATCGATCACGGTCAACTGCGCCAGGCGCGATACCATCGGCAAATAGATATCCGTATCTTCCGGTACATCAAGCACTAAAGCTATCGCTGCTTCATGGGCAAGGGGAGAATCGGCAGAGGTGATGGCTATAACGGTGGAACCGTTTACACGGGCCAGGCGAGCCAGTTCTACCATATTTTTTGTGCGTCCAGTATGCGAAATGAGAACAAAAACGTCACCTGCTCGACTATTTATGCAACTCATGCGCTGGATCACAATATCGTCTGACCAGATGACCGGCAGATTAAAGCGCAGAAATTTGGTAAAGGCGTCATGTGCTACTACAGCGGAAGCCCCCAGCCCGAAAAAGGCAAGTTTGTCAGCCTGAGTAAGCAGGGTGACGGCCTGCTGCAGTTGGGCGCTATCCAGTTGATCCCGCACCCGCTGCAGCCCTGCCAGCGCCGAGTCAAAGATTTTGTGGCTGTAGTTCTCCACACTGTCATCGTCCTCCACGCCCCGGCTGACCCAGTTGCTGCTTTTCACCAGGCTCTGCGCCAGTTGCAGCTTAAAGTCGGGAAAGCCGCGTGCGCCCAGTCGATGACAGAAGCGATTCACCGTGGGTTCGCTGACGCACGCTTCGCGCGCCAGGGTCGCAATGCTGGAGTGCATCGCCGCCTGAGGCGCAGTCAGAATCTGCCGGGCGACTTTCTGTTCCGCATTGCTGAGCGCGGCGAACTGCGCCTCAATTTTTTCCAGCATATTCATAAGCCGATGACCATAATCACTTTTACCAATTTCAATTATCCCTGTCGTCAGAGTCGATTAACAGAGACTATATCGTGTCAGCACCTGCCAGGCGCAACGGCGGACAAGTCGATTGCCCTTTTTTTTGGGATACTTTGACCGGTGCCTGATTTTCCTGACACCAACAGACACAGAAAAAACCGGCAATCCGCACGTGTCATCACACGCGCTTAGCACATCCGGTACAGAGTTAATGCGGTTGACCCGGCGAGTCGGTTTACCTGGCGCGGGGAAAAAAGTACATTGTGCTCAAAGAAAATAATAACCTGGACCCGGTGGCAGAGGATGCATCACCACCGGACTATCCTGCAACGAGGAGAGGAAAATGGCGGTAACACAAACAGCCCAGGCATGCGATCTGGTGATTTTCGGTGCCAAAGGCGATCTTGCACGCCGTAAACTGTTGCCTTCACTGTACCAGTTAGAGAAAGCGGGGCAGATCCACGAGGAAACCCGCATTATTGGTGTCGGCCGTGCCGAGTGGGATAAAGCGGAATACACCAAAGTGGTACGTGAAGCGCTGGAAACCTTCATGAAGGAGAAGATTGACGAAGCGCTGTGGGACAAACTCAGCAATCGTCTCGACTTCTGCAACCTCGATGTCAACGACACCACGCACTTCCCGAAACTGGGCAAGATGCTGGACCAGAAAAATCGCACCACCATCAACTACTTCGCCATGCCACCCAGCACCTTTGGCGCCATCTGCCAGGGGCTCGGCACCGCGAAGCTGAATGCTAAACCGGCGCGCGTAGTGATGGAGAAGCCGCTGGGCACCTCACTGGAAACCTCGCAGGAGATCAACGACAGCGTTGGTGAGTACTTTGATGAGAGCCAGGTGTTCCGTATTGACCACTATCTTGGCAAAGAGACCGTGCTTAACCTGCTGGCGCTGCGCTTTGCTAACTCTATCTTCGTGAATAACTGGGATAACCGCACCATTGACCACGTCCAGATTACCGTGGCCGAAGAAGTGGGTATCGAAGGCCGCTGGGGTTACTTCGATAAAGCGGGCCAGATGCGCGACATGATCCAGAACCACCTGCTGCAGATTCTGACCATGATCGCCATGTCGCCGCCGTCCGATCTCAGCGCCGACAGCATCCGTGACGAAAAAGTTAAAGTGCTGCGCTCGCTGCGCCGCATCGATCAGACCAACGTGCGTGAGAAAACCGTTCGCGGCCAGTACACCGCCGGCTTTGTGCAGGGCAAAAAAGTGCCTGGCTACCTGGAAGAAGAGGGTGCCAATAAGTCGAGCGCCACAGAGACCTTCGTGGCAATACGTGTCGATATCGACAACTGGCGCTGGGCGGGCGTGCCGTTCTACCTGCGCACCGGTAAGCGTTTGCCGACCAAGTGTTCAGAAGTCGTGGTCTACTTCAAAAACCCGGAAATGAACCTGTTTAAAGACTCCTACTCAGAGCTGCCGCAGAACAAGCTGACGATTCGTCTGCAGCCGGACGAAGGGGTGGATATCGAGATCCTGAACAAAGTGCCGGGCCTCGATCACAAGCACAAACTGCAGACCACCAAGCTGGATCTGAGCTACTCCGAGACCTTTAACCAGTCGCACCTTGCCGATGCTTACGAGCGTCTGCTGCTGGAGAGCATGCGCGGTATCCAGGCGCTGTTTGTGCGCCGCGATGAAGTGGAAGCCGCGTGGACCTATGTCGATTCCATTATCGACGCCTGGGCTGCGGACGGCGACTCTTCCAAGCCGTATCAGGCGGGCACCTGGGGCCCGGTGGCCTCAGTGGCGATGATTACCCGCGATGGCCGCTCGTGGAACGAGTTCGAATAACGAAAGTGATGATGAAGCCCGCAACGCGGGCTTTTTTTTCGCCCTTAATCCGGGCCAGCCAACACGAATAAAATTGAACTGCCGTTTCAAAATGGTCGCAGGATGATAGACGCTCAGGAAGCTGATCATGTATGGTAGTGACGCAATTTACAGGGCAGGAGCCGATGCTCCATGACCGGGTCGCAATCCCGGTGTTATCAAGCAAGGGGAACTGATGAAAAACTGGAAAACGAGTGCAGAACAGATTCTGACCACCGGACCTGTGGTGCCGGTCATCGTTGTGAACAAGCTGGAACACGCCGTGCCGATGGCAAAAGCGCTGGTGGCAGGCGGTGTCAGAGTGCTGGAAGTGACGCTGCGCACGCCAGTGGCGATGGATGCCTTACGTGCGATGATTAAAGAAGTACCGGATGCGATCGTCGGTGCGGGAACGGTGATTAACCCGCAGCAGTTACAGGAAGTGACCGATGCCGGTGCGCAGTTTGTGATCAGCCCTGGCGTCACCGAGTCGCTGCTGAAAGCGGCGGTTGAAGGGCCGGTACCGTTGATTCCCGGCATCAGCACCGTTTCTGAGCTAATGACCGGTATGGACTACGGTCTGCGCGAGTTCAAGTTTTTCCCGGCAGAAGCGAACGGCGGCGTTAAAGCGCTGCAGGCGATTGGCGGACCCTTCCCGCAGGTGCGATTCTGCCCGACCGGCGGCATCTCTCCGGCGAACTACCGTGACTATCTGGCGCTGAAAAGCGTGCTGTGCATCGGCGGTTCCTGGCTGGTGCCCAACGACGCGCTGGAAGCGGGCGACTGGGATCGCATCACCCGCCTGGCACGCGAAGCTGTTGAAGGCGCGAAGTAAGTTATGGCGGTGAGCGTCTGCTCACCGCACACGTTTATCCCTGAACCGTGACCGCTGCTGCGCTGGCAACGGCACGCGCAATCGCCTGATCGGTGCTGTCACCGCTGGCGAGCGCCACGCCCAGCCGACGCTGGCCGCTGATTTCCGGCTTGCCGAACAGGCGCAGTTGCAGACCGGCACCCAGCGCCGCTTCGACATTCACAAACTGCACATTCTGGCTGGTCAGTTGCGGCAGAATAACGGCGGACGCTGACGGACCATACTGGCGAATCGCGCCAATCGGCAGACCGAGAAACGCCCGCACGTGCAGCGCAAACTCTGACAGATCCTGCGAAATCAGCGTCACCATGCCGGTGTCGTGAGGACGCGGAGAAACTTCGCTGAACACCACCTCATCACCGCAGACAAACAGCTCAACGCCAAACAAGCCATAGCCACCCAGCGCCTTAACCACCTGCGCGGCAACATCCTGCGCCCGCTGCAGCGCCACATCACTCATCTGCTGCGGCTGCCAGGATTCACGGTAATCGCCATCCTCCTGACGGTGACCAATTGGCGCACAGAAATGAATGCCATCGACTGCACTGATGGTGAGCAGGGTGATCTCGAAATCGAAGTCGACAACGCCTTCGACAATGACGCGTCCGGCACCCGCGCGGCCACCCTGTTGCGCATAGTCCCAGGCGTTATCGAGCTGGCTGGCGTTGCGGATAAAGCTCTGACCTTTGCCGGATGAACTCATCACCGGCTTCACAATGCAGGGAAAGCCGATTTCGGTAGCCGCTTCATCAAAGCGTGCCTTGCTATCGGCAAAGCGATAGCGGGAGGTCGGCAGAGAGAGCTCTTCAGCCGCCAGCCGACGAATGCCTTCGCGGTTCATGGTCAGCCGGGCGGCACGGGCAGTCGGCACCACGCGCTGGCCTTGCTGCTCCAGCTCAACCAGCGTCTCCGTGGCGATAGCTTCGATTTCCGGTACGACAAAATCAGGCTTCTCTTCAGCAATCAGCGCAGCCAGTGCCGCGCCATCCAGCATGTTAATCACATGGCTGCGATGGGCGACGTGCATCGCCGGGGCATCGGCGTAACGATCAACCGCGATCACTTCCACACCCAGACGCTGACACTCCAGCGCCACCTCTTTACCCAGTTCACCTGAACCCAATAGCATCACACGCGTTGCTGCCGGACGCAGCGCTGTTCCGAGAGTCGTCATACATTCACCTAAGCAGTCAAAATTCGCGCGCAAGTATAAACGAAAACGTTTGCGTTCTCATCTTTCGTCCATCTGACACGACCTTTTGCCTTACTTTTCCCGCTCTGACGTTTCCTGACATCCTTTTCGTCAGGATAGCGGACTGACATCTTAAAAGGAGTGGATGATGAATAACTGGTTGCAACAAATTCAGTCGGTACTGACGAAGAAGGGCGGTGAGGGCAAATCGGGCGGCGGCTTAAGCGACATGCTGGCGCCGGGTGCGCTGGGCGGCCTGGCCGGTATGCTGATTGCCAGTAAATCGTCGCGAAAACTGCTGACAAAATATGGCGGCAAGGCGCTGATTATCGGTGGCGGTGCGGCTGCGGGCGCGGTGTTATGGAACAAATACAAGCAGCGGGTCAGCGAAGCGCACCAGAATGAACCTGACTTTGGCGTGGCGCAAACGCCGGTTAACCTGCGGGCCGAACGTCTGGTGACGGCGCTGGTGTTTGCCGCCAAAAGCGACGGGCACATTGACGATCAGGAACGTGCAGCGATTGAGCAGAATATTCATCAGTCTGGCTACGGTCAGGAAGCGGAACAGCTGATCCAGAAAGCGATGAACCGCCCGCTGGATCCGCAGTGGCTGGCCGCCGATGTGAAGAACGAGGAGGAGGCGCTGGAACTCTACTTCCTGAGCTGTGCCGCCATCGACGTTGATCACTTCATGGAGCGCAGCTATCTCTCCGCGCTGGGCGACGCGCTGAAAATCCCCCAGGATGTTCGCGACGGCATCCAGCAGGATCTTGAGGCTGAGAAAGCCCGTTTACCCGCCAGTTAATCCCTCTGATATTCCGCTGGCGGGTCACAGGATGTGATCCGCCAGCGACTGCTTCTCAACCTATACCTGGCTTCCCGCTGCTGAAGTGTTACGCTTACAGATCATTACGTTCACGGAGACGGATGGATGAAAGCACCCATCGCAAAAAAAATACCCCACGAGATGACGCTGCACGGCGAGACGCGCGTTGACGACTACTACTGGCTGCGCGACGACAAGCGCGAAAACAGCGAGGTCCTTGATTACCTGCGTGCCGAAAACAACTACGGCAAAAAAATCATGTCGTCACAGCAGCCACTGCAGGACCGGGTATTAAAAGAGATTATCGATCGGCTGCCGCCTGAAGATCACTCAGTGCCCTATGTGAAAAATGGCTACCGTTATCAGAGCCGCTACCAGAGCGGTAACGAATACCCGGCCTATTACCGCCAGCCCGCCGCGAGCGATGAGTCTGGCGAATGGAGCCTGCTGCTGGATGCCAACCAGCGCGCCTCGCACAGTGATTTCTACACCATGGGCGCGCTGCATATCAGTCCGGATAACCGGGTCATGGCGCTGGCTGAAGATTTCCTGTCTCGCCGGCAATATGGCATCCGCTTCCGTAACCTGCAAAGTGGCAGTTGGTACCCTGAAGTGCTGAGTAACGCCTCTTCCAGCTTCGCGTGGGGTAACGACTCGCGCACCCTTTACTATGTGCGAAAACACCCGCAGACGCTGCTTTCTTATCAGGTGTGGCGACACGAGCTGGGTACGCCGCAGTTCGACGACCAGCTGGTCTATGAAGAGCAGGATGACACTTATCATCTCAGCGTACATAAGACCACCTCCAAGCAGTTCATCATGATTGCCCTCTACAGCACCAACACCAGCGAAATTCAGCTGATTGATGCGAACTTCCCCGACGCGCAGCCGCATGTGTTTTTGCCACGCCGCCGCGATCATGAGTACAGCATCGACCACTACGATCATCAGTTCTTCATTCGATCCAACCGGGAAGGCGAGAACTTCGGGCTTTACCGCAGCCGCTATCTGGACGAGTCACGCTGGGAAACCCTGATCCCGGCACGGGAACAGGTAGTGATGGAAGATTTTCAGCTGTTTCGGGACTGGCTGGTTGTCGAGGAGCGCCAGCGCGGCTTAACCAGCCTGCGGCAGATCAACTGGGCCAGCGGTGAAACCAGCGGCATCGCCTTTGACGATCCGACCTATGTGACCTGGCTGGCCTACAATCCGACGCCGCGCACCAGCAAACTGCGCTACGGCTATTCATCGATGACCACGCCGACCACGCTGTTTGAGCTGGATATGGATACCGGCGAACGCCGCATCCTGAAGCAGAGCGCGGTGAAAGGCTTTAACGCGGAAGATTACAAAAGCGAACATCACTGGATCAAAGTCAGCGATGGCACCGAAGTGCCGGTATCGCTGGTCTATCACCGCAAACATTATCAGCCCGGTCAGAATCCGATGCTGGTGTATGGCTACGGTGCCTACGGCAGTAGTATGGATGCCGATTTCAGCGTCAGCCGCCTGAGCCTGCTGGATCGCGGCTTTGTCTATGCGCTGATACAGGTGCGCGGCGGCGGTGAGCTGGGGCAGCAATGGTATGACGGCGGTCGCCTGCTGAACAAAATGAACAGCTTCACCGATTTTATCGATGTCACTAACGCGCTGGTGGCGCGTGGCATCGGACACCCGGAACGACTCTATGCCATGGGCGGTAGCGCGGGTGGCTTGCTCATGGGCGGAGTAATTAACCTGGCACCGCAGCGGTTCCACGGCGTGGTTGCCCAGGTGCCGTTTGTGGATGTGGTGACCACGATGCTGGATGAGTCGATTCCGCTGACCACTGGCGAGTATGACGAGTGGGGCAACCCCAACGATCCGGAGTACTATCGCTATATCCGCCAGTACAGCCCTTATGACAACATTGAGGCGAAAGCCTATCCTCATCTACTGGTCACCACCGGCCTGCATGATTCGCAGGTGCAGTACTGGGAACCAGCCAAGTGGGTGGCGAAGCTGAGAACGATGAAAACCGACAATAACCTGCTGCTGCTCTGCACCGACATGGATGCGGGTCACGGCGGCAAGTCGGGGCGCTACAAAGCCTATGAAGGGATCGCGATGGAATACACCTTCCTGTTGTGGCTGGCGCAGGGCACCTTACCGCCAGCCCAGGATTACTGAGATTCGGTCAGGTACTTACGCAGCGCCTGCCGCAATGGCGGGCGCAGATCGCTGACGTTATCCAGCATCCACTTCAGGTAGCCCGGATCCTTGCGCGCAACCACCGCAATCGCCTGGCCGCGGTATTTGCCAAACGGCAGAACGTCGTCGCGCTGGGCCGCCGGTTGTGACCGCACAATCATCTCGGAGGCACTCCAGCCGGAGGTCTCCATAATACGAATCAGCAGTGCTGCCGTAACATAGCAGTCATAGAGCGCGCGGTGAGCATGCAGGTCGGCGGGCGGCGTGACATCCAGCTTCAGCGAATGACGCAGTGCCTGGTTGCCATATTTAATGCCCGGCCAGAGCTGACGCGCCAGCTGCATGGTGCAGATCCACTCTCCGTACATTTCCGGCAGCATCCGGCGATCAAAACTGGCGTTGTGCGCCACGTAAAAAGCACTGCCGTGATAGCGAGGGATCGCCTCTTCAATGGTCGGCTTACCGGCGACCATCGCTTCGGTGATGCGATGCACGGCCATCGCCTGACGGCTGATAGGGCGGTCGGGCAGGGTGAGATCGCTCATCGGATTCACAATCTGGCCGTTGACCACATCCACGGACGCCACTTCGACCACGCCACCCTGCAGACCGCAGGTTTCGGTATCAATAACGCGAAATATCATTGCTTAATCTTCGGTTCATAAGGAAGGCGCGACAGGCTGAGCGACGCCTGGCGGTAGTGCATCAGACGCTGACGAAACCAGTCACGCAGTGCTTCGGGCTGCTCCTGCGCCACCATTTCGGCGACAATCGGCATGTTATAGCGCTCTTTAAACGCCACACCCGCTGCCGCCAAATCGACATTAATCTTGTCTTTCTCTTCCTGGGACAGCAGGGCAAGGTTATGGCTCATAATATTCTCCTGACGATAGCGGGCAAAAGTAATGTTTTCGGCGGTCTGAATCAAGGATAAAGGATCGCATCGCTGGCCTCGACAGTGCAAATACAGCAGCGTATCCTTTTGCCACGTTTATCGCCCTGGCGGCGGTTAAAAGGATGATCTTATGCATAAAAAACTGATTTCCCGCATGGTTATTGCGCTGGCGGCAGCCGGACTGATGACATTCAGTTCGCTGGCAGCGGCGCATGCGCATCTCCAGTCTTCTATCCCGGCGGCCAAAGCGCAGGTAACGACATCCACCGATGCGCTGACGCTGAACTTCAGTGAAGATATTGAAGCGGCATTCAGCGGCGTCACGCTGCTGGATAGTGAACAGAAGCCTGTCGCCACCGCTAAAGCCCGCGTTGAATCTGGCCAGAAAAATCGTCTGATTGTGGGCCTGTCTCAGCCGCTGCAAGCGGGCAGCTATCAGGTTAACTGGCATGTGCTGTCGGTGGATGGGCATAAAACCGCAGGAAGCTATCGCTTTAGCGTGAAGTAACTCCGGTGACCACCCTCTGGATCCTGTTACGCGCGCTGCATTTTGCCGCCGTGATGCTGCTGACCGGCAGCGCCTGTTACAGTGCGCTGCTGGCACCCGGACGCTATCGACCCCTGCTGGCGCTAAGATTAAACCCGCTGGTGAAAGGGAGCGCCTGGCTGGCGCTGCTGAGTGCACTGGCGATGCTGGCCTGCCAGAATGTGTTGATGAGCGGCGACAGCGCCAATCTGGCCGATGTCGATATCTGGCTGGCGGTGATTGGCACGCACTTCGGTGGCGTGTGGCTGTGGGAAATCCTGTTTAGCCTGCTGGCCGTTGCCGGGTTGCTACTGACCGGGCGGCTGCGTCAGAAGGTGTTACTGCTGGCGGGCGTTCTGCAACTGGCCTGCATGGCTCTGATTGGTCATGCCGCGATGCGCGATGGCTGGCCGGGATTGTTTCAGCAGCTCAATCATGCACTGCATCTGATTGCCGCGGCGTTCTGGACGGGCGGATTACTGCCTCTGTTGCTGTTGATGCGGGAGGCGCGCCAGATCGATCGCCGCACCGACGCTATCCGTACCATGATGCGCTTTTCGCGCTATGGTCATCTGGCGGTGGCGTTAACGCTGCTGAGTGGCCTGATAAACAGCGTGATGATCGCGGGCTGGCCGCTGACGTGGCACGATTCACGCTACATTGTATTGTTGCTGTGTAAGGTGCTGCTGGTTGCCCTGATGGTGCTGGTGGCGCTGATTAACCGATACTGGCTGGTGCCGCGATTCCGCCTGGCGGGCAGCGGGACGCAGCAAAAATTTATTCGCATGACGCAGCTTGAACTGCTGCTGGCGTGTGGAGTGGTTGGGCTGGTCAGCGTATTTGCCACGCTGTCGCCAGTCTGAATGTGGTTTAAGAGAGAAAAGGGTAGTTATGTTGCTGAAGAAAGTGATCCCCTCAATCCTGTTGTTATCCGTATGCGGCCAGGCGCTGGCGGCACAAATCATTACCGTCAGCCGCTTTGAGATCGGTAAAGAGAAGTGGCCGTTTAACCGTGAAGAGGTGATGCTGACCTGCGAGAAAGATGGTGCGATGTTTGCCATCAACCCGAGCACGCTGATGACATACCCCCTGAACGATATCGCCGACACACTGTTCAAAAACAAACAGGTGAAAGCGCAGCCGATCAGCGTGATCCAGGCCGAAGACAAAGCGCACCCGGGCCAGATGATGAGTCTGCAGCCGATTGTTGAGCGCACCCAGGCGCTGTGCGGTAAATAAACCTGTCGGGTGCAGCACCGCGCTGCGCCCAACCCCTCTTTTTTGCCGTTGCGATCACAAACTGATCCGGTTTATGGTCCTGCGCCTCCCGTTTGCTGGCAATTCCACCGCGCTGTTCTAATGTTAAATGGCAAGGCGACATCGCCTTCATAAATGCCAACTTTTAGCGCACGGCTCCTTGAGAGCCATTTCCCTGGACCGAATATAGGAATCGTATTCGGTCTTTTTTTGTCAGATGCCGCCCATCAGTTAATGATTTTCAATCAATAACTTAGTCTTTTTCCGTTGTGTTCTTCTCCACTCTTCTGCAAGACGCCATTCCATTATGTCATTGCCATTTTTCCTATTCATATAAGTTACAACCCTGCTTTATTACCTCTCTATGAAAGGGACACCGTGGCGATAATCTGCCACCTGTTTTACTCATGGTTGAAGCCCTGCCAGGAGCATCAGGTATAGGCTGTGCAGCCCGTGCGAGAGAAGTTTGCTGAGTGAACGGCGTTGCAGTACTCGGTAATGACCGCTCTACTATCCTGTGGCACTCTATTAAGTCACATGAAAATGAGGGAACGATAATGAATGCAGGGAATGCAATCACCGAACCTGGCAGATATTACACATTTCAGTCACCACTATCGGGCAACGTATTTTTTGAATTGAGACCACGTGTGCTGCCACGAAACGCACAGCCGGTGCTGGATGAGTCCAGCGGCATGTGCATTGGTTATTCTGTGGCTCAGGCTCCCGGTCTGTGGCAGATATACGATGTGCAGGGGCATTTTGTTCGACTTGAAGAGGCACCTCTCGAAACGCCACTGATTGATCCTACAGACCTAGCGCTTCTTGCGTTTGGTGTATTTCGAATTTTCCGCGCTGGCCGCGCATTATTGGAGGCTGGTACACGAGCTGCTATAAGTGCCAGACTCAGCCAGGCAACAATAATGTTCCTGCGTGCCAGGTTAAAAACGGGTTTATCGGCGTGTAACCTGAAAATGACCGAAACAGCGGCGAGGCACATGTATGAGCCGGGTCGCTATGTTCCGTTACATATTCAGGAAAGAGCTATCCGCTATGGCAGACGCATGGCCGATCCTCGCAACGGAGAGGGTATGTATCGTTATGAAACGGAAATGTATAAATTACACCATAAGAAAAATATCACTGAGTATAAGAAGTACACTCTTGAGGTTGTGGTAAGGGTATCAGATTGGACGATAACTCATTTTAAGTATTTTTGATTAACCGACAGGAACGTACATATGTTTGATATCAGAGATGAAGAATTCGTTTTTGCGGTGTCGCCTTTTGAACGGGTTGTCGATAACGAAGTCGATCCGGTTAATCATCACTGGGATTGGATACAGTCCTGGATAGAATTCTCGGTAAGCGGCCTGAAGGTGGCGTTTAAGACTAAGTTCACTGTTGGAGAGTTGAAAATGTTGAAGAAAGAATTTTCAGCTTTTCATCAGGCGATAATTGCTCAGAAAAAGTTAAAGTCGTTTAAATATCAGAGCGATATTCATCAGCTTGATATGATACTGACAAATGAAAATACTATTGATAGCGTTACTATTGATTTTATCCTTCGCCCGGAGCCTCATGCCGACAGCGTTCAGGTTAAAGGCAGCTTTGGCCTTGATGAAAGCTATTTCCCCGACATTCTGAAGAGGCTGGATGAAATGATTCAATGGCAGAATTAAACATTTTTCCATTGAAAAGTTTTAACTGGAAGTTAAGAGTGATATTTGTCCTGCACCAACTGTTGCAGCGGTGACATTCCTCTTAAGCGTTTAAAAATCCTTCCACGCTCGGCGCGAGTAGGTGGTTTAGAGAAATCGATAGCAGCTTCAGAGCCTGCTGGCTCCGTACAGTTATCGACAAAACTCCGAGAGGACGCGAACGAGTCCTTAAATTCAAAACCCAAATCAACGGCACGTTTTCCGCCCTTGACCTCTGGAAGAGGCCGCAACAAACAGAAGAGATAGGCGCCTGCATTAGCAGGCGTTAATTATTTACCCAACCAGCGTCCGGCCAGTGCAGACTCAATTAACAGACGAATAGTCAGCGGATCGTGCGGCGCGTTGAAATCTTCCGGGAAATATTCGGCAAACGTGATAGTTTCTGGATTAATGCCAAATCTTTCAGCATACCGCTCTAGCAATTCATACGCGTCAAGAGGATCCATGCGAAAGTCATTGTTCAGATCGGTATCCAGTTCAAGCTTATAGCGTCTGAACGTAAACAAACTTCTGCCGTTATAATCTTCAACCAGCGCAAATACAGCTTTCTCTATATCCTCGTTTACCATATCTTGTCTTCCTTATGAGCAAGAAGGTTATATTTTGCCGTAGATTTCCAGCCAATTTCTGCCACATCAGCGGCCATAATTACCCAGCCTAAAACCGGGATTGTACGACCGACGAACGTCCCCAGCTTGTGAGTCATTAACATTTTAATTTGAAGAGGGTTTTTAGGGTTCTGTATCCACGTGGGTAATCTGAATGGAAGACGGTAATCCCGTAACAGCTTTCGAGAATAGACCGAAGCATAAGAGGTGCCTTTCCATGCTCCGTTTAGCTTACCGGATACGTCAATCGTATTTTGTCCCGAGTAAATCGCAACCAGAGCGATGATATCCTTTGTACCGCTGAAGTGCTCTGCAGTCACATCAATCATTATCCAGAAATAAAGCTCTCCTGCGGAAAGGTTAGTAAGCCCGCCATAGAAGTAAGTTCCGTTTAACTGCTCCGTTGTATCCATACCATTCCCTTAAATGGGTACTGTAATGGTCAAAACTGTATCACATCAATTCCGGTCACTGCCAGATGCTGGCTGGCGCTATCTGATGCATTTTGCGACTCTCAAATCCATAGTTGTCGCTCCGCTGTATCAAAAGATCACGATGCCCACGCTCGGGTCGTTGAACGCTGCATGATCTATGCATCTTATCCCTCAGCCCACAATAGCTATCATCGCAATGGTGGATCACTTGGTGCATGCTTTAAATGCAGTTTTACTAACGTTCATCTCATCATTGCTACTATGGCAGGTTTTGCCAGCGAGAAGAAAAAGCAAAGAGTCTGTCAATATATAAAGGTCAACGCGCCTCATTACAGATATTTAGTTATTGCGAAACCAATGGGTTGATTTGTGAAAAAAGTAAATATAAGTTATGGGGTGCTCTATGGCTGAATTACAGGATGTTTACTTATGAAATCTTTAATTCATATAGGTTGTTGAAATTGAGGATAAAAATAAAAAAAATATTGGGTGAAGCCTATGTATAACAGCGAAGGGAAAATTGCTTACGCTCTATATGAGATTCTGAATAAATGAAGCGTGCTATTTTATGGCTGATTCATTCATTTTTCTATTTAGTCCCTGCTGCAGTTATTGTGGCTGGCGTGTATATCTTCATCTGCTTTGTTCCGCAGTATGCAGCACTTCTTAGTTTTGCATGGGTTATTGTAGTTTCTTATGTGTATATTAAATTTAACCGATGATGTTGATAAAATCCTGACATATTAGTGAGCTTAAAATTTGGGTTGAAAAGCGAACGCAAAATAACCCTATTAGCTTAAGGTGCCCGGTCTCCATCCCAAAAACCCACTCCACTCTGCAACAGCAGAAACAACCCTGCCAGCCTCGCACCCAAAGCTTACCTGTCATCTTGTCATCACCGCGGTTTGGCTTATCCTTAAAGCTTCAATCAAAAGGAGCATCGTTTATGAAAGCGGCAATTGCTAACAGTGAACACAAGGTTGAAGTGGTTGAGAAGACGCTACGTCCTCTCAAAACGGGCGAAGCACGGCTCAGGATGGAATGCTGTGGCGTATGCCATACCGATCTGCATGTGAAGAACGGGGATTTCGGTGATAAAACCGGCGTGACGCTGGGTCATGAAGGTATCGGTATTGTTGAGGAAGTCGCGCCAGATGTGACCTCACTTAAGCCAGGCGATCGTGCCAGCGTGGCATGGTTCTTTAAGGGCTGCGGTCACTGCCAATACTGCAACTCCGGTAACGAAACGCTCTGCAGAGAGGTCGTTAATGCCGGTTATACCGTCGATGGCGGTATGGCTGAAGAGTGTATCGTCGTTGCAGACTATTCGGTCAAAGTCCCCGACGGGCTTGATCCTTACGCCGCCAGTAGTGTCACCTGCGCCGGTGTCACCACCTATAAAGCGGTGAAAGTGTCCGAGGTTAAACCGGGTCAGTGGCTGGCGATTTACGGTCTTGGCGGGCTGGGAAACCTCGCTCTGCAATATGCGAAAAACGTCTTTAACGCCAAAGTGATCGCGGTTGATGTGAGCGATGGGCAACTGGCACTGGCGAAAGAGATGGGTGCCGACCTGGTCGTAAACTCGGCCAGCGAAGATGCGGCTCGCTTTATTCAGGAGCAAACCGGTGGGGCGCATGCGGCTGTGGTAACGGCGGTTGCCAAAGCGGCGTTTAACTCTGCTGTCGATGCGGTCAGGGCCGGTGGTCGGGTGGTGGCTGTCGGACTGCCGCCGGAAGCGATGAGCCTGAATATTCCGCGTCTGGTGCTCGATGGCATCCAGGTAGTGGGATCGCTGGTCGGGACGCGTAACGATCTGGCGGAAGCTTTCCAGTTTGCGGCAGAAGGGAAGGTGGTGCCGAAGGTGACCAAAAGGAAGATTGGTGAGGTCAATGCCATCTTCGATGAGATGATTCAGGGCAAGATCCGCGGCAGGATGGTAATCGACTTTAGCGGTCAGTCTGCTGAATAATCCGTGCTGATAATCGCAGAAGCCCGCGCCGTGCGGGCTTTTTTATGTCTGTAAGGCCAGTTCCCTCTCTCTGAATGCGTAAGAGCACATTCGGTTAAAGCATTAATAAGCGCGGCTTTATGTTTCATGATGTGATTTTCACTTGAACTTTACCGGTAACATTATAGTTTATGGGGTGAAGTCTGATTACACACATCTGAAGGAGGGTTATTTATGGCTAAGCATCACTTACTAAAATCCATTGAAATTGCAGCGATTGTGCTGTTTGTCCTGATACTGGCGTATCTGGCGGTTACCGGTCTGCTGTCATCAACTGGCGTTGATCACGCCTGGCCGTATCCCAGTAAGTAATTGAGTGCCGCACCAGGGAAATTATAAATAATATAAATAGATAACCGATCCTGATACAGGACATAAAAAACCCCGCAATCGCGAGGTTAATCAGAGTCTACACCAGGCTCACCGAAAGCAGAGTCAGCTCTTCGGTTTCCAGCGACAGGCTTTTTTTGGTTTCGAACATAAAGGCTTCCAGCGCCTCCTCGACATCGTCGCCCTCGATAAAGGCGTGAGTCGTGACATGATTTTCACCTTCAGGCTTAATCACGTAAGAAACAAACCACTTCTTCTTTTGCATAATGCTTATCCTCTTCTGAATAGGTAAATGCCGCGCACCGGCAATACTGAGCTTTCCCGCCAGCAGTTCAGCGGAACATGTACGGGTTCGGTCTGACAAAGACTAATCGAGCGGGGCCGGATGCAGCAGGTCGATCACGTCGTCAATTTCATTGCTGGCCGCATGACGATCAAGGGCAACCGCATAGTAGCGTCCCTTGCAGTAGTGCTTTGTTACCGCCACCCGATGGCCGGTATCGCTGTCAGCTTCACCGCCGGTCAGGGTCTGCAGGTGGGGCGGGATAACCAGCTCACTTTCGAGTTGTTCTGCTTCAATGATCACTGCGCCACCGTCGGTGGATAGCAGCAGATGCTGAATGCTCATGTTCTCTCCTCTGAGTCAGATTGCTAACCGGCAAAGTGTAGTTCACCTCAGCGGGTGTGCTGGCGACGAGCTTAATCAATGCCTGAGCAGGCTCGTTATCACAGCCAATTGCGCTTTTCCTGGCAAAAAAAAAGCCCCGAAGTCGGGGCTTTTAAAAACAGAAGGGCCTGCCTTAAAAACTCAGCTAGTCTGATCGGCCAGCTTCGGCTTCAGCACGCGCTTACCAATCTGAATGCCGGGCTTCTCAACATACTTATAGAGTAAAGAGGCCAGCGCATAGGTCACCGGGATGGCAGAGACGCAGACAATCAGGAAACGCATCATGTCGCTCTTAAACTCGATGTCGGTGTGATTGAGCAGCAGTGCGATCAGCGGGATTACAATCAGCAGATGCAGCAGGTAGACAGAAAACGACACGTCGCCCAGCCAGGTGCTGAGACGGTTGTTCAGCAGCTTACGCGGCAGAGCAATCAGCGTTGCCATCAGGCTGCCCTGCGGGTATTGCCACAGAATCGCCGTCATACCGACGATCATCAGCGCCTCCATAATCACCTGCAGCTTAATCGCGCCCAGGCCCATCGCCACGCTGGCAACCGGGCCGAGCAGCGCAAAAGCGACGTAGAGCAGGGATTTACGGCGAATCGCCTCGGCCAGCAGCATCCCCGACAGGAACATATTCAGCTTTATCAGGATCATTGAAGGCATCTCAAACGCCTCATAATAATCTGCCAGCACATACCGGCCAGCGCAGCAAAGCGCCATGATGCCAATCAGCGAGGCGGCATAACCAAAGCGCAGCGTCACCAGCATGATGAACGGGAACAGCAGATAGAACTGCATCTCCAGCCCGATGCTCCAGTCAGGCAGCACAGTATTAAAACCATATTCGGGCAGCAGGCCGAACAGGAAACTGAAGTGGGTCAGGATGTTTGCCAGCGACTGGTCGTTGTAACGCGACGACTCAGTGGCGGTGCCGGAATAGAAATGAGCAATGGTGTCACGCATCTCGCCAAACCACGGGCCATAAATCAGGGCGATGATTAACAGCAGATAGTAGAGCGGGGCGATACGGAAGAAGCGCCGGATCCAGAACTTCTTGATGGTCTCTGTGCTCTGCCACGGCTCTTTCTGCTGACGCTCGACGTAGTTTTTCGCCATCAGATAACCCGATAACAGAATAAACAGATCGACCCCGATGCCAGGGGATGAAATAAGCGTGATGTGGCAATGAACCAGTAAGCTGATATGGCCAACTAATACCCAGAGAGAAGCGATGCCGCGTAATCCCTCCAGCTCCGTAGACCAACCTCGTGTTGCAGACATAACTATTCCTCGTTTTTATCCGACCTTCGGCGCTCACTAAGCCTCAAGGCAACAGATATGTAAACGGGCCTTTACAAAAGTAAGAAGATTCCGAGCACAGGTGGGAGTGAAAAATCAACCGAAACAGGGCGGGAAAGCACAGGAAGTTAAGGGCGTGCAGTGGCACACCCTTAATCAATATCACTGATTGAGAGGGCCGATCAGGCCAGTTTTAACAGGATCATACCGGCCAGCAACAGGGTCAGGCCGGCCCAGCCTTTGCGGTTCAGCCGCTGGCCAAACAACACCCATCCGGCCGCGACAGTAGCGATAATCCCAAAACCGCCCCAGACCGCATAGGCGATCGAGAGATCGATACCTTTGACCGCCTGAGCGAGTGCGCTGAATGCGAGCAGGACACAGCAAAGTGAAAGCAGACCGTACAGCGGTTTCTTAAACCCATCAGAATATTTAAGGAATATGTTGGCGGCAATTTCCAGCACGATAGCCAGCGCCAGCCAGGACGCATGAACAAGATCAGCGATGAGCATGATTAACCTCCGCTGATGATTGGGTGCCGGTTTTGATCAACACAATTCCGACGATCAGCGTCACCAGCCCACAGATTTTCAGCGCTGACAGCGTTTCACCAAACAGCTGCACGCTGAATAACGTAATCAGCATGATGCCGATACCTTCCCACAGCGCATAAGCCACGCCCAGGGCGATACGTTTAATGGCGAAACTCAGCAGAATATAAGAACAGGCAATCATGCCCAGCATCATCAGGTAGCCGGAATGGCTGCCATTGATGCTGGACCATTTCATAAAAAGGGTACCAATAATTTCAGTAACAATAGCGAGTGATAATAAAACCCAGGCGCGCATGGGTGCTCTCCAGCAACGATAAATGACGACCTGCAACAACGCACAACGTGCGGGCAGACTCAGAACAGTTCGAAGTGGTGAGGGGACTACAGGGCGTTACGCCAGTGCTGATCGGCGGCGTTCCAGCCAGAAAGGCAAGAGGGGGAATACAGGGGGGGTGACATGAACATTCTGCTCATAAAATTTACAACACATCCACATTGTTGCTTCTCATCAGTGGACGGATAGTGCCTCCGGTTAAATAGACGCTGGATTTATAGCATTCTGCACATCACCAAATCAACAGCAGATGCTGCTTTGTTTGATGTCTGTTAAGGTTTGATGGTTTGAGAATGATGAAGTGTGGAAAAGGATGTGTGGTAAACCATAATGAAAAAAATAGCCGGGCAACAGAAGTGCCCGACGATTATTAAGTGACGGTGTCACGTATTATTCAGCGCGCTGCGGAACCGTGCGAACGGGCGCATCACCCGCAACATAGTAAGCGGCGGTGCTGCGCGGCAATGGATCGCGACCACGAATCTTATCGGCAATCTTCTCGCCAATCATGATAGTGGTGGCGTTCAGGTTACCGGTGATGATCAGCGGCATAATCGACGCATCCACTACGCGTAAGCCTTCCAGTCCATGCACACGACCTTCGCCATCAACGACGGACATCGGGTCGTTACCCATCTTACAGGTGCCGCACGGGTGATAAGCGGTTTCGCCGTGGTTACGCACGAACTCATCCAGCTGCTCATCTGTCTGGCAATCCAGTCCCGGACTGATTTCACGGCCACGGTACTTATCCAGTGCTGGCTGATTGATGATCTGGCGCGTGATGCGAATCGCATCGCGGAACTCATGCCAGTCCTGCTCATGCGACATGTAGTTAAACAGAATGGCCGGATGACGACGCGGATCGCGTGACTTCAGGCGTACATGACCGCGGCTTGGAGAACGCATCGAGCCAACGTGACACTGGAAGCCGTGGGCATCAACCGCGTTGGAACCGTTGTAGTTAATCGCCACCGGCAGGAAGTGATACTGAATGTTCGGCCAGCTGAACTCTTCGCGGCTGCGGATAAAGCCACCCGCTTCGAACTGGTTGCTGGCGCCAATACCGGTGCCGTTAAACATCCACTCCGCACCGATTTTCGGCTGATTCCACCACTTCAGAGCCGGATAGATTGAGACCGGTTCTTTACACTCATACTGCAGATACATCTCCAGATGGTCCTGCAGGTTTTCACCCACGCCCGGCAGGTCGTGAACCAGCGGGATGTCGAACTGTTTCAGCAGCTCAGGAGAACCCACGCCAGAACGCTGCAGGATCTGCGGCGAGGCGATAGCGCCGGCACACAGCAGCACTTCACGGCGCGCGGTCACTTTGTTGATGGTGTTGCTGTCGCCCTGCAGATACTCCACGCCGACCGCACGCTTGCCATCGAAGATGATGCGATCGGTGGTGGCATGCGTGATGATCTTCAGGTTGGCGCGGCCTTTGGCCATATCGAGATAGCCACGCGCGGTGCTGGAGCGACGACCGTTTGGTGTGACGGTACGATCCATCGGACCGAAACCTTCCTGCTGATAGCCATTAAGGTCGTCAGTGCGCGGATAACCTGCCTGCACGCCCGCCTCAATCATCGCTTCAAACAGCACGTTATTGCCCGCTTTAGGCGTTGCAACACACACCGGGCCGTCGCCGCCGTGGAAATCGTTCGGGCCAATATCGCGGGTTTCCGCTTTACGATAGTAAGGCAGGCAGTCCAGATAGCTCCAGTTCTCCAGCCCAGGTTCGCTGGCCCAGTTATCGAGATCCATCGCGTTGCCGCGGATATAACACATGCCGTTAATCAGTGATGAACCGCCCAGACCTTTGCCGCGACCACACTCCATGCGGCGATTGTTCATGTAAGGCTCTGGCTCGGTTTCATAAGCCCAGTTATAGCGCTTGCCCTGTAACGGGAAGGCGAGGGCCGCAGGCATCTGAGTGCGAAAATCAAAGCGGTAATCCGGGCCGCCCGCTTCCAGCAACAGGACGCTCACGTTGCTCTCTTCAGTCAGACGGGTAGCCAGAACGTTTCCTGCGGATCCGGCTCCAATAATAATGTAATCAAATTCCATTCATCGTTCCTCAGGTTAAGTGATTAAAAGACTGACTGAAAACGCGTCAGCTCAACCTGCACGGACTTCACCTGGGTGTAGCTCTGCAGCGTCATCAGGCCATTCTCACGGCCAATGCCGGAGTGCTTGTAACCCCCCACTGGCATCTCTGCGGCTGATTCGCCCCAGGTATTAATCCAGCAGATACCTGCTTCGATCTGATGAATCACGCGGTGCGCCTTATTGAGATCCTGCGTCACCAGTCCGGCGGCCAGACCAAATTCGGTGTCATTGGCGCGGCGGATCACTTCTTCTTCACTTTCGTAGCTCAGGATCGACATGACCGGTCCGAAGATCTCTTCACGCACAATCTTCATCTCATCACGGCAGTCGGTGAACACGGTTGGTGCAACCCAGGCACCCTGGTCGAAATCGCCACCGGTCAGACGTTTGCCGCCACACAGAACGCGTGCGCCTTCAGCGATGCCGGATTCGATATAACGCATCACATTGTCGCGATGGCTGAAGCTGACCAGCGGACCAAAGTTGGTCGCCGGGTCACGCAGATCGCCTGCCTGAATGCGGGCAACGCGTTCGCTGATTTTCGCCTCGAATGCGGCCTGCAGTTTTGCAGGAATAAAGACGCGGGTGCCGTTGGTGCAGACCTGACCGGAGCTGTAGAAGTTCGCCATCATGGCGATGTCGGCGGCCAGATCGAGATCGGCATCATCAAAGATGATCAGCGGTGATTTACCACCCAGTTCCATGGTGACCTCTTTCAGCGTTGAACCTGCTGCATTGGCCATCACTTTTTTGCCGCTGACGACGCCACCGGTAAAGGAGACTTTGTCGATGCCAGGATGCTCAGTGAGCAACTGACCGGTGACTGAACCGATGCCCGGCAGCACGTTGAACACGCCATCCGGCAGGCCCGCTTCGGTGTAAATTTCCGCCAGCTTCAGGGCAGTGAGCGGGGTCATTTCACTCGGTTTGAAAATCATCGCGTTACCCGCTGCCAGCGCGGGCGCGGATTTCCACAGGGCGATCTGAATCGGGTAGTTCCAGGCACCGATACCGGCTACCACGCCCAGCGGTTCGCGGCGGGTGTAAACAAAGGAGGTTTCGCGCAGTGGGATCTGCTGACCTTCCAGCGCCGGAACCAGACCGGCGTAATACTCCAGTACGTCTGCGCCGGTGACGATATCGACCGCTGAGGTTTCGCTGTAAGGCTTACCGGTATCGAGCATTTCCAGCTCTGCCAGCTCATCATTACGCTCACGCAGAATATCGACGGCGCGACGCAGGATGCGCGAGCGCTCCATGGCGGTCATCGCGGCCCAGACTTTCTGGCCTTTTCTGGCGGCAGCAACGGCGCGATTGACATCTTCCTGGCCGGCGGCATGAACCTCTGCCAGCACTTCGCCGTTGACCGGGTTAATCGTCTGGAACGTTTCGCCAGACGCTGCGGCAACATAAGCGCCATCGATGTAGAGTTTCTGCTCGGTGAATCGGGACATGTTTTCTCCTTCCGTTATTCGTGCTCGCCAGCCAGTTGCTGACGGATGAATTGGGTGGTCAGTGTGAGGGCGATGACCGGGTTAAATGGCTTACCGCTCAGCGCGGCGCGCAGCCACAGACCATCTATCAGGGCAGCCAGCCCGTGTGCGGCCAGACGTGCCTTCTCCAGCGGCAGTTCACGCCGGAATTCGACCACCAGCGTTGAGTAGAGCCGTCGGCTGCTGACCCGCTCCAGGCGATTAAGCTGGGGCTGATGCATGCTGCTCGACCAGAAGTCGAGCCAGGCTTTCATCACTGCCGTGTGCACCTGGGTATCATCAAAATTCCCCTCAACGATGGCACACAACCGCTGTTCTGCAGAGGCACCGGCCAGCGGTTCTAGCCGCGACAGTACCGCCTCCCGCAGTTGACGCGTCACATCACGCATCGTGGCTTCCAGTAAGCCGTTCTTATCCTTGAAATAGTGACTGATGATGCCGGTGGATACCCCCGCCCGACGGGCGATCTGGGCGATAGTGGCATCATTAATCCCCACTTCATTAATCGTGCTCAGGGTCGCATCAATCAGTTGCCGACGACGTATCGGCTGCATCCCTACCTTTGGCATAGCTCCAGCTCCACCCTCAAATCGAGCCCCTATTTAAACTTTTTTTGATTGCACGTTCAATATAAAAAGAAAATTTGTTAGGATGCTGTTCTTTAAATGTAGCGAAAGCGAAACGGCAATGAGTGCTAAAATAGGCTGGTTTGCCTGAGCGATTAACAGGAAGTGACAGAACGAAACAGGGCCGCACGGCCGGAAAGCCGTGGACGGCAAGACTTATCCATTGCGTATTTTCAGGACATTAACCAGAGGTAACCGATGAATAATCCACCTGCCGGTGAAAAAGACAGACTCAATCCCGTTGTATTTTATACCTCTGCCGGATTGATTCTGACGTTTTCACTTGTGACGATTCTCTACAGTGAACTGGCCGCGAGCTGGATCCTCAAGGCGGTAAACTGGGTTTCCGCCACCTTCGGCTGGTACTACATGCTGGCTGCCACGCTCTATATTGTTTTTGTGTTGTATATGGCCTGCTCACGCTTTGGTTCGATCAAGCTCGGGCCTGAGCACTCCAAACCCGAGTTCAGCGTCCTCAGCTGGTCCGCCATGCTGTTCGCCGCCGGGATCGGCATCGACCTGATGTTCTTCTCGGTCGCCGAGCCGGTGACGCAGTATATGCAGCCGCCGGAGGGGGCAGGGCAGACGATGGAAGCGGCCCGCCAGGCGATGGTCTGGACGCTGTTCCACTACGGACTCACCGGCTGGTCAATGTATGCGTTGATGGGCATCGCGCTGGGCTACTTCAGCTATCGCTATAACCTGCCGCTGACCATCCGTTCCGCGCTCTATCCCATCTTTGGTAAACGCATCTATGGCCCGATTGGCCACACCGTAGATATCGCCGCCGTGGTCGGCACCATCTTTGGTATCGCCACCACGCTCGGCATCGGGGTCGTGCAGCTTAACTATGGCCTCAAAGTGCTGTTTGATATCCCGGAAGGCCTGACCGCGCAGGCCGCGCTGATTGTCCTCTCCGTCGTGATCGCCACCATTTCTGTCACGTCGGGCGTCGATAAAGGGATCCGTATTCTCTCTGAGCTGAACGTGGTGATGGCGCTGGGACTGATTCTGTTTGTGCTGTTCTTCGGCAACACCGAGTTCCTGCTGAATGCGCTGGTGCTGAACGTCGGGGATTACATCAACCGCTTCATGGGCATGACGCTCAATACCTTTGCCTTTGATCGTCCGACCCAGTGGATGAACAGCTGGACGCTCTTCTTCTGGGCGTGGTGGGTGGCCTGGTCGCCATTCGTCGGCCTGTTCCTGGCGCGTATTTCGCGTGGTCGTACCATCCGTGAGTTCGTGCTGGGCACGCTGATTATTCCGTTCACCTTTACGCTGTTGTGGCTGTCAGTGTTCGGTAATGCCGCGCTGTATCAGATCATTCACGGCAATACGGAGTTTGCGCAGGAAGTGATGAACCATGCGGAGCGCGGCTTCTACAGCCTGCTGGCGCAGTATCCGGCGTTTAAACTCAGCGCCTCGGTCGCGACGATCACCGGTATGCTGTTCTACGTCACCTCGGCGGATTCCGGCTCACTGGTGCTGGGTAACTTCACCTCGCGCCTGAAAGACATCAACAGTGATGCACCGAACTGGCTGCGTATCTTCTGGTCTGTGGCGATTGGGGTACTGACCCTGAGCATGCTGATGACCAACGGTATCACTGCCTTGCAGAACACTACGGTGATCATGGGGCTGCCGTTCAGCTTTGTTATCTTCTTTGTCATGGCGGGGCTGTTTAAATCCCTGAAGATTGAAGATCACCGTCGGGCCAGCGCCACGCGCGACACCGCGCCCTATCTGGCTCATGCGACCGATCGCCTGACCTGGAAGAAGCGTCTGTCGCGCCTGATGAACTACCCAGGCTCGCGTTATACCCAGCAGATGATGGAAAAAACCATCTATCCGGCGATGCAGGAAGTGGCGAAAGAGCTGGAGCTGCGGGATGGCCGGGTCACGCTGGAGAGCGTTGAGGCGGATGAAAGCAACCCGATTGGCTATCTGGATCTGCGCGTCCATCTGGGCGAGGAGCAGGACTTTATCTATCAGGTCTGGCCGCAGCAATATTCGATTCCGGGCTTTACCTATCGCGCCCGCAGCGGTAAGTCGACCTACTACCGGCTGGAAACCTTCCTGATGGAGGGCAGTCAGGGTAACGACTTAATGGATTACAGCAAAGAGCAGGTGATCATCGACATACTGGATCAGTATGAGCGACACCTGAACTTCATCCATCTCAACCGTGAAGCGCCGGGCAGCAACATCAGCTTCCCAAGCGCTTAAATCAGGGCCCGTCAGTGAGCAATTGCTGGCGGGCTTTTTTTTCGCTACCGTCGTCATGAACAATACCGCTTCACCTGCCGAAATCGACTATCTTTAGGGCTTTGCTGGCCTGATGCCTGAAAAGCGTAGACAGGGAGTCATATGGGAAAAATATTCAGTACGTTTCTGCCGCTCTATACCACTACGCTTCTGATGCTGCTGGGTTCCGGTTTACTGACTACCTACGTCTCGTTACGGCTGGCCAGTGAACAGGTTAATGGTGCGCTGATCGGCGCGATTATTGCGGCCAACTATATCGGGCTGGTGATTGGCGGCAAGGTGGGGCACAACCTGATTGCCCGCGTCGGCCATATCCGTGCCTACGTGGCCTGTGCCGGGATCATTACCGCCTCGGTTGTAGGTCACGGGCTGACAGACTTTATTCCGCTGTGGGTCTTTCTGCGTCTGATTATCGGGCTCTGCATGATGTGCCAGTACATGGTGCTGGAGAGCTGGCTCAACGATCAGGCGGAATCTTCCCAGCGCGGCATGATTTTCGGCCTCTATATGGTCGCCACCTACCTTGGACTCAGTGGCGGACAGGTGATACTGAGCCTGCAATCGGGGTTTGGGGTGAGCACGCTGCTGATTGTGGCGCTCTGTTTCGCGCTCTGTCTGGTGCCGATTGCACTGACCACCCGCACTCACGTCCGGCCCATGACACCGGCGCCGATGGAGCTGGGCTATTTTATCCGCACTATTCCCAAACTGCTCGGCACCACCCTGGTGACCGGCATGGCGATTGGCGCGTTCTATGGCCTGGCACCGGTTTATGGCAGCAGCAAAGGCTTCACCACCAGCCAGACCGGTTATTTTATGAGTCTCACGATTTTTGCCGGGCTGGTGTCGCAGTTTCCGCTAAGCTGGCTCTCTGATCGCTACGACCGCCAGCGGCTGTTATTCATTATTGCCATGCTCTTTGCCGTGGCCTGCGTGCCGCTGGTGGTACTGCCGCATCTGACCTTCCACTGGATGATTGGCATCGCCTTTGCCGCCAGCATGATGCAGTTTGCGCTCTATCCATTGCAGGTGGCTCTGGCCAACGATCAGGTCGCCGCCGATCGTCGTGTCTCGTTAACTGCCTGTCTGCTGATGGCGTTTGGTATTGGCGCCAGTATCGGCCCGCTGGTGGTCGGTGCGCTGATGCAGCCGCTGGGCAGCAATATGCTCTATCTCTTCTTTATGCTCTGTGCGCTGGTGATTGGCGGACTGAGTTATGTGCGTGCGCCGGGTCCGCTTCCGACGACCGAAGTACCGTTGCCGCATGTGGTGATGCCTGACAGTCTGGCGACCTCGCCATTGGGTGCCGCGCTGATCCCGACGCTGGAAGAGGAGGTGATTCATGCGTCGATGGGCGGTCAGGAGCCGGAAGAGGAGAGTGCTGAGTTCGATGACACAGCTGACGAAGAGGATTTGCCCGATGACCTTCCTGAGGATCAGCGGCACAAATAGCAGCGGCAAAGCACCGCTGACTGCACCATTAAAGCAGGATGTCCGGATCTGACACACTCTTGTCCGGTTGCTGGCTCGACATTCGGGTCAGCAACCGCGAAGCTGGCGCATACCGCTTTTTTGAGGAGTCACACCATGCTGGAACTTCGCCCCAATTGTGAACGCTGCGACGTTGATCTGCCGCCATCTTCTCTGGCGGCACGCATCTGCTCGTTTGAATGCACGTTCTGCGCTGACTGTGCTGAGCATCTCACTCATCTTTGCCCTAACTGCGGCGGTGAGCTGGTGCGCCGCCCGGTGCGTCCGGCAGAGAAACTGCAGAAATATCCGGCTAAAATGCGTAGCTGATCCCAAATGACTACAGATATGGTGGGGGCAGAATAGCCTGGCGCGCCTGATCGCATTATGATGTATTTCGTCCCTGACAGAGCTACCACCTTTACTGAGTGCCGGAGATAAGCGCCGGGAGGGACGCTCCTTTCACCTCTCTTTAATCGCCTGGCCCGACCCCTTGCACCCAGCCTCCTTTGCATTCTGCTTTCCAGCGCGTCATGCCAGTACAGGGTCAGCCCTGACTATACTCTGAAGATGTTTTCAGCAGACAAAGGCCGGGTGCAGCGATGTATTACCAATCCCTGAATGGCGCAGCGTGGCGACGGATCTGGGTGGTCGGCGATCTGCATGGCTGCCGCCGCGAACTGGATGCGCTGTTGCAGCAGCATCAGTTTGACCCGCAGCTGGACTTACTGATTTCGGTGGGTGACATCATCGATCGCGGTCCCGACAGCCTGGGTTGTCTGGCGCTGCTGGAGGAGCTCTGGTTTCGCTGCGTGCGGGGGAATCATGAGGAGATGGCGCTTTCAGCACTACAGGGGCAGGAAATGGCGCTCTGGCAGATGAACGGTGGCGACTGGTTCTTTCGGCTGCGTGGTGCAGCGTTGATTGCGGCGCGTCACGCGTTGCAGCGTTGCCGTGAGCTGCCGCTGATTCTCCATCTGCAGCTCGATGAGCGAATTATTGTGATTGCCCATGCTGATTATCCGGCCCGGGAATATGCGTTGAATAAGCCACTCGACTGGCAGCAGGTGGTCTGGAGCCGTCAGCGGCTGGAGGCGATGGAGTCAGGCGAACGGGCGGGCATCCGTGGCGCAGACGCCTTTTACTTCGGACACACGCCGCTGAAACGGTCGCTGACGATTGCCAATCTGCACTACATCGATACCGGCGCAGTGTTTGGCAATCATCTGACGATGGTGCAAATAAAGTGACTCAGCGGAACAGGCGTCCGTCGCGCACCAGCTCCCGCGGATAGCTGTTCTTGATACGGCTGCCGACTTTTTTAGCCAGCCCCAGCGGCTGCTGCTGATAAGTGACAATCATCTCATTACGGGTGGGTTCCGTTTCCGGGTAGATATCCCGGCCGCGATACCACTCTTCCGCCTCTGCTGCGGTGAGCTCAAAAGTCTGCGCCGCATCGGGTTTTGCCAGCGCAATCACCGCTTCATGCTGCCAGCGATAGCCTTTAGCAAAAGTTTCTGCCAGCTTCAGGCCGATGCGCGAGAACCGCACTTTGCCCAGCAGCGGGGTGACGGCCTTCGGGAACAGCCAGATCTCTTTATCACGCTGCCACAGCTCCAGCGACGCATCCCATTTAAGAGAGACAGCGGCGGCGGCCTGGGCTATCTCACTTTCCAGCTTGCGGCTGAGGTGGGAGAAGGGCAATTTACCCACTTTGTAGCCCGGCAGCGGTAAGGGCTCGACCGACGCGGTTTTACGCAGCCGCGCAACGAAAAAGCCTTCGCTGTCGAACATCTGCGGGAAGACATGCAGATAGCCCTCGGGCGTCGCGGCCTGTCCGGCACCCTCAAACAGCCCATCGAGCGCTACAACCTCTACAGCGTCCGGATAGCGCTCCAGCAGCCAGGCAATGACCTGCTGATTCTCAATCTGATTCAGGGTGCAGGTGGAGTAAACCAGCGTGCCGCCGGGTTTGAGGGCGTGGAAGGCACTGTCGAGCAGATCGCGCTGGGTCGCGGCGATCTCATGCGTACTTGCCAGCGACCAGTTTTTCAGCGCATCAGCATCTTTGCGAATCACCCCTTCGCCGGAGCAGGGAGCGTCGAGCAGGATGGCGTCGAATTGTTCCGGCAGGGCTGGCCCGAAGACCCGCGCGTCAAAGTGCGTTAAGGCACTGTTGCTGACGCCGCAGCGGCTGATATTGGCGTGCAATACTTTAACCCGGCTGGAGGAGAATTCGTTAGCCAGGATAACGCCCTGATTGCCCATCCGCGCAGCAATCTGGGTCGTTTTAGAACCCGGTGCCGCCGCCATATCCATCACGGCGCTGACCTCTGGCTGGGCGTCAAACAGCGCGGTCACCGGCAGCATGGAGCTGGCCTCCTGAATGTAGAACAGGCCACTGAGATGCTCAGCCACGCTGCCCAGCGGCAGGCTCTCATCTTCCCGGCTGATCCAGAATCCCTCTTCGCACCACGGCACCGGCGTCAGCTGCCAGTCATAACGCGCGGTCTGACTCAGAAAGTCAGCCACGCTGATCTTCAGGGTATTGACGCGAATACTGCGGCGCAGGGGTTGCTGACTGTAGGCAATAAATTGCGCGAGGCTCGCCTCATCGGGCAGGCTCTGGCGCATTAACGAGAGAAAATCGGCGGGGAAAAGCGAAGAAGCATCTGACACGGGCACATTCCAGTTAAGGCAAAGGCGGCAGTGTATCATGAGGAAAGGAAACGGGCAGCCAGGCTGCCCGTTTGAGGGAGTGAATAAGGCGTATGATCCCTGAGCCGGTGCTGACTTTAAACGCCTAAAAGGGCAGCCAGGCTGCCCGTTTGAGATAGCCTTTAGCGCGGAGACGGGATCGCCGTTCCCCAGTTACGCCAATCTTTCGGCGCTTCATCCTGCAGCAGGAAGTGTTTATCCGGATTCGCCTGTGGCGCCAGCGGCACCGTCGGCGGCGTCGCAAACTGAATGCCACCGCGAATAAACTGCTGGAAGGTCCCGGTTTTCACTACGCCACCCACCAGACCGAAGTCCAGGTTATAGCCGGATGCCAGCCAGAACACCGAGTTATTACGCACCAGATGCTGGTACTTCTTACTGATGCGCAGGGCGATCTGCACACGATCCGCCATATTACCCAGTGAGGTGCCGGTCACGGTACCCACTTCCACACCACGGAACAGCACCGGCGTACCCAGCGACAGTGAACCGGCCTCAGTGGCATCAACATAAATGTTCAGGCCATTAAGGTAGCGGGAGTCGGTAATGGTGCTCTCCTGCAGCTCAAACGTGCGCGCGGCGCCACCTTTACCGGGATCCACGTTGACGTAAGGCTGCAACAGGGTTTCCAGATGATTCACGCCGGTAGCGGAAATCTCCGGTGAAACCACCGAGAAACGGCTGCCGAGACGGGCGAAATCGTTGACATACTCCGGATAGAGTACCGCTTTCGCTACCACCTGATTGTTATCTTTGCTTAACGACAGTGACTCCACCTGGCCGACATTAATACCCAGGTAACGAATCGGCATTCCGGCAGAGAGCTTGCTGGCATCATAGGTGTGCAGCGTAATCTGGCTACCCACCGCGCGGGCGGCGGTTTCAGACGGATAGAGGACGCGTTTGGCCCCTTTGGCCGACTGCGCACCACTCATATTGTCGAAACTGATCGCGCCTTTCAGTGCGCGGTTAAGCGGCGATGCCTGCACCGTCAGGCCGCTGCCGTTAAGGCTGACGCGTGCGCCACCCTCAGCCCAGAACACGCTTTCGCTGGTCAGCAGCTTGCGATATTCCGGCTGAATATGTACCGCAATATCAAACGCGTCAGCGCGCGGCGTGACTTTGACGATCTCACCCACCTGAAATTTGCGGTAAAGCACGACAGAGCCGGCCTGCACGTCAGGCAGACTGTTGGCGGTCAGCATCAGCGTGGTAGAAGGGCCATCGCCGGTAATGCCTTCTTCCGCTTTTTCAGCATCGGCAAACAGCGGATAGGCACTTTTTGGCTCACCCTTTTTGCCCGGATCCAGCCGGATACCGCCATCCACCCATTCACGGGCGCTGGCACCTAATACCTGCATGCCATCAAGACCGAACTTCACATCCAGCCGACTGTTAACGATAAATTTGCTGTCGCCATGCACCAGATTGCGATTTTCAGGATTGACCGCCACCACGAAATTCACGCCATTTTCATCCAGCGTACGCGACATCACCTGACCAATCTGCATGCCGTGCAGCATCAGCGGCTGGCCCTGATCGATACCATAGCTCTCTGGCGCGCTGAGTTTTACCGTCAGTACATTGGGCTTCTGCAGCAGAGTCTCATTGGACGCCAGCACGGTGTAGTGCTGCTGCGGCTCGCCTTCGCCCGGCACCAGTTCCAGCGTGTTGCCGGTCAGCAGCGCGCTGAGGCTGGTATCCGTCAGGCTGATTTTCGGGCTGTGCATCTCAATGCGGGTGCCGCTGCGCATCAGACCGACAACAGAGGGATCGATGGTCAGCTCGCCGGTGACCTTGCCGCCATCCTGCAGGTTCAGTTTGGTCAGTGTGCCGACTTCCAGTCCCTGATACATCAGCGGGGTGCTGCCCGCCTTGAGATTGTTGCCGTTAGGCAGATCCAGCGTGATCTGCACGCCGCGCTGACTATGCGCCAGATCGGGATAGAGCCGGTAATTCTGCTCAGCTTTGGCCGTTTCCGCACCCTGTGGCGAGTCAAACGCGATCGCACCATTGACCAGCGCCGCCAGACTCTCCAGCTGCACTTTAGCCCCGCTCAGGCTGACGTCAGCATTCATGCCTGACACATTCCAGAAACGGCTGTTGGTTTTCACCAGATTGATAAAGCGACGGTCAATCAGCACATCAATCGACACGCCATCGGATTTGCTGTTAATGCTGTAGTCATAGACCCGGCCAACCGGAATTTTGCGGTAATAGACCAGCGAGCCGGTGTTGAGCGAGCCGAGATCGGGCGCATGCAGATGGATCATCAATTCGCCGGTATTCACCCGATACTTGGGCTGCGTATCCAGCGCGGTGAACGACTCGCTGGGTTTACCTTTACCCGGCATCATCCCGATGTAGTTACCACCGACCAGCGCATCCAGCCCCGACACACCCGCCAGCGAGGCTTTAGGCGTCACCAGCCAGAACTGCGTATCTTCACGCAGCGCATCGCGCATGTCGCTTTTGATGCTGGCTTTAATCTGAATGCTGCGATAATCATCACTGAGATTAATGCCCTGCACGGTGCCCACTTCCACGCCCTGATAGCGGATCGGGGTGCGACCCGGCACGATACCATCCGCCGTCTGGAAATTGATGGTGATGGTGGTGCCGCGCTCCTGATAATTGGTCCAGAGCAGCCAGCAGGCGATCAGCATCGCAATAATCGGCAGCAGCCAGAAGGGCGAAATTTTGCGCTTATTACGCAGCGTTGCGTTAGTCGGTGTAGTCGGCGTTTCCTGTTGCATGTGCATCCCAGAGCAGGCGGCTGTCCAGCCACTCAACAGACATAATGGTCAGGATGACGGCCGCGCCAAAAAATAGCGCCGCCGGTCCCATGGTAAAAGCCAGCAGCTGATCACGGTTGACCAGCGACATGGTTAACGAAATGACAAACAGATCGAGCATTGACCAGCGGCCAACCCAGGTTACAAACCGCAGCAAGCGGATGCGGGTTCTCAGCCCCTGTTCACAGCGAAAATGAATGCTGAGCAGCAGCGTCAGCATCACCAGCACCTTGATAAACGGCACCAGAATACTGGCGATAAAAACAATCGCCGCCACCGGAATATTGCCTTCGCCCAGCCCCAGGATGCCGGAGAAGATGGTGTCCTCACGCCGTGAACCATTAAGGTAGACCACGGAGATCGGCATCAGATTTGCGGGGATCAACAGCACAATCGATGCGATGAGCGCGGCCCAGGATTTCTGCAGGCTATGGCGGCGTCGGAAGTCGAGCGGCGTATGGCAGCGCGGGCAGCGGCCCCGTTCATCGGGTATGCTGGTGTTGTGACAGTTCAGGCAGACCTGCATATCGTCACGGGCCATATTGCCAGGCGTCTGTGGGTAGAAATGCTCCCACAGCTGCTCCATATTCAGATGGATCAGTGTCAGCACGCTCAGCACTGTCAGGGCGATGTAAGCTGCCAGCCCGTAGCCAATCTCCAGCGAAGCATAGTCCTGCACTTTAATTGACGCCACGGCGATGCCGATCAGATAGATATCTAGCATCACCCACTCTTTCAGCTTCTCAAGCATCAGCAGCACGGGACGCAGATTCATGCCGAGCCGGTGGCCGATACCGAGATAACAGATACCCGCCACCAGCGTCACCGGCGCGCCGATGGTGCAGAACGCCACCATCGAGGCCGTCAGTACATCACCCTGCTGGGTCATCTGTATGATGCCTTCCAGTACGCTGGCATTGATGCGCATGCCAAGCAGCCGGATATCTACCAGCGGCAGGGAGAAAGCAAAGGGCATTAACACAATCATGGTGGCGGCCATCGCCATAAGACGGGTCATCGGCCAGTCGCGACCACTGAGAATTTCGGCGTTACAGCGTGGGCAATGTGCCGACTGATGAGATTTCACATCCGGTAAGGAAAAAAGGGTATCGCATTGCGGGCAACGCTGATAACGTGCGTGAGGCAATGTCTGGCTGATAGCGTGAATTTTCATAGGGTGATGCAATCTTCGCTCTTCAGAAGTAACAGATATCGGTCATAAAGACATTGTCTGTGTGCCTGTCTCGGGCATCACGCTTCGATCCACAGAATGCTAAGGGTATAGCAACTAACGCTATGATTCACCTTGTGGCTCTGGATATTTAAAACTTATTTTTAACGAACGGTCTTTAATGCCCCGTTCAGATGTCATTGGTAACGGTTAAATAATGAACAAAACTGCCTTTTACGCCGATTTGAATCGCGATATGCGCGCCTTACTGGCGGGAGAAACGGCGTTCCTCGCCGCGATGGGAAACTTTAGCGCGCTGCTGTACGAACGTCTCGATGGCGTGAACTGGGCTGGTTTCTACCTGCTGACGGAAGCGGATACGCTGGTGCTGGGCCCGTTCCAGGGCAAAATCGCCTGTGTGCGCATTCCGGTTGGTAAAGGTGTGTGTGGCACGGCGCTGGCAGAAGAAAAAGTGCAACGCGTAGATGATGTGCATGCCTTCCCGGGCCACATCGCTTGTGACGCTGCCAGCAATGCTGAGATTGTGATTCCTCTGAAAGTGAATGGCACTGTGGTTGGGGTGCTGGACATCGACAGCGTGGCGTACAATCGCTTTGACAGCGACGACGAATCGGGGCTGGTCACACTGACTGATGGGCTTTGTGAAGTGCTTGCGAACAGCGACTTAGAAAAATATCTGCAGCTGACGCGCAGCTAATCGACTGGATCACATGGCATTTAGCGATGTTGTCATTATAATGTCGCCTGTTCATGCCTGCGCTGGTCGGCAAACCCGTTGTAATCAGGAAATTTCATGGAAAATCAACCTAAGTTGAATAGCAGTAAAGAAGTCATCACTTTTCTGGCGGAGCGCTTTCCGCACTGCTTTAGCGCTGAAGGTGAAGCGCGTCCGCTCAAAATCGGTATCTTTCAGGATCTGGTCGAGCGTGTTCAGGGCGAAATGGGTCTGAGCAAAACACAGCTGCGTTCCGCGCTGCGTCTCTATACGTCAAGCTGGCGTTATTTGTACGGCATCAAAGCCGGTGCTATCCGTGTCGATCTCGACGGTAATGCCTGTGGCGTGCTGGATGAGCAACACGTTGAGCATGCACGTAAGCAGCTGGAAGAAGCGAAAGCACGCGTCCAGGCGCAGCGTGACCAGCAGCGCGCCGCGCGTCGTGAAGCAGGCGAAAGCGAAGAGGGCGCGGCACCGCGTCGTCCACGCAAGCCCGCGGCACGTAAGCCTGCAGAAGGCGAAGCCGCGCGTAAACCGCGTCCGCAGACCACTGCACCGCGTGCGACCGCCTCACAGCATCGCAAGCCAGCCCCACGTCCGGAGCAGGAAGCCCGACCCATCACTGATACCTCAACTTTGCAACCCGGCCAGAGTATTAAAGTTAAAGCAGGCAAAAGTGCGATGGACGCTACCGTTCTTGAAGTATCAAAAGACGGCGTTCGGGTCCAGCTCGCTTCCGGCATGGCAATGATTGTGCGCGCAGAACACTTGCAGTTCTGAAACGGAGGCTAACCCCGGCATGAACACCCTTTTTAAAGTTGGACTTATTGCGGGCCTGCTATTAGCAGGCCCAACCTTCGGCGCGGAGAACATTACCCGCGCCGATCAGATTCCCCAGCTTCACGAAGATCCGCAGGATCCGACGGTCAGTGAGCGCGTAACCTCGCGCTTTACCCGTTCCCACTATCGCCAGTTCGACCTGGATCAGAACTTTTCAGCGAAAATTTTTGATCGCTATCTGAACATGCTCGACTACAGCCACAATGTGCTGCTGGCGTCAGATGTGGCGCAGTTTGCCAGCAAAAAAACCACCGTCGGCGATGAGCTGCGCAGTGGCAAGCTGGATCTCTTTTACGATATTTATAATCTGGCGCAGAAACGCCGTTTTGAGCGCTATCAATATGCGCTGACGGTGCTGGCTCGTCCGATGAATTTCAGCGGCAATGACACTATCGACATTGACCGCGCGAAAGCACCCTGGCCGAAAGATCAGTCTGAACTGAATGCGCTGTGGGATGCCAAGGTCAAATATGATCAGTTGAGTCTGAAGCTGGCGGGCAAAGATGATAACGAGATCCGCGACGTTCTGACCAAGCGTTACAACTTCGCTATCCGTCGTCTGGCCCAGAGCAACGGTGAAGATGTTTTCCAGCTGGTGATGAACGCTTTTGCCCGCGAAATCGATCCGCACACCAGCTATCTGTCGCCGCGTAACACCGAGCAGTTCAACACCGAAATGAGCCTGTCACTGGAAGGCATCGGTGCGGTTCTGCAGATGGATGACGACTATACGGTGATCAACTCGATGGTCGCAGGCGGCCCGGCCGCGAAGAGCAAAGCCATTACCGTTGGCGATCGCATCGTCGGTGTGGGTCAGCCAGGCAAGCCGATGGAAGATGTGATCGGCTGGCGTCTGGATGATGTCGTGGCAAAAATTAAAGGACCTAAGGGCAGCAAAGTGCGCCTGGAAGTTCTGCCAGCCGGTAAGGGCACCAAAACCCGTACTGTGACGCTGACACGTGAGAAAATCCGTCTGGAAGATCGCGCGGTTAAATTGACCATCAAAAATGTCGGCAAGCAGAAAGTGGGCGTGCTCGATATTCCTGGTTTCTATGTCGGCCTCACCGACGACGTGAAAGTACAGCTGCAGAAACTGCAGAAACAGAACGTCGACAGTGTGGTGATCGATCTGCGTACCAACGGCGGCGGCGCGCTGACCGAAGCAGTCTCGCTTTCCGGTCTGTTTATTCCGAGTGGTCCGGTAGTTCAGGTACGCGACAACAATGGTCGGATTCGTGAAGACAGCGATAACGACGGTGTTGTCTACTACAAAGGACCGCTGGTGGTGCTGGTCGATCGCTTCAGCGCCTCAGCTTCTGAGATCTTTGCTGCCGCGATGCAGGATTACGGTCGCGCGGTGATTGTTGGCGAGCCAACCTTTGGTAAAGGCACCGTTCAGCAGTATCGCTCTCTGAACCGCATTTACGATCAGATGCTGCGTCCGGAGTGGCCTGCGTTAGGCTCCGTTTCTTACACCATTCAGAAGTTCTATCGCATTAACGGCGGCAGTACACAGCGTAAAGGCGTCACGCCGGATCTGCTGATGCCAACCGGCGTTGAAGCGGCTGAAACCGGTGAGAAATTTGAGGATAACGCACTGCCGTGGGACAGCATCAAAGCGGCGACCTATGTCAAAACCGGTGATGTGAAACCGCTGGTGGTGCAGCTGACTAAGCAGCATGCTGACCGCATCGCTCAGGATCGCGAGTTCCAGTACATCATGAAGGACATTGCCCGTTACAATGCCCTGAAAGATAAGCGCAACATCGTGTCGCTTAATCTCGCTCAGCGCGAGAAAGAGAACCACGAAGATGATGCGTCTCGTCTGGAGCGGATCAACGCGCGCTATCAGGCCGAAGGCAAAAAACCGCTGAAAAACCTGGATGAGTTGCCGAAAGATTATAAAGAGCCGGATCCGTATCTTGATGAGACGGTGAAGATCGCTAACGATCTTGCGCAGCTGGAGAAATCCCAGCCAGAGGCGCCAGCGGCTAAATAAACCGCTATTGCCAGAAAAAGCACCGCTCAGCGGTGCTTTTTTTTGTACTCAGAAAAGTTTCCAGTAAGCAATGATTAGCGCTGGTGAAGGTGCCTGAAGGCTGGGCTCCTCATCAGGCGTGTCAGAATGTAAAGTTATGTCTTTTTAGGCACTTAAACGTTAAGGTTGCTTGAAAAGCAGCCCAATGCCCATAGGATATGGATCCGCGTATAGGCGCGTGAACTACTGAGGAAGATTAACAAAAATGATGCGTATTGCTCTTTTCCTGATGACCAACCTGGCTGTGATGTTGGTATTCGGGCTGATTCTCAGCCTGACAGGGATCCAGTCAAGCAGTGTTCAGGGCCTGATGATCATGGCAGGCCTGTTTGGCTTCGGCGGTGCGTTTGTTTCACTGCTGATGTCGAAGTGGATGGCACTGCGATCGGTTGGCGGTGAAGTGATTGAACAGCCACGCAACGAAACCGAGCGCTGGCTGGTGGATACAATTGGCCGTCAGGCACAACAGGCGGGTATTGCGATGCCGCAGGTGGCGATCTATCACGCACCTGACATCAACGCCTTTGCGACTGGCGCACGGCGTAACGCCTCACTGGTTGCTGTCTCAACCGGTCTGCTGCAGAACATGAGCCGTGATGAAGCGGAAGCGGTGCTGGCACACGAAGTGTCACACATCGCCAACGGCGACATGATCACCATGACGCTGATCCAGGGTGTGGTGAACACCTTTGTGATTTTCGTTTCACGTATTCTGGCGCAGATCGCGGCAGGCTTTATGTCCGGCAACCGCGATGGTGAGGAGAGCAGCAACGGCAACCCGCTGGTCTACTTTGCGGTGTCGATGGTGCTGGAACTGGTGTTTGGTATTCTCGCCAGCATCATCACCATGTGGTTCTCGCGTCACCGTGAGTTCCATGCCGATGCCGGTTCAGCGAAGCTGGTAGGTCGTGAGAAGATGATTGCGGCGTTACAGCGCCTGAAAACCAGCTACGAACCGCAGGAGCCGAGCAGCATGATGGCGTTCTGTATCAACGGTAAAGGCAAATCGTTCAGCGAGCTGTTTATGTCGCATCCGCCGTTAGATAAGCGTATTGAAGCACTGCGTAGCGGTCAGTATCTGAAGTAGCGTTAAGCAGAGCAAAAAAGGCGACCCTGGGTCGCCTTTTCTGTTTAGAAACCATAATCAGACTGAATCTGACAGCAATATCTTAGCTCAACATGCAGGGAACCCGGGCAGAGGAGGAAAGCGTCCCGCGCCATGGATGGTGCGGGCCGACCGTCATGGATGACAGAAGTCTTTCCGATCTGACCGGGTTCCCTGTGAAGGCTCGGCCTTACAGCGAATCGGGTCACACTCTGTCAGGTGGTCGCCTTTTCTGTTTCTGCCATCAGGCGCGGGTCTGCGTCATCCGTGACACACTGACCAGCGCGGCCACGGCGGCAAAGCTGCCCGCCAGCAGCAGCGAAGCGTGCGTCCCGCGTTCATCAAACAGATTAAACATCAGCGCGACCAGTGCAGCACCCATACTCTGGCCCAGCAGGCGCGCGGTGCCCAGCATGCCGCTGGCGCCGCCGCTGCGATGACGCGGAGCGGAAGTGACAATGGTGTGGTTGTTGGGTGACTGAAACAGCCCAAAACCGGCACCGCAAAGCATCATGCGCCAGATTATATCGCCATCACCCGGGTTGGCCGGCAGCCAGGCGAGCAGAAACAACCCCAGGGCGAAAATGGCCAGCCCGATGCCGCCCAGCAACCCTGCATGCACCCGTTCAATCAGCCGGCCGGCAATCGGCGCAAATACCATGGTTGCCAGCGGCCAGGGCGTCAGCAGTAAACCGGTTGCCACCTCATCACGCTGCAGGACGTTTTGCAGAAAGAAGGGCAGCGACACCATCGCCAGCATCTGCGCGCAGAACGAACAGACCGACGTTCCCATCGACAGGCTGAAAATCGGGATACGCAGCAGATCAACCGGCAGCAGCGGCACCGCCATGTTTAACTGACGACGAATAAAGAACCAGCCCACAACCAGCAGAGCAATGACCTCCGACAGCACCAGCAGATGACTCTGTCCCTGTGCAAACCCGCTCAGCGCAGAGATGATCAGACCAAAGAACAGGGCGTTCATGATCGCGCTGGGAACATCAAATTTCTGCGCCGTCGCTTTCTGCGGATTATCAGGCAGCGTGCGCAGCGCCAGCCAGAGCGCAATGGCACCCAGCGGGACGTTAATCAGAAACAGCCACTTCCAGCTTGCCACTGAAAGAATCGCTGCGGCAACCGTCGGGCCTGCCGCGGTTGAAACCGCCACGACCAGCGAGTTGATCGCCATGCCGCGTCCCAGATGACGCTGCGGATAGATAATGCGTATCAGCGCGGTATTCACACTCATCAGCGCTGCACCTCCTAATCCCTGCAGCACGCGGGCGAAAGTCAGCATGGTCAGGGTGGTGGAGAAGGCGCAGAACAGCGAAGTGGCAATAAACAGCGCCAGGCCCGCCTGATAGACGCGGCGATAACCCAGCATGTCGCCCAGAAAGGAGAGCGACAGCAGCGAGACGATAATCGCAATCTGATAGGCGTTCACTATCCAGATCGACTGCGCCGGGCTGGCATTCAGTTCGCGCGAGATAGTGGGCAGGGCGACATTGGCTATCGCGCCATCCAGCACCGCCATGGTCAGACCCAGCGCGATGGTGACGATTGCCATATAGCGCTGACGCGCGGGTAATCCATCCTGAGGAGGAGAGAGTGTCATAAGTTAATTACTAAAGAGGGTGAATATCATCATGCTAATGAAATTAACGCTGAAATGCAGCGATCGGATGGATAAAAAACTGTCTTTAAATATGACGTAATGGTTAAAGCATTGCTGCCTTCGTATGCCTCACTCTATACTGACAGTCCGTTCCATTTTTTTTGAAACAGGTTTAACAAGGTGCGCGATGTCCTCTGCTGAAAATGATAAACAGCCCGATTCCGTCTCTTCGGTACTTAAAGTGTTCGGCATTCTGCAGGCGCTGGGTGAAGAGCGCGATCACGGTATTACTGAGCTCGCGCAGCGCGTGATGATGTCAAAAAGCACCGTTTACCGTTTCCTGCAGACCATGAAGTCGCTGGGTTATGTCACGCAGGAAGGTGAGAGCGAGAAGTACTCACTGACACTGAAGCTGTTTGAACTGGGCGCTAAAGCGCTGCAGAACGTCGATTTAATCCGCAGTGCGGATGTGCAGATGCGTGAGCTTTCGCGTCTGACCAAAGAGACCATTCATCTGGGGGCGCTGGAAGAGGACAGTATTGTCTACATCCACAAAATCGACTCCCTCTACAACCTGCGTATGTATTCGCGCATTGGCCGTCGTAATCCGCTGCATACCACCGCGATTGGAAAAGTTCTGCTCGCCTGGCGCGATCGCAGCGAAGTTGAGGAGATCCTGCGGGACGTCGAGTTCAAACGGAGCACGGCCAATACGCTGTTAAGCGCGGAGGCGTTGATTACGGCGCTGGATCAGGTAAGAACGCAGGGCTATGGTGAAGATAACGAAGAGCAGGAAGAGGGTTTACGCTGCCTCGCTGTGCCGGTATTTGACCGTTTTGGCGTGGTGATTGCGGGACTGAGTATCTCTTTTCCCACCATTCGCTTTTCAGAAGATGCCCGCCAGGATTACGTGGCCATGTTGCATCGGGCGGCGCGTACGCTCTCCTCAGAGATGGGCTATCACGACTATCCGTTCTGAAAACAGCGGGCCATGTGGCCCGCTGTTTTGTTAATTATCGATCACTTCTCCGCTTTTCTTCAGCAACGGACAATCAGTCACGCCCACCACGCCACTGTCAGTATGCAGATACTGCGCACTGATCACACCGCGAGCGGTCAGATAGCTGCACTGCAGGCCAAGGCCGGCGGCATTTTTAGTACTGCCGGTTAATACGCCATAGCCGGTAAACAGCATCGCCAGCCAGATCACCGCCAGCAAGCCTACCGTACGAATAAACAGTTTCATTATGTCTCCTTGTGAAAGATAACTCAGCGCTCCACCTGGTGCCGCCGGTTATGATGATATCAGCATGCCTCGCTTTTCTGGTGGGATCGATCAGAGATAACTGAAACGGCAAATTCTGCATTGATGTTAACCCCATTATCTTTTGCGATGGCGACAGGTAGAATAGGCGGTTGCCATGTTCTGGCGTTTCCACTGAGTTTTACGAGGCAGTTATGAATGAGTTAGCCGCAAATTCGGGCCCACTGGTCAGCTATGGCCTGCTGGTCATTATTTTGATTGTGGCGTTTATCGCCTGGTTCTTTGTTAACCGCGCCAGCGTGCGCGCCGGTGAGCAAATCCGCTTACTGGAATCCTTGCTGGAAGAGCAGAAGAAACAGAATCAGCTGCTGCGCCGTCTGATTGAGATGCAGCCAGGGGCAGAGAGTAAAAAAACCGATGACGATCGCGAGAAACGCGATTTTATCCGGTTGATTCCGGAACGATAATCACAGCAGAGAGGCGGGATGGTCTGGAAAAATCCGTGGTATGACAGCAGCAAAGCGCATCACACGCCCGAGGGATTCTGCAATCCTGAACCGGAACGGCGCAAGCCGGGCGATCTGCAGCGCTGGCGCAGGGAGCGCAAAGCGCAGGGGCTGCCGCTGCCACCGCAGCAGGGCTACAGGGCTTTCACCGAACAGTGGTGGCAGCACGCTGATATCCGCGGCAGTGACGATCGCATCTGGTGGTTGGGTCATGCCGCCGTGCTGCTGCGGCTGAACCAGCAATATATCCTGATCGATCCCGCACTCTCGTCACGCGCCTCACCACTCTCTTTTGCCGGGCCGCAGCGAAAAACGCCCGCACCGCTTAGCATCGCTGATCTGCCGCGTCTGGATGTCGTGCTTATTTCACATAACCATTACGATCATCTTGATCGGCCGACGGTTAAAGCAATCGTCCGGCGTTTTCCGCAGGCGACCTTCATTGTGCCGCTGGGCCTGGAAAAATGGTGCAGGGCGCGGGGCGTGAAACAGGTCCATCAGCTCGACTGGTGGCAACAGTTTACTGTCGGCGACCTCTGTTTTGATGCGGTGCCGGCACGTCACTGGAGTATGCGAACGCCGCGCGATCGAAACCGTTCGCTCTGGTGCGGCTGGGTCGTGCGTTCTGCCTCCGTGCGCTTCTGGTTCTCGGGCGACAGCGGCTACAGCGATAGCCTGCCGGAGATTGCGGCCCGACTCGGCCCGTTCAGCCTGGCGGCTTTGCCGATTGGCGCTTATGCACCTGAATGGTTCATGGCGGGCCAACATATGAATCCCGATCAGGCGGTGGCGCTATGGCAGGCAGCAGGCAGGCCGCTGACGCTGCCCATCCACTGGGGCGTGTTCGAACTGGCCGATGAGTCGCTGGATGCGCCACCCAAAGAACTGGCGGATGCGCTACTGCGGGCAAACGAGCAAAAGGGCGGTTTCGCACCGTGGCGAATAGGCGAAAGCCGCGGGCTGAATAAGGATGCCCAGGAATTATCCTAAAACCTCAGAGTTAAAACAAAAGCCCGTTTTTATTATCTGATATCAATTTTTCAAATCAAAAGTTAAATTCTTAATAAGTAAAATCGGGCTCAATGCTTTTATTTGGAGCAGGACGACTGTCTGGCTCCTGCTTTTGGTGCAAAAAAAGTGTTATCTGTACGAAATAAAAGGCGCTGTACAGGATTGACGCCGGATTATTGATATTTTCAACTTTTCGCGCTTCGCTTATTCATTCTGTTATTGCCATATTTGTGAAATATTAATTTCTTATGGTATCCATTGGGTTAGACCCGGCAACAGAGGCCGGAGAGGGGTCTGGCCAGAGAGCGGGCTTAATTTGCATCGGCATTTGTAAACGCCACAGAACAGGCAATGTGAGCCTTCTGGCAATTATGTGCGCAGGCTGGCTGAGGCCCTTAAAAATGGCTTGCCATTGTTTTTAGGATATGTGATAACAAATCCTGAGTTAAACGAGGTACAGTTCTGTTTATGCATGGCATCTTCTGTAAAGAAGTCTGTAAAGAAGAACGAGTAAAGACGTTGACGTTGAATACCGCTTCCTTGCCGAACCTTAATTAGTGCCTCATGCAGTAATGTCTCTGGTTTTTCTGTACGACAGCCTTCGGGCTAAATAAACATCTAAAGGAATTTGCAAAATGGCAAAGATTAAAGGTCAGGTTAAGTGGTTCAACGAGTCTAAAGGTTTTGGTTTTATCACCCCTGCTGACGGTAGCAAAGATGTGTTCGTACACTTCTCCGCTATTCAGGGCAATGGTTTCAAAACCCTGGCTGAAGGCCAGAGCGTTGAGTTCGAAATTCAGGACGGCCAGAAAGGCCCGGCAGCCGTTAACGTTACGGCTATCTGATTCAACTCCGCCTCGGTGCATTGCACCCTGACATGAAATCTCAAAGCCCTGGCTTCTCAGCCGGGGCTTTCTTTATGCTTCCGATGCGTAAACGTTAAGGTTACACTGCGCCGCGTTATCTGATGCCGGAGCACCCTATGTCCCTGATTTGCCCTCTTTGTCACTCTCCTCTCGCCTTTACTGCGCGCAGCTGGTGCTGCGAGAATCGCCATCAGTTTGATCAGGCGAAAGAAGGGTATGTCAATCTGCTGCCCGTTCAGCATAAACGGTCGCGTGAACCGGGTGACAGTGCAGAGATGATGCAGGCACGACGCGAATTTCTTGAGGCAGGCTACTACCAGCCGCTGCGTGATCGGGTCGTCAGCCTGCTTGCGCCCGCGCTGAGCCAGCCGGAGTGCAAAATCCTGGATATCGGCTGTGGCGAAGGTTACTACACCGCCGCACTGGCTGACGCAGCAGGCGAGGCCGGGCAGGTCTATGGACTGGATGTCGCCAGAATGGCGATCCGGCTGGCAGCAAAGCGCTATCCGGCGGTGCGCTTCTGCGTCGCCTCCAGCCAGCGCTTACCCTTTGCCGATCACGCCCTGGATGCGGTTGTCCGAATCTACGCACCCTGCAATGAAGCGGAACTGGCGCGCGTGCTGAAGCCGGGTGGCCTGGTACTGACCGTGACACCGGGCCCGCATCATCTGCAGCAGTTCAAGGCGCTGATTTACCGCGAAGTGCAGTTGCATGTGCCGGAGCAGAAAGCGTATCCCGGATTCCGCCAGGTGGCGCAGCATGCGCTGCGTTACCCGATGGCATTAACCGGCGCAGCCGCGACGACCCTGCTTCAGATGACGCCGTTCGCCTGGCGGGCGCGTGAAGAGGTCTGGCAGACCCTGCAGCAGAGCGAGCAGTTCAGCTGCGACGCAGACTTTACCCTGACTGTGTGGCAGCGCGACTAGCGCGCCTCGACCAGGGTGTTATAGATGCGCTCCAGATCGTCGAGTTGCTGCACCGCGATCAGCAGCCGACGCTGTTCCAGCTGAATCACCAGAATGCCATCCTCAGAGAGATTCATACCCTGAATTCGCCGGTAATCGATCCAGACACCGGCGTAAAACAACCCCTCACTTTTCATCAGCAGCGTTGGCTTTCGCAGCCAGAATAGCCAGAACGCCAGAAAACTCAGCACCATCAGCAGTGAGGTGGTGAGCTGCGGGCCGTGATGGCTGACGTTGTTCCACAGCAGGATCAGCAGCAGGCCGATGAAAATCAGGCTATCCAGCTTATGCTGCCTGCGCAGCGCAACCCGTAAGCGGGTCGGGCCGTGGCGACGCGGCAGAATCGCCTCATGATAAATGGCAAACCCCATCAGGGCGGCAATACAACACGCAATCAGCGCGTCGGTTAATGACATCACATCTACCTCAAACAGGGTGAGCTCAGCCGGTTGTGGCTCAGCTCACCACGCTTAAAAGCCGGGAGCACAGGCTCCCGGCCGGGTGAAATTACAGACCGAGCAGGCCGATCCAGTAACCAAAGATACCGATAGCAAAGAAGCCAACGATAATCCACAGCGCGTTCACTTTACGGCGTAACAGCCACATACAGCCAAAGGTCAGCAGCAGCGGCACCACGCCCGGCATCAGCTGATCGAGGATCGACTGTACGGTGGTGACGGTGGTTTTACCGGTCGAGTCGGTAATACGTGACACCACCAGCGGGATGTTAACGTGTGTCCACTTGTTGACCAGCGCCCCCATGACAAACAGGCCGAGTATCGACGCGCCCTCCGTGAGTTTCTGCAGGAAACCGCCGCCCATATCACTGACGATATCTATCCCTTTGCGATAGCCATAGGCCACGCCGTAGTAGCGGGTCAGCAGACGTGCCAGGTTAAACAGCACAAAGAAGAGCAGCGGACCCAGCAGACTGCCACTCATGGCGATACCGGCTCCCAGCGCGGCAAACACCGGGCGCACCGTACCCCAGAAGATCGGGTCGCCAACACCGGCCAGCGGTCCCATCAGGCCGACTTTAAGGCCGTTAATCGCGCCATCGTCGATCGGTGCGCCGTTAGCACGCTGCTCTTCCATCGCCATAGTCACGCCCAGAACCGGCGCGGCCACATAAGGATGGGTATTAAAGAACTCCAGATGACGCTTGATCGCCTGCTTACGCTCATCATTGTTCTCAGGATAGAGACGGCGGATCACCGGCACCATTGAGAAGCAGAAGCCCAGCGCCTGCATGCGTTCAAAGTTCCATGAACCCTGGAACAGATTAGAGCGCAGAAAGACGGCGCGAACATCACCGGGTGTCAGTTTCTTTTCGACTTTCGTAATATCAACCATGTGCTCACCTGTTCCTTAATCGAGTTCGTTATCAAGATCGTTTGCGGTCGCAGCACCTGTTGGTGCTCCCGCCACACGGTTGTATTTCGGGCTGAGCTGAATGTAGAGCACCGCCATAACCACGCCAATGACGCCCAGCGCCACCAGGTTAAAGTTGGTGAAGGCGGCGGTGACGAAGCCCAGGTAAAAGAACGGCATCAGGTAGCCTGCGCGCATCATGTTGATGACCATCGCATAACCGACCACCACAATCATGCCACCGGCGATATTCAGGCCGTTGGTCACCACGTCCGGAATAGAGCTGAGTAAGGCGTGAACCGCACTGGTGCCGACCGAAATCGCCACAATCAGCGCCGGGATAGCGATACGCATCGCCTGTAACAGCAGGGCAGAGACGTGGATCCAGGAGATGGCCGTGAGGTTACCTTTCTCTGCGGCTTTGTCAGCCGCATGCTGGAAGGCGACGGTCAGCGTACGCACGATAATGGTCAGTACCTGTCCGGCGGCGGCCAGCGGAATCGCCAGCGCAATACCGGCACCCACACTTTGACCGCCAGCGATAACCAGGATGGTCGAGATAATGGAGGCGAGGGCGGCATCAGGCGCAACGGCGGCACCGATGTTCATCCAGCCCAGCGCAATCATCTCCAGCGTACCGCCGATAATAATGCCGGTTTTCATATCACCCAGCACCATACCAATCAGGGTACAGGCCACCAGGGGACGGTGAAACTGGAACTCATCCAGAATCGACCCCATACCGGCAATACAGGCGACAATAAAAATCAAAATAATTTGTAGCGAGGTTATTTCCATCATACTTCTTGTCCTCAGCAGGATAACCAGGAGCCCGGAAACGCAGGCGCATAAGTGCTTCTGTTACGCGTTAACTTTCGCGATCAGATCCATCATTTTCAGTTTCTGGTCACTGGAAACTTTACGCACTTCCAGTTCAATATTGCGTTCATTGAGTTTGCGGAATGCGGCAATATCTTTTTCATCGACCGAGACCGCATTATTGACCTGAGTTTTCCCCTGGCGGAACGCCATACCGCCGATGTTGACGGTTTTAATATCGACACCCTGTTCCACCACGCGCAGTACATCGGTGGGGTTGGTAAACAGCAGCATCACGCGATCCTGACCATACTTCGGGTTATTCCACACCCGCACCATCTTATCGACATCCACCACATGGGCCGTGACGCCGGGCGGAGCGACCTGCGTCAGCAGAGTCTTGCGCACATGATCGTTAGCCACTTCATCGCTGACGACGATAATGCGCTGAACGTTGGTCTCTTTGGTCCAGCGCGTTGCCACCTGCCCATGAATCAGACGGTCATCAATGCGTGTCAGCCCGATTTTCATGTGGTCACCGGGCGCCATCGGCTTAGCCGGTTGCACCGCAGCGGCCGGTTTCACCGCGGCTGGCGCCGGCGCTTCTTCTTTGGCTTTCAGGGCTTTGACGCCTTCACGGCCGGTCTCCACCGCCACGGCGACCAGCTCGTCAAAACCGGGATTGTCATCGCGCGCCATCAGGGTTTCGACCAGCATCGGGATATTGACCCCGGCGATGACCTCATACTGCGGTTTGTCGACCACGAGGCGACTGGCCGCATTAAACGGACTGCCACCCCAGGTATCAACTAAAAACAGGACTCCCTGCGTCGTATCAAGTTCTGCCAGTCGTGCCTGATATTTTTCAATCAGCGTTTCTGCATTTTCACCGGGGACAAAATCTATCCAGCCGACATTGTCCTGCTCGCCCAACAGCATTTCTGCTGTTTTCAGCAGTTGTTCCGCTGCCCAGCCGTGTGTACCAATTACTATCGCAATGGTCACGTGCTACCTCCGTTCGCTAGAGATGCTCATCTGAGTCAATGAACTGTATTGAATTGCTTTGATGATCTGTTTAACCGGATGATTCGAATTATCGGTATAGCGTCGAAAAAACATGGGTTAACTACGTCAAGGCGGTAAAGTCGCGATTTATTTTAGTGATCGAAAAAATAAATTATGTGATGTCTGTCAGCTATTCATCCTGTGAAGTGACCAGTAACCCTTTTTATGCGCCTGATCATCCGTCAGGCAGATTGTAAAAATAAGAAAATTTTTTGACGCAATTCGCCGACCTGATACATTAACGTTCTGTTTATTACTCAGGAGTAACGGGCTTCAGCCCACCTTTATGGATCGTCACCGACGTCGCTTAATCTGTTCTTTGCGCCTGCTGGCGCGTCACCCTTCGCCTCACGGCGTTTTCACCGCTTTCCCGACTACCTGCATGTCACGCTTTGCTGCGCTGATAAGCAGCACCGCGATCTGTTCCCTGTTCTGGAGTCATAAATAATGGAATTTTTATTCGACCCCTCAATCTGGGCGGGTTTACTGACGCTCGTGGTGCTGGAAATCGTACTCGGCATTGATAACCTGGTGTTTATTGCCATCCTGGCCGACAAACTGCCGCCGAAGCAGCGTGATAAAGCACGCCTGATTGGCCTGTCACTGGCGCTGGTCATGCGTCTGGGTCTGCTGTCGCTGATCTCCTGGATGGTGACGCTGACGACGCCTCTTTTTAGCGTAGGCGGTTTCAGCTTTGCCGGTCGTGATTTAATTCTGCTGGCGGGTGGTCTGTTCCTGTTGTTTAAGGCGACCATGGAGCTGCACGAGCGGCTGGAGAACCGGCAGCTCGACGGATCCGGTAATCGGGGATATGCCAGTTTCTGGGCTGTCGTGACGCAGATTGTGGTACTGGACGCCGTCTTCTCGCTGGATGCTGTGATTACCGCCGTGGGTATGGTGAACCACCTGCCGGTGATGATGACCGCCGTGGTGATTGCGATGGGTGTGATGCTGCTGGCATCTAAGCCGTTAACCAACTTTGTTAACGCGCATCCGACTGTAGTGGTGCTCTGCCTGAGCTTCCTGCTGATGATCGGTCTGTCGCTGGTGGCAGAAGGCTTTGGTTTCCATATTCCTAAAGGCTACCTCTATGCGGCGATTGGCTTCTCGATTCTGATTGAGCTGTTCAACCAGGTTGCACGTCGTAACTTTATCCGCCATCAGTCAAATCGCCCGATGCGTGAACGCACCGCCGAAGCGATTTTACGCCTGATGGGGGGCCGCAACCGTGCCCAGACCGCCAGCAATGGCAACACCAGCAGCAGCGAAGAGGCAGCGCTGGCGGAAGCGATGCCGCAGGAAGCGTTTAAAGATGAAGAGCGCTATATGATTAATGGCGTGCTGACGCTGGCTTCCCGCTCGATTCGCAGCATCATGACGCCGCGCGGTGAAATCTCCTGGGTCGATGCGAATCGGCCGGTAGATGAGATTCGCGGTCAGCTGCTTGATACGCCTCACAGCCTGTTCCCGGTCTGTCGGGGTGAACTGGATGAAATTGTCGGCGTTGTGCGAGCCAAAGAGCTACTGGTGGCGCTGGAGCACGGTGTGGATGTGGCGACCTTTGCGGCCAATACACCCACCATCGTGGTGCCGGAGACGCTGGATCCGATCAACCTGCTTGGCGTGCTACGTCGTGCCAAGGGCAGCTTCGTGATTGTCACCAATGAGTTTGGTGTGGTTCAGGGTCTGATTACGCCGCTGGACGTGCTGGAAGCGATTGCGGGTGAATTCCCGGATGAAGATGAAACGCCCGATATCATTGCGGATGGTGATGGCTGGTTAGTGAAAGGGGGGACCGATCTGCACTCGCTGCAGCAGTTGCTCGACTTCCATGAGCTGGTCGACCCGACAGAAGACCACGCCTCGCTGGCGGGCCTGCTGATTGAGCAGAAAGGGCAGTTACCGCTTCCTGGCGATGTGATTGATATTACTCCGCTGCACTTCCAGATTATCGAAGCGACCGACTACCGTATCGATCTGGTGCGTGTCACTAAAGATAAACCGCATGATGAGGATGAAGAGGGCTAATCGTTCTCGTTGATGCAGCGGCGCTGCCGGGTTTACCGGCCGCGCTGAATTCTCCGACAGCCGCTGGCTCATTGCCGCGGCTGTTTTTTTGTCTGTGGCGTAAGGTCATCAGGCAGGGCGAAACGGGGCTCAGGCGATTGTCACCTGCGGGCATCAGCCTGATGCTGCGCCAGCCACGCCGGGAAGTCCTGCAGCGGCATCGGGCGGGCAAAATAGTAGCCCTGCAAATGATCCACGCCGCGTTCGCGCAGATAGGCCGCCTGCTCAGCCGTCTCCACGCCTTCGGCCACCAGACTGATATTCAGGCGCTGGGCCAGCGAAATCACCATATCCGTCACCGTGGCATTAATCGCGTCAGTGCCGATGGCTGCGGTGAAAATCTTGTCGATTTTCAGCACATCTGGCTGCAGATCTTTCAGGTAGGAGAGTGAGCTGTGACCGGTACCAAAATCATCAATCGCCAGCCGGACACCGATGTCGTGCAGTTGCGCAATCACCGACTGGTCCACGACCGGCAGGGCATCGCGCTCGGTGAGCTCCACCACCAGTTTTGGCACCGGATTGGCAGGCCACCACAGGTTGTGCAGATCTTCCAGAATGGCGTGGTCGCGGAAGTGGCTGGCGGCAACGTTAATGGCGATATGGAACGCGGGATCGTCGGGCAACTGCGGTAACTGACTCACCACCTCATTCAGTACAAAGCGCGTCAGCGGTTTGATCAGGTTCTGTCGCTCGGCCAGGGGAATAAAGACATCCGGTGCAATCCAGCCCTGACGGGGATTATGCCAGCGCAGCAGTAACTCAATACCGTCGCACTCACCACTTTTGGTGTTGATCAGCGGCTGGCAATAAACCATAAACTCACGGGCCGTAATGCCATAACTGATTTGCCAGCTCAGGCTCATACGATTTGCGGTCGCCAGCCAGACGATGTAACCCATAAGCAGGCTCAGCAGCAGCGCCAGCGGGAGCTGTGAAGGAAGCGTCGCCAGCGCAAGACGGGTCGGGGAGGGGCCATAGAGGGTCAGCGTAAACGGATAGCGCAGCGAGCCCTGCTCATAGCTCACTTCATCATCTGCCGGCACCGTGGGCTCGATCAGTGGATTGCCATACTCCAGGCTTTCCCCGTTGACGTTAAAGACAGCGCGTTCCACCCAGGGCAACTGCGGCTCCAGCAGATAATTGCTCATCATTTCGATGTTGATCACCTGCAAAATCCCGGAGCGGTTATCCAGGCTCTTTGGCGTCCACAGCAGTAAAATGGGCGAACCTTTCAGCAGGTACTCATCGGTTGCCAGCGTCATGCGCTGACTGTTAAAGGCTAAGTCAGGGTAAGTCTGGCTAAAGGGGATGGTGCGCGGCCCGTAGATACTGGAGCAGTAGAGCACGTCGTTATCCACCAGCAGGATCGCCCGGACCGTCTGCAGGGAAGAGATTTTTTCGATGAGTGGAAAGCGAACATCCTGACAGGGAACGCCGACCAGACCCAGCGTATTATTGGCTGAAACCTCAAGCGGTGAAAACATCCGGTCAAACCGCATAATCGCTTTATCGGCGAAATCCATCGCCTGCTGCTCGATACGTGACTTCTCTTCGATATAGCGAAAGGCCAGGGTTAATATCAGCACCACGGTGGCGATAGAAAGCGCTATCAGCACACGCTTGCGTCTGAATTTTCCAACAGATTGCTGGGCCATAAACATCTGTATTCACCTTCCCAAAAAGCCAGTAAAAAGCAAAACACAACGGGGTGAGTATCGGCACGGTCAGATCAACATTGAGGCCGGAATGCAGAAAAGCGGGTCTGGAAAGTTGCGTAAGCCGGACGGCTGCGCGGAAATCACTCTACCGGTTTAACCTGCGCTGAGATAGCGCAGGATGCGGATTTTATTACGTTTGCACGTTTTTTAGTCAGTTAATCGTTTCGCTTAATCACACTGAACTTTAATCGCCAGACCGCCACGCGAAGTTTCACGGTATTTGGCGTTCATATCTTTGCCGGTTTCATACATTGTCTCGATAACCTTATCCAGCGAGACGCGGGGTTCGCTGGTGCGCCTAAGTGCCATGCGCGCCGCGTTAATCGCTTTAACCGAGGCGATAGCATTGCGCTCAATGCAGGGCACCTGAACCTGACCGGCTACCGGGTCACAGGTCAGACCAAGGTTATGTTCCATGCCGATTTCAGCCGCCACGCAGACCTGCTCCGGACTGCCGCCCAGCAGTTCAGCCAGACCGGCCGCCGCCATAGAACAGGCGACACCCACTTCACCCTGACAGCCCACTTCCGCGCCTGAAATAGAGGCGTTCATTTTGTACAGCACGCCGATGGCGCCAGAGGCGAGGAAATAGCGCAGGAAAATGTCGGGTGTCACTGGTTCAATGAAGTGATCGTAGTAAGCCAGCACCGCAGGCACGATACCGCAGGCACCGTTAGTTGGCGCGGTCACCACGCGGCCTCCCGCGGCGTTCTCTTCGTTAACGGCCAGCGCATACATATTGATCCAGTCGATTACAATCATCGGATCGCTTGAGTGCTTGTCAGAGGAGGTCAGCAGACGACGCAGGGAGGCGGCGCGACGCGGCACGCGCAGTGGCCCTGGCAACACGCCTTCGGTATTCAGACCGCGATCGATACAGGCCTGCATCGTCTGCCAGATGTTAGTGAAATAGGCATGGATCTCATCGCGGCTGTGCAGCGCCAGCTCATTTTTCATCACCAGACCTGAGAGTGACATGCCGGTTTCACGACAGTGAGCCAGCAGATCTTTGGCGGAGTGGAACGGCCAGGGCACAGAGACTTCATCCAGTGCCGACTGCCCGAAGTGCTCTTCATCAACAATGAAACCGCCGCCAACGGAGTAATAGGTTTTTGACAGGATCAGCAGGTCGCCCGCAAACGCGAGCAGGCGCAGGCCATTTTCATGCAGCGAGAGGTTCTCACTGCGAAATACCATGCCGCCTTCACGCGGGAAATCCACTTCGTGTGCGCCTTTCGCCAGCAGCAGTCGCTCACGCTGCTCAACATCTTTAATAAAGGCGGGGATCGCATCGATATCCACCGTATCCGGCGATTCACCCGCCAGACCCATAATAATGGCGATATCAGTGTGATGGCCTTTGCCGGTCAGAGAGAGAGAACCGTAAACATCCACGGCGATCCGGGTGACCTCCTGCAGCTTTTCCTGTTCGCACAACAAATCCACAAACTGTTTACCTGCTTTCATCGGGCCGACAGTATGCGAACTTGAGGGGCCGATGCCCACTTTGAACATGTCAAAAACACTAATCACAGGTGACACTCCTCACAATTATTCTCAGTCTGCCGGGGCAGTTTATGGCGCCCATAGTAATGGTCATGCACCAGGAAAGAGCAGCTTTTCGCATGAAATAAACTTATCAAAACTCATAGAAAAAATTATAGTGCAGCGCGCCAGTAACCTGACGGGCTGGAGAGAGAAAAACGAGAAAGGTTTCAGAATGCGATCTGAGTACTCAGTGATCGGATAATACCCGCGGTCATGCCCCACACCAGATAATCCTGATAGCGCGACAGCCAGACCGGGTGGCGAACGCCAGCCCGATGCACCTCCAGCGCGCTGTAGCGGCTGAGCTGCAAAGCCTCGGCCAGCGGCATCTCAAAGGCGCTGCTCACCTCATCCGGATTAATCGTTAACCGCAGATCGGCCGGAATGATCCCCAGTACCGGCGTCACCTGAAAGCCGGTGCTGCTGGTCACGGCGGGCAGTGCGCCTAATACCTCGACCTGATGCGGCTCAATGCCAACCTCTTCCTGTGCTTCACGCAGTGCTGTGGCGATGAGCGATGCGTCAGTGTCATCCTGCATCCCGCCGGGAAAAGCGACCTGTCCGGCATGTTTGCGCAGGGCGTGTGAGCGCTGCGTCAGCAACAGACCGGGTTCATGCCGTGCCACAATCGGCACCAGCACCGCCGCATGGCGCCCGGATAGCAATTGTGTGCTGCGGGCAGGCTGCTGCAACAGAAAACGGCTGCGGAAATCATCAAGCGTCAGGGCCAACTGAACCTCCGGTTTGTTCCAGTGCCGGTAAGATCCGGCTGACTTTGTCGAGTGTTTCCTGATACTCCGCTTCGGGATCGCTGTCTGCAACAAGCCCGCCGCCCGCCGCACAGTAGAGCTGCTGATCTTCAGCGATCAGCGTGCGAATGGTGATGCTGGTATCCATCCGGCCACACAGGCTGAGATAACCGATGCTGCCGCACCAGGCATTGCGCCGCTGTGGCTCCAGTTCATCAATAATCTCCATCGCCCGAATCTTGGGCGCACCGGTAATCGAGCCGCCCGGAAAACAGGCGCGCAGCAGATCGGTGGCCTGCAGGGTGTCAGGCAACTGCGCCCGCACCGTGCTCACCAGGTGGTGCACGGCGGGGAAGGGTTCAACCACAAACAGTTCCGGCACCGTGACCGAGCCGGGTAGCGCCACCCGGCCAATATCGTTGCGCAGTAAATCGACAATCATCAGGTTTTCGGCCCGATCTTTTTCTGCATGGCGCAGCGACTCAGCCTGTTGCGCATCAGCAATCGGATCGTCACAGCGTGGCCGGGTACCTTTGATCGGTCGGGTTTCGATCTGCTTATTATTCAGCGACAGAAAGCGCTCCGGCGACAGGCTGAGGATCGCGCTCTCCGGCAGACGCAGAAAAGCGCTGAACGGTGCGCGGTTAGCCGCATTGAGTATACTGAACGCCTGCCACTCATCACCCTGGTAACCGGCCTGAAAGCGCTGCGCCAGATTAACCTGATAACAGTCACCCGCCTGAATATAGGCCTGAACCGCCGCAAAACGCGCAGCGTAATCTGCATAGCTCAGGTTGGAGCGCCAGCGGCTGGTCAGTGAAAAGGGCACGGCCTCGCGCGCCGGCCATTGCGCCAGCCAGGCGGCGCGTTCTTCCGCGTTCTTTAACGCCACCAGCGTCAGAGTCTGCTGATGATGATCGGCAATCAATGCCCAGTCATAGATACCCACCGCCATGTCAGGCGTGGTGAGATCGGCTGCGGCCTGCTGAGGCAGGGACTCAAACCGGCGGCCCAGATCATAACCAAACAGGCCCAGCGCACCGCCCTGAAACGGCAGGGCATCGCTGGCAGCCGGCGTCACGCCCAGCGCATCACACTGCTGCTGCACCAGCAGCAGGGGATCGGCGGTTGATTCGGTCGTGCCGGTCGGGTCGCTGAGCGTAGTCATCGCACCGCGGGTCACCAGGGTGGCGCGGGGATCGGCGGTCAGAATATCAAAGCGGTTGTCACTGTGGTTCGCCTGCGCGGAGGAGAGCAGCATCGCCCAGGGCAGATGGGCAATCGGGGCAAAACGCTGAGTCAGCGCATCCGGGTTATAATCAAGACTGAGGGTTTCAACAATCATCGGGCAGAGAAATCAGAGAGCAAAGAGGCGGTCAGACTGCCATATTTTTTCCTGACTGGCACCTGTTAGTTCCGCGTGGGATACTGTCTGCCCCAACGCAGGAGTGAAACATGTTTATAGGAATACCGGCTCTCTCTCATGAGCAGCAGCAGCAGGCCGTCGAACGTATTCAGGAATTGATGGCGGGAGGTTTGTCGAGCGGTGAAGCGATCACCCAGGTGGCGCAGGAGATCCGACAAAATTTCAAGGGCGAACGGATTCGGGCGCTATTCGAAGACGAAGATGAAGAAAACGAAGAGGAATAACGCCCGGCGTTTTAACGTGCAGCGATAATTTTAATTTCGATTTTGTACTTCGGATTCAACAGCCCGGCCTGTACCGTGCAGCGCACCGGCGCATTACCTGGAGAGACCCATGCGTCCCATGCGCGGTTCATCGCAGGGAAATCGGCCTTATCCACCAGAAACAGCGTCGCATCAAGGATTTTGCTTTTATCGCTACCGAGCCGTGTCAGAATCGCATCAATCACTGCCAGCGCATTGGCTGTCTGCGCTTCTGCGTCGGCATCCAGATTCTCAGGCACACTGGTGTAATAGATCGTGTCGTTGTGGATCACGGCTTCGGACATACGGTGTTCCGGGTCAATGCGGGTAATACTCATCGGTTTCTCCCTGGTTAATTGCGCATTAGCCTGGCACACTCCCGACATCGCTGTCACCCCTTACGCCTTACAGGCAGCGCTCAACAATCGCCTGTCTGTCCGCCATCACCTGAGGCGCCATCCGGAAAGTCGTGAAATATTTCACCTCAGCCCCTTTTCGGCGGGGCGACACATCCGCAAAAATCGAATCTTCCCAGGTAAAAACGCTGATCTCGCTGCCGTTGGGCTGGGTGTGGGTGGTGTTATCTCTGGCAATGACGCTGGTGGTGGACCAGCCGCGATAAATACAGTCGCTGAGCTGAGGGACGGTGCGGGTGCTTTGACCCTGAAAAACAGGCTGCTGCAGACGAGCCTGATCAGGCGTGGGTGCCTGGCAGCCGCAGAGCAGCAGCACGCCAGCCAGAGAGCCGATGCGGAAACAGTTCATACATTCCTCCGCCTGAGTCAGGCAGTCGGGTTAAGGCCATCTGTTTTACACCGCCTGAACGGCAATGTTAAACCAGTCTCAGCACGTCAGCCTACGGGTGCCACATCCCAACGGTAAGCTGATTTAATCATTATAATCCGCGCGTTTGTTTACTCGCTGCGTTCCTCTGCATTTGCTAACTGCATCACACTGTCTGCATCATGATCATGAGCCGCGGACGTTGTCACTGTTGCAGCCCTGGTGCGCTAAAGCAGCATGAAGCGTCGAAAGAGCGGGAGAAGTGAGGGCACGCGCGGCATAAAAATGTTATAAAACAGCAGATAAATCGCGCTACGGATGAGGATTCAGGCATGGCGAATACGCAGTATCTTTTTTGGGTGATGGTCGGCGCACTGACGCTGCTGTTTATTGTGGTTTCGGCATTTGTTGGATTGTCCCGTGGCAGTAAGCAGGGCTTTATTATCTTCGCTATTCTGTTCATCGTTATGCTGGCGGGCGCGTTGTACGTCCGCTTATAAGCAGGTCGCAACAGCAGCGTCGCCAATAATCGTGATATCAGGTCACCAGCCAGAAACAGATAAACGCCCAGTACCAGAATGAGCCGTATCTGGCTGAGCGGCCTGCTTTATTTGCCGCTTTTTATCTGGCCAGTGTTGAATCAACCCTGCTATAGCTGCTCAAAAAACTCACCATACAAGGGTAGCGCTTACTGCGAAAATTCACAGTGATATTGATGGTGACATCCTGCGGCGCCCCATCTGAACGTCGTCTGCGTTATGTTCTTCTCTGGATTACCCGCTAACGGCTCGATATGTCTCCCCGCCAGCACGCCCATCTGTCCAGGCGGCGCATATCTGATAAAAAGTATTCGTCCAGCAGCCATAGATAACGCTATTTTTGCTATTCGCTGGCCTCTGAAGTGAAAATGTAATAAGCGACATCAGCGGGGGCGATTCCTTCAACACGTTTTTGTGCAATACCCTGTTTTACAGATTCTGGAAAACGCAGGTAAATACGGTTGTCTTCACTGAATAAGGCCTTATCTATCTCTTTCCCGTCATCTTTGAAACAGGTTGCATAGGTGTCCCTGAATATTTTACTGACATTATCGATATCTCTGCTGAGTAAAATGACTTCATTTTTTTTCAGATAGTTGCTCTGAATGTTTTGACTCGCTGCAGGGTGGATTAAAAACGTTGCGCTGGGTAATGTTTCCCTTTGCGCCCCTGAGCAATAAATCAGGGTAGCCGCCGAACCCGTCATTGCGGCATTGATGGTTTTTATCGGAATCCTCGACCCCCTGACGGCCTGGCCGCCCATATAGCCAGCTTCCATGTCGCCGCCAAAGCTGTTTATATAAAGCGATATTTCTTTTACAGCAGGGTAACTTGCATTAATATCATCGATGCCTGCCATCAATTCTGCCACTTTAGTGCCATTAACCTCGCCAATGTAAACAATTTTTGCCGATTTTATCTCTAGCGCTTTCAGGGTGTTATTCATCACCACTGACGTTTTTGCTATGCAGCAAGCGGAAGTGACGCCCAATAACAGAAAAGTGAAATAACGCACCATAAAAACTCCATTTAAGGGTGTGACGCTGTCAGTTTAAGGATCAGTAATGTTTAAAAAGAAAATAGCCCGTTGTAACTTCCAGGGTGATGATATAGAAGATAAGTACGATGAATATCAATAATAAACTCGCCCTGGCGTAGTTTTTCTTTGAACGTTTAGTCCTTCGGTTTAAGGACCAGTAAAGCAGCATGAAAAGATTTAATACGGGTATGCCGGTTAAAATTAATGTGACAATCCAATCCCATAGGGAGACATCATCGACGTGTTGATTATTTTCCACAGTGTTTTTTACGCTATGTGAGTGGTGGAGTAACGACGTTAACCGCTACGACGTGCAGATCATTTCCTGACTGCTGACGAGTTTTTATAGATTCGCTGAGGATAAACGTCAGACCAGTCTGGTTGTTCGCCGGACATAATCGCGCGCCGCTGTGCAGGGCTGATCCCCTGGTTTATATGCGGCATGACAGGTTCACTATGTTGACCAACTGGGTTAAGTTTGACCTCATCGTTGGTAACGCAACCGCTCAGCGTCAGAATCACTAAGCTATACCGGGGTAATTTTGGGAACAATGATATTTCTCCTTATTGATGTAATGGTGTCCTGACTGACTGACTGACTGACTGACTGACTGACTGACTGACTGACAGATGGATGCAACAGGGCAGCAACAGCCAGATTACATCCCACTTCACTTATAATATAAAACCCCACTTCATTTACATTAACGGATATCTTTAGCGAGATAGTCTTAAACGGCCTTTTAAAGAGGACGGATGCCGTGGGCATCGTTTCTATTGTGATGTGACTCATCTGGCTATGAGTTTATTGCCTGTGAGAGATAACAGAATTCCTGAATTTTAATTACGTCTCCATCGTCTGTTAAGTCAGCCTGGCTGCATCAGAGGAAATATTCAATCCGCTAATGCTCACAGGTTACGTTTAAATTCTGTCTCTTTTATATCAGGGATTTTTTCTTATAACAACATAACGATGTTTAATGCTACTCCTGTTGAGTTTTTATTTAATGTTACCTTTCTTTGTGCATAATTGTGCTTTGAATCGCATCATTAACTTTTCGTGTCCCTATATTATAACAGTTAAGTTCCGGCCTTTTATTCATTAAACGAGTAAGAGGTTTTTTTGAAAACAGAGGTTTTTAAACGGCGAATTATTAAACCCGCTATCATACTGACGTCAATGATAACGCGGCTGGAGGAGGCGAATGGGCATCCGATTAACCGGTACGCTATCAGCACCGGCTGTGACGCAAGGCTGTTTCACGCAGTGGCGAAGCAGAGTCTGCGGCAGCGCCCGCATTTCTGATATCTTTTGCGAGCCTTGCAAAACAGATGGCAGGAGTAAGCTACACTCAAAGGGCATAGCAAAATTGCTATCTGACACCGGAGGAATTTATGTCTGAACGCCCTGATTACGATGAGCCGCTGCCCGATGACGCTGAGATTTATCCTGAAGATGAGGAAGAAGATGAAGAAGATGAACCATTAGAAAAGGATGTCTAGCGTCACCTGCATAATCTTTTATGACGCGTTATCGCGTTGCACCGCAAAACCGCCTGCGTGCAGTTTTGCGGTTTCTTACGTCGCCTGAATTTAGTGCAAAATTTCCCTCCCGGCTCGTTTCGACGATCAAAATGATAAATACAGAAAAATGAAACTCTTTTATTCAGAGAGATTGATATCAACCCTTTACTGAAGTGCTTAAAAACGTCACATCGTGGTGTTTGTTAATTAAATTAACATTGATTGTAATTATAAACTCTTTATTCGTTCTGATTTTGATTTAACGCATTTTGTCACCTTGCTGATTCAGTAGTCAGCGGAATAGTATCCCTGCCGCAAATAAGCTTATAAAGCAGGGATAAAAATGAAATTACCAAAAATGTTAAGTCTGGTTGTGGCGCTTTCTACCCTCAACGTAGCCGGTGCGGCGGAACCGCACTGGACGTACGAAGGCAAAGCTGGCCCGGAACACTGGAGCGAACTGACCAGCGACTTCCACATCTGCCACGAAGGTAAGTCCCAGTCGCCTATCAATATTAAAGATCCGATTGAGGGACATTTACAGGCACTCGATCTGGCCTACCATACGTCGGCTGAGAAGGTGATCAACAATGGCCACACGATTCAGGTGACCGTTGATGAAGAAGATGATTTTGTACTGGATAGTGAAAAGTTCACGCTGCGTCAGTATCACTTCCATACGCCGAGTGAGAACCAGATTAATGGGCACACCTTTCCCCTGGAAGCCCACTTTGTACACAGCAAAGAAGATGGTGATCTGGCCGTGGTCGCGGTGATGTTTAAGGTCGGTAAAGAGAATCCGGCGCTGGCACCGTTGATCGACGCTATGCCGAAACAGGAAAACCAGCAGGTAACCATTAATCGCCAGGTAAACTTACGCGATCTCTTCCCGGAAGATCTGCACTATTATCGTTTCAGTGGCTCCCTGACGACGCCGCCCTGCAGCGAAGGGATTCGCTGGCTGGTGCTGAAACAGCCGGTTTCGCTCTCTCAGGCGCAGCTCGACGCCTTTAAACAGGCGCTGAAAACCACCAATAATCGTCCGTTGCAGCATCTCAATGGGCGCATGATTGTAGAGTAGTCACAGCGATTTCTGCTGCCTTTCGCGGTGCAACTTTTCCATCAGGCATCCCGGTGCTGCGAGCGCTTCTCATCAGGCGGCCACGTGCCGCCTTTTTCCCCATCTTTCAGACGCGATCCAGAGTCTTTAGCTGCCACGCCCCCAACGACCGGAAATAGATAAGTTATTGATAATTATCAATTTTGCTTTGTTGATCCAATACTGACATAATTACAGTGTTTTTGCCGTTCTTAGTGAGGGTATGTGGCAGACGATTTTGCAGTGGATGGCGCGCTGGCGCTGGCGATCGCAGGCTTTAAGCCGCGTGAAGCACAGCGTGAGATGGCGCAGGCGGTATCTGAAGCCGTAAAACAGCAGGGTGAACTGGTGGTCGAGGCCGGTACCGGCACCGGAAAAACTTATGCCTACCTGGCTCCCGCTCTGCGGGCCGGTAAAAAAGTCATTGTCTCCACCGGATCCAAGGCGCTGCAGGATCAGCTCTATGGCCGCGATCTGCCTACGATGATCAAGGCGCTGGATTTTAAAGGTAAAACGGCCTTGCTGAAAGGACGCTCCAACTACCTTTGCCTGGAACGCATGGAACAGCAATCGATGGCGGGCGGCGATCTCACCGCGCAGGGGCTGACCGATCTGGTGACGCTGCGCAGCTGGTCATCGCAGACGGAAGATGGCGACATCAGCAGCTGTGCGGGCGTGACCGAAGACAGCCCGGTCTGGCCGCTGGTCACCAGCACCAACGATAACTGCCTCGGCACTGACTGCCCTCGCTATAAAGAGTGCTTTGTGGTCAAAGCGCGTAAGCGCGCTATGGACGCCGATGTGGTGGTCGTGAACCACCATCTCTTTCTTGCCGATCTGGTGGTGAAAGAGGGCGGCTTTGGCGAACTTATTCCCGAAGCTGATGTGATGATCTTCGATGAAGCCCATCAGCTGCCCGATATCGCCAGTCAGTATTTTGGTCAGCAGCTCTCCAGCCGCCAGTTACTCGATCTCGCCAAAGATATTATTACCGCCTACCGCACCGAGGTGCGTGATGCTCAGCAGCTGCAGAAATCCGCTGACCGCCTGGCGCAGTGCGCGCAGGATTTTCGCCTGTCATTAGGCGATCCCGGCTATCGCGGTAACCTGCGTGAACTGCTGAGCGATAACAACATCCTGCGGATGTTTACGCTGCTGGATGATGCGCTTGAGCTCTGTTACGACGTTATCAAACTCTCACTGGGCCGTTCAGCCCTGCTGGATGCCGCCTTCGAGCGGGCCGCGCTCTACCGTGGCCGGTTAAAACGGCTGCGGGCGATTAACGAGCCGGGCTACAGCTACTGGTATGAATGTACCTCACGTCACTTTATCCTGGCGCTGACGCCGCTCTCGGTGGCAGAACGCTTCCGTGAAGTAATGGATAATCGTAAGGCTGCATGGATCTTCACCTCAGCCACCCTGGCGGTGGATGAGAAAATGGCACACTTCGCCGAACGGCTGGGTGTGAATGCAGCAAAAAGCCTGATTCTGAACAGCCCGTTCGATTTTGCGAAGCAGGCGCTGCTCTGCGTTCCGCGCAATCTGCCTGAGCCTAACCGTCCGGGTGGTGCACGCCAGCTGGCCGCAATGATGAAGCCGCTGATTGATGCCAATAAAGGCCGCTGTTTCTTTCTCTGCACGTCGCACCTGATGATGCGTGAGCTGGCCGCAGAATTTCGCGCCTCAATGACGCTGCCCGTGCTGGTGCAGGGTGAAACCAGCAAGGGTCAGTTGCTGAAACAGTTCATCGATAAGGGCAATGCCCTGCTGGTGGCGACCAGCAGTTTCTGGGAAGGCGTGGATGTGCGGGGTGATGCGCTGTCGCTGGTGATCATCGATAAACTGCCGTTCACCTCACCGGAAGATCCGCTGCTGAAAGCCAGAATGGAAGATTGCCGGATTCGTGGCGGCGATCCCTTTACGGATGTGCAGCTGCCGGATGCGGTGATCACCCTGAAGCAGGGCGTGGGACGTTTAATCCGCGATACCGACGATCGTGGCGTACTGGTGATTTGCGATCAGCGTCTGGTTTCTCGTCCTTATGGCGCGCTGTTTCTCAATAGCCTGCCACCGACGCCGCGCACCCGGGACATTGCCCGCGCCATCGCCTTTATCCGCCAGCAACCCGAACCAGACGCGTAATTTTATGCTAAGATGCGCGCCGTTTTCTTTCTTCTGAGGTAGTCATGTCAGCCCGAATTTTAGCGCTGGATACGGCGACAGAAGCCTGTTCAGCCGCCTTGCTGAATCAGCAACAGATTGATGCCCGATTCGAAATTGCCCCGCGCGATCACACCCAGCGTATTTTACCGCTGATCGAAGAGCTACTGCTGGCACAGCAGCTGGAACTGACCGACCTGGACGCGCTCGCCTTTGGTCGCGGCCCTGGCAGTTTTACCGGCGTGCGGATTGGCATTGGTATTGCGCAGGGACTGGCACTGGGCGCTTCACTGCCGATGATCGCGGTTTCCACGCTGGCCACGCTGGCGGAAGGCGCGTGGCGTCTGCACGGTGCTACCCGCGTATTAACCGCTATTGATGCGCGGATGGGCGAGGTCTACTGGGCCGAATATCAGCGTGATGAACAGGGTGCCTGGCAGGGTGAGGCCAGCGAAAGCGTGCTGTCGCCCGAAGCGGCACTGGCCCGGATGCAGGCGCTCTCTGGCGAATGGATGACCGCAGGCACCGGCTGGCAGGCTTATCCTGCCCTGCTGCAGGGACACGAACTTACCCTGAAAGCCAGTGACGTTACGCTGCCCGCTGCAGAAGATATGCTGCCGCTGGCAACCCTTGCGCTGGCGCAGGGGAAGACGCTGCTGCCGGAAACAGCGGAGCCCACTTATCTGCGTAATGAAGTCGCCTGGAAAAAATTACCTGGCCGGTAAAATGCACGCAACTTATTGTTATGCGTCCAGTCTAACTCTTTACCTAACGGGAGAACGTCTATGTCGTCAATGTGTGGTAAAGGGCTTTCAGGTCTGCTGCTGACCTGTGTGCTGGCGTTAACCGGCTGTGTCTCAATTCCTGACACGCTGCAGGGCAGCTCACCTCAGCCGCAGCAGGATCTGTTGCGGGTCATGAGCAATCCTTCGCTCTTTGTCGGGCAGGAATCGCGCTTTGGCGGCAAGGTAGTGAATGTCACTAACCTGAACGGCAAAACCCGGCTTGAGATTGCTGCACAGCCGCTGGATGATAGCGCCAGACCACGTCTGGGTGCGGCCTCGGTCGGTCGGATTTATGCCGATATCCGAGGTTTTGTTGATCCGGTGGATGTCAGAAATCAGTATGTGACGGTGCTGGGTACCCTGAAGGGGACGGAGCAGGGCAAAATTGGCGAAGCAGATTACAAATTTGCGGTCATCGATGTGCGCGGTTATCAGCGCTGGCGACTTACCCAGCAGGTGACAGCTCCACCTCAGCCGATGGATCCCTGGATCTGGTATGGTCCGACTCGCCATCGCGGTGGATACTGGGGCCCGAATCCCTACTGGGGAATGATGAACAGTGGGCCGGCAGAGGTGCAGACCATTCTGACTGAGTAAGTGCAAAAAACATTTAAGTATCAGCCCGGTCGCGGTGCTCGCTGCCGGGCTTTTTATTTGCCTGTTTTATCAGCACGAAATTTAGTGATGCACTTCGCAACCTCAACATGCCAAAACAGGCAAACTGGTACAATCAGTTAAAATATTGTTAACAAACCAGATTGGCTGAGGCAGCGATGGAAATACAACATAATTATCGGGGTGGATCCTTGAATAAGGTTTGGCTGAAACGCTACCCGGCAGATGTGCCTGCCGAAATAAGTGCAGATCGTTACACCTCGCTGGTGGATCTGTTTGAGCAGGCCGCAAAACGCTACGCCGATCAACCCGCGTTCCTGAACATGGGTCAGAAGATGAGTTATCGTCAGCTGGAAGAGAAGAGCCGCGCTTTTGCCGCCTATCTTCAGCAACAGCTGGGCCTGAAAGCGGGTGACCGTGTGGCGCTGATGATGCCGAATTTACTGCAGTATCCGGTGGCCCTGTTTGGTGTGCTGCGTGCGGGTATGGTGGTGGTCAATGTGAATCCGCTCTATACGCCGCGCGAACTGCAGCATCAGCTCAATGACAGTGGGGCCAGTGCGATTGTCATTGTCTCGAATTTTGCGCACACGCTGGAAAAAGTGGTGGCGAAAACCGCTGTGCGGCACGTCATCCTGACCCGGATGGGCGATCAGCTGGCGCCAATAAAAGCGACGCTGGTTAACTTTGTCGTTAAGTATGTGAAGAAGCTGGTGCCCAAATACCATCTGCCGGGGGCAATCTCATTTCGCCACGTACTGGAAGTCGGCGAAACGCTCAATTATCAACGCCCGACGGTCTCCAATGACGATCTCGCCTTCCTGCAATACACCGGTGGCACCACTGGCGTGGCCAAAGGGGCGATGCTGACCCATCGCAACATGCAGGCGAATCTTGAGCAGACCCGCGCGACCTACGGCAAGGTGCTGCGTGACGGTAAAGAGTGTGTCGTCACCGCGCTGCCGCTTTATCACATCTTCGCCTTAACGGTGAATGGCCTGCTGTTCCTGGAGCTGGGCGGTCAGAATCTGTTGATCACCAATCCGCGCGATATTCCCGGCTTTGTTAAAGAGCTGGGGAAATTTCCGTTTACCGCCATTACTGGCGTGAATACGCTGTTTAACGCGCTACTCAACGATGAGCAGTTTAATAAACTCGATTTTTCAACGCTGCGTCTTTCCGCCGGTGGCGGAATGGCGGTGCAGAAAGTGGTGGCCGAGCGCTGGGAAAAACTGACCGGACACTATCTGCTGGAAGGCTATGGCCTGACAGAGTGTTCTCCGCTGGTGTCGGTCAATCCCTATGACATCAGCTGTCATACCGGCAGTATCGGTCTGCCGGTGCCCTCGACCGATGTGCTGATTCTGGATGACGACGGCAATGAAGTTCCTCCGGGTGAACCGGGCGAACTTTGCATCAGCGGCCCGCAGGTGATGCTGGGCTACTGGCAGCATCCGGAAGCGACAGCGGAAGTGCTGAAAAATGGCTGGCTCCACAGCGGTGATATTGTTACCGTTGACCAGGAAGGCTTTATTCGCATCGTTGACCGCAAAAAAGATATGATTCTGGTATCAGGTTTTAATGTCTATCCGAATGAAATCGAAGACGTGCTGATGCAGCATCCTAAAGTGCGTGAAGCCGCGGCTATCGGTGTGCCCAGCGATCTTTCTGGCGAAGCGGTAAAAGTCTGCATCGTGAAAAAAGATGCATCGCTCACCAAAGAAGAGGTGCTCGATCACTGTCGCCGTCAGCTGACCGGTTACAAGGTGCCGAAAATCATTGAGTTTCGTGATGAGTTGCCTAAAACCAACGTCGGCAAGATCCTGCGGCGTGAGCTGCGCGACGAGGCGAAACCCGGCGCGAGCTGAATCCGGGCAGAAATTGAGGTTGAACGCCGGCATGTCCGGCGTTTTTATTGTTTTTAACATGGAGCGCCGCGCGTTGTTGGCTGCGGTGGAAATCAGACGTGAACTATTCCCTTATCGACCAGGATGATCAACTGGCAGACGTGTGTCAGAAAGCGCGCCAGCACGCGGCGGTGGCCCTGGATACCGAATTTGTCCGCACCCGCACTTACTACCCTCAGCTTGGCCTGATCCAGCTGTTCGACGATCAGCAACTGGTGCTGATTGACCCGCTGAATATCCGTGACTGGTCACCCTTTATTGCCTTGCTGACCGACACCAGCGTCACCAAATTCCTGCATGCCGGGGGTGAAGATCTGGAAGTCTTCCTGCACCGTTTCGGCGTGCTGCCGACGCCCATGATCGATACCCAGATTCTGGCTGCCTTTTCTGGCCAGCCGCTCTCCTGGGGTTTTGCCTCAATGGTGGCACATTTCACTCAGGTCGAACTCGATAAAAGTGAATCACGCACGGACTGGCTGGCGCGCCCTCTGACCCAGCGTCAGTGCGAGTATGCGGCGGCGGACGTTCACTATCTGTTGCCAATTGCGCGTCAGCTGATGATCAATACGGAAGAGGCCGGCAATATGTCGGCGGCACTCAGTGAGTGCGATAACCTGTGTCAGCGTCGTCTGGATAGCCTGTCGCCGGATGAAGCCTGGCGGGATATTACCAATGCCTGGCAGTTGCGCCCGCGTCAGCTGGCGGCGTTACAGCGGCTGGCGTCCTGGCGTCTGAAGCTGGCGCGTGAAAAAGATATGGCCGTTAACTTTGTGGTGCGCGAAGAGCACCTGTGGAAAGTGGCGCGCTTTATGCCCGGCTCGCTGGGCGAGCTGGATCATCTGGGGCTGTCAGGCCACGAAATTCGTTTCCACGGCAAAGCGCTGGTGGCGCTGGTGGCAGAAGCTGAGGCGCTGGATGAGAGCGAACTGCCGGCTCCGCTGGGCAATCTGATTGACCATCCGCACTACAAGCCAGTGTTTAAAGCGATGAAAGCGCTGGTGCAGCAGGTGAGTGAGCAGAGTGGATTCAGTCAGGAGCTGCTGGCGTCACGACGTCAGATTAATCAGGTATTAAGTCAGCACTGGGGCCTGAAGCCACAGGGACGTCAGCCGGAGTTACTCACCGGATGGCGGGGCGAACTGCTGAAACCCGGCATTGAGGAGATTCTGGCGGGTTGTTAACCGGTTAAATTTCCCCTGCCAGAGCGCAGGGGAAATTCAGCAAACGGTCAGCGTCATTTAGTCACTTCATCCGTTTCCGGCAGCGTCACGTTCAGCTCCAGAATCGAGATATCATCACCTTTCTGGTCGAGCTGAACCGTTACCATTTCTGGATCGATCTTCACATATCTGCAAATCACTTCCAGAATGTCGCGCTTAAGTTGCGGAAGATAGTGGGGCTCACTGTCGCCCCTTCTCCGTTCTGCCACGATAATCTGCAGCCTTTCCTTGGCTATATTGGCAGTGTTCTTCTTCCGGGATAAAAAGAAATCAAGTAATGCCATGGTTTATCCCCCGAACAGGCGTTTCAGGAAACCCTTCTTCTCTTCTTCGATAAAGCGGAAGGGGCGTACTTCACCGAGCAACCGTTCAACGGTATCGGCATAGGCTTTGCCAGCATCAGATTCGCCGTCAAGAATCACCGGTTCGCCCTGGTTAGAGGCACGTAACACCGATTGATCTTCAGGGATCACGCCGACCAGAGGAATGCGCAGGATCTCCAGCACATCTTCCATGCTCAGCATATCGCCACGGTTCACCCGGCCAGGGTTATAGCGGGTCAGCAGCAGATGCTCCTTCACCGGGTCCTGACTGTTTTCAGCGCGACGGGATTTGGATGAGATGATGCCGAGGATGCGGTCGGAGTCGCGGACAGAAGAGACTTCCGGGTTGGTGGTAATAATGGCTTCATCGGCAAAGTAGAGCGCCATCAGTGCGCCCGTTTCAATCCCTGCCGGTGAGTCACAGACGATGAAATCGAACTCCATCTTAGCCAAATCGTTCAGAACTTTTTCAACACCCTCACGGGTCAGCGCATCTTTATCACGGGTCTGCGACGCAGGCAGAATGTAGAGCTGCTCCGTGCGTTTGTCGCGAATCAGCGCCTGGTTCAGTGTGGCATCGCCCTGGATTACATTAACAAAGTCGTAGACCACACGGCGCTCACAGCCCATGATCAAATCCAGGTTACGCAGACCGATATCAAAATCGATCACAACTGTCTTTTTGCCTTTCTGCGCTAAACCGGTGGCGATGGCCGCGCTTGACGTGGTCTTACCAACGCCCCCTTTACCGGATGTAACTACAATAATGCGTGCCATAAATGTTGATTTCCTTAACAAAAGAAAAGGGGCCTAATTAAGTGTCTGGATAGTCAGCGCGCCATCCTGCAGGCACAGGCGCGCAGCTTTACCAAAAAATTCTTGCGGGATCTGATCCATGATCCAGTACTCTCCGGCAATCGAGACCAGCTCGGCAGCCAGGTTGGTACAGAAAATCTGGCAGTTGTGGTCACCGCTGGCACCCGCCAGGGCGCGACCGCGCATCATGCCGTAAATGTGAATATTGCCATCGGCGACCAGTTCGGCGCCGGCGCTGACGCTGCTGGTGATGATCAAATCGGCGTCACGCGCATAAATCTGCTGGCCCGAGCGCACCGGGGTGTTCACGATGCGGGTTTTCGTTGCTACCGTTTCGGTTACAGCCGGCAGTGGTTCTGGTATCGGCTGCGGCGCGGCGGCTTGCGGTCTGGCCTCTTTACCTTCTGCCAGCACGGGCAGGCCGGCACGGGCGATCATACGTTTCAGCGCTTCGTCTTTGCAGCCGCTTACGCCGACAATGCGTAAACCGGTGGCGAGAACCGCCTGTTGCAACAGTTTCCAGTTAACATCGGCACTTAATGTCGAGACGTTAAGTACCACCGGCGCGTTTTTCAGGAAATCTGGAGCCTGGTCAATCTTGTCCTGGAGTGCCTTGCGAATCACCGCAGGGTCATGGTGATGCAAATGGACGACAGACAGGGTGAAACTGCTACCTTTGAATTCGATTGGCGTTTGCGACATCTGTCCCGACTCAGTCCTGTTTTCACTACCGAAAGCCTGGCGATGATAAAATCATCGTGGAAGCGCTAACGGTGAATATTCGAAGTTCTGCAAGCATGTTATAGTTACAGCTATATTCAGACAAGCCTCAACGCCGGTTAATTCGAGTAAAAAATATGTTTTGTGTGATCTACAGAAGCCCGTTACGTGACCAGACTTATCTCTATGTTGAAAAAAAGGACGATTTCTCGCGCGTTCCGGAAGAATTGCTGAAAGGCTTTGGCAAGCCGCAGCTGGCGATGGTGCTTAAGCTGGCGGGGCGGGACAGGCTGGCTAATGCGGATATCAATAAAGTTAAGCAGGGATTGAGCGAGCAGGGCTATTATTTACAGCTCCCTCCGCCGATTGAAAGTCTCCTCAACATTCATTTACAGGCCGATAAAAAACTTTAACTCGGATTCTTCTGTAAATATAAATCCTGTCGGTGCGATCCTGGCAGGATAATATTGCCCTGATGCTGCGCAAAATTAACGGTGCAGCTTATCTGTTTCACCCCTTTTTAAATTCCCTGCTCAATTTTTTCTCCCGATTTGTACGATTATTCAGCGCTTCAACCCCTGCATTTACGCTTTCTGACAAATTACGCACCCCGGACCGTTAAAAGGATCTTATTATCACGCTATGAGGTTGGCATTTCGATCAACGCATGAGCAAACATCAACCCGCCAGCAGCGCTGGCATCACACCTAACCTGAACAGGGGATGAGCATGTATCAGCATCGTAACTGGCAAGGCGCTCTGTTAGATTTTCCGGTCAGCAAAGTGGTTTGCGTCGGGAGTAATTATGCAAAGCACATTAAAGAGATGGGCAGCGCAACCCCAACCGAACCGGTGATCTTTATCAAGCCGGAAACGGCGCTGTGTGATTTGCGTCAGCCGCTCTCTATTCCCGACGCGTTTGGCGAGGTCCATCATGAAGTTGAACTGGCGGTGCTGATCGGCGCGACACTGAAGCAGGCGACCGATGCGCATGTGGCTAAGGCGATTGCAGGTTATGGCGTGGCGCTGGATCTGACACTGCGTGACCTGCAGGCCGGGCTGAAAAAAGCGGGCCAGCCATGGGAAAAATCCAAAGGCTTTGATAACGCCTGTCCTGTCTCTGGTTTTATCCCGGTGACGGAATTCAGTGGCGATCCGCAGAACGTCGAGCTTAAATTGCTGGTGAACGGTGAAGTGCGTCAGCACGGCAATACCGAAGACATGATTCATAAAATCCTGCCGCTGATTGCCCACATGAGCCACTACTTTACCCTGCGTGCAGGCGATGTGATTCTGACCGGTACGCCAGAAGGGGTAGGCCCGATGCGCTCGGGTGATCAGCTGGAAGTTTCACTGGCGGGTCACGGCATCAGCACGCGCGTACTCTAAAAACTTGCATCACCGTCGCATAGGCTTTATAAGGTGCGGTTTAGGCACAATCCGGACAAATCATCATGACTGACACCCCTTTCTGGCAACAAAAACGCCTGGCACAAATGAGCGATGAGGAATGGGAATCCTTGTGTGATGGTTGTGGACAGTGTTGCCTGAACAAATTGCAGGACGCCGACACCGATGAGATCTACTTCACCAATGTCGCCTGTGATCAGCTCAATATTAAAACCTGCCAGTGCCGTAACTATGAGCGCCGCTTCGAGCTTGAAGAGGATTGCATCAAGTTAACGCGCGAAAATCTGACGACCTTCAACTGGCTGCCGCGCACCTGCGCCTACCGGCTGCTGGGTGAGGGCAAAGATTTACCCGTATGGCATCCGCTGCGGGCCGGTTCGAAAACAGCGATGCATGCGCAGCGTATTTCGGTGCGGTATATTGCGGTGCGTGAGAGTGAAGTGCGGGACTGGGAAGATCACATCATTGATCGCCCCGATCGCAACGGCTGAGTGCCGCGCTATCAATCGGAACAGAAAAAAGGCTGCCAGTGGCATAATGCTGGTCAGTTAAGATTAGATTTGTAAAGGCTGTCACGGTCAAACGTGGCAGCCTTTTTTCTGGCCGAGCAAGCCGCAGTGCGGGCCAGCGCACCTCTGCTGCTGCCGGGCCGTCCTCGCGCCGCTCACGCGGTACCTTCGGCTTTGACGTCGTGCCGACGAACCGTTCGGGGATCGGCCCTCCCTGGCCGGCCCCGACCTGTCCACGCTTCCCGGCGTGGACTTCTGGCCCACCGTCACGCCTCAGCGCTGCGGATAGCCCTTTCAGCAGCAGAGGCGCTCAGGCCTCCACTCTCGTGCCCTTTTTAACAATTCACACTGAAGTTTCAGAGCAGCCCGGCACCAGACTGCGTTATCACCTGTCGCTTAACTGACTGACATTATGCCAGTGGCAGCCTTTTTTGATCTCAGCGACCAAAGAGATCGCGGCGTTTAGGTTTCAGCGGCTGGGCTATCAGCACCAGCGCCGCGACCAGCAGATAACCGGCGAACACCACAATCATCCACTGCGGCATGCTGAGCGTCAGGAAAGTCCAGCTGCGTTCTGCACAGTCACCGCTGGCAAGAAACACCGACGGCAGCCACTTATCCAGCGGTAAGCCGCTGGGGAAGCGAGCAGCAAAATCACAGGTGGTGAAGGGGTTAGGGTGCAGCTGAATCATGGTATGTTCATAAGAGAGACGCAGACCTTCCCAGGCACTGTAGATCCACAACGCCAGCGCCGCCAGACGCAACGGCGATTTTGGCGCAATCGCACCAACCAGACCCGCGCCCAGCACACCAAACAGCGCATTGCGCTCATAAATACACATCACGCAGGGCTTCAGGCCCATTACGTGCTGAAAAAAGAGTGCTGTTAATTCCAGTGCAAGTGCAGTCAGTGCCAGTAGTAACCAGGCTCCGCGACCACGTGAGCATTGATTCAGATATCGCAACATATTGCATTCCCTGTAAACGTTAATGCCACGCAGTGTAAACCAAAAGCGTTTGCAAACCAGCCAGGGACAGGGAAAAATCGTGTGCAAACATGACCTGATTCTGATCCAGAGCAGGTTAAATGAGGATAAGCCAGACCTTATCTGCAGAACGCCGCTCAGTGAAGAGCGGGGAGATCCGCAGCGGCGACAGAGACGATCGCATGCGGTCAGGAGGCGAAACGGCAGGCGCGGGTTAGATGCTGCCAGCGTTCTGCGCTTTCAGGGCGGCTGAACGCTGACACTCAGCGGTGCTGTGGCACGCGCTATTTCAGCGCAGAAAGTCGTTCAGCCCGCCCGTGATCCTGAAGCCGCTGATACTGCGGTCAGCCATGCTGAAATATGCGCCTGCGCCCGGTTTTAATGGTTACGCAGGCTATATCCGCTATAGGGCGTCTGGTATGATGAGTGCCCATCATGATTAGAAAAGCAACGAGAACACATTGCTATGGTTATAAAGGCTCAGAGTCCAGCGGGATTTGCTGAAGAGTATATTATTGAAAGCATCTGGAACAGTCGCTTTCCGCCAGGGTCGATTCTTCCTGCTGAGCGTGAGCTTTCTGAATTGATTGGGGTGACGCGCACCACCTTGCGTGAAGTGCTGCAGCGCCTGGCGCGCGATGGCTGGCTGACTATTCAGCACGGTAAACCGACGCGGGTGAACGATTTCTGGGAGACGTCCGGCCTGAATATTCTGGAAACGCTGGCCCGTCTCGATCACGACAGCGTTCCGGTGCTGATCGACAACCTGCTGTCGGTACGCAGCAACATTTCATCGATCTTTATCAGCCGTGCGCTGCGCCATCATCCGGACAAAGCACGCGAAGTGCTGGAAACGGTCAGCGCGGCTGCCGATCAGGCTGATGCCTATACCGAGCTTGACTACCGGGTGTTCCGTGGTCTGGCGTTTGCGTCAGGTAACCCGATTTACGGTCTGATTCTGAATGGCCTGAAAGGGCTCTATACCCGCGTTGGCCGCCACTACTTCTCTAATCCGGAAGCCCGTCAGGTCGCGCGCGATTTCTATCTCAAACTGCTGGAACTGTGCGACAAAGAGCCCGGACAGGATGAGATTGTGGACGTGGTGCGCAACTACGGCCGCCGCAGCGGTGAAATCTGGCACAGTATGCAGAAGAATCTGCCCGACGATCTCGGCAGTAAGCGTTAAAAAAAACCGGACATCGCGTCCGGTTTTTTATTTTAACCCATCAGAGTGATGAACCGCGTGGTGGATTACGATCCAGCAACTCTACGCTGCCATCCTCGTTCTGCTGTTCCAGAATCACATCAAATCCCCACAGACGATGCACATGCTTCAGCACCTCGCGACGGCTCTTATCCAGCGGCGTGCGGCTCTGCGGCACATAGCGCAGAGTCAGCGAACGGTCACCGCGCAGATCGACGTTATAGACCTGAATATTCGGTTCGAGATTACTCAGGTTGTACTGCGCGGAGAGCTGCTGGCGAATTGCGCGGTAGCCCGCCTCATCGTGGATCGCGGCGATTTCGAGATAGTTGTTGCGGTCATCATCCAGTACGGTAAAAAGACGGAAATCGCGCATGACTTTCGGCGACAGGAACTGGCTGATAAAACTCTCATCCTTGAACTCGCGCATCGCAAAATGCAGCGTTTCCAGCCAGTCGGAACCGGCGATATCCGGGAACCAGTAGCGATCCTCTTCGGTCGGCGACTGACAGATACGCTTGATATCCTGCATCATCGCGAACCCTAAAGCATAGGGGTTGATGCCGTTATACCACTGACTGTTATAGGGCGGCTGAAACACAACGTTAGTGTGGCTGTGCAGGAACTCCATCATAAAGCGTTCCGACACTTTGCCTTCATCATAGAGGTGATTGAGGATGGTGTAGTGCCAGAATGTCGCCCAGCCTTCATTCATCACCTGGGTCTGTTTCTGCGGATAGAAATACTGGCTCACCTTGCGCACAATGCGCAGGATCTCACGCTGCCATGACTCCAGCAGCGGGGCGTTTTTCTCCATAAAATAGAGCAGGTTTTCCTGCGGCTCAGAGGGATAGCGCGCGGCTTCAAAGGTCACGGCCTCTTTCTCACGCCGTGGCAACGTTCGCCACAGGGTGTTCACCTGACTTTGCAGATACTCCTCACGGCTTTTCTGCCGCGCCTTCTCCTCCTGCAGAGAGATCTTCTGCGGGCGTTTATAGCGATCGACGCCATAATTCATTAAGGCATGGCAGGAGTCGAGCAGCCGCTCTACCTCTTCGACGCCATAGCGCTCTTCGCAGTCACTGATATAGTTTTTGGCGAACAACAGGTAATCGACAATCGACCCGGCATCCGTCCAGCTGCGGAACAGATAGTTATTTTTAAAGAAAGAGTTGTGGCCATAGCAGGCATGCGCCATCACCAGCGCCTGCATGGTCATGGTGTTCTCTTCCATCAGGTAGGCGATGCAGGGATTAGAGTTGATGACAATCTCATAGGCCAGACCCTGCTGACCATGCTTATAGCGCTGTTCGGTCTCGATAAACTTTTTGCCGAATGACCAGTGTGAATAGTTGATTGGCATGCCGACGCTGGAGTAGGCATCCATCATCTGTTCAGAGGTAATCACTTCGATTTGGTGCGGGTAGGTATCAAGCCGGTAGAGTTTAGCCACCCGGTCGATCTCGGCTAAGTAGACATCAAGCAGTTCGAATGTCCAGTCTGGTCCGTCATTGAGTCGTTTGCTGTCTCTGATGGCTTCGTCAAAGATTGTCGTCATAGCGCACCTCTTTTTTGCAAACCGGCTGACCCGAAAGACAACCCGTTCTGGTTATTTAAGGCTTCATCCTGAAAAAGGGAACCCGAAAAAAACTGAGCGAACACAACAATGATAGCCCACTGTCGCTTATCCGAAATGCGAACTCAAACGAATTCTTTGGCACAAAATCATTAAGAGTCGTGCGGCAGGGGATTTAACAGCCTTTAATTCTGACTATATTATAAATGCCGGTATCTAATGCTGTTTATAAGCGGAATGTATGGGGTTGAATGAATCTCCTGCAACAGGCAGATTTAACTGCCTTCGTTGTCATTTATTTCTGTGTTTAAGGATTAAGACGCATAAAGCGCTGAAATTGGCCGTGCGACAAGATTTTAGTTACCTGAAAAGTAAAAAAGATGTGAAATGGATGGTGAAATTCTGTGGTGGTGTCTGCTGTGTAAATCCGCTGACTATCATCAGTTGAACAGTGAATTATGCTTTTACAGGTCGGGTGGGGGAGCTATGCACGTTGTAATTCTTGGAAGTGGTGTGGTCGGGGTGGCAAGTGCCTGGTATCTGGCGCGTGCCGGACATCAGGTGACGGTCATTGATCGTCAGCCCGCCGCAGCGATGGAGACCAGTGCAGGGAATGCCGGTCAGATCTCTCCGGGTTATGCCGCACCCTGGGCAGCGCCCGGCGTGCCATTGAAAGCGGTGAAGTGGATGTTTCAGCGCCACGCGCCGCTGGCTATCCGGCTGGATGGCAGTAGTTTTCAGCTGGAGTGGATGTGGCACATGCTGCGCAACTGCGACATCAATCACTATCAGCAGAACAAAAGCCGCATGGTGCGGATTGCTGAATATAGCCGTGACTGTCTGAAAGCGTTGCGCAGTGAAACCGGCATCGCCTATGAGGGCCGTCAGGGCGGGACGCTGCAACTGTTCCGTACCCAGCAGCAGTTCGACAGCGCCAGCAAAGATATTGCGGTGCTGCGCGACGCGGGCGTGCCCTATGAGCTGTTGCAGGCGCATGAACTGTCTCGCGTTGAACCGGCACTGGCGGCAACCCAGCATAAACTCACCGGCGGATTACGCCTGCCCAATGATGAAACCGGCGACTGTCAGCTCTTTACTCAGCGGCTGGCAAAAATGGCCGAAGAGGCGGGCGTGGTCTTCCGCTTTAATACTCCGGTCGACCACCTGCTGCGCGATGGCAATCGCATCTATGGCGTGAAGTGCGGTGATGAGATCATCAAGGCGGACAGCTATGTGGTGGCGTTTGGTTCCTACTCGACCGCGCTGTTAAAAAATGTCATCGATATTCCGGTCTATCCGCTGAAAGGCTATTCACTCACTATTCCGATTAAAAATCCTGACGCCGCACCGGTTTCAACTATCCTGGATGAGACCTACAAAGTGGCGGTGACGCGGTTTGACGATCGTATTCGTGTCGGCGGGATGGCGGAAATTGTTGGTTTTAACACCAAACTCACCGAAGCGCGGCGGGAAACGCTGGAGATGGTGGTCAGTGATCTCTATCCTGAAGGCGGTCATCTCGCGCAGGCGAGTTTCTGGACCGGTCTGCGTCCGATGACGCCAGACGGTACGCCGATTGTGGGTGCCACACCCATCTCTAATCTCTGGCTCAATACCGGTCACGGTACGCTGGGCTGGACGATGGCGTGTGGTTCTGGTCAGTTGCTGGCCGATCTCATCTCCGGTAAAAAGCCGGCCATTGCGGCGGATGACTTAGCGGTGTTCCGCTACTTACCCGGTTTCGCGGCGACCTCATCGCCGCTGCGTAACGCCAACGCAACTCGTTAAGTATTCAGGGAGAGAGAGGATGTCACGTCCGATTGTCGCTACCATCAACCAGCAGGCGTTACGTCATAACCTGACTGTTGTTCGCCAGGCGGCACCCGCCTCCCGCGTCTGGTCAGTGGTGAAAGCTAATGCTTATGGCCATGGCATTGATCGCGTGCGCGAGGCGTTATCTGCCACTGACGGCTTCGCGCTTCTTAATATGGAAGAGGCGATCCAGCTGCGCGAACAGGGCTGGAAAAAGCCGATTCTGCTGCTGGAAGGTTTCTTCCAGCCAGAGGATCTGCAGCTGATTGACCGTTATCGTCTCACCACCAGCGTACACAGTAACTGGCAAATCAACGCGCTGGCCAGTGCCAGACTTGCAGCACCGGTTGATATCTATCTCAAAATGAACAGCGGGATGAACCGGCTGGGTTTTCGCCCGGAACAGGTCAACGGTGCATGGCAAAAGCTGCGGGCGCTCAGTACGGTAGGTGAGATGACGCTGATGGCCCATTTTGCCGATGCGGAAAATTCGCAGGGTCTGATTGCGCCACTGCAGCGCGTAGAGCAGGCGGCTGAGGGGCTGAACTGTCCGCGATCGCTCTCCAACTCCGCCTGCACCCTGTGGCATCCTGAAGCGCACTTTGACTGGGTCCGTCCCGGCATCATTCTGTATGGCGCGTCGCCCAGCGGTGACTGGCAGGACATTGCAGGCAGTGGCCTGAAGCCGGTGATGACCTTAAGCAGTGAGATTATTGCGGTCCAGCAGCTACAGGCGGGCGATGGCGTGGGTTACGGCTACCGCTATCACGCCAGTGCAGCGCAGCGAATTGGCGTGGTGGCCTGTGGCTACGCGGATGGCTATCCACGGCATGCCCCGACGGGTACGCCCGTCTGTGTCGATGGCGTGATGACTCAGGTGGTTGGTGCTGTTTCGATGGATATGATCACCGTCGACTTGACCCCCTGTCCCCAGGCCGGTATTGGCTCAGCCGTGGAGCTGTGGGGTGAGCAGGTGAAAATCGATCAGGTGGCAAAAGCGGCCGGAACGGTAGGGTATGAGCTGATGTGTGCGCTGGCACCCCGCGTTCCGGTCACGGTTATTTAAGCGCGGTCAGGCTGCCGCGCATCTTTCTGCTGCAGCGCCAGGCGATAAAGGCCAGCGCTGCACCCAGCAGCATCATCAGACTCAGCGACAGCTTCTCCGCCACCGGCAGCGCCACAATGACCAGGCTGCCTGACGCGCCACCGGCCATCTGAATGAATCCCTGCAAGGCGGACGCCACGCCCGCCTGTTGCTGATAGGGCTCCAGCGCATAGCTGGTGGCCGGTCCCACCGTAAAGGCCAGCCCGGCAACTGAAACGGCCACCGGGAACATGTAAAGCGCCCAGTGCGTCTGCATCTCCGCCGGGAAGATCTGCATCCCCGCTACCAGCAGCACCGCGCCCAGCAGCATAGTGAAGAATCCCATCGCCAGGCAGAAAGGGCGACCCGCTTTGCGAATCGCTTTATTGACGAACATGCTGACAAACATGATCCAGAAACCGTTGGCGCCAAAAGCAAAAGAGAACTGGATTGGCGTCAGCCCGCCTTCGGTCATTAATACCTGTGGTGCCAGCGACACGTAGGTCAGCACCATGCCCAGCGCACCGGCATTGGCGAACGCGAACGCCAGAAAGCGCGGCTGACGCAGGATCGCGACATACTGTTTAATCGGTAATCCTTTCACCCGCAGGGTATCCGCCGGGCGCGTCTCTGGCAGCCAGATAATCACCAGCAGCGTAATCAGCACGCCGTAGGCGCAGAGAAACCAGAAGGGTGCGCGCCAGTCAAAGGCGCTGGCCAGCAAACCGCCCAGCAGCGGAGCCAGGGCCGGGACGATGTTTAATGCGCCATTCAGGAAGCCATATGCACGGGCGGCATCATCACCGCTCAGGCGATCACGCACGCCGCTAAAGGCCACGACCGCGCTGCAGCAGACGCCACAGCCCTGCACCAGGCGGGCAAGGACGAACAGCGGGAATGAGGTAGCGGTGGCGGCGATGGCACTCCCCGTGATGTAAAGCGCCAGGCCCAGCAGGGCGATCGGCTTACGGCCATAGTTGTCCACCAGCGGGCCGGTCACCAGTTGTCCCAGCCCCATGACCAGCAGAAACAGGGGAATGGTGGTCTGCACCAGATTAACCGGCGTATCCAGCCCTTCTGCGATTTGTGGCAGCGTGGGCAAATAGAGATCGATGCCTAAGGGTGCCAGCAGCACCAGGCTTAATAACAGCAGAGTAAATTTTTGCATAACAACCAGAGGGTAAGCGTTCTGTTTAAAAACGATCGCAGAGGGTAATGATTCAGCGGCAAAAAAGATAGAGGAAGTCGTGCGGAAAGTGCGATGCCTGCTGTAAACAGGCATCGCAGAGGTCTGATTAGTAAGCGCCGTCGCGGCGTAACACCACGCCTGCGGTTTTGAACAGGATCGCGATATCGGTCCAGAGCGCCCAGTTTTTGACATACCAGGAGTCAAAATAGACGCGGGTGTCGTAGTCGATATCGTTACGTCCGCTGACCTGCCACAGACCGGTCATACCCGGCTTGGCCATCAGGTAGTAGTCGACATCACCGGCATAACGCTCCAGCTCAGCTTCAATCACCGGACGCGGGCCAACCAGGCTCATCTCGCCACGAATCACGTTCCACAGCTGCGGCAACTCGTCCAGGCTGGTTTTACGCAGGAAACTACCAATCCGGGTCACGCGCGGGTCATTCTTCAGTTTGAAATCTTTGTCCCACTCAATTCGTGCCTCTTCGCTGGTTGCCAGTAATTTCTCCAGCACCTCTTTGGAATTGGTCACCATGGAACGGAATTTCAGACATTTGAATTTTTTGCCATTCTGGCCCACACGCTCGTGACCATAAATGGCATTGCCGCCATCACGTTTTACCATATAACAGAGCAGGGCGAAGATTGGGCCGAGGAACAGCAGCAGCATCGACGCCACCACGATATCAAAGGCGCGCTTCATGAAACGGGAGGAGTGTTTCGCCAGGTTGTTGCTGACACGCAGAATCATCACTTCATGGCTGAAGATAAAGGACATGTCGGTGCCGTAAAGCGGCACGCCGCGCAGCGTCGGGATCACTGAAACTGAACGGCAGTTCATCTTGGACAGGAATTTCAGCCAGCGATCGCGCATCGGCTGCTGCTCGTACTCCATCGCCACAATAAACTGCACGTTGTCACGGTCAATAGTCTGCCAGTTGATATCTTTCCAGGTGATCACCGGCACGCCATTCACGCTCTGCTGAGCCGGGACATCATCGACCGAGATAAAGGCCTGTACGTTGTAGCCCAGAATCTCTTCACTCTGCAGCGCCGCGTAAGCTTCGGTGGCGTTTCTGCCGGAGCCAATAATGATGGTCTCTTTCTGCCACTGACCCGCCTTGTGGATGGCGCGTTTAACCAGAGCACGCATCAGCGGCAGCAGCAGCAGGGCATATGTCCAGCTGAAGACCCACACCATGCGGGAGAAATCCCATTTAGAGAAGGCGATCAACGCAAGGTCGAGCAGCGAGAAAACAAATAATGTTTTAATGATCTCTTTCAGCTCAAACCAGAAGGGTTTGCGATAGGTGTAGTGACGCAGGCGCACCCAGAACCAGCCGGTACACATGACGGACATAATAAACTGTGCCACAAAACGATATTCAATTTGATGGGGTGGAATAAAGGTATCCAGCTCGCCCCAAATACCCTGTATCGTCGCGGCAGATAAAAACAGTGCGAGGTTAAGTGCAATCAGATCGGAAAAGCTCAGGGCGAATTTCACGATGATATTTTTACGCGTGCCGCTCCACGAGCGGCTCGGGCTATTCATTATCAATGTACTTGCCATAAAACCTGCTCTCTTTCTCAAGTAAAAGATGGCCTGACCAGAATCATGTACGCGCTCAGGGGTGGGCTTCTGAAAAATTAAAAAATAATTTTCAGTCTGTTGCAGTCAGTAAAGCCAGTGCAGCTGCAAAAAAGATAACGGCTAAAGCGTGATAGTACTCACGAAATGTTGCAGCATTGAGAATGAGTATGCAGGAGTTATTTGACAGAGTTAATACGGAAAAAATCTGAAAACATCAAAAGTGATTAAAGTTTTAAATGGCTAAGTTTTGGTTTTTACTGGATAAAATAAGGCGGGGGTTGGTTATAACCAAACTGTTTAAGACGCTTTTTAGGAATTACCGCCAAATCTTACGACTGGCGGTAGTGATAACAGACTCAGGCAGGTTTTTTTAAAATCCAGCGGTCCTGCTGTTTATCGTAATGACCAATCTGCAGATCCACCGGTTCTCCGTCAATCCATGCCGGGACGCTGGTATCGCGATCCCAGCCATCAAGTTGGGTAATTAAGCCGGGATTGGTGTGACAGGGGATGCTGACGGTGTCGAGGTTCTCACTGTCAAGATCGGCATCAACAATCTCATAACGACCAATTTTAACCACGTGTCCCATTCATTTCTCCCGTTTTTGCTGGCATAGACATTTAAGCTTAGCGTATCGACAGAAAATAACGTGGCTGAATGATTAGGATTATTCCTTCTCTTCAGCCGGACGGACACCAATCTTCACAATACGGTTATCCTCTTTCTCCGCGACGGTCCACGTTAGCTGATTCCACTCAACCTGATCGCCAACCACTGGCGCGCCGCCCAGCATACTCAGCACCAGTTGTCCCAGCGACTGCTGATCGTTGGTGTTCTCATCCAGTTCCAGTCCGTAAATCTGCGCAATATCGCGCAGGCGAGCTTCAGCATCCAGAATAAAGTCACCAAAGAAACGCTGGTCGAGGGAAACGGGCGGTGACTGGCTGAACATTTTACCCAGCGCCGGCAGATCGCGCTCACGGCCAATCACGCAGATGACGTCGTTCTCCCTGAGCCGCGTCCCATCATTCGGATGCATCAGCACATTGTCACGGAACAGGGCGGCGATGCGGGTCTCACGCGGCATCTGCAGGTCACGCAGTGCGGCACCGATGCACCACTTGTCAGCGCTGAGCTGGTAGACAAACTGCTCCCACGGATTTTCGGGGTGGATATCCAGACCGATACGGCTGATAGGCGATGCGGTAGGCGGCACCACCACTTTGGCTTTTTTCGCTGCAAAGCCCAGCGAGGTGCCCTGCAACATCAGGGAGACCAGCACCACAAAGAAGGCGATATTAAAATAGAGCGACGCGTTTTCTAATCCGGCCATCATCGGGAAGACTGCAAGGATAATCGGCACCGCGCCGCGTAAACCGACCCAGCTGATAAAGACGCGTTCGCGTGTAGTAAAACTGCGAAACGGCAGCAGACCAATAAACACCGACAGTGGGCGCGCCACCAGAATCAGCCATAGCGAGAGGATCATCGCCGGAACCGCGATATGCCACAAATCAGACGGGGTTACCAGCAGTCCCAGCACGATGAACATGCCAATCTGACTCAGCCACGCCATGCCGTCAAAAGTCTGCAGAATGCCGTGACGGTTGCGAATCGGCCTGTTGCCCAGTAAAAAGCCGCACAGATAGACCGCCAGGATGCCGCTGCCCTCTAATACCGTGGTCAGGGCGAACACCAGAATGCCGCCACTCAACGCCAGCAGCGGATAGAGCCCACCGGCCAGACTGATACGGTTAATCAGCTGCTGCAGCGCCCAGCCGCCGCCCAGGCCCAGCACGATACCCAGACCAAACTGCTGCACCAGATGCACCAGGAACATCCAGTCAAGGCCGCTGCGGCCCTGTTCGATCATCTCAATCAGCGTAATGGTCAGGAACACCGCCATCGGATCGTTACTGCCCGATTCAATCTCCAGCGTGGAGCTGACGCGCTCATTCAGGCCTTTGTCACCCAACAGGGAGAAGACGGCGGCGGCATCCGTGGAGCCGATAATCGCGCCAATCAGGAAGCCCTGCATCATATCCAGGTTAAACAACCAGGCGGCGACCACACCGGTTAAGCCTGCGGTAATCATGACCCCGACGGTTGCCAGCGACAGCGCTGGCCCCAGGGCAACTTTAAATGAGCTGGCTTTGGTCCGCATGCCGCCATCCAGCAGGATAATCGCCAGCGCCAGGTTCGAGATTAAGTAAGCCGCCGGATAGTTATCAAAGGCGATGCCGCCGATACCATCAACTCCGGTCAGCATGCCGAGAGCGAGGAAGATCACCAGAATAGGGATACCCAGTCTGGATGAGAAAGAGCTGAGCAGAATGCTCGATGCGACCAGCACGGAACCGATGATAAACAGACTGTAGACAATAGTGTGGTTCAAACCCGATCTCCTGAGATATGACAGTGCGGTGCAGCGACTGGTGACAAATATCCATGCTATCTCTGAAAGATAATGTTTTATCAAGGAGTTGTCATTGTGAAAATGATCATTATACGAATTGCTTAACAGCATATGGAATCAGATTAATGTGAAGAATGAGGGGGTTGGCAGGCAAGCGGCAGAAAACAGACTGTTTTAGCAGGTTATTCGGAAGATAAAAAAAGCCGGCGATGAGCCGGCTTAGTGCATCAGGCTTCCGTTGCCTGTTTATGGAACAGCGATCGGAACACCGGGTAGATATCTTCCGGCTCACGAATGTGTTCGATAGCAAAGTTATCGAACGTCGACTGCAGATGCTCATACTCGCGCCACAGCGTCTGATGCGCACGGCGGGTAATCTCGATATAACTGTAATAACGCACCACCGGCAGAATATGCTTCGCCAGGATCTCGTGACAGAGCGGTGAATCGTCGGCCCAGTTGTCGCCATCCGACGCCTGTGCAGCATAGATGTTCCACTGCGCCGGGTCATAGCGCTCTTTCACCACCTCATCCATGAGTTTCAGCGCACTGGAAACGATGGTGCCACCGGTCTCCTGGGAGTAGAAGAACTCCTGTTCATCCACCTCTTTGGCCTGCGTGTGATGACGAATATAAACCACATCGACATTCTTGTAGGTGCGGCTCAGGAACAGGTAGAGCAGGATATAGAAGCGTTTCGCCATATCCTTGGTGGCCTGATCCATCGATCCGGATACATCCATCAGACAGAACATCACCGCCTGGCTGGAAGGCTCCGGCCGTTTCTCAAAGTTTTTGTAGCGCAGGTCGAAAGTGTCGATAAAAGGCACCCGTTCGATACGCGCCCGCAACTCGGCGATCTCTTTACGCAGCCGCTCCTCTTCAAGAAGCTGAGCCGGTTCTGAGTTCTCAATCTCCCGCAGCGTTTCTTCCAGTTCGTGCAGCATCCGGCGTTTACCCGCGGTCATCGCCGTACGACGCGCCAGCGAGTTCTGCAGCGAACGTACGACGCTGATATTGGCAGGCACACCGTTGGAGGTGAAGCCGGCACGGTGGGTCTTATACTCATTCAACTGACGATGCTGGTTCCGGCGCAGGTTAGGCAGGGCGAGATCTTCAAACAGCAGGTCCAGATACTCATCTTTCGATATCTGAAAGACAAATTCATCCTGACCTTCACCATCCTGACTGGCATTGCCCTGGCCACTGCCGCCGCCGCCACCACCCTGCGGTCGCTCGACCCGGTCATTCTGCACAAAATGGTCGTTGCCCGGATGGACCCGATGGCGGTTGCCGCCGCGTCCCTGATGGAAAATTGGCTCATTGATGTCGTCAATCGGGATAGAGACAGACTCACCGCTGCTTACATCGGTCACCGAGCGTTTATTGATGGCCTCGGAGATCGACTGCTTAATTTGCGACTTATAACGGCGCAAGAAGCGCTGGCGGTTTACCGCGCTCTTGTTTTTGCCGTTGAGTCGGCGATCGATGAAATAGGCCATGGTATTCCCCCAAACTACATTGTAAGCAGGCCGGGCGAACCCGACCTTGTCAGACCGGTATCACTTACCGGCAAGCTTACAGACTCTTATCAGGACGATTTACGCACACGCAAATACCATTCACACAGCAGGCGAACCTGTTTGCGGGTATAGCCTTTTTCCATCATGCGATCGACAAAATCATCATGCTTTTTCTGCTCATCGGTAGAGGTCTTGGTATTAAACGAAATCACCGGCAGCAACTCTTCCGTATTTGAGAACATTTTCTTCTCGATCACGGTGCGTAATTTCTCGTAACTGGTCCAGTTCGGGTTGCGACCGTTATTGTGTGCCCTGGCGCGCAGCACGAAGTTGACGATCTCATTACGGAAATCTTTCGGGTTACTGATGCCAGCGGGTTTCTCGATTTTCTCCAGTTCCGCGTTGAGCGATTCACGATCAAACAGCTGTCCGGTATCGGGATCGCGATACTCCTGATCCTGAATCCAGAAGTCGGCATAGGTCACATAGCGGTCAAAGATGTTCTGACCATATTCAGAGTAAGATTCCAGATAGGCGGTCTGAATCTCTTTGCCGATAAACTCAGCATATTTGGGGATCAGATAGCCTTTGAGGTGCTCAAGGTATTTCTCGGCCTGATCCTGTGGGAACTGTTCGCGCTCAATCTGCTGCTCCAGTACATAGAACAGGTGCACCGGGTTGGCCGCCACTTCGGCGTGGTCAAAGTTAAATACCCGCGACAGAATCTTAAAGGCAAAGCGGGTTGAAAGGCCGTTCATCCCCTCATCCACACCGGCGTAATCATGATACTCCTGCCAGGACTTCGCCTTAGGGTCGGTATCTTTCAGGCTTTCACCATCGTAGACCCGCATTTTGGAATAGATGCTGGAGTTATCCGGATCCTTGAGACGTGACAGGATAGAGAAGCGTGCCAGCGTTTCCAGCGTACCCGGTGCACAGGGCGAGGTCGCCAGCTCACTGTGATTAAGTAACTTGTCGTAGATTTTGATCTCTTCAGAGACCCGCAGGCAGTAGGGCACCTTGACGATATAGACACGGTCAAGGAACGCCTCATTATTCTTGTTATTACGGAACGTCACCCACTCTGATTCGTTGGAGTGCGCCAGAATAATGCCGTTAAACGGCAGCGCCGAAATCCCCTCGGTGCCGTTGTAGTTCCCTTCCTGCGTCGCCGTCAGTAACGGGTGCAGGACCTTGATAGGCGCTTTGAACATCTCAACGAATTCCATGATGCCCTGGTTGGCACGGCAGAGTGCGCCGGAGTAACCGTAAGCATCAGGATCGTTTTGCGCGTGGTTTTCCAGTTTACGGATATCCACTTTACCGACCAGCGCGGAGATATCCTGGTTGTTCTCATCACCCGGTTCAGTTTTGGCAATCGCCAGCTGTTCCAGGATTGACGGCCAGACTTTCACCACTTTGAAACGCGAGATATCGCCGCCGAAGTCGTGAAGTCGCTTAGCGGCCCACGGCGACATAATCGTGCCGAGATAACGGCGCGGCACGCCATACTCTTTTTCGAGAATATGCGCATCTTCCTGCGGATTAAACAGGCAGAGAGGGTGGTCATTAACCGGGCTGCGTTCCCCGTCGGCGCTCAGTACATAGATGGGCACCCGCTGCATCAGCGACTTAAGCCGTTCCGCCAGTGAGGATTTACCGCCACCTACCGGCCCCAGTAAATAGAGGATCTGTTTCTTCTCTTCCAGTCCCTGAGCGGCATGTTTCAGGTAGGAGACGATCTGTTCAATCGCTTCCTCCATGCCGTAAAACTCCTCGAACGCCGGATAGCGTCCCATCACACGGTTGGAGAATATTCTGGAAAGGCGTGGCTCCTGAGCAGTATCGACCATTACTGGCTCTCCGATAGCCATTAACAGTCGCTCTGCAGCGTTGGCGTATGCACTGCGATCCTGCTTACAGATGGCAAGAAATTCCTGCAGTGTGAACTCTTCGTCCTTGGCAGCTTCATAACGCTGACGATAGTGATCGAATATATTCATAGCGATGCCCGTCCTTTCGTTTTTAGCACAGGTAAGGAGCGTAATTAGAGGCTTATAGCAGCTCCCGGAAGATATTCTCTGTTGAGTACAGCAACCCTTATGCCAACCTGATCTTTCTTATCGGGATACACAACTTTTGTGGTTACTCTGCTCGTACAAAATGTCTGCTGTTACTTCTAACTGTAGATGGCTTCTAGGAAATTTCCTCCACGGGTTTGGGTTAATGAGGGGAAGATCAACTGTACAGCGGGTCTGTTGTGAGATGCGTTCTTATGGGTGATGCTTTAACTTAACGTGTTTTTAACCTTTAATGCCACTTTCATCGATCAGTCACTTAAAGGATTTCGATATAAGTTAATCCAGCCGTGAAAAAACGTTAGACTTCCTGTTTGATTGTTATATTTATGGAATGAATAAATTGTGAACCAATTCAAATTTAAGACGCTTGTTGCACTTCTGCCCTGTTATTTACTGGCCACGCACGCGAATGCCGCACCGCTTTCCATTGGTGCGTCGGTTATCTATGCCGAATCACCTTATCGCGGCGGCCAGGACCGGTATATCCCCGTTCCGGTTATCAATTATGAGGGTGAAGACTTCTGGTTCCGTAGCCTGCAGGGCGGCTACTACCTGTGGAAAGATCCTCAGAACCAGCTGTCACTGACGCTGCTGGGTTCACCACAGGAGTACAAACCCAGCGACAACGACCTGGGCGACATGAAAGGGCTGGATAAACGCCGCATGACGCTGATGGGGGGTGCAACCTATCGTCACACCGCTGACTGGGGGATTGTCCGTACCTCATTGCTGGGGGATGTGCTCAATAACAGCAACGGGATGATCTGGGACCTGACATACCTCTATCGCTTCCAGATGGGTGACTTCAGCCTGACGCCGGGCATCGGGGCCACGTGGAACAGCGCCAATCAAAACCGTTATTACTATGGGGTATCCGGGCACGAAAGCGCCCGTACCGGCATCAGCCGTTACAATCCGGATGACAGCTGGTCACCTTATGTGGAACTGAGCGCCAGCTATCAGATTGCGCCACAGTGGAATGCCAGCGTCATGGGACGTTACGTCCGCTTCGACAGCGAAATCAAAGACAGCCCGATGATTGATAAAAGCGGGCAGGCGTTAATCTGGACGGGTGTCAGCTATACCTTCTGATAACGCACCAAAAGAGGGCATTTAATGCCCTCTGTTCTTTTACAGGGCCTCAGAATGGGGCGGGAGAGCAGAATGCGTAACACGATTAACTTTGCCGGTTTTAGCGATCTGCCGGTGATCGGTCAGGGCACCTGGTATATGGGTGAAAACCCGGCGCAGCGGGCTGATGAAGTCGCTGCATTGCAGGCGGGTCTTGAGTGCGGCTTACAGCTTATCGATACTGCAGAAATGTATGCAGATGGCGGAGCTGAAGAGGTGGTCGGACAGGCACTGCTGGGCCGTCGCGACCGGGCGCTGCTGGTCTCCAAAGTTTATCCGTGGAATGCGGGCGAAGTGGATGCCATTGCAGCCTGTGAGCGCAGCTTGCGCCGTCTGCAAACCGATTATCTCGATCTCTACCTGTTGCACTGGCGCGGCAATATTCCGCTGGAAGAGACACTGCGCGCCATGGAACGCCTGCAGCAGCAGGGCAAAATTCGTCACTGGGGCGTATCGAATTTTGACACCGATGATATGGCCGAACTGTGGGATGAAGAGAAGGGCGAGGCCTGCGCGACCAATCAGGTGCTCTATCATCTGGCTTCACGCGGCATTGAATTTGATCTGCTGCCGGCATGTCAGCAGCGTGGCGTACCGGTCATGGCCTACTGTCCGCTGGCCCAGGCCGGACGGCTACGTGACTCACTCTTTACCGATCCGCAGCTGACTCAGATTGCACAGCAGAAGGGCATCAGCGTGGCGCAATTACTGCTGGCCTGGGTGATTCGTCAGCCAGGGGTGATTGCCATTCCTAAAGCCAGTTCCGTGGCCCACGTTCAGGAAAATGCGGCGGCGCTGGAGGTGGAACTGACCGATGAGGATTTGCAGCTCATCGATCGCGCCTGGCCAGCGCCACAGCATAAGTCGCCGCTGGATATTGTTTAGCCGTTAACGTTATCGCTGGCTGCGGCTTTCTTTTTGAGGCGGAACGTCGTGGCCAGTCGTGCTGGCTTTTCACCCGCGCTGCGTAACGGTTTGCTGATACGCGCCGTCTCCACACAGACCATGGTCTTATAGCCCTCATTCGCCATATCCGTCATGCTGCAGGAGAGTTCCACACCCGGATTCCACGTGACAACGTCACTGTGATGATGGTGGTACACCTCGATCTGCCGCTCGCCCGCAGTATCATTAATCACTGAGCAATCTTCTGCTGCGGTAAAGATACGGTCGATGCGTCCAGGATAACGCTGTTTGCCGTCGCTGCTGGCCACCTCGCCGTTATTCACTTTGTCGATATAGCTATTGCCCAGACCCGAGACTTCCACACCGTTGATGTCGCTGACGGTAAAGTAGCTGTGCAGAGCCGCCGTCGCTTCAAAGTCACCATAGGCTTCCAGCTCAATCTCACAATGCTGGCCCAGCCGGAAGCGGGCAATCAGGGTGAATTCATGCGGCCAGAGCTTCAGCGTCTGAGGGTTGCTCTCCAGCACCAGCGTCAGCATGACGCCCTCTTCATTTTCATCATGCGCCGTGAGTTTCCACGGCTGAACCCGCGCAAAGCCGTGTGCCGGTTCGCCCGCCGGGCCGAACCACGGCCAGCAGATCGGAACGCCGCCACGAATCGCCTTACCCGGTGCAAAGAGACTCTTATCACTCAGCCAGAGTACCGGCTTTTCGCCGCTGGGTTGCCAGGCGATGAGGTGCGCGCCCTGAAGCGTAATGGCTGCCCGCACTTTAGGGTGACTCACAACAATGGCGGGGAGTTCACCTATCTGGCGCTGGGTGAGGTAAGGGGAGATCTGCGTGACCACCGGCAGAGAAAACAGTTTATCTTGCATGTTCGATTCCTTCCTGTGCGGATCAAAAAAAGGGCGACCGAAGTCGCCCTTATTCTCAATGATGTCTGGCTGCCTTATTTAGCAGAAACCAGTGCAATCAGGTCGAGAACTTTGTTTGAGTAGCCAGTTTCGTTGTCGTACCAGGAAACCAGTTTCACAAAGTTGTCGTTCAGCGCGATACCGGCTTTAGCGTCAAACACTGAAGTCAGGATTTCGCCGTTGAAGTCGGTAGAAACCACGTCATCTTCAACGTAGCCCAGAACGTCTTTCATCTCACCTTCTGCAGCCGCTTTAATTGCAGCACAGATTTCTTTGTAAGAAGCCGCTTTTTCCAGACGCACGGTCAGGTCAACAACGGAAACGTTAGGGGTTGGTACGCGGAATGCCATACCGGTCAGTTTGCCGTTCAGCTCTGGCAGAACTTTACCAACGGCTTTAGCTGCGCCAGTTGATGAAGGAATGATGTTCTGCGATGCGCCGCGGCCGCCGCGCCAGTCTTTATGAGACGGGCCATCAACGGTTTTCTGGGTAGCAGTGGTGGCGTGAACGGTCGTCATCAGACCTTCAACGATGCCAAACTTGTCGTTGATCACTTTTGCCAGCGGTGCCAGGCAGTTAGTGGTACAGGATGCGTTAGACACGATATCCTGGCCATCATATTTGTCGAAGTTTGCACCACGAACAAACATTGGGGTGTCATCTTTAGATGGACCGGTCAGAACGACTTTCTTAGCACCTGCGGTGATGTGTTTACGCGCGGTTTCGTCGGTCAGGAAGATACCGGTTGCTTCAGCAACAACGTCAACGCCTACTTCATCCCACTTCAGGTTGGCCGGATCACGTTCAGCGGTAACACGGATTTTTTTACCGTTAACCACCAGTGCGCCATCCTGAACTTCTACTGTGCCGTCGAAACGACCGTGAGTAGAGTCATACTTCAGCATGTACGCCATGTAATCCGCGTCCAGCAGGTCGTTGATAGCAACGATTTCGATGTCAGAACGCTTTTGAGCAGCACGGAAAACGATGCGACCGATACGGCCGAAACCGTTGATACCTACTTTGATAGTCATATATTCCACCAGCTATTGGTTAGTGAATAAAAGGTTGCCTGTAAAATTACAAAAACCTTACCAGGCGTCAAGCGGAATCGTGTCAATTGTTGCGACAAATCAATTCGCCTGAAAGGAATTATTCGATGCGCAACCGCTTGCGCGCCGCCAATGATATCGCGCTTCGTTGAATCAATCGCCGAATATATAGGGATGCTCCGGATAAAAGGTGATCGATGTCACAAATCCGCTTAGCAGAGAGCAGGCTGAAAGGGTGAGCACAAAAAAAGACCCGGGTTATGTTGATCATTTGTTAGAATAATAGTCGAATTTTTCAGAATGGCACTGCCCGGAATCCTAAAATGGCTAAAGACACCGCACCCGAAGCAAAAATTGCACAGTTGACCGAAATGCAACGCTACGTCACTCAGCAACGCGGAACGGAACCGCCTTACAGCGGCGCACTGCTGCACAACAAGCAGGAAGGGATCTACCACTGTCTGATCTGTGAGGCGCCACTTTTTCTCTCCGAGACGAAGTATGACTCTGGCTGTGGCTGGCCCAGTTTCTACCAGCCGGTCAGTGATGATGCGATTCGCTATATTGAAGATGATTCACACGGCATGCAGCGTATTGAGATCCGCTGTGGCAGTTGCGATGCGCACCTGGGACATGTCTTCCCTGACGGCCCGCAGCCGACCGGCGAACGCTATTGTGTTAACTCCGCCTCGCTGAATTTTACCGACGAGCAGGGCGAACAGACCAAAGGGTAATGGCGATGAAGGAACAGCTTGAAGCAATGCTTGCATCGATGACGCCTGAAGTCTATCAGCGTCTTGCCACGGCGGTTGAGATTGGTAAATGGCCGGATGGCGTGGCACTGACCCAGGAGCAGCGCGACAATTGCATGCAGCTGGTCATGATGTGGCAGGCGCGGCACAACGACGCGCCGCAGCACATGACCATTGGCAAAGGTGGCGAAATGGTGATGAAGTCGAAAAAAGAGCTCAAAGAAGAGTTTGGAATTGACCCTGATGTGACCCGCATCCATCTGCATTAAAAAAAAGCTGGCGTCATGCCAGCTCCATTTTAAATCAGAATCGCGCCCTGAGCGGTCATCTGGGCAAAGGCAATTTCGCTGTCCTCGGGATTCAGATTGACGCCCCGGCAGCCCTCTTTAACCACCTCAACGTGATAACCCAGCTCCAGCGCATCCAGCACGCTATATTTTACGCAGTAATCCGTCGCCAGTCCCAGCATCACCAGATGGGTGATCCCACGCTCACGCAGCCAGCTGTCCAGCTCGGTCTTACGGCGATGGCCATTGTCAAAAAAGGCGCTGTAGCTGTCGACATCCTGATCCTGGCCCTTATGGAACGTCGCATCGAACAGTGAGCGATCGAGATCCGGATGAAAATCAGCGCCAGTCGAGCCCTGGATGCCGTGATCGGGCCACCAGATCTGGGCCAGACCATTTAACTCGCCCAGCGTGTAGACCGGCTCGCCGGAAACCGAGGCAAAACTACCGTGATCGGCCGGGTGCCAGTCCTGCAGCGCCAGTACGCATTCACCGTTTTCACGGAACAGTCGCGCATAACGATTCGCCACCTCGACCGTATGGTCGCCCTCATGGACTGCCATCGGGCCGCCGGGGCAAAAATCGTTCTGAATATCAATAATGATGAGTGCCCGCTTCATTACATATCGCTCCGTTTCAGTCTTCAGTCAGTTCGCCGCGCAAATTCTGCTGCATTCTGGCTCGGATTTGATCGGCCGAAAGATCCTGGCTGAGTAAAAAGTGTAGCTTTGTCAGCGCCGCTTCCACGGTGAGGTCAAATCCGCTGATGACACCAGCATGTTCCAGCGCATTGCCGGTAGCGTATCCGCCCATATTCACTTTGCCGGAAATACACTGGGTGAGATTTACCACCACGATGCCACGCTCGCTGGCCTGCTGCAATTCTGCCAGAAATTCCTTGTTCTGCGGTGCATTACCCACACCATAGGAGCGCAGGATCAATGCTTTGACTGGCTGACGCAGAAAGTTACGTACAACGTCGGCTGAAATGCCGGGATAGATGGTGACCACGCCAATGGGCTGAGGCGTAATGGTGTGAACTTTCAGTTCGCCCTGACCGGCTGGGGCTGGCGGTGTATTGAGGCGACGAATATGAATGCCCGCTTCCAGCAGCGCAGAGAGGTTGGGCGAAGCAAAGGCGTTGAAGCCGTCTGCATGTGCCTTGGTGGTCCGGTTACCGCGATAGAGCGTGTTATTGAAAAACAGCGACACTTCGCTGATCGGATAGTTGGCCGCCACATAGAGCGAATTTAAGAGATTCTGCTGACCATCTGAACGTAATTCCGCTAACGGAATCTGCGAGCCCGTGACGATAACCGGCTTGGCCAGATTTTCCAGCATAAAGGAGAGTGCTGAGGCGGTAAATGCCATGGTGTCGGTGCCATGCAGGATCACAAAACCATCATAGCGATCGTAGTTCTGACGGATATCTTCTGCGATAGAGTGCCAGTCCTGCGGGGTCATGTCGGAAGAGTCGATCAGCGGCTGATACTCATGAATGGTGAAATCAGGCATCTCAGGGCGGTGGAACTCCGGCATGTTAGCCAGCTGTTGCTGCAGGTGTCCGGAGACGGGAATATAACCCTGCGCCGAACGCTGCATACCGATCGTCCCGCCAGTGTAGGCTACGTAGATGTTTTTCTTTTGCATTAGAGAACTCAGACTCGCCATAAAACGCGCAGTATAAGGGGAATAGCGGGGAAAAGCAGCCCGACCAGCGGTCGGGCTGCGAGGTTTATCGCACTTCGCCGCAGTTCAGGCAGAATGCATAACGGTTCTGAGGATCGTTCTGCTTGTCGAACAGGCCAGGCTGGGCTTTCATAGCACTCATCACATCCAGCATCGGTGCTGGCAGCCAGGCTTTCAGCGTATCAGGCAGGACAGCCTGCACCGACGCGTTCATCTGGCTCAGCATCATATCCAGGAAGCTCGGGTCATCCTGATACCAGCTCAGCTGCGGATTACTGACTTTCGCCAGCTCGCCCGCCTTCTTCACGGCATCATCGAAGTCACCCAGCGCATCAACCAGACCATTGGCTTTCGCATCGCTGCCGGTCCAGACGTGGCCCTGTGCAATGGCATCAATCTGCTCTGGTGTTTTATGACGTGATTTCGCTACCAGACCGACAAAGTTGCGGTAGCCATTTTCGATGGTCAGCTGCATCAGTTGCTGAACTTCCGTTGGCAGCGCTTTGGTGGTTGAGATATCCGCCAGCGGTGAGGTCGCAACACCGTCGGTGTGCACGCCAATACTGTCCAGGCTGTTCTCCAGCGTATTGATCACGCCGAAGATGCCAATCGAGCCAGTCAGCGTGCTGGGGTTCGCCACAATGTAGCTGGCAGGGGTTGAGATCCAGTAACCGCCAGACGCCGCCATGCCTCCCATCGAGACCACAATCGGCTTACCGGCCGCCTGCGCTGCCGCCAGCTCTTCACGAATCGCTTCCGAGGCGGTGACGCTGCCACCCGGGCTGTTCACCCGCAGAATAATCGCTTTGATTTTCGGATCGAGACGCGCATCGCGGATCTGCGCCGCCGTCGTGTCGCCACCGACGTTGCCCGGCGTCTCTTCACCATCCATGATGGCACCGCTGGCCATGACTACCGCGATGTTGCCATCCTGCTGCGTGGAGGTGGTTTTCACGCTGTAGTCATAGATGCTGACGCTACGGTAATCGTTGCTCTGCTTATCCAGACCAAAGGTTTTTACCAGCTCCTGATCGGCTGCCGCACGTGAACCCAGGGCATCGACCAGCTTGTTATCCAGCGCATATTGCGCGGTATCGCCTTTCACGGCGTTTAATCCGGCAATAATCGCAGCAGCACCGGGGAAGAGTTGCTCCGGCGTAATCTGGCGGTTCGCTGCCACGGTGTTCAGGTAGTTCTGCCACAGCTGACCGACCCAGCGGCTGTCTGCATCCCGTGCGGCAGGGGACATGTCGTCACGCAGGAACGGCTCAACCGCTGATTTGTAAGTCCCGACACGGAAGACGTGTGAGGTGACTTTCAGCTTCTCCAGCAAGGTTTTGTAATAGAGTCCGTTGGTGGCGAAACCATGCAGATCTACGGTGCCCTGTGGCGACAGATAGATTTTGGTGGCGTAGCTGGCAAGGTAATACTGCGCCTGGCTGTAGCTGTCGCCGAGTGCATAAATCGGCTTGCCGCTGTCGCGGAATTCGCGCAGCGCTTTACCCACATATTGCAGTGAAGGCTGATCGCCACCGGCAAATTCGCGTAAATCGAGCACCATGCCTTTAATGTTGCTGTCATCTTTTGCCTGACGAATAGCGTCGACCACATCAAACAGCGAATTTTCCTGTAAACGGTCACTGCTGGCACCCAGCAGCTGGCGGCCAATTTTGCTCAGACGATTGCTTACCGACGGTTTATCCACCAGCACGCCGCTGAGATCCACTTTCAGTGCGCCTTGCTGAATCGGCGCTGAACTGCCGCCCGACCCGCTGACCTGCAGCCAGATCCCTACACCCACCACAATCAACAAAATCAGGAAAATATTCAGAATAAATTCCCTGATAAAATTCAGTACCCGCCAGCTCCAGCGGAACAGACCTGCAATTATTCGCCACAATGTGCGCATCAGACTCTCCATAAATATGTAGCAGGAAGTGGCCGCCGCGCGGACCAGACTTCCCCGACGAGCTCATCCTAAAGAGCGGCGTGTTAAAAGTCAGCAGGAAATCACTGCGCACTGTTACAAAAAATCTGCCTGTGCCAGGATAACTGCAACATTACAGAGATCGGGAGAGAAACATGGACGCACTGGAGTTACTGGTCAACCGACGTTCGGCCTCACGCCTGACTGAGCCGGCACCTGCGGGTGACGCACTGGAAAATATCCTGCGGGCTGGCATGCGCGCCCCGGATCACGGCACGCTGCAACCCTGGCGCTTTATCATTGTGGAAAATGAGGGTCGCGACCGGCTGAGCCAGCTGCTGGAGCAGGCAGCACGCGATAAACAGCTGGATGAAAAGGCGATTAACAAAGCGAGCCAGTCACCGTTTCGCGCACCGATGATCATTACGGTGGTGGCACATTGTGAAGCGCACCACAAAGTGCCGCGCTGGGAGCAGATCGCCTCGGCAAGCTGTGCAGTCATGGCCATGCAGATGGCGGCCGTCGCTCAGGGTTACAACGGTATCTGGCGCAGTGGTCCCTGGACCGATGACGAGCAGGTACGCCAGGGGTTTGGCTGCCGCGAACAGGATGCCATCGTCGGCTTTCTCTATCTGGGCACCCCGCAACTGAAATCCAGCACTACGGTGCTCCCACCTGACACGGCGCCTTTCGTCCGTTACTTCTGACTACAATGCTTGTCCGGTTCCGGCAGGGTGCATTTCAGCCCTGCTTTTTGCACGGTTCCTGTGCGAACGATCGCTAACGCCGCGCATCACACTTACGTCAGCGGGCCTGCCAGGCTAACATAGCCCAGTATTCAAACCGACAGCGGACAACCGGTTATCACTGCGTTCCCCCTGATGTTAAGGATTACCTGATTCAATGCGTTTGTTTATTGCGGAAAAACCGAGCCTGGGGCGTGCTATCGCAGATGTGCTGCCGAAACCGCATCGACGTGGTGATGGATTCATTGCCTGCGGCAACGATCAGATCGTCACCTGGTGTGTAGGCCATCTTCTGGAGCAGGCGCAACCCGACAGTTATGACAGCCGTTATGCGCGCTGGTCGCTGGCGGATTTACCCATCATTCCGGAAAAATGGCAGCTAAAACCGCGTCCCTCGGTCGCTAAGCAACTGAAAGTGGTTGAGGGCTTGCTGGCGCAGGCGAATGAAGTGGTGCATGCCGGTGACCCGGATCGGGAAGGGCAGTTGCTGGTGGATGAGGTGCTCGACTACCTGAACCTGCCGGCTGAAAAACGCAGCAAGGTGCAGCGCTGTCTGATTAACGATCTCAATCCTCAGGCGGTGGATCGGGCAGTAAACCGCCTGCGTGAAAATCGCGAGTTTATTCCGTTGTGCGTCTCGGCGCTGGCCCGCGCCCGGGCGGACTGGCTCTATGGCATTAACATGACCCGCGCCTGGACGCTGCTGGGACGCAATGCAGGCTATGATGGCGTACTGTCGGTGGGCCGGGTGCAGACGCCGGTGCTTGGGCTGGTGGTCCGGCGCGATGAAGAGATCGAGAACTTCGTGCCGAAAGATTACTTCGAAGTGAAAGCGCACATCCTCACGCCTGACGGCGCCCGATTTATCGCCAGCTGGATCCCCAGTGAAGCCTGTGAACCGTGGCAGGATGAAGAGGGCCGCCTGCTCAAACGCGCCCTGGCGGAGCATGTGGTGGCGCGTATTACGGGCCAGCCAGCGATCGTCACCGCTTACAGCGACAAACGCGAAAATGAGGTGGCGCCGCTGCCCTTTTCCTTATCCAGCCTGCAGATCGAGGCCGCTAAACGTTACGGGCTGAGTGCGCAGACGGTGCTGGATACCTGCCAGCGGCTTTACGAAACCCATAAACTGATTACCTATCCCCGTTCGGACAGCCGCTATCTGCCTGAAGAGCATTTTGCCGGTCGTCATGCGGTGTTAAAGGCGATACAGGCGCATCAGTCACAGCTGACCCCACCGGCAGATTTCGATGCCGATCGCAGAAATCGCTGCTGGGATGATAAAAAAGTGGATGCCCACCACGCCATTATTCCAACGGCCCGTGCCAGCGCGGTGAAACTCAGTGAAAACGAGCAGCATATCTATGAACTGGTGGCGCGCCAGTATCTGATGCAGTTCTGCCCGGATGCGGTATTCCGCAAATGTGTCATCGATCTTGATATTGCTGGCGGAAAATTCGTGGCGAAAGCACGCTTCCTGGCGGAAGCGGGCTGGCGTGCGCTGCTGGGCAACAAAGAGCGGGATGAAGAGAACGACGGCATGCCGTTGCCTGTGGTAGCGAAAGGGGATGAGCTGCTGTGTGAGCGCGGAGAGGTGCTGGCGAAGCAAACCCAGCCGCCACGCCCGTTTACCGATGCCACCATTCTTTCTGCAATGACCGGCATTGCCCGTTTCGTTCAGGATAAAGAATTAAAGAAAGTACTGCGTGCGACCGATGGTTTAGGAACGGAAGCCACACGCGCCGGCATTATCGAATTACTGTTTCGTCGTGGCTTCCTGGTGAAGAAGGGCCGCTATATCAATTCTACAGATGCCGGACGCGCCCTGATTCACTCCCTGCCCGATCTGGCAGCACGCCCGGATATGACGGCGCAGTGGGAATCGACACTGACGCGTATCAGCGAAAAGGCCTGCCGTTATGATGAATTCATGCAGCCGCTGGTGCAGACCTTAACCGGTCTGATCCAGCAGGCGCGACAGCAGCCTGCGGCGCATGCATTTCGGGGATTACCGTCCACCGGACAGAAACGTCCGGTGCGCAAAACCAGGCGTAAAGTGAAGGAGACGGAATGAGGCGTTATTCAGTATTAATGGTCGTGGCCCTGTCGCTGGCGACCAGCGTGGCGCAGGCTAACAGTCGTTATCAGTCGATGCCACAGCAGGGCAGCAACGGTGGCAACACCGATGTCGTGGTGGATATGCCACCCGAGGCATGGACACAGGCAGAGAGACGTCAGCCAGACTGTCTCCGCTGCTGTATCTTTGAAAACCGTAACTACACGGAAGGCGCGGTGGTGAAATCAGAAGGGGTGTTGCTGCAATGTACCCGTGATGAACACTCCATCGGCACCAATAACCTGATCTGGAAAATAGTGAAATAGCCGTCGCGTGGCGCTCTGCCACGCGACCGTCAGTTAAAAGCGGAAGGTTGACCAGATGGGCGCGTGGTCAGATGGTTTTTCCATGCCCCGGATCTCATAATCAATGCCGGTCTCAACGCAGTGCGACGCCAGGGTTTTGCTCGCCAGCACCAGATCGATGCGTAACCCGCGATTATCATCAAACCCTTTCGAACGGTAATCGAACCAGGAAAAGCGATCCGCCACCTCCGGATTGTGCTCACGCCAGGTATCAACCAGTCCCCAGCCCAGCAGGCGGTCCATCCACTCGCGTTCTTCCGGCAGGAAAGAGCATTTGCCGGTGCGCAGCCAGCGCTTGCGGCTCTCCTCACCAATACCAATATCCCGATCGGTGCTGCTGATATTCATGTCGCCCATAATCAGAACCGGCTTATCAGCAGGCAGATCCTCGGTCAGCAGACGTTGCAGATCGCGATAGAATTTCTCTTTAGCCGGAAACTTGGTGGGATGGTCGCGGCTCTCGCCCTGCGGAAAATAGCCGTTAATTACCGTGATGTCGCCAATCGGGCTGGGAAGTTCCGCGATGATCAGGCGGCGCTGGGATTCTTCGTCATCACCCGGGAAACCCCGGCTCACTGACACTGGCTCCGCTTTGGTTAACAGGGCAACACCGTAGTGACCTTTCTGTCCATGATAGAAGACGTGATAGCCGAGCTTTGACACCTCTTCCAGCGGGAACATGTCGTCATGGACCTTGGTTTCCTGCAGACCGATAACATCGGGCTGATGCTGTTCGACAAGTGCCTGAAGCTGATGCGGGCGGGCACGCAACCCATTGATGTTAAATGAAACAAATTTCATGAGATCGACCGTTGTTCAGAAATGTCAGGCGGAGATGGTAGCGATTTTTGCTGAAAAAGTCATGGCGGAACAGGCTGAGATTGTGTGAAAGCGGGCAGGAGTGTGGGGGCGAACAGGAAGCTTAGGTATTATTTTTGGGATGGTGTGCAACATGCGAGATGGTGGTGGGAGAAGGATTATTCGGCGCGTTGCGCCTCACCCTGCGGGCCGCGCTGAAGCGCGTTGTCTCGCGATGCTCGACCCGAACCTTAATCGAAGGTTCTCATCCCTCTCCCCGCAGAACAGGAAGCTTAGGTATTATTTTGGGGATGATGTGCAACATGCGAGATGGTGGTGGGAGAAGGATTCGAACCTTCGAAGTCTGTGACGGCAGATTTACAGTCTGCTCCCTTTGGCCGCTCGGGAATCCCACCTGGGATAGTTATGTGGCTTAAGATGATTCAGATTCAGATGGTGGTGGGAGAAGGATTCGAACCTTCGAAGTCTGTGACGGCAGATTTACAGTCTGCTCCCTTTGGCCGCTCGGGAATCCCACCATGGCCTGAATCTTTCTCTCTTAAAGCGGGGCGCATCATACCAAATGCGATAAGGGTGTAAAGCGCCCACTGGCAAAACCGCAACTGTTTGTCCACTTTTTACGCGTAGCGCTGAATCTGCAGACAATTCAGCGCACTGGCTGATTAAAGAATAATCGTGCGGTTGCCGTAAACAAACACGCGTTGCCCCAGCACTTTATACAGTGCATTGCTCAGGACATTCTTTTCTACGTCGCGACCGGCGCGCATCATCTCATCGGCGGTGTAGCTGTGATCAACGTTTATCACATCCTGCATGATGATTGGGCCTTCATCGAGATTGTCGTTCACATAGTGCGCGGTGGCACCGATGATCTTCACGCCACGTTCATAAGCCTGATGATAGGGACGGGCACCGATAAAGGCGGGCAGGAAGGAGTGGTGAATATTGATAATCTGGTTCGGATAACGCTGCACAAAAGCAGGCGTCAGGACGCGCATATATTTTGCCAGCACCACGTAATCGGGCTGATAGCGGTCAATCTCTTCCACCATGCGGTTATCGTGCTCTTCCCGCGTCAGTCCCTCATGGCTCACCAGCACAAACGGAATGTCAAAACGCTCAACCAGCGAACGCAGGGTGTCGTGGTTACCCACTACCGCCGCAATTTCCATATCCAGGCCGCCAAACGCGCTCTTCATTAACAGATCGCCCAGACAATGCGCCTCTTTAGTGACAAGAATCACCACGCGGCGACGACCGGCGCTGTGCAGTTCCCGGACTGAACCCTGGGGCAGGGCGCTGTCGAGATCGGCGAGCAGGGTATTGTCGTTGAAGATCCCTTCCAGTTCGGTACGCATGAAAAAACGCCCGGTGCGATGATCAACAAACTCATTGTTCTGCACGATATTAAGTTCGTGCTTGTAACAAATATTGGTGATTTTGGCGATCAGACCTTTTGCATCGGGACAAATGGTTCGTAAAACTTTTCTTTGCATGGTTTGCGCTTGCATCTCAATCAGAGTCCTGTCAAAGCATTAGGGGTAAAACCGCTGGGGTAGCCGTCAGCTTAACCACAACATTTTTTGTATTTTTTTTCACTGCCGCACGGGCAGCGATCGTTACGCCCCACGGGCGGTGCTGTACCGTCAACATAGTACCAGCGTTGATCCTCGCGAAGAAAGCGTGAACATTCATGAATGGCCTGAATGTTGGTTTTCTCGCGGTATCGCGCAAAAAAGGTAACGAAAGCTTCGTTCTCATGGCTTCCATGATTACAACGGGTTACATTCAGGCTGAGCCAGTCGGTTCCTGGAAAACTTTCAGATAAAAGCCCTGACAGCGCCGGATGACGCTTCTCAGGATGCCAGGTCGCAACCAGATAGTCCGCATTATGCTGAACATAAGCGCAATAACGGGATCGCATAAGTTGTTCAGCTGTAACAGGAATCTGGTTACCCTGAAGAAAGGGCTCGCAACATACGCTATACTGCTCTCCGCTACAACATGGGCAGGTTTCTGACACATTATCTCCCGGGAATGATGGGTCGGTTTTACAAGCGCGCTATGTTAGCTGACCCCGTGTTGTGATGCTACGTATTGACGGCAGGACCAGACAGAAATGAGAAAGGTAAAAATTGGATTGGCTCTGGGTTCTGGAGCGGCCAAAGGATGGGCGCACATCGGCGTGATCAACGCGCTGGAGCGTGCAGGTATTGAGATCGACGTCGTTGCAGGCTGCTCTGTCGGGGCATTAGTCGGATCTGCCTATGTGAATAACCGCCTGCCGCTGATGGAAAAATGGGTCAGTGCATTTCGCTACTGGGATGTTATTCGCCTGATGGATGTCTCCTGGCAGCGTGGCGGACTGCTGCGCGGTGAGCGGGTCTTTAGCCATGTTCGTCAGCTGATCCCCAATGACACGATAGAGCACTGTCATAAACCCTTTGGCGTGGTGGCGACTAACCTCAGTACCGGTCGTGAACTCTGGCTGACAGAGGGCGATCTGCATCAGGCAGTACGCGCTTCATGCAGTATGCCAGGTTTATTACCGCCGGTGGGCTACAATGGGTATTGGCTGGTGGATGGTGCCGTAGTCAACCCGGTGCCGATTTCACTTACCCGTGCCCTGGGGGCAGACATTGTTATCGCCGTTGACTTGCAGCATGACGCGCATTTAATGCAGCAGGATCTCTTTTCCGTGACACCACAGAATAGCGAAGAAGAAGCCGCCGCAGCGGCATTGAGTTGGGGTGGGAAGCTGCGTCAGCGTCTGGTGAATTTCAGTCAGCGCCGTGCGTCTCAGTCACCTGGCGCGATGGAGATTATGTCCACCTCTATCCAGGTGCTGGAAAATCGCCTGAAGCGGAATCGCATGGCAGGCGATCCGCCCGATGTTTTGATTCAGCCGGTCTGTCCGCAAATTTCGACGCTGGACTTTCATCGTGCTGAGGAAGCCATTGAAGCTGGCAAGGCCGCCGTAGAGAAGAAAATGGATGAACTATTACCACTGGTCCGTGGCAGATAATCAGGTTGTTCATTCAAAGCGGTGACTTCAGCCAATTCTTAAAGGCGCAACTGCGTTTTATGAACCACTATTGAAATATCTGGTACGCAGGGGGAAAGAATGGAAAAACCACTACTCGGCAAAAAGATACTCATTGTCGAAGATGAGGCTGTTTTCCGTTCGTTGCTGGACCAATTTTTGTTATCGATGGGTGCTGTGACGTTACAAGCGGAAGATGGTCTGGAAGCAATTGCACAACTACAACAGCATACTGTCGACCTGATTATCTGCGATCTGGAAATGCCCCGCATGAGCGGCATCCAGTTCGTTGAGCACATTCGTACCCGCGGCAACATCGTGCCGATTTTAATCATCTCAGCAACCGAGAACATGTCGGATATTGCGCATGTATTGCGTCTTGGGGTGCAGGATGTGCTGCTTAAACCACTTAAAAACTTTGAGCGCTTCCGTGAAGCGGTCTATGAGTGTCTCTATCCCTCTATGTTCACTTCGAAAGTGGAAGAGGATGAACAACTGTTCCAGGACTGGGATGCGCTGGTTCGTGATCCTAAAGCGGCTGCCAAGCTGCTCAAGCAACTCCAGCCACCGGTGCAGCAGACTATTGCCAACTGCCGGGTTAACTATCGTCAGCTGACGATGGCCGAGCAGCCTGGGCTGGTGCTTGATATCGCGGCGCTCTCCGATAAAGATCTGGCGTTCTACTGTCTGGACGTGACCCGTGCCGGTGATAATGGCGTGCTGGCAGCGCTGCTGCTGCGGGCGCTGTTCAATGGCCTGCTGCAGGAGCAACTGACCGGGCAGAAACAGCGTCTGCCCGAGCTCAATGGGCTGCTCAGACAGGTCAATCTGTTACTGCGCCAGGCGAACCTGAGCGGCCAGTTCCCGTTACTGGTTGGGTACTATCATCGCGGATTAAAGAACTTAATTCTGGTTTCGGCCGGATTGAACGCCACACTCCATGTTCATGCCCATCAGATTCAGCTCAGCAATGGTGTCCCCCTTGGCACTATGGGCAGCACCCATCTTAACCAGATCAGTCAGCGCGCAGAAAACTGGCAATGCCACGTCTGGGGCGCGGGCGGGCGCATTCGGCTGATGCTATCGACGGAAGAATAAGCCGTAAAAACAGAGGAATTCTGGCGCTGAGGACAGGGCCAGAGTTTAGCTTTACAGTTGGGTAATAGTCTTAATTTCGACGGTTTGGTGCCTTCCAGGATAAATCCGTTCGATACTAACTGATATACTCATTTCCGATTTTAAACCGACATATCAAGTATTAACTTGAACGGCCTATAAGAGAGGTATCTTAATGTCTGCCAATAATACCAAAGTAAAAAAAGCGGTAATCCCGGTAGCGGGTTTGGGTACGCGTATGCTCCCGGCTACCAAAGCGATTCCTAAAGAAATGTTACCGCTGGTTGATAAGCCGTTAATCCAGTATGTCGTTAACGAGTGTATCGCTGCTGGCATCAACGAAATTGTGCTGGTAACGCATTCATCAAAAAATGCCATCGAAAACCACTTTGATACCAGCTTCGAACTGGAATCAATGCTGGAAAAACGCGTTAAGCGTCAGCTGCTGGATGAAATCCAGTCAATTTGCCCGCCACACGTCACCATCATGCAGGTTCGTCAGGGCATCGCTAAAGGTCTGGGTCACGCTGTAATGTGTGCACACCCACTGATCGGTGATGAGCCGTTTGCGGTTATCCTGCCAGACGTCATCATCGACGAATATGAATCTAACCCAACCAAAGATAACCTGGCAGAGATGCTGAGCCGTTATGAAGAGTCTGGCCGCAGCCAGATCATGGTTGAGCCGGTTGCCGATGTGACTGCATACGGTGTTGTCGATTGCCAGGGCGCAGAACTGAACCCAGGCGACAGCGCACCAATGGTCGGTGTGGTTGAGAAGCCTAAAGCGTCAGAATCCCCATCAAACCTGGCCGTTGTAGGTCGTTATGTTCTCTCTTCAGAGATCTGGCCACTGCTGGCTAAAACGCCTCCAGGTGCAGGCGGCGAAGTTCAGCTGACTGACTCCATTGCAATGCTGATGGAAAAAGAGACAGTTGAAGCATATCACCTGAAAGGCGTCAGCCATGACTGTGGTAACAAACTGGGCTACATGCAGGCTTTCGTTGAGTACGGTGTTCGTCATCCGGTATTGGGCAAAGATTTTTCTGAATGGCTCGATGGCGCAGTTGGCAACAAAAAGTAATTCATAAACACAGGATAACTCGATGAAAGTCACTGTATTTGGTATCGGCTATGTCGGTCTGGTTCAGGCTGCGGTGTTAGCCGAAGTCGGACATGACGTTCTCTGCATTGATGTCGACGAAAACAAAGTCGAAAATCTGAAAAAAGGCATCATTCCTATTTTCGAACCAGGTTTAACGCCGCTGGTAATGTCCAATTACGAAGCGGGTCGTCTGAAGTTCAGCACTGATGCTGAGCTGGGCGTAAACCATGGTGTTATGCAGTTTATTGCAGTTGGTACTCCACCAGATGAAGACGGCTCTGCCGATCTGAAATATGTGACCGCCGTAGCGCGCACCATTGCGCAGCATATGAACGATCACAAAGTGGTTATCGACAAATCAACCGTTCCGGTTGGCACAGCAGACAAAGTTCGTGCGGTAATGACGGAAGCGCTGAAAGCGCGTGACGCCAACATCACCTTTGATGTGGTATCTAACCCGGAATTCCTCAAAGAAGGTGCTGCAGTTAATGACTGTATGCGTCCAGAACGTATCGTTGTCGGTACTGACAACGACGACGTGGTAGAACTGTTACGCGAGCTCTATGAGCCGTTTAACCGTAACCACGATCGTATGATCATGATGGATATCCGCAGCGCAGAGCTGACCAAGTATGCAGCAAACTGCATGCTGGCCACCAAAATCAGCTTTATGAATGAGATGTCTAACCTGGCTGAACGTTTAGGCGCGGATATTGAAAAAGTACGCCAGGGCATCGGTTCCGATCCCCGCATTGGCTACCACTTTATCTATCCTGGCTGTGGTTACGGCGGCTCCTGCTTCCCGAAAGATGTGCAGGCGTTAATCCGTACCGCTGAGTCAATTGGCTATCAGCCACGTCTGTTGCAGGCCGTGGAAGATGTGAATGACAACCAGAAAAACAAACTGCCAACCTTTATCAAACGTCATTTTGGTGACGATCTGAAAGGTAAAACGTTTGCGCTCTGGGGCCTGTCATTTAAGCCGAACACTGACGACATGCGTGAAGCCTCCAGCCGTGTGCTGATGGAAACGCTCTGGGAAGCTGGCGCATCTGTTCAGGCGTTTGACCCGGAAGCGATGGATGAAGCACAGCGTATCTACGGTCACCGCAGCGATCTTAAGCTGATGGGTACCAAAGAAGCCGCACTGCAGGGCGCTGACGGTCTGGTCATCTGTACGGAGTGGCAAAACTTCCGTGCGCCTGACTTCGACATCATCAAAAATGCACTGAAAGAAGCCGTGATTTTTGATGGTCGTAACCTGTATGATCCAGAGCGTATCAGCAAACGCGGTTTCGTTTATTATGCAATCGGCCGCGGAGCGTCTATTCAAACTGCATAATTAACGAGGGATTTATGAACTTTCTGGTCACCGGCGCCGCAGGTTTTATTGGTTTTCATGTCAGCCAGCGTCTGCTGGCCGCCGGTCACCAGGTTGTCGGTATCGACAACCTGAATGATTATTACGACGTAAATCTCAAGCATGCCCGTCTCAATTTAATTAAGGCCGATCCTGGTTTTACTTTTATTGAGATGGACCTGGCGGACCGTGACGCAATGGCGTCACTGTTCGATCAGCAAAAATTCCAGCGCGTTATCCATCTTGGCGCTCAGGCTGGTGTCCGGTATTCCATTGAAAATCCTCATGCCTACGCAGACTCCAATCTGACGGGTCACCTCAATATCCTTGAAGGTTGCCGTCATCATAAAATTGAACATCTGCTCTACGCCTCATCCAGTTCAGTCTATGGTCTGAATCGCAAGATGCCGTTCTCAACCGAAGATAGCGTTGATCATCCGGTTTCTTTATATGCAGCGACCAAAAAAGCCAACGAGTTAATGTCACACACTTACTCGCATCTCTATCAGCTGCCGACCACTGGATTGCGCTTCTTTACGGTCTATGGCCCGTGGGGCCGTCCGGATATGGCGTTATTCAAATTCACCCGAGCAATGATTGCCGGTGAGGCGATTGACGTTTATAACCAGGGCCAGATGAAACGCGACTTTACCTATATTGACGATATTGCTGAAGCCATTGTTCGCCTGCAGGATGTTATTCCACAACAGGACGACAACTGGACAGTTGAAACCGGATCGCCGGCAACCAGTTCAGCGCCTTATCGTGTTTATAATATTGGAAACAGTCAGCCTGTCACGTTGATGAACTATATCGAAGCGATTGAAAAAGCCCTGGGTATTACTGCGAAGAAAAATCTGATGCCAATGCAGCCTGGAGATGTACTGGAAACCAGTGCGGATACCGAAGCCTTGTTTAAGGCAATTGGATTCAAACCGCAGACCGGGGTCGAAGAGGGCGTTAAAAACTTTGTGGACTGGTACCGCGACTTTTACCGCGTCTGAGTATCTGCTTAAAAGAAAAAAAGGAAGCTCCGGCTTCCTTTTTTATTGCGCATCTGGCTGCCAGGAAGGCAGTCACCCTGCGGTTTTTTACAGTAAAAAATCGTCCAGCTTTTTACCCTGTTCTTCCAGCGCTTTTTTAATCACGGCCGGTGTGCGGCCCTGACCGGTCCAGGTTCTGGACTCGCCTTTTTCATCGGTGTAACCATATTTAGCCGGACGTACTGAGCGTTTACCTTTTGCCGCAGTCCGTGTGTCGGTCAGCGTGTTAATCAGTTCATTCGGGTCAATACCATCAGCCAGTAGCATTTCACGATACTGATTAAGTTTACGCGTGCGTTCTTCATTTTCTGCCTGAAAATGAGACTCTTCTTCACGGCGCTCTTTTACTACTACGTCCAGCTTTTCCAGCATCTCTTCCAGTATTTCAACGGAATACTCTCTGGCCTGGGCGCGCAGCGTACGGATATTATTAAGAACTTTTAGTGCTTCGCTCATTGTCCTGGTCTCTGAATAAGGGAAAAGTTGTGTTGCCCGCTAATAGTAGTGGCGACATAAAATAACTGCAATCATAAAAATATGTATATCACTAATTACCCAGGTGACTAAAAATAATTTTCACCAGAAAATTGCACAGTTGTGCAGAATAAAAATATTTTCCTTTAGTCCGATATCAAATAAATTTAATGTATTCAGGTCAGCAACAAAAATGTCATTGATTTTGTTGCGGGTAAAATAAGCAAAACTTATCCCGTTCGGCACTGCACATAACAGGCGCTGGAAACGGCATGCAGAGGAATAAACGGCCAGCCGTTACACTTTATTCACTCATCAACCGCAACGTATTGCCGCCGCTTTGTGGTAATATGCGCGCCATTCCATTCAGTCCTGATGAAGATACGCGCCGATGGCTCAACTCTATTTCTATTACTCTGCCATGAATGCAGGGAAATCAACCGCACTGCTACAATCCTCATATAACTATCATGAGCGCGGCATGCGTTCACTGGTTTACACCGCTGAAATCGATAATCGCTTTGGTGCCGGGCAGGTGAGTTCCCGTATCGGACTATCGTCACCGGCCTTGCTATACAACGCAGAGACATCACTCTACAGCGACATCGCTGCTGAACATGCCGTTCAGCCTGTTCATTGCGTGCTGGTTGATGAGAGTCAGTTCCTGACCCGTGAGCAGGTTAAAGCGCTGTCAGATGTCGTAGACGACCTTGATATTCCTGTGCTCTGTTATGGTCTGCGAACGGATTTTCGCGGTGAACTGTTTGTTGGCAGTCAGTATCTGCTGGCGTGGGCAGATAAGCTGGTTGAACTCAAAACTATTTGTCACTGTGGGCGCAAGGCCAGTATGGTTCTGCGACTGGATAGCGAGGGCAAACCTTTCAGTGAGGGTGAGCAGGTGGTGATTGGCGGTAACGAACGTTATATCTCAGTCTGCCGTAAGCATTATAAACAGGCGATAGAGCAGGGATCGTTGCAGGCGATCCATGGCGCTCAGACTCCGCTGAATTAACCCTATTGTTCAGGCAATAAAAAACCCGCCGAGGCGGGTTTTTTTATCAGACAGTCAGAACGGCACTATCAGACTTTTTTGGCTTTCTTCTCAAGCTTAATACCTTTTACCGGCTGCTCAGCAATGGCTTCGGCTACGCTTGAGAACGGTTCGACAAATTCACGACCGTAGTAGGTATCAAGCATAATCTGTTTCAGTTCAGCAATCAGCGGATAACGTGGGTTAGCGCCGGTACACTGGTCATCAAACGCATCATCGGCCAGTTTATCGACTTTCGCCAGGAAGTCCGCTTCCTGCACACCCGCCTCACGGATAGAGGTCGGAATACCAAGTTCAGTTTTGATCTCATCCAGCCAGGCGAGCAGCTTCTCAATTTTCTGCGCGGTGCGGTCGCCTGGTGCGCTCAGCCCCAGATGGTCAGCAATCTCGGCGTAGCGACGGCGCGCCTGAGGGCGATCGTACTGGCTGAAAGCGGTCTGTTTAGTCGGGTTGTCATTCGCGTTGTAGCGAATAACGTTAGAGATTAACAGGGCGTTGGCCAGGCCGTGTGGGATATGGAACTCTGAACCCAGCTTATGCGCCATTGAGTGACAAACCCCGAGGAAGGCGTTGGCAAATGCAATACCGGCGATAGTGGCGGCATTGTGTACGCGCTCACGCGCCACCGGATTTTTGGCGCCTTCGGCATAGCTGGCTGGCAGATTCTCTTTCAGCAGTTTCAGTGCCTGCAGCGCCTGTCCGTCAGAGTATTCATTCGCCAGTACTGAAACATAAGCTTCCAGCGCATGCGTCACGGCATCCAGGCCGCCGAAGGCGCAGAGTGAACGCGGCATATCCATCACCAGGTTGGCATCGACAATCGCCATATCAGGCGTCAGTGCGTAGTCAGCGAGCGGATATTTCTGACCCGTCGCATCATCGGTCACTACAGCAAACGGCGTGACTTCAGAACCGGTACCGGATGTGGTGGTGATGGCAATCATGCGCGCTTTGACACCCATTTTCGGGAACTTGTAGATACGTTTACGGATATCCATGAAACGTAACGCCAGCTCCTCGAAGTGAGTTTCCGGATGTTCGTACATCACCCACATGATTTTCGCGGCATCCATCGGTGAGCCACCGCCCAGCGCGATGATGACATCCGGTTTGAAGCTGTTCATCTGCTCAGCACCTTTACGCACGATGCTCAGCGTCGGGTCAGCTTCAACTTCGAAGAACACTTCCGTTTCAATGCCGTGTGATTTCAGCACACGGGTCACCTGGTCGGCATAGCCGTTATTGAACAGGAAGCGGTCAGTGACGATAAAGGCACGTTTCGCGCCATCCGTTGCCACTTCTTCCAGCGCAATTGGCAGTGAACCCCGACGGAAGTAGATGGATTTAGGAAGTTTATGCCACAACATATTCTCAGCTCGCTTGGCGACAGTTTTGGTATTGATCAGATGTTTTGGACCGACGTTCTCTGAAATAGAGTTTCCGCCCCACGAACCACAACCCAGCGTCAGAGACGGCGCCAGTTTAAAGTTGTAGAGGTCGCCGATACCACCCTGCGAGGCGGGGGTGTTGATCAGAATACGCGCGGTTTTCATTTTGTCGCCGAAGTAGTGAACGCGTTCGGTCTGGTTGTCCTGATCGGTATAGAGACATGAGGTGTGGCCGATACCGCCCATGGCGACCAGTTTTTCTGCTTTCGCGACCGCATCCTGGAAATCTTTCGCCCGATACATCGCAAGGGTTGGTGAGAGTTTTTCATGGGCGAACGGCTCAGACTCATCCACCAGCTTCACTTCGCCAATCAGAATCTTAGTGCTCGGTGGCACGCTGATACCGGCCATCTCCGCAATTTTGAACGCTGGCTGGCCAACGATAGCCGCATTCAGGCCGCCGTTTTTCAGAATAATATTCTGCACCGCACTCAGTTCGGCACCCTGCAGCATATAACCGCCGTGGCTGGCGAAACGTTCACGCACCGCGTCATAGACTGAATCAACCACAATCACCGATTGTTCAGAGGCGCAGATAACCCCGTTATCAAAGGTTTTCGACATCAGAATCGACGCAACCGCACGTTTCAGATCGGCGGTTTCATCAATCACGACCGGCGTATTACCCGCACCGACACCAATCGCAGGTTTACCGGAGCTGTAAGCCGCTTTCACCATGCCCGGACCGCCAGTGGCGAGAATCAGGTTGATGTCAGGGTGATGCATCAGTTGATTTGACAGCTCAACGGAAGGTGCGTCGATCCAGCCGATAATATCTTTTGGCGCACCGGCAGCCACCGCCGCCTGCAATACGATGTCTGCAGCTTTGTTGGTCGCATCTTTGGCGCGTGGATGGGGAGAGAAAATGATGCCGTTACGGGTTTTAAGGCTGATTAATGCTTTGAAGATGGCGGTTGAAGTGGGGTTGGTCGTCGGGACGATACCGCAAATCAGGCCAATAGGTTCGGCGATGGTAATGGTGCCGAAAGTATCATCCGTGGCTAACACACCACAGGTTTTTTCATCTTTATAAGCGTTGTAGATATATTCTGAAGCAAAATGGTTTTTGATCACTTTGTCTTCGACGATGCCCATACCTGATTCGGCAACGGCCATCTTGGCAAGCGGGATTCGGGCGTCTGCGGCGGCGAGGGCGGCGGCACGGAAGATGGCGTCGACCTGTTGTTGAGAAAAGTTGGCATATTCACGCTGGGCTTTTTTTACACGTTCAACCAGTGCATTAAGTTCGGCGACATTGGTTACGGCCATGGTGTTCTCCTGAAGGAAGTTAAACTTTTTTAGTAAACAATCCTGCGCCCTGAGTATAGTCACGTTGCCATAAGGCGTTGGACTGGGTCAGAACGCCCGGATTTTCAACTGTTTACTGAACTAGTCTTCTGTTGCAGTCAGTGAGGTTTTCTTCGCTGCCGCTAATACTTCCGTTGCGAAAAGATTACCTGGTTTGGGGTAGGGCAATTTTGATGCAGATCAATTTAACCGCAAGCTGACACCTTTCAGCTCCCCTTTACGCCCTTTGTTTATCAAATTGGTTACCTCTTCACGTCATCAGCCTGGTAGCGGCTAAATCCAGTCACTTTTTAATCTCTGGGGTAAAGCGCTGGATGGTCCGTCATTCAACAGTATAAATAGCTGAGTCAGCATCTGGCGTCCGTGCCTGTTTTCACATACATTAGGCGCGTTTTCCCCCCTGTGGTACGGAGTAAAGTCGTGAACCCTGCGCTGTTAGATTTATCAGGCTATATAAAATTTTTTGTCGGGCTCTTTGCGCTGGTCAATCCGGTGGGAATTATTCCGGTCTTCATCAGCATGACCCGTTATCAGGGGGTGGCTGAGCGTAACAAAACCAACCTCACTGCCAATCTGGCGGTTGCTATTATCCTCTGGACGTCACTGTTCCTTGGGGATGCGATTCTGCATGTGTTTGGCATCTCGATTGACTCCTTCCGCATCGCGGGTGGGATCCTGGTCGTCACCATTGCGATGTCGATGATCAGCGGCAAGCTGGGCGAAGATAAGCAGAATAAGCAGGAGAAGTCAGAAACGGCGATTCGTGAAAGTGTGGGGGTTGTGCCGCTGGCGTTGCCGCTGATGGCGGGGCCGGGTGCTATCAGCTCGACCATTGTCTGGAGCACCCGCTACCACAGCTGGATAAATCTGCTGGGGTTCACCCTGGCGATTGCCATTTTTGCATTCTGCTGCTGGTTACTCTTTCGGGCCGCGCCGTTAATGGTGCGTATTCTTGGCCAGACCGGTATCAACGTCATTACGCGTATTATGGGTCTGTTACTGATGGCACTGGGCATCGAATTTGTTGTCACCGGCATGAAGTCCATTTTTCCCGGCTTACTCAATTAAACGCCTACTTATTTCAGAGAGTGAAGTGAAATAATGATCCGTAATGGTGCAGTAGGGGCATTTTATGCACCATTACGATGCAATTATTCGTTGTGCTTAACAGAATCAGGCAATTATAAATTTCATTACTGCGCGCTGGCTCACAGACTTTTTTCTGCAAAATAATGTCACTATTTTCACACGATATTCTGCTCTCTATTTTCGTGTAAGCCTCACAAACTGCCAGAATAATCACGCTATCTTAAATTTCATCACGCTGAAGCCACATTATCCAATATAAGTGCCAAAAAAGAGGCTGTTTGTCGCTGCTTTCCGCTCTTAAGAGGGGTTTCCAGCTAAATAGTCTATTTTTCATATCGATATGATATTTTCAGGACGAAAATTAACACTTCCGCTGCCTGACTTCTCATGATAAAAGAGAATTAGTTAACATTTTAGCTATTTTGCTTTGGCGCGCCTTCGCGGCTTCTGATAATTTTTGGCCCAACGTAAAATTTTTTCTCCGAAAGCCCAAAGTGAGAACGCTTTTTGCTTAAGCCTGTCGGGATACTTAATTTAAGGTTGGCGTTTCGCATGATTGGGATGAAGAACTTGCAGCAGCAGCGGTCAACACTCGCAGTCGTTTTGTTAATGGCTTTTTCGCCGGCCTATGCCGCCACGGTGGCACCGGGTACAACACTGGCCGCGGAGCAACAGATTGTGATCAATAACGGCAGTGAAGTCTCCTCGCTGGATCCGCATAAAACCGAAGGCGTGCCGGAATCCAATATTATTCACAACCTGCTGGACGGCCTGGTCAATACCGATAACAGCGGGCAGGTCGTTCCTGGCGTCGCTAAAAGCTGGGAAAACCCGCAACCCACCGTCTGGATTTTTAATCTGCGGGAGGATGCGAAGTGGAGCAACGGTGAGCCGGTTACCGCCACTGATTTCGTCTACAGCTGGCGCCGTCTGGTGGACCCGACAACCGCGTCGCCTTACTCCAGCTATCTGCAGGCAGCCCATTTTGCCAATATTGATGCCATCCTTGCCGGTAAAGCGTCACCCGATCAGCTGGGCGTGAAGGCGCTGGATGCCCATCGGCTGCAAATTACCCTGAGTGAACCTGTTCCTTACCTGGTGGCGATGTTAGCGCATACGGCGATGAAACCGGTTTATGAGCCAGCCATTAAGCAGTGGGGCGAAGCCTGGACCCGCCCGGGTCACTACATCGGCAACGGCGCCTACACGCTAAGCGACTGGGTAGTGAATGAAAAAATTGTCGTGAAGCGTAATCCTCGCTACTGGGATAATGCGCACACCGTGATTGAACAGGGGACATTCCTGCCGATCGCGTCTGAAAACAGCGATATTAATCGCTACCGCAGTGGCGGCACAGATATTACCAACAGTGCGGTGCCACCAGAGATGTTTGGCAAGCTGCGCAAAGAGCTGGGCGATGAAGTGAAGGTCAGCCCGCTGCTCTGCACCTTCTACTACGAGATTAATAACAAAAAGCCGCCGTTTACCGATGCGCGGGTGCGTGCCGCACTGAAGATGACCCTCGATCGCGAGGTGATTGCCAATAAGATCATGGCCCAGGGGCAGATTCCGGCTTACAGCCTGACGCCGCCTTTTACCGCCGGTATCAAACTCACTCCACCTGCCTGGTTCACCTGGACGCAGGCGCAGCGTAATGAAGCCGCGAAGAAGCTGCTGGCAGAGGCCGGCTTTGATGCTGCCCATCCGCTGACCTTTACGCTGCTCTACAACACTTCCGATCAGAACAAACGGCAGGCGATTGCGGCCGCGTCGATGTGGCAGAAAAACCTGGGTGCTAAGGTGACGCTGCAGAATCAGGAGTGGAAAACCATGCTGGAGACCCGTCATCAGGCGCAGTATGACGTGGTGCGCGCCACCTGGTGTGCTGACTACAATGAACCCTCAACCTTCCTGAACATGCTGATCAGCAACGCCTCGATCAACACCGCGTTTTACAGCAGCGCGACCTTTGATCGTCTGATGGCGGAGACGCTGACGGCGGGCAGCGAGGCGCAGCGCGCCGGCCTGTATCAGCAGGCTGAAACACAACTCGACAAAGACTCACCAATTGTGCCAGTTTACTACCGCGTAAGTGTGCGCCTGGTGAAGCCCTGGGTTGGCGGCTTCACGGGCAAAGACCCGCAGGACATGACAGACCTGAAGTACTATTTCATCAAAAAACACTGATCTGATCGCCTGTTCGGCGAGACAGTCGGAAAGCGCATCAGCAAACAGACCACTTTTTGGGGTCAATCTCCCTGGTAACAGGCCAGGGAGCCCGTAGACGGGGGACGCCGGGGCAGAGCATCGCCACGGTGACGAAAATAAAACTGGAGTGTAATAATGAACAACATCACGAAAAAAAGCCTGATTGCAGCGGGCGTTTTCGCCGCAGTGAGTGCCCTGGCAGGGAATGCGGCTTTCGCAGCAACGGTGCCTGCGGGCGTTGAGCTGGCCGCAAAACAGGAGCTGGTTCGCGGCAATGGCGATGAAGTGCAGTCGCTCGATCCGCACAAAATTGAAGGTGTGCCGGAAGACAACGTAGCGCGTGATCTTTACGAAGGTCTGCTGGTCAATGACAGCAACGGTAAACCGATCCCGGCCGTAGCGGAAAGCTATGAAAATAAAGATTTCAAAGTGTGGACTTTCCACTTACGTAAAAATGCCAAATGGTCCAATGGCGAGCCGGTCACCGCGCAGGACTTCGTCTACAGCTGGGAGCGTCTGGTCGATCCTAAAACCGCCTCACCGTATGCCAGCTATCCGCAGTATGGTCATATCCTGAACGTCGATGACATCATCGCCGGTAAAAAACCAGTTACCGATCTGGGCGTAAAAGCTATTGATGACCACACGCTGGAAGTCACCCTGAGTGAGCCGGTTCCCTATTTTGATAAGCTGCTGATTAACTCCGTCATGTCACCGGTTTACAAACCGGCGATTGAGAAATTTGGCGATCAGTGGACGCAGCCGCAGAACTGGGTCGGCAACGGTGCCTTTAAGCTTGAAGCGCACGTGATTAACGAACGTATCACCCTGGTGCGTAACCCGAACTACTGGGACAATGAGCATACGGTGCTGAACAAAGTCACCTTCCTGCCGATCAGTTCAGAAGTCAGTGACGTTAACCGCTACTTCTCCGAGAACGGCAGCGACATGACCTATAACAACCTGCCGATTGAGCTGTTTAAAAAGCTGCAGCGTGACAACGGTAAAGAGCTGCACGTCGATCCATATCTCTGCACCTATTATTACGAAATCAACAACCAGAAAGCGCCATTCACCGATCCGCGCGTGCGCGCTGCCCTGAAGCTGGGCCTGGATCGTGACATCATGGTGAATAAAGTGCTGGCGCAGGGCCAGAAACCTGCCTATAGCTACACGCCACCAGCGACCGACGGCATGGACATTCTGCCGCCAGACTGGTTCAAATGGTCACAGGACAAGCGTAATGCCGAGGCGAAAAAGCTGCTGGCAGAAGCGGGCTACACCGCCGACAAACCGCTGACCTTTAACCTGCTCTATAACACCTCCGATCTGCACAAGAAGCTGGCAATTGCCGCCTCGTCGATCTGGAAGAAAAATATCGGCGTGAACATCAAGCTGGAAAACCAGGAGTGGAAAACCTTCCTGGATACCCGTCATCAGGGTAACTACGATGTTTCCCGTGCGGCATGGTGTGCGGACTACAATGAACCGACTTCCTTCCTGAACACCATGCTGTCCAACAGCAGCAGTAACACCTCGCACTATAAGAGCGATGCGTTTGACAAAGTGATTCGCGACGCGATTAAGGCCCCGGATGCTAAAGCCCGTGCAGCTGACTATCAGCAGGCCGAGCAGATCATGGATAAAGACAGCACCATCGTCCCGGTTTACTACTACGTGAATACCCGTCTGGTGAAACCTTATGTCGGCGGTTATACCGGTAAAGATCCACTGGATAAAACCCTGGATAAAAACTTCTACATCATCAAACACTAATAGCATTCAGGCTATCAGCAGTGGCGGCGCGTCTGGCGCCGCCTTTTACTTTTTTTTATATGTTGTGAAGCAACAGCCTGGTAGGTACGGCAATGTTAAAATTCATCCTGCGTCGCTTGCTTGAAGCGCTACCGACGCTGTTCGTCCTGATTACCATCTCCTTCTTTATGATGCGACTGGCGCCCGGCAGCCCGTTTACCGGCGAGCGCACCCTGGCACCGGAAGTGATGGCCAACATTGAGGCGAAATATCACCTCAACGATCCTATCGGTAAGCAGTATGTCGATTACCTGGTGCAGCTGGCGCACGGCGACTTCGGCCCATCCTTTAAATACAAAGATTATTCGGTCAACTACCTGGTCGCGCATGCGTTCCCGGTCTCGGCCAAACTTGGCCTGGCCGCGTTTCTGCTGGCGGTGGTACTTGGCGTCACGGCCGGAGTTATCGCTGCGCTCAAACAGAACAGCTTGTGGGATTTTGCGGTGATGGGGGTGGCAATGACCGGCGTGGTGATACCCAGTTTCGTGGTCGCGCCGTTGCTGGTTCTGCTGTTCGCCATCACCCTGAAGTGGCTGCCGGGCGGCGGCTGGAACGGCGGGCAGTGGAACTACATGCTGCTGCCGATGGTGGCGCTGTCGCTGGCTTACATCGCCAGTATCGCGCGTATCACCCGTGGATCGATGATTGAAGTGATGCACTCCAACTTTATCCGCACCGCGCGCGCCAAAGGCTTACCGCTGCGCCGCATTGTAATGCGTCATGCACTGAAACCGGCGTTGCTGCCGGTGATCTCCTACATGGGACCGGCATTTGTCGGCATCATCACCGGGTCGATGGTGATTGAGTCGATCTACGGTCTGCCGGGCATCGGTCAGCTGTTTGTGAACGGCGCCCTGAACCGTGACTACTCACTGGTGATGAGCCTGACCATTCTGGTGGGTTTGCTGACCATCGTATTCAACGCGATTGTTGACGTGCTCTATGCCGTTATCGATCCCAAAATTCGTTACTGATTGCGGAGTTCGCCATGATGTTAAGTAAGAAAAACAGCGAAGCTCTTGATGCGTTCAGTGAGAAGCTGGAAGTAGAAGGGCGTAGTCTCTGGCAGGACGCGCGTCGTCGTTTTATTCATAACCGCGCTGCCTCCATCAGCCTGCTGGTGCTGTTCCTGATCACCCTGTTCGTGATCTTTGCGCCGATGCTGGCGCAGTTCACCTACGACGATACTGACTGGGCCATGATGTCCTCGCCGCCCGATACCACCTCTGGTCACTGGTTCGGCACCGATTCTTCGGGTCGTGACCTGCTGGTGCGTGTGGCTATCGGTGGCCGGATCTCGCTGATGGTGGGCGTGGCTTCTGCGCTGATCGCGGTGATTGTCGGGACGCTCTATGGCTCGATTGCTGGCTATCTCGGCGGTAAAACAGACTCGGTGATGATGCGTATTCTGGAAATCCTTAACTCCTTCCCGTTTATGTTCTTCGTGATCCTGCTGGTGACCTTTTTTGGTCGCAATATCCTGCTGATTTTTGCCGCCATCGGCATGGTTTCGTGGCTCGATATGGCGCGTATTGTGCGCGGCCAGACGCTGAGCCTGAAGCGCAAAGAGTTTATCGAAGCGGCCCATGTGGGTGGGGTATCGACCTGGAAAATCGTGGTGCGCCACATCGTGCCGAACGTGCTGGGCGTGGTGGTGGTTTACGCCTCGCTGCTGGTGCCGAGCATGATCCTGTTTGAATCCTTCCTGAGCTTCCTGGGACTGGGTACGCAGGAGCCGCTGAGCAGCTGGGGCGCACTCCTCAGCGACGGGGCAAACTCGATGGAAGTGTCGCCGTGGCTGCTGCTCTATCCGGCAGGCTTCCTGGTGGTCACGCTGTTCTGTTTCAACTTTATCGGCGATGGCCTGCGTGATGCCCTCGACCCGAAAGATCGTTAAGGAGTTTCCCGATGACTATTCATGAATTCCAGCCAGCAATGGCGGCCCGCGCGGGAAGCGAACAGCTACTTACGGTCAAAGATTTACGCGTTACCTTTGGCACGCACGATGGTGATGTTACCGCCGTTAACGACCTGAACTTCTCGCTGCGCGCCGGTGAGACGCTGGGCATTGTCGGTGAGTCCGGTTCCGGCAAGTCACAAACCGCCTTTGCCCTGATGGGGCTGCTGGCGAAAAATGGCCGCATTGGCGGTTCGGCGATGTTCAATGGCAAAGAGATCCTGAATCTGCCCGAGAACAAGCTCAATAAACTGCGCGCCGAACAGATTGCGATGATTTTCCAGGATCCGATGACCTCGCTGAACCCCTATATGCGGGTGGGCGAGCAGCTGATGGAAGTGCTTAAGCTGCATAAAGGGATGAACAACGCGCAGGCGTTTGAAGAGTCGGTGAGAATGCTGGATGCGGTGAAAATGCCGGAAGCGCGGAAGCGGATGAAGATGTATCCGCATGAGTTCTCCGGCGGTATGCGTCAGCGCGTCATGATCGCCATGGCGCTGCTGTGCCGTCCCAAACTGCTGATTGCCGACGAGCCGACCACTGCGCTGGATGTTACCGTCCAGGCGCAGATTATGACGCTGCTCAACGACCTCAAGCGCGAGTTCAACACCGCCATTATCATGATCACCCACGATCTGGGTGTGGTGGCGGGGATCTGCGACAAAGTGCTGGTGATGTATGCCGGACGCACCATGGAGTATGGCCGTGCCCGTGATGTCTTTTATCAGCCGTCACATCCTTACTCGATTGGTCTGCTTAATGCGGTGCCGCGTCTGGATGCGGAAGGGGAAAGTCTGACGACGATACCGGGTAATCCACCCAACCTGCTGCGTCTGCCGCAGGGCTGCCCGTTCCAGCCGCGTTGTCCGCACGCTATGGATATCTGCACCCAGGCACCACCGCTGGAACCCTTTGGCGAAGGCCGTCTGCGCGCCTGCTTTAAGCCGGTGGAGGAGTTAGTATGAGCACCGTAGCTGAAAAAAGAGTGTTACTGGAAATCGCCGACCTCAAGGTGCATTTCGACATCAAAGATGGCAGGCAGTGGTTCTGGCAGCCATCAAAAACCCTGAAAGCAGTCGATGGTGTCAGCCTGCGTCTGTATGAGGGGGAAACCCTGGGCGTGGTGGGTGAGTCTGGCTGTGGTAAATCGACCCTGGCGCGCGCCATTATCGGGCTGGTGAAGGCGACCGAAGGTCGGGTCGCCTGGTTAGGCCGTGATCTGCTGGGGCAAAGTGAAGAGGAGTGGCGCAAGGCGCGAAGCGATATCCAGATGATATTCCAGGATCCGCTGGCGTCGCTGAATCCGCGTATGACCATCGGCGATATCATCGCAGAGCCACTGCGTACCTATCATCCAAAAATGGCGCGTCAGGAAGTGAAAGACCGCGTTAAAAATATGATGATGAAGGTGGGGCTGCTGCCTAACCTGATTAACCGCTATCCGCACGAGTTCTCAGGCGGTCAGTGTCAGCGTATCGGTATCGCCCGCGCGCTGATTCTGGAGCCAAAGCTGATTATCTGTGATGAGCCTGTCTCCGCACTGGACGTCTCGATTCAGGCCCAGGTGGTTAACCTGCTGCAGCAGCTGCAGCGCGAAATGGGCTTATCGCTGATCTTCATTGCGCACGATCTGGCGGTGGTGAAACATATCTCTGACCGGGTGCTGGTAATGTATCTGGGGCATGCGGTGGAGCTGGGCACCTACAAAGAGGTCTACAGCAATCCTCAGCATCCTTATACCCGTGCGCTGATGTCCGCGGTGCCGATCCCCGATCCGGACAAGGAGAAGAACAAGCAGATTCAGCTGCTGGAGGGGGAGCTGCCGTCGCCGATCAATCCGCCATCAGGCTGCGTGTTCCGCACCCGTTGTCCGATTGCCGGTCCGGAGTGTGCGAAAACCCGGCCGCTGCTGGAAGGCAGCTTCAATCACGCGGTCTCCTGTCTGAAAGTCGACCCGCTATAATGCAAAACGCCGGGCAATCGCCCGGCGTTTTCTTATCAAATCTGACGCTTACTCACGCCACAGGATATGACAGAGTTTGTGGTCTTTCTCGCGGCACAGCAGCACGCGAGCAAAGACGTCGGTGATCGGTTCACCGTCCGCTTCACCCAGCCCAATCACCACCTCGGCGAAGAAGTCCGGGTTCAGATCGAAATCGACATGATCTTTCCAGTCTTCAGAGGGATCGAACAGCTCTGCGCCACCGCGCTCTTCGAACTGCAGATTGAAGAGAATGACGTCTGCCGGATCAAGATTGTCGACTGCCAGTTCGAGAAAAATATCGTAGGCTTGTTCCAGCGTTTCATCTTCGGTAAGGCGATTATTTAAATCCATAGTCTGTCCTGTCGGCCTGCGGCCATTTACACAATCTGGCTCGTTTTACAGTAAAGGACTGAAGAAGTAAAACAGTCGTTCGACGATGCGTTGCCACCAGGCACGTTTTGCCCAGCGCTTGCCATCCAGCAGGCGGGAACGGGCGATATAGTCATCCTGCACACAGGCGAGATCGCTGCCAAAACCCGCATCATCAACCACCAGCGTCACTTCAAAATTCAGCCATAAACTGCGCATATCGAGATTCACGGTTCCCACCAGGCTCAGTTGTCCGTCGACCAGCACGCTTTTGGTATGCAGCAGGCCATCTTCAAACTGATAAATTTTCACGCCCGCTTCCAGCAACTCACTGAAGAAGGAGCGGCTGGCCCAGCCAACCAGCAGCGAGTCATTGTGACGAGGCACAATCACGCTGACATTGACGCCACGCTGCGCCGCCGTACAGATAGCATGCAGCAGATCGTCGCTCGGCACTAAGTAGGGCGTGGTCATGATCAACTGTTCACGCGCCGAATAGACCGCAGTCAGCAGCGCCTGATGGATCATATCTTCCGGGAAGCCGGGGCCGGAGGCGATCACCTGCACGGTGTGGCCGCTCTCCTGTTCAAACGGCATAATGTTGCGATCGGGCGGCGGCGGTAAAATGCGTTTGCCGGTCTCTATCTCCCAGTCGCAGCTGAAAACAATCCCCATCGCCGTCGCCACCGGGCCTTCCATTCGCGCCATCAGGTCAATCCACTGACCGACACCCGCGCTCTGTTTAAAGAAGCGCGGATCGACCAGGTTCATGCTGCCGGTATAAGCGATGTAGTTATCAATGAGTACGATTTTGCGGTGCTGACGCAGATCCATCCGTCGCAGGAAGACGCGCAGCAGGCTGACCTGCAACGCTTCCACCACATCGATTCCGGCATTGCGCATCATGCCGACCCAGGGACTGCGGAAAAAGGTAACACTGCCCGCAGAGTCGAGCAGCAGACGGCAATGAACGCCACGGCGTGATGCCGCCATCAGCGATTCCGCCACTTCATCCGCCAGACCGCCGGGATGCCATATATAGAACACCATCTCAATGTTGTGGCGGGCCAGCTGGATATCACGAATCAACGCCTGCATCACGTCGTCGGCGCTGGTGAGCAGCTGCAGCTGGTTGCCCTTGACCCCGGCGATGCCCTGACGATGGTAGCAAAGCTCAAACAGCGAACGCGCAACGTCGCTGTGTTCGGTGGCAAAAATTTCACGGCACTGCTTAAGGTCAGTAAGCCAGCGGGCAGTGGATGGCCACATGGTGCGGGCGCGCTCCGCACGACGTTTACCCAGATGGAGTTCGCCAAAAGAGAGATAAGCGATAATCCCTACCAGCGGCAGAATATAGATAACCAGTAGCCAGGCCATCGCGGATGTCACTGCCCGTCGCTTCATCAACACGCGCAGCGTAACCCCGGCGATCAGCAGCCAGTAACCAAACACCAGCAACCAGCTGATCAGGGTATAAAAAGTGGTCATAAAGTGGACATCCCGTTCGCGCTTTCGTCCGGCAAGTTTACGTGCAGATGACGGCTAACGGAACCCTTTATCCCGGACATCCTCGATGAAGGATCCGATTTGGTATTACCGCAGAGATCTCTATAATGCCCTCGCGTATATCTCGTGTGTATGACGTCAGAGAGGAAGTGATGAAACGAAGCAGAAATGAAGTGGCGCGCTGGAGAATGTTACGGCAGGTGCATCGCCGCCGCTCACGCTGGCTGGAAGGGCAGTCGCGGCGGTATAAGCGTATCCACTGCATTCGCCATCAGCTGGCACAACAGCAGCGTCGTTCGATTCTGTTTATTACGCAGATAATATAGCGAAAGCCCGGTGAATTCAGCCTGTCGGACAAAGCAGGCTATTCAGACTTCAAATCAGGCTTCAAAAAAAACCGATTCTGCCATCGCCCGTCGCGCTATCAGGTGCTCCTGATGCGACGCGCCACGATCGCTGACTTCGCGCATCAGACATTCCATTGAGCTGCCCAGCTCAGTCGGCCTGTGGTAACCCACACGATCGTACCATTCGTAAGACCACTTACGCGATTTACGCTGATAATAAACAGTGAGCCACACTGAGCAATTAGCAGGGTAACCACTCATTACTTCTATTTTGGGGTCAACAATAGAAAGGAGCCGGGATAACAGCGGGTCGAGCAATGTAAGGGACTGGCCAGAATAAGTTTTATGCATAATGTGCCCGCGACTGTGCTGTGCATCCATTCAGAGGTTCAACTCACAAGGGGTAAATGTAGACAGCTCTGCGAGATAATTCCTCTTTAATACTAAAAAAAGGGCGGAAAGATCATATTTTAATAGTAAAACAGGTCATTCAGGCGCGGACTAAAGAGGGAATATTAACAGGATAAAAACCGCAGGCTAACAAGTTGTACAACTTTACAATGTTGTAATGTGCTGTTATTTATGAGTTTATTGTCATTAAAACGTGACGATCTGATTTTTTAAGCTAAATATCTGTACAGATAGCTCGTTGTTGTATAACTTTATCGCATCGGTTATTAATCTTAAATGAATCCTATGAGGGTCAACCATGCAGACTAACGTTCGTATTCCCGCTTCAGTCTCTGACATCTCCGCGTATTTACACAGCGCCGCGCAGCCCTCACAACAGGCCATTCTTGGCTCCGTCGTGACAGAAATTATCAGTTCTGGCCGTAGTCTGAATCGTAAAGCGATCTGCTCAAAACTGATCGGCCGTTTACAGCATGTCACCAGTCCGGAAGAAGAACAGCACTATCATGCGCTGATTGGCCTGATTCTGGATCGCGGTTAACTCATCGCTGAAAATAGCTGTGGCGGGAAAATTAAGAGAGCGTGTATTACTGAAAGACCAGGCCGGTGTACTGCCGGTTTATTATCAATGTCGTTCAGAACAACGCTTTAATTTATTAAGATCAATTGGTCGCTGCGTTTATTCGCGAGGCAGAATATTCAGACCGGCCGGTTGCTGCGACAGAGAGTGATGTGCTGCTCTGTCGCAATGAAACCTCAGGTCTGATTAACCAGCGAGACGTTGTGTCGTCATCATCAGCGTTACGTTCACCAGCTGCAGTGCCGCCGCCAGCACGATCAGCATGACAATCCACTGCTTTTTATTACGCCAGCCCTGAGTTCGCCAGAGATAAACCGCGCTGCCGATCAGTAAAGCGATAATGGCCAATAGCCCCAGAATGATTATCTGCATCTTTCCTCTCTTGAACGATCAAAATAAAAATGGCTTCTGTGCCTGGCACAGAAGCCATTTTCAATGCTGAGTCACGATCAGAAGACGCGTTTAAACGGCTTAACCGAAACCTGCTTATAGACGCCCGCGGCGAAGTAGGGATCATCCTGTGCCCAGGATTGTGCTTCTTCTAATGACGGGAATTCAGCAATCACGGTTGAGCCGGTAAAGCCCGCTACACCAGGATCGTTGCTGTCGACAGCAGGCATCGGGCCTGCAATGATCAGGCGTCCCTCTTCCTGCAGCAGTTTGAGCCGTGCCAGATGGGCAGGGCGCACGGCGTTACGTTTTTCCAGTGAATCTGCAGTATCTTCTGCATAAATGACGTAAAGCACTAAGGAACTCCCATTAACCAGAATTTCGCAACACGTTAAGGGATTGCCCCTCAGAGTGCAAACGAAACCTCAGAGTGGTGAAAGGCTCAGCATAAAGGGCTAAAAAGCGCTTTTCTTCAGGCGGGATGGCGGGAGTTATTGAAACTGATTGCTATTTGCATTTAAAATCGCTGCTTCATTCAATCACTGCGACTGTTATGACCACGCTGACTATGCCATTACCTAAACGCACGCCTGTCTCCATGTTGTTGTCTGTTGCTTTGCATGGGGCCGTGATAGCCGGAATTCTGTATGCTTCATTCCAGCAGGTGATTGAGGTGCCCAAAGCGTCGCAGCCCATCAGCGTTACCATGGTCGCCCCTGAAGTCCAGCCTGAGCCTGCACCGGCCATCGTGGAGCCGCCTGCACCACAGCCAGAACCTCAGCCAGAACCTGAACCGGTGCCGGAACCTCAGCCCGTGCCCGAACCGCCGAAAGCGGAGCCGGTGCCGATTCCCAAACCTGAGCCTAAGCCAAAGCCCAAACCGAAACCAGAGCACAAGCGGGAGCAGCCTAAACGCGAGGTGAAGCCGCGTCAGGAAAGCAAACCGCAGGCCGATCCGTTTAAGCAGGAAGCCCCGGCGACGCAGAACAAACCGACCACGGCGCCAAAATCTACGCCGTCACCCACCTCATCGGCCTCAACCGGCCCAAAAGCACTGAACGTCAGTAAGCCTGGCTATCCACAACGCGCATTTGCACTGCGTGTAGAGGGGCGGGTACGGGTGAAGTTTGATGTGGACAGTGAGGGACGGGTGGATAACATCCAGATCCTCTCTGCTGAGCCGCGCAATATGTTTGAGCGTGAAGTTAAGCAGGCGATGAAAAAGTGGCGCTATCAGAGCGGACGGCCAGGGCAGGGTCTGACCATGAATATCGTGTTTAAGATTAATGGTGGGGCCAGCCTGGAATAAAGCGTCAGGTCAGGCTGAAACAGCCTGACCTGTTTTTCATTCGCCGGGTTGCTGGTTGGCACGACCGGCTGGCAGAGGACGGGAATTACCCTCATTGTCGACCGCCACATAAATAAACACCGCTTCCGTCGCAATGTAAGTTTGTCCAATCGGCTCAGACGACACTTTTTTGATCCACACTTCCACATTAATCGTCATGGAACTGTTGCCGGTACGAAGACAGCTCGCATGGCAGCTCACCACATCGCCCACCGCGACGGGCTTCATAAATGACATGCCGTCGACGCGAACCGTCACCACGCGTCCTTCAGCGATCTCTTTCGCCAGGATAGCGCCACCCATATCCATCTGTGACATCAGCCAGCCACCAAAAATATCGCCGTTGGCGTTGGTATCTGCTGGCATGGCGAGCGTACGCAGCACCATTTCGCCTTTCGGCAATGTATGTTTTTCGCCCATTGCTTCCACTTCTATGCAGGTGAATGCTAAAAAAATGCCCGGCGGACCGGGCAGATGATTATTTTTGTTCCTGCTGCGGCATCTGTCGCCAGATGTAAAGCCCGCTGAGCAGGGTAAACAGTAAGGTCAGACCGGAGAGACCGAACACTTTAAAGTTAACCCAAAACGCCTGAGATAACCAAAAGGCGACATAGATGTTTACCAGGCCGCAGATAAAGAAGAACAGCGCCCAGGCAACGTTGAGCCGGCGCCAGACCGCGTCGGGCAGCTGCAGCTCTTTGCCCAGCATGCGCTGAATCAGCGTCTGCTCCATAAACCACTGGCTGTAGAGCAGGGCGGCGGCAAACAGGCTGTAGATAACCGTGACTTTCCACTTAATGAACTCATCGTTGTGGAACACCAGCGTCAGGGTGCCAAAAACCGCCACCAGCACAAAGGTGAAAATCGTCATCTTTTCCAGCTTGCGATAGAGCACCCAGCTGACAACCAGCGCCAGACCGGTCGCGACAATCAGCGCGCCCGAGGCGACAAAAATGTCATACAGCTTGTAGAAGATGAAAAAGACCACCAGGGGAAGAAAGTCGAGTAGCTGCTTCATAGTTTTTCCATTCAGAGTTGGCTGCAAATGTGCCCGAAGGCACATCGTCAATCAACGTAACAGCATATAGAGCCGATAAAGATAGATAATCAACATCGCCGAAACCACATTGCCTGCCGCGGTGAAAATCACCGACGAGACATTCAGCGGTAAAACCGTCAGCGAAGAGAAGAACAGCATCACCACCACTTTGGCCAGCAGCCAGAGCAGAATCGCGGGGGCAATCAGCTTCACATTCTTCCACGCCATCCGCATGCTGGCCCGCATAGCGGCAAAGACACCCATCTTCTCACTGGCCACCATCACCGGAGCCAGCGACAGCAGAATCGTCAGCAGAATCCCTGGCACCACCAGCACCATAAAGCCCAGTTGCGCCACCAGCGTCATCAGGAAGGTGAGCAGCAGCAGCTTTGGCAGCAGCGGCGCTGAAGCACCAATCGCCCGCAACGCACTGACACGCTGGCCGGAAGAGACCATCGGGATCAGATAGAGCATTCCGCCAAGCAGCAGCGTGTTCCCCATCAGCGCAGCGAAGGTGCTGGCCGCCGAGGCGCGCAGCAGCACCTGCTGCTGTTCCGGTGACATATTCTGCACCATCTCAAACAGCGAACCGGCGCTATCGTCACCCTGTTGCAGGAGGGCCATCTGATCGGCACCTGGCGTCAGCACATGCACCAGCATGACGGTGATAAAAGCGGCCAGCAGCGACATCAACAGCACCGTAGCCAGTTGATGGCGCGCGAAATTTCCTGTGTCACGGTATAACGAGCTTGCCGTGATAGACATGTACACTCCTTTGAGGAACCGGGTTAATTAACCCGGCGATTGTACATGTTCTGACAGCTCGCGGGCACCCGCTGCGGCATAACTTTCTGTCATGACAGGTAAAGATGGAGAAAAAAGGGCGGGAAGACCATAGCGGGCGCGGGCGCGATCGCAGGCTTCATTGTGGATACCCGCTTCGCCCGACATCGAAAATTCCCGACAGGGCGTCGGACGTTGTTCGTAAATTCCGCAGGAGACACAGCCGCCAATCTCGCCCTCAAGGGCAACGCAGCGCGGCGCGCGATCGTTCGTTCCACGCATATTGCGCATTAACAGGCTGAGCGGTTCGGTTAATGCGGTTGGCACCGGGCCGCCGGCATCATCGGCTTCGGCCCAGTAAAATGAGACGCGGAAATGGGCGCAGCAGGCGCCACAGCTGACACAAGGGTTAGTTATTTCACTCATTTGATCACCCGCCCCTCCCAGGGCATCGAACCAAAATCACCAGAGAAGATAAGCAAAATAGGCCCGGCGAAATTATTCAGCAAGGGGAATTTTGCTGCGCCAGCCAGAGCCGAAATTGATCTAAATCAATTCATTGTTTTTTAAGTAATTTATCTGAAGGGTACAGAGTGCAATTTTCTGTAAATCACGTTAAATATTTGCCAGCAAAAAGCGATGACGTTCGCGACATTAACATTAAGCAAAGGAGTGATGATGAAACTGGCAAAATGCGCGATGCTGCTGGCTCTGGCTTTTCCGCAACTGTCGATGGCCCACGAAGCAGGCGACTTCTTTATGCGAGCCGGTAGTGCCACCGTCCGGCCCACCGAAGGTTCCGATAATGTGTTAGGGATGGGCGAGTTCAGCGCATCCAACGACACGCAGCTGGGCCTGACGTTTACTTACATGGCAACGGACAACATTGGTGTTGAATTACTGGCCGCCACACCGTTCCGTCACAAAGTGGGCCTGGGCCCGACCGGAACACTGGCAACAGTACGCCAGTTACCGCCTACGCTGATGGCGCAGTACTACTTCTTTGACAGCAAGAGCAAAGCGCGTCCTTACGTTGGCGTAGGTATCAACTACACCACCTTTTACGATGCCGATTTCAATCAAACGGGCCGCGATGCGGGCCTGACCGATCTCAGCGTGAAGGATTCCTGGGGTGTGGCGGGTCAGGTCGGTCTGGATTATCAGATTAACCGTGACTGGATGCTGAATGCGTCGGTGTGGTACATGGATATTGATACGGAAGTGAAGTTTAAAGCGGGTGGCGAGCAGCAGAATATCAATATGCGCATCGATCCCTGGGTCTTCTTCTTCGGAGCGGGTTACCGTTTCTGAGGATAAAGATAATAAAAAAGCCGCTGAATCAGCGGCCTTTTTTTGTCTGTTAAGACGTTATTTGATCTGCATATTGTTAACAACGGACTTCACACCCGCCACGCTGCGCGTAACCTGAACGGCACGGTTAGCCATCTGTGGTGATGAAACAAAACCGCTCAGCTGAACTTTACCTTTGAAGGTTTCTACGTTGATTTCAGTTGATTTCAGCGAGTCATCTTTCAGCAGTTCACCTTTAACTTTTGTGGTCACCACGGTGTCATCAATATAGCCACCGGTTCCCTCTTTGGTTGCGGTTGGCGCACAGGCGCTCAGTGTCAGCGCAACCACGCCCGCCAGTACAGCACCTGTCAGCAGTTTAACGAATTTCATTGCTTTCTCTCCCTGTCACAAAATGGATGCGACGTTACCGTAACGGCGCATTGTCATTGTGGTGCAGATTTTGCAAAAAGGGCAAATGGGGGAATGAAAAAAAAGGAAACAAATCATGCCTTATCGCGCGATAAGGCATGCTGGCAGGATTAACGGCTGGCGGCTTTAAGACGGCTGACAAAGTTCTTCAGCTCGCTCAGCATCACCTCAGGCTCTGAATGATGTTTTTCGATGATTCTGACAATCGCAGAGCCGGAGATCGCGCCCGCAGCGCCCGCGGCGATCGCTTCCTTAACCTGTTCAGGCTCAGAGATACCAAAGCCCTGCAGCGGCGGGGCTGCATGGTATTCACGCAGCTTGTCGATCAGATGCTGCAACGGCAGGCTGGCGCGGTTTTCAGCACCGGTCACGCCCGCGCGCGACAGCAGGTAGGTGTAACCCCGTCCGTGTGAAGCGATCTCGCGCAGCAGCTCATCGCTGGCGTTAGGCGGACAGATGAAGATGGGTGCTATGCCATGACGCAGCGCCGCCTGACGGAAGGGCGCGGACTCTTCAACGGGCACATCCGCCACCAGCACCGAATCCACACCCGCCTCTGCACAACGGGCATAGAACTCATCCACACCGTTGGTGAAGACCAGATTGGCGTACATCAGCAATCCAATCGGCAGATCCGGATACTTACGGCGGATAGTGGCCAGCATTTCAAAGCATTGGCTGGTGTTGGTGCCCGCCGCAAAGGCGCGTAACGTCGCATTCTGGATGGTCGGGCCATCTGCAAGGGGATCGGAAAAGGGAATACCCAGCTCCAGTGCATCCGCGCCTCCTTCCACCAGGGCATCAATCACACGCAGTGAAAGCTCCGGTGACGGATCGCCCAGCGTAACAAAAGGAACGAAAGCCCCTTCGTTATTCGCTGACAGACGCGTAAACAGTTGATTGTAACGTTCCATCAGATTTCTCCCTGCGCTGTCAAAATGTCATGAACGGTGAAAATATCTTTGTCGCCGCGGCCAGAGAGGTTGACCACAATCAACTGCTCTTTTTCCGGCTCGGCCTGAATCATCTTCATCGCGTGCGCCAGGGCGTGGGATGACTCCAGCGCCGGAATGATACCTTCATCGCGACAGAGCTGTTTAAAGGCGGCCAGCGCTTCGTTATCGGTGATGGAGACATATTCCGCACGACCGATGCTGTTCAGGTGCGCATGCTGCGGGCCTACCGACGGGAAGTCGAGGCCGGCAGAGATCGAGTAAGACTCCTCAATCTGGCCATCATGGGTCTGCATCATCGGCGATTTCATACCGAAGTAGATGCCGACGCGACCGTGCTTGAGCGGCGCGCCATGCTCGCCGGTCTCAATGCCGTGGCCCGCAGGCTCTACGCCGATCAGCTTCACGCTGGTCTCATCGATAAAGTCGGCAAACATGCCGATGGCGTTGGAGCCGCCGCCCACACAGGCGAGGATCGCATCGGGCAGGCGACCCTCTCTTTCCAGAATCTGCTTTTTAGTCTCTTCGCCAATCATGCGCTGGAACTCACGCACAATCGTCGGGAAGGGATGCGGACCCGCCGCGGTGCCGAGCATATAGTGTGATGTCTCGTAGCTGCCAGACCAGTCACGCAGCGCTTCATTACAGGCATCTTTCAGCGTGGCGGAGCCGCTGTGCACCGGGATCACTTCTGCGCCCATCAGACGCATACGGAAGACGTTGGGTGACTGACGCTCCACATCTTTTGCGCCCATATAGATGCGGCATTTCATGCCCAGCAGAGCACAGGCCAGCGCTGAAGCTACGCCGTGCTGACCCGCACCGGTTTCGGCAATGATTTCGTTTTTGCCCATGCGTTTGGCTAACAGCGCCTGACCCAGCACCTGGTTGGTCTTGTGCGCGCCACCGTGCAGCAGATCTTCACGCTTAAGATAGAGGCGGGTTTTGGTGCCTTTAGTCAGGTTTTTGCACAGCGTCAGGGCGGTAGGGCGACCCGCATAGTTCTTCAGCAGGTCGGTAAACTCGGCCTGAAACTCAGGATCTTTCTGGGCGTCGACAAACGCCTGTTCCAGCTGGCGCAGGGCTGGCATCAGGATTTGCGGAACATACATTCCGCCAAATTCGCCAAAGTAGGGATTAAGTAACGTCATTTTTTATCTTCCTTTCTCGGGCCCGCCGTTGAGCAGGCCAGGCAAATCAGTAGGCTCGCAGTGTCTGAAACACAGCGGCAATTTTACGGGCATCTTTGATGCCAGGCGCGCTTTCCACGCCAGAGTTGAAGTCCAGGCCGGCACAGCCGAGCTGCGCGGCTTCAACACAGTTATCCGCGCTCAGGCCACCGGCCAGCAGAACATTGTTGAGCGTCTGTCCCTGCAACAGCGACCAGTCGAAACGCTGTCCGGTTCCACCGTCGCCATTATCAAACACATAACGGTCAACATGAGGCCAGTCGCGCGCCGGCAAGGTGCCTTCAATGCGCAACGCCTTCCAGATTTGAATCTCTGCTGGCAGAGCCGCACGCAGTTCAGCCACAAACGCCGGCGTCTCGTTGCCATGCAGCTGCACCGCAGAGAGTGAAAGCGCACCGGCTTGCGTGACAATGTCACTCATAGCGGCATTGCGGAACACGCCGACGTAGCGCAGCGGGGCCGCAGCGATAACGGTCTGCGCCGTAGCGGTGTCAATCTGGCGCGGGGAACCTTCCGCGAAGATCAGACCACCATAGATTGCCCCGGCTTCATAGGCGGCGCGCGCATCTTCGGCACGGGTCAGGCCGCACACTTTATTGCTGCCCAGCGTGACCCGACGCACCGCTGCGGTCAGGTCGGCTTCTTCCATCAGTGCAGAACCAATCAGGAAGCCGTTGGCAAAGTGGCTCAGCTCGCGAATATCGGCATAGCTGTTAATGCCTGATTCGCTGATTACTGTGACGCCGTGTGACAGGCGCGGTGCCAGCTGACGGGTGCGGTTAAGATCGATAGAGAGGTCACGCAGATCGCGGTTGTTGATACCCACAACTTTGGCCTGCAGCGCGATAGCCCGCTCCAGTTCCTCTTCATTACTCACTTCAGTCAGAATGCCCATCTTCAGGCTGTGCGCCACGGCGGCCAGCTGACGATACTGCTCATCATCCAGCACTGACAGCATCAGCAGAATCGCATCAGCCTGGTAGTAACGTGCCAGATAGATCTGATAAGGGTCGATGATAAAATCTTTGCACAGCACCGGCTGGGTGATGGCCGCGCTGACAATCGGCAGAAAGGCGAAGTCGCCCTGAAAATATTTCTCATCGGTCAGCACAGATACCGCGGAAGCGTAGTGGCGGTAGACTCCGGCAATGGCGGCTGGATCGAAATCCTCGCGAATAATGCCTTTCGAGGGAGAGGCCTTTTTACACTCCAGGATAAACGCGGTTCTTGCACCCTGCAGCGCGTCGTAGAAATGACGGCTGGCGGGTTCAATGCTGTTCTGAAAGGTAGAGAGAGGCTGCTGCTGCTGACGGGCTTCAACCCAAATCGCTTTGTCCTGAACAATTTTTTCTAACACGGTGCCTTTCATGATTATCCTCTTGCTGCCAGTGCGACGACACGCTCATAAGCCTGTCCGCTGCGGATGGCGTTAAGCGCCTGCTGTGCGTTTTCACGCAGATCTTCCTGACCGAATACTTTAAGCAACATCGCCACGTTGACGGCGACGGCCTCCTCATGGGCCTGCTGGCCATTACCCTGGAGTAAAGAGGTCAGAATGTCACGATTTTCTTCCGGCGTGCCGCCCGCCAGCGCCTCTTTGGGATGGAAGCCAAAACCAAAGTCCTCTGGCGAGAGCTGATAGCGCGTAATTTCACCTTCACGCAGTTCGGCCACATGGGTCACGTCGTGCAGCGCCACCTCATCCATTCCGCCACCGTGAACCACCGCCGCGCGCTGATAACCCAGCACTTTCAGCGTCTGGGCAATCGGCATTACCAGTTCCGGGCTGTAAACGCCAATCACTGCCAGTGGCGGGCGTGCCGGGTTGATCAGCGGGCCCAGCACGTTAAACAGCGTACGGGTCTTAAGCTGCTGGCGGACCGGCATCGCGTGGCGAAAACCGGTGTGATACTGCGGCGCAAACAGGAAGCAGACATTCAGATCGTCCAGCGCCTGGCGCGCCCGGTCAGCGGGCATATCGAGATTGATGCCAAAGGCGGCCAGCAGATCGGAGGAGCCCGATTTGCTGGAGACGCTGCGGTTGCCGTGCTTCGCCACTTTCAGACCGCAGGTCGCGGCGACAAAGGCGCTGGCAGTCGAGATATTAATGCTGTTACTGCCATCGCCGCCGGTGCCCACAATGTCGGCAAACGCATAATCAGGGCGGGGAAAAGGTTTGGCATCTTCCAGCAGCGCGGTGGCGGCTCCGGCGATCTCTTCCGGCGTTTCACCGCGCACCTTCATGGCGATCAGCGCGGCAGCGAGCTGCGTTGGCTCCAGCTGTCCGGTAATGATGGCGCTGAACAGCTGATGACTCTCAGCCTGATTCAGCGTCTGCGCCTGGTAAAGTTTTTCCAGTGTCTGTTGCATGTTTATTCTCCCTGTTACTTCGCCAGCGCCCAGGCCAGCGTCTGCTCAAGCAGGCGCGCGCCCTGAGAAGTCAAAATCGATTCAGGATGGAACTGAAACCCGCATACGCGATCGGTTTCATGGCGAACGGCCATCACCATCCCGTTGTAACTGGCGTTCACCGTCAGCTCTTCCGGCGTGTTGCTGCCCACCAGCGAGTGATAGCGCGCCACCGGCAGCGGATTGCTCAGACCGGCAAACATCGCCTCGCCGTCATGGTCGATTGAAGAGGCTTTGCCGTGCAGGATCTCGCCTGCCTGGCCCACATGGCCGCCATAAGCTTCGACAATCGCCTGGTGACCCAGACAGATACCGATAATTGGCAGACGACCGCGCAGCACCCGCAGCAGCTCCGGCATACAGCCAGCATCTTTTGGCGCGCCGGGACCGGGAGAGAGCATCAGCACCGGGTTCTCCATCCGCTGCAGCTGTTCAATAAGCAGTTCGGCGGGCAGGTTGTTGCGGTAAATCACCACGTTGTGACCAAAGGTCCGCAGCTGATCAACCAGGTTATAGGTAAAAGAGTCGATGTTATCGAGCAGCAGAATATCGGCCATCAGAAGATCTCCTTGCAGTGATGGGCAGTCGCGATAGCGCGCAGTACGGCGCGCGCTTTGTTGCGGCTTTCATCAGCTTCAGCCTGCGGATTAGAATCCAGCACCACACCAGCGCCCGCCTGAACGGTGGCGACGCCATCTTCTACATAGGCGGAGCGGATAACGATACAGGTATCGAGATCGCCCTGGGCGGTGAAGTAGCCCACCGCGCCGCCGTAGCTGCCGCGACGGGTGCGTTCAGCCCCGGCAATCAACTGCATGGCGCGAACTTTTGGTGCTCCGCTCAGCGTGCCCATGTTCATACAGGCACGATACGCGTGCAGCACATCGAGATCCGCGCGCAGCGTACCCACCACGCGGGAAACCAGATGCATCACAAACGAGTAGCGGTCGACTTTGGTCAGGTCAGCCACGTAACGGCTGCCGGGCACGCAGATACGCGCCAGATCGTTACGCGCCAGATCCACCAGCATCAGATGCTCAGCCAGCTCTTTATGGTCGGTACGCATCTCCAGCTCAATGCGGCTGTCGAGATCGCGGTCCAGTGAGCCATCAGCATGGCGGCCACGCGGGCGGGTACCGGCGATCGGGTAGATCTCAATCTGACGGGAGGTGGCGTCATACTTCAGCGAACTCTCCGGCGACGCGCCAAACAGGGAGAAATCCTGATCCTGCATGAAAAACATGTAGGGGCTGGGATTGCTGTTTTTCAGTGTCTCATAAGCAGCCAGCGGCGACGGGCACGGCAGCGAGAAGCGACGTGACGGCACGACCTGGAAAATTTCGCCGATGCGAACCGCCTGCTGAAGGGTGCGAACTACGTCGCAATACTCTTCATCACTCTGGCTGGTGGTCAGCATCATCTGTTCAACTGGCTGGACCGGCAGAGCTGGTGCCGGCTGCAGCATCTGGCCGTGCAACTGCTCGATGCGGCGCTGCAGGCGCTGGAACTCGCTGGTGGACGGGCAGAACAGGCTGGCCTGCAGACGCGCACTGCGGGTCTGGTGATCGATCACCAGTAAGGTTTCTGCCAGGTAAAAACAGTAGTCGGGGCAGCGTTGCTGATTATCCAGCTCCGGCAGGGTTTCAAAACCGGCAACCAGATCATAAGCAAACAGGCCACCCAGCAGCACGGCTTCGCGCTCATCGGCAGGGGAGTTGACCAGTTGTGGAATCAGACGCAAAGCATCAAACACCGACAGGGCCTTGAGGCGGGAATCTTCATCCTGCTGATGGTCGGTGCTCTGCGGGAAAGTCAGCTCGCGTCCATCGGGACGAACCTGATTGCTGACCGACGCAGGCAGGGCCTCATCCAGCAGCGGCAGCAGGGCGCGGCCATTTTCTGACAACGCGTGAACGGTGACATTATTGCCCATTGCGCTGACGCGCAGCGCGCTGTCGACAATCAGCAGGCTTTTTAAGTTGCGCTTGCTGTCGATGTCAGCGGATTCAAGCAGCAGGGTTGCCGGACGTGCGCCGCACAGCTGGTGAAACACTGCGGCCGGATCTTCGCGGTAGGGTGCGGTGCCGGTAATCAACTTCACTGTAGGTTTCGCATTTGGCATGATGATTTCTCTGAATTTCGCTCAAAAAAAAGCCCGCTCGGTGGCGGGCTCAGGTATTAGCACAGCGTTTACGCAAAGTGTGCACGACCCTGTCGCCCGTTTTCGGGAACATCGCGCCAACCGTTTAAATGCGTGATTACAACAGCCATGATTGAATACCCGTTACGTGTGAACTTGTGTACTAGTTAACGGGTTCAGGGCGGAAATGTCAATACACTTTTTCACTGACCGTGAAAATCGTTATCATGCTGGCCGGTTTAGTTTTTGCAGGAGTTCTCTTGAGCGATATCGCCCGTTTCCCGGTTTATGATTTACACAGCCACACGCGTGCCTCTGACGGCTTACTGACGCCAGCCGCCCTGGTGCAGCGAGCGGTTGAGATGCGCGTCGGCGTACTGGCGATCACCGATCACGACAGCGTTGCAGGGGTAGATGAAGCGCAGCAAACGGCAATCGATCACGATTTACCGATAAAAGTGCTGGCGGGCGCAGAAATCTCCACCCTGTGGGAAAACCATGAGATTCATATCGTGGGACTGAACATTGATATCCGCCATCCGGCGATGGTGGCGTTTCTGGCCGGACAACATGCCTGTCGGCAAGCACGTGCAGAAGAGATTGGTGAGCGACTGGCGAAGGCACGTATCCCGGATGCGCTGGCGGGAGCCACGCGACTGGCTGATGGCGGCATCATTACCCGCGGTCACTTTGCCCGCTTCCTGATTGAACAGGGTAAAGCAGAGAATATGGCGCAGGTGTTCAAAAATTATCTGGCGCGTGGCAAAACCGGTTACGTGCCGCCACAATGGTGTACAATTAAACAAGCTATTGATGCTATTCATCATTCTGGTGGCTGCGCCGTGCTGGCGCATCCTGGCCGTTACGGTTTATCGGCAAAGTGGCTCAAACGGCTGGTCGCCCATTTCCGCGAAGCGGGCGGCGATGCGATGGAAGTCGCGCAGTGCCAGCAGCCGCCTAATGAGCGCACGACGCTGGCGCAATACGCCAGAGATAATGAACTGGCCGCATCACAAGGTTCTGATTTTCATCAACCCTGTCCGTGGATTGAACTGGGCCGCAAACTCTGGCTGCCCGCGGCGGTTGAGCCGGTCTGGGAACGCTTCCCGGATCTGGCTCCCAGACTGGCAATCACGGAAAGGTGACACGAGGTTTCTATGAGTCAATTGTTTCATATTCATCCGGACAACCCACAGCCCCGCCTGATTAATCAGGCGGTTGACTACCTGAACAAAGGCAGCGTCATTGTTTATCCAACCGATTCCGGCTATGCGCTGGGCTGTCGGCTGGAGGAGAAGGGCGCGATGGAGCGTATCTGTCGTATCCGTCAGCTCGACGGGCACCACAACTTTACCCTGATGTGCCGGGATCTCTCTGAGCTGTCGGTCTATTCGCAGGTGGGCAACTCAGCGTTTCGCCTGCTGAAAAACAACACGCCAGGCAACTACACCTTTATTCTCAAGGCGACCAAAGAGGTGCCGCGCCGCCTGATGAATGAAAAACGTAAGACCATTGGTCTGCGCGTGCCCTCTAATCCCGTGGCGCTGGCGCTGCTGGAAGCACTGAATCAGCCGATGATGTCGACCTCATTAATTCTGCCGGGCAACGATTTCACCGAGTCCGATCCGGAAGAGATCCAGCACAGCATCGGCAAGCTGGTCGATCTGATTATCGACGGCGGCACGCTGGGCCAGCAGCCGACCACGGTGGTCGATCTGACCACCGATGCGCCGGAAATTGTGCGTGAAGGGGTGGGCGATACCCGCCCGTTCCTGTAAGCCCTCAGGCTCAGGCACCGCGTGTCGGTGTCTGGGCCAGATTCGACTCTAACCAGCTTTTAAACTGGCCGTAAGGAATATAAAGTGACACATCTTTCAGGATCACTTTGTTATTACGCCCATTTTTAATCGAGTCAGAATAGCCAACAATCACGCCGCCCAGCGTATCATCACGGTTATAAACGCCGCCGCCCGACATCCCCTGAACAACACCTGCATTGGAGGCCATGGCTATACAGGGACTTTTATTCCAGTTATTCCGAATAGCCGTACGCGCTAAATTAACTCCGGTCGATTCAACCGGCATCGCTGAAATAAAACTGTAGCCATACATTTTAACCGGATCGCCGATGTCGCTGCTGCGGAACTTAGTCAGCGTGCTGGCGTCATTCTTGTGATAAATAATCGCAAGGTCGCAATAAGGGTGATAAGACTTGACGCGCTGCACGGCAGTTTTGGCAACGTGCGCAGCTGTCAGGCTATATTCAGGCGTCAGAGGAATGCTGGTGCCCAGTGTGCCGAGACCGAGGATCGTCGGAATGCCAGTCACGCTCATATCTACGTGCTGCATCGCCGTACGACTGTACTCAGTATGGCCCACAGAACACCCGCTCAGCACCAGTGCAGCAAGCACCGGGCACAGCAACAGGTTTTTCATGATGGGTTTCTTTATTCAGGCATGTCGGGAAATCCCTGGTGAAGATTTTTGACATGCAAGCAAGGTTCATCACTGAACCGTATTAACGCAACAACTCCGGATGCGCCGGTTTATTGGATTAATCTAAAAAGACTATTTTTATAAACGAATAACAAAAGCCGGACTTCATTGTTGCAAGACCCCTCTGTCGTGAGTCCTGCTTTTTATTGTGCTACAGGAATAAAGTATATCAGCTTAATAGTGTCGTACAATTTATTAAAGCTAATAAGAATCAAATGTCCTTGAAAATAAGGCCTTAAATAAATCTGCGTTAGAAAAAATCTGGGTTTTTTGTATTTACCGAGCGGTTATAATGGATTAAATCATTAAAACAGTTTTTTGTGCTGGCTTTAGTGTTTTTTTAAGAAGAATAAAAGCAAGGGAAAACCAGCGAAAGTGTAAGATAGTGTTAAGGTTTTTATCACCAGAACATTACGTTGATGAAACTGAAGTGGTTAGAAAATTTAATTGTCATCAGCTATAAAGTTTTTAATACATGCATTTTATTAATCTTATTCCTGTCAGATGCACGGGGATTATTTAAATCAGCGTCAGATATTATCAGATCTAAAACTATCAGAGGCTGACCCTTCTTAATTCGCTTCAGGCCCACTCATAAAGCGCGTTACTTCAGGGGTAAATGCCTGTATAATGGGGCCGAATTAATAGGTTAACCTATTGATTCAGAAAGAATTATCACCCTACCGTGACGCCTGGGAAGGCGACAAAGAGGAAGCTCAATGAGCGAAAAGTTACAGAAAGTCTTAGCGCGTGCCGGTCATGGCTCGCGTCGTGAAATCGAATCAATGATTGCCGCTGGCCGTGTCAGCGTCGACGGCAAGATCGCCACCCTGGGCGACCGCGTTGAAAGCAGCAAATCTCTGAAAATCCGTATTGATGGCCATCTGGTCTCGATTGCTGAATCAGCAACCGAAGTTTGCCGCGTGCTGGCTTACTACAAACCAGAAGGTGAACTCTGTACCCGCAGCGATCCTGAAGGGCGCCCAACGGTATTTGACCGTCTGCCTCGTCTGCGCGGTTCACGCTGGATTGCCGTTGGCCGTCTGGATGTGAACACCTGTGGTCTGATGCTCTTCACCACTGACGGTGAACTGGCGAACCGCCTGATGCATCCGAGCCGTGAAGTGGAACGTGAATATGCGGTGCGCGTCTTTGGTCAGGTCGACGATGATAAAATTCGTCAGCTGAGCAAGGGCGTTCAGCTGGAAGATGGCCCGGCTGCCTTTAAAACCCTGAAATTTGGCGGTGGAGAAGGGATCAACCAGTGGTACAACGTGACCCTGACCGAAGGACGCAACCGTGAAGTGCGTCGTTTATGGGAAGCGGTCGGCGTGCAGGTCAGTCGTCTGATGCGTGTTCGCTACGGCGATATCACCTTACCAAAAGGCCTGCCACGCGGTGGCTGGACCGAACTGGATCTGCCTGCGGTTAACTACCTGCGTAATCTGGTGGAGATGGATGATGAAACGGTTACCAAACTGGTGGTCGAAAAAGATCGTCGTCGCACCAAAGCGAACCAGATTCGTCGTGCCGTGAAACGTCACAGTAAAGTGAGCAGCACCCCACGTGCACCACGCCGCAATCCGGGCAGCAAACGTAACTCCGGTTAATCACGTTGCCCGATCGCTAAAAACGCAGCCCCAGGGCTGCGTTTTCTTTTTCTGTTACCAGTCAATTCCCTGCTGAGCCTGTATCCCGGCATCAAAAGCGTGCTTAACCGGCCGCATCTCAGTCACCGTATCCGCCATCTCAGTCAGGCTGCGATGACAGCCACGTCCGGTAATGATGACGCTCTGATGCGCCGGGCGCTGTTGCAGGGCCGCTATCAGCTCTTCCAGTGGCAGATAATCCATGCTGACCATATAGGTGATTTCGTCGAGCACCACCAGATCCAGCTGCTCATCGGCCAGCATCCGTTTTGCATGCTGCCACACCGCCAGACAGGCGGCGGTATCCGTTTCGCGGTTCTGCGTATCCCAGGTAAAGCCGGTTGCCATCACCTGAAATTCAACACCGTGCTGTTCCAGCAGGTTTCGCTCGCCATTCGGCCAGTCACCTTTAATGAACTGGATAGCCGCCACGCGTTTGCCATGACCGGTGGCGCGGAGTGCGGTGCCAAAGGCCGCAGTCGTTTTGCCTTTGCCATTGCCGGTAAAGACCATCAGGATGCCACGAACCTCCGTGGCTGCAGCAATACGCGCATCTACCTGTTCTTTTAACCGCTGCTGACGCTGTTGATGACGATCGTCAGCCATTATTCAGCGGCTCCCGGTTTTCTGCCTGGCTGGGCATCAAAGCTGATCCCGGTTTTACGACGGCTATCATCACCCATCAGATAAAGGTAGAGCGGCATCAAATCGGCAGGGGTTTTCAGCTTATTGGCATCTTCCTGCGGGAACGCGCTGGCACGCATTTTGGTTCGCGTCCCGCCCGGATTAATACAGTTCACCCGCAGCGACTGGTTCTTATACTCATCAGCCAGTACCTGCATCATGCCTTCGGTAGCAAATTTAGAGACGGCGTAAGCCCCCCAGCCCGCGCGACCGGTGCGGCCCACGCTGGAGGTGGTAAACACCAGTGAACCGGCATCCGATTTTAACAGCAGCGGCAACAGCGCCTGCGTCAGGAAGAAGGTGGCGTCCAGGTTGATGTTCATCACCTGCTGCCAGACCTGTGGGTCGAGTTCAGCCAGCGGCACAATCTCACCGAGGATACCGGCGTTATGCAGCACGCCGTCAAGACGCGGAAACTGCTGGGCCAGCTGTTCTGCCACCTGCTGGCAACGTTCCGGTGTCGCTTCGGCCAGATCGAACACCACAGTGTGAGCAGGGCAGAGATTGAGTTGATTGATCGCCTGTTCGACCTGCTGAAGCTTCTCAGGGTTACGGCCCATCAGGATCACTTCTGCGCCATAGCGGGCATAAGTCAGCGCCGCTTCCCGGCCAATGCCATCTGAAGCGCCAGTGACCAGGATAATGCGATGATTGAGCAGGTCGCTTTTCGGTTGATAATGCACAGCGGGGTCCTCCAGCGAAAACAGCATGATTCCGCTTTATGCCTGAATTTACGAATGGGCGCAATCGCCAACCCACGCATTCTGTGCCAGCTGCTGGCATTTCAGGCGACGAAGCGGGGCAAAACGGCTAAACTGGCGAACTGTTTTTGATTCTCAGTTTACTAAGGCGACCTATGGATTTTATTTCAACGTATGGACTGTTTTTAGCGAAAGTGGTGACACTGGTGGTTGCCGTCGCTGTGATTGTCATGATTGTGATGAATGCCGCATTACGCAAACGGGCACAAAACGGTCAGCTTCGACTGACTCATCTGGATGATGACTATCAACAGATGAAAGAGGATTTGCAGCTGGCAAAAATGAAGCCTCAGGCACAAAAAGTCTGGCTGAAAAATCATAAGAAAAGTGAAAAGCTGAAAGCCAAAGCGGAAAAGCAGGCGGCGAAGCAGGGGCAGACAGACAGTGCGAAGCCCACGCTCTATGTACTCGATTTCAAAGGCAGCATGGACGCCCATGAGGTGACCTCACTGCGTGAAGAGATTTCAGCCGTGCTGGCTGTGAAACAGCCTGGCGATGAAGTGCTGCTGCGTCTTGAAAGCCCTGGTGGCGTGGTTCATGGCTATGGCCTGGCAGCCTCGCAGCTGCAGCGTCTGCGCGATCAGGGTCTGCGCATCACGGCGGCCGTGGATAAAGTGGCGGCCAGCGGCGGTTACATGATGGCCTGCGTAGCCGATCGTATTGTGGCAGCACCTTTCTCGATTATTGGCTCCATCGGCGTGGTCGCGCAGATCCCCAATTTCAACCGCTTGCTGAAACGGAACGATATTGATATTGAGCTGCATACCGCCGGACAGTACAAGCGCACGCTGACGCTGTTTGGTGAAAACACCGAAGAGGGACGTGAGAAATTCCAGGAAGATCTCGACGAAACGCACCTGCTGTTCAAGCAGTTTGTCCACCAGATGCGCCCGTCACTCGACATCGATCAGGTGGCAACCGGTGAACACTGGTATGGCCGCCAGGCGCTGGACCTCGGCTTGGTTGACGAAATCGGCACCAGCGATGATCTGATCATCCGTCAGATGGATAAGTTCAGCGTGCTCGGCGTGCATTATGCCCGCCGCCGTAAGGTGATGGATCGCTTTACGCAGAGCGCCGGCTCGGTGGCAGAGCGCCTGCTGCTGAAACTCTGGCAGCGCGGCGAAAAGCCACTGCTCTGATGATCTGATGATGCTAAACCCGGCCTGCGCCGGGTTTTTTCATTCCAGGTGGTAGAGCGGCGACAGCACCACGGCAAGGTGTTTGAACACGTTAAACACCGCCGTGGTTTTAGCCGTCGGCACTCCATCGGCATCGAGAAAAAACGGTCCGCGAAATACCAGCACTTCTCCCTGCTGAATCACCTCATCCGCCTGCATTCCCGCTAAATAATCATCATGTTCTTTGATCAGCGCATTGGCCTTTTCCAGCAACGCCTGGCGGGAAATAGCCTGAGTTGAACTCTGCATTTATTGACTCCTGTTTGACAGTACTCCAATCCTTTCTATATTACTGGCGAGTCACACGCTGTGACAAATCGGTGTAATCGATGAAAACCTGGCGTAAGTCCGGGCTGAGTGCTAATTAAGTTGCGTAACAGATTTTATCAGGTAGAGTGTGGGCGATTCCGATTTCAGGGATTTTGCACCAGGATGTGCGATGAGTTCAGATAGAAAAAGCACTCTTTATCATGCAGTTGCATAACGCCACATCATCTGATCTGAGATTGACCCCTCCGCCTTGAAATGTTAAACAGGCGCAGCAATATTGAACCCATTGGGTTTTTGGGCATCCAATCCTCTCCCGTTAAGCAGGATGTTTTCATTAGGTAAAGGTAAATATGGGTAAAGCACTCGTTATTGTTGAGTCCCCGGCAAAGGCTAAAACAATCAATAAATACCTGGGTAGTGATTACGTGGTTAAATCCAGCGTGGGTCATATCCGGGATCTGCCGACCAGTGGTTCAACCGCGAAGAAAAGTGCTGACGCCTCGACAGATAAGAAAGTCAAAAAAGTTAAAAAAGATGAGAAGGCCGCACTCGTCAGCCGCATGGGTGTTGATCCCTATCACGGCTGGGAAGCGGACTATCAGATTCTGCCCGGCAAAGAGAAAGTGGTTGCCGAACTGAAGGCGTTAGCCGCCAATGCTGACCACATCTATCTCGCAACCGACCTTGACCGCGAAGGGGAAGCCATTGCCTGGCACCTGCGGGAAGTGATTGGTGGTGATGACTCGCGCTTCAGTCGCGTCGTGTTTAACGAAATAACCAAGAATGCGATTCGTCAGGCGTTTGAAAAGCCGGGCGAACTGAATATTGATCGGGTTAATGCTCAGCAGGCGCGTCGCTTTATGGACCGCGTGGTGGGCTACATGGTCTCGCCACTGCTGTGGAAAAAGATCGCTCGTGGTCTCTCTGCCGGGCGTGTGCAATCCGTTGCCGTTCGCCTGGTGGTGGAACGTGAACGTGAGATTAAAGCTTTTGTTCCCGAAGAGTACTGGGAAGTTAATGCCGCGCTGACCACGCCGAAAGGCGATGAGCTGTCGATGGACGTGACGCACAAAGGCGATAAAGCCTTCCGTCCGGTCAACCGCGACGAGACGTATGCCGCCGTCGCGCTGCTGGAAAAAGCGCGCTATGAGATCGTGGATCGTGAAGATAAGCCGACCAGCAGCAAGCCGGGCGCGCCTTATATCACCTCGACACTGCAGCAGGCTGCCAGCACCCGTCTCGGCTTTGGCGTTAAGAAGACCATGATGATGGCCCAGCGGCTGTATGAAGCGGGCCACATTACTTATATGCGTACCGATTCGACCAACCTGAGTCAGGATGCGGTCGCCATGGCGCGTGGCTATATCGAAAGCAATTTCGGTAAAAAGTATCTGCCTGAAAACGCCATAACTTACGCCAGCAAAGAGAACTCCCAGGAAGCGCACGAAGCGATTCGTCCTTCTGATGTGGAAGTGGTGGCGGAAAAGCTGAAAGATATGGAAGCGGATGCGCAGAAACTCTATCAGCTGATCTGGCGTCAGTTTGTTGCCTGTCAGATGACACCAGCAAAATATGACTCCAGCACCATTACTGCCGCCGCCGGTGATTTCCGGCTCAAAGCGAAAGGCCGTATTCTGCGTTTCGACGGCTGGACCAAAGTGATGCCTGCGCTGCGTAAGAATGATGAAGATCGTACGCTGCCTGCGGTAAGCGTGGGTGATGTTCTGGACCTGCAGCAACTGCTGCCCGGTCAGCACTTCACCAAGCCACCGGCGCGCTTCAGCGAAGCGTCACTGGTGCGCGAGCTGGAGAAGCGCGGAATTGGTCGTCCATCCACCTACGCCGCCATTACCTCGACGATTCAGGATCGTGGCTACGTACGGGTTGAAAACCGCCGTTTTTATGCGGAAAAAATGGGTGAAATCGTCACCGATCGTCTGGAAGAGAACTTCCGCGAACTGATGAATTATGATTTCACCGCCCGCATGGAGAGCAACCTTGATCAGGTTGCCAATAACCAGGCGCAATGGAAAGCGGTACTCGACCACTTCTTCACCGATTTTACCCAGCAGCTTGAACTGGCTGAGAAAGATCCTGAAGAGGGCGGAATGCAGCCGAATCAGATGGTGCTGACCTCGATTGACTGTCCGACCTGTAGCCGTCCGATGGGGATTCGAACTGCCAGTACCGGCGTCTTCCTGGGCTGTTCCGGCTATGCGCTGCCGCCTAAAGAGCGCTGCAAACAGACCATCAACCTGATCCCGGAAAATGAAGTTCTCAATATTCTGGAAGGGGATGATGCTGAAACCAACGCCCTGCGTGCCCGTCGTCGCTGCCAGAAGTGTGGCACGGCCATGGACAGCTACCTGATCGATAACGAACGTAAACTGCATGTCTGTGGTAATAACCCGGAGTGTGATGGTTACGAGATTGAGAAGGGCGAATTCCGCATCAAAGGCTATGACGGCCCGGTAGTGGAGTGCGAGAAGTGTGGTTCGGAGATGCACCTGAAGATGGGACGCTTTGGTAAGTACATGGCGTGTACCAATGAAGAGTGCAAAAACACCCGCAAGATCCTGCGTAGTGGTGAAGTTGCTCCGCCGAAAGAGGATCCGGTTCCGCTGCCAGAGCTGGCGTGTGAGAAGTCAGATGCTTACTTCGTGTTGCGTGACGGTGCGGCGGGCGTTTTCCTCGCGGCCAACACCTTCCCGAAATCACGCGAGACGCGTGCGCCGCTGGTGGAAGAGCTTCAGCGCTTCAAAGATCGTCTGCCTGAGAAGTTGAAATATCTGGCCGACGCGCCAGCAGCCGATCCGGAAGGCAACAAAACGCTGGTGCGGTTCAGCCGCAAGACCAAACAGCAGTATGTCTCCTCAGAAAAAGAGGGCAAGGCAACCGGCTGGTCCGCCTTCTATATAGATGGCAAATGGCAGGAAGCGAAAAAGTAATCCCTGAAGGCCAGCGCTCGCTGGCCTTTTTCTGAGCCTTATATCAATCCGTTCTACTCTCTCACTTAAACTGATATAGTTGTTATAGCATTTCCGACCTTTCCTGATGCATAGCATCTTTTTACCCTCGCGACTATACGTCAACCGGGGATGCGACTCTGTAACTTACCGGGATGGAATAGATATGAAATTACAGCAGTTGCGCTATATCGTTGAAGTGGTCAATCACAATCTCAACGTCTCTTCGACGGCGGAAGGTCTCTACACCTCTCAACCCGGCATCAGTAAACAGGTGCGTATGCTGGAAGATGAACTGGGCGTGCAAATCTTTGCCCGCAGCGGTAAACATCTCACCCAGGTCACGCCTGCAGGGGAAGAGATCATCCGTATAGCGCGAGAAGTTCTCTCCAAAGTGGATGCGATTAAATCGGTAGCCGGTGAACACACCTGGCCTGATAAAGGCTCGCTCTATGTCGCAACCACGCACACCCAGGCTCGCTACGCGCTGCCTGGTGTGATCAAAGGATTTATTGAGCGCTATCCTCGCGTCTCTTTGCACATGCATCAGGGTTCTCCAACTCAGATCGCCGAAGCCGTCTCCAAAGGTAATGCAGATTTTGCCATCGCCACCGAAGCCCTGCATCTCTATGACGATTTAATCATGCTGCCGTGCTACCACTGGAATCGGGCGATTGTGGTGACTGCCGACCATCCGCTGGCCGGAAAAGGTCAGGTCACCATTGAGGAGCTGGCCGAATATCCGCTGGTAACCTACACCTTTGGCTTTACCGGGCGTTCAGAACTGGATACGGCCTTCAATCGTGCAGGTTTAACGCCACGCATCGTCTTTACCGCGACCGACGCCGACGTAATCAAAACCTATGTCCGCTTAGGTCTGGGGGTTGGCGTTATCGCCAGCATGGCAGTAGATCCGGTGGCCGATCCTGACCTGATTCGCATTGAAGCCGCCGATATCTTTACCAATAGCACCACTAAGATTGGTTTCCGCCGCAGCACCTTCCTGCGTAGCTATATGTATGATTTTATCCAACGTTTTGCGCCACACCTGACGCGCGATGTGGTAGATACCGCGGTTGCGCTGCGCTCCAATGAAGACATTGAGGCGATGTTTAAAGATATCAAACTGCCGTTTAAATAGAATTTAACCTCCCCGCGTAAACATAAGGCTGCCTGGTGCAGCCTTTTCTGTCTCCAGGCTTTAGCGCCAAATGAGAATCAAAAGTTTTTATGATTTTTTTGTAAATGAAACATTGATCACATGTTTCTCCATCGGTCTTTCTTAAATGCGAATTACAACACATTTTTAACTATGTTACTTTGCGGCTTGCCAGGATTATTCCCATACTCCAGTTAAGAGCTGATGTGGGAAGCCAGTAAACATAAGGTTCTTAAGTTGTCTCTATAGTTTTAAGTGGATCTGTTTTTAAATTAACTCAAATTTTTAAGCGGGTCTTTTAATTAAATATTGGTTCCGGGATTAATGATTTCTTACGTTACTTAAGCTCATTGATTAATACCGTTAATCGTTTTACTCAATAAAAATAACTGGATTTTTGGCCTTAACGCGTTTAGGATTCCTCCTAAATCTTAATCGATGTTATCAATCATTTTGTTGAGAGTGATTATCAAAAACTATGAATACACGACTGACTGTACAACCGGGTTTCCCGGCAAAAAGCACCAAGGTTGAGCGTACCGGCAACACTCGTCGCAAAGCCTGGTTAACCGTATTCGCTGCCTCTGCGCTGTTTTGGGTAGTTGTCGCGTTAATGATTTGGCGTATCTGGGGCTAAAGCCATGTGGGCAAATACACTCAGCCATAAACGTTCCCTGACCTCGGGTCAGCACAAGACGGTCTCCTGTAAAGGAAAAGAACCCCTTGCAAAGGACGAAAAAGTGTCTATCCCCGATTCATGGGATTTGAGTGATAACCAGAGACTTTTTATTGAGTCGTTTCTGGACCCTAAAAACAAATAACGTTGTCAGACCATTTCTTCGTCACTGTTCTCTTAAAACCGGAATTTCCGGTGGGCCTATAAATGCCCTTACCACATCCTGTACGACCAAAGGGTGTCGCCTCTTTCTATAAGGTGACCGCAAAAACTTTTACGCCCGATTCCGGCGAAGGAGTGAACCAAATGAATATTATTAAAATGTCCTGGCTCAGCGCGTATGCATTCTCCTTTGCGTTCTGGTCTGCGGCGGTGTGGATAACCCTGTAATTTGAATTAAAATCACCTTTTCATGATGCCTCGTGACTTCACGGGGCATTTTCGTTTGCGATCGATTGTAGCAATTTGTGTTGTAATCAAAACGTTAACGAAATTGTGGTCTATCTTTAACATAAACCTTTGTCTCTCTGAGGTTTAAAGACCATGAATGAAAGGAGGAGCTATGTCGTCTACCCTACGCGAGCAGAGTCAGGAAGTACTGCAGGTCGACACCAAAAAATATCACATCTTCAGTCTTCCCCATGCTGCTCAACACCTTGGCAATATCGATCGCCTGCCAAAATCCCTCAAGGTCCTGCTGGAAAATTTACTGCGCTATCAGGATGGTGACTCTGTTACGACGGAGGACATCCAGGCGCTGGTTGACTGGCAAAAAGATGCCCACGCCGATCGTGAAATTGCCTACCGGCCAGCCCGTGTATTGATGCAGGACTTTACTGGCGTGCCTGCGGTAGTCGACCTTGCTGCGATGCGAGAAGCAGTGAATCGGCTAGGCGGCGATGTGGCGAAAGTTAATCCGCTGTCACCGGTTGATCTGGTTATCGACCACTCGGTGACTGTCGACCATTTTGGCAATGATGACGCCTTTGAAGAGAACGTCCGGCTGGAGATGGAGCGAAACCATGAGCGCTACGTCTTTCTCCGCTGGGGCCAGAAGGCGTTTGATAAATTCCGCGTGGTGCCACCAGGAACCGGTATTTGCCATCAGGTGAACCTGGAATATCTCGGCAAGGCAATCTGGCATGAAACCGTTGATGGTGAAGAGTATGCCTGGCCCGATACGCTGGTCGGTACGGACTCTCACACTACCATGATCAACGCGCTTGGCGTGCTGGGGTGGGGAGTAGGGGGAATCGAAGCCGAAGCCGCCATGCTCGGTCAGCCTGTCTCAATGCTTATCCCGGATGTGGTGGGTTTCAAACTCACCGGCAAACTGCGGGCGGGCATTACGGCAACCGACCTCGTGTTGACCGTTACCCAGATGCTGCGTAAGCACGGCGTTGTCGGTAAATTCGTTGAATTTTACGGTGATGGCCTGGCCGATCTGCCGCTGGCAGACCGCGCGACCATCGCCAACATGGCACCGGAATATGGCGCAACCTGCGGATTCTTCCCGGTTGATGACGTCACGCTGAGCTACATGACCCTGACCGGACGCGATGCCGAACAGGTAGCGTTAGTTGAAGCCTATGCCAAAGCGCAGGGTCTGTGGCGCAACCCTGGCGATGAGCCGCGTTTTACCAGCACTCTGGCGCTGGATATGAATGAGGTGGAATCGAGTCTCGCAGGACCAAAACGTCCGCAGGATCGGGTGTCGCTGGGCGATGTGCCCGCCGCGTTTGATGCCAGCAATGAGCTGGAAGTGAATCAGGCGCAGAAACCCCATAAAATCGTTGAGTATACCGACAGTGATACCGGGCTGACGCATAAGCTGACCGATGGGGCGGTGGTGATCAGTGCGATTACCTCCTGTACTAACACCTCCAACCCCAGCGTCTTAATGGCGGCCGGTTTACTGGCGAAGAAAGCGGTCGAGCGGGGTCTGAAACGTCAGCCGTGGGTCAAAGCCTCGCTGGCACCCGGTTCTAAAGTGGTTTCAGATTACCTGGCCGTCGCGCAACTGACCTCTTATCTCGACGAGCTGGGCTTTAATCTGGTTGGTTATGGCTGCACCACCTGTATCGGTAACTCCGGCCCGCTGAAAGATGAGATCGAGTCTGCGATTAAAGCCGGCGACCTTACGGTGGGTGCTGTGCTTTCCGGCAACCGCAACTTTGAAGGCCGTATTCATCCGCTGATTAAAACCAACTGGCTGGCGTCGCCGCCGCTGGTGGTGGCCTACGCGCTGGCGGGTAACATGAAGATTAACCTGCAGACCGAGCCGCTGGGCCACGATCGTCAGGGCCAGCCGGTCTACCTGAAAGATATCTGGCCTTCACCGGAAGAGATCGCTACGGCCGTGCAGCAGGTCACCAGCGACATGTTCCATAAAGAGTACGCTGAAGTCTTCGACGGTACGCCAGAGTGGCAGGAGATTAAGGTGAGTGAAGCCGCGACTTACGACTGGGATGAGGGCTCGACTTATATTCGTCTGTCGCCTTTCTTTGACGATATGGAGAAAGAGCCTAAGCCGGTGCAGGATATTCGCGGTGCGCGGGTGCTGGCCATGCTGGGCGACTCGGTCACCACTGACCATATCTCACCGGCGGGCAGCATCAAAGCGGAAAGTCCGGCCGGACGGTATCTGCTGTCACACGGCGTGGAGCGTACAGACTTTAACTCCTATGGTTCGCGTCGCGGTAACCATGAAGTGATGATGCGCGGTACGTTCGCCAACATCCGTATCCGCAATGAGATGGTACCCGGCGTGGAGGGCGGTTATACCCGACACTACCCAAGTGGCGAACAGCTGGCCATCTATGATGCGGCAATGAAATATCAGGCGGAAGGCGTGCCGCTGGCGGTCATCGCGGGTCTTGAGTATGGCTCTGGTTCAAGTCGCGACTGGGCGGCGAAAGGACCACGTCTGCAGGGGGTCAGGGTAGTAATTGCGGAATCTTTTGAGCGTATTCACCGCTCAAACCTGATTGGGATGGGCATTCTGCCACTGGAGTTTCCGCAGGGCGTGACCCGCAAAAGTCTGGGGCTGACCGGTGAGGAGCGCATTGACGTGGAAAATCTTCAGGCACTGACGCCTGGCTGCAGCGTTAAAGTGACGCTGACCCGTGCCGACGGCAGTAAGGAAGAGCTGGACACTCGCTGTCGCATCGATACCGGTAATGAGCTGACCTATTACCGCAATGACGGCATCCTGCACTACGTTATCCGCAATATGCTGGACTGATAAAAAAAGCCGGGGAAACCCGGCTTTTTTATGTAGCTTACAACGTCTGTAATAAGAAGCTGTGAGACCGTGGCTGCACAGGGAACACGGTCAGATCGGAAAGACGCAAAAGCCGTCCTCCATGACATGCCCGGCCCGGGCAATTACGCACCTCATCCCTGAGGTGCGCCCGTACCGGGCCAACGCTTTGCGTTGTTCAAAAACGCTCCCGGCGTTTTTATCCGGGCGGCGGGACGCTTTCTTCTTCTGACCGTGCCCCCTGCGCGTTGAGCTAATCCGTTGCTTGAGGATTCTCTCAGATTGGGCTTCTTCAAGGGTCAGATGCCAGTGAATCCCAGCTTATTTATGACTTCGGCAGCAGATGCCCCATCTTTTCCGCTTTCGTATCCAGATAGTGCGCATTCTTCGGATTACGTCCCACGACCAGCGGCACGCGTTCAACAATGTTGATCCCGGCTTCGCTGAGGATCTCCACTTTACGCGGGTTATTGGTCAGCAGTCGCACTTCATTGACGCCCAGCAGTTTGAACATATCGGCGCACAGCGTGAAGTCGCGCTCATCGGCGGCAAAGCCCAGCTGATGGTTCGCTTCTACCGTGTCATACCCTTTGTCCTGCAACGCATAGGCGCGGATCTTATTCAGCAGACCGATGTTACGGCCTTCCTGACGGTGATAGAGCAGTGCGCCGCGACCCTCTTCTGCGATGGCATTGAGGGCGGCTTCCAGCTGAAAACCACAGTCGCAACGCAGGCTGAAGAGTGCATCGCCGGTCAGGCATTCAGAGTGAACGCGCGCCAGTACCGGCTCGTTATCATTAATATCGCCAAAAACCAGTGCAACGTGGTCATGTCCGGTTGCCAGTTCTTCAAAACCAACCATCAGGAAATCTCCCCATGGCGTGGGCAGTTTGGCTTCTGCCACCCGTTTAAGCTGCATGTGACTCTCCAGAACCTTCAGAGGATGCACTATCATCATGATAGTGCACAGGCCAGTGTGGCCCGACAAACGTGCAATATTGTGCCACAACCCGCAAGCGGGCTGGTAATCTCTGATACCAATTGCAGTGATAAAGCACAATTATCCAATCGGCAACGGTTATGTTATTCTTTTTTAAGCTAAAGTTATGCAATTGCTCTCTTTTGACGCCGGGATAAGGGAAGAGGATGTTTAAGATTTCACGTCGTACCACCTTTGGAATGCTGCTGCTGCTGATCATGCCGGTTGCAGTCTGGCTGAGCGGCTGGCGCTGGCAACCAGGCGAAAGCAATGCGCTGCTGAAAGGTCTCTTCTGGATGACCGAGACCGTCACCAACCCCTGGGGCATTGTTACCAGCGTCGTGCTGAGTGCCTGGATGCTCTGGTGCCTGCGCTTTCGGCTGAAGCCAGCCATCCTGCTGCTGCTGATCATGAACGCCACCATTCTGGCCGGGCAATACACCAAATCCTATATCAAAGAGCAGATTCAGGAACCGCGTCCCTATGTGATCTGGCTGGAACAGCATCACGGGCTGGATGAAAAGACCTTCTACGAGCTGAAGCGCAAACAGCGTGGCGAGATGGTAACCTCACTGATTGCCGATGAGACACAGATCCCCGGCTGGCTGAAACGGCACTGGGCGTTTGAAACCGGTTTCGCTTTCCCTTCGGGACATACTATGTTTGCCGCCAGCTGGGCGCTGCTGGCATTGGGTCTGCTCTGGCCGCGTCGGCACTATAAAACCGTGGTGGTGATCTTTCTATGGGCCACTGGCGTAATGGCGAGTCGTCTGCTGCTGGGCATGCACTGGCCACGGGATCTGGCGATGGCAACCATACTCTCCTGGCTACTGGTCACCATTGCCACCTGGCTGGCGCAGCGATTCTGTGGCCCGCTGACGCTGCCGCCGGAAGAGCAAAAAGAGGTGGCGCAGCGGGAGCCCTGATTGTAATTCACCCGTAAGACCCCATATTATTAGACGGGCCTGCGTAAAAGCGACCCGCCCGATGCTGCTGGGAGCAGCATTTTTGCTGGAGTTTTGGCATAATTCTACCCGACAACCTCACAACAGGATGCACTGTGAAATATTTGCTGATTTTTTTAGTGGTACTGGTCATTTTCATTATTTCCGTCACCCTGGGTGCGCATAACGATCAGGTCATTACTTTTAACTATCTGCTGGCGCAGGGTGAGTTCAGCATCTCGACCTTACTGGCATCCCTGTTTGGCGCAGGTTTCGTGCTTGGCTGGATCATCTGCGGTCTGTTCTGGTTACGGACCCGCGTCTCCCTGGCGAATGCCAACCGGAAAATTAAGCGTATGCAGACCCAAATCGAGCAGAGTACTACCCTGGCGACCACGCCATCTTCTCCGGCTGGCCGGGAATAATCCCTGATGCATGAATTGCTGTTTCTGTTACTGCCGGTGGCGGCAGCGTATGGCTGGTATATGGGCCGTCGCAGCGCGCATCAGGATAAGCAACAGGAAGCCAACCGACTGTCACGTGAATATGTCGCTGGCGTAAACTTCCTGCTCTCCAATCAGCAGGACAAAGCGGTCGACCTCTTCCTTGAGATGCTGAAAGAGGACAGCGGCACGGTTGAAGCACACCTGACGCTGGGCAATCTGTTCCGTTCGCGCGGGGAAGTCGACCGCGCCATCCGCATCCATCAGGCTTTAATGGAAAGCGCCTCCCTGAGCTATGAGCAGCGACTGCTCGCCGTACAGCAACTGGGCCGCGACTATATGGCGGCGGGCTTATATGACCGCGCGGAAGACATGTTTAAGCAGCTCATCGATGAAACTGACTTTCGGGTGGGTGCGCTGCAGCAACTGCTGCTGATCCACCAGGCAACCAGCGACTGGCAGCAGGCGATTGAAGTCGCAGAGCGGCTGGTTAAGCTTGGCAAAGAGAAGCAGAAAGGCGAAATAGCCCACTTCTACTGCGAGCTGGCTCTGCAGGCGATGAGCAGCGACGATCTCGATCGTGCCATGAGCCTGCTTAAGAAAGGGGAGTCGGCCGATCGCAACAGCGCACGTATCTCGATCATGATGGGCCGTATCCTGATGGAAAAAGGCGATTACGCTAAAGCGGTGGGCCATCTGCAGCGGGTGCTGGACCAGGATAAAGAGCTGGTGAGTGAAACGCTGGGGATGCTGGAGACCTGTTTCCAGCAGCTCAATCAGCCAGACGCCTGGTCAGAGTTTCTTCATCGCTGTGTTGAAGAGAACACCGGCGCAGCGGCGGAGCTCTATCTGTCTGACATCCTTGAGCAGCAGCAGGGGCCCGAAGCGGCCCAGAATTACATCAGCCGTCAGCTGCAGCGTCATCCTACCATGCGGGTGTTCCACCGCCTGATGGATTTAAACCTGCATGAGGCGGAAGATGGCCGCGCGAAAGAGAGCCTGATGGTGTTGCGCGACATGGTTGGCGAACAGATCCGCACCAAGCCGCGCTATCGCTGCCAGAAGTGTGGCTTTACCGCCCACGCACTCTACTGGCACTGCCCATCCTGCCGCACCTGGTCTTCAGTTAAGCCCATCCGTGGCCTCGACGGCCAGTAAACCGGCCGTTACAGCTGCACTGTTAATAGCCCATTATAGTTACAACATACTAGAGAGCAGGTTAGCTTACAGACCTCAGCGACAGTGCATAATTTGCCAGGCAGGAGGGCAATGGCGATTGTGATGGTCAGACACCGCAGGTAGAATGCTTGCCGTTTGTCTAATGCGCCTGCGGGCGCCTGTTGCAGAGGAAATGCCATGCCTTCACCCCACAACGTGACCGCTTCGCCGATTCTGGTAGCGCTGGATTATCATAACCTCGACAGCGCACTGCGTTTCGTCGACCAGATCGATCCCCGCAGTTGCCGCCTTAAAGTAGGCAAAGAGATGTTTACGCTATTTGGCCCCTCGCTGGTTAACACTCTGCAGCAGCGCGGCTTTGAAATCTTCCTCGATCTTAAATTCCACGATATTCCCAACACCACCGCTCATGCCGTGGCGGCCGCTGCCGATCTCGGGGTCTGGATGGTCAACGTCCATGCCAGTGGTGGGGCTCGGATGATGAACGCGGCGCGTGAAGCGCTGCTTCCCTTTGGTAAAGAGGCGCCCCTGCTTATTGCGGTGACTGTACTGACCAGTATGGATGCAGAGGATCTCAAAGGGCTGGGCATTACGCTTTCTCCTGCCGAACAGGCAGAGCGACTGGCGAAGCTGACACTGTCGTGCGGGCTGGATGGTGTGGTCTGTTCCGCCCATGAGGCTGTCCGCTTCAAACAGGTTTTAGGTCAGGAGTTTGCGCTGGTCACGCCGGGGATTCGCCCGGCAGGCAGTGATGCTGGCGATCAGCGTCGCATCATGACACCTGAGCAGGCGAAGCAGGCGGGTGTGGACTATATGGTTATCGGGCGTCCGATCACCCAATCCGCCGATCCCGCCGCCACTCTGCAGGCGATCCTGCACAGTCTGGAGACACAATAATGGCGAAGGATAATCCACTGGTTTACTCAACCGACAGCGGGCGCATTACCCAGCCGGAGCCGGCGAAGGAGCGGCCAAAAGGGGATGGCATTGTGCGCATCCAGCGCCAGACCAGTGGTCGCAAGGGAAAAGGCGTCTGCCTGATTACCGGTATCGACCTGGACGACGCGGCATTGACGCTGCTGGCGGCCGAACTCAAAAAGAAGTGCGGCTGTGGGGGTTCGGTGAAAGAGGGCGTTATCGAGATTCAGGGGGATAAGCGCGATTTACTGAAAAGCCTGCTGGAAGCCAAAGGCATGAAGGTCAAACTGGCGGGTGGCTGAAAAAAAATCGGGCTACCGAAGTAGCCCGATTGTTGTGTAGATGCTTAGCGTAGCCGATTATTTTTTTAATAAGGTCTTTAGTGGACCTGATGACCGATAATACCACCGACAGCGGCGCCACCGACTGTGCCGAGTGCGCTACCATTGGTCAATACTGAACCCCCAATCGCGCCCGCGCCCGCGCCAATAGCGGTGTTGCGGTCACGTTTAGACCAGTTAGAACAGCCGCTCAGTGCAACAGCTAACGTGGTTGCCAGTACAACGGCAGTGATTCGTTTCATTGTTGTTGTCATACACTTCTCCTTTGATGTGCTCACAGAGGCAACACTCTTAGTATAGCTCCGATATTTCCTCAGCCCGCTTGTGTCGCATCATTGCCGCATCCGTGTCGGCATGGAAATGTGATCACCATGGACAAACCGTTTGTAGCGGGAGAGTCGCAATGCAAACCCGACAGGGCCACGCATTGCCTGAGAGGATTCTAAGCGTTCTGGTTAAATTCCGAAGATAGAAAATTCTGAAATCACGACACATTTTTGCATTCACAGCCATTCCTTCTGCGTTTATAGCCATTTGCTCCATAACCCTTTCGCGTCCGACTCCGCAAAATTCAGGGACGATTGTCAGCAGGAGAAAATAGATGCTGGAACACCTGAAACAACAGGTTCTGGAAGCGAATCTGGATCTACCCAAATACAACCTGGTGACCTTCACCTGGGGCAATGTCAGCGCTGTTGATCGCGAACAGGGTTTGCTGGTTATTAAACCTTCCGGCGTGCGCTATGAAGTGATGAAGCGCGACGACATGGTCGTGGTCGATCTGGCGAGTGGCGACGTGGTGGAAGGGGATAAACGCCCCTCCTCGGACACGGCGACACACCGCGCGCTTTACCTCGCCTGGCCGGAGGTGGGTGGCATTGTCCATACCCATTCGCGGCATGCGACCATCTGGGCCCAGGCAGGACGACCGATTCCTGCCTGGGGAACCACCCACGCCGATGACTTCTATGGTGAGATCCCCTGTACCCGGTCGATGCGCAATGAAGAGATTCAGCACGACTACGAGTGGAACACCGGTGAGGTGATTATTGAGACTTTTGCGCAACGTGGGTTGTCTCCTTCTGCGATCCCGGCGGTACTGGTCAACTCTCATGGCCCGTTTGCCTGGGGGAAAGACGCTCATGCTGCGGTACACAGCGCGGTTGTGCTGGAGGAGGTGGCGTATATGGGCCTGTTCAGCCAGCAACTGACCGCTAATCTGCCGCCGATTAACCAGACACTGCTTGACCTGCACTACCTGCGAAAGCATGGCGAGAACGCCTGGTACGGGCAAAAATAGCGAGCGGGACGCCACGGCGTCCCGTTTTTTTTAGTCTCATCTGAGACTGGTATGGCGATCTCCATCATAGTTATCAAAACAACAGGTCATTAAAAATAAAACAGCGTTTCATTTTATCGAGGCGATCACTGTTTTGATTACCTCAAGTCACTACTTTGCTTGCATCGCCTTCGGGCACTTCCTGCTCCACCCTCTGGCATAGCAAAGGTGACATCCATATGCATATCAAACGTGCAATAGACAAAATTCCGGGCGGTATGATGCTCATTCCGCTCTTTATCGGCGCACTCTGTCATACGTTTTCTCCAGGCGCCGGGAAATATTTCGGTTCTTTCACCAACGGCCTGATGACCGGCACGGTACCCATTCTGGCCGTCTGGTTTTTCTGTATGGGCGCGTCGATTAAACTCAGCGCCACCGGGACGGTACTGCGTAAATCGGGCACGCTGGTGCTTACCAAGATTGCCGTCGCCTGGGTTGTGGCTGCCATCGCCTCTCGGGTGATGCCGGAGAATGGCGTAGAAGTAGGGATGTTTGCCGGGTTATCGACGCTGGCGCTGGTGGCTGCCATGGATATGACCAATGGCGGCCTTTATGCCTCGATCATGCAGCAATATGGTTCCAAAGAGGAGGCCGGTGCGTTTGTGCTGATGTCTCTGGAGTCCGGGCCATTAATGACCATGGTTATCCTGGGCACCGCCGGCATCGCCTCATTCGAGCCGCACGTGTTTGTGGGGGCGGTCCTGCCGTTTATTGTGGGATTTGCATTAGGGAATCTTGATCCGGAGCTGCGCGACTTCTTCGGAAAAGCGGTCCATACGCTGATTCCTTTCTTCGCCTTTGCTCTGGGTAACACCATTAACCTGGGTGTCATTGCGGAAACCGGACTGCTGGGCATCATGCTGGGCGTGTCGGTGATCATTATTACCGGTATCCCACTCATTCTGACCGATCGACTGATTGGGGGCGGGGATGGCACGGCTGGCATAGCTGCATCCAGTACGGCAGGCGCAGCGGTGGCGACACCGGTGCTGATTGCCGAGATGCTGCCGCAGTTTAAACCGATTGCCCCTGCTGCCACGGCGCTGGTGGCAACGTCCGTGATTGTGACCTCCGTGCTGGTGCCGATCATCACGGCCATCTATTCAAAACGTGTTAAGCGTCTTCATGTTGCCGTGGAGCAGCGTGCCGCTATTAAGTAACCCGCCTAATCAATCCCCGACGCGCGAGTCGGGGATCTCTCTGGATTTTGTGTTGTAAATCAATCTCTCATTTGGTCTGGCCTCACTCTGCATTACGCTGATGTGGCGTATTTAACGCATCAAATATAAACAGAGGATGAGACAATGACAGTTATTAACCAAGCAACGTGCAGATTATTTACCGAAGTCGGCAACACCACGCAGTTAGTCGCCTATTACGAAGAAGGGCGCCGTACTATGTGGATGATGTTGCGTGCACAGCCCCGTCCGAGCTTTAACCATGAACTGATTGAGGAGATCATGAATCTGAGCTACGCCGCTCAGCGTTCCGGTCTGCCGATCGACTTCTGGGTTACCGGCTCTCTGGTGCCACAGATGTTCAACGCCGGTGGCGATCTGCGCTTCTTTGTCGAGTGCATTCGCAATAACCGCCGTGAGGCGCTGCGGGCCTATGCCCGTGCCTGCGTTGACTGCATCCATTCGGCAGCACGGGGGTTTGATACCGGCGCGGTGACGCTGGCGATGATTGAGGGCAGTGCCTTAGGCGGCGGATTCGAAGCGGCGCTGGCACATCACTTCATTCTGGCGCAGAACAACGCGCGGATGGGCTTTCCGGAAATTGCTTTTAACCTCTTTCCCGGCATGGGCGGCTACTCACTGGTCGCGCGTCGTTCCGGCATGAAACTGGCAGAAGAGTTAATTTGTGAAGGGGAGTCCCACAGCGCAGAGTGGTATGAAACGCGCGGACTGGTGGATAAAGTCTTCCAGCCTGGCGACAGCTACCGCGCCACCCGCACCTTTATCGATACGTTACGTCCTAAACTCAACGGCGTGCGGGCTATGCTGAAAGCGCGTCAGCGCGTGCTGCAATTGTCACGCGCTGAGCTGATGGATATTACCGAAGATTGGGTCGATTACGCCTTTACCATCGAACCTAAAGACATTGCTTACATGGAACGCTTGGTTCAGTTACAAAACCGCCACAGCGCATCACTGCGTAAAGCGGGTTAATCTGAATTAGCGTTAAACGCGGGCAGGATGCTTAGCCAGCCAATGCCCAAACTGTTCCGCGGGCATTGGTTTTGCGTAGTAGTAGCCCTGACGCCCATCGACACCACTGTTAAGGACAAACTTCTCTTCATCCGGGGTCTCAATACCCTCTGCAATCACCTGCAAATCGAGCGCCTTGGCGACGGCGACGATAGCTCGTACCAGCGATTGTGAGACGGGCTGTTTATTAATATCGCGGATAAAGCTTTGGTCGAGCTTGATGGCATTGATCGGCACACGTGCGAGCTGAGAAAGCGACGAGTAACCGGTGCCGAAGTCATCCAGATGAACCTGTGCGCCCAGCTCCTGAAACTGCTTCATCAGCCGCAGGGCTTCAGCTTCATTCTCTATCAGGCAGCTTTCTGTGAGCTCAATATCGATAGGACAGTCGGTGATATTCGCCTCATGCAGTGCCTGTTTCAGGTCAGTATAGATGCTTTGATCAATCAGCTGACGTGCCGACACGTTGACGGCGACGCGCAGAAAAATGCCCTGCTGGCGCCAGACGATAATCTGTTTCAGCACATTGAGCATGACCCAGCGTCCCAGCGGCACAATCAGTCCCGACTCTTCGGCGTAGGGAATGAAATCAGCAGGGGAGACCAGGCCGCGCTCGGGTGAGTTCCAGCGTACCAGCGCTTCGGCGCTGCGGACTTCACCATCACTGTCGATTTTCGGCTGGTAATGCACCAGCAGGTGATCCAGCTCCAGCGCTTTACGCAGATTGGTGTCCAGCCACAGGTATTCAAAGACCCGCTGGTTCATCTCTGCCGCGAAGACACAGAACTTGCCACGACCGTTCTCTTTGGCGTGATACATCGCGGTGTCAGCATTGCGAATAAGGCTCTCGCGATCTTCACCATGCAGCGGCGCGAAAGCGATCCCGATAGAGCAGCCGCTGTACACTTCGATTAGTCCGATACGGAAAGGCTGACGCAGGCGCTCAAGAATGCGGGAGGACATCGCCTCCAGCGCAGCCTGGCTGGTGTGCTCAGCCAGCACCACAAACTCATCGCCACCCAGCCGGCCCAGGGTCTGGTCTTTACCCAGACAGCTAAGAATCGCCAGTGATACCGCCTGCAGTAACTGATCGCCGAACATATGACCGTAGGCGTCGTTCACTTTTTTGAAATTATCGAGATCGAGGTAGACCACACCGGTCTCATCGCGCTCAGATCGCTCCAGCGCCAGGCTAATCTGTTGATGAATTGCGTTGCGATTAGGCAAACCGGTCACCGTATCGGTGTTTGCCAGCACCCGGAGGCGTTCCTGGGCGCGTCGCTCCTCGGTTATGTCGGTGCCAGAACAGATGAGGAAAATTTCATTTTTACCACTGCCGCTGTGAACAAACTTATTACGAAACAGAAACAGTCGCTGACCTTTTTTGGTTTTAACCCAGCGCTCCACCTCATAGGAGTTACCGTCACGGAAGAAGCCCGCAATGTTGCGTCGTGACTGAGAGGCCTCCTGTTTGGTCATAAAGAGCTGAAAGACGTTACGGCCGATAACCTCATGCTCATTCAGACCGGTGTATTCTTCACTAAGACGGTTAAAACGCTGAATATTGCCGCGCTGATCGAGGATCACAATCACCGAGTTGGCTTCAGAAACCACCTGTTCGGCGAATGAAAGACCCAGGGTTAAGTCGCGGGCGACCGCTGAGGTATCGCCCCAGGCAGAAGCGGTTCCTGCCCAGGTCGCCTGGTTCACTTTGCGTCCGACAAAATGCATCGGAACATCAATGCCCTGCAGCGTCATAGTCAGATTGATGCTTGAAGTGATGACCGGCATCGCGCGTATCATGGCTGCCTGGCCGGGGGTTAACGGCAGGGCGATATTAGTTTGTGACGACTCATCTTCGGCAAAATGCAACGCATCGCTGTCCGCGGTCAGACGCCAATGAGGGCTGGTTGTACCGAAAAGGGTGTACAACAACGTTTGCCCTTGTTCATCGGTCATGGAAACTTCCTCCGGGAAGTGCTCTGCAGGCGTTATCTCATTATTTTAGCAACAGTATTCATCATCTGACGCCAGCACAAGATGCAAACCGAATATATTTTCCCATCCAGATAAGAATGGCACAAAAAAGCCCCGACGGTGCGGGGCTGTTTAGTGCGGTCAGCAGGGACATTTACCCAGTTTGCCTGCCTGGCTGGGGAAGCGGGCATCCAGACAGTAACGGTGGAAATCGCGCTCATTCATCGGCGGCTGATCGGGATGATGGAGTCGCATATGCTGCAGATATTTTTGATAATCCTGCACCCCGACCATTAAGCGAAAACACTGTTGCAGGCCGCGCCAGAATCCCCGCCAGCTGAATGTCTGTGGCTGTGGGGCGGCGGCAGGCTGGCAGCGGATAATCTGCCACTCTCCCTGCGGACGCTGGGACTGATGAATAGCATCAGACATGACGCACCTCCTTGTTGCGCAGCGTCACAACGGACTCATGCGTAGTAGGAAGATCGCTGCGCAGCGCCCGGCGAATGACAAAGAACGCAGAGATGAGCATCGTGACCGCCACCAGCATAAAGAAGGCGCACAGGGCCGCGTTAATCTGATTGCTGAAGACGATGGTCTGCATATCTGCCACGCTTTTTGCCGGGGCGATGATCACGCCTTCATCCAGCCCTTTGCGGAACTTATTCGCCTGCGCCAGGAAGCCAATCGACGGTTTTTCATGGAAGATTTTCTGCCAGCCGGCAGTCATCGAGGTGATAAACAGCCAGACAGTTGGCAGGATAGTCACCCAGGCGTAACGCTGCTTTTTCATTTTGAACAGCACCACGGTGCCGAGGATCAGCGCCATGGACGCCAGCATCTGATTGCCGATACCAAACAGCGGCCACAGAGTGTTAATGCCGCCGAGCGGATCGACCACGCCCTGATAGACAAAGAAGCCCCAGCCCGCGACCGCCACGGTCGTGCCGGCCATATTGCCCAGCCAGGAGCGGTTATTCGCCATAGAAGGCACCACGGTGCCTGCCAGATCCTGCACCATAAAGCGGCAGGCGCGGGTACCGGCATCGACCGCCGTCAGAATGAACAGCGCTTCAAACAGAATGGCGAAGTGATACCAGAACGCCATCATCGCCCGGCTGTTAAAGATCTCGGTAATGATGTGGGCCATCCCCACCGCGAAGGTTGGCGCGCCGCCTGCGCGGGACAGGATCGAGCCTTCACCCACGTCACGGGCGATGCCGCTCAGCATTTCCGGCGTGACGACAAAGCCCCAGCCGTTGATCACCTGAGAGGCGCTTTCAACGGTGGTACCAATCAGCGCAGCCGGGGAGTTCATGGCAAAGTAGACGCCCGGATCGAGCACTGAGGCACAAATCAGCGCCATGATCGCCACAAAGGATTCCATCAGCATCGCGCCATAGCCAATAAAGCGGATATGACTTTCCCGCTCCACCAGTTTTGGCGTGGTGCCGCTGGAGACCAGCGCATGGAAGCCGGAGATGGCGCCGCAGGCAATAGTAATAAACAGGAACGGGAACATCGCGCCGGAGAAGACCGGGCCGGTGCCGTCGATAAATTTGGTGACCGCCGGCATTTTCATCTCTGGCATGGCAAAGACAATCCCCACCGCCAGCCCGACAATCACGCCGATTTTAAGAAAGGTCGAAAGGTAGTCACGCGGAGCCAGCAGCAGCCAGACCGGCAGCACGGAGGCAATAAAGCCGTAGATCACCAGCACCCAGGTCAGTGAGGTGCCTTTCAGGGTAAAGAAGGGCCCCCAGTAAGGATGCTGGGCTACGTCACCACCATAGATAATCGCCGCCATCATCAGCACAAAGCCAATCAGTGAAACTTCGGCGATTTTACCGGGCCGGATAAAGCGCATGTAGACGCCCATAAACAGCGCAATCGGAATGGTGGCCGCGATGGTAAACAGTCCCCACGGACTGTTCGCCAGCGCCTTGACCACCACCAGCGCCAGCGCCGACAGGATAATGATCATGACGCCCAGCGCGCCGAGCATGGTCACCACACCGGCAAACGCACCCAGCTCCTGCCGCGCCATCTCGCCCAGTGAACGGCCATCACGACGGGTTGAGATAAACAGGATCAGGAAATCCTGTACCGCACCCGCCAGCATCACCCCGACCAGGATCCAGATGGTGCCAGGCAGAAAGCCCATCTGCGCCGCCAGAATCGGACCCACCAGCGGGCCGGCACCGGCAATAGCCGCAAAGTGGTGACCAAACAGCACCCATTTATTGGTCGGGACATAATCGAGCCCGTCGCTCAGCCGCTCGGCAGGCGTCATCCGGCGGTCGTCCAGTTCGAAAATATTGCGGGCGATAAACAGGCTGTAGAAGCGATAAGCGATGCTGTAACAGGCGACAGCGGCTATCACCAGCCAGACTGCGTTGACGTGTTCGCCGCGGCTGAGGGCCAGCATGGCGAAAGCGCCCGCGCCGATTAACGCCACCACTAACCAGATCGCACTGGTTTTGACGTTTTTCATGACTAACTCCTTGTGAGGACCGAGAGGAAAGCGATCGAAAACAACGAGTCAAACTTAATGTAATGGAATGTAAGTGAAAGTTAATCAGTGGAGAAGTGTGAAGCGGGGTACAAATTTAACTTTTTTGCAATGCGGGCGGGGTGGAAACAGACGGGATAACCGGAGTTATCCCGCCCGATTGACTGCTCAGTACGTCACTACTCAGACGGCGGGACGCGCCACGACGCTGCGGGTTTCCATGCGGACTTCGGCGATGGTGACATCAATCACATCGGTCACACGGTAAACCACTTCGCCTTTGATCTGAACGCTGCCATTTTCCTGGCTGCAGACCAGCTCATCACGCACCGCGTGAATGAACGGCGCCGGGATAAAGGCGACCGCGCCAAACTCCAGCAGGCGAACACGCATGCCACCACGTGACACATCGATAATCTCGGCGCTGAAGCGACGGTCGGTTGCTGCAAACGGCGCCAGATAACGGGCGTAGAGCCAGTCGCCAACATCACGTTCCGCCATGCGGTTCAGGCGGCGGCGCTCACTCATCGTCACCGTCAGCGCATCATCCGGACGAGCGATCTGCTCACCGCGAATAATCGCTTTCAGCAGACGATGGTTGACCATGTCGCCGAACTTACGAATCGGTGAGGTCCATGTGGCGTAAGCCTCAAGTCCCAGGCCAAAGTGCGGGCCAGGCTCGGTGCTGATCTCAGCGAAGGTCTGGAAGCGACGGATCCGGCTGTCGAGGAACTGGGTCGGCTGGGCATCAAGCTCACGACGCAGCACGCGGAAGCCTTCCAGCGTAGTGATCGCCTGCGCATCCACGGTAATACCATGGTTGGCCAGCACGGCCGCGGCCTGTTCAGCATTGGTGGCATCGAAACCGGCATGGACGTTGTAGATACCAAAACCGAGACGGTCACGCAGCACTTTCGCCGCGCAGACGTTGGCCAGAATCATAGACTCTTCGACAATGCGGTTAGCGATGCGGCGCGGTTCAGCCACAATCTCCAGCACTTCACCTTTTTCACCCAGCAGGAAGCGGTAATCCGGGCGATCTTTAAACACCAGCGCGTGAGTCTGACGCCACTCGCTGCGCGCCAGGCAGAGGCGATGCAGCAGGCGAATCTGTTCAGCAATCGCCTCACTTTCCGGCTGCCATGCGCCGCTGTTTTCCAGCCAGTCAGAGACGTCGTCATACGCCAGCTTGGCTTTGGATTCGATCCAGGCGGCAAAGAACTCAACGTCATCACCTAAGTTGCCATCGGCTGCCACGGTCACGCGGCAGGCCAGGGCCGGACGGCGCACATTCGGACGCAGCGAGCAGACATCATCAGAGAGTTCGCGAGGCAGCATCGGGATGTTAAAGCCCGGCAGGTAGTTGGTAAACGCACGCTGCGCCGCCAGCTTATCGAGCTGACTGCCTTCCGGCACATAGGCGGTAGGGTCGGCGATAGCGATGGTCAGACGCAGGGCGCCATCGTCCAGGGCTTCCACAAAGAGCGCATCATCCATATCCTGGGTGCTGGCGCTGTCGATGGTAACGAAATCCAGCGCGGTCAGATCTTCACGCGTCAGATTTTCATCCAGCATCTCGCCAAAACTGACATCGGGCGCTTCACGCTCAAGGTTATGACGCGACAGCGTCACCCACCACGGCGCCAGATCGTCATCAGCTTTGACAATAAAATCGGTGAGTTCGGCATAAAAGCCGCGATCGCCTTTCAGCGGATGGCGACGCATCTCCGCCACGGCCCAGTCACCATTTTCAAACTCATGGCTGACATCGCGCGCAGGGCGACACTGGATCGCATCCTTCAGCAGGGGATGATCCGGCACAATCGACAGGCGATCGTCTTTCTTCTGAACCCGGCCAACAAAGCGGCTCAGGAACGGCTCAACCAGGGTTTCCGGCTCAGCGCTTTCGCGATCTTTATCGCTGTGGATCACGGCGGTGATGCGATCGCCGTGCATCACTTTCTTCATCTGCGGTGGCGGAATGAAGTAGCTTTTTTGCGCATCGACTTCCAGAAAGCCGAAGCCTTTTTCAGTGCCTTTTACGACGCCTTCAGCACGAGGCGTTTGCGAATGGAGCTTCTCTTTCAGCTGCGCGAGCAGCGGGTTATCCTGGAACATAATTTTTACGTTTCGTTGGCTGATTGCGGCTGACAGTTTTACGCGAATCGACGTCGCGCGGCAAGGCAAAAAGCCGGACGAGCCGGCTTTTTAGGGGGGAGTGAAAGGGCTGTCAGGCGATGCGCTGATCGGCCAGTGCCTCAGAGAGTTCCAGCTTCACCGGCACCGATTTAGAGGTCGGTGTACCACTGTCATCACCAAAGCTGTTCAGCGGCACCAGCGGGTTGGTTTCCGGATAATAGGCCGCCAGGTTACCGCGCGGAATATTGTAGGGAACCAGTTTGAATCCGCTGACGCGACGGGTAATGCCATCATTCCACAGCGTTTCGATATCGACATTCTGGCCTTCGGTAAAGCCCAGGTCTGCCATATCGTCCGGGTTGATGAACACCACTTCACGCTGACCAAACACGCCACGGTAACGGTCATCGAGGCCGTAAATGGTGGTGTTGTACTGGTCGTGCGAACGCAGTGTCTGCAGGGTAAAAGGCACGTCCTGATCAAGATTCGGGAACAGTGAGGTCGGCAGCGCCGAGGCGTTGAACTCCGCTTTCTGGCTCGGCGTATTGAAGCGCAACTCGGCTGCTGCGTTGCCCAGATAGAAACCGCCCGGGATGTCACATTTGGCGTTAAAGTCGGCAAAGCCCGGAATCGTCGCGGCGATGTGCTCACGGATCAGGTTGTAATCACCCGCCAGCTCGCGCCATTTCACTTTTTCATCACCCAGCACCGCCTCGGCGATACCGGCAACAATCCAGGTCTCTGAACGCTGCGTTTCCGCCAGCGGAATACCGATCCCTTCAGAGGCGTGCACCATGCTGAAAGAGTCTTCCACGGTAATAAACTGATTGCCGGTGGCCTGCAGATCGCGCTCGGTGCGGCCCAGCGTCGGCAGAATCAGCCCATCGTGACCCGGCACCAGATGGCTGCGGTTCAGTTTGGTGCTGATATGCACGGTCAGACCACAGCGTGACATCGCCTCTTCGGTGCGCGGTGAGTCGGGTGCGGCCGCCGCCAGGTTGCCACCCAGCGCGATCAGCACTTTCACTTCATCACGCAGCATGGCGTTCAGCGCTTCCACGGTGTTGTGGCCTGCCGCACGCGGGGGCTCGAAATTGAAATGATTCCCCAGCGCATCCAGGAAGGCTTTCGCCGGTTTCTCATCGATGCCCATGGTGCGGTTGCCCTGCACATTACTGTGACCACGAACCGGGCAGAGGCCTGCGCCTTTTTTACCCAGCTGGCCAAACAGCAACTGCAGGTTGGTGATCTCGCGCACCGTGTCGACAGAGTGTTTGTGCTGGGTGATACCCATCGCCCAGGTACAGATCACCCGGTCAGCGCTCTGGTAGATCGCCGCGGCTTCACGGATCTGCGCCTGCGTCAGGCCCGACTGCGCCACAATCTGCATCCAGCTGGTGTTATCCACGGCGTCGAGATACGCCTCAATGCCGTTGGTTTTAGCATTGATAAAGGTCTGATCGAACAGGCCGCTTTCGCCAGCCGCCAGACGCGCGCGGTGGGTTTCCAGCAGGGATTTCACCATGCCGCGCACCGCCGCCATATCACCGCCCAGGTTCGGCTGGTAATAGGAGGAGCTGATGTTGCCCGCTTTCGAAGTCACCACTTCCAGCGGTTTCTGCGGATCGGCAAAACGTTCCAGACCGCGTTCACGCAGGGTATTAAAGGTGACGATTTTCGCACCGTGATCGGCAGCGTGACGCAGGCTGTGCAGCATACGCGGATGGTTAGTGCCGGGATTCTGACCGAAGACAAAAATGGCATCTGCGTGGTCGAAATCATCCAGACGAATGGTGCCTTTACCGACGCCAATGCTGCGCTTCAGGCCGGTGCCGCTGGCTTCGTGGCACATATTGGAGCAGTCAGGGAAGTTATTGGTCCCCATCAGGCGACCAAACAGCTGATAGAGCCAGGAGGCTTCATTGCTGGCGCGACCGGAGGTGTAAAGCTCCATCTGATCCGGATGATCCATCGCCTTGATGTGCTGCGCGATCAGCGCAAACGCATCATCCCAGCTGATGGGCTCGTAGTGATCGGTTTCCGCGTTGTAGCGCAGCGGATGAGTCAGGCGTCCCTGATACTCCAGGAAGTAGTCACTCTGGGTATAGAGCGTGGTCACGCTGTGTTTAGCGAAAAAGTCGGTGTCGACCATCCGGCGCGTCGCTTCCCAGGTCACCGCTTTGGCGCCGTTCTCACAGAAGCTGAAGGTACTTTTATTGTCATCGCCCCAGGCGCAGCCCGGACAGTCAAAACCGCGTGCTTTGTTCATGCGCATCAGGTTGCGCATATTTTTCAGGGCCGCTTTGCTGTCAAGAACGAAACGCGTGGTGGCTTCCAGTGAACCCCAGCCGCCCGCTGCCGCGCGATAGGGTTTGATTTGGCGTTTAAATTTCATATTGAGTGCAGGCTTTTTATAGTAGGAATTATTGTTTGGTGTTTGTTATCAGGTTATATCCTGATGGTGAAAGGAAGTCTGCAGCTATCCTCATACCTTGTCTAATTGATTGACTTAATGGTGCGATAGCTGGCGTTTATCGTGCATAAGCCAGAAATGTGATGCTGGTCAGATTTTACCCGCCTTTAACCTGCTGATAACGGGAGTTCTCCCGACAACAGGCTAATACTTGCTGTTCACAATCAGAGAGGGCACGACTCCATGAAACAGCTGACCAGCCAGATTCATGCATTTGGCAAAGCGTTGATGATGCCAATCTCGGTCATCGCTGCCGCAGGTATCTTCCTTGGGCTGGCGGCGGCCATGCAGAACCCGGCGGTCACCGGCGATGCCTTTGCGCAGATGCAGGTGCCGCAGTTAATTATCGGCTTTATTCGCAAGGTTGCCGGAGCGCTATTCGCTAATCTGCCGGTCTTCTTTGCGGTAGCGAGTGCCATCGGACTGGCGAAAGCGGAAAAACCTACCGCCGCCTTTGCCGCGGTGATTGGCTATATCGTGATGAACGTCGGTATCAGCGCGACGCTGGCGGCCAAAGGGATCACCGCCGCCACCACCACACCTGCAGCCCTGCAGCAGGCGGGCATGGACCAGACCACCGCCATGATGACCTCGGCGGAATATATCAACATGCTGGGCGTCTTTACCTACAACATGAGCGTACTGGGCGGGGTGATTGCCGGACTGGTAACGGTGGCGCTGCACAATCGCTTTTATACCCAGCAACTGCCTACCGCGATCAGCTTCTTTGGCGGACGGCGTTTTGTGCCGATTGTGACCGTGGTCTGTCTGCCACTGATTGGAGTATTGCTGGCGCTGATCTGGCCGACCATTGGCGACGGTATCGCCTGGATTGGACAGATGATTGGCAAAAGCGGGCAGTATGGCGCTTTTCTGCTGGGAGCCTTTGAGCGCATCCTGATCCCCACCGGCCTGCATCACATCCTTAACGAAACCGTGCGTTTCACGCCTATTGGCGGCATGGCGGTGGTCGATGGCCAGACCGTGGTTGGTGCACTGAACATCTTCAACGCGTCGCTGACTCATCCGGGATCGATTCCCGATGAGACGCTGCGCACGGCCACGCAGTTTCTGGCGCAGGGCAAGATTCCGGTGATGATGTTCGGCCTGCCCGCCGCGGCGCTGGCGATCTATCACACCGCCCGACCCGAGCATAAACAGCGGGTCAAAGCACTGGTCATGGCGGGGGCGCTGACCTCCTTCACCACCGGCATCACCGAACCGCTGGAGTTCTGCTTTATCTTTGTCTCGCCGGTGCTCTATCTGCTACACGCTTTCCTGACCGGCCTGTCGTTTATGCTGATGTCGATGCTGCATCTGATGATTGGCAACGTGCAGGGCGGTGTTATCGACCTGGTGGTGTTCGGCATGCTGGGCGGGGCAAAAACCCACTGGTGGTGGACGCTGGCGCTGGGCGTGATCTATGCGCCGATCTACTACTACGCTTTCCGGCTGGTGATCACCCGGATGAATGTTGAAACGCCGGGCCGTGAATCGGAGGATGAGAAACCGCAACAGGTCGCCGCGGATGAACGGACTCAGGTCATTATCAGCGGGCTGGGCGGGCAGGCCAATATCGAGGATGTCGATTGCTGCTTTACCCGGCTGCGCGTGCGGGTCAAAGAGATGAATCAGGTGGTCGATCAGACGCTGATGAGCACCGGTGCCAACGGGGTCAATCGCGTCAGCGAGCACGACATTCAGGTGATCTACGGCCCGCAGGTCGAGAAGATCGCCAACGAGGTAAAAATGGCACTGGGCGTCGCTTAACGGCAGCCTGTTTCACTCTTCGTCACAACGCTAACCGCCCGACGCCCGTGGGCGGTTAGCGCCTGTTCCAGGGCACGCTCCGCCCGCTGCCGTCCCGCTTATTGTAACTAAAAAAAGCCCAGCCCTAATGGGCCGTACCTTTCTGCCGATATAGCGACTAATCCTCTTACTTTTCGGAACACCGCGATGTCGTTAAAAAAATCCTCCCTGATTATCTTCTCCTTCCTGCTGGCGCTGTTTCTCACCAGCGTGGCAATCAGCACCTGGCTGCTGATCCAGAGCAATCACTCGCTGAATGCGGTTAACAAAGAGATCCGTGTGGTGCTCTCGGTGATTGACCCAATCAACCACAGCCGCACGCTGCGTGTGCGTCTGATGGAGTACATGAAGGAGATTGAGGGCAGTGACGCAAATAATCCCGCCACGCTGGACAGCGTTCGGACCGTGGCCGGCAAAGCGGATGCTGCATTTCAGGCCTATATGAACGCGCCGCGTCTGCCGGGCGAAGAGGCGGAAGCCGACGCCTATAGCCAGGCTTATCAGGCCTATCGTCAGCAGGGTTTACAGCCGTTGATTGAGGCGGCAGAGGCGCACGATCAGGTGCGCTTTAAAAATCAGATTGCCACCGTGGTTCGCCTTGATCGACAGTATGAAATCATACTGGACCGGGTGCTGGCTCAGCATGAAACCTATGCCAAAAAGCTTAACAGCGATGCACAGAGTCACTTTACCTCCGGCATTACCCTGCTGGGGCTGTTTGGGGTGCTGTTTTTCGCCATCATCGTCGCCATTTACATCTTCATGAAGCGCTATGTGCTTTCGCCGATCAATGATGCGCAGGAACACTGCAAGCTGATTGCGGCGGGCGTCCTGGATACCACGGTGCCGGTCAAAGCCGGTTCGCGCAGTGAGATTCAGTTGCTGATGGGCTCGCTGGAGCAGATGCGCAGCGCGCTGACCGCTATTATTCTCCAGGTGCGCGATTCAACCCGCTCAGTCTCCACCGCCTCTCAGGAGATTGCGGCGGGCAACATCGATCTCGCCTCGCGAACCGAACAGCAGGCTGCCGCGCTGACGGAAACCGCTGCCAGCATGGAGCAGCTGGGCGCAACGGTGAAACAGAACACTGAAAACGTCTTTGAAGCCTGCCGCCTGACCAGTGAAGCGGTGAAAAACGCGGAAAGCGGCGAAAAGGTCTCGCAGGAAGTGGTGACATCGATGGCGCTGATTAATGCCAGCTCGAAGAAGATCGAGGAGATCACCACCGTGATCGACAGCATCGCCTTCCAGACCAATATTCTGGCGCTGAACGCGGCAGTCGAAGCCGCCAGGGCGGGTGAACAGGGTCGCGGTTTTGCGGTGGTGGCAGGGGAAGTCCGTAATCTGGCCCAGCGCAGCGCTACCGCAGCCAAAGAGATTGAGGGGCTGATTGCGGAATCTGTTTCGATCATCCACGCCGGTTCCGATCAGGTCAGCCGGACCGGTGAGGCGATGAGCGCCATTATCTCCTCTGTCAGCCGCGTGAATCTGCTGATGGAGCACATCTCAACCGCTTCTGATGAACAGAGTCGCGGTATCGGTCAGATTGAGCAGGCGGTTACCGAGATGGACAGCGTCACACAGCAGAACTCGGCGCTGGTGCAGGAGTCTGCCGCGGCATCTGCCTCGCTGGAAGAGCAGGTGCAGTATCTGACGCAGTCGGTCTCCACCTTCCGTCTGGCAAACAGTTAATCAGGGCTCTCCGCGCTGAGTTTATGCAGCGCGGAGTCCGGAGCCCCGATGCTGAGTAATGCCCGACAGAGAAGGGAGAGTTTGATTCAGTGCCTTGTGGCGCAGGGCTAATCGGCGGATTATAAGGCTTTCCAGTAAATATGGGGTGGTCATGCTAATCAGCACGGAAAGTGCCCGCAGCAACAGCGCGGATACCCGACTGGCCTGCACGCTTGCCGCTGCCGCAGGCGCACTGAATACCGCAGCCTTTGAGATCGTCGGTTTTTTTTCAGCCAACATGACCGGGAATGTCTCGCTGCTGTCCGATCACCTGGCAAAAGCGAATCTGGGGCCTGGCCTGTTTTTTCTGTCGATCGTGCTTCTGTTTATTGCGGGTTCCATGTTTTCAACGCTGATCATTAATGCCGGGCACCGCAGAAATATCCGCACTATCTATGCCTTTGTCATCCTGATTGAGGGCAGCGCGCTGATTGCACTGGGGGTGATTGAAAATCACTTTCCGCCGCAGTCGCCCGGTGTGGTGTTAATTATGAGCCTGAGCTTTTTAATGGGGTTGCAGAATGCGGTGGTGACGCGTATCTCCAATGCCCGCGTTCGCACTACCCATATCTCCGGCACGGCGACCGATATCGGGATTGAGCTGGCAATGCTGTTTGAGGTGCTGCGGCGTAAAGCGTCACCGAAAGAGGCACCGCTCTATCTGAGCCGGCTGCGACTGCACTGTCTGACCCTGCTTTCTTTCCTTGCAGGAGGGATAGCCGGAATCGGGCTTTACCGGCTGCTTAGCTACGATTTCCTGCTGCCAGTAGGGTTCGGGTTAATCTGTCTGGCGCTGAATGCCATCTTTACTAAGCCAGCAAAACAACAGGGCGCGATGATTTAAGTGCGCTACCCTCACTGATGCTTAAACCAGGGCGGCGCGGAGTCCTGATTTCATCGATCCGCCTGCGCAAATGAACCGTGCGGTTAAAACATCCGAGCCTGCGCGGGGTAACATTCAGCCTTATACTCTGGTTGATCCTGCGAACGAGACAGTAATGCGAACAGCCTTCAACCTGCTGATGGAAAATTAACATCGACATTAAACAACTCATTTACTTGTGTAACCTGGAGCGTGAACGCCATTTCGGGCGGGCCGCGGAAGCCAGTTTTGTTACACAGCCAACCCTCTCTATGCGCCTGAAAAACCTTGAGCGCGAGCTGGGCCTGCCGCTGATTAACCGCAGCAATAACTTTGCCGGATTTACCCCAGAGGGCGACCGTGTGCTGGCGTGGGCGCGGGAAATTGTTTCGGTCTATCAGGGGCTGAAGCTGGAAGTGGAATCGCTGAAGCATGGGGTGAACGGTACGCTGCGGGTTGGCGTGGTGCCGCAGTGCAGCATGGCACTGCCGCTGCTGCTGAAAGCGGTGCAGGCGCGTTATCCTCAGCTCGACTATCGCATTGCGGTACTGAGTGCTGACCAGTTGCTGGAAGCACTCAACAGCCACACCGTGGATGTCGGGATCGGTTTTTTCGAGATGGCAACCCTGCGTGAACTCCATTTTCAGACCGAGATGCTGGCAGATCGGGGCGTTGAAGCCATATTCCATCCCGACCATTTTCCTGAGCTGGTGGGGGAAACCGCGCTGACGCTTGAGGAAGTGGCACAACAGCCGCTCTGCCTGGCGGAGCCGACGCGTTATTTCCGGCGTTACCTTGATATGGCTTTTCGCGAGGCGGCGCTGGTGCCCCGGGTGATTGTGGAGAGCGCCTCTGTCATGCAGCTGATGCAGTGCGCGCAGGTCGGCCTGGGGCTGTTGGTGTCGCCGGTCGGTCATCTGCTGTCCGCTTCATTACAGGGGCTGCAGCAGCGCGCTATTACTCTGCCGCCGATGGCGCGCCAGGCGGCGCTGGTAATTGCCGAACCGGGCCGAGCCACACCGCTGGCGCAGCACTTTTTCGATGAAGCACGGGGCCTGCTGCCGGTGTAATTCCAGTTACTGCGCCTCGCCCAGCGCATAAAACAGGCGGCTGTTCCAGTTGCCTATCGCCACGCTCTGTATCAGTGCGAACAGCGCCTCAGCTTCCCAGCCCGCCTCCATCAGCGGTTGCAGGTGAGCCGCGCTGAATCGCTCGGGCGAGCGGGTCAGTTGTGCCGCCAGCGCAATAATCTGCTGCTCTTCCTCTTTTGCTGCCGCGTCATCCACGCCCTCAATTAAGATCTCATTTCCGGGCAGCAGCCGGAATGCCCAGCGACTGCCCAGAATACGGGCGGCTGTCGCTTCTGCCAGAGTATTGTTCTGAGTGAGATGCTGACGCAGTTGCGCCCAGCCATAGAGCACTGAGGGATCGTGTGCCAGCAGCCATACCGCGTCCTGCATTCCCGGCAGCGATTGACAGCGGGTAATGGCAGCGAGCTGCTCAGCACTGGCATACCGCAACTCCAGCGGTTTCAGCACCGGCTGCCAGCGGGCAGGCTGATCAAAACCTGTGGCCTCAGCATCGGGTGGTGCAGTGCTGCCGGGCAGCCAGCGTACCGGCTGGGCCTGCAGCGCCTGTAAACCGGCGACCACCCGCGCCTGATAACTGACAAAGCCGATCACCTGATTCAGCGTCACAATATCGGGCTCTGTCAGGCCGACTGCATCCAGGGCAGTGATTGCGCTGGCGCTGATCAGCTCAGGCTGCATCGCCAGCTGGCGTGCATATTGCGTAATCTGGGTGAGGCGATTATTACTTTCACGTGAGGAGTCGGGCCCGGGCAACGGATTGAGGCGGGCAGAGTAGTGATTACACAGCCGCTGTACACCCGCCACCTGCGCCACCGTCAGCGCCGTGCTGAGGCGATCGTAAAGCGTTAAGGTATGCGTGAGCGTGGTGACGACGCGGTCGGGGAACAGCAGCTGTGCCAGATCGCGCGCCGCCAGCAGGGCGGGCTGATTAGTGCGCAGCAGTGACTGCACCACGTTGTCATCGGTGTAACATCCCAGCAAAAAACGGTCATCGATATGGGCGGCCTCTGGCACCAGCGGTGCGGCCTGTGAGGTACGTGGACTGGTCTGGCTCTCGTAAAACCAGTGGTTATGGCCCGGATAGCGGCGTTGTTCCATGATCAATCCTTTTGCAAATTCGGGTTCGGTATGCAGGCGGCAGAATCTGAAAATGTGCATAAACCGAAGGGCAGGCTTATCGTCGCTGATGGCCAGTCCGGGGCAAAAGATTGATCGGTGATAATTAATAGCGTTACGGTATAACGGCAGCGAAATCAGGCAGGAAGGGCGAGGCGGGAGCAAAGAGAAGGGCGAGCCAGGCTCGCCCTTGCAGAACTTATTTCAGTTCCAGTTCGTTCATTGCGGCGATGCTGAAGCCGCCATCAACGTGTACTACTTCACCGGTGATGCCGCCAGCCAGGTCAGAGCAGAGGAATGCTGCTGAGTTGCCGACATCTTCGATGGTAACGGTACGGCGAATCGGGGTGACCGCTTCGCAGTGTGCCAGCATCTTACGGAAATCTTTGATGCCTGATGCTGCCAGGGTGCGGATTGGACCGGCAGAAACGGCGTTAACACGCACGCCTTCCGGGCCCATGGCGTTTGCCATGTAGCGCACGTTGGCTTCCAGCGACGCTTTCGCCAGACCCATCACGTTGTAGTTCGGGATCGCGCGCTCAGCACCCAGGTAAGAGAGAGTCAGCAGCGCAGAGTGTGGATTCAGCATCTCGCGGCACTCTTTGGCCATCGCGACGAAGCTGTAAGCACTGATGTCATGCGCGATTTTAAAGCCTTCGCGGGTAACGGCGTTCACGTAGTCGCCAACCAGCTGCTCGCCAGGGGCGAAACCGATAGAGTGAACGAAACCGTCAAATTTCGGCCAGGTTTTTGCCAGTTCAGTGAACAGAGACTTGATGCTCTCATCTTCGGCTACGTCACATGGCAGCACGATGTCTGAACCCAAATCTTTGGCAAACTCTTCCACACGACCTTTTAATTTGTCGTTCTGGTAGGTGAAAGCCAGTTCTGCGCCCTGTTTGTGCATCGCCTGTGCAATACCGTAGGCGATGGAAAGTTTACTGGCAACGCCAGTAATCAGAATGCGCTTACCGGAAAGAAAACCCATAGCTGTAATCCTTATGGTCATTGTAGTTGGCGGCCGCATGGTTAAAAAGTAAGCGACCGACGTTAATCGACGTGCGGATTCTAGCACGTCTCTCATAAATCAGGTAAATCGCCCCGCAATTTCCGCGATATGCAGCAAAAATCAACGCTCGCGCCGCCAGGCTTCGGCACTCAATGCTTCGCCAAAGTGGCTGCTGATCAGTCGTCGGGTCAGATCGTGCAGCGGGGAGGCCAGTACGTCAGCGGTGCCGCCGCGCTCGACCACTTCGCCCTGATGCATCACCAGCACCTTGTCACTGATGTGCTTCATCATCCCCAGATGCTGGGTAACATAAATGTAAGCGATCCCATGCTTCTCCTGCAGTTCCAGCATCAGATTCACCAGTTGGGAACGCATCGTCATATCCAGTGAGGCCAGCGCTTCATCGGCCACAATCACTTTGGGTTGCAAAATCAACGCGCGGGCCAGCCCCAGACGCTGCTTCTGACCGGGTGCCAGCATGTGCGGATAATAGCCGGCGTGATCGCGCAGTAATCCCACCTGACGCAGGGTGGCGATAATGCGTTTCTCTCGATCCTCCGCGCTGAGATCGGTATTGAGCCGCAGCGGGAACTCCAGAATCTGGCTGATACGCTGACGCGGATTCAGCGAGGTTGAGGGGTCCTGGAAAATCATGCGGATGCGCTGACTGCGATAACCATAATCGCCAAAGGTCAGCGGATGATCGTCTATCAGAATCTCACCTTCGGTAGGGGCGACCATGCCGCTGAGCATCTTCGCCAGCGTGGACTTGCCGGAGCCATTTTCGCCGATTATTGCCAGCGTCTGCCTCTCGCGTAGGGTAAAACTGACCGACTTCACCGCCTCAACGTGCTGACGGCGGAACAGGCCCGTACGATAACGGAAGGTTTTACTCAGGTTGCGCACTTCCAGCAGAGTCTCCATGCTACTGGCCCTCCATATTCAGCGGGAAATGACAGGCATAAAGATGCGTTTTGCTGCCGGTTAGCCGTGGCGTTTCAATACATTTGCGCTGCGCATAAGGGCAACGTGGCCCCAGACGACAACCAATCGGCAGGCTCTCCAGCGACGGGATCGCTCCTGACAAAGTATTGAGACGGCTTTTGTGCGGCAGGGATCGTCCAAAATCGGGCATCGCCCGAATCAGCGCCTGAGTATAAGGATGGTGCGGCGTACTCATTAAATCTTCGCTCTGGGCGGTTTCTACCGTCTGACCACAGTACATCACGTTGATACGGTCCGCCCACTGGCTCATGGTGCGCAGGTCATGACTGATCAACAGAATGGTGGTGTTGTTATTCTGGTTCAGACGGCTCAGCAGGCGGAAAATCTGCGCCTGCGTAGTGGGTTCCATGGCATTCGTCGGCTCATCGGCAATCAGCAGACGCGGCTGATTAGCCAGCGCAATCGCGATCATCACTTTCTGGCATTCGCCTTCGGTCAGCTCATAGGGGAAGCTGCGCATTATATCTTTGTGATCTTTAATGCCGACGCGATGCAGCAGTTCGATGGCGCGGGTTTTGCGCCAGAACCAGAAGCGTTTCAGCCACGGACCTTTATACGTCCAGCGCGGGATCACCTGCATCAGCTGACGACCGATGCTTTCAGAGGGATCCAGACAGGATTGCGGCTCCTGAAAAATCATCGAGACGTTATGTCCGATAATGCGGCGGCGCTCGCGCGACGACAGGCGCAGCAGGTCGACATCATCAAATACCATGCGATCGGCGGTGACACGCCAGTTATCGTTAGTTACGCCGCAGATCGCCTTGGCAACCAGACTCTTACCAGAGCCGGACTCACCGACCAGGCCACGGATTTCACCTTCGCCCAGCGTCAGATTGACGCGATCGACCGCTTTGACCGGTCCGTCAGCGGTCATAAATTCAATGGTCAGATTACGGATATCGAGTAACGGCATTTATTCCACTCCCGCTTCGACGGCGCGACGGATGCCGTCACCGAGCAGGTTAACAATTAATACGCTGACCATCAGCGCCACACCCGGCAGCATAACGGTCCAGGGGGCGACGTAGATCAGCTCCAGCGAATCACCCAGCATCGCTCCCCATTCGGGCGAAGGCAGCTGCGCGCCAAGGTCGAGAAACCCGAGTGCGGCTATATCCAGAATCGCCATCGATAGCGCGCGGGTAATTTCGGTGATCAGCAACGGTAAAATGTTAGGCAAAATGGCGTAGCGCAGGATGTTGCGGCCTCTGGCACCGTCCAGACGTGCCGCCACCACATACTCTTTTTCCAGCTCATCATGCACGGCACTGTAAATCTCGCGCACCAGACGTGGAATCAGCGCCAGCCAGACCGCCAGCAATGCGTGCTCGAGTCGTGGCCCGAGAAACGCCACCACGATAATCGCCAGTAACAGCGACGGAATAGAGAGCAGGGTGTCCAGAACGTGGTTCATCACCGCCGAGCGTATGCCATGCGTCATGCCCGCCAGTACGCCCAGCACCAGCGCGCCAAGCGTGGCGAACAGCGTCACCAGAATCGCCGAACCCACCGTCGGGCCCGCACCGCTCAGCAGGCGGCTCAGCACATCCCGACCCAGATCGTCAGTGCCGAGAAAGAAGGAGACATCGCCGTAGTGTGACCAGGACGGCGGCAGCAACTGATAACCCAGGAACTGCTGATCGATATCGTATGGCGCTATCAGCCCGCCAAACAGACAGAGCAGCAGCAGTGCGCCAAAGCCATACAGCCCGACCATCGAAATCGGGTTGCCATAGAAATGGTGCCAGCTCTGACGAAACGCGCTGGGCAGGCGTTTTTCGGCGTAGATATTATCGGAGGGCATACGCTTTCACTTTATTGTGCTTGAGTTCGGACAACATTTCTTTATAAAAATAATTCATATCAGAGGGTTATCCTGAGGACATGCTTTATGTTTCTTTATCATGGCTGACTCTGAGTAGCGTTAATTTATGTGTTTTGTGTACGCCTCTGCGTAGACGCAAAGAAGATGTCCACATTGCAGACAGACACTAAGCTCAGGAAAGCGCTGGGTAAGCGCCGCGACAAAGCAGAGGTTATCTTCGACTCGTCCGGACTGAATGTCAGGCTCTCCATTCGAGGCGGCGTGACATTTTTCTACCGTTATCGCTGGGAGGCTTAGCCCGTCAGCTGACTACAGGGGATTATCCGTCGATATCCCTGTTACAGGCAAGGAAACGGCGTCAGCAATTTCGGCTCTGGATTGCAAAGGGTTATGATCCGCGTCGGCATATCATCCTGAACAGACTGAAAAAAGTCATATTCACCTCCGGATAACAGGCAATAAAAACCGCCCTGTTGGGCGGCGGAGTAGATCTTAGCAGAGGCTACGCTGGCCGGACCCTGGCCTTTGTCGGGTGTCCGTCAGGCCCATCGTCATGGGTGTGGTCAGGATCCGGCTCAATGATCACGATATAATCTTTACCTATCCCATCGCGCGTTAACGTCACTAAATCTCCGGCAACAGGTTTGGTGTCAAACTCATGTTCCTCTTCAACGCCGGTATCTTCAAAAATTACAGCGAATTTCATTTTTCGTCCTCTTTCTGATAAACCGCGTCGTTACCGCGAGGTTTGTTGCTGACGCTTACATAAAGAATTTTAGCCTATCCTGAAAATACCAGGCATCTCAGTGGATTACTTCATGCCGATATTATGCGCGATTACCGGCTGGCTTCAGGTGTCCCGGTGTTCAGACCGCTGTGGAAGCATGCCCGCCTGGCGATTTCAGGTGCAGATGCTATGCGCGAATGGCCCACTACTGAAACCCTGCCGGAACCCGCACAGGAAATCGTTCATGATGCTGCATGAGTAATACACCGTAAATCTTCCACGGAAGACGGATCATCCAACACCTAAGACGTTCGCCTCAACAGAGATCACTTTTTGTGCAGCATTGACAGATTCTTCATGATTTCCTGATTGTTCATTGATGACTTTAGGGGATAGTCTCGTGCTGAGATAGAGCCTTTTACTAAAGGAGATAAATCGGTGGCGAGAATAAAATGAAAGGAGCTTAGACAAGGGAATTGCAAACGATCAATATAGAATTAAATTTTGTGTGATAATGGATTTGAATTAAAAGAGACCGCAAAAAACGCAAAAGGGGGATGGCATGACAGATAAAAACTTCTTTAATGCATTAATAAAATGGATTGATGATCATGCGGATGAAAAAATAAGCCTGGATAAAGTGGCTAAAAAAAGTGGATATTCAAAATGGCACCTCAACAGAATGTTCACAAAGCATTGCGGAGTCAGCCTCGGGAAATATATTAATAACACCAGAATGCAGGCGGCCTCGCTGAGTTTAAGGTTTACTGAAGCCACTATTGCAGAGGTGGCTGATCAGTTCAACTACGACTCACAGCAAACGTTCACTCGCGCCTTCTCACGACATTTTGGTATGCCTCCCGGCATCTGGCGAATCACTGATGCTGCAAAAAAATCAGATAAGGACTCTCTCTGCTTCCCCAGCGATGACACCATTTTCAGGCAGCGATTGAGAGCTTACGTAATGCCATAGGTTTACCTGATTGCATCCGCAGAAAATTATTATCTACAGGACGGCGGGGAAGGACCGCGATGCATAAAAAATTAAAATCGGCCCTGAGATTAAACGTTTTATCTTTAAACACCCTTCATTGGTGCCTGGCAATTCAGGAACGCGCGGTTTTGTGCTAATTTTTAGCCGCTTTGTTGCAGAAAATAAGCCTGATTCCTAAGAAAGATTAAAAAATTGTTTTCCCCGTGGAGTGCGCATCCGCCCAGCGAAGCTTATACGTCCATTCTTTATCAAGTGAACCGATTGAAAGCCTCATCTCCTTGCCCGTCTGTTTACAGAAGTCCCTTGCCGCACCAATGTTTTTCCACATAAGCAAACTACCCGGGCTAAGGTCCGAATATTTCATGTTAACGCCGCCGTTTGGCACATCAAAATAGATAATGTGTTCACTCTCAGCCATGAAGAGCAGATCCATCGCGCACGGCTCGTTACCTACAAAAAGAATATAGCCGAAGAGCATCCTTTTCAAGGCAATGATAAGCGTGATCAGGTTCTCCCTGGAATAACAGGTTATGTTGTCAGAAAAACGGGATTTAAAAAGGAAGATATAATAGTCTGCCAGCTCTTCAGGGCTGAATTGATTCATATCACAGCAGCGGCCACCCGCACGTATGAACCGGTTGTATTCGTTGCGGCGATTCTTTTCTGTTTTAACTGAATAGCTCTCTTTTACAAAGCACACTTTATTTTTTCGGGCAAAGGAAAAGTTAAAGTTTATGAAATTGTGCTTGTTGAAATGTGACATTTTATTGGTTCTTTCAGGGAAAAGCATCGAGGCATTTTTAGCCGCCGGCACCATGATCTCATCATAAGATAGCGGGAATTTTTTCCATTGATCGACACCTATCCGTGAGTGATCCAGCAGGGCATATGCGGCAATATAGCCACCTTGCTTTACTTTATGAAAATACGTTGCCTCATGACCTGTGCGAGATGAGAAAAACCTGATCACGTCAGGATGCATATTAACACTCCCGCCAAAACGGTTAAAACAGTGCTCATAAATGCCAGCGTCGGATTTTTCCCAGCCGTAAAGCATTCTTTTGAAGTGGCTCATATAAAATGTTAAACCTGATAGTTGTTCTGATAAATCGAGTTAAAAAGATGGCTCCTGAATGTCAGCCACCCTATGCTATTTTTTCCTGTCACTAACTCCGGACAGATGGTCTCTGCTGTGACATTTTAATCAGGGCATTATGTATTTTTTTTATCAACGTAAAGGCAAGGAAATATCAAGAATCTATCAAGCGATGTCGTTTTATTGCTTTATATTTGTGAGGGCTGCCTGACATTTATATCAAGTTTATCTGAGTCACCCGCGTAATAGCCTGACCGGGTGACTTCATTCTCTTTCAAACAATCCGCTGGCTCTGCTCCCGGCGATGCTTGTGATAATCCTCATCACACTCGCTTGAACAGAAAGCAGTTTCAGCCACTACGGGCTCATCTTTACACCAGATGCATAAGCCGTTTGGGCTTTTAAGTTTGGCCTTACGAGCTGCCAGAGAGGCAGCGAGATGCGCTTCTTCACGCTCCTGTGCCAGATCAACTTCATCCATAAATGTTCATCTCCTCATTAATGTTTACGCTTCGAACTTAAATCGGTTTCTGCAGGAACAATATTCGTGTACATCAATTCCTGCTTGCAGCACGACTTCTGAAAGACAAAAGTCATATGTTTATTCTATGTTTGCCTTAGCGCCCTGAGCGTTAGCGCAGGGCATACCATTCCTTATGTTTCAGCGGATTCATGGCCGCACCAATCACGTCAGAAATCACATTGACCAGAATCACCAGCCCGCCAATCACCATCACGCCAGCGGAGATCGCCGCGTAATCCTGCTGTCGAATCGCGTTTATCAACCAGCGGCCCAGACCCGGCCAGTTAAAGACCATCTCGGTGATCATCGCCAGCGTCAGCATGGTGGAAAATTGCAGACCCAGACGCGGGATCACCGGCGGCAGCGCATTATGCAGCACGTGGCGGCGGATCACGGTAAACGGCGAAAGACCCCGCGTGGCCGCCGCTTTGACATAATTTTTGTCCATCACGTCGCTGGTGCTGTTGCGCAGCAGGCGGATCACTTCCGTCGTCGGCGCCATCGCCAGCACCAGCACCGGTAAAATCAGGTGGTTCAGGACGCTGATTATCATCTCATGTCGCCAGGGCGAAGGACTCATCCAGGCATCAATCAGCGCAAAGCCCGTGACACTCTGCACCGGATAGAGCAGGTCGTGACGACCGGACACCGGCAGCCAGCCCAGCGTCAGCGAGAAGAACAGCGTCAGCAGCAGCGCCAGCCAGAAAATTGGCGCAGAAAAGCCGATCAGCGCCAGCGCACTGATGGTTTTGTCCTGCCATTTATTGCGCATCACGCCGGCACAGATCCCCAGCGGTATCCCGACCAGCAGCGCGAACAGAAACGCCAGGATGCACAACTCCATGGTGGCCGGGAAAACTTCACGCAATTGCAGGCCAATCTCCTGACCGTTGGTGCTGGAGACGCCGAAATCAAACTGCAGCATCCCTTTAAACCAGAACCACCAGGCGTCCGAGAGCGCCGCGCCTTCCAGCGGGGCGTCAGGTGTAAAGTAGCTCAGACTGAAGCTCACCAGCGACAGCAGAAACAGGGTAATGATCAGTAGCAGCAGGCGCCGCAAAATATAGATAATCACTTACTTTTCCTTATCGCTTTCACGATAAACCCCGGCAAACGAGGCGTTGCCAAACGGACTCAGGACCAGCCCTTTAATATCATGACGAAACGCCTGCAGTCGCAGAGAGGATGCCAGCGGCAGCACCGGCAACTCCTGCGCCAGAATCTGCTGCGCTTTGTCATAACTGTCGATGCGGCCAGAGAGTTGTTGTGATAACAGAGCGTTCTGCAGCGTTTCGTCAAAGGCCGGCGAGCACCAGTGCGCGTAATTGGTCTGCGAGCGAATCGCCGCACAACTGAGCAGCGGCCGGAAGAAACTGTCTGGATCGTTACTGTCGGTGGCCCAGCCTGACAGTGTCAGATCATGATTCATCGCCATCAGCTGCGCCTCCTGAAAACGGCCCTCAACCGGCACAATGGTCAGCCGGACGCCGACCTGCGCCAGATCCGCCTGCAACAGTTCGGCGGTTTTCAGCGGGCTGGGATTCCACGACTGCGACGCGGCAGGCACCACCAGCCGCAGATGCAGATCGCTGATGCCCAGAGCCGCCAGTGCGGCACGGGACTTCTCCGGATCATAGCTTGTGATGCGCGCATCATTATCATATGCCCATGAGGCGCGAGGTAATATCGAGGCGGCGGTTTCGGCGGTGCCGTAATAGATTGACTCCATCAACCGCTCATTGTTGATCGCCAGCGCCAGCGCGTGACGCACCTCAGGGCGGTCGAGCGGCGGCTTGCGGGTATTAAAGGCCAGATAGGCGATGTTCATGCCGGGACGCAGCGTCATCCGCAGGCGCGGGTCATCGCGCAGGATGGTGAGCTGGCTGGCCGCGGGATAGGCAAGCACGTCACATTCACCGGTCAGAAGCTTGGAAAGCCGCCCGGTGCCGCCCGAGCCGAGATCGATCACCGCCTGTTGCAGACGCGGCACCCCTTTCCAGTAGTGAGGATTGCGCGCCAGGCGGATGTACTGACCGGTACGGTATTCACTGAGCTGATAAGGACCGGTGCCAACCGGTTGTCTGTCCATCTCTTCCTGCCGGCCCTGCGCGGTGAGCTGGTCGGCATACTCTTTCGACAGCACTGGCGCATAGTGGGTCGCCATGTGCCACAGGAACGACGCATCCGGGCTGTTTAACCTGAACTCAACCGTTCTGTTATCGATTTTCTTCACGCTCTGCACGGAGTCTGAAAATTGCAGACTGTCAAAGTAGGGATAGTTGCCGCCATTGACGTTGTGCCAGGGGTGATTGCGGTCAAACATCCGGGCGAAGCTGAACACGACATCGTCGGCGTTCAGCGCCCGGGTGGGGCGGAACTGATTCGTCTGCTGAAACTGCACGCCGCTGCGCAGATGAAAGCGATACGTTGCGCCGTTATCGCGCACTTCCCAGCTGGACGCCAGATCGGGCTTGAGACGATAGGTGTAAGGATCGACATCCAGCAGGCGGTCATAGAGTTGTGCCGCCAGCGTATCGACAGTCAGCCCGCTGCTGGCCATCTGCGGATTAAAGGTGTTCAGCGTGCCGCTGACGCAATAGACGAAGCCGGTCTGGCGGATATCACCCGCAGGCGCTGACCACGCAGGGGCACTCAACACGCTGAGGCTTAGCAACAGCGAACATATTAGTTTTGACATAGAACTCAACGATTTTGAGGCATTAAACAGAGTGTATCGCAAAGCGGGCATTGTCCCAAAACCTGCAACCGCTGCCAGACTGATTTTCATCATCGCGGCGGTAAAAAGAGCGTACAGAAGGTGTGGTAATGAGAAAAATTCTCAATAACTTGTTTACAGATGATAATAAGAATGATTATTATTCGTCTGCGCTTCGACGGTGGCTCTGCCGAAGAAGAGCACGACATTGCTCACATTGCTTCCAGTATCGTTGCCCGCCTGTTGGCGGGCTTTTTTTGGCTTTTGCAGAGTGGCATGTCTGCCTGGACGGGGAAGGGAAAGCTGCTGAAAGAGCCGGCGCTTTGAATGCGGTGTGGCGATGAAAAAAGGGAGAGAAAAGTGAGGTAATGCTGATGTTATCTCTGCTGGCCTCCCGTTTAGCTAAGCGGGTCCTGAATTAAACCGCACTTAACTATTACAAAAACGCAGGTACTATAAGCTCATCTTCTGATCACCCACTTCCTGGCAATGAATAAATTCCAAAAAAACGTTCAGGCTTTTCAGCATACATCCTTTCGCTATCTCTTTTTTGGACGCCTGTTCACCGTGCTGGGCAATGGGATTGCACCCATTGCGCTGGCTTTTGCGGTACTGGATATTGGCGGGTCTGCTTCTGATTTAGGGATAGTGGTTGCGTCCCGTTCACTGTGTAACGTGCTTTTCCTGCTGGTGGGCGGTGTTGCCGCCGATCGCTACTCACGCAGTCGGGTATTAGTTTCATCGGCAGTGGTTGCCGCTGTTTCTCAGGCTATCGTCGCCTGGTCTGTGCTTGATGGCTCTGCAACCGTCATTAGCCTGACTTTGCTGGGTGCTCTGAATGGTGCGGCGGCAGGCATCGCACTGCCTGCATCGTCTGCGCTGGTTCCGCAGGTAGTTCCTGCAACGGATTTGCGTCAGGCTAACGCGTTAATTCAGCTCGGGATTTATGGCGGTACGGTAATGGGGGCATCGCTGGGGGGAATTATCACCAGCGCTGTCGGGCCGGGCTGGGGGCTGGCAATTGATGCGATGGGTTTTGCCGTTTCCGCGCCGCTCTATTTCCTGATCCGTGTGAAATCGAATAAAGCCGCGGCTTCGCAAGGCAATATGCTGCGCGATATCAAAGAAGGCTGGGCAGAGTTCGCCGGACGAAGCTGGATTTGGTCGATAGTCCTTCAGTTCGCCATTATCAACGTCGCGTTTAATGGCATTGTGGTGGTACTTGGCCCGATGATTGCCGACGCCTCTTTCGGACGGGCGCGATGGGGAATTATTGTGGCTGCCCATAGCGCGGGTTTAATTGCAGGTTCATTTCTGGCTATGAAATGGCATCCACGTCGTGATCTCTTTATTGGCGCGATGCTGGCAGGTCTTTACGCACTCCCAATATTTATGCTGAGCCAGAATGCGTCAGCAGCACTGCTGATAGTAGGGTTCTTCATTGCTGGCATGTCATTGGGCCTGTTCGGCGTAACCTGGGCGCACTCATTACAGACTCATATCCCACCGGATAAGCTGGCTCGCGTGTACGCTTATGATGCGATGGGTTCCTTTATCGCCATTCCCTTTGGACAACTGGTCGCGGGGCCGCTGGCAACACACTTTGGTATGAGTGCTGTATTGCTGATGTCAGCGCTGGCCGTGGTGATGGCTACCGCTGGCGTCGGTCTGGTTCCTGCCATCAGGCAACCTGAAAAAATGGGGACTAAGTCGCACAACACATAATGGATAGGTGGCTCAACGTGAAAAAAGCCCGGTTTATACCGGGTTGTTAATTCACAAGGACGAGAAAAAATCATAGGTTGGGGTGGCGTTAATTAACTCTCTGCTTTTATATCGTGCTTCTTCATCATTGCGCGCAACTGATGATAGGTGACGCCTAATAAGCCAGCCGCACGGCGTTGGTTATAACGTGCCTGTTGCAGGCTGGCTTCCACCAGATCCCGCTCCTGCTGATTCTGCCATTGACGCAGATCCAGCGGCAGGGCAGGCAGCGCGCTGCTATCCGCCTCCTGACTGGTCCGGATGACAGCAATCGGTTCAGGGCGTGAAGCAAACGGGTTGATAATCACATTATCCAGCGGCTGCTCGCTGCTGTTATGACGATAGACCGAGCGCTCCACCACATTTTTAAGTTCGCGAACGTTGCCGGGCCAGTGGTAATCAAGCAGAGCCTGCTGTGCCCGTGGGGTAAAGCCGGGAAAAAGTAACAGGCCGAGCTCGCGACACATCTGGATAGCGAAATGATCGGCCATCACCAGTATATCGCTGCGTCGTTCGCGCAGTGGCGGTAACTGCACCACATCAAAGGCAAGACGATCCAGCAAATCGGCGCGGAATTTTCCCGCCGCCGCCAGCGCGGGCAGGTCTTCGTTGGTCGCACAGACCAGTCGCACATTTACCTGCAGGGAGTGATTGCCGCCGACCCGCTCCAGCTGTCCATATTCAATTACCCTGAGCAGCTTTTCCTGAACCAGCATCGGTGCCGTTGCCAGCTCATCCAGGAACAGCGTGCCGCCGTCAGCACGTTCAAAACGGCCAAGATGGCGCTTCTGCGCGCCGGTGAAGGCGCCAGCCTCATGACCAAACAGTTCAGAATCGAGCAGATTTTCATTCAGCGCGGCACAGTTCAGCGAGATAAACGGCCCCTGCCAGCGGTCAGAGAGATAGTGCAGTCGGCTGGCGATCAGCTCTTTGCCCGTTCCACGCTCGCCAATCACCAGTACCGGTTTCTCAAGAGGAGCCAGTTTGGAAACCTGCTCCAGCACCTCAAGAAAATTGTTTGACTCCCCCAGGAGATTATCGCTAGTGCCTGTCATGATGAATTTCGCCACCCCTTAATCATTTTGACTATCTTAAAACAAGCGGGAAAGGCTGTAAAATTTAAAATATGATAAAAATCAATAAATTATAAAATTGGCACGCATTTTGTATTAACTCAGCAGGACTTCACGTTTTAAAACATTAAAAGAGGAACATCATTATGGGTATTTTTTCTCGTTTCGCCGACATCGTTAATGCCAACATTAATTCTCTGCTGGAGCGTGCGGAAGATCCGCAGAAACTGGTCCGGCTGATGATTCAGGAAATGGAAGACACCTTAGTTGAAGTGCGCTCCACCTCTGCACGCGCACTGGCTGAAAAGAAACAGTTGTCACGCCGTATTGAGCAAGCGGAGATTCAGCAGGCTGAGTGGCAGGAAAAAGCGGAGCTGGCGCTGCGCAAAGATAAAGATGATCTGGCCCGATCAGCGCTGATTGAAAAACAGAAACTCACCGATCTTATCGCCTCCCTGAAACAGGAAGTGGGTCATGTTGAAGAGACGCTGGAGCGCATGAAAGGCGAAATCAGCGAGCTGGAGAAAAAACTGAGTGAGACACGTGCCCGCCAGCAGGCGTTGACGCTGCGTCATCAGGCGGCCTCTTCATCACGCGATGTTCGTCGTCAGCTGGACAGCGGTAAGATCGACGAAGCAATGGCACGGTTTGAATCTTTTGAACGTCGCATCGACCATATGGAAGCGGAAGCAGAAAGCCATGGTTTTGGTAAACCAAAGACGCTGAACCAGGAGTTTACTGACCTGAAAGCGGACGATGAAATCAGCGAGCAGCTTAATGCGCTGAAAGCCAAAATGAACCGCAGTGAGTAATCATCGACGTTGCGATAAGTGATTAAGGAGAGTCAATGAGCGCACTTTTTTTCGCCATACCGTTAACGATCTTCGTGTTGTTTGTCGCACCGATCTGGTTATGGCTGCATTACAACAACAAACGCAACGGCGGTTCGGAACTGTCGCAAAACGAAATCCAGCGCCTGCAGCGCGTGACCCAGGACGCGCAGCGGATGCGCGAACGTATTGACGCGCTGGAAGCGATTCTGGACGCCGAACATCCAAACTGGAGGCAGCCATGATTAAAGGACGCAAGTTGTGGCGCAAGCCAGATGAAGGGAAATTTATGGGTGTCTGCGCAGGCCTGGCAGAGTATCTCGATATTCCGGTTCGTCTGCTGCGTGTCATCGTGGTGTTATCACTGTTCTTTGGCCTGTTTCTCTTTACGGTGATCGCCTACTTTGTGCTGGGTTTTGTGCTGGATGTGAAACCCGCCTCTGCCTCCCAGACTGAGCGCCAGCCCAGCGCCAGTGAACTGCTGGATCAGCTGGAGAGCACCCTGCAACGGGATGAGCGCAGCGTGCGCGACCTGGAACGCTATGTGACGTCTGAAACCTTCAGCGTGCGCAGCCGCTTCCGCCAGATTTGATTCTGCTACTGTTATTGCCGGGCCTGTTTCAGGCCCGTTCGCTCACTCAATGGAGGTGTTGATGTCTTTTTCGCGATCCACTGCTTTTCGTCACCGCGCGGCACCTGCATTGAAGTCGGCCGCTAAATTCATCATTATTAATGCCGTTACCTACGGTCCTGCCGGTGTCACTGGCTGGGCAGTGAAATCGGTAGCGCGACGTCCGTTACGTCTGCTGCTGGCTGTGGCGCTTGAGCCATTGCTGAAACGCGTGATGAACCGGGTGGCATCGCGCTTCATCAGGGAGAAAGATGAAAAGACTGCAAACTGAATTGATGGCGTTGATGAACCGTGGCGTTGATCGCCACCTGCGGCTGGCGGTAACCGGATTAAGCCGCAGCGGTAAAACCGCCTTCATCACCTCACTGGTTAATCAGCTTTTAACCGTTCACAGCGGCGCGCGTTTGCCGCTGTTTTCCGTGGTGCGGGATGAGCGCCTGTTAGGCGTAAAGCGGGTGCCCCAGCGTGACATGGGCACGGCCCGTTTCACCTATGACGAAGGGCTGGCACAGCTTTACAGCACGCCGCCTGCCTGGCCCACACCCACACGCGGCGTCAGCGAAATGCGCCTGGCGCTGCGTTATCGTCCCAATGATTCGCTGCTGCGTCACCTGAAAGAGACCGCGACACTCTATCTGGAGATTGTCGACTATCCCGGCGAATGGCTGCTGGATCTGCCGATGCTGGCGCAGGATTATCTCGCCTGGTCCCGGCAGATGAACGGTCTGCTGCAGGGCGATCGTGCTGAGTGGGCAAAGCCATGGCGAACCCTCTGCGAAAAACTCGACCCGCTTGCACCCGCCGATGAAACCCAGCTGGCAGAGATTGCCGCTGCCTGGACCGACTATCTGCATCGCTGCAAATCTGAAGGCTTACACTTTATTCAGCCCGGTCGCTTCGTGCTGCCTGGCGATATGGCAGGCGCCCCCGCGCTGCAGTTCTTCCCCTGGCCGACGGCTGATGAAGCGCAACTCACTAAGCTGGCACAGGCGGACAAGGGCAGTAACTTCAGCATGCTGCAGCAGCGGTTTAACTACTACTGTCAGCATGTGGTGAAAGGTTTCTATAAAAATCATTTCCTGCGTTTTGACCGCCAGATTGTGCTGGTTGACTGCCTGCAACCACTTAACAGCGGACCCCAGGCGTTTAACGATATGCGGCTGGCACTGACGCAGCTGATGCAGAGTTTTCATTACGGTCAGCGAACCCTGTTTCGTCGGCTCTTTTCACCGGTAATCGACAAATTGCTGTTTGCCGCCACCAAGGCCGATCACATCACCAGCGATCAGCACGGCAATATGGTGTCACTGTTGCAGCAGCTGGTGCAGGATGCCTGGCAGAACGCGGCGTTTGAGGGGATTAGCATGGATTGCATCGGGCTGGCGTCGGTGCAGGCGACGCAGAGCGGGCTGGTCGATCACCGGGGCGAGAAGATCCCGGCCCTGCGCGGAAACCGGCTGGATGATGGTGAGCCGCTCACCGTCTATCCGGGTGAAGTCCCGCCGCGTCTGCCTGGTAATGCCTTCTGGCAGCAGCAGGGTTTTCAGTTTGAACAGTTCCGGCCGCAGCAGCTTGACGTCGATCGCCCGCTGCCACATATCCGCATGGATGCCGCGCTGGAATTTTTATTGGGAGATAAATTGCGATGAGTGATCCGCTGAAGCCGCGTATCGATTTTGCCCGTCCGCTGGATCAGAGCAGCACCACGCCGCTGCGCCCGGCGCAGACTTTTGAAGCGGAAGCGCAGGCGGCGTTTCTGGCGGTGCAGGATGAAGAAGTCGCTGTCGAAGAGGAGGGCGCAGGTGAACGGGCGGTGGAGGCTGCGCTGAAACCTAAGCGCAGCCTGTGGCGCAAACTGGTGACCGCTGGCGCGCTGCTGTTTGGCGTCAGCGTGATTGCGCAGGGTGTCCAGTGGACACATGACGCCTGGCTGGCCCGCGACTGGTTTTCACTGGGGAGCGGCGTGGCGGGTGGTCTGATCGTCCTGGCGGGTGTGGGTGCGCTGACCACCGAGTGGCGTCGTCTCTATCAGCTGCGTCAGCGCGCCGAGGAGCGGGATGTGGGCCGTGAGTTGCTGCACAGTCATGGCATCGGCAAAGGCCGGTCCTTCTGCGAAAAACTGGCGCAGCAGGCAGAGCTGGATCAGGCGCATCCGGCCCTGCAGCGCTGGCATGCCTCGCTGCACGAAACCCACAATGACAGTGAAATTGTCCGCTTATATGCGCAACTGGTGCAGCCGGTGCTGGATCGGCAGGCGCGGCGCGAAATCAGCCGTCATGCTGCAGAAGCCACGCTGATGATTGCGGTCAGCCCGCTGGCGCTGGTGGATATGGCGTTTATCGCCTGGCGTAATCTGCGGCTGGTCAATCGCATCGCGGCTATTTACGGCATTGAGCTGGGCTACTTCAGCCGCATCCGGCTGTTCCGACTGGTGCTGCTCAATATGGCCTTTGCCGGAGCTTCCGAACTGGTGCGGGAAGTGGGTATGGACTGGATGTCGCAGGATATCGCCGCCCGGCTTTCCACGCGCGCCGCGCAGGGCATTGGCGCAGGTTTGCTGACCGCACGGCTGGGCATCAAAGCGATGGAGCTGTGCCGTCCACTGCCGTGGCTGGAGCAGGATAAACCACGGCTCGGCGATTTCCGTCGTGAGCTGCTGGGCCAGTTGAAAGAGGCGTTGCAGAAGGGTGGCAATAAGTCAGCCTGACGCTCTCGTGACAAATTAAAGGCGGCATTGCCGCCTTTATTCTTTAGTGTGGCTGGCGCAGCACCTGTCGGGAGTCGATGACCAGACACTCACCCGGACAGCCCGACTCATCAGTGATCACCGGATCCGCTGGCAGCGTCTAGGCCATTCCATTTTTCTCCCTGATAAAATGCGCCATCCCGGCAAACATTTGTGACCACTCATCAGGATTTTCTCGGGCAGTACAAAAGTCCGCCATACGCGCCGGAGCTGTCAACTTTTCCTGACAGATCCCTTTCTGCAGGTGCGCGACTTAGCGTATTATTGTGTTATCTGAACCTGATTAAGGCGAACGCAATGCGTCTGGAAGTGTTCTGTCAGGACCGACTCGGTCTGACGCGTGAACTACTCGATCTGCTGGTGGCCCGCAACATTGATTTACGCGGTATCGAAATCACGGCGCTGGGCCGCATCTACCTGAACTTTTCTGCACTGGAGTTTGATGCCTTCAGCAATCTGATGGCGGAAATCCGGCGTACACCGGGCGTAACAGATGTGCGCACGGTAGCGTACATGCCCTCTGAACGCGAGCATCGTGCGCTGAGCGCCCTGCTGGTGGCGATGCCGGATCCGGTTTTCTCCATCGATCTGAAAAGCAAGGTTGAACTGGCTAATCCGGCCGCACAGAACCTGTTTAATCTCGATGAAGAGAAGATGCGCAACTTTAGCGCCGGTAATCTGATTAACGGCTTCAACTTCATGCGCTGGCTGGAGAGCGATCGGGTTGAAGCGCAGGCGCAGCATGTGGTCATTGAGGGCCGCGATTTTCTGATGGAAGCGCGTCCTATTTATCTGCCGGGCGAAGAGGGCCAGATCAACAGGCCAGTGGGGGCGATGGTGATGCTGAAGTCGACAGCCCGCATGGGTCGTCAGTTGCAGAATCTGGTGGTCACCGATGAATCGGAGTTTGACCATATCATTGCTGTCACGCCGAAGATGCGTCAGGTGGTGGATCAGGCGCGGAAACTGGCGATGCTCGATGCGCCTTTACTGATTGTTGGCGACACCGGCACCGGGAAAGATATGCTGGCACGCGCCTGCCATCTGCGCAGTGCCCGCGGCAAGAATCCCTTCCTGGCGTTGAACTGTGCCTCTCTGCCCGATGACGTCGCCGAAAGCGAGCTGTTTGGTCATGCCGCCGGAGCCTATCCGAATGCGCTGGAAGGCAAGAAAGGCTTTTTTGAGCAGGCTAACGGCGGCTCTGTGCTGCTGGATGAGATTGGTGAGATGTCGCCGAGAATGCAGACCAAGCTGCTGCGTTTTCTCAATGATGGCACCTTCCGCCGCGTCGGTGAAGAGCATGAAGTGCATGTCAATGTGCGGGTAATCTGCGCTACGCAGAAAAACCTGATTGAGCTGGTGCAGCGCGGGGAATTCCGCGAGGATCTCTTTTACCGGCTCAATGTGCTGACGCTGCAACTGCCGCCTCTGCGCGATCGTCCGCAGGATATACTGCCGCTGACCGAGATGTTTGTTGCCCGCTTTGCGGATGAGCAGGGAATGGCGCGTCCGCGACTCTCGCCGCAGCTTAACGCTTTTCTGACCCGCTACGCCTGGCCTGGCAACGTGCGTCAGCTGAAAAATGCGCTTTATCGGGCGTTAACCCAACTGGAAGGTTACGAACTGCGTCCGCAGGATATCGTGTTGCCTGAACAGGCACTGGATGTGTCACTGGGCGATGAGGCGCTGGAAGGGACGCTGGATCAGATCACCAGTCGTTTCGAACGGTCGATTCTGACGCGGCTCTATCTCTCCTATCCCAGCACCCGAAAACTGGCAAAACGGCTTGGTGTGTCGCATACGGCGATTGCGAATAAATTGCGGGAGTATGGTCTGGGGCAGAAGCGCACCGAAAGCGAATAAGGGACGGACTGCAGGTGAGAAGTGGGTAAGCTGATTATCCGTTGGATATGGTCGATAGAGTCTGGCCCATCTGGCTTTGAGGCTGAGCCTGCTCAGGGAACCGGGTCAGATCGGAAAGACGCAAAAGGCGTCATCCCTGACACGCTCGGCACGCGCCTTCCCTGGCGCGTGACGCTTTCCTCTTCTGACCCGGTTCCCTGTGCGTTGAGCTTCTTCGTTGCTGCCAGAACCACCCTGATACGGGTTTGCCAGCAGTTTGAAGCGGATAACCTGGTTATCCGCTTTTTTTTATTACTTCAGCGCGGTCAGCGCAGCGTCATAATCAGGCTCAGTGGTGATTTCATCAACCAGCTGGCTGTAGATCACTTTATCGTTCTCATCCAGCACAATCACGGCACGTGCGGTCAGACCTTCCAGCGCACCATCGGCAATTTCCACGCCATAATCATATTTAAACTCTGAGCCGCGCAGCGTCGACAACGTCACCACGTTGTTCAGGTTTTCTGCGCCACAGAAGCGCGACTGGGCAAACGGCAGATCGGCAGAGATGCATAACACCACGGTGTTATTCAGTTCGCTTGCAGCCTGATTGAACTTGCGCACCGATGAAGCACAGACACCGGTATCTACGCTCGGGAAAATGTTCAGAATTTTGCGTTTTCCTGCATACTCAGAGAGCGCGACGTTAACCAGGTTTTTCGCTACCAGCGTGAAAGCTTTGGCTTTATCGCCAGCCTGAGGAAACTGACCAGCAACCGGTACGGCATTACCCTGAAAATGAACAGTCTGAGACATAGTGATTCCTTTTAATGATAAAGAAGATCTGACACAAAACGGCTAAAGATAGCCGTTGTTTATGACATAAATGTTAAGGGTTTACGAGTTCAATTGTGGAATTTAACGTGGCGGTCTGCCACTGCGTCACACATTGTGGAGTGGAAATGAGAACGGTAAAAAGTTATCCCGAAGCCTGGCCGTTGCACACGCCGTTTGTCATTGCCCGTGGAACCCGGACTGAAGTCAAAGTGGTGGTGGTTGAAATTGAGGAAGACGGAGTAAAAGGCGTTGGCGAAGCGACGCCTTATGCGCGCTATGGTGAAAGCGAGGCGTCGGTGCTGGCGCAAATCGCCGCGCTGCTGCCCGCGCTGCAACAGGGCATGACGCGCGAGGCGTTACAACAGGCGCTGCCCGCCGGGGCGGCGCGCAACGCCATTGACAGCGCACTATGGGATCTCGCCTCACACCAGCAGCAGAGCAGCCTCTGGCAGCTTAGTGGCGTGACTGCACCGGAGGATGTGGTGACCGCGCAGACCGTCAGCATTGATACTCCCGAGGCGATGGCCAGCAGCGCGCTGGCGCTGTGGCAGCATGGGGCAACACTACTGAAGATTAAGCTGGATAATAATTTCATTACCGAACGGCTGATGGCGATTCGCGCCGCCGTGCCGGACGCGACCCTGATTGTGGATGCCAATGAATCCTGGCACGCCGAAGGTCTGGCGGCGCGCTGTCAGCTGCTGGCGGACATCAATGTGGCGATGCTGGAACAGCCCCTGCCAGCGGGTGAGGATGCGGCGCTGGAGAACTTTATCCATCCATTACCGATCTGCGCCGATGAGAGCTGTCACACCCGCGAAAGTCTGGCGGCACTGCGAGGTCGTTATGAGATGGTCAACATTAAGCTGGATAAAGCGGGCGGGCTGACCGAGGCGCTGGCGCTGGCCAATGCGGCTCTGCAGCAGGGTTTTGCGGTCATGCTCGGCTGCATGCTCTGCACCTCGCGGGCGATACGCGCCGCACTGCCGCTGGTGCCGCAGACCCGCTTTGCCGATCTCGACGGGCCGACCTGGCTGGCGGTGGATGCAGAACCGGCGATTAAAGTGCGCAACGGTCAGCTGATCATTGCTGCCAGCGCAGCAGATTAACCATCATCTCCAGGTAGGTTTCAGTGGCTTCATCCACTGAAATCACCGGCATTTCAGCGGTCACGCAGGGCAGGCTGAGATCTTTACACCAGCTGCCGAATGAGCCTGGTGTGTCATAACCAACGCTGCTGACCCGCGGAAGGCCGGTGTGGCTGGCCAGCCAACCACCAATCTCTGCCTGATGCGGGTCGTCAATACAGCCCAGCGGTTCATGCCATGAGACGATCCAGCGTGGTTTCAGCTGATGAATCAGCGCGCAGAGCGCCTGGGTTTCCGGTTCAGAAGCCGGATGAGCCCCGGTCGAGAGCGCCACATCACGCTCATCGGCAGCGCTGTTCCAGCGATACACCGTCTCGCCTGACTGCCAGTTCGCCGCCGGAAAGTTGCGGTTGAGATCGACGCCGTTAGCGTTCGCGCGCAGTCCGAGCTGACAGCCATCAGGATTGACCGCCAACACCACGTGGTGCCGACGCATTCCATCAGGCAGCGTCCGTAATGCGGCGGAGAGGGTGGCGATGGCCGCATTCTCATCACCGTGAGTGCCCGCCAGAATCAACCCGCTCTCGGGATCGCCCAGCGGCGCCGGAAACCAGAGCAGCGGCGCGCCCAGCACTGAGCGGCCATACTGCTGATAGGGGACGTCCAGTTTGCCGCGCAGGGGACGTGGATGGAGTGGCGACATAGTTATTTCCTCAAAGGGTTTTACTAAAAGTAGCGGAAAAGCCGTGCGCGGAAAATAGCTATTTATCTGTCAGCCATTTGCGCTAAAGTGCCCTGCACAAGTTGCATCGGCAACAGACTGATGCAGCGCTTCTTTGGGGTAAAGGAGTGATAATGGTCAAGACCTTTCGCATGACGCTGGCAGCAATCAGCCTGAGCAGCATCATCACACCCGCCATCGCGGCGAATCCACCCGCTGGCGCACAGCTGGCTGAACAGCAGCAGATCGTTCGCCATATTAAAGATGAACCCGCTTCGCTCGATCCGCTTAAAGCGGTAGGACTGCCTGAAATTCAGGTGATACGCGATCTGTTTGAAGGGCTGACCAATCAGGATGCGCAGGGCAAAATCGTGCCGGGCGTGGCGCAGAGCTGGAGCAGCAGTGATAACAAAACCTGGGTCTTTACGCTGCGTAATAACGCGCGCTGGTCGAATGGTGATCCGGTTACGGCTCAGGATTTTGTCTACAGCTGGCAGCGCCTGGTCGATCCGAAAAACAGTTCAGCCTTTGCCTGGTTCGCGGGCTTAAGCGGTATTCAAAATGCGGCAGCGATAACCAAAGGCGAAATGACGCCCGACAAGCTGGGTGTGGTCGCCCAGAGTAAAAACCAGCTGAAGGTGACGCTGGATCGTCCGGTGCCGTGGTTCCCGGCGCTGGTGGCTAACGTGGCGCTTTTCCCGGTGCCGCAGAAAATTATTGCGCAACAGGGTGACAGCTGGACGTCACCCGGCAAACTGGTGGGCAACGGGGCCTATCAGCTTAGCGAACGCGTAGTGAACGAAAAAATCGTACTGACACGTAATCCTCACTACTGGGATGATGCCCATTCGGTGCTGACGAAAGTGACTTTCGTGCCGATTAATGAAGAGTCGAGCGCCACTAAACGTTATCGATCCAACGATATTGATATCACCGAATCCTTCCCGAAAAACATGTATGCACTACTGAAGAAAACCCTGCCCGGAGAGGTCTACACACCTGACCAGTTAGGCACCTATTACTACGCGTTTAACACGCAGAAAGGGCCGACGGCCGATGTGCGGGTTCGCAAAGCGCTCTCCTGGTCTATCGACCGGAAAGTGATTGCTGAAAAAGTGCTGGGCACCGGTGAGAAACCGGCGTGGCACTTTACGCCAGATGTGACAGCAGGCTTTAAGCCACTGCCCACATTCATGCAACAGCACGATCAGAACAGCCTGAATGCACAGGCTAAATCGCTGCTCGCTGCTGCCGGTTACGGTCCCGGCAAGCCGCTGAAACTCAAACTGCTCTACAACACCTCTGAGAGCCACCAGAAGATTGCGATTGCAGTGGCCTCGATGTGGAAAAAGAACCTCGGTGTGGATGTCACGCTGGAGAACCAGGAGTGGAAAACCTATATCGACAGCCGTAACAGCGGAAACTTCGATGTGATCCGCGCCTCGTGGGTCGGTGACTACAATGAACCCTCCACCTTCCTGAATCTGCTGACGTCGGGCAACAGCAGCAACATCGCGCGCTTTAACAACGCGGATTATGATGCGGTTATCGCCAAAGCCAGCCGGGAGACCAGCGATCAGGTACGTAACAGCGATTACAACCGTGCCGAGCAGATCCTGGCTGAGCAGGCTCCGATCGCCCCCATCTATCAGTACACCAATGGCCGCCTGATTAAACCCTGGGTCAAAGGCTATCCCATCACTAACCCTGAAGATGTCGCCTACAGTCGCGAACTGTGGATTGAAAAGCACTGAGTGCAGGTGGCCGGTCAACCGGCCACCCTCTGACATCTTTCTACACAGCCCGGAGATTGCAACTCAACACCGTCACGCTAGACTGTATCGTATTGATTTTAGTGGTGAGGCGACGGTGTGGACGTAATTGAAGGAAAAGCGTTACAGGTTTCAGATGCCATAATTTCCTGCCAGCTGGATGGCAAGGGCGGGATGATCCCGATTGCTGAAGATGAAGTCATCCAGTGTGAGCAGCCCTGCTGGCTCCATCTGAACTATACCCACCGTAAGAGCGCGGAATGGCTGCAGTCGACGACACAAATCCCTGATGCCGTGCGAGACGCTTTAGCGGGCGACAGTATGCGTCCACGCGTCAGCCGGCTGGGCGACGGCTTTATGATCGTGCTGCGCAGCGTCAACCACAACAGCGATGCGCGTCGCGACCAGCTGGTGGTGATGCGGGTGTTTATCAACGATAAGCTCATCGTCTCGACCCGGCGGCGTAAAGTTTCTGCCGTCGATGAAGTCCTCACGGATTTGCAGAATGGTAATGGCCCGATTGACTGCGGCAGCTGGCTGGTCGATATCTGTGATGCCCTGACCGATCACACCAGCGAGTTTATCGAAGATTTACATGACAAAATCATTGAGCTGGAAGATGCGCTGCTTGACCAGCGGATGCCGGCACGAGGTGAACTCGGCCTGCTGCGCAAACAGCTGATTGTGATGCGGCGGTATATGGCACCGCAGCGGGATGTCTATGCGCGGCTGGCCAGTGAAAAACTGGCCTGGATGGATGACACCGAACGCCGCCGGATGCAGGAAATCGCCGATCGGCTGGGACGCGGGCTGGATGATCTGGATGCGGGGGTGGCGCGTACCGCGATTCTGGCTGATGAGGTTGCTTCTGCGATGGCGGAGTCGATGAACCGCCGTACCTACACCATGTCACTGATGGCGATGATTTTTCTGCCAGCCACCTTCCTGACCGGCCTGTTTGGCGTCAACCTGGGCGGTATTCCGGGTGGCGAATGGCGATACGGTTTCTCTATCTTCTGTCTGCTGCTGGTGGCACTGGCCGTCGGGGTAGCGGGGTACCTGCGCAAGCGGCGCTGGCTCTAGCGTTATGCGTAGCGTATCGGTTATCTGCGCTGAAAATCCCGTAAAGGACGCAAAAGCTGATCGACATCAAGAACCCATTGTCGCTGCTGACGCAAACTCTCTCCCGCAGGTGAATGCAACGTCAAGCGATGGGCGTTGCGCTCCATATTGTCTTACTTCCTAATTTAGAATTAATGCATAGCACATTTAATTCGAAACATGCCGGCCCGTGTGCCGGCTTTTTTTTTGCCCGCCTGGCTGTAACGCCGTTCCTTACCTAAGCTTAAAGTCCATTCGCAACAAAAGGAGTACGGCATGAGCGCGATTCTTAACAGCGAGCCGATCCCCACGGATCCGATCCCGATTCCTGAGCCTATTCCTCAGCCACAACCCCAGCCTGATCCGCCGACAGATCCGGAATTTCCGCCGATAATGGATCCACCACCGCATCGCAACATATAAAAAAAGGGCGTGCTGCCAGCAGCACGCCCTTAACCTTTCCAGCACTTATTTAATCTGAATCACATCCAGACGCGCGCTGGTATCCGGGGCATCCTCTTCATCAGCCCGCCAGCCAATTGGCTGCAGCGGCAGAGATTCCCGGTCAAAGGCGAGATCCCCGCCGTCAACCACCGCATCGCCATGCTTAATGCCTTTAAAATCGAACAGGTTGATATCCGCCATATGTGACGGCACCACATTCTGCATCGCGCTGAACATGGTTTCGATACGGCCAGGATAGCGCTTATCCCAGTCTCGCAGCATATCGGCCACCACCTGACGCTGCAGGTTCGGCTGAGAACCGCAGAGGTTACACGGAATAATCGGGAACTGACGCGCTTCAGAGAAGCGGATGATATCTTTCTCGCGGCAGTAAGCCAGCGGACGGATCACAATCTGCTTGCCATCGTCGCTCATCAGCTTTGGCGGCATGCCTTTCATTTTTCCGCCGTAAAACATGTTCAGGAACAGCGTCTGCAGAATGTCATCGCGATGGTGGCCCAGCGCAATTTTAGTGCAGCCCAGCTCAGTTGCGACGCGATAGAGAATGCCACGGCGCAGGCGCGAGCAGAGTGAGCAGGTGGTTTTGCCTTCCGGGATCTTATCTTTGACGATGGAGTAGGTATCTTCTTCGATAATCCGATACTCAACGCCCTGCGACTCAAGATATTCCGGCAGGATATGCTCAGGGAAGCCCGGCTGTTTCTGGTCGAGGTTAACGGCAATAAGACTGAAGTTGACCGGCGCACTTTTTTGCAGACTGCGCAAAATTTCCAGCATGGTGTAGCTGTCTTTGCCGCCCGACAGGCAGACCATGATGCGGTCGCCTTCTTCAATCATATTAAAATCTGCAATGGCTTCGCCGACGTTACGACGCAGACGTTTTTGCAGTTTATTGAGGTTGTACTGTTCTTTCTTGTCAACCGTTTGATTATCTTGCATTTTTACCTATCTCAAAATCCAGAAAGCGTAGCTAAAGGGCAAATTGCCGTGCGCGTTCAGCCAGACACTTCACTGCGGTGTCACGAATATGCAGCGTATGGTACGGATTGTTGCCGCGAATGCCAGTACTGGAGTGAAGTAATCAGCGGATAGCCGCCCGGGGAATCCGGCAGAGACTACCCGTTAAGGGAGCAGCGACGTAAATCGATGCGGCGGTACTCAGTGAAAAAAGAGGGCAGGCCTTACCAGGTCATTACTCAATAATTGCGGGCTGATGTGTCACGGATAGCGTTCAACTATACGATGTCAGCTGGCTGGCACATCTTTCCACTGGCAATCGATTTCATCATTGTGCGCAGAACAGGATGGCAGTGATGCCTGGTAAGCATCAGCCCGCGCATTCTCTTTTTTTGCCGCACAACCCGCAGTCATAAAAATGATTGAGATAATTAACAGATATTTCATCAGAGCGACCAGTAAGCAAAAAAAGAGCATGCACCGCTATTAATCAATCATGCATAAACGGAGTCCTGTTTATGCTTATCTGATTTGAAATTTTCCTTCGAATTGTTGCTATAAATTCGCAGGGAGTTAAATATCCTGATGTACTGTTAATTTCATTAACGCCTGAATCTGAAAAACACTGCTGTTGAATATGCGTTGACACTGCCGGGTTATAATTGGGAATGCGTAAGATGCACAGGCATCACTGTTTTTTTGTATCCCATTAAATCTGAATCGATTTTACTGGCAGATATCACCACGTCCAAAACTGTTGCTTTTCAAAGCAGACGGGTGAAATTAAAGCCATTAACATGAATATGAAAGTTAAAAAGGGCGGCTTTAATTTTTACACTCATAACTGTTTTTCCTGAGAGACCAGCTGTGACTTCATCGTTCCGCACATCATGGTAATGCGGGCAGCGTAACAAATCGTTAAATTGCTGGCTATATAGGTGAATAAGGACGGAGCAAACTTTAAATTCGATGAGACATCCGGTAAACACTCACGATATAAAAAATTATGGTGTCCGATTTATATTGACGCTGATACTCTTTTTACTCTGCTATGTTGCAGTCATGTATTGCGGCGTTTTGTTGCTGGTAAACCGACACGGATTACTGCATTTCCTGCTGCACTGAATTTATTATTGCTAGCCACAGGCTTTAAAAATCCAGCGATAAGCATGATGTAAAAAATGTCTGAGCACTTCCAGCAAACTTTCAGCGCCTTCCCCCACCAGACACTGTCCGGTCTCAAGCGCATTATTTACGGAATTACGATGATCCAGGATCATCATGATGGTCATAGCGCCCGCAATCAGCGTAAAGATAAGCATGCTCAGTACCGGCCAGCTACTTTTACGTACAGAAGCGGACAGGGTTTCGTCACGATGGTCAGAGTTCTGGCGCATTTTTCACCGGATAAATGGTTACCTTAATAAACAATCACGGATTATGACATTAATTCCCGGCGGGCTCTATATCTCAGGTCAGGCTGCATGATTCTGATAATAGATGAATCTGATGGAGAGGGCAGAAGGCAGTGCGTACCGATAACTCCCTTCTGCAACGTCCTGGCGCTGAACGGCCTGTGTTCAGCAGGAATGATCTTTATGGAAAGGAATTTACATCATCTCCAGCGACTGAACTCCTTTGATCTCCATGACCTTATCATAGAGGTGAGCATCGTTTGATTTGCGGGACAGCGTCACCTGAACGCTGAGCTCACACAGACCACTCTCCTCATCCCGGTTAATCACCGTCACATTGCCGTAGCGAATGCCTTCCCGCTGCATGACCAGCAGCACCAGCGGCACACTTTTGGGCTTAAGAAAAACCAGCAGCGTATGATGTTTACCGATGAGAAAATGGCTCAGGCGGCGGAACACTTCCAGCACCACCAGCGCCAGCACCGTGCCATAAATGCCGATCTCATACATGCCGCTGCCAATCACCAGACCAATCGCCGCAGTCACCCATAATCCCGCCGCCGTGGTTAAGCCTTTCACCACCTGCTTCTGAATCATAATGGTGCCTGCGCCAAGGAAACCCATGCCGCTGACTACCTGGGCAGCAATACGGCTGGGATCCAGTGCCACATGGTCACTATTGAGCATATCGGCGAAGCCATATTTCGATACCAGCATAAACATCGCACTGCCGATACCGACCAGAATATGGGTACGCAGTCCCGCTTCTTTGGCCCGCATCTGGCGCTCCATGCCGATCAGGCCGCCAAGAATACCGGCCAGCGCTATGCGAATTAACATATCCATTAACATGGCTTTACTCCGAATTAATAAGGGCCGAAAAAGGGTGACAATTCAGCTATAACAGGTAAACAAGATAATTCTGCTTGCAAATGACGCCGGAGAATTTTGTAAAAAGCTGTTTCACCTCTCGACCCGTTGTGCTGCCTGACATATGCTGAGCCAGCCTTTTCCCCCACTTCCCGGAGTCCGACTGATGAAAGCAGCCACCTTTTTGCTGGCCGGTGCCGCATTATTACTCTCTGCCTGCAGCAGCAACAGTGATGATAACGAGCCACCGCAACAAGCCACCGCCGCCCACATCCAGCCACGGGTGGTGATGTCTTCCCTGGCAGAAAGCACCTGTTCGAATGCGGGCGGAACGCTGGCATTTTCGCATCAGCTGGATGGCTCAAGAGTGGGGATGTGTCAGTTAGTCAATGGACGTCGCTGTGATGAGCAGGCGTTAATTGGCGGGAATTGCGCGCGCTGATGATCAGGCCGGATCGCTCCGGCCCGCACAGTCAGGCAGAGAGTCGGTTCGGGCAGTTTTCACCCCGGTCGAGCTGGCTGAGATTATTCAGTGTCGTTTCAGAAATGGCGGTCAGCGCTTCGGCGGTTAAAAACGCCTGATGGCCGGTGAACAACACGTTATGGCACGCCGACAGACGGCGGAACACATCGTCCTGAATCACATCATTCGACTTATCTTCAAAGAACAGATCACGTTCATTCTCATAAACATCCATGCCGAGCGCGCCGATTTTCTGCTGTTTCAGCGCGTCAATCGCCGCCTGTGAATCAATCAGACCACCCCGACTGGTGTTGATAACCATTACCCCATCGCGCATCTGTTTAAACGCGTCGGCGTTGAGCAGATGATGATTTTCCGGCGTCAGCGGACAGTGCAGGGTAATGACGTGGGATTCAGCAAACAGCGTCTTCAGATCGACATATTCCGCGCCCAGTTCGAGCGCCTGCTCACTCGGGTAGGGATCATACGCCAGCAGCCGCATACCAAAACCTTTCAGAATCCGCATCGTCGCGATCCCGATTTTACCGGTACCGATAACACCCGCGGTTTTGTTATGCATGTTGAAACCGGTCAGGCCGTCGAGCGAAAAGTTTGCGTCACGGGTACGCTGATAAGCGCGATGAATACGGCGATTCAGGGTCATCATCAGGCCGATAGTATGTTCAGCGACCGCTTCCGGTGAGTAGGCCGGCACGCGCACCACTTCCAGACCCAGCTCTTTTGCAGCAGCCAGATCAACATTATTGAAACCGGCACAGCGCAGCGCGATATATTTCACACCCAGCCCGGCCAGCTCTTCCAGCACCGGGCGGCTGCCGTCATCGTTTACAAAGATACAGACAGCATCGCAACCCACAGCGGTTTTGGCGGTGCTTTCAGAGAGTAAAAAGTCAAAAAACACCAGTTCAAAGCCGAACTGCTGATTGACCTGCTCAAGATATTTCTGATCGTAATGTTTGGTGCTGTAAACCGCGATTTTCATCGTTGTGCTCCTGCAGAGGTGATAGAGCAAGGATAACGTTTTCTGACTGACTTTGCTGAAACAGCTGACTTGTGTCCGGCGCAGACCTTCACCTCTGGCAGATTACATGCCATCATCGTTGTCAGGATACTGTAAGGAAAAGGATTATGGCTTTTATGCCACGGATGTTCCGGCGACGGCTGGCCGCCATTCTGGCGCTGATTCTGCTGCTGCTCGGCCTGATCTTGACTGTCACGCAATGGCTGCCGCGCCTGGTCGGCATCTGGCTACCTGAAGATACCCGCATTGAGCTGTCGGGCGCACCGCGCTGGCGGGAAGGTGGCCTGTGGTTGCCACAACTTCGTTATCTCGCAGGGGATTGCTCCCTGGCAACGGTAAAGGGGGTATCGCTGGGCTGGCATCAGTCGCGCTGGAAACTGAATGCGTCAGAGCTGACGCTGGATAGCACCTGCCTGCAAAAATTACCTGCCAGTGATGGCAGCACGGCAGCCCCCAAAACGCTGGCCGAATGGCAGGCAATGCTGCCTGGCGCCGACGTTCATCTGGGCAAATTAATCGTTACGCCGTGGCAGACGTATGCGGGCGCGCTGGATCTGACGCTGGAAAAAGATCGTCAGCAACTCAGTTACCAGGGCGATAATCTGCAGCTGGCGGCAACGCTGACCGGTCAGCAGCTCGCTATCAGTCGCCTGACGCTCACCCATCCTGCAATTCCTGAACCCGTCACGCTGAGTGGTCATCTGGCGTTACCCACCTTTGCCACTGATCTGCCGGTGAACGGCGAGGTGACCGGACAGCTGGCGCTGGACGCGCTGCCGCATCCCCTGAAGCTGACGCTTTACTGGCAGCAGCAGCAGGGCGAGCTACGCGTGGCAATGGCCGAAGTGACCAGGCCGCTTCTCAGACTGCCGTGGCAGATCAGCCGCGATCAGATTCGGATTGAAAAGGGCGAATACTTCTGGCCGCTGGAGGCTCAGCCGCTATCAGGGTTTGTTAACCTGACGCTGGATAACTGGCAGTCTGGCCTTGAAAGTAGCCAGATTAGCGGTCGCGTTAACCTGCTGACCCAGGGACGCGGCGGCAAGGGCAACGTGGTGCTCGGCGTCGGTCCCGGCAACCTCAGCCTGACCAACAGCAACCTGCCGTTTCAGCTAACGGGCGAAAGCAAGCTGGCCGACCTGCAACTTTACGGCTCCATTCCGGGCGTGCTCAGCGGCTCGATCCTCGATCCTCAACTGGTGCTGCAACCTAAATCGCTGCTGCGCCTGCGGGGCCGGTTGCTGTCAACGCTGGAAGTGGACGAAGCGCGCTGGCCGCTGGCGGGCGTACGACTCTCCTCGCAGGGTATTGATGGCCGCCTGCAGGCCATTCTGAATGCGCACGATGCCAGTTTTGGCCGCTTCCGGTTGCATCTCGATGGCCGCGCCAATGATTTCTGGCCCGATAAGGGCGAATGGAACTGGCGCTACTGGGGAGGTGGCGAGATGCTGCCGCTGCAGGCGCGCTGGGATGTTAAAGGCACGGGCGGCTGGCACGACACCCTGATCCATCTGGATACCTTGTCCACCGGTTTTAATCAGCTGGCGTATGGCAGTGTCAACGTTGCAAAACCGCGTCTGACACTGACTAAACCGGTAAACTGGCAGCGTGATGCGGCGCATCCGGCGTTCAATGGGCATTTCCGCCTGCAGGCAGGAGAGACCCGCTTCAGCTATGGCGGACATCTGGCAGACTCCACGCTCGACTTTGAGGCTAAAGGTCGTGATCCCGGCTATTTTATCTGGCGAGGCAGTTTACAGGCGGGCAAGGTTGGCCCGCTGCGTGTTAACGGCCGCTGGGATGGCGAACGGCTGCGCGGCCAAGCCTGGTGGCCGGCACAGTCGCTGACGGTGTTTCAGCCGTTGCTCAGCCCCGACATGAAAATGCAGATCCAGGGCGGCCGTTTGCAGGCACAGGTCGCTTTTTCCGCCGCAAGTGAACAGGGTTTCCAGGCGGGAGGCCACTGGACGGTAAAACAGGGCAGCATCTGGACGCCTGACAGCCAGGTTAACGGTATCGACTTCTCGCTGCCGTTCAGATTCCATGAGCAGCAATGGCAATTTGGTCAGCATGGCCCGGTATCACTGCGCATTGCCGAGGTTAAGAACCAGTTTGCGATGCAGAATATTCGCGCTGACCTGCAGGGTAACTGGCCGTGGTCCGAACAGGCGCCGCTGACGTTGCAGGATGTCAGCCTTGATCTGCTGGGCGGACAAATTACGCTGCCCGCTTTGCGCATGCCGCAGCATGAGCCAGCCCGGGTGTCGCTGCGCAATATCAGCCTCAGCGAGCTGGTGACGGCGCTGAAACCTAAACAGTTTGCCATGTCGGGCAAGGTCAACGGTGAGCTGCCGCTGTGGCTCAATAATCCACACTGGCTGGTGGAGAAAGGGTGGATTGCCAACAGCGGTCCGCTGACCTTCCGGCTGGATAAAGATATGGCGGATGCGATTACCCGCAATAACGTGGCGACGGGCGCCGCGCTGGACTGGTTACGCTATATGGAAGTCTCCCGCAGCTGGGCCACGATCAATCTGGATAATCTTGGCGACCTCACCATGGAGGCGCAGGTGCAGGGCGTCAGCCAGTTCAGTAACCGTCGTCAGACGGTTAATCTCAACTATCATCATCAGGAAAATCTGTTTCAGCTCTGGCGCAGCCTGCGCTTTGGCGATAATTTGCAATCCTGGTTAGAGCAACATGCGAATTTGCCATCCAACAAGGACACTTCACCATGAGCCTGAGGGCACTACTGGTTCTGGCGGCCGGACTGCTGAGCATCGGCTGCGTGCCGCGCATTGAAGTCACGGCACCTAAAGATCCCATCACCATCAACATGAACGTGAAAATCGAACATGAGATCCACATCAAAGTCGATAAAGACGTGGAAGCGCTACTGAAAAACCAGAGCGGTCTGTTCTGAGGAGAGCAACGATGAAACGCATAAGCGCGGTGCTGTTCCTCGCCCTGACGATGGCGCAGCCTGCCTGGGCACTGACGCTGGATCAGGCGCGGCAATCGGGGCGGGCAGGTGAAACGCTCTCCGGCTATCTGGCGGCACGTGCGCAGGATAGTGAAACGCTGGCACTGGTGCAGCGTATTAATGCCGGACGTCAGCAGGAGTATCAGCGACTGGCAGAACAGAATAATCTCTCCACGGCCGATGTCGCCAGTATTGCCGGACAGAAGCTGGTGAGCCGTGCGGCAGCGGGGGAATATGTGCGCGGCATTAACGGTCAGTGGCTGAGAAAAACGGCAGAGAGCAGTCAGTAACCGGCGAAAAAAAACCGGGCGCATGGCCCGGTCTTTTACAGCGTCATCCTGAGATGAGTGAGACTTATGCCGTCACGATCTGCTTGATAGCGTCTTTCGCTTCAGCGGTCGCTTTGCTGGCCACTTCCGGACCGTAAGCGATGCCTTCAGCAAACACGAACTCAACGTCAGTGATGCCGATGAAGCCCAGGAACAGCTTGACGTAAGGGGTCAGCAGGTCAGTTGGGGTATCTTTATGAATGCCGCCACGGCTGGAGATAACGACTGCCGTTTTGCCTTTAACCAGACCTTCCGGGCCTGCTTCGGTGTAGCGGAACGTCACGCCAGCACGGGCAATCAGGTCGAAATAGTTTTTCAGCTGCGTCGGGATGTTGAAGTTGTACATTGGCGCGGCAATCACCACTTCATCATGAGCCTGCAGTTCTGCAATCAGTTCATCAGACAGGTCCAGAGCCTCCTGCTGACGAGGTGACAGCGGGGTATCAGAGGGACGCATTGCACCCACTAATTCGCCATCCAGTACCGGGATCGGGTTAGCCGCCAGGTCACGTACGGTAACCTCTTTACCCTGGGCCTTTGCCTGTTCGATGTAGAAGTCAGCGAGCTGGCTTGATTGTGAATAGCCTGCAAGAATGCTTGATTTCAGAACTAAAACTTTGCTCATGGTGGTTTCCTGTCTGTTACGCGGAAGACTTTCCGCTCAATGGTTTACACTCTACGGTTATCGATGGCGCGGTGAAAGCGCAATATTTCGAGACCCATGTTCGAATTTATTGAATAAGCGTAACCGGGGCCAGCCGCCGGAACAGTTCAGAATGTGCTATGATGCGCGCAATTATTTTTTATTGAATCAGCTGGTTATCCCGGCTTGCAGGGCGCTGCTTCAGGCAGCGACACCGTCTGAGTAAGGTACGTCACTATTATGTCATCTCCCGATACTTCCCCACTGGCAGCGCTCTGGTCACGCCTCGACGGTGTAATGCTGCGCGATCGCCAGCGGTTACAGCGCCGTTTACAGGGTGCCAGAAAAGCTAAAAATCCCGAGGCACAGCAGGGCATTGCCAGCGAGCTTGAGCAGGACTTTATCGCTGCCGAGCAGCGCGTGGCCCAGCGCCGTGCGGCCACGCCAGCCATTACCTTCCCGGACAATCTGCCGGTCAGTCAGAAGCAGCAGGATATTGCTGAGGCGATTCGCGATCACCAGGTAGTGATTGTCGCCGGTGAAACCGGCTCGGGTAAAACCACGCAGCTGCCGAAAATCTGTCTGGCGCTGGGACGTGGTGTGACGGGTCTGATTGGTCATACGCAGCCGCGCCGTCTGGCCGCACGTACCGTGGCGAATCGCATTGCGGATGAGCTCAGCACTTCGCTGGGCGGCTGCGTCGGCTATAAAGTACGGTTTAACGACCAGGTCAGTGACCTGACGCAGATTAAACTGATGACCGACGGGATTCTGCTGGCGGAGATCCAGCAGGATCGTCTGCTGATGCAATATGACACCATCATTATTGATGAAGCGCACGAACGCAGCCTGAATATCGATTTCCTGCTCGGTTATCTGCGTGAGCTGCTGCCACGTCGCCCCGATCTGAAAGTGATTATCACTTCCGCCACCATCGATCCACAGCGTTTCTCGCGTCATTTCAATAATGCGCCGGTGATTGAAGTCTCAGGCCGGACCTATCCGGTTGAAGTGCGCTATCGGCCGGTGATCGAAGAGGCGGATGATGGCGATCGTGACCAGCTGCAGGCGATTTTTGATGCCGTGGATGAGCTGGGCCGGGAAAGTCGGGGCGATATCCTGATCTTCATGAGTGGTGAGCGTGAAATACGTGATACCGCCGACGCGCTGAACAAACGCGATCTGCCACACACCGAAGTGCTGCCGCTCTATGCACGGCTGTCGAACGCCGAACAGAACCGGGTGTTTCAGTCGCACAGTGGCCGTCGTATCGTGCTGGCGACCAACGTCGCGGAAACCTCGCTGACGGTGCCTGGAATTAAATATGTGATCGATCCCGGTACGGCGCGTATCAGTCGTTACAGTTTCCGTACCAAAGTGCAGCGCCTGCCGATTGAACCGATATCACAGGCGTCTGCCAACCAGCGTAAAGGGCGTTGCGGCCGCGTTTCAGACGGTATCTGTATCCGTCTCTACGCGGAAGATGACTTCCTGAGTCGTCCGGCCTTTACCGATCCTGAAATCCTGCGCACCAACCTGGCGTCAGTCATCCTGCAGATGACCTCGCTGGGCCTCGGCGATATCGCCGCCTTCCCGTTTGTGGAAGCGCCCGATAAGCGCAATATCCAGGATGGCGTCCGCCTGCTGGAAGAGCTGGGCGCGCTGACCCTGAACGAAGAGACCGGTCACTACAAGCTTACCGGTTCCGGGCGTCAGCTGGCGCAGCTGCCGGTGGATCCCCGCCTGGCGCGGATGGTGCTGGAAGCGCAGAAATTTGGCTGCGTGCGTGAAGTGATGATTATCACCGCAGGCCTGTCGATTCAGGATCCGCGTGAGCGTCCGGCAGATAAAAAACAGGCGTCCGATGAAAAGCACCGGCGCTTTGCCGACAAAGACTCCGACTTCCTCGCCTATGTGAACCTCTGGAACTACCTGGCGGAGCAGCAGAAAGCGCTGTCCGGTAATGTTTTCCGCCGCCAGTGCAAAAGCGATTTCCTTAACTATCTGCGCGTGCGGGAATGGCAGGATATCTACACCCAGCTGCGGCAGGTGGTGCGTGAACTTGGCATTCCGGTTAACAGTGAACCGGCTGAGCTGCAGCCCGTCCACTGCGCGCTGTTAAGCGGTCTGCTGTCGCATATCGGGCAGAAAGACACCGATAAGCAGGAGTATACCGGCGCGCGCAATACCCGCTTCGCGATCTTCCCTGGCTCCGGGCTGTTTAAAAAGCCGCCGAAGTGGACCATGGTGGCGGAACTGGTCGAGACCAGCCGCCTGTGGGGCCGCACGGCGGGCCGTATTGAACCGGAGTGGATTGAGCCGCTGGCACAGCATCTGATCAAGCGTAGCTACAGTGAACCGCACTGGGAGAAATCGCAGGGCGCAGTGATGGCCACCGAAAAAGTCACGCTCTATGGCCTGCCGATTGTCGCCGCCCGTAAAGTTAACTATGGCAGCATCGATCCCACCCTGAGCCGTGAACTGTTTATTCGTCACGCGCTGGTGGAGGGCGACTGGCAGACCCGACACGCCTTCTTCCGCGCAAACCAGAAGCTGCGCAGCGAAGTGGAAGATCTGGAACACAAATCCCGTCGTCGCGACATTCTGGTCGATGACGAAACGCTGTTTGCTTTTTATGACCAGCGCATTGGCAAAGAGGTGGTCTCGGCGAAGCATTTCGACAGCTGGTGGAAACAGGCCAGTCGCGAAAACGCAGAACTGCTGAATTTCGACAAGCAGATGCTGATCAAAGAGGGTGCGGATAAAGTCAGTCAGCTCGACTACCCCAACTTCTGGCATCAGGGCAACCTCAAACTTAAGCTGAGTTATCAGTTTGAGCCTGGCGCAGATGCGGATGGCGTGACGGTACATATTCCGCTGCCGCTGCTGAACCAGGTAGAGGATAGCGGTTTTGAGTGGCAGATCCCCGGTGTGCGCCGTGAACTGATCATCGCACTGATTAAGTCTCTGCCCAAGCCGCTGCGCCGTAACCTGGTGCCGGCGCCCAACTACGCCGAGGCGTTTTTAGGAAGGGTGAAAGCGATGGAGATGCCGCTGCCTGATGCGCTGGCGCGGGAATTCCGCCGCATGACCGGCGTCACGCTGGAGCGGGAAAACTGGCAGTGGGAACAGGTGCCCGATCATCTGAAAATGACGTTCCGGGTAGTCGACGAGCACAATCGTAAGCTACTGGAAGGCAAAGATCTCACTGCGCTTAAGGCACAGCTGAAAGACAAAGTGCAGGAAACGCTGTCGAAAGTGGCGGATGACGGGCTGGAGCAGAGCGGGCTGCATATCTGGAGTTTTGGCGATCTGCCACGCAGTTATGAACAGAAGCGCGGCAGCTACCAGGTTAAAGCCTGGCCTGCGCTGGTCGACGAGAAAGAGAGCGTCGCCATTCGTCTGTTTGACAGCGAGCAGGAGCAGCAAAAAATGATGTGGCGCGGTCAGCGTCGTCTGCTGCTGCTGAACGTGCCGTCACCGGTTAAGTATCTGCACGAGAAGCTGCCGAACAAAGCCAAGCTCGGACTTTACTTTAACCCTTATGGCAAAGTGCTGGAGCTGATTGACGACTGCATCGCCTGTGGCATCGACAAGCTGATGGGGGAAGCGGGCGGACCGGCCTGGGATCAAACCTCTTTTGAGCAGTTGCGTGACAAAGTGCGCGGCGAACTTAACGAAACCGTGGTGGCCATCGCGAAGCAGGTCGAGCAGATCCTGACGGCAGTCTTCAACATTAATAAGCGTCTGAAGGGCCGGGTCGATATGACCATGGCGCTGGCGTTATCTGACATCAAAGCGCAGTTAAGTGGCCTGGTTTATCGCGGCTTTGTCACCGGCAACGGCTGGCAGCGACTGGCCGATACGCTGCGTTATCTGCATGGGATTGAGCGCCGACTGGAAAAACTGCCTGCCGATCCGCACAGCGATCGTGCGCGGATGTTAAAAGTGCAGGCAGTGGAGCAGGCTTATCAGGCGTGGCGCAACAAGTTGCCGCCGCAGCGTCAGGATGATGAAGAGGTGCAGAGCATCCGCTGGATGATCGAAGAGCTGCGAATCAGTTACTTTGCTCAGCAGCTGGGTACGCCTTATCCCATCTCAGATAAGCGTATTCTGCAGATGATGGAGCAGATAGCGGGTTAAACGCCGGGATGCGCGCCGTAACCGGCGCGCATCCGATGATGGGGAGTGAGAGTGCGGACTACTGCGCGAGGGATTCCAGCTTATCTTTAAACGAGGTGACCGAAATCGCGCGGTTATCAGCCAGATAGCGATCTTTCGCTGCCGGTGCTGAGCTTTGTACCGCGATTAACTGCCAGCCTTTATCGCTATTGAGCAGCAGTGGCGAACCACTGTCACCTGGCAGGGTGTCACACTGATGCGACAACACGGCGCGCTGCGCCCAGCCGGTGATCAGGCAATCGCTGTGGGAGTAAAGCGTGTCCAGATGATCAGCCGGATAGCCTGCCTGCGTCACTTTGCGTCCGGTCAGCTTCAGCGCCGCAGTGAGATCGCTGCGTGAGCCATCGAACAGCGGAATAGGCGTAATCGCTGAGGGCGGATTGCGTAAAATCACGATGCCGTAATCATAGGGGGCTGCACTGCTCGGCACGATCCAGCCTTCACCATCCGCTTTTAACTTTGACGCCAGCGAGGGTTCAACCCGCGCATCAATATCATGAAGCTCGTAGCGCCAGCCTTTATCGCTGGCCATAAATCGCAGCGCAACCGGCTTATCGAAATTACCCGGCGGGGCAAGCAGGCAGTGTCCGGCGGTCAGCGCCAGATGCGGAGAGATGAGTGTGGCAGTACAGAGGTTGCCGCTTTCGGTTTCCAGCTGACCAATGGCATCCCAGGGGGCAGCGGTAATATCGGTGATTGCCTGGCGATGATCCTTACCGAAAAACAGCATCTTAATTTCAGCAGGAGTAGGCGAGTCATCGTCATCATCGGCATGAACCGTGGTGGCAAAGCTGAAGAGTCCAACCATTAACAGGGTAGCCAGGCGCATAGAAATCTCAATGGCGAGAAAAAATTAACGTTATTGTTATTACGTAAGTACGGTAACTATAGTCGGTGAGCGTTGAAAAAGGGAGTTTTATTGGTTAATCAGTACGCTACAGCGGTTAAACAAAAAAGCTTGCTGCAACAATGCCACACAGGATCATCACCAGCAGAATAATTTCGAAGCGATAGCGACGCACCATATCATCCACTCCAGTAAAGAAACACCCGGCAGAACCGGGTGTTTTTAATCATCATCTCGTGGCCGTGCGCTGAAGGCGACCTTAGTTTTTAGCTGCTGGTTTCACAACTTTTTTGTGGTGAACTTTTTTAGCAGCCTGAGCTTTCTGTGCAGCTGGTTTAGCTACTTTTTTGTGGTGAACTTTTTTAGCAGCCTGGGCTTTCTGAGCGGCTGGCTGAGTGGCTTTTTTGTGGTGAACTTTTTTAGCGGCCTGGGCTTTCTGAGCAGCTGGTTTAGTGACTTTTTTGTGGTGAACTTTTTTAGCAGCCTGCGCTTTCTGTGCAGCAGGTTTAGCTACTTTTTTGTGGTGAACTTTTTTAGCAGCCTGCGCTTTCTGCGCGGCATCTTTTTTCACAGCTTTTTTGTGGTGTTTCTTAGCAGCCTGCGCTTTCTGAGCCGCTTTATGGTGTTTCTTGTGCGCAGTTTTGTGAACGGTTTTAGCCGGTGCTGCAGCGGTAGTAGTGGTTGTTGCGGCTGGCGCAGCAGCTGGAGCAGCTGTGGTGTCAGCAGCGAAAGCAACAGAAGACATACCCATAGCAGCGGCGACAACCAGTGCAAATAATTTTTTCATTGCAAATCCCTCGAAGACTATTTTTTCATGTGTAGCCCACTGCGGGGCCGGTGAAGAGACTATAGGGATATCAATGAACGGTGTCCGTGGGTGTTTGGTATCGGCGTGTAACCGATTGTACAAAGGCGGGAAAGGGCGGTCAGCAGACCGCCCGAGAGCTTAGCTATTCAGGTAACGTTGTTCAAGGTGCTGGCGGAAGAAAGCCGGATTCAGCGCTTCGCCGGTGGCGTTGATCAGCAGCTGATCGGTAGAGAAACGGCTGCCGTGCTGCCAGATGTTCTGTTGCAGCCAGTCGAATACCGGCTGCAGCTCACCGTGCTGAATCAGCTCGCTGAGCTGAGGAATCGCAAGATGTACCGAGCGGAACAGCTGTGCGGCGTACATCGCGCCCAGCGTATAGGTCGGGAAGTAGCCAAAGGCGCCGTCGGTCCAGTGGATATCCTGCATACAGCCATCGCGGTAGTTACCCCGGGTATCCAGACCCAGCGACTGCATCATTTTCTCATCCCACAGCGCCGGGATATCCTCAACCTCAATCTCGCCTTCAATCAGCGCCTGCTCGATTTCATAGCGCAGAATGACATGCGCCGGATAGCTGAGCTCATCGGCGTCAACCCGGATCAGTCCAGGCTTAACCTGCTGGGTCAGGCGCACAAAATTATCCGCCTGCAGGGCAGGCTGATCGCCAAAGGTGGCGATCACCTGCGGCAGAATGCGCTGCAGGAATTCGCGGCTGCGACCAAGCTGCATCTCCATAAACAGGCTTTGTGATTCGTGGATAGCGGTGGAGCGCGCCAGCGCCACCGGCTGCCCGCGCCACTGCTGCGGCAGATTCTGCTCATAGCGGGCGTGGCCGGTTTCGTGGATCACGCCCATCAGGGCGCTGAGAAACTCATTCTCGTTGTAACGGGTGGTAATGCGCACATCTTCCGGCACGCCACCGCAGAAGGGATGCGCACTGATATCCAGCCGGCCATGGTTAAAGTCGAAACCCAGCGTTTCCATGATGCTCAGGCCGAGCTGACGCTGAGCAGGCAGGGCGAACGGTCCCTGCGGCGTGACAACAGTCTGTTTCGCCTGTTTTTCCACGACCTGCTGTAACAGATCGGGCAGCCAGGTTTTCAGTTCGCCAAAGGTTTCATCCAGCCGGACGCGGGTCATCCCCGGCTCATAAAGATCCAGCAGCGCATCGTAACGCGAGCAGCCAGTGGCGTCGGCGCGGCGCTGGGCCTCTTCGCGGCTCAGACGCACCACCTCTTTGAGATTGGCGGCGAAGCCCTGCCAGTCGTTGGCCGGACGCTGAGTGCGCCATGCATGTTCACATACCGAACCGGCGATTGATTTGGCTTCAACAAAATCATCAGGCAGCAGAGTGGCCTGCTGGTAAGCGCGCTGCATCTCGTTGAGATTGGCCCGCTCAACATCGTTGAGTGACTGCTGCTCTGCGGCCCTGAGCCACTCACCAACCCGAGGGGCAGTGAGGATCTGGTGCTGCAACACGCTCATTTCGGCCAGCGCTTCACCACGCGCCTGACTGCCGCCTGGCGGCATGGTGGTTTGCATGTCACATCCGGCGATGGCCGTGACGTGGCTGAAACGGGAAAGGCGCTGGAACGTCTTGGTAAGTTGTTGATACGCTGAGGTCACGTAAGACTCCTTGTGGTTTTTAACGCAGCGGAATTCCCCGCAAGGTTAGATCAACCGGCCAGCAAAAGCGAACGCTGGCGCCGCCCAGCGGACTGGATTCAATAGTCACATTGCCGCTCAGCGCCTGGGCAATAGAGTGCACAATCGCAAGTCCCAGTCCGCAGCCACCTGTAGCGCGATCGCGGCTGGGGTCCAGCCGGACAAAGGGTTCGAAAACCCGTTCACGCTCTTCAGGCGGAATGCCGGGACCGTCATCTTCCACCTGCAGACACCCTATCGGACCGTCGAACCACAAACTGACGCGCAGCCGCTGTTGCGCATAACGCAGCGCATTGTTCACCAGGTTATCCAGTACCCGCTCCATCAGGCGGGTATCAGAAATGCCGATGTTTTCACGCTGCGGCAGCTCAAGGTCGAGTCGCACGTCGGGATTGATAGTGCGGAAATCGTCAAGCCGCTCGCGCAGCCAGTTGGCCAAATCCAGTGTTTTCAGATTGAGATCGACGCGCGGCCGATCAAGACGCGCATAGGTCAGCAGCTCCTCAATCAGGCTTTCTAGCTGGCCGATATCGCGATTCAGCGCCACCCGTTCGCCATCCGTGAGGTTGTCGCTCATCTCCAGCCGGTAACGCAGGCGCACCAGCGGTGTGCGCAGCTCATGCGCAATACCGTCAATCAACTGCTTCTTACTGGCAACCAGCGTATTGATGTTCTCGGCCATCTGGTTAAAGGCGATACCGAGCCGGAAAAGGCTGGAGGTGCTGTCGAAATGGGTGCGCACGTCCAGCTCGCCACGGCCAAAGCGCTGAGCCGCTTTTTCCAGTCGCTGCATCTCCTGCCAGTGGGGGCGCAGCCAGATAAACACCGGCAGCGCCAGTGACATCCCTATAAAGATCAGCAGGGCAATATCCAGCAGTCGCATCTGATGCAGATAGAAGAGATAGGGAATCGGCCCGACTGACAATACGTAGTGGCTGCGCGGAATGTGCTGCAAAAAGGTGTATTGATCGTCGAGCGCCACGATCTCTCCGGCGCGCAACCGACGCATGTTGCCTTCATCAAGCTGATATTTATTCATCGGCTCGATGTGCAGGTCGAACGACAGGCCGAGATCGAGACTCTTGATGGTTTTATTCCAGTCACGCGGCGGGATCTCGCGCAGTTCGCTGCGGATCAGGTAGAGCGAACTGGCCATCAGGTCATTCATTGACTGGCGGCCCGCACGTTCAGCGGTGAACTTGTAGACCAGCCCCACCAGCAGCGCCATCACCAGAAAGCAGACAAACAGCAGCAGATAAAACTGAATAAAAAGCTTTCTCATAGTCCGCGGGTATCCCAGGCCTGGGGCGCAAACAGATAACCTTTGTTACGAATGGTTTTAATGCGGAACGGCTCGGTGGCGCTGTCGTGCAGCTTTTTGCGCAACCGGGAGATGGCCACGTCGATGCTGCGGTCAAGGCCGTCATAGCTGACCCCGCGCAACGTTTTCAGCAGCGCATCACGGTTAAGCGTCTGGCCTGCATGGCTGGCGAGTACCCACAGCAGATCGAAATCCGCGGTGGAAAGGGCGATCTGCTCGTCAAACAGCGTGACCTGGCGGTTCAGCGCATCGATGGTCAGCGAGCCAAAACGCAGCATACGGTTGGCGGCGGGTGCGCTGGGCGCATCGTCCGGCTGTCCCTGCTGCGACTGACGCAGATGAAGGCGCAGGCGGGCCAGCAGTACCGCCGGCGGCGTGGTTTTCAGAATGTAATCCTGCGCACCCATCTCCAGGGCCAGAATATGGTTCATGTCGCTGTCCAGTGAGGTGAGCAGCACGATCGGCCCCTGCCAGTTGGCCCGCAGGTCACGGCAGATAGTCATGCCATCTTTGCCTGGCAACATGATATCCAGCATCACCAGATCGGGCTGCTGTTCGGCAATGACCGCTTCAGCACGGTCGCCGCGCATCTCGACAATCACCTCAATATCATGACGACCCAGATAGGCCGCAATCAGTGAGCCCACTTCGGGTTCATCTTCTACATAAACAATTTTGTTCATAGTTCACAAAGCAGAGACAGGGATGGACGGAAGCATATCTTTTCCTGGTCCTGAGCTCTACGTTACCGCACGAAATATCCGTGGCTTGCTGGTATATAACCGGCAAAATGTGCAATCATTAGCGCGGCCTTTTTGCGCCAGGTTTGGGATATTGATGATTATCATGAGGAGCGTTAGTGTGTCTGATAAAGAGCTGGCATCAGCCATATACCCCGACCGCATCTGCTTCAATTACAGTGACTTTCTCTCCGCTTCCTGCAAAAAGCGCTGGAGCTTCGTCGATGCTATTTATGGTGTGATGCCGATATTTGGCATGGTGACACGTAAATCGGCACACCGCTTACAGGGCAGTGACGACCCGTTAAAAGAATTAGCATTACAAATCATTTCTACTCAGGTCAGCGACGAAATTAATATCGCACGCCTGATTACCCTTGCGGAACAACAGCAGATTAGTCGCTTCGATATTCAGCTTCCTTATCCGCTTTCGGCGGAGCAGCTGGACGCGATCCATCATGAATATTCCAGGCCGCTGAATCTGACACAGCAGGATGACCTGCTGTGTGTCTCAATACCTGTGCAGTCGCACTGATAGCCTCTCCCATCAGGCTATCTGATTTCTCAGTCTGAACCTGGGCAGTGCTCACCATCCTCACGTACTATCTGTACGCCTGGTTGCTACGCGCTGGCCGGGTCCGGAGTGCCTGCAACCATTACGCCTGCCGGGCCAGGCGCTAAGTCGTCAGCTGCCACACGGCGGGCAGCGTCGCGGCAATCAGCAACCCCATTGCAATCCGCTCCAGCGAAGTCAGCGCAAACTCTGCGCGGCCACCGCGTCGTGCAAACAGAAACAGCAGCAGGCCCGGTGTATAGAGCACCACAGACATCATCAGGTGCAATGGCCCCGAGGCGTAAAGCAGCCAGATGCCATACAGGCTGGCACCGATACCGGTCGCCATCGCCAGCGGCTTATGCTGTCCGCGTACCACTTTGATCAGATATAACCCCACCAGCAGATAGGGCACCAGAATCATCTCAGAGGCGATGGTCAGCAGGTTGTTGTAGTTCGCACCGGTCAGGGCAATCAGGATCAGGCAGAGCTGAATACTGCCGTTGGTCAGCCACAGTGAGGCGGCTGGCGCGTTATGGCGGTTTTGCCGGGCGATACTGCGTGGAAATGCACCCTGTTGCGCAGCAATCAGGGGCACTTCAGCGGCCATAATCGTCCAGCTCAGATAGGCACCGCACACCGAGATAACCAGACCCACCGCAATCACCGCATCGCCCCAGTTGCCCATCAGTCGGGTCATCAATCCCGCCATGGAGGGGTTACGCATCTGAGCCAGTTCAGCACGTGGAACCACGCCAAGCGACAGCAGTGTCACCAGCAGATAGACCAGCAACGCTGCCAGCACGGCGAATAATGTAGCCCGGCCCACATCCTTTTTCTGGCGCGCGCGTGCAGAGACCACCACCGCCCCCTCGACGCCAATAAAGACCCACAGGGTAATCAGCATGGTCTGCTTGACCTGCTCCCATAGCGGTTGCCCCAGCGTGATGCCGGAAAAGTCAAAGCGGAAGCGATCATAGTTGAACGCCATCACCGCCAGCACAATAAACAGCAGCAGCGGCACCAGCTTGCCGAGCGTCGCCATCAGATTAATGCTGGCAGCGGTCTGAACGCCGCGCAGCACCAGCCAGTGAACCAGCCACAACAGCACGGAGGCACCCAGCATCGCCTGCCAGGTGTTGCCATCGCCAAAGATAATCCGGTCCGGCGTATCGGTGAAGAAGCTCAGGGCAGAGAAGACAATCACCAGATAGGAGACGTTGGCGATCACGGCGCACAGCCAGTAGCCCCACGCGGAGCAGAAGCCCATCAGCTCGCCGAAACCGGCACGGGCATAGGTAAAGATGCCGCCATCCAGCTCGGGTTTAAGGCGGGTCAGCAGCAGCATCGCCAGCGACAGAAAGATGATGCCGACGCCGGTAATCAGCCAGCCCAGCAGCAGCGCCGCCGGACCGGCCACTGCAGCCATATTTTGCGGCAGACTGAACACGCCTGCGCCCAGCATAGAGCTGAGCACCAGCGCCGTCAGCGCACCGAGACCTAATTTTTTCTCCAAAACAACCTTCCCGCTAGCATATATGGCTGGGTAAATCGGATTCTGTCGCTGGGTTATGTCACACCAAAGGCACAATACAGGGACAATATCCGGTAAAACAGGCGGAGGATTTTACGGAGTGTGGCAGGGGATGGCAATGCGTGACTATGCAAAACAGCGCAGGAATTATGCAAACAGCAGGGCGGCAGGCGCCGCCCTGAGGAGGATTACTTAAACAGGTCAGCCGTGACGGTCAGGTTACCGCCACTCTGGTTCTGCCACTGACGGGTAACGTGGTAGAACTTGGCACCTTTGTCCGCCGCACGCTTCGCCACTTCTTCTGAAATCTCAGTTGGCGTACCGAAGTGACCGGTGAAGGTTACGGTATCGAACGGCTGCATCTGCGCAGCAGTAATGGCATTCACTTCCTGCACCGATTTGCCGTTTGGCAGATTAACGGTATAGCGCTTGCCGGTAGAGCTTTGGGTTTCGAAGAAACGGCCCACTTTGTTGCTTGGCGTTTCAGACGAGGCCACGCCTGGAATCTCTACGTTAGCCGCCGCAGCGCCACCGGTTGCCAGTGCGGCTTTACCCGCTTCTGAATCGGCAGGAATCGCATTCGGTGTCTGCACCGCGCGCTCTTTAGCATCCGCTTTATAGACATAGGCGGTGACATACTGATTGCCGCCGCTGTTGGCATCGATCTGGCGAACGATAAAGAAGGAGGCTGCGCCTTTCTGTTTTGCGGCTTTCGAAATTGCGTCGTTTACATCCGGCTGGCTGGCAAAGAAGCCGCTGACCGAAACGGTATCAAAGGGTTCGAGTTTATATGCTTCTGCTTTTGGCAGTTCGTTTACGCCGTTGAAACGACGGTAAGTCGTTGACTCTGTGGCTGCCGGGGCATCGGCTTTATAGAGGTCAGCCGTAACGCGCCAGTTACCGCTGTTACCGTTGCTGTCGTTGATCGCCTGGATGTAATAAGAGGCCGCGCCCATCTGATCTGCACGCTTAGATACCGCATCGGCAGCGTCGCCAATTGCGTTGAAACGGCCGGTGATATTAATACGTTCGAATGGCTTCAACGCGGCCGCTTTTTCTGGCGTAAGTTCCTGCGCAGCGAATGCGTTGGCTGCCAGCAGGGACAACAGAGTGGTCGCCAGAATAGTGTTCTTCAGCTTCATAAAAATAATCCTTCGCCTTACGCAAAAATGAGTACGAAAACGTGCTGGACTCTTGATGTATAACAGAATAGCCGCTGATTATTGCATGTTATAAACAGACTGTCGCAGCGATTTTTTGTGTCAGATCGCGTTATTCAACCATGATTTTTTCATTTGTTTGTCATCAAACGCAGTTATGGCCAGTTTTAGTGATAGTTACCACTAAAAGCGGTAACTGTTAGCGATAAAATAGTTAATGCATTGTTAAATAAAGGTTTTTGTTGTTGATTAATTCGTCCGGGTACAATTATCTCTGGCAGATTATCTGCCTGTGAGACTATTTTGCAGTGGGATAACGCAGGTTTCTTAACAGAACACTGCATAATTGGGTGAATGTCATCACTCTGCCTAGTCGCTGTAGATCGCTCGTCACATTTTCAGTAGGTTATAAACACTTTGAAATACCTGCGTTTCGTCCAAAAGCGGCTGAAATCGCGTTTCAGTCGCGCTCTCGTGGTGCAGGTTCGGGCCATCATCCTTTAACCGATGAAAGGAAACACTATGTTAATTGGAATACCCAAGGAAAGGTTGCCAAACGAGTCGCGCGTGGCCGCCACGCCTAAGACCGTGGAACAACTCATCAAGCTGGGTTTCAGCGTCACCCTTGAGCATGACGCCGGTAAACGCGCCAGCTTCGATGATGAAAGCTATATCGCAGCCGGTGCCACACTCAGCGACAGAGAGCAGGTCTGGCAGTCCGATATCGTGCTGAAGGTGAATGCGCCGGATGACGAAGAGATTGCGCTGACGCGTGCGGGCAGCACGCTGGTCAGTTTTATCTGGCCCGCACAGAATCCCGAACTGCTGTCAAAACTGGCCGCACGTCAGGTCACGGTAATGGCAATGGATTCAGTGCCGCGTATTTCACGGGCGCAGTCGCTGGATGCCCTGAGCTCTATGGCGAACATTGCCGGTTATCGCGCCATTGTCGAAGCCGCCCATGAATTTGGTCGCTTCTTTACCGGTCAGATCACCGCAGCCGGTAAAGTGCCACCGGCAAAAGTGATGGTGATTGGGGCCGGTGTTGCCGGGCTGGCCGCGATTGGCGCAGCGGGCAGCCTGGGCGCGATTGTCCGGGCGTTTGATACCCGTCCCGAAGTCAAAGAGCAGGTGCAGAGTATGGGCGCCGAATTCCTCGAGCTCGACTTTGAAGAGGAAGCGGGCAGCGGCGACGGCTATGCCAAAGTCATGTCCGAGGCTTTCATCAAAGCTGAGATGGCGCTGTTTGCCAGTCAGGCCAGAGACGTGGACATCATTGTCACCACGGCGCTGATCCCAGGCAAACCGGCTCCGAAACTGATCACCGAAGAGATGGTCGCCAGCATGAAGCCGGGCAGCGTCATTGTTGATCTGGCGGCGCAGACCGGCGGCAACTGCGCGCTGACCGTCGCTGACCAGGTTACCGTCACGCCGAATGGCGTGAAAATCATCGGTTACACCGATCTGCCCAGCCGTCTGGCGACACAATCCTCCCAGCTCTACGGCACCAATCTGGTCAATCTGATCAAGCTGCTGTGTAAAGAGAAGAATGGCGAAATCCAGGTCGATTTCGAAGATGTGGTGGTGCGTGGCGTCACCGTGGTACGCGATGGCGAAGTGACCTGGCCAGCCCCGCCGATTCAGGTCTCCGCCGCGCCACAGGCTGCCGCTGCCGCCGCGAAACCGTCAGAAAAGATTGAGGCGAAGCCCGTTTCACCGTGGCGTAAATATCTGCTGATCGCCCTGGCTATTGTGCTGTTTGGCTGCCTGGCAAACGTGGCACCGGCCGACTTCCTCTCCCATTTTACCGTGTTCGCGCTCGCCTGCGTGGTGGGGTATTACGTGGTCTGGAACGTCAGTCATGCGCTGCATACACCGCTGATGTCCGTAACCAATGCCATTTCCGGCATCATCGTTATCGGTGCGGTCTTGCAGATGGGCCACGGTGGCTGGGTCACCTTTATCTCCTTTATTGCCGTGCTGATTGCCAGCATCAATATCTTTGGTGGCTTCACCGTCACCCAGCGCATGCTGAAAATGTTTCGTAAGGGGTAACACATGTCTGGCGGATTAGTCACTGCAGCCTATATTGTGGCTGCGATTCTGTTCATCTGTAGCCTTGCTGGTCTTTCGCGTCATGAGACCTCAAAGCGGGGTAATATTTTCGGTATCAGCGGTATGGCGATTGCGCTGATCGCCACCATATTTGGCCCGGACAGCGGTAATGTGGTCTGGATCCTGCTGGCGATGGTCATCGGCGGCGCTATCGGCATTCGTCTGGCGAAGAAAGTCGAAATGACGGAAATGCCAGAGCTGGTGGCGATTCTGCACAGCTTTGTTGGCCTGGCCGCAGTGCTGGTGGGCATCAACAGCTATATCGACCATGCGCCTGGCCTGCCAGCGGTGATGGAGAATATCCATCTCAGCGAAGTGTTTATCGGTATCTTTATCGGTGCCGTCACCTTCACCGGCTCGCTGGTGGCGTTTGGCAAACTGTGCGGCAAAATCTCTTCACGGCCGTTAGCGTTACCGCATCGTCACAAGCTGAATCTGCTGGCGCTGGTGGTTTCGTTCCTGCTGCTGTTGTGGTTTGTTAACACCAGCAGCACGGCTGTGCAGGTGTTTGCACTCTTGCTGATGACGGTCATTGCGCTGGCGTTTGGCTGGCATCTCGTCGCGTCGATTGGCGGCGCGGATATGCCGGTCGTGGTGTCGATGCTTAACTCCTATTCAGGCTGGGCCGCCGCCGCTGCTGGTTTCATGTTGAGCAACGATCTGCTGATTGTGACCGGTGCGCTGGTGGGGTCATCCGGTGCGATCCTCTCCTACATTATGTGTAAAGCGATGAACCGTTCGTTTATCAGCGTGATCGCGGGCGGCTTTGGTACTGAAGCCAGCAGTGGCGATGAAAGTCAGGAAGCGGGCGAGCATCGTGAGATTACGGCTGAAGAGACCGCTGAGATGCTCAAGGCTTCCAGCTCGGTGATTATCACACCAGGCTACGGCATGGCGGTAGCGCAGGCGCAGTATCCGGTCGCGGAAATGACTGCCCGACTGCGTGCGCTTGGCATCAAAGTGCGCTTCGGTATCCATCCGGTGGCGGGGCGTCTGCCGGGTCACATGAACGTGCTGCTGGCAGAGGCGAAAGTGCCTTATGACGTGGTGCTGGAGATGGATGAGATCAACGACGATTTCAGCGACACCGACACGGTGCTGGTCATTGGCGCTAACGACACGGTCAACCCGGCGGCGCAGGATGATCCCCGCAGTCCGATTGCGGGCATGCCGGTGCTGGAAGTGTGGAAGGCGCACAACGTGATAGTGTTCAAACGCTCAATGAACACCGGCTATGCCGGGGTGCAGAATCCGCTGTTCTTCAAAGAGAATAGCCAGATGCTGTTTGGCGATGCCAAAGCCAGCGTGGAAGCGATTCTTAAAGCGCTGTAATAAAAAAGGGCGGCTAATCAGCCGCCCTCTCTGTTTCTGAGGAGGATTAATCCTCCTCATCCTCTTCATCATCCAGGTCAATCGGCGATTTGAAATCGTCCGGCTTAAGCGCCAGCAGATCGCAACGCAGATGATCAATCACCTGTTCCGCCGTATTGCCGAGGAATGCCGCCGACAGTCCGGTGCGTCCAATCGTGCCCAGCACCACCACACCAGCTCCCAGATGTGCCGCCAGATCGGGGATGACCTCTTCCGGCAGGCCCTTAGCCACATGGGTGAACTCTTCACCAATCGAGAACTTCTGCCGTAGCGCTTTCATTGCCACCAGATGCTGACCACGGATCGCGTCGTTGTAGACGCTGGGATCAAAATCGGGCAGTTCGATAGCAATATTGATAGGGGTAATCGGGTAAGCACCGACCAGATGCACTTCAGTCTGATTCACCTTTTCCGCCAGGATCACCGTTTCACGAATCAGCTTCTGATTCAGGCCATCGTGATGCGGCTCTTCGCTGGCAAGATTGACCGCGACAATCGCTTTACCGCCTTCCGGCCACGGCTGATCTTTGACCATCCACACCGGACACGGGCATTTACGCAGCAGGTGCCAGTCGGTTGGAGTGAAAATCACTGACTCAAGGCGATCGTGCTGATGCGCCATCTTCAGCACCAGGTCATGCTGATGGGCGAGCACTTCCTGAATAATGGCTTCGTAGGGACGGTTGTGCCAGATCACTTTGATGTCAATTTCGACACCGGCATCAAGGTAAGCGCGGGCCTGCTCGCGGATCCATTCGGTACGCTGGCTGATCACGCCCTGGCGCATCGACGCGCGCTCATCCGGCGAAAGCAGGGTGGTCATCTCATATGAGAAGTCATAGATAGGCAGGAAGGCTTTAATTCTTCCGCCAAGACGTTGATTCAGATAGACCGCACGTCGCAGCGCGGGCTGATCGTCTTGCTGGGCATCAATGGCGACCAGAACATTTTGGTACTGGGACATGAGGCGTTCTCCTTAAACCAGAGCGACTGGAATAAAGATAGCCTATGTTGCACAGCGGAAGAAGTGAAAAAGTTACTGCCGGATCAACAAAATAAGATTTATTGATCCGGCTGAGGATCAGGCGGCCTGGTGGCTCTGACCCGCGAGCTCTTCCAGCAGGGCATGGTTTTCAATCGTGATGTACTTGCCTTTCACCGCCAGCATACCGGACTTCTGAAAACGCCCCAGCAGGCGGCTGATGGTTTCAACCGTCAGGCCCAGGTAATTACCGATATCGCCACGCGTCATGGTGAGGCGGAATTCGCGCTGTGAAAAGCCGCGCTGGCCAAAGCGACGGGAAAGATTCCAGATAAACGCCGCCAGGCGCTCTTCAGCATTTTTCTTCGACAGCAGCAGGATCATGTCCTGATCGCCTTTGATTTCACCGCTCATCAGACGCATCATCTGCTGACGCAGGGCCGGCATTTTGCCCGACAAATCATCAAGCGTTTCAAAAGGAATCTCACACACCATTGCCGTTTCCAGCGCCTGCGCAAAGCTGGGGTGGCTGGAGCCCATAATCGCGTCAAAGCCGACTAAATCGCCCGCCAGATGGAAACCGGTGATCTGCTCATCACCCTGTTCAGTGATGGTGTAGCTTTTAATGGTGCCGGAGCGAATCGCATACAGAGACTTGAGTTCATCGCCTGCTTTGAAAAGCGTTTGCCCTTTCTGAATGGGTTTTTTACGCTCAATGATATTGTCGAGCTGATCCAGCTCATGTTCATTTAGCGTAAAGGGGATGCAGAGCTGACTGATGCTGCAATCCTGGCAGTGAATGGCACAACCGCCCGACTGAATACGACGAATGCTGCGTTTTTCAGGGATCATAATGGTTTGCTCGACGATTATTGACTGGGGTCAATTTTAACATTTTTTGTGCTGAAGGGAACTCATCCGAGCAGTTTTACACTTACAAATATTATGGACTAAGCACACAACGACAAACGCTGATGTGACGGGCTTCTCAGAATCCCGACAGGGCCGACTGTCAAGAAAACTTTCCGCTTATGTGATCTGTCACACGCTTCTGCACTGGCAGTGACTTTCGAAAAAGTGGGGTGGGCCGTTGATTCCAGCTTTTGCTACGCTAACGGGTAAAGCGTGATTTGCACATTCCATCAATTTTAACCAGGTGTGAGAAAACCATGAACCTTGATGATAATGATCTCTTTCGGGATGCCATGGGCGATGTCACGCCGTTAAAAGACACCACCACAACCTTGTGGCTTAAAGCACCCTCAACGAAGGCGCCACGAAAACCGCCAGGTGAATCGGAGGAGGAGAATTTCCTGACCCGGGGCGATCTGGAGATCGTTTCACTCAATACCCCGCTGGAATATAAAGCCGACGGCATTCAGCAGGGGATTCTGGATAAACTGCGCAGAGGAGAGTATCAGCTGGATGCCAGCCTCAACCTGTTGCGGCAACCGGTCGAAACCTGTCGTCAGGCGCTCTTTAACTTTATGATGCAGGCGCACAAACAGGGAATGCGCAATCTGCTGATCATCCACGGCAAAGGTCGTGATGATGAATCGCATGCCAACATTGTGCGCAGCTATCTGGCGCGCTGGCTAAAGCAGTTTGATGACGTACAGACCTTTTGCGTGGCCCAGACCCGGCATGGCGGGGCCGGGGCGCTTTATGTCGGATTGCGCAAAACCGATAAAGCACGCCTTGAAAACCGCGAGCGGCATGCGAAACGCAGCCGCTAACTGTGAAACTTACGGATGGTGGACATCAGCACTTCAGCACTCAGGCTCAGCTCTGCGCCGGTGCGGGTAATGATGCCCACCGGTTCGCCCGGCCCGGAAGAGGCGATCGGCAGCGCACAAACCGCGTTGTGGCTCAGATCCTCTTTAATCGCCCCTGAAGGGACGAACCAGATGTAGTCGTAGCGAAGAGCCAGCTGGCGTGCCAGTGAAGTCGAAGAGGTCTCAATGCAGTGAGGCGGAAGGGTGCAGCCCTGTTCATCCAGCATCTGCTGGGCAATCCGGCGCGGAGCGGTGCCCTCGGGCGATATCACTACCGGCCACTGCATCGCACGCGAAAGCGTGACGTTGTCACTTAACAGCGGGTGTTCCGGCCTGACTACCAGCTTGAGTGACTCCAGAAACAGCAATTCATAGGTCAGCCCGGTCATCATGGCGCTGTCCGCCATCCGGCCAATGCCGATGTCGAACTCACCGCCGCGCAAGCCCGCCAGCAGCACATTATTGTGAAGTGTCGCCACCTGAATGGTGGTGTTGGGCTGCAATTGATGAAAACGATCCAGGATGCGTGGCAGCATCCCCATCGCAGCAGTGGTCAATGCCCCCAGCCGGATAATCACCGGCGCATCGCCCGGCTGCTCATTAAAACTCTGTCCGGCATGGTTCAGCGCGTCGAGTACCCGTACCGCATGGGTCAAAAACTGCTCTCCCATGGTGGTAAGCTGCGCGCCCAGCCGGCCACGTTCAAACAGACGAACGCCAGTCAGCTCCTCCAGCTCATTCAGGGTCTTGGAGAGGGCAGGCTGGCTGAGGCTAAGCGTCTCTGCCGCCCGGCCCAGTGTGCCTTGCTGCGCAACCGCAACAAAGGTATGTAGATGGCGCAAGCGAATGCGCTGATTGAAAAGGATATTTTTTTCCATATCCTAAACTTAATGAGAATGACCGGCTTCAGGCAACTGTTAAAAATGAATTCTGTTAACTTTGCTGCAAATTTATTTTAACAAACGATTCGAAATGATCGCGTTACCCTTTAACTCTCTGATTAAAAAGCGCTCAGCCTGTTATGCCGCTGAAATACGCCATCCTCTGACTACGGTATATCAATAACTTAACGGATTAAAGTTGAATAATTCTCAATATCATATAAAAATCTGACCGCTTAAGGTTAACGATCGGCTATCATTAGCGCCGTTTTTTTTACTTAAACTGATGTCAGATTTCGTTACTCCAGAGGAGTGTTCATTGACCAGCGTCGAGGCGGTAGATGTCCGCCAGCTTATCAACCAGCAGGGGCTGAGCCACTGGCAAAAGCGGCTCATTGCGCTCTGTTTTATCGTGGTGGCACTCGATGGCATGGACATTGCGATCATGGGATTTATTGCGCCGACACTGAAAGCCGCGTGGGGGGTGAGCAATCATCAGCTCGGGGTCGTCATCAGCGCAGCATTAATCGGGCTGGCGCTGGGTGCCATGGTGGCAGGGCCGCTGGCTGACCGCTATGGCCGTCGCATGATGATTATACTCAGCGTCTTCTTTTTCGGTCTCTGGACGCTGGCAACGGCGCTGTCACAGAACATTGAGCAGATGATGCTGTTCCGTTTCCTGACCGGACTGGGACTGGGTGCGGCGATGCCCAACGTCGGCACGCTGGTGGCGGAATATGCACCTGAGCGGCGGCGGGCTTTTATCATCACGGTGGTGTTCTGCGGCTTTACCTTTGGTGCCGCCAGCGGGGGATTTGCTGCCTCCTGGCTGCTACCGCGCTATGACTGGCACTCCGTGCTGCTGCTGGGCGGTATTCTGCCGCTGCTGGTGTTGCCATTACTAATCCGCGGCCTGCCGGAGTCGGTGCGATTTCTTATCAGCCGTGGCGCACCGGCTGCCCGCATTCACGCCATCCTCGACCGGATGATGCCGGGCAAAACCGCGCCCGACTGTGCGTTTCACGCGCCTGAGGCCACCATGCCGGTGAGCGGCGCGATAGGCACCGTACTTTCACGCCGCTATCTGTTTGGCAGCACCATGCTGTGGGGCGGCTACTTTATGGGGCTGTTCATGGTTTACCTGATTGGCAGCTGGCTGCCGTCGCTGGTCAACACCCTGGGCATGTCAGTGACCGAAGCGGCGATCATCACCGCGATGTATCAGGCGGGCGGGACGCTGGGCTCTCTGTTTGCGGGCTGGATGATGGATCGCTTCAACGCTAATCTGGCGCTGGCGGCGATCTACGGCTGCGGCGGGCTGTTTATTGTGGCACTGGGCTTTTCACCCGCGGAAGTGGGTATGATGAGTGCGATCGCCTTTTGCAGTGGCTTCTGTTTCAACGGGGCCAATACCGGTATGAATGCCTTATCCGCCAGCTATTATCCTACCCACGCCCGCGCTACCGGTTCCAGCTGGATGCATGGAGTAGGCCGCATCGGCGCGATTTTAAGCGCCTTCGTTGGCGCAGAGATGATGTCTCTTGGATGGTCTTTCAGCGTTATCTTTCTGCTGCTGGCAATACCGGCTGTGATCACCACCCTGATGCTGCTGTTAAAAAACCGCTACGGCTTTAAGCCGATCACAGATTCGTGATTTTTTCCGCTGAGGCCAGCCTGTTGCATTACATTAGCAGCAACGCTAACGGTGTCAGGTGGATAAGATGGACAACTTTTTCAGTGCGGATCTCATCCGCACCCGTTTCTCTCAGGCGATGTCAGCTATGTATCAGCAGGAAGTGCCGCAATATGGCACGCTGATGCAGCTGGTGGCGACCGTCAACGACCGCGCGCTGGAAGCGGATATCGCGCTGAAAGATCGTCTCACCGCAGCCGATGAGATCGACCGACTCAACCTGGAACGTCACGGTGCGATCCGTGTGGGCACGGCAGATGAATTAGCCACACTGCGGCAGCTGTTCGCGGTGATGGGAATGCACCCGGTTGGCTATTACGATCTCTCTCAGGCTGGTGTGCCGGTGCACTCCACGGCGTTCCGGCCGGTCACCGATGCGGCGCTGCGGCGCAATCCCTTTCGGGTCTTTACCTCGCTGTTACGCCCTGAACTGATCGACGATCACGCGCTGCGTGAAAAAGCGGCGGAGATTCTTGCCGCGCGCGACATTTTCACCCCCCGTTGCCGGGCGCTTCTGGAACTGCATCAGCAGCAGGGCGGATTAACCGACGAGCAGGCCACTGAGTTTGTTACCGAAGCACTGGAAACCTTCCGCTGGCATGCCCATAGCAGCGTGGACAGTCAGACCTATCAGGCGCTGAACCAGCAGCATCGGCTGATCGCTGACGTGGTCTGCTTTCCCGGCTGCCACATCAACCATCTCACGCCGCGCACGCTCGATATTGACCGCGTACAGCAACTGATGCCGTCGCGCGGTATCGATCCGAAAACCCTAATCGAGGGACCACCGCGTCGTCAGGTGCCGATCCTGTTACGTCAGACCAGCTTCAAAGCGCTGGAAGAGCCGATCATCTTTCAGGATGGGCATCAGGGAACCCATACTGCACGCTTCGGTGAAATTGAGCAGCGCGGCGTGGCGCTGACGCCTCAGGGCCGTGCGCTCTACGATCGGCTACTCAGCGAGGCGGGAAGCGGTCAGGATAATCAGCAGCATCAGCAACATCTGGCGGCGATTTTCCGTGACTTCCCCGACGACGAAACCACGCTGCGCCAGCAGGAGCTGGCCTGGTTCCATTATCGCCTGAGTGAAAAGGGCATCGCGACGCCGCCGGCTCAGGGTGAATCGCTGGAGACCCTCATCGAAGAAGGTCGTGTGCTGGCAGACCCTATCATCTACGAAGATTTTCTGCCCGTCAGCGCGGCGGGCATTTTCCAGTCCAACCTCGGCGATCGGGCGCAGGTTCGTTCGGCGGGACAGGCGAGCCGCCAGGCATTTGAAGCCGCGCTGGGCGCTGTCGTGCTGGATGAGATGGCGTTATACGAAGAGCGGCAGCAGCGCTCGCTGGCGCAGTGCGGCTTACGGCCAGACTGACGCCCCTGCGGGCAACAGGCGCGTTGCCCGCAACGCTTTCTCTGCACCCGCCCTGCTAAGGCCAGTGGACCTGAAGTGGGGCAACGCGGGTAATATGCTGACAGGACTGGGGAAAAACAACGCTTTACCGCTCAGCGCAGGTTTACCCGCGTGAGTATCTTAATCTATTAGCAGACTGACTGATTAACAGCCGCACAACCGCACGTGATAACAGAGCAACGACGCGCCACTCCGGCGCTGGCAGCGTCATTGACCAATTGCGAAAAGATAAACAACGTTGAATCATAACCGTAACTGACTCTCTGCACCTGTTGATGAGCATGTTCACGCCTGCCCCTCACGCTTCGGCATATTCTGCAAATCCCTTCCGTACCTGGACATTGCTGGCGGGCCTGCAAATAATGGAGGGACGTTTGAACAGGGAAACAGGAATGAAAAACGAAACAGGTCTGAGGATCATGACTGCTGAGGGGGAGTTGCGTGGATGCATGGACGATGACCTTTTCGTATTCAAAGGCATACCTTATGCGGCGGCACCGCTTGGCGCACTGCGCTGGCGTCCGCCACAGCCGGTTACGCCCTGGCAGCAGGTGCGCGACGCCACCGCGTTTGGGGCTTCCGGCTGGCAAAATCGCACTTACTGCCAGGCCGTGGGCGGTGGCGATCCGGGTGAGTTCAGCGAAGATTGCCTCTACCTTAATGTCTGGACGCCCGATGTCGCGCCCGTGAAACCCCTGCCGGTAATGGTATGGCTGCACGGTGGTGGCTACACCATTGGTGCTGGCGGGCTGGCACCTTACAACGGCAAGCCGATGGCTTCACGCGGCGCGGTGGTGGTGACGCTCAACTACCGGCTAGGCCATCTCGGTTTCTTCTCTCATCCGGCCCTGGATGCTGAATACCCTGTTGCCAGCACGGTGAACAATTTTGGCCTGCTGGATCAGATTGCCGCACTGCAGTGGGTGCAGCGCAACATTCCTGCCTTTGGCGGCGACCGCCGCAATGTGACACTTTTCGGTGAATCCTCAGGCGCACGCAGCGTACTGTCACTTTGCTGTTCGCCGCTGGCCGAAGGGCTGTTTCATAAAGGGATCGTGCAGAGCGCCTACAGCCTGCCTGACACGCCGCTGAAAAAAGCGCGTCAGCAGGGTATGGCGGTGGCCCGCCATTTCGGTCTGCCGCCCGATGCCAGCGCTGATGACCTGCGCGCACTGCCTGCCGATGCCTTCTGGTCGCTGGAAGGGCCGCTGGCGATCCCGCCGGTGCCGATTGCGGGTGATGCTGTCCTGCCTGAACCGATGCTGAAAACCTTTATGGCTGCAAAACAGCACCGTCTGCCGCTGATGGCGGGCAGCAACAGCGATGAAGCCAGCGTGCTGGAATATTTTGGCGTGGATGCCACCGCGGTGCTGCATCAGTTACGCGATAAAAATCGTCTCACTTACCGGACGCTTAAATGGATGTATGACATTCATGACGATCAGCGGCTGGGACGTGCCGTGGCGCGCGATATGGCCTTCAGCCTGGTGCCGTGGCTGGTGATGCGTGCGCAGCACAATGCCGGAATGCCAGGCTGGCGCTACTGGTTTGATTATGTCTCTGAACATGCCCGTGACCTCTATCCGCACGGCACCTGGCACGGCAACGAAGTGCCTTATGTGCTGAACACGCTGAGTCAGATGCCGGATCCCAACGAAGAACGACCCTTCAGTGAGGCCGATCGGGCGTTTGCGGCACGGGTCAGCGAGTACTGGTTTACCTTTGCCCGTGATGCTACGGAATACAAGCATCAGCTGGAGGGGGAAGTCGTGTGGCCAGCCTGGCACCCAGGCTCTGACGTGACAATGTCACTCGGTGATGATCGGAAGAGCGGGCTGGTTCTGAAGCGGAACTTTATGCGCGCCCGTATGCGGCTTTTCCGTCTCTTAATGAGTCGTATGGTCAGGCTTTAAGCGGCGGCTCATGGTTAGCCTGCTAACCATCAAATTGCGCGAATGGAATTAATCTGCTTTTTAAAGGTTAACCTGCTGAATAAAAGGGCTATAAAGTGAAATTTGCCTTAGGGACGCTGTAAAATATTAGGTAACAAAACAGTTACATCTTCACAATCGCATGCCGATAAACCTCCTATGCCCGACGCTTGCGGGTCAACGTGTATAGGATTTTGGTATGGGAATGCTCAAAAATTTTACCATTCGCGCAGTGATGCTCTCTATTCTGGGACTGTTTTGTTTACTGTGGAGCGGCGTCGGGCTGTATAGCATTCACTCTCTTGGCGCGCTCAGCGAAGGGAATGATGTGGACCGTCATCTGGTTGAGCAAATGACGGTGCTGAGCAAAGGCAACGATCAATATTTTCGTGTCATCACGCGCTTATCCCGCGTGATGGAAAGCAAAGCCGCAGGTCAGACCCTGAACGATGAGGCTTATGCTCCGGTGCAGCAGGCGCTGGACAGCATGACCCAGCAACTGGCGCGCTTTAAACAACTGGCACCCGGCCCGATGAACCCGGATGTCGTGGATGGGGTGATTCAGAGCTGGCAAAAGCTGCTGGATGCGGGCGTTACTCCACAATTGCAGCTGGCCCGTCAGGCCTCGCCTGATGCTTATCGTCAGCAGGCAAATAACGTCACGCCCCCACTCAGTCGTGCCTTTGGCATCAGCGCAGAGAAATTCAGCCAGGGCGCAGCTGAAAAGCTGGATGCAACCCGGGTTGAAGTGGATCACCTCACCGCGATGACCAAAACGATTATTACCATCACGGTAATTATCGGCCTGTTTATTCTGCTGTTTACCGACCGCTATCTGGTGGCGATGCTGGTCCGTCCGCTGGAAAGTATTCGTACCCACTTCGCGGTAATTGCCACGGGCGACCTGAGTCAGCCGGTATCCGATTTCGGACGCAACTGCGTCGGTAAACTGGTGCCGCTGCTGAGCGCCATGCAGGATAGCCTGCGTGAAGCGGTCAGCGCCATTCGCAGCGGCACTGAGAATATCTCGCGCGGTGCCGCAGAGATTTCTGCCGGTAACAACGACCTCTCTTCACGTACCGAAGAGCAGGCCGCTGCGCTCGAACAGACTGCGGCCAGCATGGAGCAGTTGACGGCCACGGTAAAATTCAACGCCGATAATGCCCGCCAGGCCAGCCTGCTGGCAGAAACCGCCACCACCACGGCACAACGTGGCGGTCAGCTGGTCAGTGAAGTCGTCAGCACTATGGATGGCATCTCAGGCAGCTCGAAGAAAATCGCTGAAATCACTAACGTGATCAACGGCATCGCTTTCCAGACCAATATTCTGGCGCTGAACGCCGCCGTCGAAGCGGCACGTGCTGGCGAACAGGGGCGGGGTTTTGCGGTCGTTGCCTCTGAAGTGCGTAACCTTGCACAGCGCAGCGCCAATGCCGCGAAAGAGATTGCGACGCTGATTGAAGATTCGGTTCAGCGTGTAGGTAAAGGCGCCGAGCTGGTCAGCACCACCGGCGGCACCATGAACAATATTCTGAAATCGGTGCAGGATGTTGATGCGATCATGAAACAGATTGCCTCCGCCTCGGAAGAGCAGAGCAAAGGCATCTCTCAGGTGGGTGCTGCAGTAACCGAAATGGATAGCGTGACCCAGCAGAACGCCTCACTGGTTGAAGAGGTTTCTGCCGCGGCGAGCGCACTGGCATTGCAGACAGAAGCGCTGCAGGCCTCTGTGTCGAAGTTCCGTCTCTCCAGCAACCGCCAGACCGCACCGGTCATCACGAATAAACCTGCCGCGCCGAAAGCAACCGTGCTGAATGCGCCTCAGGCTAAACCGGCGGATAACGGCGACTGGGTCACTTTCTGATCCCTGCACAGCCACGCCACCAGCTCCGCCAGGAACGGTGGCGCATCCTGCGCGGGCCGTTGCAGTAAACTGTAAACGGCACCGGTTTCTACCTCGCCAGCGAACGGCTTAATCAGCCTGCCGCTGGCTATATCACTCTCCACCAGATTGCTGTCGGCCATCGCCACACCAAACCCCTGAATCGCTGCACTGATCGCTAAGTCCATGGTGGCAAAATGCTGGTTCCGCTTCATGTTCAGCGTCACCTGCTGCGCATGCAGCCAGCACTGCCAGTCACGCGTATCTGCCGTCGGATGCAAAAAGGTCATTGTGGCCAGTGCCGCCGGGGAGTCCGGGCGGGGTTGATCGGCTGCCATCACTGGCGTCAGCGACTCACTGAACAGGCAAATTCCGTCAGGGTGCGGCTTACCATAGACAATCGCCACATCGAAGTTCTCCAGCTGCGCGGCATGATCCAGCGTGGTGGTCAGGGCCACATGCAGTTCAGGACGATGATGCTCCAGCGCCATCAGCCGGGGCACCAGCCAGCGCATCGCACAGGTTGGCGCTTTCAGGCGAATGCTGACCTGACTACGGCGGACCTTCTCGCTGGCCTGAACCATCAGCTCAAAACCCTGCTGTAAGTCGGGCAGCAGCGCCGCGCCCTGAGGGGTCAGGCGCAGACCGCGCGCGTGGCGGTCAAACAGCGTCACGCCCAGCCACTGCTCCAGGGCGGCAATCTTACGACTGACGGCGCCCTGCGTCAGGCAAAGTTCGCGGGCAGCGTGGGTCAGATTGAGATGTCGGGCGGTCACCAGAAAGGCGTGAATGGCATTAAGCGGCAGCGATAAGCGTGACACGGTGAACCTCAGCTATGCATTTTTGTCATGGCTATTATGACGACATTTCGCTTGCCGACTCAAGTCGCAGCCCGTTGAATAGCTATTTACCGCATCTGAGCGGTTAAGCCCCTGACGGAGAGAGTATGTCCCTGAAAACGCCTGTCGCTATCCACTCAAAATTGCCGGACGTCGGCACCACTATTTTCAGCGTGATTGGCCAGCTTTCGGCGCAGCATCAGGCGATTAACCTGTCGCAGGGCGCGCCCAATTTCCCCTGTGATCCGGCGCTGGTCGACTCAGTCAGCCGCGCGATGCAGGAAGGACATAATCAGTATGCCGCCATGATGGGCTTGCCCGCCTTACGCGACGCGCTTGCCAGCAAAGTGCAGGCGCTCTATGGACAACAATATGATGCCGCCAGTGAAGTGCTGATCACCGGCAGCGCCAGCCAGGGGCTCTATATGGCGATCACCGCGCTGGTTCATCAGGGCGATGAGGTGATCTTCTTTGAACCGGCGTTTGACAGCTACGCGCCGGTGGTGCGGTTGCAGGGCGGTAAACCGATTGGCCTGAAGTTGCAGGTGCCGTCGTTTGCTATCGACTGGGATCAGTTGCGGGCAGCAATCACGCCGCGCACCCGGATGATCATTATTAATACGCCGCACAACCCCAGCGCGCAGGTGCTGACCCCCGACGACCTGAATCAGCTGGCAGCCTTAATCCGCAACACCGATATCGTGGTGCTCTCCGATGAGGTTTACGAGCATATTCTGTTTGATGGCCGCCCGCATTGTGGGATGGCGACGCATCCGGAGCTGGCAGCCCGCAGCGTCATTGTCTCTTCGTTTGGCAAAACCTTCCACGTCACCGGCTGGCGGGTAGGCTACTGTCTGGCACCGGCAGAGCTGATGACTGAGCTGGTGAAAGTGCATCAGTTTATGATGTACGCCGCCGATACGCCGATGCAGGTCGGTTTCGCACACTATCTGCAGACGCCAGAGAACTATCTGTCGCTCAGCGCCTTCTATCAGCAGAAGCGCGACCGGCTGATCGCCCTGATGCAGAACTCCCCGTTCCGGCTGCTGCCGAGTGCTGGTTCGTTCTTTATGCTCGCCAGCTATGGACATTTCAGTGACGAACCGGACAGTGAAATGGTAAAACGTCTTATCGTCGATCACGGTGTGGCGACCATACCGCTGTCGGCGTTTTATATGGATGGCACAGATAACAAACTGATTCGGCTCTCTTTTGCTAAAGACGAGGCGACACTTGAGGCTGGCGCGGCTGCGCTATGTGCTTTTTCTCGCTGATTCACGCCACCGCGTGAGGCAGCTCGGGGAACAGGTAACCAGGACTTTTCGGGGTAAATGACATAATGAAGAAACTGAACGCGCTTTTTCTCGCTCTGGGCATGATGACATCGGTACAGGCACTGGCACAGGATTTACGCTACGGCGTGGAGTCACAATATCCGCCTTTTGAAAGCCGCAATGCTAAAGGGGAACTGGAAGGCTTTGATATCGAGCTGGGCAATGCCATCTGTAAGGCGGGCAACTTCAGCTGCCACTGGGTTGAGAGCAGCTTTGATGCGCTGATCCCGGCACTACAGGCGAAAAAGTTCGACGCCATTAACTCGGCGATGAACATCACCGAAGCGCGCGCCAGAAGCATTGCGTTTACGCAGCCGATCTACCGTATTCCGACCATGTTAGTGGCGAAGACCGGTGAAAATCTGGCACCGACTGCCGAAGGTCTGAAGGGCAAGAACATCGGTGTATTACAGGGATCCATCCAGGAAACCTATGCGAAGAAGCACTGGGAGCCGCAGGGTGTGACCGTGACCTCGTATCAGGATCAAAACCAGGTTTACAACGACATGGTCGCGGGCCGCCTGGATGGCACACTGGTGATGTCTGCTGCCGGTCAGTCTGGCTTCCTCGATAAACCGCAGGGCAAAGGCTTTGGTTTTGTTGGCAAGCCAGTCGAAGATGACGCGATTCTTGGTTCAGGCATCGGCTACGGCCTGCGCAAAGATGACGCGCAGCTGAAGCAGTCACTGGATGCGGCGATTGCTAAAGTGCAGGGTGATGGCACCATCAAAAAGCTGGCTGAAAAATATTTCCCAGGCATTGATGTCAGCGCGAAGCCATAATCGCAATCGGGCGCGTTCTGCGCCCGATTCCTCCGCTTATTCCGCCGCCAGATAACAGAGTTTTTCCGCCACCTGATAGGACCTCACAAACGACGTTACCGGCAGAAATTCGAAGCGTGAATGGAAGTTGTGCGCGCCAGTAAAGAAGTTCGGCGTCAGCAGACCTTTGGCTGACAGCGCGGCACCGTCTGTACCGCCACGCATCGGAATCACCTTCGGCTCAATCTCCAGCGCGGCAAAGGCACTGAAGATCAGGTCAATCGCCCGACGATCTTCACCCAGGGCATTGCTGATATTGCTGTAAGTATCGCTGATACCCACGCTCACCTTGCCGGTGGGGTAACGCGCCGCCAGATCCTCTGCTGCCTGCTGCAACTGCTGCTTACGTGCCGCAAAGCTGGTCAGATCAAAATCACGGATTGAGGCCTTAAGCGTCGCCTTGCTGGCGTTGGCCTGAATCTCATTGAACCAGATATAGCCTTCACGGCCTTCAGTGTGCTCCGGGGTCTGCTGCCGATCAAACCGGCTGATATAGTCATGCGCCATCAGCAGCGGATTGACCAGCACCCCTTTGCCCGACATCGGATGGGCGGGTACACCGGTAAACACAATTTCTGCAGCGGCAGCATTGAAGTTTTCATAGACCACTTCGCCCAGTTCGCAGCAGTCGATGGTCCAGGCGAAATCAACATTAAAGCGCGTTTCCAGATCCAGCGCTTTCGCGCCGCGCAGGCCAATCTCCTCGTCCGGCACAAAGGCCACCACGATGTCGCCGTGGTCGCCGTTAAGGTTCTGCATCAGCGTCATCACCACGGTGACCGCCGCTTTGTTGTCCGCGCCCAGCACGCTGGTGCCGTCGCTGAAGATCACCTGCTGACCGACGTAGGGCGCGATCTCCGGATGTTCATCGCGGCGCAGCCAGATATCCTGCTCTGCATTCAGACAGAGATCTTCGCCCTGCCAGGTGAGGATCTGCGGGTGGATATCGGGCGACAAACCGACATCAACGGTATCGATATGCGTAATAAACCCGATGCGCGGCGCGTCAGGCCGGTTGCCGCGTTTCACCGCCGTCACCGTAGCATGCTCATCAATCACTACCTCATCCAGCCCTGACGCGCGCAGCTCATCCGCCAGCAGTTCCGCCATGGCGTGCTGGCTCGGCGTGCTGGGCAGGGTGGTGGATTTGGCATCGCTCTGACTGCTGATGGCGAGGTAACGGAAAAAACGTTCTGTGAGCTGCGACTCAAGTTTGTCTGTCATCACTATTCCTTATTAGTCAGCCACCGGCGGGGTTCGTTATGGTGCCGAATCGTGCTATCAATGAAGCATCTGAATGATTCATTTAGATATTGTGATCACCGGAAGTCAATACAAAGCGAGGATAATAATGAAAATCAAGATAGCCACCTTAGCGCTTGTTACGGCTGGGATAGCGCTGGCTGGCAGCGTTAACGCCAAAACGCTGGTCTTCTGTTCTGAGGGATCGCCAGAGAACTTTAACCCGCAGCTCTATACCTCGGGGACCAGCGTTGACGCCAGTGCGGTGCCGGTCTTCAACCGGCTGGTGGACTTTACGCCTGGCACCACCAACCTGGTGCCCAGCCTGGCGGAACGCTGGGAAATCAGCCCGGATGGCACGGTTTACACCTTCCATCTGCGCAAGAATGTGAAGTTTCAGAGCAATAAAGCCTTCAAACCCAGCCGCGACTTCAACGCCGACGATGTGATCTTCTCGTTTATGCGCCAGATGGACCCTAAAAATCCCTATCACAATGTCTCTGGCGGCACCTATTCCAACTTCGAAAGCCTGGAGCTCTCCACGCTGATTAAAAGTATCGACCGGGTCGATGACCACACCGTACGTTTTACGCTGTCCCATCCGGAAGCGCCGTTCCTTGCCGATCTCGCCTGGTACTTCGCCTCGATCCACTCGGCGGAATATGCAGACGCGATGCTGAAAGCGGGGACGCCGGAGAAGGTCGATATGAACCCGATCGGCACCGGACCGTTTGAGCTGGTGCAGTATCAGAAAGATTCCCGCATTCTCTACAAAGCGTTCCCGGACTACTGGCAGGGCAAGGCGAAACTCGATCGGCTGGTGTTCAGCATCACGCCGGATGCCTCCGTGCGCTACGCCAAGCTGGAGAAGAACGAGTGTCAGGTGATGCCTTTCCCTAATCCCGCCGATCTTGAAAAGATGCGCGCTAACCCGGATATCACCCTGGAACAGAAGGCGGGTCTGAATACCGGCTTCCTGGCGTTTAACACCACTAAAGCGCCAACCGATAACGTTAAAGTGCGTCAGGCGCTGGCGATGGCGATCAACAAATCGGCAATAATCGAGGCGATTTTTAAAGGCACCGGCACGGTTGCGAAAAATATCCTGCCACCGGGCGTCTGGAGCGCCGACAAAGATCTGAAAGATTACGACTACGATCCAGAGAAGGCCAAAGCCCTGCTGCAACAGGCGGGTGTGAAACCGGGTACCGAAATTGCGCTCTGGGCGATGCCGGTTCAGCGGCCTTACAATCCGAATGCGCGCCGCATGGCGGAGATGATTCAGTCGGACTGGGCTAAAGTCGGCATCAAAGCCAATATCGTCAGCTATGAGTGGGGCGAATACCTGAAACGCGTGCGCAGCGGCGAGCATCAGGCGGCACTGATGGGCTGGACCACCGCCACCGGCGATCCGGACAACTTTTTTGGCCCGCTTTACAGCTGTACCTCGGCACAGGGCGGTTCCAACTCCTCAAAATGGTGCTATCAGCCGTTCGAGAAGTTAATCACCGAAGCCCGCGCCGAGCCGGATCAGGGCAAACGCACCGCGCTCTATCTGCAGGCACAGCAGATGATGCATGACCAGATGCCTGCGGTGATGATTGCGCACTCCACCATCTTTGAGCCGGTGCGCAAATCGGTCAGCGGCTATCAGGTCGATCCGTTCGGCAAACACATCTTCTATCAGGTTGATATTAAGCAGTAAGTGATTGCCGCTAAAAACAGAGCCCCACTTCCAAGTGGGGCTCTGTTTATGCACTAAAGTCAGGGTTTATATGACCGCAACGATAAAGCTCAACGCGAAGGGAACACGAGCAGGGAGGAAAGCGTCCCGCCGCCCGGATAAAAACGCCGGGAGCGTTTTTGAACAACGCAAAGCGTTGGCCCGGCTACGGGCGCACCTCAGGGATGAGGTGCGTAATCGCGTGGGCCGGGCATGCCATGGAGGTCGGCTTTTGCGACTTTCCGATCGGGTCGTGTTTCCTTCGCCGGCACCCTCTCACAGCGAATCGGTGCAGACGTAACCCGTGTTCCTTAGCCAACACCCTCTCACGGAAGCAGCCAGGACGTTAACCCATATTCCCTTAGCAACCTGAATCACATGGCAATCTGGTACCGAGCTGGTTAAACCACAACCCTGTAACTCTCATCCCATCCTCACCTGCTGATCCATCTCCGTCAGCCGCTGCTGCAAAAACTGCAGAAACAGCGTCAGCGCCGCATTCCGCTGGCGGCCGGACACCGTCTGAAGCTGCAACGTTCGCTGACTCAGCTGATCCACCCCCATCGAACGCAACACCAGATTTTGCGTGTCGCGCTCAAACAACAGGGTAAACGCACTGCAAATGGTTACTGCCTGCGGGGTATGCAGCAAAAAGTGGTAGAGCGTAGCGAAATAGTCGCAGGTCAGCACCGGCTCGACCACGCAGTCGTTCATCTGACAGGAGAGGTCAAACAACTGCCGCACGGTAGTATGCTGACCTGGCAACGCCAGCGGCCAGCCATGCAGATCGGCCAGCGTCACCTGACGCGATGCCAGCGGATGTGACTGATGCATCGCCAGTAACACCGGCGCCGGCCACGAGCCGAGCACCTCAACGCTGCGCTCCGGTTGCAGACTGAACTGCAGCGCAACATCGCATTCCCCAGCTCTGACGCATGCCGCCACGCCCTGCGAGTGCGTCACATTAAGCGCAAACAGCACGCCGGGATTGGCCTGACGAAACTCCGCCAGCAGACCCGGCAGCAGACTGAACGCCATTCCGTCGGTGCAGGCAATGTGGATCAGGCTGCGCCGTATTGCTTTCAGCCCTTTAATCTCCGCCAGCGCATATTCCATATCGAGCTGACTCTTGCGCACATGATGCGCGAATATTTCACCCGCTTCGTTCAATACCATGCCGCGTGCATGCCGCTCAAACAGCGGCACACCCACCTGCGTTTCCAGGCGCTGGATCTGGCGACTAATCGCCGACACCGCCACAAAGAGTTGCTCGCTGGCGGCGCTGAGTGATCCGCACTGTACGACCGCCAGGAAATAGCGGATCTCACTGCTTAACATGGTCACTCCGGCAAAACGCATCATAAAAGGGCAGGCGTGGCTTGCTTTAAAAGCAAGGCTCACTCGATAAATTAATAATTGTGGCAAAGAGAGAAGTTTGTCAAAGATAAAGCACGATAAAAAGAACAGACAGGGCAAACATGACAGAGCAACAGACCGTTGACCAGGCGATGCACTATTTCGACAGTGGCGAGTTTCAGCAGCTGCTGGCACGACGAATTTCCTGCGTGACCGAAAGCCAGCACGCCAGCAGGCAGGTGGAGCTTGAGAACTATCTGCAGCAGGAGATCGGCCCGCAGCTGGCGGCGATGGGCTTTACGCTGCACCCGTTTGAGAATCCGCAGCCCGGCAGCCCGCCGTTTCTGATCGCCACGCTCATTGAAGATTCCTCCAGACCGACGCTGCTCTGCTATGGCCACGGCGATGTGGTGTTCGGCGACGATGAGAACTGGCGCGACGGTTTATCACCGTGGCAACTCACGGCTGAAGATGACCGCCTGTACGGGCGCGGCAGTGCGGACAACAAAGGCCAGCACTGCATCAATCTCGCGGCGCTGGAGCAGGTGTGGCAGGCACGCGGTGGCGCACTGGGCTTCAACTGCAAAATTTTGTTTGAAATGGGTGAAGAGATCAGTTCACCGGGGTTGGCGGAGATTTGTCAGCAGCAGCGGGCGCTGTTACAGGCCGACCTCTTTATCGCCTCTGATGGCCCGCGACTGAACGCGGTGCGGCCGACACTGTTCCTGGGTTCGCGTGGCGCGGCGAACTTTCGTCTGACTATCAGGGCGCGCGACAACGCCTATCACTCCGGCAACTGGGGCGGACTGCTGAGTAATCCCGGCACCCAGCTGGCGAATGCGCTCGCCTGCCTGGTGAATGCAAAGGGTGTTTTGCAGGTCGCCGCGCTGAAACCGGACTCCCTGACCGATGCGGTGCGCGCCATCCTCAGTGATATTGAGGTGGGCGGAATGCCGGGCGATCCGGCGCTGGCCGACGGCTGGGGCGAGCCGGGTCTGACGCCTGCGGAGCGTCTTTATGGCTGGAACACGCTGGAGGTGCTGGCGTTTGAAACCGGTAACCCGGCGCGCCCGATGAACGCCATTCCCGGCAGCGCCACGGCGGTGTGTCAGCTGCGATTTGTGGTCGGCACCGACTGGGAAAATCTGGTCCGGCATGTCGAAAGTCACCTGCATCAGCACGGCTTCGATAACGTCAGCGTAGAGTTTATGCGCGGTTCACCTGCAACGCGACTCGATCCGCAGGATCCGCTGGTGGCCTGGGCGCTGGACACGCTGGCCCGCAGCAGCGGTAAAAAACCGGCGCTGTTGCCCAATCTCGGCGGTTCACTGCCCAATGAGGTATTTGCCGATATCCTCGGCCTCCCGACGCTGTGGGTGCCCCATTCCTATCCGGCCTGCGGCCAGCACGGCGTTAACGAACACATGCTCACCTCTGTTGCACGTGAAGGGCTGGCGATCATGACCCGCCTTTTCTGGCAACTGGGTGAAGAGGGCGAACAACTGATGTCGCGCCACCATCAGTGGCGGAGAGGTGAACAATGAGCAGCATCGCGCAGAGTACTCCGCAGGTGAAACCGAGCCTGCACAAAACGCTGTTCGCTACCTGCATTGGTAACGCGCTGGAGTGGTTCGACATCGCGGTGTATGGCTTCTTCGCCAGCTACATCGCGCACGTCTTCTTTCCGGTCAGCGATCCGTCGGTGTCGCTGCTGCTGACCTTCGGCAGCTTCGGCATCTCATTCCTGATCCGTCCACTGGGTGCCATCGTGCTGGGCAACTATGCCGACCGTCATGGCCGTAAAAAAGCGCTGCTGCTCTCAATCAATCTGATGATGCTGGGCGGGGCGATCATTACCTTTATGCCGGGTTACGCCACTATTGGTCTGGCGGCGCCGCTGCTGATTATCCTGGCGCGCCTGATTCAGGGCTTCTCTGCCGGGGGCGAGTTTGGCAGTTCCACCGCTTTCCTGGTAGAGCACTTTCCCGAGCGCAAAGCCTTTATCGCCAGCTGGCAGTTCGCCACACAGGGCGCCAGTACTCTGATGGCATCGGCGTTCGGCCTCGGGCTGACACACTGGCTGAGCGAAAGCGAGATTCAGGCGTGGGGCTGGCGTATCCCGTTTGCTTTCGGCTTACTGATTGGACCGCTGGGGATCTACATTCGCCGTCACGTGCAGGAGCCCGCCAGCTTTGCGACGCAGGAGAAGGAAGCCACACCGCTGAAAACGCTGTTCGGGCGGCAGAAAGCGCTGATCACCCTGGCGATTGGGGTGATGGTGATCTCGACCGCGGTCAACTACATGCTCAATTACATTCCGACCTACGCCACCAAAACGCTGCATCTGCCGGGATCGGTGGCCTTCACCGCCACGCTGGTCGCAGGGATTATCCTGACGGTGGTGACGCCCATAATGGGATTGTGGGCGGAGCGGATAGGCCGATTGCCGCTGATGTGGGGATCGCTGCTGCTGTTGATGGTCACGATCTATCCCGCCTTCAAATGGATGGTCGATCACACTACGCCCACCACGCTGATCCTGCTGGTGGCGTGGATGGCGCTACTCAAGTCGGTCTATTTCTCCACGGTGCCGTCGGTGATGGCCGATCTCTTCCCGGCGACCACGCGCGCCAGCGGCATGGCGATCAGCTACAACGTGGCCGTGACGGTATTTGGCGGGTTTGCACCGCTGATTTGCAGCATGCTGATTGCCGCCACCGGCAGCAGTCTGGCGCCTGGATACTACCTGATGGCTGTGGCGGTGCTGAGTGGCATCGCGCTGCTGCGCTGCAGTAAGCGGGTGGCATAAAAGAGTGGGCCAATTACTGGCCCACTCTGGTACTGACAACGTCAGGTACGGGAGGCGGTAAGATCGAGCCAGTGATTAACTGAACTGTAAATAGGCAACATGGGTCTGCAGATACTCCTCCAGACCATGTTTTCCATCGGCACCGCCGACACCCGATTTACGCCACCCGGCATGAAATCCCTGCATCGCTTCGAAGTTTTCACGGTTAACATAGGTTTCGCCGAACTTCAGCTTTCGCAGCGCGGTCATGGTGGTATTCAGATTCTGCGTATAAATCGAGGAGGTCAGCCCATACTCGCAGTCGTTGGCCAGCGTAATCGCCTCGTCAAGCGTTTTAAAACTCATCACCGGCAGAACCGGGCCAAAAATCTCCTCCTGCATAATCGCCATCTCCTGGCGCACCTCAGTCAGCAAGGTGGGTTGGAAAAAGAAGCCTCTGTCTCCGGCGCGCTTGCCGCCCAGAACCACTTTCGCCCCTGCGGCGACGGCCTCTGCCACCTTCTGCTCCACCCGATCCCGTGCTGCGGCATTAATCAGCGGACCCATATCGATATCGCTGCGTTCGGCCGGGTCGCCAAATGTCACCTGCTGAAACGCGGCGGTCAGTGCGCTGATAAAACGATCGTAAATGCCTTCCTGCACATAGAGCCGCTCCACGCAATTGCAGACCTGTCCGCTGTTAATGATCCGCGAGCTGACGACCGCCCGCACAGCCAGCTCGAGGTCGGCATCATCCATCACGATGGCAGGGGCTTTGCCACCCAGTTCCAGCGACACTTTGGTGACATTTTTAGCCGCGGCTTCCATGGTGGCAATGCCCGCACCGACGCTTCCGGTCAGACTCACCAGACCGACCTTAGGATTTGCTGCCAGCTCCTGTCCCACTTCCGGTCCCAGACCATAAACAAAGTTAATGACGCCAGCAGGCAGGCCTAGCTTTTGTATGATGTCGGCAAAAAGTGCCGCATTATTCGGTGTCAGCTCACTGGGTTTGATCACGATGGTGTTTCCGGTGATCAGGGCCGGTGCCGCTTTGCGGGCAATGAGGAAGAAGGGGAAATTCCACGGCAGTATTCCGGTAGTGACGCCGATCGCTTTTTTGAACAGGAAGATATTTTCGTTGGGGCGGTCACTGTTGATGATCTCACCTTCATAGCGACGCGCCCACTCCGCCATGTAGTCGAGGTAGTCGGCGGTGAACATCACTTCGGTCTTCGCCAGCCCCTGGGTTTTTCCACCCTCAGCCACAATGGTTGCCGTCAGTTCAGGCTCACGCTGGCGGATGGCGGTGGCAATTTTGTGCAGCCAGACGCCGCGCTCTACTGCAGGCAGCGCTTCCCATCCAGGCTGAGCCACTTCTGCGGCGCTGATGGCAAGGCTGGCATCCTGACGACTGCCCTGGGGAATACGGGACAGCAACGCCTCCGTGGACGGATTGATCACTTCAATCCAACGGTCACCCTGATGGGCTACAAATTCGCCATTAATGAAATGTTGATGATGTGTTGTCATTCGCTTAGCTCTCCGCTATCGATACGTTGCAGTAATGTGATAGCAGGGTGAAACAGATTGCTCAGGGCTACCTTTAGCTGATTGCCAGCTGCCGGGAGCGGCTGGCAGCCAATCACAGATATCGGTGAGTTCTGCGGCAAAAACGTCAATATGTTGTAGATTTAAAGGAGTGAAGTGGTAATAAAGGGGTTAAATCATGGCAAATGGATGGGCGTCAGAAGGCGCAGTACAGGAACAGATCGATAGCACCGTCAATGACGGCATTGAGCGGGTAAGACAGTCGATCGGACAGGGCGAAAGCGCCACCGAATGTGAGCTCTGCGGCGAGCCGATTCCCGAAGCGCGTCGTCAGGCGCTTAAAGGCGTGCACTATTGTGTGGCGTGTCAGGAAAAAATCGACAAGCAGCAGCAGACCAGCAGTTTATATAACCGTCGGGGCAGTAAAGACAGTCAGTTGCGCTGACCTTCAGGAGCCTGGCATCGCCAGGCCACTGCCAATAAACCACGCCAGAAAGCCCACGCCCGCCACAATGATGGCGATCGGAAACAGAATTCCAATTCTCATAATTTACCTGCTGCAAACAGCGATTTCAGGGGCTGCGATCTTATCATGAGATCTGCAATACGGCGCGGTGGGTTTTCAGCAGAGTGAACAGCTGGAACTGCGTTGCATCATTTTCCTCCCGCAACACCTCACCTTTTTTATAGAGAATATGGTGAACATGTCCGAGCTGACGCCAGACCACTATCGCTGAGGCGATCAGGGCGCAATGCTGATCCGCCTGCACACACTCAAGGGTGGCATAGTGGGTTTCATCCAGGCCATTCACAAACACCTTTATCGCATCTGCAGGTAATATCGCGCGCAGATCATCCAGCATGACCTGGCTGACTGACTGCGAAAGAAACAGCGTTAACCACTTTGTCGTCATCCCATTCCCTGATCCGATCAATTTTCCCCAGTTTATACGACCTTGCCCGCGTTAATGAAAGGCTTCTTTGCACATTTGCCAACCTTCCCTTGTGAATGGCAGTCAGATCAGAATTGTGCTGCGCCACACAGCAAAAATGAAAAAAACATTGAATAATAAGTTACTTACTTAACTAATCGTCCGGTTTTCTGACAACGGTGAAATTGTGATCCCTGATGGGCACAACGGGTAAATATTGCCACTTCACTGTGGCTTCCGGCATTTATCCAAAGGCTGAGGAATTCCTGCTGAACGTAGACTGCCTGCTGAGCGGAAGCAGACAGGTTTCCGACAGGCCTCAACCTAACCGGGGAATAACAATGAACAGTGCCATTATTGCGGGTATCTTCTGGCATTTTGTCGGAGCTGCCAGCGCCGCGTGTTTCTACGCGCCTTTTAAACAGGTGAAAAGATGGTCATGGGAAACCATGTGGTCGATCGGTGGCCTGATGTCGTGGCTGATCCTGCCGTGGGCGGTAAGTGCCATTTTACTGCCAGATTTTATGGCCTATTACAGCAGCTTCTCGCTGTCCCAGCTGACACCGGTATTTCTGTTTGGCGCGATGTGGGGCATAGGCAATATCAACTACGGCCTGACCATGCGTTATCTCGGCATGTCGATGGGGATCGGTATCGCGATTGGCATTACCCTGGTGGTCGGCACGCTGATGACACCGCTTCTGCAGGGGCGCTTTGGTGAGCTCTTCGCGTCGGCGGGTGGCCGGTTAACCCTGCTGGGCGTACTGGTGGCACTGATTGGCGTCGGGATTGTGTCGCGTGCCGGGCTGTTAAAAGAGCGGGCGCTGGGGATTAACGCAGAAGAGTTTAATCTCAGAAAAGGACTGGTGCTGGCGGTGATGTGCGGCATCTTCTCGGCGGGTATGTCCTTTGCCATGGATGCGGCTAAGCCCATGCATCAGGCCGCCGCTAATCTTGGCATCGATCCGCTGTATGTAGCTCTGCCCAGCTACGTGATCATTATGGGCGGCGGGGCTCTGGTTAATCTGGCCTTCTGTTTCTGGCGGCTGGCCACCCGGCCAGAGCTGTCGGTGCGTAAAGACTTCTCGGTCGGGAAGTCGCTGCTGATTACCAATACCGCTTTTGCGGTGCTCGGCGGCACCATGTGGTATCTGCAGTTCTTCTTCTATGCCTGGGGCCATGCCAGAATCCCGGCGCAGTATGACTATGTCAGCTGGATGCTGCACATGAGTCTATACGTCCTGTGTGGTGGTCTGGTGGGGCTGCTGATGAAGGAGTGGAAGTCTGCGGGGCGCCGCCCGGTCAGCGTGTTATCAATCGGCTGTGTGGTGATTATCATTGCCGCCAATATTGTGGGACTTGGCATGGCGGCCTGATCGCGAATAGTGACTCTGTCTTTATGCAGGCGGGGCCTGCCAGACTGATGGCTCACTCCGTCGGGGTTTTACTTACAACAACACATTAGTTTAATTCGCAGGCACTGTTTCCCGGCAATGTGGAACAGCTTTTCTCTGTTACCTCAACGGGCCTGCTATGCAGGCCCGTTTTATTAAGACTCGGCACTTTTCAGTGCCTGGCGTGGCGCGATAAATTGCTGTCGCCAGGCGCTGGGAGGTAAACCGGTGTCACGGGTGAAAACCACCGAAAAATAGTTACTGTCATCAAAGCCGCAGCGGGCGGCAACCTCACTAATCAGACAATCCTGGGTGCGCAGCAGATATTTTGCCTGACAGAGCTGCAGCTGACGCAGGTAATGCCCGATAGTCATCCCGGTCTGCTGACGGAAAAGCTGCCTCAGCGCCCGTTCGCTGAGCTGGTTCTGCTGACAAAACTCCGCGAGATCAAAGGGGCGGGCAATCGCACCCTGCAACACTGACATCAGCAGATCGAGCTGTTCGCCCTCCGGCAACGCCCAGGGGCGGTCGGCCGCGTAGCCGTGGCGGCGCAGAATCAGCGCCAGCTGTAAAAACAGCGCCTCTGAGAGCTGAACTGACAGGGGATCGCTTTTTCGGCTTTCACGCTCCAGCTGGCTGATCACTCCCCGGGCCAGCGCCATCCCTCGCGTGGTCAGCCGCCAGCCGCCAGGCGCATCCGGGCCCTGTTGCGGCAGCAGCTGATTCCAGTCAAGGGCAAGACCAAAGCGGTCACGACAGTAGAGGATGTTATCCAGCACCAGATCGTTAACGCTGTCGTAGCTGTGGCAGTCACTGTCGCGGATATAAAAAACGTCGCCACAGGTAATCAGCCAGGGGCGATCGTTGAGGACGTGCAGGCCATTGCCGCGCCAGACAATCACGATTTCACTGAACTCGTGTCGGTGCGGCGGGAAAGAGGGTTGTGGCATCCTTTCGGCGACCGCCACCGGTAGAGTAGTGGCGGGAAAATAGTCATCCCGACTGAGTATCAACGCCATGATTGGCTCCTTTACATCATCTGCTGGCGCTCCGCTCGCGGTGCGCAGCCAAATTCGCGCCTGAACAGGGTTGAGAAATGGTTGCTGTCCCCAAATCCACACTGGAAGGCGATATCGGTAATTCGCATATCACTGTGACGCAGCAGATGACGGGCCTGCAACAGCCGCACACGGTTCAGGTAGCGCTGCGGCGTGCTGCCGGTTTGCTGCTTCATTTGCCGATGCAGGGTACGCAGCGACAGGGAGAAGCGATCCGCCAGTTCATCCCAGATAATCTCATCACTGTAATGCTCACCCAGCCAGTCGAGCAGACGATGCAGCCGCGCCTCCTGATCCTGACTCTGTCCGTCAATGCACGCCTCACGCAACAGCACCAGCAACTGTAAAAAGAGCTGTTCCTGACGCGCCTGTTTTTCCATCGACCAGGTATCATCCGGCTGCATCTGCGCCGCCACACTCAGCGCCTGCGTCATCACCTTTTGATTGATGCGCCAGTGGGAAGCATATTGCCCGTCCTGATCGCAGGGCAGTAAAGCCTGTAACCCGGAGAGAAAGCGAAACGCGCCGGGGCTGCGATAAAGCACGTTGGTCAGACAAAGGTTGTCGGTCTGCTCATAAAGATGACGATCGTGATCGCGCACAAAGCAGACGCAACCGGCGCACAGCGTTTGTGGCTGACCATTAAACACATGAATGCCAGAGCCTTGCTCAACCAGCACAATTTCATGGAAATCATGATGATGTTCCGGGAAGGCGGCCTGAGGTACGCGGGGTTCAATCGCAATGGCGTAATCGCCTTCGGGGAAAAAATCCGCACTGTGCAATATGGTCATGGTCATCTCTCGCTGCTTAACAAAACCGTAACGCAGTCTAATCAGCACGCTCTAACCTTACCTTGAATTTTCAGCCTGACTCAGCAGGAATCATGCTGATTTTTCAAGAAATCCTCAGCAGTTAACAGATTTGCGGCAGGGGTCACATCCTCCTGCCTTTCACCTCTGTGATCTCTCTCACGAAGTTCTTTGCAAGTCTGCCAGGGCTTATCAGCCGCTGGCACTCCGGGGAAGGTCTTTAACCGGCCAGGTTTTTACTCTGTGACCACTCAATCACAGGGAAAAGTCGCCATGACCAGGAGAAACATTGTTGCTATTGATCTCGGGGCATCCAGCGGGCGGGTCATGCTCGCAAGCTGGGATGCTGCGCAGCGCCAGATCGCGCTTCGTGAGGTCCGGCGCTTTAAAAATAAGCGCCAGCGTCGTGCCGGTTATGACTGCTGGGATCTGACGATGCTTGAGCAGGAGATACGCACCGGGCTGGCTCAGTTAGATGAAGAGAAGATCGTGCCAGACAGTATCGGTATCGACACCTGGGGCGTTGATATGGTGCTGCTGGATGCAGAGGGCGAGCCGGTGGGTGAGGCGGTCAGCTACCGCGATGCGCGCACCCACGGCCTGATGGAGCAGGCGCAGCACGAACTGAGCCGCAGTGCCATCTACGCCCGAACCGGCATTCAGTTTCTGCCATTCAATACGCTCTATCAGATGCGCGCCCTGCATCAGCAGCAGCCCGACTGGCAGGCCCGCGTGGCGCATGCGCTGATGATGCCGGACTATCTGCATTATCGCCTGACCGGTAATCTCAACTGGGAATACACCAACGCCACCACTACGCAAATGCTCAATATTCACAGCGGCGAATGGGATCGTGATCTGCTCGCCTGGGCGGGCGTTGCTCCTGAATGGTTCGGCCAGCCGCAGGCACCGGGCAACACCGTCGGCCACTGGGTCAATAGCGCAGGTGTCCCGGTCCCGGTTATTGCTGTCGCCACCCACGACACCGCCAGCGCGGTTCTGGCAACGCCGCTAATGCAGGACGATGCCGCCTATCTCAGTTCCGGAACCTGGTCGCTGATGGGCTTTGAAAGTTTGCAGCCTTATGCCTGCGATGGCGCGTTACGCGCCAATATCACCAATGAGGGCGGCGCAGAAGGCTACCGCGTACTGAAAAATATCATGGGCTTATGGCTGTTGCAGCGCATCTGCGGCGAACTTCAGATTGACGATCTCAGCGCACTGATTGATCAGACGGCACGGCAGCCCGCCTGTGTTTCACTGATTAGTCCCAACGATGCGCGCTTCATCAATCCCGACAGCATGGTTAACGAGATTCAGAACGCCTGCGCAGAGCAGGGAATGCCGGTGCCACAATCTGCCGCCGCGCTGGCCCGCTGCATATTTGACAGCCTGGCACTGCTCTATCGCGAGGTGATCCAGGAGCTGGCAGAGCTGCGAGGCAAACCTTTCAGCCAGCTGCACGTGGTAGGGGGCGGCAGTCAGAACCGTTTTCTTAACCAGCTCTGTGCCGATGCCTGCCAGATTCCGGTGCTGGCAGGTCCGGTTGAAGCCTCCACGCTGGGTAACGTTGGTTGCCAGCTGATTGCACTTGGCGAACTGATCGATGTGGCTGATTTCCGCTGCAGCGTCATCAACAACTTCCCACTGGAAAAATTCGAACCGCAAACTCACAGCGTCTTCAGTGCCAGTCAGGCACGCTTCGCGACGCTGAGTCAACCCGCTAAGGAACCCGCTTATGACTAAGCAGATTGAACAGGCTTTTGAACTGGCTAAACAACGCTACGCTGACAATGGAGTTGATGTTGAACAGGCCATTCGCCAGCTGGACAGCATTCCTGTCTCGATGCACTGCTGGCAGGGGGACGATGTCCGGGGCTTTGAGAACCCACAGGGCGCATTGACTGGCGGCATCCAGGCGACCGGCAACTATCCGGGGCGGGCACGCAATGCCAGTGAATTGCGCAGCGATATCGACAAGGCGATGTCTCTGATCCCAGGCGCAAAACGTCTGAACCTGCACGCTATCTATCTGGAAAGTGACAAGCCAGTCGATCGGGATGCCATTGAACCTGCCCATTTCGCCAACTGGGTTGCCTGGGCGAAAGAGCACAACTTAGGGCTGGATTTTAACCCCAGCTGCTTCTCGCATCCGATGAGTGCCGACGGTTTTACGCTGTCGCACAGTGATAAAACCGTGCGTCAGTTCTGGATCGATCACTGCAAAGCGAGTCGCCGCATCTCCGCTTCGTTTGGTGAGCAGCTTGGCACGCCGTCAGTGATGAATATCTGGGTGCCGGACGGCATGAAAGATATTACCGTGGATCGCCTGGCCCCGCGTCAGCGTCTGATGAGCGCACTGGATGAGGTCATCTCAGAAAAACTGAACCCGCAGCACCATATCGACGCGGTTGAGAGCAAGCTGTTTGGCATTGGCGCAGAGAGCTACACCGTGGGCTCCAATGAGTTTTATCTTGGTTACGCCGCCAGCCGCCAGACGGCACTATGCCTGGATGCAGGACATTTCCATCCCACCGAAGTGATCTCCGATAAAATTTCCGCCGCGATGCTCTATGTGCCGCGTCTGCTGCTGCACGTCAGCCGCCCGGTGCGCTGGGACAGCGACCATGTGGTGCTGCTGGATGATGAAACTCAGGCGATCGCCAGTGAGATCGTCCGCCATCAACTGTTCGACAAAGTGCATATCGGACTCGATTTCTTCGACGCCTCTATCAACCGGATTGCCGCCTGGGTTATCGGCACCCGTAACACCAAAAAAGCGCTGCTGCGTGCCCTGCTGGAGCCAACCGATCGTCTGCGCCAGGCCGAGAACGAGGGCGATTACACCGCGCGGCTGACGCTGCTGGAAGAGCAAAAATCATTGCCGTGGCAGGCGGTATGGGAAGCCTGGTGCCTGCGCCATGACGTCCCGGCTGATGCCAGCTGGTTAGGCGACGTCCGTCATTATGAACAACAGATTTTGAGCCAACGTTAAGGATTTCACTATGCAAAGCATTCTTTCTTCCGGGTTTGTTAAGGGAATGGTCAAAGCAACCAGCGATATGTGGCTGAAGGGCTGGGACGAACGTAACGGCGGCAACGTCAGCCTGCGTCTGCGGGAAGAGGAGGTTAAACCTTTTGCCGCTGATTTCTGCCTGCAACCGCGCTGTATTGAGCTGACACAACCTGCGCCGGCGCTGGCGAACGACTGGTTTCTGGTGACCGGGTCAGGAAAATTCATGCGTAATGTCCAGCTTGATCCGGCGGATTGTCTGGCACTGCTGCAGGTCGATGACAAAGGGCTCTCTTATAAAATTCACTGGGGCCTGTCGAATGGCGGTTTGCCGACCTCTGAACTGGCGTCACACTTTCAGTCTCATGCGGTGCGTAAAGCGGTCAGCAAGGGTGCAGACCGGGTGATCATGCACTGTCACGCTACCAACTTTATGGCCTTAAGCTATGTGGTTGAGATGGATTCCGCCCGCTTTACCCGCCTGCTGTGGGAAGGGAGTACCGAATGTCTGGTGGTGTTCCCGGACGGTGTGGGTGTTTTACCCTGGATGGTGCCCGGCACCGATGAAATCGGCACCGCGACCGCCGGGCAGATGCAGTCACATACCCTGGTGATGTGGCCATTCCACGGTGTCTTTGGCACGGGCCCGACACTCGATGAGACTTTTGGTCTGATTGATACGGCGGAGAAATCGTCAGAAGTGATCGTCAAAGTGCTGTCGATGGGCGGTATTCGTCAGAGTATCACCACAGAACAGCTGGTTGCATTGGGTGAGCGATTTGGTGTGAAGCCGTGGCAACCGGCGCTGGATGCAGGGCCTGCTAATGCTGCGTAAAGCCTTTGTGATGCAGGTGAACCCTTATTGCCATGCAGAGTATGAGCGTCGGCACTCACCGATCTGGCCTGAACTGGCCGAAACCCTGAAAGCGCACGGCGCGCATAACTATGCCATCTGGCTGGACGCCGAGCGGCATCTGCTGTTCGCCAGTGTTGAGATTGAATCTGAGGAGCGCTGGAACGCGGTGGCGGAAACGGAGGTCTGTCAGCGCTGGTGGGCATCAATGAAAGATCTGATGCCGTCTAATGCAGATAACAGCCCGATCAGTGAGCCGTTAAAACCGGTTTTCTTTCTGGAATAAAATCGGGAATAAAAGATGAAAAGGGCGGCATCGCCGCCCTGATATTTTTAACGCTTAGCCTGACACAGGCCGGTGAGTGTCGGCCACATCGCCATCAGCGTATCAATAATGCTCTCCAGATCGTCACGCTCAACGCCTTCACGCGCCCGCACCGACATGCCCTGCAGCATACAACTCAGATAACGTGACAGCGCGGGAATGTTTACTGACGCACTCAGTTCACCACGCTGCTGACGCGCCAGCAAAAAATCTTTTAACACATGCTCCTGCGACTGATGCTGCTGTTGCAGCATGGTGGCAATCTCTGCTGAAGCCGCCGACAGGGCGGTTGAGGTGCAGATAAAGAAACAGCCGCCGGGAGAGTCGCGTTCGGTAAAACAGGCCGCGGTGGCGCGGAAATAGGCTTCAATAGCCCGATCCACCGGTAACTGGTCATCGCCCAATGCCGCTTCACGCCATGCACTGAACTTCTCCACGTAGCGCTCCATCGCCGCGCGAAACAGTCCCTCTTTATTAACAAACTCGGCGTAGAGGGTTGGCGCTTTCGCGCCGGTTGCGGCCACCAGATCGGCCAGAGAAGTTCCCTCGTAACCGTGCGTCCAGAACAGGGTCAGAGCTTTATCGAGCGCTGCTTCGCGATCGAACACTTTTGGTCGGCCGCGGCATTTCTTTACATCGCAATCCTGAACCTGACTCATACACCCTCACTGACAGTAAAACACCCTATTAAATTACCGATCATTATAAAAATGTGCAAGGCCTGGCGTGGATGTCGCCGGCAGGGGTTGCCATTTTGTGCGCCAGCGCATTATTACAGCCCCTTAGGTTAAGTCAGAAAAGAAGCTGAAGCCCATAATCACGCCACTCCGCGAATTAAATAACGCTCATTAAATAAATGTTGACGACAAACCGTATCGGGGTCTATCATTTGTTTAACGGTCATTAATTAAATAGTGACAACCCATTCAGACCAACCGAATTTCAATATTGAATAGAGAGATTATTATGAAAAACATCAAAATCACCCTGGCAGCACTGGCACTGACGACTCTGACTTTTGGCGCATCTGCCGCTGACCTGGTGACCAGCGAACCTGTTAATCAGCAGCCAGTTGGCACCATCTCTGTACTGGGCGGCACCAATCTGTCTTCTGTTGAAGCGCAGCTGAGTGCTAAAGCGGATGAAGCGGGTGCGAAATCGTTCCGCATCACCTCAACCAGCGGCCAGAACAAACTGCACGGCACGGCTGTGATTTATCAGTAATTTTGGTTTTTCAACAGAATAAGTGAGAAGGGGTTCGTTATGAAAAGTATCAATATGATGGTCGTGGCGGCGGTGCTAAGCGGTCTGTCATTTGCCAGCGTAGCGGCCCAGCAGGTCAGCAGCACACCGCTGGATCAGCAAAAAATCGGTGTCATCAGCGCAACGGGCAGTACTAATCTGCTTTCGCTGGAGCAGCAACTGTCAGAAAAGGCCAGCGATGCAGGGGCAAAGTCTTTCCGCATCACTTCGACCTCTGGCAGCAACAACCTGCATGGCACAGCCGTTCTTTATAGATAAAGTGATCGGTAAATAACCCTGAACAGGCTTCAGATAACCCGCTTATCTGAAGCCTTTTTTATTATCCGTTACTGCGTAACTGTGGATAACGACGGAAGATATAAACACACCAGAGTAACGCCACCAGGCCAATCATCCCGCCGACATTGCCAACTTCCGCCATGCTCAGATGCAGGCTGACCTGATTACCCAGCAGCGCACCCGCGCCGATACCGATATTGTAGATACCGGACATCAGCGACATCGCCACATCCGTGGCATCCGGTGCCAGCGACAGCACCCGCACCTGCATACCCAGTCCGATCATCATCATCGCCATTCCCCAGACAACGCACAGCGTTGAGATAGCCGCAGGGCGAACGGCAGCAAAAATCAGCAGGCCCATGCACAGGGTGATCAGCGCGATGGCCGCAATCAGCAGTCCGGAGGGAAACTTATTACCGAGTGTGCTGAACAGTACGCTACCCACAATGCCCGCAGAGCCAAACAGCAGCAGTAGCAGGGTGGTGAAGTTGCCACTGGAATGGGCCACGGTTTGCATAAAGGGCTCGATATAGCTGTAAGCGGTGTAATGCGCGGTAACAACCAGCGTCACCAGCAGATACATGCTGACCAGCGCCGGACGGCGAAACAGCATCGGCACACTGCTCAGCGAGCCGGTATGTTCACTCGGCAGACGCGGCAGGATGCGCACCAGCATAATCATCAGCACCAGTGCCGAAAGGCCAATCGCGCCGAAGGTCGTACGCCAGCCAAGATACTGACCCACCACGCGGCCAATCGGCACGCCCAGCACCATCGCCAGCGCGGTACCGGTTGCCAGCATACTCAGCGCCTGAGTTTTCTTACCGGCCGGAGCGACGCGAATCGCCAGCGAGGCGGTGATCGACCAGAACACCGCGTGAGACAGGGCGATACCCACGCGTGACACCATCAGCGAACGGAAATCCCAGGCAACGGTAGAAAGAACGTGGCTGACGATAAAGATCAGGAACAGCACACCCAGCAGCAGTCGTCGCTCAATATTGCGGGTCAGCAGCATCAGCGGCAGTGAGAGCAGTGCGACCACCCAGGCATAGATGGTCAGCATGATCCCGACGTCAGCCGTCTGCATTGAAAAGTCAGCAGCGATGTCAGATAACAGGCCAACCGGCACAAATTCGGTGGTATTAAATACAAAGGCGGCGATGGCCAGCAATACCACGCGTAGCCAGGCAGTTTTACGTGAAACAGTAGTTGGTTGCATGAGGAGTCAAGTCAGTCAGTACAGCGAATCGGATGCGGCAGAAACATCCAGCGAAAGTGACCTGCGTCACAAATTACTGACCATTGTAGTGAATAAAGCGGGAAGAGAAACCTTATAAACGCCTTTTAATGCTGAAATTTTTTTATCGCCCCATCACAGGGCGATAGCCTGAGGTTATTGACCGCGACGCCGGGCGGGCATCATTCGCAGCAGAGTATTGTCTTTCAGCAGATAGTGATGGAACAGTGCGGCAGCAGCATGCAGTCCGATCAGCCAGTAACCCAGCGGTGCCAGGGTTTCATGCCAGCCAATCAGCATATCCGCCATATCAAAGTCAGGTTCAGGCGCGACCGGCATGCTGATGCCAAACAGCCACCATTCCCGACCTTTAAGATAACGCGATGTCAGGCCGAGGATCGGCAGAGTGATAAACAGAGCATAGAGCAGGGTATGAGTCAGATGTGCCAGCCCGGTTTGCCAGCGCGGCGGAGCGGGAGTAATGGGCGGTGTGCGATGCCGGGTGCGTAAAAAGAGGCGGGCAAGCATCAATACCAGGATGGTCGCGCCGGCGCTGAAATGGGTAATGATCATGGCATAACCCTGCCAGGATCCGCGCTGTGCAAAACCGCGCAGTTCAATGGTGGCGTAGGCCGTCACCACCAGTAAAAAGGTGAGCCAGTGAAGGGCTATCTGAGCGCGCGCAAACTTATCCCGCATTGTGCATTCCATTAAAGAGAATCAGAAAAATTAACATAACGGAAAACAGCGGTAATTCTTAACAAATTAGCGCAGCGGGAAAAATTTTTTTCCCCTTACCAGGTGGATCAGATTAACGCGAAGCCGGGGTGTGCTTCAGGGCCACGCTGAGCTGGGTGGCCTGCTGGTCAACATTTTTGAGTGGACAACAATTTTCACAGCCGATTGCGCCAGCATAATATTTTTTAGCCTGCAGGATGGCGGCATTCACATGGTAAAAACTGCCCAGAAACATACGGTTATCGATGTCGGGAAGATGGGGGCAGCCTGCGGCATGAACCACATGATTATTGTTATATCCTGACTGTTTATTGACGTAGTAGTAGAGAGCCACAGGCGTTCCTTGTTGCCGTGTTAAAAGGCAAAGCAGATGAATTATTACAATAAAAACGATTATAGCGGGAAACCTGCGTTTTGTTTGCTGTGGCTCTGAATAGCGCGTTTATTGTGATAAACCGCCAGGCCCGCAGGAGAAGCCAGGCCTGGCATGAGAAGACATTCTCAGAGTTTTTTACTGTGCAGACGCCAGGCAACCAGTAACGCCAGGATCAGCAGGACGCTGATAAACAGCGTAATCCCGCTCCAGCCAAAGTTATGCCAGAACACGCCACCCAGCGTACCCGCGACGCTGGAACCCACGTAGTAGCTGAACAGATAGAGCGAAGAAGCCTGGCCTCGTGCCCGGCGCGCCCGGGGGCCAATCCAGCCGCTGGCAACCGCATGGGCGGCAAAAAAACCGGCGGTGAACAGCATCATCCCTGGCAGGATCAGCCAGAGGGAGTTGAAGGCGGTAATCAGCAAACCCAGCAACATGATGGCGGTAGCACCCAGCATCACCGGTCCCCGACCCAACCGGTTGGTCAGCGCGCCCGCCTTAGGCGAACTCCAGGAGCCGGTGAGGTAGACCACTGATAACAGCCCGACCACAGCCTGGCTGAGATGCCAGGGCGCATCCAGTAAACGGTAGCCAATATAGTTAAACAGGGTGACAAATGCTCCCATCAGCAGGAATCCTTCGGCAAACAGCCAGGGCAGGCCCGGATCGCGCCAGTGCAGCCGGAAGTTAATCAGCAGATTACGCGGACGCAGCGTAATGGGCCGGAAATGGCGCGACGCAGGCAGGATTTTCCAGAACATCAGCGCCGAGGCCAGCGAAAAACAGCCGATCACCGCCACGGCGAGTCGCCATGAGAAGAGGTCAGTCAGCACGCCGCTCAGCAGTCGACCGCTCATCCCGCCTATCGAGTTACCGCTGATATATAACCCCATGGAAAAGGCGACGACCCGTGCATCCATCTCCTCGCTGAGGTAGGTCATGCCGACCGCCGCCACGCCACTCAGCGACAACCCCATCAGCGCCCGCATAATCAGAATGCCGTGCCAGCTGGTCATGGTGGCCGAGACCAGCGTGCAGATGGCGGCCAGCATCAGGGCTGTGACCATCACCGATTTACGACCGATAGCATCAGAGAGCGGCCCGGTGACCAGCAGGCCCAGCGCCATCAGGCCGGTCGAGATGGAGAGCGACAGGCTGCTGGTTGCCGGAGAGATACCAAACTGCTGTGACAGCACCGGCAGAATCGGCTGCACACAGTAGAGCAGGGCAAAGGTCGCCAGCCCGGCGGAGAAAAGCGCCAGCGTCACGCGCATAAACTGTGGGGAATCCCGGCGGATATGACCTGAAGCGGCAACTGACTCTGGCGGCGCAGAGACCGCATTCTCATCCACTGTGACAGCCTGTGTTGAGCGACTCACACATCTTCCTCAAATTTAGAAAACCTGTCGTCAGCTTAGGAAAGCGGCATTATGATGTCTAATATATTAATAATCTCAAATGAGACGTTTAAGATATGAATATCGAACTGCGTCATCTGCGTTACTTTGTTGCAGTGGCGGAAGAGTTACATTTCGGGCGGGCGGCCCAGCGACTGAACATTTCTCAGCCGCCGCTCAGCCAGCAGATTATTCAGCTGGAAACAGAAACGGGCGCAAGGCTGTTCAATCGCACTAACCGCAGCGTGCAGCTTACCGCTGCCGGACAGCAACTGCTGAGTGACGCCCGCGCGATTCTGTTGCAGGTCGAGCAGGCGGCCGATCGCGCCGCCCGGCTGCATCGTGGTGAAGAGGGGGAGCTGCGGATTGGCTTTACCTCCTCGGCCCCGTTTACCGCCGTGGTCTCTGACGCGCTATTCCGGTTTCGTCAGCGCTGGCCGCAGGTACATATTCAGATGCAGGAGATTAATACCCGCCAGCAGCTCGCACCGCTTCATGATGGACGGCTCGATCTTGGCGTGATGCGCAACACGCCGCTGCCCGCCGATCTGCGTCATCAGCTGCTGCTGAGTGAGCCGCTTTATGCCGTGGTGCATAAGGCGCATCCGTTGGCTGACGCCGATAAAATCTCTGTCACTGCCCTGGCGGCGGAACCCTTTGTATTCTTTGACCCTCAGGGCGGAACCGCGCTCTACAGCGATATTCTGGCGCTGCTGCACCGCTACCATATCAAGCCCTTTATTACCCAGGAAGTGGGTGAGGCGATGACCATACTGGGGCTGGTGGCAACCGGGTTAGGCGTTTCCATTCTGCCTGCCTCATTTCGTCGGGCGCGGCTGGCCGATCTGGTCTGGTTGCCCTTAACGGAAGAGGATGCCATTTCAGAGCTGTGGCTGGTCTGGTCAGCCGGACGCGAAATAAATGCGCAGATGGAAAACATGATGGCGTTGCTGCGGCGAAACCGGCCCTGATGCGCGGGCAACACCGCATCAATCTGTGCGATAAATCACATTTCTAATCAAATATTTGACGCTGTCGCCGGATCTGGCTCACCATGGCGCATGTTTATTTAGAAGCGCGAAAATAACCGGGAGCAGGGTTGTGAATCCGGACAGTCAACCTGGCCACATTGACCAGATCAAGCAGACTAATGCAGGTGTCGTATATCGATTAATTGACCGTTATGGTCCCATTTCGCGTATCGAACTTTCCCGCCGTGCCCAGCTTGCTCCGGCCAGCATTACCAAAATTGTGCGTGAAATGCTGGACGCACATTTAGTGCAGGAGACCGAGTTTCAGGATCCCGGCAGTCGTGGTCGTCCGGCGATAGGCCTGATACTGGATACCGACGCCTGGCACTATCTGGCTATTCGCCTGCATCGCGGCGCCATGACGTTTACGCTGCGCGATCTCAGCAGCAAGGAACTGGTGGAAGAGAGCCTGCCGCTGCCTGATGAGTCTGCTCAGCCGTTACTTACCGCGCTGATTGAACAGGTTGATGCCTTCTTTATTCGTCATCAGAAGAAGCTGGAACGCCTGACGGCCATTGCCATTACATTGCCAGGGCTGATCAACGCCGCGTCTGGTGTGGTGCATCGGCTACCGGGTTATGAGGTGCGCGATATGCCGCTGGGCGATGCGCTGGCGGCGCGAACCGGCTTACCGGTGTTTGTGCAGCACGATATTTCAGCCTGGACGCTGGCGGAGTCGCTGTTTGGTGCCTCACGTGGGGCGCAGGATGTGATTCAGATTGTGATTGATGAAACCGTGGGAGCCGGGGTGATCAGTGGCGGTCAGCTGTTGCATAAAAGTGGCAGGGCGCTGGTCGAGATCGGGCATACCCAGATCGACCCGTATGGTCAGCAGTGCTACTGCGGTAATCATGGCTGTCTGGAGACCGTAGCCAGCACCGGCAGTCTGCTGGCTCTGGCGGCGCAGCGTCTGCCGGCCCAGCCCGACAGCCTGCTCAATAATCAGCCGCTGACGCTGGAGTCGCTGTGCGCGGCGGCGCAGTCTGGCGACCGTCTGGCGCGCGACACCATCGCCAGCGTGGGTCATCATGTTGGCCGGATTCTGGCGATGATGGTCAACATCTTCAATCCTCAACATATTCTTATCGGTTCCCCCCTGAATGCCGCCGCGGATGTGCTGTTTCCGGCCGTGAGCAACACCATTCTGCAGCAATCACTCCCGGCCTACAGCGCGAGTATCCAGCTGGCACCTACCGAATTTAGCGAGCCGGGAACGTTAGGCGGCGCAGCCCTGATCAAAGACGCGCTCTATAACGGACACCTGTTAGTGAAACTGTTGCAAGGTTAAGCGGGCCTAATCTTGCGCTAACGCAATCTGTTCTCATCCTCCATTCCTTAAAATGCCGGTTCGCAGCAAGGTTAATCACCGATTAACCGCAACGGTTCGAGAGGAGAAGTTGAGTGAACAGACTATTTGTTACCGGCACTGACACCGCAGTGGGCAAAACGGTGGTGTCACGCGCCCTGTTACAAAGTTTTATCCAGGCCAGGCTCAGTGCCGTCGGGTACAAGCCCGTCGCGCGCTGCGCGGTCAAAACCGCTGACGGCCTGCGTAACAAAGATGCACAGGTTCTGCAAAGCGCTTCATCTATCGATTTACCCTATCAGGCGATCAATCCGCTGGCCTTTCAGGAAGAGGAGATCTGCACCCATCCGAGCCAGATCATTGATTACGCATTGCTGACACAGGGCTTAAGCAGCCTGACGCAGCAGGCCGATCGCGTGGTCGTGGAGGGCACCGGCGGCTGGCGCAGCCTGATGAACGATGGACGTCCGCTCTCCTGCTGGGTCGTTGAGCAGCAGCTGCCGGTGGTGCTGGTGGTCGGTATCCAGTCGGGCTGTATCAGTCACGCCCTGTTAACAGCAGAAGCGATAGCGCAGGATGGACTGCCACTGGTGGGCTGGGTGGCCAATCGCATCAATCCGGGACTGGCGCAGTACAGCGATATTATTGAGATTCTGCGTGAAAAAATTAGTGCGCCGCTGCTGGGCGAGCTGCCTTATCTGCCGCGTGCAGAACAGCGTGATTTGACGCCTTACATCGATATTTCTCTGCTGGAGCAGAACAATCTGCACGCTGTGAGTGCAAAGATCGCCTGATTATGAAACAAACTAAGTCATCTGAGTCGGCAATGAGCCTAAAGTTTCAGGCTTGTTGTCGGCTGTCTTTAACTATTTCCATTTAGAATTGAAAGACCTGGCTCGGATATCGCGAAATCGTGGCGTCATGGCGCAGAAAATGCATTAACTCCGCTTATCACACTGAGCTGGAGCCCCATCATGTCGCACTCGCACGAGAAAGGTTTGTTATATGGGCTTGAAGCCCGCATCGGCCCCGCCCCGGCGTTTTTCGCCGCACTGCAACATCTGCTGGCCAGCGTGGTGGGAATCATCACGCCGCCGCTGATTATTGGCTCCGTTCTGGGGTTGCAGGCCTATATTCCTTATCTGATCAGCATGTCATTGTTCGTTTCCGGCTTAGGCACGTTTATGCAGGCCAGACGCTTTTATGGCATCGGGGCGGGCATGATCTGTCTGCAGGGCACCAGCTTCGCGTTTCTGGGGGTGATCCTCTCTGGTGGTCTGATGGTGAAAGGGCGCGGTGGTTCGCCGGAAGAGATTATGGCGATGCTGTTTGGCTGTAACCTGGTGGCGGCGTTGATTCCGATTCTGATTAGCCGCTGCGTTGGCTCGCTGCGCAAAGTGCTGACGCCGGTGGTGACCGGCACGGTGATCACCCTGATTGGCATCAGCCTGATAAAAGTCAGCATTACCGACTGGGCGGGCGGGCACAACGCCACAGATTTTGGATCGCCGGGAAATCTGGCGCTGGGGGCGCTGACGTTGCTGGTGATCGTGGCGCTGAACCGCTCGCGAAATCGCTGGGCGCGGCTGGTGGCGGTGGTGGCCGGAATCGCGGTGGGATGCGTTGCCGCGGCCTTGACCGGTCATCTGCAACTTAATGTTGCGCCGGAGAGCAACTGGCTGGTGCTGCCCGCGTTCTTCCGGTTTGGTTTTGCCTTTGACTGGACCATTTTCCTGCCGATCGCGCTGGTGTCAGTGATCGCGGTGATTGAAGCCGTCGGTGACCTTACCGCTAACTGCCTGATTTCACAGCAGCCGATCACCGGCAAACCTTTTCAGCAGCGGTTGCAGGGTGGCATTGTCGCCGACGGCCTGAGCTGTGTGCTGGCAGCGGTCTTCTCCGCCTTTCCCAACACCACGTTTGCGCAGAACAATGGCGTTATCCAGATGACCGGCGTCGCCAGCCGTTACGTCGGTATGCTGCTGGGAATCATGCTGGCGCTGCTGGGGCTGTTTCCCTTTATTGGCTCCCTGTTGCAGCAGATCCCGCCGCCGGTGCTGGGCGGGGCGACAATCGTGATGTTTGGCAGCGTGGTTGCTGCGGGCATCCGTGTGATGACCCAGACGCCGCTGGGTCGCCGCGAGATGCTGATTGTGGCGATCGCTTTTGGTATTGGTCTGGGCGTGGAGGCGGTGCCGGATGTGCTGAAGCAGTTCCCGCCGCTGATTAACAGTCTGTTTGGTCATGCGGTGACGACCGGCGGTATTCTGGCGATTGTGCTGAACATGGTGCTGCCGGACGAGGCGCCTGTGGTGGAAGAGGTGGAGGCGGAAACGCTGACGGAGAGCTAAAAAGCAGAAGAGCCGATGTATCTCTCACATACGGCTCAAAAATCCAAAGCGATGGGAGCATATGCCTGTATCAAAGCATCGCGGACCAGAGATGGGCCGCGCTGAGCATGCCATGGATGGCATCTTTTGCGTCTTTGCTACAGGCGTATGCTCCCTGAGCTACTACCTGAATTGACAGACAGGACAGGCCGTGACTTAACTGGCTTTAAGATGGAGTCTGCGAAGGGAACAGGGTCAGATCGGAAAGTCGCAAAAGCCGCCATCCGTGGCACGCTCGGCCCGCGCAATTACGCACCTCATCCCTGAGGTGCGCCCGTACCGGGCCAACGCGTTGCGTTGTTCAAAAACGCTCCCGGCGTTTTTGTCCATGGCGCGGGACGCTTTCCTCCTCTGACCCGGTTCCCTGCGCGTTAAGCTTGTTTGTTGCTGTCTGATTTACCCAGGCTTGGGTATATCTGCTTATATCTGCTGTTTTAATGGGCCGGTAAGACCCATTTAGGTGACGAAATTATGGATTCAGACGACGGCGGGTACGACCAGAACTGAGGTAATCCGCAATATAATCCTGCGAAATCTCACCGCTGTAGCGACCCTCTTCATCGACAATCGGCATCCAGACCGTGTTGTGCTCATAGAGTTTTGACAGCACCACGCGCAGGTTCTCTTCCGCTTTACCGGTGACCTTAAAGGTGTGCAGTCGCTCTTCACAGCGGCCACTGACGTTACGCGCCTCGCGACGCTTCACGAAGCCCAGCGGTTTGCCATCCTCATCGACCACGGTAATCGACCGCATATCGTTCTCATCCATGGTGCCAAAGGCTTCTTCCAGCGGAGTAGAGCGGCGGACGGTGATGGTCGGCTGCTGGTCAGTCACATCGCCCGCCTGCACCAGTAACAGGCGCTTAAGCGTACGGTCCTGACCCACAAACGAGCCGACAAACTCATTGGCAGGGGTTGCCAGCAGTTCATCCGGGCTGGCGCACTGCACGATTTTACCCTGACCAAATACCGCAATGCGATCGCCGAGCTTCAGTGCCTCGTCAATATCGTGGCTCACCAGCATCACGGTTTTTTTCAGCTGACGCTGCATGTCGAGAAACTCGTTCTGGATCACTTCGCGGTTAATCGGGTCAACGGCGCCAAACGGCTCATCCATCAGCAGCACCGGTGGATCCGCCGCCAGGGCACGAATCACCCCGATACGCTGCTGCTGACCGCCTGACATCTCACGCGGATAGCGATGCAGGAATTTGGTGGGATCCAGCGCAACCATGCTCATCAGCTCGGTAGCCCGCTCGTGGCACTGCTTTTTGTTCCAGCCCAGCATGCGTGGCACGACGGTAATGTTCTCTTCGATGGTCATGTTGGGGAACAGACCAATCTGCTGGATAACATAGCCAATGTTGCGACGCAGGGTGGTGGTGTCCTGCGTACTGGTATCTTCGCCATTAATCAGGATCCGGCCACTGGTGGCGGGAATCAGGCGGTTAATCATCTTCAGCGTGGTGGTTTTCCCGCAGCCCGAGGGTCCCAGCAGCACGCACATCTCACCGGCTGGCACGTGCAGGCTGACGTTATCGACGGCTTTATTGGTCGTGCCGTTTTTCTGGGTAAAGGTTTTCGTCAGGTTTTCCAGCGTAATCATTATCGAATCCCCTTTGGAGTCAGCGCCTGCTGCAAACGGTGCAGCAGCCAGTCAAGAAAAATAGCCAGCAGACAGATCATCAATGCCCCGGCAATTAACATACGAATATCACTGCCGCTGATACCATCCAGCAGCAGCTGGCCCAGACCGCCCGCGCCAATCACGGCGGCAATCGCCATGACGCCAACGTTCATTACCACGGCGGTACGGATGCCACCGAATATCACCGGCAGCGCCATCGGGATTTCAACCCAGCGCAGGCGCTGCCAGAAAGTCATGCCGATACCACGGCCCGCTTCACGCAGACCGTCCGGCAGATTCTCCAGCGCGGTGTGGGTGTTGCGCACAATCGGCAGCAGCGAGTAGAGGAACACGGCGGTAATCGCCGGCAGCGCGCCAATGCCCTGACCGATGAGTGAAAACAGCGGGATCATCAGACCAAACAGCGCAATGGTGGGAATAGTCAGCACTACGGTGGCGATACCGAGAATCGGCGTTGCCAGCCATCTTACACGCACGATCAGAATGCCAAGCGGCACGCCAATCACAATTGCCAGTCCGACCGCGACCAGCACCAGCCAGCTGTGCTGCCAGCTCAGGGTGAGCAGGGTGCTCCAGTTATCCATGATGTAGTGAAGGGTATCCACAGTGCCTCCTTACAGCATGTTTTTGGATTTAAGGAAATCACGCGCCACGGTTTCCGGTGACTGATGATCGATATCGACCCGCTTGTTCAGCTCCGTTATCGCCTCATCGGTGATCTGCGCAGAAAGCTGATTAAGCGCGGTATCCAGCCCCGGATGACTCGCCAGCACATCCTGACGCACAACCGGCGTCACGTTGTAGCTTGGGAAGAAGTGCTTATCATCCTCCAGTACTTTCATGTTGAAGCCCTTAACCCGGCCATCGGTGGTATAGATCAGACCGGCATCCACGAATCCGTCGCGTATCGCGTTATAGACGAGGCCCGGGTCCATCTGGCGGATCTGCGGGCGATCCAGCGTCAGGTTGTAGGTTTTCTGCAGCGGCTTCATGCCGTCTGAACGACCCGAGAACTCCAGGTCCAGACCCAGTCGCCAGTTATGCTCCGGGTCGGTTTTACGCACCTGTTCAATCTTCGCAACCAGCTGCGACATGGTGCTGATGCCCTCTTTTTCGGCCCGTTCACGGGTCATGGCAAAGGCATAGGTGTTGTTCATTGGTGCCGGGTTAAGCCAGACCAGCCCCAGTCTCGCATCCAGCTTTTTCACCGTCTCATACGCCTGCTGTGAAGACATCGGCTGGTTGATATGGTTAAAGATGATCAGCGAGGTGCCGGTATATTCCCAGACCATATCAATCTGCTTATTCAGCAGCGCATTACGGCCAATGGTGGTGGCGATATTGCGTTTAGGCACCACCTCGAAGCCTTTCTTCTGCAGCCAGAGCACCGTCATTGCTGACAGGATATGCTGCTCGGTAAAACTTTTGGTCGCCATCACCAGCGGTGCAGCAGCCTGTGCCGTCTGGCTTAACAGCAGTGTCGCGGTCAGCGCGACAACGCTTTTCTTAATCCAACGCGTTAGCATTGCAAAGCTCCTTGTGGTCAGGCCGCAGCGTGCGGACTCAGAAAGCGGCCCAGCGCGGCCAGCATCATATCCAGTACCAGTGCCACCAGTGCAGTGGCGACGGCGCCGAGTATCAGCGTCGGAAAGTCATTCAGATAGATGCCCGGGAAGATCAGCTCGCCAAAGCTGCTGGCGCCAATCAGGAACGCCAGTGGGGCGGTGCCGACATTGATGGCGGTGGCGATGCGCACGCCAGAGAGGATGACCGGCAAGGCATTCGGCAGCTCTACCTGACGCAGACGCTGCCATTTGGTCATGCCGATGCCGTTGGCCGCCTCAATCAGCGACGGGGGAACTGCGCTCAGACCAGAGAAGGTGTTGCGGACGATAGGCAGCAGCGAAGCCAGAAACAGCGCAATCAGCGCCGGACGGTCGCCAATCCCGATAATAACCATCGCCAGAGCCAGTACCGCCAGTGGTGGCAGGGTGTTACCGACATTGAAAATCTGCATCACGTACTCTGCCCAGCGACGTGCAAACGGGCGACTTAGCAGGATGCCGCTGGGGATACCGACCAGCAAAGCGAACAGCATTGACCAGAAGACCAAGAAGAGGTGTTGTTGCCCGAGATAAAGCAGATCGACTTTACGTGCGACCAGCTGATCCCAGCCAAGGCCCCAGATCAGCACCGCGATCACCGCGACCACTGCAAGCAGTGCCAGACCGGCGCGTCGGGCCAGTGAAGCATTTTGCATAGGAGAATCTCCCTGATTACGATCTCAATTGTTATAACAACCATAAACAGCCCGACAGGTACGGCAAAAAATGCCGCCGCGCCCAATACCGAAACTGCGATAAAATGTAGATAAAATGACTGTTTACCCACTCTTTTTCAGTGAATACTGAATAAGATGGTGTAATGCTATAGCAGCCCTTTATTGCACAAGCCAGCTTTTAAGCCACAAATCAGAGAGATAGAAACAGGTTAAAATGGTGTTAAAGCCGCGTAGCCGCTGGGCTAATGCGACAATAAAAAATTTTCATCGACTTCTGGTGACACTGTCACAGAGGGCGCAGAAAATGCGCACGCGCGGGAAACTGCATTGTCTGTTTTTCAGCTAGCCTTGCAGATTAAAAAAGGAACCCTATGACTGAAAGCGCACAAATCCGGACCGGACATCGCCACTGGATCTTGATCGCCTGCATGCTGGCGATGTTTATGGCGGCCATTGAAGTCACTATTGTGGCCACCGCGATGCCCACCATCATTGCTGATCTCGGCGGTTTTTCGCAGTTTGGCTGGGTCTTCTCGATCTATCTGCTGACCCAGGCGGTCAGCGTGCCGCTCTATGGGCGGCTGGCGGATATGGTGGGTCGCAAAACGATGTTTTTTGTCGGCACGTCGATTTTCCTGGTGGGGTCGGTGCTGTGTGGCTTTGCCCATACCATGACCTGGCTGATCCTGTTCCGGGCGTTTCAGGGCCTGGGAGCGGGGGCGATCATGCCGCTCAGCTCCACCATCGTGGCGGATATCTATTCGCCGCGCGAACGCGCCAGCGTGCAGGGCTGGCTCTCCAGCGTCTGGGGTGTAGCGGCGATAGTGGGGCCGCTGACCGGCGCGTGGCTGGTACAGCACTTTAGCTGGTCGGTGATTTTCTGGGTCAATCTGCCCATCGGCCTGATCAGCATGCTGATGCTGTGGCGCTGGCTACCGTCGCACCAGAAGGAGGAGAAGTCGCAGCCGCTGAACCTGGCGGGCAGCGGCTGGCTGATGCTCTGCGTGACGGCATTGCTGATTGCGCTGTTGCAGGCGGAACAGCTGGGCATCTGGCTGGTGCCGTTTCTGCTCTTCTCACTGTTCGCTGGCTGGCAGCTCAGACGCCACGAGCTGCATTCAGCGGCACCGCTGTTTCCGCTGATAATCTGGCGCAGCCGGCTTATCGTGGCGGGTAATGCGGGCAACCTCATCATCGGGGCGGCCATGATGGGCATCAGCGCTTTTCTGCCCACCTGGATTCAGGGGATCAGCGGCGGTTCACCGTTACAGGCGGGCAGTGTGCTGGCGATGATGTCGATTGGCTGGCCGCTGGCCAGCACCCTCAGCGGCAGACTGATGCTGCACACCTCCTACCGCTTCACCGCCCAGCTTGGGGCGCTGTTGCTGGTGACCGGCAGTGCCTTGCTGCTGTTTTTACAGCCCGCAAGCTCACTCTATCAGGCGGGCTTTACGGCGTTTCTGATCGGTACCGGCATGGGGATGACCAGCACCACGTTCCTGGTTTCAGTACAAAACCAGGCGGATTACCAGATTCGCGGCATCTGTACCGCTTCAATTATGTTCAGCCGGATGATCGGGTCGGCGGTAGGGACGGCGATAATGGGCGCGGTGCTGAATCTCAATCTGCAGTGGCGTTTGCCGCAGGTCGAGGATCCGGTGCAGAAGATTATGTCCGAACCCAGTCGTCAGCAGTTACAGCCGGAAACCCTGCAGCAGATGGTAGGGTCGATTGCCGTCTCACTGCACTGGGTGTTCGTGGTGGCACTGGTGATTGCGTTGTTTGCGGTGGGTGTGGCATGGATGATGCCGCGTCAGCGGCCGGAACAGGCGGACTAACAGGCAGGGCGACAGGATGTCGCCCTGATTTGAACAGAACTACTGGGCAGATGAGTCCTGCGAACTGCCGGCACTGGCAGGTACGCTGGCTTCGTTGTCACTGCCTGAGCGCTTATAAACAATTTTTTGTGTGTCGTTCTCACAATGTCCGACGACCTGGCCACCCGCCTGATCAACCTGATCGTTGGCGACGATGTCGAGACTAAAACCCGACTCAGGCACACCGTTCTGAATAATTTTCTGGCTGATTTCGGTTTTTACCGATTCACAGGATGCCTGCGCCATTAGCGGCAGAGCAAATAACGCCGCGCTTAACAAAACCCTCTGTAGCTTCATCACGTCTTCCTTATGTTAGTCGTCGTCATTACTATAGCTCAAATTTACGGCGCTACCGGGCGACCGGAACGGCGATCCAGACAACGCAGGGTGTTGGGCTCCCAGTAGGCGTTGAGATTGAGGCTCTGCTCGCACTTGTCGCGGGTATCAAACGCACGATCGGTTTTATCAAACTCTTTTTCGACGCGGGTGTTCACTTTGTTGCGCAGCATGCGCGTGTCATTCCATTGCTCTTTATCCTGGCGCGCCGCTTCATTGCTCAGCGCGGAACTGCCATCTTCGATAATCAGACGATTAGTATTCGCAGTGGCAGTGAATGCCGCAGTGGAGAGGAGAACCATCAGCACGGCAGGGATCATTTTTTTCATCACACTATCCTTTAGTTAACGCAAACATCGCCATACACGACAGCGGTTGCAGCGGGCATGCTTAGAGCCTGGCTCATCAGGGGTCATTGAGGCAGACAGTCTGGACACAGGCAGCGCATGACAACCGGCGCGTACAGGGTGTACGTGAGGAGGATGAGCACTGCCCAGGTTCAGACGGACAAATAAAACAGCCTGATGGGCCTGGCTCTTAGTATATCATCGCCGTTTCTTTGCTCACCAGCAGTGAGTCGTTTGTTTACGTTAAGGAGAGGTAAGGATGCTGATTAAAACCGCCTTGCTGTTTTTTATTACCGCGCTGGCGGAGATTACCGGCTGCTTTCTGCCGTGGTTATGGCTGAAAAAAGGCGGGTCAGCCTGGTTGCTACTCCCTGCGGCAGCAAGTCTGGCGCTGTTTGTCTGGCTGCTGACGCTGCATCCCGCGGCCAGCGGACGGGTTTATGCCGCCTACGGTGGCGTCTATGTGCTTACCGCGCTGCTCTGGTTGCGGGTGGTGGATGGCGTGAAGCTAAGTGTGTGGGACTGGAGCGGGGCTCTGATCGCATTCAGCGGCATGCTGATTATCGTGATGGGCTGGGGACGCGGGTAACGCCAGCCGTGAGGGCTGGCGCTGCAGGGAGTTAAGGTTTATGCACTTTCAGCCCCGCCAGCGTCTGGCTGACCGGCATCATCTCAAGGCTATTGATGTTGACATGTTTAGGCAGTGTGGCCACCCAGTATACGGCTTCTGTCACATCTTCCGGCGTTAAGGCGGTAGCCCCTTCGTAGACCTGACCCGCCTTGTCATCATCGCCCTTAAAGCGCACGTTGGAAAACTCTGTGCCGCCGACCAGACCCGGTTCAATGTCGGTCACGCGCAGCGCGGTGCCGTGTAAATCGGTTCGCAGATTCAGGCTGAACTGGCGCACAAAGGCTTTGGTGGCGCCGTAGACGTTGCCGCCGGCATAGGGCCAGCTGCCGGCAATCGATCCGATATTAATGATATGACCGACATCACGCTCCACCATCTGTGGCAGCAGGGCGCGGGTCATATAGACCAGGCCTTTGGTGTTGGTGTCGATCATGTTTTCCCAGTCTTCGACGTTGGCTTTGTGCGCCGGTTCGACGCCCAGCGCCAGACCGGCGTTGTTGACCAGCACGTCGATATTGCGCCATTCCGCCGGTAACTGCGCCACCGCCTCTTCGATGGCGGCACGGTTACGCACATCGAGCTGTACCGTATAAATATTCTCGCCCAGTTCTTCCTTCAGCGCTTTTAAACGTTCAGCCCGTCGTCCAGTGGCAATCACTTTATGACCATTCTCAATAAAGCGACGGGTGATGCTTTGACCAAAACCGGCGGTCGCACCGGTGACAAAAATAATCATCTCACTGTTCCTTATGCCATTTTCAGAGTCGATGGCTTCACCATAGCATTTCATTTCCGCTTCTGCGCGTGGAAAAACTGCCTGACCTGTAAACGGATTTTAACGGGTAGCCAGCTGCGCCTTTTCAGGGCAGATTGCACCGTTAAAGGGCAGGTTTGCGGGTAACCCGCCATATTCAAAATGTTCAGGGCGCGCAATATTGCGTAGCAACCGTTTGCATCCGTTCCGCAAACGGTTGCTACGAAATATCAGTCCTTATTTGTTGCGCAAATTCACTTTTTTAGCTTATTTAACTGATATTTAAAGAATTTATTCTATTTCAATTCTGGCACGCAGGTTGCACAGGATTATTCAGATAATCATCTGCAGATATAACATCGCGCTTTCAGAAAGGACTACCCATGCTTTCAGCAACCGACACGGCGATACGCGCCAGCTTCTTTGACTTTACCGGCGTGGTGGATCGTCCCGACGACCTGGCTGGCCAGGCCCGCTATCTTGAGGATGCGGTGCTGCTGCTGCGTGATGGATGCGTAGTGGGGCTGGATAGCTGGGAGAATAGCGAGGCGATGCTGGCGGGGCATCCGGTCATCGACCTGCGCGGCAGACTGATCGTGCCGGGCTTTGTCGATACCCACATTCACTATCCGCAGACAGAGATGATTGGCGCATTTGGCGAACAGCTGCTGGAGTGGCTGAATCACTACACCTTCCCGGTTGAAGCGCAGTATCACTGTCCCGATCATGCTGCGCGGATGTCCGCCTTCTTCCTGCATCAGCTGCTTTCCAACGGCACCACCAGCGCGCTGGTGTTTGGTACCGTTCATCCGCAATCGGTGGAGGCGCTGTTCAGCGCCGCCGAAGCGCTGAACATGCGGCTGATTGCCGGGAAAGTGATGATGGATCGCAATGCGCCCGACAACCTGACCGAAACCCCTGAACAGAGCTACCAGCAGACCCGGGCGCTGATTGAGCGCTGGCACCAGCGTGGACGCCTGAGCTATGCCCTGACGCCGCGCTTTGCGCCGACCTCATCCCCACAGCTGCTGGAAAAAGTGCAGCAGTTGCGTCAGGAGTTCCCGGATACCTGGCTGCATACCCATCTCAGCGAAAACCCGCAGGAGGTTGCCTGGGTCAAAGAACTGTTCCCGGAGCGTGAAGGCTATCTGGATGTTTATCATCATCACCAGCTGACCGGCCGCCGCAGCGTCTTTGCTCACTGTCTGCATCTGGAAGAGAACGAATGGCAGTGTCTGCACGATACCGATTCATCCATTGCTTTCTGTCCCACCTCAAACCTGTTTCTCGGCAGCGGCCTGTTCAACCTGAAACGCAGCTGGCAGCAGGGGGTGAAAGTGGGGATCGGCACCGATGTCGGGGCGGGCACCACCTTTAATATGCTGCAGACCCTGGGCGAAGCCTACAAGGTGGGCCAGCTGCAGCACTACCGGCTCAGCGCGGCCGAAGCCTTTTATCACGCCACGCTGGGCGGGGCGCGCGCGCTGGATCTCGACCACGTCATCGGAAATTTCAACATCGGTAAAGAAGCGGACTTTGTGGTGCTGGACCCGGCGGTTTCTGCCCTGCAGCAACTGCGCATCGGCAACAGCAAAGATATCTGGGAAAAACTGTTTGTATTAATGACGCTCGGAGACGACCGCAATATTGCCCAGACCTGGGTAGCCGGTCGTCCGGTCTGGCAGCGCGACGCACAGGAGCAAGCCGCATGATCCAGTTTCTGTTAAATAACCAGCTGGTCAGCGAGGACGCGCTCGACCCCAACCTCACGGTACTCAACTACCTGCGCACCCGTCAGCAACGCCCTGGCACCAAAGAGGGCTGTGCATCTGGCGACTGTGGCGCCTGCAGCGTGACTCTGGGCAAAGCCGTCGGGGGAACAATGCAGTATGAAACGGTCAACAGCTGCCTGACGCTGGTCTCCGCGTTACAGGGCAAGCAGCTGATTACGGTTGAGGATCTGCGTCACGGCCGCGCACTGCATCCGGCGCAGCAGGCGATGGTCGACTGCCACGGTTCGCAATGCGGATTCTGCACGCCGGGCTTTGTGATGTCGCTGTTCAGCCTGCAAAAAACCGCTTCGGGCTGGGATCGCCATCAGGCGGAAACTGCGCTGGCGGGCAACCTCTGCCGCTGTACCGGTTACCGGCCGATTATGGCCGCCGCCGAACAGCTCTGCTCGCAGCCGGTGACAGACCAGTTCGATCAAGGTGCCGCCGCAACCGTGCAGCGGCTTGAGGCGCTGGCAACCCCGGAGATGCAGGAATTAGGGGGGGAGGGCCGCCGTTGCTTCCTGCCCAAAACCCCGGCTCAGCTGGCGGCGATCTATCTGGCACATCCCGAGGCGAGGCTGATTGCCGGTGGCACCGATCTCAGCCTGCAGATTACCCAGCAGCATAAAAGAATACCGTTGCTGATTGCGCTGGAGCAGGTTGCCGCGCTCAAAGTCTGCAGCGAATTTGATGATCACTACCTGCTGGGCGCAGGGGCTTCGCTGCAGCAGGTCAGCGAATTTCTTGCCAGCCGCATTCCCGGCGTCAGCGAGATGCTGCAACGCTTTGCCTCGCTGCAAATTCGTCTGCAGGGCACATTAGGCGGCAACATCGGTAACGCTTCCCCCATTGGCGACGCCTCGCCGGCGCTGCTGGCCTTAAACGCCAGCCTGTTGTTACAGCGCGGTGAGCAGCAGCGCAGTCTGCCGCTGGATCAGTTCTTTACCGGCTATCGCCAGACCCGGCTCGAAACAGGGGAGTTTATTCGCGCCATTCGCATCGATAAAGTGACGGTGTCACCTGATTTTGTGGCCTGGAAAGTGTCCAAACGGCTGGACGATGATATCTCCGCCGTGTTCGCCGCTTTTAATCTGCAGATTGAACAGGGCGTAGTCAGCAGTGCCAGCATCGCCTTTGGCGGCATGGCGGCAACACCGCAGCGTGCCCGTCACTGTGAACAGGCATTCATCGGTCAGCCGCTGAATGCCGTGACAGTGTCACGCGCAGCCGCGGCGCTGGCAGAGGATTTCCAGCCGCTCTCCGATTTCCGCGCCAGCAGTGACTATCGTCTGCAGGTCGCACGCAACCTGCTGCGCCGCTACTGGCATCGCCACAACGGCGAAATAACCTGTATCGAGGTGGCCCGCTATGTCTCATAACCGTCCTGAACTCAACGAAGAGGTCATTAAGGCGCAGTATGCCGCTGATTTACAGAGCGGCGTTGGTCGCAGTAACCGCCATGAAAGCGCGGAAAAACATGTCTCTGGCGAGGCGCGTTTTATCGATGACAAGCCAGAGCTGCCGGGTCTGCTGCATCTCTGTCCGCGCCTGAGTGAGTATGCTCATGCGCGCATCCTGCATATTGATGTGCAGCCCTGTTATGCCATTCCCGGCGTCGTCAGCGTCCTGACCTGGCAGGATGTGCCGGGCATCAATGATGTCGGGCCGCTGGAGCCGGGCGACCCGCTGCTGGCCCATGACAAAGTGGAGTATCTGGGACAGATCGTGATCGCGGTGGCGGCGGATTCCCCCGAGGCTGCCCGCCTTGGCGCGGCCGCTGCGGTAATTGAATATGAGGTGCTGGAACCGCTGCTGGATGTGGAACAGGCGCTGGCTCAGGGCAGCTTTGTGCAGGAACCTCACATTCACCAGCGCGGTGATGTGGAAGCGGCCCTGGCGCGTGCGCCGCATCGGGTCAGTGGGGCGTTTCACATTGGCGGCCAGGAGCATTTCTATCTGGAAACCCAGACGGCAATGGTTATTCCCGGTGAAGATCAGCAGTTGCAGGTCTTCTCCTCAACCCAGAACCCTACCGAAGTGCAGAAACTGGTGGCGGAAGTGATGGGCATCAGCCTGAATCAGGTGACGATAGATATGCGCCGGATGGGCGGTGGATTTGGGGGTAAAGAGACGCAGGCGGCCGGTGTCGCCTGTCTCTGCGCCATCGTGGCGCGCCAGACCGGCCGGGCGGCGAAGATGCGGCTTTCACGCCGCGACGATATGCGTGTCACCGGTAAACGCCATCCGTTCTTTGTGCGCTACGAAGCGGGCGTTGAAGAGGATGGGCGTCTGTGCGGCATCAAAATCGATCTGGCCGGAAACTGTGGTTATTCGCTGGATCTTAGCGGATCGATTGTCGATCGTGCCATGTTCCACGCCGATAACGCCTATTACCTCGGGGATGCACGGGTAACCGGCTATCGCTGCCGCACGAACACCGCCTCGAACACCGCCTATCGGGGTTTTGGCGGGCCGCAGGGTATGGTGGCGATTGAACAGATCATGGATCATATCGCCCGTGAGCGCGGGCTGGATCCGCTGGCGCTGCGCAAGCGTAACTACTATGGCAAGCAGGATCGCAACATCACCCATTACCACCAGCAGGTAGAGGATAATCTGCTGGATGAGATTACCGAACAGCTGGAGCAGAGCAGCGACTATCAGGCTCGCCGCGCGGAGATTAAGGCGTTTAATGCCCGCAGTCCGCTGCTGAAACGCGGTCTGGCGCTGACGCCGGTGAAATTCGGCATCTCCTTTACCTCCAGCTTTCTCAATCAGGCGGGGGCGCTGATTCTGATCTACACCGACGGCACGGTGCAGCTTAACCACGGCGGCACCGAGATGGGCCAGGGCCTGAACACCAAGGTGATACAGATTGTCGCCGAAGTGCTGCAGATTGAGATCGATAAAATTCAGATCACCGCCACCGACACCGGCAAAGTGCCCAACACCTCGCCAACCGCGGCCTCCAGCGGAGCTGACCTCAATGGCAAAGCGGCGCAGAATGGTGCAGAGATCCTGCGCGACCGCATGACCGCCATGCTCTGCGAGCTACACCAGTGCGACGCGTCGGCGGTGAGCTTCCGCAACGGGGTAGTGCGCGCCGGAGATAAACATTACACCTTCGCCGAGGTGGCGAAGCTGGCGTGGCTGAATCAGGTGCCGCTCTCCGCCACCGGCTACTACCGCGTGCCGGGGATTCATTACGACCGGGTCGCGGGTCGCGGGACGCCGTTCTACTACTACGCTTACGGTGCAGCCTGCTGTGAAGTGGTGATTGATACTCTGACCGGCGAATCCCGCCTGCTGCGCACCGACATTCTGCATGACGTCGGGGCGTCGCTGAATCCGGCCATCGACATCGGCCAGGTTGAAGGTGGCTTTGTTCAGGGCGTCGGCTGGCTCACCTGCGAAGAGCTGGTGTGGAGTGATAAAGGCCAGCTGCTGACCGATGGCCCGGCGAGCTACAAAATTCCTGCCATCAGCGACGTTCCGGCGGACCTGCGGGTCACGCTGCTGGAGAACCGCAAAAACCCTAAAGACACGGTGTTCCACTCCAAGGCCGTAGGTGAACCGCCGTTTATGCTGGGCATCGCCGCCTGGTGTGCCCTGCAGGATGCGGTCGCCAGCGTCTCCGATTACCGGCAGCACCCACTGCTGGACGCGCCCGCCACACCGGAGCGCATCTTCTGGGGCGTGCAGCGCCTGGCGGGAGGGGTTGATGATTTATCATGACTGGATTGGCGTGCTGCATCAGTTGCGTGAAAAACGTCAGAGCTGCGTATTAATCACCGTGCTCAGTGAGCACGGTTCGGTGCCGCGCGACAGTGGCAGCAAAATGGTGGTGACGCAGCAGGAGAGTTATCTCACCATCGGTGGCGGTCATCTGGAGTTTGAGTGCATCGCCCAGGCCAGGGCGATGTTGCAGAGTGGGGCGACTGCGCCACACACCGAGGATTTCAGCCTTGGCGCGCGGCTCGGACAGTGCTGTGGCGGCAAAACTACGCTGCTGTTTGAGCCGCTGCTGCAGGCGCAGCCGGAGATCTACCTTTTTGGCGCAGGCCATGTGGGACAGGCCCTGGTCAACCTGCTGTCAACGTTACCCTGTCACATAAACTGGATCGACAGTCGCCCGGCGCAGTTCAGCCACGTTCCGGCTGGCGTGGTGACGCTTCAGCCGGACGATCCGCTCGACTGCGTAGCAGAGGCACCCGCAGGCAGCTACTTCATCATCATGACCCATCATCATCCCCTCGACTTTGAACTGTGCGAGGCGGTGCTGAAGCGCGGCGATTTCCGCTATGCCGGGGTGATCGGTTCTGAAACGAAAAACCAGCGTTTCCGCTACAGGCTGGCGGGCAAGGGTGTGGCGAACGAACCGCTGGCGCGCCTGCGCTGTCCGATTGGCCTGCCGGACGTCAAAGGCAAGCTGCCCGCCGAGATTGCGGTGGCGATTGCCGGTGAAATCATCAGCGTTTATCAGCAGCACGTCGCCTGAGTTGTCGCTTTCGCGGCAACCTGTCAGGATAAGACTTTGCGATGCCCACCAGGAGCGAACCATGAACGCCCGTCAGAATCCCTTCTTTAGCGTCAGCACACTGCCTTACCAGACTCCTCCTTTTGACCAGATTGAGGAGCAGGATTTCCTGCCCGCGCTGCAGGCGGGCATTGAGGAGAAGCGTCAGGAGATCGAGGCGATCGCACTGAACAGCGACGCGCCCAGCTTTTTCAACACTTATGAGGCGCTGGAGAGGAGCGGACAGCTGCTCAACCGGGTGAATCTGGTGTTCAGTGCCATGACCTCGGCGCATACCAGCCCGTATCTGCAGCAGGTGGATGAGGATATTGCGCCTCAGCTCACCGCGCTCAACGATGACATCATGCTTAACCGCCCGCTGTTTTCGCGGCTCGATGCGGTCTATCTGCAGCGCGCTAAACTGGATGCTGAATCAAAACGGCTGGTTGAGGTGATCTGGCAGCGCTTTCAACTGGCGGGGGCTAATCTGCCGGAAGCGCAGAAACAGCAGCTCAAGACACTGAATCAGGAAGCGGCCCGCCTCGGTACCCGCTTCACCAACAAATTGCTGGCCGCCACTAAAGCGGGCGGGCTGGTCGTCGATGATCTGCAGAAGCTGGCGGGACTCTCACCGGCCGATCTGGCGGTGGCGCAGGCGGAAGCGCAGGCACGCGGACTGGAAAAGCGCTGGCTGCTGGTGCTGCAAAACACCACCCAGCAACCCGCACTACAGAGCCTGGCCGATCGCGCAACCCGTGAAGCGCTGTTTAAGGCGGGCGTCACGCGCACTGAAAAAGGCGATGAGAACGACACCCGCGAGCTGGTATTACGTCTGGCGCAGGTCAGGGCGGAGCAGGCGCGGCTGCTGGGATTTGCCAGCTATGCCGAGTGGAAGTTACAGGATCAGATGGCCAAAACGCCTAAGGCGGCGCTGGCGTTTATGCATAACATCGTGCCTGCCGCGCGCGGTCGTGCGGAGCGTGAAGCGGCGGCTATCCAGCAGACCATCGATCAGCAGCAGGGCGATTTTACCCTGCAGGCCTGGGACTGGCGTTTTTATGCCGAACAGGTGCGGCGTGCCCGTTACGATCTGGATGAGAGCCAGATTAAGCCCTACTTCGAACTGAATTCGGTGCTGCAGAATGGCGTGTTCTGGGCGGCGACGCAGCTCTATGGCATCCGTTTCACGCCGCGACAGGATCTGCCGGTTTACCATCCCGACGTCCAGGTCTATGAGATTTTTGACGCCGATGAGACCCCGCTGGCGCTGTTTTACACCGACTTCTTTAAGCGCGACAGCAAAGGCGGCGGCGCCTGGATGAGCAACTTCGTCAACCAGTCCACGCTGCTCGACAGCAAACCGGTGATCTACAACGTCTGTAACTACACCAAACCGCCAGCCGGTGAACCGGCGCTGCTGAGCTGGGACGACGTCATCACGATGTTTCACGAGTTCGGTCACACGCTGCACGGTCTGTTTGCCAGCCAGCGCTATCCGAGCCTGTCGGGGACGGAAACCCCGCGCGATTTCGTCGAGTTTCCTTCGCAGATCAACGAGCACTGGGCCAGTGAGCCAGCGGTGTTCCGCAACTACGCTCGCCACTATCAGACTCAGGCGCTGATGCCCGCTGAGCTGCATGAAAAGATCGTCCGGGCCGCCACGTTCAACAAAGGCTACGAGATGAGCGAGCTGCTGGCTGCCGCGCTGCTGGATCTGCACTGGCACAGCCTTAACCGTGATTCCGCGCCGCAAAGCGTGGAGGGATTTGAGCAGCAGGCGTTACAGAGCGATAATCTGGCGCTGACGGCGGTGCCGCCGCGCTATCGCTCCAGCTATTTCCAGCACATCTGGGGCGGTGGCTATGCAGCAGGTTATTATGCCTATATCTGGACGCAGATGCTCGCCGACGATGGCTATCAGTGGTTTGCGGAACATGGCGGACTGACGCGCGAGAACGGCGACCTCTTCCGACAGAAAATTCTGTCCCGGGGGAACAGCAGCGATCTCAAAACACTGTATGAAAGCTGGCGGGGCGGGCCTCCGCAGCTGGAGCCCATGCTGAAAAATCGTGGTCTGGCGGAGTCATAGCAGAACGGGCTGTCACGCGCTGGTCGCGCTGACAGCCCGGTTTTATTCGTGTTAACCCAGCGGGCCACCTTCAATGGTTTCGCACATTCCGGCCAGCACCCGTTCACCGGTTTCGCTTTTCAGAGAGTCATACCATTCTGCCGTGATCGCCGGATCGCGCGCATGCGTGACGTCACAGCGTTTGCGCGCTTTCAGCACCAGATCTTTTACCCGTTCAACCCGTCGCGCCTGATAGCGCAGCAGTGCATCTTCAATACCCAGTGAATGAGAAGCCAGCGTCGAGGCCAGTACCACGGCATCTTCCATCGCCGCGCAGCCGCCCTGGCCGATATCGGGCGTGGTGCTGTGGGCGGCATCGCCCAGCAGGGCCACACGTCCTTTAACAAAGCGGCTGAAAGGTTCAATGTCGTGGATCTCAACCCGATTGGTGGTGTCAGGATTGATTGCCGCGATCAGCTGCTGTACCGGCTCCGCCCAGCCCTGAAAATAGCCGGTTAAGTCCGCTTTCACCGTGCTGCGATCCTGCGGCAGTCCCTTCGGCAGCGGCACATCAAAGAAGAAGTAGAATCGATTGCCGCTGACCGGCATCAGCGACACCCGCTTGCCGTCACCGACAAAGGTGGTCCACTGATCGGCGGGCGCAATCTTCTCATCAATGGTGACCAGGCCATTCCAGTTAACGTAACCGGCGTAACGTCGTTCCAGCTTCTGCTCCAGCACATACTCTCGGATCACCGAATGGGTGCCATCGGCGGCAATCAGGAAATCGCCGGTGGCCTGAGTGTTGTCGGAAAAGGTGGCAATCACGCCACTGCCGGTCTGCTCGACCTGGATCACCCGCTTACCAAACTGCACCCGTTCACGCCCGAAGGTATCAATCAGCATCGCCTGCAGTTCTGCCCGCGCCACCGGACAGGGATATTCGCCAACCTGCTGCACCAGCGGCGCCATACTGAAGCGGGTCAGGGGTGCGCCGGTGGTGCCATCGTGATAGGCCATATAGGCCATGTTCCCGCCCAGCTCACGCAGCGCGGTTTTCATGCCCAGCGCATTCAGGCATTTAACACCGTTTGGCCAGATGGAAATCGCCGCGCCGACGGGCTTCATCTCCTTTACGGCTTCAAAGACCTCAACGTCAATTCCGGATTTCTCCAGCGCAATGGCACTACTCATGCCGCCTATACCGCCACCAATCACGATTGCTTTCATAATGCTCTCCTGTCTGCATACGTCACTTCCTGCAACTTTTGTACCAGAGAGATGGTGGTAGAGAGTTTCATATAAATAACAATGTAAATCATAGGCTTAATGTATAATGGGGGGCACCTGACTCCCGCCTTCCTCTTAATCAGTTGCACTGAATTGTGGCAAACGGGCGTGCAAAAAGGGTGCGGCTATAACCGTACTGCATCATTTATTTCATTATCGCCCGTCTGTGTCTGTGTTAATCATCAGCCAGTGGAACGCGCCGGGCACTTTTCAGCATGGTCATTCTTATTACTTTAAAAGTTATTAACTAAAATCCTCATCCGCTTCGCTAATATTCCTGACAATTAATTAAACATTTACATAACAACTGGCGCGAATATTTCCCGGAAAATAATCGTCATATTCAATAAGGGGTTAGCCTGACACAGTTAAACACACCTGTTAATAAAAAATGCAAATTCATAACCAGACACAATTGTGTCTGTTTTAGCACCGTGTGCAATCATTAGCAAAAGCGTTCAGGCCGCGTCATTACGGGCTTTTAGGATATTGCTCAGACCCGCCAGTCACGATCACGTGATATAGATCACTCCGGACACAAGGACTCTGGAAGGCGAACATGAAAATTGGAATCACGAATAACCAGTATCCGGAGCAGCGTAATATCTTAGTTAATCCGGATAACGAATATATCAATCTGAAAAAGAGCAATCTGTTCTACTTTATTAATCCGTTACGAACCCGATTGCTCAAAAAAAATAAAACCTTTGTCTTTCAGCCTGTGCCTTTTTCAGGGGCATCGCGGGCTGACATCCTGCATCTGTTCAATGAAGTGGCGATAACCCATCAGAAGTGGGTCGCGTCGTTTGAAACGGAGCTGCCGCGTGTGCTGCCGGTGGCGGGCGTCGCCAAGCAGGACAACCCCGAGCTGAAACGCCTCATTCCTTATCTGTTAAAAGATAACTGCCTGGGGTTGATTGCCATCTCAGATGCCACCCTGAACATTCAGATGAAACTGTTCAGGCCGGATATTGCCCAGCAAATCCGCCGTAAAACCCTGGTGCTGCATCCGCCGCAGAAGCTGTTTGTCCAGCAGAAAGCGCCGCGTCAGCCCGGTATTCTGAAACTGACCTTTGCCGGTAACGAGTTCTACCGCAAAGGCGGGGCTGAAGTCGTGCTGGCGATCAGTGAGCTGATTGAAGAGCGCAAACTGGAAGAGTCCCAGCTGGATGTGCAGCTGATTGGCGATCTCGCCAAGCGTCGTAACGTGGCGCACCGCCAGTTCCAGGATGATGAGACCTTCTATAGTGGCATTGAGAATCGCATCAAACGCTATCGCTGCTTCACGCATCATTCACAGATGGATAACGGCGCCCTGATGCAGCTGTTCCGCCAGAGCGATGCCGGACTGCTACCAACCTGGCAGGAGACGTACGGTTTCTCGGTACTGGAGATGCAGGCTAACGGCTGCCCGGTGATCACCAGCAACGTGCGCGCGTTGCCAGAGATTAATCCTGCCAGCGCAGGCTGGGTGATTGCGAGTCCGCTTAACGCTGACCGTGAATACAGTATTACCTCGCCAGAGCAGAAAACGCAGCTACGCCAGTCGCTGGTGGAGGGGCTGAAATCGATACTGCTCGCCATTATCGACCGTCCTGAGATGCTGCAGGAGAAAGGTGAGGCGGCGATTCTGCGCATCAAAGATCAGCATGACACCCAGCGTTACATTGCCCGGCTCAACGATATCTACAGCCGTGGCGTGATTAATGTCACTCAACATCCCCCTGTAGTCTCAATTTGATTAGATTTCTCTGACGGGGCGCGCCAGACTGGCCATACTTAGTGCAGCGTCCCTCTGGAGAACTCTTATGAAAATGATCATCAGCCTGCTGCTGTCCGGATTACTGGGCAGCAGCGCCTTCGCTCAGCCCGCACCGCTTTTTCCGGCCCGCGCGCCCCTGGCACAGCTGACGCCCGTCGCTGCCCGCTGCGATGTCTCCGCCTGTCAGACCAACTGCTACACAGAACAATCGCACTGCAACACCCGGGACAACGGTGGCTGCAGTTCTCAGGCTCAGATGTGCGTGCAGGCCTGTGCCGACCAGTGTAAATAATTTAATTCAGTGAAGAATCCCTTAGTTGCCAATGAAAAAGTCTTTGTTTTATCTCGCGTTATTCTCTCTTTCTGCCAGCTGTGTCGCCGCCGATCTCTCTTCACAGCAGGTTACTTCTCTGGTTAAAGCCGCGATCGAACCGCTGATGGAGCAGCAGGAGATCCCCGGCATGTCGGTGGCGGTGCTTTACAAAGGCCGGGCGCAGTTTGTGAACTTCGGCGTGGCCGATCTCGAATCACGCCGCCGGGTCACGGAAAACACGCTGTTTGAGCTGGGCTCCGTGAGCAAAACGTTTACCGGCACCCTGGCTGGCGTCATGATCCGCAACGGCGAAATACGCCTTAACGATCCGGTGCAGAAGTACTGGCCGCAGCTGACCGGTGAGCAGTGGCGTCCGGTGCGGATGCTGCATCTGGCGACCTATACCGCGGGCGGACTGCCTTTACAGTTGCCGGATGATGTCACCGATCAGGCTTCGCTGCTGCGTTTCTATCAGGAATGGCAGCCAGAAGCAGCGCCCGGCACGCTCCGGCAGTACTCTAACGCCAGCATCGGTCTGTTTGGTTCGCTGATGGTGAAGGGTGATTATGAGCAGGCGATGGCGCGAAATGTGTTTCAGCCACTGCGTCTGACGCGCACCTATATCACCGTGCCGCCCTCGATGATGCTGGACTACGCCTGGGGCTATAAAAATGGCCAGCCGGTACGGGTCTCACCCGGCATGCTGGATGCAGAAGCCTACGGCGTTAAATCCACCGCGCGTGACATGCTCACCTTTATGCAGGCAAATGTGGATCCTAACCGCCTCTCTTCGGGGAATGCCGTGCTGCGTAATGCCATTCGCACCGCGCAGGCGCGCTACTTCAAAGTCGGCACCCTGTTTCAGGGACTGGGCTGGGAGATCTACGACTGGCCGGTGACTGCCGACACGCTGATGGGTGACAGCGATAATGGTGTTGCGCTGCAACCCCGCCCGGCAACGCTGCTCAATCCGGTCGGGCCGTCGCAGAGCGCCAGCTGGGTGCATAAAACCGGTGCAACCAATGGATTTGGTGCCTATATCGCCTTTATTCCTGAGAGGAACAGCGGCATCGTGATACTCGCCAACAAGAATTACCCTAATCCGCTGCGTATAAAGGCGGCGTGGCAGATTCTGCAGGCGTTACAGCAGGAGAAGCCTGAGTAACAGGCATCACGCTTGCTCAGCGACGGGGTAAAGCTGGCACCGCCTGTTCATTTGCGCTAAAATAAAAATCAAATGAACAGGAGGCTGCTATGTCTATCGCCATCTACACACCCGCTCAGCATCGTCGCGACAATTCGCTGCTGCATGCCCTGAATCTGCCGGAAACACTGCCTGATGCGCACCAGCGTATTGCGGTAGGGTTCAGCAGCGGCGTGCTGAAACGCACGGCGTCGTTGTCCACCTTTGACGAGGGCTGGCTGTGCCGTCTGGCGGGCATTGATCGCACCACCTACAACCGCAAAGTTAAAGATCCGCAGCAGACCTTTTCGCCCGATCAGAGCGGACGGATCTACATGCTGATCCGCGTCCTCTCTGCCGCCAGCAAACTGTTCCGCGACGACAGGCAGCGTCTGGTGCAGTGGCTGGAAACGCCCGCCAAAGCGCTGGGCGGTAAGAAACCGGCGGAGATGACCACCACGGTGGCGGGTGCAGAAGCGGTGATTAACCTGATTGGCCAGCTTGAGCATGGCGTGATTACCTGATGGCGGTACGTTTCTTTCGCCTGGTGAAGAGTGAGTATGCGATAACCGCCTTTGATGGTTTTGGTGCCCGCACTTACGGGGGGCGCTGGAATTCCGTGGGAACGGTCTGTGTCTATATGGGATCAAGCCGGGCGCTCTGTGTACTTGAGGCGCTGGTTCATCTCACCATTCAGGATCTGTCACACGACTACTCAATGCTGTCGATTAGCGTCCCTGAATCGCTGATTACCGAGCTCTCGCTGGAGGCACTACCCGATGACTGGCAGGCCGATCCCGCGCCATCGTCCACGCGGCAAATTGGTGACGACTGGCTTGCCAGCCCGGATAACGGCCTTGTGCTGAAGGTACCGAGCACGCTGACCGGCGAGTGGAATGCGCTGTTCAATCCCCGTCATCCGGCAGCGGCTGGCATCATCAGTAAGGTGGTGGTGGAGCCATTTTTCTTCGATCCGCGTTTCAGGCTGCAGTAGGGCACGGATTCGCCACTTTCTAAGCGCAACATCTCACATCACGCTGGGGCCTGCGATCCCGCTAGCGCCTGCGCCGCGCAGATCAGCGCCAGATGACTCAGCCCCTGTGGCATATTGCCGCGCCAGCTCTGGCTGCGGACGTCATACATCTCATTGAAGATATCGACATTACCGTGGCCGTTCAGCGTAGCCAGGATCTCCTGCATCGCCTGTTCTGCCTCATCCGCCTCACCCATCTCTGCCCAGGCTTCCACCAGCCAGAAGGCGCAGGCGAGAAAGGTACTCTCTTCTTCTCTTACCCCGCTGTAGCGATAGAGCATGGCGCTGCCGTCACCCAGTTTTTGCCGGATAGCACGGTAGGTCGAGAGCATCCGCTGCGGATTGACCGCGTTGCCGTAGCTGTGAACCAGCGCCAGCGACGCGTCGAGGCGATCGTCACTGCCGGCGTAAAAGAGATAAGCCTGCTGTTGCTCTGACCAGCAGTGCGACTCAATCCAGTCGCGGATACGGTCACGTTCCCGCTGCCAGCGTCCCAGCCAGGTCGGTTCGATATGCTGACTTTCTGCCAGCGCCACCGCCCGATCCAGCGCCATCCAGCAGGCCATTTTGGAGTGGGTGTAGTGTTGCAACTCCGGCAACTCCCAGATGCCACAATCCTTCTGCCGCCAGTGATCGGCGCAGCAGTTCGCCAGCTCGCCCAGCATGCGCGAGGTGGTGATATCCAGCACGTGTCCCGCCTCGATAAAATGCTGCGCGGTGACCAGCATGTCGCCATACATACTGAGCTGCAGCTGGTCACGGGCATTATTGCCGACCCGCACCGGCTGAGAGTTCTGATAGCCGCTCAGCGGCGGATAACGCTCAGCGGGGACCTCATCACCATTCAGGGCATAGCAGGCGCGCAGCCTGACGCCGTGGCGCATGATGGTCTGCGACAGCCAGGAAAAGGCCGCCTTACAATCTTCCAGCGCTCCGAGATAGACGAAGGCTTTAATAATCAGGCAGGCGTCGCGCACCCAGGCGTAGCGGTAATCATAATTTTTCTCGCCGCCGATCCCCTCCGGCAGGGAGGTGGTGGCAGCAGCAGCCAGTGCGCCGGTCGGGGAGTACCAGAGAAACTTCAGCGACAGGGCTGAGCGCTTCACCAGCGTCGGGTAGCGGCCCTCATAACTCAGGCTCTCCACCCAGCTGGTCCAGCCGGTGTGGCTGGTTTCAATCCGCTGATCGATAGCCTCCAGCGGCGGCACCGCCAGCGGCTCTTTCTCGGTCACCAGCAGCGCGCAGAGCGAGCGGGAACCGGCATAGGTACGCAGCGTAGCGCAGACCTGCTCGTCATCCAGCTCTGTGATCTGAATATCTTCGCTGGTGCGCAACATCGCCATGATCTCCGCGATGTGAAACACCTTGCCTTTCTCATTATCGGCCACCCACGGTGAACGGGTTTCAGCGGCGGTGCCGAAGCGCAGGGTGATCGCTAATTCCACTTCACCGCTGACACCCTCTATGCGGCGAGCCAGTTCGCACCAGGGCAGACGGCCCGCCAGCGTGCTGTTAATCGATTCGGTCAGCAGCACGGTGCCGTCACGGGTTTCGAAGCGGGTCTCCAGCACGTTGCTGTTATCGCGGTAGCGGCGTGAGACCTGATAAGGCGCACGCGGGACAATCTGGAAGTAACCACCGAGTCCGGCATCAAGCAGGCGATCAAACAGGGGCTTTGCGTCGAGATTGGGCGCGCACCACCAGTCAATTGAACCGTCCGGCGCAATCAGCGCAACAGAACGGCCTTCACCAATGGCGGCATAATCACCCAGGCCCGCAAAGCCCTCTTTTCTGACCGGCGAATGAAAGATCGGGTTTTCCATAATCTGCTTCCTTATATTACGGTATATCACGGTGGCGAGGTTTCTTAAGCGGGGCAAAAGCGGGACAAAAAAATGGCCGCGTTATGCGGCCACCTGAGTGAGATTACAGCGTACCGGTGCCGCCATCAGAACACCAGACCTGCCCGGAGGAGTAACTGCTCTCGGTTGAGGCCAGGGTAACGTAGAGTGGGGCGATCTCAACCGGCTGGCCCGGACGGCCCATCGGTGTATCGGCACCAAACTGCTTCACTTTCTCCATCGGCTGTCCGCCGCTGGATTGCAGCACGGTCCAGTACGGCCCTGGTGCAACGGCATTAACCCGGATACCGTCGCCACCCAGCTGCTTCGCCAGGGATTTGGTAAAGGCGACGATGGCCGCTTTGGTCTGCGCATAGTCGAGCAGAATATCGCTGGGTTTAAACGCCTGTACGGACGAGGTATTAATAATGGACGCACCGCGTGGCAGATATTCCAGCGCCGCTTTGGTGATCCAGAACATCGCATAAACGTTGGTTTTAAACGTCGCGTCAAAATCTTCCGTACTCAGGGTCCGGATGGACTCATTAAATTGCTGACGACCGGCGTTATTAACCAGAATATCCAGGCCACCTAATTTATCGGCTGCCTCTTTGACCAGCTGCTGACAGAATTCTTCAGAACGAATGTCGCCCGGAATAGCAAAAACTTTACGGCCTTCCGCTTCGATTAATTTAATCACTTCATCGGCGTCGGGCTGTTCTTCCGGCAGGTAGTTAATCACCACATCTGCGCCTTCACGGGCATAAGCGATAGCCACCGCGCGGCCAATACCGGAGTCACCGCCGGTGATCAGCGCCTTGCGGCCGGTCAGTCGGCCCGTGCCGCGATAGCTGGTTTCACCGTGGTCGGGAACCGGGATCATTTTGCTGGCCAGGCCTGGCGCCTGTTGTGGCTGGTCCTCAAAAGGAGGTTTAGGAAATTGATCCAGATCGAGCGTCTTGTTAGTTGGTGTAGCCATTGTATGCTCCTTGAACAGAGTTATCTGAGACATTAAGCCTGGCACAAATGTGATATTTGTCACATCTGACTGCTGATTCATTGAGCAGTTAAAACCAGAAGAACTTAATAATGCAGATAAAGCGTAGACAGAAAATCGGAACACTGTGCAGTAGCGTCCGATTATTTTTCAGTGCAGGGGCGGGATATTTAAAGCGAAGCGTAAGATCGGTTGTGGATTATTTCAGGACGTAATTACATAGCGGAAGAAAATAAAAAAGGGCGGTTAACCGCCGCGTACCGAACCGCGCCAGACCACATCTACCGGATATATTCTCCGCTCCTGCTGCTGTTCATTTTTTGGCATCAGCGTCTCCGGTTGCGCTTCCGTCTCCACCAGCCAGGCAATGGCATCGCGGGCGAACTGTTCCACCGGCTGTGCAAAGGTCGTGAGGTTGTAAGAGGCCCAGCCCGACTGCGCGATATTATCGTGTCCGATGATGCAGAGATCGTCCGGAATACGCAGCGCAAAGCGGTGACGCGCCTCATCCATAAAGCCGCAGGCGAGCAAATCGGTGGCACAGTACACCGCATCAGGGCGAACTTTACGCGTCAGCAGACGCTGGGCCAGAATCTGGCCGCTTTCGTAAGAGGTGGTGCCGAACCGCTCCACCTGGACCGTGACGCCTACTTTCTGCGCGGCGGCCAGAAAATCCGCTTCGCGCTTCAGCAGACTCGGCGTTCCCGCCAGCGAATTGACAAAGGCGATGCGGCTGCATCCCGCCCGCACAAACGCGTTAACCGCCATTTCTGCGGCGGGGCGGGAGTCAAGGTTGATACTGAGCGTGCCGGGCAGGGATTCGTCGCGGTTAATCAGCACCAGATGCTGACCATGTTTGTAGCAGAGCCGGGTGATACCGCTGTCCGGCATGCCGGAGAGAATAATCGATGCGTCGGCGCGAAAATTAATCGCCTGCTGCAGCGCGGCGGAAACGCGCGCATCGGATCGGTCAGTGTTAATCAGCATCGCCACTTTTCCCGCTTCCTGCAGATACTGGGTCATCCAGCGCACCAGGCTGGCACGGTAGGGCGTGTCCACCTCGGAGGCAATTAAGCAGACGATGCCGCTGCGGTTGCGCACCAGGCCGCGCGCCAGATGATTGACGTGATAGCCCAGTTCCTCCGCCGCTCTCATCACCCGCTGACGGGTAGCATCTGACACGCTGGCTCCCGGTGTAAAAGTGCGGGAGACCGCTGAGCGGGAGACGCCCGCCCGGTCAGCCACATCCTGCGCACTCACCACCGCCTTTAGCTGCTGCATGTTCTCTCCTCGCCTGACATTGTCTGCACTGAGTTTGCCTGAAGTTGCAAGCCTGTGCAAAAAATACAGACGGGCGAAAGGTTTCAAATTTGTGACAGCGACTGACAATTGCTTAACAACTGAATTGACACTACCTCAGGCCCGCCGTACTAATCTGCACACACGTTTGCACACGTGTGCAAAAGCTGGCGCGCCTGCGTCATCCAGCCCAGGAGAACACCATGCGTTATTCCTCTCTGCTCGCTGCTGTAATCGTCTGCCCTATAGTGCCGTTTGCTGCCTCGGCGGCGGGCAATCTTAATATGATCTGCTCAGCCGATGTGGTGGTGTGCGAACAGATGACCACGCTGTTCAGCCAGTCCCATCCCGATATCAAACTCAGCATGGTGCGGCTCTCTGCCGGTGAAGCCTATGCCCGTATCCGCAGCGAGGCACGCAATCCCCGTACCGATATCTGGTGGGCCGGTACCGGCGATCCGCACATGCAGGCTGCTGAAGAGGGGCTGACCCAGGCCTATAAATCGCCACTGCTCGATCAGCAGCAGCCCTGGTCACAAAAAGTGGCGGAGATCTCCGGTTATCGCACCGTGGGCGTTTATGCCGGTGCGCTGGGCTGGGGCTATAACACCAGACTGCTGGCGGAGAAAAAGCAGAAAGTGCCTGCCTGCTGGGCGGATTTACTCGACCCTGGCTTTAAAGGCGAGATTCAGATCGCCAATCCCAACTCTTCCGGCACGGCCTATAACACCCTGGCGACGCTGGTGCAGATCATGGGCGAAGACAAAGCCTTTGACTACCTGAAGAAGCTCAACGCCAACATCTCGCAATATACCAAGTCCGGCTCTGCTCCGGTCAAAGCCGCCGCGCGCGGTGAAACCACCATCGGCATTGTCTTTATGCATGATGCCGTCGCGATGGAAGTGGATGGCTTCCCGATTAAGCCCGTCGCGCCCTGTGAAGGCACTGGCTATGAAATTGGTTCGATGTCGATCATCAAAGGGGCACGAAACCTGGCCAATGCCAAAGCCTGGTATGACTGGGCGCTTAGCGCTGAAGCACAGTCGCATATGAAAGAGGCGAAATCGTTCCAGCTGCCCTCTAACCGCAAGGCGGAGATCTCTGAATATGCACCGCGCTTCGAGAACATCAGGCTGATCGATTATGACTTTAAAACCTATGGTGACTCAGCAAAACGCAAAGCGCTGCTGGGCCGCTGGGATAAAGAGATTGGTGCCAGCGCACAATAACGGTGGTGCGCCCCGGCCACCTGAGCCGGGTCTGTGCCAGACCGCGGTGGCGTAAGCCTGATGTCCGCTTCCTGATTGAGGTGATTTATGAATGCGCACAATCGTCGCTTAACCGGCGCGCTGCTGGCGGGCGCCAGCGCGCTGACGCTGCTGCCCTGGTATAGCCTGGAGCAGGGCTTCTTCTCGGGTGACTGGCTGTTCAGCTTATGGGGTGATGAGACCAATGCGCCTGCGCTGGGGCAGCTCGCGTTACACAGCTGGCTGGGCATCGCCGTGGCGCTGTGGCTGCTCTGTGCTGGCAGCGCCTTTCTGCCCCCGGGCCGCACCCGCAGCACACTGCTGCTGCTGTTCAGCACCTGCGGCATTCTGTTTCTGGTGCTGGAAGGGCATGCCATCGGTTTCAGTGGCTGGAACTGGTTATGGCTGGAGAACCTCACCGGCCCGCTGGCGCAGGGGCAACCGGCGATGGGCGCGGGCGCGCTGCTGCTGCTGACCATATTTTTGCTGATTTTCGCCTTTGCCCTGGCGGAGCGCGGCGTGCTGAAAGGCGATGCCTTTGTGGTGGCGTCGATTGTGCTGCTGGTGGCGCTGGTCACGACCTTTGTGCTCTATCCGGTGCTGAGCCTGTTTGTCGCCTCGGTGCAGGATATTGATGGCAGTTTTAAACCTGACGGACTGATTGCCAATATGCAGGATCCCGCCATCTGGAGCCTCGGCTGTTTTACCGGTGGCACCTGCGGCACCGCCTGGCGCACGCTGGGACTGGCGCTGATGACGGCCAGTGGCGCTACGCTGCTGGGACTGGCGTTTGCACTGGCGGCGACGCGCACCTCGCTGCCGTGTAAAAAAGCGCTGCGGATGCTGACCATTCTGCCGATTATCACGCCGCCGTTTGTCATCGGTCTGGCGCTGATCCTGCTGTTTGGCCGCTCTGGCGTGGTCACCGAATCGCTGGCGACGCTGTTCGGCATCGAGCCGGGCCGCTGGCTCTATGGCATGACCGGCATCTGGATTGCGCAGGTGCTCTCCTTTACCCCCATCGCCTTTCTGGTGCTGATTGGCGTGGTTGAGGGCGTCAGTCCGTCACTGGAGGAGGCGTCACAGACCCTGCGCGCCAGCCGCTGGCGCACCTTCTCCCGCATCTCGCTGCCGCTGATGGCGCCGGGGCTGGCCAACGCCTTTTTAATCAGCTTTATCGAAAGCATGGCCGATTTCGGTAACCCGATGGTGCTGGGCGGCAGTCACGGCGTGCTGTCGACGGAGATCTTCTTCTCCGTGGTTGGCGCACAGAACGACCCGAGTCGCGCGGCGGTGCTGGCGATGATCCTGCTGGGCTTCACCCTGGCCGCTTTTCTGGTGCAGCGCGTCTGGCTCTCCGGCAAAAGCTTCGCCACTGTCACCGGCAAAGGCGACGGCGGCCGTCATGTGATGCTGCCGCGTCCGGTGCGCTACAGCGTCTATGGCATGGTAATACCCTGGGGTCTGTTCACCCTGGTGATCTACGGCATGATCATGATTGGCGGCTTTGTGCAGTCCTGGGGGCTGAATAACAACCTGACGCTGGATCACTACATCCGCGCCTTTAGCGTCAGCGTTAATCAGGGACAACTGGTCTGGAGCGGCGTCGCCTGGAGCTCTTTCTGGACCACGCTGGAGATCGCCCTGATCGCCGCGCCGCTCACGGCCATTGTCGGACTGCTGACTGCCTGGCTGATTGTGCGACAGAAGTTTGCCGGTCGTCAGACCTTTGAATTCATGCTGATGCTGAGCTTTGCCATTCCCGGCACGGTGATTGGTGTGAGCTATGTCATGGCGTATAACCTGCCGCCGCTGGAGATCACCGGTACCGCGATGATCCTGATCGCCTGCTTTGTCTTCCGTAATATGCCGGTCGGCGTGCGTGGTGGTATTGCGGCGATGAGCCAGTTGGATAAAAGCCTGGATGAAGCCTCACTGACGCTGGGCGCAAACAGTTTCCGTACCCTGCGTAAAGTGGTGCTGCCGCTGCTGAAACCGGCCATCAGCGCCGCGCTGGTTTACGCCTTTGTGCGGGCCATTACCTCTATCAGTGCGGTGATTTTCCTGGTCAGCGCCCAGTACAACATGGCGACCTCGTACATTGTCGGGCTGGTGGAGAACGGTGAGTATGGCGTGGCGATTGCCTACTCCTCGGTATTGATAGTGGTGATGCTGCTGATCATTGGCCTTTTCCAGCTGCTGGTGGGCGAACGTCGCCTGCGTCGTGCAATCCAACCGGCGGTGATTATTGCCGCACCCTCTGCATCCACTCTGACTCAGGAGAGAGCCGTATGACGACCATTAACGCCGGATCGGTGGTGTTTGAACATGTCGCAAAGCGTTTTGCCGGTTTTACTGCCGTGCCGGATCTGTCGCTCACCGTAGAGCCGGGTACGCTGGTGACGCTGCTCGGGCCGTCCGGCTGCGGCAAGACCACTACGCTGCGACTGCTGGCCGGGCTGGAGCATCCCACCGCAGGGCGGATTCTGATTGGCGGCAAAGATGTCACCCATCTGCCCGCCAACGAGCGCGACGTGGCGATGGTGTTTCAGTCCTACGCGCTGTTTCCCCATATGAACGCCATCGACAATATTCTCTACGGGCTGCTTTCCTCGGGCATGAACAAACGCGAGGCGCAGGACAGGGCGCGCGAGGGGCTGAAGCTGGTGGGTCTGGAGAGTCAGGGGCAGCGGCTGCCGTCGGAGCTCTCTGGCGGACAGCAGCAGCGTATTGCGGTCGCCCGCGCGCTGGTGCTGGAACCGCAGGTGCTGCTGCTTGATGAGCCGCTGTCGAACCTTGATGAGCGTCTGCGCCGTCGGGTGCGCACCGACATCCGCGATCTGCAGCAGCGGCTCGGGTTTACGGCGGTTTACGTGACCCATGACCAGGAGGAGGCGCTGGCGGTCTCCGATAAGATTATTGTCATGAAAGAGGGGGATATTGCCCAGCAGGGCGCGCCGGAGACGCTTTACCATTCACCTAATTCGGTCTTTATCGCGGACTTTATGGGGGAGGCGAATATTCTGCCCTGTGAAGTGGAAGAGGCGGATGCGGATGACGCGCTGGTCCGCCTGGGTAATCAGCGCTTCCGGGTACGAGGTGCCGGTGCAAAAACCGGCTGTGCTCAGCTGGCGGTGCGACCGCAGTTTATTACGTTGTCCGGCGACGGTCAGGGGGCGCTGCAGGGGGAGATCATTCACAGCACCTGGCTGGGCGACCATATCGAATATGAAGTCGCCACCGAACTGGGCGCGCTGTTCATTATCGATCCGCAGATGGAACAGCGTCTGCCGCTCGCCACCACAGTTGGCGTCAACTTTAAGCCGCAGGGCCTTGCCCTGATTGCCCGTTAATCTGACTAACTCAAGGAGTTCGCATGGAATCGCATGATGAAATAATGGCGCGTCTGGCTTTAGCGGAAGCCGTTGCCCGTGAAGGTGGCGCGACGGCGTTATCTTACTTCAACCGTCGCGAGACGCTGGTGGTGGAGACCAAGTACGATTTGCAGGATGTGGTGTCGATTGCTGACCGTGAAGTGGAGCAGCTTATCGCCAGCCGTATACGGGATGCGTTTCCCGATGATGGCTTTCTGGGTGAGGAGTCGGGACTGCAGGTGGGAGAGTCTGACTACACCTGGGTGGTTGATCCAATCGATGGCACCAGCCCGTTTCTCAATGGGATGCCGAGCTGGTGTGTTTCCGTCGCGGTACTGCGCGGCGATGTGCCGGTCATCGGGGTGATTTTCGCGCCGACCTATCAGGAGTGCTACGTGGCGGCACTGGGGCAGGGCGCGACGCTCAACGGTCATCGTCTGCAGGTCGATCCCACACGCACGCTGCAAAACCACGTTACCGGTTTTGGTGCCAACAGTTATGTCAGCCCGCAGCAGGTAGGCGAGATTGTGGCAGCACTATTGTCGGCAGGCGGTAACTTTATCCGTATTGGTTCCGGCGCACTAATGCTGGCCTGGGTTGCCGCCGGTCGGGTCGTGGGTTATTACGAACCCTATATGCACGCCTGGGATTGCCTGGCGGGTTACTGCCTGGTAAAAGAAGCGGGCGGCTGGTACCACCCGTTTAACACCGAAGGCGATCGCATCACTAAAGGCGCGCAGGTTCTGGCCGTGGCACCGGGTGCCGAAGCGGATCTGCGGCGCATTGCCGGTTTATAATTATGTGACCCTGTCACGCTGATGGTACTGTGGTCAGCGTGATGCTTTTGGCCGTAGCGTTTTGGTCAGATAGTGATGCTGCATACCGGTTTGCGGAAAATCGGGCAGGGACATCTGCGGCTGATAACCCTGTTTCTGATAAAACGGCAGGGCCTGAAAACTAAAGGTATCCACCAGCGCATAGAGACATCCCATCTTTCCCGCCTCCTGCTCTGCGGCTTCCAGCAGTGCGCTGCCCAGACCACTGCCACGGAGCGTTTCGTCCACCCAGAGATAATCGATACAGAGCCAGTTTCCTTTGCGTGCGGCGATCACTCCCCCGCGCAACATTCCCTGTTCGTCCCTGTGAGAAACCGACAGCGGTCCCCAGTTATCGCGGCTGATGAACTGCCGGTTGTAAGCCCCCAGTCCTGCCAGCAACTCTTCCCGATCGTCGTCGTTGACCTGATGGGTAAGGGTAAATGTGCTCATCCTCGTCCTCTTTTAATCGTGGTTCCGGCTTATCCCTCATAAAGGATAATTGTGCAATTATCCGCTATGGGGTATAAAGTAATTATTATCCTCTCCAGGGGGTAAAAGCTGTTTTATACCCTGTCGGGGATAATGCCCCTGCGCTATGCTTACAGCCTGTGATCCAGAAGGAGTCACCCCATGATATACAGCCCGCTACAGCTGGCAAACCGGCTAAAGCTCATTCGTCAGCGCAATGGCTGGACCCAGAGTGAGCTGGCGAAAAAGGTCGGCCTGAAACAGGCCACCATCTCTCACTTTGAAAATGCCCCTGACAGTACCTCGCTGGCAACGCTGTTTAAGCTGTTACAGTCGCTGGAGCTGAGTCTGGAAGTTCAGGAGAAAGAGGAGGCCGGTGCGCCTCAGGTGCATGATGAGGATGAGTGGTAATGCAAAGGCTGATTGCGTGGATGAACGGCGAGCGGGTAGGCGTACTCACCCGCCAGCGAAACGGCGCTCATGAGTTTCAGTATGATACCGGCTGGCTGAGTAATCCGCTCTCCAGGCCGCTGTCACTTTCGATGCCGTTGCAGGTTAGGGCGATCACCTCACACGCCGTGATTAACTTCTTCGATAACCTGCTGCCGGATAGCCCATTGATTCGCGACAGAATCGTGGCGCGTTACCAGATTAAATCCCGTCAGCCGTTTGATCTGTTGCAGGAAGTGGGACGTGACAGCGTCGGGGCGACTATGCTGCTGCCGCCCGATATGCCACTGCCCGCACTGCAGGCCCGCTATGAAGTGCTGGATGAAACCCGGCTCGAAAGCGTGCTGTCGGCCTATCAGTCAGATATCCCGCTGGGGATGCTGCGTGAAGAGACCGATTTCCGTATCTCGGTCGCAGGGGCGCAGGAGAAAACCGCACTGCTGCTGACCGATGAAGGCTGGAGCATTCCTGCCGGTGCCACGCCCACCTCGCACATCATTAAGCTGCCGATCGGAGAGATTAAACAGCCGGCCGCGACGCTGGATATGCGTGAAAGTGTGGAGAATGAGTATCTCTGTCTGGCGCTGGCCCGTGCACTCGGTATCGACGTGCCGCAGGCAACGATTATTCGTGCCGGACAGATGCGCGCCCTGGCGGTAGAACGTTTCGACCGCCGCTGGTCACGCGATAAAACCCGGTTGATTCGCCTGCCGCAGGAGGATTTCTGTCAGGCGCTGGGACTGCCTTCTTCAACCAAATATGAGTCGGATGGCGGGCCGGGTATTGCGGAAATCATGCAGATACTGATGGGATCGAGCAACGCCATCGAAGATCGCTATCGCTTTATGATGTTCCAGGTGTTTCAGTGGCTGATTGGCGCAACTGACGGTCACGCCAAGAACTTCTCACTGTTTATTGAGCGCGGCGGCAGTTATCGACTGACTCCCTTTTATGATGTGATCTCCGCTTACCCGGTACTGGGCGGCACCGGTCTGAACAAGCGAGCACTGAAACTGGCGATGGGGCTGCGTGCCACTAAGGGGAAGAAGACAGAGATCGACAAAATCTTCCCACGCCATTTTATCGCCACGGCAAAAAGCGTCAGTTTTGATCGTGACAGTTTGCAGCAGATCTTCGACTTCTTTATTAAGGCCTTTCCCCAGGCAGTGGTCTCGGTGCGCGATGCCTTGCCGCCCGATTTCCCGCAGCACATCGCCGACGCCATTTTTAGTCATTCACTGATTATGCTGGAGCGGCTGCGGCACAAAGAGTGATGGCGCTTATGAGCTGGCAATATCCTGAAAAACCTCTCCTCCTGTGTATGGCTAAAAGCCTGTCGGCTATGCTTATCTGACAGGCTTAACAGGAGAGTCATGGTATGAAGTGTCCGGGATGTGAAGGAGAGGCGTTTGTGTACGCCACGCGCGACGTCAGTCTTAATACGGGTAATCCGGAGGACGTTGTGCCAGATGTGAAGGGCGATCACTGCATCCGCTGTGGAGCGGTGATTATGAATGCCGGAACGTCGGAGTTATATCCCGAAAAGGCTGAAGCGCTGGAGAATGCAGGCGTGCCCATCAAATAACATAGAGAGCCCGTTTAGCGCGGGCTTCTTTGTCTCTGTTACAGGTGAATGTCCCTCTTTTGATAACACGCAACGAGTAAGTTGTGTGATTGTGGCACCCTACAGGCTAAAGCTCAGGTTTACCCTGGGAATGGAAATCAAACCCCGTCAATCTGGCCACTGGAGTGCGTTATGGATGCCAATCGCTATGCCCTGGAAACAATCCCGTCACCGCCGGCATTTCCCAGTGCTGCCAGCCCTGTAATATCTGATGAAACACTGCATCGCCGTCTGGCCGCCATTATTGAGCGGATGCAGCAGCAGCAGATTGCGCAACTGATTATCTATGCCGACAAAGAGCACGGCAGCAATTTTGAGTATCTGGCGGGATTCATTCCGCGCTTTGAGGAGGCGCTGCTGGTGGTGACTCAGCAGGGCGAGCTCACCTATATCATGGGTAATGAGAACCTCAAGCTGGTGCCGTTTGCCCGCAATCCGGGACGCTGTCTGCATGCGGCGGTCTTTTCTCTGCCCAACCAGCCTATGCGCGGGGAGCAGCCCCTGGATCAGCTGTTAACAGAGGCAGGGATAGTGGCGGGAGAACGCACCGGGCTGGTGGGCTGGAAGTTATTTACCGGCAGGCAGCAAGGGATGTTTGATCTGCCGCAGTTCATCTATGCCGCGGCGGCGCAGGCAGCGGGCGGCGATGCGCAACTGGTAAACGCCACCGGATTGTTTATCTCGCCTGACAACGGTGCACGCTGCGTTAACGGCGCCGATGAAGTGGCGTTTTATGAGGCGGGGGCCAATCTTGCTTCAACCGCGATGCTGGCTGCGCTGGATAGCGTAGCGCCGGGCGTCACAGAGAAGGTATTAGGCGCACGTCTGAACGCAGAAGGGCAGCCAAACACGGTGGTGACGATTGCCGCGACCGGCGATCGTTTCGCCCAGGCCCGGCTCTATCCGTCTGATAAACGGATTGCGACAGGCGATAAGCTTTCTCTTACCACCGGCTACAAAGGCGGGCTGACCAGCCGCTCGGCTTACGTGGTCAGTGAAGTCTCTGAGTTACAGTGTAACGTCTCCGACTGGCTGATCCGGCTGGCGATCCCCTATTATCATGCGGTGGTCAGCTGGCTGGAGCAGCTGCGGATCGGGATCACCGGCGGCGAACTCTATTCGCTTATCGAAACGGTGCTGCCGAAAGCGCAGTATGGCTGGCATCTTAATCCGGGGCATCTGGTGGCTGACGAAGAGTGGCTAAGCTCGCCCATCTATCCCGATTCAGCCGTGACACTGAAAAGCGGTATGCTGCTGCAGATTGATATTATCCCGTCGGTGCCGGGTTATGGCGGCTGCAGTATCGAGGATACGGTCGGACTGGCGGACGCGGCATTGCGTGATGAGCTGGCGCGTCGTTTTCCCGATCTCTGGCAACGAATGACTCAGCGCAAAGCGTATCTGACAGACGTGCTGAAGATTGAGCTTGCCGAAGAGGTGATTTTGCTCTCGAACACGGTAGGCTATCTGCGCCCTTTTTTACTGGATAAGCGCCGTGCACTGGTGCGCCAGCAGGGGCTTAACCGGCCTGATGCGGCCGGTAATAATTTGTAAAATTTAACTGAGAGTAAAACGCAGGCGCATCTGTCAGGATACGCGCCTCAGAAAGTTCCTGGTTGCTCTCATTCGATGAAATGGTTTACCAAAAACGCGGTTTTGTTTGCCTGCAAAACCTCCTTTGCCGCGTTTATCGCACTCTCTGTGGCGCTCGTTCTTAACTTCGAAAAACCCGCCTGGGCGCTCACCACGGTGTTTGTCACCTCGCAACTCTATGCAGCATCGACCGTCTCGAAATCGCTGTTTCGCCTGCTGGGCACGCTGCTGGGCGGCATCTTTATTCTGCTGATCTACCCCGAAACGGTGCAGTCGCCAGTGTTGTTCAGCCTGTGCGTATCGCTATGGGTAACGGTTTGCCTCTGGCTCTCTCTGCATGACCGCACGCCGAAGAGCTATATCTTTATGCTGGCTGGCTACAGCGCAGCGATTATGGGATTTCCTGACGTGGAGTCACCGTTGGCAATCATCAACACCGTAGTTTCACGTATTGAGGAGATTACGCTGGGCATCCTTTGCAGCACGCTGGTTCACCGGCTGGTGTTTCCGGTTTCGATGCATCATCTGCTGGGGCAGAGCGTTAATCTCTGGTTTCAGAATGCGCGCAAACTCTGTGATGAACTGATCAGCGGTATGGCAAAGAACAAATCGCTGGAGCGCGAAGATATCCTGATTCAGATGGCGGGATATCCGTTGAATGTTGAAACGCTGCTGACCCACTGCGTCTATGAGGGCGAAGCGGCGCGTAATGTCATCCGTCTGGTCAGCGTACAGTATCAGCATCTGACTTATCTGCTGCCGACACTGACGGCGATTGAATCACGGCTGGGTGTGCTGGCCGAACTGAATATTCGTTTTCCGCCGTGCGTCACCGACGTGTTTCAGCAGTTCCTGTTGTGGCTGCATCACGATCGGATTAACGATATTGCCGGACTGCGTGAAGCGATTGCTGCCAGTCAGGCAACCCTGGAGCACGAATGGCGGGCCGGGCTGCTGGCAACCGAAGAGAGCCTGCTGCTGATTGGTCTGCTTGAGCGGCTGGCTAACTTTGTGCGCATTGCCGATGCTTATGAGAATGTCAGTGCGCGCGCAGGGGATCTCTACAGCCACGGGGATGGGGCGGCGATCCGCAATATCCGGGAACACCGGCATATCGACAAGGGACTGTTACGGCTGTCCGCGCTGACGGCATTTCTGGCGACCTTCCTCTCCAGCCTGTTCTGGATTGGCAGCGGCTGGGCCGATGGGGCGAATGCACCTCTAATGGCGGCGATTATCAGTTCATTTTTTGCTGGTGTCGATTCCCCGGTAACGCCGATGAAGCTGTTCGTGAAAGGGGTGATGATTGCGCTGGTGGTCAGCCTGTTCTACATCGCTTTTCTGATCCCGCAGGCCAATACCTTACAGGCGCTGATGATCATACTGCTGCCCGGTCTGATGCTGCTGAGCCTGGTGATTGCCAATCCGGCGACCAATCTGGTAGGGCTGAGTGTCGCCATCCAGATCCCCGGTTTTATCGGCTTAAGCCATCACTATGTCCCGAATCTGATCGTCACGCTGAATGCGGCCATCTCCTCGATGGTGGGGATTATGTTTGCGGTAGTGCTGACGGCGTTGATCCGCAACAAACGGCCGTCATGGATAGCCAGAAGAGCGGTGCAACGAGGGCTGCGCGATCTGTTAGGGTTTATTAAAATGGTGGAGCGCAATTCCGCCACGCTACTGTCACGGCAGCAATTTATTGCGCGGATGCTCGACCGGGTGAATATCATTCTGCCGCGTAAAAGGCTCGATCCGGTGCCGGATATCGTGGTGGGGGGGTATCTGATTACTGAAACCTGGCTGGGCGCCAACTGTTATGACTTCTACGCACGTTATCGTGAGGTGCTGGAGAGTCATCAGATTGATAGTGGTCAGATGTTTCACGAGCTGGCGCTATACCTGAAGCGCAAGATGAAGTCGCTGCAGTTAGCGCCACATCAGGATCTGCTGGAAGAACTGGATCTGTTGCTGCTAAAACTGGAGCCGATCGCCCGAGAGGAGAGTGTGGCTGTTGCGCCCTTAATCCATCTGTTTAATATTCGGGTATCACTGTTTCCACATCAGCGCTGGCCAGATTAACCCGGTATAACAAGGCTGGCTGGTGGATTTAAGATAGCGTAAAACGGGACCAGAGCGGACGATCTCATTTTAGTTACATCATACATTAGGTCTTAATTAAAGTGAGAATCAGGCAACGTGCCCGCATATTGTCTGACAGGAAAATAGGGTCAGCAGACAATAAGAGCAGGGCGCGCGCATCTCAATGCAGGAAAGCAGGGTTGATGCAGGAAAAGTTCAGCGGTAATAGCTCAGCGGCTTTTCTGCGGCTGGAGCTGATAAATCCACGCACTGTATTGCCGATTATCCTCGGCAGAAACACAAACTTCGACGCGATCGTAGCCATCTTCAAACGCATCCAGCATCGGCCAGTGGGCGTCCAGCTGGTCGGAGAGAAACAGATAACCCGGCACGTCGGGCCCATGCTCATCCAGAACGATGCCCGGAAAATCAGCCGCTGCGCCCCAGCCGCGCTGATAGAAGGTACCGTTCACCGAACCGGCCAGCCATTCTCCGCCAATATTTTCCAGGATATGGGCATTCTCGCGGCCCGGACAGAGCGTGCCATAGACAAATAAGCGCTTCATTTTTTCTCGTCGTTGAAACAGTGGAAGCCAGCAACTCTAGCGCGGCTAAAATGGATTGTCTTGCGGAACCGCCTCTTGAGCCTCTCAAAACGCCATGCGTAGGTAAATTATGCGTACTGCCAGCCCCATCAGATGCGCAGAATTCATGTAGCGACGCCCTGGTCTGCCGCAAAAGGTCGGCTTTATGTGCACTCTGCCTGTCGGCAGATGGCACTCCCGTCCGGTTACTTCAAGGTTGTCGTGTAGTTAACCGGAACCCCCTGGTCATTGATCACCGCATAACTCACTGACTCACCGGGTTTCGGCGGAGTGTGACTGTCAATGTAAGCATCAGATTGTGGGGCAAGAGTGAGATTTTTTATTGATTGCTGACCTTCAGAATAGACATTCATGCTCATGAACCAGGGAGTAGGGTTGGTTATGGCGATTTTATTTCCCTTTACCGCGAAACGGAGCTTTTCCGGATCGGTGGTCAGCGGGGCGTTTAGTCCCTCAGGCCGTATAAAGATTTTTAGCCGGATTCGCAGCGGTAACACCACTTTACGTTCAGCCGCGTTAAGCTCTTTTTTCAGCGCAGGGATCTGATAAATATTTAACCAGTAGAGGCTCTCTTTGTCCGCGGGCAGCGCCTGACGTGAAGTGAGTACCAGACGCAACGATCGCATTTCTCCCGGATACATTTTTACCACCGGCGGTATGACTATGACGGGCGTGATGCTGGCGTCGGGTGAGAGAGTCAGGTCACCGTCATCTGTCCAGATTTGCAAATACGTTTCGTTTCCGCCGCTGTTGACGACGTTAACAGACTGGCTCAGATCCGATTGATTGAAAACGATCCGGGTTTTATCCACATTGACCACCGCCCAGACGCTGAATGAGAGCAGGACGCCAGATAGCACGACGACGTTACTGAAAACTGACCACAACCTGTAACTGCGCATTGACTGTTCCTGCTGTAATAGTTTGCCCGCTGAGCGCTTCAAGAGAGGCGGTGAAATCACCACTGTAAATATCAGCGCCTCCTGAGGAGATTTGCGACGTTAAATCTTTATAGGCATACCAGCCACGGCTGTTGCCCGTGCCCGTCACTGTTCTGTCAGGCAGTAAATTGAGCGCCATATTATGACTGTCATAAATTTTTATACCGACGCCGGAGGCGGCAGCGCTGCTACCATAGTGGGTATCCAGCAGCCAGGTTAGCCCGCCGCCAGCTGTACTCAGCCCCAGATTTCTTGCCTGCGTCACCGCATTTGACTGGTTAACGAGAAAGCCCATAGCGACATTTGCTGACGTGATCGTCGATGTACTGGTGCCGGAGATGGCACCGGACTCGCACTGGATAGTGATAGTAAAAGGAGCCTGACTTTTCCCGCCCGCGGCAAGGGTGTTCACGCTTACGGTCGGCAGCAGCACCACCGAAGGATAATCCTGGACTTCGCATAGCGCGCCACGCACATAGGTGACATTTGAGAAGGTGCTCCAGGCAGCGGGCCAGTTACGGTAAAAACCATACCAGTAAGAGAGACTATCCTGGCCCACTTTAAGATTATTGGTATCCAGCCCGGGTCCTTTAAAAGCAATATATCCGCGAGGTTGTGTCCAGTTGTCCACATAGCGATTGCTGTTGCTGGCGTAATAGCGCGTAGAGTCTATTTTAAACATTTCATACAGCACATTGCTGAAAGCACTGGCCGGAATATAAATATAGGTGCCATCAGAATACCAGTCACTGGCTGTCAGCTGTCGGGCTTTCCAGTAGCGACTGTAATATTCGCCGGTTGTCAGGTTAGTTAGCCTGACGGCAACATTTGCAGCGACATCATAATAGGCGCCGTCCACTTCAGAGGTAATATATTGACCGGCATAGGGGCTGTCGCCATTGGTGGCATACATCTCATACAAACTGTCTGCATCTGCCACGGCGCAGCGGTAAAGAATCTGGTTAGCTGAGTAGGAAACATTGCTGGCCGATGACAGAAAGCTGCCTACCGAGCTGGCCAGCAGTGTGCCAGAGGGCTGGAAGGTCTTTCCGCTATTGATGCTGATCACAGATGGCAGGCCCACATTCCCTGAGCAGGTGTCGCAGGCGCCGGTCCAGTAGGCGGCGGTATAGCCTGCTGCAATCGCGCTTTGAGACAACGAGGATGTGGCGGTAACAACACTGCAATTAGCCCAGGCGGGCACATTGAACAGCAATAATAAGATATACAGGTAATATTTTTCGATTCTCACACGATTAACCCTTATGGCAGACAGCATCCAGGCGAACAATATTCTCATTCACGCGACCGGTTATTTGATAATTAACAAAACATGTTTTATTGCCCTTATATTCCCAGTTTACCTTTAAGGTTCCAGAGTCATGCGGTACACGTGCATATAATTGACCACCCTGGCCCACAATACCTATCACGGTATTATCAGCATCACGGACCTCGGTGCCCATTGGCGGGATTTCATGATCTTCATTTTTGAGCGCGATTAAGACGGCCTTACCCTGCAGCGTGGCAAAATTAATTCGGGTAACGGAACCGGCATAGGGCACAACGCGCTGGCTTCCACCGCTTAATTCGGCATCAGCATTCATATAGCGTGTATCAAGGCTGACGGTGTTGGCCTGATATGGCGTCAGCGACGGCAGGATAGCGTAACCAAAATGATCAATGACGGCACCCTGACCATTGCGTACGCTGGCGCCCTGGGCACCATCCGCATGGATAAGCGCAAAAGTGTCGCTGGTATAAGGTCCGGCGGTAACGCCGCCGCGATGAATCAACAACGTACCAGAAAGCCCTAATCCAGCCTGGCGATAATTATCCCCCTGACCATAATTCGCTCTGACCGCGCCTGCGCGCGTATTCTGCTGAATATTTCCGCCGAACGAGACACGGTGGCCACTGTTACTTTGCGTATTTTCGGTTCCGCCATACAGGGACCAGGATCGCTGATTGTTCTCGCCAGATGAACCGGTCAGTGAGAGAGTCGAATTGCGCGTTTCTTTAGACTGGTTGTAGTTATAGGCCACAGAGGTCGTGTGATTGCCCCAGTTCAGCGGAACCGAGACATTCAGTGAAACGGTATTTTCGGTATATTTCTCGCGGTATGCGTTATCACCATCGTCCAGGTTCAGCCCGAAACGATCATAATTCCAGGTAGTACGCTGACGGGCAACGTTGAGACTGTAACTGATGTTATTCCAGCTGTTGCTGTAACCTAACTGAAGCTGAGTAATACGTGACCGGTTATTATAGTAATCCGCCGTGCTGCCGCTCAGGCTGATTAAGCCATAATCGGCCATTGACTGACTCAGGGTCACAGAAAAATTATTACGCTGATGCAGCGTATCTGAATAGTAACTGATGCCATTGTCCTGCTGGCGCCGAACGCCCAGCACATCCTGCAGGTCGCGATAACCGCTGGTTGAGTAACGATAGGCGGCCAGGACCAGGTTGGTGCCGGTAGCAAAGGTTTTGCTGTAGCTCAGCTCGGCGCGCCATCCCGAGGCATTTCTGTTCTGTGCGACCTTTGCATCAGAAAAGGTGGTGTTTAATCCCACTGCGCCCGCTGCCGAAGTCCAGACACCGCCAAGCAGCCAGGCCTGATAGTCCTGAGCCAGCCGCGATCCTGCCGTAGCGGTCAGTCGGTTACTGATACCGCGCTGCAACAGCCCTTCGAAGAAGGTGTTATTAACTGAGTAGAATTGCCGTACCCGACCCAGTGCAACCGAGTAATGCCAGTTTCCCGGCCTGACCGAATCAGGCACAGAGGCATAAGGAACGGTAAACGAGGACGTTTTGCCATTGGCTTCAATAATCTCAACATCGAGATCGCCCTGGCTACGGGTATTGTACAAATCGTTGATCACGAAGGGACCAGGCGCCACGCTGGTCTCATAAATAACGCGATTCAGTTGCCTGACGATAACCCGGGCACTGGAGGAGGCCACACCGCGAATTTCGGGCGCATAACCACGCCGGCTTTGCGGACGCATCCTTTCATCGGTAGTGAGCTTGATGCCATTATAAGAAAGGCTGCCAAACTGCGAACTTTCTGTATAGCTGTCGCCCAGTGTCAGCAGACTGTTCAGCGGTTCAATGGGGCGCTGAAGCCAGGTTCTGACCGTTGTGTAGCGAACGTCGCTGCCGGTAACGTTATTGTCGATAAACCGCAGATTGCCCTGATGGCGCAGCTGCCAGTTATCAATATTAGTGCCCGCCGTGATGCCACTCCAGAGATACTGGTATCTGTAACCGGAAGCGGTATTTTCCGTCCAGCTATAATTGGTGTTATGCCGGATGAAAAGGGCGGAGATCCCTTTATCCCATTCGGCGACGGGAATATTTCCCCTGGGCAGATGAATTAACTCCGCATCCGGAATGGTGAACTGCAGCCGCAGTGAAGCCTGATCAAATTGCCAGCGGGCCGCTGATGACCAGTGACGCAAGGGCTGACAGCCCTCGCTGGCTGAGGATTTATTCAGTGACTTAAGGCTTAATGATTCAGCCACCGTCAGCGGGAGACAAGGTTCTATCGGCTGACCTTTCTCTGCTGACAGAAAGTTCAGGGTGACGCCGCTTTTAACCAGCTTATTGTTAACATAGATATCGACATAATAGTTGCCGGAGGCGATAGTCTGATGGTTAAACTGATCAATATTCTGGCCAAAGGCGGAGCCTTTAAACAGCGAAGGATCGAAGTAGTATTCATCAGCGTGTCCATACGGTGAAAAAGTAAATGATGCACAGAGAGGCAAAAAAAAGATGCGGATATTACCTGCCTGCAATCGGATAGTCTTCACTGACTTTAGCTCCCTGGTCATTCATTGCTGAAAGAGAAATCACGCTATTAGCTGATAAAGAGTGCGTTTCCGGTTTACACCTGACTATTTTTTTGGCAAAGGGTGCAATCATTTCGGCTTCGCAGGCTGTTTTTTTGCCTGCTGTTTTTATTGCAACCTCTGTAAGTGAGAGATACCAGGGTTGAGTGTTGTTGATTTCAACCCCCTCTTTTTGCATCGTTACTTTTACACCGTCGAAAACATTAACCGGCTGACCAATCGCTTTAGGACGATAAAAGAGTTTCATGCGGTTACGTAACATTAAAACAATACTGTTACGGCCTGATTCCGCCTGAATATTACCAGGGGGGATCTGCAGAGAGTTGAACCAGTAAATCGTCTCGCGATCCTGTGGTAATGAGACATTAGGTATGAATCGGATTCTTAAAACCTGGCCGGTCAGAGGCTGGATCCGAAACAGCGGTGGCGTGATAATAAAAGGCACGTCACTCTTATCGCCAGGTTGCGAATCCATATTGCCATTATCAAGCCAGGCCTGAATGACATAAGGAATATTATCGTTGTTCTTTAACTGAACATCGACGGAGAGAGCATTACCCGGATAAATAATTCGGCTGCCAAGAATAGTGACGCTTGCCTGGACGTTATCCGAAATAAACGTCATCAAAAAAATCAGTATTACCATTTTTAATGGGAACAGCATAATGCGCGAATACATGTCGGATATCTCAAGCGTGGCGTGCGTATCTGGCTATCCAGATACGCACGAAAAATATTACTGGTAAGTCACGGCATATTGCAGTGATGCGGTAACGGTACCCGCCGTTGGCGTGCCGGATGCGTAATAACGGGCAGAGTAGGTGGCAGAGCCAGAAGTTTCCCCTGTCTGAAGTGTCAGATCACCGCTGCCGGTATAACCACTGGTCAGATTAACCACCGCATCTTTCGGATCGAGGATTTGTACCTCAACATTTTTTGCGGTTCCGGTGTTAGATAAATTACCGGCAGCGCTAACGTTATTCCCCACAAACACCGTCGAGATTTTGGTGGCCGAGGTACTGTCCCCGGCGCAGCCGCTAACGCCCACGGTGAAGGTGGTATCACCCGCAGTTGCACCAGAGGCAGCAAGGTCCGTAGTACTGACCGTTGGCAGCAGCACGACAGGGGACGCATTGTTGCCATTTACGGAAACAGAACAAGTTTCAGTGGTCACTTCTCCCTGAAAGTTGATGGTGTTATCTGAAGCTGCAAACACGCTGGCTGACACCAGCCCGGCACTGATTAACACAGCAAGATTAAGCGTTCTGAATTTGGTGTTCATTTAATACTCCTTTATCATAATTATGCGGAAAATAACTGATTGAGGCTGATGCCCATTTTCCGGCGAATGGCATCTTTGATGTTATAAACACGCTTGACTTCAATCCCCATTTCTCTGGCAATAATCGGCAGTGACAGCCCGTTCATCGCCAGATCAAGGAACCGAACTTCATCCTGTTTAAGTGCATTGACTTTTTTCCTGACCTCGCCTTTTAAACCGAAATAACAGCCCTGGATTTGTCTGTTTATCTCCTCCAGGGAAAAATCGGCATAAATCACAGTTTGTATACGCAGGTCCTCTTTTTGCCAGTACGCCGCAAGCGGCTCCATATGGCGATCACTGACGATAATCAGCATTAATCCCGTATGTTTCAAATACTCAATCCAGTTGCTATTGGTAAAATACCTGACATTTTCCCTGGAGAAGTCAACGAATACACATCCTCTGCAAAAGAGGCTCTCATATTTTCCAGCGACCATGCTGAGTATGGATGAAGAGAAAAAATGATTCCCTCCAGGCCAGGTGGTAATTTTTTGCAACGGACATCTGTTATAAATGTCTGATGCGCGATGGGTGAGATCACAGCCATATTTACAACTGGCGCAGCGAATTTCCTCTCTGGTTATCTTTATCATAATATTTTGGCGTTGTTGCGAGAGTTGTGATTATTTTATCGATAAAAATCTCCGCGTTTCAAGGCGATGAAAATTATCCGCTATTTTCTTCATTCGGATTTTTCTTAAGGGGTCACCTCCACGGGCGGGAGTAATATTTGTTGAAAATTCGGGACAAAAAGGGCGACGACGCCCTCAGCATTGCTGAGAGACCAGGATTTTTTTACGTCCTTTAGGAATATTTCGCAAATAACGCCACTTTGATCAATAAAAATTCCGCACTCAATGCTAAATATGAGCGAATTTTGTTCAGTGATCAATTTTGTATATAGCGGCCACTATGATGGCATTGATAAATGATTTTTTACTGACTCTATTATTGCTTTCTCCCTTACTTCATTGAAACGATCTGCATTTTAAATGGCTTTTATAAAAAAATTAGCGACGATATTTATAGTTCACATCCCATTTTATTAAGAATACTCCTGGTAACAAAGATGTTAATTGACGCACTTGCTATAAATATTGATCTAAATCAGTTATTTAGTGCATGGAAACATCACTATTTTGGTCAGTGTCATTAAAAGAAAAGAGATCTATATTTATTTCTTTCCCGGGCGTTATCATTCAGATTTTGTATACGAAGAATCATTCTTGCTGTGCGAAATTTACGTTCTGCTTTTTTGTCAGATTATACAAGATAGTTATTGGATGACAGGACAGAGCAGGGACGTTACACCTCATTTTGCGTGTCGCTGATAGTGCTGAAAACGACCGGATGTTACTGACTCTTATTTTCAATGCTCAGGGCAAAAGCATCACTGCGCTGCGTTGACTGCCTTGCAATCGCAATGCGAATAGCCGGTATGAGTCCGGCTGACCAGACAGCCAGCAGAAAGCTGACTCAGGCTTTCTTGCTCATTACAGGATTAACCTGGCAAGGAACAGAGTGAAGAAAGCGTAGTTACACGTGGACGCGTTTACGACAATTTAGTGGTACGCACGGCAGACAACGAGGATGAACATAAAGCGGTAATGCATAGACGCCTCTACAGCATTTTTGTGGCCGACAGCCCTGATGAATGCGCTAATTTTCACATAGCGACGTCACTGCTTAAGTTGTGCAAAGCACCTGAGCAGAGAAACGGTCAGAATGCGCAGCAGTGCATCCAGCCAGCCGCAAAGGGCGAAGTCGTCATTGCATCGTCCGGCTGCAAATCTCCGATATCAGGTTTGTTGATGAGAGGATAGCGTGTAGAGTCGCTGAAGAAGATGTCCCGCAGGGAAAGCCATGCTGAATAACGTAGCATCACATTATTTCAGTTTCGGAACAGAATAAGCGACAGTAACAAGGTCAGGCAGACATTGTGATCGTTTCTGACAGATTTTGCTGTAAAGAGTAAAACAGTCAGGATCAGCCCAAAATGGTGAGCAGACCATACAATAGAGCATCACGCTCCCGATCATAATCAATATACGCATAATGTATATTATGTTAAATAAGATATTAACAGCGCACTTATCGGCTGGATACTGCTCCGTTCTTTCCTGGTGTTCCGGCAATCGCACTGCCCTGCGTCTTCGAACTGATTCCTTCAAACTTACTGTATGGTAAGAACCCCGGACGAAGATTCGGTCCGGGGTTGGTTTCATGTGACCGGTCAGTTATTTGAGATGCGAACGCAACTCTTCACCCGCCTGATTAATAGCTGTTCTGACCGTGGGTTCCTGACTTAACGCGTTCAGCAAACCGTAATCATGAATCATGCCATTGTAGCGCGTTACGGTAACCGGCACGCCTGCAGCATCCAGCTTACGACCGAACGCTTCACCTTCATCACGTAACACATCCAGCTCTGCAGTCTGAATCAGCGTTGGCGGCAGCCCTTTCAGCTGTTCAGTGGTGGCACGCAACGGTGATGCCAGGATGTTATTACGATCTTTTTCCGAAACGGTATAGTTATCCCAGAACCACTTCATCATGTTCTTCGTCAGGAAATGTCCGTCAGCAAATTGATCATACGACGCGGTGTCGAAACGCGCATCGGTAACCGGCCACAGCATCACATCATAACGGATGGCCGGCGTTTTAAACTGCTTCGCCTGCAAGGCAACCGCCGCCACCATGTTACCGCCAACGCTATTACCAACCAGCGCCAGACGTTTTCCGTCAACGCCAATTTCAGCGCCATGTTCGGCGACCCATTTAGTGGCTTCATAAGCCTGAGTAATTGCCACCGGGAAATGGGCTTCTGGCGATGGTTGATAATTGACAAATACCGCAGCAGCGCCGGATGCATTCACCATGTCACGTACCAGTCGCTCATGGGTCGGAAAATCACCCAGCACCCAGCCACCGCCGTGGAAGAACATAAACACCGGCAAGGTGCTGCTGGCGTGCTCGGGCTTAACGATGGTCAGCGTCAGAGGCTTGCCCTGTACGGTAATGATCTTCTGTGAAATCTGTGCCGGCGGCAGTTCTGCGCCCTTCTGCGCCCCCGTCAACACCGCTCGGGCATCTTTGACGGAGAGTTGCTCAATCGGTTTACCACTCCCGCTGTTGAGCGCCTTCAGGAAAGCGGCCACGCCTGCGGTCGGTTGCGGACTGTTTTCAGTGGGTGCAGCAAACGCGGTACTCATCTGGCTGGCTAACAATAATGCACTGGCGATCAGTTTCATTTTCATCACAGGGTTCCAATTAACTTGCTATTAAGTAGTGTGCTATCTGGTTGGCAGGACAATGACACGGCGAACCTGGATTGTAAACTACTAAATAGCACACTATTTATCTCAAGCTTTTACCCTCTCTGACTATTTTCGTCATTAACAGACTACTTTGCTGCTATCTGTATCGATTTTCAGCAATTAAGCACTGCGCCTGAGCACCTAAAAAAAGTCAGAAGCGTGGTGTTTTTTCTGATTAAGTTCAGCATGGACGCCAACGGTGCTCGTTACCCTATCCCGCTGCCGCTGCCGCTGCCGCTGCTGAGTCCGTTCGGTTATACACCCTGTCTCGGTCAGACCTTTGTACGTATCCGGCTCGCTGACCAGACGTGCCGGATTCACATTCTCACGTCATTCGCGACGGAAAGCAGCCCGCCCACGAGTCGATACATGTCCGGTAGTTGATAACTGACGAGACGATTCTGTGGATAGATCAGAGGATTGCTATCGCTACGTTGCCCGCCAGGGGCCAGGCTTTGTTTTATTGCTGAATTCAGAGAGGATTTCATCTGGTGCCTCTGTTCCCTGATTAGCTATGACTGCACAGGTGCTGGACTATGATTAAGCAGAAACTTTGTATGATGTAACTAAAGACATTTTCCTTCTTTCTCAGAAATTTCACATTTCCTGCGGCTAAATATCTCTTTGCCCTCAGGCGCATTACTCTCTCTGCACTGTCACCCGACTTCAGACAATCAATAAAGGAAACATTGATGAAAACTTCATATGCCTTGATCGCAACATTACTGATGACCTCTGGCGCATCCGCTATCGCTGCTCAGCCTGCTACCGCTAAAAACCCACTGAGCGTGCACGTTCTTAACCTGCAAACTGGCCAGCCGACGGCAGGCATCGAAGTTGAACTGGATCAGAAGCAGCAGGATAACTGGGTGAAACTGGCATCAGGCGTCACCGATAACAATGGTCGCATCAGCGCCCTGTTCCCGCAGGACAAAACAGCCAGTGCGGGTAGCTACCGCGTGGTGTTTAAAACCGGTGACTTCTATAAAAAGAACAACCAGAAAACCTTCTTCCCGGAGATCCCGGTTGAGTTCAACATGGAAGCCAGCGGTGAGCACTACCATATCCCGTTGCTGCTGAGCCCGTTTGGTTACTCTACCTATCGCGGCAACTGATCCCGATCCGGCACTCAGGTGCCGGATTTCCCCTCTCCCGCTACCCGCGCCGGAAAGCACTCCACCAGCCAGTCGATAAATACCCGTAGCCGTTGCGTTACGTGCCGGTTTTGCGGATAAACCAGATGAAACGCATAACCCGCCGGACGCCAGTCGTGCAGGATCTCAACCATTTGTCCCTGCCGCAGAATCGACGACAGCGAATAATTAAATGTCTGAATGATCCCAAGCCCTGCCAGTCCCGCGGCCAGATGCGCGTTGCTTTCATTGACGCCAATGCGATGCGCACTGGTGATCTCAATTTTCTCTCCCTGACGTTCGAACCGAAGCGGAAATGGCTTGCCGGTTTGCGGCGAGAGATAACTCACCAGCCGGTGTCCGTTGCGCAGTTCATCAGGATAGGCGGGCACACCAAACGCTTTAAGGTAGGCGGGTGTCGCGCAGGTAATGAGCGTAGCGTGCCCTATCAGGCGGGCAATCAGTGAGGAATCGACCAGCGGACCGCCGCGGATCACACAATCAACGTTGTCACTGATAAGATTGACCGGGCGATCGGATACGCCCAGATCCAGCGTAATATCAGGATAGCGGGCAAAGAAATCAGGCAGCAGCGGAATCAGAACGTCCCTGGCGGTAGATCCGCCGACATCGATGCGTAACTGCCCACGCGGCTTACTGCGCAGTGAATTGAAACAGGCATCAATATCCTCGAGATCGTGCAGGATGCGCAGCGCTTTCTCATAGTATTCACGCCCTTCTGCGGTGACGGTCACGCGTCGGGTGGTGCGCTGCAGTAGCCTGACGGAAAGATGCGCCTCCAGCTCCTGAACCAGCTTACTCAGCGTCGCCTTCGGCATATTCAGCGAGTCCGCCGCCCGGGTAAAACTGCCGCTTTCCACCACCCGTGAAAAGGCTTTTATCGCCAGCAGCTGATCCATTCTATCTCCCTATTATCCACCCGTGTGGATAGTCATTTTCATTTTAGCGGATTTATCCGCCAATCCTCCTCTCTTACAGTAGCAATCAGTCCGGCAGCCCCGCTGACCGGGAATAACCCAAACTGTCTAAGAGACTATCCGGAGAAGAACTTATGAACGCATCACTCGCAGGAAGAATTGCACTGGTTACAGGCGGAACGAGTGGAATTGGCCTGGCTACCGCCCAGGAGCTGGCGGCACAGGGCGCACAGGTTTTTATAACCGGCCGTCGTCAGGCGGAGCTGGATGCCGCCGTCGCTGAAATCGGCGGAACCGTCAGCGGCATCCGCGCAGACGCCTCACAGCTGCACGATCTCGATGAGGTTTACTCGCGAATTGCAGCGCAGGCGGGACGCCTCGATATTCTCTTTGCCAACGCCGGGGGCGGCGACATGCTGTCGCTGGGGGCGATTACTGAAGAGCATTTTGACCGTATCTTTGGCACTAACGTACGCGGCGTGCTGTTTACCGTCCAGAAAGCCCTGCCTCTGCTGGTTGATGGCGCATCGGTAATTCTGACCGGATCGACTGCCGGAGCGCAGGGTACTGCGGCTTTTAGCGTCTACAGCGCCAGTAAAGCGGCAGTGCGCAATTTTGCCCGTTCGTGGGCGCTGGATCTGAAAGATCGCGGAATCCGGGTCAATGTCGTGAGCCCTGGCCCTGTCCGTACGCCTGGGCTGGGTGATCTGGTCAGTGAAGATCAGCGTCAGGGCTTGTTTGATGCGCTGGCAGCACAGATACCGATTGGTCGCCTGGGTGAACCGCAGGAGGTTGCCCGCACCGTTGCGTTTCTCGCCTCGGATGCCGCCAGCTTTATCAATGCGGCAGAACTGTTCGTTGATGGCGGAATGGCACAGGTCTGAGACTCACCCTGTAGCTGAATATCAGACCCTGGTGATTGTCATTATCCGTTACGCAGCATCCCGGTTCGCCGGGCGTGAGCAGCAAAGCGCGCCAGGCTGAACCGTTAACGTATCAATGCCTGCCTGAGACATCCGGCTGCGTTGATCTGTAACCTGAATCCGGCACGCCGTCATAAAATGTCACGTTGAAGAAACACCCGCCTGGCAAATCCCCCGCTATAGTTATTGCCTGTCACGTCAGTCATAAAAACCATGGAGATAACATGAGCCAACTTTTTTCCACTGTCTCGCTGGGCGAACTTACGCTGGATAACCGCATTGTGATTGCGCCGATGTGCCAGTACTCCGCTGAGGCGGGCAATGCGACCGCCTGGCACCGTATCCATCTTGGCCAGCTGGCCTTTTCCGGCGCAGGTCTGATGATTATTGAAGCCACCGCCGTAGAGGATATTGGTCGCATCTCCCCAGGCGATCTCGGTTTGTGGAATGATGATAATGAAGCTGCGCTGAAAACGGTTCTGGAAGATGTCCGCCGCTACTCCTCTATTCCGGTTGGTATTCAGCTGGGCCATGCGGGACGCAAAGCGTCGTGTGCCGTACCCTGGGAAGGCGGTAAGCAGATTGCGCCTGAAGCCGGCGGCTGGCAAACCGTGGCTCCGTCCGCACTGAGCTACAGCGCGGATGAAGTGAAACCGGTTGCCATGAACACTGACGATCTGGCGCGGGTAAAACAGGCCTTTGTCGACAGCGCCCTGCGTGCGGTGCGTCTGGGAATTCAGCTCATCGAAGTGCATGCCGCACACGGCTACCTGCTGCATCAGTTCCTGTCGCCGCTGTCGAATCAGCGCAGTGATGAATATGGCGGCTCGCTGGAAAACCGTATGCGCTTCCCACTGGAGGTTTTCAAAGCCGTTCGCGATGCCGTACCCGCTTCCGTGCCGGTAGGCGTGCGCATTTCTGCCACTGACTGGGTTGAAGGCGGCTGGGAGATCAATCAGTCAATCGCCTTCTCGCGTGAGCTGGAAGCGCTGAACAGTGCTTATATTCATGTCTCAAGTGGTGGTTTGTCGGAAGACCAGAAAATCAGCGTCGGACCCAACTATCAGGTGCCGTTCGCCCGCGATATTCGTGAGCAGGTGTCGATTCCGGTGATTGCGGTCGGCTTAATTACTGAGCCGCAGCAGGCAGAAGATCTGCTGCAACAGGGTGAAGCTGACCTGGTGGCGCTGGCGCGCGGTATTCTTTACGATCCGCGCTGGCCGTGGCACGCAGCCGCTGCGCTGGATGGTAAAGTCCAGGTTCCGCCACAGTATCTGCGTTCTGAACCGCACGATGTAAAAGGCATCCTGACGCAGGATCAGTAAGCTTTAACGGGCAGACCGCATTAACGGCGGTCTGCCCGTTCTCTTATAAAATGCCTTTCAGCCGCAGATGCTGCAGCAGCATGATGGTCTTGGCATCCACAATCTCACCCTGGTCAATCGCCTTTAACGCCTGGTCAAAACCGAGCTCAAGCACCTCAATATCCTCACCCTCTTCCGCTATTCCGCCGCCTTCACCGCTACGCTGCTGATCGCCATACTCGGCAATAAAAAAGTAGAGTTTTTCAGTAACCGAACCGGGGCTCATAAAGGCTTCAAACACCTTCTGCACATGGCTGACACGAAAACCGGTTTCCTCTTCGGCTTCGGCAACAATACGCGCTTCCGGCGAGGCGTTATCCAGCAGACCGGCGGCCGCTTCAATCAGAAAGCCATCATGCCCGTTAAGGAAAATCGGAAAGCGAAACTGACGGGTCAGTACCACCGTACGTTTGTCACGGTTGTAGAGCAGGATCACTGCGCCGTTACCGCGGTCATAGGCTTCACGGCTCTGCTCCTGCCAGCGGCCGTCACGACGCAGCAGCGAGAACGTATATTTTTTCAGGGTATACCAGTTGTCTGACAGCAACTGCTCATTGATGATGTGCACGCGGGGATGGTTCTGCTGCATGATGCTCTCCAGGATAGGTAGACAGCCATCACGCTATCATGCACAATCGTGCAAATTCAAGAAAAAACATGCAAAGGCCAGTTATGCTATCCAGCCAGCGAAAACAGACGATTCTTGCCCTGCTCGCCCAGGAAAAACAGGTGCAGTCGCGGGACCTCAGCCAGCGCTTTGGCCTATCCGAAGACTCTATCCGCCGCGACCTGCGTGAACTGGCGGCTGAAGGATTGTTGCAGCGGGTACATGGCGGCGCGCTGCCGGTTTCCGCTGCGCTGGCCACCTTTGAAACGCGCAAAAGCGTGCAGACTGCTTCCAAACAGGTTATTGCGCAAAAAGCCGTTTCACTGATCCAGCCGGGACAGATCGTACTGATTGATGGCGGGACCACCAGCGCGGAACTGGTGCGACTGTTACCCGCCACGCTGAGCTTTACCGCGGTTACGCACAGTCCCAGCGTGGCGCTGGCGTTAGCCGATCATCCACTCGTGGAGATCATACTGATTGGCGGGCAGCTCTATAAACATTCAGTGGTGACGGTGGGCGCAGCGATGCTGGAGTCGATCAACCGCATCAATGCCGATCTCTTTTTTATGGGCGTCACCGGCGTGCATCCGGCGGCGGGCCTGACCACCGGTAATTTCGAAGAGGCGACGGTCAAGCGTGCGCTGGCAGGACGCGCAGCGGAAACCGTGGTGCTGGCGTCAGCGGAAAAGCTGAACTCCGCCTCGGCATTTGCCATTGGCGACCTGTCGCTGGCCAGCACGCTGGTCGTGGAAACGCAGCCGGACGAGGCGCTGCGACAGGCACTGAGCCAGCAGGGTGTGACGGTCATCTGAGTTCGTAGCAGGCCTGCAGCGCAAGATGCGGACCGGTCAATGGTCGCTTTGTGTCAGGAAACTGCTGTGCTACTGGCGTCATTGAGCTTTGCGCCAGGGCCACCGTAACGGCTCCCTGCTGATAAGCCTGCTCTGCTGCTGCTGCAATCAGTGCAAAATAGCGTGTTGTCTCCCCCGCTTTAAACGCCGCCCATGCTCCCTCCACCAGCACGACCTCCACCTGGCTGCCGGGCTGGCAGAAAAGTGCCCGCGTCGCCGCCAGCGTTGATTCTGCCGCACAGAGCGCAACCTTGCGCCCTGCCTGACGCTGCAGTGCCTCCGCTAGCATTTCGTCGGTGCGCATGACCCGATCCTGCGCGCTGAAATCACCGGCAACAGGCCCCAGCGTCGAGCAGGTGATCAGCACCGCATCGAACTGCGGCAGCAACGTTTCAATCATTTGGGCAATACGGCGGCGTAACGCAGTCGTCATCCCGCCGCTGCGTTCCGCTTCTGCCAGCAGCGCAGGCATCACCAGATGATTCAGCGGCGGATTGTCACGCGCCAGTGCGCTGGCGGCATCATCAAATATCGCGATATTACTGGCCGCGGTGTGAAAGCAAAGAATGTTCAGGGTGAACTCCGGTACAGGTCAGATTGCGGATTGCCAGGCTGCATGCTGGATAACAACACGATAACCATCCCTGTCGATAAATGTCACGCCCCGTTGATCCCAGTAAGGATTCAATGCAGGAATCCTCTGTCATCCATGGAGCCATTAACTCTTTCGGTGTTGCTTTTGTAGAACCCTGATACAGATTAAAGGCATAAAAAAAACCCGCCTTAGCGGGTTTTGGAGGAAGCTGACAGTCAACCAGCCTTTGCTTCGCGTGAACGCACTGTGCCTGAGCGCTCCGCAAGATCAAAAGATTCTTTGAGCTGACGCATTGCTTCCGCTTTACGCTCTGCAACTGTCATTTTTTTCAGGGTTGAAATATCGTGTTTTGAGTACATAACCTCTTCCTCCTTCGCCTATGGCGGTATTCACTTCATACATTACATCACGGGGCGGATGCTGTAAAACCCGGTCTAGAAGCGTTTTAGCTTCTCTGTTTCGGCAATCGCAAAATATGCCCTGGCCCTGTAAGTCTTGTGGTGAAGCGTAATGATAGTCGCCTCCCTCTGACCTGGATGCGTGGCATGCCGCACTGCTGATGACTCGCCTGCCCGTTTTTTGCAAGCGGATGTGAACAGCCATCAGACTGAATCCATGACGCGAAGGGTCCTGCATCCGCTGTGTCCCCGTGGTTAGCACCCTATGCCCTGTTATCGGCAAATCAGTTTACCGCTCACAGCGCTAAACGCATTCCCGCCGCTGTCATCTACACTTTCCCGGTATTCATATGGTGATGCCCTGAGCATTGCCCGGCTATAAAAGGATGACAATATGACTGAACAAGCAACCCAGAACCATGCCTGGTTACTGGCTTCACGCCCACACGGTGAGCCGACCAAAGAGAATTTCCGCCATGTGGCGCAGCCCGTCCCGGAAATCAAAGAGGGTGAAGTACTGCTGAAAACCATCTATCTCTCGCTTGACCCCTACATGCGTGGGCGGATGGACGAGGGTAAATCCTACGCCGCGCCGGCAGAGCTGGATCAGCCGATGGTGGGCGGCACCGTCTGTCAGGTCGCCGACTCGAAAAACAGCGACTTTAAGACCGGTGACTGGGTGCTGGCGCAGAGCGGCTGGCAGGAATATGCCGTCTCCGATGGCAAAGAGATTGCGAAGCTGGGCAACGATCTGCCTCATCCCTCATGGGCGCTGGGTATTCTCGGTATGCCAGGCTTTACCGCCTATATGGGTCTGATGGATATTGGTCAGCCGAAAGCGGGTGAAACCCTGGTCGTTGCCGCCGCAACCGGTCCGGTGGGCGCAACGGTCGGCCAGCTGGGTAAACAGAAAGGCTGCCGTGTCGTTGGTGTGGCGGGCGGTGAAGAGAAATGCCGTTACGCGGTCGATACGCTGGGCTTTGATGCCTGCCTTGATCACCACAGCGCCGACTTTGAAGAGCAGCTGAAAAATGCCTGCCCGGATGGCATCGATATCTACTTCGAAAACGTCGGTGGCAAAGTGTTTGATGCCGTGTTCCCGCTGCTGAACACCGCTGCGCGCGTGCCGGTCTGTGGTCTGGTCTCGGCTTACAGCCAGCGTGAGCTGCCGCAAGGCCCGGACAGAACCTCTCTGATCATGGCGGGCATTCTGAAACGCCGTATCCGTATGCAGGGCTTTATCATCTTCCAGGATTATGGTGACCGTTACCCTGAGTTCCTGGAGGCGATGCGTCCGCTGGTGGAGAACAAAAAAATCCACTATCGCGAGCACATGATTGAAGGATTAGAGAACGCGCCACAGGCGTTTATCGATATGCTGAATGGCAAAAACTTCGGTAAAACCGTGGTGAACGTCGGTGCCTGACGACGTTAGCGTGCCGCGTCACTGACGTGGCACGCCATTAATCAGTGCGGCTGCCGGGAAACGTGTTCGGCAGCTGCACGATTTGCCGCACTCACCGCTTCTGCCAGCGTCACCCCGCTACTCAGGCGCTGACACAACACGCCGACAAAACAATCCCCGGCACCGTGGGTGCTCACCAGTGTCACCTTCTGCGCCGCCAGTGTATGCGTCTCTCCCGCCTCGCTGTAAGCCACACCATGTTCACCAGCGGTAACCACCACTCTGGCAAACCGGCTGGCCAGCGATTCTGCCGCTGAGCGCGCCGACGTCAGATCCTGCACGCTAATCCCGCACATATCGCGCGCTTCAATGGCGTTCACCACCAGCAGATCGATACAGTTTTCAAACGCGGCTGACAACGGCCGGGCGGGCGCGGCGTTGACGCAGACCGTAATCCCCCGCTGCTGTGCCGCCTGGGCCGCACAGAGGTTCACCGCTTCCGGGACTTCATTTTGCAGCACCAGCAGCGACACCGCCTGCCAGAAGCCGGGTTGCTCAAAGGTCTCCAGCGGGATCTGCTGATTGGCATTGGAGACCACCACCGCACCGTAATCTCCTTCGGCATCGGTAATCGCCACGCTCATCCCGGAGGGAAGCGCATCAATGATGCTGACGGCGGTGCAATCGACCCCGGCCTGCTGCAGATGATCCAGCAGGAATTGCCCCTGCTGATCGCGCCCCACTGAACCGGCGAAGCGCACTGCGGCACCCGCGCGTGCCGCTGCGACGGCCTGATTCCCCCCCTTGCCACCAAACTTATAGTGACAGGCGCTGCCCATCACCGTTTCGCCTTTTTCCGGGCGATGGTGTGCATCCAGCATAATGTCGTAGTGAAGACTGCCGGTGACTGCAATTTTGCTCATAGCTAGAATTCCCGCAGATCCTGAACCGCATGCTGGGTTTTCATCAGGTTCTTCTCCGCCCGCTTCAGATCTTTCTTGGCGATAGCGACAAACAGCGCATCCAGAATATTGAGCTGGGCGATGCGTGACGCGGCGTTTTCACCCAGCAGATGCGATCCCTGAGAGGTTGAATTGAGGACCACATGCGCACTCTTCGCGATCGGGGATTCGGCGTAGTTGGTAATGGCGATAACTTTCGCGCCATTCCTCCCCGCCAGTCTGACCGGATCGTTCACCGCACGCGTAGCACCCGAATGGCTGATGGCGATAACCACATCGTCATCAGATAACACGGCGGCTGACATCAGCATGATGTGGGCGTCGTCATAGGCAGTCGACTTAATGCCAATCTTCAGCATCTTGTGTGACAGGTCCCGCGCCACGGCGGCAGAACCGCCCACGGCGTAGAGATCGATATGACGCGCTTTAAAGATAATGTCCGCCGCACGATTGAATTCAGAAACATCCAGAATCGATAAGGTCTCTTCAATCGCCTGGATAGAGGTTCTGAAAACTTTGGCCAGCAACTGCTCCGACGAATCATCCGGCTCAATTTCCGCATGCAGCCCTGCCACTTCAGACTGGTTGTAATAGATCAGGCCACTTCTGAAATGCCTGAAGCCGGTGAAGTTAAGTTTTTTGGTAATCTTAACGATCATCGCTTCAGAGACATTATTCTCCCGCGCAATCTCCTTTAATGAGGATTGCTCGGTAATGTCGGTTCGGGCAATTATCGCCTCAGCTACCCGACGTTCTAACGGCGTCAGCTGGGGCAAACGCATACGAATCTGAGCGCCAATGGCTCGCGGATCTTGCTTCATTACTTGCCTCGGGTCGCCCGGTCAATCAACATCGCTATGATAATAATAAGGCCGGTAGCGAGCAATTGGTAAAAGGCCTGAATGTTCAGTAAGGTCAAGCCATTACGTAATGCACCAAGGATAACCACGCCGATCAGCGTTCCGAAGATACTGCCCTTGCCGCCCATTAACGACGCACCGCCAATGGCCGCCGCCGCAATCGCATCCAGTTCCCACAGGTTGCCGATGGTCGGTTCGGCAGCCCCCAGACGACCAATCAGAATCAGCGAGGCCAGTGAGGCAAGCAGGCCGGAGAAGATATAGACCGTGACCTTGGTGCGCTTAACCGGCACACCCGCGACCCGCGCCGCCTCTTCATTGCCGCCAATCGCCAGAATATATTCCCCCAGCGGGGTCTTATTCATCACCGTCCACAGCAGCAGCGCAATCACTGCCACAATCACAATCGGCGTCGGGATACCGAAAAGCGTACTGTTGATCAGGCTGCGAAATTCCAGCGGAATACCGAAGACGGGATTGCCGCCGGTGTAGATCAGCGCTATCGCCCGGAACAGCGACAGGCCGCCCAGCGTGACAATAAACGGCTGCAGCCCGGCATAGGCGATCAGCGTGCCGCTGAACAGCCCGCACATCGCGCCCACACCCAGCGTCGCGAGGATCGCCAGCGGCACCGGCACGCCCGATGCCATCAGGGTCGCACCCAGCACCGCAGAGAGCGCCGCCGTGGGGCCGACCGAGAGGTCAATCCCGCCGGAGATAATCACCAGCGTCATGCCCAGTGCAATCAGGGCGTTGATTGAGGACTGCTGCAGAATATTCAGCAGATTAGGCAGGGTGAAAAAGACCGGCGACAGAAACGAAAATGTCACCACGATAATCAGTAAGCCAATTAAGGTACCGGCATCACGCAGATTAAATTTAAGCCGCAGCGCAGGTCGGGTACCCGGCCCGGTAGATGTCTGAATTGTCATAGTTATAACCTTAAATAGTGTCAGGTAAGCGGTCAGGCGGTCTGGTCGATATCTTTGATGGCATAACGGGCAATGTTCTCTTCGGTGATCGCGCTGCCGGTTAACTCTTTGGTTATCCGGCCCTCGCGCATCACCAGCACCCGATCGGAGATGCGCATGATCTCGGTCATTTCTGACGACACCACCACAATGGCTTTGCCCGCCTGGGCCAGTTTTTCAATCAGGTGATAGATTTCAGACTTGGCACCAATATCGATACCGCGCGTCGGCTCATCAAACAGAAACACATTGGCATCCGCCGCAACCCAGCGGCCGATGATCACTTTTTGCTGATTGCCGCCGCTCAGCGTGCCGATGGTTTTCTCAATGTCGAGCGGGCGCAGTTTCAGGTCTCCCATGACCCTCAGCGCCTCGCGGTCCAGCCGGGCCTGGTTCATCAGCCCCGCCGACGTGAAGCGGTGCATCGACGGCAGCGCCATATTCATCTTCACCGCCCGCTCTTTGATAATGCCCTCTTTTTTGCGGTCTTCTGGTACCAGGCCAATGCCCGCCTTGATCGCCGCACGCACGTTGTGGTTCTTCACCGCGGCACCGTTGACGCTCACCGTGCCACGGGTGCGCCTGTCGATACCGGCAATCAGCTTCAGCAGTTCGGTGCGCCCCGCGCCGACCAGCCCGGCAATCCCCAGCACTTCGCCCGCACGAACGCTGAAGTTTGCCGCCACCACCTCATTGCCACGCGTCAGATCTTCTACCCGCAGCACTTCGCGATCGGTGACAAAGGCCTGATGGTCAAGCTTGTCGATCTTTCGTCCAACCATTTTGGCGACAATGCTCTCCTCATCCTCATCACTGATGTTGACCACCCCAACCTGCTTTCCGTCACGCATAATGGTGGCGCGGTCGCACACCCGGAAAATCTCATTCATCTTGTGCGAGACATAGATCAGCGAGACGCCGGTCGACTTCAGATCGCCAATCAGCTCTGCCAGCCGGTCAAATTCGCGTGGCGTCAGGCTGGAGGTCGGCTCATCCATGGCGATGATTTTGGCGTCATCCAGCAGCGCCCGGGCAATCTCAACGATCTGCTGCTGCGATACCTTGAGGTTCCTGATCAGCGTATCGGGATCGATAGTGGGATCCAGCGTCTTCAGAATCAGGGTGGCCCGCGCCAGCTGGGCCTTTTTATCCACCCACCAGCCCCCGGCGCGGGTCAGCGGGCGACCCAGAAACATGTTCTGCGCCACGGAAAGCTCAGGCACATGCTGTAACTCCTGGTGGATCATCGCGATCCCGGCCTGACGGGCGCTGAGCGGACTGCGGATCTGCACCCGGTTTCCATTGACGCTGATCTCCCCGCTGTCCGCACCGCGAACGCCGGAGAGGATATTCAGCAGCGTCGACTTACCCGCGCCATTTTCCCCAATCAGCGCGTGCACCTCGCCGGGCCGCACTGAGAAATCGACATCCTGCAGCGCGGCGGCGTTACCGTAACTTTTGCTGATGCCACGCATCATTAAGCGAAACTGTTCCATACCCGCTCCCGCTGACTTATTGTTGAGCCAGCAGCTGACGCAACCGGTTGTTGTCTTTGGTTGAGAACGCTTCGACATTCTCTTTGGTGATCAGCGCCTGGGGTGTCGAGACAACGCGCGACAGTTTCTGTCCATTGATCAGCCGGATAATGACGTCCATCGCCACTTCACCGGTCAGCACCGGGAAACTGTCGACCGTGCCGGTCAGCTCGCCGCGCTTAATCGAGGCGTAGGCATCGGAAATACCGTCAGTGCCAAAGATGGCCACCTGTGACGCTTTGTTCTGCGCGCGTACCGCCTCCACCACGCCCAGCGCCATGGTGTCGTTGTTAGCGTAGAAGCCGATTAAATCAGGATGCTGCTGCAGAATGGTCGATGCGGCGTTAAAGGCCTGCTCGCGACTCCAGTTAGCGGGCACGCTGGCCACGATGGTGAACTTCCCGGCGCTGTCCAGCGTCTCTTTAAAGCCACGGGTGCGCTGTCCGGCGGCATAAACCCCTGGCTGCCCTTCAATCACCGCCACGTTGCCGCCCTGCGGATGGTGCTGAATAAACCATTTGGCCACCCGCACGCCATTGTCCTTCTGGACGTTGCCGACGTAGTAGCGCGCATTCGGCATCACCGCATCATTAACGTTCACCACCGGGATATTTTTACTGTTGGCACTCTCCAGTGCAGGCTCCAGGTTGATATCGGTCTGCGGCGAAACCAGCAGGCCGTTAAAGCCCTGCGAGATCAGGGTTTCCGCAATGGAGAGCTGACCAAGCTGATCGTCTTCATTGGCCGCCGCCTGATAAGCGACAGTGAAACCATACTTTTTCGCCGCGTTCTGGTAGCCCTGGCCGAGTGAGCGCCAGTACTCATTGGTCAGGGTTTTCGATACCCCGCCAATCTTCAGCGACTTATCGACTTTTGGCAGTGCGCCATATTTGGTGTCGAGCTGGGTCCAGTCGGTGCGGTCCGGTTCAGTATCGGATTGCAGCGGTGCCAGTTCTGCCGCATAAACCGTGCTGCAGAGCAGTGAGGAGGCGATAAGAGCAAGCAGGCGTTTTTTCATTTTTTATTCTCAGGGTGTTGGGTAGAGGTGTGATGTTTTTATGATTAATTGGCTGTCAGCGCGCCAGCATGATGTCATTGACGATCTGCTGAGAGGCCACTGCATCCTGGCGCCCGATGGCCGCCAGTAACGCCGCGTTGTCGTGCAGCTGGTCACACAGCCTCAGCAGACGAGTCACGGTCGCAATATTGCTTTCTGCCTCACGGATCGGGTCAAGACCGCTGGCATCCGGGAAGGTATCGAAGTAGTAGGCACCGCGGTAGCCATCACGCTGCATCTGCCAGAGAAACTCCAGCGTGGCGCGTGGGTTGACTGAGCCAACCATCAGGCCGTCATCACGCTTGCCCCAGCCGTCATTGAGGTCCAGCCCCAGCAGCCGTGAGCGGCGCGCCACCATGGCGGCGGCGTAAGCCGGGATCTCATTGGCAAAAAGTACATGAGCAAAATCCAGGGTGATCCCCAGGTTGGCGCAGCCCGCCTCTTCCACGGCCAGCAGACAGGTGGTGGCGTTGGGAAAGATGCTGTAGGCGCGCGGCTCATTGGGTTTATATTCGATGCTGACGTCAACGTCCGGTGCATACTCCGCCACTTCACGCACGGCGCTGACCGCATCCTCCCAGATCTTCTTATAGTCCGCCTGGAAGCAGTAATCGAAACCGTCCTGCCCCATCCACAGCGTCATCAGCCGTGAACCAAATTCCCGACCCGCGTCAATGCCCCGTTTGGTCAGCTCAATCGCTTCGCGACGCACTTTCGCGTCGGGATGCGTAAACGCGCCGATTTTGAACTGCGGCGCGTCCCAGCGCATCTGCATACCGTTAACGGCCAGACCCGCATCACTGATCGCCTGGCGCAGTGTGGGGATATCGCTGGTGAGATGTTGCGGAAAGTTGAGGTCGAGATGCGTTAAGCCTTTGACCTTGCCTGCACGGGCAACCATCTGCAGCACAGAGGGCTTACCCTGCTGATCGGGCCAGTAGAGGTGCGCCCCCGAGGCGAAAGAGTTAAGACGGGTAGCAAATTTCAGTTCCGACATGAGCATCAATCCTTCAGAGTGCGTATTGTGAAGTACTTTTCGTATTCACGATTAATTGTGAAGTCATATATTAATCTACGCCTCGCGGCTTAATGCGCAAGTCTGTCAGGCAGGAGAAATCGTTAAAGCGGGAGCGCTGTCACGAAATGGTTTCGATGCGTTATCAGATGATGTGAATGCGGAGATGAAAGAATTGAGATGAAATACAACAGGTTGTCGCGCGAAGCCGGGTGTGAGATCTGACAGGCAGAAGCATAAAAAAAAGCTGAGCGCCAGGGCGGCGCTCAGCGGGTCGGTTTTTTAAAAAATCACTTCAGACGGAAAGCGACAACGCTGTCGCCCGCCGTGGTGCCGAGCGAGCCGTGGCCGCCCGCGGCAATTACCACATACTGCTTGCCATCTTTGCCCATAAAGGTGGATGGCGTGGCCTGCGCACCCGCGCTCAGTTCAGTCTGCCACAGCAGTTCGCCGGTGGTGCTGTCGTAAGCACGGAAGAAGTTATCTGCCGTTGCGCCGTGGAACACCAGATCACCCGCCGTCAGCAGCGGTCCGCCGTGCGCCACCATACCCATCGGGAAACCGAGCGGGAAGCGGCCAGGGAGGAAGCTGGTCTTGAGGTTTTTGGTGGTGCCGACGCGACGCAGCCATTCGGTTTTGCCGGTGGTCAGATCCACACCGACCATCCGTCCCCACGGTGGCGCGATGCAGGGAATACCCAGACCCGACGCCATCTGCTGGATGTGGATAGCGTAGTCACCGTGGAAGTTCTCATTCCAGTACGGCGTACCATCTTTGGTGAAGGTACGCTGGGTTTCGGTTTCCGGCGTGCGTCTGATGAGGTTGTATTTGTAAGCCAGGCGCACCGGTGCCGCAATCAGCATCTGACGCTGTGGATCAACCGCTACTGAACCCCAGTTAAACACCCCGATGTTGCCCGGGAAGATCAGCGAGCCTTTCTCCGTTGGTGGCGTCCACGGGTTACCGTCATAGCGCAGCTCACGGAACGTGGTGCGGCAGGCCATCTGGTCAAACGGCGTAATGCCCCACATTGACTTCTCAGTCAGCGGTTGCGGAATGAAGTTCAGGCTGGAGACCGGCTGGGTCGCCGCATACTGCTCGCCTTTAATACCATCCGTGGAGACCTTAACCTGCTCTACCGGATAAACCGGTTCGCCGGTCAGGCGGTTCAGCACAAACAGGTTGCCGGTTTTGGTCGGCAGGATCACCGCCGGTTGCGGCTTGCCCTGATAGTTGATGTCCACCAGCGACGGCTGTGACGGATTATCGCGATCCCAGAGGTCGTGGTTCGAACTCTGATAACGCCATTTGAACGCACCGGTTTTCAGATCCAGTGCCACCAGCGCATCACGGAATTTTTCAGTGTTGCTGGCGGGATCGCGTTCAAGTCCCACTTCATCCGGCGAGGCGTTACCAAACGGCACATAGACCAGGCCGTTTTTCAGATCGGCGCTCAGGGTGGCCCAGGCGACCGGGGTATCCTGCGGATAGGTTGCCCCTTCAGCGACCGGTGCGGTGTTATCCGGGTTAGCCGGATCGAAGTTCCACACCAGACGACCGCTGACGGCATCATAGGCACGGATCACACCTGATGGATTACCGCTGTTGAAGCCGTTATCCATCACCGAACCGCCGACAATCACCAGGTTGCCCGCCACCAGTGGCGCGGCAGTCTGCATCAGCGCGTGCGGACGCACCTCGCCCATGTTGGCGCGCAGATTCACCACACCGTTGTCACCAAAGTCAGCACAGGCTTTACCGGTATCGGCATCCAGCGCCAGCAGGCGGGCATCGGTGGTGGCATTGAAGATACGCTTGCGGCAGATGGCCGGCGATGCGCCCGTCTGCGTCTGCGCCTGCTGACCGGCATCGAAGTAGCTCACGCCACGACAGGTCTGGTGCTGCTGCAGATAAGAGCGGTTTTTATCCGGCGTCGTTTTCCACTTCACCGCACCGGTTTCCGGGTCAAGAGCATGGACTTCGTTGTGCGGCGTACAGAAGTAGAGCATGCCGTTGGCTTTCAGCGATGTCGCTTCAAAGGTGTATTCGGTCGCATCATCACCCTGACGCAGGTCGCCGGTGTGATAGGTCCAGGCCACTTCAAGATCTTTCACGTTATCTTTAGTGATCTGCTTCAGCGCCGAGAAGCGCTGGCCATCTGTGGTTCCGCCATAGGCGCTCCACTCTTCAGCGGCACCGCCGGTCGCAGAGGCGTTGCGCGGCGTATTAATGGCGCCCTGCTGCGGCAGCGGATCGTAGAAGCAGAGACCGATGACCAGCAGCACCATCAGGACGACGGAACCCCCGAGGAAAGGATGGAAACGACGCTGCCCCTGATAGAGCGGACGCACCACCCACGGCAGCGCCAGCCAGAGACCCAGCACGCCAAACAGGTCGCCGCGCGGGATCCACTGCCATTTGTCGAAGCCCACTTCCCAGATAGTCCAGAACAGAGTGATCCACATCAGCAGCGCATAAAGCGTCAGTGCACTGCGTTTGTTCATCAACAGCAGAATCGCGCTGAGCAGAACGCCCACGCCCATCAGCGCATAGAACGCGCTGCCTCCTGCAAGCAGGAGTTGTCCTCCCATGTAAATCAGGGCGATAGCAAATATCACCATGATTATACTGGTTATTTTATTGATCATGATCCATCCTCGGGTCATTAGCGGCAATTGAAAGGTTAAGCTGGAAACATAAATTCAACGAGATTTTAACTTACGCACGAAATATGTAAAAACGTGTATAAGCGTTAATCATTAGAAATATTTATTATAAATGTCACCTGTTAATGCGGTCAGGCCGCTTTTTTTACTTTCTGAAGGGCTGATTACGGGATATCCATCACAAAAAATTAACCATAGGCTGCTAATGACCGCACCTTTTGTTCAAAGGCGATTAATTAACAGACAAGCCGCCCTTCTGTAACGCCAGCTAAAGTGTGCCCGACGAAAGTTTTTCAGAGTCAAATAATCATAATGGTTTATTAACTCTGCTCTGAAATAACTCTTATTGCTGAAATCGGGAATGTTACTGCCCTGCTGTTATTATTGGCGGCTTCATCAACGCTGGTGCGGTGTCGCTGCTGTTCAAATGATTTAATTGTGCCAGCCTGAACGCGTTTTTTATTATTTTCCTGAAAAATAACACTCAGGAAATAGATTAATGAACAAAGGGATTTTGCCTATGAAAACGATTTCAGATATTCCGTAGCATGACGCTTATTTTATCTGTGATATATATCAGCTCTCTTATATTCGTTTATCCGGCCAGCAGGCGGGATTTTTCTGGCAGCAATAAACCAGGCAGGTTAACTATGACCGCACTTCATGCTATTTATCGCAAGTTTCGTTTCCCTTTTAAGTTTCTTAATGCTGCCATTCGCTATCCTGCTGCGCAGGCACGGGTAAAGCGTTATTCCGTCATGTCGATAGAAGAGACTGTCGATCTGTTATTACGTAACCCACAATTATCTCTGGCCCGTTATGGCGACGGTGAACTGGAAATGACCTGGTATAAAAATATCGGTTTTCAGCCATTTGACCCGAATCTCTCTGCACGGCTCAAAGCCTTGCTGCAGCAGGATTCAGGAGCCAACCCGAACTGTCTGATCTGTCTGCCGGATGCCTTTCGTACCACCCGTAATATGCGGGGCGGGTCGGCCCTGTTCTGGTTCTTCCATAAATCATTTTATTTTAAATATTATGAGGCTCTGCTGAATAAACAGTACCAGTATGGAAATACCTCGGTGACCCGTCCCTATCACGATTATAAAGGCAAGCAATTATCCCGGACGATATTTGATAAGTTTAAACAGCTCTATCAGGGCCGCCGGGTATTAATTGTGGAAGGCAGTGGAACGCGCCTGGGATTAGGCAATGATTTACTGGAGGGAGCCAGCGAAGTGAAACGTATTACGACGCTGAACCGTAATGCCTTTTCCGTCTATGATCGTCTGTTTGATACCGTTTTAAAGAATGCCGTCAACTTTGACCTGGTCTTGATTTCATTAGGGCCGACCGCAACCGTGCTGGCATATGATTTAAGTCAGCACGGTATCCGCTGTATTGATAGCGGCCACGTCGATATTGAATATGAGTGGATGCTGGCCAGTGCCACCAGCAAAATAAAAGTGGACGGAAAAAACGTCAATGAGGCGGGCGTACTGCTGAGTGAACAGACTACGGTGGCAGATGCGACTTATCAGCAGCAGATTTTACAACACGTTGGCGAAATACCCCAGGTCGGGACGGCTGATACAGAAGCAGTCACGGAAGCCGTGGTTATCCCGCTGCCACACGTCAGCCCCAACCATCATAACGCCGCCTGAGCCTCACCACCGACAGGCAGCGGCTGCACCGCATTGAAGCGCAGGCGAATTATTAGCGGGATCAGTTAACCCCCTTCGGAGCGGGCTCAGGGGCCCGAATTCTGTGCTTGTCCGCTGTTTGCCGGATAAATGCCCTTTCCGGCATCAATTTTGCTTCTGCTCTCCTGAGACATTTAATCAGGAGAAGTGAGATGACAACCAGCCGTTACCGTTACACCATATTTTCACTGCTGTTCCTGATCGCCCTGATCAACTACATCGATCGCGGCGCCCTGTCGTTTGCGGCCAACGCTATTGCGGCGGAGTATCACTTCAGCAAAGTCCAGCTCGGTGCAGTTCTGGGCTACTTTGGCTTTGGCTATCTGTTTGGTTCGCTGTGTGGCGGCTTTCTTGCCGACCGTATCGGCACGAAAAAGGTCTGGCTGCTGGCAGGCGTACTCTGGTCGCTGCTGGAGATCGCCACCGCCTGGGCGGGGGAACTGGGCATGGCGCTGTTTGGCGGATCCGCTATTATGGGCTTTGCTGCCCTTCGCATTATGTTTGGTTTTTCCGAAGGCCCGGCCTATGCGCTGATGAACAAGGCGATTGCTCACTGGGCACCCGATAATGAGCGCGGCTTTGCGCTGGGCATCGGCCTGCTCTCGACCCAGGTTGGCGCGCTGCTGACCGCCCCGATTGCGGTGGGCCTGCTGCTGCTGACCCATGACTGGCGCATGATGTTTATCCTGCTCGGTGTTTTCTCCCTGCTGGCGATGGCGCTGTTTGCCCGCACCTTCAGCGACAGCCCGGAGAAAAGTCCACATACCAATACCGCAGAACGTCAGCTTATCCAGACCGGTCAGCGCCGCAGCGCGGGCGACAGCGTACCACTGCCCTGGTGGCGCTTCTTTACCAGCCGCACCCTGGTCTGCAACGCGCTGGGCTACTTCTCATTCCTCTACATCACCTTTACCCTGGTGACCTGGATGCCGAAATATCTGCAGGATAATTTCCATTACGACCTGCACTCACTGTGGTACGTCGCGATGATCCCGTGGAGCGGCGCCTGTATCACGGTGCTGCTGGGCGGTCGCATTGCCGATGCCCTGCTGGCTCGCTTCCGTAATCTGCGTCTGGCGCGCAATCTGTTTGCCGCCGTCACGCTGTGCGGCACCGCCTGCTGCTTTATGGCGATCCCCTATGTGCAGTCGGCTGCGGGGATTATTGCACTGATGACCCTGGGCAATGCGCTGAATGCACTGGTAAACAATGTCTACTGGTCGGTGGTGATTGATGTCACCCCTAAAGCGTCGGTGGGCACCTACAGTGGCATGACGCTGGCGATAGCCAATCTGGCAGCGATTATCTCTCCGATGCTCTGCGGCTGGCTGGCGGAATATTACGGCTACAACGCGATGTTTACCGTCACCGCGCTGATCGCCTTTGGCAGTATGCTGGCAATGACACTGCTGCAACCGGAGAAGCCGCTGGTGGCCGAGGCGCAGACCGGCGCAGCGGACGTTTCTGCCGCCTGATCTTAAAAGAGGATTTCCTGACACGCGGGTGATCACACACCCGCGAAGAGTGACACTCCCTGAAAGGCTGCCGCTCAGGCGGCCTGACCTTGTTATTGGGCGGGATAAATTGACTGTTCGGGGATGCCCCGACGATCCCAGCGGCTGGCGATCAGCCATAACAGTGCCGTCGCAAACCAGCCGATGATCCACGAGACATCATTACCGGCAAAAATCCAGGTCAGCGATCCATGGTGCAGCGGATTATCGATAAACGGCAGTTGCACCAGCACGCCCAGAAAATAGACGGTAATGCCGGCCAGGTTCCAGCGTCCATAGCGTCCGTCCGGCTGCGACAGTGCCGGGACATCAACCCTGCCCCTGGTGATCAGATAGAAATCGGTCAGGCTAATCGCGCTCCACGGCACAAAGAAAGCCAGCAGAAACAGCAGGAAGTGGGTGAAGGATTTCAGAAAGGCCGGTTCACTGAGAAGAGCAATGACGCAGGCCAGCGTAACCATAAGCACCACAAACAGAATGCGCCCACCCCGACTCAGCGTGGTTTTCTGCCGGAAGCCAGAGACAATGGTGGTCAGTGACATAAAACTGCCGTAGGCGTTCAGCGTGGTAAACGTGATTTTTCCAAAGCAAATGGCGAAATAAATCACCATGGCCATGGTCGCCGTGCTACCCATGCTCACGATGTACCCGACCTCATTGCCTGCAAACGCACTTCCGGCAATGGCAGCGACAATCACCCCCAGCGTCATTGAAGCCTGCGTGCCAAGTACGGTGCCAAAAAAGACTGAACTGAAGAGTTTCTTCGCAGAGACATCAGCTGGCAGATAGCGTGAATAGTCAGAGACATAAGGACAGAAGGCAATTTGCCAGGATGAAGACAGTGAGACCGCCAGCAGGAAATTTGCCGGGGTAAAGTGCTGATTCTGCCACACGGCTGATAAGTCATGTGCAGAGAACAGCGTGATAAACAGATAAGCAAAGGCTAAAACGCCAATGACGCTCGCCAGCTTGCCCAGTTGATGAATCACGCGATAGCCCAGCACCGCAATGATCACGATGAGGGTGCTGAACAGGATCATCCCGGTTGAATGACTGACATGGATAAGTTTAGCCAGCGCCTGCCCGGCTAATACTGTCCCGCTGGCTGAAAATCCCACATACATAATGCACACCAGCACCAGAGGAATAACAGCACCAAACACGCCAAACTGCATACGGCTGGTAATCATCTGCGGTAAACCCAGGCGCGGGCCCTGGATCGCATGCAAAGACATGATCGCTGCACCCAGAATCTGCCCCACCAGTAAGCCGATAAGAGACCACACGACGTCTCCACCCAGCACCACGGCCAGCGCACCCGTGACAATAGCCGTGATTTGCAGATTGCCACCAAACCAGAGCGTGAACTGGTTAAAGGGATGACCATGACGTTCACCCAGCGGGATGTAATCAATGGAGCGGGTTTCTGACAGGCTCTGTTTCTCTGAGCCTGAATAATCTGATACAGATGATTTGACCGACATAGATTCCTCGCTGGAACAGTGAGAGACGTGTTGACTGAAAGCGTGATTTGCACAATCCAGGGTTGAGAGTACATGTCTATACAAGCAGCGATATTGTCATGCGCATCGGGAAGTTACAAGGCAACCGGTCATTGGAAAATGTGATGATATCGACAGGCCTGTCATGATGCGGGGCAGGAAAGGATGAGGAAGCGCGGGGACCTGTTTCCGGGGATAACGCCCTTACGGCGGGGCGTAAAACGGGAGTGAGGTATTTTGGTCGATCACCGCTACAGGCGACAGCGATGATCGGGTAACGCGTACGATGTCAGGCCTGCCAGTCTCAGAGTGTGCGGAAGAGGAAAAACCCTGACGGTTACCCTTCAGCCACCACCCGCTGACGATGACAGTCGGCCGGTTCCAGTTTTTGCCCCTGTGAAGAGATAACCTCCAGGCGCGGCAGCGGCTTTCCTTCAGCATTATCCAGCAGCACAGAGTGGGTTTCGCCCTTCTCAAACAGGTAACGCTCGCCCCACTGGCGCATCGCGACCACAACCGGAAACAGCGAACGGCCTCTTTCGGTCAGGACATATTCGCTGTAGGCGCTGCCGTCGGAGGCCGGCGCAATCTCAAACACCCCTATCTCCACCAGCTGCTTCAGGCGTGACGCCAGGATATTTTTCGCCAGCCCCAAATTCCGCTGGAAGTCACTGAATCTGCGGACGTCATCAAAGGCTTCACGCACGATCATCATGCACCAGCGCTCACCTATCGACTCCAGGGTTCTGGCGACCGGACACTCGCTGGTTCTCAGGGATTCCTGCTTAGCCATGCTCTTCTCTCACGCTGCCTGTCTCATGATGGCAGTTTAGCCACTCCGAAAAGAAGTTGCAAAAAAAAACCAGCCCGGTTAAAGATATCGCCAATCCAGTTTCAAATAAAAACCAGAAAGGAAAGCAACATGACCTGTACGATTGGCAAGATGCGTGATCCTGAAGCCGATTCGCCCCCAGCCGCGATCCCGGTGCTCTCGTCCCGGATGATCTTTTTGTTCTCACTCACCTCTGCGCTGGCGGTCGCCAATGTTTACTCGGCACAGCCTCTGCTGGAGTCGATCGCCGCCAGCCTGCAGGTTTCCACCGGCACCATTGGCACAGTGGTAACGGCCACGCAGAGCGGCTACGCCCTCGGGCTGATCTTTCTGGTGCCGCTGGGCGACTGCGTGAACCGCAAAAAACTGGTGATTACCCAGTTGCTGCTTTCCGTAGTGGCGTTAATCACTGCTGCGGTTGCACCAGACCTGATGACGCTGCTCTGTGCAATGCTGCTGGTGGGATTAATGGCGGTGGTCACTCAGCTGATGGTGGCGTGGGCCGCCATGCTGGCGTCACCAGAACAGCGCGGACAGGTGGTGGGCAGCGTGACCAGCGGCATCGTGATCGGCATCCTGCTGGCGCGGTTTGTTTCCGGAATGATTGCTGACCTGGCGGGCTGGCGGGCGGTCTATCTGACGGCTGCCTGCCTGTTACTCCTGATCTCGCTCATCCTGGCGAAAGTGCTGCCCGCCACAGCAGGTCAGACGCGGCGCACATCTTATCCTCACCTCTTACTGTCTGTTTTCCGTCTCTTCCTCACGGAACCGCAGCTGCACAGACGCGGGATCCTGGCGCTGCTGATTTTTGCAGCCTTCAGTATGCTTTGGTCTTCGATGGTTCTGCCACTTACCGCCCTGTCACTGTCACACACCCAGACCGGGATGTTCGGCCTGGCCGGAATTGCCGGTGCGCTGGCGGCCTCCAGAGCAGGCGCATGGGCTGACCTGGGCCTGGGGCAGCGTGCCACTGGCTTAGCCCTGGCGTTGCTGACCTTCTCCTGGCTGCCGATAGCCGCGCTTCACACCTCGTTGCTGTTGCTGATTTTCGGGGTGATCCTGCTCGATTTCGTCGTCCAGACGGTACATGTGATTAATCAGAGCCTGATCGTGGCCGCCCGACCCGAGGCGGCAAGTCGTCTGGTGGGGGCCTATATGTGCTTTTACTCGCTGGGCAGTGCGCTGGGGGCCATCGCCGCCACTCAGCTTTATACGCACTGGGGATGGCAGGCTGTCTGCTATGCCGGTGCAGCGGTCAGTGCCTCTGCCTTTCTCTGCTGGTCCGGAGTTCGTCACTCATGAAATTAACGCATCTGCTGCTCGCCGTCATGATCACCGCCATCTGGGGGGTTAACTTTTCAGTTATCAAGCTCGGCCTGCAGGCGGTCGACCCGTTTATCCTGGCAGGTATCCGCTTTACGCTCTGCGCCCTGCCAGCGTTGTTCTTTATTAAGAAACCGGACGTGCCGTGGCGCTACCTGATCAGCTATGGCCTGGTCTTCGGGATTGGCCTGTGGGGTCTGGTGAATCTGGGGATTAAAACCGGACTGTCGGCGGGCATCGCCTCGCTGCTGCTGCAGTTCAGCGCCTTCTTCACGCTGCTGCTCGGTGGCTGGGTATTTAAAGAGCGTCTCAGCCGCTATCAGATCGCCGGTTGTGCGCTGGCCTGCGCCGGTCTGCTGAGCATTTTTTTCATTACCGATGGTTCGGTGACGTTTTCCGGCATGCTGCTGGTGCTGGCAGGCGCGGTCGCATGGAGTATTGCCAATATCATCAATAAAAAAGCGGGCACCCGGCAGGTTTTTGCTTTTCTGGTCTGGTCGAGCGCCTTTGCACCCATTCCACTCTTCCTGCTGGACGGGCTGGTCAATGGCAGCGCGGGCTATCACGCACTCTTCACTCAGCTGGATGTGAAGGCGGTGTTGTCGATACTGTTTCAGGTCTATCCCAATACCCTGCTGGGCTACTGGGTGTGGAACTGGCTGCTGAAACACTATCCGGTTTCAACGGTCGCGCCACTGTCGCTGCTGGTACCGGTGTTCGGCATCCTGGGTTCAGTGGCGATATTTGGCGAAACGGTTTCACCTCAGAAAATCGCCGCGCTGCTGCTGATCGTCGCCGGACTGGCCGTCGGGCTCTATGGCCAGCGGGTTGTGCGCTATTTCGGCGTACAAACCGGCTGACGGCGCCGTGGGGTGGCTATGCACCGTGCCGCTGGCAGAACGCTTCGATGTCACCGTGCTGAAAATCGGGCAGATTCGCCAGCAGTTTCTCCAGCGGCCAGTTCCACCAGGCAATGCGCTGGAGACGGGCGGCGATAGCCGGTGTAAAGCGCACCCGCAGTGGCCTGGCCGGAACACCGCCCACGACGCTGTAGGGCGCGACGTTTTTCGTCACGACTGCACCCGCAGCCAGCACCGCACCATCACCAATGGTGACGCCAGGCAGCACAATTACGCCGTGACCTATCCACACATCGTGACCGATTATCACCCGATCGGCGCGACGGGCGGAAAAGAAACCCTGATCGCGTCGGGCGTCGGGGTGGTAATACTCCGGGCAGTAGGTAAAGCGATGCTGGGAGGCGCGGTCCATAGGATGATTCGGCGCGCCAATGCGCACCTGATTAGCAATGGCGCAGAAGCGCCCCACCTGGGTATCGGCCAGGCAGCAGTGTTCGCCGACATAGGAGAAGTCACCCAGCACGCTATACTCCAGCGTGCTGTGCGCCAGGATCTCACACTGCTGACCCACAGTGGTTTCGCGCATCTTCACACTCTCATCAATCCATGTGTGCGCTAATCGGGCGGGCATAACGGCGGCAATGGACATAAAACTCCCGGTCTGGATAAGCAGCGCCCCGGCGGCGTGCTTTTGCCGCACCACCTTACCCGCCTCCGATGACAGAGAATTGACAAAGAAAAAAGGCGGAGTGGTTAGCTCCGCCTTGTTTCAAGTTCCGGTTAACCTGCGTGACCGGTCAGTTGCATAAGGGCAACGATGATCTGCAAGATGACCCGGATAAGATCCAGAATCAGCTTAGTCAGTTCCATCACTTTCCTTCTCCTTTTACAGGAGCGCGCTGTTCGGCAACCAGGGCTTTGACTCTACCCGCCGGGCGCCTAAGCACATCTTTGTGGAGAGAGCTGAGCGGCACTCATGGTTAAAGCCACAGGCCAGCACCACCTGATGCCTGCCGGGATTTTAAAACCGTGCCCCTGGGAGCGGCCAGTCGACAATGAGGCGATGCTCAACACCCAACACCTGTATAAACATACAGCATTTTGGCGAAACTTGAAATCCTTAGCCGCACATTTTACAATCTTGTTTGTGGAGAGTGCTGAGCACCTCGTTCGCAGCGCGGTTACCAGCCGGGTAGCGAACAAAAAATAAAGGATTTGGCGAAATGCCAAATCCTTTTTTTATGCCTGCTTTCTGCTTAAAAAAACAGCGCAATGCTTACTTCGCGGCGCTGATTCGCCACACGGTATTACCCGCATCGTCAGCAATCAGGACACCGCCCTGTTTGTCGCTGGCCAGACCGACCGGTAATCCACGCACCTGCTTTTCGTCGTCCGTCAGGAAGCCCGAGACCACCGTCTGCGGCTGACCCACCGGCTTGCCGTTTTCAAATTTCACCCACACCACTTTGTAGCCATTCAGCGGCGTACGGTTCCAGCTGCCATGTTCACTGATAAACGCACCGCCCTGGTATTGCGGCATGTTATCTGCGCCGTAGAACAGCAGCCCCAGCGGAGCGACATGCGAACTCAGGGCATAATCAGGCTTAATCGCCTTCTCAACCAGATCGGGACGCTGCGGTTCGGCACGGGTATCCACATGCTGACCAAAGTAGCTGTAGGGCCAGCCATAGAAGCCTTTGTCCTGCACTGAGGTCATGTAGTCTGGCACCAGATCGGAGCCGATTTCATCACGTTCATTGACGATGGCCCACAGTTTTCCGCTCTGCGGTTCCCACTGTAAGCCGGTCGGATTGCGCAATCCGCTGGCGTAGATCCGGCTGGCACCGCTGGCCGCGTCCACTTCCAGCACCGCGGCGCGGCGATACTCTGCGCCAATGCCGTTCTCGGTGACGTTACTGTTGGAGCCGACACCCACATAGAGCTTGCTGCCATCGGGGCTGGCCAACAGCGCTTTGGTCCAGTGGTGGTTAATCGGCCCGCCCGGCAGTTCCGTCACCTCTTCAGGCGCGGTGCGGATCTCCGTCTCCCCTTCGCGATAGGGGAACTTCACCAGGCTGTCAGCATTCGCGACGTAAAGGGTATTGCCAATCAGCTGCATACCAAACGGCGAGTGCAGATTCTCAATAAAGCGGTGCTGCTCCCATTTGCCATTGACGTTGCGCAGCAGCGTAATCCGGTTGCCGCCAGCGCCGCCCTTACCTGACGCTTTCTGCACAATGCCCATAATCAGCTGTTTAGGCCGGGTGGTGGGTTTGGCCGGGCCGTTGGATTCCGCCACCAGCACATCGTTATTCGGCAGCACATAAACCTGACGCGGATGCTGCAGATTGTCAGCGATCTTTTCGATTTTCAGCCCGTCAGCCACTTTTGGCATTTCGCCCGCTTTCCACGGCGTGCCTTCCGGCACCTGCATCGGCGGCATAAAGAAGTTCTGTGCCTGCGGCAGTTCGGGATTCGGTCCGATCTGCTTCTGCGGATCGACCAGCGCACCATCATCACAGCCTGCCAGTAGTGCTGTCAGGGTAAGCGCGAGCAACGTTTTATGCGGTATCTTCATGGTGGCTCCTCCTTAAGCGCTACGCTGACGTAACGCAAGTTGCACATTCGCCAGCAGCAGCAGCGCTACCACCAGCGTCGAAAGCGTCACGCCCAGCGGGATGACAGCGGCGGCATCACGGCTGTGAATAAACGCATTGACGATAGCGATCACAATCGCCACCAGCCAGAGCCAGAAATGACTCTTTTCCGCACTGTCACTGCCGCGGAACAGATAAACCAGCGCGATGAGTCGCGGCACAATCGCCAGTATCAGTCCCAGCGCAATCAGCCAGCCTGCGGCATCCGTCCAGAACAGCACAAAGGTCTGGCTATAGAGAATATCGAACAGCCAGGCTGCGACAAAAAAGCCCAGCGGCACCGGCTCCAGCAGAGCGTACAGCGTCACGGCAAAGGCCGATCTTCCCAGGGTATTGCGCATGTTTCTCTCCATTTTTAACGTGAATGCGGACCGCGTCAGACGTCGCGCTGCTCAGAGCAACTGACTCCGCGCCTGTAAAAGATTAGTAAATCTGAAGAGAAACAGAGGGTTTATTCAGGAGGAATTGCAAATCAGGCGGATGACGTCCCTGTCATCGCCGGTCAGTCAGGGTTTATCAGCGGGTAAAGTGACCCAGTATCCTGGCTGATAAGGCAGCGGCAGGAACTTCTCGTGGAACGTGCGGAAGGTGGCGTCCGGATCCAGATCGGCAAACAGATCGGGATGCAGCCATTTCGCCAGCGCCTGGATAGCCACAAACTGGTAAGGGCTGTCGTAGAACTGATGCCAGATGGCGTGGACATTGCCGTTGTGCGCCACCGGCAGGGTTTTAAAAGCATCGCGCATCATCAGCCCCTTAAGACGCGCGGTAGCCTCGGTGACATTGGCACCCGGACCGACGCCGACCCATTTTCCCACGGTATTGTAATTCTTCCAGTTAGCGCCGGTCACTACCACCACATCCGGCTGGCTGGCGATAATCTGTTCCGGGTTAACGGTGCCGAAGGTGCCAGGGATAAGATCTTTAGCGATGTTACGACCGCCCGCAATCTCAACCATCTGACCAAAGTTTTCATTGCCAAACGACATGCAGCACTCGTCGCTGTAGCCGCCTGCACGGTCAATCATCACTTTCGGGCGGTAGCCGGTAAAGTTCTTCAGACGCGAGGTGACAAGGTCAATCTGCTGCTGGCGGAAGGTGATAATTTCCTGGGCACGCGCCGGTTTGTTCACCAGTTCGCCCATGATGCGGATACTTTTCTCCGCATTCACCATCGGCGCTTCGCGGAAATCGATAAACACCACCGGCACGCCTACTGCCTGCAGTTTTTCAATCAGCTTGCCTTCATCGGTGGCGGCTTTGGATTCCAGATTCATCAGCACCAGATCGGGCTTCAGGGTTAACGCCTGCTCGACGTTGAAAGTGCCATCTTTCGCCCCGCCAAAGGTCGGTAATTTTTTAATTTCCGGATAGCGTTTTTCGTAAGCCTGATAACCGTCCCAGTCCGCTTTCGGGAAGTCGTCACGCCAGCCAATCACCCGTTTAAATGGGGCATCAGTATCAAATGCCGCCAGCAGATACATCTGACGGCCCTCACCCAGAATGATGCGTTTTGCCTCCTGCGGCACCTCGACCTGACGGCCTGCGACATCGGTAATCAATTTGGCCGAAGCCGTCCCTGCCAGCGTGAGCAGCCCCAGCGCTAAAAACCATTTTTTCATTGTAAAAACCCGCACAAATGATAATGAGAATTATTAATGTAAAGCGGCGTTACTATCACCTAAAACAGTGGTCAGGGGAAGTCATCCGGTTAAATGTTTTTTGCTGCAGGGTTAACTGGCGGAGTTGCACTCAAAGTGATCCCTTGAGAGGAAAAAGCGCAGCGTGTCGCTGCTCACAAAACGGTCGGCTTTCGTGAATATGTTCACAACACCCTGGGCAGTTGCACACATATTAGCCATTAATCGTATCGTTTTGGCTAATGCGTTAATGAATTGTGAAGGCTAGATTGAAAATGAAACAGCGTTTTAATAATTCATCAGGACAGACTGCCACAGGAGCTTAACCGTGAAGATCAGCGCCATTGATGTCACCCTTTTTACCTATCCCACCCAACGCTGCGCCGACAGCGCCGGACACTCCCACCCTGGCCCGGAAAATGATGCGCAGATGGCGCTACTGACCCTGACCAGCGAGGAAGGCGACTGTGGTTACGCCTTTGCGCCGCCGGAAGTGGTGCGATCCCATGTGGTTAATGCCTTTTTCCGCAAAGTGCTGATCGGTCAGAACGCCTTTGACCGGGAGCGTCTCTGGCAGGATCTGGTGCACTGGCAGCGCGGCAGCGCCCATCAGCTCACCGAGCGGGCGCTCTCCGCTGTGGAGCAGGCATTGTGGGATCTGATTGGACGGAAGCTGAAACAGCCTGTCCACAAACTGCTGGGCGGCTATCGCGAGAAGATCCCGGCTTACGGCAGCACCATGTGTGGTGACGAGCTGAGCGGTGGATTATCAACGCCGGATGAGTATGCGCAGTTCGCGGAAAAGCTGGTGGCGCGCGGGTATCAGGCGATCAAGCTGCACACCTGGATGCCGCCGGTCTCCTTCGCACCCAGCCCGGCGATGGATATCAAAGCCTGCGCGGCGGTGCGTGAAGCGGTGGGCCCCGATATCGCGCTGATGCTGGATGGCTATCACTGGTACAGCCGCAGTGACGCGCTGACCATCGGCAAGGCGCTGGAAAAGCTTAATTTCGCCTGGTTCGAGGAGCCGATGGAGGAAGAGAGCATGGCCTCTTACGCCTGGCTGGCCGAAAACCTCTCTATCGACGTGCTTGGTCCGGAGAGCCTGGGCGGTAAACATCACAGCCGCGCCGACTGGGTGCGTGCCGGAGCCTGCGACATTCTGCGAGCCGGTGCCAATGGCGTAGGCGGCATCTCGCCCACCCTGAAAGTGGCGAATCTGGCTGAAGCCTTTGGCATGGATTGCGAAGTGCACGGCAACGGTGCGGCCAGCCTGGCGGTGGTCGGGGCGATCCGTAACTGCCGCTGGTATGAGCGCGGCCTGCTGCATCCCTTCCTGGATTATGAAACACCGCCCGCCTACCTCAACAGCCTGATCGACCCGATGGACGATCAGGGATTTGTCACCCTGCCCACCCGCAGCGGGCTGGGGGAGGATATTAACTTCAGCTGGATTGAGACGCACACGCTGAACCGCTGGTAAATCGCACTACCGAAGTACGGCAAACAATAATAACCCCGTCGCCCGCCTGCTGCCTGCCATCCCGGTGGCCAGCAGCAGGCAGAGTCGTAAACGGGAAAACCTCTGACCTGCTGGACTTTACCTATGACCCTGACACAACGATGTGGCGCGTGGCTGATCACGCTGCTGGTGCTGACGGGCAGCGCGTCAATCCAGGCAAAGACCCCGGATGACCAGCTGATCGTCGGCATGAATATGAATAACCTGCTCACCCTGGATCCGGCCGCTATGACCGGCAACGAAGTGGTCGGCATTGTCGTAAATCTCTATGACGGACTGGTCGAGCTGAACCCGCAGCAACTCACCGAGGTGCGCCCGGCGCTGGCGGAACGCTGGTCAGTCAGCCCGGATAACCGCACCCTGACTTTTCACCTGCGCGACAACGTCAGGTTTCACTCCGGCAATCCGCTGACCAGCGCCGATGCGGTCTGGTCGATGCGGCGGGTGCTGCATCTGAACCTGGCGCAGGCGTCGGTGTGGAAATCGTACGGCTTCAGCCGCGACAACGTTGACCAGATGATTACCGCACCCGACGACCGCACGCTGGTGATCACCCTGCCCAGACCTAACGATCCGCAACTGGTGATCTACTCGCTGGCGGCGCTGGGCAGCATGGTGGTGCTGGACAGCAAAACCGTGCAGCAGCATGAGGTGGATGGCGACTGGGGCAACCGCTGGCTCACCACCCATGAAGCGGGCTCCGGCCCGTTCCGGCTGGATGTATGGCAGGCAAAAGATGTGCTGCGCATGAGTCGTGCGACCGATTACTGGCGCGGCGAGGCGAAGATGTCGCGGGTGGTGTTCCGCCATCTGCAGGAGTCGCAGACCCTGCGGCTGATGATGGAGAAAGGCGATCTGGATATCGCCAGTAACATGGCGATCCCCGACGTGCGCGCCCTGCGGCACGACCCCGACCTCACCATTGATGCGGTAAGAAAAGGAACGATCTACTACCTGGCGATGAGCATGAAAGATCCGCACTTCGACAATATCAAAGTGCGGGAGGCGGTACGCTACCTGGTCGATTATCAGGGCATCAATAAAAGTCTGATGACCGGCTATGGCGAGCTGCATCAGCGCCCGATTCAGGCTGGCATGCCCGCCACGCTGCCCGATCCCGGTTACCGGCTCGATGTGCCGCGCGCCCGCGCACTGCTGGCTGAAGCGGGTTATCCGGACGGCTTCGACACCACGCTGCGGGTGCTGGCCGATCAGCCCTTTCTGAACATCGCCATCGCCGTGCAGTCGACGCTGCTCCAGGGCGGGATCCGCGCAAAAATCATCACCGGCACCGGTAACCAGATCTATGGCGCGATGCGCGACCGCCAGTTCAGTCTGCTGGTCGGACGCGGCGGCAGCGGCGTGGAGCCGCATCCCCACTCCAGCCTGCGCGCGCTGGTCTATAACCCGAATAATGCTGACAGCGCCCGGCTGACCAACTTCCAGGGCTGGCGCACCGGTTTCTATGACGCGCAGCTCAACAGCATGATCGATCAGGCGCTGGTGGAGCGCGACAAAACCCGCCAGCAGCAGGCCTATTACGCCATCCAGCAGCGCTATGACCAGCTGGTACCTGCACTGATGCCGATTTCACAAATGCTCGACTCCGTGGTGGTCAGCAACCGAGTGCAGGCTTATCAGCCGCATCCCTCAGCGACCACCTTCCTCCGCGATGTCTGGAAAACCCCTGAAGCCAAAGCGGGAGGCACCCTATGATCCTGACCCTGACCCGAACTCAGTGCCGCCGCATCAGCCATCGCGCGGTGCAGGTAGTGATTACCCTGTTCGGCCTGCTGCTACTGACCTTTTTTATTGGCCGGGTAATGCCGCTGGATCCGGTGCTGGCGATTGTCGGCCCTGACGCCGATCAGGCCACCTATCAGCAGGTTTATCACCAGCTCGGCTTTGATAAACCGCTGTGGGTGCAGTTTGGCATCTACCTTAACGCGCTGCTGCATGGCGATCTCGGCCATGCGCTGCTCACCGGTCAGCCGGTGGTGCATGACATTGTGCGCGTCTTTCCGGCAACCGTAGAGCTGGCCACGCTGGCGATTGTGATTGGCGCAGGACTGGGCGTGCCGCTGGGTGTGCTGGCGGCGGCGCGTCGCAACAGCGTCATCGACTATGTGGTGCGGATGCTCAGCCTGGCCGGTTACTCCACCCCAATCTTCTGGGTCGGCATGATTGGCCTGCTGCTGTTCTATGCCCATCTCGGCTGGGTCGGCGGCGCAGGTCGGGTGGACTTCAGTCTGGATGGCATCGTGCCGCGTCGCACCGGCTTTATGCTGATTGACGCTCTGCTGGCGGGCAACAGCCAGGTATTCTGGAATGCGCTGAATCATCTGGTGCTGCCCGCCTCGCTGCTCGGCTTTCACTCCATGGCCTATATCAGCCGCATGACGCGCAGCTTTATGCTCGCGCAGCTGTCGCAGGAGTTCATTCTGACCGCGCGGGTCAAAGGCCTGACTGAATGGCAGGTGATCTGGCAGCACGCCTTCCGCAATATCCTGGTGCAGCTGCTGACCGTGGTGGCGCTGGCCTATGGCTCGCTGCTGGAGGGCGCGGTGCTGATTGAAACCGTCTTCTCCTGGCCCGGCTTTGGTTCCTACCTCACCGGCAGCCTGATGCTGGGCGATATGAATGCGGTGATGGGCTGTGTGCTGGTGGTGGGCCTGATTTTTGTGCTGCTTAACCTGATCTCCGACCTGCTCTATCAGGTGTTCGATCCGAGGACCAAAGTATGACGATCTCTTTTGACGCTGCGTCTGTGAGTCATTCCCGTGAGCGGCTGGTGCGCTGTCAGCGTTTTGCTGCCCGCTGCGGCTATTTCCTCTGGCGCATGGCCTGTAATCCCCTGACCGCGATTGGTGGTGGCATTGTGCTGGTGCTCTGCATCGTGGCGCTGTTCGCGCCCTGGATCGCGCCGTATCACCCGCTGGTTCAGGATCTGAACAATGCGCTGACGGCTCCCGGCGCGGCCCACTGGTTCGGCACCGACGAGTTTGGCCGGGATATCTTCAGTCGTCTGGTGTGGGGCGCACGCATCACGCTCTACATCGTGCTGCTGGTATCGGTCACCGTCGGGCCGCTGGGCCTGCTGCTGGGCGTCACCGCCGGTTATTTTGGCGGCAAAGTCGACGGCGTGCTGATGCGCGTCACCGATATCTTTATCTCCTTCCCGAGCCTGGTACTGGCGCTGGCCTTTGTTGCCGCGCTGGGGCCGGGTCTGGAGCATGTGGTGATCGCGATTACACTCACTGCCTGGCCACCCATAGCCCGTCTGGCCCGCGCTGAAACGCTGTCGCTGCGTCAGGCGGACTTTATCTCGGCGGTGCGCTTACAGGGCGCGTCGCCGCTGCGGGTGCTCTGGAAGCACATTATTCCCCTCTGCCTGCCGTCGGTGATTATCCGCATCACCATGAACATGGCGGGCATTATCCTCACCGCCGCCGGGCTGGGGTTTCTCGGGCTGGGCGCGCAGCCGCCGGATCCGGAATGGGGCGCGATGATCGCCAGTGGCCGCACCTACATGCTGGAGTGCTGGTGGGTGGTGACCGTTCCCGGTCTGGCGATCCTGATTAATAGCCTGGCATTTAACTTCTTAGGAGATGGCCTACGTGACCTGCTCGATCCTCGCAGTGAGTAACGCCTCGCCGTTGCTCGACGTGCGCGATTTGCACGTGAACTTTGTTAACGGACGCCAGATAACCCCGGCGGTGCGTGGCGTCTCCTTTCAGCTCGGTCAGGAGAAGCTGGCGATTGTCGGTGAGTCCGGCTCCGGTAAATCGACCGTGGGTCGCGCCCTGCTGCAGCTGCATCCGGCTAAGGCGCGCATTGAGGCGAGCCGGATGCAGTTTGGCGATATCGACCTGCTGCACGCCAGCCCGGCAGAGATGCGCGCCATTCGTGGCAAACGCATCTCGATGATTATGCAGGACCCAAAATATTCACTGAATCCAGTGATCCGGGTGGGCGAACAGATTGCCGAAGCCTGGCGCAGTCACCATCGCGGCCAGAAATCTGCGGCACGTCAGCGGGCGATGGCGATGCTGGAGGAAGTGCAAATCCGCGATCCTGAACGGGTATATCAGCTCTATCCCCATGAGATTTCCGGCGGCCAGGGGCAGCGCGTCATGATCGCCATGATGCTGATCACCGAGCCGGAACTGGTGATTGCCGATGAGCCCACCTCTGCGCTGGATGTCTCGGTTCGCCTGCAGGTGCTGGCGCTGCTGGATGATCTGGTGAAAGCGCGCGGTCTGGGACTGATTTTTATCAGTCACGATATCAATCTGGTGCGCAGCTTCTGCGATCGGGTGCTGGTGATGTATGCCGGACGCGTGGTGGAGTCGCTGGCCGCCAGCGAACTTGACCGCGCGCAGCATCCCTACACCCAGGGACTGCTGGCAGCACTGCCCGACCTTGATCGGCGGCGCACCCGTCTGCCGGTGTTACAACGTCACGCCAGCTGGCTAACTGACTAAGGAGTTACGATGATTGAGGTGAAAAATCTCAACCTGAGTTTTGGTGAAGAGGGTCGCCGTAAACAGGTGCTGTTCGACGTCAGCCTGCAGGTTAAACAGGGTGAAATCTTCGGGCTGGTCGGTGAGTCAGGCTCGGGTAAAACCACGGTGCTGAAGTGTCTGGCGGGCCTGTTTAATCACTGGCAGGGAGAGCTGACCATTGATGGCCAGCCGCTGGCGCACCGCATCGATCGGGCGCGCTGCCGTCAGGTGCAGATGGTGTTTCAGGACCCTTATGGCTCCCTGCATCCGCGTCATACGCTGGGCGATATCCTTGAAGAGCCATTACAGATTCAGGGTATCGGGCAGCGCCAGCAGCGCGTCGTGGCGATGCTGGATAAGGTCGGGCTGAATCGCGCCTGGCAGACGCGTTATCCGCACCAGCTTTCCGGTGGTCAGCGTCAGCGCGTGGCGATTGCCCGTGCGCTGATTTTAGAGCCGCGCGTGCTGCTGCTGGATGAGCCGACCTCCGCACTGGATGTTTCGGTGCAGGCGGAGATCCTCAATCTGCTCAGCGATCTGCAGCAGCAGGAGAACCTGACCTATCTGATGGTGACACACGATCTCGGCGTGGTGGCGCACCTCTGCCATCGCGTGGCGGTTATGCAACAGGGCAAGGTGCTGGAGACGCTGGATGTGCCGACGCTGGTGGCCGACCGCGCCGCGATGCCCTACACCCGGATGCTGGTGGAGGCGAGTCGCCATTACAATCCGACGCTGGCGCAGCAGAGCTGACGTTCAGCTGATGTCGGGAAAGAGAGAATAAAAAAAGGCCGGTCAGACCGGCCTTATGACCCCGGATGCGTTAGTGGGTCAGCTGACGCACAAAAGCGACGATTTCCTGATTTTTGCCATGCTCAAACAGACACTGCTGGAAACGTGGGCCACTAACGGCAGTACGCACCAGTTCAGGGTCGATGGCGCGCAGCGTGTCGAGGTAGTTCTCTTTGATCACGGCAGCTTTGACCTGATTCAGCAGACCGGCATTACGCACCTGCGGCTCTTTACGCTCTGGCGGATAGCCATTGCCCTTCTCGCCGGTGAAGGCTTTTTCAAAGATAAAGCGCAGGTTAAGTTCAGCGCCCCAGCCAAAGCCTTTGGCGAACGGCAGAGATAAGGCATTACCGTTGTTGATCTGGGCAAACAGGTAGGCATCCGCCGGATCGATACAGTAGCCGCAGACGACGCCCGGGTGAATGTTAAGCGACATCAGCGCGCCCTGCCCGGTGCCGCAACCCGCGACCACGAAATCCACGGCCTGGCTGTTGAGCAACACGCTGGCCTGAATGCCGAGGTGAATATAGGTCAGGTGGTGATCCTGCTCATCGCTCATACCGACGTTGAAGACCTGATGGCCCAGTGGCTGTGCGACGCCTTCCAGTTCTTTCAGCACGGTAACGTTTTTAGCGGCCTGGCTGTTTTCCATCATTAACGCGATTTTCATGATCTACCCTTATAAATTAATTGAAACACCGTTTCATTTTAGTGAAAAACCACTAAAGTGCATAAACTAATTCACCCGAGTGCTGTGAGATCCATCACAAAACGGTCACCGCAGCAGGGGCAACCGCAGGAGGATTGCGATGTTTATCTACCATAAAGAGCGACCACTGGAAGATCTGGGCAACGGCGTGACCCGCCGCGTGCTGGCGTACGGCGGCACCATGATGGCGGTAGAAGTGATTTTTGAGAAAGAGGCTGTCGGCCCGCTGCATCACCATCCCCACGAGCAGCTGACCTATGTGCTGAGCGGACGTTTTGCCTTCACCATCAATGGTGAAACGCGTGAGGTGGGCGCAGGAGATACGCTCTATAAAGCGCCCAATGTGGTTCATGGCTGTGTCTGTCTTGAGGCGGGCACATTACTGGATACGTTTACACCGCAGCGCGAAGATTTCCTGACCGCTAAATAGTGCATGCGGCCCGGTGGGCCGCCTGTTGACCTGACGCAGGACTGACCTGGTTTTTCCCGTCTCCGCATCCTGCCTCAGGCCCGCAGAATTTTTCTGAAATTCCTTCTCCCGCTAACTTAATGATTAGCTGACATTTACGCCGCAACCGCGCTGCGCTTAGCTTCGTCCTGAAAATCAATCGGGCAGATTCCTGTACAAATTCCGGATCGTTGTATAAGTTTAATAGCAATCGCCGAACATTTTTTAACCCGAAACAGGACAATATTATGCCAATGCAAAACACCCTCACGTTGCCGGTGAATCACAGTGGCCCGGTCAAAAATGAGTTTAGTTCATCCTTTGCCGTGTCTGAACAGGACAAACTCAACTTTCTGATCGAAGAGTTACTGGAAGCGGGCAAGGAAAAAAGCTGTATGGAACTGCTGCGCCATCTGGCATCCGCAGACAGTGCAGAAGAAGAGGCATGCTGCCGCGAACTGCTGACGTTGCTGATGGCACAAAAATGAAGTCAGTTGCCAGCTGTTCAGCGCCAATTCCCCCCTTTCTGAAAGCGTATCTGATATTGCACTCAACGCCTGACCGCACTTCCCCGTTCAGGCGTGTCAACATGCCCAGCGAAAGCCGCGGTTTTTTCTGAATGCAGTAACGCCCGCAGCAGCAGAGACTGTTACGCGCGGTAAACCGGGTTTTACTCACCAGCAACTTTTTGCCTCTCATTGCTTATATCTCCCCTGTTTTGTTAGCCTGAATCCCGCTTCGGCGAGACCTGCTTTACTTTCCCTTCTCGTAATGCGCGCGGTTCACTATCAGGCTGACACAGGAGTGATATGACCATGACTTTTGCCCCCGCCACGCTGCATCTGCTGTGTGGAAAAATTGCCTCCGGGAAATCGACGCTGGCGGCGGAGCTGAGCGCCGCCCCCGGTTGCGTGGTGATCAGCGAGGATCAGTGGCTCGCCGCGCTTTATCAGGACGAGATGCAGTCGGTGGCCGATTACGTGCGCTATGCGGCAAAACTCAGAAAGGCGATGACGCCTCATCTGGTCGCGCTGCTTAACGCAGGGGTGTCGGTGGTGCTCGATTTTCCTGCCAACACCCGGGCGAATCGCGACTGGATGATGTCGGTGATTAAGGCAACCTCTGCCGACCATCGTCTGCATTATCTGGACGTACCGGATGCGCTGTGTAAATCGCGCCTGCACGCCCGAAATCAGGGCGGCGAACACGCCTTTGCCGCAACGGACGAGCAGTTCGCGCTGATTACCCGCTATTTCGAAGCGCCGCAGGAGGAAGAAGGCTTTAACCTGGTGCGCCACGGTTAATGCCTTCTGGCGCGGGATCTTAAGAGAGGTCGAGTGCCGCGAGCACGTCAGCAATCTGCTGGCAGTGCGCATCGGAGAGCGGCAGCAGCGGGCGCGGCAGGCAGTCGCGTTCGGTGAGTCCCAGCAGCCCCGCCGCAGCGCTGATCACCCGGAAACTGCCGCCATGCTGGCGGAACAGCGCCCATAACGGCTGCAGGCGATCGGACTGCGCCCTGACGCTCTGATGGTCGCCTGCGGCCGCCGCTTCGGTCATCGCTTTTGCAACGCGCGGAAACAGTCCGCCGCACACCGAATACCAGCCATCACAGCCCGCAATCAGCCCGTTGGCGGCAGAAGCATCGCCGCTGACGCCAATCGACACGGAATCTGGCAGCGTGCCGCGCAGCTGAGCGAGGCGATCGTTAGCCGCAGATTGCTCCGCCGGTACCCCAGGAATTTTCACTGACCCGACACCGGAAAGTGCGGCGATCCGGCTCAGCAGCGCATCGGAAAACGTAAAATGGGTGGTGCCGGGATTGTCATAGATACAGACTGGCACCGAGGCGTGTCGCGTTACGGTCTCGAAAAGCGTGAACACCTCATCTTCATTCAACGTCTGATAACCCAGCGGCGGCAGCAATAACGCGGCCGCGCCCGCCTGTTGCGCGTCCTCCGCCAGCGCCAGCACCTCGTCAGTGCCCACCGCACCAATGCAGATCATCACCGGAATCGACTCTGCATGTTCCACCGCCAGTTCTGCGATACGCCTGCGCTGCGCGCGGGTGAGATAGGCGTAGCTGCCGGTGGACCCCAGCACGCCAAGGGAATCGACTTTTGCATCAATCAGCCTGCGCAGCAGCCGCAAAAAAGCCGCCTCATCGGGCTTGCCTGCCGCAAAGGGAGTAAGGGGGAACGCACTGAGTCCGCTGAACATATCATCTGCTCCATTACAAGATTGCACCGGCTGGAGGTCGCCCCTGCAGCCATATTTCGTTACCGGACGAAGCATCAACCCGCCCCGCCCGCTATTTTTGCGCTATCACCCAAAGGAGGATAGCGATGATTGCCGTACTATTTGAAGCCGAAGCCCGACCCGAACACCAGATGCGTTACCTGCAACTGGCTGCCGACCTTAAACCGCTGCTGATGCAAAACAGCGGGTTTATCTCTCTTGAGCGCTTTCAAAGCCTGACCGATGAGAAAAAAATTCTCTCGCTCTCCTGGTGGCGCGATGAAGAATCGGTGCTGGCCTGGAAGCGCAACCTCTGTCACCAGGCCGCACAGCGTGAAGGCCGCGAGACCCTTTTTGCCGGTTACCGTCTTCGCATCGTCACGCTGATCAGAGAATATGCCTCACAACAGGGAGTAAATTAACATGTTCGATATTCATGTCATCCTGCAAAATAGTCCAGGCACACTTTCCCGGCTCACCACGCTGCTGGGCCGTCATGGGATTGGCCTGGAAGGCGGCGGCCTGTTCTCCTTTGGTGAACAGAGCCACGCTCATTTTCTGGTTGAGGAAGGCGAACGGGCGCGGGCCGTGCTTGAAGCAGAAGGTATCGCCGTCGAGGCAGTTAACGTCCCGCTTATTCGCAGGTTACCGCAACAGCGTCCCGGCGAGCTGGGGGCGATCACTGCACGCCTTGCCGATGCCGGAATCAACATCCTGGTGCAATACAGCGATCACGCTAACCAGCTGATCCTGATCACCGATAACAATCGATCAGCCGCCGGGCTGACCACAGAATGGGCACTGTAATCTGATGGCAACTCCACAACCGCATAACGCACCTGACGATAGCGAAGCACTTGAGAATGCGATTGTGGGCGTCGCCGCCGCAATGGCCGATCCGTCACGGGTGAAGATGCTGTCCGCGCTGATGGATGGACGCGCCTGGACCGCCACCGAACTCAGTGCCGTCACCGACGTGGCGCCCTCAACCGCCAGCGCCCATCTGAACCGGTTGATCACCAGCGGCTTGATCGTCTGCGTGGCGCAGGGGCGTCACCGTTATTACCGACTGACCGGCAGTGACATCGCTACGCTGATTGAGAACATGATGGGCGTGTCCTGGCGACGGATTGCCGCGCCGGCGAGCACCACCCCAACATCGCTTCGCACCGCCCGCACCTGTTACGACCATCTGGCCGGTGAGATTGCGGTGCAGATCTATGCCGCAATGGCGCAACAGGGCTGGATCACGCCGGAAGGCAGCGCTGTCACCCTGTTGGGTCTGCAGCAGTTTGCGGCGTTGCAGATTGATCTGTCACAGCCCGGACGCCGCAGAGCCTGCTGTGGCTGTCTCGACTGGAGTGAGCGCCGGTTCCATCTCGGCGGCTACGCGGGTGCAGCGCTGCTGAGTGCCTTTGAAACGCAGGGCTGGCTAACCCGGCAGCCTGGCTACCGTGAAGTGGTGTTTACCGTAGCGGGCGTCCGACATTTACATCAGGTTTTTGGCATAACCTTTCCCTGACGCCTTGCTGCCTGCGTTCTGAACCCTTTTTGCCGCCAGACTCTGCGCTGATGGCCTCAGACAAGCCAGATTCCCCCTATTCGCCTGCAACACGCTTATGAAATCTGTCACATTTTCGCAAACTCCTCTCAGACTCACTAACAGGCACAAAAAAACCATCCCGTCATTTAACCTATTGAATGCGAAACACTTTAAGTGATAACGCGTGGCAATCATGCGGCTGGCACATTAATCGATGCCCTTTTTGCACTTATTTAGCGCCGGGCGCTGATCCACTCTTCAGTGACAGGCGCGGCAAAAAGCGTCAAAACTTACTGGAGTTACTGATGCAGACAACCTCACCCATGACTCACCGCGCCAGGATTGGCGCAATATTCCGTGTTACCTCAGGCAACTTTCTCGAACAGTTCGACTTCTTCCTGTTCGGTTTCTATGCCACCTATATCGCCCATACCTTTTTCCCGGCCAGCAGTGAGTTCGCCTCACTGATGATGACCTTTGCCGTATTTGGCGCAGGCTTCCTGATGCGCCCGATTGGCGCGGTAGTGCTGGGGGCGTACATCGATAAGGTCGGTCGTCGTAAAGGGCTGATCGTCACGCTCTCCATCATGGCGGCGGGCACCTTTATGATCGTGCTGATCCCCTCTTACCAGAGTATTGGCCTGTGGGCGCCGCTGCTGGTGCTGATCGGTCGGCTGCTGCAGGGCTTCTCCGCCGGTGCAGAGCTGGGCGGCGTGTCGGTCTATCTGGCAGAGATCGCCACACCAGGCCGCAAGGGCTTCTACACCAGCTGGCAGTCGGGCAGTCAGCAGGTCGCGATTATGGTGGCGGCGGCGATGGGCTTTATCCTCAACGCGGTGCTGGAAGAGAGTGCCATCCGTGAATGGGGCTGGCGGATTCCGTTCCTGTTTGGCTGCCTGATCGTGCCGTTTATCTTCCTGCTGCGTCGCAAGCTGGAAGAGACCCAGGAGTTCAACAACCGTCGCAGCCATCCCGATGTGAAGCAGGTGTTCCGCATCCTGCTCGCCAACTGGCAGGTGGTGATTGCCGGGATGCTGATGGTAGCAATGACCACGACAGCGTTTTACCTGATTACGGTTTACGCGCCGACCTTTGGCAAGAAAGTGCTGCTGCTCAGCGCCTCTGACAGCCTGCTGGTGACGTTGCTGGTGGCGGTATCGAACTTTATCTGGCTGCCGATTGGCGGTGCGATCTCCGACCGCTTTGGTCGCAAGCCTGTGCTGGTCGCCATGACCCTGCTGGCGATCGTCACCACCTATCCGGCTCTGAGCATGCTGGCCGCCGCACCGGGCTTCTCGATGATGCTGGGCGTGCTGCTGTGGCTTTCAATGATCTATGGTCTCTACAACGGCGCGATGATCCCGGCGCTGACCGAAATCATGCCAGCGGAAGTGCGCGTGGCGGGCTTCTCGCTGGCCTATAGCCTGGCAACTGCGCTGTTTGGCGGGTTTACGCCGGTGATGTCAACCGGCCTGATTGAGATGACCGGCGATAAAGCCTCGCCAGGCTACTGGATGAGTTTTGCCGCAGTCTGCGCCCTGGGGGCAACACTTTATCTCTATCGTCGTACACGCAGTGCCGTATCACCTGCCCATGAAACCGTTAGCTGAGGAACGTAAAATGAAACTGAAAACGATGTCGCTGTACGCTGCTCTGCTGTTCAGCGTGGCGGGCAGCACCACGGCGCAGGCAAAAGAGCTGACGGTGATGATCTCCGGCGGGTTTAAAGCCGCGTGGGATACGCTCTCGCCCCGCTTCGCCCAGCGTGAAGGGATCACTATCAACACCGTCGCCGGTCCGTCTATGGGCAAAACCCCGCAGGCCATTCCGGCCCGACTGGCGCGCGGTGAACCGGCCGATGTGGTGATTATGGTCGGCGATGCGCTAAGCGATCTGCAAAAACAGGGCGAGACGCTGCCGGGTTCACGGGTTGAGCTGGCGGACTCCCGCATCGGCGCGGTGATCAGACAGGGTGCCACGCCGGTTAAGATCGGCAGCGAAAGCGCGCTGCGTACTGCTCTGCTGAACGCCAGCTCCATCGCCTACTCTGACAGCGCCAGCGGTAAGTATGTCAGCAGCCAGCTGTTCAGCCGCCTGGGCATTGAGGATCAGGTTAAGGGGAAAGCGGTGAAGGTTGAGCGCATCCCGGTGGCCTCAGAGGTCGCGGCCGGTAAATACGCTATCGGCTTTCAGCAGGTCAGTGAGCTGCTGCCGGTGCCGGGCGTTACTTTTATTGGTGAACTGCCGGACAAGCTGCAATACACCACCCGCTTCGCCGGAGCCGTGGTGCGCAAGTCAGCGCAGCCGGATGAGGCGGCTAAGCTGCTGCGCTGGCTCGCCTCTTCTGAAGCACAACAGGCGGTGCACGCCAGCGGACTGCACACCGTGAAAGCGTCAAAACCGGTCAGAGACGCTGATACTGTTCAATAATCAGGTTCTCCAGTTCGCCCGCAATGTGCGACAGCGTCCGGCCATTTTTACGTAGCAGACCCACGGTGCGTTTCACCTGCGGATCGGTCAATGGAACCGCCATCAGCAGGGCGTGATCGTAGCCAGGCATCGACATGGCGGGGACGGCAGCAATGCCCAGCCCCGCCTCAACCATCCCCAGCATGGTGGTGACGTGCCGGGTTTCACAGATACAGGGTTTCTCCGGCATGATCGCCTGCAGCGCCTGATCCAGCAGGTTGCGATTGCCGGAGGTTTTATCCAGCCCGACCCATTCATACTGATAAAACGCCTGCCAGCTCAGACTCTTTTTGCCGGCTACAGGATGGTCACGCCGACAGGCCGCCACGTAGGGATCATCCATCAGCGGCTGGAAATGCACATCCGGCTGCGAGCGGCTGGAAAAACTGATGCCAAAGTCGGCCTGACCGCCAATCACCGCGTCATAAACGTTAGCCGCACTGCTGTCGATCAGTTTGACTCGTACGCGGGGATAGCGCGCCTGAAACAGCCGGATAATGTTGGGCATAAAGTAGTAGGCGGCTGACGGCACGCAGGCCACGGTAATCAGTCCCGTGCGGGCTAAGCTCACCTCACTGAGATCGGCCATGACCTCCTCAAAATCAGCCAGCAACTTATCCGAGCGCTGAGCAAACGCATGCCCCTTCAGCGTCAGCGTGACGCGGCGCGTGGTACGCTCAAACAGTTTGATCCCCAGCGAGGTTTCCAGCTTATCTATCCGGCGGCTCAGCGCCGACTGTGAGAGACAGATCGATTCTGCCGCCAGGCGAAAATTGCCAAACTCCACCAGCGCGCGAAACGCATAGAGATCGTTGAGATCGAAATTAACCGGCATAAATCCCTCTTCCCTTAAACCGCATCATGCTTGTCATCATTTTCGTCACCTTCCGTAAGGGTAAAATCGGTAACAAATCTGCTGAGCAGTTGCTCCAGCGCCTCGCGATCGCTGTCCGGCCAGTGCCGGAAAACACGCTGATAGACCTGCACGCGCTGCGCATCGATTTTATCGGTCATCGCCCGGCCATCTGCGGTAATGGCTGCCTCGTTAATCCTTTTGTCCTGCTGATTTTTCTGCCGCACGACCAGCCCGGTTTCCTCCAGTTTCGCCACCTGACGGCTGACCGTGCTGTAGTCACGCCCCACCCGATCGGCCAGTTCGCCTACGCCGATCGGCCCGAACCGGCTGACCTGAACCAGCAGCGGAAACAGCGCCCGATCCAGTTCAATACCCGCCGCTTTAATCATCGCCATATCGCGCTGGGGGCGGTTAAGCGCGCCTGCAATCGTCAGCAGACAATTATGCAGCGCATCGTATTTATGTGTATTTTGCACACTTTTCATTGACGCCATCCTGAGGCAGGAATAATGTGTGTACTTTACACCTAATAACTCCCAGACAGAAGGCAGACCAACCATGAAAGCAGCGATAATCGATCAGGCAGGCGCAAAACCTCACTACGGTGACAGACCGGAACCCCAGGCCGGTGAGCATCAGCAGCGGATCACCGTCAGAGCCGCAGCACTCAGCCAGCTGGCGAAAGCCCGGGCGGCGGGCAACCACTACAGCGCCGTTTCGCAATTCCCGTTTATTCCGGGCATTGACGGAACGGGCTACCTCGACAACGGCGAGGCTGTCTACTTTCTGGCTTTTGACTCCGCCTCGGGCAGTATGGCCGAGCGGACGGTGGTCAGTAGAGAACACATCATCCCACTGCCTTCTGGCCTTGATCCGGTGCTGGCAGCAGCTCTCGCGAATCCGGGCATGTCCTCCTGGACAGCGCTGACCCGTCGGGCCGCACTTCGCCCCGGCGAGACCGTGCTGATCAATGGCGCGACCGGCACTTCGGGTCGCCTGGCGATCCGCATTGCCCGCGCGCTGGGTGCAGGCAAAATCATTGTCACCGGCCGTAACAGAGAAACGCTGCAGCAGTTGCACAATGAGGGTGCTGATATCACTCTGACGCTGGATGCGCTGCCCACCGAACTCCCCGCCCTGATGGCAGAGGGCGTTGATGTAGTACTGGATTATCTGTGGGGTGAGAGCGCACTGGCAATCATGACTGCGGCGGTTCGGGGTGGCGAAAAAATCGTGCGCTTTGTGCAGATTGGTTCGCTGAGCGGGCAGGAGATTTCCCTGCACAGTAAGCTGCTGCGCTCATCCGGGCTAACACTGATGGGAAGCGGGCTGGGCAGTGTGCCAGACCGTGAACTGATCGCCTCAATAGGGGAAATGCTGCAGGCCGCCGGACCGCACGGTTTTACCATTCCTTTCCGGTCGCGTCCATTAAGTGATATCGCGGAGGAATGGCAGAGCGACGACAGCCGTTGCCGGACGGTATTTACCCTTCCGTGACCGTCTGCTCCACCTCATGCAGAAATCGACCAGGATAATCGGGTTGGATGGCGTGCTGGCTGCTGTAACGCCCAAACAGCTTATAGCGGTTTAACGCGATACGGTCGTAGGCAAAATTACTGATCGCGTCGGGAAAGTGGCGCAGCACCGCCAGCCCGCGCCACGGGGCCGGCAGGTGCTGCATCACGCGAAACACCGCCTGCGCCCGCAGCCAGTGCTGATTACCGTCAATGTAAACAATGGTACTGATGTTCTCTTCCGGCATGCCGGCCCAGCGCAGCAGCGCTTTGCCCTGCTCGCTCTGCACCGAGGCAAAACGGACCTGCCGCGCCAGATGGCGACGCAGCAGGAACTGAACCCAGCCGTTGCACAGCTTACAGACGCCGTCGTAGAGCACGGCGCTTTCACCGGTTTGCAGATAAGGGGGCGACGACATCCTGCAACTCCTCACTCCTCTGATGATGAACTGAAGTGTAGCGGGTTCTGGTCAGTTGCTGCTGCAGCCAGTGAATGACGGCAGCGTGATCCTGAACGCAGGCATCAACCTCATACACCTGGCCCAGCGCCATCGGAGTGGCCTGTTGTGCCAGCTGGCGCAGCTCCGGCAAATACTCCGCACCCGGATGGCCCGGCAGCCGCTGTGACAGCCGCGCCTGATAGCGCGCCACCGCCGCTTCCGGTTCAATCTTGAGCCATAGCTCCAGCGCCTCTTCCACGCCCGCCTGTTTCAGTCCCTGCTCCAGCAGCGTACGGGGCTGGAACCCAAACCAGGCGTCGATCAGCCAGATCTGACTGGCGGGAGCCTGCGCGACGATGTTCCAGATCGCCTGATAGGCCGCGCAGCCCAGTTGCCGGTTACGCTGGCGATCGACCGGCGCAAAAGCGTGCATAAAGGGTTCTTTCAGGCTATCGAGCGTCAGCACCGGCCAGCCAAACTGTTGTGACAGCGCGTGCGTCAGGGTGCTTTTACCCGAAGCCGGAATGCCATTAACCAGCACCACGCGTTTTAACGGTGTTTTTAGCGTCATAAAATATCAATGACCTCCGCGATGCTGCTGGCCTGACGTAACCGGACCAGCGTTTCCTCATCTTCCAGCAGCGACACAATCGCGCGGATCCCCTCTTCTATATGGGCATTGCTGTCACGCGCGCCAAACATGATGACAATGTCCGCTTTGTCACTGCCCTCAAACGAGATCGGCTCATTTAACACAATCATACTGAAACAGTCGCGGATCACCCCCGCGTCCGGTCGCGCATGGGGAATGGCGATCCCCTCCTCAAACACGTAGTAAGCGCCATGGGCCAGCGTATTGGCGATGACCGCATCAGGATAAGAGGCATCGAGATAGCCGCCACTGACCAGGGGTTCGGCAGCCAGCGCGATAACCTGACGCCAGTCCGTGGCGTCGATACCAATCTGAATAGCGTTTGCCTCTTGCAATAACTGCTTAATCGTCATCAGCTCTCCTTAAATCGACTGGCGAACCACATTGCGTAATTCATCGATTTTGACAAACAGCGCATCAATTTCATTGCGATAGCGACGGCTTTTCGCAAATAAGCTTAATGCCCGGTTATATTCCAGCATTAATTGTTTTTGCGTTTCGCCATCACGCGGATTAATAGCCAGCTGCTGCTCCAGTTGCGTTATTTTCTCGCGACTTAATTCCGCCAGATGATCCTGCTGCTGCTCGCTGGGTTGTTCCACAGCCGGAGACTTTTTTAAGAATCCAAACATAGGCTCTCCTGCCCCGTAGCATGTCGGGGTGGCTCAGATTAATAGGTAATTATAAAAGGTTTGACGCAATAAGCCGGTGATGGCGAAACGGGCGATTACCGGAATAACTGCATCTTCTCTACCAGCACACTGGTTACCGCATCATTGGCCGGCACCAGGAAATTACGCACGCTGTCATTGACCTTGCCTTTTTCAAAGGTCGATTTGCACTGCGCTACCCACTGAACATTCATTTCGGTGCCGACATTGACCTTCTCAATACCGCTGCTGACCGCCAGCCGCATATCTTCATCGCTGACGCCGGTGCCGCCGTGCAGCACCAGTGGCGTGTGGGTTGCCGCCGTGATATCTGCCAGCCGCTGATGCTGAATATGCGCTTTACCGGTGTAAAGTCCATGCACGGTGCCGATGGAGATCGCCAGCATATCGACGCCGGTCTCTTCGACAAAACGGCGCGCATCTTCCACCGGCGTAAACGCAATCGCCTCCATCTCCACACATTTACCATCTTCCGAGCCGCCAATCGCGCCCAGCTCCGCTTCTACCGAAACATTGTGCGGACGCGCCATATCGATCACCCGGCGGGTATTGGCAATATTCTCCTCAATTGACAGATGGGACCCGTCATACATCACGGAACTGAATCCGGCATCAATCGCTGTCTGAATCGCCGCTAAATCGGAACAGTGATCGAGATGCAGACAGGTCGGGACATTTTTGCTCTCTGACAGCGATTTAATGGCATCGACCAGTAATTTATGGCCGAGATATTTCGCCGTGCCGGTGGAGATCTGAATCATTAACGGACTATTGGTTTTCTCTGCCGCTCTAAAATAGGCGGGCAGCATCTCCAGGCAGTGAAGATTAAAAGAACCCACCGCTTTAAAGTCGCGCTGTTTAGCCAGCTGTAACAGATCGGCGAAGTTATAAAGTTTCATGGATTTTTTCCTCTTGAGGTTTTGTGGATTTGCCATTAACAAACCAGGCAAGCGCGGTAACAAAGGCAATAAACAGAGCAACGAACAGCCAGTTATTCTGGAAGGCGTGGCCGAGCACCAGGCCGGTACTGATGACATCTGAGTCACTGAAGGTCACACCGGTGAAGCCATAGCTCTCCAGCATCGGCACCAGGATGGCGGGCAGAATGGTGATAAAGAGGCCGTGGACGAAGCCGCCGATCATCGCGCCGCGCCGTCCGCCCATGGCATTACCAAATACCCCGGCGGTGCCACCGGCAAAGAAGTTGGTCAGCAGGCCAGGCAGGATCATCGCCAGACCAAACATCGGGAAGACGAGCATGCCAACAATTGAGCCGAGCGTGGTGGCGAGAAAGCCAACAATCACCGCGTTCGGGGCATAGGGAAACATAACCGGGCAGTCCAGCGCCGGTTTGGCATCCGGCACGACACGCATGGCGATACCGCGGAAGGCAGGCACCAGCTCGTTCAGCAATAGACGAACGCCGCTGTAGAGCACAAAGACTCCGGCCACGAACTGAATCGACTGCATAAAGGCGTACATCAGGTAGTTCATGCCGTTGCTGTACTGGGCGATAAACGCCGGACCGGCCGCCACGGCGGGGATCAGGTACATCGGCACCATCACCAGCGCCATCGACAGATAGGTATCCTGCAGAAACTTGAAGTTATCGGGCAGCTTCAGATCTTCAGTGGATCGCGATCCTTTGCCGACCACTTTGGCGACCGCCGCAGTGACCAGATAACCAATGGTGCAGAAGTGACCCAGGGCAACGTCGTCCGAATCGGTAATACGTCGTACCACCGGCTGCGCCAGCGCAGGCATCACCACGGCCATGACCCCGCCAAAGATACCGCCGGTCAGGATCAGCGGCAGACCGGTCAGCCCCGCTTTGTAGCCAATCACCGCGCCAATCGTCGCCATCCACAGCAGGGCCTGGCCGGTGAGGAAGATGTACTTAAAGGGCGTCAGTCGCGCGATGATGATATTGACGATAAAGATCACCAGCAGCGTCAGTGCCACTTCAGACCCCAGCTCACGGTTAGCCAGCCCGGCAATGGCGGCAACATCGGTGATATAGCCGCGCATGCCAAAGCCGTGGGTAAAAATGGTATTGAGGAACGTCAGGGTTCCCACAATAATATTGATACCCGCCATCATAATTAAAAAGCCGAGCAGGGTTTTAAAGGTGCCTTCCACCACCTTGCCTGCGGATTTCTTTTGCAGCAGCAGACCGATCAGGGCAATAAAGGCGATCAGAATAGACGCCTGCCCCAGCAGATCTTTTACCAGGAAGTCGATCACACTATTCATGGGCGGCGACCTTTACGTTGCGTTCTTTTAAAAAGGCCAGGATCTTCTGCTCTATTTCCGCTTTATCGGTGAGCCGGTTAAGAATAATGACCCGCTTAATCTGTTCCGGACTGGCGTCGGCATTTAACACATCGGCAAAGGCTTTTTGCGTCAGAATCATGTCCGACTTAAAGGCATTCGCTTCTGAAATGGTGGTGTGATCGATATCGGCCTCAATCTCCAGTTTTTTTAAAACCGCTTTTGCGCTCATCTCAATCGCAAAACTGGATCCTAAGCCACAACCACAGACACATAATATTTTCAGCATGGTTTTCTCCTCACAATATATTGAGTTGTTTAGCGAGTTTATAATGGTGCCCGTCAATATCGACCAGGCGTTTTTGCATGCTTATTAAATCAATCGGAATCGGTTTATTGCTGCCATTAATAATGACCGCTTTATTCCGCATGCCTGACTGAATACAACGCACCACTTCACTGGCCATAATGGTGCCCTGATAAATCTCTTCGCAGGTGGGATCACCATTCCGCAGCCCGTAACCGAGGATAGTTTTACGGACGCGTACGCCAATAAGCGGCTCAAGCTGTTTGATTAAGGTGTCGATAGCCCCCTGAAAACCGGGCGAATATTCGCGGGTGTAGCCTTCTGAACAGAGAATGATCACGCTGTTCTGTTCTGCCAGCCGCCGGGTGATGCGCTGCGCCAGCTGTGGCAAAGGAATCTGGCACTCCGGGATCAGCGCAATGTCCGCATTGGATTTAATCGCCGACTGCAGGGTTAATTCGCCGCAGTAGCCGCCGAGTAACTCCAGCATAAATACCCGGCCAGGTAAGGCGCGCCCGGTATTCCGCAGTTTCGCGACCTCTTTTAATACCTGCTCGCAGGCGGTGGAAAAACCCAGGGTGTAATCACTGCCGAAGACATCATTATCGATGGTCATGCCGACGCCGAAACAATTAACGCCAGACTCCGACAGGGTATGGAGAAATTGCAGCGACCCGTCACCGCCCGCCATAATTAATACGTCAATACGGGCGCTTTTCAGCTGGCGGGCAATACATTCATATTCGCTGCGCACCAGTTTCTTTTGCGTGCGTCCCGATTGCATAACCGGAATTGAGGCGATGGAAAAGTCGAGCAGATCACGCTGGCTGATATCACGATGGTTATTTGCCAGCAGGCCGGGAATGCCACCATCAAATATCACGATCTCCGCCTGCGTCAGACGCCCTAACTGGAAGACAAAATTATTAATGCCGGTTACATCACCGCCACTGATCACCATTCCAATTCGCATTTCCCTCACCTCGCTGTCTTAATCTGCTGAGGGCCATTCTTCCGGTTCGTGGGGTTGCTATTTGCAGAGGAGATCACAGTTACGAGCGGTATTTTTTGGGCGGGGTTATTGACAGGGGTGTCTGAACGGCGGTTTATGAGATCAAAATCACACTATTCGCGGGAAGGCCGATTAGAGTGAAACGATATAAATCAATAAGTTAGTTCAGAAGGCATCTGAATTTTATTTCGCCACACAGCGGCACTGAGTGGCTTATTCCGTGCTGTTGCAAATTTGTGACTTTCGCCTCATTTTTCCCGGTTCCGGGCCAGATAAAGCGTTCAGAAAATAGTTGATGAGGAGATATCCGGATTATTTTATGGCAGATAAACAGGCGGGCAGAATAGATTTCAGAGGGGAAGAAGGCGCAGAAAAAACGAATAAGGGGCGTAGCAGCAAGCCGCTACGTCCCAAAAAGCTTACTTGGCGTAGGCTTCAGTAGACAGAGTCAGAGTGACCTCGTCGCTTACCGCTGGGACATATTTGTCCAGCTTGAAGTCAGAACGCTTGATGGTGCCGGTGGCATCAAAACCAATCGCCTGCTTTTTCACCATCGGATGCTCGCCCTGCTTGTTCAGCGTCGCGTGCAGCGTAACTGGCTTGGTGATCCCTTTCAGGGTCAGGTTGCCTTCAACATCAAATTTGTTGTCGCCCTTCGCCACCACTTTGGTGCTGTGGAAGGTCGCAGTCGGATATTTAGCGGTGTCGAAGTACTCAGCGCCTTTGAATTCTTTGGTCAGCGCAGCCACGTGGCTGTCGATTTTGCTGACTGGCAGGGTCACGTCAACGCGTGATGCCTCTGGATGATCTTTATCAAACACCAGGTTACCGGTTGCATCAGGGATATCAGCGGTAGGGTTTGAGAAGCCGAAGTGGTTCCAGGCAACAATCACCGACGTATGCTCAGGATTCAGCTGGTAGTGCATCGCCTCAGCCTGAGACAACGGGGCGTAGAGGGTGGCAGCGGCTAACAGGGGCAGTGCAATACGTTTGAAGTTTTTCACGGTCAATTCCTTATGCGGACAAAGTGAATTGAGTGTGGTCCAGTTCGCCCGGAATAGACAGTGAAGAGATTTGTCGGTAATTTTCAAATAAATTCAGCAACTTTATACCGGGCGCTACACATTCTCGCCGCCGGTGAACAGCACCCGCCAGCGGCGGCGATCCTGAATCAGCGTGCGGTGAAGCTGTTGCAGATCCGCAAGTGTCAGCGCCTCAATCTGCTTCGTATCCGGTTCTGCCAGGCCATTGTCTGCGCGTAAGCACGCCAGTGGCTGATCCACTTCCCGGCTCAGAAGACGCGCTTTCAGTGCCGCCAGATCGTAACCCGCCAGCGTCTCGTTCAGTGACCGCAGGAAGTTGCGGCAGTAGCGCAGCAGTGACAGCGCGCTGTAATCGGGCGACTGCAGCGCAAACAGTACCCCATCTTCATCGGCACAGCGCATATAGCGGCTGCTGACCACATAACCGATAGGCTGCTCAACGCGATAGCGCTGGAAAAAGCGCGGCTCGTAGATCAACGCCAGCGCGCGTAGCGCCGCCAGCTGTTCAGGTCGATGCAGCGGGATAAACAGCAGCAGAGCATTGTCCGCGCTGCTGTGTGGCAGGCGCGTCATACCGGTTTGTGTCGTCATGCGCTTTGGCGGCGTGTCAGGGTTAACCGGTAGCGACAGTGCGCTCAGCCGCCGGGCAATCAGTGAATGCAGTGCCGCGTTGCCGCCTTTCAGCGCCGCCCGCCAGCAATGTGGCGTAATAGTGGCGGCCAGTTGATAAGGCAACTGCCGCAGCAGTGCACGAATCGCGATGCTTTCCCCCGAAGAAGGCTGCGCCGCCTCAACCGACAGCGTCAGTGCGGCGACAATCTGGCTCAGCGCCCGGTCAGCCACCGCCTCATCCGGCGTCAGTTGTAGCGTCAGTTGCCACACGCCCTCCACTTCCTGCCAGCTGCCGTTGCCGCCCTGATGACGCAAAGCGGCAAACAGCGGACGTAACCGCCGGCCCAGCGCTTCGCCTGCCGCTTCGGTGAACGTTGACCAGAACTCTGGTCGCAGGATCAGCGTCGCCTGCAGGTCATCAGGCTGATGATGCGGCAATGCCACCGCCTGTGCGGGCAGCGGCTCAGACGTTAAGGCAGTCTCGAACGGGTAGAATGTGAAATGCGCCGGAGGTAGCGCCTCAGACGGGGCTGGCTGCCAGGCGGTCAGCGCAAGGCTGAACCCCTGCGTCTGAAGGGTTTCCTCAGCCGGGTGCGAGGTGCAGAACAGCAGCGTGCCCGGCGCGTCGGTGAGACGCGCCAGCAGCGGCTGTAACGCAGGCACGGCTTCATCTGGCGCAAAGCCGATTGCGCGCTGGCGTAACTGCTCCATCGGTGACAGTGTCACAAATCGCTGCTGCGCCAGCTGGTGGTAGTGTTGATGTTGTGGCGCATTCGTCTGGCGCAGTGCATCCAGATAACGGTCGATCAAGACATTAACGGTTTCGGGTTGATGCGTTTCAACGCCCAGCGCCAGCCAGAGCGCGCCTCCCGCCTGATAGATCCACTTCAGCTCCAGCGACTCCGCCAGCCCCTGCTCACGAAGGGTAGCCAGCAGCGATCCGGGTGCTTCATCCAGCAGAAATTCACGCCACAACGTGACACCGTCACTCTTATCCAGTATCCAGCTGCGCCATAGCGCCCCAGGTGCGGTCTCTGCCAGCTGCCAGCAGGTATCGCTGGTCAGCTGCGGCGGTGGCAGATCCTGTCGCCACTGACCGGAGGGCAGCGCGGCAGCAACGTTACGCGCCAGCTGTTCCAGCTCATCCAGTGAGTGTGGCCCCTGCAGCCAGAGCCGCATATTGCTGGCGAAGTAGTAGCGCTGGTGGAACTGGCGCAACGCCCGCTGCAGTGCAGAGAGCTCATCGCCAAAACTCGCCCGGCTGCCAATATGGAACCGGTGGAATTCCACAGGTGACGCGGCGGCGTGCAGCAGTGCGGCTTCAATGCGTGACGGCTGATGACGCTGCAATAGCTGATATTCTGCATCAATCACCGCCACTTCCTGACCGATCGCCTGATTATCAAGCAGCGGATGGCAGACCATATCCTGCAGCCGCGCCAGCCCCTCAGCCAGCAGCGACGGCGTGACCTCAAAAAAGAACGCGCTGCGCCGGGCCAGCGTGGTGGCGTTAACCCTGCCACCCTGCGTCTGAATCCAGCTCATCAACCGGCCCTCATCAGGCCAGCCGGTGCTGCCGGTGAACAGCAGATGTTCCAGCAGATGCGCCAGTCCGGGCCAGCGATCGGGTTCGTCGTGACTCCCCGCGCCCACCTGAATCAGGGCGGCGGCCTGGCTGGCATCGGGCTGATGCACCAGTTCAACCGTCAGACCGTTTATCTCCAGGCAACGCGTTTTCATCAGAGGTTCCGTGTTTTATAGATCAGTTGTGAGTTGCTGCGGTTACGGAACTGCAGCTGACCAATTTTAATGTCGCTGCAATCCGCCTCACGCCGGGCGTCAAGGATTTTGCCGTGATGCGGTGATTTGCTGCAAACCGGATCGGTGTTGTCGGCATTGCCGGTCAGCATGTAAGCCTGACAGCGACAGCCGCCAAAATCTTTCTCTTTCTCATCACAGGAGCGGCATGGCTCTGGCATCCAGTCAAAACCGCGATAACGGTTGAAGCCGAATGAGTTATACCAGATATCGTCCAGACTTTGCGTCAGCACTGAGGGAAATTCTACCGGGAGCTGACGCGCACTGTGGCACGGCAGCGCGGTGCCCTCTGGCGTAACGCTGAGGAAGATGGCGCCCCAGCCACCCATGCAGGGCTTAGGGCGCTCTTCGTAGTAGTCTGGCGTCACAAACAGCAGGTTGGTCAGATTGCCGGTGGTGCTCATCCGCTCGCGGTAGGTTTTCACCACCGCCTCTGCGCGGGCGATCTGCTCGCGGGTGGGCAGCAGGCCTTCACGGTTAAGCTGCGCCCAGCCGTAGAACTGACAGGTCGCCAGTTCTACGTCATCCGCTTCCAGCTCAATGCAGAGGTCGATAATCCTGTCGATCTGGTCGATGTTATGGCGATGCAGTACAAAGTTCAGCACCATCGGATAGCCGTGGGCTTTCACCGCTTTCGCCATCTCCAGCTTCTGCTGAAACGCTTTTTTCGAACCGGCCAGCGCCGCATTCAGGGTTTCGTCACTCGCCTGGAAGCTGATCTGGATATGATCCAGACCCGCCTCGCTGAACGCATCCAGCTTCTTCTCCGTCAGGCCGATGCCCGAGGTGATCAGGTTGGTGTAGAAGCCGAGGTCGCGCGCCGCTTTGATGAGCTCCGGCAGATCTTTACGGACCAGCGGCTCGCCGCCCGAGAATCCGAGCTGCACGCTGCCCATCGCCCGCGCCTGACGAAACACCTCAATCCACTGCTCGGTGGTCAGCTCCTTCTCCTGCTGGGCGAAATCCAGCGGGTTGGAGCAGTAGGGACACTGCAGCGGACAGCGATAGGTCAGCTCGGCCAGCAGCCAGAGCGGCGGATTCACGTCAGGTTTATGCGGGGTCACGGAACTGTATCCACTTCTGTTCATAGGCTGATTGCAGGAACTCTAAAACGTCTGCACCCACGCCGCCCGCTTCCGGAAAACGGCTATCCAGCGTTGCGATAATCGCGGCGATATCCTGCTTGCCATCCACCAGTTCAAGGATGGCGGCGGCGGTTTCGTTCAGCTTCGCCATGCCTTCGGGATAGAGCACCACATGGGTATCCTGGGCGGCTTCCCACTGCATGCGGTAGCCGCGACGAAACGCGGCAATCGAGTTTTCATTCATCTGTTATACCAGTCGGGTGGTGTGCCACGCCGCTTTATCAGTCACGGTGTGATAAGGCGGACGTTTCAGCTCGTATGCCATGGTCATGGCGTCCAGCATGCTCCATAAAATATCGAGCTTAAACTGCAAAATTTCCAGCATGCGGTTCTGCGTCTCAGCGGTGGTGAAATATTCCAGCGCCAGCGCCAGGCCATGTTCCACATCGCGGTTCGCCTGACCCAGGCGACTGCGGAAGTAGAAATAGCCCTCTTCTTTGATCCACGGATAGTGCTGCGGCCAGCTGTCGAGCCGTGACTGGTGGATCTGCGGGGCGAACAGCTCGGTGAGTGAGCTGCAGGCCGCCTCCTGCCAGTTGGCACGGCGGGCAAAGTTAATATAAGCATCCACCGCAAACCGCACGCCCGGCAGCACATGCTGCTCTGAAAGTAGTTCTTCGCGCGTCAGCCCGACCGCCTCGCCCAGCCGCAGCCAGGCCTCAATGCCGCCCTCTTCGCCGTTGCTGCCGTCGTGGTCGAGGATGCGCTGCACCCACTTACGGCGGGTAGCCGGATCGGGGCAGTTGGCCATGATCGCCGCATCTTTCAGGGGAATGGTGGTCTGGTAATAGAAACGATTCGCCACCCAGCCCTGAATCTGCTCGCGCGTGGCCTGACCGTTATGCATCGCGATGTGATACGGGTGATGGATATGGTAGTAAGCGCCTTTGTCGCGCAGGGCCTGTTCAAAAGCCTGCGGCGACAGCGTGTCAGTGATCTGCATGTTTTAGCCCTGAAGGTGGATCGCCATTCCGTCCCAGCTCACCTCTATTCCCTGCTCCGTCAGAAACTGACGCTGCGGTGACTGCTCGTTAAGGATCGGATTGGTGTTGTTAATGTGGATCAGAATTTTGCGTTTTGCCGGCAGCGACGCCAGCAGTGCCATCAGCCCCTGCTCTTCCGCCAGCGCCAGATGGCCCATCGCCTTGCCGGTGTTATGACCCACGCCAATAGTCAGCAGCTCATCATCCTGCCAGACGGTACCATCAATCAGCAGGCAATCCGCTTTTTGCAGCCACGGCAGGATCACCGCATCCGGCTCGCCCAGGCCTGGCGCGTAAAGCAGCGTCTGTCCATTCGCGCGGTTTTCAATAAACAGCGCCACGTTATGGCCCGGCAGCGGCCGGTCGCGATACGGCGAGTAAGGGGGTGCATTACTGATAATCGGAATTGCGGTGAACTGTAGATCACCACAGACATCGACGCTGAACGGCGTCAGTGGCGCAATGGGACGGTGCTGTAAGCCGCCATTCCAGTGGGTGAGCATAGGAAATATCGGGAAGCCGGTGCTGAGGTCACCATGCACTTCCGGCGTGCACCACACCTGATGCGGACAGCCCTCACGCAGGCTCAGCAGCCCGGTGGTGTGATCGATCTGGCTGTCGGTAAGGATAATCGCGCCGATCGCCGTGCCGCGTAACACCCCTTTGCGGGTCAGTTCTGGCGTATGCAGGATCTGCTGGCTGATGTCGGGTGAAGCGTTGCATAACACCCAATCTTCGCCGTTATCGCTGAGGATAATCGACGATTGCGTGCGTGCCTGGGCCTGAATCGTGCCGTTACGCACGCCGTGGCAGTTGGCGCAGTTACAGTTCCACTGCGGAAACCCGCCGCCCGCGGCTGAACCGAGGATTTTGATAAACATAGAGGAAAACCAGAAGTTGAAAAAAAATGCCCGCTCAGAGGGCGGGCAGAACGATTAACGGTTGGAGATGTAGAGAGTCACTTCCAGACCGAGACGCATATCAACGAAAGTTGGTTTTTTCCACATGAGTTACTTCCTCTTGGTTAACAGTAAATGAGCTGCCTGAAATCAGTGTGACCGGCATTGAATGAGACCGCCGTCACAATTTCCAGGCAGATGTTGCGCCAATGGCGCGTCGGGATCAAGCCCGGAACATCAGGAAATTGTTATCACAGCCCGGTCAGATGTAAAACCCGCTGCCAGTTTCCCCATGCCAGTTTCTCTGTCAGTGTCTGATCATAGCCCGCTTCCTGAAAAGCGGCGAGCAATCGCGGCAATCCGCTGACATCGCCCAGCGCAGCCGGTGGGGTAATCCCGTCGAAATCAGAGCCAAAGGCTACATGGTCGCTGCCCATTATCTTCAACAAGTGATCACAATGCTTAACAATTTCTGTTAATGGCGTGTCAGCGTCGCGTTTACCGTCGGCGCGCAGAAAAGCGTTGCCGAAATTAATGCCGACCAGACCGCCGCTGTCGCGGATTGCCACCAGCTGGTCATCCGTCAGATTACGCGGCTGCGGACAGAGAGCATGCGCGTTGGAGTGGCTGGCGACCAGCGGCGCGCTGGAGAGCCGGGCGGTGTCCCAAAAGGCTTTTGCATTCATATGCGACACGTCAATCATCATCTTCAGGTCACTCGCCTGCTGAATCAGCCTCTCTCCGGCGCGGGTCAGGCCTGGCCCGGTGTCGGGCGAGCCAGGAAAGGTGCCGCTGACGCCTTCACCAAAGCGGCTGGCCAGATTCCAGAATGGCCCGATGCTGCGCACCCCCGCCTGCCAGAAGGCGTGCAGTTGCTCGCCCTCCTCATCCAGCGCATCAGCACCTTCGATGTGTGCCACCATCGCCAGTACGCCTGCGGCGCGGCAGGCGACGATCTCGTCATGGCTGCGGCAGAGTCGCGCCCGCCCGCCTGACGCATCAGCCAGCTGCTGCAGGATCTCAAGCTGTTGCCACATGATCTGAAGCGGTTGAAACGGCTCGTCGGCACGTGCCGGAACGGTGCGGGCAATGTACTCCTGCGGAGGCACAAAGATTGCAAACAGCCCGCCGCCGAGCCCGCCCTGCTGAATGCGCGGAAAATCGAGGTGGCCCCGTTCAATCCCCTGATAAAACGCCTGCGCGGGCGCATCACGATGATGCAGCCAGAGATTAAGCAACAGATCGTTGTGACCGTCAAAAATCAGCATATGAGTCCACCCAAATAAACAGGCGACCATGCTAACCCTGCCCGGCGGATTCACCAAACCAGAGCGCACGCAGGGCCACGCAGGTCATGCAGGTCATGCAGGTCATGCAGGTCATGCAGGTCATGCAGGTCATGCAGGTCATGCAGGTCATGCAGGTCATGCAGGTCATGCAGGTCATGCAGGTCATGCAGGTCATGCAGGTCATGCAGGGTATTGTCACTTTTGCGCGTCAGGTTGTCAGCCCTGCGCGCGCGGACCCGGAGGCGTGTCGGCAGACTGGTAAAAAAACCACAGGAGACTCTTATGCTGACCCAACCCGCTGATAAATATCGTCCCTCCCCGCTGATCGCCCTGCCCGATCGCCAGTGGCCCTCACGCCAGCTGACCCAGGCGCCGCGCTGGCTCTCCACCGATTTGCGTGACGGCAATCAGGCGCTGGCAGAACCGATGGATCGGGAACGCAAAATGGCCTTCTGGGATCTGCTGCTGCGCTGCGGGTTCCGGGAGATCGAGGTCGCCTTTCCCTCTGCGTCGCAGACTGATTTCGATTTCGTCCGCGACCTGATTGAGCAGCAGCGTATCCCGGAGGATGTGACGTTACAGGTGCTGACTCAGGCGCGTGAGGACCTGATTGCCCGCACGTTTGTGGCGCTGCGGGGTGTGCCACGCGCCATCGTGCATCTCTATAACGCCACCGCGCCGCTGTTTCGCGAGCGGGTATTTAAGCAGAGCAAAGCGGAAATCGTGGCGCTGGCCACCGCTGGTGCACGGCAGATCCGCGCCGAATGCGAGGCGCAGCCGGAAACCTACTGGACCTTTGAATATTCGCCAGAGACCTTCTGCTTTACCGAGCCGGAGTTTGTGCTGGAGATCTGCGAGGCGGTAGCCGATGTCTGGCAACCGGACGCGCAGCGCCCGATGATCATTAACCTTCCCGCCACGGTGGAGGTGAACACACCCAACGTTTATGCCGATCAGATTGAGTTTTTCTGCCGTCACTTCAGCCGCCGTGATGCCGTCTGCATCAGCGTGCATCCGCACAACGATCGCGGCACCGGCGTCGCCTGCGCAGAACTGGCGCTGCTGGCGGGCGCTGACCGGGTCGAGGGCTGTCTGTTTGGTAACGGTGAACGCACCGGCAATGTGGACCTGGTGACGCTGGCGCTGAATCTCTATACCCAGGGCGTTTCGCCCCAGCTCGATTTCAGCCAGATGCATGAGGTAATTGAAGTGGTAACCCGCTGCAACCAGCTGCCGGTTCATCCGCGCCATCCCTATGCGGGCGAGCTGGTCTTCACCGCCTTCTCCGGTTCTCATCAGGATGCGATTAAAAAAGGGTTCGCCATCCGCGCCGAACAGCAGGAAACAGAGTGGCAGATGCCTTACCTGCCGCTGGACCCGGCCGACATTGGCTGTAGCTATGAGGCGGTTATCCGCGTTAACAGCCAGTCGGGAAAAAGCGGGGCTGCCTGGCTGCTGGAGCAGAATCACGGGTTACAAATGCCGCGAGCGCTGCAGCAGGATTTCAGCCGCTGTGTTCAGCAGGAGACTGACCGGCACGGCGGAGAGATGACGCACTACGCGCTGTGGCAGCTCTTCTGCCGCCAGTATGGCGTCACGCAGCCCGCGGTGGCCTTACAGCGGGCTGACAGCCAGAGTGACAGCGGCGGGCAGACGCAGATTAGCGCCAGCGTGGTGTATCAGACGCAATCGCTGATGCTGACCGGCAGCGGCAACGGCTGGCTGTCGGCGGCGGTCAATGCCCTGCGCAGCGCGTTTGATCTGCATCTGACCATTGAGGACTATCACGAGCATACGCTGGGACGACGCAGTGACAGCCGCTCGGTGGCCTATATCAGCTGCGTGGATGCCCGTGGCGCGCGAGCCTGGGGAGTAAGTATCGACAATGACACCGCCCGCGCAGCCCTGCAGGCGCTGCTCAGCGCGGCAGGCCAGTTTCTGCAGGCGGAAAGTAGTCAGTCGGAGAGACGCCCAGCAGACGACGAAACATCGCACTAAACGCGCTGGGGCTTTCATAGCCCAGTTCCAGCGCCACCCGCAGCACGGAGTCGCCCTGAGCCAGTCGCGTCAGGGCGATAGCCAGTCGGGCGCGCCGCACCCAGTCGCTGAACTGCAGGCCGGTTTCGCGCATAAAATGGCGGGCAAGAGTGCGGCCCGAGACATTCAGGTGGGCACTGGCCCGCAGCAGCGTCCAGCTCTCACCGGGCGTCTGCTGAATCAGCTCGCACAACGCCTGTAAACGGGGACTGTCGGGCGTTGGCAGCGCAAAGGGCAGCACATCCATGCCCCGAATCTCATCCAGAATTAACTCCATCACCCGCTCGGCCCGACTGCCTGCGGCGTAACGCTCTGGCAGGCTCAGCGCCGTGACAATCAGCTCGCGCAGCAGCGGTGAGATTTGCACCACCTGACAACTGGCGGGCAGATCGGCGCGCGCCAGCGGATCGATAAACAGCGTGCGCGCCGCCACACTGCCGGTAATCTGCAGCGCATGACGGGTAAATGCGGGCAGCCAGACGCCGCGACTCGGCGGCACAATCCAGCTGCCATACTCCGTCTCTACCCGTACCACGCCGCTAAGGGTGTGGATCAGCTGGGCACAGGCGTGCTGGTGCCAGGGTTCGCTGGCACCGTGCAGGTAATCGTGCGCCAGCGGCACCAGCGGACGCGTGCTGAAGTCAAAATGCTGCTGACTCATTGCGCCTTCAGGTAGCGGTAGATCACCGCCAGATCCTCTTCACCGTGTCCGGCCTCCACCGCCTGCTGCCAGAGTTGTGCGATATTCTCCAGCGCCGGCAGCGGCGTCTCTGCGGCATCCAGCGCCAGGCGGGCATCTTTCAGCGCCCAGACCAGATGCATCTGCGGCGTGAAGTCGTCGCTGGCGATCATCCCGAGCTTCATTTTTGCATACGGTGCGGCCAGCGGACCGCCCTCCAGCACCTGCCAGAGATCGTCGGTGGAAAAGCCGAACTGCTCTGCCAGCCGGGTACTCTCCGCCAGGCTCTGCATCATGCCAATCAGCCAGCTGTTGATGACCAGCTTCATCCGGGTGCTTTTTCCCGCCTCACCCAGCCACTGGGTGCCTTTACTGATGGCAGCAAACACCGCTTCTGCGGCCTGCGCCCGGCTCTGATCGCCGCTGGCCAGCACCAGAACCTGCGCATTCTCTGCTGGTGCTTTCGTGCCGGAGACCGGCGCGTCGATCAGTAACAAATCGGGGCGTTTTTCTGCGAAAAAGGCGATCAGCGCGTCGGTTTTTTCTACGCCGATGGTGCCCATCTGGCAGAGCGTCGCGCCCTGCTTAAACGCCTCTTTGACCTGATGCAGCACCTGCTCAGTGGTGTCGCCATCAGACAGCATGGCGATCACGACATCCGCCTGACGTACCGCCTCGGCTGGCGAGTCAGCCAGCTGCAAACCCGCATCCAGCAGATCTTCGCCGCGCGCGCGGGTGCGGTTCCAGCCATGAACGTGAAAGCCTTTTTTCAGCAGGTTGGCGGCAAATGCGTGCCCCATTGCGCCTAATCCCAGAACCGCCACTTCAGGTTGTTTCATGCTGACTCCCGTGAGTTTTTTGTCTGCATCCGGGTGAATCGGACGCCTGATCACTGCAAAAGATGGATTCCAGCCTGGCGGTAAACAGAGAAAAAATCCAGCCCGAAACGATGTACCCCAGCGCATCAAACCCTTACCATATGCGGAAATTGTTCCACCTGGTTCATATCCTCTCTTTTTTCAGGCCACATATAATGAAAATAATCTCTCTGCGCCAGGCGACGCTGTTGATGTTGCCTGCCATTTTGCCGCTGCCGCTGCTGGTGGCGGCGGCGGATAATGACAATACCCTGGTCGTCACGGCCGCACCGCCGGAAACGGGCCTTAACGAACTCGATACGCCTGCGGCCCTGAGCGTGGTCAGTGGCGACGATATGCGCCAGGCAGCGCCGCGCGTTAACCTGTCGGAAAACCTCAGCAGCGTGCCGGGTCTGCAGATCCAGAACAGACAGAATTACGCACAAGACCTGCAGCTGTCGATGCGTGGCTTCGGCTCCCGCTCAACCTACGGCGTACGCGGGCTGCGCATCTACGTGGATGGCATCCCGGCCACCATGCCGGATGGTCAGGCGCAGACCTCCAATATTGATATCGGCTCGATTGATCATGTCGAGGTGCTGCGCGGCCCGTTTTCTGCGCTGTATGGCAACGCTTCGGGTGGCGTGATCAATGTCACCACTCAGCAGGGTCAGCAGCCGACCACGCTTGAAGCCAGCAGCTGGTACGGCAGCTACGGCAGCTGGCGAAACAGCGTCAAAGCCAGCGGCGCGACCGGTGACGGCAGCCATGCCGGGGATGTGAACTACACCGTCTCCGCCTCCCGCTTCACCACTCACGGCTATCGTGATCACAGCGCTGCGCAGAAGAACCTTGGCAACGCCCGACTGGGCGTGCGTATTGATGATGTCAGCACCCTGACGCTGCTGTTTAACAGCGTTCACATTGACGCGCAGGATCCCGGCGGCTTAACCGAGGCGCAGTGGCGTGACAATCCACGTCAGGTGGTCAGCAACGTCCCGCTTTATAACACCCGTAAGACTGTCGATCAGACTCAGGCCGGCCTGCGTTATCAGCGCCAGATGAGTGAAAATGACGACCTAAGCGTGATGCTCTATGCTGGCATGCGCGAAACTACCCAGTTCCAGTCGATCCCTGCAGCCGTGCAGCGCAACCCGTCTCATCCCGGTGGCGTGATCGCCCTGACCCGCCACTATCAGGGCGTCGATACCCGCTGGACCCATCGCGACACGCTGCTGTCGATTCCGGTGGCGCTGACTGGCGGACTCGACTACGAAACCATGACCGAGCGCCGCAAGGGCTATGAAAACTTCACGGTCAGCAACGGGGTGACACAGCTGGGCGAACAGGGCAATCTGCGCCGCAACGAGCGCAACCTGATGTGGACGCTCGATCCCTATCTGCAGACCGCCTGGCAACTGACCGATAAGCTGTCGCTGGATGCGGGTGTGCGGTTCAGCACCGTTAACTTTGACTCTAATGACTTCTATATTCAGCCCGGTAACGGCGACGACAGCGGTGATGCGCGCTATCACAAATGGCTGCCCGCTGCGGCACTGAAGTATGCCTTTGACCCAGGCTGGAACGCGTGGATCTCCGCCGGTCGCGGCTTTGAAACCCCGACCATTAATGAGCTCTCTTACCGTTCAGACGGCGCGACCGGTCTGAATCTGGGGCTGAAACCGGCCACCAGCGATACGCTGGAGATTGGTAGTAAGAAACGCATCGGCAATGGCTTGATCAGCGCGGCGTTGTTCCAGACCGATACCCAGGATGAGATTGTGGCGGATGCCAGCAGTGGCGGACGCACTACCTATAAAAATGCCGGTCAGACCCGCCGTCGCGGTCTGGAGTTAAGCCTGGATCAGCAGTTTGCCTGGGACTGGCGGCTGAAGATGGCCTACACCCTGCTGGATGCGCGCTATCGCACTAACGCCTGCGGCAGCGACAGCTGTGACGGCAACCGCATTCCTGGTATTGCCCGTAACATGGCTTACGCCGGACTCGGTTATCTGCCGGAACAGGGCTTTTATGCAGGCAGTGAGGTACGTTATCTGAGCCAGATCGCCGCTGAAGATCAGAATAGCGTGAACACCCCGTCCTACACCGTTGCAGCGGTTAACAGTGGCTATAAGTGGCTGGTTGAGAACTGGACACTGGATCTGTTTGGCCGGGTCGATAACCTGTTTGACCGGCACTATGTGGGTTCAGTGATTGTGAATGAGAGTAATGGTCGCTACTTCGAATCTGCGCCGGGCCGCAATTACAGCGTCGGTTTAACGCTGGGTTATGCCTTCCGCTAAATTATAACGGGTAACGTCATTATGTTCTCACGTCTTATCCGTGGATGGGGTGATAAACCCGTGAAACAATACCCGGCGCTAACCGGCATGTTAAGAGTGTTTTTAAGCTGCCACCATGACGACTTTGGCAATACCCTCGAAGAAATGCTTCAGAGCTATATTGATCATGACATGCCTGTTATCGAAGCGCGGAATGAAATAAACATCCTGCTTCAGAATGAGGATGATGATTTGAATGTCATTATGTCAGCGATTGCTGGTGAAGAGTTTCGTCCGGCCCCCTGGGGAGAAACGTGGCGCAGTTTTTTGATAAGAGCTGTGGCTGCCCTCAACGGGCCACCGTCGCGGTGGCCCGACGCTTAACGTCACACGCGAATCAGGCGCGCGATTTTAACTGCGCCTTAATATCCTCACAGCTGCCGGTTTCACCCAGGCGCGGGAAGATCAGGTTCACGCTATTGTTGTGCGTATCCAGGTTGAGATCGGTCATCGCATCGGTCGCCAGCGTGACGTTGTAACCCAGCTCATACGCCTGTCGTGCGGTAGATTCCACGCCGATACTGGTCGCGATACCACAAATCACTACCTGAGTAATGCCGCGCTTTTGCAGCTCATCGTGCAACGCCGTGGCGTGAAACGCACCCCAGGTTTTCTTGGTGACCGTAAGGTCATTTTGCTGTGGGGTCATCGCCGGAACCAGCGTGGCCCAGTCGGCGGGCAATTCGCCGCTGTGACGTGCCTGCTCATTGCGGCCCGGCGCCCCACCGGCCACGTTAACAAGCACAACCGGCAGATCGTGCGCGCGAAACGCCTCAGCCAGTCCGGCACAGCGTTCGATCACCGGCTGCGGTTCATGAACCAGCGGCAGCGCCACAATGCCATGTTGCAGGTCGATAACAATCAGCGCAGTTTTTGCATCAAGTGTGGTTACAGCCATGTTGAATCCTCAGATTTAATAGTCAGTGAGTCGTTGCAGCAGAGGGAGAACGTCGGTCAGTTGCTGCTGTTCTGCCGGACTCAGTCGCGCTTCCAGCGTCCGGACCAGCCAGTCATCGCGCATCGCGCGACTCGACGTAATCACCGCCAGGCTGGACGTCGTGGGAAGATAGCGGGTTTTACGGCCATCATGGGGATCCGGCTCGCCCGTCACCAGTTCCGCCGCCAGTAACCCGGCGACGGTCGCGCCCATTGACTGGGTGCGTACGCCCTCGGCCGCCGCCAGTTGCGTTACCGTCATCGCCCCATCGCGAACCAGATGACCCAGCACCGCGACCTGCGACCAGGTTAATTCGCCAGGCGGTGCTGACTCGCGCAACCGGCGGCCCAGCTTGCCCACCAGCATGCGCAGCATTGCAGCGGATTCAGTCAGATCGCTCATTACACGTCTCCATCGATAAGCGAAAGTATAAAGATACGAAGGTAAACTGTGTAGTTTGCTCAGGTATCAATTTGTAACGTCCGGGCGCTGCAGATAGTGGATCAGACTGTGGAAGCGCAGCGGCGTGCTGAGCGGGTTCCGGTAGCTGTGCAGCACATCGGCCCTGAACTGGAATGCCTCCCCGGCGAGCAGACGTCGCCAGAGGTCACCGACGCCCAGCAGTAGTTCGCCCTCGATGACCACCACCTGCTCCACACAGCCCGCTTCATGGGGCGAAGAATGACTCTGCGCGCCCGCTGCCAGCTCCACCGCCAGCAGATCAAAACGCAGTTGCGGATCGTAAGGCAGCAGCGACCGTACCGACATGTCGGCATTGGGCTGACTGAATCCTGGCGCGGCGCCTGAAGGCAACACGCTACCGTCGATAAAAAAGGAAAAGGGAACGTTGAAACCGGTGGCAATCTTCCACAGCGTCGCCACGGTGGGACTCGATTCGCCGCGCTCAATCTGGCCCAGCATGGCTTTACTGACGCCGGTTCGCTCCGCCGTCAGCGTCAGGCTCCAGCCATTGGCCTGCCGCAACTGTCTGAGCGCGCTGCTCAGGTGTTGCTGAAAATCCGCCATTTTTTCTCCTGCTTTCTCGTCATCCTGGTGAGTGACGTTATGGCAATAGTGTAACACTTGTGCGTTATAGCGCATCATGCGACCATGTGCGCTATAACGCACAACCTCATAAAGAGTCTGACCATGACGAGAGCGGAACCTCCCCGTTTTACCCTGCCGATGCTGGTTTCCGGCTTCGTGGCTGTGCTGGTGGGCTACAGTAGCAGTGGCGCGATTATCTATCAGATGTTTCAGGCGGCGGGCGCCACGCCCGCGCAGATTGGCGGCTGGCTGTCGGTGCTGGGCATTGCGCAGGGGATCGCCTCGCTGAGCCTGTCACTGCGCTACCGCATGCCGGTGCTGGCTGCCTGGTCAACGCCCGGCGCTGCGCTGCTGGCGACCAGTTTTCACGGCATTTCGCTGAATGAGGCGGTAGGCGTCTTTGTTTTCGCCAACCTGCTGATCGTATTGTGCGGCGTCACCGGCCTGTTTGCCCGGCTGATGAACTACATTCCTGCCTCGCTGGCAGCGGCGATGCTGGCAGGTATTCTGCTGCGCTTCGGGCTGCAGACCTTTGCCGATTTGCAAAGTAACTTTGTACTGTGCGGCAGCATGTGCATGGCCTGGCTGCTGGCCCGTCGCTGGCTGGCCCGCTATGCAATTCTGGTCACGCTGCTGGTGGGTGTTGCCGTCGCGCTGGCACAGCACGCCATCCACTTTCCGCCGCAGCCGATTAGGCTGGCAATGCCGGAAGTCGTGATGCCGCACTTTACGCTCACCACGCTGCTGGGGATCGGCGTGCCCTATTTCCTGGTGACGATGGCGTCGCAGAACGCCCCCGGCATCGCCACGCTACAGGCGCACGGCTACCGTCCACCCGTCTCTTCACTGATGAGCTGGACCGGATTAATTGCGCTGCTGCTGTCGCCATTAGGGGGTTTTTCGGTCTGCGTGGCGGCGATTACGGCGGCCATCTGCATGAGCGATGAGGTCGACCCAAATCCTCAGCAACGCTGGCGTGCGGCGGCGCTGGCGGGGATCTTCTATCTGCTGGCGGGCGCGTCCGGTGCGCTGATCGCCGTGCTGTTCAGTGCCCTGCCTGTGGTGCTGATTGAGGCGCTGGCGGGTCTGGCTCTCCTTGCCACGCTGGGTGGCAGCCTCCACCGCGCACTGGATCTGCCTGCCGAACGCGACAGCGCGCTGATCACCTTTCTGATCACCGCATCCGGCGTTTCGCTGCTGGGCATTGGTCCGGCCTTCTGGGGACTGACGGGTGGCGTCATCGCCCACCTGTTGCTGGTGCGCAAATCCGGCTGATTGCGTCATACTCTCTGAAATAGCGGTGGTTTTTCCGTCAGCCGGTGAAAAAAGCAGTGGATTTACCCCCTTTTTCTGCCGTTTGATTTGTCATTGCCCCGCGTAAAATCAACCTAATCGTCGATAACACGCGATTTTCTGCCTCAGACAACGACCGATAAGGGCCCAACAGGTGGCAAAAACTTTTCTGCGCAGCGGTAATTTAGATGCAGTTCTGGCGTTAGGTGAAAATGGCCAGCCGGTCTACGCCTCAGCATTGCAAATTCGTGAAACCCTGCGCCTGCGCCGTCAGAGCGCACTGGCAGATTGCCTGGCCATTCCTCAGGCCAATGAACGGGGCGATCGCCTCGACTGGTATGCCCCTTTTAGCGGCCGGGTGAAATCCTGGCTGGGTGCCAGCGATCATGAACGTCGCGCGGCGCTGCAACAGCTCACCGCCTGTCAGCAGGATATGCAGGATCTCAGTACGCGCGCGCGCGCGGCAGAGAACCCATCGATGCGGCTGTTTGGTGCGCTGCTGAGCAAAACCCTGCAATTCCCCGACCAGCAGTATGTCTATCTGGTTGATGGCAAACCGGTCATCACCTTCTGGGGCTTTGTCGATGCCCAGGCGCGTAGCCGCGATGACGCGCTGGCCTGCCTGCGTGACACGCTGGAAGAGAACCTGCCGGTGGCGCTGGTTGAACCGCTGCCTGAGCTGCCTGCCGCGCCGGTCATCGCTGAACCAGAAATAATCGCTGAGCCTGAACCTGAACCTGTGGCTGAACCGCTGCCGGTTGCAGCACCCGTTGAAGCTCAGCCGGCGACGCCTGTAGCGGCTCGCCGCCGTTTCCGCGTCTGGTATCTGTTACCGCCGGTGGCGATTGCTGCCGCCGTGACGGTGGCCGTGTTGCTGCATCGTTCAGAACCCGTAAAAACACCGGTTGCCACTGCGAAGCCAGCGTCAGCTCCGGCGACGGTATCCACTCCGGCCCCTGCTGCGACTCCGGCACCGGTTGCGGCGACACCGTCCGTCACCCCACCTGCCGAGCAGGCAGCACCGGAAAAACTTCCCGAATCGCAGCCGCAGAAACCGGCCAACACCACCACCGATACCGCACCGGCAACCTCATCTGCTACCCTTGCCACAACGGTGACGGCGCCGGTTCCGGCCAAACCCGATGACCTGATCGTGACGCCGGATGCGGTGCGCGATGGCCAGGTACGGGTGATTGATGGCCGCTGGCGTGTCACTATCGACCAGATGCCGACGCCAACCGGTAAGCCTCCGGTGATGCGCTTCCAGTTTAAAAACGGCAAAGGCAGCGTGCAGATCGCCCAGGGCAATACCACCTGTAAAGCGGATGTCAGCGCGGCCATGACCAGCGCCGGTAACCTGGTGATTGAGAGCCGCTACACGGCGAAGTGCCAGAACAGTTCGCGCTACCGTATGCCACTGCTGGTCTGCCATGCGAGTATCGGCGCCGCAGTGTGTGAAGCGCAGTATGCTGATGACCGGGTCTTCCCGATGACGATTAAGCGTGAGAGTAAATAACGATGCTGGCTCCCCTGATCGATGACAAACAAAAAATTTCGCTGATTGAAAATAGCGGCGTGCAGTTTCTGGATTTCGGCCTGCAACTCTCAGATACCCCTGCGCGCCGCCAGTTTGTGCGCCAGACCGCCAACGGCCCGCTGCTGCGCCTGAACGTCGATGGCAACAGCGGTAAGTTCCTGCTCTATCCGGAAGATGGCGGCGCTGCGGAAGTGGTGCGCCCGGAGTCTGATATCGCGCTGGCGGACTCACTGTCCCTGCTGTCAGCCTGCTGGCTGCCGCTGCCGATGCTGCGCTGCGCCAGCGGACGTCGTTTTATCGGCGGTCCTGAAAACTGGGCGCGGATGCGTCTGGTTGCGCTGCCCGCGCCCGATGCAGCGGGCAATACCCATCGCGTCAGCCTGGCCTTTGATACCCGCTGCGTAGCGGAACAGGATGGCGGTGAACAGCTCGGCCTCAGCACGGCTGATGCTCAGAACGGTGTGACCTTTGCGCTCGCCTGGCACAACTACGAGCTGGGTGATTTTCTTGACCTGACCTGGGTTGACGGCTGGCTGCGCGAATCCTTTACCGACCGCGTCTCCGATCGCCGCGAACAGGCGATTAATCAGGCGCTGCGCGAGTTTGAGTATCAGGCGCACTACCTCAATCTGCTGGAACTGCTGGGCGAACAGCTCGACCTCAGCGAGATCCATATTCAGGCCGCCACGCTGCAGACCCCGGCGGTCAATGTCGATATCATTCTGGATGTCGGTAACTCCCATACCTGCGGCATTCTGGTGGAAGATCACCCGGAAGAGAGCAACGGCCTGAAGCAGACCTATGAGCTGCAGCTGCGCGATCTGTCGCAGCCGCATCAGGTTTACAACGAGCTGTTTGATAGCCGTCTGGAGTTTGCCGAGACCCGGTTTGGCAAAGCGAACTTCTCGCTGGAGAGCGGTCGTGAGCAGGCCTTTATGTGGCCTTCTCTGACGCGCGTCGGCCGTGAAGCGAGCCGTCTGGCCCTGCAGCGTGTGGGACTGGAAGGCAGCACCGGCCTCTCCAGCCCGCGCCGTTATCTGTGGGATGAGGCGCGCTATCAGCCAGGCTGGCGTTTTAACACGCCCGGCGAACAGGCTGAACCGCTGGCCTATGCCGCGCCCTTTACCACCCTGCTCAACGACGAAGGCCAGCCGCTCTCGACGCTGGCACCGGACGATCGTCTGCCGGTCTTTTCTCCGCACTACAGCCGCAGTTCGCTGATGACCTTTATGCTGTGTGAGCTGCTGGCTCAGGCGCTGATGCAGATGAACAGCGCGGCACAGCGTCAGCGGATGCCGCAGAGCCACGCGCCGCGTCAGCTGCGCCATGTGATCCTGACGCTGCCGTCAGCGATGCCGAAGCCGGAGCGTGAAATTTTCCGCCGCCGGATGCAGGAAGCGCTGGCGCTGGTCTGGAAAGCGGAAGGCTGGCTGGCTGACGAAGATGACCTTTCACCAGCACTGCCACGTCAGAACCCGAAACCGCTGCCGGATGTGCAGATGGAGTGGGATGAAGCAACCTGTGGTCAGATGGTCTGGCTGTTTAATGAAACCCAGGTCAACTTTGCCGGTCGCGCCGAAGACTTTTTCAGCAGCATGGCCCGTCCGGATCGCCCGCGCGATGCTGACGAACTGCCAGGCAAGAGCCTGCGCATCGCCTCGATTGATATCGGCGGCGGCACTACTGACCTCGCCATCACCCAGTATCGTCTGGATGATGGTCAGGGCAACAACGTCAAAATCACGCCGCGACTGCTGTTCCGCGAAGGCTTTAAAGTCGCGGGCGACGATATCCTGCTGGACGTGATTCAGCTGTGGATTTTACCGGCGCTGCAGCAGCATCTGCAGAAAGCGGGCCTGACGCTGGCGGAACCGCTGATGAACAAGCTGTTTGGTCACGACAGCCGCATGGACGGTCAGGCCACGCTGCGTCAGCAGATCACCTTACAACTGTTTATTCCGCTGGCGCAGGCGGTACTGGAACGCTACGAAAACTGGGATCCGCTGGAGAGCCATGCGGAGATTAACGCGCTGTTTGGCGAGCTGGTCGATCAGCCTCCGGGCGAAGCGATACTGGCCTTCGTCAACGGCGAGATTCAGCGCGAGCTGGGCGGTAACAGCCGCTTTGACCTGCTGCAGGTGCCGCTGGTGGTGAGCCTGTCACAGCTGCACGGTGAATTTATGCAGCACCGGATGGCGATTATCCCGGCGCTGCGTTCAATGTGTGAAGTGGTGTCGCTCTATCAGTGTGACGTGCTGCTGCTGACCGGTCGCCCGTCGCGCTTCCCGGGCATTCAGGCGCTGGTGCGTCATCTGCAACCGCTGCCGGGCAGCCGTATACTGTCGCTGGAAGGCTATCACACCAGCGACTGGTATCCGTTTAACAAACATGGCCGCATCGACAACCCGAAATCGACCGCGGCGGTCGGCGCGATGCTCTGCCTGCTGGCGCTGGATCTGCGCCTCAGCAGCTTCTGGTTCCGCGCAGGCGATTTTGAACCCTACTCGACGATTCGCTATCTTGGCATGCTCGACGAAAACCAGGCGCTGACGGACGAGAACCTCTGCTACAGCGAAATTGACCTCGACGATCCCGGCTATGTGCTGGATAAAAAGCGCAGTTTCCGTATTCGCGGCAACGTCTGTCTCGGCTTCCGCCAGCTTGATAACGATCGCTGGCCCGCCTCGCCGCTCTATAGCCTGACGCTGAACGACGCCACCCTGGCGCGTAAAGTGGCCGGTGAGAGCGTGCTGCGCATCCGGCTGGCGGTAAAAGCCGGACCCGACGCGTCCGGCCCGGAAAGTCTGGTGCTGAGCGATGCCCGTCTGGATGATGGCACCCGCGTGCCGCTGGAGCAGTTGAGTCTTAAGCTGAATACCCTGTCGGCGACCGGCAATGCCAATGCGCAATACTGGATTGACAGCGGGAGCGTGTGTAAACGATGAAAGCCCTGAAACCCCGTCAGCCGCAAACGCTGGCAAAACGTCTTGGCCTGTTGCAGGACGCCCTGAATAACAGTCTGGCCTGGATTGAGAGCAGCCGTGAGCAGTCGCCGCGTCTGGCGCTGGAAGCAGAAACCCTGACGCTGCAACTGCGCCAGGCGCGCGTGCAGACTCAGGCGCTGGCGCAGCAGGTGGCGCGTCCGGTGACGCTGGCGCTGTTTGGTCAGTCGCAGGCGGGTAAAGCCTGGCTGCTGAACGAAATGGTGGCCGACGCACAGGGCCAGTTAGTGACCCGCATGGGCGATAAACTGCTGAACTGGTTTCAGCATATCAATCCCGGCAACCTCGATTTTGCTACCGCCACCCGTTTCAGCCATCAGCGCGAGCCGCTTTCAAACGAGTGGCCGGTTGAACTGATGCTGCTGAGTGAAGCGGAGATCGTACGGCTGATGGTCGCCTGTGCCGGCGCGACAACGCCCGACACCGCACAGATCGACAGCGCACTGCAGCGCCTGCAGCGTCATCGCCTCGCCACGCCGCTGGCGGGTCTGGAAGGCGATGCGCTGGTGACACTCTGGTCCTGGTGCCGTCGCCGTGCGCACCACGATGCGCGGCTTGATCGTCATTTCTGGCCGCAGGCGGTTGAGCTGGCGCCCTGGCTCAGCGTTGACGACCGGGTACAGCTTTTTTCACTGCTGTGGCCTGGTCAGCCTGAACTGAATGAGATGCTGCGCACCCTGCTGCATCTGCGTCACCAGCTCCGTAACAGCAGCCGGGTGCTTGCTCCACTGAGCCTGCTGACCGACACATCACTGCTGCCGGCCGAGCAGCTGATTGTGCCAGCCAGTGAGCAGGATCAGCAGCAGCTGGTGGAAGTCTGCCCGCTGAATGGTAACCGCATCGGTAAGGCGCAGAACGTGCCGCTGGGATTACTGGCGCTGCTGACGCTGGAAGTGCTGGTCCCGCTGAGTTCCACACCGCGAACCGCGCTCTATGATGATGCCGATATGCTGGAACTGCCCGCGCCAGGCCAGTCCGGTGACGCGGCAACCCAGGAAGATCGTCAGCGCCTGCAGCAGCAGGATCCGCTGCGTGCCCAACTGCTGGAACAGAAACGTGCCCTGCTGCCCGGTTTTTACGCCGCGCGTCAGGCAATTGATCTGCTGCTGGTCTGTACCGCAGCCAGCCAGCGTCAGGATGCCGACCTCGCCAGCGAAACGCTGCGCGAATGGCAGCGTCAGCAGCCCGCACAGGAATCTGCAGAGAAACCGCGCCTGATCTGGGCGATTACCCCTTTCGATGCCCGCCATCAGCAGGTCAATGTGGATGAAGCGGTGCAGCGTCAGATGGGACAGCCCGGTCAGCACTGGGGATCGATGCTGGCACTGGATCGCGCGGGCGTCGACCGCATGGCGAGCTGGTTGCAGGATGAGATGCAGCCGGAAGCCCGCCGCGACATGCTGCTGGCTCAGCTGGCGCAGATTCAGCACACTGTGGTGGAGCGGCGTTTATTGCCCTGGACCGAAGCGGGTGCCAGCCCGGAACAGGCGGCACGCAAACAGAATATCGCCGATACGCTACTGAAGTGTTTACAGCATCGGACCGGCCTGCATGGCGAGCTGCTGGAACGCCTGCAGCCGCCGCGTGAGGCGCTGCGTCAGCTGTGGCTCAATCAGTCCGCCTTGCAAGGCAGCAAACCGGCCAGTATTCAGGCCCCGGAAAATCAGTTTGGCATCGGGTTTGAATTTGATCTGTTCAGTGAGAGCCCGGCTGAAGCGCCGGTTCAGCCGCGTCAGAGTCTGCAGAGCGCGCAGCAGTATCCGCGTCAGGTGCTGCTTCTGTGGCTGGATCATCTGCGTCAGCTGCCGGAAAACCGCAGCCTGCTGGCGTTGCTGAACGTGGATAAGCCAACGATGGAGTGGCTGGTTGAAGAGCTGATCACGGCCGGATTCCGCACCGATATCGCGCAAAAGCTGCAGCAGGCGCTGCATGAGCCCGATACGCAGAGCGTCAGCCATGAATCACGCGCGGATCGTCAGGTGACGCGGGCAATGACGGTGCTGGGGGATTTTGTGGCCTGGCTCGGCTTTTTACAGCGTCCTGAAAATGAACGCCCTGCCAGCCGCGTTAACCGGGGTCAGGTGATTTTCTCGCGGCCTCCGGCTCCCAGCGTCAGCTTCAGTTCCGGTCAGCGTCTGACCAGACTCTCTGCCGCCCCGGCCAACCACACGGCCTACTATATCTACGACTGGCTGGTGGGGCTGAACCAGGTCATCATTGAGAACAATGGTTACACTGGCGGCGGCGATCTGCCACTGGCAGCACGCGAAGCGCTGGTTGCGCTGCTCAAGCCGCTACGCGCTTAATCAATGATCAGGCGCAGTTCGCCCTCCAGCGACTGCGCCGCCTCTTCCAGCAGCGCCAGCACCGGCGCTAAATCGGCCTGATGCGCGGCATAGTGCTGCAACCACATTGTCGCAGGCAGCGCCATCCCGCCCGTCAGCCAGTCCCATAACGCATCCAGATTATGTCCGAAGGTCTGCGGACAGCCGCTCTGCTCAGCAAACTGCTGATAAAACGCCGCGCGCGTGGTGAGCTGACGCAGGTCAAAGGTCAGATTAAGCATGATCAGGGCACCTGCCTGAAACTGCGGTAGTGATCGGTGGAGAGAAACACCAGCCCGTCTGAGGAGTAGACCAGGCGATCGGCGTCGCGATGCCCGCAGCGATAATTCACATCCGCTTCATACCACTGACGGCCCGCACGCGCGGGCAGACGCTTTTCACGGTTCGTAAAGCGATCGCCGCCAATGGCTCTGCCTGGCAACACGTCACACAGGTTGCCTTTGGCCGGATTCCAGCCACGCTTGCGCGCGTCGTTTTTGGTGAGGTAGTAGTCTGGCAGTTGCTGATGCTGCAGCACCCAGCGCGCCACGGTATGGGCGTCAGTCAGGGTGGCGATATCCGCCTGGGCAGGGGCTGAAACGGAATTAAGATAGGGTTTAAGGCCGTAGAAACAGGCCGCGAGGACGAGAAAAAGTCCAATCCAGAGTTTTTTTGACATGATGGCATCCGTGACGACAGGACGCAGATGATACCAGTTTTGCGCGCAGAGAAAAGCGCGGGCCAGACAAGCTGGCCCTGGCGAGGTTATGCTGCGTGCGAATCCCCGCTGTGCCGACGCCATGCACCCGGCGCGACGCCATACTGGCGTTTGAAGCTGCGGTTAAAGGATTGCTGGGAGTCGAAACCTAACGATATCGCCACATTGAGAATCGGTTCATCAGTGCTGGTCAGGCGGTCGGCTGATTTCTTCAGCTTCTTAACCCGGATGTATTCACCCAGAGGATAACCGGTGTGCTCTTTAAACATGCGCTGCAGGTGCCATTTGGAGTAGCCCGCGCGCTCTGAAACGGTATCCAGATCCAGACGTGCTTCGATGTTGTTATCAATCCAGTCGATTAAATCGTGAATAAAAGCATCACTCATCATTCCAGTCTCTCCTGTCGCCGTGGCGAAAAGTATTAGTATCAGTTGCAGTTACACTTAAGGGTGGCTGACTATGCCATTTAATGCAAGTTTTATTAGTACATTAAATGCCGCACTATTTGTGGGGTTTTAGCTAAGTTGTTCAGGCTTTCATCGCCCTGCCCTAAACCGCACATAAAGTGTATCTGTTATTCTTGCAGTTGCCAGCCACGCAAGCCTACACTCACCGCGATTAATTGCAATCTTAAAAGTTGCAAATATTGGCCTGCAGGCCGCCTGTTTATATCTATCGCGGAATAACAACAATGATTACGAACCGGGTTCGTCAGGGTTTAACCCTCTTAGGGATGGTACTGCTCATCACGCAACTGAGCGGCTGCGATAAAGGTGTGGCGCAAAACGCCGCTCCCCCGCCGCCTGAAGTGAGTGCCGCACCCGTGCTGATCAAACCGGTCAGTCAATGGGATAATTTCAATGGCCGGGTTGAAGCGGTGCAGAGCGTGCAGTTGCGTCCGCGCGTCTCTGGCTACATTGATGCCGTTAACTATCGTGAAGGCGATGAGGTCAGAAAAGGTCAGGTACTGTTTACCATTGATGACCGGAGTTACCGCGCGGCGCTGGAGCAGGCCAAAGCGGAACTGGCCCGGGCGCGCAGTCAGGCGAGTCTGGCCCGCAGCGAATCGGGCCGCAGCGAGAAGCTGATCGGCACGCAGGCGATTTCCCGCGAAGCGTGGGAGCAGCGTCGTTCTGCCGCCAGTCAGGCGCAGGCGGATGTGCTGGCCGCAGAGGCCGCGGTCGATATGGCGCAGCTGAACCTCGACTTCACCCGCGTCACCGCGCCGATTGATGGCCGCGCCAGCCGGGCGATGATCACCGCCGGTAACCTGGTGACCGCCGGCGACAGCGCCAGTGTGTTAACCACGCTGGTGTCGCAGCAGCAGATGTATGTCTATTTCGATGTCGATGAGAACACCTTCCTGAACTATCAGGCGATGGCGCGTCAGGGTCAGCAGCGCCATGCGCTGCCGGTTGAGATTGCGCTGGTCGGCGAACAGGGTTTCCCGCACCAGGGCAAAATTGACTTTCTGGATAACCAGCTGACCGCCAGCACCGGCACCATTCGTATGCGCGCCCTGCTCGACAATCAACAGCGTCAGTTTACGCCTGGCCTGTTTGCCCGCGTGCGTCTGCCCGGCAGCGCGCAGTTCGAGGCGGTGCTGATCGATGATAAAGCGGTATTGACCGACCAGGATCGCAAATATGTCTACGTGGTGGATGGCGAAGGTAAAGCGCAGCGGCGCGATATCCAGCCTGGCGCGATGGTGGATGGTTTGCGCATCGTTAAATCGGGTCTGCAATCCGGCGACAAGGTCATCATCGCCGGTCTGCAAAAAGTATTTATGCCCGGCATGCCGGTCACTGCTCAGCCGGTCGCCATGCGTGCGGCAGCCGCTCAATAACCCGAGGCCGCTATGGACTTTTCCCGCTTTTTTATCGACCGGCCCATTTTTGCTGCGGTGCTGTCGATCCTGATTTTTGTGACCGGGGTGATTGCCATCCCGCTGCTGCCAGTCAGTGAATATCCCGACGTGGTGCCACCCAGCGTGCAGGTGCGCGCCGAGTATCCAGGCGCTAACCCGAAAGTGATTGCGGATTCCGTGGCGACGCCGCTGGAAGAGGCAATCAACGGCGTCGAAAACATGATGTACATGAAGTCAGTGGCCGGTTCTGACGGCGTGCTGGTGACCACCGTCACCTTCCGTCCAGGCACCGATCCTGATCAGGCGCAGGTGCAGGTGCAGAACCGCGTAGCGCAGGCGGAAGCCCGACTGCCGGAAGATGTGCGTCGGCTGGGGATCACCACCCAGAAGATGTCGCCGACCCTGACGCTGGTCGTCCACATGTTCTCACCGAACAATACCTACGATTCGCTCTACCTGCGTAACTACGCCACCCTCAAGGTGAAAGATGAGTTGGCCCGCCTGCCGGGTGTCGGTCAGATTCAGATTTTCGGCGCAGGCGAGTATGCGATGCGCGTCTGGCTTGATCCTAATAAAGTGGCGGCGCGTGGTCTGACCGCCTCTGACGTACTGACGGCGATGCAGGAGCAGAACGTGCAGGTCTCTGCCGGTCAGCTGGGTGCCGAGCCGCTGAAAAAACAGAGCGATTTTCTGCTGTCAATCAACACCCAGGGACGACTGGAGAGCGAGCAGCAGTTTGGCGATATCATCCTGAAAACCTCGGAAGATGGTTCGCTGGTGCGGCTGCGCGATGTGGCGCGGATTGAGATGGGCTCGGGCAGCTATGCCCTGCGCTCGCAGCTGAATAACAAAGATGCGGTCGGTATAGGCATCTTCCAGGCGCCTGGCGCCAACGCCATCGACCTCTCCAATGCGGTTCGCGCCAAAATGGATGAGCTGGCGACCCGCTTCCCCAATGACGTGAAATGGGCCGCGCCTTACGATCCGACGGTGTTTGTCCGCGACTCGATTAAAGCCGTGGTGCAGACCCTGCTGGAAGCGGTCATTCTGGTCGTGCTGGTGGTGATTCTGTTCCTCCAGACCTGGCGCGCCTCCATCATTCCCCTGCTGGCGGTGCCGGTTTCGATAGTCGGTACCTTTAGCGTGCTCTATCTGCTTGGCTTCTCGCTGAATACGCTGAGCCTGTTCGGGCTGGTGCTGGCGATTGGTATCGTGGTGGATGACGCCATCGTGGTGGTGGAGAACGTCGAACGTAACATTGAGATGGGGCTGTCGCCGCGCGCCGCTGCACATCAGGCGATGCGTGAGGTCTCCGGGCCGATCATCGCCATTGCGCTGGTGCTGTGCGCGGTGTTTGTGCCGATGGCGTTTCTCTCTGGCGTCACCGGGCAGTTCTATAAGCAGTTCGCCACTACCATCGCCATCTCTACAGTGATCTCTGCCATTAACTCGCTGACGCTCTCGCCTGCGCTGGCGGCGATGCTGCTGAAAGATCATCACGCGCCGAAAGACCGGCTGACGCGGATCATTGATGCGCTGTTTGGCTGGCTGTTCCGGCCGTTTAATCGCTTCTTCCAGCGCAGTGCCCATGGTTATGAATCGCTGGTGGGCCGTACGCTGCGTCGCCGTGGCGCCGTGTTTGGCGTCTATATTCTGCTGCTGGCGGGTGCCGGATTTATGTTCCACACCGTTCCAGGTGGATTTATTCCGACGCAGGATAAGCTCTACCTGATTGGTGGCGTGAAGATGCCGGAAGGTTCCTCTCTGGCGCGCACGGATGCTGTGATTCGTAAGATGAGCGAAATCGGTATGCAGACCGAAGGCGTCGCCTATGCGGTCGCGTTCCCCGGCCTGAATGCATTGCAGTTCACCAATACGCCGAACAGCGGCACGGTGTTCTTCGGTCTTAAGCCGTTTAATGAGCGCAAACATACGGCGGCGGAGATCAACGCTGAGATCAATGCGAAGATCGCTCAAATCCAGCAGGGCTTTGGCTTCTCGATTATGCCACCGCCGATTCTGGGGCTGGGCCAGGGCTCGGGCTATTCGCTCTATGTGCAGGACCGGGCGGGTCTGGGTTATGGCGCGCTGCAGACGGCGATTAATACGCTGTCGGGCAGCATCATGCAGACGCCAGGGATGCACTTCCCCATCTCCTCTTATCAGGCCAACGTTCCGCAGCTTGATGTGAAGGTAGACCGGGATAAAGCCAAAGCGCAGGGAGTATCGCTGACCGCGCTGTTCAGCACGCTCCAGACCTATCTTGGCTCGTCGTATGTGAATGACTTTAACCGCTTTGGCCGCACCTGGCGGGTGATGGCGCAGGCTGACGGGGATTTCCGCGACAGCATCGAAGATATCGCTAACCTGCGAACCCGAAACGATCGCGGTGAGATGGTGCCGATTGGCAGCATGGTCAACATTACCACCACCTACGGTCCCGACCCGGTGATCCGCTATAACGGCTATCCGGCGGCGGATTTGATTGGTGATGCCGACCCACGCGTGCTCTCCTCGGCGCAGGCGATGAGTCAGCTCGAAGCGATGTCCGGTCAGCTATTGCCAAACGGCATGAACATCGAGTGGACCGATCTGAGTTATCAGCAGTCAACACAGGGCAATACCGCGCTGATTGTCTTCCCGATGGCCGTGTTGCTGGCGTTCCTGGTGCTGGCCGCGCTGTATGAGAGCTGGACGCTGCCGCTGGCGGTGATCCTGATTGTGCCGATGACCATGCTCTCTGCGCTGTTTGGCGTCTGGCTGACTGGCGGTGACAACAACGTCTTCGTGCAGGTCGGACTGGTGGTGCTGATGGGGCTGGCCTGTAAGAACGCGATTCTGATCGTCGAGTTTGCGCGGGAGCTGGAGATTCAGGGCAAAGGGATTGTGGAAGCGGCGCTGGAAGCGTGTCGCCTGCGTCTGCGTCCGATTGTAATGACCTCCATCGCCTTTATCGCCGGTACAATACCGTTGATTCTGGGTGAAGGCGCGGGTGCAGAGGTCCGTGGCGTTACCGGTATTACGGTCTTCTCCGGCATGCTCGGCGTGACGCTGTTCGGCCTGTTCCTGACGCCGGTGTTCTACGTCGCCCTGCGCAAGTTGGTGACGCGCCGGTCAGGTAGTGCATCGTCCGTGACGGCGTAAACCGTAAAAGTTAAAAGGGGCGACCATATGATCGCCCCTTTTTTTGCCTGTGATTCACTGATTCCAGCAGACCCCGCCTTGCAGGCTAACGCCGCTTCAATCTATCATTCAACGTTTCAATGATAAACGCATTCAGCGAGGTTTCATTGATCATGGCGGGTTGCCCGGCGACATTAGCCAGATCAGAATTATTACTCATCTTTGACCTCCAGCGTTCTGCTTGCGGACAGATGATCAGGTCCGAATTTCAATCCAGGCTTTGCGTCCCAGCTGAGCCAGCGCCAGTTCCACATTTTCGACTTTCGATGAGTGCTCCACATCCAGTAGTCGATCAACCTGTGGACCATTCACACCCAGCTGGCGTGCCAGATCGACTTTACGGGTGCCGGTTTCAATCATTGCGTTGTAAAGTGCCGCTTTCATTGCCACCAGTACAGGCACAGAGACAATGTACTCTCCTTCCAGCGGTTTACTGGCAACCGGAATCGGACGACGCGTATCCATCTCGAGAGAGATTGCCGTCACCAGCCCATCTTCGGCTTCTGCAAGTGCTTCCTCAACGGTGTCGCCCACGGAATGCAGTAACGGCAAATCACGACACGAGACCTCATAGGTATCGGTTTTAGCGTCATGAGTTAATCTGACGGCATAATTAAACATAGAGTTACCTCACTGATCGGGCTCACAGGCCCAGATCTTTTAAAATTTTTCTGCGCGTACCTTCAGGCATTTCTTTCGCTCCATGATCCGGAAAAATGGATTGCCTGTCGCCCAGGAAGACCTTGAAATGGCTGCTTCCACTGCGGTGCTTAGTCAAAATAGCGCCCTGCTGAATGAGCCAGCGTCTGAATTCACTGTACTTCATCGCGTTCCCTCGCTGTGTATAACAGCAAGAATAACATTGGTGATAATCAATACAACATTAATGTTGTGATGGATGCTGAATTTTCAAATGTTTATCAGGCTCAGCGTGATAACCGACCCCAGGAAAGTGAGTTATTGGCTTATGGCAGATTTGAGGCAGGAAGTTAGTGACCAGCAGGCATAAAAAAAGCCGCTAATCAGCGGCTTTTTTTGCAGAGATCATCAATCTCTTCGGGTTCAGGTTCCGGCACGGCGGTGCAGTTGCTGGTGTCGCGTTTCTTCAGTTCGTTCAGTGCGTCTGCCACGGTGCGTTTTGCCAGCACATCCAGCGACGCCTGCTCGGCTTCATCGGCTATCGACTTGAAGTACCAGCAGAGGTTGGCACTGACCAGACAGCGCGGCGCGACGTCAGGACGCGCGGCCCAGATTTTTTTGTCTTCGATCACGGAGACATAGATATCCCGCAGGGTAATTTCCGCAGCAGGACGGCCCAGATGAATCGAACCGGTACGGCCCAGCGTGGAGACGATAATGCCGTCACGGGTCAGCGGGACCATTAATTTTCGTATGAAACTGGGATTCGCTTCCAGCCCGTAGGCCAGAATCGCGCTGGTAGAGCGTTTTCCCATTTGCTCCGCCATCGCTACGCTCAGAACCATTTGCAAAGCTGTCGGGAAGCGGTAATCAAGCATTTCTTTATCCTGAGTTGCGGTGCATCTTATTGTTTTATTGCCGCATAAGTGAACAATCAATGAGCAATAAATATAACAAACACTGTTGCTTTTTTGAAGCAAACCGGCGGTGACAAGGCACGTATTCACCAAAGGCTGAGGCCCGATAGCACAAGGTGCTTAGCCTGCTAACGGCCCTCTTCCTGCGGAGCAAGGAGAACCGTTCCGTTATGCCGTGGTGGCCGCTGTCGCCGGTAATCGCTGCTTCAGCGCCATAACCAGTACCACGTTAAAGATTGCCAGGGCGCAAAGCAACCACAGCGTCGCCGATGCTCCCATCTTTTCAAACACATATCCACCTATCAGCGGCGTCAGTGCCTGCCCCATCAACGCCGGGCGGGCCATTTTACCCACCACAATCGCATAGGACTCTGGTTTGACCATCGCCAGCGGTAAAGTTCCCCGCACGATGGCACGTAAGCCATTTCCTGCGCCATACAACACCATGCTCAGCAACGCCATCTGCGGAAACAGTGCCAGCAACAGCAAGCCCAGTGCCACCAGCCCGACGGAAAAAAAGGTGGTGCGGATGGGATGACTGCGTTTAAAGGCGATATCGACGAGTCGGGATCCCACCTGACACGGGCCAAGTACGGCGCTGATCGCCAGCGCCGAGGTCAGCGTATGACCACTCGCCTGCAACAAAGCGATAAGCTGCACGGAAATAGCCGTCATGATCACGGACGCTAGGGTAAAGATGGCACACAGTAGCCAGAACAGCGCAGGCGCAATCTCCGCCATGCCAGGCTGCGGACTCAGTCGTTTCACCGGCCGCTTAGCATGACTGTCGGGTAAGGCAAACAGATAGGCGGGCAGCACGCAGACGACCATCAGTGCCGCAATTATCAGCGACGCGTTTCGCCAGCCGAATCCGTGGATTAACAACGCCGTTCCCGGCCAGACCAGCGTGGTGCAGAAGCCAGATATCAGGGTGATACCGGTGATCGCTACACGCGCCTGACCGCCATAGCAGGTGCCGAGCGTGGCAAACAGTGCGTCATAAAGGCCCATCGCCATACCGATGCCAATAATTACCCAGGCAAACAGAAACAGCGGCAGAGAGTGGCTATAAGCCATGATCACCAGCCCTACCGCCATCACCATGCCACTCAGTGCCAGCAACAGGCGGCCACCGGTGCGGGCGATAATCCTGCCTGCCAGCGGTGACAGCAGGCCCGATACCAGAATCCCGGTCGAGAGCGCGCCATAAATCCACTGCTGTGACCAGCCTGTCTCAGCCGCAATCGGATTCGCCATCACCGCCATCAGGTAGAACGACCCGCCCCATGACAGGATCTGCACCCAGCCCAGGGTAATAATGGCGGCGATGCCGGGTTTGTTGTTCTGATTCACAGGCAATCTCCTGGTTAGCAGGCGAACCGTTTTTATAACATGTTCTGTGATAAGCCAAAATGCGTGATGCCCTTTTGACTGGATAGCTATGCAGGCCGCACGATTGTGAGTACAACTCTTTCAGTATGTTGTAACTATATGGCGCTTGCATCCTCGTCAGGCTTCTGCCACATTGTGGACGTTGTAACTATGGAGGCACAACATGACGCGCTACGACTTAGTGGCTGATATGCATCAATGTGTAAATGACCTGGAACTGGCGCTGGGTGAATTGCGTCAGCAGATTGAAGCGCAGCCTCTGCTGATCGCCCGCGTCTTCAGCCTGCCGCCGGTGGTTAAAGGCCGCGAACATGAAGCGATCACCCGGATTGCTGTCGAGCAGCATCTCGGGGAGAGCGCGTTAAAGATGGCGCTTGACCACTACTGCCGCCTGTTTATGCAGCATCAGTCAGAACAGCTGAGCACCAAGGCTGCCGTGCGCTTGCCTGGCGCGCTCTGTATCGAATGCGACGCGCAGCAGGAGGCGGAGATCGGCGCACTGGTCGACGTCATCAATCAGCTGAAAGCACGGCTGGAGCAGCTGATTACGGTGGACTCAGGCCTGCCGAGTGAAGCGCGTTTTGAGTTCGTCCACCAGCATTTGCGCGGACTGATCACCCTGAATGCCTATCGCACTATCACCCTGCTGAGCGCACCGGATAGCCTGCGTTTCGGCTGGGCCAACAAGCACATTATCAAGAATCTCAAGCGTGAAGAGGTGATCGCCCAGCTGGAAAAAAGCCTGAAGTCGGGACGTGCAAAAGCGCCGTGGTCACGTGAACAGTGGGCGGAGAAAGTGCAGGAGGAGCTGGCAAGCGTGCGCGCCCTGCCCGCCTCGGCACGATTGAAAATCAAGCGCCCGGTGAAAGTTCAGCCGGTTGCACGCGTCTGGCGCGCGGATGAACAAAAACAGACTCAGCTGGCCTGTCCTTCACCGATTCTGGTTATCTGTCGCGATCGCAGCCAGGTTCCGGTTCTGGGTGAATTGCTTAACTACGATGCCGATAATATTAACCATCGTTATAAACCTGCTGCAGAACCGCTGAATCTTTTAATCCCCAGACTGCATCTGTGGGTCGATTGTCCGATATAAATGAAAAAGGCCAGCATTCGCTGGCCTCTGATTCACGCAAACCCTACGACTTCATGCTGCCGACCATCTCTTCCGGACGAACCCAGGCATCAAACTCCTCTTCGGTAAGATAACCCAGCTTCAGCGCCGAGCCTTTCAGCGTCAGCCCCTCTTTGTGCGCCTTCTTGGCAATTTCTGCCGCTTTGTCATAGCCAATATGGGTATTCAGCGCCGTCACCAGCATCAGCGATTCGTTAAGCAGTTGATCGATGCGCTCACGCACCGGCTCAATACCGACCGCGCAGTGATGATTAAAGCTGTCCATGCCATCCGCCAGCAGGCGAATCGATTGCAGGAAGTTATGGATTACCATCGGACGGAACACGTTAAGCTCAAAGTTACCGGATGCGCCGCCCATATTGATCGCCACATCGTTACCCATCACCTGACAGCAGAGCATGGTCATTGCTTCGCACTGGGTCGGGTTAACTTTACCCGGCATGATGGAGCTGCCTGGTTCATTTTCCGGGATGGCGATTTCGCCGATGCCGCAACGCGGGCCGGAAGAGAGCCAGCGCACGTCGTTCGCGATTTTCATCAGCGAGGCGGCCAGCCCTTTCAGCGCGCCATGCGCATGCACCAGCGCATCACAGGTTGCCAGCGCCTCAAACTTGTTTGGCGCAGTGACAAACGGCTGCTGCGTGAGATCGGCCAGCGCCTTCGCCACTCGCACCGCATATTCCGGATGGGTGTTCAGGCCGGTGCCTACTGCCGTGCCGCCCAGCGCCAGTTCCGCCACGTGCGGAATGCTCTGCTCAATATGCTTCAGGTTATGCTCCAGCATCGCCACCCAGCCGGAAATCTCCTGGCCCAGGGTCAGCGGCGTGGCATCCTGCAGGTGAGTACGGCCAATCTTGACGATATCTTTAAAGGCGTCGGACTTCTGGCTCAATGTCTTTTTCAGTACCTGAATCTGAGGGATCAGCTGTTCGCGCAAGGCGATAACGGCGGCAACGTGCATCGCCGTCGGGAAGACATCGTTGGAACTCTGGCTCTTGTTCACATCATCATTGGGATGAACCAGCCGCGCCATACCACGCTCGCCGCCGAGGATTTCACTGGCGCGGTTCGCCAGCACTTCATTCATGTTCATATTGGTCTGGGTGCCGGAACCGGTCTGCCAGATCGCCAGCGGGAATTCATCCGCATGCTTGTCAGCCAGCACCTCATCGGCCGCGCTGACAATCGCCTCGGCGCGGTCAGCGGGCAGCAGTCCCAGATCGCGGTTAACGCTGGCCGCGGCGCGCTTGGTCAGTGCCAGCGCATGCACCAGCGCGGTCGGCATTTTTTCGGTTGAGATGCGGAAGTGTTCCAGTGAGCGCTGTGTCTGCGCGCCCCACAGTTTGTCTGCCGGTACGTCGATGGGGCCCATTGAATCTTTCTCAATGCGATTGGCTGCCATGAATACGTCTCCTTCATCTGGTTTTTAAAAGAATGACCGCCCGGTACGTCATTACGATCGACTGCCGGGCGGTCAGGATAGTAATACACAATAATTTAACATTATCAGAGCTTAGCGTCCTTTTGCGCTGGAGATGTATTTTTACCGGCAGTTTCTGCTTTAATACTGGCAATAATTTCCCGTGATAAAGGGTTATACAATGCAAAAAATGAACAATACGCTGCAAAACTACGCATGGGGCAGCAAAACTGCGTTGACTGAGCTTTACGGAATCGCCAATCCACAGGGACTGCCGATGGCGGAACTCTGGATGGGCGCACATCCGAAAAGCCCCTCCACCGTGATTGACCAGGGCAGCGAGCGTTCGCTGCGTGACGTGATTGATGCCGCGCCTGCCGCCATGCTGGGCGAAGCGGTGGCACAGCGTTTTGGTGAACTGCCCTTCCTGTTCAAAGTGTTGTCTGCCGATCAGCCGCTGTCGATTCAGGTCCATCCCAGCAAACGCGCGGCCGAAGTGGGCTTTGCCCGTGAGAATGCGGCGGGTATTCCGCTGACGGCTTCTGAGCGTAATTATAAAGATGCCAACCACAAGCCGGAGCTGGTCTACGCGCTGACGCCCTTCCAGGCGATGAATGGCTTTCGCACCCTGACGGAGATGGTCTCACTGCTGGAGCCGGTTGCGGGCGCACATCCACAGATAGCCCATTTTCTGCAGCATCCCGATCAGGATACGCTGGCCGCGCTCTTCTCTACCCTGCTGTCACTGGAGGGTGAGGCGAAATCGCTGGCGCTGGGCATCCTGAAATCCGCGGTTGATGCACAACAGGGTGAGCCGTGGCAGACCATTCGCATGATTGCGGCAGAGTATCCTGACGACAGCGGCCTGTTTTCGCCGTTGCTGCTGAACGTAATCACGCTGCAACCGGGCGAGGCGATGTTCCTCTACGCGGAGACCCCGCACGCTTATCTGAAAGGCGTGGCGCTGGAGGTGATGGCAAACTCTGATAACGTGTTGCGGGCCGGTTTAACCCCGAAATATATCGATATCGCCGAGCTGATGGCGAACCTGAAGTTTGAAGAGAAGCCTGCCAGCACCCTGCTGACTGAGCCGGAGCAACAGGGCAACGCGCTGCGCTTCCCGATTCCGGTGGAGGATTTTGCCTTTGCCATTCATACCCTGAACGCAGAGCCACAGCCGCTGGCGCAGCAGAGTGCCGCAGTGCTGTTCTGCATTGAAGGCCAGACGGTGATCGCCAAAGGCGAGCAGCAGGTAACGCTGAAACCAGGTGAATCCTGCTTCATTGCCGCCAGCGAATCCCCCGTAACGGTCGCAGGCACGGGCCGACTGGCGCGGGTATTTAACGACTTAGGGTGAAGCGGCTGACGGAGTGCCTGTTAACTGCTATTATTTCAACCTATTAGCTTTTAAACGCCTGCGGGCGTTTTTCTTCAGTCGCTGGGGTAAACCTGCGGCATAAGCGGACTCAAGGATAAGGACGAATCAGCAATGAAAAAGACCAATGTTGCCGTAGGTGTCATCATCGCACTGGGCGTAGTCTGGACTGGCGCGGCATGGTTCACCGGCAAGCAGATTGAAAGCCACAGGGATGAGCTGGTGCAGAACGCCAATGCCCAGCTGAATGCTTATGCCCCTAACAGCCGACTGAAGATCAGCTATCAGGACTATCAGCGCGGCGTGTTCAGCAGCAAAGTGAATCTGGTGATTCAGGCCAACTCGCAGACGGAAGATAATCCCCTGCTGAAACCAGGCCAGAGCATCATCCTGAACGAAACCATCGATCATGGCCCTTTCCCGTTTGCTCAGCTTAAGCATTTCAATCTGATCCCGAGCATGGCGTCGGTTCATACCGAACTGGCTAACACCGATGCGGTGAAAAAGCTGTTTGAGCTGACCGGCAACAAGTCGCTGATTAACGCCGATACCCGTATCGGCTACAGCGGTGCCACCGATACGGCGCTGCGCGTTCTGCCGGTTGATTATCAGAATGCGCAAAGCGGCGAGCGTCTTGCCACCAATGGGGGCACCTTCAACGTCAGCGCGGATAACAAAGGCGACAAAGTGTCGCTGGACAGTGACGTTGATAGCCTCGCGCTGACCAGTAAAAATGAGATGGGCCAGCCGGTGCTGTTCACCATTAATGGTCTGAAGCTGAGCGGTAACACCCATCTCAGCCCGGAAGGCGTGCGTATTGGTGACCAGTCAGTGGATATTGAGAAGGTCAACGCCAGCATCAATGGTCAGGACGCCCTGACGCTGCACAAAATGAAAGGCACCTCCTCTTTCGATAACAGCGCCGGTAAGATTGGCGGCAATATCGACTACAAAGTTGAAGGCATTCAGCTGCAGAAGCAGGATTTTGGTCAGGCAGCGCTGAAGATGAAACTGTCACAGTTTGATGCGCAGGCGGTAAAAGCCTTCTCCGATCGTTACAACGCGCAGATGCAGGAACTGCTGAGCCAGCCTGGCGTCGCGGAAGATCCTATCCGCTACCAGGCGGGTGTGCATCAGATTCTGATGAGCAATCTGCCGATGCTGCTGAAGGGCTCACCTGCGATCAGTATCGCCCCGCTGAGCTGGAAAAATGATAAAGGTGAAAGTACCTTTAACCTGAACGCAAATTTCAACGATCCCTCTGCGGTGACCGGCGAAGCCCAGACACTCAGCGCCATGGTTGATCGGGTACTGAAGAGCCTGGACAGCAAGCTGGTCATCAATATGCCAATGGCGACCGAAACCATGCATAAAGTGGGACTGGCTGAAGGATATCAGGCCGATGACGCACAGAAGCTGGCAGATCAGCAGGTGAAAGGACTGGCGGCGATGGGTCAGATGTTCCGCCTGACCCAGCAGCAGGATAACAATATCGTCACCAGCCTGCAGTATACCAACGGCCAGGTGAACATGAACGGCGACAAAATGACGCTGGAGCAGTTCCTCTCCCGCTATATGCTGGGTATGCCGACCAGCGAAGGGATGCCGCAGTAATTCTCTACTCTTCCTTCAAAGGCGACCTCCGGGTCGCCTTTTTTATGCCGAGCCGCGAATAACCAGCTGCGGCGGCATAATCACGTTCTGCCGGGCGGCATCCGGTTGCGCTATCCGTTGCAGGATACGCTCAGCTGCCACACGGCCAATCTCCCGGGCTGAACTGGTGACAAACGTCAGCGGCGGATCGGTCAGTTCCGCCTGCGGTTCATCGCCAAAGCCCATCAGAGCCAGCTGCTGATCGTAATAGCTGTCGACTGCACCCCGGGCGAATGTTCGCCCGGTGCGCAACAGCCCAAAATAGCATCCCAGCGCGGTAGTGGCGTTATAGGCCAGCACGGCAGTCAGCCGCGGATGGTGCTGAAACAGCTGTACCGCCGCATCAGCCGCCTCTTTTTGCGTGTTACCGCATTCAATAATCCATTCAGGCCGGAACGGCAGCCCATATTGCAGCAGGGTGGCGCAATAGCCGCCAAGACGTTCTGCCCGGGTCAGTGATGCGCTATGACCGCCCAGCCAGGCAATGCGCTGATGCCCCTGACGAATCAGGTATTCTGTGGCCAGACGCGCAGCCTGAGCATTATCGGGGCGGATAGCGTCTACCTCCTCCAGGCTACTGGCGCGCGCGGCACAGACTAAGGCCATATTCACCTCTCTGGCCCGCGTCACGATCTGGCTGGCCTTATCGGCACCGCCTCCCAGCACCACGCCATCCACTCCCTGAGCGACCAGTGACTCAAAGCAGCGATGCAGATGCTGTCCCTGGGCGCCGCTCTGCGTCAGGAACAGCAATTTGCCCTGCTTCTCCAGCGCTTCACTCAGACCTGCCGTCATTTCGGCATAAAATGGCTGGCTGAGATCGCGGACGATCAAGCCAATCACGCCACTCTCACCCCCGCGCAGCATGGTTGCCGAACGGTTACGCACGAAACCGAGTTGCTCAATGGCCTCGTTCACGCGCGCCATGGTGGCCGCAGAGATCCGTCCTTTGCCGGATAACACCAGCGATACCGTGGTCACCGACACGCCCGCCGCCGCCGCAACATCATTGATGGTGATTTTACTCATCAGATTACTCAACTGAATTACAGCATTAGAAAACAAGGTAAAACGTTACACCTTATGACGTCAGAATTATATCGTCCATGACCTGAAGAGTGTGATTCAGCGCGCATAAGATCCAGGTAAAACGTTTTATCATCCCGCCACTTCACTCAGTGGTCCGTTTATCCAGGAGCGTTCATGTCACCCTCTCACCAAAAAATGTCCGTCTGGGAATTTTTCCAGAGTCTGGGGAAAACCTTTATGCTGCCGGTTGCCCTGCTTTCCTTCTGCGGCATCATGCTCGGGATTGGCAGTTCGCTGAGCAGTCGTGATGTCCTGACCCTGTTACCTGTGCTGGATCACCCCTGGCTGCAATATCTGTTTCTCTGGATGGCCAAACTCGGATCTTTCGCCTTTAGCTATCTGCCGGTGATGTTCGCCATTGCGATTCCGCTGGGTATGGCGCGCGAGAACAAGGGCGTGGCAGCGTTTGCCGGCTTTGTGGGTTATGCCGTGCTAAACCTCAGCATCAACTTCTGGCTCAATATCCACGGCATTCTGCCAACCACCGATGCCGCCGTGCTGAAAGCTAACAACGTTCAGCCGATCCTGGGGATCCCGTCGATCGATACCGGCATTCTGGGCGCGGTCATTGTGGGTATTGTGGTGTTCTGGCTGCATGAGCGCTTTCATAACATCCGACTGCCCGATGCGCTGGCTTTCTTTGGCGGCACCCGGTTTGTGCCGATTATCACCACGCTGGTGATTGGTTTACTGGGACTGGTCGTCCCGCTGATCTGGCCTTTTTTCGCGCGGGGTATCACCGGATTAGGCTGGATGATTAACAGCGCGGGTGATTTTGGCCCGATGATCTTTGGTACCGGCGAACGTCTGCTGCTGCCGTTTGGCCTGCAGCATATTCTGGTCGCCATCATGCGCTTTACCGATGCAGGCGGCACACTGGATGTGTGTGGCAAGAGCGTAAGCGGTGCCTTAACCATTTTCCAGGCGCAGCTCGCCTGCCCGGAAACCCACGGTTTTGCTGAAAGCGCGACCCGCTTTCTGTCACAGGGTAAAATGCCTGCGTTCCTGGGTGGCCTGCCAGGTGCTGCCCTGGCCATCTATCACTGCGCCCGCCCGGAGAATCGCCATAAGATCAAAGGCCTGTTGATCTCCGGCGTGGTGGCCTGCGTGGTTGGCGGCACCACCGAACCTATCGAATTCCTGTTTCTGTTTGTCGCCCCGTTCCTCTATCTGATCCACGCCCTGCTGACCGGCGTTGGCTTCAGCATCATGGCGATACTGGGCGTCACTATCGGCAATACAGACGGCAATATCATCGACTTTGTGGTGTTTGGTGTGCTGCACGGGCTGTCGACCAAATGGTACTGGGTACCCGTTGTTGCAGCGATATGGTTTGTTGGTTACTACCTGATTTTCCGATTCGCCATTCTGCACTTCAATATCAAAACACCGGGACGCGAAGTGGAAAGTGCCAGTGCGGTTGCGCAGCAGGTCAGTAATGCCGGTAAAGGTAAATCTGGCTATAACTCACCGGCTATTCTGGCGGCACTTGGCGGCGTGGAGAATATTACCTCGCTGGATAATTGTCTGACGCGTCTGCGTCTGACCCTGGAGGATATGAGTAAAGTGGATGATGCGGCGCTGAAAGCCAACGGCGCGATAGGTGTGGTCCATCTTAATCAGACCAGCCTGCAGGTGGTTATTGGTCCACAGGTGCAGTCGGTGAAAGATGAACTGTCACACCTGATGAATGTCCCTGCCTGAAGTGCCGGAGCCGATAATGTTTAACTTTGACGAAGTCATCGATCGCCGCGGCAGCTGGTCGACCCAGTGGGATTTCGTGGCTGACCGCTTTGGCGTCCCCGATTTGCTGCCGTTTACCATTTCGGATATGGACTTCAGAACCGCGCCAGCGGTTCAGCAGGCGATGGCCCAGCGCGTAGCACACGGCGTGTTGGGTTACAGTCGCTGGCAGCATGACGATTTTCTTTCCGCCTGCTGCCACTGGATGTCCAGCCGTTTCGGCTACCAGCCCGATGCTGACAGCCTGGTTTATGGCCCCTCGGTGATCTATATGGTGGCGCAGATGCTGCGCCGCTGGAGCAACCCGGATGATGAAGTGGTGCTCCACACTCCCGCCTACGATGCTTTTTATAAAACGGTACGCGGCAATCAGCGACAGGTGCTGGAGATGCCGCTGCAGCGGGATAACGGTAGCTGGCGATGTGATATGGCCGCGCTGGAGACGCGGCTGGCGCGCCCGCGCTGCAAAATCCTGTTGCTCTGCAGCCCGCACAATCCCACCGGTAAAGTGTGGACAGCAGCTGAGCTGCAACAGATGGCGGCGCTCTGCGAGCGTCACAGCGTGCGGGTGATCAGCGATGAAATTCATATGGATATGATAGTGGGTAATCAGCCCCATACTCCGTGGGCCAGCGTGGCGCGCAGTGACTGGGCGCTGTTTACCTCGGCGTCGAAAAGCTTCAACGTGCCAGGCCTGACCGGTGCGTGGGGAATTATCCCGGATGCGGCAGACAGAGCCGCCTGGTTTCAGGCGCTGAAAAATGCTGACGGCCTTTCTTCTCCGGCCGTGCTGGCCGTCACGGCACACGTTGCCGCCTACCAACAAGGCGCACCCTGGCTGGATGCCCTGCGCAGCTATCTTTATGGTAATTTCATACTGGTTGCCAATCGGCTTAACGCTGAGTTTCCCGCACTGAACTGGCACATTCCCGAGGCGACCTATCTCGCCTGGCTCGATATCAATCCGCTGGGCATTCCTGAAGAGGCCCTGCAACAGGCGCTGATCCAGCAACGGGTCGCAATTATGCCCGGATCGACCTACGGTGATGCAGGCAAAGGGTTTTTGCGTCTTAACGTTGGCTGTCCGCGCAGCAAAGTTGATGAGGGCGTTTCACGCCTGATTGCGGCGATCCATCAGTTGCAGAAGTGATATTAACCGGCGAGGCAACCATTGCTCGCCGGTTATGCGTAATTAAGCAGCATCCGGCGCAGCTGTTGCGCAAATAGCTGGCGCTGTTGCGCAAGATATTTTTATAATGCTCTGCACTTCACCGACAACTGAGCGAGTGCGCCATGATCGATTCTAAAATTCCTCTGACTGATATTCACCGCCACCTTGATGGCAACATCCGTGCACAAACCATTCTCGATTTAGGTCGCCAGTTTAACCTCGCCCTGCCTGCTTCCACGCTGGAGACGCTGCGTCCGCATGTGCAGGTCGGCCAGAATGAGCCTGACCTGGTGAGCTTCCTGCAGAAGCTCGACTGGGGTGTAAAAGTGCTGGGTGATCTGGATGCCTGCCGCCGGATCGCGCAGGAGAATGTCGAAGATGCCGCCCGCGCGGGCATTCACTATGCTGAACTGCGTTTTTCCCCTGGTTATATGGCGATGACCCACAACCTGCCGATTGCCGGTGTGGTTGAAGCGGTAATTGAGGGCGTGCGCGCAGGCCGTCAGCAGCACGATATCGACGTGCGTCTGATCGGTATCATGAGTCGTACCTTTGGCGAAGATGCCTGCCTCAGCGAACTGGAAGCTTTGCTTGCCCATCGCGATCACATCACCGCGGTCGATCTGGCGGGTGATGAGCTGGGCTTCCCGGGCAGCGAGTTCCTGAGCCACTTTACCCAGGCGCGCGATGCCGGTTTCCGCGTGACCGTCCATGCGGGCGAAGCGGCCGGACCCGAGAGCATCTGGCAGGCGATTCGGGAGCTGGGTGCAGAACGTATCGGTCACGGCGTGAAAGCGATTGAAGATCGCGCGCTGATGGATTTCCTGGCGGAGCACCGTATTGGTATTGAATCCTGCCTGACCTCCAACATCCAGACCAGCACCGTGCCATCACTGGCGCAGCATCCGCTGAAGACCTTCCTGGAGCATGGCATTCTGGCGACGATCAACACGGATGATCCGGCGGTTCAGGGCATTGAACTGGCGCATGAGTATCATCACGCCGCTCCGGCTGCCGGTCTGAGCGCGGCGCAGATCCGTCAGGCGCAGGAAAATGGTCTGACGATTGCGTTCCTTAGCGAAGCAGAGAAAGCGGCTCTTCGCGCACGGGTGCAGTAATCCTGAAGCGTAGCGACAAAAAACGGGCCGGATATCCGGCCCGTTTTTATAGTGAGGAGCTCAAGGGACAGGTGGCTTTAAGACCGAGCTTGCACAGGGAACAGGGTCAGATCGGAAAGACGCAAAAGCCGCCATCCATGGCACGCTCGGCCCACGCCATCCGTGGCGTGGGACGCTTTCCTCTTCTGACCCTGTTCCCTGCACGTTAAGTTAGTTAGTTGCGGCCAGAATCGTTCTGAGTGGGTTGTGGCAGCAGAGTGACGGGCCGGATATCCGGCCCGTTTCGCTTTTTTACTTATTGCGTTTTAAGCACCGACCGATTAAACGCGCTTTAGCGACATCGTCTGGCGTTTCTCGGCGGATTGCAGACCTAACTCGATCAGCTCCATCACATGAATCGCCTCTTCCGCTGTCACCGGATTGTTACCACGTCCGGCAATCGCATCGCGGATGCCCGCATAGTAAGCGGGATAGTTGCCTGGCTGGGTCAGTTGGGTCGTTTCGGTCAGGGAATCTCCGTCAACCAGCGTCAGAGTGCCATCACGCATGTCATAGCCCCAGTCTTCCTGCGGCGGGAAATCACCTGACTTCAGGCGATCTTCCTGCGGATCAAGACCATATTTGACGTAACTGCCGCGCGTGCCGTGGACGGTATAACGGGCAGATTCTGCCGCGACCAGCATGCTGGCGTGCAGCACAACACGGCGCTGCGGATAAGTCAGCGTCGCGTGGAAGTAGTCGGTGGTCTGCGCGCCCGGACGCATCTCGGCCAGATCAACCGTGATAGCGACCGGCGGGCCAAACAGCTGCAGCGCCTGGTCCAGCAGATGCGGCCCCAGGTCATACCAGATTCCGCTGCCTGCGCCTTTCATTTCACGCCAGCGATTACGCACTTCCAGACGGAAGCGGTCAAAGTGCGATTCAAAGTAGCGCACTTCACCCAGCGTACCGGCCTCAATCAGCGATTTCAGCGTCAGGAAGTCACTGTCCCAGCGGCGGTTGTGGAACACCGACAGCAGCAGCCCTTTGGCTTTCGCCAGCGCATCCAGTTCACGTGCCTGTGACAACGTCACGGTGAACGGCTTATCGACTACCACATGTTTACCGGCGTTCAGCGCTGCTTTTGCCAGCGGGAAGTGCGTGTCGTTGGGGGTAGGAATAACGATCAGTTGCAGCGTCGGGTCGTCCAGCAGCGCCTGAGGGTCGGCCACTACCTTAACGGCGGGCCAGTCGGCGTGGACTTTGCTGGCGTCGCTACTGGAAATGGCTGCCAGCTCGACGTCCGGCGTCCCCGCAATCAGCGGAGCATGAAACGTTTTACTGGCAAAACCGTAGCCGATCAGACCAACACGTAATTTATCGCTCATTTGGATTCCTCTCAGAGCCTGATTGACCAGGCTCTTAGTTGATAACCTGATTGATTTAAGACTATTAACCAAATGACGACAAGCCGGAATTCCCCGAAAAAACTAAGAGATAGCACTTCGCGCCAGCGGCCAGGCGGTCTGAGCGGCCAGGCTGTCGTGCGCATCCTGATTACGGCGGCGGAAGTCGCTGGGACTGACGCCGACCCGCTTGCGGAACACCCGCGAGAAGTAGAGCTGATCGTCATAGCCCACTTCACGTCCTACCGAGGCGATCGGCTCCTGGGTGGTCTGCAGCAGCAGTTTCGCGCGGATTACGCGCTGATCTTCACGCCAGCGCAGCAGGTTCACGCCCATCTGCTCGCGGAACAGGTGCGCCAGCCGCGACGGCGACAGACAGACGTGGCGCGCCACCTCTTCAATCTTAACCTCACTGGCGAGATGGTTGGTGACGTACTGGCAGGCTTCAATCACGCGTGGATCGCGAATTAACTGATGGCTGCGTGGATCTTCTTCAACGGCGCGCAGCAGCAGCCGTTCCAGCAGGTTCATCGCCAGCTCTTCTGCAAAGCGACGGCCCGAATTGTGGGTCTGTTCGATACTGGCAAACAGGCGATCAAATTCGCCGCGCAGCGATTCAGGCAGCAGCAGTCGTCCCACGCCCTCCTGCTCATCCTGCCAGCGTAGCCAGTCGTGCCAGTAGGCGCGCGGACGGAAATAGACCCAGCGGTGAAACCACTGCGGGCTGTCCGGCGCGCGACCATAATAGTGAGCCGTTTTCGGCTGAAACAGCAGCATTTCGCCAGGTTCGCAGTCAAATGCCCGCTCGCCGTCAAATACCCGCCCTTTACCTTTGATAGTGAGATTCAGAATGTAACCTTTCATGCCGTGCGGGCGATCGATAAAGAAATCGAGCGGACCATCGGCGGTGATCGGCGTCAGCCCCGCCACCAGCCAGGCATTGAATGAATAGCCCGGCAACAAGGGGTTTTGCTGCTCGGCCGGTAATTCGCGGTGATACATAGCGTCCTCACTCAGTCTGTTATTGTTCGGATAGCCCGCAGAGGCTTCTGCCTCTGCGGACCAACGGCTCGCTCAATCAGGCTTTTTTCTGTTTGTAACGGTCAAAAATCACCGCAGCTAACAGTATCAGACCGCGTACCACATACTGTGAGAATGGCGAGATATTCAATAAATTCATCGCATTCTCTACCGTGCCGAGGATCAGCACCCCTGCCACCACATAGGAGATTTTACCGATGCCGCCCTTCAGCGAAACGCCACCCAGCACGCAGGCAGAAATCACCACCAGCTCATAGCCGATGGAGGTCATTGGCTGGCCGCTGGTCATACGTGACGCCAGAATGATGCCCGCCGCCGCTGAAACCAGACCGGAGAGGATAAAGATGATGATGCGGGTGCGCACCACCGGCACACCGGCCAGACGTGCGGCTTCTTCATTGCCGCCAATTGCCAGGGTGTTACGGCCAAAGGTGGTTTTGTTGAGCAGGAAGCCGAAGATCAGCATGGTGGCCAGAGTCAGCCAGATGGGAGCGGGCACGCCAAGCCAGTTGGCAAAGCCCAGTTCGAAGAAACGCTCATCTTCGATACCGACCGCTTTACCGTCAGAGAAGATATAGGCCAGGCCGCGGACAATCTGCATGGTCGCCAGCGTGGTGATCAGCGCATTGATCTTGAGGCGGGCAATCACAAAGCCGTTGATAAAGCCGGTGATCATACCGAGTACCAGACCGGCACCCACGCCAATCCACAGGCTTTCGGTCATGTTAATCACCACGGCGGTAACCACACCCGCACAGGCGATGACGGAAGCGACCGACAGGTCAAAATCACCGGAGGCCAGACAGAACAGCATGCCGCAGGCGACCATGCCGGACATCGACATTGCCAGCCCTAAGCCTTTCATATTGATAAACGAGCCGAAGTTCGGCACAAAGATCGCACAGACAATAAACAGCAGTGCAAATACCACCAGCATGCCGAAGTTGTCCCAGATGCGACCTAACTGCAGGCCGCCGCGTGAAGCGGGCTGCGGCGTATTTGAGGTCGTGGATGAAGCCATGATGATCTCCTGTCAGGCCACGGCGGCCGCTTGAGTGGTTTTGGGCATCGCCAGGCTCAGCGTCTGCTGCTCCGTGGCGTCGTCGTGTAGCAGTTCACCGGCAATGGCACCTTCGCGCATCACCACGATGCGATCGGCCAGGCCCATCACTTCCGGTAAATCGCTGGAGGCGAACAGCACCGCAATGCCCCGGTTCGCCAGCTGATAAATCAGGTTATAGATTTCATGTTTGGCACCGACATCGATACCGCGCGTTGGCTCATCCAGCAGGATCACCTTCATATCCTCTGACAGCCAGCGTCCCAGAATCGCCTTCTGCTGGTTGCCGCCGGAAAGGTTCATGATCAGCTGATCGGCGCTGGGCGTTTTGATGTTTAGCGAGCGGATATGGCTGTCGGCATTTTTATTTTCCCAGCCGTTTTTAATCAGGCAGCCCGCAGTAAGGTTATGACGACGGGCGCTGATGTTGATGTTGTCGCGCACCGAATGCACCGGAATAATGCCCTCGGCTTTGCGATCTTCCGGGCAGAGCATGATGCCCGCACGGATGGCATCGATCGGCTCCCGCAGCGGCAGCGGTTTGCCGTCCAGAATCACCTGACCGCCGCGCAGACGCGTGCCGCCAAACAGCCCTTTCAGCAGTTCACTGCGACCGGCACCGACCAGGCCAAACAGGCCGACGATTTCACCGGCATGGACTTTCAGCGAAATCGGCGTCCGCACGCCCTTCGCTTCGACCTTGTCCAGCTCCAGCCGCACCGCGCCTTTGGCACGCGGTGAATAGCCATAGATATCACCAAGGTTTCGTCCCACCATCGCCTGCACCAGATCGTCGTGATGGGTGTTAGCCATATCGGTAAACGTCCGCACGTAGCGGCCATCTTTAAAGACGGTGATGGCATCGCTGAGGGCGAAGATCTCCTCCATGCGGTGTGAAACGTAGAGCACCACCCGGCCCTCCTCACGGAGCTGACGGATGACGCGGAACAGGTTGTCGATTTCACGCGCCGACAGGGAGCTGGTTGGCTCATCAAAGGCGATAATACGCGCGTTACGCGCCAGCGCTTTGGCAATCTCCACCATCTGCCACTGCCCCAGCGACAGATATTTCAGCGGCATATCGGGATCGATATCCATGCCGAGATTTTTCAGTTGCAGGCCCGCCTCAAAACGCATCAGCTTACGGTTGACCAGCCCATGTTTGTGCGGGATCTGACCGAGATAGATGTTCTCTGCCACGCTCATTTCCGGCACCAGATGCAGTTCCTGGTAAATAATGGCGACGCCCGCGTCCAGCGCATCGGTGGTGCGCTGAAAGCTCATCGGCTGGCCTTTAATACGAATCTCACCGCCGCTCGGCTGATAACTGCCGCTGAGTATTTTTAACAGCGTCGATTTGCCTGCGCCGTTCTCGCCCATCAGAGCATGGACTTCACCGCCACGGCAGTCGAAGGAGATATCCTGCAACGCTTTGACGCCAGGGAAGGTTTTACTGATGCCATGAAACGACAGAAATGCTGAATCAGTGTTCATGTTTTTCCTCACTCTTTCGCGCCACCGGCCGGTTATGGCGGGCGGCGCGAAATTGGCTATTAAGGATGCCAGGCGACAAACTGCCTGGCAGGCTCAGGGTTACATCAGTCCTTTTTTCGCCAGTTCAGTTTTGAAGTTGTCACGGGTGATCAGCACCACATCGGTAACTTCGGTGAATTTCGGTGGCTCTTCACCTTTGCTGACCCAGTTGTAGAGCATCTGGCTGCTTTTGTAGCCGTGGATATCCGGGCTTGGCAGCAGAGATCCGTAGAAGCCGGTCGCCTTCTCTTTCGACAGTTCACTGATGGCATCCACGCCGTTGATGCCGATACCGATGACGTCAGCCGCTTTAAAGCCCTGACCTTCGGTCGCGCGCACGCCGCCCAGCACAGTGTTGTCGTTCATGCCGACAATCAGCCAGTGTTTGACTTCAGGATGCTGAACCAGCAGAGAGTTACCGGCGTCGAACGCGCCAGGGATGTCGTTAGATTTGGTCGGGACCTGGTAGATCTGCGCTGCCGGGAAGCCAGCGGCTTTGATGGCGTCCATGGAGCCGCCGGTACGACGACGAGCGGTGTCGAGTTCGTTGGCGGTAATCGCCATCACGCCGGTGGTTTTCACATCCCAGCCGCGTTTCTGCATCTCTTTATAGAGTTCCTGACCCTGACGCTCACCAATTTTGGTCGCGGCCATCATCACCAGCGGCACGGTATCCATTGGTTTGCCTTTGGCGGTGACGAACTGGTCATCGACCGCGATGACTTTCAGACCGTAGCCACGCGCTTTTGCCATGATGGCAGAGCCGAGTTTCGGATCGGGCGTACAGATAACAAAACCTTTCGCGCCGTTAGCCGCCAGGCTGTCGATGGCATTCAGGGTTTTTTCACCATCCGGCACGGCAATTTTAATGACATCAAAGCCAAGATCTTTGCCCGCTTTGTCGGCGAATTTCCATTCAGTCTGGAACCAGGGTTCCTCTGGTTGCTTGACTAAGAATCCCAGCTTCATGGTCTCGGCGATAGCGGATTGTGACATAACCGCTGCCAGGCCGATGACCGCGAACGCTTTAGTGAATTTATGCATGATGCTCTCCGGTACCAGGTTATTTTTCGCTGCTAATAACGAATCGGTGTAAACGCTACCAGTTTGTTTTGTTTTGTGGGTACAGCCATAAATCAGTGCGTTAGGCTGGCATGTGCTGACAGACTGTCCAGACGCTGGGCTAGTTTTAGCGGTATTAGCGAAGAAAAATGTAGAGCGGTATCACATCTTAAAATCACGACAAAATGATCCATATATTCAGCAAATTTAACCGGACCTTAACTTTTGCAATGGATCACAAAATCACTGCCGATGACAGAAAAGTGCATATTGTCAGCCAGCGATGACTAACTGATTTGGCGCGCCGAACCCAGGATACAGGAGTTAACTAACTACAGGAGATTCCGATGCGTGCTGGAGCCATCACCCTTGGGCTGGACTTTGGTAGTGATTCGGTGCGTGCGCTGGCCGTGGATTGTCATAGCGGCAAAGAGCTGCAGAGTGCGGTGTTCAGCTATCCGCGCTGGCAACAGGGCTTATACAGCGATCCGCACACTAACCGTTTTCGTCACCATCCACAGGATTACATCGACGCCATGGAGCAGGCGCTGCTCGGCGTGCTGAATGCACTGAGTGAAGATCAGCGCAACGCCGTGGTCGGCATTGGTGTTGACAGCACCGGTTCGACCCCTGCCCCTATTGACCGCGACGGCAACGTGCTGGCGCTGCGTCCGGAGTTCGCCGACAACCCCAACGCGATGTTTGTGTTGTGGAAAGATCACACCGCTATAGAAGAAGCGGAAGAGATCAATCAGCTGTGCCACAGCGGCCGCTTCCAGGATTACAGCCGCTATATTGGCGGGATTTACTCCTCGGAGTGGTTCTGGGCGAAGATTCTGCACGTGTCGCGTGAAGATGCGGCCGTGCGTGACGCCGCTGTCTCCTGGGTCGAGCTGTGCGACTGGGTGCCAGCCCTGTTAAGCGGCACCACCGCACCTGACAAATTGCGTCGGGGCCGCTGTGCGGCCGGGCACAAGGCGCTGTGGCACGGCGACTGGAATGGCCTGCCCGATGTCGATTTTCTCAATGCGCTGGACCCGCTGTTAACGCAACAGCTCGACTCTCCCCTGTTTACCGATACCTGGACCGCTGATCTGCCTGTCGGCACGCTTAGCCCTGAATGGGCGCAGCGTCTTGGCCTGACGCAAACCGTGACGCTCTCGGGTGGCGCATTTGACTGTCATATGGGCGCGGTCGGTGGCGGTGCCAAACCCTATACGCTGGTGAAAGTGATCGGCACCTCGACCTGCGACATCCTGATTGCGGATAGTGAAAAGGTCGGCGATCGCGACATCAAAGGCATCTGTGGTCAGGTCGATGGCAGCGTAATGCCAGGCGCTATCGGGCTGGAGGCGGGTCAGTCTGCCTTTGGTGATATCTATGCCTGGTTCAGCCGTTTACTGGGCTGGCCGCTGCAGCTGGCGGCGCAGCAGCATCCGGAGCTGAAGCCTCAGCTGGCTGAGATGCAAAAGAGTCTGATTAAAGATCTGACCGAGGCCTGGGCCGCAAACCCGCAGCTCGACCATCTGCCGGTGGTGCTGGACTGGTTTAACGGTCGCCGCACGCCAAATGCCAATCAGCGGCTGAAAGGGGTGATTACCGACCTCAATCTGGGCACCGATGCCCCCGCCCTGTTTGGTGGTCTGGTCGCCGCCACCGCATTTGGCGCACGCGCAATTATGGAGTGCTTCGAACAGCAGCAGATCCCGGTCGAGAGCATTCTGACCCTGGGCGGCATCGCGCGGAAATCCCCGGCAATTATGCAGGCCTGCTGCGATGTGATGAATCGCCCACTGGATATCGTCGCCTCTGACGAGTGCTGTGCGCTGGGTGCGGCCATTTTCGCCGCCGTCGCCGCCGGTGTGCACGCCAGCGTTCCCGACGCCCAGCAGGTGATGGCCAGCCCGATTGCCGTGACGCTGCAGCCCGATCCGGCGCGCGTCGCCCGCTATCAACAACTTTATCAACGCTATCAACAATGGTGCGTGGCGGCTGAACCGCAATACGCCGCACGCCCCGCTTCCGCTAAGAGCCTATCTCAGCAGGCGTAATGTTGCAGGCAGTCTGGACACGGACAGCGCGGAACAATCCGTAGTACACGGAGTACGTGAGGATTACTCGCTACGCTCGCCCTTTCAGGGCCGCCCTGACGGGCGTTCAGGTTGCTAAAGCAGCCTGTGTGAGCACTGCCCAGGTTCAGACTGACAAATAAAATAGCCTATTGAGGTAGGCTCAAAGTAAAGGAGTGGTTTTATGGAACAGTCAAACAGCTACAGCGTGTGGTTTGTCATCGGCACGCAGCACCTCTACGGGGCGGAGACGTTACGCCAGGTTGAACAGAATGCACGTCAGGTGGTAGAGGGTTTAAATCAGGCCGGTTTACCGCTGCGTCTGGAGCTGAAACCGCTGGTTAAGTCACCGGATGAAGCGCTGGCTCTGTGTCGCGATGCCAATTATGACAAGCAGTGCGTCGGTATCATTACCTGGCTGCACACCTTTTCCCCGGCCAAAATGTGGATCGGTGGCCTGAGCGTGCTGAATAAGCCGCTGCTGCAATTCCATACCCAGTTCAATGCGGAGATTCCGTGGGACAGCATGGACATGGACTTTATGAACCTGAACCAGACCGCACACGGCGGCCGCGAGTTCGGTTTCATCGGCGCCCGTATGGGCCTGCAGCACAGCGTGGTGACCGGTCACTGGCAGGATAGCGCCAGCCAGCAGCGCCTCGGCAACTGGATGCGTGCAGCACTGACCAAACAGGCCAGTCAGCAGCTGAAAGTCGCGCGTTTCGGCGACAACATGCGTGAAGTGGCCGTGACCGAAGGCGATAAAGTCGCCGCGCAGATTCAGTTCGGTTATTCGGTGAATGGCTGGGGCGTCGGCGATCTGGTTGAGGTGATCAATGGCGTCAGCGATGGCGACGTGAATGCGCTGGTCGATGAATATGAAAGCCTGTATCGCTTTACCGATGTTACCGCTTCCGGCGGCGAAAAGCGTCAGAACGTGCTGGATGCCGCGCGCATTGAGCTGGGTCTGAAACGTTTCCTGGAAGCAGAAGGCTGCCACGCTTTCACCACCAACTTCCAGACGCTGCACGGCATGACGCAGTTGCCAGGTCTGGCGGTTCAGCGTCTGATGGGTCAGGGTTATGGCTTCGCAGGTGAAGGTGACTGGAAGACCGCTGCGCTGCTGCGTATTTTCAAAGTGCTGGCTGGCGATCGCAAAGGTGGCACCTCCTTTATGGAGGATTACACCTATCACTTCTCACCCGGTAACGATCTGGTCCTCGGCTCGCATATGCTGGAGGTCTGCCCGTCGATTGCCATTGAAGAGAAGCCATTGATCGATGTGCAGTTCCTGGGCATTGGTGATAAAGCCGATCCGGCGCGCATGATTTTCTCAACGCCAGCGGGTCGCGCGATTAACGCCAGCGTAATTGATATGGGTGATCGTTTCCGTCTGCTGGTTAACGTGGTGGATGCTATCGAACAGCCGAAACCGCTGCCGAAGTTGCCGGTTGCGCGCGCACTGTGGAAAGCCCAGCCGTCACTGGCAACGGCCTCCGAAGCGTGGATTCTGGGCGGCGGCGCGCACCATACGGTGTTCAGCCAGGCGCTGACGCTGGATGATATGTATCTGTACGGTGAGATGAACGATATCGAAGTGCTGGTGATTGATGAGCACACGCGTTTACCTGCGTTTAAAGACGCACTGCGCTGGAACGAAGCGTATTACCGTTTGAAACGTTAATAACTAAAGGGCGCTGTTCAATTTTTTAATTAACAGCGCTCTTAAGTAAGTTAATGAAACGGCCGACGCAGGATTATGCGGCATCGGTTTTTGATAAATACTGTGCTATTCAGTCGGGAATGACGGGCGTTCCGTAATTTTGATAGTTCAGCGCATGTTTTTAAAGCCATGATCAAGCCCAACCGGGAAGGAAAGGTATGCCTGAAAAGCAAAGCGTCCGTGCCAGGGAAGGCGCGGCCGATCCGCATGGATGCGGGAATCCTTTGCGATCTGGCATACCTTTCCTGACCTCTCTCATCAGCCAACAGCAATTTCTATTAATCCACCATCAATAGAAATATCCACTGTCCTGCTTCTTAAAGCGATGCATCAGCCCAACCGGGAAGGAATGGTATGACTGAAAAGCAAAGCGTCCGTGCCAGGGATGGCGCGGCCGATCCGCATGGATGCGGGAATCCTTTGCGATCAGGCATACCTTTCCTGACCTTTCTCATCAGCCAACAGCAATTTGTATTAATCCACCATCAATAGAAATATCCACTGTCCTGCTTCTTAAAGCGATGCATCAGCCCAACCGGGAAGGAAAGGTATGCCTGAAAAGCAAAGCGTCCGCGCCAGGGATGGCGCGGCCGATCCGCATGGATGCGGGAATCCTTTGCGATCAGGCATACCTTTCCTGACCCTGCACCTAAATCCAATAGCGATTGTTTTTCCTGTCATACAAAAGAGAACCTAAGTCTTTGCTATAACTTAACCCTTTCATGAACTTGCACTTTCCCCCACCAGCCTGTATTGCTTGTAGCCTGACAAAACAAAGGTCGCCAGCGCCATGCACATTGCCGAGCTAAACCAACATCCCGGCTTCGCCGGACAAACCGCACAACTGTTGCACACTGAATGGTCACACCTTCCTGCATGGTCTCACCCGCCTGCAATCCTTGAGCGTTTAAAACAGCGCAATCAGAAACCTTCGGCAGAATTTACTCTTATTGCCACACCGGATGGCGAAACGGTGGTCGCGACCTGTAGCGTCATTCGCTATGAACTGGATGACATTCCGGCACGAGAATTCTGGATTGGTGAGGTGGTGACGGACAAGGTATTCCGGGGTCAGGGCGTGGCAAAAGCGTTAATACAGCAGGCGATTGCGCGAGCCAGACAACAGCAGATGGGTGAACTGTGGCTCTATACACCCGATCAACAGGCGTACTATCAGCGTTCAGGATGGCAGGCGGTGGAACAGCGGCAAATAGCGGGTGAAGAGGTCACGGTAATGGTGCTGCGCCTTGCGCAGTAAAAGGCGGCTCCTGCGAGCCGCCATTGACCGGAGTACTGAAGAACTCAGGAAGGTAATCGCTTAACGGGCGCGTTCTGCTGACGATCCCAGATGACCGTCAGTAACCGCTGCAGGGCGATAAACGCAAACAGCAGAATTCCGATGGCGATCTTGGTCCACCAGGAACTCAGCGTACCGTCGAAGTTAATCCAGGTCTGAATCAGCCCCTGAATCAACACACCGAACAGCGTGCCCAAAACTGTACCGACACCACCCGACAGCAGCGTGCCGCCAATCACCACTGACGCGATCGCATCCAGCTCCACACCCAGCCCTGCCAGCGCATAACCTGCCGAGGTATAAATCGAGAACACGATCCCGGCCAGCGTCGCCAGCGTGGTGGAAAGCATATAAATCTTAATGGTGGTCGCGCGGGTCGAAACACCCATCAGCTGGGCGGATGTCATATTGCCACCGATGGCGTAAACCCGGTTACCAAAGCGCGTGCGGTGCGCCAGAATAATCCCGCCAGACACCACTACCAGCATAATCACCGCCAGCAGGCTGAGACGCCCACCGCCCGGCACTTTCCACGCCAGACTGGAAAGCATGCTGTAGAACGGATGATCGATAGGAATTGAGTTCTCCGACACCAGATAACTGCATCCGCGCAGGAAAAACATCCCCGCCAGCGTAATGATAAATGCCGGAATCTTCAGTGCATCGATCAGCCAGCCCATCATGGCGCCGAACAGCGCGCCCAGCGACAGAATCAGCGCAAAGGCCAGCAAGGGATCGATATGAAAATCACCGATCGCCCGGGCAAGAAACACGCCGGTAAAGGCGATCACTGCACCCACAGACAGATCGATACCGCCCGATAAAATCACGAAGGTCATGCCGACGGCGATAATCCCAAGGAAAGCATTATCGGTCAGAATATTGCAGATTACCCGGGTGGAGGCAAAGCCCGGAAACTGACTCAGACAAAACAGGTAACCCGCCACAAACACCAGCAAGGTGATCATCAGCGGAAGATGACGTTTAATCATGTCGGGCGTCTCCGTTTCAACATCGCAATAAACCGTGGTGACTGCAGCAACAGCACGCACATCACCACCACCGCTTTCACCACCTGATTCAGCTCAGGCGGGAAGCCGGAGAGCAAAATCCCGGTATTCATCGACTGAATAATCAGCGCGCCGATCAGCGACAACACCAGATTAAAGCGGCCACCCATCAGCGACGCACCGCCAATCACCACGGCGAGAATCGCATCCAGCTCCAGCCATAATCCGGCGTTATTAGCATCCGCACCGCGAATATCCGCCGCGACGATCAGCCCCGCAACAGCGGCACAAACGCCACTTATGGCGTAGGTTGACATTACCACCAGCCAGCCTGTCACCCCCGCGTTACGGGCCGCGCGCAGGTTAATCCCCACAGCTTCGATAAACAGACCCAGCGCGGTTTTGCGCGTCAGCAGCCAGACCGCCAGCGCTACCACCAGCGTGATCCAGACCGGGACCGGCAACATCCACAGCGAGCCGTTACCAAACCAGCCAAGACTGTCACTGTCGAACGTCACAATCTGCCCCTGCGTAATCAGCTGAGCGATTCCGCGCCCGGCGACCATCAGAATCAGCGTGGCAACAAATGGCTGAATACGCAGCAGCGCCACCAGCACGCCATTCCATACGCCACAGGCTAAACCGGTTCCCAGCGTGCAGAGAATAATAAACGGCACACCGTGTCCGGCTACGGTCAATGTCGCAGCCGTCGCGCCTGCTATCGCCATCACCGCACCCACGGAAAGATCGATGCCGCCGGTGGCGATCACCAGCGTCATCCCGATCGCCAGCAGGGCAACCGGTGCCGCACGGTTAAGAATATCGATCGGACTGCCGAACAGACGCCCATCCTGCAGATGCACGGCAAAAAAGTTATTGGCCACCAGACTGTCAATCAACAGCACCAACAGCAGCGCGGCGATTTGCGGCATCCCTGGCGGGAGTTTCAGCTTACGACGTGGCGTTTTTTCAGATGTCATAGGGGACTCAAGCATGTTTTACCCCTCCGTCCGCGATAGCATTGACGATCGACGCTACCGAAAGCTGCTCCAGCGGAATTTCTGCCACCTGCTTCAGATCGCGCATAATCAACACCCGATCGGCATAACCGACCAGCTCTTCGAGTTCAGAGGAGATCACCAGCAGCGCCAGACCGTCGGCGCACAGGGATTCAATTAAACGGATAATCTCGGCGTGCGCGCCCACATCAATGCCGCGCGTCGGTTCGTCGAGGATTAAAAACTGCGGTTTGGTCACCAGCCAGCGCGACAGCAGCACCTTCTGCTGGTTGCCGCCCGATAACAGCTCCACAGGCTGCTCTGCATGCGGCGTACGAATACCCAGACTCTTGATAAAACGATCGGCAATCGCCTGCTGCTCGCGCTTCTTAATCGGCCGTAGCCAGCCGCGCTGCGCCTGCAACGCCAGAATAATATTTTCACGCACCGAGGCCGCGCCGATAATCCCGTCTGTCTTACGGTCTTCCGGGCAAAAACCCATGCCCAGCTGCGAGGCTTTCGCCGGATTAGTAATGCGCTGCACCTTGCCTTTGATCTTTGCTGTTCCTCGGTCGGCACGACGAATACCAAACAACACCTCGGCGGTTTCGGTGCGGCCCGAACCCAGCAGCCCCGCCAGTCCCACTACTTCGCCTGGACGAACTTCCAGATTAAAGGGTTCAATGGTGCCTTTCCTGCCGTAATCTTCAAACGACACCACCGGCTGATTGCTGCGCAGCGTGCTGCCCTGCCGCTGCAGCGCCGTCTCCAGCAGTTCGCGACCCAGCATCAGCTTAATCAGCTCAATCTGCGGCAGCGTGGCGGTATCGCGGGTGGCGATAAATTGCCCGTTACGCAGCACGGTAATCCGGTCAGTAATGCGGTACACCTGGTCGAGAAAGTGCGTCACAAAAATCAGGCTCATCCCTTTGGCTTTTAACTGCGCCATCAGGGTAAACAGCATCTCAACCTCGCTGGCATCCAGACTGGCTGTCGGCTCATCCAGGATCAAAACCTGGGCGGAAAGATCGACCGCGCGGCAGATGGCGATAATCTGCTGCATCGCCACCGAGTAGTGGCCCAGCGGACGTGTCACATCAAGGGAAAAACCATAGTTCCGCATCAGCGCATCGGCCTCCCGCACCATCCGGCGACGGTCAATCATGCCAAAGCGGCGTGGTTCGCGGCCAATATAGAGGTTATCTGCCACCGACATGTTCGGCAGCATATTTACTTCCTGATAAACGGTGCCGATGCCCATCTCCTGCGCCTGCGCCGTATTATGCGGCGTAATCGGCTCACCATTCAGGGTGATAGTCCCTGCATCACGGCTGTAAACACCGGTCAGCACTTTAATCAGGGTGGATTTGCCGGCACCGTTCTCCCCCAGCAGCGCCATGATCTCCCCTTTACGGATATCAAAGGAAACATTATTCAGCGCTTTGACGCCGGGAAAACCTTTGCTGACGCCGCTGATGGATAACAGCGGTGTTTCATTTTGCGTGGTCATTCTGCTCACTCCGCCTCACGTCATGAAAAACCGCCCCGTAGGGCGGTCTGCGGCTGGTCTGCGGCTGATCGGTGAATCAGTAACCCATGCCTTTTTTGGTATCCAGCTCCTTCTGCGCGTCGGCAGGCAGGAACAGCTTAGATTCGGTCTTGATCACTTTTGGCGGCAGCGTGCCATCTTTCTTGAATTTTTCCAGCGCATCAAACGCCGGGCCAGCCATGTTTGGCGTCAGCTCCACGTTGGCGTTAGCCTCACCCGCCAGCATCGCTTTATAGATATCCGGTACACCATCAATCGAGCCGGTCAGAATATCTTTGCCCGGTTTCAGGCCAGCTTCTTTAATCGCCTGAATGGCACCGATCGCCATATCATCGTTATGCGCGTAAACCATGCAGATGTTTTTGCCGTTGTTCTCCGCCTTGATAAAGCTCTCCATCACCTCTTTACCCTTACTGCGGGTAAAGTCACCCGACTGCGAGCGGATCACTTTAATGTTTGGATGGTTGCTGATCGCTTCAGCAAAGCCTTTCTTACGATCGATTGCCACGCTGGCACCCACCGTGCCCTGCAGTTCCACCACGTTACACTGCTTGTCACCCACGGTCTTCACCAGCCAGTCGCCAATCAGCTTGCCTTCCAGCACGTTGTCAGCCGTCACCACCGCCTGATAGAGCGATTTGTCTTTTACCACAATGGCGCGGTCCAGCAGGTAAACCGGGATTTTGGCATCTTTGGCTTCTTCCAGTACCGGCTCCCAGCCGGTCTGCACCACCGGTGCGATGAAGATGGCATCAACGCCCTGAGCAATGAACGAACGTACCGCCTTGATCTGATTCTCTTGTTTCTGCTGTCCGTCGGCGATTTTCAGGGTGATTCCGCGTTTTTTGGCTTCGCTTTTCGCTACGTTGGTTTCCGCCGAACGCCAGCCAGATTCCGAACCTACCTGCGAGAAGCCGACCGTCATATCTGCAGCGAGTACCGGGCCGGTTAACGCGGCGCTGACCAGCGTGGTCAGAAGTAAACGTTTCCACATAGTTTTTAATCCTCTGAAAGGCGTTTGCTGTTTAGGGTAGAGAGCCTGCTTAGACTGGACTAAAAAAGCGTGCATAATGGCGACACACTTCACAAAACAGAGCAATTTAAAGGGGTTACGTGTAGTCACACGGTTTGGCTGACAGGGGAGTTATGGATAAAACGGCTGAGTAGAAAAAATCTGCTCGTTAAATAATTGTAATAAACAGAATCGCTTATGCTTACTGCCACTGGAAACGATTACAGCCAGGCGTACAAAACGGGTTATCCGGCCTGCGATGAACAAAAAATGGGATTTGTGATAGTCCGCACAGTAGATCGCTGGCCTGAGTCAGGGGCGAAACGTTTCTCTGGCACTAAGTTCAGAATGGTTAATTTTTTTGGGCTAAAAGGGTGAGAAAGAAGCCACTAATGCATTGTCAGCGCTGAATAAGAAAAAAAATAATATTTAACCTCTGCTTTTAAACGCTTTATGCCGGCTCTGTCCGTAATAAGTTAGTGAGGTGTTTAAGATATAGACGCTGAGTTGCTGGCTCAGACAATAGTAAAAAAGCCAGATATGGAGTTTTAGTGACTAATAAGGTGCTTTTATCTGATTTTCGCCTTTTTTAAGCCGCATGATCTGGACAGCATAAGCTTGCCCCCTATACTGAGCACTCCTTTGTTACTTCTATCTGTTATGGCAATGATGACTGCGCACGATTACCTGCTTAAATTCCGCAAAGTAAATAATTCAGACAGTCTGGAAAAGCTTTTCGATCATCTTAATTACTCCCTGACGAATGATCTGGAAATCATCAATATGTACCGGGCTGCCGATCACCGACGTGCTGAACTGGTCTCTGGCGGACGGTTATATGATCTCGGCTGTGTCCCTAAAACGGTGTGGCGCTACGTGGTCTGATTTCCGGCTGATTTATCGCTGTTTATCCCGCTGATCTTGTCCGGATGGGCGTGCCCCTCTGGACATGTTATTCTGCTGCGCTTCGACTCCCCGAGACAGGAATAACCACGATGAATGAACAGGTTGCTGCGCCGCGTATTGGTGGCTGGCTTTTGCTGCCGCTGGCCTGGCTGATAATGACCCTGTTAACCACCGTTCTGGTGCTGGCGATGTATCTGACACCACTGTTTAATCCGGAATGGCGTGTGGCGCTGTTTTCTCACGGCAGCACACTCTTCTCTTACTGGGCTATTTCCCTGCTCACCGCCGTGGCGGTCTGGGCTTATAGTCTCTGGATCAGCTGGCTGTTCTTTAAGCGCTCCCGCCGCCTGCCGCGTCACTACCTGCTCTGGCTGCTGATTACCGTGCTGCTGGCGCTGAAAACCTTTGCCTTTACGCCGGTTACCGATAGCCGTGCCCTCCAGACATTACTGCTGTCGCTGCTGGCCGCTGCGGTGTTTGCGCCCTACTTCAAACGCTCAAAACGGGTAAAAACGACCTTTATCGCGCCATAACGCTGTGAGTTATGTCAGGAATTTAATTCTGAGTGCGGTCTGCCGCTCAGCAGATGGCGCAGGTGTTGAGATACGCCGCGCTATCAATGATAATAAGCCGCTTTCTGGCTCCCAGGCGAAAAAATGACCGATTATCTGCTTCTCTTTGTTGGCACCGTGCTGGTGAATAACTTCGTATTAGTGAAGTTTCTCGGCCTGTGTCCTTTTATGGGCGTTTCCAAAAAACTGGAAACGGCGATTGGCATGGGCCTCGCCACGACATTCGTCATTACCCTGGCCTCGATCTGCGCCTGGCTGGTCAATCATCTGATCCTGCTGCCGCTGGATCTGGTCTATCTGCGTACCATGGCCTATATCCTGGTGATCGCCGTCGTGGTGCAGTTCACCGAAATGGTGGTGCGTAAAACCAGCCCGTCGCTCTATCGTCTGCTGGGTATCTTTCTGCCGCTGATCACCACCAACTGTGCGGTGCTGGGCGTACCTCTGCTGAGCGTCAACCTTAACCACACCTTTATGCAGGCCGCGCTGTATGGTTTCAGTGCCTCTATCGGCTTCTCGCTGGTGATGGTGCTGTTCGCCGGTATGCGCGAGCGGCTGGTGCTGGCCAATGTTCCTGCCCCGTTTAAAGGCAACTCCATCGCCCTGATTACCGCGGGCCTGATGGCGCTGGCGTTTATGGGCTTCAGCGGTCTGGTGAAATTCTGATGACCGCGATCTGGATTGCTGTTGCCGTATTAAGTGCGCTGAGCCTGGTGTTCGGCGCGCTGCTGGGTTACGCCTCGCGCCGCTTTGAGGTCGAAGAAGATCCTATCGTTGAGCAGATTGATGCCATTCTGCCGCAGAGCCAGTGCGGTCAGTGTGGCTATCCGGGTTGTCGACCCTATGCGGATGCGGTCGGTAACAATGGTGAAGCGATCAATAAATGCGCGCCAGGTGGTGAGCAGACCATGCTCAAGCTGGCAGCCCTGCTTAACGTTGAACCGCAGCCGATTGATGGCGATGAAACGGCGAAAGAGCCGGTGCGCACCGTGGCGTTTATTGATGAAGCCAACTGCATTGGCTGCACCAAATGTATTCAGGCCTGTCCGGTGGATGCGATTGTCGGGGCAACCCGCGCCATGCACACCGTGCTGAGCGATGTCTGCACCGGCTGCGATCTCTGTGTCGCGCCCTGCCCGACTGACTGTATTGAAATGCGTCCGGTTGCCACCACGCCAGCTAACTGGAAGTGGGATTTAAATACCATTCCTGTACGGGTGATCCCGGTAGAAACTCATGCTTAATCTGTTTAACTTCCTGAAAAAAGAGAAGGTCTGGGATTTTCAGGGTGGTATTCATCCGCCGGAAATGAAAACCCAGTCCAACGGCACGCCGCTCTCCGAACTGCCGTTGCCGCACCGTTTTATTATCCCACTGAAACAGCATATCGGACATGAAGGTGAGATCTGCGTTGCGCCTGGCGACAAAGTGCTGCGCGGTCAGCCTCTGACATTTGGCACTGGCCGCATGCTGCCAGTCCATGCGCCCACCTCCGGCGTGATTGAAGATATCGGTCAGCATATGACCGCGCACCCTTCCGGTCTCTCTGAGCTTTGCATTTTCCTGACGCCAGATGGCGACGACCGCTGGATGCCCCTGGATCCGCTGCCTGACTACCGTCAGCATCCGCGCGCCGACATTGTTCAGCGCATTCACGACGCCGGCATCGCCGGTCTCGGCGGCGCGGGTTTCCCCACCGCCACCAAACTGAAGGGCGGCCTGCGCGGGGTTAAAACCCTGATTATTAACGCGGCGGAGTGTGAACCTTATATCACCGCTGACGATCGTCTGATGCAGGACTACGCTGCCGAAGTCCTGGAAGGCAGCCGTATTCTCGCCTGGGTGTTACAAGCTGAACAGGTGCTGATTGGCATTGAAGATAACAAGCCTGAAGCCATTGCCGCACTGAAGCAGGCGCTGGGTAGCGAGCGTAATCTGCACATCCGGGTCATCCCGACCAAATATCCCTCCGGCGGTGCCAAGCAGTTGACCCGCATCCTGACCGGGAAGGAAGTGCCGCACGGCGGGCGTTCCTCCGATATCGGCGTGCTGATGCAGAACGTCGGCACCGCCTGGGCGGTTAAGCGGGCCATTATCAATGGTGAACCGATCACCGAACGCGTTGTGACGCTGACCGGCGAGGCGATTGCCCAGCCGCGTAACGTCTGGAGTCGTCTCGGCACCCCGATCAGCCATCTGTTACACCAGGTCGGGTTCACGCCTGCACCGCGTCAGATGGTGATCATGGGCGGTCCGCTGATGGGCTTTACTCTGCCATCGCTGGATGTGCCAGTGGTGAAGATCACCAACTGTATTCTGGCTCCATCTGCCAGTGAAATGGGCAACAACGACGAAGAGCAGTCCTGCATTCGCTGTTCAGCCTGTGCCGATGCCTGTCCGGCCAAACTGCTGCCGCAGCAGCTTTACTGGTACAGCCAGGGCGGCGATCACGATAAAGCGCGCGCTCACCATATTGATGACTGCATCGAATGTGGTGCCTGCGCCTATGTCTGCCCGAGCAACATTCCGCTGGTGCAATATTACCGTCAGGAAAAAGCGGAACTGCGCGCCATCGATCTGGAAGCGAAACGCACGCTGGAAGCCAAAGCACGCTTCGAAGCACGCCAGGCGCGACTGGAGCGTGAAAAGCAGGCTCGTGAAGCGCGTCATGAAGAGGCGAAGCAACGCGTTGCCCGCACCGATACCAGCGAACTGGCTGCGGCCAAAGCGCGGGTGAAAGCCCGCCAGACGGCCGAACCGGATGAGGCAACGCTTGAAGCCCAGCGTGAAGCCCGCCATGCGCAGGCGCGTCTGCGTCAGGCCGAGGCGCAGGCTGAAACCCAGCCGGTGACGCGTCAGACCGTCGATCCGCGTAAAGCGGCGGTTGAAGCGGCTATTGCCCGGGCGAAAGCGAAGAAAACAGTGCCGATTGAGGCGGCGGATAACCAGGCTGAGGCCAGTGTCGATCCGCGTAAAGCGGCAGTAGAAGCCGCTATCGCCCGCGCCAAAGCGAAAAAAACCGCACAGGCAGAAAACGCCGAGGCACCGCAGGCCGCAACCGACAGCGCTGCAGAGGCTGCGCCAGCCGCCGCTGAAACCGATCCGCGTAAAGCCGCGGTTCAGGCCGCCATCGCCCGCGCCAAAGCGAAGAAAGCCGCTCAGGCGGAAAACGCCGAGGCACCGAAGGCCGCAACCGACAGCGCTGCAGAGGCTGCGCCGGACGCCGCCGCTGAGACCGATCCGCGTAAAGCCGCGGTTCAGGCCGCCATCGCCCGCGCCAAAGCGAAGAAAGCCGCACAGGCTGAAGGCGCCGAGGCACCGCAGGCCGCAACCGACAAAACTGCAGAAGCCGCGACAGACGCCGCCGCTGAGACCGATCCGCGTAAAGCCGCGGTTCAGGCCGCTATCGCCCGCGCCAAAGCGAAGAAAGCCGCACAGGCTGAAAACGCCGAGGCACAGGCCGCAGGCGACAGCGCTGCAGAGGCTGCGCCAGATGCCGCCGCTGAGACCGATCCGCGTAAAGCCGCGGTTCAGGCCGCTATCGCCCGTGCCAAAGCGAAGAAAGCCGCACAGGCGGAAAGTGAGGCGGATGCCGCTTCACGTGATGCCGCAGCACTGGCCACCGCCGCGCATTTTGCGGTGGATAAAGCGGAGCAGGCCCAGGAGCAGGCAAACAACGCCAATGCAGAACCTGAACAGGCACCTGAACTGAATCAACCCGATGATGCGCGCAAGGCCGCTATTGCTGCCGCCATCGCCCGTGCCAAAGCGCGTAAAGCGCAGTCGTCTACGACGCTTGAGGATTAAATGGCTTTTCGTATCGCAAGTTCTCCTTACACCCATAATCGCCGCAGCACCGGCAATATCATGCTGCTGGTGGTGCTGGCCGCGGTGCCAGGTTTTGCTGCACAGTGTTATTTCTTTGGCTACGGCACCTTTTTACAGGTCTTACTGGCGACGCTGACCGCCTGGCTGACAGAGGCAGCGATTCTGCGACTGCGCAAAGCGCCCGTTGCCAGCACGCTGGCAGATAACTCGGCGCTGCTGACCGCCGTCCTGATCGGTATCAGCCTGCCGCCGCTGGCGCCGTGGTGGCTGGTGGTGATCGGTACCCTGTTTGCTGTCGTCATTGCGAAGCAGCTCTATGGCGGACTGGGCCAGAATCCGTTTAACCCGGCGATGGTCGGCTATGTGGTCCTGCTCATCTCCTTCCCGGTGCAGATGACCAGCTGGTTGCCGCCCGATACGCTTCAGGCGATCAAACCCGGGCTGATGGACAGCCTGAGCATGGTGTTCCGGGGCCACACGCTGGCGGGTGAAACCATGCAGCAGCTACAGATGGGTGTTGATGGCATCAGCCAGGCGACGCCGCTTGATACGTTTAAAACTGGTTTACGCGCGGGTCACAGTGCTGAACATCTGCTGGCGCAGCCGATTTACAGCGGCGTGCTGGCGGGCCTCGGCTGGCAGTGGGTTAACGTGGGTTATCTGGCCGGCGGCCTGTTCCTGTTGTGGAAAAATGCTATCCGCTGGCATGTCCCTGCCGCCATGCTGCTGTCACTGGCCTTCTGCGCGACGCTGGGCTGGTTCTTCTCACCAGAATCGCTGAACAGCCCGCTGATTCATCTTTTCTCCGGTGCCACCATGCTGGGTGCGTTCTTCATTGCCACCGATCCGGTGACCGCTTCAACCACCAACCGTGGCCGCCTGGTGTATGGCGCGCTGATTGGACTACTGGTCTGGCTGATCCGCAGTTTTGGCGGTTATCCCGATGGCGTAGCGTTTGCTGTGCTGCTGGCGAACATCTGTGTGCCGCTCATCGATTACTACACCCAGCCGCGCGTTTACGGCCATCAGAAGGATTAAGCGATGCTGGAGACAATTCGCAAAAACGGGGTAACGCTGGCGATTTTTGCCGCGATCACTACCGCCGCCACGGCAGTGGTGAATACCGTAACCAAGCCGACGGTGGAACATCAGACCCTGTTGCAGCAGAAAAACCTGCTGGACCAGGTGGTGCCTGTTGAGCTTTATGACAACAACATCCAGCAGGACTGTTACGTTGTCACGGATGCAGCGCTGGGCAACAGTGCGCCGCATCATCTCTTCCTGGCGCGTAAAGGCGGCCAGCCGGTCGCGGCTGCGCTGGAGACGACTGCACCTGACGGCTATTCTGGTGCGATACAGATGCTGGTCGGTGCCGATTTCCAGGGTAAAGTATTGGGCGTGCGGGTGATTGAACACCACGAAACGCCCGGTCTGGGGGATAAGATCGAACTGCGTATCTCTGACTGGATCAACAGCTTTAATGGCAAAATGGTTCATGGTCCGGCGGATAAAGCTTTTGCGGTTAAAAAAGATGGCGGTGAATTCGATCAGTTCACCGGTGCCACCATTACCCCACGCGCGGTGGTCAATGCGACCAAACGCACCGCGCTGTTAATGAAAACGCTTCCGGAGAGACTCTCTTCGTTACCGGTATGTGGAGACGCAAATGAGTGAAGCTAAAAGCCTGCTGGTTGGTGGATTATGGAAGAACAACTCAGCGCTGGTGCAGCTGCTGGGCCTCTGTCCGCTGCTGGCGGTCACGGCAACCGCCACCAACGCGCTGGGTTTAGGTCTGGCGACCACGCTGGTGCTGACCCTGACCAACAGTTTTATTTCCGCCTCGCGCCGCTGGGTGCCATCGGAAATTCGTATCCCGATTTATGTGATGATCATCGCCTCGGTGGTGAGCTGCGTACAGATGCTGATCAATGCCTATGCCTATGGTCTTTATCAGTCGCTTGGGATTTTTATCCCGCTGATCGTGACCAACTGCATCGTGGTTGGCCGTGCTGAAGCCGTCGCCTCTAAAAGCAGCATCCCGCTTGCCGCGCTGGATGGCTTCGCCATCGGCATGGGCGCGACCTGCGCCATGGTGGTGCTGGGATCGCTGCGCGAAATTATCGGCAGTGGCACGCTGTTTAACGGTGCCGACCAGCTGCTCGGTCCCTGGGCGAAGTCGCTGCGTATCGAAGTGGTCCATTTCGACTCGCCAATGTTGCTGGCGATGCTGCCGCCAGGCGCCTTTATCGGCCTGGGCATGATGCTGGCCGGAAAATATCTGATCGATCAGAAGATGAAACAGCGGGCAGCACTGCGTGCTCAGGCGGCTGAAACCGCGCCGCCTCAGGACGCTGTCGGGAAACCGGTGTGAATCAGACCAAACGCACCGAAATTCTCCGTCGGCTGCAGCAGAATAATCCGCATCCGACCACCGAACTCAACTTCAGCACGCCGTTTGAGTTGCTGATCGCGGTGCTGCTCTCGGCGCAGGCGACCGATGTCAGCGTGAACAAAGCCACCGCAAAGCTCTATCCGGTGGCCAATACGCCTGCCGCGATGCTGGCGCTGGGTGTGGATGGCGTGAAGGAGTACATTAAAACCATCGGCCTGTTTAACAGCAAAGCGGAAAATGTGATTAAAACCTGCCGCATTCTGCTTGAGCAGCACAACGGCGAAGTGCCGGAAGATCGTGCGGCACTGGAAGCCCTGCCCGGTGTCGGCCGTAAAACCGCCAATGTGGTGCTCAACACCGCCTTTGGCTGGCCGACGATTGCCGTCGATACTCATATCTTTCGCGTCAGCAACCGGACGAAATTTGCGCCGGGTAAGAATGTGGAAGAGGTGGAGCAGAAGCTGCTGAAGGTGGTTCCGGCGGCGTATAAGGTTGATTGCCATCACTGGCTGATTCTGCACGGTCGCTACACCTGCGTAGCGCGTAAACCCCGCTGTGGCTCCTGCCTGATTGAAGATCTCTGCGAGTATCCCGACAAAGTCGAGTGATTGCACTGATGAAAGACCCGCTGCGGCGGGTTTTTTATTATCCGGCGATCACTTCTGCTAACGCGTCTCCTGCCCGATCCCCCTTTTCGCTGCTCTCCCTGTTCGTACGAATAACAGTACAGTTTGTCGGGTTGTTACATTGATGTTGATGATGGAAAATCGCCGCCCCTGACGATAAGAAAATGTTATGACACAGTGAGTAAAGTAATGAACAAAAGCGCTTCTGCCGGAAGCCATCCTCTGCGCCTGTTTCTGGCGCGCCTCTGGCCACATCCGCTGGCAGTGAGTAAAAAGCATGTGGTGATCGCCGGACTGGGTGCCGGTATCGGCTTGATCCTGACCAGCCTGCTGAGCCACTGGGTGCTGGGCGAACTGAACCTGTGGTTTGTCGCGCCGGTCGGTGCCTCGGCGGTTTTACTCTTTGGTTTGCCCGCCAGTCCGCTGGCTCAGCCGTGGGCAATCGTCGGCGGCAACAGCCTGTCAGCGCTGGCGGGCGTTACCGTCAGCCAGCTGATCCCGGATCCTGCCCTTGCCTGCGGCGTCGCAGCCTGTGTGGCGATCCTGTTAATGTTCCAGCTGCGCTGTCTGCATCCGCCCGGCGGTGCCGTTGCGCTGACCGCTATTCTGGGCGGCCCTTCGGTGCAGCAGCTTGGATATCACTTTGTCCTGACGCCGATCCTGCTCAACTCACTGACCCTGGCCCTGCTGGCTCTGCTGTTTAATAATCTGGCCGGTCGTCGCTATCCGCATCCGCTGGCCCCGGAAGAAGTTAAACCCGATCCGGTAGCCATGCCGGTCCCGCTGACGCGTGCGGATCTGCATCAGGCTTTACAGGACGGTGAACTGCTGGATATTGACGAGGATGATTTGCAGGCGCTGCTGCTGCGTGCTGAAGAGATTGCCCAGCGCCGTCAGTTCAGTGGCTGAAACCTGTCTGCCCGCACTGTTACATCTTTCACTGTCGGCGCGACTTCTGGCATTCAGGTCTCCCCTCAACCCTGGTCCTGAGAAGTTGATCGCTGCCACAGTTTTACTCTGCCGCTTCGCCCACGCCACTCCGTAACATACTGATAACACAACCGTCCAGGCCGTACGCCCATCGGCTCCTGGGCGGATGCCCATAGAGCTGGCCTTTTCAGCGCCCTACACTTTGCTCTTCTTTACGTTTCTCATGAGGAAGACCGATGGATAGCGCCTTGTCCCCGCAGCACGATGAGCTGATCGCCTCCGCCATCAAAAAGTTCTTCACCCATATCATCCCGATGCTGGTGGTGATGCTGATCATTAACCAGATTGACCGCGCCAATATTGGCTTTATCAAAGCGGAGTTGCACACCGATGCCGGGATCAGCGCGGCGGCTTTTGGGCTGGGCGCGGGCCTCTTTTTTATCGGCTATGCGCTGTTTGAGGTGCCGAGCAACCTGATGATGAAGCGCTTCGGCGCCCGCGTCTGGCTGACGCGCATCATGATAACCTGGGGACTGGTGGTGGTCCTGACCGGTTTCGTCACCTCACCGATCCAGTTTTACCTGCTGCGTTTTTTACTTGGCGTAGCGGAAGCAGGCTTCTTTCCTGGCGTGCTGTTCTATTTCCGTCAGTGGGTGCCCAATGCCTGGCGCGGCCGCGCCACCGCGATGGTGCTGAGTGCCACCGCTGGTGCCTTTCTCTTCTCCGGCCCCATCACCGGCGCGATTCTGATGATGCACAATTTCCTGGGGATTGCTGGCTGGAAGTGGGTGATGTTTCTCGAAGGCGGTGCGTCGGTGCTGGTCGGCATTCTCGCCGCCTGGGTGCTGGTGTCACGACCTGGCGAGGCGCGCTGGCTGAGTGCCGCGGAGAAACAGGCGCTGGTGCAGCAGCTGCAGAATGAAGAGGCGCAGCGTGACGAGCTTAACCGCGAGCCAGGCAAAATGTCGCTGCTACGTAATCGCAGCCTGCTGTTCTTCTGCGCGATCTTTTTCACTATGACTATGACCGGCTATACGCTGGTGTTCTGGCTGCCGCAGATTATTCAGCGCATTCAGGGCTTCAGCAGTTTTGGCATCGGCATTCTCACCGCCGTGCCCTGGCTGTGCGCCATTATTGCTATTAATCTGCTGAGCCGCTTTTCAGACCGCCACCGCGACAAACTCGATAAAGCGCTGGGTGTCGCCATGCTGGTCGCGGCCTGCGGCACCTTTATGGCCACGCTGGGTTCCCCGTGGTTTGGCTTCCTGGCGATGATCGTGGCCTGTATCGGCTCGAAAGTCAGCGCGACCTTTTTCTGGCCGATGCCACAGGGAGAGCTGCCCGCCTCGATTGTCGCGCCCGGCATTGCGCTGGTGAATTCCGTTGGCAACCTTGGCGGCTTCTTCGCACCGACGGTGTTTGGCTATCTGGAGATGAAGACCGGCTCTACTACCGGCGGTCTCTATGCCCTGACCAGCGTCTCGCTGCTGACCGGGCTGTGGCTGCTGCTGCGCCGCAAGCCATCCCCGCCTTCCCTTGATCCTATGGAGAATCAACATGTCAGACAGTCCAGTCATTAAAACAATGCGGGTAGTGCCGGTCGCCGGATATGACAGCATGCTGCTGAACATTGGCGGCGCACACAACTGCTACTTTACCCGTATCCTGGTGATCCTGACTGACTCGGCTGGCCGTACCGGCGTCGGCGAAAGTCCCTGTCACGCTTCAACGCTGGCGCTGCTTGAGCGCTTTCGTCCGCAGATTGAGGGCAGCGAACTCCTGCGGCTGAATGCCACCATCGCCACGCTGTTTGCCAGCGATGCACGGCACCAGCAGACCGCGCATACCGACGACATTCATATTCCGCAGATGAACCCGGAGAAGTTTTACAACGCCACCGCGGCGATTGAAGCGGCGCTGCTTGATCTGCTGGGACAGCACCTGAATCTGCCGGTTGCCGAGTTACTTGCCAGCGGCAAGCAGCGCGATCGGGTGCCGGTCCTTGGCTATCTGTTCTATATCGCCGACCGTAATCTGACCAGCATGAACTATCAGGCGGGCCACGCGGGTGGTGATGCCTGGCTGCAACTGCGTCATGAGAAAGCGATGGACGCGGAAGGCGTGGTGCGGCTGGCGGAGGCGGCAGCGGATCGCTATGGCTTCCGCGATTTCAAACTCAAGGGCGGTGTGCATCACGGCGAAGTGGAAGTGGAGACGGTCAACGCCCTGCTGGCGCGCTTCCCGCAGGCCCGGGTAACGGTTGATCCCAACGCCAGCTGGTCGCTGGATGAGGCCATTTATTATGGCAAACAGCTGGCGGGCCGCATCCCCTATCTGGAAGATCCCTGCGGCGCGGAGCATGGCTATTCCGGTCGGGAAACGCTGGCAGAATTCAGGCGGGCCACCGGCATTCCGGTTGCCACGAATATGATCGCCAATGACTGGCGACAGTTGCAGCATGCGCTGCAGCTGAATGCCATCGACATTCCTCTGGCCGACCCACACTTCTGGACGATGCGTAACGCACACACCGTGGCGCAGCTCTGCCATGAGTGGGGCCTGACCACCGGCTGCCACTCAAACAACCACTTTGACGTGTCGCTGGCGATGGTGGCGCATCTGGGGGCCGCCGCACCCGGTGATCGCCTGACCGCCTTTGATACCCACTGGATCTGGCAGGATGGGCAGCAGCTGACGCAGCGTGCGCCGCAGATTCGGGATGGTTATCTGGAACTGCCAGAGGGGCCAGGGCTGGGGATTACCCTGAATATGGAGCGGGTTGAAGCGGCACATGCGCTCTACAACTCCCTACCGGACAAAAACCGAAACGATGCGCTGGGCATGCAGTTTCTGATCGATAACTGGTCCTTTAACGCAAAACGTCCGGCCATGCTGCGCTGATACACATCATCCTGTGACAGTGTCACAGGATGATTGCGTTTAGCGTTGCGCCAGCGCCGCCTGCATCCAGGCAATCACCAGCGGAGAATCTTTGTCCTGCAGTGCGGCGCGTTCCGACTGAAACAGCGTGGCGACATAGAATGGGTGATCCGGTAGCTCGACGCCACGCACATCGCCCGCGTTGTCCCAGGCAGTAATGCGCAGCGTATTATCGCCCAGCGCTGCACTGAATTCCGGGTTAACACCAAAGTTACAGTGATAACCTTCATCACTCTCCAGCGCGCCATAGGCTCTGGCAATGCGTGACCCGGGTCCGAACCTCACCGCGCCGCGCTGTTCCACCAGCGAGCAGCTCAGCGGGGCAATCACCATCCTTCCCTCGGTGTCTGTCTCGGCATGACTGGCATCCTGCCAGCCCAGTACGTTGCGCGCATATTCGATCAGCGCATACTGGAATCCACCGCAGGAGCCAAGAAAAGGCTTTCCGGTTTCACGCACCCAGCGGAGTGTGTCAAACACGCCGGCATCATTTCGATAGGGGCTACCGGGCACCACCCAGACGGCGTCGCTGAGTTGCAGTTCTGACTCATCCAGTCGGTCAGTGGCGATCCACTCCGCTTCAGCGGTGATATTCAGCCAGCGGGCAGCACGTTCAATAGCAAGGGGGATAGCCTGATGGGCAACCGCATCGGCGCGGTAGTCACCAACCAGAGATAAACGCAGGGGGGACGACATAAACAGATCCTTCTCGGGGAAATGGAGAGGTTACAGTAATGTTAATTTTCTGTCGAGGGCGAGCTGAAAGCGGATTATCGCGATACGTTTTTTAACACGCACGGGCGGCTTTTCACCGGCAGGCTGAGCTGATTTTTATCTTGCCTGCGCCTGCGAGCCCCCTCAGCTCCCGCGTCAGACGAGACGACGCAACCGGTTTCTTTTTTTCCTTTCTGAAATAAATCATCTGTTTGTGCACAGGATCATCATTTGACGTTTTTTGCGGCAATGCCAGGCGTGTAATGTCCAATAATTCGGCAGATTGACTGTGAATTAACCAGCAACCTGCCATTAGTGCTGCCTGATTATCATTCAGCAAACTATTTATCTGGTTAACCGCGCATTAGCAGTTAATGTTAATACTCTCCAGTGCGAGGCGCTTATCCAGCGTTTATGCGCTGCTATTTTCACTACACTCAAAATTAAAAACCAATTAACAGTTTGCTATAAGTTTTTTAACCCAACATTCCAGGGTCGGGCGGGTTGTCAGAAAATTCTTGCCCTGCCGCCCGTAATCAGCCAAATTAGTCGCCGCTTTTCCCTTCTAATAACAATCTTGCGCATGGAAAACTCACATGACGCGGACTTAATTCCTGTCCCGAAACAGGGTATGAAAAAACTGAGGTACATGTGTCAACTGCAAACAAACACACTGATGAGGCTGTCAGTCTCAATGCGTTTAAACAGCCGAAGGCGTTCTACTTAATCTTCTCGATTGAGTTATGGGAACGTTTTGGCTTCTATGGCCTGCAGGCCATTATGGCGGTTTACCTGGTGAAGCAACTGGGGTTGTCTGAATCAGACTCCATTACCCTGTTCTCTTCATTCAGTGCGCTGGTGTATGGCCTGGTCGCGATTGGCGGCTGGCTCGGTGATAAGGTGCTGGGTACCAAACGCGTCATCGTGCTGGGTGTCCTGGTGCTGGCGCTGGGCTATGCGCTGGTGGCGTTCTCCGGTCATAACGTCAGCATTGTCTACATCGGTATGGCGACCATCGCGGTGGGTAGCGGCCTGTTTAAGGCAAACCCCTCTTCGCTGCTCTCTACCTGCTATGACAAAGATGATCCGCGTCTCGACGGTGCTTTCACCATGTTCTATATGTCGATCAACATCGGTTCACTCTTCTCAATGATGCTGACACCGTGGTTAGCGGCGAAATATGGTTATAGCGTAGCCTTCTCACTGTGCGTTATCGGTCTGATCATCACCCTGTTTAACTTCCTGTTCTGCAAACGCATGGTTAAGGATTACGGTTCTAAACCCGATTTCGCTCCGTTGCAGATCGGAAAACTGCTGATGACGCTGGTCGGCATCGTCGTACTGATCGCACTGGCCAACTGGATGCTGCATCACCAGTCTATCGCACGACTGGTGCTGGCGGTGATTGCCCTGGGTATCGTGCTGGTGTTTGCCAAAGAGGCCTTTGCACTGCAGGGTGCGGCACGTCGTAAGATGATTGTTGCCTTCCTGCTGATGGTCGAAGCGATTCTGTTCTTCGTGCTTTATATGCAGATGCCAACGTCACTCAACTTCTTTGCTATCCGCAACGTTGAGCACACCATTCTCGGCATTACTTTTGCCCCCGAGCAGTTCCAGGCGCTGAACCCGTTCTGGATTATGCTGGCCAGTCCGCTGCTGGCGGCGCTCTATAACAAGCTGGGCGATAAACTGCCGATGCCGCACAAGTTTGCCTTTGGTATGGTGCTCTGCTCCGCTGCGTTCCTGGTGCTGCCGGTGGGTGCGAAGTTCGCCAGCGATGCCGGTATCGTTTCCGTTAACTGGCTGATCCTGAGCTATGCGCTGCAGAGTATCGGTGAGCTGATGATCTCTGGCCTCGGCCTGGCGATGGTGGCACAGCTGGTGCCTCAGCGTCTGATGGGCTTTATCATGGGTTCCTGGTTCCTGACTACCGCTGGCGCGGCGGTGATTGCCGGTAAAGTGGCAAACCTGATGGCCGTGCCTGAAAACGTTACCGATCCACTGATTTCGCTGGCGACCTACAGCCGCGTATTCCAGCAGATTGGTATCGTGACGGCGGTGATCGCCCTGCTGATGCTGATTACGGCGCCGATGCTGAACCGCATGGCGCAGGATCCTGACGCGAAAAAAAATAACGTGCAGGCGTAATTCACGCTGCACTTCAGCTAAGCCGGGCTCTGCCCGGCTTTTTTTATGGCTTGCCGCAACGCCCTTCGCAGATCCCTGATCTTTGTCACTGGTAATCCCGCTTTGACTCTTTACTATGCAAGGATCCCATTGCAACAAGGAGTACCTGGTCATGAAACTGTTTTGCAAAGCGGGTGCCTGCTCTCTCTCACCCCATATTGTTATGCGTGAATGCGGACTCGACTTCACTCAGGTGAGTGTTGATCTGGCCACAAAAATCACTGAACGGGGCGATGACTTCCGCCAAATCAATCCTAAAGGCCAGGTGCCCGCGCTGCAGCTCAGCGACGGTTCTGTGCTGACGGAAGGCGTCGCCATTGTTCAGTACCTGGCGGATCTTAAGCCCGATCGCCATCTGCTGGCACCGGTTGGCAGCCTGACGCGTTATCACACCGTGGAGTGGCTCAGCTACATCGGCAGTGAGCTGCATAAAAGCTTTGGGCCACTGTTTCGTCCCGGTTACTCCGATGAGGTGAAAGCGGAGACCCGCAACCAGCTGGAAGCAAAATTCCGCTATGTCGATGAGTCACTGCGCGACAAACAGTGGCTGATGGGGCTGCATTTCAGCGTGGCGGATGCCTATCTGTTTGTGGTGACGCGCTGGGCAAAAGCGCTGGGACTGGATTTATCCGGCTTTACGGCGCTGGGCGCGTGGTTTGATCGTGTCGCGGAACGTCCTGCGGTGCAGGCGGCGCTTAAAGCGGAAGGCTTAGCCTGAGTCAACAGGGCCGGTTATCCGGCCCTGATGCGTTACAGTTTTTCTGCCGCGAAGTGCTGCGTCGGCGTGGCGATGGCATCCTGTGCCGCCACCAGCTGCAGTTCATATTCGCCCATCTGATGGGTTTTCAGCATCACCTCGTATACCGCTGCGGTGACATGCTCCAGCGCATCCTGCAATGATTTGCCGTGCAGCAGATTCACCAGCAGCAGACCGCTGGTGAGATCGCCCACGCCGACCGGCTGACGGACACCGAAATCGACCAGCGGACGGCTGATGTGCCAGGCATCTTCCGCCGTCACCAGCAGCATTTCAAAGCGATCGCTGCGACGACCCGCACGCGCCAGATGCTTCACCAGCACCACGCGTGGTCCCTGGGCAATCAGTGCCCGCGCAGCGTCTACCGCCGCGTCGACGTCCGTGACGGTGCGCTCGCTCAGCATCTCCAGTTCAAGCAGGTTCGGGGCGATAATGTCGCTGGCAGGCATCGCCATTTTACAGTGAAACTCCGCCACACCCGGCGCCACGATGCAGCCTTTCTCCGGATGGCCCATGACCGGATCGCAGAAGTACCAGGCATTCGGGTTGGCCGCTTTGACCTGACGGACAATCTGCAGAATCTGCTCGCCCTGCTCTGCCGAGCCCAGATATCCGCTCAGGACCGCGTCACAGGTCTTCAGGCGGTCGATGTCAGCAATGCCTTTAACAATGTCGGTTAAATGCGTTGCAGGCATCACCGTGCCGGTCCAGTGGCCATATTGCGTATGGTTGGAAAACTGCACGGTATTCAGCGGCCAGACGTTTGCGCCCATACGGCGCATCGGAAACTCAGCCGCCGCGTTACCGGCGTGACCAAAAACAACGTGCGACTGAATCGCTAAAATATTTTTCACTTGTTTGCCCTGTCCTGCCTTGCCATAAAAAAAGGGCCGGAAACCGGCCCTGAAATCTTACTGCCAGTTAATCAGGCAGTAATGTTTCTTGCCGCGACGCAGCAGCGTATAGCGGTTAAACAGTTTGTCACTGTCGCTGAAGCGGTATTCCGCATCGGACTGCTTTTCACCGTTCAGTGAAACGGCATTGGAGCCGATCATGGTGCGCGCCTGGCCACGGGACGGCACCAGCTCTGCTTTCACCAGCGCCTGCTGCAGATCATCGTCAGTGCCCAGCACGATAGTTGGCATACCATCCTGCGCCAGCTGTTCAAAATCGGCTTCGGTCATTTCGCTCACGGATCCGGAGAAGAGGCTGGCAGTAATGCGTTTCGCCGCCGACAGACCGGCTTCGCCATGCACCAGACGCGTCACCTGCTCAGCCAGCACGTACTGCGCACGTGGCGCGGTACCGCTGTTTTTGTCCTCTTCTTCCAGCGCGTTGATCTCTTCCATGCTCAGGAAGGTGAAGAACTTCAGGAAGCGATAGACGTCAGCATCTGCGGTGTTGATCCAGAACTGATAGAACTTGTACGGGCTGGTTTTCTTCGCATCCAGCCAGACTGCGCCGCCTTCGGTTTTACCGAATTTGGTGCCGTCAGACTTGGTGATCAGCGGAACGGTCAGGCCAAAGACCTGGTTCTGATGCAGACGACGGGTCAGATCGATACCGGAGGTGATGTTGCCCCACTGATCAGAACCACCAATCTGCAGGGACACACCGTGCAGCTCGTTCAGACAGGCGAAGTCATAGCCCTGCAGCAGATTATAGGAGAACTCGGTAAAGGAGATGCCCTGATCGTCACGGTTCAGACGCTGCTTCACCGCTTCTTTGTTGATCATCTGGTTAACGGAGAAGTGCTTGCCGATATCACGCAGGAAGGTCAGCACGTTCATGCCGCCAAACCAGTCGTAGTTGTTGGCAGCGATGGCGCTGTTGCTGCCGCAATCGAAGTCGAGGAATGGCGCCACCTGCTGGCGGATCTTTTCAACCCATTCGTTGACGGTTTCACTGGTATTAAGTTTACGCTCTGCGGCTTTGAAGCTCGGGTCACCAATCAGGCCGGTTGCACCACCGACCAGCGCCACCGGCTTGTGGCCGGCATCCTGAAAACGCTTCAGGCAGAGCAGCGGTACCAGATGGCCCAAATGCAAGCTGTCAGCAGTGGGGTCAAAGCCGCAATAGAGCGAAATTGGCCCCTGCGCCAGTTTCTCTGTTAACGCGTCTTCATCCGTCACCTGGGCGATTAGGCCCCTCTCCTGCAATTGTTGTATCAGGTTACTGCTGGTCATTACTGACTCCAAATTGATCAGACTGCACCTATGCTGGTACACAGCTTTCCGCTGAGTTGCGGAATCGAAAAAAATCAGGGCTATAGCATAAAGCGCTGACGCTTTCTGTGCCAGCGCTGATAGGGGCGAATCGTGCAGATTCAGGGTGCCAGACGGTCGATTTTCCAGCCGTCGTGATCGCGCTGATAGATGAAACGATCGTGCAGACGATGTTCGCCACCCTGCCAGAACTCCATCGTGTGAAATTTCACCCGGTAGCCACCCCAGAAGCTGGGCAGCGGCACTTCGCCCTGCTGGAACTTCTGTTTAAGCTCCAGGAACTTTCCTTCCAGAATACCGCGTGCCGAAATACGGCTTGACTGCTTCGACACCCAGGCACCAATCTGACTGTCGCGCGGACGACTGTGGAAATATTTCAGCACCTCGAGGGGCGACAGTTTTTCCACTTCACCCAGCACCATCACCTGACGCTCCAGATAGTGCCACGGGAAGTGCAGAGAGATGCGCGGATTGTGCGCCAGCTGCAGCGCCTTACGGCTGCCGAGGTTGGTGTAAAACACCATGCCCTGCGCATCGTAGTGCTTCAGCAGCACGATACGCTGCCACGGCTGGCCCTGCTCATCCACGGTTGCCACGGTCATGGCGGTAGGATCGGGCAGTTTTGCCTCACAGGCCTGGCTTAGCCACTGTTCAAACAGCGCGATCGGATCGTCCGGCAGATCCTTACGACGCAATCCACCGCGGGTATATTCACGCCGCAGATGGGCAATGGTGTGTAGCGTTTCGCTGTCGCTCATAATGCTCGCCTATTCAGATAACAAGTCAGCTGGCAGGTTGCAGCTCACAATCATTCACGACAATTTTATCGTTACGTTCGATAAATGCGCCGTTTCCTTTGGACCAGAACACATAGGTGTTATCGCTGTAGCGTGCGCCGGAAGCGGATACCGTCTGCTTCAGCGTCAGAGGCTGCCCATCCATGATGAAACTGACCTGCTGCTGCGCCTCGTCCAGCGTCACGGTCAGGGGCATGGTTCCGCAGCGATAGTGCAGGGTCTGCGGCGACGGCGGCTGTTTATGCATCAGGCTACAGCCTGACAGCAGTAGCACCGCGGCAACGGTTAATCCTTTCAACATAAGCGGGTCTCCTTCACGAGTGAAGCTGGCATTATAAGAAGGATTGGGCGCGAAGTAAGTGGGAATCCACGCCAATCTGGCAGATGCTGTCAGTCAGGCTGAATTATTGCGCCTTTTCAGACGGTTGTCTGAAGGCACAGGCCGCGTTCTCAGGCTACGCTCTATAGATCTTAAGCGAGGAGGACAAACATGAAATTTGATAACGAAGATGCATTTAAGCTGGCAGTGGCGTTTATGAACCACAAAGAGAATGCCACCATCGCCAGCAGCTACTTTAAAACCTTTATCGACACCTACCAGAAATTTGACCGCTGGCTGAGCGCATCAGACCCGGTCAGCGCCATGAAAGCAGAAAAAGCGGCCGCCAAAGCGGGCGAAGACTCCATCCTCTGATCCCCTTCTCCACAGGTCCGATAGCCTTCAGGGTATCGGACCTGTGAATCCCGCCAGACATTCACCCACATGCTGACTATTTCCGCACCGCTATTCTGGCTTTTACGGAAATATCCGCTCTGGCTGCCGTGCTTATTTCCCGCATCAGCATCGATCTTATTTCGATACAGCGCATCCTCTGCTGAAATGGCACAGAACGGCTGGGTACATTTGCAATAAATGCTATTTCACGTCGTCATACCCCCTAATCAGCACCACACACTCCGGTTTTGTTTAAAAAACAGGCAGCGAGACGCGACAGGGCCAGCAAACCTGATAAAGCCGACTATGCTGTAAACGTTCGGATATACTTCATGGAGCAGAAAAAATGAAAATGAAATCCCTGTCAGCCATTGCGTTGCTGGCTCTCTCTTTAGGTACGCTGGCAGGTTGTGCCTCAAACCAGTCGATTAAGACCACCGATGGCCGCACGATTGTCACCGATGGCAAACCGCAGATTGATTCAGATACTGGTCTGGTTTCTTACCGCGATGCTCAGACAGGAAAAACTGAGCAGATCAATCGTAATGAGATCAGTAATATGAGTGAACTCGACAACTAATATAAGGTGAATAAGATGAAAAAAGCGCTGATTTTACCTCTCGCCGCATTGATTGGTATGACCGTATTAACCGGCTGCACCCGTACCAGTTATGCGATTCAGACTAACGATGGACGCACCATTATTAGTGATGGCAAGCCTTCTGAATCGGATGCCGGCCTGCTGGCTTATACCGATGCAAATGGCGTGAAGCAGCAGATTAATAAAGCGGACGTTAAAGCGGTCTCTGAAGTACCGAAGAAATAATCCGATCGCTGTTACCCAATGAATAAAGCCGCCCATGGGCGGCTTTATTTTTGTCTGCGCCTGGCACGAAGTGGTGCACAGTCCTGGTTTTATTCCCCGGTGGTTTATAAATCAGAAATATCCGCTACGGCGTGGCCATAATATGGCAGGCAACCGTGCGGATAGTGGTGCAGATAATAATCTGATAACGAAATGCGCTGTTCCGCCCTTATCTGAATTTCCGGCAACTCCCAGCTTTTTTAACCAGCATAATAGCTCATCTTATTTCTCACAAAAAACCTCAGCCTGTTTTTATGCTTTGATATGAGTGGTTTACCGCCTCGATTAAAGGTTCACTTTATTTTCGGTAAATTTTAATCATAGCGCCCTGCTGTTTCCCACCTTTTAGTCCAGAGCGCCTTTAACTAGACTCTTTATATCGCTACTTAATCAGGAGGGTGCAGATGGTTTATCACGACAAAACAACGGGTCATATGATTCTTGGTGAAGCTGCAATTAATCTGGCTTTTGACGAACAGGAGATTACGCTGGTAGCACTGATTCGCCAGCTGAGCGAAATGGCCGAACAGGAGCGCAACGATGAGCGGGTCACGCAGATTGCCGATGCGCGCAACTGGCTCAAAGGTTTTATCGAATCCTCAACGCGTGACCGTGCCGAATTAAACTGGCTGGTCGAGACCGGACAGGCACCGGTTTCCCTTAAAGATTATCGTTAGTTATGTGCGGGTCATTGCTGTTTATTTTGGGTGCCGGGCGCGCGCCTGGCCTCACCGCCAGAGACGCTGGGACAGCGTGGCAGTGGAATAGTGCATGTCGGCCAGAACGTACATTGCAACGCTCTGCACCCGGCTCCTGCGTCCGCCTGAAACGGCTTCCACGCAGATTGATGAGTGCTATTGCTCTGCACTCATCGGCCTGCCATCTGGCCATTAACCGGCCTTCGTCGGCTTCTCTCCACCTGCCGTCACGGTCAGCGCGTCAGCGGCTCCCCGTTTTCAGTCACCTGCAGCGTTTTTGGATGTTTCGCTGTAGGGGTTTCAAACCCACCACGGGCAGCAAAAACAGAACAGCCAATGGCTGCCACAAGTGTCAGTAAGATTGAGGTTTTCACGAAACGCGCCTTAATTTTCTTCGCTACAGGATAAAGCGTGAAAGCCTGGCACATAATCAGATGGGGGGAAAGGAAAGTGCAGAATTTCTCTGTCTGGAAGCCCATGTCCGGGAAGTCTGTTTACTGATTGAGCGGCCTTGCCTGGTTACCCCAGTACTTTCAATGCCAGCGCCAGCGTCTTTTCTTCGTTAGTCACATCGCTGACCTTACCTGCCACCCGCAATCCAAAAGCAATACAGAGAATTAAACCGGCTGCCGCCTCGCTGTCCAGCGTGTTATCGATAGATCCATCCTGTTGTCCCAGCTCCAGCAGCGAGACCAGGAAGCGTTGATTACGCTGAACGACCTCATCAATGCGCTGCGCGAGTGGCTGATCCATCGTCTGCAGCGCAATCGCGCTGGAGACGACCAGACAGCCGCAACGACCCTCGGTGGCACGTGCCGAATCCAGGTAGAATTGCAATAGCTCGGTTATTTTCCCCCGCCCGCTGGCACAGGGTGCCAGACGACGGTGCAACTCACTATTTCTCAGCAACAGATAGCGTTCGAATACCAGCAGGAAGAGCGAGCGCTTATCTTTAAACGCCTTATAGATGCTGCCTGCGGAGAGATGCATCGCCTCACCCAGATCGTTCATTGAGGCCGCATGATACCCTTTTTGCCGGAAAACGATCATGGCGTGATCCAGAGCCTGTTCGATCCCGAACTCTCTGGGGCGTCCCCGCTCTTTGTTTTTATACGTTGTGGCTGTCGTGGTCATTGTTACCGGCCTGGGGAGGTGTGTTGCTGTCAAAATCAATGGCGATTCTATCCCAGGCGCGGGTAACAAGCCAGGCCGTCCGCCACCCGTCACGCGCAGACGGCCCGTTATTTCCCGGACGCGTTAGTATGATTCGCCGCTGTCTGACCAGCCGCAGTCTGGTCTGCGGTGCAAGCCGGACGCGGTTCATTCAGATAAGGATGTTGTCTCTGTGCGGCCTTTTTCCCGCTGCTGGCTGCGCTTCAGCGCGTTTATTTTTATCAGCCATAACGTAAATTGCTTAATAAGCAGGCTGGCGTGGTTTTCATTGTCAGCAAAACATAGAAAGAGTCGGGTTTTTATATTGCTGTTATCGTCGATCGCATAAATCTCATATTCGTCATGATGGCGGGATTTTATGATTGCTGTGAAATGTATTGCGGGCCAGAGCATCACTCTGGCTTCAAACTGCCTGAAATCCATTATATTTACCTGGTAATTTGCTTAAATTACCCGATGAAAAACTACTCATCGGGTCAGGCAAAGCATAACTTCCTGCCACTTTAATCGCGTGATAAAAAAAGCTTTTAGCAGAGGCCGCGGTTTCAGCAGCAGAGGAACATCGGGTCAGCCTTCACTTAAGCGCAACCACAGGCAGATCGGTTATCCGGGTGGTATAGGCAGGCGACAGCATCTCGCGTTTCATCGACCAGGCTTTGTTGATCCCCTGCCCGGCAAACCACAGCTTCCCGCTGCCGAGCTTATTGACTGTGTCGATCAGCTTCATCAGCTCTTCGCTATTGCGGCGTGGCTGATGTTCGTCAAACAGATCAAACTGAGCCACGCCCTGGCTGAAAAAATCCCCCAGCACGATGCCGGCCTTCATATAGCGATGTCCCTCAATCCAGATGTTATCCAGGCACGCCATTGCAACTCTGATGATGTCGCGTGTGTCCTGCGTCGGAATCAGCAGTTGCTCCATCGACTGATTGCCATAAAAGGGTTCGTCAGTCGCATGCGGACTGGTGCGTACAAATACCCCTACCTGACGACAATATTGATTCTCACGGCGCAGCTTCTCCGCCGCGCGCTCGGCATACGCGCAGACAGCCTCGCGCATCTGATCGTAGTCGGAGATACGGCTGCCAAACGAGCGCGAACACATGATTTGCTGTTTTACCGGCGTCACTGACTCCAGCTCCAGACAGGATTCGCCACGCAGCTCTCTGACAGTGCGCTCCAGCACGACGCTGAACTGTTTGCGGATGGCCTCGGTGCTTTGATCGGCCAGATCTTTTGCCGTCATAACGCCCATAGCGTTGAGCCGTTTGCCGATCCGATGACCCACGCCCCAGACTTCCGCCACATCAATCAGCGCCAGCAGCTTTTTTTGTCGTTCAGGGTTCGACAGGTCGACAATGCCGCCGGTTTTGCTCCACTTTTTGGCCGCAAAATTCGCCAGCTTGGCCAGCGTTTTGGTCTGTGCAATGCCGACGCCCACGGTCAGATGGGTCTCTTTGCCTATTCGTTCTCTGACCTGGCGACCAAAGGTCTCCAGCGCCATACAGTTCTGCACGCCGGTGAGATCCATAAACGCCTCGTCGATCGAGTAGATCTCCACCGACGGCGCCATCTCTTCCAGTATGGTCATCACCCGATGGCTCATGTCGGCGTAGAGCGCATAATTTGAGCTGAAGACCTGCACCGCGTGACGCGTTAGTTCTTCACGCATTTTAAAATAGGGCGCGCCCATTTTGATGCCGACTTTCTTTGCCTCGGCGCTGCGCGCAATCACGCAGCCGTCGTTGTTCGACAGCACTACTACCGGTTTACCTTTAAGGTCAGGCCGGAAAACGGTCTCACACGACGCGTAAAAGCAGTTCACATCGACCAGCGCGAACATGGTCAGTGGGTCGCTTTAATAACAAAGGTCACAACGCCAAACACTTCCAGCGCATCTTCGGTCTGGATAGCGATCGGTTTAAATTTGGTATTCATCGGCATCAGTTGCAGGCAGGGATGAAGCTGGAGACGTTTAACGGTGAATTCACCTTCGACCGCGGCGACCACAATATCGCCGTGTGAGGCGGTGAGTGAACTGTCGACCACCAGCATGTCACCATCATTGATGCCCGCCTCAATCATTGACTCGCCGCTGACACGGACAAAATAGGTGGCGCTGGGGTGCTGAACCATCAGCGCATTGAGATCAATACGTTGTTCGACATAATCCTGCGCCGGGGATGGAAACCCGCACGGCACACGTTCGATATATAGCGGTAAAGGCATAACGGCACGAATGTCCGCAGGTTTAATGAATTCCATAATTTCGCTCCTTTTTCAGATTACTGTATATAAACACAGTAATAGCTAATCCCCCTTTTAATCAAGTGACATGGAACATCTTTAAGCGAAAGGGTTGATGGTAATGCACTTTTTTTTAAACGTTTTTTCGCATTGCCGTCAGAGTAAGCAGAAACGGGTTACTTTCGCCGCATCGCCGGAATAGCGTCGATTTCTTCTTACAGTAAAGAATCTTATAAATTCACCGGCTGATTATTTTTACTTAAGGAAAATCTGACAACGCTTCTCTGGCATTCGGAGAGGTTTGAATATTACGGGCGGGCTGGTTATTCTGCTTTTTTAAGCATGGAGGGATTATGGCAGACGACGATCGAATCAAACATCTTGAAGAGGCAGTTGCGCAGTTAAGGGTTGAGACTACGGTATTAAAAGCGATACTCGGTCAGCAAATTGCGCTGAATAATCTCAATTACAAAGGGAAGTTTGACGATGTACTGGCGGCGCTGGCGAAAGAGTATGCCGAACGCGGTCTGGAAGAGGGCAATAACCAGGCTATCCATGATGCCCTGCGTCAGTATATTAAATATGAGCCACCCGCAATGGAATAAGCGGATTTTCCGGCAGCGTCCGATTGCCGGACTTTACCGGCTCCTGAACGCTGCCACCGCCCTGTCCTGCACCGCCTCCGCAGCAGCCTCAGACGATACCGGTTAGTATTTACACCTCGCTGTCACTCTCCAGCGCATCCTGAATCGCGTCGGCCAGATTAGCAACTTCATTCGCCACGGCCTGCAGATCCCAGGCGGTTTTTGAGCCGGTTGCAGAGGTGGAGGCGCTGACGGACTCTTTTGCCACTGACAGAGCAGCAGCCACGGCGACCGAACGTTTATGTTGTTCCTGAGTCATGCCCGCAGGCGGAATTGCGAAATAGTCGTGAACCATGATCATTTCCTTGTGATAAATAAGGAGTCAACCTTAGCCTTCTGCATCAGGCGTGGGAAGTGAATTATGCGGCATGGCCTGTCAGACGCCCAGGATTGCAGCAGCACAATCGCACCTGCCACTTTTCCAGCGCTGAAACCTGTACAACTTTGGCTGAAATCTGCGGAAAAAAGCGATTTTAACGCATTGATGTGTCGTCAGCACAATCCCCAGCCTGCTGGTCTGAAAATCGCCACCCCTCTGAAAATCTCACCAACCCACTGTATTTATTCAATTAACCATCGAAAACCTCTTTTCTCACTTTAAACATGCTTTTTATATACACCACCGACCAGTTAAATTTTGTCAAATTTCATTGTACAACTTTGCGATTCTTGTATAACTTTGTCTCGTGATGTTAAATCACTTGTAACGAAAGGTGCTTTGCACCGCATCTGAAGGTGTTGTGGATTTCCACCTTCAGATGCATTTTTTTTTGCGTCAGCCGGTGACCGGATCTGAATCGACGCGTTCTTCCCCCCATTTCTTATGAGGCCTGACATGCAAACAACGATGAATACAGAGTCTCAGATTTCTGATTACTTCATGAACTCTGGCACAGCGCTGACCACTGAAAAACAGGTTATCGCCGCAGTCCATGCCGAACTTGCCCATGCGAAAACCCATGTCTCCGATAAAGACATTGTGCTGGGCCTGATTCACCGCCTGGAGAGTGAGCGTGACGTGGTTAAGCAGGATATTTACCGTCAGGCGCTTGAACATGTTCTGCAGCGCGCTTCGGCGACCAGCGACAGCTAAAAATCTGTGTCTGTTATGAGGGAACGCGAATTAGCATGGATGCTTTTCCCGTCCGGAATCAGCCCCTGTTATGGGGCTTTTTTTATTCCTCCTGCTCTGAATCACTTGTCCCCTTCACACCGCTAAGATTGCCTGCCCCACCGGACCAGATATAGCTCCGGAAAACACCGTTTTCGCCATTTATTCAACCTGAAATTCCGGTTAATTGCTGTCGTTTCGCTTTATTTATCCGATATCTGTGTCCAGGCTTTTTCTGCATCCACTGCAAACGCAGACGAGGAAAATAATCATGTTTCATCATTCATCAAAACTTCAATTCCCGGTTCGTGTAGAGAAACCCGATCCAGAATTTGCCATGCTGCTCCAGCAGGCCATCGGCGGCGTCGAAGGTGAGATTCGTGTAGCGATGCAATACTTTTTCCAGGCGATGGGCGCGCGCGGTGATGTGCGGATTCGTGATCTGCTGATCTCGACCGCTACCGAAGAGCTGAGCCATATCGAAATGCTGGGCTACGCCGTGGCGCTTAACCTTGAAGGCGCCCCGCTCTCTTACCAGGAAGCGTCAGCGAAAGATCCGGTAGTTAATGCAATTCTGGGTGGAATGAACCCGCGCCATATCCTCTCTTCCGGTCTGGCTGCGATGCCGGTTAACGCCAACGGCATGCCTTTTGATATGAGTCATATCTATGCGTCCGGCAACGTGGCGGCCGATATGCTGGCTAACGTCACCGCAGAAGCCACGGGCCGCGTACTGGCTACCCGCCTCTATAACATGACGGAAGACAAGGGCATGAAGGACTTCCTCTCCTTCCTGATCGCCCGTGACACTATGCACCAGCAGCAGTGGCTGGCGGTGATCGAAGAGATGGGCGGACTGAACGCGTCGCTGCCGATCCCGAACAGCTTCCCGCAGGAGCATGAGGCGCAGGAGCACTCTTACTACTGTCTGAATACTTCGCTGGATAAACCGCTGCCGGAAGGTCGCTGGAGCAGTGGCCCGGCTTACGATGGCCATGGTCAGTTCAGCGCGAAACAGCAGCCAGAGATTCTGGGTGATGAGCCGCTGCTCGGCAATGCGCGTCCCGGTTCTGGTGCGCAGTCAGAGCAGATTGACGGCATTACGTCACCGAAGCCTTAACTGACACAGGCGTGCCGGTCCGGGCCACACCGCGCGGTGTGACCCGGACCGGTTGTTTTACGCTAACGGATTTTTATGGAGGAATATTCATGTCATCGACTCAACGCCCGCAACCCCCTTTTGCCGAACAGCAACAAACGCCACCGGGTAAAACCGCGGCGATGCAGCCTCAGCCCGATCACGGCGAGCAGAGTTATCAGGGCTCCGGCCGCCTCACGGGGAAAAAAGCCATTATTACCGGTGGCGATTCCGGCATTGGCCGGGCTGTCGCCATTGCCTTTGCCCGGGAAGGGGCCGATGTCCTGATCTCCTATCTTGATGAACATGAGGATGCGCAGGATACCGCCCGGCTGGTTGAAGAAGCGGGACAGAAAGCGGTTCTGGTGCCTGGCGATATTACTGAGGCGTCACACTGCAACGCCCTGGTCGATAAAGCCGTCGAAGCCTTTGGTGAGATTAATATTCTGGTGAACAACGCGGCGTATCAGATGACGCGCGAATCGCTGGATGAGATCAGCGACGAAGAGTTTGACCGGACCATGAAGACCAACCTTTACGCGATGTTTTACATCACTAAAGCGGCAACACGGCATATGCCTGCTGGTGGATCGATCATTAATACGGCCTCGATCAATGCTGACCAGCCGAAACCGAAGCTGCTCGCCTACTCCGCCACCAAAGCCGCCATCGTTAATTTCTCTGGCGGCCTGGCAGCCTTACTGGCTGAAAAAGGTATCCGTGCCAATGCGGTCGCACCTGGCCCCATCTGGACGCCACTGATCCCGTCGACCATGCCGGTTGAACAGGTGAAGAACTTTGGCAGCGAAGTGCCGCTGCAGCGTGCCGGTCAGCCTGCTGAACTGGCGCCAACCTATGTGATGCTGGCCAGTGACGAAGCCAGCTACATTTCAGGAGCGACCATCGCCGTGACGGGCGGTGTGGCCATTATTTAACGTTCGCCGATTCCCTGGTCTCTTCGGCCAGGGGATTAGCTATTAGCTTCTGTGTTATCCCCCACTGGTAGAGTTGTTCCCGCGCCAGATTCTTCATTTTCACTTCGCACATGATATCGAAATCCTGAAACGACAGTGCCCATGCATTCAGCGTCGGGTTAAAGAAGTAGTCAGAGTGCGCCCGCAGCTTGCTTTTGCTCACGCCCAGCTGCTGCTGATCGGGCCAGCCCTCCTGCGGAATCATCCCCTCCTGCGAAATCGAATAGTGCAGCACCGGCCGCACGCCGCGCCACGAATCGATCACTCTGGCAACACGCGCGTCATCCGGCTGAATAAACTCACTCTCTTTTACCCAGTGATGGTGAATATCCAGCACCACCGGACAGAGCGGTGCTGCCTGCAGCACGTCATCCAGCGAGCAGGAGATCTCATCATTCTCCACCGTCAGCATCCGCCGCGCTTCCGGGCTGAGCTGATTAAACGACCGTTTGAAGCCGTCGAATCCCGCCTTGCCGTTCATATGAATGTTGATTTTAAAATCCTGGAAGGTCTTGCCATATCCCATCAGACAGGCGCAGAGCGTGTGATACTCCACATCCTCCAGCGCGCGCACCACCACATCGGGATTATCGGAGGCGAGCACGGTATATTGTCCTGGATGGAATGAGAGACGGATGTGATGCGCCCGCGCCAGCTCGCCACAGCGGGCAAAGAGCGGATAGAGTTCGGGCAGAAATTCGGTGAACAGTGGCGTGGCCTCGGGAACCGTATAGAGCGGTAACAGATCGCTGCCAATACGCATCATCCTGAGTGGCTCAGGTAAGGTGGCCAGATGCTCAAGCGTCAGGTAGAGATTGTTGAGGTTAGTGACGGTAATCTCATAGATCAGCTGATGACGTTCATCGTGCGATAAACTCAGAAACCGTTTACGGGTGGTGGCGCGAAGCGGAAAAAACTGTTTGCCATCGCTGTTGAGATACTTACATGCAAAGCCTAATTTCATGTCTGCTCCTGATTTATGCTTATCAGAAGTGTAACAGGCCCCTGGCGACCAGCCAGTCGCGGGCCGCAGACTCAGGCTGAATAATTACAGGGAGACTCACTATGCAGGGCCATGAGATCCAGCGCATCGCCATTGAAGCGGCTGAGCGGCTGCCCGCCGCTGAATGCAGCTATCCATTCGGGCCGGAACATCAGGTCTATAAAGTGTGTGGAAAAGTGTTTTTACTGCTGACCGAACTGCGGGGTGTGCCGATTATCACCCTGAAATGCGAGCCGCAGCAGGCGGAGCTGCACCGGGTGATCTATCCCTCGATCACCGCCGGTTATCATATGAATAAACGTCACTGGATCACGGCCTATCCCGGTGACGACCTCTCGCCTGGCTTGATTCAGCAGCTGGTTGAGGATTCGTATCAGCGTGTGGTTAAGGGTATACCCGCCTCGCGCCGCCCGGCCTGGGTGGGATAAACCCCGTGGAGGGGATACGTGTGCACCGGAAAGAAAGTTTGCTTGATAGCAGGCAAGATAAATAGCAGGGCCAGCATTGTTCTGGCACCTGCCGTCATCTCTCAATCAAAGAGAGATCTGGGGATTTTCAACGCCACAGGCACGGGCATAGCGGGCGAGTGTTTCAACTGTGGCTTTATCTGCGCGACGCTCGGTGCGTGACACTGCCGACGGGCTGACACCGAGCGCCTCCGCGACCTGAGCGCTGGTCATTCCGGCGCTTTCCCGCCATTTGGCTAACTGCTCGCGCAGGTGCTCTGCCCGAACTTCTGCCTCGTAATGTTCGCGAACAGCCGGATCAGATAAAATTTCTTTGCGGGCCGTCGTCCACGCAACTGATTTCTTACTCATCGTTTAACATCTCCTCTAAACGGTGCGCCGCTGCCGTCATGACTGCTGCTGGCGTTTTCTTTGTCTCTTTCACAAAAGCTTTCAGGATAAAAATACGTCTGCCTTTCTGGTAAACATACACCGCTCGCCCAATCTCATTGGCCTTCGCCCTGAGCTCAAAAAAACCCGACCCTAACGGTTTGGTATCCGGCTCTCTCAAATCAGTTCCACGGGCAGCCAGTTTATCTATTTGCCGGGCCAGCTTAGCCCGGAGCATCTCTGGCATTGCCTTAATTTCAGTGAGCGCGTCCTTGTGTATCGTTATCTCAAACATAGATCCTCCGTTGGAGTTAAGTTAACTCATGAGTTAACTTAACTCAAGGATCTATATTTCCTCAAACGGGGGAAATGAATCCAGTCGCTATCCTTGCGAAACAGCTCTGATCCGCGGAGCATCTGACACCGGCCCGGCACTCAGTGGTGCAGCATCTCATCCACGACCTGTGAGTTCATCATCTGGTAAGGATAATAGGTCGGCCAGTTATCCATCTCTGCCAGCAGGGCTTGCTGAGAATCGTTGCCCATAAAGATATGGAAATGGGCAGATTTACGCGGCCCGATGGTGTGGTCGCTGAACTGCACATATTTCGGCGCTTTGCTGCCCGCGTCCTGGCATTCAAACAGGTAGCGCACCCCTTTTTTACCTGAGGCATAGGTCAGGACTTTGTGGCCCGCATACCGGTAGTGGCAGGCGCTGACCTGGTCGCCGATGTGGAACTCCATCACGCCATTTTCAATACCGATGGTATCGACGTCGGTGGCGTAGCCTTTGCGGTAATACGCTTTATACTCCTCTGCCGTTTTGCTGTGATCCTGCTGCGCTTTCTTCTGCCAGACCGGGTCCAGCTCCCCGCTTTGCAGCAGCGGATAAACCGACTGCCACAGGCCATCCCAGTCAGCGAGCGGACGATCTTTCACATCGCTGTCAGCAAAAACCCCTTCTGCCGCTTTCTGCTCCAGGGCTGACAGCGGTTTTCCATGTGCATGCGTGCCGTGTGCCAGCGACGGCTGGCTGACTAACAGTGCGCCCAGTAGCCCAATCCATTTACCTGCATGATTCATCAAAGTCTGATACCCCGGTCAACGTTACAAAATGAAATGTTATGATATAACATTTCTAACTTCAACCAAAAGCAGCAAACGCCAGCATTAATTTTATTAATCGGTTAACGCCCTGCATCAGGCAATGAACGCCTCCAGCGGCGGCAGATTCTGCATCCTCTGAAAGCTCACTTTCCGTATAGCAGGCGCGGGCTGGAATGCCGTTAAGCCAGACGGCACAAGGCATGAATAAGCGAAGCGATAATCCGGATTGAGAGATAAGTGCGCATTTCTGGCGGACAAAAAAGGCACAGTCGTCACAGTTAAATGCCCGATTTAACCTCAGTATTGTTCAGGTTGTTCTATATTTAGTGTCGTCGAAAGTAAAATAACAGCTGGAGCATGAATTAATGTCGAAAGAAACAGAGAAGAAACCCCTGAGCGAGCGCGCCCCGACCACCGGTCCGGAATCCTCAGAGCCGGGTCTGGGTTCACTGGCACCAAAAGATGGTTCGCATCAGCCCCCAGCCGAACCAACTCCGCCAGGCAAGCAGCCCACCGCCCCAGGCAGCCTGAAAGCGCCTCAGACGCACAACGCCAAACTTGACCAGCTTGAAGCCAGCCGCAAAAACGGCACCGACCGCGCCCTCACCACCAACCAGGGCACACGCATCGCCAACGATCAAAACTCACTGCGTGCCGGTTCGCGCGGTCCGACGCTGCTGGAAGACTTTATTATGCGTGAGAAAATCACGCACTTTGACCATGAGCGTATCCCGGAACGTATCGTTCACGCCCGTGGCTCTGCCGCACATGGCTATTTTCAGCCTTACCGCTCCCTGAAAGATCTGACCAAAGCGCAGTTCCTCAGCGATCCCGAGCAGACCACGCCGGTTTTCGTGCGTTTCTCCACAGTTCAGGGCGGTGCCGGATCGGCTGATACCGTGCGTGACATTCGCGGTTTCGCCGCCAAGTTCTACACCGAAGAGGGTGTCTTTGACCTGGTGGGCAACAACACGCCGGTGTTCTTTATTCAGGATGCGCATAAATTCCCTGACTTTGTGCATGCCGTTAAGCCGGAACCGCATAACGAAATCCCGCAGGGCCAGAGCGCCCATGACACCTTCTGGGATTACGTCTCTCTGCAGCCGGAAACCATGCACAACGTTATCTGGGCGATGTCTGACCGGGGTATTCCGCGCAGCTATCGCACCATGGAAGGCTTTGGTATTCACACCTTCCGCCTGATTAACGCAGAAGGTAAAGCGACCTTTGTCCGTTTCCACTGGAAGCCGGTGGCCGGTAAAGCGTCGCTGCTGTGGGACGAGTCACAGAAACTGACCGGTCGCGATCCCGATTTCCATCGCCGCGATCTGTGGGAAGCCATTGAAGCGGGTGATTTCCCGGAATATGAACTGGGCCTGCAGCTGATCCCGGAAGAGGATGAGTTCAAATTTGACTTCGATATTCTGGATGCCACCAAGCTGATCCCGGAAGCGCTGGTGCCGGTTGAGATTGTCGGCAAGATGGTACTTAACCGTAACCCGGACAACTTCTTTGCTGAAACCGAGCAGGTGGCGTTCCACCCAGGCCATATCGTGCCGGGCCTCGATTTCTCCAACGATCCGCTGCTACAGGGTCGTCTGTTCTCCTATACCGATACGCAGATCAGTCGTCTGGGCGGACCGAACTTCCATGAGATCCCGATCAACCGTCCGACCTGCCCGTACCATAACTTCCAGCGTCAGGGCATGCATCGTCAGGATATCGACACCAATCCGGCGAACTACGAGCCGAACTCGATCAACGATAACTGGCCGCGTGAAACCCCACCTGCTGCAGAAGGCGGCGGCTTCGAGAGCTATCAGGAGCGGATTGAGGGCCATAAAGTGCGCGAGCGCAGCCCCTCATTTGGTGAGTACTATGCGCAGCCGCGCCTGTTCTGGCTGAGCCAGACTGAAGTCGAGCAGCAGCACATCATTGGTGCCTACTCGTTTGAACTGAGTAAAGTGGCGCGTGCTTATATCCGTGAGCGTGTGGTAGATCATCTGGCACGCATCGATACTAAACTGGCGCAGGGCGTGGCGGATAACCTGGGACTCGCTCTGACGGATGAGCAGCTCAACATTCAGCCGCCTGCGCCGGTGAATGGCCTGACTAAAGATGACAGCCTGAGCCTCTACGCCATTCCGGATGGCGAGATCAAAGGTCGCCAGGTCGCACTGCTGCTCAGTGATGGTGTGAAGGCGGCTGATGTGCTGGCGATTTTGCAGGCGCTGAAAGCGGTGGGTGTTCACGCCAAACTGCTGGCTCCGCATATGGGCCAGGTGCGCGCCGATGATGGTTCAGTGCTGCCGGTCGATGCGACGTTCGCCGGTCTGCCCTCTCTGACCTTTGATGCGGTGATGGTGCCGGATGGCAATATCGATGCCCTGCTGCTGAGCGGCGATGCCCGTTACTTCCTGCTGGAAGCCTACAAGCACCTCAAGGTGATTGGTCTGGTGGGCGAAGCGCGTCGCTTTAAAGCGCAGTTCGGTCTGGAGGATGCGGATCAGGAAGAAGGTATTGTGCAGGGCGACTCGGCGGAAAGCGCGCTGATGTCTGAGTTCACTCAGGCGATGAAAGCGCACCGCGTCTGGTCGCGCAGCCAGAAGGCACAGTCCGTCCCGGCCTGATGTCAGCGGCACGATGCCGCATGCCGCGTCACAAAATAAAAAACCGCCCTTGGGGCGGTTTTTTTTATCAGAAGGTCTGCCAGTTATCGTTGTCCGCCAGGCGGGCAGGCTGAAGTTTTGGCACGGCAAGGGCTTTCGCCACCGGCGCAGCAGAGAACGCCGCCTTCAGAGTGCCGGTTTTGAATACCGATACCGTTTTACGCAGGTAGCTCGCCTGCTCTTCCAGTGAGGCGGCGGCAGTCGCGGACTCCTCCACCAGCGCGGCGTTCTGCTGCGTCACACCATCCATTTCCGAGACCGCTTTGCAGACCTGCTCAATGCCACGGGTCTGTTCAGTCGAGGAGGCCGCGATCTCTTCGATTAGCTGCGTGACACGGCTCACCGACGTCACGATGCTCTCCATCGCGACGCCCGCCTGAGAAGCATGACCGGCACCGGTTTTAATTCGCTCAGCTGAGCGGTCAATCAGTCCCCGGATCTCCTGCGCGGCGCTGGCGCTGCGTCCGGCCAGCGAGCGCACTTCTCCGGCAACCACCGCAAATCCACGACCCTGCTCACCGGCACGCGCGGCTTCAACGGCGGCGTTCAGCGCCAGAATATTGGTCTGGAAGGCAATACTGTCGATAATGGCGATGATACCGGCGATCTGATTCGAGCTTTCGCTGATCTGATCCATGTTGGCGATGACCCGGGCGACAGTCTCACCGCCCTGCAGGGCCGTGGCTGAAGCCTCTTTCGCTACCGTGGTCGCCTGCTGCGCATTGTCTGCATTGAGTTTCACCGTTGAGGTGAGCTGCTCCATACTGGCTGCGGTCTGTTCCAGTGCGGCAGCCTGCTGTTCGGTACGGGAAGAGAGATCGGTGCTGCCCGCAGAGATTTCCGCTGCACCGGTAAAGATAGAGCGGGTAGCGTCATCGACCGAGGTAATGGTCACCACCAGCGCATCGCGCATCTGTTGCAGCTCCTGAATCAGCAGACCCATCTCATTGCGGCCTTCGTGCTGAATATCGGAGGTCAGATCGCCGCCCGAAATGGCGCGCATATGGCCGGTCAGCCTGCCCAGTGGGCCAATCAGCAATTTCTGCAGCCCAATCCAGACCGCGACCCCAATCACGCCGGTGATCAGGCCAATAGTCAGCAGCGCCCAGAGCGCATCCGTCAGGCTACGCTGGTTATGCTCCGAGGACGCTTTCATCAGCTGGATGTTCACTGCACGCCAGGCCTCATAGGCACTGTCGAGCTGGTCCTGCGCCGCCTGCGCTTCAAGGTTGCCGTAGCCCGCATAGTTGCCCTGCTTCAAAAAGGTAATGGAGGCCAGCATGGTGTCACGCATCTGCTGGTAGGCGGTCTGCACCTGCGTCGACTCGGCTTCACCCTGACCCTCTTTGCGTGGCAGCGCCTGCCAGGCTTTGAAGTCCGCATCGGCAGCAGCAGCAGACTTTCCAGCCTGCTCCAGCAGCGCAGCCATGGCTGCCAGTGATTTTGGATCCTGCTGATTTTTCAGGAAACGGATTGCCACGCGGTTGATGGTGACGCGGGTTTTAATCAGGGTTTTTACCGCGTCACTCAGATGCTGCTGCTGCAGCGTAAGCTGCTCTGCCGCCACGAAGTTTTTGTCGGCTTTTGAGACGCCGTTATAGAACAGAAATCCGGTCAGGGTCAGTAACGCCACAAAGACCACCAGAACAGCAGCGATACCGTGAGTGATTTTAAGATTTTTAAGCATGTCCGCAGGCTCATATCAGAGGAGATAAAGCTGTTATCGGCCAGCGCGGCGTTTATCTGAGTGTTGCACCAGAGAAGGTAACAATCCGCAGGATGGAGGGTGCTGTCAGCGCGCCGTTACGCAAAAAAAGCGGTGCGGCTCAGCCTGAACGCATTCGGCGCTTAACAACCGTCCCCGTGCTGTGGTTGAATTCGCCCCTTATCTTTTTTGCACGTGGTTATCATGCATTACATTCAGAGTCTGATGAGTTTTATTGAGGGAAACAGGGTACTGTCGATCAGCTTCAGCCTGTTGCTGCTGATTATGGCCGGGATGATCACTCACCTGATCTGCAAATTTTTCATCGTCAAAGTGATCAGGAAGGTCTTTTTCAGCAGCCACAAAAAGGGCGTGCCGCTGGATAAAGATGTCCGCCTCTCTCAGAAGCTGTCAAATTTTGTGCCGGTGATTGTGGTCTACAATTTCCTGCAGTTTATGCCGGGCCTGCCTGAAAATCTGAAAGTGGCGATTCAGACCATCTGCGGCATCCTGTTTTTTGTCTATCTGTCGATCTTCTTCAACGAAGTGCTGGAGATTGTTAACAACTCCTATTCGCGCAAATCAAAACGCAAGAATCACTCGATCAAAGGCTATATCCAGATCGGAAAAATTCTGGTGCATATTATTGCCGCGATCATGATTCTGGCGATTATGTCTAACAAGTCACCGGCGATTATCATCTCCTCGCTGGGTGCGGTCGCCGCGGTGCTGATGCTGATTTTCCAGCATACGCTGCTGTCGCTGGTGGCGAATATTCAGCTCTCCTCTAACGATGTGCTGCAACTGGGCGACTGGATTGAGATGCCGGACAGAAATATCAGTGGTGAAGTGATCGATATTGCCCTGCATACCATCACCATCCGCAACTGGGACAACACCATTTCGCGCATCCCGACCAAGAACTTCCTGACCGAGACCTACACCAACTGGCAGGCGATGTTCTCCTCGGGCGCACGCCGCATCATGCGCAGCTTTTATCTTGATCAGAAGTCGATCACCTTTGTGAATCAGGAGATGCTGCAGGCGATGAGCCAGATCCGCCTCGCTGGCGAATCGATCACTGAGCTGCTGGATGGGCGTGATATCAATGCCGTGGGCGACCGCTGGTTTATGGAGAACGGCATCACCAATCTGATGGTGTTCCGTAAATACCTGACCGCCTGGCTGGCGCAGCGTGACGACATTCAGAAAGAGATGTATATCGTGGTGCGACCGCTGAAACCGTCGCCGGATGGATTGCCGGTGGAGATCTACTGCTTCACCTCCTCTATTTTCTGGGCCGATTACGAAAATACTCAGGCAGCGATTTTTGAGTATATCTACGCGATGGCCCGCCACTTTGAGCTGCAGATTTATCAGCATCCGGCAGGATCCGATTTTGCCCGTCTGGCTCAGCCGCGCCCCGACAGCCGGGATGCACAGCAGAGCAGCGGGCAGTAACCAGAATGCGCGGTGGCGATCTGCCGCCGCCGTAATTTACGTTTGTTCAGCGCATTAACTTTTACTCAGCGCATAATTCAGCACTTTGTCATTTTTCATCTGCACGGTCAGCGTCTGCCCTTCGGTGGTATTCAGGGTGCGCGCCTCGCTGTAGGTCCACTTCAGCAACCGCTGCCCGTCCGGGTAAGGTGTTTCACTGTCAGGCTGACCAAACAGCGCGATCAGCTGGGCTTTGGTGGTCTGACCGGCATGAATTTGCTGCAGATTACTGCTGTCCAGCCTGTGTCCGACCCGGTTAGAACAGGCGGAGACCAGCAACAACAACGCGGCTAACAGAACTCTTATCCTCACGTAACATCCTTCTGAAGTGTTCAGCGCCGCAGGTCATCCGGAGCGACCTGCGCCATCGCGCATAAGCTTATAGCGAATCGGCGCCATCCGGCAGGCTTTTCTGCGCCTGGCTCCTGCTTTCGCCCCGCCGGATGCAGATTCACAGCAATTAACGCAAATTAATGCCTCTCCACCCCCTGCCGCCCTGCGATTGCAACATCTTAGTCTATGATTACTCTCTGTATGCCGCGTGGAAGCGGTCTCACGGCCCGTTTTCCGCCACACCACGCTGAATACCAGTCCGGCTTTCTGACTGAAGAGACGCGCCAGCCCACCTGGCCTCCTGGTCTCGCTGATAGCTTTAAGATTTTTTGACGCTTGCGTCATCGACATCCTTTTCGTGCGGTGGCCACCATCGCGCATTTCCAGGCTAAATGAGGCAACTGAATGGAATCCAAATCTTTTTTTAAAAGTTGGGGCGCTGAACGGGTTGCCAGCGACGAGGTGCGTTTCCGCCTCTGGGCAACCGGTCAGCAACGCGTGACGCTGCGGCTCTCCGGTAAAGACATTGAGATGACGCCGCAGGCTGACGGCTGGTTTGAAACTCAGGTCGCTGGTGTGGCAGCCAATGCCGAATATGATTATGTGCTGGCCGATGGTACAGCGGTGCCCGATCCCGCCGCCCGCGCTCAGAAAGCAGAGGTCAATGGCCCGTCGCTGGTGATCGATCCTGACGCTTATCAGTGGCAGAACACGAGCTGGAAGGGTCGTCCATGGCAGGAGTCGGTGGTCTATGAACTGCACATCGGCACCTTTACGCCTGAGGGCACCTTCCGGGCGGCGATTGAGAAGCTGCCAACGCTGGCTGAAACCGGCATTACCATGATTGAAGTGCTGCCGGTGTCGCAGTTCGGCGGTAATCGCGGCTGGGGCTACGATGGCGTGCTGCTCTATGCACCGCATGCCGCCTACGGTACACCCGATGATTTTAAAGCCTTTATTGACGCAGCACACGGCCACGGTCTGTCGGTAGTGCTGGATATCGTGCTGAACCACTTCGGCCCGGAGGGCAACTATCTGCCGCTGCTCTCACCAGACTTCTTCCACAAAGCGCGCCAGACGCCGTGGGGCGCCGGTATCGCCTATGACGTTGATGCGGTGCGCCGCTATATCGTGGAAGCGCCGCTCTACTGGCTGCAGGAGTTTAATCTGGATGGCCTGCGCTTTGACGCCATCGATCAGATTGACGATCCCAGCGACAAGCATGTGCTGAATGACATTGCTGAGCGCATCCGCGCCACGATTACCGACCGCCCTATTCATCTGACCACCGAAGATTGCCGTAACGTCACCTTCCTGCATCCGCGTGACGAAAACGGGGACGCTCCGCTGTTTACCGGCGAATGGAACGATGACTTCCACAACGCCGTGCATGTGCTGGCAACCGGTGAAAGCCACGCCTATTACCAGGATTTCGCCGACCAGCCGGAACAGCGGGTAGCGCGGGCGCTGGCAGAAGGCTTTGTCTATCAGGGCGAAGTCTCGCCGCAGTCGGGTGAGCCACGCGGCGTGAAAAGCAGCAGCCAGCCGCCGGTCGCCTTTGTTGACTTCATCCAGAACCATGACCAGACGGGCAACCGTGCGCAGGGCGAAAGGCTCATCAGCCTGGCCGGCGCAGAGCGCACCCAGGTACTGCTGGCGATGTTACTGGTCTCGCCTCATATTCCGCTGCTGTTTATGGGTGAAGAGTATGGCGAAACCCGGCCGTTCCTGTTCTTCACCGATTTCCACGGCGATCTGGCCAAAGCGGTGCGTGAAGGTCGCGCCAGAGAGTTTGAAGGCCATGCCGGTCACGGCGAAACTGTGCCGGATCCTAACGATGTCACCACCTTTGAACAGTCGAAGCTTAACTGGCAGCGAACAGAAACGCCGGAAGGTCAGCAGTGGCTGGCGCTGACGCGTCAGCTGCTGGCCCTGCGTCAGCAACATATCGTGCCGCTGCTGCAGACCGCCGGTGGCGATGCCGGTCAGGTGGTGAAAACGGCGGAAGGTTTCCTCGCGGTGCGCTGGGACTTCCCGCAGGGCACGCTGTCACTGGCGCTGAACGTCGGCAACAGCACACAGCCGATCCCCGATCTGCCCGGCGAAACGCTGTTTGCCTGGCCGCAGGCCGCCAGCGAACTGATTCCCAACGCTATCGTGGTTCGCCTGGCTAAGAGAGAAGCAGAATGAATATTCCAACCGCAACGTACCGCATTCAGTTCCGCAACGGCATGACGTTTGACCGTGCGGCGGCGCTGGTGCCCTACCTGAAACAGCTGGGTATCAGCCATCTTTACGCGTCACCGATCTTCAGCGCCACCGCTGAATCGACCCACGGCTATGACGTGACCGACGTTAACCAGATCGAGCCGTCGATTGGCGGCCGTGAAGGATTTGATCGCATGGCTGCTGCGCTGAAAGCGGCCGGGCTGGGGCTGATCCTCGACATCGTGCCTAACCATATGGCCGCCTCGCTGGAGAACCCGTGGTGGCGCGACGTCATTGAGCATGGCGAAAAGAGCCGCTATGCGCATTACTTCGATATCGACTGGTCACGCCGCCTGACGCTGCCGTTCCTCGGTGACACCTTTGAGGCGGTGCTGGCCAACGGCGAGATCAGCGTGAAGCGCGATCCGCAGACCGGCAAACCGGCGCTGGCCTACTTCGACAATTTCTATCCGCTGGCACCTGAGACCTGGCAGGATCGGGAAGAAGCGGTACTCGCCCTCCGCGACGCGGCGGAGATTGCTGAACTGCATGACCAGCAGCCGTGGCGGCTGATGTCGTGGCGCGATGCGCCCAACGATCTCTCCTACCGTCGCTTCTTTGAAGTCACCGGTCTGGTAGGCGTGCGCGTGGAAGACAAAACGGTCTTCGATGCCGCGCATCAGCTGATCCTGGAACTGGTTCATAGCGGTGCGGTGCAGGGATTACGCGTCGACCACGTGGATGGCCTGGCCGATCCGCACGGCTATCTGGAACAGTTACGCCAGGCTGCCGGTCCCGACTGCTATCTCACCGTGGAGAAAATCCTGGGTGACAATGAACAGCTGCCTGATGCATGGCCGGTTTCCGGCACCACCGGATATGAATTTATGGCCGCGCTCGCCAATCTGCTGGTCGACAGCGATCAACTGAGCGGACTGCGCAAAGCGTATCAGGCCGTCATCGGTAAAACCGTTGATATGAAAGCGGAGCTGCGCGCCGCCAAACTGCTGATGGCAAACCGCAATTTTGCCGGTGAATTTAACCGGTTACTGCAGCTGGCACTGAAGATTGCCGACGCAGAAGGTACGCCACAGCCGGAAGCGGAACTGAAGAATGCGCTGCGTGAACTGCTGGTGGCGTTCCCGGTCTATCGCACCTATGGTACGCCGCAGGGCCTGACCCCAGCCGACACCGCGCTGTTGCAACAGGTGGTCAGCGAGGTCAAAGCCAGTGCCCATGCGCCCGACAGTCAGGCGCTTGATTTCCTGACCCATATTCTGCGCGCAGAGGTTGCCGACTCCGCTCGCGACGATGCCACGCAATTCCGCACCCGCTTCCAGCAGCTGACCGGACCGCTGATGGCGAAATCGGTGGAAGATACCCTCTTCTTCCGTCAGCACATGGCGCTGGCGCTGAATGAAGTCGGCGCTGAACCGCTGGCGCGCCACTTCTCGCTGGATCAGTTTCACGCTGAAATGCAGGCGCGGCGCGAACATCAGCCCGATGCGCTGTCGGGCACCTCCACGCACGACACCAAGCGCGGTGAAGATGCGCGTGCGCGACTCTATACCCTTACCGAAGCGCCGCAACGCTGGGCGGATTGCGTCAACCGCTGGCGGGAGATGAACCACGATCAGGTCGTACGCCTGAAAGATGGTCCGGCACCCGAACCGGCCGTGGAGTGGATGCTGTATGAAGCGCTGGCGGGCGTCTGGCCAACCCCCCTGCAGCCGCAGGATGCGGAAGGTCTGGCGGCGCTGGAAGCCCGCTTTGTGGTCTATGTGGAAAAAGCGCTGCGTGAAGCCAAGCTGCGTACCGACTGGGCCGACAACAACGACGCCTATGAGGAGGCAGTGCTGGACTATGCCCGTCACCTGCTTGCGCCCGCCAACAGCACCTTCCTCAGTGACTTCTGCCAGTCGCTGCAACCCTTTATGCGTGCCGGTCTGGTCAACAGTCTGACCCAGACTGTGGTGAAGCTTACGGCGCCTGGCGTACCCGATATTTATCAGGGCAGCGAGGCGCTGGACTTCAGCCTGGTCGATCCCGATAACCGCCGCGAACCCGATTTCGACGCGCTGGCGGCGATGCTTAACGCGCCACAGCACGACGGCAGCGAGGCGCACTGGCTGCGCGGTCAGGTCAATCAGCAGGCGATTGTGAAGCTGCTGACGCTGCGTCAGCAGCAGCCTGCCCTGTTCCGCCACGGTGACTATCTGGCACTGTCGGCAGAGGGCGAGCAGCAGAATAATGTGCTGGCCTTTGCCCGCACCGGACAGGATCAGGCGGTGATAGTGGTTGTGTCACGCCGGGTCTTTAACCAGTTGCCGGCGAATCTCGACCAGCCGCCCGCTGCGCGCTGGGCTGACACGGTCATTGCGCTGCCCACCGCACTGGGCCAGCGCCGCTACCAGGATGTGCTGACCGGTAAAACGGTGGCTGCGGGCGACCAGTTGCCGCTTACCGGGCTGGCATCGCAGTGGTGTGCCGTGCTGGTGGCACAGTGAATTCCGGAAAGAACTTTTTTTATTACGCGTCAATCTGTTCATTGAATAACGAGGCATAAATGTCAAACAGTCAGCGTTTTGAAATTACGGCGGGATACAGCCATTTACTGGGGGCCAACTTTGATGGTCAGGGCGTGAACTTCGCCCTGTTCAGCGCCCACGCCGAGCGGGTTGAACTCTGTCTGTACGATCCCAGTGGTAAAACGGAAATTGCCCGTCTGGAGCTGCCGGAATATACCCATGAAGTATGGCACGGCTATATTCCAGGCCTGCAGCCCGGCGCGCTCTATGGCTATCGCGTTTATGGCCCTTATGACCCGGAAAATGGTCATCGCTTTAACCCGAACAAGCTGCTGCTCGATCCCTACGCCCGTGAACTGGCGGGAGACATCGCGTGGAACGAGGCGCACTTCGCTTACGATCTCTATCATGACGATAAAGATCTGACCTTCGACAGCCGCGACAGCGCGCCGTTTACGCCAAAGTGCCGGGTGATCGATCCCAACGAATTCGACTGGCAGGATAAAAACCGCCCGAATGTGCCGTGGCCGAAAACCGTCATCTATGAAACCCACGTTAAGGGCTTCACGCAGCTCAACACCGCCCTGCCACCTGAAATGCGCGGCACCTTTGACGGCATGAGCCACAAATCGACCGTCGACTACATCAAAAGCCTGGGCATTACCTCGGTCGAACTGCTGCCGGTACACTGGTTCCCGGATGACCAGCACCTGCTGGATAAAGGGTTGAAAAACTTCTGGGGATATAACACGCTGAACTTCTTTGCCCCCGCCACCCGCTACTTTGGGCCGCGCGGCATTCAGGGCTTCCGTGACATGGTGCGAGCCTTCCATGATGCCGGTATTGAGGTGATCCTCGACGTGGTTTACAACCACACCGCCGAGGGGAATGAGCTGGGGCCAACGCTGTCGTTTAAAGGCATCGATAACTTCTCCTATTACCGTACGTTGCCAGACCAGCATCGCTATTACATCAACGACACCGGTACCGGTAACACCGTCAACACCTCGCATCCGCGTGTGCTGCAGATGGTGCTCGATTCGCTGCGTTACTGGTCAGAATCAATGCATATCGACGGCTTCCGTTTCGATCTGGGTACCATTCTCGGTCGCGAGCCTGATGGTTTTGACCCGCGCGGCGGCTTCTTCGATGCCATCATGCAGGACCCGGTCCTGTCGCAGAAAAAGCTGATTGGTGAACCCTGGGATATCGGTCCGGGCGGCTATCAGGTGGGCAGCTTCCCGCCAGGCTGGGCAGAATGGAACGATCAGTATCGCGATACGGTGCGTGACTACTGGAAAGGCAACAACGTCTCCACAGACTTTGCCGCCCGCCTGCTGGGTTCCGGCGATCTCTACGATCAGCACGGTCGTCGTCCATGGGCCAGCGTCAACTTTATCACCGCGCACGATGGCTTCACCCTCAACGATCTGGTGTCGTACAACGACAAACATAACGCGGAGAATGGCGAAGACAACAACGACGGCCACAACGACAACCGCTCTTACAACTACGGAGTTGAAGGCCCGACCGATGATGAAGGCATCAACGCGGTGCGCGAGCGTCAGAAGCGCAACTTCCTCGCCACGCTGATCTTCTCACACGGTACGCCAATGCTGCTGGCGGGCGACGAGTTTGGCCGCAGCCAGATGGGCAACAACAATGGCTACTGCCAGGACAGCGAAATCTCCTGGGTACACTGGGATAACCTGCCGGAATCTGCCGAGGCGCTGCGCGAGTTCACCCGCCAGATCCTGACGTTACGTGCTCAGCAGCCGTTACTGCGCCGTGAAAACTGGCGTGATGGCATGGATATCAAATGGTTTAACGCCGGTGGCGGCTTCCAGCAGGCTGAGCAGTGGGACGAAGGCTCAACGCTGGGGGTTTATATCGGCCGACCGGACCTCCAGACCGAGGAAGGCATCTGGCACGACGTCCTGATGCTGTTCAATCCGTTTGAAGGCAATGTACCGTTCCAGATCCCGCAGTTTGGTGAAGGCGGCTGGGTGCTGGAACTGACCACCAGCGACACCGAGAAGCGCGGTCTGGTGATCACCAAAGAGAAGGATTTCGAACTGGAAGGACGCAGCTTCGCCCTGTTCAGACGTCCATAGCCGCTCACCCGGTTAAAAAGCAGTCATCTGGCGCAGCGCATTTCGCGCTGCGCTTGTGTTTCTGGCGATCGCTGCCAGGCTTAACCGGTTGTTAACAGTGAGAATTGATGCTGAAAAGGAGGCATAATGTCCAGATTTACGCAGAAAGTTGTGGTTGTGACAGGTGCCGGATCCGGCATTGGCGAAGCCAGCGCAAAACGCTTCGCTGAAGAGGGTGCATCAGTGGTGCTGGTGGGCCGTACCGCGCAGAAACTGGAAGAGACGCTGGCCGACATGACGCCAGGCGATCACCTGGTGGCTGCCTGCGACGTCTCAGAAGCCGCACAGGTTAAACAGCTGTCAGAAACCGTGCTGAAGAAGTATGGCCGTGTTGACGTACTGGTAAATAACGCCGGCGTCATCGTGCAGGGCCGCATCCATGAAGTCGACCTCGACGCATGGAAAACCCTGATGAAAACTGACCTTGATGGGGTTTTCCACGGCGTACACTATTTCATGCCTGCCCTGTTAAAGAGCAAAGGCAACGTGGTTAACATCTCTTCCGTTTCCGGTTTAGGCGGCGACTGGGGCATGAGCATCTACAACGCGGCTAAAGGGGCGATTACCAACTTCACCCGTGCGCTGGCGATGGACTACGGCGCAGATGGCGTACGGGTCAATGCAATCTGTCCCGGCTTTACCTTTACCGATCTGACCGAAGATGCCAAACAGGATCAGGCGCTGCTGGAGCGCTTTTACGACCGTATTCCACTGCGCCGGGCCGGTGAAGCGGATGATATCGCCCGTGCCATTCTCTTTATTGCCAGCGATGAAGCCAGTTATATTACCGGCGTTAATCTGCCGGTTGATGGCGGAATTACCGCTTCAAATGGCCAGCCTAAACAGGCTTAAATAAAGAACAGGGCAGCGTCTTTACGCTGCCTTTTTTTATTCTAACCGGCCCGCAGCATTAATTCCCTTTATTATCCTTCTGCCACAGCAGAACAATAACTGCCTGCATACAAATTAATGTTTTGGCGTATGGCGGGTTGGCGTTGCCGCGCGTGCCGGTTTAATTGCCGTGCTGCTGCTGGTCGGGCAAATAAAAGTGCTCAGACAGGCATTACAGAGTATGGCATTAGCGTGATGAACTTTCGCCACGGCCAGCGCCTGCTGGCGGGTATAAAGCGAACCAATAAAAACGCGTTTATCGTTCTTTGACAGATTAACGCAACCTTCTTTGTGTAAAATCCATCCACCCATGGGACGCGGGCACAGATAATAGTAGCTGGCTTTGAGCATGGTAGTCATCCTGATAGTTGCTGTATGTATCTTAAAAAACGAACCAAAATTCGTAAGAGGTTTTTTTTGTAATCTGAAGCTTTATTAAACTAACTGAGAATTATCCCTAAAACCACTTTATTGCGTAAGTCTGGCTGACTTTGAGAATATGCCCTTTTTCATTGCTTATATCGCTTCAGGCATTCCACGCGCTGTAACGCCCTCACCCTCTCTGTCGCCCCGCTTACATTTATACTGCTAATGCATCACTAAAAAAGAAAAAATCAAAACAACACCTTAAAAACAATAGCTTATAAAATCAATCTGCGCGCCAGAGGTGACGCGCTACTCAGATATGATTAGAGCAGAAGCTGAAAAATATCACCCCCGCAGGGGTATTTATGAGTATTGATAAACTGAACCTGAATAAGAGTGAAAGCGGTGTACAGCGTGCCTTTAAGCGGAACGCCAGCTCCCCTGGCATCAGGGATTTATCAATACCAGCGGGCGTAATTAACAGCGACCGGCTTGAAAAAGTAAAACGATCGGTTTACTTTTAAAGCATGAAAAAGAGAAACGATATCATCCAGGCCGCCGAGCGGCTCTTCTACACCCACGGTTTCCACGCCACCAGCACCGACAATATCTGTCGCGAAGCGGGCGTCTCTACCCGCACGCTTTATCATCACTTCGCCTCACGCGAAGCGCTGACCGCAGCGGTACTCGACGCGCGCGAGCAGCGCTTTATGGCCGATCTGCTGCCACCGCAACAGCCTGATGCGATAGCGCATCTGTTCAGGGTACTGGGCGAGTGGACGGAGGCGAACGGTGCCCGGGGCTGCTTTTTTCTGAAAGCCTGGGGAGAGTATGCCGAGCGGGACAGCGAACTGGCCGCTCAGGCGCTTGCCTTCCGGGCCACGATGCGGGCTTATATCACCCATTGTGTGACGCATCTGCGCGGTGCTGAAGACAAGTCGCTGAGCGATGCTATCTGGATACTCTTTGAGGGTGCCATTACCACGGCACTGATTACCGGTCCCGTCGCTGCTCAACAGGCGGCGCAGGTCGTCAGTCAGTTGCTTCAGAACAGGGCGACAGGATGAGATCGCCCATCGCGCTGGCGCTGACCGGCTTCAGCCTGATCGCCGTGACCTATGGCATGGCGCGCTTCTCATGGGGATTGATGCTGCCCGCTATCTCAGCGGAGATCCCCTTCAACCCGCAGCAGGCGGGTATGCTGTCAGCCTGCAGCTTTGTGGCATATTGCCTCACCATTCTTACCGCAGCCGCGCTGGCGGATCGCTATGGCACCCGGCTGACGGCGCTGCTGGCCTCACTCAGTGCGACGGCGGGTCTGCTGCTGCTCGCCTGTGCCTCATCAACGCTGCTGCTGGCGGCCGGACTCTTTATTGCCGGATTGAGTGCCGGTCTGGCTTCACCCGCACTGGCGGCGGCGGTAAGTGATCGAATTCCTGCTGCGGGTCAGCCGCGCATCAATACCCTGATCAATGCCGGCACCAGCGCGGGCATTATCCTGACGGTAGTCATCCTGAGCGTTCTGCCCGGCGGCTGGCGTGCCGCCTGTCTGCTGTTCGCTTTGCTGTCGCTGGCCTGTGTGCTGCCGGTGATGCGCGTGTTATCGGGTGACGCCGCCAGCCGTCCCACCAGAGTGCGTCACTGGCACCAGAGGCTGTATCGCCGCTCCATGCATCGGCTGATGAGTATTGCGTTGATTTCGGGTCTGGTCAGTGCAGCCTGGTGGAGCTTTGGGTCAGCGCTGCTGCGACAGCATGTCGGTGTGGATGAAGAGACCGCCCGCTTACTCTGGCTGATTGCCGGAGGAGCAGGCATCGTGGGTGCGGCAACCGGCCCGGTCGCTGCCCGTATCGGGCTGAAGGGTGTATACCGGCTCTCACTGTGCGGGATGGCAGTGCCACTGCTGGTGCTGGCCTGGAGTCGGGGCGAATCCACCGGTTTAGCGATCGCGGTTGCCTGCTGTGGCGCAGGTTACGTCACGCTATCGGGCGTGCTGCTGGTGTGGGGCGCACGCGCCACTGCTGAAGATCCGGCGACCGGCGTCGGCATCCTGTTTTTTATGCTGGCGGTGGGCCAGGTAGCGGGATCGCTGCTGTTTGGTCAGCTCTACGCCTCTTTGGGTGCCAGTACGGCATTGACGCTGTTTGCGGTCAGCGCCCTGCTGTTGCTGTTTATTGCACCCGCGCAGAACAGCAGCGAGTCGGCTAAATAAGCAGGCGTAAACGAATGGGTTGGCAGAAAACAGGGAAGTTAGAAATAGCGTCGATGCTATTTACCAGACAGTGCCAATATTATCGCCCGGAGAATGAGGAAATATTACGCAGGTGTTATGGCTGAAGCGATAAACTCATCGCGGCATCCGTTCAGATCGCGCGGATATTTTTAATGCGTGGATTTATTTTCTGCTGAAGCAAATCTTCTTCGGGACCCAGATAATAAGGCACAGCACACTGCTTACCATCTTTGGTAAAGATAATCTGGTTATCATGCAGGAATAACGCAGTAAAATGGCCCAGTACCACACCATTTAATTCAAAGCAGTGATTTCTTGCTGCACGCAGCCCCTGCTTACTATTCAGAAAATCAACAAATCGCATCACGCTGCGCCTCCATTTAATAAATCAACCCCATCAGAACCGCGAAGATAATAGCCTTAATGCCGGCCCGGATCATCCGGCTGACGCTGTTTTCAGAATAGGCTTAATTACCATTCAGTAGTGGCACTAAACCGACGTGATTTTTTATCTGCTTCCTGCCAGGAATAATCCTGCCGAACGACGCACTCATAAAATTTCATGAGCGCGTAATATTTATATTGCGCCCTCACATCGCCCGCTATACCGTTGTTTTTCCACCAGGTGCAGACTTTCGGGGCAAAACCGCATAATGGAAATTTTTGAGGCAGATGAACGCCACATCACGGCGATTCAGCAGATCTACGCCTGGCATGTCCTTAACGGCACCGGCTCATTTGAGACAGTGCCGCCCGACGCGGCAGAGATTGGCGAGCGGATGCGGAAGATTCAGCAGGCGGGCCTGCCGTGGTTTATCGCCGTCAGCGACGGAGAAGTGCGTGGGTTCTGTTATCTGACGCCTTATCGCCCGCGCCATGCCTACCGGCATACGCTGGAGGACTCAATTTATATCGATCCCGGATTTCAGAAGCGCGGAGTCGGTTCGCGCCTGTTAAACCATGTAATCCGCTGGGCTGAGCAGGCAGGGTTCCGCCAGTTGATCGCCAACGTCGGCGACAGCGAGAACCAGGGCTCGATTGCCGTACATCGCGCCGCAGGCTTTGAGATGACAGGTATCCTGCGCTCGGTAGGTTTTAAACAGGGTCGCTGGCTGGATACCGTTTTTATGCAGCGCTCTCTGGGAACGGGCAATACCACGCTGCCGGTTGATTAAAACAGAGTCAGAGTGAGAAAGACGTACTGGCCCTCGTTTTCCCCGGAAGAAGCTTCTGGTAAGGTGCCATAACAAAAAATAAAAAATTCCGGAAACCTTTATGTTGTCGACAATCATCTATCGCAGCCACATTACTGAACATGTGCCGCTTGAGATCCTGAATGGTTTGGCGCGGAAAGCGAATAAAATCAATAAATCCTCAAGCGTCACCGGAATTTTATTATTCAATGGCACGCATTTTTTCCAGCTGCTGGAAGGTCCGGAGGCGGCGGTCAATGCAGTTTACAGCCGGATTTGCCAGGATCCACGCCACCATAATCTGGTCGAACTGCTGCGCGATTACGCCCCGGCACGCCGTTTTGGCCACGTCGGTATGGAGCTGTTCGATCTGCGGCTGCATGATAAAGAGACGGTACTGGAGGCGGTGCTGGCAAAGTGCACCACAAAGTATCAGCTGACCTATGCCGATCGCGCACTGCAGTTCCTGCGCACCTTTGTCGAAGCGCGGGAAAAAGAGAACTATTTTGAGATCCCGGCCGCCAGCGGCTGGACGTTTATCTGTGACGAGTCAGAACAGCGTGAAGGCAACGCATCGCTGGTGGCTGCGGATGAGGTCAGCTTTGCTTTTCAGCCGATCGTTGACCCCTTCGCCTGCGAAATCGTCTCGCTGGAAGCGCTGCTGCGCGGCCCGCAGGGAGAATCGCCGCTCGACTATTTTGCCCGACTGTCACGTGAGCAGCTCTATCAGCTCGATCTGAGGTCGAAAAAGATCGCCTTCGCCCAGGCGAAGCAGCTGGGGATTGAGGGCATGACTCTGTCGATCAATCTGCTGCCGATGACGCTGGTGGAAGTGCCCGACGCCGTCCCGTTTTTGCTGGATGAGATTGCTGCGCAGGGACTGGTGCCAGAGCAGATCATGGTTGAATTCACCGAGAATGAAATTATCTCGCAGCCTGAGGCCTTTGAAGCCGCCATCAGGCAGCTGAAGGCGGCCGGCATCAGCCTGGCGCTGGATGATTTCGGTGCCGGTTTTGCCGGCCTGTCGCTGCTGACGCGCATTCAGCCCGACAAGATTAAAATCGACCGAACCATCATCGCTGATGTGCATAAAAGTGGGCCGAAGCAGGCGATCATTCATGCCATTCTGAAATGCTGCTCCTCGCTGGAGATCGGTGTTATCGCCGAGGGTATTGAACAGCCGGAAGAGTGGATGTGGCTTGAAGCGGCAGGCGTGACCCAGTTTCAGGGCTTTCTGTTCTCAAAACCTGTACTCAATGGCGTTGCGGCCGTAGCCTGGCCGGAGCTGATCTGACCGCCTCTGCAATTTGGATGAATTTGCAATTTCCTGCCTTGCTGGATCACCCGGTGGCTGCTAAATAGTTAACAGCCCCGGGGATCATCTTTCTGTCATCTTCCCGCGGCAGAGTCAGTCATTACCCAGTCAGTGATTAAATGTTTAGCAGTCAGATGTTCAGTGTTTAGGCCAGCGCTACGCGCCATGCGTGCGACGTGACTCCAGGGACAGCATTTGAGGAACTGAATGAAGCAAATCATCCGCGGTGATAAAGAACCCTCCCATATTCTCGCAGCGACTCGTGCGCTTGAAGCGCACTACTCCCGCTACGGAGAAGGTAATAAGTACCATCCCGTTATCTATTCCATCGCCTACCGCAGCCGGTTTTATCAGGTTGAGGTGATTACCCGACGTGAAACCATGGTTGCCTCGGTGATTACTGGCGTTCGCAACCTGACGCATCTCTCCGGCGCCGCCTGACGGCCGCCTGTCATCCTGCGGGGGCAGATTGCCCCCGACTCACTGCTTAGCGTCGATAGAGTGAATTCGCCGGAAAAATTGCGCCAATCACGCTTTTTTCCCGTGCGCCCGTCACCGCAGGCAGATTACCTGGCAGGCCGGAGAGCGTGCGGAAAGCCAGCCAGGCAAACGCCAGCGCTTCCATATCGTCACCACTGACACCCGCCGCATCGGTAGTCGTTACTTCCGTTCCCGGAAGATGGGCTGCCAGTCGTGCCATCAGCAGCGGATTGCGGCCGCCGCCGCCACATACCAGCAGACGGTCGCAGCCATCATTGAGTAACACCTGCTGCGTGATGGTGATGGCGGTCAGCTCGACCAGCGTAGCCTGCACATCCTGCGCAGCCAGACCCGGGAAATAGCGCAGATGCTGCTCCAGCCAGCTGAGGTTGAAATGTTCGCGCCCGGTGCTTTTCGGCGGCGGCAACGCAAACCAGGGCTCACGTAGCAGCGCCTCCAGCAGTGCCGGAATCACCGACCCGCTGCGCGCCCACTGCGCATCTTTGTCATACGGCTGAGCCTGATTACGCCAGATCCAGGCGTCCAGCAGCATATTGCCGGGGCCGGTATCGAAGCCGCGCACCGGCTGACCCGGGATCAGCAGCGAGAGATTGGCGATGCCGCCAATATTCAGCACCATGCGGCGTTCCGTAGCATCCATCAGCAGCGCCTGATGAAAGGCAGGCACCAGCGGCGCGCCCTGCCCGCCCAGCGCCATATCACGGCGGCGGAAATCCCCTACCACGGTGATGCCGGTGGCCACCACGATCTGATTATGATCGCCAATCTGCAGCGTATTGGGTGCGTCACTCTGTGGCTCATGCCAGACGGTCTGACCATGACAGCCAATCGCCGTGATATCGCTGGCTTCAAGCGATTCGCGCTTCATTAATGTCACTACCGCTTCAGCAAACAGCTGGCCGAGGCGGGTATCAAGCTGGCCGAGCTGCGACAGCGTCAGGGACTGTCCCTGACATATCGCCAGAATCGCCTGACGCAGTTCTGGTGGCATCGGATGGCAGTAGCTCGCCTGCTGCGCCACCATATTTTCATCAATGGCAGCCAGCACCACATCCACTCCATCCAGGCTGGTGCCTGACATTACCCCAATATAGCGTCCTGATTTCATAGCCATTCCTTACTTCCGGCGGGAGGTGCGATTCATCTGCGGTTAGCCTGACAAATAATGATCGCTAATTCTATGATTAAATTCTTTTTATCCAATCGTGCTGACTGATAACGTAATGGGACTATTTTTAATCCACGATTGAATTATTGTTGATCCTGCATAGTCTATGCTTCGTCCAGCCGTGTTTTATTCGGACAGGGATTAATTTGCCAGGTTTGTGTCTTATACTGTGAGCAGGATACAGCGGTAAACGTGGCACCTTCTCGACTAAAGGAGTTTCAAATGATTAAGCGTGTAATTGTGGTCGCTCTGGCCGGTGTGATGCTGGCAGGTTGTAGCAATACCAGTACGCTGTCGGGTGATACCTACAGTGCCAGTGAAGCTAAGCAGGTGCAGAGCGTTTCGTACGGTACCTTAGTCTCAGTACGTCCGGTGAAAATCCAGGGCGGCGATGAGAGCAATGTCATCGGTGCTATCGGTGGTGCGGTGCTGGGTGGCTTCCTGGGTAACACCATTGGTGGCGGCAGCGGACGTAGCCTGGCGACAGCCGGTGGTGCGGTTCTGGGTGGCGTAGCAGGCCAGGGCGTACAGGGCGCAGTCAATAAAACCGATGGCGTTGAGCTGGAAATCCGTAAGGATGATGGCAACACCATCATGGTGGTTCAGAAACAGGCCGCCACGCGTTACTCTGTTGGCCAGCGTGTTGTGATGGCATCCAACGGCAGCCAGGTGACGGTTTCACCTCGCTAATGAAGCTAAACAAAAAACCGACGCCTGGGCGTCGGTTTTTTTATTTCTCTTTATGCTGAAGTTCGAGAATGTTTTTCTCAAGCCGGGCGATCAGCGTCACCATCTGACTGATCTCTTCCCGACTGATGCCGGACAAAATGTCGTCCCGCGTCTCATCAATCACACTCTCAACCTGTTCGATTATCGGCTCGGCCTGCTGCGTCAGCTTAATGCGCTTGGCACGACGATCGTTGGCGCAGGTCGAACGGGTGATTAATCCTTTCTCTTCCAGCTGATCCAGCGTGCGCACCAGCGAAGGCTGTTCAATACCAATCGCCTTGGCTAACTGAATCTGCGACTGTTCGGGCGGCAGTTGATGAATATTGTGCAACGTCACCCAGTGAGTCTGAGTCAGCTCAAGCGGCTTCAGCCGCTGATCAATCAACGCGCGCCAGATGCGCACCAGGCGAGATAAATCCGTTCCGAGGGGCGTATCCATTTCATCTCCTTATAATTAGCTTGCTAGCTATCAAGCCAGATTTTACACTATTCTGCGAGTTTACAGGACAAATTACAAATCCCGGACCAGGCCACGATAACGTGGCAGCGCTTTCACTCTGACGTTTGGGTTAACGAAGGATGCTATCACGTGCTCACTCCTGCTTTTTCAGGTGCGAATCCGCTGACCGATCTGGTGGTGGGCGCCTCACTGTTTTTCCCGCCGATATTCAAAGCGGTGATCCTCGGCTTCTTTTTCTGGCTGCTGATCCACCCTCTGGTGCGTGGCTGGATCTACTCCGGCGATGTCTGGCATCCCACCCTGTTTGATCTCTCCCTGTTTGTGCTGTGCGTTACCGCCGCACTCTGGCTCATCGGTCACGGATAATCGATATGAAATTTAACGCGGTAAAATACTTCTCCACGCTGATTGTGTTTGCCCTGGCGCTGCTGGCTGGTGGCTGGCTCTGGAACTACTACATGCAGTCGCCCTGGACCCGTGACGGGAAAGTACGGGCAGAGCTGGTGGATATCACGCCTCAGGTGTCGGGCCGGATTACGCAACTGAAGGTCAAAGACAATCAGTTTGTGCATCAGGGCCAGCAGCTGTTAACGCTGGACCCGGTGCCATGGCAGATCGCGCTCGACAATGCCGCCGCCCAGCTCAGCAAAGCGCAGGCGGATCTCGCGAAAGCGCAGCATGAATTTAACCGTCGCAGCAGCCTGCCGCGCAACATCATCTCCGCAGAGGACCTTGATGCCGCGCGATTAAGCGCCGGCGCGGCGGCCGCCAGCACCAAAGCGGCACAGGCGGAGTGGGAACGGGCACGCTGGAATCTGCAGCAGACGACGCTGACCGCACCGGCGGATGGCTGGATCACCAATCTGACGCTGCGTCCCGGCAACTATGCCACCGCGGGTTCGCCTCTGTTTGCCCTGGTCGACAGCCACTCTTACTACGTAATGGGCTACTTCGAAGAGACCAAACTGCGCCATATTCACCCAGGCGCAGCGGCCCAGGTGGTGCTCTACAGCAATGGCATGCGGCTGCAGGGTCAGGTGGATAGCATTGGCCGCGCCATCTATGACCAGAGCATTGAGACCGACAGCGGCCTGGTGCCCGATATCAAACCTAACGTGCCCTGGGTGCGGCTGGCGCAGCGAGTGCCGGTGCGTATTCGTCTCGACCCGCTTCCTGCCGATGCAGAGCTGGTGGCGGGAACCAGCTGCACCATCACCATCCAGCCATGAATTTTCAGTGGCTGGCCTGGGATCAACTGCCCTGGATTAAGGCGAACGCCGGCCAGTGGCGCTATGCGTTGCGCAACGCTATTGCGATGTGTCTGGCGCTGAGCATCGCCTACGCACTGGATCTGGATGAGCCCTACTGGGCAATGACCTCTGCCGCCGTGATTAGTTTTCCCACCGTCGGCGGCGCGATCAGTAAAAGTCTGGGGCGCATCGTTGGCAGTCTGATGGGGGCCAGCGCTGCGCTGCTGATCGCCGGACATACGCTTAATGAGCCGTGGCTGTTTACCTTTGCCATTGCCGGCTGGCTGGCGCTCTGTACCGGCATAGCGAATCACTACCAGAATAACGTTGCCTACGCCTTTTCGCTGGCGGGCTACACCGCCGCCATCATCGCCTTTAGCAGCGTTAATATCACCGATATCACCTCGCTATGGACTATCGCTCAGGCACGGGTCTGCGAGGTGATCTCCGGCATTCTCTGCGCCGGATTGATGATGATGGTACTGCCGAGTACTTCCGATGGTGAGACGCTGATTATCTCACTGAAACAGATGCATGCCCGGCTGCTGGAACATGCGGTGTTACTGCTGCAGCCCTCAGCCAGCGAGACCATCCGGACCGCGCATGAAAATGTCATCAGCCAGATCCTGACCATGAATCTGCTGCGAATTCAGGCGTTCTGGAGCCACTACCGCTTTCGCCGACAGAACAACGTGCTGAACTATGTGCTGCACCAGCAGCTGCGACTCACCAGCGTGCTCTCCAGCCTGCGACGCATGCTGCTGAACTGGCCCGACGCGCCAGAGGCGCTGTTTGAGGCGCTGCAACAACTGCTGGCGGAGCTGGCGAAACCGGCGTGTGATAAATATCGTCTGGCGCAAATACTGCGCAGCGTGACCCCGGCAGCGGATGGCGACTACCGGCAGCGCGCTTTTTGTCAGCGGCTGCGCTACTTCTGCTGGATGTACCTCAACGTGCTGCGCTGGATCCGCCTGCTGGATCGCGCCGATGCCGACACCCGTTTTCAGCCACCGCCGGTTCCGGCGCTGGCGCGCGACAGTGACAGCGCCGAGGCGGGCTGGAGCGCCCTGCGTACCTTCTGCGTTATCGTGCTGGGCTGCGCCTTCTGGATCAATACGCAATGGTCTTCCGGTGCCGCCGCGCTCACCTTAACCGCCATTGCCTGTGTGCTCTACGCTTCATCACCTTCACCTGGCGGCAGCGTCACGCTGCTGCTGAAGACCCTGCTGTGGCTGTTTGCGTTTAGTTTTGTGATGAAGTTTGGGCTGATGGTGCAGATCAGTCAGCTGTGGCAGTTTTTGCTGTTTCTGTTCCCGCTGCTGGTGACGCTGCAACTCTTTAAGCTGCAACAGAAACAGCGCGCCGGGATGTGGGGACAGTTCATCGTCTTTATGGGCTCGTTTATCGCGGTGACTAATCCGCCCACATGGGATTATCAGGACTTCTTTAACGATAACATCGCCAAAGTCTGCGGGGTGCTGCTCGCCTGGCTGGCGTTCCAGATTCTGCGACCCAGCTCCGATGCGCGGCGCAGCCGACGGCATATCCGGGCGCTGCGGCTGGCGTTTCTCGATCAGCTGCGGCAGCGGCCCCGGCTCAGTGAGAGCCGCTTCGAATCGCAGATTTACCACCGTATCAGCCAGCTCAGTCACAGCCGGGATGAGCAGGCTCGCGTCTGGCTACTGCGCTGGGGCGTGGTGCTGCTCAACTGCTCGCATATCGTCTGGCAGCTGCGTGAATGGCGCGCCGGTTCAGCCGCACTGATGGGGTTTCGCGATCACTGCCTGCAAGACTTACAGCAGATTATCAGCAGCCGCGGCGTGCGCCACAGCTCGCTGGATCGAATGCTGACGCAACTGGAGGAGACCATCACCGCGTTACTGGCACTGGAAAGCAACGAGGCCAGCGAGCTGGCGGGGATTATCTGGCGGTTAGGCTGTTCACTGGCACAGCTGAAGCAGGCGGTACCGGAGTGATCACTGGCAATATTGCTGCTGTTGCCGGTTAAAATCATCCTGCAGCTGTTGCAGCGTTTTATGGCCTTCGAAGCGGGTTTTATCCATTTCGGTCATCGGTTCAATCACCAGCACTTTCTCATCGGGTGAGAAGATAAACCGGCGTGTCAGTTCGGTACCGGTAAAACTCTGACCATGAATGCCACCGCACACCATCGTCATGGTGCGGCGATAGATAGTGCTATCCGTGAAATTGGTTTCGGTGGCGCTGCGAAAGACCTGATCGCAACCCTGCGCTTCCAGCTTACGCACCATGTTGCGGCTCAGCCATTCACGACCCTTCGCGATCTTTTCACAGGTGATACGCATTGGGTTGGTATCGATGGTGCGCTGCAGTTCGCGTCCGGTTTCGGTGACCAGTTGCGTATCATTGGGTTTATCGCATCCCACCAGCAGCAGACACAGCAGTAATGCGCCCTTGAATTTCATTTTCCTGCTCCTTTCCCCATCACGCTTTCTTACCTGAATCAATATCATAGGGGGGAAATGTCAGGGATGGTACAACAATTCATAAACAGGCAGGAGAAAAGCGGGCGGCCATCGCCTGCCGCCCGGAAACTCAGATTACACCGCAGGCGTAGCGTGCCCCGCCACCGCCCAGCGGTTTAGGATGGTCAGCATGATTGTCACCGCCGACGTGCACCATCAGCGCTTTGCCTTTGATCTCTTTTAACGATTTCAGACGCGGCGCCAGCACCGGATAAGTGGCGCTGCCTTTGTCATCGACATAGACCGCGGGCAGGTCGCCCAGGTGCCCCTCTGCATAAGGCCCCAGATGTTTGCCGCTGTTGGCTGGATCAAGGTGACCACCCGCCGCACCGGCGGCGACCACTTTGCCTTCAGACTCGCCCGGTTCACAGCTGCCTTTAGCATGAACATGGAAACCATGAATGCCCGGCTGAAGGCCCTGCAGATCCGGCGTGAACTGCAGACCATACTGTGTCTCGTCAATCTTAACGGTGCCCAGCGATTTCCCAATCCCTTCAGCGGTAACCTGATGGATCGTAACCTGCTCGCTGGCAGCCTGTGCTGAACCGCAGGCGATCAGCGCGAATAGGGCAACTGCTTTCATTTTCATGGTGACTCCATTTGCATACCAGGGTTTGAGATAAGTCTGGTCGCTGTTGCACTATTTTGCCGGAGATTGACGCAGTTTTACGCTTCAGGGCACATCAAATCCCAGCGCCGCCTTGCGAATACGGAACCACTGCTGACGCGACAGGGATAAGTTCAGTGCTCCGGCGGCTTCGCTGACCCGCGCCGTTTTACCTGAGCCGATGATTGGCAGCGGGCGCGATGGCAGCATCAGTATCCAGGCATAGACCACCTGATCCAGGCTGGTGGCACCGGTTTCCTGCCGCACGGCTTCCAGTTCGTCACGCAGCGGCTGGAAATGGGGATCGTTAAACAGGCGACCACCACCCAGACAGGACCAGGCCATCGGACGAATACGCAGCTGCTGACACTGATCCAGCGATCCATCCAGCAGCACATTTTGCTGCACCGGTGAGATCTCCAGCTGATTTGTCACCAGCGAGAACGGCAGACGGGATTGCAGCAGGGAAAACTGTGATGGTGTGAAGTTAGAGACGCCAAAATGCAGAACCTTGCCGCTGTGATGCAGCGCCATAAAGGCTTCGGCCACCTCGTCAGCCTCCATCAGCGGATCGGGACGATGGATCAGCAGCAGGTCGAGACGGTCGGTATGGATATGGCGCAGTGAGTTTTCAGCACTCTGCAGGATATGACGTTTGTCGGTAATGTAGTGGCCTATCTGATGCTCAGGCTGGGCGCGGGTGGCGATGCCGCACTTGGTGACAATCTGTAGCTGGTCGCGCAAGCCGGGTGCCAGTTTCAGTGCCTCGCCAAACGCCGCCTCACACTGGTAGTCACCGTAGATGTCCGCATGGTCAACGGTGGTGATGCCGAGCCTCACATGGTGCTCAATAAAGGCGACCCGTTCCTGTGGCGACATCCCCCACTCCATCAGACGCCAGTACCCCATGACCAGCGGTGAAAAATCGGGCCCCTGTGAAGCGATGGCTTGCGGTTCTAACATGACGTTCTCCCTGTTGCGCGTTGGCTGAAATTAGCGTGTCAGAGAGTATAACGGAAAGCGCAAAGTCGTCAGAATAACTCCGGCTGTTGTGGCGCGTGTGGCTCCTCACCTTTCTGTTGCCGTTGCAGACGCTGACGCCGCTGCTGACAAAGACGAATGACCTCACGCTTTTGCGCATCGCTGAAGCGCAGCCAGTTGAACCGCTCATCGCGGCTGCGTAAACATCCCAGGCAGTAGCCGCGCGCATCCGTCTGGCAGATGCCGCGACAGGGGCTGGGAACCGGGAAAAACTCAAGCTGCTCGGCCACCACGCCTCCGGATTCACAGAATAAACAGTCCAGTAAAAAGCGTAGCCTGGTTGCGCAGGAAGTAAGCCCCACCCAGTCAGAATTATCCTGTTCTTTGACTCAGGAGTGAACACTCTGTGCCAAATAGAGAGGGTTGCGTTGCATTAGACCGACTGGTCTACTAATCTCACTGCCATGAATAAGACGCTACAACGCAACGAAACCCGCGAACACCTGCTCCAGACAGGTGAGCAACTCTGTCTGCAACGCGGCTTTACCGGAATGGGCCTCAGCGAACTGCTGACGCAGGCGGCGGTGCCGAAAGGCTCCTTCTACTACTACTTCCGTTCTAAAGAGGCGTTTGGCGTGGCGTTACTGGAGCGCTATTTTGCGCGTTTCCTGCAGGATGTGGCGTTGCAGCTTAACCAGACCGAAGGCACGCCGCGTGAGCGTCTGCTTAACCACTTTCGTGCTGCCGTTGATCTGTTTGTTCAGCAGGGCCACATCGTAGGCTGTCTGGGCGTCAAAGTTTCCGCTGAGGTGTGCGATCTCTCAGAACCAATGCGTGATGCACTGCAGCAGGGTGCCGGAAAGATCACGGCACTCTACGCCCGGACCCTGATTGCCGCAGAGCAGCAGGAGTCGCTGAGCCTGCCGCAGCCCCCCGCGCAGATGGCGGAATTGCTGTCGCTGCTGTGGCTGGGTGCCAGTCTGCAGAGCAAAATTTCCCGCGAGGCGCAGCCACTGCGTCTGGCATTGAGTACCATCGAACAGTGGCTTGAACGCCGCTGATTTTTAAAAAACATGTTTGTAGACGACTGGTCTACTAATCAGGAGCTATTATGGCGAGTACCCAGCTGTTTCGTCCGCTAAAAGTCGGTGCAATTACCGTCCCAAACCGCGTATTTATGGCGCCACTGACCCGTCTGCGCAGCATTGAGCCAGGCGACATCCCTACCCCGATGATGGCTGAATATTATCGCCAGCGCGCCAGCGCCGGTTTGATCATCACCGAAGCGACCCAGATCTCTTTCCAGGCGAAAGGCTATGCCGGTGCGCCAGGCTTACATACTCAGCCACAGATTGCAGCGTGGAAAGCGATTAACGAAGGCGTGCATCAGGCTGGCGGTCACACCGCAGTACAGTTATGGCACACCGGTCGTATCTCACATAACAGCGTGCAGCCGGAAGGCAAAGCACCGGTTGCTCCATCGGCGATTGCCGCTGGCACCCGTACCTCACTGCGTGCTGAAGATGGCAGCGTCTATCGCGAAGATACCTCAACGCCGCGTGAGCTGACAGTGCCAGAGATTAAGCAGATCGTGGCAGATTTTGGCCAGGCTGCGGCCAACGCGCGTGAAGCGGACTTTGACCTGCTTGAGCTGCACTCGGCGCACGGTTACCTGATGCACCAGTTCCTGGCACCAGGCTCAAACCAGCGTACTGATGAATATGGCGGCAGCATCGAAAAACGCGGTCGCTTTGCGCTGGAAGTGGTTGATGCGGTGATCGCTAACTGGTCAGCCGATCGCATTGGTATTCGCGTCTCACCTATCGGCAGCTTCCAGAATCTGGACAACGGCCCGGATGAAGAGGAAGCGGCGCTGTGGTATATCGGCGAGCTGGCAAAACGCAACATCGCCTATCTGCACCTCTCTGAGCCAGACTGGGCCGGCGGTCAGCCTTATACCGACGCTTTCCGTCAGAAAGTGCGTGATCTCTTCCCGGGTGCCATCATTGGTGCCGGTGCCTATACCGTTGAGAAAGCGGATGACCTGATTGGTCGCGGTCTGATCGATGCGGTTGCGTTTGGTCGCGATTACATTGCTAACCCGGATCTGGTTGAGCGTCTGCAGCAGGACGCCCCACTCAATCCACAGCGTCCGGAAAGCTTCTACGGCGGCGGCGCGGAAGGTTATATCGACTACCCAACGCTGTAACCGGTTCGGGCTGCCGTCCGGGATGATGACGGCAGCCATTATTCAATAGCGATTTTCATCGCTATACTTAGCGCCTGAGTCATCGGGCGATGGCGTTTTATTTAAAAGAGGATGTTATGCGTTTACTTCATACCATGCTGCGCGTTGGCGATCTGCAACGTTCAATCGATTTCTACACCCGTGTGCTGGGCATGCGCGTGTTGCGTCAGAGCGAAAACACCGAATACAAATATACCCTGGCATTTGTTGGCTACACCGACGAGAGCGAAGGTGCGGTGATCGAACTGACCTACAACTGGGGCGTCGATAAGTATGACCTCGGTGATGCCTATGGTCATATTGCGCTGGGCGTTGATGACGCAGCAGCGGCCTGCGAACGTATCCGCAAAGATGGCGGCAATGTGACGCGTGAAGCTGGCCCGGTTAAAGGCGGCTCCACCATTATTGCCTTTGTTGAAGATCCCGATGGTTACAAAATCGAGCTGATCGAAAACAAAGATGCCGGTAACGGCCTCGGCAACTAAACCTGCCTGTCAGCCTGCCCGGTCGGGTGGGCTGAATCCCCTTCTCTGCGCTTCATCTGCTGCACCCGGCCCCGTTTTTTGCCATAATACGCGCTGCCCTTTTTCTGCAACGAGATCCTGATGTCTGAATCGAATTCCCCTAATGCACTCAATCAACGTTTCCGTGGCTTCTATCCGGTGGTGATCGACGTTGAAACCGCGGGTTTCAATGCGCAAACCGATGCGTTACTGGAGATTGCCGCTATCACGCTGAAGATGGATGAAGAGGGATGGATTCAGATTGACCAGACGCTGCATTTCAACGTCGAACCTTTTGTCGGGTCGCTGCTGCATCCCGAAGCCCTGGCCTTTACCGGCATCGATCCCAGCAATCCGCTGCGCGGCGCGGTCAGTGAATATGAGGCGCTGCACGCCATTTTCAAAATGGTGCGCAAGGGCATTAAAGACAGCGGCTGCAATCGCGCCATCATGGTGGCGCACAATGCCACCTTCGACCTGAACTTTATGTCAGCGGCGGCGGAACGAGCCAGCCTGAAGCGCAACCCGTTTCACCCGTTTGCCACCTTTGACACCGCGGCCCTGAGCGGGCTGGTTTTAGGGCAGACGGTGCTGGCGAAGGCCTGTATTGCGGCGGGCATGGAGTTTGACAGTACGCAGGCGCATTCTGCGCTCTATGACACTCAGCAGACGGCAACGCTGTTCTGCGAGCTGGTGAACCGCTGGAAACGGTTAGGCGGCTGGCCACTGCCCTTCGCGGAAGGCGATGCAGAAGCCACGACATCCGCATAAGGGATGCCGCAATGAAAAAGGCCGACGTGATGTCGGCCTTTTTTTATTCTGCTTCTTTAAATTTTTCTGCGGTCTCTTTGATCAGCGTCTGCAGTTCACCACGCTGTAACATCTCAACGATGATGTCGCATCCACCGACCAGCTCGCCATCGACCCACAGCTGCGGGAAAGTTGGCCAGTTAGCGAATTTCGGCATCTCGGCACGAATGTCCGGGTTCTGCAGAATATCCACGTAAGCAAAACGCTCACCGCAGGCTGACAGCGCCTGCACCGCCTGTGCAGAGAAACCGCAGCTTGGCAGTTTCGGGGAACCTTTCATGTACAGCAGGATCGGGTTTTCTGCGATCTGGCGCTGAATTTTTTCTACAGTACTCATAATTGCCTTCCTTAATTCGTCACATCGTGTTTGTTTATTGTAGCGACTTCGCAGCGTGACTGAAAACGAGATTTTGATCGCTGCCCGATTAAATCGCCATCATTGTTAAGTCCTGCTCCGGAACACCTGAATTCCTGATTATTAACAGCAGGTAACAGATTAATAATTCGTAATAATTTCGTTGATATAAGACGCTGAAAATGTTCATTTTCAGCACAATTGCGTGGGTTGCAAAGATTAATATTAAAAGGCATTACAGTTTTTAAAAGAACTGGACTAGAATGGCCTGGGCGCTGATCCTGGATCAGATTAATCTCAACTTTGTCGCGGTGCGTAGTGGCCCTGACAACTTAACTAATCAACGGACTATGCGTTTAATCATTACGTTTTTCATGCTGGCCTTTGCGCAACTGTTTTTCAACATCGCCGCTGCGTCGCCTCACGCGCCGGTGAACGTCAGTACGCATAAAGCAGAGAAAAAGAGTGCGCGCGACGATGAGCGTCGCAAGCGTCGCCCGGTCAAAACGGTGACGAAAAAGACTCGCCTCAGCCCGGTTCAAAAACTAAAAACAAAAAAACTGAAAAAAGTCGAACTCACCGCGAAACAGACGCCTGCTAAGAAGACCTCGCTAAAAACCGCCCGTCTCAGTAAGAACAAAGAGAAAAAACGTTATGGTCATCAGCGCCTGCTGAAAACCGCTGAGGTCACCACCAGCGAGACCGGCACGATTAAGATGAGCAAATCTCACCGTCAGCGCTACCAGAAGGCCCGCGAAACCGCGATGACCAAGCTGATGGGTCAGTTGGGTAAACCCTATCAGTGGGGCGGCACCTCTCCCCATACCGGTTTCGATTGCAGCGGCCTGGTCTGGTACGCCTATAAAGATCTGGTGAAGTTTAAGATCCCACGTACCGCTAACGAGATGTACCACCTGCGTGACGCCGCGCCGATCAAGCGTGAGTCGCTGGAGAAAGGCGATCTGGTCTTCTTCCGTATCAATGGTCGTGGTACTGCGGACCATGTCGGCGTTTACCTGGGTGATGGCAAGTTTATCCAGTCGCCACGCACCGGCAAAGATATTCAGATCAGCGCTTTAGGAGAAGATTACTGGCAGCGCCACTATATTGGTGCCCGTCGGGTGATGACGCCAAAAACCATACGCTGAGCAGCAGAACAACCAGAAGAGAGCCGGGATAATCCCGGCTTTTTTTTTAGTGCAGAATAGCGGTAAAACTAAAGGCCACAATCATCAGCAGACAGCCCGCGGTGGTCATTAAAGCCAGTTTAAGATCGGTACTCATTGCTTGCTCCTTAGTCACACAATCAGTAGGGGTATCGCATTTTCCCACAGGGCCCGGTAAAAATCTCGTTTTATCCGTTCAGCCTTGTTAGAATCCCGCCTTTGTTGCGCAACGCGCGCAACCCTGATTCCGTTTGCGCACGTTTTCAGGCGCTTTTACGCCGCCAGCGGCCTGTTGACTGGCCTTAAAAGCTGCATTTTTGCGGAAAAAACCCTGAGCAGACGCAAACGTTTAACACTACGCTTATCATAGAGTTAGATAAGCACCGGAGTCCGATTTTCATGGCAACAATTAAAGATGTGGCGAAACGCGCTGGCGTCTCAACGACCACCGTTTCGCACGTCATCAATAAAACCCGCTTTGTGGCTGAAGAGACGCGCAACGCGGTCTGGCAGGCGATTAAAGAACTGCACTACTCGCCGAGCGCCGTGGCGCGCAGCCTGAAAGTGAACCACACCAAAACGCTGGGCCTGCTTGCCACCTCCAGCGAAGCGCCCTATTTCGCTGAAATTATCGAAGCGGTTGAAAATCACTGCTTTGACAAAGGCTATACGCTGATTCTGGGTAATGCGCATAACGATCTGCAAAAACAGCGCGCCTATCTCAGCATGATGGCGCAGAAACGCGTCGATGGGCTGCTGGTGATGTGCTCTGAATATCCGGACGATCTGCTGCAGATGCTGGAAGAGAACCGCAATATCCCGATGGTGGTGATGGACTGGGGCGAGTCGCGCGCCGACTTCACCGACACGGTACTGGATAATGCTTTCCAGGGCGGCTATCTGGCGGGACGCTATCTGATTGAACGCGGACACCGGGATATTGGTGCAATCCCCGGCCAGATGGAGCGTAACACCGGTGGCGGACGTCATGCCGGTTTCCTGAAGGCGATGGAAGAAGCGGGTATTCAGCCACGCGCCGAGTGGATTGTGCAGGGTGACTTTGAGCCGGAGTCGGGCTATCAGGCGATGCAGCAGATCCTGTCGCAGAAGCAGCGTCCGACGGCGGTGTTCTGTGGCGGTGACATCATGGCGATGGGCGCGATTTGCGCCGCCGACGAGATGGGTTTGCGCGTCCCCCAGGATATTTCGGTGATCGGCTATGACAACGTGCGCAACGCCCGCTATTTTGCACCGGCCCTGACCACGGTGCATCAGCCTAAAGCCCAGCTGGGTGAGAAAGCGCTGGAAATGCTGCTGGACCGCATTACCAGTAAGCGCGAAGTGTCACAAACGATTGAGGTCCATCCCACGCTGATTGAGCGCCGTTCCGTGGCCGATGGCCCGTTCCGCGACTATCGCCGTTAATGCTCGCTTAACCACTCCTGATTAAGCGTTTGCGCATCACCCAGATAGCTGAGCAACCAGCCTGTCGCGGGTGATGCGCGATCTTCTGCCCAGCTGACGCAGCATGGACTGTCCGGAAACGCCACCGGCAGCGTCAGTTCAACCAGCTCGCCGCTGTCGAGCAGTGGCCTGGCCAGGTGACCGGGCACCATCGCCACACACAATCCCGCCTGCACGCACTCCAGCCCGGTTTGCCACTCCGGCACCACCAGCCGGCGCTGGTTATCCAGCGTCCATGTCATACGACGCGGCAGTGCGCGAGAAGTATCTTCCAGCACAAGGGAGGGCCAGCTCCGCAGCGTGTCATCATCTATCTGGCTCGCCTGTGTCAGAGGATGGTCGGGCGCAACCACGCAGCGCCAGTTAAGCGTGCCCATATCCCGAAAAGCAAAGCGTCCGCCCACCGGTATCGCCTGAGTGGCACCAATCGCCACTTCCACCCGGCCATCGGCCAGCGCATCCCAGACGCCGTTAAAGACTTCATAGCTGATAATCAGCTCCATATCGGGAAAGTGGCGATAGAAATCTTTGACCAGTTGTCGGGTGCGCTGAGGTTTAGCGATACGGTCAACGGCTATGCTTAGCTGGCCGCGCCAGCCGTTAGCCAGCTGCTGACACTGTCGCCGGGTGGCAAGCATTTTTTTGATGACGCTGCGCCCTTCCCGGACAAAATGCTCACCCGCCGGGGTCAGAACCACTTCGCGATGCTGCCGTTCAAACAGCGGTACCGCCAGCCAGTTTTCCAGCTGACGCACCGTATAGCTGATGGCAGAGGGCACCCGATGTAACTCCTGCGCGGCGGCGCTGAAGCTTCCTCCACGGGCGACAGCGTCAACCACCTCTAATGCATATTCTGACCACATAATCTGCCTTCAAAAATTTTAACAGCAATCGGCAAATATTACCGTTTCACAGCAGCAAACGCACCTTTTACACTCTGCCGCGTTTATCCTGCAAAAATGAGAATCAGATGCTGTCGAATAAAGGGTTTATGCCCTACCTTGCCCTGCTGAGCATGCTGGGCTTTTTAGCCACTGATATGTACCTGCCCGCCTTTGGTGCGATGCAGCAAACCTTTAACACTTCACCCGGTCTGATCAGCGCCAGTATGAGTCTCTTCCTGGGCGGCTTCGCCGTGGGTCAGCTCTTCTGGGGACCGCTTTCCGATCGCATCGGTCGTAAACCGGTGCTGCTGTCCGGACTGGCCATGTTTGGCGCTGGCTGCGCAGGCATGCTGTGGGTGAATGATATCTATCTGATGCTGGCGCTGCGTTTTGTCCAGGCGATTGGCGTCTGTGCCGCTGCCGTAAGCTGGCAGGCGCTGGTGGTGGATCGCTACCCTGCAGCGCGCGCTAACAAAGTCTTTGCCACCATTATGCCGCTGGTTGCGCTCTCTCCGGCGCTGGCTCCGCTACTGGGTGCCTGGCTGATCGGCCACTTCCACTGGCGTTCGATTTTCCTGGTGCTGACCCTGATTGCGGTGGCGTTGATTCTGACCACGCTGCGTCTGCCCACCGTGCGCAAGGCCGCGGGAGAAAAAGGTGCGCAGCCCGGCTTTTTCACGCTGCTTAAATCACGGGTCTACAGCGGCAACGTGCTGATCTACTCCGCCTGCTCAGCCAGCTTCTTTGCCTGGCTGACCGGATCGCCCTTTATTCTGGCGGATCTGGGTCTGTCGCCCGCCGATATCGGTCTGAGTTATGTGCCCCAGACGCTCGCCTTTTTAATTGGTGGCTTCGGCTGTCGCACCCTGCTCAACCGCTTTAACGGCGCACAGTTGCTGCCCTGGCTGCTGGCCGTCTACAGCCTGAGCATTCTGGCGCTGTTTGCTGTTGCGCTTGCTGGCAGCAGCACGCTGGTGAGTCTGATGGTACCGTTCTGCGGTATGGCGCTGGCTAACGGCGCGATCTATCCGATTGTGGTGTCCAGTGCGCTGATGCCCTTTCCGACCGCTACCGGTAAAGCCGCCGCGTTGCAGAATACACTGCAGTTAGGACTCTGTTTCGCTGCCAGTTTGGCGGTGTCGGCCGGCTTAACTCAGGCGCTATTTACCACCACACTGATGATGACGGTGACAATTGTGCTGGCGCTGATGGGTTACGCCATGCAGCGTGCCGCAAGCGCACAAACTGTTGTTGCCTCTGCGCAAACTGCCTGCCAGGATAATCAGTAACACACTGACTTTTTAGTTAGCGCCCTAACAATAAGTTATTGAATATTGACCCGCGTGAGCATATACTCATCCGGGTCAACAAATCTGTAATAAATCAACAATATAATAACGTAATAATCTGATTGGCACCCTGCTGCCGGGACGGTATTCGCGCGCGTTATTCTCACCTTACCCGACCTGCTGCAGGCTGTTCCAGTCCTCTGTATCACACAGATAACCGGTTTGCGGAGTCATCCGCATCGTTTCTCATTGCCTGAATAAATTGGCTACTCTTTGTTCAGGTTCAGATTGGACAGGTGGTGGAAAATCTATGAGTTCATCTTATGCAGAAGAAGTGAGCCTCGAAGAAAACCATTGGTATCGCATCGTTCATGAACTGCTGGAAAAAGCGGATATCGAAATTAATGGTTCACGTCCCTGGGATATTCATATTAATCATCCTGGTTTTTTTAAACGTGTTCTGCAGGAGGGCTCTCTTGGGCTCGGTGAGAGCTATATGGATGGATGGTGGGAGTGTGACCGGCTGGATATTTTCTTCCATCAGGTACTTAAACATAAACTCGATCAGCAGCTGCCTCATCACTTCAAAGATACGCTGCGCATTGCCGCCGCACGCTTAACCAATCTGCAGTCAAAAAAACGGGCGTGGATTGTCGGTAAAGAGCATTACGACCTGGGCAACGATCTCTTTTCACTGATGCTCGATCCCTACATGCAATACTCCTGTGGCTACTGGAAAGAGGCGACGACACTGGCGACGGCGCAGGAAGCCAAGCTGGATATGATATGCCGTAAATTAGCGCTGGAACCCGGAATGACACTGCTGGATATCGGCTGTGGCTGGGGCGGACTCGCGGAATTTGCCGCACGTCATTATGGCGTTAAAGTGCATGGCGTAACGATTTCCGCCGAACAACAGAAACTGGCGCAGCAGCGCTGTAGCGGATTAGACGTCACGATTCTGTTGCAGGATTATCGCGACCTGAATGAGCAGTTTGATCGTATTGTGTCGGTGGGTATGTTTGAACATGTCGGACCGAAAAATTACGCGACCTATTTTGACGTGGTCGATCGTAATTTAAAGCCTGACGGTATTTTCCTGCTTCACACCATCGGCGCGATTAAAACCGATATGAGTGTCGATCCCTGGATCGATAAATATATCTTCCCCAACGGCTGCCTGCCTTCGGTGCGCCATGTGGCCGATGCCAGCGAACCCCATTTTATTCTGGAAGACTGGCACAACTTCGGCGCAGACTACGATAAAACACTGATGGCCTGGCATGAACGCTTTTTGCAGGCCTGGCCAGAGCTGGCCGATAAATATGGCGAACGCTTTAAGCGGATGTTCTCCTATTATCTGAATGCCTGTGCCGGTGCCTTCCGGGCGCGTGATATTCAGCTGTGGCAGATCGTGTTCAGTCGCGGCGTTGAGGGGGGATTACGGGTGGCGCGGTAGGGGTTAAAAAGCGGGCAATTAAGAAGGCGCTGCCCCGGCTGAACACTTGAAAAGAAGGGCCTGTTTTGCTTTAACAGGGAGCGTTGCGCAAGGAACGGGGTCAGATCGGAAAGTCGCAAAACCTGTTATCCCTGACACGCCCGGCCCACGCGATTACGCACCTCATCCCTGAGGTACGCCCGTTGCCGGGCCAACGCTTTGCGTTGTTCAAAAACGCTCCCGGCGTTTTTATCCGGGCGGCGGGACGCTTTCCTCTTCTGACCCGGCGCCCTGCGCTTTTATAATGCTGACAGAGTAAAACCGATTGGGCTGTCTGCGGTGCTTACGCGCCTTTTATTAACTCTCTGTCGTTGACTGGCCGGTCAGGATGCTCATCGCCGCCGCGGCATCGCGCTGTGCTAACACCCGCTCAACAGTCTCCACGATTGCCTGCGTGTGCGGATCGATTTCAATATTCACCCGGTCGCCAAAGGTCTTCGCCCCCAGCGTGGTACGCTCCAGCGTTTCCGGAATCAGATAGACGCAGAACTTAGTCTTAGTCACATCGCCTACCGTCAGGCTGATACCGTCGATGCCGACAAACCCTTTATGCAGAATATATTTCATCTGCGCCGCATCCTGGATTTTAAACCAGACTTCGCGGTTATGTTCTGACTGGATAATCTTGCAGATTTCAGCGGTGGTCATAATATGACCAGACATCAGGTGTCCGCCTATTTCATCGCTGAATTTCGCTGCACGCTCAATATTGACCACATCGCCCTGACGTAAATCGCCAAGGTTAGTCACCCGCAATGTCTCTTTAATTAAATCAAAACTGACGCGGTCGCCTTCAATTGCCGTTACGGTTAAACAGCAACCGTTATGGGCTACGGATGCGCCCAGCGCCAGACCCGGTAAGAGCTCTTCCGGCAGGCGGACAGTGTGGGTGCGAAACAGTTCTTTCTCTTCAATGGACACGATTTCTGCGGTGCCCTGCACAATACCGGTAAACATAGTCTTTGCCTCTGCGAAGTTTACGCTAGTTTATCACAGCTCAGGTCGGCTGTTAGATTTCAGCCCGCACCGCCGCTTTATAGCGGAGCAAATCGCATTGTGTGACAAAGATTGGCGAATTCTGTTACGCCAGTTACACTAGCTCGCGAAATTCCCCGGGCTTCCTGCCCCTTTTAATTCATTCAATAAGTCAGGTGTTAACGTGCAGAAGTATTTAACAGAAGCGCGTCAATTGCTGGCCCTTGCGATTCCGGTCATCCTTGCTCAGGTGGCTCAAACCGCAATGGGATTTGTGGATACCATTATGGCCGGCGCAGTCAGCGCCACGGATATGGCCGCCGTTGCTGTCGGTACCTCTGTCTGGCTACCGGCCATCCTGTTTGGTCATGGTCTTCTGCTTGCATTGACGCCCACCGTTGCGCAACTCAATGGTTCTGGCCGCCGCGAACGCATCGGTGAACAGATCCGCCAGGGATACTGGCTCGCCTTTTTCGTCTCCCTGCTGATTATGGTGCTGTTGTGGCATGCCGGTTATCTTATCCGGGCGATGCATGACATCGATCCAGTGCTGGCGCTGAAGGCAGAAGGCTATCTGCATGCCCTGCTGTTCGGCGCGCCTGGCTACCTCTTCTTCCAGGTGCTCCGCAATCAATGCGAGGGGCTGTCGAAAACCAAACCCGGCATGGTGCTGGGCTTTTTAGGCCTGATGTTCAACATCCCGCTCAACTATGTCTTTATCTATGGCCACTTCGGCATGCCTGCTCTGGGCGGTGTCGGCTGCGGCGTGGCGACCGCCTCGGTCTACTGGGTGATGTTTATCTGCATGCGCTTCTGGGTGCGCCGGATGGGTAGCATGCGCGATATCCGTATGGAGAGCCGCTGGTCACCCCCTTCCCGTCCGATTCTGAGCCGCCTGATGACGCTGGGATTGCCGGTGGCACTGGCACTCTTCTTTGAGGTCACGCTGTTCGCCGTGGTCGCCCTGCTGGTTTCGCCACTGGGCATCGTTAACGTGGCCGGCCACCAGATTGCGCTGAATTTCAGTTCACTGATGTTCGTATTGCCGCTGTCGCTGGGTGTCGCGACCACCATCCGCGTCGGTTATCGTCTGGGCCAGGGCTCCACCGAGCAGGCACGGGTCGCGGCCTGGACCGCCCAGGGGGTTGGCATCAGCATGGCGGCGCTGACCGCCATTTTTACCGTGACGTTTCGTCATCAGATTGCCCTGCTCTATAACGACAACCCTGAAGTGGTGACGCTGGCGGCACAGTTGATGCTGCTGGCGGCAATTTATCAGTTCTCAGACTCGATACAGGTGATTGGCAGCGGGATCCTGCGCGGCTATAAAGATACGCGGTCGATTTTCTTTATTACCTTTATCGCTTACTGGCTGCTGGGGCTGCCCGCCGGTTATCTGCTGGCGCTGACCGACTGGGTGGTACCGCGCATGGGACCTGCGGGCTTCTGGTGCGGCTTTATTATCGGCCTGACCTCGGCTGCGGTGATGATGATCTGGCGCATCAGACGGTTACAGCAATCACCGGCGGAGATTATCCTGACGCGTGCAGCGCGATAACGTTCGAGGCGGGTCATTCATGGCCCGCAATGACGAAAAAAACGACGGTTAGCACAGTTGCTGTGCAGTCATGGCGAAAAAACTATTTTCCCCTTGCCAGCCTCACACGCTGCCGTTAATATTCGTCCCCGCTGTCGCCCTGACAGCATGTTGCGCTCTTAGCTCAGTTGGTTAGAGCACCACCTTGACATGGTGGGGGTCGATGGTTCGAGTCCATTAGAGCGCACCAAGTGCGTCCGTAGCTCAGTTGGTTAGAGCACCACCTTGACATGGTGGGGGTCGGTGGTTCGAGTCCACTCGGACGCACCAATATTCAGTATGCGCTCTTAGCTCAGTTGGTTAGAGCACCACCTTGACATGGTGGGGGTCGATGGTTCGAGTCCATTAGAGCGCACCACTTTCAGAATTCCTTCAGCTTGCGCAACTCCACTTTTATTGATCTGCATCGCTTCCCCCTTCTGCTTTTTGATTGGTTTTCGCATACTTAGCGTCTATACTGTCCCGCGTTGCTTACTTGAAAGGTTTCAGCGATCACGTGCTTACTGCGATAACTCAAATGATTTGCGCAACAACAGCGTGGTGGTTACCAACCGTAACCGCACAACTTCCCTGCACGCCTGGCCTTCGTCACCTATTCTTACTCAGTACTGCCCTTTTCAGTCTCAATCAGAAATTTCACTTCGATGCGCTGCCATCGGATTCCGCCCTTATTCATCCATCACAACTTACAGAAAATCCGTCATGAAAAAGACTAAAATCGTTTGTACAATCGGCCCGAAAACCGAATCCGAAGAGATGCTGACTCAGCTGCTTGAAGCTGGCATGAATGTTATGCGTCTTAACTTCTCTCACGGCGACTACGCTGAGCATGGCCAACGCATCACCAACATGCGTACCGTTATGCAAAAAACCGGCCGTCAGGCCGCTATTCTGCTGGATACCAAAGGCCCTGAAATCCGCACCATGAAACTGGAAGGCGGCAACGATGCGGCTCTGAAAGCGGGTCAGACCTTTACCTTTACTACAGACCAGAGCGTGATTGGCAACAGCGAGCGCGTTGCGGTGACCTACCCGGGTTTCACTGCTGACCTGAAAATCGGCAACACGGTGCTGGTCGATGATGGCCTGATTGGTATGGAAGTGACCGAAGTCACTGAAAATACCGTGGTGTGTAAAGTCCTGAACAATGGCGATCTGGGCGAAAACAAAGGCGTTAACCTGCCAGGCGTCTCTATCCAGCTGCCAGCACTGGCCGAAAAAGATAAACGCGACCTGATTTTTGGCTGTGAGCAGGGCGTAGACTTTGTCGCCGCCTCTTTCATCCGTAAACGTTCAGACGTGCTGGAAATTCGCGAGCACCTGAAACAGAACGGCGGCGAGCATATCCAGATCATCTCCAAAATCGAAAACCAGGAAGGCCTGAACAACTTCGACGAAATCCTCGAAGCGTCAGACGGCATCATGGTTGCGCGTGGCGATCTGGGCGTTGAGATCCCGGTTGAAGAAGTGATCTTCGCGCAGAAGATGATGATCAAAAAATGTAATAAAGCACGCAAAGTGGTCATCACGGCTACCCAGATGCTCGATTCCATGATCAAGAACCCGCGCCCTACCCGCGCAGAAGCCGGTGACGTGGCGAACGCCATTCTCGACGGTACCGATGCTGTCATGCTGTCAGGTGAGAGCGCCAAAGGCCGTTATCCGCTGGAGTCGGTCACCATCATGGCGACCATCTGTGAGCGTACCGATCGCGTGATGAAGTCCCGCATCGACAGCCAGAGTGATAACCGCAAAATGCGTATCACAGAAGCTGTCTGCCGTGGTGCGGTAGAGACCGCTGAGAAGCTGGAAGCGCCACTGATTGTGGTTGCTACCGAAGGGGGTAAATCTGCTAAAGCCGTACGTAAATACTTCCCGAACGCGACCATCCTGGCGCTGACCACCAATCCGATGACTGCCCGTCAGCTGATCCTGAGCAAAGGGATTGAGACACGTCTGGTGACTGAGATCGCTTCAACCGACGATTTCTATCGTCTGGGTAAAGAAGCGGCGCTGGAAAGTGGCTACGGCCAGAAAGGCGATGTCGTGGTGCTGGTGTCAGGTGCATTAGTACCAAGCGGAACTACCAACACTGCTTCTGTACACGTTCTGTAAAACGCTCTCTGACCATTATTTTGAAGCGCCTTTATCGGGCGCTTTTTTTTATTTCTACTTAAACCAAATGTCAGAAAATTCCAATCGAAAATAACTATTCAAATACTCTTAATATTAAGGTTAATCCGATTAAATCTCTCTGTTTTCGCTAAATTTTTTTATCATATTCTGTGATTCGCTGCTTCTTTGAGCGAACGATCAAATTTAAGCATCTTCTCATCAAAAATTTATTCTCAACTTAAAAAGCTTTGTGTAATACTTGTAACGCTACATGGAGATTAACTCAATCTAGAGGGTATAAATAATGAATCGTACTAAACTGGTACTGGGCGCGGTAGTTCTGGCTTCAACTATGCTGGCTGGTTGCTCAAGCAACGCTAAAATCGACCAGCTGTCTTCAGACGTTCAGACTCTGAACGCTAAAGTTGACCAGCTGAGCAACGACGTGAACGCAGTGCGTTCAGACGTTCAGGCTGCAAAAGATGACGCAGCACGCGCTAACCAGCGTCTGGACAACCAGGCTCACTCTTACCGTAAGTAAGAGTTCTGGTTTAAAAATGGCGCCTTTATGGCGCCATTTTTTTTGCTCCGAATTCAGTGCCCTTCACAGGCACTTATCCGTTCAGGGCTGAACCGCGTTGCCCTCAGCCTGTGTCACCGGGATATCAGCCCCCACAGATGCGCTCTCCAGCCCCGCAGGCGGCACGGTATCACTCTGCACCGGCTCCCCACTGCTGACCAGCACAGGCATGCCTGAGCGTCGCGCTAAGCTGGCTTTAATCAGCGCGCTATCACTCTTCTCACTTTTCATAAACTGCTTCACTCCGGCAGTGAGTGCAATCGGCATGGTCTGTGGATCGTCCTTGTCGTTGCGTGACAGCGGCTGATGCACTTCCACGTAGCGTTTCCCATCCGGCTCTACAGCGTACTTCACCGGCTGATTGATGATCTGTACCCGCGTCCCTTTCGGGGCTGAATTAAACAGCGCTTCGATATCTTCTGAACGCAGACGGATGCAGCCTGAACTGACGCGCATGCCGATGCCGAATTTCGCATTAGTGCCATGGATCAGATACTGGCCGGTGCCGCGCGCCAGACGCATGGCAAACTGCCCCATCGGGTTATCCGGTCCGGCGGGGACCACGCCAGGCAGCGTAATGCCCTCTTTAGCGTAGCGTTTGCGGATGTTCGCCGTGGGCGTCCAGGTGGGATTAGGGATCTTCTGGCTGATCTGCGTCACCATCACTGGCGTGGCTGCACCCAGCTGGCCAATACCGATGGGATAGACAATGACCTTATCCTCCCCTTTGGGATAGTAGTAGAGACGCAGCTCGGCCAGATTCACCACAATCCCTTCGCGCGGCGTATCGGGCAGGATCATCTGCAGCGGCACCGTCAGCTGGGTGCCCGCTTTGGGCAGCCAGGGATCGGTACCGGGATTGGCCTCCAGCATGCTCAGCAGGCCGACCTGGTAGCGCGCCGCAATCGCTTCCAGAGGTTGTTTATTGTCAGGAACCTGAGTCAGGACGTTTTCGCCAATCAGGCGACTGTCAGGTGGTGGCAGCGGATATTCGGTGGCGAACGCGGGTGCAGAGAGCCCAAAGCAGGTCAGCAGCAATGCACCGGCTAAACGTAAAGCAGGTTTCATGCAATTTTCTCGTCAGATAAAAAAACAGACGCCGGATGGCGTCTGTGGAGTGTAACTTAGCTGAGGTTCTGAGCGGTATGGCGAATAGACCGAATCATCGCCTCCAGCCCCTGCGACCGGGTGGGCGTCAGGTGCTGCATCAGTGCCAGTTCGCCAAACCAGTGGCGCACATCCAGCGCCAGGATATCGGCGGACGGCAGGTTCTGATAGAGGCTAAATACGATAGCAATCAAACCTTTAACGATAGCGGCATCGCTGTCGCCTTCAAACGCAATGGAACCATCCGCCTGCGGGGTCATTCTGATCCACACCTGACTCTGACAACCCGAAATCACGTTCTCCGGCTGGTGTAAGGTTTCAGAAGATTCCGGAAGCTTTGAACCCAGCTCAATAATGTAGAGGTACTTCTCTTCCCAGTTAGCGCAACGGTTGAAGTTGCGAACCAGTTTCTCTTTTTCAGGCAAATTCGCCATCAGTGACTCCGTTAAAACTGTTCAGCCGCCCAGCAGACGATGAATGCGCGTCAAACCGGCAGCCAGACGATCCACTTCCTCTTCACTGTTATAGAACGTGAAGGAGGCACGGCACATCGCCGGTACATTGTAATGCTGCATCAGCGGCATCGCGCAGTGATGTCCGGTGCGGATGGCAATGCCATATTGATCCAGGAAGCTGCCGACATCGTAGGCGTGGTGTTTACCGAGATTGAAGGCGATAACGCCAGCTCGTGACTGCGGCCCGTAGATCTGGATATCCGGAACGGTACCCAGCTTATCGAGCGCATAGTTCATCAGTGCCGTCTCGCGCTGATGAATCGTATCCAGTCCCAGCGCCTGCACATAGGCCATCGCCGCACCAAAGCCGATAATACCGCCGGTGTTCGGCGTACCCGCTTCAAAGCGCCACGGCGCACTGTTCCAGGTGGTGCCGGTAGGCAGCATGACGCGCTCAATCATTGAACCGCCCCCTTCCCATGGTGGCATCTCATCCAGCAGCGCTTTGCGGCCGTAGAGAATACCCACGCCGTTCGGTCCATAGAGTTTATGGCTGGAGAAGGCGTAGAAGTCGCAGCCGATATCCTGCACATCAACCTTGTCATGCATCACCGCCTGGGCACCATCCACCAGCGTTACCACGCCAGCGGCTTTTGCCTGAGCAACGATCGCCTTAACCGGATTAACCGTGCCGAGCACGTTTGAAACATGCGTCACCGCCAGCAACCGCGTACGGCTGTCGATCAGCCCCGCCAGTTGCTCCAGCGCCAGCTCACCGTTGTCATTTAATGGCAGGACACGCACTTCTGCGCCGGTGCGCTGGGCCAGCATCTGCCATGGAACGATATTGGCGTGATGCTCCATCTCAGTGATGATCAGGTTATCGCCAGCCTGGAGGTTACTGCTGCCCCAGGTGTTCGCCACCAGATTGATGCCTTCGGTGGTGCCTTTGACGAAGACAATCTCTTCCTGTGACTGCGCATTGATAAAACGGGCAGCCTGATCGCGCACGTTCTCCATGTCGCTGGTCGCCTGCTGGCTCAGCGTATGGATACCACGATGCACGGCCGCATAGCCGTGCTGATAGAAATGACTCTCGGCGTTAATCACCGAGAGTGGACGCTGTGCGCTGGCCGCACTGTCAAGATAGGCCAGCGGATGACCGTTGACCTCACGCTTCAGGATAGGAAAATCAGCCCTGACGCGTTCGAGATCGAAGTTCATCATATGTCGCCTCCGGGAAAACGTTGCGCGATACGCTGCAGCACGGCCTGACGCATCACCTCATTTTCCAGTGTTTCGGTCAGTTCTGCGGCAAACGCATGAATAATCATGGTCTGTGCAGCATCCTGCTCAATACCGCGCGAACGCAGGTAGAACATCTGCTCATCATCAATACGACCGATGGTGGCACCGTGGCTGCACTTGACGTCATCCGCATAAATTTCCAGCTGCGGTTTGGTATCGACTTCTGAGAGCTTGCCCAGCAACAGGTTGTTGTTGGTCATCTGCCCGTCTGTCTTCAGTGCATGCTGTGCCACTTTAATGTGGCCGTTAAACACCGCACGGCCTTTGTCGCGCACGATGGTTTTATGCATCTGGCGGCTGACGCAGTGGCCCTTGTTGTGCTCCAGGTAAGTACGGGTATCCGCCACTTCCTGTTTCACCGGCAGCACCAGGCTGTTGATCGCCAGCGTGGTGTTTTCGCCATTCAGCTGGGTACTGGTGTTGTGACGCGACAGCCCGGCACCCAGCAGGAAGCTGGTGCTGCTGACCTGGCCATCATTGCCAATGACCAGATCGTTATGCGCAAAGTGATAGCTGGCGCTGCTTTCAAAGGCCAGCTTCGTGTGCGTCAGTTTTGCATTGTCGCCTACCGCAAAGGTAAAGCGCGTGCCGGTGAAATGGGCGCGCTCATCCAGTGAAACGTAGTGCTCAATCACTTCCGCTTCGGCACTCTCTTCCAGCTGCAGGTGATGACGATAGTGAACCGTGTTCATACCCGTCTGCTGACCGCTGGTGATGTGCAGCAGATAGACCGGACGCGCAGCGGATTTACCGCGTGCCAGACGCAGGGTCGTCACCTCTTCTGCCAGACTTTCTGTCAGATGCAGGAAGACTTCAGGCTGAACCGCAGCAGGCAGCGGACGGCGCTCGGCGGCCACGCTGTGCTGAACCTCAAACAGTTCGCAGTCGCGACTGCTGAAGGCTGGCTGGAACTGACCGTCAACATAGACCAGACGGATCGCATCCAGCGGCAGCGCCAGTGCATCAACCTGTTCAGCGCTCAGGGTCTGCGGCGCGTCAGGCAGTACAAACTGCTGTGACAGTAAGGTGTCCAGCGGCGTGTACTTCCAGTTTTCGTGCTTGCGGGTTGGCAGGCCAACGCGCATCAGTTGCTGCCAGTGCTGCTGTGCCTGCAGAGAACGCACGTCGCCACGCGACTCAAACAGGTGATGCCACTGTTGCAGCGCAGAATCACTCTTCGTCGGTAAGCCAGCCATAACCTTGCTCCTCCAGCTGTTTCACCAGCGAGAAGTCGCCAGATTTCACGATTTTGCCCTGATACAGAACATGAACGAAGTCTGGCTTGATGTAATCCAGAATACGCTGGTAGTGGGTCACGATGATAAAGGCACGCTTCTCGTCGCGCAGGCTGTTTACGCCATTCGCCACGATTTTCAGCGCATCGATATCCAGGCCTGAGTCGGTCTCATCCAGGATGCAGAGTTCTGGCTCCAGTGCCGCCATCTGCAGGATGTCGTTACGCTTCTTCTCACCGCCGGAGAAGCCAACGTTGACTGAGCGGGTCAGCAGATCTGCCGGCATCTTCAGCAGCTCAATTTTCTCTTCAATGAAGTCCTGGAAATCGAAGCGATCCAGCTCTTCCTGCTGACGATATTTGCGTACCGCATTGACCGAGGTCTGTAAAAAGAACTGGTTGCTGACGCCCGGAATTTCTACCGGATACTGGAATGCCATAAAGATGCCTTCACCGGCGCGCTCTTCAGGGGCCAGTTCCAGCAGATCTTTACCTTTGAAGCTGACCGAACCGCCGGTTACTTCATAATCTTCACGGCCTGCCAGCGTCGCTGACAGGGTGCTTTTACCTGAGCCGTTCGGGCCCATGATGGCATGCACTTCGCCGGGTTTAATTTCGAGATTCAGGCCACGCAGAATGGCTTTATCTTCAACACTGACCTGCAAATCTTTAATGCTTAACATACTTATTCCTTCACATTGCTTCCGGCAACGCGTGTGACGGCATCAGCCCACACTGTGCTCAAGGCTGATGGCTAACAATTTCTGGGCTTCCACAGCAAATTCCAGTGGCAACTCCGAGAATACGTCTTTACAGAAGCCGTTCACGATCATCGAGATGGCGTCTTCTTCACTGATACCGCGTTGCAGACAGTAGAACATCTGATCTTCGCCGATACGTGATGTCGTGGCTTCATGCTCAAGCTGAGCGGTATTGTTGCGGGTCTCCACATACGGGAAAGTATGTGCGCCGCAATCAGGACCGATCAGCATCGAGTCACACTGCGTAAAGTTACGGGCATTGGTCGCGGTTGGCATGATTTTCACCAGCCCGCGATAGGTGTTCTGACTTTTACCGGCCGAAATCCCTTTAGAGATGATGGTCGACTTGGTGTTTTTACCAATGTGGATCATCTTGGTGCCGGTATCGGCCTGCTGACGACCGCTGGTCAGTGCCACTGAGTAGAATTCACCCACTGAATAGTCCCCGCGCAGAATGCAGCTTGGATATTTCCAGGTGATAGCAGAGCCGGTTTCAGACTGTGTCCAGGACATCTTGCTGTGGTCGCCTTCACACAGCGCGCGCTTGGTCACGAAGTTCAGGATACCCCCCTCACCTTCGCCGCCCGGGAACCAGTTCTGAACCGTCGAATATTTCACTTCGGCATTTTTGTGGATGATGACTTCCACCACGGCCGCGTGCAGCTGATAGGTGTCACGCACTGGCGCTGAACAGCCTTCGATGTAGCTGACGTAGCTGTCTTCATCGGCAATCAGGATGGTGCGTTCGAACTGACCGGTTTTCGCTGCGTTGATGCGGAAATAGGTCGACAACTCCATCGGGCAACGCACCCCTTTCGGGATATAAACGAAGGTGCCGTCAGAGGCGACTGCCGAGTTCAGCGCCGCAAAGAAGTTATCGTTCGCCGGAACAACCGTGCCGAGATACTGCTTCACCAGCTCCGGGTGCTCCTGAATCGCTTCGCCAAAGGAACAGAAGATAATTCCCTGCTCCGCCAGCTTGCCGCGATAGGTGGTCGCCACCGAAACGGAGTCAAAAATGGCGTCAACCGCCACTTCACGGCCTTCACGCACCGGGACACCCAGCTGATTAAAGGCGTTTTCCACTTCCTGTGTCAGATAATCGCTGGCTGGCGCGCTGCCTGAAGCCTGCAGTGCACCGGGTTCTGATGCGCAGCTGTCATCACAGTTGCCGCAGGAAGGCGCGGAGTAGTAGCTGTAATCCTGGTAGTCGAGTTTTTCGTAGTGCGCTTTCAGCCAGTGTGGCTCTTCCATTTCAAGCCAGGCACGAAACGCTTTAAGACGAAACTCCAGCATCCACTCTGGCTCGTTACGCTTGGCCGAAATCGCCCGCACCACATCTTCATTGATGCCGTTGGCAAATTCTTCGGTTTGCAGTTGGGTAAAGAAGCCCTCTTTGTAGTTGAGCTTGCCTTCCCAGATTTGTACATCGTCAGATGTTTCGCTGTGTCGTGACATATTTCACTTACTCGACGCCAAAGCTCTCACCGCACCCGCAGGCGTGCTGAGCTTTAGGGTTATTGAATTTAAAAATCTGATTCAGGCCTTCACGAACGTAGTCCAGTTCGGTGCCATCAACGAATGGCATCGCCTGTAGCGGCACAAACAGCGTTGCGCCATGGAATGAGAACTGCAAATCATCCTCGACTGGCTCTTTCACCAGATCCATGACGTAACCAAAACCGGCGCAGCCGGATTGTTTTACGCCGAGCCGCAGACCCTTGACATCGGGGTCCTGAGCCGCCAGATTGAGAATTTGTTGCGCTGCGGTTTCAGTCAGCGTCAGCCCTTTCCAGACAAAATCGTCGGGTGAGAAAGAGTCTGTATTAACGGATGCCATGTTGATACCTCTTGAGTCCGGACCTTTTCAGGCTATCCCCCTATGGTAGTGATCTGACCAATCACTTCAACCTCTTGTTTTGCAGGGATAATCATCTTGTGCGGTTTTATTTGCTTAATTATTAAGCATAGCCTCTTCAGCTCACCTTGTGGTGAGCGCGTCAGCATAAATAAGCCAGTGTTAACCTATTAATAAATCACTCTTTTTTAAATAACCATTTTTGATAAAAATGCTTATTGATAGGTTACGCCTTTCTGCGATGTAAACAGATTGTTATTTCCGATTATACCGACAGGCAGGATAAATCGATAAATTTTTCTGCCCGCCAATTGCAATCACAGCTCAATTGAATATGATAATTATTATCATTCACATTCAGGGTGGCGTTATGACGCTTTCTGTCTCAGCCTGGCTGCAGCACAAAATCGACGAATATCAGTTTGTGGTGCGTGATATCACCGTCGACTTTTATATGGCGCAGGCAAAGCTCGACCGGGCCGACTGCACGATTCATCAGCTACGTCAGTTTAACGATGCCTGTCAGGATATGGCAGAAATCTGCCAGTTGAACGGTGACGACCAGAGTTACCTGCATGCCATGGGTAAACTGCATCACCGACTGGTGCAGGAGATGGGAAACAGCGATCGCGATCGCCTGTTTCGCCTTCAGGCTTATCAACTGGCGCGATTGTCCCTGACCCGCCTCTGCCATCAACTGGCAATGGTCGGGGAGTGGAACCAGGCCACTGCGCTGCAAAGTGACTTCATGCGTCACGCAGGCTGGATATTCTAATCCAGCCAGGGCGTGACGTCGCGCACAATTTTTTTACATTAGCTCTAACAATGCCTGAAGCGGATGACGCATTCCGTTGCCCTCGACACGCTTGACCTGACTGCGGCACGAATAGCCAGTGGCCAGGCAGCGCTGGCGTGGCAGTCGCTGAAGCTGGGGATGCCAGGAGAGCGCGTAGATCCCCAGCGAGTTTTCAAGGTTCTTACTTTCGTGACCGTAGGTGCCAGCCATACCGCAGCAGCCAACATTGATGTTCTCCAGCTTCGCGCCAAAACGGGAGAAGATCGCCTGCCACTGATTCGGTGTGGAGGGCAGCGCGGTCACCTCGGTGCAGTGTGCAAACAGATACCAGGATTCTCCGCCCGTGGCCTGCACGTCACGCTCTGCCAGTGCACGCTCTAACCACTCATGTACCAGCAGGACGTTAAAGTCGCCGCGTGATTCGCCCAGCGTCTGACGATACTCATCGCGATAGCAGAGCACCGTGGCCGGATCGACACCGACCATGGGCAACCCCAGTTTTGCCACCCGATTCAGGAAATCGGCGGTGCGGGACGCCGTGCGGGCGAAACGTTGCAGGAAACCTTTCACATGTTGCGCTTTGCCATTTGGCGAGAATGGCAGGAGCACGGGCCGATAGCCCAGTTTCTCAATCAGCCTGACAAAATCGTTAACCAGCTGCGCCTCATAGAAGCTGGTAAAAGGATCCTGCACCACCAGCACACAGTTTGCGCGCTCAGCGGCTGACAGCCCTTCCAGCTGCTCCAGCGTCATGTTCATGGCGGGATGACCACTGAGCTGCTGTTTCAGATTTGGGGCCGAAAGCAGAGGCAGATCGACCATACCGATATGGGTTTTACTTATCTCTTTCAGCCACGGCTGGCGCAGGAAGAAGTTAAACACTTTCGGTGCTTTTGCCATCAGCGGCGCGTAGCCCTCCACTGCAGCCACCAGGTGATCGCTGACCGGACGCAGATAACGGGTATGGTAGAGCTGTAAGAAGCGCGAGCGGAAAGCGGGCACGTCAATTTTAATCGGACACTGGGTGGAGCAGGCTTTGCAGGCCAGACAGCCCGACATCGCCTCTTTCACCTCGTGCGAGAAGTCATACTCCCCTTTGCTGGCGTGCCAGCTATTGCGGGTACGGGTAATCAGGGTGCGAAGCGACAGCCGATTTTCAGGCAGCTGCTTTTCCAGGGTGAGCGGATCGACGCCCTGCCCGGCCAGCAGCCGCAGCCACTCCCGCGTCAGCGTTGCCCGCCCTTTGGGCGAGTGAATGCGGTTGCGGGTGATCTTCATGGAGGGACACATCGGGCTGCGGGCATCAAAGTTAAAACACAACCCGTTGCCGTTACACTCCATCGCGCCACGCCATTCATCCCGGACCGTTAACGGGATCTGACGATCATAGGTTCCGCGCTTCACCGCATCGACCTGCATCATTTCATCATTACTGTTGAATGGCGTACAGATCTTGCCCGGATTCAGGCGATTGAGCGGATCAAAGGCCGCTTTGATGCGGCGCAATTCGTTAAACAGCGTCTCACCGAAGAATGCCGGACTGTACTGGGCTCGAAATCCTTTGCCATGTTCACCCCACAGCAGGCCGCCGTAGCGCGCTGTCAGCGCTACGACTTCGTCGGAGATCTGCTTCATCATCATCTCCTGCTGCGGATCGCACATATCCAGCGCCGGACGCACATGCAGTACACCTGCATCGACGTGACCAAACATGCCGTAGCTCAGCCCGTGGCTGTCGAGCAGCGCGCGAAACTCGACAATGTAGTCCGCCAGTTTTTCCGGTGGAACCGCGGTATCTTCCACAAAGGGAATCGGTTTAGCCCGGCCTTTGGCATTTCCCAACAGACCCACCGCTTTTTTACGCATGTTATAGATGCGTTCAATGCCATCCAGGTCGTTACAGAACTGATAGCCAATCACGCCGCCCTGCTGCTGCGCCATCAGTGCGTCAAGGCGGCCACAAAGCTGTTCAATCTGCTGATCGATCAGCGCGGCGTTGTCACCGGCAAACTCAACAATATTCAGACCCAGCATCTCTTTGTCGGGTACATCGGCGATCAATTCGCGCACCGAGTGCCAGACAATGTCTTCGCGCGCCAGGTTCAGCACCTTAGAGTCAACGGTCTCTACCGAGAGCGCCTGCGCTTCCACCATAAAAGGCGCATTGCGCAGGGCGGAGTCAAAGGAGTCATATTTGATATTTACCAGTCGGCGCACTTTAGGCAGCGGCGTGATATCAAGCCGCGCTTCCGTGACAAAGGCCAGCGTGCCCTCTGCGCCGCACAGCAGGCGCGTCAGGTCAAAGGTTTGCATATCGTCGCTGAAGACATGGCGCAGGTCATATCCGGTCAGGAACCGATTCAGCTTTGGAAACTTTTCCAGAATCAGCGCACGATGCTCGCGGCAGCGCGTCAGCACCTGCTGATAGAGCCGGCCTTCGGGAGTCGCCGTCTGCGCCAGGGTTTCAGCCAGCGCGGTAGCCATTGGACGCGTATCAAGGATATCGCCGCCCAGCAGCACGGCGCGCAGGCCCAGCACATGGTCCGAGGTTTTGCCATAGACCAGTGAGCCCTGGCCGGACGCATCGGTATTAATCATGCCGCCCAGCGTGGCACGGTTACTGGTGGATAACTCCGGCGAGAAGAAAAAGCCGAATGGCTTCAGCCAGGCGTTAAGCTGATCTTTGATCACCCCCGCTTCAACCCGCACCCAGCCCTCATCGGTATTGATCTCCAGGATACGGTTCATGTAGCGCGACATATCCACCACAATCCCCTGATTCAGCGACTGACCGTTGGTGCCGGTACCGCCGCCGCGCGGGGTAAATACCAGACTGGCAAAGCGCGCTTCTCCGGCCACGCGGGCGAGCAGCGCAACATCCGCAGTCGAGCGCGGAAAGAGCGCCGCGTCGGGCAGCAATTGATAGATGCTGTTATCGGTGGAGAGTGAGAGACGGTCGGCATAGCTGGTTGCCATGTCACCGGTAAAACCCTGCTCTTTCAACGACTCAAGGAACGTCAGCACCAGTTGAACGAGGCCCGGTGCCTGCGAAATCTGTGGGATCATGATTGTCTGACCGAAGGTGTTGTAAACGTTTGCGTTTATAGATTAGCGATTTCTCGTTTTATCATATTTTTCCTGCGCCTGCCCTTTTTTCAGAAAAGGCAAAAACCTTTCTCCGCAACTCTGTTTAAACCTCAGCAAATAGATCATGATAAAAACGGGCATCCGAATGCCTGAAAATGAAGGATTAAGACGAGGTTATGAGTCAATGATGAAAAGCCAGTACCGGGATATGGATTTACCGCAAATACTCTTCACCCTGATGTTCATTCTGCTGCTGATTGTCGCCTGTTTATGGGTCGTGCAGCCGTTTATTCTGGGCTTTGCCTGGGCCAGCATGGTGGTGATTGCCACCTGGCCATTGATGCTGAAATTCCAGCGACTGTTATGGGGACGCCGTTCCCTGGCGGTGATCGTGATGACACTGCTTCTGCTGCTGCTGTTTATTATCCCTATCGCCCTGCTGGTCAGCAGCCTGATTGATAACAGCGCGCCGGTGATTGCCTGGGTTACCCAGGGGCATATGATGCCGCGACTGTTATGGCTCAACGATGTCCCGATGGTCGGCAAAAAGCTTTATGTCAGTTATGACACGCTGGTGGCGAGCGGCGGTGCCGGCGTCATGGCAAAAATACAGCCCTATATCGGCCGTACCACCGGCTTTTTTGTCGCGCAGGCCGGTCATTTCGGACGCTTTATGATCCATCTGGGCGTGATGTTACTGTTCAGCGTGCTGCTTTACTGGCGTGGCGAACAGGCTGCCCAGGGCATTCGTCACTTTGCTTTCCGCATGGCGGGACGGCGCGGTGATGCCGCCGTACTGCTGGCGGCGCAGTCCATTCGTGCCGTGGCGCTTGGCGTAGTAGTGACGGCGCTGGTGCAGGGCGTGCTGGGCGGTATCGGTCTGGCGATCTCCGGCATTCCTTACGCCACGCTGTTGACGGTACTGATGATCCTCTGCTGTCTGGTACAACTCGGCCCGCTACTGGTGCTGGTTCCCGCCATTATCTACCTCTACTGGAGCGGAGATACAACATGGGGAACGGTGCTGCTGGTCTGGAGCTGTGTGGTCGGCACGATGGATAACGTGCTGCGCCCGATGCTGATCCGTATGGGTGCCGATCTGCCGATGATCCTGATTCTTTCTGGTGTTATTGGTGGACTGTTTGCGTTCGGGATGATTGGTCTGTTTATCGGGCCAGTGGTTCTGGCGGTCTCTTATCGTCTGGTTTCCGTCTGGGTTCATGAAGCGCCTGCCCCGGATAGTGACCAACTGGCCGTGGCTGATGCCCTGGCGGATCACGAGGATACCCCGCCTGCTGTATGATGAGATGCAATAACCCCTGCGCCGCTAGCCCCCATAAGCATTGATTAGTGCGGTTAATGATGATTAACCGCACCCCTTCTCTCAGATCAGATAAATTCTGTTTTCCATTAGCGATTTTTAAGAAAAAAGCCACCTTTAGCCTGAAAGTGACCTTTTCGGGCCAAAAAAGATTACTTTCTGCACTGTTTCTTAAGCCAAATGGCGAAGTAAAGGTCACAAAAGATTATTGGCTTTAAACTAATAAGAGGATTCTTAAAGACGACAGCCAGCCGTATGAATAACATGTTTCCTATGTTCGAAATCAACCTGATGATTTTCAGACAATCTCATTCCCCTGAGTAGAGTAAAGAATTGCTGTGTGTAGTCTTTGCCCATCCCCTGTGATGGGCTTTTTTTTTGCCTGAATCTGACCAGATATAAACAGAAAAGGCCCGCATAGCGGGCCCTGAAGAGTGCTAACAACCCGTATCAGGCTGTTTTATTTAACTGCGCCAGACTCACCCAGGTCTCCACCACCGTGTCCGGGTTCAGTGACAGACTGTCGATGCCCTCTTCCATCAGCCATGCGGCGAAATCCTGATGGTCTGACGGTCCCTGCCCGCAGATTCCGACATATTTCCCCTTCTGCTTCGCCGCCCTTATCGCCATTGAAAGCAGCATTTTCACGGCTTCGTTACGCTCGTCAAACAGCGCGGAGACGACGCCAGAGTCGCGGTCCAGCCCCAGCGTCAGCTGAGTCATGTCGTTTGAGCCAATAGAGAAGCCATCGAAGTGCTCCAGGAACTGATCCGCCAGCAGGGCATTTGACGGGATCTCGCACATCATAATGATCTTCAGCCCGTTCTCGCCGCGCTTCAGTCCCTGACGCCCCAGCTCTTCCACCACAGCCTTCGCCTGCTCAACGGTGCGCACAAACGGAACCATAATCTCGACGTTTGTCAGGCCCATCTCGTTGCGAACACGTTTCACCGCTTCGCACTCCAGCGCAAAGCAGTCCCGGAAGCTGTCAGCGACATAGCGACCCGCACCCCGGAATCCCAGCATCGGGTTTTCCTCTTCTGGCTCGTAGCGTTCTCCACCCACCAGGTTGGCATATTCATTGGTTTTAAAGTCAGAAAGTCGGACAATTACGCGTTTCGGCGCAAAAGCGGCGCCAAGCGTGGCAATTCCTTCAGTCAGTCGAGCGATGTAAAACTCCACCGGATCATCAAATCCTTTCATCATTTTACGGATCTGCTGCTGCAGCTCCGGCGTCTGTTGGTCAAACTCCAGCAGCGCTTTAGGGTGGACGCCGATCATACGATTAATGATAAATTCCAGCCGCGCCAGACCCACGCCTTCGTTAGGCAGACAGGCGAAATCAAAGGCGCGATCGGGGTTGCCCACGTTCATCATGATCTTCAGCGGCAGTTCAGGCAGTGAATCGACCTGCGAACTGGTGACGTCGAAGTCGAGCAGTTGATCGTAGACGTAGCCGGTATCACCTTCGGCACATGAGACAGTGACGTTATGCCCCTCTTTCAGCCGGTCGGTGGCATCGCCACAGCCCACCACTGCCGGAATGCCCAGCTCACGCGCGATGATCGCCGCATGACAGGTCCGTCCGCCACGGTTAGTCACAATCGCTGACGCCTTTTTCATGATCGGTTCCCAGTCCGGGTCGGTCATGTCGGTCACCAGCACATCGCCTTTTTCAATGCGGTTCATTTCGCTGATATCGTGGATGACCTTCACCACGCCTGCGCCAATACGATGACCGATAGCACGACCTTCCACGACGACGCTGCCCTGCCCCTGCAGCGTGTAACGCTCCATTACCTGACCATTTGAGCGGACGGTTTCAGGGCGCGCCTGAACAATAAACAGTTTGCCGGTGTGCCCATCTTTGGCCCACTCAATATCCATCGGGCGCTGATAATGCTGTTCAATCAGCACCGCCTGCTTCGCCAGCGCCTGCACTTCCTCATCGCTCAGGCAGAAACGGTCGCGTTCGGCCTCAGGCACATCTTCGATCCGCACCTGCTCGCCATGCGCCTGGGAATCGGCATAGACCATGCGAACCTTTTTCGAGCCCATATTGCGGCGCACAATCGACGGACGATCGGCTGCCAGGGTTGGCTTGTGCACATAGAACTCATCCGGGTTAACGGCACCCTGCACCACCATTTCCCCCAGCCCCAGTGCGGCGGTGATAAAGACCACCTGATCAAAGCCGGACTCGGTATCAATGGTGAACATCACACCCGAGGCGGCCAGGTCTGAACGCACCATGCGCTGTATTCCCGCAGAGAGCGCAACGCCACGATGGTCATAGCCCTGATGCACGCGGTAGGAGATAGCGCGGTCATTAAACAGCGAGGCGAAGACATGCTTTACCGCCACCATGACGGCGTCGATGCCCTGTACATTCAGGAAGGTTTCCTGCTGGCCGGCAAAAGAGGCATCAGGCATATCTTCTGCGGTTGCAGAGGAGCGTACGGCAAACGACGCGGCATCATCATCAGCAGAAAGCTGCTTATAGGCGTCCAGAATGGCGGACTCCAGCTCGGGCAGGAACGGTGTCTCCACGACCCACTGACGAATCTGCTTACCCGCTTTTGCCAGCGCATCAACGTCATCAATATCGGTCTCATCCAGCAGCGCATAAATGCGCTGATTCAGCCCGCTTTGATCGAGGAACAGGTTAAAGGCGTAGGATGTGGTCGCGAAACCGTTGGGCACGGAAACGCCCAGCGACGACAGATTAGTAATCATTTCACCCAGAGAGGCATTTTTGCCCCCCACCCGGTCAACATCATGCATGCCAAGCTGGTTATACCAGAGCACGAGTGGCTGTTCGCCTTTACTGGACATTGAGCTTATCCTTTATCAATTATCAATGAATGGACACAGGGAGTAATCTGTCTTCAGCCTGGCATATCACCCTCTCAATAACGATCTGTTGAATCGTTAAAGCAGAATTTCAGCCACAGTTTCGGAATTGTGAGCGCATTATTTTGCTGTTGCGCAAAGTCGCCTTTTTTCTCTAAATGATTGATGCCACAGGAAATGGCAGGTTTTCAGCCACTTAAGCATTCTGTTTTGTTGCGCAACAACTGCGTGGCTATTTGCGGCTTAACGACGGATTAAAAAGAATGCTGGCTCAACGAGCCACCCTTTCATTTTTAGTATCATGATGAAACGACAGACAAATAATCCGGACAGACATTCCAGAAATTAAAATCAGAGATGATTTATTTAATCGCATGGCCCATGCTGAATGCTCACTCTTGTCTGAGGCTGATTTCGTTATGACAACTGACAGAAGCGTTTTTTATATCTCCGATGGTACGGCCATTACGGCTGAAGTGCTGGGTCATGCGGTGCTGTCGCAGTTTCCGGTCAATATCACCAGCCTGACGCTGCCGTTTGTGGAAAATGTTCAGCGGGCGCTGGCGGTTAAAGCCCAGATTAACGCGCTCTATCAGCAGAGCGGTGTCCGGCCGCTGGTCTTTTTCTCCATCGTGACGCCGGAAGTGCGCGACATCATCGTACAGAGTGACGGCTTTTGTCAGGATATCGTCCAGGCGCTGGTCGCCCCGCTTCAACAGGAGCTGGGTTTATCGCCCGCGCCGGTGGCACACCGTACCCATGGACTGGATGCCAGTAACCTGGGTAAATATGACGCACGTATCGCGGCCATCGATTACACCCTGGCGCATGATGACGGCATCTCGCTGCGCGGGCTGGAAGATGCGCAGGTGATTCTGTTAGGCGTCTCGCGCTGTGGCAAAACACCCACCAGCCTCTATCTGGCAATGCAGTTTGGTATTCGCGCCGCCAACTATCCATTCATTGCCGACGATATGGATAACCTTAAACTCCCGCCCGCGCTGCGCGCGCATCAGAATAAACTGTTCGGGCTGACCATCGACCCGGAACGGCTGGCTGCGATACGTCAGGAGCGGGCGGAAAATACCCGTTACGCCTCGATGCGTCAGTGCCGGCTGGAGGTGGGCGAAGTGGAAGCGCTGTTTCGCACTCATCAGATCCGCTATCTCAACAGCACCAACTACTCCGTGGAGGAGATTGCGACCAAAATTCTCGACATTATGGGCCTGACTCGCCGCATGTACTGATGGGTAACCGGCGCTGAACTGTAAAGCGGCGCTGCCGTCGCTTTTGATTTCATTATTAAATTCCGGGTTGAATTCGCAGACTAATGGTTTATTGTGACCACCATCACTTCCCGGTATTTCACCGCTGCGAAGAACCGTTTTCGAGAAACCCATGAACAAAACCGACGAACTGCGTACCGCACGCATTGGTAGTCTGATTACCCCCGCCAGCCTGGCGGCCGAGCATCCTGTCTCTCCGGCAATTGCCGACAATGTCACCGCTGCCCGTAAACGTATTGCCCGTATTCTGACGGGTGAAGATCCCCGCCTGCTGGTGGTGATTGGCCCCTGCTCGCTGCACGACCCGAAAGCGGCACTGGAATATGCTGAGCGTCTGAACGCGTTACGCAGCCACTATGAAGATCGGCTGGAGATTGTGATGCGTGCCTACTTTGAAAAGCCGCGCACCGTAGTGGGCTGGAAAGGCTTAATCTCCGATCCGGATCTGGATGGGAGCTACGATGTGAACCGCGGCATAGGCATCGCCCGCCAGCTGCTGATTGATATCAACGCGCTGGGCCTGCCTACCGCCACGGAATTCCTGGATATGGTGATCGGCCAGTTTATTGCCGATCTGATTAGCTGGGGCGCGATTGGCGCACGCACCACCGAAAGCCAGATCCACCGCGAAATGGCATCGGCCCTCTCCTGCCCGGTCGGCTTTAAAAACGGCACCGATGGTAACGTACAGATTGCCGTGGATGCGATTCGCGCCGCGCGCGCCAGCCACATGTTCCTTTCGCCCGATAAGCTGGGCCAGATGACTATCTATCAGACCAGCGGCAACCCGCATGGTCATGTGATCCTGCGTGGCGGCAAACAGCCTAACTATCATGCCAGTGATGTCGCCGCCGCAGCCGAAAGTCTGTCGGCATTTAATCTGCCACAGCAACTGGTGATCGACTTCAGTCACGGTAACTGCCTGAAGCAGCATCGTCGTCAGATGGATGTCGCGGCAGAGGTGGCAGAACAGATTAAAGCGGGATCGCAGGCCGTTGCTGGTGTGATGATTGAAAGCTTCCTGGAAGAGGGCAATCAGAAAGTCGTCAGCGGCGAACCGCTGGTCTATGGCAAGTCGATTACCGATCCCTGCCTCGGCTGGCAGGAGAGCGAAAAGGTGCTCGCCCTGCTGGCCGAGGCGGTTTCTCACCGCCTCTGAGTCTGCATCAGCTGGAGCAGCTCACTTCCAGGGTTTTGCCCCAGTCTGGCGGCCGCTGACGATATTCAGCGGCTGTCTGATCGCTAAAGGGTTGCTGTAACGCCTGATGCAGACGTGCCAGCGCCCCCTGCTCTCCCCGCTCCGCCTCTTCAATCGCCTGCTGCGCCAGATAGTTGCGCAGAATCACCGCCGGATTGGCCGCCTTCATCACGGCCTGACGTTCTGCATCGCTGACCTGCTCATCCATCAGACGGCTGCGGTAGCGCTGATACCAGCAATCAAACGCCTCACGATCGATAAACTCATCCCGCAGCGGTGAACGGCTGTCAGCCTGTTGCGTCTCACTGAGCAGGCGGAACGTCAGGGTGTGATCGCTATGCTCCTGCGTCATCAGTGCCAGCAGATCGGTCAGAATCTCATTATCGCTGCTCTGCTGCGTCAGCAGACCGAGTTTCGCCCGCATCCGTTCGCCCCAGACCCGCATCAGTTCAGGTTCGTAGGCGCTCAGTGCCGTCCGCAACTGCTCGGTGGTCAGCAGACCCGACAGCGCATGTGCCAGCCGGTTAAGATTCCACATGCCGATCATTGGCTGATTTTCAAAGCTGTAGCGCCCCTGATAGTCGCTGTGATTACAGATGAAGTCAGGCTGATAATCATCCAGAAAACCAAAGGGGCCATAGTCGATGGTCAGACCCAGAATCGACATGTTGTCCGTGTTCATCACTCCATGAGCAAAGCCCACGCTCTGCCACAGCGCAATCAGACGCGCAGTGCGTAACACAATGTCGGTAAACCACTGTTGATAGCGGTCTGCTTCAGCGTCCAGATGCGGCCAGTGATGGCGAATGGCGTAGTCGGCTAGTTGCTGCACTTTCTCCTGCTGCTGGCTGTAAAAGAAATGCTCGAAATGACCGAAACGCAGATGACTCGGTGAAATGCGCATCAGCATCGCGCCACGCTCTGTTGTTTCGCGGTAGACCGGTTCATCACCTATCGACAGGGTCAGCGCACGCGTGGTGGGAATGCCCAGATGATGCAGCGCTTCCGAGGCGAGAAACTCACGCACGCTGGAACGGATCACGGCACGGCCATCGCCCATGCGGGAATAAGGCGTCAGGCCTGCGCCCTTGAGATGCCAGTCCAGCTTGCTGCCATCCTCCAGACGCTGCTCACCCAGCAGAATGCCGCGCCCGTCGCCAAGCTGGCCCGCCCAGACGCCAAACTGATGGCCGCTGTAGACCTGCGCCAGCGGCTGCATGCCGGGCAGCAGTGCGGCACCGTGCCAGACGGCATGCCCCTTATCGGCAAAGAGCGCGCTATCCAGCCCCATTGAGGCTGCAAGCGGTGCGTTATGATACAGCAGGCGTCCGCCTGCCAGTGGCGTGGGGTTCAGCGCGGTGTAACACCCGGTAAGTTCACGGAACCAGGTGTTGTCGAAAGAGGCCTTGCCTGAGGACATTGTTTCTCCCATGCGATGCTCAGCGTTACTTAAGGTTAGTCCTCTAGTGTAACGCTGATAGCGGGGATTAACAGGAAGTATCAGCCGGGATGCTGCGCGGATGGCACACGATCGTCGGCGCAGATCAGTGAATGCAGCGCGTCAGATTTTACCACCGGGAAGAGCGAACCCTGAAACTCGGCACCGCTCAGCTGGCTGACTTTATCCAGCAGCACGTCGTCATCAATGCCACAAATAATGAGCCGGTCACAATGGGCGCGGAAATTATCGATAATGCTCTGAATAAATGGCACGAATGAAGCGCGCTTTGCCAGCGAATGAATAAACTCTTTGTCCAGGCAGATGCAGCTGAATAAATTATCGTAGACCGCATTAGAGGGGGTCTTACCCGCGCCGAAATGAGAAATTGCTAAATTAAACTCAGCATGCAGGCTTGCCAGCAGGGGATTATTTTTTCCCAGTTTTAGTTGCGGAAACGTTTCAGTGATATTCAACAGAATGAATGGCAACTGGTTTATTTTGCGCATCACTAATTCGCTGGCCAGCAGCGTCCGGGCCATGCCTTCATCAATACGTATAAATGCTGACACGGAATGCGCTTCAAAAAAGCCGCGATTCTGCTCCAGCAATCCAATCTGACTTTGCAGCAGGCGCAGCTGCTGCGACTCATCGAGCTGCGGCAGCAACAGATCCTGCGGCAGGGTGATGGGGGCACTTTCATGCACAAACTGCGTGACCAGCTCGACAGCGGTCAGTCGCCCATTAACATCACAGACAGGATAAAACCAGATTTCCGACTGATAGTCGGCCGAAAGATGAATTTTCATTTTAATGCCAGAATATGCGGCGATGGGGATATCGTATAGTAATGGTCAGGCGCAGGCAATAGTGCCAAATCATTGAAGAGACGAACTTCTTTACTCTTCCATTGCCGTTTGGCAGCAGGCGATCACCCTTAAGCCAAATAGTAGCGATAAAACAGCGGTTATTAGTGGAATTAAATAAGCGTTTATTATGTTTATTAAAACCCACGCTCAATAACTGTCATTTAAAATAAACCTTTTACTCTCTGTTTTAACTCTATTTAAAATTGGACTTAAGTCTGATTCCTCGGACCTGCGTTTAAATACGACGGGCCTGCCAGAACACTTTTCGCCAGTAGACATTGTCGAGCGAGGAGCGGATGACGCCCTGGCTGGTTGAGGCATGAATAAAGGCATTATCGGTGTCATAAATGCCCACATGCAGGCCATTCTCCCCGCGACCGGTTTTGAAGAAGACCAGATCGCCTGGCAGCAGCTCGTCTTTGCTGATTCGGGTGCCGATATCGCTTTGAGCTGAGGTGGTGCGCGGCAGTTGCAGCGCAAATTTATCGCGGAAAGTCAGATAGACAAAGCCGGAGCAGTCAACCCCGTTACGACTCATGCCGCCATAGCGATAAGGCGTCCCACGCCAGTTACCGAGCTGATCGTTCAGTTCCGCAATCACGGTGATCGAATCGGAAAGACGGCCATTAATCGGCGGAGCGTGATGACTGCATCCCGTCAGCAGCAGAACTAAAATCAGCAAACCCAGGCGCATCGCCAAATGTCCTTATCAGAAGTTGCAACCGGCTTAATGTAGCGGTAAAGCCCGCCGGGTAGCAAGTGTCAGGGCAATACGGTCAGCAGCGTGCGTCCTTCGAGTTCAAGCTGCCGGAAAGCAATCTGGTAGAGCGGTGTCAGGCGCTGCGGCGTCAGAACCTCAGCCGGTTCACCCTGGGCTATCAACGCTCCCTTATCCATCAGCCAGACCCGATCCGCCTGTTGCAGGCTGTGGTTGAGGTCGTGACTGCTGGCGATAACGCTGATGCCCGCCGCGCACAGGTCGGCAATCAGATCGTCCACCGCTTTTTGCTGGGCGATATCCAGCGCGGTCATGGGCTCATCAAGGATCAGCAGCCGCCCGTGTGGATTGATGTGGGGATCAATCTGCACACAAACCGCCGCCAGCCTGACGCGCTGCCATTCACCACCGGAGAGCCGGGTCAGTGAACGCGATAACTTATCCTGCAGCTGAAGCCGTTTCAGCAGCTTGCTGAGGCGATCGTCTGTCTGCCCCGCCGCCTGTTTCAGATGCAGACGCAAATAGTGCCAGACCGGCATCTGACTCAGCGGTGCCTGCTGCTGAGGCAGCCAGCCGCGAACCCGGGCCATCGCCGCGCCGTTCCAGTCACTCAGCGGCTGTTCGTCCAGCAGCACCGTGCCGGAGGCGGGTTGCAGTCCCGCAATCACACTGAGTAAGGTGCTTTTGCCTGCACCGTTCGGGCCTGCCACGTGCAGCAGCTGACCGGCGGCAAGCTCACCGGTCAGTGGCAGCAGCCGTCCGGGGACGGCGACCTGTTGCAGGCGCAACAGCATCTATTTTGCCAGCGCCTGCTTAATGGTTTCCAGAATGATCGGATCTTCCGGCGTCATGTCAGGTGCAAAACGCTGGATCACGCTGCCGTCACGGCCAATAAGGAATTTTTCGAAGTTCCACAGGATGTCGCCCTGCTCTTTCGGCGCGCGTCCTTTGCTCTCCATGCGCTCGTAAAAGCCGCTGCCTTCCGGGCGCACCGCGTCAGGTCGGGCCGCAATCAGCTGAGCATAGAGCGGATGACGGCCTGCGCCATTCACCTCGGTTTTGGCAAACATCGGGAACGTGACGCCATACGTGGTGCTGCAGAAGGTTTTAATCTCCTCACTGCTGCCCGGCTCCTGCTCCAGAAACTGGTTGCAGGGAAAACCGAGTACGCTGAAGCCCTGATCCTGCCAGGCTTTCTGCAGGTTCTCCAGCTCTTCATATTGCGGCGTCAGACCACATTTCGAGGCAACATTGACCACCAGCAGTACCTTGCCCTGCCATTGTGACAGCGTGGTTTTTTCCCCATCGAGCGTAACCAGTTCAGTTTGATAAATGTTCATGCTGTTTCCTGTTGTGGATGCTGTTGTGGATGCAGAGTCGCCAGCCGAAGCTAGCGTGAAGATTTCACCAGTAAAATAATAAACAGCGGCGCGCCCAGTGTCGCCGTCACGACGCCTATCGGTAATTCCGCCGACGTCAGCGCCAGACGAGCCACAATATCGGCTGCCAGTAATACACCGGCGCCAGCCAGCGCCGATGCCGGCAGCAGATAACGGTGATCGCTGATGCCGCTCATACGCAGCAGATGCGGGATCACCAGTCCGATAAAGCCAATAGCACCGGCCATCGCGACGCTGATGCCGACCAGCCAGCCCATGGCCAGCACCAGCAGGTTACGCCAGTAGAAGAGAGACAGTCCGAGCTGGCGGGCGGATGTCTCGCCCAGCGCCAGCAGATTAAGAATCTGCCCGGTCGCTCCCAGGGCCAGCATCACCGGCAGCAGCGCCAGCATCATCCAGCCATAGCGCCAGTCAATCCCGCTGAATCCCCCCATCATCCAGTACATCAACTGGCGCAGATCGAGGCTGGTACTGAAGTAGACCGCCCAGGTCATGATGGCACTACAGATAATCCCCAGCGCTACGCCGGTAAGCAATAGCCGGGTGACCGAGAGCTGACGATGGGCAAAATGCAGCAGGATGAGCGTAATTATCAGTGCACCGGCCATCGCCGCCAGCCCAAGGCTCCACAGCGAACCGCTACCCAGCAGCACGCCGAGCACCAGGCCAATACCGGCACCGTTCGAGACGCCGAGCAGGCCGGGCTCCGCCAGCGGATTTGTAAACAGCGCCTGCATCACGACACCGCATACCGCCAGCGACGCACCGACCAGCACCACCGCCAGACTGCGGGGCAGCCGCAACTGCCAGACAAAGAGCCTGCCGCTTTCCGTGAACCAGTCTGAGGGCGCGATCCAGCTGTCACCGGCACACAGGCTGAGACAGAGCAGAGCAGAGAGCATAAGTGCTAACACAATAAGCCATTTCTGGCCGCGCTGGTCGGCCTGGCGCGCGAGCTGGTCGAGCAGAGACATAAGCGGGATTAGCTGAGAAAACAGAGATTTGATTGTAGAGGGATTGCAGAAAAAAGAAAGGCAGATGAGGCGGTTTGCTCTTTGCCGCCAGGGAGATTAACGGGCGCGGGAGGCGGGATTGCTGCGTACTGAAACCATGAAAAAAGGCCGCTTGCGCGGCCTTTTTGAAACGCTGAAATTCAGTCAGTCTCTTTGGGTGTAGCGTTCTCTACGCGGCTTTTCAGCTTCTGTCCTGGGCGGAACGTTACTACGCGACGCGCAGTAATCGGAATATCTTCACCCGTTTTCGGGTTTCTGCCAGGACGCTGGTTTTTGTCACGCAGGTCAAAATTACCAAACCCAGACAGTTTTACCTGTTCTCCATTCTCCAAAGCGCGACGTACCTCTTCGAAAAACAGCTCTACTAACTCTTTGGCATCGCGTTTGCTCAGCCCGAGTTTCTCAAACAGGTACTCTGACATCTCAGCTTTTGTAAGCGCCATAGGTTCAATCCCTCAAGGTTGCCTGGAATCGCTCTTTTAATGCCGCAACGCATTTGCCAACGGTCGCGGCAATCTCCTCTTCTTCGAGTGTCCGGCTGGTATCCTGCAAAATCAGGCTGATTGCGAGGCTCTTGTAGCCCTCAGAAACGCCCTTACCGCGGTACACGTCAAACAAGTTTACGCCAACTACCTGATTTACGCCAACTTTCTTACACTCCGCGATGATATCTGCTGCGGGGACGTTTTCAGCCACCACAACGGCAATATCACGACGGTTCGCCGGGAAGCGAGAAATCTCGCGCGCGTCAGGCAGGACGCGGTCTGCGACCTTATTCCAAAGCAGTTCAAAGACTAAGGTGCGGCCATTGAGATCAAGCTTACGTTCCAGCTCAGGATGAACCACGCCGATAAATCCGATATGTTCATCATGCAAATAAATCGCCGCGCTCTGTCCTGGATGCAACGCCGGATTCGCTTCAGCACGGAAGCTGATGTCATCCAGTTTGCCGGTTAAATCGAGCAGCGATTCTAAATCGCCTTTCAAATCATAGAAGTCAACTGTCTGACGCGCCAGATCCCAGTGCTCTTCAACGCGGTTACCGCTGATGACGCCAGCCAGCATAAGATCCTGACGGATGCCCAAATCTGCCTGGGTATCCGGCACAAAGCGTAAGCCGCTCTCAAACAGGCGCACGCGGCTCTGCTGACGGTTCTGGTTGTAGACTACCGCGCTGAGCAGGCCGGTCCAGAGTGAGAGACGCATGGTCGACATATCGCTGGAGATTGGGCTCGGCAGCAACAGCGCCTCTTCACCCGGGTGCAGCAGCTGCTGAATTTTCGGATCGACGAAACTATAGGTAATCGCTTCCTGATAGCCCTTGTCCACCAGCAGGTTTTTCGCGCGCTTCAGCGACAGATTCGCTTCGCGATGCTGAGTCATCACCAGACCCGCCTGTACCGGCACATCCGGAATGTTGTTGTAGCCGTAAATACGAGCCACTTCTTCAACCAGATCTTCTTCAATCGCCATATCGAAGCGCCAGCTCGGGGCGACGGCCTGCCACTGCCCTTCTCCCACGGTCACTTCACAGCCGAGACGCGTCAGAATGTCAGTCACCTGCTCATCCGCGATCACGTGGCCAATCAGACGGTCCAGCTTTTCACGACGCAGCGTGATCGTCGCTGGCACAGGCAGGGCTGCCTGATGAGTCTGATCGATGATCGGGCCCGCTTCACCGCCGCAGATTGACAGCAGCAGCTGGGTAGCACGCTCCAGCGCGGTGTGTTGCAGCGCCGGGTCAACACCACGCTCGTAGCGATGTGACGCGTCGGTATGCAGACCATGACGACGGGCGCGGCCGGTAATAGAGAGCGGATCAAAGTAAGCGCACTCGAACAGGATATTCTGCGTTTCGCCGTTCACGCCCGAATGTTCGCCACCAAAGATACCAGCCATCGCCAGCGCTTTCTGATGATCGGCGATCACTAAGGTATCACTCTGCAGGCTGGCTTCAGTGCCATCCAGCAGCGTCAGCTTTTCGCCCTCTTTCGCCATACGCACCACGATACCACCGTCGATGCGGTCGAGATCGAAGGCGTGCATCGGCTGACCCAGCTCCAGCAGAACGTAGTTAGTGATATCCACCACCGGATCGATAGAACGAATACCACAACGACGCAGCTTCTCTTTCATCCACAATGGCGTGGCAGCAGCAACGTTTATGCCTTTTACTACACGGCCCAGATAGCGTGGACAGGCTTCTGTCGCATCAACCTGAATCGGGAAAGTGTCGTTCAGCGTCGCAGCGACCGGCTGCATCTCCGGCACGTTCAGTGGCAAACCATTGAGGACGGCGACATCACGGGCGATACCGATAAGACCCAGACAGTCAGCGCGGTTAGGCGTGACGCTGATTTCGATGGTGTTGTCATCAAGCTGCAGGTAGGCGCGGATGTCGGTGCCAATCGGCGCATCGGCTGGCAGTTCGATGATGCCGTTGTGGTCGTCGGAAATCCCCAGCTCGGAGAAAGAGCAGAGCATGCCTTCAGACGGCTCGCCACGCAGTTTGGCCGCTTTGATTTTGAAATCACCTGGCAGCACGGCTCCGACGGTGGCGACCGCGACTTTCAGTCCCTGACGGCAGTTCGGCGCGCCACAGACGATATCCAGCAGGCGATCGCCGCCCACGTTGATTTTGGTCACACGCAGCTTGTCTGCATTCGGGTGCTGGCCGCACTCCACCACTTCCCCGACCACGACGCCGTGGAAGGCACCGGCAACCGGATCAACGCCGTCAACTTCCAGACCGGCCATAGTGATTTGTTCAGACAGCGCAGCGCTGTCCAGGGCTGGATTTACCCATTCGCGTAACCAGAGTTCACTGAATTTCATTGGATATCCTGCCCTTACTTAAATTGTTTGAGGAAACGTAAATCATTTTCAAAGAAGGCACGCAGATCGGTCACGCCGTAGCGCAACATGGTCAGACGCTCCATGCCCATACCAAAGGCGAAACCGGAGTAGACTTCCGGATCGATGCCGACATTGCGCAGCACGTTAGGGTGAACCATGCCGCAACCCAGCACTTCCAGCCACTTGCCGTTTTTACCCATGACGTCAACTTCTGCTGATGGCTCAGTAAACGGGAAATAGGAGGGACGGAAACGAATCTGCAGATCTTCTTCGAAGAAGTTGTTCAGGAAATCGTGCAGCGTGCCTTTCAGGTTGGTAAAGCTGATGTTTTTATCCACAATCAGCCCTTCCATCTGATGGAACATCGGGGTATGGGTCTGATCGTAATCGTTACGGTAGACGCGGCCCGGCGCAATAATGCGAATCGGCGGCTGCTGAGCCTTCATGGTACGGATCTGCACGCCGGACGTCTGGGTACGCAGCAGGCGCGTGGCGTCAAACCAGAAGGTGTCGTGATCAGCACGGGCCGGGTGATGGGCAGGAATATTCAGCGCATCGAAGTTATGATAATCATCTTCAATTTCTGGACCGGTTACGACGCCAAAGCCTAACTCACCAAAGAAGGTCTCAATGCGATCCATGGTGCGGGTTACCGGATGCAGGCCGCCATTCTCAATGCGACGGCCAGGCAGAGAGACATCAATGGTCTCTTCAGCCAGACGGGCATTCAGCACCGCAGCTTCCAGGGCATCTTTGCGCGCATTCAGACGCTCAGTCACCTGCTGCTTCGCTTCATTGATTACCGCACCCGCTGCCGGGCGCTCTTCGGCTGGCAGCTCGCGTAACGTAGTCATCTGCAGTGTCAGATGTCCTTTCTTACCCAGGTATTCGACGCGCACCGCGTCAAGGGCGGCGATATCCGTCGCCCCGTCGATGGCCGCCGTGGCGCTGGCCACCAGTTCTGCGAGTTGGGACATAGTTTCCTCTTTTTCCAGTCAGGCTGGTCAGTTCTCGTTGGGACCTGCCGGTCCAATATGCTAGCGCCAGAAACAAAAAAGCCTCCACGAGGGAGGCTTTTAGCGCGATTTTTCGTTTCTTTTCTTATGCGCAAAAGCCCCTGGATGTCAGGCGCTAAAGTAAAAAAAGAAACAGAAAATAGCAGCGTTCATGCTTGCGGTTACCTTGTCATGCGATACAGGGGGTCTATTGAAATGCTCAGCGCCGGAAATGTCAATCTTTTGCGTAAGTTACAGGCAATAAAAAAGGGAGCAAGCTCCCTTTTCCATCTGACTTACGCCAGGGCTGATTTCGCTTTTTCGACCAGTGCAGAGAATGCCACTTTATCGAATACCGCGATGTCGGCCAGGATCTTACGGTCAATCTCAATGGCTGCTTTTTTCAGACCATTGATGAAACGGCTGTAAGACATGCCGTTCTGACGAGCCGCTGCGTTGATACGCGCGATCCACAGCTGACGGAACTGACGCTTACGTTGACGACGGTCACGGTAAGCATACTGACCAGCTTTGATAACAGCCTGGAAGGCAACGCGGTAAACACGTGAACGTGCACCGTAATAGCCTTTAGCTTGTTTTAAGATTTTTTTGTGACGTGCGCGAGCAACTACACCACGTTTTACACGAGCCATTTAGCTCTCCTGTTTAATATTCTGATTTAATGAAAAAATTACTTATGCGTACGGCAGGCAGGCAATTACCAGACCCAGATCGCCTTTTGACACCATGCCTTTAGGGCGCAGGTGACGTTTACGCTTAGTAGATTTTTTGGTCAGAATATGACGCAGGTTTGCGTGTTTACGCTTGAAGCCGCCAGAAGCGGTCTTGCGGAAGCGCTTAGCCGCACCACGTACAGTTTTAATCTTTGGCATTTTAAAAATATCCACTTCGCATTGTTAATAACATGACCCAGACAGGCGAACAGTTAACCGCACAGCGCGAACGCTGCGCGGTTAGTGTTACTTGAAAGCCTACTGTTTCTTCTTAGGAGCGAGCACCATGATCATCTGGCGGCCTTCGATCTTCGAAGGGAAGGATTCGACAATGGCCAAATCCAGATCTTCACACAGGTCTTTACGGACGCGGTTAAGCACTTCCATACCGATCTGCTGGTGCGCCATCTCACGACCGCGGAAACGCAGCGTGATTTTGGCTTTATCGCCTTCTTCCAGAAAGCGAATCAGGTTGCGTAGTTTGACCTGATAGTCGCCATCATCGGTTCCAGGACGGAATTTGATTTCCTTAACCTGAATAACTTTTTGCTTCTTCTTCTGTTCCTTAGAAGATTTGCTTTTTTCATAGAGGAACTTGCCGTAATCCATGATGCGGCAGACCGGCGGTTCGGCATTCGGGCTGATTTCGACTAAGTCGCCGCCCGCTTCCTCGGCTTTTTCCAAAGCTTCGCGTAATGTGACAATGCCAATCGGCTCGCCATCCATGCCTGTTAAGCGCACTTCAGTTGCGCGGATTTCACTGTTGATTTTGTTCGGACGCGTCGGTAGTACTCGTTTTCCGCCTTTAATACTTTATTCCTCCAATTGTTGAAGATTTCGGCTGCGAATCTCTTGTTGAAGTTTCTCAACAAACACATCGACATCCATCGACCCAAGGTCTTTACCACGGCGGGTGCGAACGGCAACTTTGCCAGATTCCACCTCTTTATCACCGCAGACCAACATATAAGGGACGCGACGTAATGTGTGCTCGCGGATTTTAAAGCCTATCTTCTCATTTCTCAAGTCTGCCTTCACACGAATGCCAGCATTCTGCAGCTTACGCGTCAAAGACTCAACATATTCTGCTTGTCCGTCGGTAATATTCATTACCACGACTTGCAGCGGTGCCAGCCAGGTTGGGAAGAAACCGGCGAATTCTTCGGTCAGAATACCGATGAAACGCTCCATTGACCCCAGAATCGCACGGTGAATCATCACTGGCGTCTGACGATCATTGTTTTCACCCACGTAGGTTGCTTCAAGGCGTTTTGGCAGGGAGAAGTCTAGCTGAACTGTTCCGCACTGCCAGGCGCGATCAAGACAATCGTACAAAGTAAACTCAATTTTAGGACCGTAGAACGCGCCTTCGCCTGGCTGGAACTCAAACTCAATATTGTTTTCGTTCAGCGCCGCAGCCAGATCTTCCTCGGCACGATCCCACATCTCATCCGTACCGATGCGCTTCTCAGGACGGGTGGATAACTTCACCACAATCTTTTCAAAACCGAAGGTGCTGTACATGTCATAAACCATGCGGATACAGCTGTTCACTTCGTCACGCACCTGCTCTTCAGTACAGAAGACGTGTGCATCATCCTGGGTAAAGCCACGAACACGCATCAGGCCGTGCAGTGCGCCTGAGGGTTCATTACGGTGACAGCTGCCGAACTCTGCCATACGCAGCGGCAGGTCACGGTAGGATTTCAGACCCTGATTAAAGATCTGAACATGCCCAGGACAGTTCATCGGTTTGATGCAATATTCACGGTTCTCAGATGAGGTGGTGAACATTGCTTCTTTATAGTTTTCCCAGTGCCCGGTTTTTTCCCACAGGACGCGATCCATCATGAATGGACCTTTAACTTCCTGGTACTGGTACTCTTTTAACTTGCTGCGGACAAACACTTCCAGCTCGCGGAAGATGGTCCAGCCGTCATTATGCCAGAAGACCATGCCTGGTGCTTCTTCCTGCATGTGGTAGAGATCCAGCTGCTTACCAATCTTACGATGGTCACGCTTCGCCGCCTCTTCCAGACGCTGCAGATAGGCTGCCAGCTGCTTTTTGTCTGCCCATGCGGTGCCATAAATACGCTGCAGCATTTTGTTGTTGCTGTCGCCGCGCCAGTAGGCACCGGAGATCTTCTGCAGTTTAAAATGATGGCAGAACCGCATGTTCGGCACGTGCGGACCGCGGCACATGTCGACATATTCTTCGTGATGATACAGGCCAGGCTTATCGTCATGGCTGATGTTTTCATCAAGAATGGTGGTCTTGTAAATTTCGCCGCGCGCCGCAAAGACGTCGCGAGCTTCCTGCCAGCTGACCTTCTTCTTCACCACATCGTAGTTGGTTTCAGCCAACTGATGCATGCGTTTTTCCAGCAGGTCGATATCTTCCTGGGTCAGGGTACGATCGATGTCGACATCATAATAGAAGCCGTTATCAATGACCGGGCCAATCGCCATTTTGGTATCCGGCCACAGCTGTTTAATCGCATGCCCTAACAGGTGCGCACAGGAGTGACGGATGATTTCCAGACCCGCTTCATCTTTAGCGGTAATGATCGCTACGGCGGCATCTTCAGTGATGGGATCAACAGCATCAACCAGTTCACCGTTAACACGGCCAGCGATACAGGCTTTCGCCAGCCCAGGACCGATGTCCAGCGCAATATCCATCACACTGACAGGGCGGTCAAACACGCGCTGGCTGCCATCAGGAAGCGTAATTACAGGCATTTCATATCCTTATTTGCAGTGGTAAGCCACACGAAAGCCTACATGCAACGTAATGTAAAATTAGTGACCCGGCGTGATATCAGACCCACATTGTCGGAATGTCGCCAGGATTGCAGTGCGGGGCTGATGATAGCAGTTTTCCCCGGCGAGAAAAACCCATGCCTTTTTCGCTAAGCCCTGGAGAAATCAAAAAAAAGCGGCCTGACACACTGTCAGGCCGCTGTGAATGCTGCTGCAAAAATGCGCTTACATTGCGTAAGAGAGCATGATTGAGGTTTTGGTATCGGTACGATCAGGTGCCGATTCCGGCGGATTGTTGTTCCAGCTGACGTTGTAAGCCAGCTTCAGCGCGAAGTGGCTGTTGATCGCCACCTGCAGACCGGTTTCGGAGTTCACCGTGGTGTCTTCTCCAAAGCTGCTCAGCACTGACACGCCCTGAATAAATTTAGTGGTGTCGGTCAGCTGCCACTGATAGCTGACTGCGCCATAGCCCAGCGCTTTGGTCTGATGACCACCCGCGTGATAATCGTCATAACGTACACCCGGACCCAATTCCGCACGCAGCGAGTGCACCGGTCCATTCAGAATCTGACGACCGTAACCGGCTGTCAGCACGTCGCGTGAATCGTAACCATTGAAACGATCGCTTAACCAGCTCGCCTGTCCAAACAGGTAGTCATACGAGTTGAGGTTGTAACGTGAACGACCACCGATGTTGTAAGTTTCAGAAGAGCGCTCATCGTTTGACGAGGTGTTGGCTGCGTTACCCCACAAGCTGTAAGCCATAAATGACTGATACCAGGTCATATTGGTCTGAGCCGTCATTGATGAACTGGTGGTGTTACCGGTTTGCGCCAGATATCCCGCAGCAGCAGAACCTTCAAACGGCTTTTTAGCTGTTGAAGGGTCATCCATTGACGTAAATACGGCGTTATCGGCCATTGCCTGGTGACAAAAAGCTCCGGCGGAGAGCAAAAGAACAGCAGACAGCTTGTTATAGGCTTTCATTAAATGTGATCCGTGCGACTGTTTAAAAAACGGAGAGTCTGAAGCGTTTTGCCGGGCATTCAATGCAATTTACGGTAAGTTTTGTAAAAAATTATTAACTTACACAAAATGCCTGGAATCACCCTGACAACCCCTGTTAATTGGGACTCATCTTATTAACGTCGCGCATTATAGTGCTGCCCAAACGAAAAGCCAGACGCAACGGCAGAAGATTTTTACGTTATGCTGCTGGCTCCTGACACGAATTTACGCTATGCATCACGTCACACACGCAGCATCTCCTTCATAATTCGCCTGATTTTTCACCATGGTCTACGCTCAGTTCAGTTTCCCTTCCCCGGAGGTGCCTCATGAGTAACACCTTAACCCGCTATATCGTGACCTTTCATTATCAGGAGTCGGGCTTAAGTGACATCCTGGAGCTGACCAGCGCAATGACCGCCGCAGGTTTCACGACCACGATGACAGATGACGACGGCCATCCGCATGAACTCGGTACGAACAGCTATGGCATCGTCAGCAGGCTGGAGGCTGAGGATCTGCGGCAGCAGGTCACTGCGGCCGGTGAAAGCGCGCTGGGTCAGGAACCCGAGGTGACCGTCACGACCTTCGAAGAGTATCTGCGCGATGCTGCCGATCATCGCCCTGCCACCTCAGCGCCAGAATAAAGGGTGCAATTGCGCGGTTTTTGGTGAATATTTACGCAATACAATCGAACTTACGCAGCGAATAACGAGGATAGCCCAATGTGGTCAGCCATTAGTCGTCTGTTAAGCGAGCAGTTAGGCAACGCCGAAATCACTCAACGTCACGCCCTCGCGGGGGGTGATATCCATCCCACCTGGCAGATCCGCTACGGTGATCACGACGTCTTCGTCAAAAGTAACAGCCGCGATATGCTGTCGCTCTTTACCTGGGAAGCAGACCAGCTGGATTTGCTGGCGCGCACCGGCACGGTTCGGGTGCCTAAAGTCTATGGTGTGGGTCATCATCGCGAGGAGAGCTTTCTGCTGCTGGAATATATCAGGCCACAGCCGCTTGATGAGCAGAGTGCATATCAGCTCGGTCAGCAACTGGCGCATCTGCATCAGTGGAGCGAGCAGACGCAGTTCGGCCTCGATTTCGACAATAACATCACCACGACGCCCCAACCCAATAGCTGGCTGCGACGCTGGTCGGTTTTTTTTGCTGAACAGCGCATTGGCTGGCAGCTGCAACTGGCAGCGGAAAAGGGAATTCAGTACGGGGATACAGAGCTGATCGTTGCCTGCGTGCAGCGGGTGCTCGCGTCACATCATCCGCAGCCGTCGCTGCTGCATGGCGATCTCTGGCCGGCTAACTGCGCCAGCAGTGAGAGTGGCCCCTGGCTGTTCGACCCTGCCTGCTACTGGGGCGACCGTGAGTGCGATTTAGCCATGCTGAGCTGGTACCCTGACCTGCCTCGCCAGATTTACGACGGTTATCAGGCGGTGTGGCCGCTACCGGATGGTTTTTCGCAGCGTCTGCCGGTCTACCAGCTCTACTATCTGCTCAACCGGGCTAACGTCTTTGGCGGGCACTGGCCAGGCGATGCACAGTTCGCCATTGGCCAGTTGCTGGATGAGGATGCGCTGGGCGCCAGTCAGGCCAGACCGGCCTGACAAAGCTCGCGGTCAGATAAAGCCCAGCAGCGACAGCGCAAAATAACCGGCTATCGCAATCACCACCGGCAGGACATAGAGCGGGAAGATCTGCAGGAAGATGGTGTGGCGAGGTACGCGCACCTTCTCTTCCAGTTGCTGACGGCTACGCCCTTCACTGCCTTTTGCCTGCTCCAGAATCATCTGATCCTCAATGCCTTCTTTGACGTGACGCGCCTGACGTCCCATCCGCGCGCCTGACGACTCCAGCGCCAGCCCGACAAAAATCAGAATGTAGATTAGCCAGAAACCCAGGTTCATCTGACCGTTAAATTCCGGTACCGGCGAGTTATGCCAGAAGACATTCAGGAATGGCGTGTTAAAGCGCAGCATGTCGACGATGACGTGGACGAAATCGAGCATGACGGCATCAATGCCTGGCTGCTTTTCGCTATGCTTAAACATAAAGCTCAATACAGAAATAATGGTCGACAGCAGCGCCACTAAAAAGAGCACCCAGCCTGCCACTCGCTTGAGGATGGCGATACGGCCAGCCTGTTGATAGGTCATAATATCTCCTGAACCCGGAATCCAATTTGCCGTCAGTTTACCTGCCAACGGTGAAATTTCCCAAATAAAGCGTGGCCTGTCGGGCAGAGCGTGCGCCAGCAAAGAATGATGTTAAGGTAAAGCTGACTTTAAAAGGAGACCCCCTGATGCCTTATCACCGCCCTGTCCTTGCTGCCCTGTTTGATATGGATGGCTTACTGATCGATTCTGAACCTCTGTGGGATCAGGCTGAGCTGGATATCTTTTCAACGCTGGATGTTGACCTGTCACGTCGCAGTGAAATGCCCGATACCCTGGGTCTGCGCATCGATCAGACTGTACGGATGTGGTACGAAACGCTGCCGTGGCATGGCCCCTCTCAGCAGGAGGTCACTGAGCGGATTATTACGCGCGCCATGACGCTGGTGGATCAGACGCGGCCACTGCTGCCGGGCGTGGAAACGGCGCTGCAACTGTGCCGGGAACAGGGGCTGAAAATCGGCCTTGCCTCCGCATCACCGCTAAAGATGCTGGAACAAGTGCTGGAGATCTTCAATCTGCGCCCTTATTTCGATGTGCTGGCTTCAGCAGAAGCGCTGCCCTACAGCAAGCCCCATCCGCAGGTCTATCTCAACGCCGCCGCCAGCCTGGCAATCGATCCGCTCAACTGCGTCACGCTGGAAGATTCGTTTAACGGCATGATAGCCACCAAAGCAGCGCGTATGCGATCGATTGTGGTGCCCGCCGCTGAACACCGTGACGATCCCCGCTGGACGCTGGCGGATGTCCGGCTGGACAATCTGACCCAGCTTAGCCTGCAGCATCTGCAGGGATAATAACAGCCCGCTTATGGCGGGCTTTTTATTGCCTGTTGCACCTGTCACTTGATCTGACCCGCAAAAAATAAAACAACGTTTCATTTTTATTGAATTCCCATCCCGCTCTGCCTAAGATGCCAAAAGCGTCCCCGTTTGGGGCATGAATAACCTGACCTGCAGAGAGGCCTGAGATGGACGTTCGTCAAAGCATTCACAGCGATCACGCTAAGCAACTCGACACTGAAGCACTGCGCCGCGAGTTCCTGATTGAGAAGATATTTACTGCCGATGATTACACCCTGACCTACAGCCATATCGACCGCATCATTATTGGCGGCGTCATGCCGGTGAATAATCCGGTCACTATCGGTGATGAGATGGGAAAACAGCTGGGCGTCGCTTATTTTCTTGAACGCCGCGAGCTGGGTATGATCAATATTGGCGGCCCGGGTCTGGTAGAAGTTGACGGTAAAGCGTGGGAAATCGGTCACGAAGAGGCACTTTACATCGGCAAAGGTGCGCGCAACCTGCTGTTCCGCAGCCTGAACCCGGCACAGCCGGCCAAATTCTATTACAACAGTGCGCCAGCACACAGCACCTTCCCGGACAAGAAGATCACGCTGCAGGAAGCGGCCACCGCGACGCTGGGTGATGCCGCGACCTCCAATCGCCGCACCATTAACAAATTTATCGTGCCGGATGTGTTGCCCACCTGCCAGCTCACCATGGGCTTAACCAAACTGGATGAAGGCAGCCTGTGGAACACCATGCCCTGCCACACCCACGAACGCCGCATGGAAGTCTATTTCTACTTCGATATGAGCGAAGAGTGCGCCGTCTTCCACATGATGGGGCAACCGCAGCAAACCCGCCATCTGCTGGTACACAACGAGCAGGCGGTGATCTCACCCAGCTGGTCAATTCACGCCGGTGTCGGCACCCAGCGTTACACCTTTATCTGGGGCATGGTGGGTGAGAATCAGGTCTTTGATGACATGGACCACGTCAAAATCAGTGAACTGCGCTGAGCAGAGGAGAAATACCATGGTACTGAGTACGTTTAACCTGGAAGGTAAAGTCGCGCTGGTGACCGGCTGTAATACCGGTTTAGGGCAAGGTATGGCGCTGGGTCTGGCCCAGGCGGGTTGTGATATCGTCGGCGTTAATCGTGATGGCCCGGATGATACCCAAAGTAAAGTGGAGGCGCTGGGTCGCCGGTTCTGGCCGGTACAGGCCGATCTGATGCAGACCAGCGTGGTGGCCTCAGTGGTTGAACAGGCGCTGGCCGCTGCCGGTAAAATTGACATTCTGGTCAACAATGCCGGCATTATCCGCCGTGAGGACGCACTGAATTTCAGCGAGCAGGACTGGGATGACGTGATGAATCTTAACAGCAAGAGCCTGTTTTTCCTGTCGCAGCAGGTTGCCCGTCAGTTTATCGCGCAGGGTAATGGCGGCAAGATCATCAATATCGCCTCCATGCTCTCCTTCCAGGGCGGTATCCGCGTGCCCTCTTATACGGCGTCGAAAAGTGCCGTGATGGGACTGACCCGTCTGATGGCGAACGAGTGGGCAAAACATGGCATTAACGTCAATGCCATCGCTCCCGGTTACATGGCCACCAACAATACGGAACAGCTTCGTAATGATGAGTCGCGCAGTGAAGAGATTCTGGGGCGTATTCCGGCAGGCCGCTGGGGCGTGCCGGATGACATGATGGGCCCGGTAGTCTTCCTGGCCTCTTCCGCGTCTGACTACGTGAATGGCTACACCCTGGCGGTGGATGGCGGCTGGCTGGCGCGTTAATCTTACTGGCGGACAGGGTTTCATCGCTGTCCGCCTTGTTAATAATATTCATGCTTCGTTACAGCGTCACATGTTCTCATTTACTGGATAAATCCCTATACTGGATGCATCGACAGTTTTCTTTGCAACCAGGTTCTATCATGACGGGCGAAGGCCACATCATTTTTGCCATTGCCAGCGCTATCTTTGCGAAGCGTGCTGAGCTGACACCAGTGCTGGCGCAGGCCGACTGGTGGCATCTTGTTCCCTCAGCGCTGCTGACATGTCTGTTGCCCGATATCGATCACCCTAAATCTCTGCTGGGACAGCGACTGCGCTGGCTCTCTCATCCTATTGCGCGCGCGTTCGGCCATCGCGGCTTTACCCACAGTTTGCTGGCGATAGCCGCCGGTTTATGGCTTTTTCAGATAAACCTGCCCCAGTCGTCGCCGATACCGCCTGATGTCCTGCAGGGTCTGACGCTGGGCTACCTTAGCCATATTGTGGCCGATATGCTGACGCCTGCCGGGGTTCCGCTGCTGTGGCCCTGCCGCTGGCGCTTCCGGCTGCCGATTCTGCGCAGTCAGAAAGGCAACCAGCTTGAACGGGCGTTGTGCCTGGGACTGGTGGGATATGCGCTCTGGTTTCCGGTGGGCATGCCATCTTTTGGTGCAAACGGCTGGCCGTCACAGCTGTTCGATACGCTACAAAATGGCGTCGGACGGTTGATTTCCAGTCATACTGCGCAATAAATCAGCACAAAACGCCTTTAAGTTATAAACCATGCCATTTGGATATAAGGCACCCTCTTCGCCTGCTGTTACCATTCCTGCTGTCTTAATTCGTGATTAACATTATGCGGCCTTTCCAGAGCGAAAGGCCGCATTACTCTGGAGTTTCAGTATGGACCTTCCTCTTACGCTTAATATCGTAGCCTTTGTGGTGCTGCTGGTATTGCTCTCTCGCTTCAGCCGTCAGAACTGGAGCCTGTCGAAGAAAGTGCTGACCGGTCTGGTAATCGGCGTACTGTTCGGCCTGGTTTTGCAGTTGATCTACGGCGAAAACAGCGCAGTGGTCAAAGAGTCTATCAGCTGGTTTAACATCGTCGGTAATGGCTATGTCCAGTTGCTGCAGATGGTCGTAATGCCGCTGGTGTTCGTTTCCATTCTGAGTGCGGTCGCCCGTCTGCATAACGCCTCGTCGCTGGGGAAAATCAGCGTACTGACGATTGGCGTACTGCTGTTTACCACCGCGATCTCGGCGCTGGTCGGCGTCTTTGTGACCGGCCTGTTTGGCCTGAGCGCAGAAGGTCTGGTTCAGGGCGTGCAGGAGACTGCGCGTCTCAGTGCGATTCAGAGCAACTATGTCGGCAAAGTGGCTGACCTGACCGTGCCGCAACTGGTGCTCTCCTTTATCCCGAAAAACCCGTTTGCCGATCTGACCGGAGCCAGTCCGACCTCGATTATCAGCGTCGTTATCTTCGCCGCCTTCCTGGGTGTAGCTGCACTGCAGTTGCTGAAAGATGATGAAGTTAAAGGTCAGCGCGTGCTGGTCGCGATCGATACGCTGCAGTCCTGGGTCATGAAGCTGGTGCGTTTAGTGATGAAGCTGACACCTTATGGTGTGCTGGCGCTGATGACCAAAGTGGTTGCCGGTTCTAACCTGCAGGACATCATCAAGCTGGGCAGCTTTGTGGTCGCCTCTTACCTCGGTCTGGCCATCATGTTTGGTGTCCACGCCCTGCTGCTGTCGGTAAATGGTATCAACCCGATGCGCTTCTTCCGTAAAGTGTGGCCGGTTATTACCTTCGCCTTTACCAGCCGCTCCAGCGCAGCCAGCATTCCGCTGAGCGTGGAAACCCAGACCCGTCGTCTTGGCGTGCCTGAGTCGATTGCCAGCTTCGCGGCCTCTTTTGGTGCCACTATCGGCCAGAACGGCTGTGCCGGTCTCTATCCAACCATGCTGGCAGTGATGGTTGCGCCAACCGTCGGGATCAACCCGTTTGACCCGCTGTGGATTGCGACGCTGGTCGGGATCGTGACGCTGAGCTCAGCAGGCGTTGCCGGTGTCGGCGGTGGTGCAACCTTCGCGGCGCTGATTGTCCTGCCTGCGATGGGCCTGCCGGTCACCCTGGTGGCGCTGCTGATCTCCATTGAGCCGCTGATCGATATGGGTCGTACAGCCCTGAACGTCAACGGTTCCATGACCGCCGGTTCTCTCACCAGTCGCTGGTTAGGTCTGACCGATAAGCGCGTCCTGGAAAGCGACGACAACGCCGAACTGGCGCACCGCTAATCTGCTTTGAACCTGGCGCGCCCGCGCCAGGTTATTCCCGCCCTTCTTCTCCATAATCCCCCCCATTAATGGCAACGCCGTTAAGAAAGCGTTAAGCATGGTAAACAGGCGAAAAATCGCCGCTTTAGTGCTTGTCTTTGCCCGATAAAAAGCGAATTCTGCAGCCAGTCTTATGAGGAGAACACCTGATGAAAAAGATAATCGCCTCGCTTCTGACGCTGACGCTTTTGACACCCGCTCTGGCTTTCGCTCATCCTGGCGACTGGGGCCCGCCGGGTGGATGGGATCGCCATGGCGGCCACGGGCCACACTGGGGCGGACCCGGACCGGTGCGCTTTTTGCCTGAAGCCGCAACCGCGGTGCTGATAGGCGGACTGACCTACTATCTGCTCAACGGCAATTATTATCAGCGTCACGGCGATGAGTATGTGGTGGCAGAGCCGCCTGCAGAGTCGCGGGTCAGCAGTGAAATGCGGGTACTCGACTTTAACGGCAAACGCTTCTATGTGCAGGCTGGCCACTTCTACCAGCGGCAGATAGATGGCGATTATGTTGAGGTGCCGCGTCCGGCAGGTTTGTAGTCAGTGCCACAACGAAAAACGGCCCGTCATAATGACGGGCCGTTTGCTATTCAGGGGTGCTAAGAGTTACTGCTGAACCTGCGGATCGGTGTCATATTCCGCACAGCTCTGGAAGCCGTAGTTCATGACACGGCCGGTGTCGTTATAGCTCACGAAGTAAGTCTGAGCTTTACCGTCGCGCTGACCCAGTACATAAGTCTGGCAGGTGCCGCGCGCGTGAACCATGGTGATTTCAGTCGAAGGCGTACCGGCGATCTGACGAACCTGATCACGGGTCATACCCTTTTTAACATCCTTTACCACTGGCTTAGTCACGTAGCTTTCCGCACGATCGTAAGTCGTACAACCAGACAGTGCAGCCAGTGTCAGCGCCGCAGCGATACATCCCATCACTTTATTCATCTTGTTGTTCCTCATTTATTGTCCATGTGGAAACAAGCCTGGAACATAAATGCTGATTTATCAAGTTTATGACGAACAATTAGTGGCCTGCCAAATGTCAGGATTTCGTAAAGAAGGCTGTTTTGCTGTCAACGCAGACGTATACTGCCCGGCAAAACAGGTACCCGATAGCGCCCCGTTTTCAGAGACCACACCGTCATCCGCGCAGTCGCAGATCGGCGTAAATGTCACGTTACCGGACGCTGTTTTTCACTGACTTACCCGCTTTCTGTTTACCCCATCGCTGACAATCCCGAGGATAAATGACCCCTGTACACTCCAATCGTCTGGTTTATGCCATTACGCTGGGCCTGCTGGCCGCACTGGGCCCGCTCTGCATCGACCTCTATTTGCCTGCACTGCCACAAATGGCCCAGGACCTGCACACTGAAACCGCTACCGCGCAGCTGAGTCTGACCGCTGGCCTGTTAGGTCTCGGCTTTGGCCAGCTGCTCTTTGGCCCGATGAGCGATAAGTTCGGCCGCCTGCGCCCGCTGACCCTGTCACTGGTGTTGCTATTTATCGCCTCGATGGGCTGTGCGCTGGCGCAGGATATTAACCAGCTGCTGCTGGCGCGGCTGTTCGAAGGGTTAGCAGGTGCGGGCGGTGCGGTGCTGTCACGGGCAATTGCACGCGATATGTACAGCGGCCATGAGCTGACGCGATTCTTCGCTCTGCTGATGCTAGTCAACGGTCTGGCACCGATCGGTGCACCGGTATTAGGCGGCGTGCTGATGACGATTTTAAACTGGCGCGGCATCTTCATGGTGCTGGGCGGCATTGCCATTCTGCTGATCCTGCTGGCGCGCTGGAAGCTGCATGAAACCCTGCCTGAGGCACGCCGCAGTAAAGGATCAATATTCTCCGCCTACGCGGCATTGGGTCAGGTGATTACCCATCGCCCCTTCATGGGCTTCTGCCTGACCCAGGGATTTATGATGTCCGGCATGTTCGCCTACATCGGTGCCTCGCCGTTCGTGCTGCAGCAACTCTATGGTCTTTCGCCCCAGGCCTTTAGCTTCTGCTTTGCGGCCAACGGGTTTGGCCTGGTGATTGCTTCACAGACCAGCGCCCGCCTCTGTCCATTGTGGGGCGAATATCGGGTGCTGAAAGGCGGACTGACGCTGGCCTTTGTTGCCTCCAGCCTGCTGCTGCTGGCCGCGCTGCTGCATGCTCCCTTAGCGCTGCTGCTGGTGGCACTGTTCTTTACCATTGCCAGCAACGGCGTTATCGCTACCACCGCCTCGTCCCTGGCGATGCAGAGTCAGGGCCATCGCGCTGGTAGCGCCTCCGCGGTGATTGGCGTCACGATGTTCACGCTGGGTGCGATTACTGTGCCGATTACCGGCATCGGTGGCACCTCGGTGCTGAGCATGTGCGCCACCATTTTTGGCTGCTTTATGACGGCGATTCTGATGTTTACCGTGCTGGCGAAAAAACCGCTGCCGCAGGTAAAAACTCACTGATTTCGCAACGTTTCATGGTAATCAGTTACCGCTTTGGCTTGTTGTTTTCGCAAAGGCACGTTAGCTTTAATAAAACGTTCGCATCGAGCCGACAGGCCACTGACCTGAGGAGAAGTTCATGTCACTGCAGCAGGAAATTATTGAAGCCCTGGGTGTGAAGCCCACTATCGACGCCGACCAGGAAGTGCGCGTCAGCATCGATTTTCTTAAAGCCTACCTGAAACGTCACAGCGGCCTGAAAACGCTGGTGCTGGGGATCAGCGGCGGTCAGGATTCAACCCTGGCGGGCGCGCTGGCACAGCGGGCGATCACCGAACTGCGTCAGGAGAGCGGTGATAACGACTACACCTTTATTGCCGTGCGTCTGCCTTATGGTGTGCAGGCGGATGAGCAGGATTGTCAGGACGCGCTGGCCTTTATCAAACCCGACCGTTCGCTGGTGGTAAACATCAAAGAGTCGGTGCTGGCCAGTGAGCGCGCGCTGAAAGAGGCGGGTATTACGCTTTCCGATTTTGTCCGCGGCAATGAAAAAGCCCGTGAGCGGATGAAAGCGCAATACAGCATCGCCGGTATGACCAAAGGCGTGGTGGTCGGCACCGATCACGCGGCTGAAGCCGTCACCGGTTTCTTCACCAAGTATGGCGATGGCGGCACGGACATCAATCCCCTGTTCCGCCTGAACAAGCGTCAGGGCAAGCAGTTGCTGAAACACCTTGGCTGCCCGGAGCATCTCTATCTGAAGAAACCGACTGCCGATCTGGAAGATGATCGTCCAGGCCTGCAGGATGAAGTGGCGCTGGGCGTCACCTATGAGATGATTGATGACTACCTGGAAGGCAAAAGCATCAATCCTGACAGCGCCCGCATCATCGAAGGCTGGTATCAGAAAACCGAGCACAAACGTCGTCCGCCGATCACGGTATTCGACGACTTCTGGAAGTAATCCTGCCCCTCCCTTGCCGCGGCAAGGGAGGCTTCTCTCACTGACTTTGTTGATCGCTGCATGCCTGCCACCGTTTCGCGCGCAACCCTCATCGGGCTTGTCGCCATTCTGCTCTGGAGTACGACCGTTGGCCTGCTGCGCAGCGTCAGTGAAGCCTTTGGCGCCACCGGTGGCGCGGCGCTGATCTACACCACTACGGCGTGTCTCCTTTGCCTGAGCCGGGGCCTGCCCAGACCTGGCGCAATGCCCGCCATCTACCTGTGGCTGGGGGGCGTACTCTTTGTCGGCTATGAAATCTGTCTGGCGCTGGCCATCGGGCTGGCCAGCGATCGCAGCCAGTCGCTGGAACTGGGGATGATTAACTATCTCTGGCCCTGTCTGACCATCGTGCTGGCGATCCCGTTTAATCAGCAGCGTTTCCGTGTCTGGCTGTGGCCAGGACTGCTGCTGTCGCTGCTGGGGATCGTCTGGGTAATGAAAGGCAGCGGCAACGGATCGCCGGCGCTGTTGTGGCAGAATATGCTGCGCAACCCGGTCGCCTATGCACTGGCCTTTATCGCCGCCCTGACCTGGGCGCTCTACAATAATCTCACCCGCCGCTTTGCCCGTGGTTCCAATGGCGTCACGCTGTTTTTTATCCTGACCGCCCTGGCGCTGTGGCTGAAATATGCCTTCAGCGATCACACTGCACCGATGACCTTTACGCTGGTGCCGCTGCTGGAGGTGCTGTTTGTCGGGCTCTCCACCGCCATCGCCTATTCCGCCTGGAATCACGGAATTCAGCAGGGCAATCTGACGCTGCTGGCCACCGCCTCCTATTTTACGCCGGTGCTGTCGGCCCTGCTGGGATCGCTGTGGCTGGGCCTGACGCCGCCGCTGGCCTTCTGGCAGGGCGTGGCGATGATCACGCTCGGCTCGCTAATCTGCTGGCGGGCAACACGGTCTCTGTAACCAGACGACTGGCGATCATTTCACCTGCCTGTTATGCTGTATGGACAACCAGTAAATGGAGTCCATCTTGGTCAGACGTTCTGCCATACTTCGCCCCGAACCCGACGCGAATGCAATTTATCAATATCCCGAACACCTGCGTGAATGGCTGGAAGGCCTGCCAAATCATCCTGGCGTCTATACCTTTCATGGCGAAAGTGAGTCGCTGCCGCTCTATATCGGTAAAAGTGTGAATCTGCGTTCGCGGGTGATGTCCCATTTCCGCACCCCGGATGAGGCGAAAATGCTGCGTCAGTCGCGGCGTGTAAGCTGGATCCCTACCGCGGGTGACCTCGGCGCGCTGCTGCTGGAAGCGCAGATGATCAAAACCCAGCAGCCACTGTTTAATAAGCGACTGCGCAAAAACCGGCAGCTCTGTTCATTGCAGATTACCGACGGCAAACCGGATGTGGTCTACGCAAAAGACCTCGATTTCAGCCAGTCCCCCAACCTGTTTGGGCTCTATCGCAGTCGCTTCGCCGCGCTGGAACGGCTCAAGCAGCTCGCGGATGAGTATCAGCTCTGTCATGGCCTGCTGGGTCTGGAAGCGCTGAGTGCGGGGCGAGGCTGCTTCCGCTCGGCACTGCGCCGTTGCGCCGGGGCCTGCTGTGGAAAAGAGCCGGTCAGCGATCATCAGGATCGACTGCTGGAGGCGCTGGAAAACGTGCGGGTGTTCTGCTGGCCATGGCAGGGTGCCGTGGGGCTGGTGGAGGAAGGCAAAGAGATGACGCAGATCCACGTTATCGACCACTGGTTCTATCTCGGTTCGGTCAGCAGCATGGATGAGGCCAGAAAACTGCAGCGGCCCAAAGGCGGTTTTGATCACGACGGCTACAAAATCCTCTGCCGCCCGATTCTGTCAGGTGCCTACCCTATTCTGCCACTATAAAAAAACCGCCGACGCTGCCCACTCACCTTCAGTGGACAGCGCCGGCGGTCTCAGACCGTTCGCTTAACGAGTGTTATTCAGCCGGTTCTGCTGGCGGTGCCATTTTGCCCTCGTGCGGGCCTTTCTCAGTCAGACGCTTTTCAAAGTTAGCGTTGTACTGTTTTTTCTGCTCCGGCGTCAGCACGTTATAGAGCTTGTTCTGGGTTTCCAGCATCTTCAGCGCATGCTCTTTGGCATTGGCGGACATCTTCTCTGCCTGTGCTTCTGCTTTGCTCTGGTCGAAGCTGTCAGAGGCAATAATGCTGTGGGCCGCACGACGCTCGTCCAGTGACGGGCGTTTCATATCTTTGTGGCTTTCTTTCATGATGTCGCGCATCTGAGTTTTCTGCGCGTCGGTCAGGTTCAGACCTTTAAACATCATCTCCATGCCGTGGCGCATTGGCGGCTTGTGCATCGCTTTTTCGCTGCCTGCTGGCGGTGGAGTCAGGTTGTCAGCGGCTGCATGGACGGCGCTGGCTGCACCAAACGCCAGCGAAGAAGCCAGTAAAAGGGAAGTCAGTTTGCGCATAATAGTGTCCTTATAATTCATGATAATGACGACAGCACTCTGTCGCGTCTTCGGAAACAAGCATACGACGCTGAACGTCAACTACTCAGAGCCTGAGTAAAGCCGTGAAAGCATAAAAGATAAAAATCGGGCAATCATGAAGAGAATAAGAAGAAAGGCGTGAGGAATTGAAAATATTTATGAATTTAAAGCGAATTTGGCAGAAATCATGGAGGAGTGTAAGGGTTACGACAGGAAAGCGGAAGCCGATCTTCCACTTTTCCTGTCGGTTTTTTAGCGCCGAGGGTCTGCGCTGTTAACAACCGCTATCAGACCGGCAGCGCCTGGGTCTGTTCGCTCTCTTCAATCAGCATCAGTCCGGCACGCAGCCCGGCGGCCACGTTAGGGTTAGGGAACAGCACATACTCCCGCGCCTGCTGCACGTAATAGCGGGTGCTACCATCTTCCGCCAGCAACGTCCCCTGTGGAAACGCGGTAAAGTTCAGCGTTTCCGGCGACATATGCAGCGTAAAGTGCTCACTCAGTCGGGTGATCTGCTGCGCGACCCGATAGTGACGCGGTTTAACCGCCGCCGCAGGCAGCACTTCTCCATAGAGTAAAGACGCCAGCGCCTGTTGTGCCGCACTGAAATGACTGAGGTCGTTTTCGCCAAACGGCAGCGCTTTGCCCAGCTCCAGGGTACAGCTGGCCGCACCGAAGTGCTCGCAGCTGAAGTGGGTAAAGGTGCCGCCCGGCGAGCGATGGAACACCAGCGCTTCCAGCCCGGCAGCGGCCAGCCAGTCAAGAAACGTGGGCGGCCAGGGGCGTTCATTATGCGGCATTACGCCGAACTGAGGATGATAAGAGCCACGAATAGCCGTGTGCATGTCGAGATGCCAGCGCGTCTCATCGCACTCGCCCAGCTGCCAGAAGGTCTCCAGCGCCTGCTCCAGCCGCAGCACGCGGCGTGCCTCATCACCATCATCAATCTGCTGCCAGCGTCCGCCAAACAGCCGGTTAATGTCATAACGCACATAGCGCTTACCGGTGCGTAGCGCTGAGGGATTACCCAGAATCACCAGCATGCGCTGCTGTAACGGCTTTTCGCCCCGCAGCAGCGGATTAACCAGCTGGTTCACCATTTCTACCGGGGCCGTTTCATTGCCGTGGATCCCGGCAGAGAGCACCAGCGCCTGTTTAACCGGCACCGTCGGCTCCATCAACAGTATGCCGTGATACAACCATTGCCAGCGAAGATGCGCCGTTTCACCACTACGCTTACGCGGCACCTCGCCGGAGAGCGTTTGCTGTAAAAAGTCCTGCATCGTTCCTCCTTTTCGCCCTGAGCAGGCGGCAGCCTGTGCTGCCCCCTCCTTCACTGCTGAAATGCATATACATTTCCTAAGTCTAGCAGCTTCGTCAGTTCATCCAGCGCGTCGCGTCCCTCACGCAGCAATTGTGGGTCGACCAGATCGGCCTGGGTCAGGCAATCGCGGTAATGACGGTCAACCCAGTTATTCAGCGTGCTGAAGAGCCGATCGTTCATCAGCACCGCCGGATTCACTGCCTGCTGCTCCTGTGGTGTCAGCACCACCCGCAAACGCAGGCAGGCTGGACCACCCCCGTTATACATGCTTTCGCGCAGATCAAACACCTTCAGGGCTTTGAGTGGCGTGTCAGCCTCAACCTGTTCACACAGGTAGCGCCAGACACCCGGATGCTGACGTGACTCCTCCGGCAGCACCAGCATCATGGTGCCGTCGGGACGGCTCAGCAACTGACTGTTAAACAGATAGGTCTCCACCGCATCTTTCACTGACACCCGATTTTCCGGCACTTCCAGTGCCACAAAACCGGGAACGCGCGACCGAAGCTGCGCCAGCAGTTCAGGCTGATTAACAAAGGCGTGCTGGTGACAGAAGAGCATCTGCTGGTTACTCACCGCAATCACATCGTTATGAAACACGCCCTGATCGATCACCGCAGGATTCTGCTGCGCATACAGCACGCTTTCCGGTGAGAGCTGATGCAGACGGGCGACCGCCTCGCTGGCTTCCCGGGTCTGACGTGCCGGATAGCGCTGTGGGGTTTTGCCCTCATGGCTGCTGTCGCGGCCATAGACAAACAGCTGCACGCCGCGCTCACCATAAGCGCCGCCCAGCCGGTTATGGTTCGCCGCTCCCTCATCGCCAAACATCGCCACCTGCGGCAAGGCATCATGCACCGCAAAATGGCGATCGTCGCAGAAGATGGAACGCAGCAGCCAGGCCGTTTCCGGCGCTTCTATCGCACGGTGGAATTTGTTGTTAAGGTTCGCCACCGTCAGGTGAACCCGGCCATCAAGGCTGTCCGCTGACGGCGAGACCGTGGCAGCATTGGCGACCCACATCGCCGAGGCTGAACTGACGGCGGAGAGTAATCCCGGCGCAGTTTTGCCGGCCGCAGCCAGCACCTGCTCATCGCTGCCACCAAAGCCGAGCTGGCGCAGCGCCGCAATATTGGGCCGCTCATGCGGCGGAATCACCCCCTGCACGTAGCCCATATCGGCCAGCGCTTTCATCTTGAGCAACCCCTGCTTTGCCGCCAGACGGGGATTCGACGGCTGCAGCTGATTGCGGGTCGAGGCTTCGTTGCCAAACGACAGCCCGGCATAGTGGTGTGTTAACCCCACCAGCCCATCAAAGTTGGCCTCGGTTGCCTTCATGACGTCGTCTCCTGGGGGGAGAAATCGAGGCCCGGCGACAGCGTGGCGGGCAGCGTCAGGTCAGGCGTCTCCAGCGAGGCCATTGGCCAGGCGCAGTAATCCGCCGCATACCAGGCGCTGGCGCGATGGTTGCCCGAGGCACCAATGCCGCCAAACGGTGCGGTACTGGCTGCGCCGGTCAGCGGTTTGTTCCAGTTAACGATACCGGCACGTGCTTCAAGCAGCAGCTGATCAAACTGCTGACGTGACGGTGAGATCAATCCACACGACAGGCCGTAACGGGTCTGGTTCGCCAGCGCTATCGCCTCTTCAAATGTCTCATAGCGGACTACGCCTAACAGCGGACCAAAGACCTCTTCATCCGGAATGCCCTGCACGCCGGTTAAATCGATAATACCTGGCGTCAGGATGGCACTGTGGCGATCCGGCCAGCGCATCGCCAGCAGCACCTCGCCGCCCGCCTCAACCCGCCGTTGCCACTCACCCATAATCTTCTCTGCTGCGCTGGTGGAGATCACGCTGCCCATAAACGGCTGCGGTTCAGTATTCCAGGCGGCGGGTTGCAGTCGCCCCGCCACCTCCACCAGCCGCCGCAGAAACGCATCCCCTGCATCGCCGCGTTTGACCAGCAGACGCCGCGCGCAGGTGCAGCGCTGACCGGCGGTTATAAAGGCTGACTGCAACGTGATGTTGACAGCCGCATCAGTGTCCACCGGATCTTCAACAATCAGGGCATTGTTACCGCCCATCTCCAGCGCCAGCATCTTTTCAGGCTGACCGGCAAACTGGCGATGCAGCTGATAGCCGGTATGGGCGCTGCCGGTAAACAGCAGGCCATCAATCTGCTGACAGTTGGCCAGCGCCTGACCAGTCTCACGTCCGCCCTGTAACAGTGCCAGCACGCCGGCAGGCAGGCCCGCAGCCAGCCAGAGCTCAACGGTTTTTTCGGCGGTCAGCGGCGTCAGTTCGCTGGGTTTAAATACCACACAGTTGCCCGCCAGCAGCGCCGGAACGATATGGCCGTTTGGCAGATGTCCCGGGAAGTTATAGGGACCAAACACCGCCAGTACCCCATGCGGGCGGTGGCGCAGCGAGCTTTCGCCTTCATGCTGTTCACCAGTGCGGCTATGGTATGCCTTCACCGAAAAGCCGATTTTGTTGATCATCGCGCCCACTTCGGTCAGCGCTTCCCAGCGCGGCTTGCCGGTTTCACGGGCGATGGTTTCCGCCAGCGCCGTTTTATGCGCCTCAAGCCCGGCGGCAAATTTCTCGACGATCGCCTGCCGTTCCGCCAGCGGGCGTCTGGCCCAGGCTGGAAATGCGTCGCGCGCCGCCTCACAGGCTGCGGTGACCTGAGCGGCTGAGGCCGCGTGGCCCTGCCATAACGTCTCCCCGCTGACCGGATCCGCTTTCGTCAGAATCTCAGCGTCACCGTCCAGCCATTGTCCATTTATCAGATGTGTCATGCTGTTTTCTCCTCTTTGCAGAGCGTCACCACGCGCAGGCTGTCGCCCGGCTGGCAATGGAGCGCCCGCATCTGTTCATCCGTGAGTTGCACGCTGTCGCTGTCAGCCTTTGCCGGAATCAGCGCTACACGGAACTGGCGATAATCGCTATTGGCAACCAGACAGAGCGGGCCATCAGCCGGGTTTTCGCCCCGTTCTGCGCTGCGCAGCCGGCTTTTACGCACGGCGCGGATATGATCGATGTCGCACTCCAGTGTCGGGCCGCCATCAAAAATGTCGACATAATTGAGGTAGCGGAAGCCCTCTGCTTCCAGTACCGCCCGTGCAGGCGCGGTTTGCGGATGGACCTGTCCAATCACCGCCTGCGCTTCCGGTGTCAGGTAGTCGATGTAGAGCGGATGTTTCGGCATCAGTTCAGCGATAAACGATTTCTGTCCGGTGCCACTAAGGAAATCCGCTTTGCTGAATTCCATAGAGAAGAAGCGGCTGCCGACGCTCTCCCAGAACGGCGAATGGCCCTGCTCATCGCTGACGCCACGCATCTCGGCCACCACCCGGTTGGTGAAACGTTCACGGAAATTGGCCATAAACAGGAAGCGTGACTTCGACAGCAGATAGCCGTTTTTGCCATCACGGTAATCGGGATCGAGAAACAGCGTGCAGAGCTCACTGCTGCCGGTATGGTCATTACTCAGCGACAGAGTGGGCAGCGCGGCATAAACATTCAGCTCTTTTGAGGCGTGCACCTGGGTACCGACGCGAAAATTGTACCAGGGATCCTGCAGCCCCACCGCCACCTCAATGGCGCAGATGCCGACGGCGCGGTTATCTTCGCTATCGGCCAGCACAAAGACATAGCCCTGCTCGGCACGTGGCAGAGAATCCTCCCAGGTCTGCAGCGATCGATCGATACGCGCCTGAAGCGTCGCGCTATCAACCGGCAACGAGGTCAGCCCGCCACCGGTTTTGCCCGCCAGCGCCATCAGCTGGCTTAAGTCATCGCGTTCAACCGGACGGATTACCATCATGATGTTGACCCTCGCACCAGGCTTTCACACACTTCGGCAAAGCGGGCCATGCCCAGCTTCACTTCCTGCTCACTGATATTCAGCGCCGGGGCAAAACGCACCACATTGGCACCCGCAATCAGCACCATGACGCCCATTTCCGCGGCGGCAAGGTTGATCGCTTTGGCTTTACCGGCAAAATCGTCGCTGAGCACCGCGCCAATCAGCAGGCCAAGACCGCGCACTTCTTTGAACAGATGCAGACGCTGGTTGATCTCATCCAGTGCCGCCACAATCCACTGGTGACGCTCTGTTACACCCGCCATCAGTTCAGGCTGGTTGATCAGCTCCATGACTTTACCTGCCACTGCGCCCGCCAACGGATTGCCGCCATAGGTGGTGCCGTGGGTGCCAACGCCCATCACCAGCGCCAGATCTTCGCGCGTCAGCATCGCACCAATCGGGAAGCCGCCGCCCAGCGCTTTGGCGCTGGTAAGCACATCCGGCGTGACGCCATAATGCATGTAGGCATAAAGTGAACCGGTACGGCCAACGCCACTCTGCACTTCATCAAAAATCAGCAAAGCCTGATGCTTATCACAGAGCTCACGCAATCCACGCAGAAACGCCGGATCGGCAGGCAGCACGCCACCTTCACCCTGAATCGGTTCAACAATGACTGCGCAGGTATGGTCATTAATCAGTTCAGCCGCCGCCGCCAGATCGTTAAACGGGGCATGCTGGATCTCTGGCGGCAGCGGCGCAAAATCTTTTGAGTAAGCGGGCTGACCACCGGCTGTTACCGTAAACAGGGTGCGGCCATGAAATGCATTCTTAAACGCCACGATGCCACTTTTATGCGGACCCACACGATCATGCGCCACCTTGCGCGCCAGTTTCAGCGCCGCTTCGTTCGCCTCCGCCCCGGAGTTACAGAAGAACACCCGGTCAGCGAAGGTGGCATCGATCAACTGCTTCGCCAGCCGCAGGATCGGTTCGTTGGTGTAGCCATTACCGGTATGCCATAAACGTGCGGCCTGTTCCTGCAGCGCCTGTTGTAATGCCGGATGCGCATGCCCTAACGCATTGACGGCAATGCCACCGGCGAAGTCGATATAATCTTTGCCGTTTTGATCCCAGACGGTGGAGCCTTCCGCGCGAACCGGTATAAAAGTCGCAGGCGCATAAACCGGCATCATCCATTGATCGAAATCGTGACGTGAAACGTGCAGTGCCATAACCCACTCTCCTGCTTTACTTTACCGGCCGGGTAAAGCTTATGTTTTAAAATTGTTAAAAGATGTTGTAGTGCAGCCCTACTGTAGAGTGCAGTTAACGTGCCAGCCAGAGAATTAATGCATAAAATGGTCTTCACGACGTAATATCAATGAGTTAGATGCTGACAATATTCATTTAATTTGCATATATAGTGAATAGTTGTCTGATTGCAGCGCCAGAACCGGGTTTTAAACAGCAGAATTATGCATTCACGGGATGAAATATCGCTTTTGTGATCGCTGATAAATTATCTCTCCAGAAAAGCCCCTCCACTGCCCTGTTTTAGCGCAGTTTGCCTCGCGCTGGTGCAGCGATTACGCGGGGAACTCGCCCGGAAATGTCAGAACACCCTGGCTTTATTTAACAAAAGTTTTTCATTTCCCCCTGCAGACACATTAATCTGCGTATCTTTATCAGGCTATTTTATAAACAGGATGATCAATATTTAATCAGCAACTCTGACTATTATTCCGGAGGTGATTATCGGGCCAGAAAGAATATTCTATAAAGATGAACAAATATTAATACGCAGACTAATGGTTAGGATAAAAGCCTTATAAGGCTATTCTTAGCGGATAATCACCCATAATTAAATCAGGGGTTATATTGATTTAAAAATGTACAAAAAAAGCCCATTTAAGACCACTACATACAAACATAATCCATTGATAAATAGAGATATAAAATCAGATAACTCATAATTACTTATTAGAAGAAAATCTTATTACTTTACAATTTAATCTTCTGTTCCTCGCTGTTATCCATCAGCTGAATATAGACATCACATTTTGTTACTTTTATTGCACTTTGTAGTTTTACCTTTTTGTGTCATTTTCTTTTCACCCCACATCAGGGGAATAATAATTAATGAATACAGGGTAATAATTAAATGATGAAGCGCACTTTACTGGCGGCTGTCATGCCGTTACTGATCGGTCTCTCCTCCGCGCAGGCCGCAGAAGTTTATAACAAGGATGGCAATAAGCTGGATCTGGTCGGCAAGATTAACGTGTCACACCTCTTTTCTGACGATAACAACAACGATGGTGATACCTCTTCTTATGCCCGCTTTGGCTTCAAAGGCGAGACAAAGATTACTGACCAGCTTACCGGCTACGGTTTCTGGCAGTATCAGTACAGTCTGCATAACTCCGAGGGCAGTGACGCACAGGCCACCAACCGTACCCGTCTGGGCTATGCTGGCCTGAAGTTTGGCGAGGCAGGTTCGCTGGATTACGGTCGTAACTACGGCCTGGTCTATGACGTGCTGAGTTATACCGATATGCTGCCGTTCTTCGGCGGCGACTCCGGTTATACCGACGCCTTTCTCTCTGGCCGCTCAACCGGTGTGCTGACCTGGCGTAACAGCAATTTCTTTGGTCTGGTCGACGGCTTAAACTTTGCCGCGCAGTATCAGGGCAAAAACGATCGCAGCAGTAACATTGATGGCGTGCGTCGTTCCAACGGCGACGGCTTCGCCCTCTCCGCTTCCTATGACTTCGATTTCGGCCTGAGTTTTGCCGGCGCGTTTGCCAGCCTGGATCGCACCACGGCGCAGAATGCTGCCGCACGCGGAGAAGGCGAAAAAGCCCAGCACTGGGCGACCTCGGTGAAATATGATGCGAACCAGGTCTATCTGGCTGCCATGTACGGTGAAACGCTGAACGCCACGCCAATTACTGGCGGTTTCGCTAACAAAGCGCAGAACTTTGAAGCCGTGGCGCAGTATCAGTTCCTGAACGGCTTCCGTCCGTCCGTGGGTTACGTCTCGTCCAAAGGCAAGGAAATTGAGAATATCGGCGATGCCGACATCATTAAATACACCGCCGTGGGTGCCACTTACTACTTCAACAAGAACATGTCGGTCTATGGTGAATACCGCATCAACCTGTTGAAAGATAACAATCCGCTTCGCCTGGCGACCGACGACATCACAGCCCTGGGTCTGATTTACCAGTTCTGATGTGACAGCGGGCCCGGCACTGACCGCCGGGCCCGTTTTTTGTTTTAAACACGGCCACAGAGAGTGTTACGCGCTTTCAGCCCAGCGACCTGACTAAGCTAACGGCCATCGCCTCTTCCTGCATCAATTCCTCCACGTTAGCGGACGCCAGCAACGTGGTGGCCTGCCCGGCAGGAACCGGACGGCTGAAGAGATATCCCTGACCGTAATCACAGCCGCGCTTTCTCAGCCACCTCAGCGTGGCGACATCCTCAATGCCCTCTGCAGTAATGATCACATTAAGCCCCTGACAGAGTGCCAGCAGCGTTTCCACCACTTTTCGCTGCTCAGATCCGGTCACGATTCCGGCGATAAAGGTCTGGTCAATTTTGATTTTGGTAATACCCAGCCCCAGCAAAACCGACAGGTTGGAGTAGCCGGTGCCAAAATCATCCAGCACCACTCCGATACCGGCCTCTTTCAGCAGACGGATCGCCTGGCGGGCATCGTCAGAAATGGCCATGACATTCTGTTCGGTGATTTCAAGTTCCAGCATTACCGGCCCGGCATGCTGCATAATGCTGGACAAACAGCTGGTCAGCGACGGTCTCAGCAACTGCTCCGGGGTAATGTTCAGCGACAGGCAGAGCCCGGCTGGCCATGCCCGGGTTGCACTGACAGCATCCTGCAGCAGCGCCACCGTCATGCTGTCCATCAACCCCAGCCGCTCCACCACTGGCAGAAACTCTGCAGGTGAAACCGTCTGCCCGGACGCAGTGATCCAGCGCGCCAGTATCTCAAAGCCGGTAATGTTACCGGTGCGCAGTGAAACCAGCGGCTGCAGAAAGGGAACGATGGCATGTCCGCTAACGGCGGCAACAACCTCCTGCTCCAGCCTTTCCCGCTGGCGAAAGCGCAGCTCCATGTCCGGGGAGAATCGTGCCAGACAGGCGCACTTATCCTGCTTCGCCTCGTACAACGCCAGATCCGCCGCCCGCACCACATCAGCCTGACCCGTGCAGGCTGAGCTGGCAATGCCTGCTGAAAGGCTCAGGAAGGTGTGCGGACCGGTCCGGATGGATGCCGCATGCTGGCAGAAGCTTTCGGCGGCGGCCAGCGCCTGATCTGCCTGTGAAGCCTGGGCAACAATGGCAAATTCATCCCCACCGATGCGAAACACCTGACTCCCGGTATCCGCCGAAGCGATCAGCAGATTGGCCAGCGCGACCAGCGTGGCGTCGCCCTGACGATGACCGTTCAGGTCATTGATATTCTTAAAGTCATTGATGTCGAGCAGCGTCAGGGTGTAGGGCGTCCCGTCGGCATCAAGCGCAGCAATGTGTGCAGTGAACGATCGGCGGTTCATGACTCCCGTCAGCGCATCAGTTCCGGCCAGCCTGAGCGCATTTTTTTCCGCACGCAGCGTGTTGCGGATCAGACCCGCGATAAGCAGCGCCGGAATAATCATTGCCAGTCCGGCAAACGAGGTGGAGGTCAGGATAAACCGCAGCCGCTCGCTGGTTTCAAAATCGGGATCATAGCTCAGGCCCAGCAGGCTGGAGATCCACGCCTCGAGCCCGAATTCCCACAGCGTGGAGAGTAAAATGATGGTCGCAATATTCAGCATTGCGAGCCAGAAAAGTTTCAGGCGCATGCGTTAGTTCCCGGTGATGGAAAGTGTCAGAGTTTTGTTTTAATTTTCAGTAAAAAACCGGGGCGTACTTCTCATACAATGTCTGCTAAGCTGCCGACAATTATCACCCCTCCGCTATTTTTACTCATCGCATTCGCACGTTCTCACCCGCCTTAAGGCAGTGAGGCAGACGTTCTGCGGAGCCCGATGCGTGTCGGTTACGTCATCAATGTCGAATAGTGTTCTATCGGCAGCAGCAGCCAGATTAACAGGCCCGTCCGGTTAAATTTGTGCACTCCGGTGTTTTTAACGGGTTATGACGCTGGCGTATCGCGCGGCTGCACCGCGCGAAAAGGCGCACACTCGCAAAGCGATAAAAAGCGATTTATCAGGATATTGGCCGGAATTTCGTTATCACTCCCATTACGATTTTTGTGGCATAACGGGGTGGGTATACGTGCAGTTTTTAATTTCGTTAAATTAAATAGCGAACAATTTAGTTAAACGTAACTCTCCAGAAGTGCTCTCGCCTGCCGATACCGGTTTATCCAATAAACTTTCCCGGAAAGAGAGATGAAAATTTCAACGCGCCTTAGCGCAGGTTTTGGCTTGCTTATTCTACTGTTTATTATCTGTACCGGCACCGCGATTCACGCGCTGGATAGCGCTCGCGATGGTATGGATGAGGTGGTTAATGTCCGTTTGAAAAAGTACCAGACGGTGCTGGATATGCGCGGTGGCGTGCGGGATATGGCAATCGCGGTGCGTAACCTTGCTCTGCTGACCGATCCCGTTGCTATGAAGCCAGAATGGGAACGTCTGCAAAAACAGCGGACGCTCTACATCAGCAACCGCGAAGCACTCTCAGGCATGATGCAGACCGACCCCGGACAGGCAGGACGGGAGGCGATGAGCAGAATCGAGTCCACTGAAGAAGCCGCTCTCTCCACGCTGATGACCGCCGGGAAACTGGGGATGGAAAATCGTCAGCAGGAGGTCACCGACTATCTGTTAAAGGTGGCGCGTCCGGCTCAGCAGAGCCTGCTGAAGGCGATAAACGATCTGACCGAGCTTGAGATGCGCAGCAGCCGGGATGCGGTAGTGGATAACGGCATCGCTATCGCCCGCACCACCTGGATACTGATCATCCTGGCGGTGCTCTCCGTGCTGGCTGCCGTCGTCACCTGCGCGTTTATTGTGCGGATACTGATGCGCCAGCTGGGCGGCGAACCGGTGCAGGCTCAGACGCTGGCTGCTGCGATTGCCGCCGGTGATCTCACCTCGCCGGTCACGCTGCGCCGTGGCGACAGCACCAGCCTGCTTGCCTCGCTCAGCGGCATGCAGACCAACCTGCGTGAACTGGTTACGCAGATCAAAGGGGCATCCGCCTCGGTGGCGCTGGCGGCCGATGAGATTTCGCAGGGCAATACCGAGCTTTCATCCCGTACCGAGCAGCAGGCTGCTGCGCTGCAGGAAACGGCCGCCAGCATGGAGCAGCTCACCGCCACGGTAAAAAGCAACGCCGCGGGCGCGCAGCAGACTGCCGGTTCAGCGCGCGAGGCCGCCACCCTGGCCCAGGCGGGCGAAGCAGATGTCCAGCGCCTGTCAGAAACCATGCATGACATTTCGCTGAGTGCCGTTCGGGTACGCGATATTACGTCGGTGATTGAAGGCATCGCTTTCCAGACCAATATTCTTGCGCTCAACGCCGCCGTAGAAGCCGCGCGCGCTGGTGAAGAGGGCCGCGGATTTGCCGTGGTTGCGGGTGAAGTCCGCTCACTGGCCCAGCGCAGCGCCACCGCAGCACGCGACATTAAGCAGCTGATTGAGCAGGCCGTGACGCAGGTCGAGGATGGCGTAACCGTAGCGGCCGGAACGGGTGAGCGCATCCTGAAGATTGTCAGCCGCGTCGGTGAACTGGCCGATGCTATGGACAACCTCTCCCTCTCCTCCGGTGAACAGATGCAGGGCATCTCCCAGGTCAGTATTGCGGTGAGTCAGATGGATGGCGTCACGCAGAATAACGCCGCGCTGGTGGAAGAGTCCTCTTCTGCATCGCAGTCACTGCTGGCCCAGGCGCGCGACCTGCGCGGTATGGTAGAGACCTTCACCGTATAAGCCGTATCGGCGGGCGGCTTCAGCCTGGGTTAAATGCTGAAATTGTCCTGCCGATCTTAGCTGCGTTGCACCCGGCGCACGTTGTGCGCAAGGGTTGCGACCGGTTATGTTGACTTCAATTTAATTTGACTCAATACTGTGCCGACTTTCAATCGGCGGCGCAGCTAAAGGCTTTTTCTCCCGCTGCGATAGCGCTTAAAAGTCTGGTGTCTTACACCAGAAAGAGATGCTGCCGAAATCAACATCTCCCCGAGATACTATTCGCGAGATTTCACGGCTGACCAACAGCCTGGGGTCTGGCTGTCCCACCCCGGACTCAGAATGAGTAAAGATATGAATGACGAACCCGCGGGGATCTCCGATACGCCTCCCGCCAGTGCAGCGCCTGAAACCATCGACCAGTTTCTCTGCTTTGCGCTCTATTCCGCCTCACTTGCCATGACAAAGCTCTATCAGTCGCGGTTAAAACCGCTGGGAGTGACCTATCCGCAATATCTGGTGCTGCTGGTGCTGTGGGAGAAAGATCGCCTGACCGTCTCTGATATTGGTGCACGCGTCCGGCTTGATTCCGGCACGCTCAGCCAGCTTCTGAAGCGGCTTGAAAGCGCGGGCATTATCTGCCGCCAGCGTGACACGGGAAATGATGAGCGCCGGGTACTGATCTCCCTGACAGAACTGGGCCACCAGCTTAAAGTCGCGGCGGCTGGCGTCCCGGCTGATATGATCTCGGTGATGGATACCGCCTGTAGTGAACTCGGTGAGCTGACAACCCAGGTGGCAACGCTGCGCGAAAAGCTGCTTAAGGCCCTGCCATGATGCCGGCTTATAAAAAACCTGTAACCAGGCTGATAAAGCTGAATCGCCTGAGTATTGCCTCTTCAGGTGCTATTCAACAGAACGGTTGCGCTGGAGTTTCAATTGAGTACCGATAAACCGGCAGATATGGCTGACGTCCATGCCGTTGTAGGGCAGGCCGTATCGAGCCTGCTGAAGTCAGGCAAGACGGCAGGCTTACAGGACATAATTGCATTCCTGCAGCATCAGCAGGCACGGTCGGTAAACGGTCAGCGAGAAGTCTACGCCAGAGCCGTGCGTATTGTGATGAGCATGGTTAACTGATAACCGGGCCGCTGTGCTAAATGGCGGCGCTGCCCGCGCCTTCTTAATATCAATACCCTGCCCGCAGCGCAGCGTCGTTCCTGCTTTCACCCGGCGATTCCCGCTCTCATTTCAGGATCAATAGTGATGTCACTCTGCCGCACCCGCGCCTTCGTCAACCCGACAACTTATCTCTGCCAGTAACCGCTGTCGGGCCTGCAGACGTTAACAACGCCGTCTGCACACCACCACCGCTATTCACTCCCCCCAATCCTTTCTGTGCAGTAAAGCATCCCAACTAAAGTGTGGTGCTGCCGGGTGCCATTAAATCATAACGATCGTTCTGCGGGGCCTCGTCCACGGTCATCGGTGGCTGAATTTTCAGGGTGATCCAGTTAGAGGTCACACGCTGCTGCTTGCTATCCTCCAGCGTTACCGACAGGCGATATTCGTTGCTGGCGTCTGGCGACGGATCCCATTGCGGTAAGATCACACTCCAGCCCTGCGGATCGGCGTTATTGGCCGGAGGTGTCAGGCTCAGCGCCTGCGTATCGCCCTGCCAGCTTACCGCCTTGATAGCATTGCTGGCGCGCACCTGCAGCTTCAGCGGCAGACTCTCGCCACTGCTTAACTGCCAGGGCGGGGTTGCCAGAAACACGGACAGCGTTTTGCGCTGACGGAAGGCGAGCACCGGCGTATCGCTGCGGGTGACGGTATCGTAACGGCTGCCGCGCAGGGAGTGCGCCTCCGCGACGTTTCCGGCATCGAGCTGACGTCGCAGCGCCACGCCAAAGCGATAGTTGAGTTTCAGCCCCAGCTGATCCTGACTCTCACCGGCGCTGCTGGTTTTATGGGTGGCAGACAGCGTCACCAGCGGCACGGGAGTGTAAGAGAGGCCAAACGACATGGCGGAGGGATTGTGATAGCGGTTGCCGCTGTTAAACAGATCAACATTCTCACCCAGATATTGCTGATAGCTCACCGAAACGCCCAGCTGACGATAAAAGGGCAGATAGCTCTGGCTGGTAATATCGTAGCCGCGCGCCATGCGCTGCTGCTGCGAATCGCCCAGATTTTTCCAGCCGGAAAGCGGCTGATAGTAGTTGGCCGAGAAGCGCATTGAATCGCTCCACGCTTCCGTGCCCACAGAGGCGCGCTGCAGGCCGCTGCTGAACACGCGGTCAACAAAGCCGTTGTAACCCAGCAGCCAGTCACCGGCATCCCAGCGTTGCCCCAGTCCCGCATTGCCAACCAGGCCATCGCCGGTATCGTGCAGACCAAGCTGGCTGAAGGTGAGCCGGCTGTTTTCGTCGGCCAGTGCGCTGAAGAGATCGCCGCCGGTGCCGGTAAAGTTTCCGTTCATGTCGACTTTCAGATCCAGCTGCGCGGTGCCGTAAGGGGAAAGCAGTGACTGCCCTTCGCTCTCAACCCGATCGGCCACTTCATCGCGCAGATGATTGAACGCCCAGACGCCCGCCTGCTGACCAAACGTGACATTGCTGTCGCTGTTGTTACTCGCTTCACCGATACTTTTGGCCACGGCCGCCAGCTTTTTGCTCCACTCTTCATCCTGATCGCTGGCACCGCCGAGCGTCGGCAGCGACTGACTGTAGCGCGCAGGATTGTCGAATGGCGTCTCTGACACCGCTGTTTCAGTCTGGAAGGCGCGGGCGCTCTGCGTGGCAGTCAGCGACAGCGCAATCAAAGAGAGAACCCCTGTTTTCCGTATCATGTCACCCGGCACATTGATTAGTTCGTAGCTGCAATTAAACAAAAATCATCAGCTATTACCTTAACATATTGTGACGGCGATGCAGGACAGCAGCGGCGAATTGTGCATATAACAGAAAAGTCCGGGTCAGAAAAAGGCCTGCGTTTACAGCAGGCCTGCGATCTCTCACCGCATCAGGAGAAGATCAACCCGCCATCCACATTGATGGTCTGCCCGGTGATGTATCGCGCATCCTCTGATGCCAGAAACGCCACCAGTCCGGCGACATCTTCCGGCTGACCGGCACGCTTCAGCGGAATATTTTTCACCCACTCCGCCATCAGCTCCCCTTTACCGTAGGTTTTATCCTCGCTGCTGAGGATCTCGCCCCAGACGCGATCGTTGTAATCCCACATCTCACTCTCAATGATGCCAGGGCAAAAAGCGTTGACCGTAATGTTCCACGGCGCCAGCTCCAGCGCCAGACTCTGGGTAATGCCTATCACCCCCATTTTGCTGGCGGCGTAGTGCGGCGTGTAAATAAAGCCCTGTCGTCCCTGCCCCGATGAGGTGTTGATCAGGCTGCCACTGCGCCGCTGCACCATATATTTCGCCGCTTCACGGCAGCAAAGCCAGACGCCGGTGGTGTTAACCGCCAGAATCCGCTCAAAGTCGCTTTTCGGCATGGTGTCGAAGCGGTCGATGGTGATCACGCCCGCATTCTGTATCGAGACGTCGATCTGACCAAAGCGTTCAAAGGCCTGCTGATAGAGCTGCTGCACCGCAGCTTCATCCGTGATATCGACCTGCAGCGCCAGAATCTCACTGCCATACTGCTGCTGAAGCTGGTCGGCTGTAGCGAACACCCGGTCAGCATTCGACACCATCACCAGCCTGGCCCCGTCGCGGGCGAAACGCGCCGCGATCCCGGCCCCGATGCCACGACAGGCACCGGTTATCACCACTGTTTTTCCACGTTGTTCGCGGCTCATAATCGCTCCTGTTAACTGTGACGAACATCAGTAAGGGGGGCTGCCTGCTGCTTTTTTTCATGGCGACGCAGCAGCACCACTTTGCTTTGCAGACGTTGCTGGAACTGGTCGATGACTACCGCAGTCACAATCACCAGACCTTTGATTACCATCTGCCAGAAATCGCTGACGCCCATCATCACCATGCCATCCGCCAGGAAGACGATAACGAAAGCGCCAATAATCGAGCCGGAAACCCGGCCACGTCCACCTGCCAGCGCCGTGCCGCCCAGCACGGTGGCACCAATGGCATCCATCTCAAACATGTTGCCGGTCATCGGGTGCGCAGTCTGCAACTGAGAGGCCACCACCAGCCCGACAAGCCCCGCGCAGAGGCCGGAAAAGGCGTAGACAAAGACTTTCACCTTGATAATCGGCACACCCGCCAGTCGCGCGGCGGACTCATTGCCGCCAATGGCGTAGATGTAACGACCCAGCGGGGTTTTGCGCGTCAGGTAGAGGCCGAGCAGTAAAAAGCCGAGCATCAGCCAGATTGGCAGATAAACGCCCAGTACGGTGCCGGAGCCGAGCAGCGAAAAGCCGGTGTTGCCCAGCGCGGGCACTCCCACCAGGTTGGCGTAGGTGCCGCCGTCGTTGAACAGCAACGCCGCACCGCGCGCCACATACATCATGCCCAGGGTGCAGATAAAGGGTGCGACGCCCAGTCGGGTGATCACCGTGCCGTTAATCAGCCCCACCAGCACGCCAAAGATGGCCACCACCAGAATCACTTCAGGCACGTTGAGAAACAGCGTATTGCCGCCCCACAACGGGATGCCATTGGTGAGCAGTGCGCCCGCCACCATGCCGCAGATCCCGGCGACCGCACCCACCGAGAGATCGATACCGCCGGTCAGGATCACCAGCGTCATACCAATGGCCAGCAGGCCGGTAATCGCCACGTGCTGCGTCATGATCAGCAGGTTAGAGGGGGTAAGAAAGTTCGGCACCATCACGCTGAAAAAGCCGACCACAATCAGCAACGCAATAAAGGTGCGGGCCTTGAGCAGGTACATATAGAGCAGATATTTTTGGTTCATGAAATTCTCCGGCCAGCTTAGAGCCTGGCCCGCCAGGCGTAATGGTTTCAGGCAGTCTGGACACGGACAGCGCGGAACAACCGGCACGTACACGCAGTACGTCAGGATTACTCGCTGTGCTCGCCCCTTCAGGGCCGCCCTGACGGGCGTTCAGGTTGCTAAAGCAGCCTGTGTGACCACTGCCCAGGTTCAGACAGACAAATAAAGTAGCCTGATGGGGCAGGCTCTTAATCCTGCGGGGTTGATGCCGCAATCAGATGTTCTCGCGTCGCCGCTGCGCGCGGCAGATCGGCAGTTATCCGGCCATCGGCCATCACTAAAATGCGGTCCGCCAGCGCCATCACCTCATCCAGTTCAGACGAGGAGAACATCACTGCCAGCCCCTGCTGTGCCAGACTGCCAATCAGGTGATAGACGTCGGTTTTGGCACCCACGTCGATACCGCGCGTTGGCTCATCCAGCAGCACCACCTGTGGCCCGGTCATCAGCGCTTTACCCAGCACCACCTTCTGCTGATTACCGCCGCTCAGCGCCGTAACCGGCAGGTCGGGATCGCTGACTTTAATCGCCAGATGGCCGATCATCTCACTGACCCGCTGCTGCTCCCTGGCAGGATTCAACAGCCCCAGCGCACGTCGAAAACCGCGCAGGCTGAAGTCAGAGAGCGTCATGTTGGCGGTGACCGACATCAGTTCAATCACCCCTTCGCCTTTGCGATCTTCGGGCACCAGCGCTATGCCACTTTTCAGCCGCTGCTGGAAGCTGCGTTTCGCCAGATCCCTGCCCGCTAAACGTACCCGGCCCGACTGACAGGGCATCAGGCCAATCAGCCCCTTAAACAGCTCGGTGCGTCCGGCCCCCAGCAGGCCATAAATGCCGATCACCTCGCCTTTGCGCAGCGTAAAACTGACGTCATTAAGCTTGTAACCGCCGTTCTGATGCAGCGCAGTCAGGCCCTCTACCTCCAGCACCGTTTCCCCCTGTGGCGCAGGCTGATAGTCGAACTGCTTTTTCTTGTCACCCACCATCTGGGCGATAATCCACGGCACGCTGGCGTCCCGTACCTCGCGCTCACTGATAAAACGGCCATCGCGGAAAATGGTGATGTGATCGCCAATCTCCATCAGCTCTTCCAGCCGGTGAGAAATGTAGATAATGGTGACCCCACGCCGCTTAAGCTGATCGATGACGTTAAACAGCACTTTCACTTCAGACTGGCTCAGGGCGCTGGTCGGTTCATCCATGATCAGCACCCGGGTATCCTTCGACAGCGCCCGTGCGATCTCCACCAGCTGCTGATGACCAATACCCAGCTCACCCAGCGGCGCGTAAGGATCGACATCCAGCTGCAGCCGCTCCAGCAGCGACTTTGCCAGCGCGTACTGATACTTTTCATTGATCACCCCGCGCTGGAAATACTCATTGGCGATAAAGATGTTGTCCATCACGTTCATGTTGGGAAACAGATTCAGCTCCTGAAAAATGATACTGATCCCCTGCTTCTCTGCCTGATGCGTGGAGTTCAGCGACACCACCTTGCCATCCAGCAGAATCTCGCCCGAGGACGGCGTCTCTACACCCGCCAGCATCTTCATCATGGTGGACTTACCGGCGCCGTTCTCACCGATCAGCACGTTAACTTTATTGCGGTAGACCCGATAACTGACCTGATCGAGCGCGGTCACGCCGGGATAAAGACGCGACACGTTGCGCGTTTCGATAATCACGTCGCCGGACTGTTGCGGTTGAGGATTTTGCATCTGCCGCTCCTTATTGCCGGTTGATCGCAGCCGGAGTGATATCCGGCAGCTGCTGCGGAATGTCCCAGCTGCTGAACACGCCGGAAACCCTCACTTTATCGCCCACCTTCGGCGCAAACTGCTGCATCAGAGTGGAGGCGTGCTGGTTAATCGCCTTGCCGTAATCACCAAACAGCACCTGGTCATTGAAGTCCTGATAGCTCACGCCTTTGTAGACATCCCGCAAAGCGGTACCGCGAATGATTGGCCCCACCTGAATAGTGACACTGTCACCTGATTCATCTTTCACGGTCATCTTCCCGCTCCGTGACGTGGTATTCACGGCGGTCACCTCGCCGCTAACCGAGACGCTGAAGACACAGGGATTCTCAGCCTGACTACGATAGCCGTAGCTCTGACAGGCACTGTCGAAGTCTTTAGCAGACTGCAGCGACTTCATCAGCGTCGCCAGCGGTTTAGCCTCTGCCTGAACCTGTGGCACCAGTTTCTGCTGCCAGAGCTGGTCGATGTTCGCCATTTTCGGATTGGGGGGATTTTTCAGGGCAGCCAGCTCCTGCTGCGACACAATTTTGCAGCCGCTTAACAGCAAGACCACTAGCGTCAGCCAGACTCTTCGGGACATCATCTTCTCCCTGGCGCCCGCTTTCGCAGGCGCGACAGCGTTTAATTACGACTTGTAGTTAAAGTCCTGTACACCTTTAGCGTTTTCCGGGGTAATCAGAATGCCGCGGAACATCACCCGCTGTTTTTCCGGCTTCACGCCCTTCTGAATGAAGTTATCGAGATCGGTCACCCCTTCAGCGGCAATCGCCTGCGCCTGCAACATGACCGTGGCTTTCAGCGTGCCCGCTTTCACTGCATCGCGTTCGTCGTTGCTGCCATCAATCCCCACCACGATGACATCGTTGCGACCGGCTGCCTTCAGCGCAGCAATGGCGCCCAGCGCCACCGGGCCGTTACCGCAGATCACCCCTTTCACATCCGGATGCGCCTGCAGGATGCTGTCCATAATGCGCTTGCCGTCGATCAGCGTGCCTTTGGCATCCTGACGCGCCACGCTCTGCATATCAGGATACTGATCCAGCACCTGATGGAACGATTTCGAGCGTGTCACGCAGTTGTTATCCGCCAGGTTACAGGCGAGTTCGGCGTATTTGCCCTTTTCGCCCATCTTTTCAACAAAGACGTTGGCAACGTCTGAACCCGCCTGGAAGTTGTTGTGGGTGATCTGTGCCAGCGCCACATCATCCACCGGGATTTCGCGGTTGATCAGCACCACCGGGATCCCGGCATCTTTGGCTTTTTTAATCGCCGCCACGCTGGCGGTGGAGTCGGCGTTATCCAGCACGATACCCTGCACTTTTTTACCGATAGCGGCGTCGATTAGTTCGCTCTGTTTCTTCACATCTTCGCCGTGCGACAGCACCGTCGTTTTGTAACCCAGCTCCTGTGCTTTGAGATTGGCGCCTTTGGCTTCGGAGGCGTAGTAGGGATTATCGAGTGAGTTAACCAGAATCATAATGGTGCCCTTTTCGGCGGCAAACGCCGCCTGCGAAACCAGACAGGCAGCCACGGCAGTGCACAGCAAGGTACGGTTTTTCATGATGTTCTCTCTTATCGTTATGGCAGGGTATGAATTCCCGGGTGCTGGATTGGCCTTACCAGATGGTAAAGCCCCCATCGATCATCAAATCGGCGCCGGTGATCATGTCGCTGCCGTTGCTGGCGAAAAACAGCACCGCAGCGGCGATCTCATCGGTATAAGCAAAGCGTCCGAGCGGAATCAGCTTCTTCATCTGCTCACCCTTCTCGCCGCGCCAGGCCTTTTCGCCCATCGGCGTCAGCACTACGGTGGGCGACAGGGTGTTAACGTTAATGCGATGCGGGGCAAACTCTTTGGCCATCACTTTGGTCATGCCCAGCAGGCCCGCTTTGGCTGAGGTGTAGGCGACATGGTTGTCGATAGCGATGGATGCCGCCTGGGAGGCGATATTAATAATTTTGCCGCCCGCACCGGCACGGATCATCAGCCGTGCGGCGGCCTGTGAGCAGAGAAAAGGCCCGGTGAGATTCACCGCAATCTGCTTCTGCCACTCGGCAAAATCGGTCTCGATCACCGGCTGCAGCATCACGTAGCCTGCGCAGTTCACCAGGATATCGATCCGGCCATAGTGGGAAACCACATCGTCAAAAGCCTGTTCAACCGACGCGGGATCGGTAACGTCACAGCAGACAAACTGCACCCGCTCGACGGGGAAATCTGCCCTCAGGCTGGCCACCTTCTCTGCTTCAAACGGCGGATAGAGTAGTGCCAGACTCGCGCCCTTCTCCAGCAACATGCCATTGGTCGCCATCGCGATACCGCCCAGCCCGCCGGTCACGACGGCCACTTTGCCGGCCAGATTCATTGCGGTATCCACGCCGTAGCGCAGGTTTACGTCATATTCACCACTCATCCCACTCTTCCCCTCAGATTTTTGCCGATGCCGTTGACTCACTCATTTTCGAACAAAAATATAAGCTATCGAAAAGAAATGTTGTGTGGAGCAGATCAAATTTCGACCATCTGCCCTGTAAAGCGGCTTATCTGATTGAAAAGACGTGATCTGGCTTCCAGTCCCGAAATAAAGGCAGCTGGTTGCAATCCGGAAAGCGTGAGAGATTCAATAACCTTCACATTTTATATTTTCGTTCGAAAACCAAAGGCAGATCAGGCTATCTCGCATTCATAAAAATGGCGCGTTAAACTCAGCCACAAAGACCTTGTTCGCCCGACTTCTCAGGTTATTGGAAAAGGGAGCATTTCGATTGAAAAGCAAAAGTGAGCAGTTCGCTGACATGCAGCAACGCCGCGAGAAAATTCTGGAGATGATCCGTGAGGATGGCACGGTCACGGTTAAAGCTTTGACGGAGACCTTTGGACTGACCGAAGCCACCTTACGCAGCGACCTTCGCATGCTGCAAAAACAGGGCTTTGTGCAGCGCTACCATGGTGGCGCGACGCTGATGACGGGCAAACAGAATACCGGGGCGATGCTGCTGGAGCGGCAGACACATCTGGAAGAGAAAGAGGCGATTGGCCGGCTGGCGGCGCAGCATATCGAAAATGGCGACACGGTGATTTTCGATTCCGGCACCACGACCACCGCGATCACCGATGCCATCAGCCACATCCGCCGCCTGTCGGTCGTGACAACCGCGGTGAATATCGCCCTGAAACTGGGCGGCGAGCCGGGGATCAACATCCTGCTGACCGGCGGTACCTTTAAATTTCCGACGCTCTCTACCTCCGGCGAAAAGGCGGCCAGCTTCTTCGAAAACGTGCTGGCCGGTAAACTCTTCCTGGCGACCGCCTGCATCTCACCGCGTCTGGGCCTGAGCTTCCCCAGTGAAACCGACATCAAGGTAAAGCTGGCGATGATCAAATCCGCCAGCACGGTTTACGTGGTCGCTGACTCCAGCAAAATCGACAAGGTTTCGATGTTCGCGCTGCCCTGTGACTGGAGCAATATTCACTACCTGATCACCGACAGCGGCATCAGCACTGCACAGGTCAAAGCGTTTGAAGCGTTAGGCGTGAAAGTGCTGGTGGCCCCGCTGCCGCTGAAGCGGGCGATGTAATGCTTGTTGAAACAACATCGATTCAGCCACTCGCTGTCATCAGACAGCCACAGGATTAAGTTACGCTCCAGAGCGAATGCTAAGCAGGGATGTACCGGATGATAAAACGATGAAAAACGAGATTTTCGAGCGCAGGAAAGCGCGGGCTTTAGCCCTGATGGCAGCGAAGAAAATATGGCCGAGTCACTCTGCTCCGCCATTACATCGTTTGTTATGGAAAATGAATATCCATCTTCCACCCCCGAGTTTCACTCCTTTCTGGCTCAATCTTGTGGTGTTTGCCAGCATGTACACGCTGATGATGCCACTGCTGCTCTTATTGCCTTCTCTTCCGGGCGTGTCTGACGACAACTATTCGCTGATACCCAATCTGATCGCAGGTCTGTTCTTCGGTACAACAATGGCACTGTTTCACGCATATCGAAAAAAGGTTCACAACCTGCCTGCGTGGGAGGAGCTTTAAAGCCAGCTAAAGCTCCATCGTCTTTTATACAGTGCACCTGCACGATGGTGCCTCCACTGTAAGCACGCACTATCGCTAATCGTGCAGGTAAGGCCTGCCTGAAGAGCAAAGTGTGCGAGCCAGGGATGGCGAGCCCAGTCCGCAGGGATGCGGGATCCCTTTGCGATCAGGCAGGCCTTTCCTGCACGACGCACCGTCTTACCAACCCTCACCTGCCTTCCCACACTGGACTGCTCTTTTCGTCCTGCTCGGGCACTTCCACTCTCATCAACCGCACTCAATCCAGATCTGATCCCAAAAAAAACCGCACCGCCGCCAGCCGGGCAGGAAGGGCCTGCCTGAAGAGCAAAGTGTGCGAGCCAGGGATGGCGAGCCCAGCCTGCAGGGATGCGTGATCCCTTTGCGATCAGGCAGGCCTTTCCTGCACGCCGCACCGTCTTGCCGCACCGTCTTGCCGCACCGTTCCGGCCTTACCACCAAGACATACGCCCACTCAATCCAGACCTGATCCCGCAAAACCCCGCACCAATGCCAACAGTGCAGGTAAGCCCTGCCTGAAGAGCAAAGTGTGCGAGCCAGGGATGGCGAGCTCAGTCCGCAGGGATGCGGGATCCCTTTGCGATCAGGCAGGTCTTTCCTGCACGACGCACCGGCTCACCGTCTCCCCACCCCGCACCTGCAAATCCGCCCGATAAAACCGCACCACTTCACCCACCATCAGCAACGACGGAGACACCGGCTTATCCCGCGCCACCGTCTCCGCTAATCCCCCCAGCGTGGTAATCAACACCCGCTGATCGGGCCGGGTCCCATTCTCAATAATCGCCACCGGCGTCTCCGCATCACGTCCCTGCGCCTGCAACTGCGCACTGATCGACGCACTCCAGCTCAACCCCATATAAAACACCAGCGTCTGATTCACCGCCGTCAGCGCAGCCGCCTCCAGCTGCGGCTCGCCGTTCCGCCCATGCCCGGTAATCAACCGCAAAGACTGCGCGCAATCCCGATGCGTCAACGGAATTCCGCTGGCTGCCGCACAGCCCACAGCCGCCGTAATCCCTGGCACGACCTCACAGCGAATCCCGGCCTGCTGCACGCTCACCATCTCCTCGCCTCCGCGACCAAAAACAAACGGATCGCCCCCCTTCAGCCGGATTACATTGCGTCCACTGCGCGCCAGTTCCACCAGCAACTGATTAATCTGCGCCTGCTTCAGACCATGCTGCCCCGGCTGCTTACCCACATCAATACACAACGCCTGCTCCGGCACCTCCGCCATCACCGCGTCACTCACCAGCCGGTCATATACCACCACCTCAGCACGCTGCAGCAACCGCAACGCCTTAACGGTCAGCAGTTCCACATCGCCAGGGCCCGCACCCACCAGCCACACCGCGCCCTGTTGCGACACGGCATCCACCGGGGCCAGTAACTTATCCAGAGAATCAATTGCTCGTGTCATCATTCCTCCGACATCACTTCGGACAGCAACAACTGCTTCAGCTCCGGAATACAGGAGCCGCACTGCGTGCCGCACTTTAGCTTTTCGCCCAACGCCTGAGTTGTACGACACCCCTGCGCCACCGCCTGTAAAATCGTCTGCTCACCCACCGCCATACAACTGCAAATAATCCGTCCCGTGGCCGCGCCCTGCGCGGGCTGTCCTGCCAGTACACTGTGCCGCCCTGCCGCATCCTGCGGCGCATGACTAAAGGCCTCTGCGACCCACGCACTATCAATCGACGGCAACACGGAGCCGGCATAAAACGCCAGCTGCAACTCGCCGTCACGCCATGCCAGCAACCGGTAATCATTGCCGCTGCCGGTCGCAACCTGCCTGTGACAGCCTGAAAGAACAACCTGCCCGTCCAGCCAGACCTGCGGCGAGCCCTCGCCCGCCACCGCATAACGCTGCACCGCCGGATAGGGGGTACGCGCCCAGTAACGCAACCCTGTGGGCTGCGCTATCTCGCGCTGCCATAGCCAGCCCTGCCAGCTCACCCTCAACGGCAGAATCCGCACCGACGTCTGCTTCAGCGCGGGCTGCCCCGAAAACGGACAGGCGCGGGCGGCCACCAGTAAATCGACGTGACTCTGCTGACTGAACTGCCGGTTCCAGTGCATCGGCACAAACAGCTCGCCGCGCCGCATCCCGGCATCGACACGCACCCGCACGCTAATCCAGCCCTGAACAGACTGCACCCGCGCCAGTCCGCCCGCCGTCACGCCATACGTTGCCGCATCCGCCGGATGCAGCGCGACAAACGGTTCATCGCAATGCTGCATCAGACGCGGCACCAGCCCGGTACGCGTCATGGTGTGCCACTGATCGCGCACCCGTCCGGTATTCATCAACAACGGATACGCCGGTTCGCGCGGGGCGACAACCGGCGTGGCCGGCACCCGCAACCGGGCCTTACCATCCGGATGAAAAAACCGACGATTGCCAAACAGCCGGGCGCAGCCCTGCGGACAGGCCGCGTTAACCGGCCACTGCACCGGACGCAGCGCATCCCAGTCAGCATTACTCAATTGCGCCAGGCCGCTGATATCAAACGCCCTGGCGCCCCGGTTCTCGAAACCTGACAACGCCGCATGCTCACGGAAAATCTCTGCCGGATGCTGCCAGTTAAAGCCTTCATCAAACCCTAAACGCCTGGCCACCTGCGACAGCAACCACCAGTCAGGCCGGGCGTCACCGGGTGCGGCGGCAAAAGCGCGCTGACGTGAAATACGCCGCTCGGAATTGGTCACCGTGCCGTTCTTCTCGCCCCACCCCTGGGCGGGCAGCAGAATATTGGCAAAGGCGCTGGTATCGGTCTGCGCCATCACATCTGATACAATCACCAGCGGACAGGCCGCCAGCGCCTGCGCGACGCGGTTGCCCTCAGGCATCGACACCGCCGGATTGGTGCCCATAATCCACACTGCTTTCACCGTGCCATCCGCCAGTGCCCGGAAAAGATCCAGTGCAGTCAGTCCCGGTTCCCGGGCAATGGCCGGACTGCGCCAGAAACGCTGCACCCGTTCGCAATCCGCTTCAGTAAAATTCATATGCGCCGCCAGCTGATTCGCCAGGCCACCCACCTCCCGTCCGCCCATGGCATTTGGCTGTCCGGTCAGCGAAAAAGGACCACAGCCCGCGCGGCCTATTTTGCCCGTCAGCAGATGCAGATTAAGAATCGCCTGGTTATTGTCGCTGCCGGTGGCGGACTGATTAATCCCCATGCACCATAGCGTCAGCACCCGATCGTGCTGGCTGAAAAGCTGGAAAAAGTGCGCGACCTGCTGCACGGTTAAGTCACATGCCTCTGCCACTCGCGCCACACCCCACTGCGCTGCGGCGGTCAGCGTCTCGTCCACACCATTCAGGTGCGGCAACATGCTGGCATCAATGCCATCCTGCTGCGCCAGCCAGTGCAGCAGACCGGAAAACAACGCCGTATCGCTGCCGGGCCGCAACGGCAGGTGGAGATCGGCCTGATCGCAACTCGCCGTACGCCGCGGATCGATAACGACAATACACATCGCCGGACGTTGCAGCTTCGCCTGCATCAGCCGCTGCCACACCACCGGATGCGCCCAGGCAGCATTAGACCCCACCAGCAGCACCAGGTCGGCCTGCTCCAGATCCTCATAGCAGCAGGGCACCGCATCGGCCCCCAGCGCCCGCTTATAACCGACCACCGCCGACGCCATGCAGAGCCGCGAATTCGTATCGATGTTGGCTGCACCGATGTAGCCCTTCATCAGCTTATTGGCGACGTAGTAATCCTCGGTCAACAGCTGGCCGGAGCCGTAAAACGCCACCGCCTGCGGGCCATACTGATCGATAACCGCCCGCAATCCCGCCGCCGCCGCATCCAGCGCAGCGTCCAGGCTGACGCGCTGCCCGTTAACCTCGGCGTTCAGCAAACGCCCTTGCGGCGTCAGGGTCTGGCCCAGCGCTGCGCCTTTTACGCACAACCGACCTGCATTCGCGGGATGGTGCGGATCGCCGATCACGGTTGCCTGATGCGCCCCCTGCGGGGTGACGCAGACGCCACAGCCGACGCCGCAATAGGGACAGGTACTGTTCATGATGCCTGCGCCAGCTGATCCAGCGGACGATTTGCCAGCCAGATCTGACCCGCTTCCAACTTCACCGGCCAGCAGCGCAGCTGATGCTGCGGGTTATCCAGGCTCTGTCCGTCACGCAACCGTATCCGCTGCTTATAGAGCGGGGAGATCACCACCGGCTCGCCGCCCACATCGCCAAGGATCCCACGTGAGAGCACGCTGGCGTCGCTGCCGGGTTCGCGGTCTTCCAGCGCAAAAAGCGCATCGCCAAAGCGGAACAGCGCAACACGTTCGCTACCCAGTCGCGCCCCGATCCCCGCCTGCTGAGGAATCGCCTCCAGTGTACACACCGCGCTCCACGGCTCGGCTGGCGGCGGTAACAGCGGACGATCGGTAACGGCCTCCGGCTGACGCTGACCGCGCACCCGGCTGTAGTGCAGCGTCTCATCCGGGCGATCGCTGTTGACCGTAGGGGTAAACAGCGCAAGTCGTGAAGGATCCGCCAGCGTGGTCTGCCACTCGCACTGATACGCGTCCACCACCCGCTGCATCTCCTGCTCCAGCGTCTCGCCCAGACCGAGGCTATCCTCAATCACCACCTGACGCAGATAGTCCAGGCCGCCTTCCAGATTGTCCATCCAGACGCTGGTGCGCTGCAGCCTGTCTGCGGTGCGGATATAGAACATCAGCAGGCGGTCGACATAACGCAGCAGCGTGGCATCATCGAGATCGCTGGCGAACAGGTCGGCGTGGCGCGGCTTCATGCCGCCATTGCCACACACATAGAGATTCCAGCCCTTTTCCGTGGCGATCACCCCGATATCTTTGCTCTGCGCTTCCGCACATTCGCGGGTACAGCCCGATACCGCCATCTTGATCTTGTGTGGGGCGCGCAGCCCCTTGTAGCGGTTCTCCAGCGCAATGGCGAAAGCGGTTGAATCCTGCACGCCGTAGCGGCACCAGGTCGACCCCACACAGGACTTCACAGTGCGCAGCGACTTGCCGTAGGCGTGACCGGTTTCAAAACCCGCCGCCAGTAGCGTCTGCCAGATATCAGGCAGTTGATCGAGCCGCGCGCCAAACAGGTCGATACGCTGACCGCCGGTGATTTTGGTGTAAAGATCGTAACGCGCCGCCACCTCGCCAATCGCGATCAACCCCTGCGGCGTGATTTCGCCCGCCGGGACGCGCGGCACCACCGAATAGGTGCCATCTTTCTGGATATTGGCGAAATAGCGGTCGTTGGTGTCCTGCAACGGCAGATGCGCCGGTTTTAGCAGATAGTCGTTCCAGCATGAGGCGAGCAGTGACGCCACCAGCGGTTTGCACACTTCACAACCCTGCCCCCGCCCATGCGACGCCAGCAGCGCATCAAAGGTTCTGAACTCACCGGCCCGCACCAGGTGATAAAGTTCCTGGCGCGAATAGCTGAAATGTTCACAGATATCTTTTTTTACCTCGACACCGAGGTTTTCCAGCTCAAACTCCATCACCTGTTTTACCAGTGCCGCACAGCCGCCGCAGCCCGTAGCCGCTTTGGTGCAGCTTTTGATGCTGCTCATCTCACCGCATCCGCCTTTCACCGCCGCGCAGATTTCGCCCTTGCTGACGTTGTGACAGGAGCAGACCTGGGCGCTGTCAGGCAACGCCGCGACGCCTGGCGCTTTCGGCGCCTCCGACAGCGCAGGCAGGATAAGGCTTTCTGGCGCGGCAGGCAGCGGTAACTCATTGAGCATCATCTGCAGCAGCGTGGCGTAGTCGCTGCTGTCACCGACCAGCACGCCGCCCAGCAGCCGGGTGCTGTCGGCAGAAACCACGATTTTCTTGTAGATGCCTTTTGGCCCGTCGGTCCAGTGATAGTGCTGACTGCCCGGCGTGCGGCCATGCGCGTCACCAAACGACGCCACCTCCACCCCCAGCAGTTTCAGTCTGGTACTCATGTCCGCGCCGCTGAAGGCGGTGGATTCAGCCGCCAGATGCCCGGCCAGCACGCGTGCCATCTGATAGCCTGGCGCGACCAGACCGAAGATCTGACCGTTCCACAATGCGCATTCACCAATGGCAAACACCTCTTCATCGCTGGTCTGGCAGCGATCGTTAATCTCAATGCCGCCGCGCGGTCCCAGCGTCAGGCCCGCTTCACGTGCCAGCTCATCGCGCGGCCGGATACCGGCGGAGAACAGCACCAGATCGCCGGGTAAACTGCTGCCGTCAGCAAAGCGCAGCACCACGCTACCGTTGGTCTGACGCTCAATCAGTTCGGTCTGTTTTGAGGTGTGAACCGTGACGCCCAGCGCATCGATCTTCTGGCGCAGCATCAGCGCCCCGCCCTCATCGAGCTGCACTGCCATCAGGCGTGGCGCAAACTCCACCACATGCGTTTCCAGCCCGAGCTGCTGCAGCGCATTCGCCGCCTCCAGACCCAGCAGGCCGCCGCCAATCACGATGCCGCGCTGGCTATTGCGGGCGCAGGCAGCAATGGCATCAAGGTCATCCAGCGTGCGGTAGACAAAGCAGCGTTCGCCATCGTGGCCCGGTACCGGCGGTACAAAAGCACGCGAGCCGGTAGCCAGCACCAGCTTATCCCACGCCAGCTCATTGCCCGCGCTGTCACGCAGACTGCGCTGCTGACGATCGATCGCTACGACTGCGCAGCCGCTGCGCAGTTCGATGCCGTGCAGGGTAAAAAAGTCCGCGCTGACCAGCGACAGATCGTCGGCCGTTTTGCCGTTGAAATAGTCCGACAGATGCACCCGATCGTAAGCCTGCTGACGCTCCTCGCCGTAAACCACGATGTGGTAGTGCTGATGCAGTTCGCGGGCAACCAGCTGTTCAAGAAAGTGGTGACTGACCATGCCGTGACCCACCACGGCTAATACCGGTTTACTCATCTCAGGACTCTCTGCAGCCTGCGGCTGCGGTTCAGGTTGACGGGAATCGAACAGGGCTTCGAGCGTGACAGCTTCGGTGTGCAGCAGACGCGCCAGCAGCGCGGGACCCTGCCGGGTGTCGCCAGAGAGCAATACGCCACAGAGGCGGCCCTGACGAAGAAACAGACGGCGGTAGTCGCCGGAGATCGGATCAAAACTGCTGATGGAGGGTGCCTCACTGACATCCCCGGCGCTGAACAGCGAAATGCCACTGACTTTGAGCCGCGTCGCCTGCGGCTGGCTGACAAAATCCGCCAGTGGCGACCCCGCCAGCTGTGCGGCCAGAATCTGCGCCTGCGTCAGGCAGGGTGCGACCAGGCCAAAGGTTTCGCCGGCAATTTCGCAGCACTCGCCTACGGCGTACACCGACGGGACCGCTGTGCGTAACTGCCCATCGACCAGAATGCCGCGCTGACACGGCAGACCCGCTGCCTGCGCCAGCGTTATCTCCGGCTGAACGCCGATGGCAATCACCACCTGCGTGGCGGCGCAGTGACGCCCGCTGGTCAGCGTCACACCCGCCTCGTCAATCGCCGTGAGTCCGCTGTTCAGCACGCAGCGGATACCGCGCTGCTGGAGTGCCGTCAGCAACAGCTCGCCCGCCTTTGCATCCAGCTGGCGATCCAGCAGCCAGGGTTTGTGATGAACCAGCGTAACCTCACGCCCACGGGCACAGAGTGCCGCCGCCGCTTCAATGCCGAGAAAACCACCGCCCAACACCACCACCGGTCCCTGGCACGCCAGGAGTTGCCGGACGTCGGCGATACTGCGAAAACCCAGTACGCAATCCGCGTTGATGCCGGGAATGGCGGGCAAACGGGGCTGTGAACCGGTGGCAAACACCAGCCGATCCCAGCCCAGCTGGCGATAATCGGTCTGCACTGTACGTGCCGACAGATCGACCTGCAGCACGGTTTCGCCGGATAGCAGCGTGACGCCGTGCCGCTCATACCAGTCGCGATCGTGGATCAGCGTTTCACTGAACGGCGTTTCACCCGCCAGCACCGGCGAGAGCAGCACACGGTTGTAATTGCCGTGCGGCTCGCGGCCAATGACCGTGATGGCGAAGCGCTGCGGTGCACGTTGCAGCAGGCTCTCCACCATCTGCATTCCCGCCATGCCATTACCTATCACCAGCAACCGTTGCTTCATGGTCTGTTCCTTACGCCGCAGTGGTCTGTTTTTCATAGAGGAAATGCAGCACTTTCTGTCGCAACTGGTGGTAGCGCGGCTCATCCGCCAGCGCCACCCGTGAACGCGGACGTGGCAGATCGACAGTGAGGATCTCGCCAACCTGCGCCGCCGGGCCGTTAGTCATCATCAGCACCCGGTCTGACAGCAGCACGGCTTCATCCACGTCATGGGTAATCAGCACGATGGTGGTGTTCAGCTCCTGCTGAATGCGCATCACGCTGTCCTGCAGATGAGCGCGGGTTAAGGCGTCCAGCGCGCCAAACGGCTCATCCAGCAGCAGCACGCGTGGCTTCATCGCCAGCGCCCGCGCAATACCGACGCGTTGCTTCATACCGCCGGATATTTCGCCGGGCCGCTTGTGCATGGCATGGCTCATCTGCACCCGGTTAAGGTTGTGCTCGATCCAGTCACGCATCTCCGCTTTGCTGAAGCGCCCTTTAAACACCTGTTGCACCGCCAGCTCGACATTCTGAAATGCCGTCAGCCACGGCAGCAGCGAATGGTTCTGAAACACCACCGCGCGCTCCGGACCGGGGCCAGTGATTTCGCGGTTATCACACAGCAGCACGCCGCTGCTGGGCCGGGTTAAACCGGCAATCAGGTTCAGCAGCGTCGATTTGCCGCAGCCGGAGTGGCCGATCAGGCTCAGGGTTTCCCCTTCGTGAATATCAAAACTGACATTGTCCAGCGCCAGAAACTCGCCGCTGGCGGTGGCAAAACGCTGGCTGACCTGCTGGACGCGAATGATCTGTTGCATCGTGCTCTCCTTATTTATCCCAGCTAAAACGACGGACCAGCAGCATCAGCCCCTGTTCCAGCAGCAGCCCGATTACGCCGATGACCAGAATGGCGACCAGAATATTTTCCACGTTGAGGTTGTTCCACTCATTCCAGATCCAGAAGCCGATGCCCAGTCCGCCGGTCAGCATTTCGGCGGCGACGATCACCAGCCAGGCGATGCCGATAGAGAGACGGACCCCGGTCAGCACCGCGGGCAGCACGGCGGGCAGCAGGATCCGGCGCATCACCGTCCACTCAGAAAGCTGTAACACCCGCGCCACGTTGAGGTAATCCTGCGGAATACGCTGTACCCCTTCGGCGGTGTTAATGATCATTGGCCAGATCGAACAGATAAAAATGGTCCAGCTGGCGGCAGGCTCGGCGCGCTGAAACAGCAGCAGGCCAATCGGCAGCCAGGCCAGCGGACTCACCGGCCGCAGCAGGGCGATGACGGGATTGAACATCTGCGCCATAAAGCTAAAGCGACCGATTAAAAAGCCCGCCGGAATGCCGACCAGCGCGGCCAGGCCGAATCCAATGCCGACGCGTTGCAGCGACGCCAGCACGTTCCAGCCGATGCCCTGATCGTTGGGGCCGTTGCTGTAGAACGGGTCAGCGAACAGGACCTGAGCGGCCTGCCAGGTGGCGTAAGGCGAAGGGAAACCCGGTTGCGACAGCGCCGCGATCTGCCACACCAGCAGCATTAATAACAGGCCACCGGTGGCGGGAATGGCGCGCTGCAACAGCGGACGCAGACGCGCCGGACGGGCTGCGGCTTTCGGGGTGACCTGTAACGGAATAACGGTGGCACTGTTGTGACTCTGCACCGGCTGCGCCAGGGCGCGCGCGTCAGTTTTCATAGCAACCTCTCTTAACGTTTGATAGCGAAACTGGCGGCATAGGCGGCAGGATCGCTGCCATCCCAGACCTTGCCGTCGATGAAGGTACTGCTGCGCATTTCACTGGCGGGCAGTGCAACCTGTCCGACTGCGCTGGCGGCCTGTTTGTAGATGTCGATGCGGTTGATCTGGCGCGCCACCGCGAGGTAGTCGGGATCGCTGGCAAGCAGGCCCCAGCGTTTCATCTGGGTCAGGAACCACATGCCGTCTGAGAGCCAGGGAAAACTGACGTTGCCGTTGTCAAAGAAGCGCATCGGGTGAGCGTCCTGCCACGACTGCCCCAGGCCGTTCTGATACTGACCGAGCATCCGACCCTGTAACGTCTCCACTTTGGTATTGATCCAGGCGCGGCCGGCTAACACCTGCGCGGTTTCGCGGCGGTTGTCGTCCGAGGCATCAATCCAGCGCGCGGCCTCCAGCACAGCGGCGGTGAGTGCACGGGCCGTGTTGGGGTTCTCTTTCACCCACTCTGCGCGGGTGCCGAGCACTTTTTCCGGATGCTCCGGCCAGATCTGCTGGCTGGTGGCGGCGGTAAAACCGATGTTGTCGCTGATGGCGCGCTGGTTCCACGGCTCACCAACGCAGAAGCCGCTCATGTTGCCAATTTTCATGTTCATCACCATCTGCGGCGGCGGCACGACCACGGTGCGCACGTCATCAAACGGGTGGATGCCCGCATTGGCGAGCCAGTAATAGAGCCACATGGCATGGGTGCTGGTCGGAAAGGTATGGGCGAAGGTAAAGCTGCCTTTGGCGCTGCCATCAATGGCCTTTTTCAGGCTGGCCGCATCGGTGACCCCACTGGCTTTCAGCTGGTTCGACAGGGTGATCGCCTGGCCGTTATGGTTGAGCGTCATCAGGTTCGCCATGTCGTGCTGCGGACCCGCTACGCCCAGTTGCAGGGCGTAGATCATGCCGTAGAGCACATGCGCCGCATCCAGCTCACCGGAGGTCAGTTTGTCGCGCACCGCCGCCCAGCTCGCCTCTTTGCTGACCTGCAATGTGAGACCATACTTTTTGTCGAAGCCTTTCACAGAGGCCATCACCACCGGCGCGCAGTCAGTGAGCGGGATAAAGCCGACCCGCACCTGCGCTTTTTCTGGCGCATCTGATCCCGCTGCCCAGACCGCATTTCGTAATCCCGGAACGATCCAGGCCGCACCCAGCGCGGCGCCGGAGATCAGCGCCTGACGTCGTGTCAGTGAAAATGGCGTTTTGCTCATCTTGTTGCCCCTGAACAGAAATAAAAAAAGGCGTCCTCCGACAAGCCGAAGCCTGCGGATGGACGCCTTTATCCAAAGCACTGACCCCACCGCCATTGGCGGGAGCAATGCGTACTCTCTATAGGGATTAAGCAAAGGATGTGCCAGATCGCCGAAACAGCCTTAATGCCGATCTGCGGTGACGCACTGTTGAAAAATTAACCGTTTTTGCACGTTTCTGACGCAGATCACGCACAAAGGTTGTGCAGCTACCTCATCCGGGTTAGTTGCTCAGGGTCTTCGCTACCGCCAGTACCGCCTGCGCGATCTCCAGTACCCGCTTATTCTGATTCATCGCACTTTTGCGTAATGCCTGCCAGGCGGCCTCTTCTGTGAAACCCTGCTGCTGCATCAGCCAGTGTTTGGCCTGATCGATCACCCGCCGCTCGTCCAGTGAGGCGCGCATCGCCGCCAGTTCATCCGCCTGCTGCTGCAAACGCTGCGACTGTTCGCCAATCAGCGATAGCACCGAGCGCCCCAGCTGCGGGGCCAGACCGTCGCTGTCGAGCGCCGCCGCGCCAGGCAGCCAGTCCGCCCCGGAGACGTAAAGCGAAAAATTGCTGTCGCCCTGCACCACTGTTCCTGCCGCCTGCTGTTGTGCCTGATCAATGGCAGCCCGGCAGCGCTGCATCAATGTCGCCGTCAGGGCATCCTCCAGCATTTTCATCTGATCCAGCCGCTCAGAGAGCAGGGAAAACCAGTGCAGCGCGCCGGTCTCATCACAACGGCCGCCGGTGCAGGCGATGCGACGAAGGCGTTCGATGTCGCGGCTGGCCTGAGCCAGCGGCTGCCAGGATTCACACGCGGCGCTGTCAGCAAACTCCCGGAAGGTGATAAAGCTCTGCTCCTGTGCCGCAATCAGGGCGACCATCTGGCTGCGCTGGTCGGGGGTGAACTGACGCGCCGCAAAGCCGGCTGAGCCGATGGCCCGCTCCTGCCCGGCCAGTTCTTTGCCCTGCATAAAACTGAACAGGGCGATCAGTGCACGGGAGATGCCGGGATAGCTGGCGGTGTCGGCCGCCTCAAACACCAGATTGAGTAAAGTACGGATAACCTGGTTAAAGGCGGCCATCGCCGCGGCCTGATCAAGCTCACGCTGGCTGATTTGCTGGCGCAGCGCAGGCAGTCCGGCCAGCGCCTGCAGGGCAGCGGCAATCAGGTTGCAGAAGCGGCTGTAGCCGGGCTGCGCTATGGCGGCCGGCAGCGCCTGATAAAAATGCTCCAGGCCGGCGCTGACCTCCTGCTGGCGGGCATGACGTTCGGCGCTGAACAGCGCTCCGTCAGAGCAGATCCAGAGATTGTTTGCGCCACGTTCCCGCTGCAACCGATGGACCAGTTCACTGACGGCAGCCATCAGCTCGCCGGTTTCCAGAAGACGTTGCAGGCTGGCGATATCGCTCGCGCGTGATGCCTGCAGCCAGGTCAGGGCGTCCCTCATTGCTCACCTCAGTGCGGTTAAAACCTTTCAGAAGCAAAAGGCGTGCCGCTTTCCTGAAAAAAGAGGGTCTGAGCAGGGGCGTAAAATCTGATTTTGATAAGTTTCTTAACGCAAACTGATAAATTTTTTCGGCAACAAGTTATTAGTAAATCTTAATAGTTTCCAATCGGATTCATTGCATGTCAGAATGCGCGGCACTGTTCTCAACCAGTTTGTCTCTGCGATAATTCAGTTCGATTTAACTATCACATTACCTGGCGCTTTTCTTATACCGAAACCCGCCCGTAAAGCGCCTGCTATCACGCATCAGCAGCGGGTGCAATGGTTTGAATTCTCAAAAGTCTTAGGTAAACTGAATGCGTTACTATCCCGATGTAATCTGACCCTTTTTTTAAAAACAGAATTTCGGCACGATGCGGCGCGATAAAGATCGCCTCCTGGCATCGGGCCTGGCAATATGCAGATACTTTGATGAGATCACGAGGAACATGGTGAAAAAGAGTCTTGCGTTAACGCTGCTGGCGGTTCTTACCCTGGCAGGCTGTAAGGCCCCGCCGCCGCCCGTCACTGACGATACGCTGGTCACCAGCGAAATTAACGGCGTCAAACTGGTCCATCGACACGCTGTCGCGGCACCGACTGAATTTGAGCCGGTCAATCAGACCTGGCGGGCGCTTTATGGCGCATCCGTCATGACCTCGCCTGATTACGGCGGCAAAGTGGTTCGCTATCTCGAAACGGGTAAACCGTTCGAAGTATTAGGTAATGTGGAACACAGCTGGCTGGCGATTGCTGACCAGGCTGACGGCCCGCTGATCGGTTATGTGCCATTAAAAGCGGGTGTAGAGAGCAGCCGTTACGATGCCACCGTGCAGAGCGATCGTCCCCGTCCCCGCAAAACGAAACAGGTCTGTGTGGCCGTCGGCGGCGCCAGCAAAGCCTGCCGGACTAACGATACCGCGACCTGGATCTTAGACTGAATATGAAATCCGGCGCATATTGCCCGCAGAACCGTCCCGGGCTGCGGGTACAGGGATTTGCCATTGGCTGGAAGATCACGAATTAATGACTGTGGAATCCCCTGCGCGTGAGGCGACCCCCTCAGGCAATGAGAATCTCTTACTTCAGGCTGCGGCGCCACTGCTGAACGCGGTGGTGCAAATTCGTCAGGCAGCCACCCACGATGACCCTGCGGGTCTGCGCCAGTCTCTGATCGATGAAATCCGCCAGTTTGAACAACGCTGTAAACAGGCAGGGCTGCCGTTTGAGATGATTATCGGCGCGCGTTACTGCATCTGCAGCGCGCTCGATGAAGCGGCGGCGCAAACCCCCTGGGGCACGCGCGGCGTCTGGTCTGGCAACGGCATGCTGGTGACCTTCCATAATGAAAGCTGGGGCGGCGAGAAATTCTTTCAACTGCTGTCGCGCATTTCACAAAGCCCGCAACAACACCTCTGGCTGCTGGATGTGGTGCAATACTGCCTGCTGCTGGGCTATGAAGGCCGCTATCGCGGCAGTGAAAATGGTCGCGCCCAGTGCGATGGTATCCGTAAACGCCTGAAAACCCTGATTGACGAAACGCGTGCCCAGCGCCAGACAGCGCAACCGCCACTGGTGGAAGTGCATCCGCTGGTTAGCACCCTCGCCCGCCCGATGGTGCCGCTCTGGGCCTGTGCCATGCTGGTCGCGCTGATCGGCTGCCTGATCTACAGCGGCCTGAACTGGCGTCTCGGCAATGCCGCCGAACCGCTGCTGCGTACCATCTATCAGACGCCGCTGCCGCAGATTACCGCGGGCCGTCGTCCCTCTTCCCCGCAGGCGCTGCTCGATCTGCGTCAGCGCCTGAATGATGTGATTGCAGCCGGGCAGCTCGAGGTCAGCGATGGTGCCTTTGGCAGCAAAGTGATCATCCCCGCAGACAAACTGTTCGCCGAGCAGGGCACGGTGATCAATCCAGTCGGGCGCGCCCTGCTGGCCCGCGTCTCAACCGCAATGAAAGATGTCAAAGGGACCATTCTGGTGTCGGTGTTTACCGATGATCATCCGGTGGATAACAGCCGCTTTGCCTCCAGCTATGAGTTCTCATTTGCCCGCGCCCGCGCCATCACCCAGTTGTTACAACTGCAACTGGCTGACGGTCATACGGTTCGCTCTGAAGGCCGCGGCGACAGCGATCCGCTGCTGCCCAACGACAGCAGCGAAAACCGCACCCGCAACCGCCGCGTTGAAATCACCCTGTTTGCCGCGCCTGAAACGCTCAGTAATCATCAAGGAGCACAATAATGCGCGCCTCCCTTCGCCTGCTGCTAACGCATCGCCTGCTGTGGAGCTTTATTGGCGTCACGGCGCTGAGCTGTCTGGTCTGGATGCTGGGGCCGTTCTGGTCATGGGGCGAATCGCGCCCACTGGAACCCGTGCTGCCACGCCAGCTCACCGTGAGCGCCCTCTATTTTCTCTGGATCCTGTTCCAGCTGATCCCGTCGCTCTATCGTGCCTGGTTCAACAGCCGCTTACTGACCCAGCTTCAGCTGTCGGGCAACGACGACCCGGCGGAACGTCAGATGACCGAAGAGCGGCTCAACCAGCGCTTCAGCGAAGCTGCGATGCAGCTGAAACGCACTCAGTTTGGCCGTCGTCACAGCGGGAACCTGCTTTCACGCTTTAACGCTAATTATCTCTATCAGCTGCCCTGGTACCTGGTCATGGGTGCGCCCGGCGCTGGTAAAACCACCGCACTGTTTAATGCCGGCCTCGATTTCCCGCTGACCGATACGCTGGGCAAAAATGCGGTTCGCGGCGTCGGGGGCACCCGCAACTGTGACTGGTGGTTTACTGACAGCGCGGTGCTGATTGATACCGCCGGTCGTTATGCGTTGCAGGAGAGCCAGCGCGTGCGAGATGCCGCGGAATGGCACAGTTTTATCAATCTGCTGAAACGCTATCGCACCCGCCAGCCGATTAACGGTGTGATCATGACCATCAGCGTCGCCGATCTGCTGAGTGATTCAGCCGAAGCGCGTTTCGCCCAGGCCAGCGCGCTGCGAGAGCGCATGGCAGAACTGCATCAGCAGACCGGTATTCACTTCCCGGTTTATGTGATGGTCACCAAAACCGATCTGCTGAAAGGCTTTATGAGTTACTTCGGCTCGATTGATAAAGCGCGGCGTGATGCTATCTGGGGCTTCACGTTTAACTGGGAGCTGGGCAAGCCGCACAAAGATGACTGGCATCGCCATTTTGGCCAGCAGTTTCAGCGGCTGGAACAGCAGCTCCAGCAACAACTGGCGGAGCAGATGACCCATGAGCGCGACCTGAACGAGCGCGCTGAGTGCTTCCTCTTCCCGCAGGAGTTCGCCTCGCTGCGTCCACTGCTGAACGAATATCTGGATATCGTTTTCTCTGATCACCAGGATGCGGTCGCCTGGAGCCCGCGCGGCCTCTTCTTCACCAGCGGCACCCAGGAAGGCCTGCCGTTTGATCGGGTGATGGGTGAACTGAGCCGCAAACTGCAGTTGCGTCAGGCGGGCGATCACTCGATCGCGGCCTGGGACAGCGTTAATCGCAACAGTCCGATTCCCGGCAACAAAGGCCAGAGCTTCTTTATTCGTGACCTGCTCAGCGATCTGATATTCAAAGAGAGCGGCCTGGCCGGCAGTAATCGCCGCTGGGAGTACCGTAATCAGCTGTTCCACTGGATTGGCTACGGCGTGCTGGCAGGCGCCCTGCTGATCGCCTCCAGCCTGTGGGGCATCAGTTACTACCAGAATCAACAGTATCTGCAGCAGGTTGCCGCACGGGTACCACTTATCCGTGAGCAAAGTCAGCAGGTGATTCATCAGCCTGCTGATAATATTTTTGATCTGCTACCCTTTCTGAATAACCTGGTGAAGTTGCCGCTCTCGGCGCGCTTTTCCCTCGATAATCCGCCGCTTACTATGCGGGCGGGCTTATACCGGGGTAATCAGATTAGCGATGCCGCCTGGGTGCTTTATCAAAATGCGCTTAAGTCTTTGTTGCTGCCGCGTGTGGCGCAGCAGATCACGAATATCCTGCGCAACGACCCGGGTGATGATAACGCCTACAGCCGCAATGCGCTGCGCGCCTATCAGATGCTCTATCAACCGCGTAATTATGATGGCGAGTTTTTACGGGCCTGGCTGCTGCAAAATTTACAGCGCTCCCTGCCCGATACGGTAAGCGCCCGCGACCTGCAGCAGCTTGACTGGCACCTGAGCCAGCTGCTGGATCAGCAGATTCAGTCGTCGCCTTATGCACGTGATAATGCACTGATGATGCGCAAGCTTGCAGAGAATCTGAAAATTGCGGACCAGGCGGGCGGCATGCTGGCGGTAGCGCCGCGGCACCCGGCCCCGCAATCAAACTCGCATAGCGAGTAATGGTGAGGTGAACATGGCTGCTTACACGGCCCCCGGCTGGTATGGCAAGCTGCCGTCGACCGGTGACTTTCTGCACCATCGACTGAGCGAGCAACAGATTAGCCCGTGGAATCACTGGTTCCAGCAGGGATTAATGCACTGGCATCAGCAGGCGTATTCCTACAGCGCGGACTTTCTCCACGCGCCGGTGTGGAACTTTGTGCTGCCGGTTACCGCGACCCGACCGCAGATACAGATGGGCTGTCTGCTGCCCTCCTGTGACCGCGTTGGACGCGCCTGGCCGCTGCTGGCCCTGCACAGCTTCACGCTGGCTCAGTGGCATCCTGCTCAGCTGACCATTTCCGGTGACTGGTTTCAGGATCTGGGCGCGACACTGTTACGGGCGGTTCAGACACCGCTGAACGGCGAGCAGTTAGAGCAGCAGATACAGGCTTTGCCACCGCTGCTGGTGCCGGCCAGGAAGCCCTCTGAAATCATGGATGTGATCGGTTTTCAGGATCTGCCCTGCACGCTGAGCTGGCGTGAAGTGGCTGAACGTTTCGACCCTCAGCAGCATATGAGCTACTGGTGGAGTAACCGCAGTGATGGTTTTGCCCACGCGACCCACAAGCACAGCGGCAACCTCACCGCGCAACTGTTTTCGTTACTGTTTAACCCGGCGGCAGGTTCACAGCCGGGACGTAATGGCCTCTATCCTCCGATGTTCGAGTGAGGCCGGAAGCGTTTGCCGTTCAATCTGGGATAACTCATGCAATTTACCATTGTGCAATGCACTACGGATGTTCCGGTCAGAAGCGTCGCGTTTCAACCGCCTGGCGGCACCATTGGCCGCAGTCAGGACAACGATCTGGTGCTGCCAGATGAGACTCGGGCCATTTCGCGTCTGCAGGCGCTGGTTCACCTGTCGCATGACGGAGAGTGCCGTCTGACGAACCAGGGCAGCGTGACCCCGGTGGAGCATAACGGCATTACCCTGGGTCGCGGCATGCAGGTCGTGCTGAAGCATGGCGATGCGTTGCGCATCGGTGACTATGCGCTGGAAGTACGAGACCCCGCCTGCCACGACACGCAGAGCGATCCGCTGGCGCTGTTTGCTGGCGACAGCGCTCAGCCCGCGAATCCGCTGGGCATTCACGAACATCATGAGGTTGAGGACCGGCTGCTGGTCAGTGAGGTCACGCCCTCACGCCACGAGCGCCACAACGATGCGCGACTGGCTATCGACCCCCAGGCCAGCGAACCGCGTCGGGCGCTGACGGCGCAGCCGGTGGATCAGGATCGGCTGATCGCCGCACTGCTGGAGGGGATGGGGCTGAGCAACGGTCACGCCACGCCGGTGGATGAAGAGCAGATGCGCATTACTGGCCGGATGCTGAGCCTCTTTTCCCAGGGCACCGTCGCGCTGCTCTCTTCGCGATCCATTCTCAAGCGTGGTGTCAAAGCGGACATGACGATGATCCTGAATGAGGCCAACAATCCGTTCAAGATCCTGCCCTCCGGCAAAACCGTGCTGATGCAGATGTACCAGAGCCAGATGCCCGGGTTTATGCCGCCGGAACAGGCGGTACGCGATGCCCTGGTCGATTTGCAGGCCCACCAGCTGGGGATGATTGCCGGTATCCGCGCCATTATTGCGGCGATGCTGCAATCCTTTAATCCGCAGCGGCTGGAGGAGCAGGCGCGTGCCGATGGCGTGGTGTCAAAAATGCCCTTTTCCGCCATGAAGAAGGCGGCGCTGTGGGACTACTTCACCCGTAATTATCAGCGTACGGCCGGAGAGATCGAAGATGATTTCCATACGCTGTTTGGCGAGGCCTTTCTCCATGCCTATGACATGGAGGTGAATCAGTATAAGGACTCTCAGACGCGGGTAGATGAACCATGAAAATCGTTTTTGCCAGCCGCTGCCAGCAGGGGCTACGCGATGAGAATCAGGATCGCACCGGCGCAGAGCTGGATGAGCGTAAAGCCTGTTTTGTGGTCTGCGATGGCGTGGCCGGTCTGCCCGGCGGCGAGATGGCGGCGCAGCTGGTGCGTGACACCCTGCTGAGCCAGTTACAGGCGCACGCCGATCTGACGCCGGAGATAACCCATCAGGCGATTGAACAGTGCCGCTTAGCGCTGCATGAGGCACAGGGTAAAAATCCGAAATATTCACGCATGAGCACCACGCTGGCGGCCCTGTTTATTGACCGTGAAAAACAGCGCGCATGGTGGGCGCATGCCGGTGACAGCCGGGTTTACCACTTCCGCCGCGGCGTGCTTCATGAGGTCACTCGCGATCACAGTCTGGCCCAGCAACTGAAAGAAGCGGGCTATGAAAATACCGGCATTAACAGTAATTTACTCTATAATGCGCTCGGCGCTGAACCGCCTCGCTTAGTGAGCTTTTCGCAGGAGATTGCGCTGGAGGATGGCGACGCGTTTCTGGTCTGCACCGATGGCTTCTGGCTGAATCTGGCCAGTCATGAAATGGAACAGGCGCTGCGCATGGTGAATGCCTGCGAGGAGTGGCTGGCTCTGATGGAACAGGCGGTAAGCCGCAACGTTAAGAAAGATAATCTCAGCGCACTGGCGGTCTGGATTGGTGAGCCGGAGGAGGCAACGCTGCTCTATTCACTGGCTGATTCGGCGCGCTTTCTGCCGCCTCGTTTTTGATTCCAAGGATCCTTATGAAACTGTGGTTGCCCGGCATCATCACCCTGCTGATTGCCTTTCACGCCCAGGCTGAAAATTATCGGGTTGTCTACTCCCCCAGCCTGGCGCTGGAGGTCTATATCGATAATGTGGTGAGTAAAGCGCCTGACGACTGGTGCAAAGAGACGCTGCCACTGCGCATCGTCTCCGGCAAAAGTAAGGATTCGGCGGTGCTGACCACCTTTTTACCGCGCGTCGGCACCCTGCTCGCTAATCAGTGCGGATTACTGGACGAGCTGCCCTGGCAGATGACCAGTAAAGAGGGTGGCGTACTGGCCAGCGGCAGCGCCAGTAAGCTGCAGAACTGGCGTCCTATCGTGATGGCAGATGCCACCGCCAGCGCCAGTGAGAGTAATGCTGCACCGCTCGACCTGTCTCGGCCCGCCAACAGCACGCCGCTGCAACATTTTGATCTCCCCAGCGGCTGCCATTTTCGCACCGCCTGGGATGAAAATGCCCAGACCCTGTTTATCCCGGATGTCAGCAAGCAGCAGTGCTCACCTGATGGCTGGGCAGAAGGCAAAAGTGAGCTGATGCTGGCGACCCCTGACCACCCAACGCCGGTGGCAGTCACCTTTTATCAGGGCTATCCCATCGCCAATCTGACGATCCCGGACAGCAAGCTGGAGGTTATCGCCGCGAACAATCAGCGCATGATTGTGACACGCCCGGATGCGAATGATAGCTGGCTGGTGCTGCCCTTTGATGCCAAACAACATGTCTGGCGCTTCAATGGTGCCCTGTTGATAAAGATGGATAAGAATGCTGCGCAGCAGGATGCTGACGCTGTGAAATCGCGAGTTGATACGTTGCGCAGCCACTGGGCGCCCTATTTCATGCCACAGCAAAAAGTGAATGTGTTACTCATCGACACCCTGCACGCGGATCTGGTTGATCCTGCCATTGGTGCCTGGCGTAACATCAATTAATTACCGCGCAGCCTGGCGAGCAGGCCGTGTACAGAGAGTTCACTATGTCGGCAAATGATAATCCGAAAACCGTTCCGAATGCCCTGCCTGACGGATACCGTTTCAATGAGTTTGAGATCAAGGAAGTGATCGGAGGCGGCGGCTTCGGCATCGTCTATCGCGCGTGGGATCACCAGCTTGAACGCACTATTGCAATCAAAGAGTACATGCCGGTGTCGCTGGCAGTCCGTGCCGCCGATTTAACGCTGGAGCTGCGCGGTGAGCGTTTCCAGAAGCTGTTTAATGCCGGGCTCACCAGCTTTATTCAGGAAGCGCGTCTGCTGGCTCGCTTTAATCATCCGGGACTGCTGCACGTGCTGCGCTTCTGGGAGCAGAACGGCACAGCCTATATGGGCACGCTCTACTACAGCGGTATGACGCTGAAAGAGTGGCAGGTAACCAGCCCGGCGTCGATCACTGAAGCCTGGATCCGCCGCCTGCTGCCGCCGCTGTTGGGTGCCATCAGCACCATCCATCAGGCCGGCTATCTGCATCGCGATATCTCGCTCGACAATATTCAGATTCAGGAGAACCAGCTGCCGGTTCTGCTCGATTTTGGCTCAGCGCGTAAAGAGATTGGCAACCTCTCTGACGAAACGGAAATCATGCTTAAACCTGGCTTTGCGCCGATTGAGCAGTACAGCGAAGAGGGTGAAGTTGAACAGGGGCCGTGGACCGATATCTACGCCCTGGGCGCGGTGCTGCATAACCTGATTACCGGTAATCCGCCGCCGGTCAGCGTGGTGCGCTGCATTGAAGATAATTATCAGCCGCTGGTGGAACGCCAGCCAGAAGGCTACTCACTGCCGCTGCTGCATGCCATTGACTGCGCGCTGGCAATGAAGCCAGGCGATCGCCCACAAACGATTGATGCCTTTGCCGCGCTGATTGATCTGCCGGTCAGTGATGTGGAAGCGGTGGTAAACAGCTTCCCGGTGCCGGGCGAGTCGCCTGCTCTGCCGGTCGAGGAGCCGGTGGAGGCTGCTGCGCCGGTGGTGATGGCGATGAATCATGCCGCCGCCTCCGCCGAGCCGGTGACGCCGCGCACGGTGCGTAAACTGTCGCCTGGATTGCTGGGCCTGGCTGCCGTGGCTATTCTGGCCGTGGTTGTCGCCACCTGGCTGGCGAATCGCCACAGTGCCACACCAGAGGTGGTTAACAACAGCTCAGCCATGACGCAGGCGCCCGCATCAATTCCGTCAGCCGCTGCCGTTCCGGCCGCGCTGGCGACCGTCTATCTTAAGCTGGAGAGCGGTGAAACCGTGGTGCTTAACGGACAGCCGGTCGAGGTAAAACCGGGCAGCAGTGGATTTGCCGCGCTGAATCTGGCGGCGGGACAGTACAAAATTGATGTTAAGAATGGCAGTGAGACGCACACTCAATCCCTGAACATCGATAAGCCCGGCACCTGGCTGATTAATCCGGGTAACTAAGCCCGGTAATCCGCAGTCGACTCGTAAAAGGGCGCGACACTGTCGCGCCCTTTTACTCTGGTTAAGCCCCGGTTCAGGCCTGCTTCAGGCAGGCTTGCTGAAGTGTGCGCACCTGATGGGCCAGCCGGCTCAGACTCTCCTCCTCCATGCCGCGCCGGGTCAGCTCCTCTTCCAGAGCAAACAGATATTGCGCATTCGAGCCCAGCGGGCCACTGGCCGCAGCAATTAATGGCGCAATCGCCTCCGGGCAGGAGTCCGATTCATACAGCGGATGACGCGGATCCATAATAAAGGTCAGCGCAGTGACGCTGCGACCATCCTCCAGCTTTAATTCACACCAGGTTGGAAGATAGCAGCCGGTGATCATCTCACGCTTCCACAGCAGCGCCAGCTCTTCATGCAGCCGCTCTTCCGGCAGACGAAACGCCAGACCCGTGGTTCTGCCGCCCTGCTTCAGCGCCAGCATGCGGCCGGGATGCGTGGCGGTGCCACGTCCGGCAATCAGCCGCAGGCAGAAAGCACGGTGCCAGCCCTCCAGCGAACCGGACGCCACTTCATCCGCCTCAAAAATCGGGTTCCACATCAGAGAGCCGTAACCAAAGATCCATACCGGGCTGTGATCGGGACGACAGGCCAGCGTGGCTGCCAGCGAGGCCGCGCGCTGCTCGCAACTCCAGAGCAACGCCTCTTCGATATCCCCGAACGACGTTTTACAATCCGCTTTTAATAGAAATTCCCGGGTAAGCAATGCGACCTCCTCAACATCAACGGCGTCCTGCAGAATGGCTCCTGTAACATGATCTCCAAAACGGCGCTGCGTTTCGTTCATCAAATTGACATTAATCTATTTCCGCGCGGGGTTACAAGCGTGATTCCGGTCGCAGGTTAAAAAAAACCAGATAAACCTTATAGCGAAGATGAAAAAAAGGGCCAGATAATCCTGGCCCTTTGCCGTGAACAGGCTAGCGACGGCGTTAACGTTTAGGATGCCACTTATCGTCATCACCTTTCTCATACTCTTTTTTCACGGCTGCCCAGGCGACTTTGTGCGCCACCTCTTCCCGCGAATCATCGCCGCGTCGATCCTTAGCCTCTTTATATTCTTCCCACGCGCTGTTAAATGCCTGCTGATAGATATCCTGCGCATGCGCGGGAAGCACGTGTTTTACGTTGTCAGGTAAGTCGGTTCGTTTAGAGTAAGGCATAACGGCTCCTCAGTTTATGGATTCCTGTTAAGCCTGGCGCAACAGAACAAAAATACAAACAGCCACTTATCTCCACTTCAAATTAAAAACCAGAAACAGGCCACACAAGTTACAATGATAAGCAGGTTTTCCGGCATTTGGCGGTCAGATAGATGATTAAAGAGAAATTGTTGTGGCCTGATTAATATTGCAATATTTGAGATAACTTCAGGTTAATACCGCTTCGACCATTTATTGCATTTAAGTAAAAAGCAGTAAATTTTTCCCGTTCGGACCGGTGAAAAGATAAACTGCGCCCTGCCCTAAAACTGATTATATTTCTAACAGCAGCACTCGCTGTGTCCGGATAATCATTAACCAGAGAGGATGGTGAATGCCTTCACATGAAAAAACACGTCACAAGGAATTCTCGCTGATACTGCCCCTTATCACGCTGGGTATACTCTATTTTTTTGGTGCAACCACATCATTTCCGATTGTAGTCGGTATCAACTTAGTGGCGCTGGTTGCCATTCTGAGCAGCGCCTTTAGCGTTGTACGACATGCCGACGTGCTGGCGCACCGGCTGGGCGAGCCCTATGGCTCTCTGATCCTGAGTCTGTCCGTGGTGATTCTGGAAGTGAGCCTGATCTCGGCGCTGATGGCGACCGGCGATGCCGCACCCGGGCTGATGCGCGATACGCTCTATTCGATCGTGATGATTGTAACCGGTGGACTGGTTGGCTTTGCGCTGCTGCTGGGCGGTAATAAGTTTGCGACGCAATACGTGAATCTGGCGGGCGTGAAGCAATATCTGATCGCTATCTTTCCCCTGGCGATTCTGGTGCTGGTGTTTCCCAACGCACTGCCGGGCGGTAATTTCTCTGTCACTCAGGCACTGCTGATCGCGGCGATTTCAGCGGCGATGTATGGCGTGTTCCTGCTGATTCAGACCAAAACCCACCAGAGCCTGTTTGTCTATGAGCATGAAGATGAGAGCGATGATGGCGACCCGCATCATGGCAAACCGTCTGCCCACAGCAGCTTCTGGCATACCAGCTGGCTGATCGTGCATCTGATTGCGGTCATTGCCGTGACCAAGATGAATGCTAATACGCTGGAAAGCCTGCTGACGGATCTGAATGCACCGGCACAGTTTACCGGTTTCCTGGTGGCCCTGCTGATCCTCTCACCGGAAGGCCTGGGGGCGATCAGGGCCGTGCTGATGAATCAGGTGCAGCGCGCCATGAACCTCTTCTTTGGTTCAGTGCTGGCGACCATCTCACTCACGGTACCGGCGGTAACCATTATCGCCACCCTGACCGGACAGGAGCTGATATTTGGTCTGGAGCCGCCACAGATGGTGATTATGATGGCGTCGCTGATTCTCTGTCAGCTCTCCTTCTCGACCGGACGCACAAATGTACTGAATGGAGCCGCGCATCTGGCGTTGTTTATCGGTTATCTGATGACCATCATGCTGTAACGTCACCGGATTTCAGGCGAAAAAAAAGAGCGAATCATCGCTCTTTTTTTGTCGTTGAAAACCCAGGTCAAAATACATCTGGCAGCAACAGATGAACTCGACGTGAAGGGAACAGGGGCAGAGGAGAAAAGCGTCCCGCGCCAGGGACGGCGCGGGCCGAGCGGCCATGGATGGCTTTAGCGTCTTTTCGATCTGCCCCTGTTCTCTGAACTGGCTCAATTTCACAGCGAATCCAGCAGCACTTTCCCACAATCTTATTAAGCGACTCAGTGCTCTTTTTTACTGCAAACTTATTTGCTCGTATCGAGTTCCGGGAAGCTTTTCACCAGATCGTCAATCGCTTTCATCTGCACCAGGAATGGCTCCAGCTTATCCAGCGGCAACGCGGATGGGCCGTCACACAGGGCGTGTTCAGGATCCGGGTGCGCTTCGATAAACAGACCGGCAATGCCGACCGCCATACCGGCACGCGCCAGCTCAGCCACCTGAGCACGACGACCGCCTGATGCTGCGCCAAACGGATCGCGCGTCTGCAGCGCATGGGTCACATCGAAAATCACCGGGCTGTTTTTGGTGACTTTCTTCATCACGTTAAAGCCGAGCATGTCGACAACCAGATTGTCGTAGCCGAAATTGCTGCCGCGATCGCACAGGATGACCTGCTCGTTGCCACCTTCAGCGAACTTATCAACGATGTTGCCCATCTGACCCGGGCTGACGAACTGGGGCTTCTTGACGTTGATCACCGCGCCGGTTTTCGCCATCGCTTCCACCAGGTCAGTCTGACGCGCCAGGAACGCGGGCAGCTGGATCACATCAACCACTTCAGAGACCGGCTGCGCCTGGGACGCTTCATGCACATCCGTGATAATTTTGACGCCGAAAGCCTGCTTCAGCTCCTGGAAAATCTTCATCCCCTCTTCCAGGCCTGGGCCACGATAGGAGTGAATTGAGGAGCGGTTCGCTTTATCAAATGACGCTTTGAATACGTAAGGAATACCAAGCTTACTGGTGACGGTAACGTAGTGTTCGCAGATGCGCATCGCCAGGTCGCGCGACTCCAGAACGTTCATCCCGCCAAACAGCACAAATGGCAGATCGTTTGCAACTTTGATATCGCCAATACTCACGACTTTCTGTGTCATGCCCTTTCCTTTTCAGTGGGTCCGCTTAGTGCAGCGTGACCTGTTTTTGTTCGATTGCGTGAATCTGAACTTTGATCATTTCGCTGACCGGGTCTTCAGGACACTGCTCAACGAAGTACGTTAAATCATTCAGGGCGATATGTTCGCACTCCAGCTGCGCGTAGATCAAACCGCGATCGCGGATTTCGTAGGGATCGTCAGGATCGATACGCAACAGCACCTGACTGACATTCAGCGCCAGCTCCATCTTCTTCTCTTCCATCAACGCCGCTTTCAGCGTGTCGAGCATCTTGCGCATCACGGTGACGGTTTTGGCTTCGTCGAGATCATCGTCATACAGACGCGCTGTCGGGCTGATATTGCCTTTGAGCCACACTTCCAGCGTGTGCCGGTCAAGGGTTTCGCCATTAAACGGGTTGATCATCCACTTATCGCCATCAATCCAGTCGGCGCGCAGAATCAGCTGCGTCGGGAAGATCACCGGCATCAGCGGCAGTTCCAGCTCGGCGGCGATGTGCAGCAGGATAACGCCCAGTGACACCGCCGTGCCACGACGGGTCTTCAGCACATTGTCGATCCAGAGGGCATCAGAAAGATTGTAGACGCCACTGGCACCGCAAAATCCCCACTGGCGATAGAACAGTTCCAGCAGCTTTTCGAGCTGCATGTCAGCATCTTCAGTATGGCTGACATAGTCACGTGCTTCGGCGACTAACGCCGCAAGTTGTGCTTCCACCGACAACGCCGGGAAATCGGCGCGGATGGCAAGCGTGGCACCAATCACCGCTTCACACAGCGGTGTCTGGCTGAAATCTAATTGTTCGGTCGAGGTCATGCTATCCCCATAACGGCATTTTGGTCAGCGCCAGCTTAATGATGGCCACCAGGGCGATTAACGCTACCAGAAAAGCGATCCAGCGGGTGCGATCAGTGCGTGGACGGCGACTCAATGCCACAAATCCTAAGGCGATGTAGATGATAACCGCTAAAAGCTTCTCCGTCAGCCAGCTTCCTTGCGGTGTAAAGGGATAGAAGTGGGTAATCATCACCAGCGAGACGCCGGTCAGCAGTAACAGGGTGTCGTTAGCGTGCGGCAGGATGCGCACCCAGCGTTTCGTCATCATTGCCGATCCACGGCGCAGCCAGTAAAACCGCAGCAGGAACAGCGTCACGGTAAGCACCACCGTTAAGATGTGCAGATTTTTAATCAGGGGATAAAAGGCGAACATCATGAATCCTTTTCAAAGCGCTTTTATGAAGGGAACTGGCCTAAGGTCACACGCGGATTGCCACCGTAATCATCGACGGTTTCCACGGCGTGATAGCCTTTTTGCCGCATCAGCGTGGCGACCGCCTCGCCCTGCTGCCAGCCATGTTCCAGCAGCAGCCAGCCACCCGGCAGCAGCCACGTGGGTGCCTGCTCGATCAGCGTGCGCAGATCCGCCAGTCCCGCTTCATCCGCCACCAGCGCGCTGCGCGGTTCAAAACGCACATCGCCCTGCTCCAGATGAACATCGCTGGCATCTATATAGGGTGGGTTGCTGACAATGAGGGTAAAGCGCTGTGGCGTCAGCGCCTGGAACCAGTGACTGAGCAGAAAGGTGGTGTTGGTGAGGCTGAGCTGCTGCGCATTACTGTTCGCCAGCTCAACGGCGGCTTCAATGCGATCCACGCCGGTGACCTGACAATCGGGACGCTCGCTGGCCAGCGCCAGCGCAATCGCTCCGGTGCCGGTGCCCATGTCCAGAATGGTTGCCGGTGTCGGGGGCAGATGCGCCAGCGCCTGTTCAACCAGCAGTTCGGTATCCGGGCGCGGGATCAGCGTGGCGTCATTGACGCGCAATGGCAGCGACCAGAACTCGCGTTCGCCCACCAGATGCGCCACCGGCTCACCGCGGGCGCGACGCGCCAGCAGGCTATCCAGCTGCGTCAGCTGCTCATCGCTGAGCACCGTTTCATCAAAGGCGATTAACCAGCTGCGTGATTTGCCGGTTACAAAACCTAACAGGATCTCTGCGTCACGCTTCGGACTGTCACCACCGCACAGCGTGGCGACCGCCTGTTTCAGCCAGTGACGAATATCCATTAATCCTGACCAGCCAGCGCCGCCAGCTGATCGGCCTGGTACTCCTGAACAATCGGCTCAATCAGGCTGTCGAGTTTCCCTTCCATCACTTCATCCAGACGGTAGATGGTCAGGTTGATACGGTGATCGGTCACGCGGCCCTGCGGGAAGTTGTAGGTGCGGTTACGGTCAGAACGATCGCCGCTGCCCAGCAGGTTGCGTCGGGTACTGGCTTCGGCGGCGTGACGGCGGGCCATCTCTGCAGCATGAATACGCGAGCCCAGCACCGCCAGCGCTTTGGCTTTGTTTTTATGCTGTGAACGTTCGTCCTGACACTCCACCACGATACCGGTTGGCAGGTGGGTAATACGAATAGCGGAATCGGTGGTGTTAACGTGCTGACCGCCTGCGCCGGATGAGCGGAAAGTATCGATCTTCAGATCGCCCGCATTGATTTCCGGCAGTTCCGCTTCCGGGATTTCCGGCATCACGGCAACGGTACAGGCTGAGGTGTGAATGCGGCCCTGGGATTCGGTCTCCGGCACGCGCTGCACGCGATGGCCGCCTGACTCAAACTTCAGGCGTCCATAGGCACCTTCGCCGGTCACGCGGGCGATCACTTCTTTGTAACCGCCATGCTCGCCTTCGTTGGCGCTGATGATCTCCACGCGCCAGCGACGCGCTTCGGCATAGCGGCTGTACATGCGGAAGAGATCGCCGGCGAAAATCGCCGCTTCATCGCCGCCGGTTCCGGCGCGCACTTCGATAAAACAGGCGCGCTCATCGTCGGGATCTTTCGGCAGCAACAGAACCTGCAACTGCTGCTCCAGCACGTCACTCTTCTCACGCGCTTCCTGCAACTCTTCCTGCGCCATGTCACGCATTTCAGGATCGTCGAGCATCTGCTGCGCGGTTTCGATATCTTCCTGCACCTGCTGCCAGTCGCGGAAGCAACGGGTCACATCGGTCAGCTGAGCATATTCGCGTGACAGCGCACGGAAACGCTCCTGATCGGCGATCACGCCTGCATCGCCCAGCATCGCTTCCACTTCTTCGTGGCGCTCCTGCAGGGCTTCCAGTTTGGCAACTATAGAGGTTTTCATTTAAATGTGGGATTCCCGTAACAGGTGGCGACAGCGGTGTGCCTAATCGAGACCCAGGCTGTCGCGTAAAATCTGCAGGCGTTCATTATCGCCGTCGCGGGCGGCCTGCTGAAGTGATTTGGTTGGAGCGTGTATTAAACGGTTGGTCAGCTTGTGCGCCAGTTCCTGCATGACTTTCTGCGGATCGGCACCCTGCTGCAGCGCCTGCAGCGCACGGCCTTCCAGCTCAGCGCGGATCTCTTCCGCCTGAGAACGATATTCACGGATCGTATTCACCGCGCCCTGTGAGCGCAGCCACGCCATGAATTCGCTGCTTTCCTGAACCACGATGCTTTCGGCCTGAACCGCGGCCGCTTTGCGCTGCGCCAGGTTCTGCTCGATGATCGCCTGCAGGTCATCCACGCTGTAGAGATAGGCGTTAGGCAGGTCGCCCACTTCCGGCTCTACGTCGCGCGGAACCGCAATATCGACCAGCAGCATTGGCTTGTTACGTCGCGCTTTCAGCGCGCGCTCCATCATCCCCTTACCGATAATCGGTAGCGGACTGGAGGTTGACGAGATAATAATGTCGGCTTCTGCCAGACGGGCGTCGATCTCCGCCAGGGTGATCACCTCTGCACCCACTTCCGACGCCAGCGTTTCGGCGCGTTCGCGGGTACGGTTGGCGATGATCAGATTTTTGACCTGATGTTCACGCAGATGACGCGCCACCAGCTCAATGGTCTCACCTGCGCCAACCAGCAAGACATTGACGGAGGAGAGCGATTCGAAGATCTGACGGGCCAGCGTACAGGCGGCAAACGCCACCGACACCGCGTTGGCGCCGATATCGGTTTCCGTACGTACGCGTTTGGCAACCGAGAAGGTTTTCTGGAACATGCGTTCCAGTTCACTGCTCAGCGCCTGACCGCGTGAGGAGTCGGCAAAGGCTTTTTTGACCTGACCGAGGATCTGCGGTTCGCCCAGCACCAGTGAATCGAGCCCACTGGCAACGCGCATCAGATGACTGACCGCCTCGTTATCCTGATGCCAGTAGAGGCTGTTTCGCACATCCTCTTCATCCAGTTGATGATAATTGCATAACCAGCTCACCAGACGCGCCTGTAAGTCGGCCTGCTGCTCTACACTCAGGTAGAGTTCAGTCCGGTTACAGGTGGACAACACCACGCCGCTCTGCACCATTGGCTGTGATAACAGGCTGTTTAACGCCTGCTCAAGCGTCTCCGGCCCGAACGAGACGCGTTCGCGCAGAGCAATGGGGGCTGTCTTGTGATTGATTCCGAGAGCGAGCAGCGTCATAGCGGTTTTGGTTGGGATGTCCCAATAATGTCAGGGTTTTGTGAGGCGCATTCTACAAGATGCGGCAGATCAAGAAAAGCCATACAAAGGCTATGACTGTAATAAGATTAACCCGATCGTGCTCAATTTGCTGCATAACAGCATTGACGGTTAAAACCGGGACGGTTAGCGTTATCCGTTACGAATAATAAATGTGTCCGAGGAGATGACCACTTGATGCTTAATTCACCACGCAATCTGTTGCGCCTTTTGCCCCTTGCCAGCGTTCTGCTGGCAGCCTGTAGCGTCAACAAACCGCAAGGCCCGGGCCCCAGCGTTACCGCGCCACAGTGGCAACAGCATCAGCAGGCGGTCTCAAAGGTCACGCACTATCAGACCCGCGGCGCCTTTGCCTATCTTTCTGACAAGCAGAAAGTCTATGCCCGCTTCAACTGGCAGCAGACCGCGCCCGATCGCTATCGACTGCTGCTGACCAATCCGCTGGGCAGCACCGAACTGCAGCTGGATGCGCAGGGCTCGGTGGTACAGATCGTCGATAACAAAGGCAAGCGTTACGTCAGCAACGATGCGCAGAAAATGATTTCGCAGCTGACCGGCATGAACATTCCGCTGGCGAATCTGCGCCAGTGGATGATGGGTCTGCCAGGTGATGCCACCGACTATCAGCTCAACGAGAGCTATCAGCTGAGCAGTCTGAACTACAGCCGCGACGGTCAGAACTGGCAAGTCTCTATTGCGGGCTACGACAGCAAAGTCACCCCGCCGCTGCCTTCGAGCCTGGAGCTGAAAGAGGGTGACCAGCGGATTAAACTGCGTATGGACGGCTGGACCGTTCAATGATCACCCACTGGCCTGCCCCGGCAAAACTGAATCTTTTTCTCTACATCACCGGCCGTCGTCCCGACGGCTATCACAACCTGCAGACGCTGTTTCAGTTTCTTGATTACGGTGACCAGTTGCAGATTACCGTCGATCAAAGCGGCTCGATTACTCTGTTAACGCCCGTGGCAGGCGTTGCGGATGCGGATAACCTGATTGTCCGCGCCGCAAACATGCTGAAACAGGCGGCGCAGGATAACAATCGCCTGTCCGCTCACGCGGGCGCGCAGATTGCCGTTGAGAAAAACCTGCCCATGGGTGGCGGTCTCGGTGGCGGCTCCTCTGATGCGGCAACCGTGCTGGTGGCGCTGAATCATCTGTGGCAAACCGGCTTCACGCCGGATGAGCTGGCGGCGATGGGCGTGAAGCTGGGCGCGGATGTGCCGGTGTTTGTCCAGGGCTTCGCGGCCTTCGCCCAGGGGGTGGGTGAACAACTTCATCCCGCAGAGCCGGAAGAAAAGTGGTATCTTGTCGCCCATCCCGGCGTGAATATCAGCACCCCAGTAGTATTCAACGACCCCGAACTGACGCGAGATACTCCATCGCGCAGTTTATCGACGCTTTTAGCATCACCCTTCACCAATGATTGTGAAGCAGTGGTAAGAAAACGTTTTCGTGAGGTTGATGAGCTTGTTTCCTGGCTGCTAGAATACGCGCCGTCACGCCTGACTGGCACGGGCGCTTGTGTGTTTGCTGAATTCGACACCGAGTCTGCTGCCCGCCAGGTGCTGGAGCTTGCCCCGAATGGGGTACGCGCATTTGTAGCCCGGGGCGTAAATGTTTCGCCGCTACAGCGTACCCTGCGAGGCGATTAGCGAATGCGTGACAGTGTCACCACGTTCCGGACACTGCACGTTTCGCATCAACACACCCGTGTGAACGCACATGACCGTACGCGCCGGTTACAGTCATGCCGTTCATTCTCTGGACGCAAAGCCTGAGGTTCTTCTCGTGCCTGATATGAAGCTATTTGCTGGTAACGCCACCCCGGAACTAGCACAACGTATTGCCAACCGCCTTTACACCAGCCTGGGAGACGCCGCTGTAGGACGTTTCAGTGATGGTGAAGTGAGCGTACAGATCAACGAAAATGTACGCGGTGGTGATATTTTCATCATCCAGTCCACCTGTGCCCCCACCAACGATAATCTGATGGAACTGGTTGTGATGGTCGACGCGCTGCGTCGTGCTTCTGCTGGTCGTATTACCGCAGTCATCCCCTACTTTGGTTATGCCCGTCAGGATCGCCGCGTGCGTTCCGCGCGTGTACCTATCACCGCTAAAGTAGTGGCAGACTTCCTTTCCAGCGTCGGTGTTGACCGTGTTCTGACGGTTGACCTGCACGCCGAGCAGATCCAGGGCTTCTTCGACGTCCCGGTTGATAACGTATTTGGCAGTCCGATCCTGCTGGAAGATATGATGCAGATCGGTCTGGAAAACCCGATTGTTGTTTCTCCCGATATTGGTGGCGTAGTACGTGCCCGTGCTATCGCTAAACTGCTGAACGACACCGATATGGCCATCATCGATAAACGCCGCCCTCGCGCGAACGTTTCTCAGGTGATGCACATCATTGGTGACGTTGCTGGCCGCGACTGCGTGCTGGTCGACGACATGATCGACACCGGCGGCACGCTGTGCAAAGCGGCTGAAGCGCTGAAAGAGCGTGGTGCTAAACGCGTATTTGCTTACGCGACCCACCCGATCTTCTCCGGCAATGCGGTTGAAAACCTGCGTAAATCTGTGCTCGACCAGGTAATCGTCTGCGATACCATCCCACTCTCTCAGGAGATTAAGTCACTGCCGAATGTGCGCACGCTGACCTTATCTGGCATGCTGGCCGAAGCCATTCGCCGCATCAGTAACGAAGAGTCAATCTCGGCAATGTTCGAGCATTAATCTTCGCGGAACCGGGCCCTGTGCCCGGTTTTTTTATGCCTGCCGGGCGCCCGATTAACACGCTTCTTTTTCTGATATTTTCGCGATAAATTTCCCCAAAATCGACTATTTTCAACGCCACCCACTCTTTTGATAAAACGCCGCGTTCCCCGCTTCTGCCCTGTGCCGTTAAGTGGTAATTTGCAGCGCACTTTTCATAAGAACCCTGACCGCCATGAGCCTGGATATCTATACGTTATTTGTCTGCGAGCTTTATGTGCTGGGGTTTCTGAGCATCATCATGTTTTTTGCCTGGATCGGATCGCAGTATGATCGCGTTCTCGGCTTCACCTGCCTGTCGCTGGTTTTTACCCTGATTGCGGTATTCTTAAGTAGCCTGCGCAGCAGTGGCCTGCATTTCCTGCCCGTTGCAGTGGGTAACGTTTTAGTGATGCTGGCTTACGGCGGATTGTTAAATGCGTTCCGGCGCTTCTGCGGCAAGCCCATCGGCACTCACTGGCTGCTGGGCGCCCTGCTCTGGGCACTCCTCTGCTGTTTCCCGGCATTCTATTACAGCTTACCCAAACGGGTGCTGGTGCTCTGCATCGCCTGCATCGCCTATACCGCGGCACTGATCCAGCTGGTCTGGCTGGCGCGTGCCACGCTAAAGGTGACCTTCTGGCCTGCGCAGTTGCTGCTGTGGATCCATCTGCTGTTTCACCTGGCTCGCCTGTTTCTGGACAGCGCGATTCCCAGCACGCTGCCTGGCGCCATTGGCGGATCAAACTTCTCGATTTACGTCATCCTGGAATCGATTCTGTTTGTCATTGGTCTGACATTTACTATCCTGGCCATGGTGAATGAACGGATGCAGTCAGTCTTAAAACATGCCTCGATGCACGATCCTCTGACCAGCGTCTGGAATCGTCGGGCTTTATTTAATGAAGCAGAGAAGATTGTGGTGCGATGCCGTCGTCAGAACCGGCCGTTTAGCGCGATTCTGTTCGATCTGGATCATTTTAAGAGCATTAACGATCGTTATGGCCATCAACAGGGCGACCAGATATTGATTCACTTTTGCGACATTGTCAGAGGATTGATACCGGCTGAGGGGCGTTTTGCGCGACTGGGCGGAGAGGAGTTTGCGGCAATAATTCCGGCGGCGGCAACAGAGGCAGAGGCCTGGTGCGAGACGATTCGGCGGGAGGTCTGTGCGTCACAACCCAATTCAATTGCCTATTCGGTCAGCATTGGGTTTGCCACGGTCACACATCAGCAGCAGAGTTTTGACGATTTACTCGCACTGGCGGATAAAGCGCTCTATCACGCCAAGGCCAGCGGCCGGAACCGCATCGCGCAGCATCCGGTCACTGCTGGCATCAGTTAATGGTGAGAATTGTGCGACCGGCGACAACGTTTGTCATAGTGACGATGCCAGTAATAACGATCTTCAACCTTTTCACGACCACTCAGACCCGCCCCGACCAGCCACATCATTGCACCAACAAAGATGCCTAAGATTGCGCCCTGCGCCAGTGCATCTGGCAGATCAAGCGAGGGAAGCTGGTTCATAATTGAGAAACCCACGCCCAGCACCATTGTGACTAATCCCAGTACCATCAAGCTGTTACCCGCTACGCGGCAGTGTTGATGTTTCATGCTGCACCTCCATCCATATGAGTCAATAACCGCACACAATGTTAAGTGCCATAAGCTTAGGCAATGGGTGAAGATAACGTTGCGGACTGGATCACACATCAGCCATAAATAATTAACTGGCCCTGATTGCAGCCTGTTGATTCAGATGGAAAATGATTAATCACCGTCATGAACCATTTCGCTGCTTGTACTTTGTCATCTCGCCCGTGGCGAAGTAAACTAACGCCCTTTCGCGATAACAGCAGGATAATCATTGTGAGCAGCATTAAACTGATTGTGGGCCTTGCCAATCCAGGCGCTGAATATGCCGCCACGCGCCACAATGCGGGTGCCTGGTATCTGGATTTACTGGCTGAGCGCCACAATCAGTCACTGAAAGAGGAAGGCAAATTCTATGGCTATACCGCGCGCCTGGCGATAGCCGGAGAGGATGTGCGCCTGCTGGTGCCGACCACCTTTATGAACCTGAGCGGGAAAGCCGTGGCGGCGATGGCGACCTTTTATCGCATCGCGCCAGAAGAGATCCTGGTGGCGCATGATGAACTCGATCTGCCACCCGGCGTGGCGAAGTTCAAGCAGGGCGGCGGGCATGGCGGCCATAACGGGCTGAAAGATATCATCAGCAAAATGGGCAACAACAACAATTTCCATCGGCTGCGCATCGGTATCGGACATCCCGGCGATCGCAACAAGGTGACCGGATTTGTGCTGGGCAAGCCGCCCGCCAGTGAGCAGAAGCTGATTGATGATGCCATTGATGAGGCGGCGCGCTGCACCGAACTGTGGCTGAAAGAGGATCGTATCAAGGCGATGAACCGGCTGCACGCCTTCAAGCCTGCTTAAACGCCCGAATCGTCGTGATTCCGTGTATAATGCGCGAAATTTTTCAATTCGTCTCCGACAGTCCGCCTTCTAACGCACTGTCCATCCAGTTATAAAGGGTATCAAACCATGGGATTCAAATGCGGTATCGTGGGCCTGCCGAACGTCGGTAAATCCACTCTGTTTAACGCGCTGACTAAAGCGGGCATCGAAGCGGCTAACTTCCCCTTCTGCACCATTGAGCCAAACACGGGCGTGGTGCCGATGCCTGACCTGCGTCTCGACCAGCTTTCTGAGATTGTTAAGCCGCAGCGCGTGGTGCCGACTACCATGGAATTCGTCGATATCGCCGGTCTGGTAAAAGGCGCGTCAAAAGGTGAAGGTCTGGGCAACCAGTTCCTGACCAACATCCGTGAAACCGAAGCGATCGGCCACGTGGTGCGCTGCTTTGAAAACGACAACATCATCCACGTGGCGGGTAAAGTGAACCCGGCTGAAGATATTGATGTGATCAACACCGAGCTGGCGCTGTCCGATCTTGAAACCTGTGAACGTGCGATTCAGCGCGTGCAGAAGAAAGCCAAAGGCGGCGACAAAGATGCTAAGGCTGAGCTGGCTGCGCTGGAGAAGTGTCTGCCGCATCTTTCTGAAGCGGGCATGCTGCGTTCACTGAATCTGGATGAGGACGACAAAGCGGCAATCCGCTATCTGAGCTTCCTGACTCTGAAACCTACCATGTACATAGCTAACGTCAATGAAGATGGTTTCGAGAACAACCCGTACCTGGATCAGGTGCGCGCTATCGCCGAAGCGGAAGGTTCAGTCGTGGTGCCAGTGTGCGCCGCCGTTGAGTCGGACATTGCTGAGCTGGAAGATGAAGACCGTGACGAGTTCATGGCAGAGCTGGGACTGGAAGAGCCAGGCCTGAACCGCGTTATCCGCGCTGGTTACTCCCTGCTGAACCTGCAGACCTACTTCACCGCTGGCGTGAAAGAAGTACGTGCCTGGACCATCCCGGTTGGCGCGACAGCTCCACAGGCAGCCGGTAAAATCCACACCGACTTCGAGAAAGGCTTTATCCGCGCCCAGACCATCGCGTTTGAAGATTTCATCGCTTATAAAGGCGAGCAAGGTGCTAAAGAAGCCGGCAAGATGCGTTCAGAAGGTAAAGAGTACATCGTGAAAGATGGCGATGTGATGAACTTCCTGTTCAACGTCTGATTAAAGATTGTTGTCTCATGGGGTTTTACTGAATCTCATGACCATCACAGAAAACAATTAAATCCACGCATTTGCGTGGATTTTTTATTTCAACGCCGTCTCAATAGTCTCTGTCAGCACATTTCAACAATGCCGGAATCATTACCTTAAAAAAGATTCACTGTTCGGGCTCCACGATTTCTGGTGCAAAAGTCAGCGAACGAATCTGATGCTGCCTGAGCCCCCCCTTTCCCCTGCTCTTCACCTGAAAGCGGCGCTTATTCAGCCAGCCATAAACTGCGTTTCACACTGCCGGGCGATCTCCCACAGTCTGTTACGGATCACCTGCTTAAGCTGCAGAGTGGACTGCGACTGTGGCTGGTCACGGCGGCTGATCAGCATCACTTCAAACGGCAGGGGTTGCGCTATGGGTAGCAGCTTTAGCTGTTCGGCATAGCGACAGGCGGTGAAGAGATCCACGACGCCCGTGCCTCCGCCTGCCAGCACCATATCCGCAATGACCGAATAGGTTTTAATCGACAACGACACGGCGGGATTCAGTTTTTTATCGCGCAGCGCTCGGTGAAGTACGCGTCCAAGCGGATCCTGAGCCTGCATCATCAGTAAATTATTGTTGCATAACCACGCAAGCGTAACGGGTTCATTACGGGGATGATTGAGCGGTAACAACGCGACCATCGAAGACTGAAACAGAGGTTCAGCCAGAAGATCCGCATCGACCTGCTGACCAAAAACCAGCGCGAAATCGAGCTGATTATCCAGAATCATCTGGCATAAAGTACTAAAGTGCTCGGTGACCAGTTCGACACTGACCGAGGCCATTTGTTGCCGCCAGGTGACTAATGCGGGTGCCAAAACCATCTGACCAAAAGCGTGAGCCGCTCCGACGCGAACTAACTGCCCTTCGCCCCGACGCAGCTGTTCGGTGAGCTGGGTGATAGATTGCAGGCGCTGGCAGAGATCGTCTATTTCAGGCAGGAGACGTCGCCCTTCTGCCGTCACACTCATTCCCTGTATACGTCGCTCAAACAGCGCAAATCCCAATTGCTGTTCAGCATGATTCAGAACACGGCTGATATTCGGCTGTGAAACATTGAGTAAGCGCGCCGCAGCGCTGATGCTGCCGGTCTGTACGATGGCCTGAAAGACCTCTATATGGCGGAGCCGCATGACTATTTACCCTGGATGGAATACCGAAAACGAAGGCCTCTCCGACAGGCTGCATAATCAGGTCCGGGCGGAGGGTGAGAGAGCAATCATTACCCTGTTGCAAAAACTGTACCGCAAAAACGTTGCAGGCTCAGCTGCCTGTCTCGCCCCCATCCGTACCCGGCAGTCCTGACTGAAGCCTTTGCAGGGAGCGGGGTTCGTGCTGCCGTGGTGCAGTAAAAGGAGCGCTGGTCAGCAGCACGGGTTGCGCGGATTTAAGCCAGCAGCGATCCTGACTCGTCAGAGGGAAGATACGCATGCACAGTCCGCACTACAGGCGTGTGCCTGGCAGCGCGGTTTCAGGAGAACCGGAACGGCGCGCTTGACGGGCTGATGTTGCATGCAGCCCGGGATAATTTCGCTATGACTGTGTGCTCGCCAGATAGGAGAATGCACTGAGTAAGCTGATTAACGTTTCCATATTCTCCGCCTGATACGCCACGGTAACGGCATCCAGGCGCGTAACGCCGGGGATCAGGCTGAACAGATCGGCCAGCACCGGTTTAGTGGCCTGAAGGCGCATAGCGTAAGGTGCCGTCAGGCGGCTCGTGCTCACCTGAGGGGGATGTTGCAGTGCGGCGCTTGCTGCGGCAGCGATCGCACGCTGTGCCGCTTGTGGGCTGATTGATTCCGCGCAGGTATGAGAAATGGCGCGTTTTACACAGACGTATTCAACCGCTGAGTAGTGTTCCGCAATCCAGCTCTGTAACTGATCGTCGCCAGTGACCAGCAGCAATGGCGTGCCGTGCTCAGCAGCGGCGGCCGCATAAATATCGGTTTCTCCCATCACCAGACCATTGATATGGATACGCCAGAATGCCCGGCCGTTGATGGTATGCGCCAGTACGCCGGGTTCACCTGCTGCGCTGTGAAATCCCACCAGAAACAGCCCGTCGAACGTCTGCTGCTCTATCCCTTCCACCATCGACAGGACACGGGGTTTTCCCTGCACCAGCCGGGCGCGGGGATCAATATTTTCCGCACGCAAATTGGTCATCTGCGCATGGCTGTCTGCCACCACCACTTCCGTTGCCCCGCCGGCAAAAGCCCCCTCAATCGCAGCATTCACTTCCTGCTCCATCAGACCACGGGCCAGCTGATGTTCCGGGTGGCCGGGTGTACATTGCTCCGGGCGCATGACACCCGCGATGCCTTCAATGTCGGCCGAGATAAAAATTTTCATGTCGTTAATCTATCCAGAATCTGCGTCAGTGAGGGGCGATGATGACCGCGAAAGCCGGTAACAGCCTCAGCGCTCAGCAAAGCATCCAGTACAGCCTGTTCAGTTGCATCTGCCGCTGCAGCAAGCAGCGGCTCCAGCGTGTCGTCCTGTGGCGGTTGCGGCAGAGGTAGCGTTGAAAACGCCACCGCAATGTCGCCTGAGCCGTGGCCCCAGTAACTGCCCAGCCGTCCCAGGCCGGCACCGGCTCGCTTCGCGATGCGCTTTAACTGACGTGCGTCCAGCGGTGCATCCGTCGCCATGATGATGATGACAGAACCGGCATCCAGCTGCGGCGACTCACCGGCCAGCAGCGGCGCAATCATCTCGCCAGCCCGAACGCCATCGAGCGTTAATGCCTCCAGTGCGCCGAAATTGGCCAGCACCAGCACGCCAAGCGTGGCGTTGAGTGAGGGAATCACCCGCGAGGCGGTTCCGATTCCCCCTTTCAGGCTGAAACAGCTCATCCCGCGCCCCGCGCCGACGCTGCCGCGCTCGAAGCCCGCTGAAGCCGTCCGCAATGCCTCCTGCGCCATCGCTTCAGTGATGGTCAGCGCCTGGATATCATTCAGCCAGCCATCGTTGCACTCCAGCACCAGCGGGTTGACCGTGGGCAGTGTTCGTCCCAGTTCCGGGTTACGACTGATGGCATCCCGCACCAGCGAGGTAAACAGCGTGCCGACCGCCAGCGTGTTACTGAGCAGAATCGGCGTCTGAAGCACGCCAAGCTCCTCTATCTGAACCAGTCCGACGGGTTTCGCAAAGCCGTTCAGGACCTCCACCCCACACGGCAGCGGCGTGAGAAACAGATTGTCGCCCGGCGGTACGATAGCGGTTACGCCAGTCTGCTTTTCGCCTTCATTCAGCGTGCAATGTCCGACACGCACGCCCGAAACATCGCTGATTCGATTAGTGGGTCCGCAGGCGCTTCGCGGCTGCCCGAGCTGACGCAGATCACGCCAGCGGTTCAGCAGCAGTTCACGCTGCAATTGTTGGAAATCCATAGTCAGCCCTTGAGTTTTGGATCGAGCGTGTCGCGCAGCGCATCCCCAAGCAGATTGAATGCCAGCACGGTAATAAAGATCGCCAGCCCCGGAAATACGCTCATGTGCCACGATCCGGCCATCATCATGCTTCGGCTCATCGCCAGAATATTGCCCCATTCAGGCACGTCAGGCTCCGGACCCAGTCCAATAAAACTCAGGCCCGCGGCTGTCAGAATACTGGTGCCAATGCGCATAGTGAAATAGACAATCACGCTGGAAAGCGTGCCGGGCAGAATATGCCGCAGGATAATGACTCTGTCTGGTGCACCGGCACAGCGCACGGCTTCAACATAGGCAGCCTGTTTCAGAGAGAGCGTCGAAGCCCGCACGATGCGGGCAAATACCGGCACGCTGAATACCGCGACGGCGATAATGACATTGTTCAGACCCGTCCCCAGCAGCGCCACCACCGCAATGGCCAGCAACATGCCGGGAAACGCGAATAATACGTCGGCACCGCGCATGATCAGCATATCAACCCAACCGCCATAATAGCCCGCCAGTAAGCCCAGCATGACCCCGACCAGCATGCCGATCGTCACCGACAGCACGCCGATATAGAGCGAGATACGCGCGCCATAGATAATACGGCTGAGCAGGTCGCGCCCCAGTTCGTCGGTCCCCATCCAGTGTGCCGCCGTTGGCGGTGACGATAACGCCATCCAGTCCGGAGCCATGGGATCCCAGGGCGCCAGCCAGGGCGCAAAAATCGCCACCACAATCAACAGCAGCACAAACCCGCCTGAGACCAGCGCCAGAGGGTTACGCACAAGAGCATGCAGGAAATCGCGCCACGGCGAACGAATAATCTGAGGCGGATTTTCAGTCAGCGATTGAATACTCATTTTGGCTCCTGTCGCAGACGAATGGCCGGATTGACCACCGCGTAAAGCAGATCGACCAGCAGATTAATCACAATAAATTCAAACACGAACAGCATCACCAGCGCCTGAATCACCGGCTGATCCTGCGCTTTGATCGACTCAATCAATAACCAGCCTAACCCTGGCCAGTTGAAAACACTCTCCACCACGATGGATCCGCCCAGCAGAAAACCGAACTGCAAGCCCAGCATGGTAATTACCGGGATGAGCGCATTACGCATCACATGTTTCCACGTCACCAGGCGGTTACGCAGCCCTTTGGCTTTGGCGGTACGCACATAATCTTCCTGCGCCACCTCAAGAAACGCCGAACGGGTAAAGCGCGCCATTACCGCCGCAACCGACGAACCCAGCGTGATGGCGGGCAGGACTATATCGCTGGCCTTGTTAAAGCCGCTGACCGAGAACAGCCCAAAAGGCATCGCGACGAACTGGATGAGCAACAGCCCCAGCCAGAAGGCTGGCATCGAAATGCCGCCGACCGCCACGCTCATCAGCGTCCAGTCCTGCCATCTTCCACGTTTCAGTGCAGCCATCACGCCGAATAACAAACCGAGAATGACGGACCAGGTAAAACCGGCTAAGGCGAGCCACAGCGTCGGCATAAAGCCCTCTTTGATCACCTCCAGCACCGGTTGCTGGGTGCGATACGTGGTGCCCAGGTCGCCCTGCAACAGGCTGCCGATCCAGTGAAAATACTGCTGCGGCAGCGGATCGTTAAGCCCGAGATGCTGACGCGCCGCTTCGATCGCCTCAACTGGCGCATCCGGTCCGGCATAAATACGCGCCGGGTCGCCCGGCATGAGCTTGATAAAACCGAAAACCAGCAACGAGACCACCAGCAAAACCGGGATCATCTCCAGCAATCGGCGAATGATGTATGCAAACATGCCATTCCCTGAAATGAGGTGCGACTGGCCTCCTCACGTCCCTCATCCGTTCCGGACAGGGGACGAGGAAGAAGAGACCGTCTTATTTAAAGTACGCCTGAGTGAACAGTAAATTGCCATCAGGCAGCATCGAAACGCCGCTCAGCGTGTTGCGTTTGCCGACCAGATTGTCTGGCGTGCCAAGGAACGCCACCGGTGCTTCTTTCCACAACACCTTTTGCGCTTGTGCATAGGCGATGCCACGCTTTGCCGGATCGGCCGTCGCCAGCCCGGCAGCAATCGCTTTGTCTGCATCAGCGTTACTGAAGTAGGAGACGTTATACGAGGTCGGAACCCAGGACTCGGTGGCAAACAGCGGACGCAGCGCCCAGTCAGCATCCCCTGTAGAGGTCGACCAGCCGCCATAATAGAGGTCAAACTCCGCCTTTTTCGGGTCCTGAACGCCCCACAACTTAGCGTTGCGCGTGCCAGAATCCATCGGTGTTACCGTGGCACGAATGCCCGCCGTGGCCAGTTGCGCTTTCAGCACCTGAGCGGCACGGACGCTCGCCGTGGCGTTGGTCACCCAGAGCTTAAGATCCAGTCCCTCCGGATAACCCGCCGCTTTCAGCAAGGCTTTGGCCTTATCCGGCGCATAGCCGTAATCAGGATCGTTCTGTTTCTGATAGAACTGTACGCCTTCCGGGATCGCGGATGTGGCAGGTTTGCCCAGACCGGCAAAGGCCACTTTCAGCCACAGATTACGGTCAATCGCATAGTTGATCGCCTGACGCACCCGAACATCGGCCAGCGGCTTGTGCTGCGTGTTGATCGCCATGTAATAAAGGTAAATGCTCGGATCGCGCTGAATGGAGAGGTGGCTGTCCTGCTGAACGGCTGCGATGAGGTCTGAAGGCAATGGCCAGATGGCGTCCACCTGACCCGACTTCAACGCTGCCACCCGTGTCGCATCTTCGGGACTTGGAGAGAAGATGACATGGTCGACTTTTGGCCATCCCTGCTGCCAGTAACCTGCATATCTGGCCAGCGTAACGGCTTTGCCCGGTTTCCAGTCGACAAAGGTAAACGGACCGGTTCCCACCGGATGCAGTCGCAACTGCGCTTCGTCCGGATATTGCTTAAGAATTGACGGACTCCACATCACCGCGGAAGGATGCGCCAGGGTGTTGATAAAGGCCCCGAACGACTGATTCAGATCGATTTTTACCTGGTCGGGTGCCAGCACTGTGACCTTATCAATCATTTTGTAGAGGCTGTTACGCTTCAGCCCTTTTTTCTGATCTGCCAGACGATCAAGGTTCGCTTTGACGGCTTCTGCATCAAAAGGGGTACCGTCCTGGAAGGTAACGCCTTTGCGCAGCGTCAGCGTAAATTCGGTGGCACTGTCATTAGAGGTATAACCGGTCGCCAGCCACGGTTGCAGCTTCATCCGGGAATCAAACTGGAACAGGCGCTCAAAGATGCCGCTCTGAACCGAGTAGCTGACATTATCCGAGGTGTCGTGCGGATCCAGCCCCGTGATATCGGCATACATTGAAATGCGCAGATCCTGTGCCTGCGCAGTCATGACCAGCGTCGTAGTCAATGCGAGGGCGAGCGAAGTACGGCGAAACAGCGTTTTCATAAATTCTCCTGGTCGTTAAGGATTATTGCAATGCAATGCCGTCAGCTACCCAGTGCTGGGGGGCAACCTGCCGATATCGGGTTTTAGTGACCGTTTCGCCCACCTTACGCAACGGCGAGGGGATTTCGCTGTCATCGAAAATACGGGGCTGACGATTTTCGGGATCCGCTACCGGCACGGAGGCCAGCAGACGTTGGGTATAGGGGTGTTGCGGCTGATTAAATACCGACTGGCGCGGTCCAAGCTCCACAATCTGGCCGAGGTACATCACCGCGACGCGATTAGCAATACGCTCGACGACCGCCATATCGTGAGAGATGAAAATCCATGCCACGCCCGTTTGCTGCTGCAGGTCCATCATCAGATTGACCACCTGCGCCTGAATCGAGACATCAAGGGCCGATACCGCTTCATCAGCAATAATCACTTTCGGTTTCAGCGCCATGGCGCGGGCAATAGCAATACGCTGACGCTGACCGCCAGAAAATTCGTGCGGATAACGACGCGCGTGCTCTGGCAGGAGACCGACGCTCTTGAGCAGCGCATCTATCTGTGGGGAAGCCTGTTCAAGCGAAGAGACCATGCCATGTAACAGCAACGGCTCGGCAATGGTGAAACCCACTGTCAGGCGGGGATTCAGTGACGCATAGGGATCCTGAAACACCATCTGAATTTCACGGCGGAGCGGCTGGAATTCTGCCTCTTTCAGGTCAGAGATTTCCTTTCCTTCAAAGTGAATACTTTCAGCTTCACTGTTGATAAGGCGCATCAGCGCCCGTCCGGTTGTCGATTTGCCGCAGCCGCTTTCACCCACGATGGCCAGGGTCTCACCTGGCCACAGACTGAAATCAATCTGCTCAACCGCATGCACGTGATGAGTAAGGCTCGATAAGATGCCGCTGCGAATCGGGTAATAGACTTTTAATCCGCGCACATCCAGCAGCGGCGCAACGTCATAGCGAGCGGTATGCTGTTCGCCTTGCACAGCCTCGCGGGCACCGGGCAGAGGAAAGCGTTGCGGCCATGTGTGTTCCCGCATATCACCGAGTTTTGGTACTGCCGCCAGTAACGCTTTGGTATACGCATGCTGCGGGGCGGCAAAAATCTCAGACACGGTTCCCTGCTCTACCACTTCGCCACGCAGCATGACCACCACGCGATCGGCGATTTCCGCTACCACGCCCATATCATGAGTGATAAACAGCACCGCCATTTGTTTCTCACGTTGCAGTTCACGCAGAATATGGAGAATGCGCGCCTGTACGGTGACATCCAGCGCTGTGGTAGGCTCGTCAGCAATCAGGAGTTGTGGGTCACAGGCAAGGGCCTGCGCAATCATCACACGCTGCCGCATGCCGCCTGACAGCGAGTGAGGATAGCTTTTCATGACGCGATCCACATCGGCGATACGCACCTGTCGCAGCAATTCACGCACCCGCGTATGGGCCTGCTTTCTGTCGCACTGCTGATGATCGCGTAATGCCTCGGTAAGTTGATCATCAATGCGCAGCACCGGATTCAGCGAGGTCATGGGCTCCTGAAAGATCATCGCCATTTCACGGCCCCGCAACGTGCGGCGCTGAGCATCATCCAGCGTTTCTAACGCATGCATTTTTCCGCTACGGTCGCGGAACTGCATGCTGCCGCCATCGACACGGCCGCTGTTTGCCAGCAAGCCCATCACAGCCAGCGACGTGACAGATTTACCTGAGCCGCTTTCACCCACGACGGCGACGATTTCACCTGGATGAATGGCAAAACGGATGCCTTTGAGTGCCTGATTCTCACCGCTGCGTCCATGAAACGAGACGCTGAGATCCTGAATCGCCAGCACGGGAGAGGCAGAGGCAGCGCGGGTTGCAGGGGAACTATGTTGTGTGTCCGTCATCGTCGCCTCACAGAGTTATAGCCAGATACGGCCTTGGGAGTAGCTCAGGAAAGGAGAACTGTCGGCGGCAAGCCAGATGGGGCCATCCAGATCGACGAACTCAGCGTTAACCGCGACGGGCAATGCGGCCTCCATGGCCAGTGACGAGCCCAGCATGCAACCGACCATAATGCGCATATTGAGCGTCCGGGCTTCATCCACCATCGCCAGCGCTTCAGTCAGGCCACCGCACTTATCCAGCTTGATATTGATCATCTCGTAGCGATCGCGTAATCCGGCAATATCCGCCCGCGTATGGCAGCTCTCATCGGCACAGACCGGTATGGGATGTTTGAAACGTTTCAGGTCATGGTCCTGTCCGGCGGGAAGGGGTTGCTCCACCATCGCGATGTTGAAGGCCTTCAGTGCCACCAGCAGGCTTTCCAGTTCCAGACCCGACCAGGCTTCATTGGCATCGATAATGAGCGTGGCATGCGGTGCCGCCGCGCGAATCGCTGCTACTTTTTCCAGAATCGCATTACGGTCGAGTTTAATTTTGAGCAGGAGGGCGCCACGTGACACAGCATCCGCCGCCGCCAGAGCCATACATTCCTGCGTATCGAGGCTAAGGGTTTCTGCCGTAACGACCGACTCTGGCTGAGAGCAGGTGCTCTTTTGCCACAGCGTCTGATTAGCCCGTGCGGCATCAAGTCGCCACAGCGCACAGTCCAGCACGTTGCGCGCTGAACCGGCGGGTAAGCGGTGTTGCAGATCATGATGGCTGAGGCCCGACTCAATGTCAGTGCGTACCGCTTCGAGCATGGCCTTAACGCTATCCGGCGTCTCATCGTAGCGAGCCGTTGGTGTACATTCGCCCTGCCCGATGAATCCCTCCTGCTCCAGCGTGACACGGATGACCGTCACGGCGGTACGGGTACCGCGTGCGATAGCAAAGGGTCGCGCCAGCGGCAACTCCACCACATCAATCTGCAACTTTCTCATTTCAGCCACGCTCCTGAAGCAGTGCGGCGATCTCATCAATACCAAAACGCACCGGATCTGTGGCCGGTAAGCCAAACTCAGCGCTGATTTCGGCGCAATAAGCGAGCGCCTCTTCTTCACTGTAATTGGAGGTGTTGATAGCAAAGCCAGCCAGCTGAACCGACTCACTGGTCACCTGCGCGGCACGCAGATTGGCTTCAACGCACGCCTGCAGGCTGACCATGGGCTGGTGTGGCAAATGACGCATATGAGGTCGTCCCATTTCATGGCACATGACCAGCCAGTGTGGTTGCGCACCGTGCATCAGCCCCATACTGACGCCCGCATAAGAGGGGTGGAACAGTGAGCCCTGGCCTTCAACGATGTCCCAGTGGTCCTCGTCATTCGCCGGTGAAAGCGCTTCTGCTGCACCGGCAATAAAATCAGCGATGACCGCATCGACAGCGATGCCCTCCCCTGCGACCAGAATCCCGGTCTGCCCCGTGGCACGAAAATCAGCTTTCAGGCCGCGCGCACGCATCGCCGCTTCCAGCGCCAGTGAGGTGTACATCTTGCCCACTGAGCAGTCTGTACCCACGGTCAGTATCCGCTTACCTGAACGCTTCTTACCGCTGCCCACATTGAGCGCTGGACGCATATGACGCAGGTCAAAAAGCTCAACGCCCGAAGCCTGCGCAAGCGTCACCAGTTCCGGTTCGTCTACCAGCCGATGGTGCAGACCACTGGCCACATTCATGCCTGCTTTAATGGCACCTTTGATCGTTTCAAGCCAGTGCGCTGGCAGATAGCCCCCGGCATTGGCAGTGCCAAGCACCAGCGTTTTCGCTCCGCGCGCTTTGGCGCCGGGAATATCCAGTTCATCCAGACCCAGACTGACCGTGCAGCCCGGCAGTTTAATTTCGCCAACGCACTGCTCCGGCCGCCAGATATGAATACCGCGCGCCGTTTTTGCCGCAAGGGGATCGGTAACATCGCCAAGAAAGAGTAAATAGGGTTGTGGGATTAGCATGTTGTCTCTCGTTTCAGCCAAAAGATCAGGTTCTGAAACCACTATTTCATGCGCTCTGAAAGGTGACGAATGCTTGTTTAGCTGGAGGGTATAACGGCAGGTTATAGCCAGAGGTAATAGTGATGATGGATGGGTTTTTCAGGAGGATTGGAGGGAGGTCAGATTAAAATATGGGGCGAGCCATAGGAAAAGGAGATGTTTATGCAGGCAGAAAGGATGGGCTATGGACTGGAGCAGGAGAAGGTAAAATGGCTTATAGAATATTTAACGCCGGGCCGCTGGCGAGACATTCATGACGAATGCCAGCGACCCGGCCGGCTTATATCAGCGCAACAGAAAATCCCAAAACGGAAATAATCTTTTAAATATCAGAATTTTTATTCTTAATACCCAAAACTTCACGCCCCCAGCGTAGTTCTTCTTCAGTTTTCTTCCTTAACTCTAAAATGACATATCCTAATAACTCATGTAAATTTTGGCCAAGATACAATTTAAAAAAATACCCTTCATTCCTTATGTTAATAAGGAACACTGTATCCTCATGGTTTTTCTCCAGTTCTGTTATTAGCTTTTCTAAGCCTATCGCATTTAATCCTGAGCGTTTAGCATTCTCATAATGAACTTTCATCAAGCGCAATTCATTTTCTTTATTGCATTCAAAGGCAGCAATTTTATTATTGCCATTATTGTTCAATAAGCCCTTGTAAATCTCAGGAAAATGCTCATCTATAAGCTTGGATGCTTTTAAGTCAATCACGGCAGAAATACCTCCACATCACCAAACCGAACTCCTTTCATTAATATCTCTCGCTCCATCCATTCATCAAAGGAATATTCCCACGACCAGGCATCACCTGGTTTAGGTGCTCCCGTTTTAACTCTGAGCACAACACCCTCTGCACCAGCGAACCCTCGCGCAACAGCAGGATCATCAGTCCATGAAGTAAATGGACTATCTCCAGACACACCGCCGAAGTTATGCTCTTCAGGAGATATTTTAGAATTTACATTACCCGGTACAACCTTACCTTTCAAAGCATTATCCCATTCAGGATGACCTTTATGTATCCCTCTGTAATTATATTGCCCTTGCTCAGCCTCGGGTAACCGCTTTGTTGGTTTATCACCACATGCTGTCAGCCCCCATGGATCCACCCAACCCAGTGCATTCGGCGCATACTGGTAAAGGTTGATCCCGCCCGCCAACCCTATCGGGTCCTGCTGGGTAAACCGTCCGCTGTCCGGGTCATAATAACGAAACAGATTGTAGTGCAGTCCGGTTTCCCGGTCCAGGTACTGGCCCTGCATACGCAGGTTCTGCTCCACCACAGGAACACGCTGGCTGGACTCGCGCAGCAGCTTGCCCCACGGGCTGTTGATACCTTCCCAGGCTTTTTGCCCTTCACCGTCAGTCAGCAGCTCCGGCATTCCGTTGGCCGCATTATGGAACCAGTAAATCTCCGGGCTTTCCACGCCATCAATACGGGCCAGCGGTTCATAGCTCTGGCTGTCGCTGTAAACGTAGGTCAGCGGAGTGCCGTCGTGGATTTCCTGCAGCAGGCGGTAGCCTTCCCAGACGAAGCGCGTCGTGACGGCGTTGCCAGACGGTCTTCCCTGCAACAGCTGCTGGCTGGTTTTACTGATGCGGCGCCCAAGCGGATCGTAGCGGAAACTCACCTTTGTACGCGGCTTGTTACGGTCCCGTGGCTCGCTGATCACATCCGTCAGGCGATGCTCCCCATCATAGCGATATCGCCAGCGGGTATGCCCGTCATCTTTCTCAGTGGTACGGCCATGAATGTCATATTGCCAGCGGATACCGTTCAGTCCGGTGACGCGGTTATGCATGACATGAGCGGCACTATGGCGATCCAGCGGGTTGCCTGCGCCATCCCAGCGCCACTGTTCATTACCCGGCTGCGCACCGTCCTGTGACAACAGCCGGCCGGCGTTATCGTAGTTCCATAATGTCTGGCTGAACGCATTATCGTCGCGCTCTTCACGGATCAGGTTGTTGCCGTAATCGAAGTCGCGCCGGCGGGACCAGACGCGCGGTGCAGGACGCTGTGAGTCACCCTTAAACACGTCACGGCGGCGCAGTCTGCCTAAGCGATCGTATTCACTGCGCATGGTCAGGCCGCCCTGCGTCCGGCTGAGTTCCCGATGCAGTGTATCCCGGGTAAATTCCGTGACCGGCAGGTTGTCTAATGCGATGCTCAGCAGATGCCCGCTACCATAATAAAGCTGCTTCAGGTTGCGGCCATCCGGCAGCGTCAGGGCAGTGCAGTTGCCCAGCGCGTCATACTCCCACGCCAGTTCGCCCTGCTCCCCCTGCTCAGCAACGATGCGGCCCAGCACATCATACTCAAAGGTAATCTCCTGCTCGGCCTGCTGGCTCCACTCGGTGTCAGACAGCGGCAAATGCTGCGACACTTTGCCCAGTTGCCCCCCACCGCTGTAGTGATAGCGCGTCTGGCCTTCCGGCGTGGATTGCGCCAGCAGTTGCCCCGCACGGCTCCAGTGATAGCGATGGGTAATGGACTGAGGATGTCCGGCGGCAAAGGTGCGTGATACCGTGCGGCCCGCCGCATCATAGTCATATCGTGTGGCAACACCATCCAGCCCGACCTGGGCCAGCAACAGAGAATCTGCGCCCCACTCGAACTGATACTGCTCGCCGTTCTCGTTTTGCAGCGCCGTCAACCGGCCACGGCTGTCCCAGCTTCGCTGAACCGTCTCACCCTGTGCATTACGGTTGGCGATCAATCGCCCGACATTGTCGTAACGGAATTCACTGCGCTTGCCATCAGCCGACTCATAGGCCAGCGGCAGTCCGTTTTCACTCCAGTGCAACCGCTCTTCCCATCCTTCTGCGCGTTCCAGCTGAAGAGGACGGCCTGCTGCATCATAGTGATAACGGGTTTCTTCACCATCCGGCGCGATGACACAGCTGAGCCAGCCCAGGGGATGATAACGGTAGCGCGTGGTCAGCCCTGAACAGTCGGTTTCACGGATAACCTGGCCGGCATCATTAAACTCACGGCGGTAGCTATTACCTGCTGCGTCAGTCTCTTCGACAACCAGTCCGAACTCATCCCGCTGATAGAGCGTGCTTTGCCCGAGCGCATCAACAACGCGTTCAAGGCCGTGATGGGGATCGTAATAGTATTTCGTTGTGGAACCGTCTGCTCCGGCAACAACCGTGGGCAACGAACGGTGTGACAGCCATTGCACCGCCTGCACACCACCGTCAGCATCCTTCTCTTCAACACGGTTGCCCAGATCGTCATAGGTGAAGCTCACCGCGTTGCCCAGCGGATCGATGCGACGCGTCAGGAGTTCGTTTTCATCCCACTCGTAGCGCCACTTCTCGCCGCGCTCGTCGATAAAACAGGTGATGAGGCCCGCGGCATTCCAGTGGTGTTCGCGCTGCTGACCGTCATAGGTCGACACGCGGGTGATGCCCGCCTCAAGATCGTAATGCATGTGGCAGCCATCACCGCTGTTGGTGCGGTTTTCTACAACGCGCCAGTGATCCAGCTTCTGCCAGCGATATTCACTCTCCAGCCCGCCCGGCAGTTGGTGCCAGACCATCAATCCATCGTCGTTGTAACGGAAGCGTCGTGAGACAACGCCTGCGGCATCAGTAACGCTGGTAAGCTGGCCCCGATCATTGTAGGTCCATCGCGCTAATGGCCAGTGCTGATCGCCATCAAAATGGCTGGCTGATGTCGGACGCCGCGCGTGCTGTTTGTCGTCGTAGTGCAGCGTGACGTCAATCGCCAGCGGCGCGTCATGGATACGCACCAGGCGGGCCTGTTCATCCCAGCCCATCTCCAGCGCATTACCGTACTCGTCGCTCAGTGAAGCCAGGCGCAGCACCTGCGGATCAGCGGCCGTGCGCCTGTAAAGACGCCATACCGCACCGTCGTCATCGGCAATGGCGATATCGCCAGACTCGTTGCGCCGTACCATCAGCCCTTCGCTGATGCTGTAAAGCACCTCTTTGTCACCGGGAACGTCAAAGCTCAGCTCGCGCCCGTTGTCATCAAACCAGGTTGCCCGATTCCCTTCCAGCGTCAGGTAGCTGTCAAACACCGTGGCCCAGCCCTGACCAAACAGGCCAGCGCGCTGGGTCAGACTGTTATAGCTGCGCTGAAAACTGAGCGGGAAACGTCCGGGGAGGGAAAAATCACGCTCGGCATCATCATTAAGGACTTTGACGCCGGTCGCCGCATGAACCGGAAACAGCGACGAGAAGGCCGCATTGATAGCCATGTCCGCCGCCATACCGCCCACGGCACCGGCCAGCGCGCAGGGCATGTTTTTGATGATCTGACTGGGGCGACCACGGATGAGGGAAAGGCCGATCATCATCACGGCCAGACCTGGCACCTTGCCACTTTTGATCTCTCTGACCGTGACGGTTTCACCACCAATGATGACATTGGGGGAAACATCGTCGCTCACGGTGGCGTCACAAGTGGTTTTATCCTTTGCGCGCACTGCAGGCTGGCCATTGATAAAGACGCTTTTCGATCCCTGAGCCAGATATTGCGGTGCACTGTGTTTTTCACAGGCCACTTTGTCCTGCTCCAGCGGAGAGGTGCCCGCATCGGCGGAGGCTACCGTGGGCTGCCACATTGCACTGCCAAACTGGCCGACCGCAGAGAGCAACATGCCGCCATAGTCCGCGAAGCTCTGCGGCGATTGTGGTTCCGGTGGCGGTGTCTCGCCAGGCGTGAGCATCCCGGCCGCGCGTGCGGCTAAAAGACCATTAACGTAGACATCCACTGATCCACTGGCGATTACTCCGGCAGGTGACGGCGGGAATATCATGTTACCCAGCCCATCGGCCGCTTTACTGATCTCTTGTGACAGACCAACGGCATTGGCCAGTACACCACCCAGAATACCGCTGAGCAGGCAACTGTTACCCACGGCTGCTACACTCGCCGCTGCCGCCCCTGTACCCAGCAGGGGCGCTGCCGAGACGATAGCAGCACCCACTGCGGCACCAATGACGGCATAGGCCGCACCTTCCGCAACAATGCTTGTGATATCAGCGAAAATGCTGGAGTGAATGATCTCGTCGCCCACGCGGGCAGCAGGGTTATCCATAGGTTATGCTTTCCGTGGATTGTTCAGACTCAGGCTTTGTTTAAATGCACTCCAGCGCTGTCCATCCTCTTCATTGAATGGACGCATGGCTGAGAGCGTAAAAATCATTAAGATGTTGGTATCCGGGACCTGTGTAGCCAGCTGTTTCTGCCACACTGCCTGCCCGTTACGGTCAAATACGGTTTCAACTTCAACCGCGTGTAATGTGTTATCCACACCTGCCATCAAACGTACAAATTCAGTCTGCTGGATATGGCCCATCTGACTCCGCAATGTGTCCCACTGACGCTGGAACTCTTTTTCCGCATCACTGCCCTCAGAAATAACGCCACGGCTCACAACCCAGGCCAGCCCACTGGCTTCATCGCGGAGAATATTCATGGTGGTGTCCTGCCAGGCAGCAGGAAAAAGCGCAAAGGCGCCCTCATTGAATTGGTAATGCATATTGGGTATCCGTTTTATTAATTGTTTGTGGCGGGTGGAATAAGGCTATGATATTCGCCATCAACGTTATCGGCATTAGTGAGTATCTGTGTATTATCACGCGCAACTTTAATGTCGAAAAGTCGATGCGTAATATCAGGATCGCCACCGCAACTGGCGTCGTGATTATCTTCACGAACCGTAATAACAAAGAAACTTTCATCACTGCTGTCGTCAAGATCGTATCGCAGGCATTTCTCATCGAGGGTGGTCAGTTGCCAGGTATGAATTGCTTTGGTTGCAGCGCTGATAGCCTGGTCAGCGCTGATTTCGCTTTGCTCTGCCCCCATGTCTGTTTTCAACATGATGCAGCTGACCTTTCCCTGGTCAATCTGAAACATCAACTGTTTCCCGCCAGACGGGTAGACAAGCCAGTGCTGATTATCACTGTTATCTTCTTTTCCGGGTCCATAGGCTTGCTGAACCTGTTCCAGACTATCGCCTACCTTTATATTTCGGGACGTCGGCACATTGGCATTTTCCAGTAGGATCTCAGCCAGAACCGTGTGGCTGGCATCTCCCACCGCCGCCGCGCTGAACAACTCAAAGCCGTCATAGCTATGCTGGAAGTAGTTGTACTGCTGGTTATTGATAGCCACTTCTCCGGCCAGAACTGAACTCAGAGCCTTACCAGCCCGTACGAAGCTTTCATTGCTCCATGTGTCTCCGGGAGTGAAAGCATAGTCGTTTAGCAGAACGGAAAAATCGCCCTCGTTAAGGGCAGGAACAGACGATTCCGTGCTGGATTCGGCCCTGGCAATGCAGGATAAAACCATGAGAACAGACACAAATATAAGGCTGGTGAAAAAACGATTTACAATCATTGTGTTTTTATCGGAGTAAAGGCATAAGGGCCTCAAATATGAGGCAATGGATTCAACATCACGTTCTTTTACTCATCGGCAGTAATAATAATTTTATTCAGGCAATCAGGGTTTTTGGCAGAAAATGAAAACGTGATGACCTGTCCATTAATATCTGGGGATGATGTATAGCTGGTCACTTCGTTTTCAGACTGCCCCCGAGGATAATCGGTTAACTTAACACTCTGATAGTGCTTTTTGACATCATCGAGCGAGAGGCATTTCCCATGAGGAATAAAGCTAAGGAAAGGGGGCATGCCATCAGATGTTTTACTTAAACGCAATTCAATATCCGTAATCTCCGAAGCATCTTGTAGTTTTACAGGATTAGCCTGATAGAAATTAATGTACTCATTTTGACTTTTTAATGTAAACGCCAGTGGTACGTGATGAATACGTTCCACAGATAGATTCTTTATGGAGGTACTCATTTTTGTAACAAAACCCCATATATCTTCTTTTTGCATCTTCGCTTCCACTATTCCGCTTAACATGAAACCAGCCATTAATAAAATAAATACCTTACTTTGTCGGATAATTTTTATCATACCAGCCCCCATAGTAATCTTCGTAAAGTTGATTGGTAGTTGAGGTTTTTTCACCTTTACCGAATATACGACCAATCTGCGTCCTGGCTTCGCTTTCGCTTATGTCACCTTTACTCAGGGAATCATAGATTCCGTTGTACCCTTTCTGATTTGCTGAATTGCCAGCTATACCAATATCTCTGCCCTGATTTGCAATAATTTCGCGCTGTACGCGAATATTGTTAAGTGTTGCTGCCCCTTCATCACTAAGTGCACTATTCAGGTAGGCTTCACGTGTGGTTACATTGATATCAGGCTTATACAATGCATGTCCACTCTCATGTGACAGTGACTGCACCACTTTTGCGGCATCGTTCATATGACTTTTATCAACAGTAATAATCCGGCTCTGACGATCGGCAAACGTACCTTTACCTGCAGCCCCTTCCTTAAAAACCCAGCCGCGCTTTTTGAGGGTCGTGATGTCCTGTTTCATGGTCGGTGATTTCTCAACCATATTGTCTACATCTGCGCCAAAGCCACTAAAAGAAGGACCCTGAGTATTCGTAGCTAAGCCGGCATTTTGTGACGCGTCGGCAGGCGCGCTTGCTAATGCACCTGCCTTATTCTCCTTTCCCGGCGTAAATTTCTCCTTTACAGCCGCATCAATATCACCTTTATGACCTGCACCTGGCGCAGACGTACCAGGTTTAGCACCCGAAGTATTTAGATTCAGTTTACCGCCAGTGGTGATATGTCCGTCGTTCTCAACAAAGAAGTTAAAATCTTTTCCAATAAGATTTATTGTGCCATTAGCATTGAGCTCAATGGCACTTTCACCAGAAACAAGTCTCAACTGCGATCCCGACGCCAGAACATACTGTTCGACTACTGCATCAACTTTACTCAGGCCAGTGAGGATTTCAGTTCCGCCTTTTATGGCCTGAATCTGATTACCTTCAACCCTGTTGAGCTCATTTTTAGCCACATAGTGGCTTCGTTCCCCACCAACACTATGTGATTCATCGTTTTTAACATGGGTATCCATGTTCTTCTGCGCCTGAATCCACAGATGTTCCTCACCCGATTTATCCTCAAACCTTAACGCGTTCGCGGTGTCCGCCGTGCCATCCTTCGACCGGCTCAAAAAGCCCATCTGCGTCGCTGCCGCCGGCAGCGCCCACGGCGGCATGCTTGCCTCGTTGTAAACCCGGCCGATGATCAGCGGACGATCCGGATCGCCGTTGATGAAGTCCACCACCACTTCGTCGTTCACTCGCGGGATCTGCACCCCGCCAAATCCCTGGCCGGCCCAGGCGCTGGAGACGCGCACCCAGCAGGAGCTGGTGTCATCGCCCTTCGCCAGCCGGTCCCAGTGAAACTTCACCTTCACCCGCCCATAGCGGTCGGTCCAGATCGACTCGCCTTTCGGTCCCACCACCTTCGCCGTCTGCGGGCCGTGCGTTTTCGGCCACGCCGTTTCCGGCGGCGTGCGGTAAGTCACCGACGACGGCAGCACCGTGAAGTGGATGTTGTGACGGCTGTCGCCGGTGTCGCCGCTGGCGTAGGAATTTTCAGCGAAGTCATAGATCGCCGAGGTCACCAGATACTCGCCGTTGTCGCTGAAGTGCGGCGCGTTGATGATCGAGAAGGTAAAGCCCGGCGCGATGCCGGTGGCCGTGCCCGACCCGCTGACGCTGTGGTGCTCGGCCTGCCACACCTCCTGACGGATGCGCGCGTAGGACTCGCCGTGGCTGTGGTCGACAAAATGGCCCGGCCAGTCGTAAACGTCCACCGAGCCCGGCACCGGCGACGCCGGATTCTGCCGGGCCTGCAGCATCCAGGCGTTCGGCTTGCGGAAGTCGTAGTCGTCGGTACTGTAGATGCCCGGCGTCACGCTTTCCGCCAGCGACCACTGGCTGATGCCCTCTTCAGTCACCACGCCGCCCGACGGGGTGACGTGATAGGCAATGGTCTCATAGCCCGGAAACGCCTGATGCTGGTCCGGCGCGTCGCACAGCACCAGCGTGTGTCTGTCCGCCTCGTGGCGGAAGAAATAGTAAATCCCCTCCAGCTCCATCAGGCGGCTGATAAAGTCCAGGCTGCTCTCCTGATACTGCACGCAGTATTCCCACACCCGGTAGCTGCCCGCCAGGCGCGTCTCCACATTGACCCCGTACTCCTTCAGCAGCGTCTGCACAATCTGCGGCACCGTCTGGCTCTGGAAGATGCGCAGGTTGCGGTCGCGCTTCATCGGCCACAGGTCCGGCTCGACCGTCAGCTCATAGACCGCGTAGCGGGTGCCGCTCAGCTCCTGGCTGCGCACCGCCACCCGGGTGATTTTGCCGTTGAGGTAGCGCGGGCTCAGCGCGTTCATCAGCCCGTCGGTCGGCAGCGTAAACGTCACCGGCTTCCCCAGCAGGGCGTGGCGGTCGATGCGCGCGTCGGTGGCCAGCAGTTCAGCGGTGAGCACAAACGGACGGGACAGCGTCTCGGTGCCCTTAAGCGTATGGAACAGCAGGCCGTCCGCCGGCAGCTGTGCGGTAATGCGTGAGAACATAAGTAATCCCTGACTATTAACTGTGTGGATCGAGCAACCAGACACCTTCTTCACTGATGTTCAGCGTTTGTTCGCGGGTGCCACTCTGGCCGCTGATGGCAAAGGTGTAGTTGCCCGGCGCCAGCTGCAGCGTGGCGAAGCCATTCACCGCCGGCACCAGCGCCTGCGGCTGACCGTTCACCTGAACGCGTTCACCCTGCTGCAGACGGATATAGACCTGGGCGACCGGCGCGGGTGGTGGTGCCGGTTGTGGATCGGGTTCACGCTCGGCGGTCTGCGCGGGCTCAGACGTCTGAGCCGGAGTGCTGGCAACGGTATCCGGCGGGGCCTCAGTCTGAGTCGGAGGCGCGGCAACCGGCTGGTTAACCGGCGCGACGGTGACGGCAGGCGCGTCGTTTTGCGCGGTCTCAGCCGGCGGTGTCTGTTCGTTACCGCGTGACATCAGCAGACCGGCGCCCAGGCCGACCAGCACGCCAGCGGCAACCAGGCCCGGCAGTGCAAAGCGGTGTCCCAGCAGCGTTTTCAGTTTCGAGGCGGGTTTGATCACCTCCTCTTCTTCTTCAATCGGCACCAGCATGGTGCCCGGCCTGCTGATTTTTGCGCTAAGCAGCGGTTCCGGTTCACGTTCCGGTAGCGCCATCAGCGCAGCAAAATCATCAATGCTCTGCGGACGATCTTCCGGTTTCAGCGCCAGCGCACGATCGACGGCGCTGAGTAGTGCCGTCGAGTAGCCCGCAATACGACGCTGCACCAGCGGCTGGTAGTTATCTTCGATGCTGCGCACCACGCTGACCGGCGGTGGCGCACCGGTGATCAGGGTATGCAGCACCGCGCCCAGCGCGTAAATATCGGTCCACGCGCCCTGCTCACTCTCATCATTGTCGCTGTACTGCTCAATCGGCGCATAGCCGGGACGCAGCATCGTCTCGCTCTCATCCGACAGATTGCCGATGGTTTTACGCGCCGACCCGAAGTCCAGCAGGATCGGCTCCCCGCTGCTCTGGATCTGGATGTTATCCAGCGAGATATCGCGGTGCAGATAGCCCGCTTCATGGATGGTTTTGATCGCGCCCAGCAGCGGTGGCAACATGCGACGGATCCAGGCCTCATTTACCGACTGCGGATTACGTTCGCTGAAGTTCGAGAGTGTGGTGCCGCTGTAGAACACCGTGCCCATGTAGGCGGTGTCGTTCTGCACCCAGAAACGCAGTACGTGCAGCAGGTTGGGATGGTTAAAGCGCGCCAGCAGCCGCGCCTCCTGGATAAAGCTGTTCAGTCCGGCGTGAAAGGTTTTGCTGAACCGTTCGCTGCGCAGCACCAGGTTGAGGTCATCGCTGCGCACTGCCAGTGAGGCGGGCATAAACTCTTTGATGGCGATATCACGTTCCAGCTGGTGATCCCAGGCGCGATAGACGATGCCAAAGCCGCCACCGCCGATGACCTCTTTGATTTCAAACTCATTGAAGCGGTAACCCAGCGGCAAGGCGTTGGGGACATTCAGGGGTTGATCATGTTCCGACATATTCGATTACTCTCTGATAGCCAGGCTTTAAACCGCGAACTGGCAGACAAATTCACCCTGCTCACAACGCACATCGACGCGGCGATAGCGTTCATCACGGGCGTGGGCGCTCAGCAGGATCTGGCTCATCTGTGGCAACAGCGTGTTGGTGAGGATGGCATCCACCATGCGACCGCCCGACTCGACTTCGGTGCAGCGCTGAACGATCTGGCTCACCACTGACTCGTCGATCTGCGCCTCAATGCCGTGGTTCTCGGCCAGACGACGCACAATGCGCGCCAGCTGCAGCCGCACAATCTCCGCCAGCATCGCGTCGCTGAGCGGGTAATACGGCACCACCAGCAGACGGCCCAGCAGCGCAGGCGGGAACACCTCCAGCAGCGGCTTACGCAGCGCGGTGCTCAGGGCGTCGGGATCGGGCATCAGTTCAGGATCGGCACACATCGCGCTGATTAACTGCGTGCCGACATTGGAGGTCAGAATGATGATGGTGTTGCGGAAATCGATGTGCCGGCCTTCGCCATCCTCCATCCAGCCTTTATCAAACACCTGGAAGAAGAGCTCATGCACATCCGGATGGGCTTTCTCAATCTCATCCAGCAGCACCACGCTGTAGGGACGACGGCGAACGGCTTCGGTCAGCACGCCGCCCTCGCCGTAGCCGACGTAGCCCGGCGGTGCGCCTTTCAGCGTCGAGACGGTGTGCGCCTCCTGAAACTCACTCATGTTGATGGTGATGATGTTCTGCTCGCCGCCGTACAGCGACTCGGCCAGCGCCAGCGCGGTTTCGGTTTTGCCGACACCGGAAGGCCCGCACAGCATAAACACACCGACCGGCTTGTTGGGATTATCAAGGCGCGCGCGCGAGGTGCGTACCCGTCTGGCGATCAGATCCAGGCCGTGACGCTGGCCGATGACCCGCTGGTTCAGGGTGTCGGCCAGATTCAGCACCGCGTCGATCTCATTCTTCACCATTCTGCCCAGCGGAATACCGGTCCAGTCAGAGACCACGGCAGCCACCACGCCTGCATCGACGGCGGCAAACAGCAGCGGCGTGTCGCCCTGCAGCGCAGTAAGCTGCTGCTGCGTCGCATCACGCTGTTCACGCAGCGCCGCATCCTCTTCTGTCACACAGCGGGCGCGCAACGCAATCAGCGTCTCGACCAGTTCGCGCTCCTGCAGCCAGCGCTGTTGCAGCGCATCCCGCTCGGCTTCCAGCGCAGTGCGCTGCGCTGCAATCGCCTGCTGGCGGGTGGCGTCGCCCAGGCCCACCCGGATTTCACGTTCAATGATCTCCGCTTCAATCTCCAGCGCCGCCAGACGGTGAAGACAATCTTCCAGCGCCGCGGGCTGCGCGCCCTGGCTAACTGCCACGCGGGCGCAGGCGGTATCCAGCAGCGCCACCGCTTTGTCAGGCAGCTGGCGCGCCGGAATGTAGCGATGCGACAGTTTCACCGCCGCACTGACCGCATCATCCAGCAACAGCACCCGATGATGTTTCTCCAGTGCGCTGACGGTGCTGCGCAGCATCAGAATCGCTCTGGCTTCATCCGGCTCCTGCACCTGCACGGTCTGGAAGCGACGGGTCAGCGCTGGATCTTTCTCGATGTACTTTTTGTATTCCGCCCAGGTGGTCGCGCCGATGGTGCGCAACTGTCCACGCGCCAGCGCCGGTTTCAGCAGGTTGGCGGCGTCACCGGTGCCCTGCTGACCGCCTGCACCGACCAGGGTGTGGATCTCATCAACAAACAGCACAATTGGCGTCGGGCTGGACTGCACCTCATTGATCAGCGCCTGCAGTCGTGCTTCAAACTCCCCTTTCATGCCGGCACCCGCCTGCAGCATGCCGATGTCCAGCAGCCAGAGCTGCACATCGCGCAGCGGCGCAGGCACATCGCCCGCCGCGATACGCAGCGCGAGGCCTTCGACCACCGCGGTTTTGCCGACGCCCGCTTCGCCGGTCAGCAACGGGTTGTTCTGGCGGCGACGCATCAGGATATCGACCATCTGGCGGATTTCGTCGTCACGTCCGGTTACCGGATCAATGCGGCCTTCACGGGCGCGCGCCGTCAGGTCCTGCGCATATTGTGCCAGCGTGCTGCCACTGGCGGCGGGCGGTGCGCCGCCAGCATCCGCCGGTGCGCTCAGCACCTGCTGTGCTTCCTTGCTGTTGCTGAGCAGCGTGTCGAACTCCGCCAGCAGCGCATCGGCGTTGACGCGGCTGAACTGACCGGAGATGCCTTTCAGCACGCTGGCCAGGTTGAAGGTTTTCAGCATGCCGATAAGCAGATGGCCGCCGCGAATGCGGGTCGCGCCATATTTCAGCGAGGCGTAAACCCACGCCCGTTCAACGGCGCTGTCGATATGCTCGGAGAGGTCGGAGACCGCACTGGCACCGCGCGGCAGGCGATCCAGCGCGGCAACGATATCCTGAGTCAGGGCCTTTTCATCCAGTGAAAAATGTGTGATGACCTGCTGTAAGTCGCCATCCTGCTGCTGCATCAGCTGATGCAGCCAGTGCACCAGCTCAACATAGGGATTGCCGCGCAGTTTGCAAAAGGCGGTGGCGCTTTCCAGCGAGGTAAATAACAGCGTATCCAGTTTGCCGAATAGCACGGCACGGCTGATTTCTGACATAGGGGGCTCTCTTCAATGAAAGACGCAGGCTGTGTAACAGGAAAAGCGGCTGGGCTAGCGCGAAGCAGCCTCAACCTCAAACATAAAATCTTCACGATCTTGCGGCTGCGGCGCATGCCCCAGCCAGCTGGTATAGCCGAGTCGGGCACCTCCACCCAGCGTCACACCCTGTACCTCGTCAGCGGCCAGGATCAGGCTGAGATCCCACTGCATTTCGATGCCGAGGTAGTGACGCACCCAGTCGCGTACTTCACACGCGCCGGGGGCATCCGGCAGAAAACGGGCATATTGCGCGGCGCTGAGCGGTCCCAGGTGCAGGCGAAAACGGTGCTGCACATCGCGCACCGCCACGCCGAGAAATGCAGAAGCGCCCAGCCGGGGCATATGGCGTCCCGCGCCCAGTCGGGCCTGATCGCGGCTGTCCAGCGTCAGCCAGTGCGGCAGGTTCTGCGTCAGCCTGACCGGCACACCAAAATAGTGGCGCAGAATCCGCACCAGCCCTTCGGCATCATGGCCGTGGCGGCTGAGGTGACCCACCAGCATCAGTCGGGCATGGAGGCTGAGCGAGCTGGCCTGCTGCTGGGCCGGTAAACCGATGCCGGCCAGGCAGGCGAGATAGTTAAGGAAGCGACTGTCGTCGGGGCGATCCAGCGACACGGTCGGCTGCGCATCGGCCCAGGCACGATAAAAAAGCAGCGTGGCGCGATGGTGAAACAGGTCAGCAAACGCCGACAGGCTGTGATCCTGATGATGCACGATACGTTCATGCACATATTCGGTCAGATGGGTCGGCAGCGGACCGTTGGGGCCAAACAGACCGAAGCTGTAGATGGATAGCTCATGACGTCCCGCTTCGTCACGCGGCGTGGCGCTGGCGACGGTGGCGGGCGCAAACGCCAGTGACGGTGTCTGACTGATGCGCACCGATTCGAACTTCGGCAGCGGCGCACGGCCCAGCGGATAGCGCTGACCGCCCTGCGCATCCAGCCGCCGCAGCAGCTGGAACAGATCGTAGCGCCACGGCGCGGCCATCACCCGCTGCCAGAAATCATCCGGCAGACGGGTGAGCCGGGGCAGCGAAATCACCTTTTCGCCACTCATATCAGCGCTTTCCGGCCCATGCGCGGCGGCCAGTAGCCCACTTCTCCACGCTGCTGGCTGTTCAGGGTGAACTCCGTGAAGCTGTTGAGCGCCACAAGGCGGCCACAGACCCGCTCCAGCACGCTGCCGAACAGCCACGGGCTGGCACCCGAAAACGCCTGCTCATCCACTTCCAGCGTGATGCTGACACCGCGCGCAAACACCACCGGGCCCGGCTCCGGCACGCGGCGGTTGACCGCGCTGAGCGTGCAGTGGCGGATGCCGTCAATCTGACGTGCGACCGGCGCTTCCGCCAGGTTGGCGTAGAGGCTCAGCAGCTGACGCAGCGCCGCCGCGCCTTCTCCGTCGCTGCTGTCCATCAGGCTGAGGTAGTTCATCTGCAGATGGCTGATCAGCCGCCACGCGGAAAGTCCCTCGGCCAGCGCCGGACGCGGAGGCGTCGGCCCTTTGCACAGCTTCAGCTCCGATACCGGAATGGAGTCCGGCATCACAAAGTTGCCCTGATCCTGCTGCAGCATCAGCGGCAGATCGCGGCTGGTACACATCACGTCAGCGGAGAGATAGCGCACCTCGTCGTGCCACGGCGCGTGGTGCTCATCCACCAGCGACAGAAAGACTTCTGAGCCGATGTAACCGGTGCGCGTGCCGTAGCGCTGCGCCTGCTCGGACAGCGTACGCTGTTCGCGGCGCAGTGAAAAATAGGCACCGTAATCGCCCTGGTCACCGCTGAAGGTGCTCCAGAACGGACGGAAAACCTGCTCTTCGCGCTTGCCCTCTACCGTAGCGAACAGCCGCTGCACCGAGTGCACCTCATAATCCAGCGGCCGGATGTTATCCACCACCAGGTGATATTCATGCTGGCTGTCGCTGACCTTCAGGCGCTCGGCGGTTTTCGGAAACAGATTGATGACAGGCGTGCAGTGCAACGCCAGATGGCTGTGATCGACCACGCTTTCCAGTGCGCTGTCCGCTTTATCGAGCAGAATGATGATGTCGAACGCCATGGCGTTGTCGCAGCGGCGCAGAAACGGGGCCAACTGGCTCAGACTGATAAACTGGAAGCGCGCCGGAAAGGCGAAATACTCCTGCAACAGACGATAGCCGTCGAAGTTGCGCAGATCGTCCGGCAGCAGCGCCTGCTCCGGCGCAAAGCCCTGCTGCTGTAACGCGTCGTCTGTCAGCACCTGACGCTGTGGCCGCTTCTCAACCGACTGCAGCACGATGCCCACCCGGTGCTGCATCAGCAGCTCCAGCAGTTTCAGTGCCTGGATATCCGGGCCGCTGAGAAACAGCATCAGATCGTCCACGCTAAGCTGACTCAGCGAGGAGATCCCTTCGCAGCTGATGCGCATACGCAGCGCACTGACCGCGCCCAGACCGCCGAGTTTCAGCTCGCCAGAGGGCAGATCGCCGGGCACGCCGCCGAGACTGGCTTCACTGATGCGCAGCGGATGCAGTACCACATCGTGCGCGGTGGTATAGCTGCAGGTCACGCCGGTTTTTTTCAGGTTCTGGCTCTCCATCATGGTGCCGCGCGGCACGCGAAAGCCCTGGGTGATGTCGCCTTTGCGGCTGTCCGGCGTCAGCTGAGCGATCGCGATTGACGGCGTTGGCGAGAGATAGGATGGCGCAATCATCTCCAGCAGACGCTGCGAGAAACGCGGAAACTCCGCATCCATCTTCAGCTGCACGCGCGACGTCAGGAAGGCAAAACCTTCCATCAGCCGCTCGACATAAGGGTCCGCCACGTCAATGCCGCGCATGCCAAGACGTCCTGCCACTTTAGGGTAGCGCGCAGCGAACTCGGCCCCCATCTCACGCAGGTAGGCCAGTTCACGGTTGTAATAGTCGAGCAGATTGCTGTCCATGATTACCCTGCATCCTGTAGTTCGAAATGGCCGCTCTCCAGATCAACCTGAGTGCGGAACAGAAACGCCAGCGGATAAGGCACGCACCAGAGCCGCCCTTTGATCTCAATCGACAGCACGTTGTGCAGGCTGAGCGAGCCGAGATCGCTGACGCAGCGCACCTGTAAACCCTGCGGCAGGATGCGCGGCTCGAAGTGCAGAATGGCGTTGGTCATTTTGCGCTGCATATCCTGCCATTCGATATCGGAGACGTTCTGCCCGGCCAGCGGTGCCACACCGAAGTTCCAGACAGAGCGCTGCACCTGGTCAAAGCCGCTGAGATCCTGCTGCGCTTCATTGTTGATGGTGTTGAACAGCCACTGCAGATCGCGCAGTACGTGACGGCGCAGCGTGCTGTGAGTGATCAGCATGCTGTTGTCCGCTTCCTGCTGTTTATCCGGCGCGTTGTCGGTCAGGCGATCCAGCAGCGAGGATTGCAGCTTGTCGCGGGCGGTTAACGCATCACGTTTTTTACGCGCGCGAAAGCCGCCATGCAGCTGGGCATAGCCGTCGTTTTGCGCGCCTGAATCATGGCTCATCGGCGGACTCAACGCTGTCAAACGCGACCTGCAGCAGGCTCAGCAGCGAGAATTCCGCGCTGTCGCTGAGCCACATTTTTTGTCCCTGGCCGATAAACTGGTCCGGATCCTCACCCAGCGGCTGCCATTCGGTGACGCTGGCGCGCAGAAAACGTTCGTCAGATGCCGCCAGCAGCGGATAGCGCGCCGGGATCTGGCACACCTGCTCACTGCCATCAACCAGCTGCACACGCGTGTGACGCCACACCAGATCGGTGACGCTGGCGGGTGCCTGAAACTGCATCTCACGAATGGCGGCAAACGGGATCCAGTAATAACGGCCCTGACTGATGACTTCACACACTGGCCCGAAACGGCTGTCGCCATCCATCAGCCAGCTGAATGCAGTGGGCTGATCCTGCTGCGTTGCGGTGCCGGGATTGGCCGCCGCGAGCTCAAGCGCTTCAGCCCGCAGCGTGCTGCCGCGCGCGACATCACCCGCGGTTTCGGCCTGCAAGGCGGCCAGCAGCGTGTCGCACCAGTGCCAGGCGCTGCCCGGCAGCACCGGGTCGGCCTGGCCACGCAACACCGCGTCACGCTGCAGCTCACCGGCGATCGCCTGTTGCAGCAGATTAACTGTCGGTTGCGCCTGCGGGCTTAACGCCAGCCAGGATTGCAGCTGCGTCTGCGCGCGCGCCCAGTTGCCTGAAAGACAGAGCAGCTGCACAAAGGCGGCCCGCAGGTCAGCATTCGCCGGATTTGCCTGAATCTGGCGGGTCACGTCAGCGAGCGTCTCGCCGAGGGTGGCGCTGGCCAGACGGTGTTGTAAGGATTCCATGCAAACTCCTTTTGCGTCAGTTAAGAGTGCGGTAGACCGCAGCGGCGGGATCTTTCAGTTCAGGATGGAGTTTTTCCACCAGCTGCACGCTCAGTGCGGCATCGCCACTGATCCACGGCGACCAGACTTTACGGACTTCCTGCAGACGCGCCTGCAGCGCACTCTGATCGGCGGCTTCGCTGACGGGCATCTGCACCACCACCTGACGCGTTGCCTGCCAGCCGTTAAAGCGGTTGCTGAACGGCAGAATCAGCCAGCTGTCCGGGGATTTTTCATTGCTCAGCACCATGCGTTCACTGTTGACCGTGGTGATGTGCAGTTCGGCAGTGGGCGACTGATTGCTCAACCCCATCACCGGAAAACCCTGCAGGAAGGTCACGCCGACTGCCGCTGGTGCGCCGTTACCCTGTTGCGTCAGTCGGCTGTGTCCGCTGAGCCAGCCATCCGAACCACAGATCAGCCCCTGATTTGCCGGAACAAACAGCGCGCTGCCCTGTGCCGGGTGCTGCCACCAGGTACGGAAATGGCAGCCGTCCAGCAGACTGAATTGCAGCCACGGCGACGTGTCGGCCTGAGCGGCGTTGCGTAGTGCGTCTGCGGGGACCGCCGTAGCCGTCGGCTGGAGCGGCTGCGTCGCGGGCGGCGTCACCACGGTTTTCCACTGCTGCGCACGGGCGGCGCTGCCAGTAGCAATTTCACTCCCCTGCGCATCGGTCAGTTGCCAGTGCAACTGTTGCAGCGGTTTACACTGCGACGCCATCAGTCCGGCAACGCGGGGCAGAAAATCTTTCAACACCGCGGCGTTTTTTTCACCCAGGGTGACGATGCGCAGGTTAATGGTGCTGTTACACCAGCTCGACAGCTGATTGTTTTTTACGTCATCAATCCAGACATCCAGTTTCTGTGCCGGGGACTGTACGATGCGATAGTTTTCAGCATAAGCCTGCGTGCTGAGCAGCAGCGCAGCCAGACCCAGTAATCCATATTTCATGTTGGCGTTCTCAATCTCGCAGAGGGAAGAACTGCGCCGCTTCAGAGAGCGAGTGCAGCAAGGTGGTGTCCTGAGGTGATCCAATCCAGACGGCCAGCGCGCTGAAATTATCCTGCTGCCCCTGATCCGGCTGATCGTTCCTGATGATTTGCTGCATCAGCGTCAGCCACTCTTCCGGCGTATTCACCATGTGCAGCGACTGCTGCATCTGTTCCAGCGTCACACCGTGCCAGAAACCATCGGTGCAGAGTAAAAAGGCGTCGCCATCTTCAATCCCGACCACCTCGCTGTAGCTGGCGTCGCGCTGCTCATCGCCCATCCCCAGCGCAAAATAGAGCAGATTGCTGTTGATGCCTTCGGTGCGATGTCCGGCATCTTTCATCTGCTGCACCAGGCTGTGGTCGGTGGTGACCAGATAGAGATAGCCGCGACGGAACAGATAGAGGCGGCTGTCGCCTGCATGGGCCCAGCAGGCCAGATGGTAGTCGCGGTCGATGAACAGGCTGACCAGCGTAGTGCCCATCCGGCTGTGTTCGCTGCTGGCTTTCTGCTGCTGGCGGATGGCGTGATTCGCCTGATTGACGTAGTTACGAATCGACTGCGCATTGAGATGCGCATCGCCATCAAACGACTGCAGCAGGCTGCTACGGGCAATCGATGCCGCGATATCCCCGCCGGGAAACCCGGCTACACCGTCGCAGACCACAAAGCAGGCCGAGCGCTTACCGATGACATCACCGATCTGATCCTGGTTACTGGCGCGATCGCCCTGATTCGACGTCGAGGCAATAGTGATATTCATGCGTCATCCGTGTGGGTTTGTGAGTCTTTGTACTGATTAACTTCCAGGTCATAGGCGTGCAGGAACGCTTCGCCGAACAGGGTATGGAAATCGTCTTCAATCTCGCCCGCCGTCTCGCCGTAGCGCTCAACAAAATGCTCCCAGAGCGCCGCTTTACGGCTGCCCGGCAGGCCGATACGTGACACCGATCCCGCCTGACGCGCTTCCTCCTCCAGCTGCTCCGGATTAAAGGATTGCAGCATTGAGGCGATGATGGCGCGGATACCGGCGATCATGCCCAGCTGGTGCGCCTGCAGATCGATCAGCGCATCACGCACAGCCTGACGCGGCGGCATAAAGCCCGGCATCCGGCTGCCAAACATCTGCATTAAGACGGTTTTGCCCGAAGGCAGTAGCTTGAACGGGTTGTTGGCGTCGTCGAGGATCACCGTCATGTCTGCCTTCACCCCGCGCTTGAGGATCGAACGCGATGAGAGCAGCGCCACCGTACCCTGAGAAAACATGCTCAGCATCTGTCCGAATTGCAGCATCTGCTCACGGTCAAATTGCGGCGTCGGTTGCAGGTCGCGCAGACCCATTCCCTCCAGCAACGCATCCAGTAGTTCGCCCTTGAGGGCATCACCGCTGCTTTCGCTGGGTGTCGTCGGGTGCGCAGCGGCGGCATGATGGCGACCGGAAGCTACGGGATCGATGCGCAACCGCCCTTTCGGCGTCGGTGATGGCGTACGCTGTACCGCCTGCGGCGTGGGCAGCGTAATTCCGCCGTAATCGATCTGTGGATTTACCGCGTCAGACTGGCCGGGCAGTTCCTCGTCAATCAGCGGTGTCTGCTGCTGTGCCTCAGGGTGAGGCTGGCTGTGAGTCTCATGCTGTGATTCGTCGAAGCTGAACAACGGTGAGTGATCGGTGTCGTTCAGGCTGGCGGGATCCTGCTCCGATGGACGTGCGGCCATCGGCTCATTTTTTGCCACCGGTTGAGGTGGCACATGCAACGTGGCCGGTTTCGGCGTCGTCAGCTCCGGCTGCGCCAGCGGCACCGCGTTGCCCATCATCAGACCCAGCGGATCATCATGGTTGCGCGCATCCGTGCTGCTCTCGCCGTCAAACAGGCTCAGCGGATCAAGTTCAGCGGCAGGCGTTTCAGCCTGCGGTGGCGCCGTGCTTTGCTGAGCAGACAGCGTGCTTGGCGTCCGATCGTCAAAAATACTCTGCTGCCCGAACAGCGCATCGCCTTCATCAAACAGGCTGCTGTTTTTTGGCTGCTGACCATAATCCAGCGGCGCATCGTTAATCAGCTGAGCCAGCGGATCTTCCGGATTTCGGTCAGGACGAGCGGGCGCAGTCAGCGGATGGGCCTCAGGCATCTCTGGCGCAGCTTTGCGTTTAGAGAGATCGTCCGAAATCGAAAACTCTTTCGCCAGGCTGTCCCAGATTTCGCTGGGAATGGCGGCGGTGGTGCTGGCTTTTTCCGCTGCCGGTTCACGAGCGGGTGCTACGGACTGCACCGGCTCAGGACGAGGAACAGCCCTTTCACTCTGCGGCTGCTGCGCACTGTTGAGATCGCTGACCAGCAATTGGTAATCATCGATGCCCAGTATATCTCCATCCTGCAGCTCAACCTGACGTCCGCGTTCCAGCGGAATATCGTTGAGTAACACGCGCGTCACATTGCCACGGTTGGTCAGGCGACATTCGCCATTTGCCGTGATATGCACAATCGCCTGCAGGCGGGAGAGTGTGCGATCGTCATCCGGCAGCACCAGATTATTATCTACACCACGACCAATGGTGCCGCCAGGCGGAAAGAAATCACAATGAGTTTGCGGCGGCTGTTGGCCGGGTTTAGTCGTTATTATCGTAAAGCGCATAACGGATTCCTGCGGTTAGCGGTTCGGCATCTATACCGCGCACCTTTCGGGGAAAGGCGCGGGGTATAGAGAGCGGGGGGATTTAATTTTGGGAGTTGTCTATTTAAATACTCTGCCACTGGATTAATTCAATCCTTTAAACAGAGAAAAATTATATTTATTTAAGAATATGAAGCTGCGTTAACGGCTTATCTTTAATTAACATACAGGGTAAACATCAAAATAGTTGCAAAGATGATTGCATTACAATCACCAGAAACCACTCTGCTGAAATATCATTTATACAGAATTATTTACCGGCATTGAAAAAACGGGATTACAGCGTAATGCAGAGAGTGAAATTCATAGAGAATATCGTGCCCAGCCTGTAAACCCTGAGCACGACGACATAATCAGTAAGGCAGTTGCTTCAGAATAGCAGTGCGTTCTTTGTCGATGCGGATAACACAGAGGTTGGTGGCAACCGCATTCGCATTGCTGCCTTCTTCAGCGGCAAAGGCTTCCAGCTTGCACTGACCATCACGATACTTCAGCCAGTTACGCTGGGTATCCACCAGCGTGGCGACATAGTCATCAGCCAGTTTTTTCTGCGTGCCGTACATCTGTACAATGCGTTTTTTAGCCGTCTGGTATTCTTTGTTGAGATCATCTTCCGCCAGCTTCTTCTGCTGAACAGTACACTGAAATAGCGCACCGTCTGAAGGCTGTTTTGCACAGGTATCTTCAGCGAGCGCTGAAGCGCTGATACAAAGAGACACAGTGATTAAAGCCAATTTATGTAGTCTCTTCATATTTTTCTCAGCAACTTTTAATGCAAATAAAATTTTTATCAGCCCCGAATTTATCTGGGCTGATAAATAACTTTAAGAAATCATATAACGCTTTCTTTCTGCTTCACAGAGTGAAATCCTCAACACTGTTAACAGTACTTTTACTATCAGTGATAGGGTATTAACTTCAGCTTTTTAATTCTTTGCTCGTTAAGTTCAGAAGTACACATATTAATATTAGCGTTACTTAAATCACTTCCCTTATCTGCAGCATAAGAAGCCAGCTTACAGTCATTATCTCGATATTTCAGCCAGGCTCGTTGAGCTTCAGTCAACGTATCCATATACTGACTTAACTCTTTATCGTCACCTTTAAAAAGCGTTTCAACTCTGGTTTTAGCGAGTTTATATTCTTTATTTAAGTCAAGCTCAGTTTCGTTTCTGTTTTTCTGGGCACAGGTATAAACTTCCTGATCGTTATTACCTTGTGCGCAGTCCGTTGTTGCATACGCAGGCTGTAACGCAAAAAAACCTGTTGCGAACATCGAGATAAATAACAAATTTTTCATAAGTCTCCCATTTCATTTCCGGCTTCGAAGATAACGAGCACGATTACGGCCTTTCTCATACTTTTGAAGAATGCTTGAACTATCAATAAAATCAGCAAGCTTGTCAATATCATTATACATAGCGGCTTGCATGTTAAGCTTAAAACCAGCGCCCTGATAAACCAAATCTACAACGATATCTTTTATCGGCGGCTTTAACTGATCCCAGTTTGTTCTTTCAGCATTCTCTGCAGTTTTTGATAAATAAACTGACCTTGCCCGGCTTACATATATAGGATAGATAGTTTCAAAAAGCCTGGCCTGCGATTCACGCGTAATTACACCACACTCTATTTTATTTTTTCTTACCCATACTTGCGCTGCAGTTTCTTTTTTATTGGCACCTAAAGATAGCGTTCTCGCCTGCTGCTCTTCAACCCCGACTCGGATAAGATCAAGGTAGACTTCATCTGAACTTCTTCCCCCCATATCATAACCTCGACCAATGGTTACGCCTGACTTACCCCCAGGCCAGTGTATGTGCCTGCTAAAATAAGGACTGTGAGGATTGTCATTACCTTCGGCATCGAACGTGACCTGTCCGGCACTCACAGTAAGGCGACCAGAATTGTTATTTATATTTTCTGGTGGATTAGACGCAGGGTTTATTTTATTACTATCTGACAGTTTAGAAAGCGTATTCCACGTCTTCCCATGGATATCGACAACGCCATCCGGGCGAGACATAAAACGGGATTGAAACTGTTTGATCGCTTCAATGGTTTTTGGTCCCATTCGGCCATCGGCACGAAGCTGAGGATATCCATTGCGCTGTAACAACTGCTGTACTGTCTTCACGTCACCGTATTGATTACGGCCACCTACACCAACCGAGCCAGTAATACTCATCTACTATCTCCGCACAATATTGTTGATTCAGAGAGTCCTTGTAAACCGGCTGGAGAATGCGCATGACGACGCTGACTTCTCTGGCCAGGAGAGATACGCCCCCTGTCCGGAGGCGTATCGCTTCTTACGCTTCTTTGTTGCCTTTGATATCCCAGCCAGCGCTGGTTTCTGCGCCTTTACCACCGGAAGAGCTCTGCTCCCAGTACTGCTGTTTCACTTTAGAAGCCTGGAAGGCATAGGTTACGCCCAGGGTGTCGTCGTGCTCAGAACCCACAAACTGAACGTTAGTGACCAGCACATCTTCCAGGGTGATTCGGGTATATTCAATTTGTGTGCCGCCCGCTTTGCAAACGGACACTTCAACTTTAGCGACGTGCTTACCGCTGGCACAGTTCTTGAGCAGCGCGGTGACAGCCTTATCGATTTTGGCGTTGATGTGCAGGTCGTTAAAATTAACTTTACCCGCACCGCCACCGCCACCCACACTCATGTTGCCTGGCTGGCTGGCACCCCAGGAAAAGGAGTCAATATCGATCCATCCCGTGTGGTTTGAATCTTTAGACTCACCGGTAATGCCGTCTACCTTCAGATACATATCAATAGCCATTATCTTTCACTCTTTATTGGTTGAGATTATTGCTTTCAAAAAAAGCAAGGATATGGCAAAAAGAAAAGCATGGGGCTGAATAAAACAGTCCATATTTTACCTTTGCCTTGCTTCTGAAATATCGTCATAAACCATATTTCAGATATTGCGTTGCCGGGCACCGGGCCGGGCAATTTATCTATAAAACTCTCATGACGAAAATCGGGATTTTGATCAGGGGTTAAGGAGACAGAGAAGAAGAGAAACACTCAATAAATTTCTCTTATTTTTTCAGCCGCCCAGTAAAAACCGAACGATGCAGTAACTGAAATAGTAATCACAAAGCCGTTAATTATTTTCCCCATCATCGTGACATTCCAGTCACAGAAGAAAAGGTAATAACCTGCACAGGTGATTAAAATAAGAGAAGAAATAAAAACCAGCAGATAATGCAGCAAGTGCAAAGCTGATTTTTTAAGCACCCTGTCATCCTCCCTGACATTTATCTCAGCAACCTTTCTGCCAGTCATCAGGCGCAAAACCCTTTGCTCCTGTTAACTCTGTGACTCAGCGGATACGTGATGCCAGGTCATCCCAGGCATCACGCCTCCCTTTCAGCCCTTATGCATTATCATTTTTAAGCGACGGCAGCTTAGAGACCAGACGCAGAGAAACCGTCAGCCCTTCCAGCTGGTAGTGCGGACGCAGGAAGAATTTCGCGGAGTAGTAGCCAGGATTATCCTCCTGCTCTTCCACATTCACCTCGGCAGCCGCCAGCGGCTTGCGTGACTTGGTCTCCTGCGAGGAGTTAGCCGGATCGCCATCGACATAGTTCATCACCCAGTCGTTCAGCCAGCGTTCCATTTCATCACGCTCACGGAAGGAGCCGATCTTGTCGCGCACGATGCACTTCAGGTAGTGCGCGAAACGGCAGCAGGCGAACAGGTAAGGAAGACGTGCGGCCAGACGGGCATTGGCGGTAGCATCAGCGTCGTGATACTCCATCGGCTTCTGCAGTGACTGCGCACCAATAAAGGCAGCGAAGTCAGAGTTTTTGCGATGTACCAGCGGCATAAAACCATTTTTCGCCAGTTCGGCTTCACGACGATCGCTGATGGCGATTTCGGTCGGGCACTTCATATCCACGCCGCCGTCATCGCTCGGGAAGGTGTGGCACGGCAGATTTTCCACTGCCCCACCCGACTCCACGCCGCGGATTGCGGTGCACCAGCCATACTCTTTGAAGGAGCGGTTGATGTTGGCGGCCATCGCGTAAGCCGCATTGCTCCACGTATAGTTGCCATGATCGGAACCATCGGTCTGCTCTTCAAAGTCAAAGCTGTCGACCGGGTTGGTACGGATGCCGTAAGGCAGACGCGCCAGGAAGCGCGGCATCACCAGACCCAGATAGCGTGCATCTTCCGACTCACGCAGGCTGCGCCAGGCAGCATATTCGGTGTTCTGGAAGATTTTGGTGAGATCGCGTGGATTCGCCAGCTCCTGCCAGGACTCCATCTGCATCACTTCGGGCGCGGTGCCGGTGATAAACGGACAGTGCGCGGCTGAGCCTATACGCGCCATCTCACCCAGCAGCTCAACATCCTGCGGGCTGTGGTCGAAGTAGTAGTCGCCCACCAGGCAGCCAAACGGCTCGCCGCCGAACTGACCATACTCCTGCTCATAAATTTTCTTGAACAGCGGGCTTTGATCCCAGCCAGCGCCCTTGTAGCGCTTCAGAGTACGACCCAGCTCCTGCTTGGAGATGCTCATAAAGCGGATTTTCAGCATCTCGTCAGTTTCAGTGTTGTTCACCAGATAGCTCAGGCCACGCCAGGCGCTTTCCAGCGACTGAAACTCCGGATGGTGAATAATCTGGTTCACCTGCTGCGACAGCTTTTCGTCGATCTCCGCGATCAGCGCCTGAATGGTGCGATAGGCATCGCTGGAGACGGTGACGGTGTTCTCCAGCGCCTGCTGCGCCAGAGTTTTCACCGCGCTTTCGACCGCGGCACGCGCCTGATCGCTTTTTGGCCGGAACTCTTTATTCAGCAGCGCGCTGAATTCATCCTGACTGAAACTGGCTGCGCCCTGCGACTGCGGTTGTTGTGAAGTCTGCGTCATGCCTGCGGCTCCTTACCTTCAGTGGCCTCATCCTGCTTTGGCAGATGGGTCAGGGCCTGCAGCAGCGTAGGATCCTGCAGCACCTTACCAATCAGCTCTTCTGCGCCATTTTTGCCGTCCATATAGGTCAGCAGGTTAGCCAGCTGGGTACGCGCTTCCAGCAGCTTGCTCAGCGGCTCCACATTGCGGGCCACCGCGTCCGGCGAAAAGTCATCCATGCTGTCAAAGGTCAGATCGATGTTCAGCTTGCCTTCGCCATTCAGGGTATTGTCTACCTGGAACGCGGCGCGCGGCTTCAGTGCTTTCATGCGCTCATCGAAGTTGTCGATGTCGATTTCCATGAATTTACGGTCATCAATGCCTGGCTGTGGCTCCAGCGGTTTACCCACCAGATCCGCCAGCACGCCCATTACAAACGGGAGCTGGATTTTGCGTTCCGCGCCATAAATTTCCACGTCATATTCAATCTGAACGCGAGGCGCGCGATTGCGGGCAATGAACTTCTGCCCACTGGATTTGCTTGTTGCCATGGTTTTCTCCATACATGATGCGCGGATAAAGTGTCACAGCAGGCGCGCAGGTCCCGCTGAGTGTGTGTGCGTCACGCCTGCTTAATCGCGACGTCCGAAAATGGTTTCCAGCTGATGTACGCCGTCGGGTGCCAGTTCGCGGATGATCTCCAGAAAGTCGCGCTCGATTAAGCGCTGTACACGGTCGATCATCAGCGGGGCCGGATGACTCGGCTCATGCTGGGTGAAGTAGAGCTTCACTTTCTCCAGCATCAGCTGCGCGTCGGCGCGGGAACTGATCTGCACCGTGCGCCAGTCAGCGGCAGCGCGCGGGCTGGCTGGTGCAGGCGATGCCGCTGTTTCTGCGGGCTGTTCCACGGCGGCTGTGGGGATCAGCGCATTGAGATCGGTGGCCTGGCAACGTTCAGCGATCAGCGCAATCTGTCTGCGCAGCTGTGTGAGCTCCGGCACCGCGGCTTCGCCCAGTCGTTCGGTCACGGTTTCGCAGATGGTCTGCAGCCGCTCATGAATCTGCAGCACCGCCTCAATACCAGGCTGGTCGCCGCGCGCCAGTTCGTCGATCAGACGCGGCAGGCCGCCAGGATAGTCCGCGACTTCGGTTTTACTGCCGTCGCACAGGGCGGCCGCATCGCGCAGCGTGATGCCGTCAGAGGGATAGCGCAGCAGCCAGCACTGACGCACCGCGCCGCTCAGATCAGTTTTGTCACCCAGCAACGCCAGCGCATTAATGCGGTAGAAGGGATCCTGCTCGCCGAACTCCTCCAGCCGGGGCCACAGCGGCTCCCAGTAGAGCAACAACGCCTGTTCAATCAGCTTCAGGCCCTGGGCATAGCCCGGCAGCCCTTTCAGTTCGGTCCAGGCGTGGGTCAGCGCCAGCATTACCCGCAAATCTTTGCTGCGCGCCAGCAGCGCTATCGCCAGCTTCTCGACTCTGTTCCAGTCGGCCGGTTCTGCCGGAATGATGGTATTACCGAACTGCTGCTCCGCTTTACCGGCGCTGGCCTGCTCCATCGCCTGAAAATCAGCGTGGTACTCCAGGTTATCGCCGCCGGGATTGTCCTCGCTGACCGGAGCCAGCAGAGCCTCTGTATTCATCGTCATGCGTGTCGCCTCAGGATTCAAACATCGGGGGATAAAGTCCGTTTCGTCCCGGCTTTGCCCCACCGGCCGGATCAAACAGCAATGAAAAGAGCTGGGCGGTAAAATTACCGCTGTGAACCTGGGTATAAAGCGGGAAACCGTCGCTTTGATTGGTCCACCAGAAACTGGTGTAGAACTGCGGGTCGAAGTTCTCGCCCGGCAGTGTCCAGTTCAGTGTCGAAGGGGTATCGCCATGCCCGATGACGTTGAGAATGTCTGACGTCTCGTCCGACTCCTGCGGCGGCTGCGGCTGAGGAATGCTGATCAGCGCCTGATCCAGCTGCTCCGGTGACCCGCCGCCCTGCACCACCCGCAACAGCGTATTGCCCACCTGCTGATACCACTCGCCGGAGCGCGCCAGCAGGGCTGGCGACCACTCGGCGGGCGTGAAGTGGCGCAGTGCGCAGAGTGGGTAGTTACGGCCCACGCTGTCACGCGCGGCAATCAGGCAGCCCATCTGAATCAGCTGGCTGCCCAGCATCGGCGGCACCACAAAATTCCAGACCGGCGCGTTAAGGAACGGGCGCGACGGGGCGTTATCACTCTCCTGACTGCTCTGCCAGTGATGCAGGCCCACCTGAAACCAGCTGGACCATTGGCGATAGAGCACGTCCGGGAAGCGGCGCTTCACAAAGTCACCCGCGCTGGGCACTTTGCCGTACCAGCAGGGTGCAGCGTAATGAGTCATTGTCGGGTCCTGTTTCAGGGGCAGCTAAAGCCGGGAAGCTGGAACGGGTTACGAATGCTGCCAGGGGTGAACGACAGCGTGACCTGATGACCGTCCACGCTGAAACTCGCTTCGCGGGTCAGACCGCCTGCCGCTGTCAGCCGGGCGCGGTCAAAGAAGCGATTGAGCGCCCAGGGACCGCTGGTGACCAGCGTGGAGGTGGTGCCGTTGGTCAGACCCAGCTGCATCCGCACCTGGCTGGTGCCGCCGGGGCCGGGCCAGCTGACCATCTGCACCGCCTGCGGTCCGTGGCTGTAGCGTAAAATCTGCCCATCCACATCCAGCGTCAGGTTAAGGATGTCGTTATCCATTTTTACCGTGCGCAGCGTGACGCGGAAGCCGGGCGTGGTCGCACCGTTGGCAAAGAAGGCATCGCGGATTGACTGCGCCTGCTGGAAAGGCCGCAGCAGGGCTTCGCCTCCCGGCAGGGTTTTACCGTCAATGCCCGGCGTAAAGCGCCACGCCGCGTTGGTGGTGTCGACTTTGCTGGCCAGGTTGTCGCGGAAGAAGCTGTCCATCATGCCGCTGCCGGGTGCAAACATCCGCGCCAGATCGTCTGGTGTGACCTCACTGCGCGCAGAGCGAACCAGCGGATAACGACCGGCGATCGCCTGGCGGCAGAAACTGCCCACTTCCATGGTGATGCGCTTGCGGACGTTATCCATATCGCGGCGCTGTGCGTCGCTGCTGGCACCCACCGCCATGCTGGAAACCATGTTCTGCAATGAACCCGGCAGACGGCCGGCACTGGCCTGCAGACGACTGATGGCATCGCTGGCCGGTGGCGGCATCCCGCTGTTCGCCGCATCCTGCACGGCGGTAAGGTAGCGATAGAGATCGTCAATCTGATGCAGGAAGTCATCCACCGCCAGCACCTTGCTGCCCTGCTGCAGCGGCTGGGCCAGCTCCAGAACCGGCGCAAAGTGCAGCGCGACGGCCTGCTCCGGGGATGCCTGGGTAGCGGCCTGTCCGCGCGCGGCACTGGCCTCGGGCGAGGTAAATAGCGCTTCAAGGGTGCGGGTGGCGCTGTTATCCGACGGCTTTGCTGCCTGCGCGGTTTTCTCATCCGGCTGCGCCCGGTTCAGCGTCAGCAGACCACCGAGGTTGATCACCAGCTGGCGCAGCGGCGAATGGTTGCCCGACAGCAAACGGGCGGTGTTGATGCGTTGCGAGAGATCGGCGCTGCTGTTGAGCTGAATGTCGCTGAGGAACTGCTCCCACTGCCCGATATAGTCCTGCACGTAGAGCTGGCGCACCGCAAGATCCGTCTGCTCACTTTTCTGCTGCGGCGCCGCGCCGCCCAGCACCCAGAGATCGTCCTGATACAACGCCTGGGTCACCGGGGCAATCTGCTTATCCACGTGCTGCCAGTAGCCATCTGGCGTATAGAGACCCGCCACACCGTCATTGACCGATTTACCGCTTTTGCGGGAAAACACCAGCTCGCTCTGGGGGCCACCCAGCGCCGCCAGCGTCACCGGCTGCAGGCTGTCATCACGTTGCAGCAGGCGCTTCAGCCGTCCATAGACGCGCTGTGACAGCGGCATCTGATTAATCAGCGCCTGCTCGCGCTTTACCAGCGCTTCATCCTTCGCATACGGCGACGAGTGAATCTGCGTCTCCAGCAACTGTTGCAGGTGCCATGCCAGCTGTTTCACCTGCTGCTGGGTAACGTTCTGCGGCAGTTCGCGTGACAGGTTGAGCATCAGCCACGCCTGCAGGAATTTGCCATCATAGTGCTTTGGCTGATAGAGCATCTGATACGCCTTCAGCGCTTCATAGCTGTAGTCAGCATCACTGCCGTTGTCATTACGCAGCCAGCGGGTGATGTTCTGCGCCACCTGCGGCAACAGCAGCTGTTTCAGTGCCTTGTCGTAGAGCGCACGGGTGGCATCGCTGACCTCGGTGCCGCGATAAAGCCCCATGCGGCGCGTCAGCGGCGGTGCTTCCAGCGAGAAGTCGGCGCTCTCCGGCAGGTGCAACAGGGTGTTGAGATAAGGCACCAGCGCAAAGAGATCGCCATTGACCTGCTGCTGAAGCTGATCGCCCAGTTGTTCAACCTGCGGCGCTTTAGCGGCCATCTCCTGCAGATAAGCTTTGTTTTTACTGTAGCTGGTGAGCCACAGCGCCCCGGCCACCAGCAATATCAGCAGCAGCGCCAGATAACCCGACCAGAGTCCGGCGCGGTTGCGCAGCTCCCACCAGCGGTTGCTGCCCGCCAGACCGGACTCCTGGAAAATCACATTTTCCAGCACCCCTTTCAGGAAGAAGCTCTGCCCTTTGTTCTGCGGGATGGGCGACTCTTTATCGACCTTATCCCAGCTTCCTGACTCGCCAGCCTGCTGCCCCGGCAGATTCAGTGCGCGGTTCAGCTCGCCCATCACCCTGTCAAACGGCAGTCCCTCCTGGGTGCCGCTGGCAAAGTAGATACCGCGCGGCGCGAACTGGGTTTCAAAATCGGAGCGGGCAAACAGCGTATCCAGCGCGTCTGCCAGCAACGGCCGCAGCGCCGCAAACTCCTGCGGGAAGAGATAGCTCTCTGCCCGCGCCTGCGCGTCGCTTTCCGTCAGCAGCCGATCGGCCAGCCCGGCATCCAGACGCTGTTGCAGCAGGGAATACTCCTGCTGGAACTGGTTGTTAAGTTCGAAATCGGCGGCGGACGCTTTCGCCCAGGGAAAGGTGAATCCCCAGATTTGTTCACGCTGCGCTTTATCCAGCGAGGCAAAGTAGCTGCGGAACCCTTTGAGCAAGTCCGCTTTGGTGACCAGCACATAGACCGGGAAACGGATGCCGAGGCGATCGTGCAGCTCCATTAACCGCTGACGCAGTGCCAGCGCCTGATTACGCAGCGCCTCAGGCGACTGCGACAGCAGGTCGGAAACGCTCAGCGTGACGATCACGCCGTTGATCGGCTGACGTCCGCGATATTTACGCAGCAGGTCGAGAAAATGATGCCATTCGCTGGCATCACGCTCCTGCTGACTCTCCTGGGTGCTGTAGCGCCCGGCGGTATCGAGCAGCACCGCGTCATTGGTGAACCACCAGTCGCAGTTGCGGGTGCCGCCAATGCCGCGCAGCGCCGACTTGCCGAACTTATCTGCCAGCGGAAACTGCAGGCCCGAGTTGACCAGCGCGGTGGTTTTACCGGCTCCGGGCGCGCCGATGATCATGTACCACGGCAGCTGATAGAGATACTGACGGCCAAAGCGCTGTGCCCAGAACGGCGTGCCCTTGCTGCTGTGGCGCTGGAAGTGCGCCTTTTTCAGCATGTCAGTGGCTTCGGAGAAACGCCCTGCCAGCACCTGCTCTTCACTGGTCAGGCGCTGACGATCGGCTTCCGGCGCATCGCTTTTGCCGGTTTCAAGGCTCGACATCAGCTTGCGATTGAGCCAGATGTTATAGAGCCGCGGAATCGCCTGGCCTAAGCCCCATACCAGATAGAGCAGCGCGATACTGATAATGCGGTTCTGCTCCGGCTCAAGCGGGCGCGAATCGACGATTGAGAACACCGGGCCAATTACCCAGATGATAAAAGAGAGCGCGGTAATGCCGACAAAGCCCCACGCGAGGCGGCTGGTCAGCACCGCAAACAGAATATTCAGCATGGATCAGTTCCCTCTCGCCAGGCCGTTGAGTTCGGCATGCGTCGCATCCGGCGCCACCAGCAGGGTAATTTCAACACGACGGTTACGTGCGCGATTTTCTGCGCTGTTATTAGGCACCAGCGGATTGCTTTCACCGCGCCCTTCCGCTTTCACCCGTGACGGCTGCGCCAGCTGCTGTTGCAACAGGGTCTGTACTGACCGGGCACGCGCCAGCGAAAGCTCAAAGTTGGAGGCGAAGCGGGCACTGCGGATCGGCACGTTATCGCTGTAGCCAATCACCTGAATCTGGCCGCTGACATTGTTCATGGCGGCAGCGATGCGCTGGATTACGTCGGTGTAACGTCCGCGCACCTCGGTGGCCGCCGAGGCAAATAGTCCGTCCCCTTTCAGCGTCACCACGCTGCGGTCCGCTTCGTCACGCACCGCTACCAGCCCGGCATCAATTTCCGGTTTCAGGAAAGCGCGCAGGTTCAGCGTGGCGGGCGGTGGTGGCGCAGGGTTGCCGATCTTCACTTCCGGCAGCGCCGTCTGATAGATACGGGCCAGTACCGGCGAGGTGTAATCGCCGAGACGCCAGTTGAGCACGATGTAGAACAGACAGGCCGCCAGCCCCGCCACCGCCGCACAGGCCCACAGCGGGATCATTGGCCGCCACAATTTGCGCAGGACCGGCTGATCGGTGGGATGCGGAGACAGCGCCGCTGCATAATTGCCACGCACGCTTTTGATCATCTGCAGCAGGCGCTGTTTGATGGTCTCCAGCTGCGAGCGCCCGTTGTCCAGCACCCGGTAGCGTCCTTCGAACCCCAGCAGCAGGCAGAAGTAGATCAACTCCAGCATCAGAATGTGGCGCCTGGGGTTCTGCGACAGCTTAGCCAGCAGCTGAAAAAACTTTTCGCCGCCCCAGGTTTCATTGTGAAAGGTGACCAGCAGACCATTGCTGGTCCAGACGCCGCGGCTGCCCCACGGCGTCAGCGCCGCCGCCTCATCCAGCGCGGTACAGAGACAGTATCGTGCGCCGATGATCACTTCATAGCCCAGGCCTGACTGCTGGCAGCTCAGCTCGAAGCGCCGAATCTGATCGATCAGCTGCTGACGCAGCTGCGCCGGGTCTTCATGTGATACCGAGTGACGGATTTGAGGAATGGCGTTAATCAGGGGGTTGGCCGCCGCGACCAGCACATTCTGATGACTGGCCTCCGGCGCAAGATCGCTGTGTGATTTTTGTTGTTCCTGCATCATGCTGCGTGCTCAGTTTATGATTCTGACTGACTACGAATGGCCCAGAACTCCATGTTCAGACCTGGAAACTCACCGGCAAGATGCAGCGCAAAAGCGCCCGAGCGCTCCATCTCTTTCCATAGCTCGCTGTTCTTATCCAGTTCGAAATAGCTGTATCCGGCATGCCACGGGATCTGCGGCGGCGCGCCGGGCATGGCCCGAAGTGCCAGACCGGGCAACTGCAACTGCACCAGATCGCGAATTTTGCTGACCGGGGCGACTTTCATTTGCGCCGGGAAGTGGGTTTTGAGGGTGTCGGCTGGCACGCTGGCTTTCACCGCCAGCACAAAGCCAAACTCATGCACCATACTGCTCTCCGGCACGGTCGCGACGTTAAGACCGTGCGAGCGCTGAATCAGCGGCAGCTGAATCGCGCTCTCTTCCATCACCTGGGACAGCCCCTGACGCAGCAGCAGTGACAGGCGGCTAAAACAGCTGTGCAGATCGTCATGATCGTAGAGCGGCAGGCCATCGGGCGCGCGGGCTGGCGTCCAGGTACTGAGCTCCGCCGCCAGTTGCAGCCAGTGGCTGTAGAGCGTTTCAGGATGCAGCAGCGGCAGATGTTGCAGATGAGTGTGCAGGCCAAGCTGACGATTCAGCAGCGCCAGCAGCATAAAATCGACCATATCCGCGCTGTTAAAACGACCGGTGCCCGGCGCGCGCTGACTCAGCTGCTGGCTGCGTTGCTGGATCAGCCCGTGCAGATCGTTGAACATGTTTTGCAGCGGACGGCTGCTGTTAAGCGTCAGCATCGGCGGGATGTAGTCACTGTCGAGCCGGATGTGGTTGTCGCTGCGTTTTTCAATCACCTGAGCCACGCCCATGGCGGTCCACTCGGCGGTCAGATCCTGTTCCAGCATCAGCCGCAGACGCAGTTTGCCGAACTGCACCGTGGCGCTGCCCACGGCCTGGGCATTGTCATCTTCCACTTCCGCTTCCCAGGCGAGGTAGCGCGCCAGAGAATCCTGCGACTCCTGAAAGGCCACCGCTTCGCGGCCATTGCGGCGTGCCGGAATGGCCAGCACCACTTTGCTGCGGTCAACGGAGGCAGGCAGATCAAGCGGGGCCGGACCGTGCTGTGGCTGGCTGAAGGCAAAAAACGTGCCGTCAGGCAGACAACCGCTGGCGGCGCTCAACGCCAGTTTCCCCTGGCGCAGCAGCGCTTCATCGAACTCCAGATCGTAAAAACCCCAGGTATAGGCGCGCTGCGACTGGCCCCACTCACGCAGGGTGCTGAGAAGATAATTTTCTGACTGCTGGAAATGGTGAGGACGCAGAAACATCCCCTCGGTCCAGACCACCTTTTCGGCTCTGTTCATAGACATCACTGTTTTTCCACGCGAAGGCCGTTAATCCCCGCCACGATGCGCGCATTCAGCTCACCATCGTCACGCTTCCAGAATGCCCAGAATGAGGGTGATTCGCCTTCAGGAACCGGCAGCGACAGTCGCCAGACCTTGCCATCCAGCGCCTGATATTCCGCCATGATGCCGATGAAGCGCGCCTCGGGCAGACTCTTAATCCGCAGCGTTTTATGGGGCTGAGTGGAAGTCAGGAAGAACTGTTGCGTATTGAGTTGAGCATTACCCAGCGCGGTAGCGGACTGGTTTTGCAGGGAGTAGAAGTCAGCCGACATAAACTCCGCATCGGAGGTCAGTAATACCACCCGGACTTTCAGCGGCGCACCGCCGTTAACCTGGTTTTGCGCCTGAACGTCCAGGTTGTACCAGGCAACGGGCTGTGGAGTACTGCTGCACGCGGTCATCAGCCACGTCAGCAGCACTATCAGCGCCCCACGCCATTGCGTTGTTGTCATCATCCCGCCCTCCCTGCTTAGTGCGATTAGTTAATAATCCAGGTTCCGTTAGTGCTGTTCTGGCAGGCGGTGCTGTCACCGTTTACCGCAACACAGGTTTTCTTCTTGCTGCTGCGCACCCGGCGCTTCGGCTGGTCAGCCTTGATCGTCTGATCGTAAAGCTCGCTTTTCACCACGGCGCGAAACGGCACATAGCCGGTCAGCTGAACGGTTGCCTGCGGCGCTGCGGAGGGCGCTGACTCTTTAACGGCACTGCTGGCTTTACCCGGTTCAGGTTCTGCTGACGCCTGAGCGGGTTCACCCAGCGCCAGCCAGTTGTTCTCTACCTGACCAATCACGGTATAGCTTTCGCCGGTTTTCAGCGTCTCCACCACCTTGCCGCCAAAACTCGGATGGCTCATCACTGAAGCGGGATAGAGCGCACGGTAGGTTTCATTGACCGGGCTGAACTGCGCAGGCGGTTTAACCGCATAACGGTGACTGATCACCACGCCATCCACGGTGCTGGTGACCAGCGTGTCATCCGTCATTTTTGGCGGCGTTTTACAACCCGCGACAGAAAAAACAAACATCAGGCCTAACGCAATACGGAGCTTCACCATTTTTTTCATGTTGTGTTCCATTCATATCCTGGAGAGTGGCCAGAGGCCGGTTGTCAGTAATGAAAATCGGGAATGTGGTGCTGATAGAGCGCCACTTAGTGCCAGCCTAAAAGAAAAACCTTAAGCAAATAGCGTTAAAGTGCCATGGCGAGGCACTTTAAAAGATCAACTAACGTTAACTATTAAAAAGCAACTATGGCGACCGGGACAGGTGCAGCGAGAAATCTGAGCTGGCAAGAAATGATCAGAAACATGATCTATTTTTTTGCGTCAGATTGGATGAAGAAGGCAAAACCCAAGCTTTACTTATGCCATCCCTGGCCGAAAAACTGACATATTGACTCAGATTTACAGTTGTGACGCTATTCGCTGACAAAAGGAAAAAGCGCAGCGCATTGACTGATTTTCCTGTTTTCACGATCACATTCAGTAAGTTACAAGATGCGTATAAGCTCATAGCTACCGCACGAGCCAGGTATATCCTGCCCGTAGGTATGAAATCACAATTCCTTTGTAAACATAAGCTGCGAGTTTACAGAAGATTGACAAAATTTCAACGGGCCACTTTCATAAGATTTTACTTAAGTAAAGTTTAAGTAATTTACTTAGTGCAAATATGTGTTACTTTTAATCACTCACTTAGGATTATTCCTAACAAGATGAGCAACTATGAAGTATTCTTACACAGAAAACAGACACCCCTGTAGTCAGCATTAAAAAAACTCATGTAAAAAATGGCGCTGCTTCACCAGACCGTAATGAAGGTTAACGGCGAGGTGACCGTAATACGTGGCAGTTTTTAGCGTAAGAAAAAGTGAGATAATGGTTACAAATCAGCAAGTTGATTCAATATGGGACGGTTCAGAAAGGGCTGAGGATGAGGTGGTCGTGAAGCGAGATAAGCGAAGCGCAAAACGGCCCGGCGTCGCTTTAAGAAAGGACTGATTAATTGTTCTTTATCGGCATTGCAGCCATCGCCACGCTTCTGATGCTTCTCAGCATGCCCGGCTATGTTGAGCAAAAAAAACCACGCCGTAGCGTGGTTCTTAGGGAAGAGTGCAGGGTTATCCTGGCAGGTTGCGGGCCAGAACTAGAAGAAGCCCAGCGGCTCGATACTGTAGCTGACCAGCAGGTTTTTAGTCTGCTGATAGTGATCCAGCATCATTTTGTGGGTCTCACGCCCGATACCCGACTTCTTATAGCCACCAAAGGCAGCGTGCGCCGGATAGAGGTGATAACAGTTGGTCCAGACGCGCCCGGCTTTAATCGCCCTGCCCACCCGATAAGCACGGTTGATATCGCGGGTCCAGACGCCAGCACCTAACCCATAGATGGAGTCGTTGGCGATACTGATTGCTTCTGCCTCATCTTTAAAGGTGGTGATGCCAATGACCGGGCCAAAGATCTCCTCCTGGAAAACGCGCATGCTGTTGTTGCCTTTCAGCAGTGTCGGCTGAATGTAGTAGCCGCTGTTAAGTGAGTCATCCAGCTTCTCTACACCACCGCCCACCAGCACTTCCGCGCCCTCCTGTCGGGCAACCTCAAGATAAGAGAGAATTTTATCAAACTGCTGCTGCGACGCCTGCGCGCCCACCATGGTTTCGGTATCCAGCGGATCGCCACGTTTGATGGTTTTTACCCGCTTCATCACGGCTGCCATAAAAGGTTCGTAGATCGACTCCTGTACCAGCGCACGCGACGGACAGGTACAGACTTCGCCCTGATTCAGGAAACCCAGCACCACGCCTTCGGCGGCTTTCTCTATAAAGCTCTCCTCCGCCTGCATGATGTCTTCAAAGAAGATGTTAGGTGATTTACCGCCCAGCTCAACGGTCGAGGGGATCAGGCTTTTTGCTGCCAGCTCCAGAATATGACCGCCGGTTGCGGTAGAGCCGGTGAAGGCTACCTTGGCGATGCCGGAATGGGAGGCGAGCGCTTCACCCGCCTCTTTGCCGAACCCATGCACCACGTTCAGCACACCCGGCGGCAGCAGATCTTTAATCAGATCGACAAAAACGGTGATCGACAGCGGGGTCTGCTCAGCCGGTTTCAGCACCACACAGTTACCCGCGCCCAGTGCCGGAGCCAGTTTCCACGCCGCCATTAATAGCGGAAAGTTCCATGGAATGATCTGCGCTACCACGCCCAGCGGCTCATGGAAATGATAGGCGGCGGTGAACTCATCAATCTCGGCGGCACTGCCCTCCTGCGCCCGGACACAACCGGCAAAGTAACGGAAGTGATCGACGGCCAGCGGCATATCGGCCGCCAGGGTTTCGCGAACCGGTTTACCGTTATCCCAGGTTTCATAGACCGCCATCGTCTCCAGATGCTGTTCCAGCCGATCGGCGATTTTCAGTAACAGCAGCGAGCGTTGTTGCGGCGAGGTCTTGCCCCAGGCTTCCGCCGCCGCCGCAGCAGCAGCCACAGCGTTATCAACATCGGCAACGTCTGAGCGCGGAAACTCACCGGCCGCAGAGCCGTTCACCGGGGAGGTATTGGTGAAGTAGTTGCCGTTCACCGGCGCGACGAATTCACCATTAATGAAGTTGCCATAATTCTTTTGTAGGGTAATCAGAGAACCCTGTTCTCCGGGGGCGGCATAACGCATGATCATTCTCCTGACAGGTGACTGATGTAACAATGATGAAACTTATTATTAACATGAAGCATCATCAAGAGCCTGTCAGTTCTGTTAACCGGAAACTGTGACCGCCCCGAAGGAATGGGTGTTTACGCTTCGTCTTTAGATAATTCCGACTTTTACCCAAAAGGCTGGTCAGAGAGAAACTTGTGCGGCACAAAGGGGTCAACGTGAGGATGAATTCATTCTGGAGATGAGCATGCTGGCTTCAGCTTTTACCCTGATGCGCGCTAAAGCCAATTTCGTGCATCAGTTTATCCGCAACCCGCGCAAGATGGGCAGCATTACGCCCTCGTCAGAGGCGCTGTGCCGCACCATGATTGCGTCGGTGGAATGGCCTGAAAAGTTACGTATTGCCGAACTCGGCGCTGGCGACGGTGTACTGACGCGGCAGATACTGGCGCAGATGTCACCCGATGCCACGCTGGATGCCTTTGAGATCAGCAGCACGCTGGCCGATAAGCTTAATGCGCTGAACGATCCGCGCATGACGGTGCGCACCTGTTCAGCGGAATACCTGAGCGGAGAATATGACGTGATCTTCTCCGGCCTGCCGCTGCTCTCATTACCCACTGAATTGCGTGAGGCGATTCTGCGTGCGGTGTATAACGCGCTCGGGCCCAACGGCGTCTTTGTACAGTTCCAGTATACCTCGCTGACTCAGCCAGACCTGTCGCGCTACTTCACCTGGGAGCGACAGCGGGTGATGAAAAACGTGCCACCCGCCTGGGTCTATCGCTGCACGCGTCACTACGCACCCTGAGCTTGCGCCATTGCAGGGCGCGTTTGTTGCCAGAACGCCACCAGCAACTCACGCGCCCAGTCTTTCCCCTCCATCTCGTTTGCCCCATCTTCTGTACAGCCTTTGGGCATACAAACGTTCATGATGTGCCGTGAAAATTCAGGATGAAACTGCACCGATAGCGCCTGCGGCGAATAACGGACAATCTGACAGCCATCGCGCGCAGAGGCGGCCAGCACCTGCGCCTGTTGTGGCGCGCTGATCACCGACTGGCGATGTGACAGCCAGACGCTGAAGTCCTGTGGCAATTTCTTTAGTAGCGGATCGCGCTGCGCCTCCGGCATGCAGTTGATTGGTAACAGCCCGCGTTCCCAGCCGTTGGGGTTGTCAGCCACCTCGCCACCCAGCGCATAGGCCATCAGCTGGTGGCCATAGCAGACCCCCAGCAGCGGCAAGCCGTGATCCATCGCTGCGCGAATCCATACGGCGCTGCGTTCGCTCCATTCAGCGTGATCGGTGACCATCGCCCAGGAACCGCTGAGGATCGCCCCGGAAATCTGGTCGAAAGCGGGTAGCGCCTCGCCCAGATGGGGCCGTACAATCAGGTATTCATCGGTTTGCAGGTTTAACGCGTCGATGAACCAGCGCGGCTGTTCACCAATCTCTGAGACAACGTTTGCAGGTGGGACTTCAAGCTGAATTAACGCAAGGGGTAAGGCGGACGTGTAGGTCATACCGAATCAGTTCCTTTAAGAAGTCGTTTCAAATCAGTCTGCCAGCAACGCGCCCGAAAGTCTCATCAGGCTGCGCCGCAATCGCAGAAAATTTCTCCCTGCGATTGGCTGCAATGCCGCAGTTCGTGCCATCATTAGCGGGCTAAGCAAAAAAACATCGAAAGGATATTATCGTGGCTGTGCGGCATTTTTTTCTGATTCTGATGGTGGTTTCAATCTGGGCCTTCAACAACGTTGCGGTGAAATGGGGCCTGCTGGAGCTTCCGCCACTTTTCCTGACGTTTATGCGCTTTGTGGTCGTCGCCATCGTACTGGTACCGTTTTGCCGGATTAACCGTCAGCAGCTACCCTGGCTGTTGCTGCTGGCTTTCACGTTCGGTTTTATGCACTTTTCGCTGCTGTTTGTCGGCCTGCGCTATACCGATGCCGGTACCGGCGCGATTGTGGTTCAGCTCGGTACACCCATTGCCATGCTGCTGGCGATGGTGGTGCTGAAAGAGAAGCTGAAGCTGGTGCAGCTGATGGGCATTATGATCTCGCTGAGCGGCGTTGTCGTGCTCTCCGGCAGCCCGACGATTCCGTCGTGGTGGGTGCTTTGTCTGTTGTTGTGCAGCGCCACCGGCTGGGCTGTCAGCAACCTGATTGTGAAAAAGTCACCGCCGATTAAACCGCTGACCATGACCGGCTGGATTGCGTTTCTGGCCATTCCTGTCGTCGGCGCATCCAGTCTGTTGATGGAATCACATCAGCTCTACGCCCTGCAAAATGCGGGCTGGCACGGCTGGTTTGCCATTCTTTACAGCGCTATCGCCTCGTCAATTGTCGCCTATACACTGTGGTATATGCTGCTGAAGAAATATAACGTCAACCTGATCATGCCCTACTCGCTGCTGACGCCGGTATTATCCGTGCTGATGGGCATTGTGGTGCTGGGCGACAGCCTTAACAGCTTCAAGATTATCGGTGCGTCGCTGGTGATCCTTGGTACCGCTATTGCCGTAATCAACCTGCGTAGCCTGCGGATGCATGCCCGCTTCCCGCGCCTGCGGCGTCGTTAATCCCGCGTGCTATGCTTGAGAAATTACCTCTCTCAGGAAGCACAACATGGACTCACCGCTTGCCGCCTCTCTCTGGCAGCAGATGCAGCAGGGATTGCGAGGTCCCGACGTCGTCTGGCCTCTCCCCGCCTTCGTCGATCGCGCCACCTTCTCTTCTGCCTTTGCCGTCAGTGAACTGGCGGCCACCAGCATCGGTCTGGCAACGCAGGCTGCTGCTGCGCTTATCGCCACATCCCGCCCTGAACTCTCTCCGCCCGTCACCGTTAACGTCCGGCTGGCGTCACGCTGGTTTCAGCAGAGCTTTCATCCGCTGAATCGCGCGGCACCCGCGATGTGGGATGCGTTTGCCGGTGACTATCGCAGCCGGGATGGCTGGATCCGTCTGCACACCAACGCCGCACATCACCGGCTGGCGATGGAGCGGGTGCTGGGCGCGCACGCCGATCGCGCAGCACTGGCGCAGCAGGTGCAACAGTGGCAGGCCAGCGAACTGGAGCAGGCCGTTATTGATGCGGGTGGCTGTGCCGCAGAGATGCGCAGTGCCGCCGCCTGGCAGCAGCATCCGCAGGGCCAGGCCGTGCAGCGCGAACCGCTGTTTAGCTGGCAGACCACACAACAGGCAGCGGCGCCGGCGTGGTCGCTGGCCGAAGCTCGTCCTTTACTGGGCATTAAAGTACTGGATCTGACGCGGATTATTGCCGGGCCGGTCGCTACCCGTTTTCTTGCCAGCCTGGGAGCCAGCGTGCTGCGCATCGATCCGCCCGGCTGGCAGGAGCCGATGCTGGATGAAGAGATGAGCTGCGGCAAGCGACGAGCGGTGCTGGATCTGACTCAGCCCGCCGATCGCGAGCAGTTTATCCACCTGCTGCGTGAAGCAGACGTGCTGGTGCATGGCTATCGGGCAGATGCGCTGGAACGGCTCGGGTTTGACGCGAAGACCCTTCAGTCCCTCTCACCCGGTCTGGTTGATGCCGGCCTCAATGCCTGGGGCTGGCAGGGTCCGTGGCGCAATCGCCGGGGTTTTGACAGTCTGGTGCAGATGGGATGCGGCATTGCTGAAAGAGGCATGCAGTGGCAGCAGAGCGACAAACCGGTCCCGCTGCCGGTGCAGGCGCTGGATCATGCCAGCGGCTATCTGCTGGCGGCGGCGGTGCTGGAGGGATTACGACGACGCATTACTGAGGGCCACGGCAGCCAGGTCCGGCTGTCGCTGGCGCGCACCGCGTGGCTGTTGCAGCAGCATCCCACCGATCAGCGCACAGGCTCCGGCATTGCGCCGCAGGTTAAGGATAACCTGCCCTGTTACGAATTAACGCCGTGGGGGTTTGGAGTGAGGCTGCGAGCGGCCGCCTGGCTGCCCGGCACCCCACAGCTCTGTGCGACGCCTGGCTGTGCGCCGGGTACCCACCCGGCGACGTGGTGAAGCAAGTCATTAGATAATTAGAAAAATAATGTTGATGGCATTAGATTTACATCTTATTATTTACACATGACTCAGGGACGAAGTTCATTGAAACGGGGTGCAGAATGGTCAGGGTAGACTGGTCCAGGCGGGCATTGAAGCACCTTATGAAGATCGACAAACGTTACCAGAAAATCATTTACCAGAAGGTGGGTGAGTTAGTCAGTTTCCCGGTCGTCACACTGGACATTAAAAAAATGCAGGGCAGCGATAACCACTATCGGCTGCGGGTTGGCAACTACCGGGTCCTTTTTACGTTAACCGGTGGCGAACCGGTGATTCTGGAAATTACAGAGGTAGCAAGAAGAACATCCGTCACTTACTAAAGCTTTTTGGATACCGGCATAGCCTTACGCACTCACGACCTCTGCTGCGACACACAATTACCCGGATAAACTATGTCAAAACAGTACATCTATGATGAAGCAGGCAAACCCCAGTTTGTGGTCTTGCCGGTGGCGGAATATGAAAGGCTGCTCTCGGCCAGCGATGGCGAATGGGAGACTATTCCTGTGGAGGCTGACGAGCACGACGATGAGACGATCCCGCACGACGTTGCAGGGATCATGATTGAGCAGGAAGTGAGTCTTCAGGCGGCCTGGCGCATCTGGCGGGGGCTTAGCCAGCATGATGTGGCTCAGCAGTTGGGGACCACGCAAAGTGCGATCTCTCAACTGGAGCGTATTGAAAGTAAGCCGCAGAAAAAGACGCGTGAACGTCTCGCAAAACTGTATGGCTGCCGACCCGGGCAGTTAATCCTGTAAGCCGATTGAGAGGGTTCAGGTGCCCGAAAAAAAGCACGCCGTATCCAGAGAATCCCCCCAGAACCCATTGAGAAAGATGATTCAGCACTGTGCGCCGGGTACGCACCCGGCGACGTGGTGAATCAGGCGTCAGGCGTCTCTTCCCTGCTATCCAGCAGTTCGTTGTACATCGCCTGGATCGCTTCGCGGCTCAGCATGGCAAGAGTACGATAAAAGGCCGTGGTCGCGTGCGCTTCCACTTTACCCAGGAAAGCACCGCACCACGGCAGCAGATACTCTTCAAACAGCGCCATCTGCGCCGCGCTCTCATCTTCCGCTGACTGATCTTCCAGCCATGACGCAGCCAGCATCAGCACACCAAAATGATCAGCAGGCGCATCGCTCAGCGGCATTCCGCGTGACGTTAAAAACGCACGCACTTCTGGCTCCGTTTTGCCTTCCGGCCACTGTGAGGCGTACGGCGGCACGTTGCAATCGCTGCCAACAAACAGCGCGTTGTAATCGGCGGCCAGCGCCTGGGGATCGCTGTTCTGTTGCAGACGGGTCAGCAGCTCATCCTGCTCCAGCGGCCACTGCGACTGCAGTTTGCCTTCACGCAGCAGCGTAAACAGCGGCACCAGCAGCGGGTCCTGCGGCTGACGATTAAACAGTGAGCCGATCACGCGGCACAGAATGGAAAACTCATTCATGAGTCAGATTTCCTTGAGGCAAGTAAATTAAAAGTCAGCCAGTTCAGCAATATGTTTGCCGCTGCGCAGCTCCAGAAAGTCGAGCAGGCGACGCGGCGTGACATTTAACACCCGATCCTCAGGAAAATCCACCTCGCGGGCGATGCGCAGGCAATGTTCAAAATTTCCGAGCGTAAACGCCGTATGGGAATCGGAGCCAAATGCCAGCCGTCCACCGGCATCGGCGGTCTTAACAACGGCGATGACCGGGACTCTGAGTAATCCACCCTTACACCTGGCTATCTCAGCCAGAAAGTGAGTTCATACTTCAGAAAAAATCTTAAAGCAACTGGTTAATTTTGCATAGAAAACTTCAGAATACATCATCCAGCAACTTCTGATTCTGATGAACTATTAGCCAGGCGGAATGAAGATATGCAATAACAGGCTAATCAAACTCGTAAATTTTCATAAAAAAATAGAATAAAATAAAAAGCACTTTTCATACGGGGGCTTACCTCCACTAGTAATAGCGAAAATATTTTCCACAAAAATAAATAATTAAAAGGATCCATAGAAAAGCGAACAGCAGACCATATGTAGGAAAAACGCTTACAAAAAAAATGGCCCCGACCAGACCGGCCGCTGGTGGTATAAGTCCAAAGAAGGATTGACTTACCCAGGCATATAGCCAGCGAAGGATCGCCTTCATTTTATTAAAATCTTGTTTAGTAGATTTAAAATCTGCTCTTCGCTAGTGGAACCTGAATTTTTCAAATAGATTATTTTAGACATTTCCGGCTCAATCAAATAATAGAACATTTCTAAATTAGCATTATATAAGTCGAAGTAATACTCCGCATCATCGAAGCGTAATTTTCTTGCTGCTTTTGTGGCAATCTCAAACTTACCATAAAATTTAAAAGCGGTTACGGCATACGAACTTGTAGCATTAATTACATTAATATGTGACTGTTTGAAATCCCGGGATTGTGTAATAACGAGCGCGATTAACTGTGCTATAGCAAGTTTAGAGAATTTACCAGAAGCATAATCAGACGCTTTTTCAGCTAACAGTCTCTGTATGTTCTGGATGCCTGTATCACCAATACGGCTCAGTTTTTTTCTGAAGTATATTTCTACCATCTCTAAAACCACGTCCTGCCGGGTAAACAGCATTCTGAGTTGCTTCAGGTATCGCAAATCTTCCTGCTTAAGTTGATTACAAACATCCTTGTAGTCATCAAAAAAGCATGAACCATAGCCGCTTGCACGTTGAGCGCCAGACACAATCCCCCTTCCTGTATCAAGCATTGTTTGATGTAACTCAGCAAGTGCCTTCTCAAAGTTAAGCGCAATGGTTCGCTCTGCCTGAAGTTTAATCTTAAGATAAGACATGCTCATACTCATCCCTTTGTGTAGAATTCCTTATGCAACGATTGTATACTGAAGTGAAAGGTATGCAAAGAGAATGGCTTATGAAAAGGATCAAGTGGCTGGCTTTATACACCGTATTTACTCTATTTTATCTTATAGTGATCCCGGAAATCATCTTCAGAACCCTTTCGGAAGATGCTTACATGAAGCTCGGTGAAATCGTAAATCCATTTCAAATTTTCCCTTCAACAGCGAATGCATTATTCATAGCAATAATAATTTCAGCTTTGCTATTAGCATGGTTAACTATTAAATTAGTAAAGCGCGTTACCAGGCGTGGTAATTCTACGCTTTGATCTAACGCGATCAATAAAGAGCAGAGTAGAACTTAAAGTTTACGCCATTACCCGCCCGGACGAACCGCCCCGTTGACATTGCTAACCCGAACGATTGAGACCATTTTTCAGTTATTAAGTGCTCTCTCAGCTTTAAGCTTCAGGTCTTGCCACACGCCCTTTCCGGGCTGATAAGAGAACACGTTACGGTAAAATACTCGCCTCAGTCATTATATCCCCGCAGATAAAAGCGGGGATTTTCATCATGGTGAGCGTGTTGCTTACCTGGCATGGCGCTAAAAGTCAGCCAGTTCAGCAATATATTTGCCGCTGCGCAGCTCCAGAAAGTCGAGCAGGCGACGCGGCGTGACATTTAACACCCGATCCTCAGGAAATTCCACCTCGCGGGCGATGCGCAGGCAATGTTCAAAATTTCCGAGCGTAAACGCCGTATGGGAATCGGAGCCAAATGCCAGCCGTCCACCGGCATCGCGCACCGCGGCAGCGATAGCCCGGCAGTTCGGTTCACTGCCCGGACGCGAATGGGTAAAGGAGGAGTTGTTCAGCTCCAGCGCCACATCGTAGTGCGCGGCTGCCTCGGCGATAGCCGGGATATCGACCGGGAATTTCGGGTTGCCTGGATGACTGATGATATGGACCAGCCCGCCCGCCATCGCAGCGATCATCGCATCCGTGTGATGTTTCCGGTCGCGCGGCGCATAAACCGGCTCGTGAAAACCGGCGACGATCAAATCCAGCGCATCGAGCATCGGGCCGGAACAGTCGATTTCGCCCTGCTGATTTTTAATATTGGCTTCGATACCGCGCAGAATACCCACGCCATCGATCACGCGCGGCCAGACGCGCATATTAATGAAGTGCCAGTAGTGCGGCGCGTCGGCCATGTCGGGGCCGTGATCGGTAATAGCAAACAGTTTCATGCCGGTTTGCTTCGCCTGAGTCACGTAGTCGTGCAGCGTGCTGTAAGCATGGGTGCTGGCGATGGTATGCATATGCAGATCTACCGGATACATCCTCTTCTCCTGCTGATTGCCCCTGACGGGGCCGGTTCATTAATAGCCGCGCTGACGATCCACCCTGCCCTGCGGCGGCTCGCCTGCCTGGTCCTGGGTGATGGCGCGAGCGATGTAGTCGATAGCTTCGTCGATCAAGGTTACCGCCGCATTATGGGGCGTGATCGTGACGCGCGGATGTGACCAGAGCGGATGCGCTTCGGGCAGCGGTTCAACCTGAAAGACATCCAGCGCCGCCGCTTTCAGCTGCCCGCTATTGAGCGCGGCCAGCAGATCTTCTTCCACCACCTGCGCGCCACGCGCGATGTTGAGGAAGAAAGCGCCGTGCGGCAGCTGCTGTAAAAAGTGATGGTCGATAAGATTAATGGTTTCTTGCGTGCTCGGCAGCAGGTTGATCACCACCCGCGTCTCCTGCAGAAAGGCAGGCAATACATCGCGACCGGCAAAGCTGGTCACGCCATCGATCGCTTTGGGCGAGCGGCTCCAGACGCGTAACGGGAATCCCCAGGGTTTAAAGCTTTCCGCCACGCTCTGCCCCAGCACGCCCGCCCCCAGGATGCCGATAGTAAAGTTTTCACGCGTGTAAGCGGGCAGTGGCTGCCAGCACTGTTGCTGCTGCTGGAGACGGTAGTCGTCAAAACGACGGAACCAGCTCAGTACGCTGTGAACCGCATACTCCTGCATCTGCCGCGCCATGCCGGTATCTTCCAGCCGGTACAGTGGCACGCTGTCGGGCAGCATCTCAGGGTTCTGCTGCAGCTGTTTCAGAATCTCGTCCACGCCTGCCCCCAGCGCAAAGACGCCGCGCAGGGTGGCGCGTCCCTGCAGCATTTCTGTGGGGGGCGAACGGACCAGCGCGTAATCAGCCGGACCCTTATCGCCTGGCTGCCAGGCACGCACCCGCGCCTGGGGCAGCCGCTGTTGTAAACCGTTAATCCAGGCCGCTGCAGACTGCGACGGGTGATACCAGATGATCTCCATCCTGCTCTCCTTTTTTTCTTTCAGCGTCAGGGAAAAGTAGGGTGAGAGCAAGAAAAAACCAGCGTAATAAAGCGGTTTTTTCCATAAAAATAATTCCCGTGGCTTCACATTTCCGGCTCGCTTCAGGGTGAAGTGGTCAGATAAGGTCTAAAGTTGGTCCTGTGGTCAATGCGTTACGCGCGGCCGCGTTTCGGACAAGGAGAAAAACCGATGACAAAAATTGAGGTAAACGCCGCTCCACGGCGTCAGCGTTATGCGCCCTTTCTGCTCACGTTGCTGCTGAGCGTACCCGCCTTCACTGCCCAGGCCGACGACAACATTCGCATGCTGAATAATCAGCCGCAGCCGCCTGACGTTCGTTTAGGACCGCTGTTTAATGCCGTGCAACAGGCGAAGTTCTATCCCGATCAAAAGACCTTTGCGGATGCGGTGCCGAAATTCGATCCCGCCTCAATTCTTGCCGACTGGCAGATGCAGAAGAAACAGCGCAATTTCGATCTTAAGCGTTTTGTGGATGCCAACTTTACCCTGCCCGCGGCCGGTGACAAATATGTGCCGCCAGCCGGACAAAACCTGCGTGACCACATTGATGGCCTGTGGCCGGTGCTGACGCGCACCACCAGCAGCGCCGGTCAGTATGACTCGCTGCTGCCGTTGCCCAAACCCTATGTGGTGCCAGGCGGGCGCTTCCGCGAAGTCTATTACTGGGACAGCTACTTCACCATGCTGGGGCTGGCCGAGAGCGGGCACTGGGATAAAGTGCAGGATATGGTGGATAACTTCGCCTCGCTGCTCGACCGCTATGGCCACATTCCCAACGGCAACCGCAGCTACTATCTGAGCCGGTCACAGCCGCCGTTCTTCAGCCTGATGGTCGATCTGCTGGCGACGCACGATAACGGCAAAGCCTATACCCGTTATCTGCCGCAGCTGCAGAAAGAGTATGACTACTGGATGGCAGACAGCGATAAAGTCGCGGCGGGCGCAGCCAGCAAGCGCGTGATTAAGCTGGCGGACGGCAGCCTGCTCAACCGCTACTGGGATGCGCGCGACGTGCCACGTACAGAATCCTGGATGGATGACATTGCCACCGCGCAGAAAGCGCCGCAGCGCAATAAAGCCGAACTCTACCGTGAGCTGCGTTCCGGTGCGGCGTCGGGCTGGGATTTCAGTTCGCGCTGGTTTACCGATGCGCATAACCTGTCGACAATTCGTACCACGCAGCTGGCCCCGGTTGACCTCAACAGCCTGCTGTTCCATCTGGAGCAGACCCTGTCGAAAGGCTATCAGATGAACAAGCAGAGCGATCTGGCGAAGCAGTTTGCCGATCGCGCGGAGAAGCGCCAGGCGGCAATCAACCGTTATCTGTGGGACAGCAAACAGAACTGGTACGCCGATTATGACTGGCAGAAAAAGCAGGTCCATCCTCAGCTGACTGCTGCCGCGCTGTTCCCGCTCTATCTGCAGGTCGCCAGCGATAAGCAGGCTGAAAGCACCGCCAGCGCAGTGGAAAAACAGCTGCTGAAACCTGGTGGTCTGGTGACCACCACCGTGAACAACGGTCAGCAGTGGGATGCACCCAATGGCTGGGCACCGCTGCAGTGGGTTGCTGTGGAAGGTCTGGAGCATTACAACCAGCCAAAACTGGCGAAAGAGGTGGGATTACGCTTCCTGCAAAACGTTCAGAACACCTATGACCGTGAGCATAAGCTGGTGGAGAAATATGTCGTTGATGGCAAAAATCTCGGCGGCGGCGGTGGCGGTGAATATCCGCTGCAGGATGGCTTCGGCTGGACCAACGGCGTCACGCTGAAACTGCTGGATAAGTACTGCCCGAAAGATAAAACCTGTAACAGCGCCCACGATATTCCGCAGGCGTCTGCCTCACAACCTTAATCCACTCTGGATACCTCTGGCCTTGCCGGGGTATCCCCACTTCATTTCCGCGAATTTTACTTGACCTTCTTTCATCAACAGGCAAAATTGCAGCCAATTTACAAAAGGTAATAATTCTCATTATGATAATGAGATTGCCTATCAAAGCTTTTATTCACCTGCCTGAACCTTTGCCAAGAAAGGAATTTTGATGAAACTGTCATTGTCGCTGAAAGGTTATGTTCCCCTATGCACCCTGGCGCTGACCGCGCCTGCTCTGAGTTATGCTGCCGATATGGTGGTAACCGCGCAACCGCAGGAAGATTCGACCTCGCCGACCCAGGGCTATCTGGCGACGACCAGCCAGGGCGCAACCAAAAGCGATCGTCCGCTCATCACCACGCCGCAATCGATTTCCGTGGTCACCCGTCAGCAGATGCAGGATCAGGGCGCGCTGACCCTGAATCAGGCGCTGGGCTATAGTTCTGGCGTCTTCACCAACTTCGGCGGCGCCGCGACCCGTTACGACACCATTGCCCTGCGTGGCTTCCATGGCGGCGATGTCGATAACACCTTCCTCGACGGCATGCGGCTGATGAGCGACGGCGGCAGTTTCAACGGCCTGCAGGTGGATAACGCCTTCCTTGAGCGCATCGACGTGATCAAAGGCCCCTCTTCTGCGCTCTATGGTCAGACGGTGCCGGGCGGACTGGTGAACATGGTGACCAAGCGTCCTCAGTTCAGCGAAGAGGGTCACATCCAGTTGCAGGCGGGCAGCAACGCCACCACCGGCACGATGTTTGACTACACCAATGCCATCAACGATCAGTGGGCGTTTCGCCTGACCGGCGTGACCCGCAACAGCGATACCCAGTACGATCACACCCGCGAAGAGAAATATGCGCTGATGCCGCAGCTGATGTGGCAGCCGGATGAAGATACGCATCTGATCCTGAAAGCCTATCTGCAGAAGGATCCGTCGGGCGGCTATCACGGTTCGGTACCGGGTGACGGCAGCCTCACCGAACACAACGGCTACAAGCTGAGCAACGGCTTTTATGAGGGCAACAGCGATCTCGATCAGTTCAAGCGTCGCGAGCAGATCTACAGCTTCGATTTCGCCCATCGCTTTAACGACGTCTGGTCATTCTCCTCGACCGGCAGCTACAGCCACTCGAATGTCGATCTCGATCAGGTCTATCAGATTGGCTGGGACAGCGTGAATCCCGATCTGCTGAACCGATATTACTCTGGCGAGCGCTCGTCGCTCTCGGCCTGGTCCACCGATAACCGCTTACAGGCGGAGTTCGATACCGGCGAGCTGGAGCACCGCGTCACCCTGGGTGCTGAGTATCATCGTTATAAAAATGAGATCACTGCCGCTGGCGGCTCGGCCAACCAGCTTAATGCACGGACTGGTGAACAGGTTGGCGACATGCCTGATTACACCTGGGCCGATAAAACCCGTCGCTACTATCAGACCGGCCTCTATCTGCAGGATGAGATGAAGCTGGATCGCTGGCATCTGGATCTCTCCGGTCGTTATGACCGCATTGTCGCCAATAACAGCGGCAGCGACCGCCGTCAGGATGATCACATCAGCGGCCGCGCAGCACTGCTCTATGCCTTCGACAACGGTATCTCGCCTTACGTCAGCTGGAGCCAGGCGATTACTCCGACCGCGCTCACCGATCCCAACAACAACCTGCTGAAGCCGACTACCGCCGAGCAGTATGAAGCCGGGGTGAAATATCAGCCGGTCGGCACCCGCGATCTCTATAGCGTGGCGGTCTATGACCTGACGCAGAAAGATGTGGCGAACCGCGACGTGCTGACGGCGACTTATACGCCATCGGGCAAAGTGCATTCACAGGGCATCGAGCTGGAAGCGCATAATCAGTTAACCCCGCGTCTGAGCACCGTGGCGAGCTATACGCTGAATCATCTGCGCTTTAAAGAGTCGGTAGACGGCAACGACAGACATACGCCATATGTCACACCCAACAGCATGGCTGCACTCTGGGGTCACTATCAGTTTGATTACGGTCTGAGTGCGGGTGCGGGCGTGCGTTACATCGGCAAACAGTGGGCGGACAATGAAAACACCACGCGTGTGCCGTCTGTTACGCTGTTTGATGCGTCAGTGCGGGCCGATCTCGGCGTCTGGAACAGCAGCCTGAAAGGTGCCTGGGTGCAGGTCAATGCCAATAACCTGACCGATCGTACCTATGTAGCGGGCTGTTACGGCACGGGCTATTGCTACTGGGGCGCAGAGCGCAGTGTAATGGCGACAGTCGGTTACGACTTCTGATAGCAAAATAAGAGATAAAAAAAGGGGACGAATCGCTTCGTCCCCTTTTTCGTTTAAACCTTTACGGTCAACTGCGTACTTTGCGGTAGATAAACAGCACCACGATGGCACCGATAACAGCGACCACAAAACTGCCGAAGTTAAACCCATCGACGCGGCCGAAGCCAAACAGCGTACTGATCCAGCCACCCACTACTGCACCGATAATACCCAGAACGATAGTCAGAATGAAACCGCCACCGTCTTTACCCGGCATAATCCACTTCGCCAGAATACCTGCGATTAAGCCAAAGACGATCCAGGAAATAATACCCATCTGTTACTCCTTCCTTTTTATGATTAAATCGTGAACGCCTGATTAATCAAGCGGTTTACCGCGATAAGTATAACCCGCTTTTCAAAAAATGCCTGCCTGCTCACAGTTATTATTGATGAATGGCATGCTAAAGCTTTTTTTTGCGGCGCCGATAACCGAGACGAGGCAAAAAAAACAGCATCAATAAAGTAACCCCCCTTGTGGAGCAGGACGTGAAAGAAGCCGACCAGGAACAATATCTAAAACGTGGTACGCTGGCGGTTCTTGGCGTTATGAAAGATCTGCTGCGATTGCAGACGCCATTACTGGTGCGCTTTCCGCGTGGGCAGTTTATCAGCCGGATGCTGGCTGCCGATGAAGATCGCCTGCTGTTTGACCTCGGCAGTAATAATCTGGATAACGATTATGCCCTGACCAGCGACGATCTCAGTATCACTGCGGAAACCTACGGCGCTAAGGTGGAGTTCAGCCTCGCCGCGCTGGAAATCGTGGAGTTTGAAGGGTTACCCGCTTTCAGCGCGCCGCTGCCAGACCTGCTGTGGCAGATCCAGCGACGTGAGTTTTTCCGGGTCTGCGCCCCGCTTGAGCCGCAGTTCTGGTGCTATACCGTGTGGCCCGATGGCAGGAAAACGCGCCTGCGTCTGCAGGATCTGTCGCTGGGCGGTATCGGCGTGCTGGTGGATGAAGCGCTGCCGGACGGGTTGCAGGATGGTGACAGCTTCAACCCGTTCCGGGTCGAGCTGGGCGAGTATGGCCATTTTGACGTACCGGTAAAGCTGCTGAGCATTGGCGAGCGTAGCGTGGTAACCGGCAAAAATGAAACCCGCATCACACCGCGACTGAGCTTTCGTTTTGCCACGCTGAACCCGGCGCAGGAGCGGCAGCTTCAGCAGATTATTTTTGCCCTTGAGCGCCTGGCTCGCGATAAATCGACCCGATTCCAGTAACCGCTTTACGGATGCGCCACACAGGTGGGCCGCATCCAGGCTATGCTTCTTGCTTGTTTTCTTTTAAACCGGAACCCAGCAAGGAGACCCTCCCCAATGGAAAACTGGCTCTCTTCACGTCGTTTTCACTCCCTCTTTTTTAATCAGGAACTCTGGCTAAACAGCGCCATCGTGGTGGTATCCACGCTGGTGATTTACTGGATATTACGTACCCTGATTCGCTTTATCTCCAACCGGATTGCCCTTTACAGCGAACATCGGCATGTTCGCGCCACCGCGATTCTGGTGGAGATATTGCGCAGTACCAGCCAGACCCTGCTGCTGATCTTTTCGCTGCTGATTGCCCTGAAGTTTGTCGATCTGCCCGCGTCGTGGAGTGTCACCATCGCGCACGGCTGGTTCCTGGCGCTGATTGTGCAGCTCGCTCTGTGGCTCGACTGTGGCATCCGGCTATGGCTGAAAAGTCTGCTGCGTGACCCGCTGCACGTGCGCAACCCGGTCACTACGGTGATCCTGGGGATTCTGCTGCGGGTGGTGGTCTGGATCATGATGTTCCTGGCCATTCTGTCGAACATGGGCATCAACATTACCGCACTGGTCGCCAGTCTCGGGGTCGGGGGTATCGCGATTGCGCTGGCGATTCAGACCGTACTGAGCGATGTATTTGCTTCACTGGCGATAGGCTTTGATAAGCCGTTTGAGCATGGCGATTTTATTGTCTTTGGTGACATTGCCGGTTCCATCGAGCATATCGGCCTGAAAACCACCCGACTGCGCAGCCTGAGTGGCGAGCAGATTGTCTGCTCAAATACCATTCTGTTGCAGCAGACGATCCACAACTATAAGCGCATGCAGCAGCGCCGCATCGTCTTTAAGTTTGGTATCAGCTATGCCACGCCGTCAGAGCAGGTCCGGGAGATCAGCCCGCTGGTGAAAGAGATTATCCAGGGCGTTGAGACCACCCGTTTTGACCGCGCCCACTTTCTGGCCTTTGAGGACTCAAAACTGACCTTTGAAGTGGTCTATTTTGTGCTGGATGCGGATTACAACAAGTACATGGATATTCAGCAGGAGATTAACCTGCAGCTGATGGCGGCACTGGAAGAGCGGAATATCCGCTTCGCCTTCCCGATTCGTCAGGTGGAGTTCAGCGGCGGCAATCTGCCGCCGGTGGATCTGGTTGCGGTGCAGAATGACGATGACGATGTGCGCAGAATGGCGCGCTAAGTCAGAGCCCGCCTTCCTTTTCAGGCGTGGCGGGCATACAGGCCGGTGCGGGCGGAATCGTGACCGCATCGGCTGCTTCACCCCTTGCCTTCAGCCGTTCCGCCTTACCGCTTACTGATGCCGGTAGCAGCTCACGCCGAGATACTCACTGAACGCTTCCTGCAGCACACCAGCCGTGGCAGAGTGGTTCATCGCCACATGATGCTCAAAGCCGTTACGGCAGATCCACGCCAGCAGTGTCTCCAGCTGCGGCACCTGGATCACCGCACGGCAACCTACCGTGTCCAGCGGATCGGTGACCGACATTCCCTCTCCCACATAGGCTTTGATTTCGCCGCTGAAGTCGTCGGTAGAGAGGCGGAAATAGGTCAGATCGCCCTGCTTCATGCGGCCATGCACTGCGCCACAGGTGTTCTCTTTGCCCACGGTGGTGCCGATGATATCCGCCGTGCCCATGGTCGGTGACTCCAGGCTGGCGCTGGCGAAATTACCGCAGTGAAACAGCACACATTTGTCCCGCTCGTCGCCAAAGTTGTTGTTCCAGTCTGCCAGCGAGGCGGGGTTCAGCGAGCAACTGGCGAGCGCATACATCGACAGCGCCCCCATCACATCCACTTCGCAGGCGCTGGGCATCAGCTGGCCCGACATCACGCTCATGATTGAGCAGACGTTAATGCCCAGGTTCTCCTGCAACGACGTCCAGCACTGGATGGCGGTGGTATCGATATCGTTGTCGCTGATCCACTCGCTGATCACCACAAACAGTTTGGCCATGGTCACCAGTTTTTCACCCGGAATACCCCGCGCATCGGCGTTGGCCTCCAGGATTTCACGCTTCTCTGCCACGCGGATATCGTCATCGCGCAGCCGGTTGGTGCGGGTAAAGATCTCCGATAAATCCAGGGTCTCCACCGCGATGCCCATCTTCTCCAGCAGCTTTTCGCTGTAGCGCACGGTGTTGAATCCGGCGGGCCGGGCACCAATTGCCCCGACGCGTACCCGACGCATGGCATTCACCACCCGACAGAGCTGGCTGAACCGCTGCAGATCCTGCATAAACACGTCGCCGCTCAGTGCGCAGACGTGCTGACGGGTCAGCGTAAACGGGATGCCATATTGCCGCAGGTTGTTGCAGAGTGAAATTTTGCCGCAGAAGCTGTCACGGCGGGTTGCCAGCCCCATTTTATCCAGATTGTCCTCTTCGGCCTGCACCAGCACCGGCACATTCAGCCCGGCGAGACGCAGCGCTTCCGCGATGGCTTTTTCATCACCAAAGTTAGGCAGCAGCACCACAATGCCGTGAATCGCTTCGCGATGCTGGCGAAACAGCGCGGCGCAGGTTTTCGCCTCCTGACGCGTCTCGACGCCGCCCAGGTTGGTCTGGGTCTCATCCAGCATCACCGTATTAATGTTCATCTTTTCAAACAGCGCGACCGCCTGCTGGCGCGCCTCGCCCACCAGATAGCTGGGAAAAAAACCCCGGTTGCCAATAATGACGCCGAAGGTTAACTGCTGAGGAAGTGTTGACATGGCTCTGCTCCGGATAAGGATTAATGTGGCTGATAACGACAGCGTGCAACGGCGTCAATCCAGCCTTTATAGTTTTCCTGCATACGCTGCGCGTGCTCTTCACGCGGCATGATGACGCTGCCGCCCTGCAGCGCCTGCATATCACTGCCCTGCTGCCACCATCCCAGTACTTTGCCTGCCAGCAGTGCCGCGCCCAGCGCGGAGACCTCGGCGGTAGGCACCCGCTGCAACGGCCGCTGTAACACATCCGCCTGTAACTGCATCAGCCAGCTATTTTCGGTGGAGCTGCCATCCACACAGAGCGCCGGAAGCTGCTGGCCGCTGGCCTGCTCCATGGCAAAAAAGACGTCGGCGATTTGCCAGACGATCGACTCCAGCGCCACCCGCGCCAGCACGGCGGGTGTGGCGGCATCCGTCAGTCCGCACACCATGCCGCGCGCCTGCAGATCCCACCAGGGCGCGCCCAGGCCAGAGAGCGCCGGGACAAAATAGATGCCCTGATTGTCGTCGCAGCGCTGCGCCATCGCGGTGAGCTCGCGCGGCTCCTGCACGCCGAGCATTCTGCCCAGCCAGGCGGCACCGGAACCGGTGTGAGTGATGTTGCCTTCAAACGCATAACGCAGCGTGCCGTCATGCCAGGCCACGGTGGTGCTGAGGCCATTTTCCGTCAGCAGCGGCGTCGCCATGGACATCATCAGGGAAGATCCGGTGCCGTAGGTGGCTTTCACCACTTCAGACTCGCCGCGCCGCTGCGCCTGTAAGGCGGCATGAGAGTCGCCGATGCGCGCCAGAATCGGCGTGCCTGGCGCTAAGCCGGGAATATCACTCACAGCGACCACGCCCTGTTCACTGGCTGAGGCGGTGATGCGCGGCAGCGCGGCGCGCGGCAGCTGAAACAGCGTCAGCAGCTCGTCGTCCCAGTCATTAAGATTCAGGCTGTAGAGTTGAGTACGGGAGGCGTTAGCATGATCGGTAATAAATACCTCGCCCGCGCTGAGCTGCCAGCTGAGCCAGCTGTCGACCGTGCCGATACAGAGTTCACCCGCCGCCGCCCGCGCCGCGCCGTCGGGAATGGCGGCCAGCATCCCGGTCAGCTTGGCGGCCGGAAACATCGGGTCAACGGCCAGGCCGGTCAAACCGGTGATGCGAGGTGCTTTGCCCGCCTGACGCAGGTCGCGACAGAGTGACTCGGATCGTCGATCCTGCCAGCTCACCAGCGGCGTCAGCGGCTTGCCGTCACGCCGCTGCCAGATCAGCACCGACTCGCGCTGATTACTGATCGCCACTGCCGCGACAGGCGCGCCACCACAGGCTGCCAGGCAATGGGTAATGGCCTCTTTTACCGCCTGCCAGATCGCCACAGGGTCCTGCTCAGCTAGTCCTGGTTGCGGGTGTTGCAGGGTTAAGCTCTGGCTGCCGCGCGCCACCACGCGGCCATCACGATCAACCGCAATCGCCTTGGCATTGGTGGTGCCTTCGTCGATCGCCAGAATCAGGGGTCCCACCATGTTTATGCTCCTGCGCAGATGCGCGCTGCACTGTTCACCACGCTACTGGCATCAATGCCATGATGGGCGCGGGTCGAGGCGCGATCGCCGGCAATCGCATATTCCCCATCTGCAATGCCGAGCCGCAACAGCGGGATGCCGCAGCCGCCTTCCGCCAGCACTTCGGCCACCAGGCTGCCGACACCCCCATTAACGTTATGCTCCTCTACGGTAATCACCGCTGGGTAGTGATTTAACAGGTTGCGCAGCTGTTGGGTATCACAAGGTCGAATCGATGGAACCGCGATCACACCGGCTGAAATGCCCTGCTCAGCCAGTTGCTCAGCAGCGTGAACTACCTCGTGAACCGTTGAGCCCATCGCCACCAGTGCGATGTCGCTGCCTTCACGCAGCAGGTCGATCGCGCCCGGCCTGAACTGGTAGCTTTCTTCGTGCAGCTGCGGCAGATCTTTGCCATCCAGACGGATATAGACCGGCCCGACATGCTCAAGGGCGTAATCGATGATCTGACGGCACTCCAGCGGACAGGAAGGCGCATAGATCTCGATGTTGCCGAAACCACGCATCACCGCAATGTCATCAATGCTGTGATGGGTACTGGCTAACGGGCCATAGCTGGTCCCGGCATTCAGCCCGAACAGTTTGACGTTGGTGTTGTTGTAGCAGACGTCGACTTTTACCTGCTCATTGGCGCGTGACACCAGAAATGGTGCGGCGTTACAGGTCACTGCGACCTTGCCGCCCAGCGCCAGACCGGCCGCCGTGCCCACCAGCGTCTGCTCAGCGATGCCGACGTTAATCAGCCGGTCGGGAAAGGCCTTGATAAAGGGGGCGATTTTGGCCGTCGACGTGGAGTCGGCTACCACCGGCACCAGATCCACACCGCGATTCACTGCGTCGATAAAGGCCGTGACCATGACGCTTGCTAAATGTTGTGCATTACTCATCTTTCAGTTCCTCCAGTGCCAGTGCGATCTCTTCGCCTTTCGGCACCCGGTGATGCCATTCCGCCTTGCTCTGGATAAAGGAGACGCCAAATCCCTTCTCGGTATGCGCCACAATCACCTGCGGTTTGCCGTTCTTCGGCAGGTTTTCAATGGTGTCGACCACCGCCGCCATATCATTGCCGTTGCATTCGGTGACCTCCAGCCCGAAGGCGCGCCATTTTTCCGGCAGCGGATCGGTGTTCATGATGTCGCGGGTCGCGCCCGCCAGTTGCAGCTTGTTTTTGTCATTGATGATGATCAGGTTGTCGAGGCCGTAATGCGCCGCCACCAGCGCCGCCTCCCAGTTGCTGCCTTCAGCCAGTTCACCATCGCCGGTCACCACAAAGATGCGGCGCGGGCTGTTATCTTTTTTCGCCGCGATAGCGATGCCCACCGCCACCGGCAGGCCGTGACCCAGCGCGCCGGTGTTCAGCTCAACGCCCGGCGTTTTCTGCCGTACCGGATGGCCGGGCAGATGCGAGTCGGCATGCTGGTAGGTTGCCAGCCAGTCGGTCGGGAAGTAGCCCGCTTCCGCCAGCACGCAGTAATAACCCCCCACCGCATGCCCTTTGGACTGGATATAGATGTCACGCTGATCGTCGTCTGTGCGATCCGGGGCGCAGTTCAGAACGCGGAAGTAGAGCGCAGTGAGGATCTCTACCTGTGACAGGTCAGCGCCGGTATGACCGCCTGCCGGGCTGCCCGCGTTAAGCTGGATGATGCGGCGGCGGATTGCCCGCGCCCGGCGCTCAAGGTCATCGACCGGAAGATTGAAAGGATTCATACACTACCTCTGAATTTTAAATCGGTTATGAATATATATTCACGTCGGTTAAAAAATTTTGTGCCTGAAAAAAAGGGCTAATAAACTGAACCGCCCTTTGTTCGCTACTCTGTTCATTAAACCGGGCAGGCCGTCCGCTGAAAGAATCACACAGCGGCACCCGCTGTCTGGTTCCACGCACTTCCCCGTCAGAGTTTTGCCGGTGTCCCCTCCTCGATTAACGCTTTCTGAGCCACCACGGCCGCCTTCTGCTGCATCCGGCTCTGGGTCTGATCGATGATCACCGCGATAATAATCACGATGCCTTTGATCACCATCTGCCAGAATTCACTGACACCCATCATGATCAGGCCATCCGCCAGAAAGCCGATGACGAACGCACCAATCAGCGTACCGAGGATGGTGCCGCGTCCGCCCGCCAGCGACGTGCCACCCAGCACCACGGCGGCAATGGCATTCATCTCAAACGCGGTGCCGTTAGCCGGATGGCTGGCGACCAGTTGCGATGAGACCACGATGCCAGCAATCGCCGCGCAGAATCCCGACAGGGTGTAGACCAGAATTTTTACCTGCCGGGTTTTCACACCCGACAGTTCAGCGGCACGTTCATTGTCTCCGATGGCATAGACCTGACGGCCAAACGGCAGGCGACGGGCGATGTAGGCGATCACCAGCGCCAGCACCACCATCATCCAGATGGCGTAGGGCAGCCCGAGAAAGGTTCCGGCACCAATCCGATCGAAACCGGTATTGCCCAGTAGCGGATTCCCCTGCAGACCGGGAAAGGTCTCGCCACCGGAGGTAAGCATCGCCGCGCCGCGCAGGATGTACATGGTGCCGAGGGTGCAGATAAAGGGGGCCACGTTGTAGCGGGTAATGATCCAGCCGTTGCCCGCGCCAATCAGCGCGCCGATCAGCAGCACCACCGGCACTATCACCCAGACGCTGGGGAAGATGGCGATGCCAAACATCGGCAGCACAATGCCTTTGGTAATCAGCCAGCCGGCGATCATGCCGCACAGTCCCAGCGTTGCCCCAATCGACAGGTCAATTCCCGCGGTGATAATGACAAAGGTAATGCCCAGCGCCAGAAAGGCGTTGATGGCGATATGTTTCACCATGATCACCAGGCTGCCGGTGGCGAGAAAGTCCGGCACGGTGATGGCGAAGAAGCCGACGATCAGAATCAGCGCAATAAAAGTGCGCAGCTTCAGAAGCAGCAGCAGAATGCTTTCACGTGAACTGAACGCCTTAGCCGGAAGTGTGGTCAGCGCGACGCTGTCATTGCTTTTCATGCTCAGAACCCCTGCGCACTTGCTTTCACCAGCGCTGCCTCTTCCGCCTGGTCGCGGGGAAGATCAGCCGTAAGTTTGCCGCCCGACATCACCAGGATGCGATCGGCTACCGCCATAATCTCTTTCAGGTCCGAGGTGGAGAACAGTACTGCAATGCCCTGCTGCGATAGCGCCACCATCATGCGAAACACCTCTGCTTTTGCACCGACATCAATGCCGCGACTCGGCTCATCCAGCAGCAGCAGACGCGGATTGGTCAGCAGCGCGCGGCCAATCACCACTTTCTGCTGGTTGCCACCACTCAGCGCGCTAATGGCCACGTCCGGCGAGGAGATTTTGATCGCCAGGTTGCCCACCGTCTGGCTCACCGCCTGCTGCTCCGCCTGGTGGGCAATGGCAAAGCGATGTGACAGACGCCGCCACAGGCTGGCGATGGTGAGATTACTGGCAACCGATGAGACCGGGAAAATCCCGGCACGTTTGCGATCTTCCGGCACCAGACTCATGCCCATGCGAATACGGTCAGCGGTGGCCAGACGGGTCGGCAGCGGTTTGCTGTCGAGCCACAGCTTGCCCAGATAGTGACGCTGACTGCCAAGCAGACACTCAAACAGCTCGGTGCGGCCTGCGCCCATCAGCCCGTAAATCCCGACAATTTCCCCGGCCCGCACCTGAAAACTGACGTCATCCACCAGGGTATTACCATTGGGGCTGACGCAGGTAATGTGCTGCGCCTCCAGCACCGGCGCGCCAAACTCACGCGCTTCCGGCAGGAAGGTGGTGACCGGTTCACTGCCCAGCATCTCACGCACGATCCACGGCACATCGATGCTGCTGACCGGCGCTTCGGCCTGAAAGCGCCCGTCGCGCAGAATGGTGATCACGTCGCCAATCGCCATCAGCTCTTCCAGCCGGTGGGAGATGTAAATCACGGTAACGCCCTGCTGCGTCAGGTCGCGGATCACCCGGAACAGGATCTCCACTTCGGTTTTGCTTAGCGCCGAGGTCGGCTCGTCGAGGATCAGGATGTCCGCATCTTCCGCCAGCGCTTTGGCAATCTCGACCAGCTGCTGCTGACCCACTTTGAGATTACCGACCCGCTCATGGGGTGAAATCGGCTGATCCAGGCGCGCCATCAGCGCGGCGGTGCGGCGTGCCTGCTCCGCCTCGTTGATCGGGGCCAGACCGCGCTGGATCTCCCGGCCCAGAAACAGGTTTTCAGCCACCGTCAGGTTCTCAAACAGATTCAGCTCCTGGTGCACCATGCCGATGCCGTGCCGGGCGGCGTCGCGGGTGCTGCTCAGCGTCAGCGGCTCGCCATTCAGGAACAGCGAACCGGCCGTGGGCTGCTGTACCCCGGCCAGAATTTTCATCAGGGTCGATTTTCCCGCCCCATTCTCACCGATGATGACGTTAACTTTGCCGCGCCAGACCCGATAATCGACGCGATCCAGCGCCAGCGTGCCGGGAAACAGCATCGATATCTGTTCGGCCCGCAGAATGATCTCATCGTCCATCAGGGCGTCCCCCGCTTCAGCTCAACCGCTACCACATCTTCAACGCTGTTCTGCCCGATGGTTACGGCCAGCAGCGCCTGCACCGGCTGGTTGACCCAGCTGGCATCCAGCGGTGGCAGTTGCTTCACCGCGTGACGGTTCAGCGCCCGCGTCAGCTGGGCGTACTGCACCTGATTGGTAAACTCTTCGAAACGGAAACCGGCGGCATCCCGGATAGCGTTACTGCGCAGCACCGGCCCGACACTGACCGCCACCGGCTTGCCGTTAATCATCAGCGTCAGCGTGCGTTCACGCGGGTTACTCTCATCAAAGGCGCTGGCTTTACCCCCGGCTCGCACGAAGACGCTTTCGCGCCCGCCGGGTTTGACCGTCTGACTTTTCGCCTCCATGTCGGCCCAGCTCAGCGCATGGCTGTTCGCGGTGGTCATCACGCGCGGCTGCCAGGTCTCTTCCGCAATCTGCTGCGGTGTCTGGGTGGTATAGCTGGGTTTCGCGTGCGGATCCTTCGGCAGGATCGGCTTACCGTCCGCATCCAGATCCACCACGGTGCAGGCGCTGAGTAGCGCCATACCGGTCAATACCGCCAGCATCCGTTTCATGGTTATTTCGCCAGGTTGAAGTTTTTCAGCTTAGCGGCGTTGCTGTCGTCAATCAGCACGCAGTCCATCAGCTGCTTCTCCTGTTTCTGCGCTTTGCCGTTCTTCAGGTAGTAATCCGCCTGCGTGACCGCCATCTGCGCCTGATCCCAGCCCGGCTGCAGCACCGTCGCTTTAATATTGCCTTTGTTGAGGATCGAATCGCGGGTGTAGTCGCTGCCATCAAAGCCCACCACGATCACCGATGTTTTCCCGGCGGCTTTCAGCGCGGCTTCGGCACCCAGCGCCATGGTGTCGTTACCGGAGATGACGCCAACGATGTTGGGGTGTTTCTGCAGCAGGGTCTCCATGCGGCTGAAGGCTTCGGTCTGGCTCCAGTTGGCGCTCTGCTGAGCCACCATTTTCATGTCGCTGTAGTCATCCAGCACATCGTGATAGCCCTGCGACCGCACGCCCGCGTTGGTGTCAGACTCTTTGCCCAGCAGTTCAACATAGTCCCCTTTGCCGCCCAGCAATTTCGCAAATTTCTCCGCGCCCAGCTGCGCCCCCTGATAGTTGTTAGAGACGATCTGCGCTACCGCGATGCCGGTTTTGTTGATCTCCCGGTCAATCAGGAAGGTCGGGATCCCGGCATCTTTGGCTTTCTGCACCGGCCCGACGGTGGCGTCGGCACCAGCGTTATCAAGAATGATCGCTTTGGCTTTGCGCGCAATCGCGGTCTCAATCAGCTGGTTTTGCTTGTTTACGTCATCATCGTGCGACGCCACCAGCGTGGCGTAACCCAGCTCTTTGGCTTTCGCTAAGGCCCCTTCCGCCTCGGCTTTAAAGAACGGGTTGTCATGGGATGGGGTGATAATCGCCAGCAGGCCTTGCTCTGCCGCCAGCGCGGTCGCTGAAAAGGCGAGCATCGATGCGAGCAGGGTCAGTTTGATCAGAGGACGAGTCATTATTTTTCTCCGCTTGAATATATATTCACACGCGATTTTATATGCATAATGACTATGCGCCCGCGCTGACGTGCCGTCCAATGCGCGATCGTTAAAAAGCGAAAACGATCACAAATTAGCCTGCGTTGTGATTTTGATCATCCTGGTTAACAATACCGGGCAGAATCAGAGAGGGAAAAACCGATGGCAAAACAGGATGAACAGCGACTGATGGTAAAGATTGCCACCCTTTACTATGTCGAAGGGTTGAAGCAGTCAGAGATTGCGGAGTCGCTGACCTTATCGCAGTCGTTTGTCTCACGCATTCTTAATCGCAGCGTGAAAGAAGGTGTGGTCAAGATCAGCGTGGTGCCACCAGCCAACGTTTATCCTGAGCTGGAAAAGGCCATTGAGCAGACCTATAACCTGCCGCAGGCGATTGTGGTGGATGTGCCGGACCAGGCGTCGCCGCTGCAGATTAAGCAGGCGATTGGATCGGCGGCCGCTCACTATCTGGAGACCCGACTGCGAAACGATGAGCTGATTGGTATTTCGTCGTGGAGCGGCACAATCCGGGCGATGGTGGATGCGCTGCATCCGCTCAACAGCGCCTGCAAAGGGGTGATCCAGCTGCTGGGTGGCGTCGGGGCTAACGGCAATGTGCAGGCCACGATTCTGACGCAAAATCTGGCGGCGCTGCTGAACTGCCCCGCCTGGCTGCTGCCGTCGCAGTCGATTGAGCATTCGGTCAGCGATCGCCAGCGGCTCTCTGCCAACGCAGAGGTCGCCGAGGTGCTGAGTAAATTTGAGCAGGTCGACCTGGCGATTGTCGGCATTGGCGATCTGGAGCCGTCGGCGCTGTTACGTAATTCGGGCAACTACTACGATGGCAGGATGCTACAGACGCTGGCGGCGCGCGGTGCGGTAGGCGATATCTGTCTGCACTATTTCGACGCCTGCGGACAGCCGGTGCTGAAAGCAGAAGAAGATCCGGTGATTGGTATGGAGCTGGCACAGGTAAAACAGTGTCCACAGGTGGTCGGGCTGGCAGGCGGAAGAGAGAAAGCGCAGGCGATTCGCGGTGCGCTGCTGGGCGGCTACATCAAGGTGCTGATCATCGACTATCCCACGGCGCGGCTACTACTCACGCCGCAGGATTCATCACAACCGGTCAGATAGTGCGGTAAGCCGTGGTGACTTTCCACAGATAGCGCGGGGCCTGCGCCGCCGGATGCTTGTTCTGCACATGCTGATAGAACTCATCCGGTGACATCGCATTGATCATCGCAATGGCCCGATCGCGATCGCTGGAGAAAGTCCGCAGTAACGCCCCTGCGCCGTTGGCATAAGAGACGATGGTGGCATAGCGCAGGGTCAGCGGATCGCGGATGCCCGACAGCGCGGAGTTCTGCAGAATGCGGATATAGGCGGTGCCGATATCAATATTTTTGGCCGGATCGCGCAACTCGGCATTCGACGGCTGACCACGACGGCCCAGCGTGCGATAAACTTCGCGCCCGGCGGTCGAAGCTTTAATCTGCATCAGCCCCACCGCATTTGAACGGCTCACCACGCCCGGATTTCCACCCGACTCGACACTGATAATGGCGCTGATCAACTTCTCATCAACGCCATAATGACTGGCGGCATCTTCGGTAAACATCGCCCAGGTGCCATTGACGCTGGACGGCGGTGCCTGAGTTAATGGCGTGTTGCGCTGCTTAACGGCATGGTGCGGTGGCTCGCTGGCACAGCCGGTCAGGAGTAACGCTGAGAGTATAAGGTGTCGGATTTTCAGCAATTTTTCATCTCGTAGCTGTTGTGGCGAATGCTATCATACCCAGGCAGCCTGAGAGCAAAATTACCGTTTATCCTAAATGCATGAAAATGCGGCGCGTACCGTGACTTCAGCGGCGCTTTTCGCCATCATCGCCGTCAGTCAGGCGCTAACAGCAGGAAAGTATGATGATTTCACGTTCAGTTCGTCTTATCTCCCCCTCCGGTTACTGTCACAATCAGCCTGCGGCGCTGCAGGGCATTGCACGACTGCGTGCGGCCGGCCATCAGGTAGAGAACGAGCAGGTGATCACCCGCCGTTTTCAGCGCTTCGCCGGTACGGACGCGGAGCGCCTGGCGGATATCAACCAGCTTGCCAGCCTCAGCACGCTGCCCGATGTGGTGCTGGCGGTGCGTGGCGGTTATGGTGCCAGCCGGTTACTGGAGTCCATCGACTACATCGGCCTGCAACGCCGTCTGCTGAATCAGCCGCTGGCGCTGTGCGGCCACAGCGACTTCACCGCGATTCAGCTGGCGCTGCTGGCGCAGGTCGGCCTGATTACCTTCAGCGCACCGATGCTGGCCGGTAACTTCGGCGCCGCGACCTTATCTGAATTTACCCTTCACCACTTCTGGCAGGCACTGACTTCACCTACAGTAGAGGTGAGATGGCAAAGCGAAACGCCTGACGAGGGTGAATGGCAGGGTACGCTGTGGGGCGGGAATCTGGCGATGATCTGCTCACTGATTGGCACGCCGTGGATGCCGCAGTTTGAGAACGGCATTCTGGTGATTGAGGATGTGAATGAGCATCCGTTCCGCATTGAACGCATGCTGATTCAGCTGCAGCAGAGCGGCATTCTGGCGCGACAGCGGGCGATCGTTACCGGCAGCTTCACCAGTACAGCCCTGACAGAATATGACAACGGGTTTGACTTCAGCACCGTCTGGCAGCGACTGCGTGACACCACCGGTCTGCCGCTGATTTGTGGATTAGATTTTGGTCATGCCGCTGACACCGTAACACTGCCTTTGGGTGCCAGCGCACGATTAGCGGTCAGCCAGGGCCACGCACGTTTGCAGGCGACCGGGCATCCCGTCCTGCGGGAATAGCGTTTGTTTCAGGAGATCGACATTGAAGCCGTTGTATGACGATTTGTGGATCTCAACCCCGGAATTTCCGGTGGAAGATGCCGTTAATGACCTGATGATGCATGGCTTTATGCTGCGTCACCCTCGCGGCAATCTGTTGATTGGCCGCGTAGAAAATCCGCTCGATCATGAAGTCATGGCCGATACCGGCGGCGTGATCCGCCACTACCTCACCCACTGGCATGAATCCGCGCCCGGTGCGGCGCTGATCCAGCAGCGCTTCAGCAGCGCACTTTACTGCCATAGCCGATCGCTGGGCCCCATCAGCCGTTTTGCTGAGCCTGATGACACCTTTTCGCAGCAGGAGACGCACTTCGGGGATTTCCATCTGCTGCCAACGCCAGGACACACACCGGGCAGTTGCAGCTATCTCTACACCTCGCCGCTGGGGCTGACCTATCTGTTTGTTGGCGATACCGTGACGCGTTCGCATGACCGCTGGATCACGGTGCTGGTGCCGGACAGTAATCCGGCTGAGCTGAGCCAGACGCTGGAGTTTTACCGCTCCCTGCGTCCCGACGTGGTGCTGATGAGTACCACGCGCGGGCATCTCTCCTGGAAAAAAGTTACGCTGCAGAGCTGGCTGGCCGCGATTGATGAAGCAGAACAGCATCCGCTGGATTTGCGTCAGCAACCGTTGTTCTGATTACAGGGCTTTCGTCAGATAGTGGCGCTGATGATGCCGCGGATAGTTATCCAGGCTAAAGCGCAGCGTATAGCCGAGCTTTTCATAAAACGGCCGCGCCTGAAAACTGGCGGTATCCACCTGGGCAAAGCGGCAGCCGCGATCCCGCGCCTCCTGCTCTGCCGCCTGCATCAGCTTACTGCCCGCCCCCTGCCCGCGTAGCGCCTCACTCACCCACAGCATATCAATCCGCAGCCAGTTTCCGGCGGTTGATCCGGTCAGTCCGGCCAGCTTTCTGCCCTGGTCATCACGAATAAACACGCCGATCGATCTGATCTCATCAATATTAATATATTTGCTGTTGAACGCAGTCAGACCCAGCCTGACTTCATCCAGATCCTGCGTTGTGACCTTATCGGTAATCTCGGGTTGCATAGTGGCTCCGTGGGTTAAGTATCGGAGTGCTGACGATCGTCGTAGCGCTCCAGGCTCAACGCATCAACATCGCGTTTTTCGCTGCGGCTGCAGGGCAGCAGTTTATCGCTGTCGCGGTAGACAAAAAAGGTCGCCTGGCTGCGCTGGTTCACAATCAGCTGATCGCCATTGCGAAAGCGAGTAATCGCCACCTTATCACCCGCCTCTAAACGGGTACGCTGCTGACCGGCAGCAATCTGGAAATGCCCCGGCGGCCACATTAACGTGGTTAAACCATATTCGGCACGCGAAACGGTCATGGTTGTCCGGCCGGGACAGTTAAGCTGAAATTCCGTCTCGCTCCAGGCGGGTGCGATGTGACAGGCCAGCAGGCCCAGGGCAATTAATGCTGCCTTCATGCTTTTTCTCCGCTGATTTTATTGAGATTTTTTAGCTTAACACATCACAGGACGGAGAAGGGACGCGGGGCAACCCGCAGCAAGACCATTGAAAGATAGAATCGGCGTGCGAAGAAATCTGAAAGTTGAGAAAAAATAAAGTAATCCGGCCAGCGTAACAGGCTGCCACACTGACCGGATATGATTATTCGGCTGCTACCTCGGCGGCCACTAACATCAGTGCCAGCCCGGCATTCTCGCTATCGTAAGCCTGCATTGCTGCACGTATATCCGCTGAACAAGCGATCACCTGTTGCTTCTTATCGGCTTCTAACTGGTCAATCGCATGGCGAATAATCATTAGACTTGCTTCTTCTTCGTTCATCATTTATCCCTGAATTTGCCTAAGTGGTGCGCAAAGGAGCCAAGAATAACGTTTATTGATAAGCAAAGTCACCCTTTTACATTCCTGTTGCTTAACGATTAAACAAATCACAAACAGGAAGCGCAGCGTAAACTGCTATGATTAAGTAATCAGTGACGCAGCAGGATAGACTCTGCGCCACGAAACTCCCAGGGATTGAAGCAGGTAGAAAATCATGATGCGTCTCAGCATTTTTATCCTCATCGCGATGGTGACTGGATGTTCATCTGGCCCGAAAGGGGTGGAATGTCCGGGTGAGGTCTCGACAATTTATGGTCAGTCGATGGGGCATACCCAGGGCGTGATTTTTGATCTGGTTAATAGCTTCACCGTGACCCGGGATAAGGTCAGCGTTAAGAGTGGCCCGCTGCAGTCGCTGGATCGGTTTAAATATGTTCCCTCCGCCGTCACGCCTGAGGGCTATTACGCGCAGCGCCTGTCAGATAAGCAGTTCCGCCTGATCAACCCTTACCAGGACACCCAAATCACCTGGACCTGTCCATAAGGGATGAATCCTGCTGCCAGATGGTTTATTGTCAGGAAACGTCAAGCAGCAGGTCTCCCCGATGGAAAAGCGTCTGGATAACAACGGTTATATCGACTTCCCCTTCCCCGCCACCCGCAATGCGGATGGCTCCGTGAATCCCTGTGGCTTTGATCTGACGCTGGAAACCGGTCGTCTTGAGGAGATCGCGGTGCTGAACCATTCAGTGAATCTGCGGCGGCTGGTCGAGGAGATCAATCTGCAGGAGGGGCTGTTTATGACCCTGGCCTGCGACTGGCAGCAGCAGGCAGATGCGGTCTGTGGCTTTATCGATGTGGCTTTTCGTCCCGATCTGCCGCAACACGGCTTTGAGGAGGCGCTGCAGCTGGAAGCGAACTTTTATCGCTATCTGACCGGGCAGGAGCAGCAACATCAGATGCCCGCCGAGACGCTGGTCAATTATGCCCGCTCGGTACTCGACTGGAGCTGGTCGCCGCTGCGCCAGCGTCAGCGCGATTATGAAAAGATCACTATTCAGTTCTATTGTCCGCAGGCGGATGACGCCGAATGGTGTTTTGATCATCTGCGTCACTTCCTGGTGAGCGTCTATCCGGCCTGCGTCGCCGCCCGTTCACTCTGATCCTCATTGCCCCCGGAGTCGCTATGCGTTCTGCTGCGCTGTCTGCTGTCACGCTGTTCTGCTCACTGTTTTTTGCCGCTGCTGCCCAGGCCGATCGCTGCCAGCAAATCCGCGCCGGTCTGGATATCGGTTCCGGCACCACCAAAATTGCGGTAGCCCGTGTCAATGTCTGCCAGCTGCGCATCGAAAAGATGCTGTATCAGGATCAGCGCGCCGTGGCATGGAACGAGGCCTTAGCGCATTCAACAGATAATCAGCTCAGCCCGGCAATGACTCATGAAGGTGCCGCCGCCCTGCAGCAGCTTTTAACGCAGGCACAGCGCTTTCATCCACAGCGGATCAGCGGCGTTGCCACGGCGGTGTTCCGCAACGCCAGCAACGGTCAGGCGGTCATCGATCAGTTGCAGCGCCAGACCGGTGCGCAAATCAGCATCATCTCGCAGCAGCAGGAAGCGAAACTCGGTTTCCTCTCCGCTAAAGCCGCGCTTAACGATCCGGCGATCCGTGATGAGCAGCTGCTGGTCTGGGATATTGGTGGGGGATCGATGCAGATGACTGCCTGGCGACAGCAGGCGGGTCAGCCGGTTGCAGATATCTATCAGGGCAAACTGGCCTCGGTGACGCTGAAAAACTTTATTCTGACGGTGCTGAAGAACAGCCCGGAGGCCAAATCCCCTAATCCGATTGGCTCCTGGCGGCAGTCGGTACTGCGCTTTGTGCAATTTTATGCCGCTAATGAGGTCAGTCCGCAGATTAAACAGGATCTGGCGAGCCGTCGGGTCATTGGCATCGGCGGCGTACATGGTTTTTCAATCCGCAATCAGTTACCGGGCAAACCCCATCGCTACAGCCTGACGACATTAAGTCAGCTGTCGCAGCAGCAGGTCTGGAAAGGCGACAGTGAACTCCCGGGCGACTACCGGGCCACTGATGTCAGCAATCTCTTACTGGTTGAAGGTTATATGCAGGCGCTGAAAATTAATGAGGTTACGATTGTTGAGGCCAGTCTGATTCAGGGCGTGCTGCTGCAGTAGCGCAGCGTTTCCGCACTATGCTAAACCTCTGGCTTAATCAGCCGGATAGCATGATCCAGCATCCGCTGCTCATCCCGTTCACTGTGCGCGCGCTGCTGACGTATACGTTTAAGCAGGTCGTAGATTTCGCCACGGCGGGTGTCATGGCCGCGCTCCGACAGCACAATGACCGCATCGCCAATGACCCGGCAGACTTCATCATAGTCGTCATCATTCAGTGCATCACGTTTCATTGCTTATCCTCCGGCTGTAGCTTTGGCTATGGCTGTGGCAGCGCCTGAGTGCGCCTCTCTTTCCAAAGGCTAGACAGTAAATCCCTTACCCGCAAACGCAGCGCCATTAACAGCCAGGAATGATTTTTTAGCCCATTTTCCTCCGCTGGAGGAGCAGAATTCACTATCTTTGCTACGCTTTGAGGGTCTCACTCAAAACCAAGGAGCAATAAATGTCAGGAAAAATCGAAGATAAAGTAAAAGAAGCCGCTGGCGCAGTTCAGGAACAATGGGGTGCAGCAACCGGTTCATCTGAGCATCAGGCTAAAGGCGCAGCACGCCGTTACACCAACCAGGCAAGCTATGCTGCCCGCGATGCTGCTGACTGTATCAAGGATCAGGTTCAATCCAATCCTGTTGCAGGTCTGGCCGTTGCTGCAGGCGTTGGCGTATTTATCGGCTTCCTGCTGGGCCGCAAGTAATCGCGCTGAACGTCAACAGAACGGGAGCCACTGGCTTCCGTTTTTTTTGCCTGGACTCTCTCCGCCGGCTGAGAAACATCTGAAAGATAAGCCTTTTCAGGCCAGAATGCGGTAAGTATCTATGCTTAGTCTGGTTTCGTCTCTTTCTGACAACATCAAGGTGACCTTATGAAAACAATTCCTGCCCTGCTGCTGGTTGCAGCGACCTTAACCTCTCTGGCGGGCTGCTCGCAGAAGAGCGACGCAATTAAAGATGATGGCCGCCCTCATGCACCAAGCGGTCAGTCGTCACCGGGCGGTACGCTGGGTTCAGGCCCGGTGGGTCAGCCACAGTCGTAATACCCTGCCCCGGCACACGTGCCGGGGTTTGTTTTATCGCATGTTTTTTAATAGATAGAAGTCATAGAATAATTCCGCTAATAATTAACCTGCTATTAGTTATGGCCGAAATCAGAGTATTTTCCATACTTTCCTTTTTATAAGAATCATCCCATCTCTTTTTAATAATCTCTTACTTCTTTTACACAATTCTGTATATATACCCAGAATAAACAACATTAAAATTGTGGAAACAATTTAAACGAAATTTCTACGGCAGCGAAAAATAAACCTTAATAATGAACTTTAGTCGCAGAAATATTCTCTAATAACTCACAACACCTTTTGTTAAATATTATTGATACATTTAAGAGAATTCAGACGTGAAGAAAAAAAAGATTTATCTGATAGACCGACTTTTAACGCTCTATTCTCGATTTTCCAGCAGAACAAAACCACAGGCCTTGCACGACCTGGCCCCACAAACAGTGGTGATTTACTCCACCACGGCACTGGGCGACTTTCTGATGAATACGCCGGCTATCTGGAGCCTGAAAAATCGCTTTCCCGCCAGCAAGTTTATTCTGGTTTCCAGCAAGAAAAATAAGGATCTCGTCAGCCGTTATAACTGGTTTGATCAGATCTATATCTGGGATAACAAACTGGCGAATTTCCTGCCACTTTTTTTCAAACTGCGCCGCCAGAAACCTGACCTGTCAGTAATATTACACGCCCATTTCCCCTACGATATTATGAGCTCGGTACTGACCGGCAGTAAGGTGATTGTGCGCGATCATTACGGCCGCGAATCGCCTCTGCTAAATAAATATCTCGATCACTATTCAGGCTATTTCGATGACCATACCATCAAGCGTAAGCTGAAACTGATTGAAGTCCTGGGCGCAGAGACAGAGCAGACCCGGATGCACCTTCCGGCACTGAACAACAGTCCGACTGCAAAGGCTGACCATTGCCGTATCGGTTTTCAGTTAGGGGCATCAAAAGATATTCGCCGCTGGCCACTGGCCTCCTTCAGCCAGCTGGCGACAGCCTTGCTTGAACGCTGGCCTGACACGGAAATTATCGTTACCGGCACCGCCGCTGAGCAGCCTCTTGAGCAGGAATTTATTGAAAGCCTGCCCCTGCACTACCGTCAGCGTGTGACCCCGATGGCGGGTAAAACGAATCTCAGCGGCCTGATTAGCCTGATTCGCACGCTGGATGTGCTGGTTACCGGGGACACCGGTCCACTGCACATCGCCGTGGCCGCGCAAACGCCGACGGTCAGCCTGTTCTCGACCGCCAATCCGCGTTATACCGGTCCCTGCCAGGACAGCGATCGGCACATCATTATTCACCGCCCGGATAAAACCGCCTCACAGCATCCGATGGCAACGATCAAGGCCGATGAGGTCGGGCAGGCCGTGGCGAAACTGGTGGGGTAATGAACGACCTTTCTCAATCCATCATTGCGCTGATTGAGCACCACAATCAGCCAACCGCACTGGGCTGGTTCCGGAAAGTGGATCGGGCGGGATTTCATCTGCAGCAGTTACCGCTGAGTGAAGTGGACTTTGCCATTCTGATGAGTGATTTTTTTATCACTTTCGGCGTCTGTTCAGAACAGTATGATGACGCCCGCTATTTTCCGGAGCCGCGCCGACGGCGCTTTGCAGTGGCAAACTGGTTTACTGCGGGCACAGCACGGCCTTATCGTCCACTGACGGTCGCCATGCTGTGTGAAGCGGCCAGACTGGGACGCTGGCCTGAAGAGGATTACTGAGTAATGGTATGGGCGAAGGCGTCGTAGACCTCGCTGCTGCTCAGCGCATTGACCTCACGTGACGCCGGTTGCAGCACCTGATAGTTAACCTGCCACGGATGCCAGCATGCCGGATCGCTGTCGCCAAACAGCGCGACGACCGGCAATCCCAGCGCCGCACCAATGTGCATTGCCCCGCCATCACTGCTCACCAGCCCCTGACACAACGACATTGCTGCAATCAACTGCGGCAGGCTGGTGGTTGCCACCGCTTTGATTGGCAGATGCGGGCAGAGCGCCATAATTTCACGCGCTTTTTCATCATCTCCCGGATGACGCGGATTATCACGGCTGCCGGGTGACCAGAGCAGCATTATCTGGCAGGGATGACGCGCCGCGATTTTTTCAGCCAGCCCGGCAAACCGCGCGGCTTCCCACTGCTGGCTCGGCTTGCGGGCGCTGATTTGCAATGCATAGACCGGAACAGCGGGATCAATCGCACAGCTGTCACGCAGGCTGGCCGCGATTGCCGCATCCGGCAGCAGCGTCAGTTTGCCTGGCGCTGTGGCGCTGAGATTGAAAGGCCGCCCCAGGCTAAACAGGGTTTCACTGATATGACACGGCGACTGGCTGGGTGGCGGCAGCAGATCGGTAATCAGCGGATGGGGATGGCCCAGGGCAATCACTCTGGCGGGACGCACTGTTTTAACCCACTTCAGGCCATGCTGATCCCAGCGGCTTTTTGCCAGAATCACCACATCGTAACGTTGTTTTTTCAGGGTCAGCATCAGCTTCAGTCGCTGTAAGAGACAGGCCAGTCGTCCCTGCCCTGCCTCACGGTGATGCAGTTTAGTATAATAGAAGAGCTGCCGGATATCGGGATTATGCTGCAACACTGGCGCAGCGTAATTGTTAGTCAGCACGTCGACCTGATGCTGCCCCGACTGCGCCAGCGCACTGATCAGCGGCGTGGTCAGTAAGGTGTCGCCAATATTATCCCGACAAATAATTAAAAACCGCATGTCTGACATCCTCTGCGCAAAGGCTACGCCGTTCTGGCTGAATGAAAGTAAGACTCGCCCGATTAACGTTCTGAAAACGGTAACGTAACGGTATAGTCAGCAAATTAGTCAGCGCAGTGTCAGATTGGTTCCATAGTTGCGATATTGTTAAAATATGAGGCCAGCACGACAGGCCAGAGACAGACCTGAATTATTAACCGGATTATTATTTTACGGCGTCGGCCCTGCCGGGCCAGCATGCAGAAAAGGAAAAGGCCGCCCATGGCGTAATACTGGTCAGTTAAGATTAGATTTGTAAAGGCTGTCACGGTCAAACGTGCCAGCTTTTTTCCGGGCGAGCGAGCCGCAGTGCGGGCCAGCGCAGGCCGGTGGCGATCAGGGGCAGGCAATCCGCAGCGCTGAACATAATGAGTCTGCCAGGAGAGCCCGCAGGACGCGGGCGAAAGGCGGGGCGGCACAGGATGTGCCATCCCCGGCGGTCCGTCAGGCAGGCGAATGAAGTGAAGGAACCGCGCAGCGGCGCGAGGACCGCCAGCCCCTGAGCGGCACCAGACTGCGTTATCACCTGTCGCTTAACTAACTGGCATTACGCCCATGGCGGCCTGAGGTCTCTGGCTTGATAACCGGGATCGGTCAGTCGGCGCGGGTTGTCAACAGGCTGATAGCCAGCGTCATCACGGGTTCCGGGTTGATTCCGGTAAACATTTGATGAATTTTTTCAGAAATGGCTTCGCCAGTCACCGGCTTATTTTCAGCCACGATTTCCATCACCGCCTGTCCAAATAGCAGGCGACATGCCGCAATAGCATCACTTACCGCTTCATCATCCATAATGCTCTCCCTCTGTATCGGCAGAAGCGTACACGTCTGCGGCAACCGGATCATGCGTAACTCTATTTTTTTGTGGTACAGGTTACAAAATTGAATCAGCTGTAAGGAGCAAATAACGTGGCCCGACACATTTAATGCCGGGCGCTTAACTGGTACTGAAAGAGATTAACAGAGGGTATCGTTTAACAAATCAGGCGTGACAGGGTGGATGACAGATATGCGTTCACTCACTCTTTTACCGTGGCATCAGACAATTCAATTTGCAGAGAGAGTAAAATGCCAGGCAGCGGGAAATGATTTAGCAGCGCTCTCACGGAGTAAATGTCTTAAACAGCACGGTGCGAAAACAATAAGCGCTTAGATGAGTAATCGCTATAACGATGATCGCGGAAAAGACTGGATTGTGGTTGCTGTGTGAAGGTGATTTTATGAACAGTTTTGGGGAAGTTTGGGGGAAAGAAAGCGGGAAGTAAAAAGCCAACACGATTTTTACGTACGTGTTGGCTGTATGTTACGTAATGCGGATTACATATTATCGATGATCGCGTCACCAAACTCTGAACATTTCAGCAGCTTAGCGCCATCCATCAGGCGTTCGAAATCGTAAGTCACGGTCTTGTTAGCGATAGCGCCTTCAACACCTTTAACAATCAGGTCAGCCGCTTCGAACCACTCCATGTGACGCAGCATTATTTTAGCAAAACAATGTTATCCAACTGATTTTATTGATTTAAAAGCAAGAAAACATTGCTATGCATGTCCTTTGTCAACGAAAATAAACGCTATAAAATCCAATAGGTTGCATTGAGTTTTGGGGAAGACTTTTATCGCAACAGTGTATGAATTTCACTCATTACGATCTTAGATTGGCATTGGTAACAGGTTAATAACAGCTACGCTCATTTTGCGACTGGCAGGTCTGCAAAACGGGTCGTGTAAGCTGGTGAAAGCATCTCTCGCTTCATGGCCCATGACCTTTCAATCCCCTGCCCAGCGAAAAATAAATTGGCCTTCCCGCTCTGATTTAGCCCATCTATTACTCGCATCAGAGCTTCACTGTTGGGCTGTGGCCGGTACTCATCAAACAGATTGAGCTGAGACACACCCTGGCTGAAAAAATCGCCTAACATCACTCCTGCTTTCATATAACGGTGTCCGTCTACCCATATGTCATCAAGTGCGTCCATAGCAACACGGATGATGTCGCGAGTATCGTTAGAAGGTGTAAGCAGCTTTCGCGAGGCCTGATTGCCATAAAAGACCTCACCCTCTGCGTGCGGACTGGTTCGGACAAATACTGCTATCTGCTTACAGTACTGCCTTTCTTTTCTCAGCTTTTCGGCTGCCCGCTCTGCGAAAGAGCAAACAGCCTGACGCATGTAAATGTATTCAGTGATGCGTGAACTGAATGACCGCGAGCACACTATCTGTTGTTTGGTTGGTGCAAATTCTTCGAGCTCCAGGCATGGCTCCCCGCGCAGTTCTCTTACGGTGCGCTCCAGCACCACGTTAAAATGCTTACGGATGATGTAAGTGCTTTGCTCCGACAGATCTTTCGCGGTAATGACGCCCATGGCATTCAACTTCTTGCTTATGCGACGGCCAACACCCCAGACATCTTCAACCGGCACCAGCGCCATCAATTTCTTTTGACGCTCAATATTCGACAGATCGAGTACGCCGCCTGTCTTTGACCACTTTTTTGCAGCGTGATTTGCCAACTTTGCCAGGGTCTTAGTTGGCGCAATGCCAACACCTACGATGAGATGTGTTTCTTGCTTGATACGCGCCCTAACCCGGCGTCCGAAGTCTTCCAGTGGTTCAATACGGCTCATGCCGCCGAGATTCATAAACGCTTCGTCGATTGAATAAATTTCCACTGCTGGTGCCATACCCTCAAGCGTGGTCATTACCCTGTTCGACATGTCAGCATTTATGTGGAATACAGTTTCAACAGCTTAATTAATAATCGTCTCAGAGAACACGAGCTTTAGGAATGTCTGACCAGCGTGTGGTCCAGGCAGGGCTGAGCATTTCACGCTTCATTTTCCACTCAGTGTTAATTCCCTGTCCGGCAAACCACACATTTCCCAGTCCTGACTGATTAATGCCGTCCAGTACCTTCATCAGCTGTGCGCTGTTAGCCCGTGGCCGATTATCGTCAAACAGATTTAGCTGGCTTACGCCGTTCGGCGTAAAGTTATCAAGCATGATGCCTGCTTTCATGTATCTGCGACCCTCAAGCCAGATACAATTGAGCGACCGCATCGCAGACTCAATGATGTCCCGCGTATCCTGTGTTGGTAGTGTCAGCTTCTCTCCGGCGCTGTTTCCGTAAAACACCTCACCGCTGGCGTGTGGCGACGTCCGGATAAACACGCCGATGTTGCGGCAGTACTGACATTCCCCTCGCAGCTTTTCCGCTGCGCGTGCAGCGTACTGACACAGCGCCTGCTGCATGGCTGTTTTTGTTGTAATGCGCTCCCCGAAGCTGCGACTGCAGACTATCTGCTGTTTTGCTGGCGGCAGTTCTTCCAGCGGAATACATGACTCACCGTTCAGCTCGCGTACTGTGCGTTCCAGTACCACGGAAAAGTTATCGCGAATGAACTTTGGACGCGCGCGTGACAGCTGCAGGGCGGTTTCGATGCCCATCAGGCTGAGTCGCTTACCGATACGCCGTCCCACACCCCATATTTCCTCAACGGGCTGGTTAGCCAGCAGAGTTTCGGTACGTTTCGGATTACCCGGCGTCAGCGCCAGCACGCCGCGAAACTGCTTCCACTCCTTACTCGCCCACTGGGCCGATTTTGCCAGCGTTTTAGTGGGCCCCATGCCGACACCGACGGTAAGACCCGTTGTGGTAAATACATGCGCGCGCAGGCGACGACCAAAAGCTTCGAAGTCCTCACAGCCGTTAATACCGGTAAGATCCAAAAACATCTCATCAATGCTGTACTGTTCGACGCGTGGTGTTATGTCCTCAAGCGCGGTCATTACTCTCTGGCTGAGGCTGTGATTTATGTGGAATGCAATTTAAACAAAAAAATAAGTTACCATTCCTCTGAAGTTTATTTTCTGAACAGGAATTATTCAGCCTTGAACCACTTCGGTATGCTTACTGGCAGGGAGGAAAGTTGACGGGTGGTAAGACATAGCCGGAAAATCGATTTCCCCGCCGGGATTTAATCTGCCATGCTTATTCTGAAGCCCTCAATCGGGCAATGCGCTTTTATCTTTCACTTTATGCAGGAAGAAATAATGATAAAAAATTACAGAATCCCGGGACTGACCGCGGTGGCATTTCTCCTCATAAGTACCATCGCAGGTGCTGCAGAAGCGCGCTGGACGTTTGACGGCGATATCCACAACAATTCCCTTGCTGTCAGTCCCGATGAAAAAACGGCGGTGGCGTCCTACAGTGAGCGCTCAGACGTGGTGGTCTATGATCTGGCTGCCGGGAAAGTCAGAAAGGTGATGAAGGGCTACGTCACCCCCCGTAATGCACTTTTCTCTCCGGACGGTAAGGCCATATTTCTTTCTGACAGCAGTCTCGGCGTAGTCAAAAAAATCAGCACCGGGACGCTTGACGTGGCGGCCACGCTGCCGCTGGGGCCCGGGGCATTCGGCACGGCCATAAGTCGTGACGGTCAGCGACTGTATGTGAATAACGAGGCCGCCAGCACGCTCTCGGTGTATGACCTTACACATGACCGGCCCATTGCAGTTGTGACGGGTTTTGCCCAGCCCCGTCAGGGCATTAAAATCAGCCCGGACGGCAAAACCGTCTACGTCACCAACTTTAAGGGCGATAAAATTACCCTGGTTGATGCCGTGACGGGCGACATTCGCGGCGAGATAACCGGCTTCAGCAAGCTGCGCGCCATTTCTGTCAGCGCAGACGGCCGCACACTGTACGCGGCTAACAGCGGCAGCAACACAATCGCCGTGGTTGACACGCAAAAGCACGTCATTACGGCAACCATTCCCGTGGGTCAGGACCCTTACGGTGCCGCGCTGACGCCGGATAACCGCTATGTTTACAGCGGCAACCTTGGCGACAACAGCCTCTCCGTTATTGATACCGCCGCCGGTAAGGTGGTGTCCACCGTCACCGGACTGGATGCGCCCCGTCAGGCGATTGTCTTCAACAAGGACGGTACCCGCGCGTGGGTGCTGAATAAAGACCTCAGCATTGCGGTGGTTGACCTGAAAAAGAACCGTGTCATGGCCACGATTAAAAGCCCGCCGCAGACCTGACGCGAAACCTCCCTTACTCCAGCGCAGTGACGATCCTTCGCAAAGTGGGGTGGTTAATCACTTTTATAGATTTATTTTAGCTAAATAACCTGTTTTAAAGATTTACTCTGACATGCCTATAATCTTTCTGTCTACTCAGGAGATTCCGGCATGAACGATAAAATATTCACCCTGCATAACGGTGCGCGTCCGCTGAGCGCGCTGAGCAGCCCGAAAGAGGCCATACGACAGTTCACGCCTAACTGGTTCGCCGCGACCATGGGGACCGGCATCCTGTCGCTGTCTCTGGCGCAGTTCCCCTGGCAGGTTCCGGGATTGCGCCTTGTCGCCGAGGGGCTCTGGATGTTTAACATCCTCCTGTTCAGCGTCTTTGCCGTGATGTATCTGGCCCGCTGGGTGATGTACTTCGGAGAGGCAAAGCGCATTTTCGGCCATTCAACCGTGTCCATGTTCTTCGGCACCATCCCGATGGGCATGGCGACCATCATCAATGGCCTGCTGGCGTTCGGTCTTCCGCGCTGGGGCGCAGACGTTATTCAGGTGGCACACGCCCTGTGGTGGCTGGACGTGGCGATGTCGCTGCTGTGCGGCGTGTGCATTCCCTACATGATGTTTACCCGGCAGCAGCACAGTATTGACCAGATGACTGCCGTCTGGTTACTGCCGGTCGTGGCAGCCGAGGTCGCGGCGGTCAGCGGCGGCCTGCTGGCGCCGCACATTGCTGCCCCACACGCGCAGCTCGGCATCATTATTACCAGCTACGTGCTGTGGGCGTACTCCGTGCCGGTGGCGCTGAGCATCCTCGCCATTCTGCTGCTGCGTATGGCGCTGCACAAGCTACCGCACGAAAGCATGGCGGCCTCAAGCTGGCTGGCGCTGGGTCCGATTGGCACCGGCTCGCTCGGCATGCTGGTCATCGGCGGAGATGCGCCCGGGGTGTTTGCCGCGGCGGGCATGCCGGAAATCGGTCACATCGCGCAGGGCGTGGGGTTCGTTGCCGGCATTCTCTTCTGGGGCTGCGGCCTGTGGTGGATGCTGCTGGCCACGCTGATAACCGTGCGATACTTCCGTGAAGGCATCCCGTTCAACCTTGGATGGTGGGGCTTTACCTTCCCGCTGGGCGTGTACACCGTGGCCACGCTCAAGCTGTCTACCCTGATTGACCTCGCATTCTTTAAAGGCTTCGGTGCGCTTCTTGTCGTCATACTGGCGGCCATGTGGCTGCTTGTCGCGGTGAAAACAGTGCGTGGGGCATGGAGCGGTAAACTGTTTGTTTCTCCCTGTCTGGCAGGCCTGGATCGGAAGCCGTGAGTGAAACCAGCACATCGATGCAGGACTCGTTTTTACGCGAGGAATGCCTCGCGGCAGTCACCGCGCCGCATGTGGCCGCGCTGAATCGCTGGGTCAGCGGCCAGCGTCAGGCCGGTGCAGAACTGCCGTGGTTTGATCCGGCTGACGGCGGGGTTAGGGCCGGACTGCTCGTCCTGCTGCAGTCGCCGGCGCGCAGCAGCCCGTCACCGCGGTTTGTGTCGCGTGATAACCCGGGGCCGGCCCAGCAGAACCTTGGGCGGTTTCTGGCGGAAGCCGGTATTTCGCGTCAGGACAGCGTGCTGTGGAATACGGTGCCCTGGGTCAGTCACGGGCTGCAGAAACGGCCGTCAGCGGCGGACATCCGCAGAGGCTGCGCCTTGCTTGAGGACGTGCTGGCGTATCTGCCCGCGCTGCGCGTGGTGGTGCTGGCCGGTGCCGTAGCGGCTCAGGCCCGCGGGACGGTCAATCATCTGTACCCCGGCGTCCCCGTGTTGACGATGCCGCACCCCAGTCCGCTTTCGCTCTGCACGAGTCCGGCGGTGACGGAAAACATTCGCCGGGTACTCTGCGAGGCACGGGCTGCGCTGGCAGGCTGAGGGCGCCAGCAGAATAATACTGACAGGTTTTGCAACCGGCTCTATACTCATATGACAAGGTGATGGCGTTCCACCTTTCCCAACCGCTCCGTTCCGGAGCTGATGACGCCTGATGCGACTCTTGATTTTCAGGAGGTGCGTCAGGCCGTCCTTACTTTCTTCCCGGCCTGCGTACTTCCCTCTTCGGGGAGAGACCTGTGATACACGTTTTTGGCCACATCAATCCTGACAGCGACGCCATCTGCACGGCCTTCGTCACCGCGCACTGGCTGACCGGGCGCGGCATGGACGCCCGCGCATGGCGTCTTGGCGAAGCTAACCGCGAAACCCATTTTATCTTTGACACCGCCGGACTCACGCTGCCGCCACGGCTTGATATTCCGCTACAGGATGAACGGGTCTGGCTGGTCGATTTCACCGAGCCGGCGCAGGGACCTGACGACCTGCTCCGGAGCAACATCGTGGGGATCACTGACCACCACCGGCTGGGCGGACTGATAACGCAACTGCCGCCGGAGGTACACATACGCCCGCTTGGCAGCAGCGCCACGCTGCTGTGGCTGCTTATGAACGCTGAAGCGCGACGCACGCTGCCCCCGACGCTTGCCATTCTTCTGCTGGGTGCACTCCTGAGCGACACCGTGAATCTTCGCTCGCCCACCACGACCGAAGACGATATCCGTTCGGCTACCGAGCTGGGCGTACTGTCCGGCGTAAACCGCAGAGCCTTCGCCCGTGACCTCCTTACGGCAAAAACTGACGTCAGCGGCCTCAGCGCACAGCTGCTGCTGGACAGGGACCTCAAGGCCTTCGTCATTGCCGGCACTGACGTGCGCATCGCCCAGATTGAGGTCAGCTCCCCGTCACAGGTTGCCACCGTGATGGACGACCTGCTCGCTGCCCTGGCGTATCTGGCAGACCAGTCGGGTGCTGGTTTGGCGGTGCTGATGCTGACCGACATCCGGGCCGGGTTTTCAACGCTTTATTTCGCCGGGCGGGAGAGCGTTAACGCGGCCTCCTGCTCCGTACCGGGTATGCTCAGCCGCAAAAAACAGCTTCTGCCGTGGCTTGAGTCCCGCCTCAACCAGAACGGGAGTTCATTATGACCTGCTACACCCATGCATTGATACTTGTGAACGATAAAGACGACGGCACCCTCCTGCTGAAGCGGGCGGTCGCGCTGGCGCAGCCGCTCGGCATGAAAATCACCCTGGCCCACATCAGCGACGACTACCGGGAAATGAACTACGTGTCCGACAGCCTGATGGACGACGTCGTGTCGGAAGAGGTGCTGAAATCCAAAGCGTTTATGAGCGAGCTGGCGGCCTCCGTGCCTGAGACGGTAGACATGCGGGAGCTGGTGACCATGCGCCGCTTTGAGGACGTGGAGAAGTGCATCGCTGAGCTGGGCGTGGACCTCGTGCTTGCCGGGCACCGAAACCGCTTTATGGGAATGCTGACGTCCCGCTCGGCGGAATACATTAACCACCTCACGGTGGATGTGCTTATCACTCACCTGAATGACTGAACCGGGAGAAACTCTATGCGCTTTACACTGGATAACGTGACCGCCCGTGAAATTCTTGACTCTCGCGGCAACCCCACCGTTGAAGTCGAAGCCCGGACCGTGGACGGAATGATGGCGCGGGCCTCGGTGCCTTCCGGGGCCAGCACCGGCTCGCGCGAGGCCGCTGAGCGCCGCGACGGCGACGTACACCGTTTTGGCGGTAAAGGCGTACTGGATGCTGTCAGGACGGTTAATACGGAAATCTGCGAAGCCTTGCGCGGCAGGGACGTGCGCGAGCAGCGTCAGCTGGATAACATCATGCTGGCGCTGGACGGTACGCAGAGCAAGAGTCGGCTGGGTGCCAATGCCATTCTGGGCGTGTCGCTGGCGGTTGCCCGGCTGGCGGCACAGGCCTCGCACGAGCCGCTCTGGCGCTACCTGGGGGGCCTGCAGGCGAACCTGCTGCCCGTACCGTGCATGAACATTATCAACGGCGGCGTGCACGCCCGCGGTCAGGGCGCGGACTTTCAGGAGTTCATGATAGCGCCACACGGGGCACCCACGCTGCGCGAGGCCGTGCGTCAGGGCAGCGAGGTCTACCAGGCGCTGCGCCAGATCCTGCTGGACAAGAACCTGTCCGCGGCAGTCGGCGACGAAGGCGGTTTTGCGCCCGCCGTATCGTCGAACCGCGACCCGCTGGCGTTTATCGTGCAGGCCATTGAGAAGGCGGGGTACAGGCCCGGAGAAGACATCAGCATCTGCATGGACCCTGCCTCAAGTGAGTTTTTCGCAGACGGAAAATATCATCTGCGCACGGAGGGCAGTGCGCTGAGCGCGGCGGAAATGACGGCGTACTACGGCGAGCTGATGGACCAGTTTCCCGTCATTCTGCTGGAAGACGGCCTGGCAGAAGATGACTGGTCGGGCTGGAAGCATCTGCACCAGCAGCTTGCGGGCAGGGCCGAGCTGGTTGGTGACGACCTGTTTGTCACCAACGTGAAGTACATCCAGCGCGGCATTGACGAAAACCTCGCCAGCGCCGCATTGATTAAACTCAATCAGATAGGCTCGCTTAGCGAAACGCTGGACGCCGTGGCGCTCTGCCAGCGGCACGGGTGGGGCGCGTTCATGTCCCACCGCAGTGGGGAAACGACGGACACATTTCTTGCCGACCTCACGGTAGCCCTGCGCGCGGGACACCTGAAAACCGGTGCGCCGTGCCGCGGCGAACGCGTGGAAAAGTACAACCAGCTGATGCGCATTGAGCAGGCGCTGGGTGAGGACGCTCACTATGCGGGGCTTCATGCGTTTGTGCGCCGCACGTAACAGATCCACCGGACGGCCAGCGGCCGGCACAGGAGCACAGTCTTTGGCACCTTCAACGCTGATTCTCCTGCGCCATGGCGAAAGCCAGTGGAACCGGGAAAACCGTTTTACCGGATGGACAGACGTGCCGCTGACGGACCGGGGGCGGCAGGAGGCTGACCGGGCCGGTGACGTGCTGCGGGACGCGGGCCTGCTGCCCGATCGGGTCTTCACCTCGGTGATGACGCGCTGTGTTCACACGGTCTGGCGGGTGCTGGACCGTCTTGGCCGCAGCTGGACGCCCGTGGACAAACACTGGCGGCTGAACGAGCGGCACTACGGTGCGCTGCAGGGGCTGAACAAGGAAGCGGCTGCCCGGATGATGGGTGCAGAGACCGTCCGGCTCTGGCGCAAAAGCTTCAGCGGCATTCCCCCCGCGGACGCAGGGGCTCCGGCGCAGCTGCGTCGGGACCCGCGCTACAGCCGCGTTGCGCTGGCCGACCTGCCTGCGACGGAAAGCCTGGAAATGACGCTGCGTCGCGTCATGCCCTACTGGCAGCACGCCGTGATGCCGCAGATACTCTGCGGAAGTACCGTTCTGGTCGTGGCGCACGGCAACACGCTGCGCGCCCTGGCCGCCTTCCTGGACGGCATGCCACACGACAGCTTGGCACAGTTGCATATCCCGACCGGCGTGCCGGCCGTATACCAGATGGATGCGGCCGCACAGGTCGTTTCCCGTTATGTTCTGAATATAAAAAAATAAAAGGAGTGAACGTGAATCAGCTTTTTGCTGTCATCACCGGCGGTGCTTTAGGGTGTGTTATCCGCTGGCAGCTGGGCGCGCGCCTGAACGCGCTTTTTCCGGACCTGCCGCCGGGGACGCTGCTGGTCAACCTGCTGGGAGGGTTTATCATCGGAGCGGCGCTGGCGTATTTTCTGCGCCATCCCGGCCTCGATCCGGCCTGGCGGCTGCTCATTACCACCGGGCTGTGTGGCGGAATGACGACCTTCTCCACGTTCTCGGCTGAGGTTTTTGCCCTGCTGCAGTCCGGCAGCTATGCCTGGGCAGCCGCCTCGGTGCTGATACACGTGCTGGGTTCGCTGGCCATGACGGCGGCCGGATTTTATATCATGACGCTGTGTGGTTAACCCGAGGGAGACCTTAGTGCAGTGACCGCTGCACTGAGGTATATTGTTCAGAAGCGCTCTCTGCAGGCCAGACCTGACAGGGTTTACGCTTGTAATGCTTCCCGTACACCTGAGGCGCTGCTGTGAAAGAATTTCAGGCCTGCCTGTTCTGGTAAAGGTCCCAGCGATTGCCGTAGATGTCCTCAAATACGACAACCATTCCGTATTCTTCCTCCCGTGGCTCCTGAAAGAAGTGGACGCCTTTTGCCTTCATAGCATTGTAGTCGCGCCAGAAGTCGTCGGTCTGCAGGAACAGAAAAACCCGTCCGCCGCACTGATTGCCGATAAAGCCTTCCTGCCGGTCGTTCGACGCGCGGGCAAGAAGAATAGCACAGTCGCTGTCAGGGGCCGGCGTCACCACGACCCAGCGCTTACCCGGCTGCGGCGTGTCTTCAATGAGGGTAAAGCCCAGCTTATCGGTGTAGTACTCAATTGCACGATCGTAGTCATCGACCACGACCGCCACGTATCCCATACATCGCTTCTGTTTTCTCATCTGCTGCTCCATCAGTTACGGCATTACGCCCGTTATAATCAGCTTTATATCAAATACGGCGTTCAGTTATCTGTACTGATTCTGCACTGATACCCTCAGACCTGACATTGTAAGCATCTGAGCAGTCAGGATTGTGGGCCCAATCTTGTAAGAGCCTGCTCAACCTTTTCAGCATCCTGCTCCAGTATGGCTCTCTCATCGGGAGTGAGCGGGACCTCTTCGAGGTAACGCCGGATGGATGCTTTACTCTCCAGTATCAGCCCGCGCGCGCTATCCTTCAGCAGGTTAAAATCGCAGCCGATGCAGGCCATCCGGTGCGGGCAACTGCTCCAGAAGGGGTTCGTACAGTATGAGTCGCCCAGATCGTAGTAGGTCGCGGGCCCGGACAGGCTGGCGGCTTCAGGATCGTGGTCAACCAGCACGCTTATCATATGAGCGACCCTGTCGGCTTTGACGAACGAGGCAGCCAGCTGAGTCGGGCGGATGCGAAGATAGTGCATTGTAGACTGGGGCGTTGAATGGCCCGTCCACTGCATCAGTTCGTACAGCGACATGCCCTGCGGTACGCTCGCCAGCGCGGTCACGGCTGAGGCCCGCCCCCGGTGGCTGGTTATCATTCCGCCACTGTCTTCACAAGGCACGCCCGCTCTTGCGCATAGCATCGGTATCACGGTGCGGTTGAGGATAGCGCTGCCGGCAGGCTTACCCCGGTACTGAAACAGAAGCCGGACTTTCTCACCGGTTCGCTCGTCAGCGAGCAAAGCCTGTTCTGCCGGACGCTCATCCAGCCATATGTCGACGTATTTTTTCACCACGGCCGCCACCGGTTTAACAAAGGCTTTTGAGGTTTTTCCGGCAGGGATATGCAGGTAACACAGGGTTCCTGCCGGGATGATACTTCCGTCGTCCTTCACGATATCGTCCGCCTGCGGCGCGATGCACCCGGTTGTCAGGCGGAGCAGTTCGTTCTTTCTTACCCCCGCATGGGTCCAGATGACGGCCATTGCCTGCAGCATGGCCAGTGGATAATGTATTTCAGTGAGCAGATCTTCCTGACGCAGATTGAGGCTGGCCCAGATGAGCTTCAGCCAGACCGGATCGTCAATAACACGGGGATTGACGCCGCGACGGAACAGCGGCGTATCCGGTGTGGAAAGATGGCGGGCAGGGCTGAAGTGCAGGCGCCCCCAGCCCCAGTTTTCGTAATCAATCATAAAACGGCGCAGAGAATAGATAAAATGCGCCCTGGAATGCGGCATCATGGGCTCGCCGGAGCGCACCGATTTGCCGGTGCCCCTTTCCGTGCCCAGCTGAAGCTCATCCACGTTCATCCGGCCTACCGCCGCAATGAAGCTGGCGCAGGTTTCCATTGTCCAGTCTGCCGGTTCCCGAACCTCCGGATGCTCCTTTTTCAGCCAGAGGCCGCAGCGCAGAATAAAGCTGTACTGGCTTTCACGGGTGCGCGGCCTGAGCACCGACGTTTCCCGCCAGCGCCGGCACCAGTGCACCCAGGCCGGATCGACGCCTTCGACCGGCTTTTCGTACCATTTTTTATAGTTTCGCATCCTCACCGGGGCGCTGATAATCCCCAGTGCGGCAAGTGCATGTGAAACGCGGCCGACGTAACGGGATATTCCCTTGTCTGTCCCGCTCTGGGCGCGCCAGAGGAGTTCAGGCGTAAACGTTTCAAGCCGGGGATCCCTGTTCATGATCATCAGTGTTGCCAGTATACCCGAGACATGATTTTTCTGGCTGGTCGGGGCATAACCCAGCGACGTCAGCGTATCAGTCAGCCGGTCCAGCTCCTGGTGATAAAAAGCCTGGCCGAAGATGGCAGAAGCATAGAGCGCGGGTTTACGTATATCAGGCAGGCTGAGCGGGTCATGCAAATCAGCCAGATGCCAGGCAAAAGCGGCCATTAACGGACGGCCCTCCCTGACTTCCCGGCACAGCGTCAGCCAGCGTTCCTGCGGCCAGCACCAGCAGGGCATGCCGTCTGCATGCATTTCGCGCAGCAATCCGGCTATCACCAGCCCCGTGATTTTGCTGCCGCATCCGCTTCCGGCGGCAATGTCCATCAGCGGCCTGATGAGGTCCGGCACCGGCTTCGTTCGCAGCATACGGGACCGGCTGTGAGCGCTGCTCAGTGCCGTCCGTTCAGCGAGGGTCAGTGACGCCTCAAGCCGGTATTCAGTCATGTCGAACGGATGCCGGCTGTTTTCAATCGGTGTGTGTGGGCTCATGTTATTTCTCTGTTCTGAAAATGAGGTTCGCCATCCTGATATCTGCCGTTTCAATCGCGCCAGCCATCCGGGCAGCCAGGTCCCTGCCAGAAAGATGAATATAAATCTGTGTTGTGGTCAGGTCGCGGTGTCCTGCATAGGTGGCAAGTTCGTGCAACTTCCAGCCCGCGCGGGCAAGGTGTGTGAGTCGCAGGTGCCGGAAGGTATGGGTTGAGATGTCCGGCATCCCAGACTCAAGCGCCCATTTCCGTACCGTTTTGCTCCAGGTCCAGAATGAAAGCGGCCCGCCCTGATTACGATCGGACTCAGAACGGAACAGGGCACCTCTTACGATTCCGGTCCGCTTCATCTGCATAAGGTGCGCGGCCAGCACTGGCACTACTGCCGGGCTGTAACAGACAATTCGTTCACGCCGGCTCTTGGTGGTTTCTGCCCGGATGCGGATGAGCCGGTGAGCAAAGTCGAAGTCGTCAATACTTAGCGAGGTAATTTCAGACCGACGCAGCGCGCCGTAATAGGTTAATGCCAGCATCAGGCGGTCACGCAGTGGGGAAGCGGCGGCATGATAAAGAAAACACTGCCACTGCGCATCGTCAGGAATGCGCGGCAGCTTTACAACGCGGGGAACCAGTCCCCGGCCGGAACTCAGCATGCCGGGCGTGCCGGATCGGGGCAGCGGATTGACCGTGCAAAGATCCAGGTACATGAGAAAGTCATACCAGAGGCGGATCGCCGACAGGCGAAGCTGGAGCGTGGCGCTGGCCGCGGAAAAAGGCATCCCGGGTAACTGAGGACTAATATAGGCAGCCAGGTCTTCAAACCGCGCCTTTTCAGGTTTAATTCCGTTCTGGCTGCAGAACGCAAAGTAATGACGGAGGGCATTGCGGTAGGCTGTTAGCGTGGCCTGCGCCCGCCCCAGATCGGATAACAGTTGCAGCCAGCGCTCTGCCAGCAACAGAACGTGTTCACTCGGTGGAATCAGCATTGCATTCTCCTCTGACAACAGCTTTGCTGTTCAAAGTTTACTCAATCAATGTTGCATTCCACGTAACTTACTAAAGTGCATAGTTCGAACTAAAGATATGGACGCCATGCTTTCTGAATTCGTCTTTAAGCTTGAAGTAAGGCGCTCCCATCGGCACCTGCAACTTTTTTGCTTCTGCAGAACGTGCAATCACACACCCATCGTTATTCGACAGGACTACCACTGGTTTACCGCGTAAGTCAGGACGAAAGATCGTTTCGCAACTCGCATAGAACGAGTTCACATCAACTAGGGCGAACATCACATGCCGCCGTTCGGATTGAACACCTGAAACACACGTTCATCACCGTCTGTAGGAGAAATATCATGGAACGTGGTCGTATGTGTCTCTATCCACTTGTTCGCAGAGTTGAGAGTGTAATGCCAGTTCATCCGACCAAGTTCTTTCACAAAGTCGAGTGTGCTGATAGTGAATCGACCTTCAGCATCGCGCTTAATCGCTTGCCTGAAGGCCATCATAATTTCGTAGTCGCGTGGCATTATAACCCCCGTATAATTACTGTATAAATAAACAGCATTATCAATCATTGGATTTGATCAAGCCGAAGCGGGACTCAAAATTGTAAAGTTGCTGAGGATGTCGAGGATGTTGAGGCTAAGTGGTTAAGTGGTTAAGTGGTTAAGTGGTTAAGTGGTTAAGTGGTTAAGTGGTTAAGTGGTTAAGTGGTTAAGTGGTTAAGTCTGGCGCAACTGATCTTAAATTTTTCATCCGCAGCCTGCAAAGAAAGGCGCGGTCTATGCCTGCCCCGTCGCCGGGGCTTTTTTGAATGCTGTTCAGGTCTGCCTTGAGCGAAAAGTAGACATATGAAACGCATATATCATCGAATCACAATCATGATAAATATTACGCATTCGAAATTACAATTTTGCTGGAAAACTCGCCAAAATATGGTCTGAGAGCCCTTATCATTGACTCGCCACTGTCAGTATTAACCATTCTAATTACTAGTTGAGCAAGCTGGCCATTTGCTAGCCCCAAATGCCTACTTACCTGGGATGAAAGGCTCTTCCTATTATAAAGTTTTAGCGCCAGAAGATAATCACGCTCATCAACTACTTTTTTAAATAGAGATAAACTTTCACTGTAGAGTTCTTCAACATTAATTCCCTCAGCCAATAAGTTAAGAGCTGCACGGATACCATTGATACCTTTTGCTTTTTCATCAAAACAGTTAAGCTTGAATTTAACTTCGCCAACTACACGCAGTGAAATTTGATTTTCTAGTTCTGAGGATATTGCACGAAGCACATAATCTTTAACCGATTGTAAATCTTCATCAGGATTTCTGGCTAACCTTTCGCTAACTAAATTTAAAACTTCCGGAGCGCAAAATAGATTTTCCACTTCTGCTACGTTTAAAGTATAAATACCAAAACTTAGCAACGATTGAATTTCTACATCGACCCGCCTATCCCTATCAATAATTCCAAAAACCTCCATGTGATGGAGTTTTTCACTAGTTCTTAAAGCCTTTACATTTTGTATTACTTGGCTACAAGAACCAGATGGTATAACTAGGTAACTATTTAGCACGGCACGGTAAAGAGATACATCATAGCTTCCATTTTCCCCCTCAACAAATACGATTGGTTTTCTACTGCCCAATATTTCAATTAGTAAACTTTCTGGTAAACCTTCTACATCTGGAACGTCTTCCCAATCCCAACAAGAACCATCATAGCTTTTCAACCAGATTTTCTTAGCTTCATGTAACGCTGCAGCAAAATCAATATCATGAGTCATATATACAAACTGGCAGTCCGGTCTGAGTTTTTCTATATTCTTCCATAGTGGAACCTGCACAGATTTGTGAAGATGAATCTCCGGCTCATCTATGATAACAATTCCGTTTTCAGGAGCAGCAAGACATTGCCCAATAAGATAAAAAATAACTCTCTCACCGTCACTCATTTCTGAGGAATTATAGACAACATTGTCAACTCCTCTTACTCGCGTTTGAATGGTCAAACCACCAATAACAAGCTCCCGATGAGGTAGAGTTTTTTCCCAAATATATTTAATTTTATCTAATTTTGTTATCAGCGGTTCAATTCTTTTGTCTGAAAGCCTTACTGATTCAATATATTTAGAATTTAACTCAACCTTATCAGAATAGAGGTACACCATCAATTTATCATAATCATTTAACGATGATATAGCAGGTTTGTTTGCCCAGCGCCTATTCGTCTTATGCCAAATTGTATCTGCATTTCCCAAATCTGCTGTTCCATAGAGTAAATTATTCTGCGCTTTTTCAATCGCAGTTGGTGTTGTGTGGTCAGGCATTGCTAAAGCCCGCTGAGCGGAAATGCGATGAACAACATCTTTTTGAGGGGACTTAAACTCCATCCATGTTCCAAGGCGAGATTTCCCAGAACCATTAGCACCGATAAAAAGAACACTCTGATTAGTCTCTATTTCTACTAGGGTACTATCTCTTTTAGGTAGTATAATTGAAAACGAATCACTCATTTTTTTCTCGCATCATTTAAATAGATTTTAATTAAAACCTAAAACACTGTTAGAAACCACAATTTTTATTATTGAGCCGCAATTATTTTAAGCTGAATTTTTCATATAAATGAAGTAATTTCATGATACTCATATCCATTAGTGGTTGAAAAATTACGTAAAGTGTCCGTTTTCTTGCAACAAGCAGACTGACGTCAGGTTTAAGTCAGCTATGAGCGAGAAGCGGTCAGTTGTAGTTTTCACTACAGACTGAATTTGACTTACATAGCCATGTATTCCTTAAAAGGGAGCCGTTCTATGGCAGGTTCCCCTTTTTTCAGCTGTGAAACGAATGATGTCTATCGGTTTCTCATGGCGCTGATTGCGGCATCAAGTGATACGACAGACTCCACGATAAGCCTTACTGTAGCGCGGTCGAACTCATGATCCCGCTGAGAATCGTGGACGCCGCTATTCAGATATCCCCATTCAATGCTGGAACCGCTGACGCCCAGCAACCTTTCCAAAGCTACAACTGCAGCTGAAGCTTCGGGATATTGCGTTGCAATACGGTTAACGGCCGATTTTAATTTAGAGCATTTGTTATTTAGCTCCCAAGGAGATCGCGGCCCGCTAAGCTTTATTTCAATTCGACCGTCTCCGCGCTTGCTCATCCAAGACCAGAGGCTGTCGGTTAGACTTTCCAGCGCTGGGCGCGACTGACGTAGCGCTTCACGTTTTTCATCACCATCCAGCGCCTGTTGTGCTAGCAGGACGTAGTTCTTTATAGGCGGATTGCTGTCTACCCGCAGTTCGTGTTCCCCTGTGTGCGGCAGGAATTTGTAGCGCTTAATTGTGCCAGCCCGTGCTACACCTAGCTCCTGTTGAATGCGTATAAGAAACTCTTCAGCATGCGAAGTAAGGATTATCTGCTTGTCGTCCAGCAAACCGTCCTCAAAGAATGTACGCCAGATACCGTCCCGGTGCTCATCATCAATAGCGTTAACAACATCATCGAAGACGACGACTGGACAGCCCTGAACGATATTCTTAGCCAGTAATATGGCGAGCCCCAGACACTTGATATGCCCTTCACTGAAAATGATCAATGCATCGTAACGAATGCCAGGTTCACACATAAATTCGACTTCGATCTTGCCGTTTTCAGCAACCGGCAGGTGCAGTGCGTGCAGTAGATCGCCAGGCTCATCGCTTCGGTTAAAAGCGTTATAAAGGCTTCGGGCCTGTTCCCCTAATCCCTGCAGCAATATGCCCGGCAATGCAGCCATGTATTGCTGGAGCTCTGGCAGAAATGCATCGTATGCCGCTTTTATGCGCTGATTTAACTGTATGAGTGGTTCTTCTGCCGCAATGGCTTCAAGCAGTTCCCGATTATTTTCGTTAAATTGGTTTACCGAAGCCTGGGAGGCTGCCAGCTCAACATCGACAGTACCACGTTGCGTACGGAGCCTTTCTATTTCAAACCGAAACTGAATAAGGCGGTCACGTTCCTGGGTAAGCACAGCGCGTTGATCCAGGGTAGCGCGGGACTGTGTGTCGACTTGCTCAATCGCTGATGCAATGTTCATAAGCGCTTTCCAAGCTTGACGGTCTTCGGCAATCCAACTCTCAAGCCAAGAGCCAACTGATGCTGAAGGCAAGACAGGAAGTGATGCAGCCTGAAGTATTTCCGGGCATGCAGTCATCGCGGCCGTTACGGTGCGTTTCATTTCTTCCCACAGTTGACGGACAGACTCGATAAGCTCGGCTCTTAATGATTGCTCTCGTCTCTGCAATTCAGCAAGCTGTGTCAGAGCTTCCAGCCCCATGCGCGCGCGCGCAAAAGGATCTTCAGTTACGTTATTAAGCGATGTGCCGCAGGCTGGGCACGAAGTCGCACCATCCGCAAAGGCTTGTACCGCCTCATAGAGATTTGCATATGAAACCTCAGCCGCCCTAATCGTAAGCTCTCTTAAAGCTTCTTGGCTGCTCACCTGTAGCCGGTATGCTTCATTGAGCAGTGTTTCAAGTTGGGACTGCGTGATTCCATGTACCGGCGGCGGCACTGCATCAAGTAGAGCCTGAACGTATGGTTGTCGCCCAACCTGAAGTGACGTGCCTTCCAGCCATTCAACGCATGCCTTATAGGTCGCACCAGGAGACATACGCTGGGCAAGGGCGTTTTCATGCAATTCAATATCAATGATTTTCTGAGGATATGACGCAATCACATGTTCTGACGAGGCGACCTGTTTTCTTCGTTCAACCAGTTGCGCAGCCATAGGGCCTGTAAGCATCAAATCGGGATCAAGGGAAGGGTTAAATCCACGGACAAACTCACTGAACTGATCGACTCCAAACAGTGTTGCGATAAGTTGTTTCTGGTCGCTAGGGGTTCTTGCGGCAATGCGTGCAAAGTCATCCAACCGGTTCTTCTCAATGAAACAAAATCGATATTCAGATTCATCAGCCTGAACAGGCTGGGGAGCTTGAAGCTCTCCCGCAAGAAGCACTGGAGCATCGTGTCGACCAATACGTGCGTTGTTGCAATAAAGCCTTTGTTCAACACGCTTTAACTGCGCTTCGCTGATAGATCCCAACATCCCTAATTCGAGCGCTTCAAAAAAGCTACTTTTACCGGTGCCGTTTGCTCCGTAAATCAGCGTGATATCGTGTGACAGGTCAAAGACCTCCTGCCGCATGAATCCTCGGAATGGTCCAACCTGAAGTTGGTGTAAGCGGCCAAGGCGAGCTCTTGCTTCAGGTGCATTAAAATTTCCTTCGTAAGCAATGAGCATGTCTGCCATATGCCTGACGGCTAGAGGAGCAAGTCGTACCGAGCGTCCACGGCGAGCCGTGCCAACTTCGGCTAGGTGTTGCAGATAATTAGATATTAGCTGAGCAAGCCGTCGGACATCGTCATGTACGTTCTGCTGAGTAAGGTGTGTGAGAAAACGATTATATTCAGATACAATGCTTGCCATGTAATTTCCTTTACACAATCAGACGCTATAGCCGCGTCCTTGCGGTGATCACTGTCGTTTAGCGCTAACTGGCGCGTCAGATATTCAAGCTTTCCGTCATGTAATGCTTGAATCTCTTCACGACAGAGTCAGGATTCGATTCGCGCATTCATCTTTCTAAAAAAATATCGGCAGTATCTTTCAAATCTTTAAGGCATTCTTCGGATCCACGTCATGCCGATTAGTCAGTTTGGATACGCTATATTTACAGGACAGCAGGCTACTTTGGACTAAGTGGTGATTCTGGCATACTGCTGGGGGGGGTTGAAGGCTACGGCCAAGGTAGCTCTGCGGCTAGCTCACAGCATATTAATAGCGAGGAAATGACATTAATTTCCTCGCTAGCAATCAATTACAGCAATTGGCTCTAATCTCCCATGAATACCCCTCTACCGACTCTACGTAATTCATTTAACCACTGTATTACCTTGTTCCTGTTTATTTCTCTAATGGGATATTTTCTGGCTTTACAGACATCTCGAGCTCCAGGAGAAAAGGATGATGTTGTTACAATTACCCCACCCTTAGCTTTTTCATCTATTACATCTGCCCAGAGAGATTTCACTAAGACCTTGTCAATTTTTGATTTTGTTCGTTTGCATTGAATAAGCTGAACGGGAGGATCACTGGCGTTTGCATCAGGATTCCAAACTCGTACATCAATGCCACCATCATTTCTCCCACTCCCTATCTCGACTTTGTATCCTTTTCGTTCAAAGTACTCAGCAGTTAAAGCTTCGAACTTTCTCCAGTGCATGGAACCTAGTTTTTCATTATTAATGGATAAGTAATTCAAATACCTTTGATCTATGAATCTTCCGTACATTGCATCTAATGATTCACTCTCAAACAAGCCTCTAAGTTCAATTGGCGATTCCCAATCAAGAACTCTTGCTGAAAGCCATTCCCAAGCACTAGCTTCTTCACTATCTTTACTCAATTCCACGAGCCTACGTGCAATAAGCAATGCTTCACTTCCAAATTGCGATTGAATATATCGATAATATTGATCCTCATCAAAATCAATAAATATCGATTGTTTACCTTTATCAAAATGGGTCTCTCCAAGAGTATATAATACCTGGTGAAATAGTTCACTCCTGCTTCGGATCATTTCTGAATTCCATCTCTAGTAAAGTTGGTGCGTGGCCAATAAAATCTTGTGTTGTGACACCTAGACGATACAAAATTTTCTGAAAAGTATCTTCAATGTGATTTGTCCTGATGCGACAAAACTCCTCTCTTGCGCAAGTGAAGACATCAAATAGGGGATCATTTTTATCTAAAAGTTGAATCATTTCATTGTTATTGAGTGCCAGACCAGATTTATAACCAATTCTATCGCTTAAAAATGACCTAAATGATGTATTTGTCGTAATCCATGTCCCCATCGAGCTATCCTCAAAGTAAGAGATTATTTCAATGTTTTTATATAATAAAAGCTATCGCATGAGGAAGTGATATCTATCATAATATGTGTACTGTTAGTCAGTGCAATTGAAAAAATTAGCAACATCAGCTCCTGGAACAAAGCGGATGTTTATGGGCTCAAGATTACATATGCACAAACGGCCGCTTTGGCGGGCCTTTTTATGACTGAAACAGCACTGACAGCGCAATGCTTATTGCTAAGTCATCACGACGTACTGAGAGCTTCAGAATCATATTAGCAATAGCTTCCGGCGTTACCGCTTCCTCCGAACTCACAAGTTGCCAGACAGCCGCCCCCATAGCCATACATGCTGCATCGTATGCTTGTTCCTCAAATCCATTTCCCATAAAGTTCTTCCTATTCAGTGAAACCCGAATGTAACCTATTCAATTTCTCTTGAAATATTCATAACTCAGATTTGCGGCACGCCTTCCAAACAATATTGATTGGATGCACTGCATAATAAAAAACCCGGCATAAGCCGGGCTGGTGTTGGCGAAATCAGATAATAAAGCAAAATGAATAAAGGAAACTAATTATTTTATTTAAACCCAGAATAGTAACTATCCAGATTAAAGCGCACCCCATTAGCATCAGCTTCCATACAGTCTTCCTTTCCATAATACGTTAGCCTCCTCTAACAGCAATAAAATATACCCCCCCTCTTCTCAGTCATAACTGGTTGTACCGATCAATAATACGATATTGATCGGTGACACAGATCGATTGATCTAAATTGTTGATATTAAATGAATTTAACGACCACGTCTTTACTAGTGGACTGTTTAAGCCACCAGCAGCCACATACATCTCATTTAGGTAGTTTTTTAATGCAGCCTCAGCTTTCTCAGATGTTGCATTGTTCCCATCGAAAGCATATCCAAAACGAAAACGATAATTCAGTCTCACTCCATCCAATGCCATCGAATAACAGCACACTAACTGTTGAGGATCAGTTTCGGTAATTTCAACAACATCAAGAAACTCAAACTCAACATCGTAATAACCTTGTGCATCAGGCGTGTCCAACCCACCAATGACTGACTCATCAGGAATAAACTTTGCTGTAAATGTCATTAAACTGGTTTCCACGGATCAGAAGGATTATTAACGGGATACCACATCCCATCATTTGACGCGTATAGCATCTGCATTTTTGGAGTACGTGTTGTATCTATGCAGAAACACATTCCGTAAGTGGTTTTAGCTGGGTCTGGCAGTTCTGCGTATGTGTAACGAGGAAAGCGAATAGCATCATTAAACTCTTGGTACTGTATGTATCGCTTTTCACCGTTAATAAAGATAGATATCCAGTCCGTTGCAGAGACGGATTTCACACTTGATGAATCTAAAAGCAAATCACCTGAATCCAAATCCATGCCGAACCCATTTCCGCCATATGTGCCAGAGTTTATGGCCCAGCGCCTTGGTACAGTCACGTTGTTGACAATGTCGTCGACATTGGATAATTGCGAGTTAGAAGGCACAAAGTAAAATGGCGAACCAGAATTCATGCGCGGGATACTGTTTGTTTCAATGAAAACTCCGGTTGCCCGCGCATATTGTGCGACCTTCACATAGATGTGTATGGTCTGCCAGCTATGTACAATCCTGATCTCTTTGACGGGCGTGCCACCCTCGCCATGCCAGTGGGCTTCTATTGTGCCGGTAGTAGCTTCGTTAGGTTTTTTCATCTCAACATACAAACGAGCTTCACCGCCGCCGAAATTCGTTGAGCCTGGGCGTGTGACAGGCGTCGCCGTGGTTTCCCAACCGGATGCACCCAAAAAACGCACTATCGCTGTGTGGCCCAGTACAGGCAGTACGATGCGCCCGACATAGAACCATGTCTCAGCATTGTTGGAATTTTTTAAAACTGTGTCTGAGTAAGTAAAATATGCAGCCAAACCAGATCGCATGGATGCACCTGTAGCTGTAATACTGGTGCGACCCTGATCCATTGCGTTTGTTACCGAAGTAGGCAGGCTCTTTCCATTGTCCATGTCCGGCGTATAGCCAGATAAAGTATCATCAAGCGTTGCGCCCTGAGCGTAACGGCAGTTGAATTCAACTGTTTTTGCCCATTTTGTTTTAGCCGGATAGGTGGAGTTCTCCATTATGACGGTATTCAGAATCCACCCACCTTGTGAAATGTCGTAGGTGTACTCGTTATTAGAAAACCAGACGTTGTACATCAGGCTCTGGCCGCAACGAATCAATTGCAGTACATCAACAGTCGTATTGCTTGAGAAGTTGCTGTTTGTAATTTCTATTGCTGTGGAGTGGTTCCAGCCTCCCTTTTCAGTGTTCGACCAGCCTGCCCGTAAAAATCCGCCTGACGCTTTTGAGCAGTAAATCTGATCAAATTTGGTATCAATGGTGTCCTGAACATCAAACACCAGACCACCAGTATCGTTGCAGCGAAACGATTTAACGCGAATGTACTGACCAGCAGGGCAAACGTTTTTATAAAATGGTGTGACAGTATCCTTGCCGATCAAATGCAGACCGCTGATCTCCATCCTGCGCGCATTGACCTGAAAAACGGGAGTGGTTGATGTCTTATCAACAAAATAAACGCGGGTAAGTGGTACAGCACCATATTCAACATCAGGCCCACGGAATCGGAATGTGCCCTGCTCAGCCTCGCCCGAAATGTCGAATGTCGAACTCAGGGCTATATCACCGGCCGGTGTTCGTACCCCAACAGAATTCCCTGACTGCCCCTGCATGCCATAATGCATCCGTTTCACTGCTGGCATATCGTCTGTCACACCATCCATTACCGCGCCGTAGTGCGTCACATTTAACATTTCGGGGGTGCAGTTGCGTTTCCAGCGCTTGCCGCCTTTGGTAACGATGATATACCCGCCATCGTCTGCCGATGTGGTATCGTCCTGCCAGTACACAAACGTCCCGCCACCCCTCCCCGTGCCGATGGTGTATTCACGTATAAAGATACGCTGCCCATCCATCTCGGGTTCGGTTGCGCGCAACGTTATGATATCGGGACATTGACCGATCTGTTTCAGCCCATCATTACCGGCCAGCTCCTGACGCAGCGCGGCATCTGCAACGCCCACCAGCTGCGCAGAGTCAATGGCCCAGCTGGTGGAATCATTGCCGGTAGTCGTCCAGGGGATTTCTGTTGCTCCAGTGAGTTTATAGAACTCCCCCTGATAACGAATAATCTGGTTGTACGAATTGATTGTGAGCGGGCCATCCTCATAATCCCCGACCACTTCATAGCCCGAGTTTTGAATAAAATAATTAAACTGATCGGATTGGCTGGTGATCTGGTCGGTAAACTGCTCTGCCTGTCCGCTGAGCTGGGTATTAAACCGGTCAGATTGGCTGCTGAGCTGGTTCTCAAAATCCGCCTCCATTCCGCGTATGGTTTTATGCCTGCCACCGAGACGATCTGTATATTCCCCCGAGGGGGACGTGACGAACTCATCGATTTTACCGGCGTTAAATTTCAGGTCGCGGGGTGATTCGCTGGGTACTGGATTTTTGGTTGGTTGGGTAGCCATATTCATTCCATAAAAAAAGCCAGCACGTGGCTGGCTTTGTGATGGGTGTATTAATCAGGGGTAAATCAGGTCGTTGTACTCCGCGAGGCTCAGGGCGGTAGTGCCATCACTGCCAGGCTGCTTTTCAGTGATTATCCAGCGCGTGGCGTCGAGTTCCTCAGTCGTAGCAATCACGTATCTCGATGGGGATTGCACCTGATGCCCGTCATAAATATTCAGGTCGATAGCCGGGATGGCGGCAGTAAACCCAAAGTCGGTATCACTGCGCGGTGTGGCCGGGTAACGGGCGGTCGTGTTTCCCATGCTGTCGGTAATCATGACGAACATTGAGCCAGTGAATGTGATCCGCTCATTCGTTTCGAAATCGTTACCCGAGCGATGAACGATATAGCCCGCCTGATGATTTGTATCGTAGGTGTCCGGCACCTGGACCATATCCCCTACGTTGCACCACTCGCCATCCGCCAGCGCTGTGATAGCCATGTTCATGCGCGAGTAAATCAGGCGGCGGCACTCTTTCTGCGCGCGGTGGTCGGCCTGAAAATCATCGCGGACATACATCATCTCGAATTTTTTCGCTTTAGCTGGCGTTCCGAGTTCGATCTGATTGTTGCGCACGCGGTAGCGGATGAACGCCTGTTTGTTAGTGGTTGGGTTGCGGTACTGCACCTCAACGCCGTCATACCCTCCCGGCAGCGTCATTTCATAGCTCAGTGAATAACCCGCGTCAGTGGTATTGGACCGGTTGAAAACGGTTGCTGGCGTACTCCGCTTCTTGTCCAGGGTGAACGACAATATCCCGTCATCCCAGAACACACTGACCCCGGCTGCATCACAAATCGTCTCCATCCTCTGACCGAGGGAAACATCCTCATCGTCAAAGGTGTAGTCAAAATATGATAGGCGCGAATCAATGGCGTCTAGTTCAGCCTGAATCAGGTACAGACCATGGATATCAATGGTGTTCTCAGCCTGCCCACCAACCACCAGCCAGTTATGCAGCGCAATATCTGAGAATTTACGGGATGCCCGCAGCTTGTAATCAACAGACTGCGTGGTCATGTTGTAGCTGATTACATGGCGATTAATCAGAGCGTTATATTTCCGGTCGCGGGCGCTGGTGGCATTTTTTGTCTGACGCACAGTGACCCTGACCAGCGTGTCGTTCGGGTAACTCACATTATTACGGATATTGACACCGTGGATCGCCTCCACTTTCAGTCGGCTCTTGTCACCGCTGTTATCAGTCCTCTGAAAACTCACCGAGTAGCGTCCATGCCCTCCTATAGGGATGATTTTGTCGGTGCGGTAAAACGTCTCTGAGGATGACTGGTGCGGTGTTGTCTGCCGGTAGGTGAACGTCTCAGATGTGCCAGGAATCTGAGCATTGTTTGCATCCACCTTCCAAATCGTCAGCCGCCAGTTTGTCTCTGATTTGCCACCCAGTGCGGACTGTGTATGAATCCACAATTGCGATGATTCAACCGGCGAGAAAAACGGTCCTATCACCAGCGCCTGATTATCATTGAGAACAAATTTGGAGGTGTTGATAGTCGCCGTTGAAATGTATGAAACATTAGAGCCCTCAATCTCATTCATCACGAAGTTGTAATAATAAACCGGCTCCGTCTCTGGCCCCTCGCTCGTCTCGTCTGCAGATATCAGGTTCCCGGAGAGAGTAAAATCCTGCGTTACGTTCCCCTTGGCTGTGGGGTACGTCGCGCTGATCGTAAACTCCACGGCATGGGGCAGTGCCAGCCCCATGAAATAATCAAAGCTGGCCTCTTTGCCGATTTTCATCAGAATCTGTCCACCAGCATAGCTCCCGCTGATTACGCTGGTGGCTGATGCAGTCTCAATCGGAAAATCATCAGACTCGTTCTTACCTGGCACATCCTGACCATCCACATCATCAAATTGATAGCCCTCCTGGACAGTATTGATGATGTCGCCGGGGTTGTAGATGGTGAATGACGCCCCGGCCATCGATCCCAGATTCGATTCAGAGAATCGCACGGAGCTGACCGTATACCTGCCGAGGCCAAAATTCATAAACTCAGTCAGATATTTCAGGTTGTCTGAGTACTCAAAAAGAGACTCCTGAATGAGGTCAGGAAACGCCCGGATGAGCCCAAAATTGTCAGGTTTGGCTTCGCCGTTGCGCGCCAGGTTTGTCTGCCCCTTAAGGCTATTATTGGAGGAGGTTTTCGTCTGACCAGCATTGCCAACACCCGGCATTTTTATCAGACTAGCCAACACCTTTTTAGTAAATTTGATGGGGTTGAAGTGTTCGAAGGGGTTTAAAAGTGTTTTGGCGAGACCACCTGAATGCGGCTGGTCAAAAATGATGATCTGGTCGTTTTCCTCCAGTGCAAAACCGATCTCATCATCGTCACTCAGCTCAACCCCATTCCGGTTTATCCGCACGTCCCGGTGAAGCTGCTGCTGTTCCAGCCACTCACTGAAAAGCTGCCCGGCCTCTACATTAATCCGCTCTTTAGGTAGCCCCGGTACGCGCTGAATCTGAATGACCGGCATACGTCTTAAACTCCACTCTGGTAAAAAGTTTTTTAATCGTGCGGATGCTGTCGGCTCTGACATGCCCGCACTCGCCCCGGCTATGCAGAGCCATGCCGTCAACCGTCAGGCCAACATGAACGGGCTGAGCGCCGTAGTAGGCAATGAATATGCCGCCATCCCGGAAAATCTCCCCGTCATCCCAGAAAATCACCTCCTCCTCAAAACAGGTCATAAAGTCCCGCCCTGATTCATAATCCTCAGTGTGATGAATCTCGATACCCAGCACATGCCGGTAGTACAGAACTACCAGCCCCCAGCAGTCCATAGCCTCAAATGTGCAGGCGCGATCTGCCCACGGCACACCTGTGACCCTCTCAATGAATTCTGATTTACGCATTCTGGAGTCCTGGAAATTCTTCTGGGGTGTAGAGCTGGGAGATGTTGTTATTCAGTGGGTTTTTTAGCGTCAGGCTGACAGTAACGTCTGATGCGTCCATGCTCACGTCGCTCACGTATAGCGTCCAAGGTTTGAGCGGCGTGTTCATGTCGGAGGCATCAAAACGCATGTAGGTTGCTGAGATGGGTGTGATCCGGCCTGTACCCCGCCACAATTTGAGCTGTTGCTTAAAATCCTGAGCCATGCGAGCGAATTTGAGCGTGCTGTTGATTACCGGTGTGCTGCTTTGCTGGCTCTCAGTAATCTCCATCCTGCAGGGCGTATAAACCACACCTGCAAAAGTTTTGGGGAATATCTGCTTATCCACCAGCCGGATGTAGCCAAACGCCGGGTTATAAAAAGTTATGGTGTCGTAAAGAATCCTGTTGGGACGACGGCTTTTGTATTCGCGGAAAGTCGGCATTATTCCACCTTTGGTAGTGACTCTTTATCCCGGCCATCGGGATAGCCAGTAACGATAATGTCCAGCCAGCTCGCCCATGGCGGAGGAAACTCGATCAGATAGTCATCGAACTCGTCATCAGAGTTTTTCAGCTCTCTAGCAACAACGTTTCCGGTCCAGGTAAATGTTGATCCTTTCTGGTTCCATGTTGGAAATGCTGTGAAATGCAGCTCCTGAACCTCAGTACCCGTATCCCCCGTACCGGTCGAAACGCGCATGTTGAACCACTGATTACAGTTATCCAGATAATGAGGGCTACGTAACCACTGAGTGAACGCCCTGTGCTGGGCAGCGGTGAATACCCATGTCAGGTTGAACGACGTTTTCAGATCGTCAGTTAATTTCTGGAAAATGGGCGCGCCAACCTGTGGCTGGTCAGTGCGAAACCCTGTATCGCTGGTGGGGTTTTTACTGGATTTCTGAGCAAGGGGTAGCCATTCGGGATAATCAATTGCCATGCTATTCCTCAGCAAACAAAAAACCCGCCGAAGCGGGTTTGTTAAACAATCTCGGTAGGACCCGTGGGAGAGTCATTAATTGTCAGGATAACGCTGGCAAGGTCTCCCGCATTAAGAACATTAAGATCAACCCCACCAGGTAATAAAACTTCAATAACTGACCCACCAACTGTGATTACTTTATAGGTAACCGGTTTGTTATGATTGAAACTCATAGGCTTTCCAACTGGAAGTTCCATTTTTCCCGTCTCACCCGGTTTGATATCCATTATTCTCTCGCCCTCCTCTGCGTCTGCAGATTGCTGGTAATTGAACTGCTCATCGGCCCACCTTGATCCATGTCCATTATAAACGCCTGAACGGTTAGCGTGTTTCCGCTCTGTGTTGCCTGTGCATCATAGGTATGCGTGCCAGAGGTGTAATCATTGAACTCAATAGAGACCTGAATTTGCCCGCTGCTGCCAGAGTTGATGTCCTTATTGCTGATCACCTTGCCGTTATCACCGGGGATCATAAATTGCTTGCCACTGCTGGCCTGATAGATTTCGGGCTTGCCGCCTTCACCTACCTGATACATAGAGCCCGCTGACACCGGCCCGCCGTTTTTGCGTTTGCCTGATAATGTTTGTGACAACGCAAACGCGCCAACCAATGCCGCCCCGCCGATGATTGCTGCCGCACCAAATGAACCCACAGATGCCACCAGCGCGGCTGGCAGCCATGCGGCCATGGTTGTTCCTGCAGCGGTGGTGCTCGCTGCTGTTGTAGTGGCTGTTGCTGCAACTGATGACGCGGCTACAGCCTGTTGCATGGCTATCTGTTGCGCTCCGCCTGTGACGGCAGATTTAACCCACTCGACACCCATTTGCACAAAGCCATTTACCAGGCTGTTGAGCGCGTTGCTGGCGAGGGATGACATGGCCTCCTGTGCAGACATTGAGCCGGTAATCACACCAGTGAGAGCATTGGAGGCATTGCCTGCCAACGATTCAAACGAGGCCGCCAATAACTGATTGGCAGCATTCTGGTTACTCCATATCTCCCACTGTGCCGCGATACGCGCCTGCTCAAACGTTGTATTGGCTGCATTTCTCAAAGCCAGAGCTTGATCCTGAGTAAGTGTTTTATCTGCCTCAAACTGCTGGATTAATGCCAGTTTCTGGGCGTTCTCGTTTGCCAGTTGCTGAACCGGATCAACTGTACCGGCAGCAGACTGCTGTGGCGTTACTACCTGGTCAGCCCTAATTTTGGCGAGATTAACCTGGTGCTCCTGCTCAAGACGCTCTGAGAATGCGTTGAATTGCGCCTGGCTAATTTTTTTGGCGGATAAGGCCGTCTGCAGGTCAGCCACATCCTGTTTATAGCTGGCATTCTCTTTAGCCTCGGGCAGGAGTTTTTCGGCTGCTGCCTGAGCGCGGATAGCGTTGCTGGCGTCCCATTTGGCAGCGGCATACTCCCCGGCCTGTTTAATATCCGCCTGAGTGGCAGCGCTGCCGAGGGACTGCTGAGCAGCCAGAATCGCCTGTTCGCGACTGAGTTGACGGGTTGAATCAGCCACCAGCTCCGATTGCTGCTTCAGGTTAGCCAGTTTCTGGGCTATAGATTGTGCCTGAGTCTCTGCCTTCTTACCTGCTGACACTCCTTCACGGGTTTCTTTATTTCGGGCCTTCTCAGCGAGCTGCAGATCGTACTGAGCACCGGCTAGCTGACCTGCAGCGTTGATCTGATTCTGATTCCCCCCTTTTTCGGTCGCCTCCATTCGCGCCTTAGTGACCGCACGAAGACGCTTATCTGTAATGGCCAGAAGTGTATTTTCATCCTCCAACGCTTTGTTATAGGCGTCGGCTTTTTCACTGCGCGGTATCTGCAGACTGGTGGAATTGAATTTTTCCTTTGCCCGGCTGGCGAAATCAATCGCGGTTCCGAGCTGATTTATCAGGCCAGAGGTTACGCTGGCTTCATGCCCATCACGCTTGAGCAGGTCGATACCCTGTACAAACGTCCCGTTCATCTGTGCACGCAGCATGCCTGTTTTGTTGACCGTCTGGCTCAGTTTGTTCTGTGCGGTTTCATTGGCGGCGAGTAGTTGAGTGTGCTCACTCTGGGCGTCTGTTAGCTCTGAGAGGGTCATCCTGTATAAAAGACTGCCCTCCTGCAAATAGCTCAGAGTGCGACGCAGACGGGCCTGCTGCAGCTCATTAGCCTCCAGTGTTGCCTGATTGTCCTTGATAGCATCAGCCTGGGCTTTAATAGACCGGGTGGCATTATCAATCTGAGCGGCGAGCTGCACCTGACTCATATTTTTCATTTTGGCAATGACGCCATCTAACTTGTCAGCAAAATCGATGCTTTCCTGCCGCGCCTGCTGCATCTTCTGATAAAAATAGAAAATCCCGGCAGCCGCTATCATTGCCACACCAGCGGGGCCACCAATCAGGGCAAGCGCCCCTCTGGCGAGCCCGCCAATAGTCGTGGTTGCCGCCACTGCGGCAGCCGCTGCCGTTCTGGTTGCTGCTGCCTCAGCAATCTGAGCCTCTGCATAGGTGGCAGAACGCTGGATGGCCACAGATTTAATGGCGATCAGGTTTTCAAGTGCGAACGCTTCCGCCGCCGATCCTCTGGCGACGTTGTACTCAGCTTGAGCCAGGGCAAGGTTTGACAGCGCCTGTTCTTTATCCAGGCTGGCCTTGAGCGCGGTCACGCGAGCGGCGTTAGCGGTTGCTGCAGTGGATTGAGCAGTGGCGGTAGCCTGCGCCTTAGCCGACAGTGTGTCATCGATGCGCGCTTTCGTTGCCAGCGCCAGTGCGCCGGTAAAACGCGCACCAAATATCACAGCGGCCACACCAATCGCATTGGCCACCAGATCAAGATTCTGACTGAGTGAAATCACCGCATCATTAAACACGCGAATAGAAGTGGAGATGGTAGTGCTTTCACCGACAAATTTGGTGATGTTGTTGCTGGCTACAGTGAACGCCTGGCCCATTGTCAGTGCTGTATTGGCAAACTCTTTAGCAATCGCATCACTCTGTTTGAGCAGGCCATTAACCACCACTTCGGTCGTCAGCTTGCCCTCTGCAGCCATGTTGCGGAGCTGGCCGATGGTAACGCCCAGAGTATCAGCCAGCGCCATAGCGAGGCGGCTACCGTTCTCCGAGATGGAGTTAAACTCCTCCCCGCGCAGAACGCCTGACGCCAGCGCCTGAGACAGTTGCGTCATAGTGGAGCTGGCCTCCTCCGTGGTTGCGCCAGAAACCGCCAGGCCTTTGTTTATCGTCGAGGTGAGCGTGATCAGGTCTTTGGTACTCGTCCCAGCGCTGCGTGTTGAGCGTTCAAGCCGACCATAGAGTGTTGATGTAGCCTCCAGTTCGGAACGTGTATCCTGCGAAATATCGAATACGCGCTGAGTAACATCGGCCAGGGATTCACTGGCACGGACGGAGTTAACCAGTTTGTTATTAACCGTCACCCACTCATTGCCGTACTGCGCAATCTGCTGCACCGAAATAGCCGCCATTACACTACTGGCTACGGCGCTCAGGCGTGACATAGTGCGCTGCAACGTTGCCACTGAGCGCTCTGCACGGGTCACAGAAGTATCAAGACGCCCGACAGTCCCACTCATACCACTGAGGGCGGCATCAACCTCACGGCGGGCCACCAGCAGGCGGGCGGTGTCCATGTCCACCTCGTAGACGATGCTGCCAGCGTTTACTGAACCTGCCATGCACTATTCTCCAGGCATAAAAAAACCCCGCCTGAGCGAGGTGTGTGATTTGGATGTTTACGATCAGGCAGCTTTAGCACGGCGCTTCTCGCGACGAGCAAAATAATCATCTGCGGTCTGGTCGTACTCTTCTCTTGTGTACCCCTTCTGAGCGGGGTATTTAGCAGCCAGCATCAGCTGAAATTCTGTCATCGTTAGCTGCTGAGCCTCTTCCCGGCTGATTCCAAAATGGATACGGGCAGCACTGATATATTCAAATGCGTTAAATTCGTTTGTGGTCGCACCGCTCTCATTGCGCTGCAACTGGCGCACCTTGGCCCTTCCAATAATGCCGTGCGTGATTAGCGATTGGGCGATCAGGACCATATCCAAATCATCCATCAACCCCTTGCGACGCTTGAATGTCTTGCCCTTTGCTTTAGCCGGTCTGAACTCACCGACCAGCGGAGTCAGATCATCACTGCTGCATGCCTCCAGCACGGTTATTGCAGCCACCAGCACGCGTTTACCGTAGGTACTGGTGCGGATGTGCTCGATCATCCACAACGGGATGCGTCCATATGCAGCCAGCGCACGCTCTGTCAGTAGGGTGATTTCGTCGCTGTGCAGGTCAGCGAATACCTGAACGATTTCCTGTGGCTCACCAATGCGCATCATGTTGATGAACGAGGGGCGAAACAGATAATCGGCGTCCGTCGTGCTAATCAGGCACTCACCAACCCCTTTCATTGGGACCATGGCTTTTCTCCTCAGTAATCATTGTGTGGGCCTCACAGGAGACCCAGGGAATGTTCACTATACGGTAACGGTTACAGCGAAAACGGCTGTGAATGATCCATCCGTAGTGGTTACGGTGATGTTTGCGGTGCCTGCCGTCGCTCCAGATGGGGCGCTGACCGTCACGGTGTTGCCCTTAATGGTTGCAGTAGCACGCGCTGGTACAGATGAGGCGACGGAAAACGTTGTATCTGACGCATCAGCTGGCACAACGTTTACGGTGAAGCTGGTGGATGCTCCTGCGGCAATGCTGGCGCTGGTGGGTGTGACCGTCACGCCGGTCACGGCTTCGTCTTCTCCATCAGGCTCAATTGCGAAGGTCGTCCCTTCGTTCAGTTTCAGCTCAAGACTGTAAGTAACGATCTCTTTAACACCACCGCCGTCACTGAGGCCAGATGCCACCATGTAACCGATGTGATAGTAGTTACCCCAATGGAAACGCATCCAGACCGTTGGATTGTGGCGCGCCTTAACTTCATCAACGAAATATTTGGTGAATTGCTGAATGCCAAACTCATCAGAACGATCGTTAACGCGAACCTCGCCCTCAATCGAGTAGGTTGGGTCCAGGCTGGCAATCATGGTTGAGGTAAACCCGCCATCATCTGCGTCTGACGTCAGTGATTCGGGGCTCATATCCCATGTTGCCGATGTCGGTAGTCCGAGTAATTTCCACTCTGCCTCGCCCGGTCGAGCATCCGGGCAACCATAGGCCAGTTCCAGCGTTTTAGCGCGGCCAATCAGGCGGTCAAAAGTGCTTTTGCAACCGTTCATATAATTCCTCATTTCATAAAAAAAGGCCGCCTGAGCGACCTGTGATTTCAAAAAGTTTTTTTATTCGCCGTAGAGGCAAGAAAACATCAGGCGATAAACCAGACGTCCCTCCATGGTTGGGATTGGTGCAGGTATTCCACCCATGTTAGTGATCTGCCCCAGGCAAGGATTGCCTGTCGGGTTCGATTTGACGTGCTCAATAATGTCCTGCACGGCGGCGTCTGCCCTACCATTCCCGGCTATAGCGCCAACCACATCGACCATCACATAATATTCAGAGCTGATCACAGCATCGATTGGCGTGCCACCAGCCGGACGGAAAACCATATATGCCTCGCCCTTATTGCCGGTGTCATTCCACATCAGCAGCTGAGTGGTAAACCCTGTGGCAAGTCCCGCATCAACAAAATGGTTACGCACGCGGGTGTGCATTGGAGGATTCATAGCGACATTTCCCGTTGCACGACGCGATCAATCTGGTCTCGACTCTCCTCAAACCCTTTAGTCAGAAACTCTTTCTCTGCCGTAGAGCGGCGGAACTGCTGCCGGATTGCCGGATCGTGAACATAGGCCGCATAGCTGGCGGTGTAGCCCACGCGACCGGTGATGCGGGTGCCATTAACTACGATTTGACGAAACTGGCTGTTCAGCAGGTATGAGGTGTCGATTGGCGTATAGATGGACGCCTGCGCTGCCCCGACAATCATCGCTCCGGTCAGCGCGCGAACTATCCGTTTATCCTGAATGTTATCGACAATGCGATTAACGTTGCGCCTTACTTCTTTGATCCCCCTGACTTTAGCGCCCACATTACCCTCCTGTAATAATTGCCCAATCATCGACAAGGCGACCAAACGTGTCTTCAAAGCGGACGGACTGCATGACCTCATCAGCTCCAGCCTTTAGCGGGTCCGACTCATCTGAGATACCAATCAGGATGTAATCGCCCGTATCGGCGTCAGCAAACTCAGTCCAGATCGTGTTTTTAACCACCAACTCCGAACCGAGATTACCAATCCGCCTACTCAACCCACCCTGATAGCCGCAGTCGATGACTACAGGCTCAGCAAATCCCAGCGGGTCGCCATATTCATCCTGCCCCGCCAGGCGCTTCCAGAAAGTTGCCTTGCCGGTGTATGACCATCGGGCAAGCTCGGACATGGTTATTCCCTCCAACTGATTACAGCGGGTTTTAGTGCGGCTATGCGCGGACAGTTAATGCGCCACTCGCCTGCCTCGTTAACGTAGCCCGTTGTCTGAGCACCGCTATCCGTTTTCACCCAGACGCGCCGGAACGGCTCCGGTGGTTGTGCCGCAGATTGCCAGCTCATCGAGTGCCACCCGACATGCACCCGCCTTTACCAATCCAGATTCCTGCAAATGCCTGCTGGGTCGGATCGGCGGGTATCAAATCCGTGGCACACCCGTTTTTGTCGAGACCCCGTAAAAGCGCCAGCGACCCTTTCCAGCGGTCCGAGAACGACTGATAACGAAATGATCGTGACGCGCCGGACGGCGCTGACTGCGAGCTGATGTATTTATCTCCCTGCCCCAGCCCCATCAGCCCTAACAGATACATCTGGATCAGCAATGTGGTCGCTGGTGGATAGTTGGCATCCAGACAAGCCTGAATACTGTTTGCCTGCTCCACCAACGCCTCAAGAATGAATTCAGGCAACGTAATGCCCTGGCTGGTCAGATACTCTTTTGCCTGTGCCGTAGTAATCATGCGCACCTCTGCAAATAGCCCTCCGCAGAGGGCATAAAAAAACCGCCTGAGCGGCGGCTGTTATTCAGTGGTTGGGAAAAGCTTTTCCAGCTCGTCACCCGGTAACAGTTCTGCCAGCCGGTCAGCTCCCAGGTTGCCTTTGTACTCGATACCGAGTTCATCAAGCCGGGCAGTAATGATGGCTTTGCGCGCCTTGTTATCGGTACTGGCTTCCGGGGTGGCCGGGACCAGTTCAGCCAGCATCGCCCCAGACATTCTGCGGACATGGGATTTTAATGCTGGGTGAACACCTTCCAGCACTACCACATCACCCACTGACACACCGTGCCAGGCTTTAACTACTTCATATTTCTCAGCCATATTGCCCCCTTATGCCACCAGCTCTGCGCCATAAACCACGCCACCCAGACCATCACCATCACGCTTAACAGAAAGACCTTCCGCAGACATGATCTGGTTGTTGTAGTTGCTCTGTGGCATCAGGCGAGGCAGCGGAACGATACCCACGGCCATGCCCACCAATGGGGTGATAACGTCCTGACGGCGCTCGTAGGCCAAAAATTCATTACCGGTCAAGGCGTAGGTTTGCTGGATAGATTCGGCAGGAATGAATTTGCCAATGGCATCCAGCACTGTGCCCCCCATCAGCGCATTGGTGCCGCTGTTGATGTCGATAAGATACGGTTTAGACAGGTTTGCCATAATCTCTGCGCTGAGCCACAACTTGCTGTAACGCGTGACCTTGTTACGACGGGCATTGATGCCAAATGCGCCTGTCGGGCCAAAGAAGTGCAGCGCCTCCGCAGGCGAGCAGGTGGTGAGATCGATGTTTGCACCACCAGCACTGGCACCCAGGTTAATTTTGGTAGTGTTGCGGTGGTTCTTCATTCCCTGCGCCTTATAGCCATCAACCGAGATTGATGGATCGCCGTTCAGGTAGAAGTTGACGCGGCGTTTATGGAATTTGCGCAGTTTGGCTGCCTGAGAATCCAGCATCAGATCAATGCCCACAGTATTCAGGCCAGCAGCATGTCGCCAGTTAACGCCATAACCTGCAGTGAACACAGGGATCGGGTCACCATCGCTATCGTAATCGGTATGGTCGAACGTATACGGGGCCTGACCATCGATGCTGACAGACACGTCATCAGCAATATCGCCGGTAACGTTATACAATTTGGCTGTTTTGCCGATTGGCAGGATGGTCTGGACGCTCATCAGGTCATTGATAATTTCCATACCAATTTCCTGATCGCGCAACTGGATAACCTGACGATCAAGCTCCGCCCAGAATTCGCGAGTAAAGCCGCCGATGGCGTTTGCCGCCAGCATTTCGGGCGTCATGCTCGAACGGTAGGCATTTACCATCATGTCGTGATGCTGGTTCCAGATATTACGGTTTGCCCACAGCTCATTCCAGTGACCCTGCAGGCGGCGATTTGTTGCCAGTGTTTGAGCGGTAAAATACATTTTTTTCTCCTGATTATGCGCCAGCGGCTACGGTGCCAACACGCATGCGCACACGAATGAAATCGGCATTACCGGTGGCAATTGTGGCCTCGTCCTGGCTGTAGCCGATCACCGCGTTAGTGTCAGCGGTTGCCGGTGTGAAATTGCCATTGGTGCCCAGCTTGATAGGGGTGTCTTTGGCGTATGTACCCGGCCCACAGAGCAGCGCGAGCTCGCGGCCCTCTTCTACATAATTGCCCACCGCTGAATCACCAGCAGGAACCGCGTCAGTAATTGAAAGCCCTTGGTGGTGTGCGACGTCAATGATGTAGATGCGGCCACGTAACGACGTAGCCTGCACAAATTCATCATCGGCGTTGATGACTGCGGCGCTGCCGGGCAGCAGGTCTTTAGCTACCACGCGGGTTTCGGTCTTGTAGAGCGATTTCCCATCGATATTGATGCGACGATAACGCGCCATTACGCAGTACCTCCGAAATAGGCGGCAGGGTCTGGCGCGCCGGTAACCGGTGGGTTTTTAGCGCTGTTTGTTCCGAGGTGTGCAGCCTCACCCAGCTTGCTGAACATCTCTTTCAGCGGTTCGCCTGTCAGGGCATTGGCAATGATCTCACCATGAACGGCTGCCACCGCATCGCGCATGGTTTTCTCTTCGGCGCGGGCATTAGCGGTCAGGGTGTCAGATAGCGTCTTCTGGTTAGCCTGAATGCCCGCCAGCGCCTCTACGATGGGTTTCAGCGTGGTCTCGTTGTTCGCAGTGATAGCGCCGCTGACGATGTTGCCGATTTGCTCGACATCTTCTTTGGTTAAAGGCATATCGCCCTCCTTATGGTGGTTTGCTGCAGGACCATCCTGCGGTGTGAAAATGGATTTGAATTTGTTGGCTACGATTGCCACCCAAGACTCCTGGCGGGCCACCTTCGAGCCGGTATCGTCAAACGCGATCTTTCCGCCTTCATTGGTGTAGCCGTAAACCTGCGTGTCACTCCCATTACGGATGACGATGGCCTGCGAGTCGGTGAAATCGGCAATCCAGGCGTAATCATCCGGACCGGTCACAAATTTATCGCGGGCGGCCTGCTCAAGGCGGCGCTCGCGCTCGCGGTAGCTTTCCCCCACCAGCGCGCCGGAATTAGGTTTGAGCGTTCTGGCCTGATCTGCGTTAACCATCAGGCCAACGCCCTGCTCTGGCTGTGCCGCGCCAACCTCATGCAGCAGAATGGCGTCGTGGTCCATGGCGTTGATTTTCGCCACCCATTCGATGCCCTGGGCTTTCTGCTCTGCGCTGGCCTCCAGTTGGTCGAGAAACACGGCAACGCTGGTGTGGATTGGCGGTACATCCTCACCGCGCTCAATGGCTGCTACGCGCTCCAGCAATTCGCGCCCGCCTTCGCTCTGATTGGCAACGGTGGTATCGACCCATTTCTCTGCATAAATGCGGTTGCCAGACTTCTTCACGTTGCGATTCCACGCACCGATGTGACCGACATTGATGCCCTCTGGTGAGAACGCAGAGACAAACTGGCCGTTAACGGTCGGATGACCGAGGGGTGCCAGAGTGCCCTCCAGCCCCTGATAATGAGCGTCAATTTCTGAGGCCGAATACAGGCCGCCGTTCATCACAACGTTTGCCGGTAGCGTGTAGCTCGGCAGCACCAGATGCGGGCGACCGTTATACGTTTCGCGGCGAATAGACTGATTGTTCACCCTAGTGGTGACGTTAATCTGCATAGGCATGGTTATGTCTCGATTAGGCTGCGTGCTGGGGGCCGCAGCAGTGGTGTGAATGGTTGGCGGCGAGTGCCATGTATCGTTTGTATTCCCCCTGAGCCATCTCAATAATTTTTGAGTTAAGCGGATTGCCTTTAGCATCCACCAGCACTTCAACCTGTGAGCATTTGCAGTTGATCGCATTGGCTCCGATGGCATACCACCGCCTAACTTCCTCCGTCATATAAAGATGAGCATGTCGGATGGCGTGTGACTGGCGCGTTGTGGGGCTTAGGGCTGAGTAATGTAATAACCGGATATTCAGGCCCAAATCTCGCGTGGCCTCATCTGCCTCATCCCAGCGGGCGCGCCGCAGTGCTGTAGTCAGCTCCGTTCTGGCGATTCTGTTAGCGCGACGCTTTTCAATACCTGCCTGTGCCGTAAGGTTTTTAGCCACCACTGAGGGGTGAAGCCCGCGTCCGATGCCTTCAGTTAGCACCCGCGCCATGTTGCGTTTAACTTCCGCTGATAACCCTTTCATCTCCTCAAAAATGCGCGTGTAAACCAGCATCATTCGTCGCTGATAGGGTTCACTCATGAGCAGGGACTGGAGGGACTGCCTGTCAGCCAGGTAGGTTGCTGACTGCTGGGACAGGTTGGCAAATGTCTGGGCGGTACCGCGTACAACGGCAACCTCAACGTAATTTTCAGTAAACCAGTTATTGTTCTGGTCGCCCTCCACTAGCACGGCATCGGTGAGAATGCTGGCGTCGTTGAGAACCATATTCAGCAGAACCGGATCGAGCTGGTATTCATAGTGGGCGTTAATGGCGAGGGATGTCGGGAATCGCTGGAGTGAGTCTTTATAAATTTTACCGACCTTCTTAATGCGTCTGGCGAAATCTTTCATCGCCTTACGCTCTAACTGGTCAATGCCGGTCGGGTCTGTTTTGTTGCTGGGCAGGATTGCGAAACTGGGCGTCTTACTCCTCTTCGTCATCGTCATCCTCCGGCAGCGGCTTACCCCCGCCAGGCTCATAACCTGCTGCAACACGGATTTCATCAACCGTGAACACCTGCTCCCCGGAGGCGAGCGCTGTCTGGTTGATGCTGCTCATTTTGCTGGCGCTTTCGAGTTTGTCAGAAGGTGATTGCTCGTTTAGCTCATCCCAGACGATGCTAAATTTTGCCACCGGTTTGATAATTTGCAGGCCTATGAGCTTATCGACCATATCCTCAATATCGAACGACAGATCACCCCGGCGTGACTGGCAGCGACTGTTGAAATAAATCTGGTCCTCAGTACTGGCCCGCTCTCCTGACTGGTTGCCAACGATGATGCGCGAGGGAATATCAACCGAGGCGCAAAATGTCTTTAGATTAACCTCATAGGTGGGCTCTGGGTCAGAGACGGCATTAACCATCGATGTGACCTGTGCGCCCTGAGTAATCAGTAGCGTGTCATTACCACGATTTAGTTCGCGTGCGGCTTCGTTAAAACGCTCCTGCAGTTCATCGACAGTGACGCCATACAATGAGGCCAGATTTTTGAAATCGACCTCCTTGTCGAAGTTGATGCTTTGCTGGCGCGCCGCATTTTTTAGAAACGACTCACCAGAGCCGCCTTCGACTTTCTCCAGGCTGACGCAGGCGTTATAGCCTGGCTCGAGAAAACCGATCTCGTCCTCTGACATATCGCCGATGATCAGAACGCGGTCAGGGTGAATTTTACGTTGTGCAGTGCTCCCGTCCGATAGCGTCTCTGTGTACTGCCACATCGTGATACCGCCATTACTGTCTCGGGTGGCAACCTTCAACGCGCTTGCCCAGACAGGGGTGATTTTCTGCAGTGCTTTACCTTTAATAACCGGCTCAATCCACTCTTTGCTGTCTTTGACGTGCAGCAGGATGCCAGCCCAGCGCCCCACCAGCCGCCTTATATCTGCTTTGGCAAATGCGCGCCAGAATCGGTGGTTAAATACATGGTTGCTGCCACGCTCCCAAGGGGTCACCTCTCGCGACTCGTCGGATTGCTCGCCCTCAATAACCTGCGGGTTTGTTTTCCAGCAATTTGAGGCCAATTTATTTACTGCGCCGTTAGCAATGCCGCCACGTCGGTAGAGCTTGTAAAGGTCATCGAATGTCAGATTTTCTTTAAAGCCGTATTCGCACCATGCGCTCTCGCGCTTTGTATCCAGCCCCATGCCGGGGTTAAATGCCATTGCGCGCGCACGGGCCATCCTTACATCATTCAGCGCGTGATTGACGGCGAGTAATAATTTATCAGTCATGATTTTTCCGCTGGTGCATTTCAGGCAATAAAAAAGGCCGCCGAAGCGACCTTGAGTTAACAAACTGTGCCGGATTACGCCGGTAAAAAGCCCTCAGCGCGGGCAGAATTTTCAGGTGAGCCGGATGCGCTGAAACAGCTCAATGGGCCATTCGTACTCCTGCGTATAGTCCGGCTTGCGGAAATCGAAGGATAAAGAAATATGCATCTTGGGCGATCATTTTTGGAACAAAGAATTGACCAGTTAGTAGCGCTGTTAAATAGTGAAGTCACTGGCGTATGGTGCGCCGGATAAGGAGATACCTCATGGGCTATTACGTTTTAAAGAAAGCAAAAAATACACCGGCGCTATCAATGTCTTCGACCCTATCTACATTTACTCAGCAATACTACTTCGTTTTAAAAGCAACCAACGGCGAAGTTATTGCTACAAGCGAAATGTACAATTCCAAACAGGGTGCTGAAAATGGAATTAGGTCAGTTCAGTCAAATGGCAGTACAACTGATATACGTGATGAGACCTAGATAAGAAATTTAAAAATAGGGCCTTTTCGGCCCTATTTAACATAATGGGTGTTACCCGCCTTTCAGAAATGCCACTCACTCGCAATTCATAATGAACGGGTTATTTCTCTATGATTTCCTAGCGGCAGAGCTGAAATCGGGCTGCATAAACAGTGCATAAAATCGGCCTGAAAATGCATAGCCAAAAATCATAGCGAACGGGCTATTTTCGGCAACTACCACAAATCCGTTTTAACGCCCCTGCAGGCGCTTAGGAATCATCATGCCCATCGTCTGGGCCTTGCGTTTGATGTGGCCATCAAGGCCGTATCTAATGCCATCCCAGCAGTGTTCATTACCATCAGCCAGTTTTGGCAATACCTCCCCTGTAATGCGATCAGTTTTGTAGGACCACATTCGGGCTTCGCGCGCCACGTTCTTACAGCGCTTGTGGATAATGATTTCATCAAAGCCGCGCAAGTGGGCAATCCCATCCTCTACACTGCCCTGCCACTTCTCAGCCGCAGAGATATTGAATCCCTGACGCCTGAGGTAGCTGATTGTCTCGGGGCGCGCTGAGTCAGCCTTAATTGGCCAATCGCGTGCGCCGGGAATGGTGTCATATAGAGCTGGCATGTGGTCGAGTTCGGTTTGCTGCCCATACGCCTCGTATTCAACATAGAGCCGATTATGCAGGATGAATGAGCGGGTAAGCGTGTTGGGGTCTTTGGCAAAACCGAAGTCAGCACCAAAGAAAAGCCGCTCGGCCTCTTTCCACAAATTGTCTGAGAACTCAGCAACACGGTATTTGCCAGCCAGCACCTGTTTGTCTGAGTTTTCGAGGTATGCGCCCTCCCATACCCAGGCATAAGTTGCCGGATCGAGGCGGCGCTCATCGTTCTGGCGCTCACCCTCCAACACGTCAGGAAACCAGGGGTTGTCCGTGTAATTCATCTCTACGGTTATGCAGTCGTCACCAGCCTCTTTGCGGAACCGCTTATCAGTAGCGCTGCCGTCGCGCTCAGGGTTCCATGTCACCCAAATCTCCGAACCTTCTTCACGGACTGTCGGGCTAAGCTTCTGCCAGGCGATTTCACTGACTGACTCAGCCTCATCTACCCAGCAAAGCAGGATGCGTGCCTTTGACTTTATGCTGTCGAGGTTGTGCCGCAGACCAGAGAAAACGTATGTCACCGTTTTGTCGATGGTGCGGATGTATTTATCACCAATGTCAAAATTGGACGCCAGCCATGGCACGGAAAGGATCGCCTGCTTAACCTCCTGCATGCTCGACTCCTCCAGTGAGTTCATGAACTCACGAGCACAGAGGATCACGCCGCTCTCACGGTTCATCATCGCTTGGTATGCCCTAACAGCTGTCATCAAGGCAAACGTGCGTGTCTTTGCACTGCCGCGCCCACCATGTGAACAGCGATAGCGTTTACCTACCGCAGTAAACAGGGGGGCAAGTTTAGCGGGGATCGGAAGTTGTACGGCGTCACTCATGTTTAGGCTCGACGGGTAAAAGCTGAATCACGGTTGGTTTTGATGCCATGCTGCCATCGGGGCTGGTGTGCTCAAACTTCTGCCGGTTGGTGTAGGCTTCCCCAACCTCTTTAGCTGCCTGCTCCATCAGTGATGCGGCTAGCGCGAGATTCTGCATTTTTTCGGCCTTCGTCATCATGCGATCAAGCGTGCGAAGCCGGTAAGACTTATTGGCAATCGGAATGTCAGATATTTCGGTCTGAAACCGGGCGCGTGTGCTGTTAAACAGAGCGACCCACTTTTTTGCAAGCCCCTTGCCGCTGGCCTTTGTAGGATCGTGTGATTCAATCTGTTGGGGTGTAACTTTAATACCAAATTGTTTTTGGACGGCCTCAGCAACAATCGCTAGCGAATCAAAGCATGCAAGTGACTGAATGATGAAGGCTTTCACCTCTGGTTTTAATGCAGCCATATTTCACCATTCTTCTAAAGCATTCTAAAATTTACGCCAGTTTCATCAGGCACGTTCCACAGGCTCTGGCTACATTAAGCTGTGCCACCTCAGCGGGCTGGCTTGCAGCCTCCACCAATTGCTGAACATCAGCGCTGGCACCATATCGGCGGACAACCCCAATGAACTCCTCAACATCATGCCCGCGCATTGTCATAACTGGCCGCCCCTCCGAATTGAATTTAGGTGCACCGAATTCATCCCGCGCTTGTGCTATGTGATAAAGCTCATGCTCAATGAGAGCGCAGAAGTCGAGGTCACTGCATTCACAGCAGTAGTCTGCAGCCAGCGTTATGATGAAGCGGGGAACATATCCGAACCACTCATGCATCTGTTGCTGCATGCGGGCCTTTTGCCAGCCACCGGCCCGCATGGTGATTTCCTCAGCCTGACCCAGCACAGTTCTGCCGCGTTTAGTGAAGGCTGTCGATGCCCACATAAACCGAATATCGGCATGCTGTAGATGGAGATGTTCAGGATTGTGGAGTGCCCCCTCTTCACTGAGGATGTGTTCAGTGATCCACTCAGGAATTTCATTGGCAGGAGTCAGGCTGATGTAGGGATTAAATTCATTCAAAAAACTTTGTGGTGGTCGCGGTCGGTTTAACTGGTCAATCTGCATGGGCTTAACCTGTGCGTTTAGTTACTACAACTTCGGCCTCTGTGCCAGATGCAACGCGCAGCCATACGACCCATGGAGCATATACATTCAGAACGCGACCGGCCTGATGCCAGGCGATTGAATCTGCACTATCGGCATACTCAATGAACCCCACATCAACTGTTAAGTGGCCGCTGTTCGTGCCATCTGTTATCTGGACGGGCGTTCGAGTTATGGTTAATGACTCAGACATAGCTACCTCTAATTAATTGGATTGGCTGTTAGACGGCGGTTATCACCAGCGTTGAAACCATGTCACGCAGCGTTACCGTTAATGTGCAGGTCCCGGCAGTGAGTATGCTCACAGCCGCCTGGCCTTTAGCCGAGGTGGTGATGTGCTGCACCATGCTGGGATTAGATATCGTCCAGACAGCACCATCTGCTCGCCCAATTTGAGCGCCAGTTTCACCATTAATGACAAACGCACCCAGGTACTGCCAGTTTCTGGGCGCAGTGGCGTTTAGCATCGTGTAATGCGTTGCATCTACCTGAGTAACGTACCATGGGGACGTGGGTGTTTTGTCGCCATCGTTCTGAATGAATATCGTGTCAGCTGGTGGTTTATCTTTACCACCAATATTTATTGCGCCAGGCGCTGAGATACCATGCATACTCGTGCCTCCAATAATGATGGCGTTGGGTGTAACTATCATTCAGAATTTCCTGCTAATTAGTTGTTTTCAACCCTCGGCAATTGTAGAAAATTTCGCCGATATCTCATTGTGTTTATGTTGAAAAGTGAACTCTGTGAATGCATTTTTCAGCACAAAGTAAAAATATGTCTAGCTGGCCAAGTGGTATCAACCGTTCCCTAAAGATACTTTTCTTGTTGCCGTTACTAATAAACTACATAGGAGGGAAAATTCATGATAGTTAAGGAACTACTAGGTTTATCGATATGCCTGCTAGTGGCAGGAATGTGTCTCATCTGGATTGCTTCTCACAGCTCGCGTCGAGGAATGTTTCTTATAAGAAAAAAAAGAGGCAATGAAAAAAACCTTTACATGAGGCCATCCAAATGCCCAATCGGTGAGATGGCATCTGCGCAGATCTTCGTTTCTATGCGTAAACTTTTGAGAGAACTACGTGCTGAGGGCTGCAGCCTGATTTTTTTTGAATCCCATATGGTGCGTAAAGAGAATCTAGAGAAATTTATTAAATTTTTAGACGCAGAAGGCATGATGTGCGAAAAAATTCAGTTCAGGAAAACATTGTTAATCCACTCAATTCACATAAAGCTAGCGATGCGTATTTGCCATAAAAAAAGGATCAACGTTCACCCTGAATCAGCCAGGATTAGCATACGCCTCCAATAATTAAAGCCGCCCGGAGGCGGACTGGTTCAATCAATAGGTTTTAACGGCGGGCTTAATGCCTCAATTTCCTTTTGCACAGCGAAAGCCGATAACGGCTCAGTAGATGCGATCATATACCTATCACCATTATCTGAACAAAATTCACTAATGAAGTAGGTGTCGTTCAAGGGAGTAGTGATTTCTGCTTCTTTTTCACGGCTATAGAACTTTCCTAACCGTTTGTCTGCTTTGACTGGTAAGTCGATTTTGTCATGGTAAACAGGTCCTACCCAAACCTCTCCATGACGTAAGCCGCCAAGAACGAGATACTGCACATATTTTTCTTCACTCATGCTCAATTCCTTTTTTAAGAAAGAACATTGAATATGTCATAGAATCATCATCAGGCGAACTCGCAAATGCGCCTTGTGATGAACTCAGCAATCATCGTCGGGCTGAGCTACTGCGCGGCATGCGAACATGCACGCCTTCTGCATTTCGGTATTAGCCATAGCAATCCAGCGCGGGTCAGCGCCAGTTTCTTTCGAGGTGTCATTCAGGAAGTGACGGCTAACATCTTTCAGCTGGTTCATCACTTCAATATCGTCAGGAGTTAACGTCCGATAGCCCTTAAGGTGCTGCCGTCCTGCGGTTTTGCTTCGCTCATTTAGTTCTTCTCCTTATTATTGCAGTTCAAATCCCACGTTTCGTTGTGCGTCAGAATTTGCCGCTGTGTTTGGCCACTCATTACGTCGATATCGTGGTTACTGATATAGATCGGGCGCACCCACTCACAGCTGGTATCAATCGCCCTCGCGCCGCCACCGTTCCCGCAGCCGCTCAGAGACAGCAGCATCAGGCAGGCTGCTAATATCCTGCTGAACATCGACAGCATTTTTCAGTACCTCAATGTGTTTTTCTGAATCCTTAGCCTGAACAGATGCCCGCTCAGCTGCGGCTATGTTTTCAGCTGAGTTTTTACCTCTACGCCGACCCAGCCCGAATGCGGCCACTACCAGACCGGCGATTATGGCCAATAGGGTTATTAGCGTTTGCATCAGATCAAACCTCTGTAGGCGTCATAGGTGCCGGTGCGCATGACCTCAGCGTGACGGCGTGCGCGGTTAGGTGTTTGGCGCGCCCACAGACTATTCATCATTCCACCAGCTGCACCGGCAAAATCACCACGTGCAATCATGCCCAGCGTGTTTGTGAAGCCAGCCAGACCTGTTACACCCATCTGATAGGCCATGCTGTAGAGAATGTCGCGGCGTGCGTCGTTACACTGCGCCAGCGCGGCCACAATTGCAGGCTGTCGATTCATTGAGGCGGTTTTCGCATCTACCAGGCATTGTTTCCAGACGTCTCCAGCACGGCGCGGGACGGTAAACTGGTACTGGCTGATTGGTGCGTTTTGAGGGCCAATCCTGATACCACCGGCAACCGTTGGAAAATTGCGGGTGTCCCAATAGGGAGTCTCGCGATAACCCTCTTCAAAATTAAGGATTTCAATGATTCTACTCATCACCTTTACTCCGTGGTGGGTATGAAACAATACGTGCGACATTACCTCGCGCCGCAAATACAGCCGCGCAGATCAGCGCGTTCGCTACAACTACCGGCCAGCCACTGGCGTGGTATTGCCCGAACAGCCAAAGCAATGCGAAATTGCCATAAAACAGAATCAGACCCGCAGCTATCCATGAAACACCGCGTTTATATGTTCGCCCTGTTTTGCTGAACGCCATCAGCCGCAACGCAATAGCCGCGCAAATGGCGACATCAATCACTGTCAGGAAATCGCTACTAATCATGATTTATCCCCCAGCCATTTTTTGACGAATGGCAGTTTTGAAACGCCACCATTTTTCAGCCAGAAATAGCCTTGCACCGCAGCAGCGGAAATAACGACAGCTGCCAGGGCATCAAGTGGTTTCTCCCGATAATCGAAATAGTCCTCTACTTTGTCCGCTACAAATCCGGCCCCAAATACGCCAGCTGCATAGCCAAACAGGAAATAGCCGAATATCTGTCGTCGCGTTAGGTCGCTGGCTGTGACGATAAAACACATCGAACCGGCAAATGCTCCAAACGCGATTGAGTAATCTACAGAGGTGATAAATCCCACCAGCGCAGACGTGACAATGCCCCAGCCAGCTACGGTTGCCGTAGCGCCGGTGCTTAATGGCTCAGCCATTAGCGGTCCCTCTTAATGATTAATAAATTCTGATTTACTCAATTAGCTGATTCAGTTCGCTAACCGTCTGCTGGAATCGTTCCTCTTCCAGCTCAACGCCAATTGCAGAACGGCCCAGCTTTATTGCCGCCTTTATTGTTGATCCTGACCCCATGAAGAAATCAGCCACCACATCACCCGGCCTGCTGCTGGCGTTGATAATCTGCTCCAGCATGTCAGCAGGTTTTTCGCATGGGTGTTTGCCGGGGTAAAACTGAACCGGCTTATGTGTCCATACGTCTGTATAGGGAACCGCTATTGTGACACCGAAATATCTGCGCAGAGATTTGAACTCTTCCTGCAGCTCCAGATATTTACGGTTGAGTGAGTGGTACGTGTCCACCAGCCGGTGGTGCGGTACGGCTAACGTTCCTGATTGATGACGTGCAATGGCTATTTCAGTAAACAGCGCCTGCAATTTGTGGTAATCAGCCTCGTTGGGTAGCTGCCACTGACTGGTGCCGAACCAGTGCGAGACCATGTTCTTCTTACCGGTTGCCGCAACAATCTGGGCAGCGCTTACACCCAGCTCTGACCGGGCATTACGGAAATAATCAATCAGGGGTGTCAGCACCTGCCGTTTTAACTCATCGCATTTCCGAGCATAGGCGTCTGGTTTGTATGGCCCCTGATAATGCTCTGCAAACAGTATGCGCTCAGTCGAGGGGAAATATGCTCTCAGACTCTCTTTATTGCAGCCATTCCACCAGCCAGAGGGCTTAGCCCAGATGATGTGGTTTAGAATGCTGAAGCGGTTACGCATCATGATTTCAATATCAGATGCAAGTCGATGCCCCGAAAATAGATAGATACTTCCGCTGGGTTTTAGCTCCCGCCAGAACTCCGCCAGGCAGCAATCCAGCCACCGTAAATAATCCGCGTCCCCTTTCCACTGATTGTCCCATCCCTCCGGTTTCACTTTGAAATATGGCGGGTCGGTAACAATCAGGTCAACTGAATCGTCCGGCATGGTTTTCAGCACGCGCAGACAATCGGCATTGAACAATTCAACGCCAGGCATTGTTATTTTTTGCATCACATTTATTTCACAATATATAAACAGGTAAAAACCAAGAATAAAAAAACCCGCTCGGCGGCGGGTCTTAAAGAGGGGTTGCTTGCGGATGCAATCGTGCGAAGCATACAGCTATTTAATCAGTCTCTGGCTCAACTTTCAATGAAAATCTTTGGCTATTTAATTCGAATGCGTCATTCATTGGCTGATATAGCATATATTCAGCAACTGATAACCATTTACTAATACGGCGTCGGCAGGTTGAGTAACTTAATTCAGGATGATTTTCATTCATCTCTTCTGCTAACTCACGTTGACTGACTCTATCGCGATAATGCCTTTCAATTATGCGCCTCAGTGGCTGGTGATTAATAAACACTGTGGCGATAACCCTATCCATCCTCAACGCCTCATCATCCGTGCAGAATACCAGACTGGAATGGCGGCTCTCCTCGAGCATGTTTTTTATCCAGCCGGTCAGAGACTCTGTTGCACAGCCCATACGCTGTATTTTTCTCAGGACATTACTCAAATCGTTGCGTGTGACGACGTATTTTTTCAAAAGTTTTTTGAACATGTCTGGGGCTTCTGGGCATGTATCAATGACTGACCAGCGGCCCCACATTTTTAATTTACCCTGAAGCCAAACACTTTCAAGAGTTTTCAGGTGAAACTCCGCCCCTACATTTATTCGTGAAACACCACGCATTACTTTCTCCACAAATTTATTCTTAATTTAACCAATGATGTTGAATGACAATGCAGAATCGATAAATGTGAAAGGTGAGTCAGTCTTGACACCATTTTAAACCTCATTCGATAAAATGCATTACATAGTATGAAGCACTCTGCAAAGCGACTTCATAAACACCACGTGATTATACCCCCAAGAAAACTCCGTAAAAAAGAAATATAAAACTGAAGTGATACCAGAAAAACAATTAATTCAACTACAGACCACTTCCAAAGTGGACCGGTAAATAAACTGTAAAAACATTAAAGTTTAACAAGTAAAACTAGTGCCCACCTTCAATTCCCGACTAAAAAATTAAATTTTGCTAACCTTCCAATATGTGGTTTAATTTCAAGGCAGACCTAGATCAATTTTACCTGCAGAATGAATTTTCAATACTTTTACCTCCATAATTTGACCAACTTTATAATTCTCGAAAATATTCACTTTATTGCCCAACAAGCTATAATGAAGCAAACCTGAACGATTACCGACTTTTAAAAACACCCCATATTTTTGCAACCCAATAATGCACCCAGGAATAGTGGCTCCAACTTCGAAATTTATAGGCAATCCTAATGTTATTCTACCACAAGATGCTATACTCATCACTTCTACGCTGATACTTTGACCTATAAAATATTCCTTATAAATGTTTGCATTTATATTTAGCATTCGTTTATGTAATAAACCAACGCTATCGTAAATCTGAACAAAAAGGCCATAATTTTGCATTCCAGACACTAAGCCTGTATGAACCGAACCAACAGAAATTTCTTTAACTTCAAATGATATCTCATCGCCTGCATATTTCAACTCCACCCCTTTGTCAGTAAATAATGCAACCTCTACATATATAAGGCTTCCTAAAGGAAATTTTTCTAAAACTTCTTTAAAGTTGGAGCAGTTGTTTTTATGAAGTAATGCATTAGTTCCATTAATATCTATAAACAACCCGTAACTCATCTGTTTTTTCACCAAACCTTGATATTTAACGTTCATTTCAAGAATGGTAGGTTGAGATTTACTTACAATTACTCTACCTTTATGAGGCATTATATTTACTATAAAAAAATCAAACTTCTTACCTATAAGTTCACTAGCAAATTTAGCATCGTCATAACAAATCGCCAGTAATCCAATACTTAATTCAACTACATAGCTCCTAGCCTTAACAGAAGATACTAAACCTTCAACTGGTTGCGTGACTGCAAAGAGACTTTTAGCCTTTTCCCATACAGGTAACTTATGGCGCTCCTCTAGAAATTTAAGCCATTTCTTTATTTCCTGGGGAGCTTCATCAATATTTATCGAGGCTTTTGGCAGGGAGGACATTTTCTCCCATTTTTTGTTATTTGGATAAGCCTCGATACGCTTAGTTAAAATAATCGCCAAATTAATGGAGATTGGATGCAGAGGAGACACAATTATAAACTTTGCAGCTAATAAAGCCCACTCTGGCTTTTCTTTAAACTGCATTAACCATTGAGATGCAAGTAAAAGAAAATGATTATCGTTAAAGTGATATTCTAATAAAGCTTCGCAAACGAAACTCCATTTAGCATTTCCCTCTTGAACCTTTAACCATTCGCATCCTAAATTTAACATGTTCTTTAAAAATGGTTGTTCATTGATTTTTTTATATTCTTCTATTAATGAACGCCAAACGTATATCCATTGTTCATTTTCTCTATTATCAAACAACCACACTTCTCCTAAATGAAGTAATTCTTTTAATGTTAATTCAGGTGGTAAATCCTCTTTTTTTTCCACCATGATTTGCCAGATAATCCCCCAATCATCCTTATCTAAATGATTTTTCAACCATTCCGCACCCATTTGCATTAATAGCTTCAGTTCTAGTGGAGACGACAAGGAATTTTCTCTAGCTAACAAAATACGCCAAGTAGGAATCCAGCCAATTTTGGCTTCATGACCTTTAAGCCATTCATTACCCATTAAAATTAATTTTCTAGACTCTAAGGCAAATGGTACATAATCACAAAATTCTAATAACTCTTTCCAGAAATAACGCCACTCAGCTCTATGACCATGACTATTTAGCCAATTACATCCTGCCTGAACCAATAATCTTAACTCAGAATTTTCTATAAGATTATTTCTATTATCAATTAATGCTCGCAGGACAAAGGTCCACTCAATTTTTTCTTCACGTCCATTTAACCATTTTAAACCTAACTGAATAATATCATTTATGGGAAGTATCCTTGATAAATGATCATCTTGGTTCAACAACGCGCGCCACACATGAGCCCACTCTTTTGTATCTTGATTATTAATGAGCCAAATTTTTGCTAACTTCTCTAACTCTATTGATATTGAACTTTCCGGCGTAGCTAAAGAATATAAGTCTTGGAATACAAAAGCCCAATTTGATCCTTCAGCATTATTATGCAACCGTTTTAAACCCAAAATTAGCCATGTATTATTATCCCAGTCAATCTCTTCATTTTCAGGGAGTAATTTCTTCCAAACAAAATGCCAATCGGGACGATAAAAATGCTGTTGCAACCATATGAAACCACTATTACACCAGTGATCATAGTTCATATTGTTTTTATCTAAACAAATCTCCCATACAAATGACCAAGTAGGATGTTTTATTTTCTTTTCATCTGTTAGATACTGAACAGCCCATTCAAACAAATCTTTATGGCACGGAAAGTGATGTTCAAGATGTCTCCAACATACAGTCCAAACTTTATTAGAATTTCGTAAGGCTCCTAACGCCACGGCTAAGAGATTAGAAGAAAAAATCTCGTTAATTTCAGGAACTGACGCAGCCCAGCAAGCCCAACTCGTTGTTATATCAGCGAGAAAATCAACATCTATGCTTATACAATCTTGTTGACCAAGCCATATTCTAGCGCATTCATTTGCTAATAAAGAGTTATCAGAAATATTTAAACGTTCCTCAACTACCCCCCGCTCTCTGCCAGAGAATATGCGAAGCAATTGCGCTACTAAACTGTAATATTGATCATCCAGTGCTTTATTGAAAATCGAAATAAGATCATGTGTATAGGATTTAGAATTACGCGGTTCTCTTAATGCTATATATAAAGCATTTGCCATGTGGGGATGTGTAAGGCGAAGAATTTTACCCTCCTCGCCAGGTTCTAATAAACTAAAATCACCATCACTATTAAGAGTTTCAAGCTTTTCTCTATCTTTTTTATCAAGCCAATGATATGGCGCACGTAAATAAATTCGATTTAATGCTAAGGGAAGCCGTAAGGCTTCCTCAAGGCCATTAAGACAAATTCTCTCGCTAAATCTTCTCGCAAATGCTCTGAGATCACCATGCGCAAGTTCTACGGCTAATGAAATAAAAAGTCCATTGCCTTCTTGAGTTGCTTGGGAAAATGCTGTCCCACGTTTAGCTTTTTTACCGGTTCGTTCATTATACCAAGCTTCAATCTCAACAGCTTCATGAGTTGTTATAGCTTCGACAGCATCATAAATTAACTCGAAACCACGATACTTAGCTGCTTCAGCAAATGACTCTGCAAACTCAGTGGGGCCACATGTAAGAATCATCGGCCACGCTTGTTGACCTTGTTCGTCAATAAATTCGCCTATACGACTAAGGTCAAGTCGATCACGGGAGTCTCGGTCATAAAGATCATCAATAGCGATAAAGTCTGGTCTCCACTGACTCGGAGCATCAGCAATTATTCTAAGCGCTGGTTCAAGTAAATCAGCCTGTCCTTTTAGCCATAGAACGCGCCAACCATCATCAACCAAGCGTTTTACAGTTTGTAATAAAAGAACGCTCTTACCAACACCAGAACGACCACTAAGCCAAAAAACTTTTGCTTCACTTTTCAAATCATTTAAACTTTCATATTTCTCTAAGATTACACGCTGGTACAATTCCTCTAAGCGGGTATTCCTAGACATGTATTGCCCATCACGCATCCTGGCTAAGGTGATTTCTTTTCCAACTTCCAGATTTGGGCTAAAGCGGTCCTTAACTTGAAAATCTGAAGAGATCAGCAATTGCCCCGGCAATTCAACATCTCTTCTGCTTTGAGTAAAACGCTCGCAAATATCGTCTCTAATACGTTGTGCATCTTCAACATAGGCAGCACGTGTTAATGCGCGATCTAAAGCGAACCTCAAAAATTCATAAGGTTTATCAAGGTGTTGCCAGGCTGCAACAATAGCTCTCCACCAAGGATCAGGTTCAATACGAGGCTGTAGTAATCTATTATGGGAAAGAAGTTGTTGTATGGTTAGATAAGTTGAATGTGTGCTCGGGATTTTACTCCACTCAATTAATGAACTACTTTTGGATGCGACAAGCTTGAATTTCACTGTAGAGTGCCATTTCGGATAGTGCACTGCTAAAAAGTCGTTGATAGCTACAATTTCAATGGCTGCATGTTTTAGCGTCTCTGTTGTAAGTGTACGCTTAACTTGGATACATACTAACTTGTCAATCTCATCCATTACGGCTAAATCGGAAAGAGCTTCCAAGAAAAGCTGCCCTTGGTGATTCAAGGCAGCTTTTTTTATGGTAAGGGACTCAACGAGATCAGCTAAATAATAACGTAGCTGATAATCAAAACCAGCAAGAGCGTTAATACCGCCCCTAGCGCGCCGGTTTTGTGTATTGTCATAATCTTCTAATATTGAAGTTATTTCGCTCATAAGCAGTTAATCATCAACCTCTTAACATTATCTACCACATGGGCAATCACATTATTTTTGCTTAAGCATACTTTAAAGTTGATAGCATAAATAGCCGTAATGTTAAGAATTTTCTTAAGATAAATATAAAGAACTCACTTCAAGCAAGTGATTAACCATATGATTTATATTATTAATATTTTCACTTAGGCTCATTATTCTTTCTTAAACTTGTTTATGTCATTGAAATGTAATATTTATTCTTCATAAAAAGATTGTTATACATTTTAAAGAAACTGAAAAGGTTAATGGTAAGTCCTTCATGTATAGCGGTTAACTACGCTATCATTTCGGCTATAGTTAGCTTCTTTTGGCTCGTTGCTTTTGCCTTTTCCAGCTTCGTTTTAGTACTTTTCACGCTGACGCACCATGCTTACGAACCAGCCCAACGGCGGTAGTGGCGGCAACATCTTTTTTTTTGACCAGTGCGATCAGCTCATCACCAGACGTAAGCAGCGCCAAGTGATTTTCAACGTAAGTGATCGAGCGTTTCACTTTTTTGGCAATCTGAGACGGCTCCCAGCCCTGATTAATCAGGCGCTGATATGCAGCTGCTCGCTACAGTGGTTCCAGTGCACGCCCCTGACTGGATGTGACCATGAAGGCGATGCGGTCAGCCTCACTGCCCACGAAATCTTTGCATTCTAGGCGGATGTCATAACCGGCCTCCTGTGCCAGTTTTGCGCCGTAGTAACGATGGTGGCCATCGATGATTTTTATGCCCTGCTCTGTTACCTGCACAGCAAGCGGCGGCACATGCTCACCAGCGATGTAGGCATCGCGGAATTCCTCGACGTGGGTCTGATCGATTTCCCGGATGTTGTAACCAATCTCGACATAGAGTTTATCAACGCCCAGCAGGTAGGTTTTGCGGGTGGTGATGTCCGTTTCAGTTTTGGATTTGTTGTCGTAAATTTTTGATAGCGTAGTCATTTTTGATATCCCTTAATAACCGCGAAACCCTTCTGGGGTGGCGTAATCCATAGGTGAAATGTCTGTGATTGACCGCTGAACCGGTCCGAGTCTGAGTACCAGCTCATCCCATTTATCGCGGAGCTTTGACGGGCTGAGGATGTTCCGGCACCAGAACGGATCGCTCTGAATACGTTTAAACATCTTGCAAATCTGGTAGTGAGTGCGCTGGTCCTGTGAGCACATCAGGCGCACGTCGTTAGCCCACGCGGTCCAGTTGGGTTCTCGTGGTCTTGCCAGTTCGCCATCAGTCTCAGCCGCTTTTTCGTAGAGGTGGATGATTTGCTCCCATATCCACTGCGCACATTTCAAATCCTCCTCGCTGCCCCACATGGTTCTTTTGGGGCTGCACACTACCGCGTCTGAATCACTAGATAGGGGTTTATCCCCAGGCAGAACGTCCGGAGGCGTAGCTCCAGGACATATAGGGTTTTTATCTGATGGATCATGTTTTGAATTTACTGACGGATCGTCGCCAGATTCTGGCGGGTGAAAATTCGCATTTTTGCCAGATTCCGACGGGTCAAAATTTGAGGGGTCAGAATTTGGTGCATCAGATTTTGACGCGTCAGATTTTGATGTGTCAGATTCTGACGCGTCAGATTCTGGCTGGTGAACATAGGCAGCCTCTCGCAGTTTCCTGACGTTCAGCTGGTACATGTTCGAGGTGTTACGGTTCCCCTTGCGCCGTATGGTACTGGTCAGCCAGCCATCGGCCTCGAGCTTGCGTATCGAGGTGCGCACAGTACTGGAGCCTGCGCCAATCTGACGGGCTATAGTTGCGATTGACGGCCAGCAGATGCCCTCATCGCTGGAGAAATCAGCCAGGCGCGCCATGATGGCCACGCTGGTGATTTTCATACCTGACGCCGCGCAACCGTCCCAGACGTATGAAGACAATTTAACGCTCATCACTAACTCTCCTGAACTTCTGACCCCATAGATTTCGGGGCTGGACGCAGACGTACGGGTAACCTGGACGCCTGAACAGCACCCGGTTATTCGTGACATCAACGCCTATGGTTTCAACAATCACACCGCGTGGATCGGTATAGCGCGCGACCCACGGCTGGATAATCTCATCTGATAGCTGGGGCATTTAGCCCCCTGACTGTTTTGATTTTCTGAGGTAGTCACCCACAGCCCGCTCTATGTCGTCGCGGGTGACTAAATTGCTAGCGCCCTGTAAATTCGGCACATAACGGAATGGCTGCCGACTGCGCCCGCCCCTCATGGGCAGGCAACGGAATTGCGGAAAATCCGGGGATCTGTTTAAATTATTCACGCGATTATTTCTCCACACTAATTGATGTAGTCGCCGAAAGCGCCGGGCTGCAACCTGGCGCTTTCACTTTTCTGGGGCACAGAAAACCCTGTAAACCAGCGTCGTATGCTCCTGTAATTTGGTAATGGCACGGTTTAACTCCTCATCGATGATCTCGCGTTCATGCGGTTCCACCACTCCATCCTCGATAGCTGCCCTCACCTGCTGTGAGTATTGGGTGATCTGTTCGATAGCCTCCAGCAGCCGTTGATTGATATCGCCGTAATCCACCAGCTCGACATCCGGTAGTGGCACGAACACGCCGCCAGAGGTTTTCGCTATAGCTGTTGCGATGTGATTACTGCCTGCTGCCTGCTGCAATACCATCGACCAGCCAATCGGAAACAACTGATCGCCACCATTGCGCAGCCTGTTATGAACGCCGTCCTCGGTAACATCCAGAATCTCAGCGGCCTCGGAATATCCACCAGCCAGACCGGCGATTGTTTTGCGGATCGCCGTAATCATCCAAGCTGGCTGGCGTTCTGCTTTCCATTTCGGTTCATTACCCACGGTCCAATCCCTCCGGCTGTGGTTCGAAAAGTGGTACCAGATCGGGATAATCGCTGGAGACGAACTGAAGTTCGTTTTTTGTAATCTCGGAAATCAGCAGTGCAAATTTCCATGGGATAGGATCTGACCACCCGCTAACACTAGATTTTGCGATGTTCAGGAATCTCGCTGTTGCTGTGACTCCTCCGTAATAATTCAAAACCTCAGATTTATTCATAGCCACCTCATCCGTAAAAGCGAACAAACTGAGTTTAAGTTAACGGATGTTCAATGGTCAATAATTCAAACATGAATAGTTCAGAAAAGCGGACAACCATGAAGCAGCAATTTCACCAAACCATTAGTGATCGCATTGTGAGCAAAATGCAGGAACTCAATCTGCGCAGCAGGGATCTTGTTGCAGGAACCGGAGCATCAAAAAGCACTGTGAGCCAGTGGGTGAATGGCAATAATAACCCTTCAGCAACACATATACCCAAATTAGCCAGGATTCTAAACGTAACTGAAACGTGGTTAATCAACGGCGGCAACTACTCACAAAGAGGTAGGCACGGTGAGTCAGATCAAAGGTCACTCCAGAAAATCCCTCTAATCTCGCTGGCGCAGGCGGGGGACTGGAGAAATTTGATGAACGAAAAGAACGAATTTTCAAAATGGACCACTGTTACTGATGACGTATCCCCCCATGCGTTCTCCGTAGAAATGGACAATGATTCTATGGCTGGACTCATTCCAGAGGGCGCTATAGTTATTTTCGACCCCGATAAAGAGGCAAAATCAGGCCAAATTGTTTTGGCTAAAGTTGGCAATGCATCTGTTATCAAAAAACTAGTGATCGATGGCCCGAGTGCCTATCTCGCCCCGGTCAATTCTGGATACAAAACTATCGAGTTGGAATCGCTCACTCAAATCGTTGCAACTGGCGTATCAGTGCAAACAAAACTTCCATAATCCATCTCAATTGATACCTCAAAAATGGGCGTAGATACGGCCCAAACCCGCCAGCGTTCGTATATACGAACATAAAATGTTGACCATTTAGTCCGTAAATGCGAACATCCGTTTCATCACAAAGTTACCCTTAACTTTGCTGATTTCTTACGCAGCCTTTCTTAAAAACTTTTTTAGTGTGGAGAAACGGCAGTGGGCTATTGCAGTAGCCCACCAGCCATAATCGAGGAAACGATTATGATCCAGGACATCGACGACCTGATTACTGAAATTTTCGACGAATACCCCCGACCACGCCTCATCTGTAATACCCCTGGCGATTACACACCGAGGCTGGTTTCGCAGCTCAACCTGAAGCGCACTACGCGCACCAAACTGACCCCACCCCGCTCGCATGTATGTTCCTGCCCTGTTCAGCAGGAGGAGCGCCCGACTGATTGCCAGTGGGATTTACATGGAATGTATGGGTTAAGGAGTCAGGGATGAGTGAAGTTAAACGTTATTCCCATAATGGTTTGCGGGGAATGTTAGAGCATAAAGCGGGTCGTTATGTGAGTTATGAACGCTACGCTGCTCTTAAGGCAGAGCGTGACGAGTTAGCAGCTGAGAATGAGGAAAAAGCGAAGGTACTATGTGACATTCTCCAGCCTGAAGCAGCCGTACTAGATCGAAAACACCGCAACCGAGCATTGTCAGCTATTCAAGCCCCAGACACCGACGCCTATCTCAACTCTGTACGGGCTGAGGCAATTTCTAATGCCCTGGATTCAAGCAGCGCATTGTGTGACCCAGATTGTGTCATGGATGCTCACGATATCAGTCATGAGGATGCCGAATTACGTTCATCTGGTGCCGCAGAGCTGAGCGATGAACTGCTCGCCTACGCCAACCAACTCCGCGCCGGTAAGGATGGTAAGTAATGGACGCTGCAGCCAAAAAGAAATACCTCTCCAAAATCCAGAAACTGATGCGTCTGGCAGAGAACACCAGCAGTCCTGCAGAAGCTGCCAGCGCCATGTCAAAGGCGCAGGCATTCATGCGTGAGCATGGCCTAAGTGAATCAGAGGTCGTGTTCTCTGAGATCAGCACGAGCGAGAGCAAAAGCTCTCCAAGCGATGCAGAGAAACTGCCTCTTTACATGATCTTCCTGACTACAACCATTGAAAAGGCGTTCGCTGTTAAGTGCCTTGTAGGTTGGAGAGCAACCTCTAGCTACCGCTACAAACGCGTCGTTAGTTTTTACGGGTTGGATAACCGTGATGTTGCAGCTGCGTACATTTTCGACGTTCTGACACGCCAGATTAAGCAGGCGCGAAAAAAATTCATCAATGAGCACTGCGAAAGTTGGCTTGCCCCGAAGCGAAAGGCAGCACTGGCTGACCAATTTTGTGAGGGTTGGGCCTCTGGTGCCTATCACGCAGTGAAAGAGCTGGTCATCGATGAAGAGCAGGAGGCCAAAATGAGTGCCTACGCCGAGAAACTGAAAAATGAGGGCATGGGTAAAGCCAAGACCCGTAACAGTAAAGATGATGACAGCCCCTCTCATGCTAAATATCTCGGCTACCAGGAAGGTAAGCACGCAAAAGTGTTTCATGGAGTTGATGGAAGCAGTAATGGCCCTGCGCTAATCGGTATGACGGAATAAAGATGTCCGGTAATGAGGTTTGATTATGTCCAGAATGGTTAGCCTTGAGGATTGGGCTAAAGATGAATTTGGAGAAGAGGCTCCAAGCGTGCGCACTTTGAAGGTGTATGCGAAAGGCAAAATGATGGCCCCACCAGCGGTAAAGGTTGGCCGGAAATGGATGATTGACCGCGAGGCGCGATTTACCGGGATTCTCGCCGCACCGAAATTAGCACCAACAGCAAACCCAAAATTGAGAAGGATTATCGAGGATGGCTGCAAGACCGCGCACCCATAACATTACAATCCCCAACCTTTATTCAAAGCTGGATAAACGCACTGGTCGTGTGTATTGGCAATATAAGCACCCTATCACTGGCAAATTTCACAGTCTGGGAACCAATGCAGATGAAGCGAAGCAGGTCGCAAATGAAGCCAACGCCATAATTGCAGAACAGCGGACCCGCCAGATACTCAGCGTTAACGAGAAGATCGCAAAAATGCGAGAGTCGCGGGAATTTATCACCGTCACAACGTGGCTTGATCGTTACCTTGAAATACAGCAGGAGCGTCTTGAGTCAGGGGAGATAAAAATAAATTCCGTGAAGCAGAAAAAGAAGCCGGTCGAATTGTTACGTCAGAATTGCGGGATGATGTATTTAAAGGACGTTGGGGCGTTAGAGGTCGCGGAGATAGTCGATGCTGTTAAAGCCGAAGGCCATAACCGAATGGCTCAGGTAGTGAGGATGGCGATCATTGATGTGTTCAAAGAGGCCCAGCATGCTGGGCACGTTCCCCCCGGCTACAACCCAGCGCAGGCCACCAAACAACCACGCAACCGGGTAGTACGTCAGCGTCTTTCACTGGACGAGTGGCAGGCAATATTCAGCGCTGCAGAGGATCACCCGCCCTATCTCCAGTGCGCAATGCTTTTGGCTTTGGTCACTGGCCAGCGCATCGGGGATATCTCTAATATGCAATTTTCGGACATCTGGGACGACATGCTGCATGTTACCCAAGAGAAAACCGGGTGCCGCGTTGCCATCCCTCTGAGCTTGAGGTGTATGACCATTGATATCTCACTCAGAGAGGTTATCGCTCAATGCCGGGACGCTGTAGTGAGTAAATATCTGGTCCATTTCCGTCACTCAACCTCTCAGGCCGTCCGGGGTGATAAGGTTTCTGCCAGCTCTATTACAACGACGTTCAAAAAGGCCAGAAATCACTGCGGCATAACATGGGCTGAAGGCGCTGCACCCACCTTTCATGAGCAGCGTTCGTTGTCGGAACGCCTGTATCGTGAACAGGGTGTAGACACTCAAAAATTACTCGGCCATAAGACTCAGAAAATGACTGATCGCTACAACGATGATCGCGGCAAAGACTGGATTGTGGTGGCTGTGTGATGGTGATTTTATAGACAGTTTTGGGGAAGAGTTTTGGGGAAGTTTTGGGGAAAGAAGGCGTGAAATAAAAAGCCAACACGATTTTTACATTCGTGTTGGCTATATGTTTCGTAAAACTGATTACATATTTTCGATGATCGCGTCACCAAACTCTGAACATTTCAGCAGTTTAGCGCCATCCATCAGGCGTTCGAAATCGTAAGTCACGGTCTTGTTAGCGATAGCGCCTTCAACACCTTTAACAATCAGGTCAGCCGCTTCGAACCACTCCAGATGACGCAGCATCATTTCTGCGGACAGAATAATTGAACCTGGGTTCACTTTATCCTGACCTGCATACTTAGGTGCTGTACCGTGGGTCGCTTCGAACAGCGCACACTCGTCACCGATGTTGGCGCCTGGTGCGATACCAATACCGCCAACCTGCGCTGCCAGAGCGTCAGAGATGTAGTCACCGTTCAGGTTCATACAGGCGATAACGTCATACTCAGCCGGACGCAGCAGGATCTGTTGCAGGAACGCATCAGCAATCACATCTTTAACGATGATCTCTTTGCCGGTGTTCGGGTTTTTGAACTTCATCCACGGGCCGCCGTCGATCAGTTCGCCGCCGAACTCTTCTTTCACTAACTGGTATCCCCAGTCTTTGAAAGAGCCTTCGGTGAACTTCATGATGTTGCCTTTGTGAACCAGGGTCAGTGAATCACGATCGTTAGTGATGGTGTATTCCACTGCCGCGCGCACCAGACGTTTGGTGCCCGCTTCTGAACACGGCTTAACGCCGATACCGCACTGCTCAGGGAAGCGAATTTTCTTCACGCCCATCTCTTCGCGCAGGAACTTGATCACTTTGTCCGCTTCGGCAGAGCCCGCTTTCCACTCGATACCCGCATAGATATCTTCGGAGTTTTCACGGAAGATCACCATGTCGGTCTCTTCAGGACGTTTAACCGGGCTTGGCGTGCCTTTGTAGTAACGTACCGGACGCAGGCAGACGTAGAGGTCAAGCTCCTGACGCAGGGCCACGTTCAGTGAACGAATACCGCCGCCGACCGGGGTGGTCAGTGGGCCTTTAATGGCCACGCGATATTCTTTGATTAAGTCGAGAGTTTCCTGTGGCAGCCAGACGTCCTGGCCGTAGAGTTCAACTGACTTCTCACCGGTGTAAATCTCCATCCAGGAGATCTTACGCTCGCCGTTGTAGGCTTTCTTCACCGCCGCATCGACGACTTTCAGCATGACCGGAGAAACATCAACACCGATACCGTCACCCTCAATGTAAGGAATGACCGGATTGTTTGGCACTGTGAGCTTGCCCTGATTCAGGGTGATTTTCTGACCTTCCGCCGGAACAACTACTTTGCTTTCCATTAACCTCTCCTGGGCGTTTGTTAATGATTTGTAAGATGCGCGTCAATACTACTTGAATATTTCCGCCACGCCAATCACCGCAATTTCACGTTATAATGCGCCGAATGTTTCTGACTGCAAAGCCCATGCGAAAAACTTCTCAACGAATTCACCAGGATAAACGATTCAGCCGTCCGACGCGTGATGCGCGGCGTTCCCCTGCCCGCCCTGCGGCTCCGCGCCGCGTGATTCTGTTTAACAAACCGTTCGACGTGTTACCGCAATTCACCGATGAAGCGGGCCGCCGAACCCTGAAGGATTTTGTCAGCGTCGCAGAGGTTTATGCCGCAGGTCGCCTCGATCGCGACAGCGAAGGATTGATGGTGCTGACCAACGACGGCGCGCTGCAGGCTGCGCTGACTCAGCCCGGCAAACGCACAGGTAAGATCTATTATGTGCAGGTGGAAGGCGAGCCACAGGAGACGGATCTGCAGCCTTTGCGGGATGGGGTTAATCTGAAAGATGGGTTGACGCTGCCCGCTGGGGTAGAAACAGTGGCTGAACCTGAGTGGCTCTGGCCACGTCAGCCCCCTATACGCGAACGTAAAAACATCCCGACGCAGTGGCTGAAAATCACGCTGTATGAAGGCCGAAATCGACAGGTTCGCCGGATGACCGCCCACATTGGCTTTCCCACATTGCGATTGATTCGGTACGCGATGGGGAGTTATTCGCTGGACGATCTGGCTCCGGGCGCGTGGCGCGAACTCAGTGAAAGTGCGCTCTGAAAACCGGTTTTTTATAACCTCAGGTTAACAATTGCGGAGAAGTGATGTTTAAACCTCATGTTACTGTCGCCTGTCTGGTTCAGGCAGAAGGTGAATTACTGGTGGTGGAAGAGACGATCAACGGTCGCCCCACCTGGAACCAGCCCGCCGGGCATCTTGAAGCGGATGAAACTCTGCTGGAAGCCGCAGAGCGCGAACTCTATGAAGAGACCGGCATCGCCACGCCGATGCACTATTTCATCGCGATAAACCAGTGGATCGCGCCCGACAGTACGCCTTTTGTGCGTTTTCTGTTTGGCGTGGATCTGGCGGAAAAAATGCCAACCCAGCCGCAGGACAGCGACATCGATTGCTGCTGGTGGTTGCCGCCAGCGCAGATTCTCACTGCCTCTAACCTGCGTTCGCCGCTGGTCGCGGAAAGCGTTCGCCTGTGGCAACAGGGCACGCGCTACCCGCTACATCTGGTCAGCCCGTTCCGGTGGCCGTTTCACGAGGGTGCGTGCGCGCCTTCTGCATGATAGAATGCGCCGCCTGTTTTTTTATCGTAATGCGAGCGTGTCATGTCTGACAACAGCCAGAAAAAAGTGATCGTCGGTATGTCCGGCGGCGTCGATTCTTCCGTTTCCGCCTGGTTACTGCAACAGCAGGGTTACCAGGTTGAAGGCCTGTTCATGAAGAACTGGGAGGAGGACGATGGCGAGGAGTATTGTACCGCCGCGGACGATCTGGCGGATGCGCAAGCGGTGTGCGACAAGCTGGGTATGAAGCTGCACAAAGTTAACTTTGCCGCTGAATACTGGGATAACGTCTTTGAGCATTTCCTCGAAGAGTACAAAGCAGGCCGCACGCCCAACCCCGATATCCTCTGCAACAAAGAGATCAAATTCAAAGCGTTCCTGGAGTTCGCGGCTGAGGATCTCGGCGCAGATTTTATCGCCACCGGTCACTACGTGCGTCGTCAGGATGTGGCTGGCCAGAGCCAGCTGTTGCGCGGTCTGGATGGCAACAAAGATCAGAGCTACTTCCTCTATACCCTGAGCCACCAGCAGATCGCCCAAAGTCTGTTCCCGGTTGGCGAGCTGGAAAAACCGGAAGTGCGCCGCATTGCCGAACAGCTCGACCTTATCACCGCGAAGAAGAAAGATTCCACCGGCATCTGCTTTATCGGTGAGCGCAAATTCCGCGACTTCCTGGCGCGCTATCTCCCGGCTCAGCCTGGCGAAATAGAAACCACCGAAGGCCAGATCGTCGGTGAACATCAGGGGCTGATGTACCATACTCTGGGACAGCGTAAAGGCCTGGGTATTGGCGGCCTGAAAGAGAGCAAAGATGATCCCTGGTATGTGGTCGACAAAGATGTGGCGCGTAACCGCCTGATTGTTGCCCAGGGCGGCGATCATCCGCGTCTGATGTCCGTCGGCCTGATTGCGCAGCAGCTGCACTGGGTTGATCGCCAGCCGATTACCGCCCCGCTTCGCTGCACCGTGAAAACCCGCTATCGTCAGACCGATATTCCCTGTGAGATTATCCCACACGGCGACGATCGGATTGAGGTGCGTTTCGACGAGCCGGTTGCAGCGGTGACGCCGGGCCAGTCTGCGGTGTTTTACCTTGGCGAGGTCTGCCTCGGTGGCGGTATTATCGAACAGCGTCTGCCGTTAGTGGCGGAGTAAGCGGGCTCAGCCCGCATTGATGACGCGTAAACAGGAGTAACCGTGGCGAAAAATTATCAGGAAATTACGCTGGCGCTGGCGGGCATCTGTCAGTCGGCCCATCTGGTGCAGCAGCTGGCTCAGCAGGGTCACTGCCAGCCGGAGGCGCTGACCGTATCGCTGCGCAGCGTGCTGGACCTTAACCCTGGCTCAACGCTGGCGGTGTTTGGCAACAATGAAGCCAACCTGCGCCTCGGACTTGAAACGCTGATGGCGGTGCTGAACAGCAGCAGTCGTCAGGGTGCAGGTGCAGAGCTGACGCGTTACACCCTGAGCATGATGGTGCTGGAGCGCAAGCTCAGCGCCAGTAAAACAGCCATGGCGACGCTGGCCCAGCGCATCACTCAGCTGGATCGCCAGCTGGCGCATTATGAACTGGAGTCAGACACCATTCTCAGCGCGATGGCTGCCATCTATGTGGATGTGATCAGCCCGCTTGGCCCGCGTATTCAGGTCACCGGTTCGCCTGCGGTACTGCAGAATACGCAGGTACAGAGTAAAGTGCGCGCCACCCTGTTAGCCGGTATCCGTGCTGCCGTATTGTGGCAGCAGGTCGGTGGTGGCCGACTGCAACTGATGTTCTCGCGTCAGCGTTTGCTGCGTGAAGCGAAAACCCTCTTATCCCGGCTGCCACTGACTTACTAAGTCGGTGCGGCAAAACACTGCTAAATGATTCAGGAGTTGCACTGATGGAATTATCCTCTCTGACCGCCGTCTCACCTGTCGATGGTCGTTACGGCGATAAAGTCAGCCCGCTGCGTGCGATTTTCAGCGAATTCGGTTTGCTGAAATTCCGCGTTGAGGTTGAAGTTCGCTGGTTACAAAAACTGGCCGCGACCGCAGAGATCAAGGAAGTTCCTGCATTTGATGCCGACGCAAACGCTTTCCTTGATGCGATTGTCGCCGGTTTTTCCGAAGAAGATGCCGCGCGCATCAAAACCATTGAGCGCACCACCAACCACGACGTCAAAGCGGTTGAGTATTTCCTGAAAGAGAAAGTTGCCGACGTCCCTGCCCTGCATGCTGTTTCTGAATTTATCCACTTCGCCTGTACTTCTGAAGATATCAACAACCTGTCGCACGCCCTGATGCTGGAAACAGCCCGTCGTGACGTGATCCTGCCTTACTGGCAGCAGCTGATTACCGCTGTGAAGGATCTTGCCAGCGAATATCGTGACATTCCGCTGCTCTCCCGCACCCACGGCCAGCCGGCTACACCGTCGACGATGGGTAAAGAGATGGCGAACGTCGCTTACCGTCTGGAGCGTCAGTTACGTCAGCTGAAACAGATTGAGGTGCTGGGCAAAATCAACGGCGCTGTAGGGAATTACAACGCCCACATTGCCGCCTATCCCGAAGTGGACTGGCATGCGCTGAGCGAGAACTTCGTCACCTCGCTGGGGATCACCTGGAACCCTTACACCACCCAGATTGAGCCGCACGACTATATTGCCGAAATGTTCGACTGCATCGCCCGCTTTAACACCATCCTGATCGATTTCGATCGCGATATCTGGGGTTATGTAGCGCTGAACCATTTCAAACAGAAGACCATTGCGGGCGAGATTGGCTCGTCGACCATGCCGCACAAAGTGAACCCAATCGACTTCGAAAACTCCGAAGGCAATCTGGGCCTGGCGAACGCGGTAATGCAGCATCTGGCCAGCAAGCTGCCGGTCTCACGCTGGCAGCGCGATCTGACCGACTCCACCGTGCTGCGTAACCTCGGCGTGGGCGTCGGTTATGCGCTGATCGCCTATCAGGCGACGCTGAAAGGCATCTCGAAACTGGAAGTGAACCGCGATCGTCTGCTGGACGAACTGGATCACAACTGGGAAGTGCTGGCAGAACCGATCCAGACGGTAATGCGCCGTTACGGCATTGAGAAGCCTTATGAAAAGCTGAAGGAGCTGACACGCGGTAAACGCGTCGATGCCGCCGGCATGCAGGCCTTTATCGACAGCCTGGCGCTGCCGGAAGAGGAAAAAGTCCGTCTGAAGCAGATGACGCCTGCAAACTATATTGGCCGCGCTATCCAGATGGTTGACGATCTGAAATAATGCCCGCCGCGGACCGGCCCAGTCCGGTCTGCGTTAACATCTTGTTTAATACATTTCGCGTATACTTTCTGCAGGTTGACTCAAACAGAGTGTAAGGAATTTCTATGCGTGTTCTGGTTGTTGAAGACAATGCCCTGCTGCGCCATCATCTCGCCGTCCAGTTACGTGACATGGGCCATCAGGTCGATGCCGCCGAAGACGCCAAAGAAGCTGACTATTTTCTTCGGGAACATCTGCCCGATATCGCGCTGGTGGATCTCGGCCTGCCGGATGAAGATGGTATGTCTCTGATTCGCCGCTGGCGCAGCGATGCCGTGCGCCAGCCGATTCTGGTGCTGACCGCCCGTGAAGGCTGGCAGGCCAAAGTTGAGGCGCTGGAAGCCGGTGCGGATGACTACGTCACCAAACCGTTTCACATTGAAGAAGTCGCGGCACGCCTGCAGGCGCTGATGCGTCGTAACAGCGGACATGCCTCGCAAATCATCGATATGGCCCCGTTTCAGGTTGATCTCTCCCGCCGTGAACTGACGGTCAATGAACAGCCGGTGAAGCTTACGGCCTTTGAGTACACCATTGTTGAAACACTGATCCGTAACGCGGGCAAAGTGGTGAGCAAAGACTCGCTGATGCTGCAGCTCTATCCTGACGCTGAACTGCGTGAAAGCCACACCATCGACGTTCTTATGGGACGTCTGCGCAAAAAAATTCTGGCGTTGCATCCTACTGACGTGATCGCCACCGTGCGTGGCCAGGGCTACCGCTTTGATCTCTGACCATGTCCTGGTTTAATCGTTATCGCCCTATTTCGCTGCGCGCCCGCTTTCTGCTGGCCTCCGCAGCGATAGTCCTCTTCCTCTCACTCTCCTACGGCATGGTGGCGGTGATTGGCTATGTGGTCAGTTTCGATAAAAACACCTACCGCGTGATGCGCGGCGAGAGCAACCTGTTCTTTACGCTGGCGCAATGGCATGACAACAAACTCACCATCGCCCAGCCGGAACGGATGACGCTCAACTTCCCGACGCTGGTATTTATTTACGATGAGCACGGCAAACTGTTGTGGCAACAACGCGACGTGCCAGAGATCCGCAAGAAGATCCGCCGTGAATGGCTGCTGAAGCCTGACTTCTACGAGATTGATACCAGTAACCGTACCAGCATGGTGGCAATGGGCAATAACCTGAATGCTCAGCAACGACTCAACGACTGGGACAATGACAGCAACGATACCTTTACCCACTCGGTCGCCGTTAACCGTTACGATGCCACCACGAATCTGCCCGCGCTCACCATTGTGGTGGTCGACTCTATCCCGCAGGAGTTGCAGCATTCTGATGTGGTCTGGTCGTGGTTCAGCTATGTGCTGGCAGCCAACCTGATACTGATCATTCCGTTGCTGTGGCTGGCGGCGCACTGGAGTCTGCGGCCGATTGGCGCGCTGACACAGCAGGTGCGCGAACTGGAGACCAGCCAGCGCGAAAATCTGGCGGATAATCCGCCGCAGGAACTGCGCAGTCTGGTGCGTAACCTCAATCTGCTGCTGACCAATGAGCGACAACGCTATACCCGCTATCGCACCACGCTTTCAGACCTGACCCACAGTCTGAAAACGCCGCTGGCCGTGTTGCAGAGCACCCTGCGCTCGCTGCGCAACGGCAAGGAACTGACGGTGGAACAGGCTGAGCCGGTGATGCTGGAGCAGATTAGTCGAATCTCGCAGCAGGTCGGTTATTATCTGCATCGCGCCAGTATGCAGGCCGATCACAATCCGCTGCAGCGCGATCTGCATTCCGTTTCCGGTCTGCTCGACAAACTCTGCTCAGCCCTGAATAAAGTCTATCAGCGTAAAGGCGTGGCGATTTCGCTGGATATCTCACCGGAGCTGACCTTTGTTGGCGACCAGAATGACTTTATGGAAGTGCTGGGCAACGTGCTCGATAACGCCTGCAAGTACTGCCTGGAATTTATCGAAATCAGCGCTTTTCAGAGCGAAAATGCACTCCATCTCTATATTGACGATGATGGTCCGGGCATTCCCGAGAGCAAGCGCGATTTAGTGTTTGTCCGGGGTCAGCGCGCCGACACCCTGCGTCCCGGTCAGGGACTGGGTCTGGCGGTGGTGCGTGATATTCTTGAGCAATATGAGGGCAACGTCATCGCCTCCGGTAGCGCACTCGGCGGAACACGCATGGAAGTGGTCTTTCAGCGCCAGGAAGTCGAACATCGCCGCGAGTAGAAAACCCTCAGGGCTGTTATACTTGCTGGCATTTACAGCCCTAAGCGGAACCCTTTTATGGACTATCAGCTCGATATTAACTGGCCCGATTTTATTCAGCGTTACTGGCAGAAACGCCCGGTAGTGCTGAAGCGTGGTTTTAAAAACTTTGTCGATCCTCTTTCACCGGATGAACTGGCCGGTCTGGCGATGGAAAATGAGGTGGATAGCCGCCTGGTCAGCCATCAGGATGGCAAATGGCAGGTCAGCCACGGCCCGTTCGAGAGCTATGATCATCTGAGTGAAAACAACTGGTCGCTGCTGGTACAGGCGGTCAATCACTGGCATGAAGCCTCTGCCGCACTGATGCGCCCTTTCCGTTTCCTGCCTGACTGGCGTGTTGATGACCTGATGGTGTCGTTTGCCGTCCCTGGCGGCGGCGTCGGTCCCCATTTTGATCAGTATGATGTCTTTATTATTCAGGGTGCCGGTCGCCGTCGCTGGCGCGTCGGTGAAAAGGTGCCGCTGAAGCAGCACTGCCCGCACCCGGATCTGCTGCAGGTTGAGCCATTCGACGCCATCATCGATGAAGAGATGGAGCCGGGTGATATTCTCTATATTCCGCCGGGGTTCCCGCATGAAGGCTACTCGCTGGAAAACGCCCTGAACTACTCCGTGGGTTTCCGTGCCCCCAGCGGACGCGAGTTAATCAGCGGCTTTGCGGATTACGCGCTGGCCAATGAGCTGGGCAGCCTGCGCTTCAGCGATCCGGATGTGCCTGCACGTGATTGCCCGTCGCAGATTCTGCCGCAGGAGATTGAAGGCGTACGTCAGTTGATGCTGGATGTGGTCAATCAGCCGGAGCAGTTCGCTCAGTGGTTTGGCGAATTCATTTCCCAGTCACGTCACGAACTCGATGTCGCGCCACCGGAACCGCCTTACCAGCCTGATGAAATTTATGATGCGCTGCAACAGGGCGATACCCTGAGCCGGCTAGGTGGCCTGCGTGTCCTGACGATTGGCGATGCGGTCTATGTCAACGGTGAGCGGGTTGAGTGTTCACATCCCGATGTGATGGCGGTCCTGGCGCGCCACTATCGCATCACACTGGACGATCTGGGCGATGCGCTGGATGACCCGTCGGTACTGGCGCAGATCGCCGATTTGGTCAATGCCGGTTACTGGTACTTCGGCGACGAATAATCTGAACTGATACTGAATCAGGCTCTCTTGCCGCCGTGGCAGAGAGCCTTTTTTGTGTCTGCGGATTTAATTCTTCTTCTGCGCCGCCAGCTCTGACAGCCGCACAATCACTTCCACCGATTTCGCCATGATATTCAGCGAAGCAAACTCATGCTTGCCGTGATAGTTATAGCCACCGGTAAAGATGTTCGGGCAAGGCAGCCCTTTCCACGACAGCGCCGATCCATCCGTACCGCCGCGAATCGGTTTCACTACCGGCTCAATGCCGCAGTCACGCATCGCCTGTAAAGCCAGTTCGATGATGTGCGGGAACGGCTCAACCTTTTCACGCATGTTGCGATAGCTGTTGGTGATCTCGACGGTGACCGAACAGTCCGGGTGCAGGGTTTTGTTGATCTCTGCGGCAATCTGCAGCAGCGTCTGTTTACGCTGTTCAAAACTCTCCGTTTCGAAGTCACGAATGATATAGAGCATCTCGGCGTGTTCAACGCTGCCTTTGATCTGATGCAGATGATAGAAGCCCTGATAGCCGTCAGTATATTGCGGTTTTTCGCTGGCCGGGACCGCGGCATGAAACTGGTTTGCCAGATCCAGCGCATTGACCATCACCCCTTTGGCGGAGCCAGGGTGCACGTTGTTACCGACGATTTTTACGGTGGCCGAAGCAGCGTTGAAGTTCTCATATTCGAACTCACCCAGATCACTGCCATCAATGGTGTAGGCCCAGTCAGCGGCAAAGCCTTCCACATCAAAGTGAGAAGTGCCGCGACCAATCTCTTCATCGGGCGTAAAGGCAACACGGATCGCACCGTGCGGCGTATCGCTCGCAGCCAGTTGCGCCATCGCCGTCATGATCTCAGCGATACCCGCTTTATCATCCGCGCCCAGCAGGGTTTTGCCATCGGTGGTAATCAGCGTATGCCCAATCAGCTTGTGCAGCACCGGGAACATCACCGGCGAGAGAATTTCGTTGCCGTTACCCAGCGCAATGTCTCCGCCGCGATAATTTTCAATAATCTGCGGATTAACATGTTTCGCCGTAAAGTCTGGCGAGGTATCCATGTGAGAGATGAAACCGATGACTGGCGTCGGCCAGTCAACATTGGCGGGCAGCGTGCCCATGACGCAACAGTGATCGCTTAAGGAGACATCGACAAAACCCAGTGCCAGCAACTCCTCCTGCAGCTGACGCGCCAGCGTCCACTGCCCTTCACTGCTGGGCACCTGGCGCGCCTGCGGCTTAGCCTGTGTCTCAACGGCCACATAACTTAAAAAGCGCTCAAGTAACTGTTCCATATCCCATCCTTTAAAAGTGCCATCCGGTATTATTAACAGACCTGCCGGTTACAACGTTGCGTAAAATCATTCGCAGACAGGTTAGCGCTGTCGATAACCTTTGGGAAAGCAATAAGCCCGAAAAAAACGGCTGATTACGAGATTGTTGCGGCAAACCTCGCAATGTTGATAAACACCGGGCGGCTGGAATCAGCATGACGGGCAAAAAACAGCGAGGCGGCCATAGCCGCCCCTGCTTACTTATAAAGCGCGCGCAGCAGCTTATGCACAAACTCCGGCACCACTTCGCTCGCCAGGCCGTAATGCCGCTCGGCAAATTCGTTGCCCACCTGGCTTGGCTCCAGGTTCAGCTCAACAGTATGCGCGCCCTGCAGTTTGGCTTCATGGACAAAACCCGCTGCCGGATAGACATGGCCTGAGGTGCCGATAGCGATAAAGTAATCGGCCTGTTCAAGCGCCTGATAAATCTGCTCCATGCCCAGCGGCATCTCACCAAACCACACTACGTGCGGCCGCAGCGCCGAGGGGAACTGGCAGCAGGTGCAGCGATCGTCCGGGGTGATATCACCGGTCCACTCAATGACCTGACCGCTGGTGACACAGCGCACTTTTAGCAGCTCACCGTGCATATGCAGCACCCGGCTGTTTCCGGCACGTTCATGCAGATTGTCGATGTTTTGCGTGACCAGCAAAAAGTTATCGCCTAATACCTGTTCCAGCTCCGCCAGCGCCAGATGGGCCGCGTTAGGCTGAATCTCTGCCTCCTGCAATTGCTGGCGGCGCGCATTGTAGAAGCGCTGCACCAGTGCAGGATCGCGCTGAAATCCTTCGGGCGTCGCAACATCTTCTACGTGGTGCTCTTCCCACAGGCCGTCAGCGGCGCGGAAGGTCCGGATGCCGGACTCCGCTGAGATGCCTGCGCCGGTCAGCACGACAACATGTGGCTGAGGATGGGCGGCCAGTTCGGCCTGACGATCGCGCTCAAATATGCGCTGGCGAAAGCGCTGATGCACTTTTCTCCGGGTTTTCTTCAGGCGGGCAAGTCGTATGCGGCGACGTGGTGTACGCATAAAATCTCCTGGCGTAGCAGCTGCGGCGAGCCGCTCTAAACAGATTCCGGGTTAACATCACCCGATAGTAACGGTTGCTGAGGGCAGCGCCCAACAGCAAAGGTCTTAAACAGATGCGGCGCGAAAGGATTCGCGCCGCATTTTTTCACTGACCGCTTAATACCCGAGCCGGGTCAATGCGGCTGGCGCGTCTGGCGGGATACCAGCTCGCCAGCAGGCTCAGCAGAATCGCGGTAATCAATACTGAGAACACATCAATCCAGTGCAGTTCCGACGGCAGGAAATCAATGAAGTAGATATCACCCGCCAGCAGATGATGACCGGTAACCGACTCCAGCCCGCGCACCAGTGAGGTCAGATTCAGCGCCACCAGCACGCCCGCGATCACGCCGCTGACGCTGCCCAGCAGGCCTGCCAGCAAACCGTACCAGATGAAGATGGCGCGGATCAGCCGGTCTTTGGCACCGAGGGTACGAAGCACCGCAATGTCACTGCTCTTATCCTTCACCGCCATCACCAGCGTTGAGACAATGTTAAAGCAGGCGACGCCAATCACCAGCACCATCGCCAGATACATGATGGCGCGGATCATCTGAATGTCGCGGTACATATAGCCGTAAGTGCCAATCCAGCTCTTGATGTAGACGTAGGAACGGGTCGCTTCACCGGCATCCCGCACCAGTTTGACCGCCTGGAACGGGTCGGTCATCTTCAGGGCGATGCCGGACACGCTGTCACCCATCTCCAGATAGTGCTGCGCATCGGCGAGAGGCACCAGCGCCAGGCTGTGATCGAGCATGCCGCTCAGTTGCAGAATACCGCTGACCTGAAGCCGGATACGTTTAGGCTGAAGCAGTTTGTTATCACCATCGTTGTTGGGGATCATGATGGTGATCCAGTCGCCCTGCTTCACGTTCAGCGATTTAGCAATGCCGCCGCCCAGAATGATCTGCTGCTTACCGGCGGCAAAAGAGGACCAACCGTTATCTGCCACAAACTGTGGCAGGGCGCTGAGGCGCGGCTCCTGTGCCGGATCAACGCCCTTTACCTGCAGCGCTTCCAGCCGGGCGCCGCTCTCAATCAGGCCGGTGAAGTTCACATAAGGCGCTGCCGCCGCAATGCCGGGCACCTTTTCAATCGGGGCAATCATCGACTGCCAGTGCTGGAACGGCTGATTGACCGCCTCGATCTCGCCGTGCGGCACCACCGCCAGAATGCGGTTGTTCAGCTCACGCTCAAAACCATTCATGGCGCTCAGACCGATAATCAGCACCGCCACGCCCAGCGCAATACCGATGGTGGAGATCACTGAAATCAGCGACACCATGCCGCCACGACGGCGGCCACGGCTAAAGCGCAGGCCCAGCAACAGGGATAACGACGAACCCATTACACCGCTCCTGCCATGGTGAGCTGATCGCTTAACTGACCATCACGCATCTCCATCTGACGCGTCATGCGTTTTGCCAGCATCAGATCGTGGGTCACCACCAGAAACGCGGTGCCCTGACGCACGTTCAGTTCGCCCAGTAATTCAAAAATGGCGTCGGCGTTGCGTGCATCGAGGTTACCGGTTGGCTCATCCGCCATCACCAGCCGTGGGCGGTTAACCAGCGCCCGGGCAATCGCCACGCGCTGGCGTTCGCCACCTGACAGTTCAGAAGGCCGGTGCGCGGCACGATGGTCCAGCCCGACCGCGGCCAGCATCTCACGGGCGCGATCCTGTGCTTCCGTTTTAGCCGTTTTGCCAATCAGCAGCGGCATCGCCACGTTCTCCAGCGCGCTGAAGTCCGGCAGCAGATGGTGGAACTGATAGATAAAGCCCAGCTCGCGGTTACGCAGCTCCGCTTTGGCCGACGAGGACATGGCATTCAGTGACTGGCCATCAAACACCACGTCGCCCGATGTCGGTGCATCCAGGCCGCCGAGCAGATGCAGCAGCGTACTTTTACCGGAACCGGAGCTGCCGACAATCGCTGTCAGTTCACCGGGCTGGAGGCTGAAAGCCACATTGCGCAGCACATCGGTCTGCACGCTGCCTTCCTGATAGCGTTTGCACAGGTCGCGGCACTGCAACAAAGGAGTGTTACTCATAACGTAAAGCCTCAGCAGGTTGAACGGCGGCAGCGCGCCACGAAGGATAGAGCGTAGACAACAGCGCCACAATCATGGCGCTGAGGGCGATGGTAACCACCTGCCACACATTAATATCAACCGGCAATGCGGCACCATCAAGGAACAGGCCAATCACCGGCATTAAGTTGTTGAGCTGGCTGGCCAGCAAGACACCGAGCAGCGTGCCGAGCAGCGTGCCGATAATCCCGGCGCTGGCACCCTGCACCATAAACACCGCCACTATTTGCCGGCGCGTCAGGCCCTGGGTTTGCAGGATCGCCACTTCGCCCTGCTTCTCCATGATCAGCAGGCCTAACGAGGTGATGATGTTAAAGGCAGCCACGGCGATGATCAGGCTTAGCAGAAGGCCCATCATGTTCTTCTCCATACGCACTGCCTGGAAGAGATCGCCTTTACGCTCACGCCAGTCTTTCCAGACCAGGCCCGCAGGCAGTGTCTGCTGACTCAGACTGTCGACCGACAGCGGTTTATCCAGCCACAGTCGCCAGCCGGTAATGTTACCGGCCGGATAGCGCATCACGCGCGACGCATCCTGAAGATTGACCAGAATCTGATAACCATCGACTTCGCTGTTAGCAGCATAGGTGCCCGCTACGGTAAACAGACGCTGACTTGGCACGCGTCCCATCGGGGTGAACTGGCTGACCGACGGCACCATCAGACGCAGCTGATCGCCACGTTTTACGCCAAGCTGGGATGCCAGCTGTTCACCGAGGATGACATTATACTGCCCGGCCTGCAGCACGCTCTGCCGGGTATTGACCAGGAAAGGAGTCAGCGGATCTTTTTCATCCGGCTCAATGCCCAGCATCACGCCAACGGAGACGCTGTGCGGGCTTTGCAGCACCACATTGGCGGTGGTCAGCGGCGCAATACGGCTGACACCCTGCAGATTCAGCGAGGTGGCGGGTTGCTGTTGTGGATTGAGACTGCCTTTGTCGCTGGTGATCAGCGCCTGAGGCATCAGGCCAAGAATATTGCCTTCGAGTTCACGCTCAAAACCGTTCATCACCGATAACACGGTGACCATCGCCAGCACGCCGAGCGTAATGCCAATCGTTGAGAGCCAGGAGACAAAGCGACCGAAGCGATCCGATGCTCGTCCGCGCATATAACGCAGACCGATAAATAGCGCGACAGGTTGATACATGGAATCCAGTAAGCCGTTGCCTGAAAATAGGTAGTGGGATGATAAAGGAGCGGCTGGCTTTATGAAACCTCTAACCCTCTGAGTCGGCAGCAAAGTTGCATCCGGATGCGTCACTTTGCGCGCCAAAGCAGCGGAATAGCCGATAAAGCCGCCGCTTATTGGCTGATTATTCAGCGTCCAGGGGGGTAGACTACAATCAGTACCATGATCACGGGTGATTTATTGCCGGGCAGTATGAGGTAGCGACCATGTTGAAATTTCCCAAAGGCAGCATCGTTAAACATAAATCCGGGGAGATCAGAGGCGAAATCATCAACGTCTTTGAGCAGGGAAACGCACCAGCCGGCTACTACGTTAAGTGGGACGACGGTAACCTCAGCTATCATCCTGAGCAGGAGTTATCCTGGGCGAATATCGACCGCCCACGCATGCATTACACACAGCAATCCATAAAATAAAATGCCCGTTTAACCCCGTCGCTGCATGGCGACGGCGGTTTTTTCTGATCCCTTGCCAGACTCCGTCTATCCTCTCTTTATCCGCACGATTACCGCTGACGCCCGGTAATGGCTGACCGATCCCCTGGTTCAGCGCGGCGCGGCAGGAAAATTGTGCCGCAGAGGTGATCCCCCTGACATAATATGGAATGATTACGTCCTGGAAAAATGGAGCAACCCCGAGATCCCATGCCCGAACAGACTCGTTATACCCTGCCCGTTAAATCCGGCGATCACCGTCAGCTCGGCCAGCTCATAGGCGCGGCGCACGCGGTGGAGTGTGCCAGCATTACCGAACGACATGCTGGTCCGGTGTTAATGATTACACCCGATACCCAAACCGCTCTGCGTCTGCTGGATGAAATCCGCCAGTTTACCGATCTGCCGGTGGCGCACCTTGCCGACTGGGAAACGCTGCCCTACGACAGCTTTTCGCCGCATCAGGATATTATCTCCGCCCGCCTGTCGACCCTCTACCAGCTGCCGGTGATGCAGCGCGGTATGCTGATCATGCCGGTTAACACCCTGATGCAGCGCGTCTGCCCGCACAGTTTCCTGCACGGCCATGCGCTGGTGATGAAGCAGGGACAAAAACTGTCACGCGACCGGCTGCGCGACCAGCTTGAGCAGGCCGGTTATCGCCATGTCGATCAGGTGATGGAGCACGGTGAATACGCCACGCGCGGCGCCCTGCTCGATCTGTTCCCGATGGGCAGCGATCAGCCCTACCGCATCGACTTTTTCGATGATGAGATCGACAGCCTGCGCCTGTTCGACGTCGACAGTCAGCGCACGCTGGAAGCGGTCCCCGAAATTAACCTGCTGCCTGCGCATGAGTTTCCCAGCGACAAAGCCGCCATTGAGCTGTTCCGCAGCCGCTGGCGCGAAACGTTTGATGTGCGCCGTGAGTCGGAGCATGTCTATCAGCAGGTCAGCAAAGGCACGTTGCCAGCGGGCATCGAATACTGGCAGCTGCTGTTTTTTGAGCAGCCGTTACCCAGTCTGTTCAGCTATCTGCCGGATAATACCCTGATTGTGAACTGCGGCGATCTTGAAGGCAGCGCCAGCCGCTTCTGGCAGGATGCCGAGGCGCGCTATGAAAATCGCCGCGTTGATCCGATGCGTCCACTGCTGGAGCCGGTCACCCTGTGGCTGCGTCCGGATGCATTAATGGGAGAGCTGAAAGCCTGGCCGCGCATCCAGATGACCAATGAGGTGCTGCCCACCAAAGCCGCGAATACCAACCTCGGTTATACCCCGCTGCCTGACCTGACCGTTCAGGCGCAGGCAAAAGCGCCGCTCGATCATCTGCGTCAGTTTATTGAGACCTTCAGCGGCACCGTGGTCTTCTCGGTCGAAAGTGAAGGCCGCCGTGAGAGCCTGCAGGATCTGCTGGCCCGGATTAAACTGCGTCCTCAGCCGGTGCACCGCTTCGATGAGACCGGCGAAGAGCGTTTCCGACTGATGATCGGCGCCAGCGAGCGCGGTTTTATCGATACCCAGGGCAACCGGGCGCTGATTTGCGAAAGCGATTTGCTGGGCGAACGCGTCAGCCGTCGCCGTCAGGATACCCGTCGCACTATCAATCCGGACATTCTGATCCGTAATCTGGCGGAGCTGCATCCCGGCCAGCCGGTGGTGCATCTGGAACACGGTGTGGGTCGCTATATCGGCCTCACCACGCTGGAAGCCGGCGGCATTGAGGCGGAATACCTGATGCTCTCTTACGCCAACGACGCCAAACTTTATGTGCCGGTTTCATCGCTGCACCTGATCAGCCGCTACGCGGGCGGTGCTGACGATAATGCACCACTGCACAAACTGGGCAGCGATGCCTGGTCACGCGCACGGCAGAAAGCGGCTGAGAAAGTGCGTGATGTGGCGGCTGAACTGCTGGATATCTATGCTCAGCGCGCCGCCAAAACCGGCTTTGCCTTTAAGCATAATCGCGAGCAGTATCAGCTGTTCTGCGAAAGCTTCCCGTTTGAAACCACCCCGGACCAGGCGCAGGCGATCAACGCGGTGCTGAGTGATATGTGCGAGCCGCTGGCGATGGACCGTCTGGTGTGCGGCGACGTTGGTTTCGGTAAAACCGAAGTAGCCATGCGCGCGGCGTTTCTGGCGATTGAGAACCATAAACAGGTGGCCGTGCTGGTGCCGACCACCCTGCTGGCACAGCAGCATTACGATAACTTCCGCGATCGCTTCGCCAACTGGCCGGTTCGCATTGAGATGCTTTCCCGTTTCCGTACTGCCAAAGAGCAGGCGCAGGTGCTGGAACAGGCCAGCGATGGCAAGATCGACATCTTAATCGGCACCCATAAGCTGCTGATGAGCGATCTCAAATGGCACGATCTCGGTCTGCTGATTGTCGATGAAGAGCACCGTTTCGGGGTGCGTCACAAAGAGCGCATCAAGGCGATGCGCGCCGATGTGGACATTCTGACGCTGACCGCAACGCCAATCCCTCGCACCCTGAATATGGCCATGAGCGGCATGCGCGATCTCTCGATCATCGCCACGCCGCCTGCCCGCCGTTTAGCGGTGAAAACTTTTGTCCGTGAATTTGACGATCTGGTTATCCGCGAAGCAATCCTGCGTGAGGTTCTGCGTGGCGGACAGGTCTACTATCTCTACAATGACGTTGAAAATATCGAGAAAGCGGCGCAGCGTCTCAGCGAACTGGTGCCGGAAGCGCGTGTCGCGATTGGCCATGGTCAGATGCGTGAGCGTGATCTGGAACGGGTGATGAACGATTTCCACCATCAGCGTTTCAACGTACTGGTCTGTACCACCATTATCGAAACCGGTATCGACATACCGACCGCCAATACCATCATCATTGAGCGAGCCGATCACTTTGGCCTGGCGCAGTTGCATCAGCTGCGTGGTCGCGTCGGACGTTCGCATCATCAGGCTTATGCCTGGCTGTTAACACCGCATCCGAAGTCGATGACCGCCGATGCGCATAAGCGGCTGGAGGCGATCGCTTCACTGGAAGATCTGGGAGCGGGTTTTGCCCTGGCAACACACGACCTGGAGATTCGCGGTGCCGGCGAACTGCTGGGTGATGAGCAGAGCGGACAGATGGAGACGCTGGGCTTCACGCTTTATATGGAGCTGCTGGAGAATGCGGTCGAGGCGCTGAAAGCGGGTCGCGAGCCGTCACTGGAAGATCTCACCAGCAACCAGACCGAGGTGGAGCTGCGGATGCCCGCCCTGCTGCCCGAGACCTTTATCCCGGATGTCAGTACCCGTCTTTCACTCTATAAACGCATCGCCAGCGCGGAGGCTGAAGAGGAGCTGCAGGAGCTGAAGGTGGAGATGATCGATCGCTTTGGCCTGCTGCCCGATCCGGCGCGTAACCTGCTGGATGTGGCGATTATCCGGCTGAAAGCCCGCGCTGTCGGTCTGCGTAAGATCGAAGCCAGCGACAAAGGTGGTTATTTCGATTTTGCGCCGAAGAACAACGTGGATCCGGCATGGCTGATAGGCCTGCTGCAGAAAGAGCCTCAGCAGTGGAAGCTGGACGGGCCGACACGACTGCGGTTTACCCGTGAGCTGTCGGAAAGAAAGGTGCGGCTTGAGTGGGTGCAGGGATTCGTTTCGCAACTGGCTCAACGGCAGGCATAAAACCCTGCCTGTGCGTTGGTGATCTAACCGGTAAAGCGCCTGTTAGTTTGCCGCAAAAAAAGGCGCATCCTGAGATGCGCCTTTTTCATTACTGCTGTATTACGTTGTGCTGTGTGGCCGCGTGAGCGGCAAAGCTTTGCCCAATTACGCCTGATCGCCGTTGAGAACCAGCTGACCATTGCGATCCAGTGGAATACGCGTGCCGGGGTCATTTTCCATACGGATTTTACCCTGCTGATCGCCTATTTTATAGGTCACATCGTATCCCAGTTTTTTCTCTTGTTTGTCGTAAACGGTTTTGCAGCGCTGTTCGGTTGTGGTGTAGGTATCCCGATCCTGCAGTCCGCCTTGGACCTGATTGCCAGCATAACCACCCGCTACCGCACCTGCTACTGTCGCCACATCTCTGCCGCGACCGCCACCAAACTGGTGACCCAGCACTCCACCTGCCACTGCACCTAATACAGACCCAGCAAGACGGTTTTCATCCTGCACGGCCCGACGGTGAGTCAGAGTGACATTACGGCACTCCTGACGAGGCTGTTTAATGCTCTCTTTGATTGGCGTTGCAGACAGTACCTGAGCATATTGAGGACCGCGATCAAACACGTTCATGCCTGCTACGGCTGCAACACCCAGAGCTGCTGCCACACCAATACCGATACCCGCTAACATTGATTTATTCACAGGAAGTTCCTCCTGAAAAGTGTTACCGCGCAATCCTGCTGCTAAAGCATCCTCGTTAACTGAGGTATAACCGGCGTGCGCGACGCGCCGTGTTTGTTGAGATGAAGTTTTACAGATGGACCGAAAATGCAACATCAGATAAATGGAGGAAATTGGTCACTTTGCTATCAGGACCAGTTTTTAGGAGAGTTCTGAGGCTGGAAAGCCGCACTGACAGTTTCAGGGAATTATGGATAATAATAGTAGAATCAATCAGCTAATAATAACTAATCGGAAGTAAAGCCGGCAGTCACGTTATCAGTTTGCACATGAAAACATTTAAAGCAAATTCGCCGTCTGCCCCTCACTTACCCGGCGCAGGAATAAATAACCCCAGCCAGACGGCCGGGGTTACAGGCTTCAGGCAACTTAGAAACGATAGCCAACGCCGATGTTAAAACCATTGATGGCAACATCTTCGTTATATTTTACGCGAGTACCTTCATATCCAACACTCACAGAGAGATTGCTGATAGGATTAACCACGACACCCGCACCGTAGGCAAAGGATGTTTTGCTTTCGCTGTAAGAACCCGAATACTGTGCGTACTGTGACTGGTAATTGGCTTTATCTTCTACTTTGGTACGCGCGACCCCAATTAAGCCGTAGAAACTGACATAGTCATTAATACGGTATGCCGGACCCGCCATCAGGGAATAATATTTCGCTTCAATTTTTTCATTATATTTCTCAAGACCGTCAAAATAATCATTCTGCTCGGAATAACTGTCATCGCCTTTCATGTAGCTGAATGAGCCAATCACACTGAGAGGAGAATTCCATTCATAGCGATACTGAACATTGACACCGCGGATGTTTTTAAAGTCTTCAACTTTGCTTTGCGCATAACCAACCGAGACCGTGTGATTATCAGCCAGTGCATTGCTGCCCACGAGCAGACCGCCACACAGTAATGCCAGCATCGTCATTTTAGAAGTCATGTAATTAATTCCTTTTCATAATTTAACATTATTTCCCTGCGCTTAACGCAGGACTTCGTTCCCTGAATCACCAATACCCGACGGACAGGATAAATTTTTATCTATCCGCCTGTATCGGACAGGAATTTCATGTAGCGCTCCGCGCCTGATGTTCAGATCGGTCGGAGAGCATCTATTCATACCCGGTTTTTTTTAAACAAACTGGCCTGAGTGAATGTGAAACTTAAACGCCAGCCTTATTAAATGGCACTTCGGCCATTTAATTTAGGTTAAGTAAAGAATTTAACCACAGGATTCATCCTGGCGATTAGTTATCAATCAATTCTTAATGGCACTATTAGACCAAAAAGAATTAGAGGTATCAAGACCGAGTTGCCATAAAAAAGCAAAACCCCTGAAAACCATTACGGCACATACATCCAGAAAATTATCCTGCCTTATACAATCCATTAACGCAGATTATTAACTGACCTGTATATCCATAACCCATTAAAAGATTAAGTTACAGTTCTATTTAAACCTCTCTGAATAAATGAAGGTATTCGGAAAGATAACACCTGCATTTTTCCAAGAAGCGTTACTTTCAAGCTGACTGCGAAGAAAAAATGAACGAAAGCCAGACCGGAGAAAAACTATCTGATTTTCAAAGACAGCTCGCAATTTATTACTAAGCTTTCAGCGAGTTTACGCCGCATGAGGTGTATATTTAAACAGTTAAAACGGAACAGGAATAGCGTAACGAGAGATTTTTTAGCGCGGGCTGAAGGTGGTGGAACACCAACAGCCCGCTGACCACAACTAACTGATTGGGAGTTAATTATGGCTGACACGCATCATAAGTCAGAAACCCGCACGCCCACAACCGCCGCCAGCGGAACGCAGGTACATTATTACAAAGTGGGATACCGGCCTAATAAGGGCCAGCCGAACCCGCTGCCACAGCTCACCATTAAAGGGCGCTGGCTGGAAGCACTGGGTTTTACTACCGGGCAGAAGATCGAGGTGATCACCGGGCCGGGACAGCTGCTTATCCGGCTAGCGAATGAAGGATAATTGACTGACCTGTAAAGTAAAATCCCGGCATTAAGTCCGGGATTTCTTATTAATCATCATACAGGAAACTGATGTTTAATTTGTCTTAATGTGTGCCCCTCAAGGGCATAAAAAAGCCCCCTCAGAACCGAGGAGGCTTAACATTAATTAGCCAGCGTTATTGCTGTTGCTTAGTGCAGCTTCAGCCGGGGACGAATAACCCGGTTAATACTGCCGACCAGCATCATCAGCCCGGTTTTGAAGTAGCCGTGCAGCGCGATCTGGTGCATACGATAAAGCGAGATATAGACAAAGCGCGCGATGCGCCCTTCCACCATCATTGAGCCGCGCATCAGGTTGCCCATCAGGCTGCCGACCGTACTGAAGCGGGAGAGCGATACCAGCGAGCCATGATCTTTATAGACATAGGCTTTCAGCGGTTTACCGTCACGCTGCGCCAGAATGTTGTCCATGGCGCGTGAAGCCATCTGATGCGCTGACTGGGCGCGTGGTGGTACAAAACCGCCGCCCGGCAAGGCGCAGGAAGCACAGTCGCCAATCGCGTAGATGTCATCGTCCAGCGTGGTTTGCAGCGTCTCTTTGACCACCAGCTGATTGATGCGGTTGGTTTCCAGTCCGCCAATCTCTTTCAGGAAGTCAGGTGCTTTAATCCCAGCCGCCCAGACCATCAGATCGGCTTCGATAAACTCACCGCCTTTGGTATTCAGGCCATTACGCTCGGCGCTGGTGACCATGGTCTGCGTCAGCACGCGAACGCCCAGCTTGGTCAGCTCCTGATGTGCCGCAGCAGAGATGCGTGGTGGCAGTGCAGGCAGAATACGTTCACCCGCTTCCACCAGTGTCACATTCAGCGCTTCGCGTCCCAGGCCTTTGAAGCCGTAGCTGTGCAGCTGTTTCACCGCGTTGTGCAATTCAGCTGACAGCTCAACGCCTGTTGCCCCGCCGCCCACGATGGCGATGTTAACTTTCTCGACCCTGCCTTCGCTGGCGGAGAATTTCAGGAACAGGTTGAGCATTTCGTTATGGAAACGACGCGCCTGATGCGGATTATCCAGGAAGATGCAGTGATCTTTGACGCCCGGCGTACCGAAATCATTCGAGGTGCTGCCCAGCGCCATCACCAGCTGGTCGTAGGCCACTTCACGCTGTGGCACCAGCACTTCGCCCTGCGCATTCAGCACTTCGGCCAGGCGGATCACTTTTCGGGTGCGATCGATATCGGTGAGTGAACCCAGCTGGAACTCAAAACCGTGATTGCGGGCATGAGCCAGATAGCTCAATGCATCAATGCCTTCGTCCATTGAGCCGGTCGCCACTTCGTGCAGCAGCGGCTTCCACAAGTGACTGTGGTTACGATCAACCAGGATAATCTCGGCCTTCTTTTTACGACCCAGTTTATGGCCCAGCTGCGTGGCCATTTCCAGGCCGCCCGCTCCCCCTCCGACAATAACAATTTTCTTAACAGACGTAGTCAACAAAGACCCCCTCAAATTGTGAACCAAAAGTTAACCAAAGGTTAAATTAAACCTTAAGAAACATAGGGTTGGCGAAGTTAAAATCGCAATCTGCTGGGAGAATAGCATGGCGGGAAGAGGAGAACATAAGAATATTGATATACATCAAAGCGGGAAAATAAAACTCAGATAATTACGTAATAAAAACAGGCACCTTGCGGTGCCTTTGCTGCTTAACCTAATGTTTTAAAAGCTTTTATCCGCTTAAGATGTGGGGATATATTTTTGAATTTGTGCCCTTCCGTCTCATCCCAGACAATTTCATAAAACGGATGCAGCTGGTCAGCAATGTGCTGGCTGTCGAGCGCCTCATCGTGACGGGAGAGAATGGCCAGACAGCGGTCACGATTATGCTCGCGAAAATCGCTGACGCACTTCGTTGCGATATCCTGATACTCCTCCGGCCGGTCGATCTTCCCTTCCATGTTCGCCTGCGGCGAGAGGTTGGGATTAAAAATCACCTGCCGGATGCCGCACAGAAATCCAATGCGCTCTGACCAGAAGCCGCCCAGTCCGACGCCGCAAATCAGCGGCCGGTCGTCGTCAGAAAGCGTCAGCATCTTATCGGTCTCTTTTAGCAGAAACTGCATGTCATGTTTGGGATGGCGGGTGCTGTAACTGATCAACCTGACGTCAGGATCGATAAATTGCAGTTGCAGCACTTTTTCGTGATTGCCCGGACTGTTGGAATCAAAACCGTGCAGATAGATGATCATGATAATCCTCAAGGTAGTGATAGCGCCGGGCAGTCACTGCTTACCACGACGCCTTATGAGCCAGCCAGCGTTCCTGAAGCGCACTCAGTTGCTGAGCATTATTTTTCCAGCGATGCGTTCCCCGCAGTTCATCGCGGGTAAACCTGCCCTGATGATACAGCTGTGTAACCCGCTCTGACCCGACCGGGATCAGGTTATCCAGTACACTGATGGCACCCTGACGCTGATTGCAGACCAGAATCATGTCACAGCCCGCGGAAAGGGACTGCTGCGCCCGCTCAGGATAGCTGCCCATCACCGCTGCGCCCTCCATCGACAGATCGTCTGAGAAAATAATACCGTCAAAGCCCAGTTGCTCACGCAGCACGGTTTTAAGCCAGTATGGCGAACCACTGGCGGGCAGCGGATCAACTTCGGAGTAGATGACGTGTGCCGGCATGATGGCGTCCAGTGCCTGTTCGGTAATCAGCTTGCTGAAGATTGCCATGTCATGCTCACGCAGCGTCTTTTCGTCCCGCGGATCGCGTGGGGTCTCTTTATGCGAATCCGCACTCACCGCACCGTGACCCGGAAAATGTTTACCCGTAGTCTTCATGCCCGCCTCGTGCATCCCGGCAATAAAGCGGCGGGCGACGTCAAGGGCGATGGCCGGATCGGCATGGAAAGAACGGTCACCAATCGCGGCGCTGATATGACCAATATCGAGTACCGGCGCAAAGCTGATATCGATATCCATGGCGATCATCTCGGCCGCCATTTGCCATCCCGCCTGTTGCGCCAGTTCACCGGCGGTATCCAGGTCGTGCAACGCAGCAAAAGATTGCATGGCAGGCAGTTGGGTGAAGCCGTCACGGAAACGCTGCACGCGACCGCCCTCCTGATCCACCGCCACTACCAGCCGGGTGTGAGAGGCGGCGCGGATCTGCCGCACCAGTTCTGCCAGCTGAGCGGGATCATGATAATTTCGGGCAAATAAAATTAAACCGCCCACCAGCGGATGCTGCAGGATGTCGCGCTCTTCGCCATCCAGTTCATAACCCTCGACGTCAAGCATCAGGGGGCCGGGTAAATCTGATCTCATATCATGAATCCTGTAGCGAAACGCACCTGCGTAACGCGATTAAATCTGTTCCCAGCTCTGTCGAGCCAGCTGTTTTAATGTGTCGTCGTCACGCTGACCGGCACGGAGCTGATACCAGCTGGCCATCAGCAACTGCAGCCAGGGCTGCCAGCGTCTGACCTGATGCACCAGCGCGGTAAGCGGCAACTGCATCGCCGCGGCATACTCAGCCAGCCAGTCGGCCTGGTGCTGCGGATCGCTGGCACAGACAGCCGCCAGCTCCAGCGCCACGTCGCCATCGGCGGCATACTCCCAGTCGATCAGACGCAGACCTTCGGGACCTTGTATGACATTTCCGGCATGCAGATCCATGTGCAGCGGAGCCAGCCTCAGCGGCTGGGGTTCACCCTGCTGCGTCAGACGCCTGAGCGCCCGCAACCAGCGGTGATGCCGCTGGGGAGTGAGCTGCCAGTAGCGCCATAACAGCGGCAACAACTGCAGACGATAGCCGGTCAGCGGCTGCTGATGCAGCTGCTGTAGCAGTGCCACGATCTGTGGACGCTGCTGGCTGAAACGGTGTTCATCCAGCGCTTCGCCTGCGCACCAGGTCAGGATAATCCCCTGATGATGGCCCGCCACGGGCTGTGGTGCCACTCCGCTGGCTTGCAGTTTGCGTAACAGACGGAATTCGCGCTGCCGATCCACAAACGGAATAGCCGGTTGCGGTGCCGCCCGCGCGATAAAAGTTCCGCGCGGACTGACAATCTTCTGGCTGTGCCCGGTCAGACCGGCCAGCGGGATAAAGGATGTCTTTTCTGGTTCGCCGGTGACCTGCTGAATCATCCGCTGGAAAGCGGGATTAATTCTGTGCAATGCCGTTGCCGGACCAGATGATCTCGCCTGTCTGGACCAGCATCAGTTGCATTTGCAGCGTCGGCGCTTTGACATCGCCACGCGCGTTGCTGTAGAGCACATACTGAGCGTTAACGTTACGCGCCAGGCCAATCGCTTTACTGCGCGAGTTCAGGCTGTCATCCGGCGATAATCCCAGCGTCTGCTTGGCCTGCGCCAGTTGGTCAGCAGAAACCAGGGTGAATTTGCCGTTGTTATTCAGCGCATTCTGGATAGCTGCCGTCGCTTTCTCGCTTTGCAGCGCACCGTTGGTGCTGTTTTTAACGCGATCCACCAGCAACACGCTGCCCGGCTCGGCGCTGGCGGCCTGCAACATCTGCGCCACCAGCGGCTGAACGCTGGCATCCCAGTTGATAGTGACCAGTTTCGGTGGCTGCGGCACAGGCTGCGGTTGCGGCACCGGTTCAGGTTGTGGAACGGGCTGCACCGGCTCCACAGGCTGAGTCGGTTCAACTGGTGCAGGCTGCTGCTGTTTCACCACACAGCCGGTCAGAATGAGCGCCATCAGGAGCGCTCCGGTACGATTAACACTGCGTATCACGTAGAAAATCCTTAAAGATAGAGATAAAGACGAACCTTGCTGGCCGTCAGGTTACCCAGTTGCGAAGTGGCGATAATGCTGCCCTGCGCCGGAACGGTAACGGTCTGCGCCGGTTCCTGCGGGGTGATTTCCAGCCCTTTGTCGTCATACCAGTAGTAACGATAGTGCACAACAACCGGTGTTTCGCGCTGATTATAGAGCACGCTGGTGGCACGCTTTAGTCCATCGTTCTCATCCAGCGTCGGTTCATCGGTAATGATCCCTGCCGACAGCACAGAGGACTCCATCACCAGCGACTGTGACGTATTGATCATCGGTTTTTCACTGCTGCAGGCCGTCAGGCAGAGCAGGATCGGCAGGCCAGTCAGCCAGGATCGCATAGCACGCTTCCGTTATCAGGTCAGTTAGAGAGCATCGGTCCCAGCGGTTCACCGCCCAGCAGATGCATATGAATGTGATAAACCTCCTGACCACCATGTTGATTGCAGTTCACAATCAGACGATAACCATTTTGATCGATACCTTCCTGACGGGCGATTTTCGCCGCGGTAGTAAACATACGTCCCAGCGCATGCTCATGCGCCGCTTCCGCCTCGTTGACCGTTGGGATCAGCACATTCGGCACGATTAAAATATGGGTTGGCGCTTTGGGCGAAATGTCGCGGAAGGCAGTGACCAGCTCATCCTGATAAACCACATCAGCGGGGATTTCGCGGCGGATAATTTTACTAAAAATGGTTTCTTCTGCCATGGTGCAATTCCTTTAGCCTGAGTCTTAATCAATCAGTATGCGGGAGAAATTTGTTTTCTTTCAACCTCAGGACCACTTTTCTTGCATTGTTCGCCTGCCTTTGCAGCAGCCCCCTCTCTCCGTGACCCGCACGCTGTTCAGAATGCTGGCAACGCCCCTGCCACACCATAAAATGAAACGCTGTTTTATAAATTAGAATTTCGCCACCCTTTTCTTTGTATGACTGCCACTTCAGCGCCAGCACTTGCCAAATTGCGAAGGTTTAGCCGACCCGTCAGTTCTACTTTGCTAACCAGTCCGGGTGAGATGACCGGCGTCACCAGGGATAAACCGCCATAAACATCAAGGAGCATCAGACATGCGCTCACGTAAAATTGGTCTTGGCCACTATCTGGCCTACGGTTCCGGAGATTTTCTTGGAGCAGGCACCACGGCGCTGACCGCCGCCTGGTTGCTCTATTTTTACACCACCTTTTGTGGGTTAACCCCGATTCAGGCCACGCTGATCTTTGCCGCTGCCCGCGTGCTGGATGCGATAGTCAGTCCGCTGATGGGCTTTCTGACCGATAACTTCGGTTCGACCTGGCTGGGCAAACGCTTTGGCCGCCGCAAATTTTTTATCCTGCTCGGCATACCCTCTGTATTCAGTTATAGCCTGATGTGGCTCAGCGACATGAGTTTCTGGTGGTATCTCTGCACGTATCTGCTGTTTGATATCGTCTACACCATGATCCTGGTGCCGTATGAAACGCTGGTGCCGGAAATGACCGACGATTTCAAACAGAAAACCCGCTTCTCCGGTGCCCGCATCGGCCTGGCTCAGCTGTCGGCCATTCTGGCTGCCTTTTTACCCGGTATTTTGCTGGGTATGCTGGGCAAAGATAATCCTCTCTCCTTCTTCTACGCCAGCCTGGTGTTCTCGGTAATCTGCGCGCTGGTGCTGACGCTGGTGTGGTGCTTTACCTGGGAGCGTCACCCCGACGACTTTTCCGCCGAGTCACGCCGTGCAGAACAGGAAAAGCAGCAGCTGACGCTGATGCAGAATCTCAAGCGGCTCTATGTCGAGCTGGCTTCAACCTTACGCATCCGCATCTTCCGCCAGCACCTTGGCATGTACCTCGGCGGCTATATCGCCCAGGATGTGTTTAACGCCGTCTTTACCTGGTATGTGGTATTTGTGCTGATGCAGAGCGCTCAGGTCGCCTCCAGCCTGATGGGCACCATGGCGGTGCTGCAGTTTATTGCCGTGATGGCGATGATTCCGCTCTGCATCCGCATGGGACCCGCGCCCGCCTACCGTCTGGTGGCTGTGCTGTTTGGCCTGGCGGCGCTCTCCTACGCTGGATTGTGGTATGCCGGAATGAACGACAACATGTCGCTGCTGTTGGTGATCTCTGCCCTGGCAGGCCTGGGACGTGGCGGCATCAACTATGTGCCGTGGAACACCTATACCTATATCGCCGATGTGGATGAGGTGATCACCGGACAGCGCCGTGAAGGAATTTTTGCCGGCATCATGACCCTGACGCGTAAAGCGTCGCAGGCTGGCGCAGTCATGCTGGTCGGTATCGTGCTGCAGCTCTCCGGCTTTGTCTCTGGCCAGGCGACCCAGGTACCCGGCGTCAGCCACACTATCCTGGCGATTCTCAGCATAGGCACTGTGGCCGTGCTGGCCTGCGGCTTTATCGTGTCACTGCGCTTTAAGCTTAATCTGCAGACCCACACTGTGCTGCGCCAGGAGACGCTGAAGATGCGCGACGCGGGCCGCATCGTGCCGGAAAGCATCACGCCGGAAGCACGCGGAATTGTAGAAACGCTGGCTGGCATGCCTTACGAAAATCTTTGGGGCAACAACAACATTGGCTTCCTTAATCGTAATAAGCCAGCGCCGGAAAAATTGTCCGCACATCCCACTTTAAACCCTTCTTTAAACCCTTCTTTAAACCCGACCTTAAAACGACAGGAATAAACCATGACTGTATTTCCCGTTAAACACAGCAAATTATTGTGCCAGCCCGAGCATCTGTTGCCACGCAGCGAACTGGTACAGCTGATTCAAAAGCTGACACAGAATCTGGTTAACATCACCGATGAGACAGGCGAATTTTTATTACGGCTGGACGATGGCCGGGTGATTGATACCAAAGGCTGGGCGGGTTGGGAATGGACACACGGCATCGGTCTGTATGGCATGCTGCACTACTATCAGCAGACCGGTGACCAGCAGACGCTGGCCATTATTGATGAGTGGTTTACGCAGCGTCTGGCGGAAGGCACGCCGACCAAAAATGTGAATACCGTTTGTCCTTTTCTGACGCTGGCCTACCGTTACGAAGAGACCGGGAACCCGGCCTGGGTGCCGGTGCTGGAGCGCTGGGCAGAATGGGTCATGTATGAGATGCCGCGTACCGAACAGGGCGGCCTGCAGCACATTGTCTATAACAACGAAAACCCGCAGCAGCTCTGGGACGATACGCTGATGATGAGCGTAATGGCGCTGGCGAAAATTGGCCAGTTGCTGAAGCGCGATGAGTGGATTGAAGAAGCGAGTTATCAGTTCCTGCTGCACACCCAGTTTCTGATGGATCGCAAAACCGGCTTATGGTTCCACGGCTGGAACTTTGACGGTCGCCATAACTTTGCTGATGCACGCTGGGCGCGCGGTAACAGCTGGGTGACGATTGTCATTCCCGACTTCCTGGAGATGATGAACTGGCCTGAGCATCACGCTACCCGCCGTTTTCTGCAGCAGGTGCTGGAGACCCAAGTTAAAGCACTCAGGGAGTGTCAGCACAGCAGCGGATTGTGGCACACCCTGCTTGATGATCCGCACAGCTACCCGGAAGCCTCCGCCACCGCCGGGTTTGCCTATGGCATTCTGAAAGGGGTTCGCAAGCGTTATCTGCCCGCGGAGTATCGCGAGGTGGCAGAAAAAGCGTTGCGCGGCGTGATTGCCAATATTGATGACGATGGCGAGTTAAAACAGGTCTCCTTTGGAACCGCAATGGGCAAGGATCTGGATTACTACCGCACGGTTCCTCTGACCTCTATGCCCTACGGCCAGGCGATGGCCCTGCTCTGCCTGACAGAGTATCTGCGCGTTTACCTCTGAATCCCTGCCAAAAAAAAGCCCCGCTTAGCGGGGCTTTTTCATCGCTGTAAATCATTACATGCTGCGGATGTAATCATCCATATCGGTTTTCAGGTTATCGGATTTAGTCCCGAAAATCGCCTGCACACCGGAACCGGCAACCACCACGCCACGGGCGCCGAGGTTTTTCAGTTCAGTCTGATCCACTTTCGCCACATCGGCGACGCTGACACGTAAACGGGTGATACAGGCATCCAGGTTGGTGATGTTCTCTTTACCACCAAACGCCGCCACCAGTTTGCCCGCCATCTCTGTACCGGTCGCGGTAGATTGCTCGCTGCTGCTGCTCTCTTCACGGCCAGGTGTTTTCAGATCCAGCTTCGCGATCAGTACACGGAATATGGTGTAGTAAACCAGACCATAGATGATACCAACAATCGGGAACAGCCAGATTTTACTGCTGTTGCCGCTCAGTACGATAAAGTCGATCAGACCGTGTGAGAAGCTGGTGCCATCACGCATCCCCAGCAGGATACAGATTGGGAATGCCAGACCCGCCAGCAGCGCATGGATCACATACAGGATCGGTGCCACGAACATGAATGAGAATTCAATCGGTTCGGTGATACCGGTCAGGAATGCGGTCAGCGCGGCGGAGATCATGATACCGCCCACTTTGGCGCGATTTTCAGGCTTCGCTGAATGCCAGATAGCAATCGCTGCCGCTGGCAGACCGTACATTTTGAACAGGAAGCCGCCAGAGAGTTTACCTGCGGTCGGGTCACCCGCCATATAGCGCGGGATATCACCGTGGAACACCTGACCTGCCGCATTGGTGTATTCACCGATCTGCATCTGGAAAGGAACGTTCCAGATGTGATGCAGACCAAATGGCACCAACGCACGTTCAATTACGCCATAAATACCAAAGGCGACAACCGGGTTTTGATAGGCAGCCCACTGTGAGAACTCCTGAATCGCGGAACCTATCGGTGGCCAGATAAAGGAGAGCAGCACGCCGAGAATGATAGCTGCCAGACCGGAAATAATCGGCACAAAACGCTTACCGGCAAAGAAGCCCAGATATTCTGGCAGCTTGATGCGGTAGAAGCGATTAAACATGTAAGCGGCGATGGAACCGGCGATAATACCGCCCAGCACCCCGGTGTCGGCGAGGTGTTTAGCCTCGATCTCCGCCGCAGGCAGATGCAGCACCAGCGGGGCGACCACCGCCATGGTTTTCACCATGATGCCATAGGCAACAACCGCTGCCAGCGCCGAAACGCCGTCATTATTGGTAAAGCCCAGCGCCACACCGATAGCGAAAATCAGCGGCATGTTGGCGAACACCGATCCACCCGCTTCTGCCATCACATGCGAAACCACTGCAGGTAACCAGCTGAAATTGGCTGAACCGACCCCTAATAAAATACCGGCAATCGGCAGAACCGATACCGGCAGCATCAGCGATTTACCGACCTTTTGAAGGTTGGCAAAAGCATTTTTGAACATAGCGTGAAGCTCCTGAGTAAGAGTGCATATTTGCGCAGTGCGCGTGGCAAAGAGGGAGGATTCTTTGCCGGGCTGGCGGTGACCGCCTTTTGATTTATTACGAAGGGTAAAATAATTCCCGATTTGTTACTTTGACGGGTATCACGTTTCGACAATCACAAGGGCGCACTTTACGAAATTTCTTACTGATCCGCACCAGTAATCGGCGATAAAAAGCTGACCCTGTCTGAAAAAACAGGGTCATATACGCAGGTTACAGATTAATTACAGAGGCTGAAATAATAGCTGATCAGGCGCCCAGCTGGCTCATCGGGATATGAAACAGCGTTGAGAAGTTTTGGGTGGTGGTGGCTGCCAGCGTTTCTAAATCCACCCCTTTCAGGACAGCCAGATATTCGGCAACATCGCGCGTATAAGCGGGCTGATTCTCTTTACCACGGAAAGGCACCGGGGCCAGATAAGGCGAATCCGTTTCCACCAGCATCCGATCCAGCGGCACATAGCGTGCGGCTTCACGTAACTGCTCGGCATTGCGGAATGTGACGATGCCGGAAAAAGAGATGTAGAAGCCCATATCCAGCAGTTTTGCTGCGGTGGGCTGATCCTCAGTGAAGCAGTGCAGCACGCCGCCGCAACGTTCAACCTGCTCTTCACGCAGAATCGCCAGCGTATCTTCGCGGGCATCACGGGTGTGAACAATGATCGGTTTGTTCAGCGCAATACCGGTACGGATATGCTCCCGGAACGAGCGCTGCTGCTGATCTTTCGTTTCTGGCTGATAGTGATAATCCAGCCCGGTTTCACCCAGGGCCACCACCTGAGGATCGGCAGAGAGCCGACGAAACTCCTCAACATCATAGGCCTCTTCCTGATTCAGCGGATGCACACCGCAGGAGAGCGCTATATTTTTCCGTTCGCCGACCAGACTTTTAAGGGTATGAAAACCCGGCAGCGTAGTGGCGATTGCCAGCATAAATTTCACATCACGCGCCGCCGCTTTGGCGATCACATCATCCAGGTCACGATGGTTCTTTTCATAGTCCAGGCCATCAAGATGGCAATGGGAATCCACAATAAACATAATTACTCTCAGATAGGTTTAGCCGACAAGCGCGGGCTTCTGTTTGTCCGCCCAGCTCAGAAGCTGATCGGTCAGCAATAATTCGCGATTTACCGATGCCACATGCAGTAGCTGCTCGCGACAGCGCATCCACTCCTGGATGCTGCTGTTGAGCGCGCTGGCAGAAAAGTATCCGGCCAGCAACTGCACCACATCCTGACGATCGATATTACTCAGCCACTGACCCGCATGTTGCTGCCACTTCATTGCATCCAGCAGCAAAGAGAGCAGCCAGCCGATACGCGCTGCCGCGTCGTCGGCGTTCAGCGTAGGTAGCAGTTGCAGGATGTCCTGCTGTAACGCAGCGGACAGCGCATCGCAGAGCTTCTGCCGGGCCTGCCACGGTCCGTTTTCCAGCAGGCTCAGCGCCGCACCGGGTGCACCTGCGCTCAGACGCAGAGCCGCCAGCAGCATCTGTTCGTCGTGCGCAGCGTGCTTCTTCAGCCAGAGCAGGCTTTGTCCTTCGTCCGGCGGCGTCAGATGCAGCGCCATGCAGCGGCTGCGCAGCGTGGCCAGCAGGCGCGAGGGATCGCGGCTGCTGAGGAAGAACCAGCTGTTGGCTGGCGGCTCTTCCAGCGTTTTCAGCAAGGCGTTGGCCGCCGCTTCCGAAAGCTGCGCGGCATCCGGCAGCCAGACCACTTTCGCGCCGCCCTGCTGACCAAAGTGGTACATTTTTTCCGTTACCTGCCGCACCGCGTCGATGCCCAGGGTACTTTTGCCCTTCTCCGCCTCAAGCCGATACCAGTCAGGATGGGTATTGGCCTGCATCAGCTGGCAACCGTGACACTGCCCGCAACTTTTCAGGCCATCCCGCTGCTGGCACATCAGCCAGCGGCTCATCCCCCAGACCAGCGCCTCATCGCCCATACCTGCCATCGCCTGGATCAACAACGCATGGTGAGCGCGATTCTCCTGATGCTGGCCAATCACCTGGCGATAAGGCTGATTCAGCCACGGATACCAGTTCATCACGCCTGCTCCGCCAGCCAGCCATCCAGCGCCGCCTGAAGTGACGCTGTCACATCGCCCAGTGATTGTGTAGCATCTATGGTGATGATGGTGGGGTCCTCCGCTGCCAGCGCCAGATAGCGCGCGCGGGTGCGTTCAAAGAAGCGCAATGACTCCTGCTCAATGCGATCCAGCTCACCGCGCGCACGGGCGCGCTGCAGACCGATATCGGGTGTCACATCAAGATAGAGCGTGAGATCGGGGCGGAAATCGCCTAACACGGTATCGCGCAGCGTCTGCATCAGACCGGCATCAAGTCCACGTCCACCCCCCTGATAAGCCTGAGAAGAGAGATCATGACGGTCGCCGATCACCCAGGCACCGCGCGCCAGCGCCGGTTTAATGACCGTTTCCACCAGCTGAACCCGTGCCGCATAGAGCATCAGCAGTTCCGCTTTATCTGTGGCCTGCTCGCCCTCAATACCCTGCTTAAACAGCACCCGCAGCTGTTCTGCCAGCGGCGTTCCGCCAGGCTCACGGGTAAAGACCAGATCGTGAATGCCACGGGCACGCAGCGTGGCGACGATGGCGTCACGCGCGGTGGTTTTGCCGGCACCTTCCAGGCCTTCAATGACGATAAACTTACTGTTCATTTTTTTCCTTTAGCGTCTGCCGGTAAACCTGCACCGCCTTGTTATGGCTGGCAAGATTAGTCGTAAAGGTATGGCCGCCCTTGCCGTCCGCAACAAAATAGAGATAGTTGGTTTTCTCGGGATGAGCCGCTGCCTGCAGAGAGGCTTTACCCGGCATGGCGATCGGACCCGGCGGCAGACCGTTAATGATATAGGTATTGTAAGCGCTGGCCGTCTCAAGATCTTTGCGGGTCAGCGTCCCGTTATAGCTGTCGCCCATGCCATAGATGACGGTGGGATCGGTCTGTAACCGCATACCGGTGCGCAGGCGATTGATAAACACCGAGGCTACGCGCGCGCGCTCTTCGCTGACGCCGGTCTCTTTCTCAATGATTGAGGCCATGGTCACCAGCTCCTGTGGGGTTTTATAGGGCAGATTATCCGCCCGTCCCTGCCACACCTCAGCAATGGTTTTTTTCATCCGCTCATGAGCGCGCTGCAGCAGCGCCATATCGGTGGTATTAGCCGTGTAGAGCCAGGTATCCGGGAAGAAGTTGCCCTCCAGCTGCTCAGGCTCCACTTTTAGTGCGCTGGCAAGGGTGGCGAACTGATCATCTTTCAGGGTATGCCGGATATAAGGCGCTTTGCGCAGCTCACTCAGCCACTCTTTCAGCCGCTGGCCTTCCACGAACCGCACCGGGAACTGCGCCTCTTTACCGCTGGCCAGCAGCTGTAACAGCGAACGCACCGTCATGGTCGGCTCAAGGCGATAGGTACCCGCCTTGAAGGTCGCCAGTTCAGGTTCCAGACGCAGCAGCGCGCCAAACCAGATACTGTGCGGAATAATCTTCTGCTCTTCCAGCTGCGCTTCAAGTGCGACCCGGCCCGTGCCGGCAGGCAGCGTGTAGATCGTTTCCTGCTGCAGGGTTAACGGGGTGGCCGCAAACCGCTTAACCTGCCAGTAACTCAGCACAGCCGCGAGACCCACGATCGCCAGCAGGCTGACGACGATTTTTTTGCTTCGAATCATGATGCATCCATTATCTTTTCACAGCTTGCGCGCAACTGATTAAACAGCGAGCGCTCAGTAAACTCTACCGCTTCTATCTGTCGGACCGGCAGGACCGGCATCAGCGCGTTACATATCACCACTTCATCGGCGGCCAGCAGCTGCGCCGGTTCGCTTTTTATTACCTGGCAAGCCTGGCCTTCGGCCGCAAGTTGCGCCATCAGACTCCGCCGCATAATGCCATCCACACCCGACGCTGACAGATCAGGCGTGAAAATTTGCGAGCCCTGACGCCAGAATAAATTGGCCGCACAGCATTCCACCACCCAACCTTCAGTGTCAAGCACCAGCGCCTCGTCGGCGTCTGTCTGGTCAAGATGAGCTCTGATCATCACCTGCTCCAGACGATTAAGGTGCTTGATTCCGGCAAACTGTGGATTACGTGCCAGACGGATCGGGCTGAGTCGGAGTGACGCGCCACGCTGCTGTAAATCGGCGTAATGTTGCGGCCAGGGTGCCAGCGAGACGACCCGCGTGGGTTCACCACAGCCGCGCCGGCTGTAGCCCCGTCCGCCGCTGCCGGCGCTGATAATCACTTTCAGCACCGCCTGGGTTTGTTGCTGCGCGGCCTGTCGCATTTCAGTCTCAAGCTGAAACCAGTCGACGCCATCAATCCATAACCGCTCACAACCCTCTCTGAGGCGCTGAATGTGGCTCTCCAGCAGCACGATTTTACCCTGACGCACCGCGGCGGTAGTAAAACAGCCATCCCCAAACTGCAGGCCGCGGTCACTGGCGGCCAGCATCGATTGTTTTAACCCGTTAATCCACATGGTTCTCTCCTGAGCGTGACTCGTGATTTCAGCGCATTCTGCAGGATAAAAAAAGGCCCGCATCGCGGGCCTTTTTAGCAATCAACAACGATTACACTTTACGGAAGATCAACGAACCGTTGGTTCCGCCGAAACCGAAGGAGTTACACAGGGTGTACTCCAGACCGGGAACCTGACGCGCGGTGTGAGGCACGAAGTCGAGATCGCAGCCCTCATCCGGATTGTCGAGGTTAATGGTCGGTGGAACGGCCTGGTCGCGCAGCGCCAGAATCGAATAGATCGATTCAACCGCGCCTGCCGCACCCAGTAAGTGTCCGGTCATTGATTTGGTCGAGCTCACCATCACGCTGCTGGCTGCTGCCCCAAAGACCGATTTCACCGCCCGCGCTTCCGCTTTATCACCCGCTGGCGTGGAGGTGCCGTGCGCGTTGACATAGCCGATCTGCTCTGGCGTAAGCTGAGCATCGCGCAATGCGTTGATCATTGCCGCCGCGGCGCCTGATCCATCTTCTGGTGGTGAAGTCATGTGATAGGCATCGCTGCTCATACCAAAACCTACGATTTCCGCGTAGATTTTCGCACCACGTTTCTTCGCATGTTCATACTCTTCGAGTACCACAATGCCAGCGCCGTCACCCAGCACAAAACCGTCACGATCTTTATCCCACGGGCGGCTGGCCGCTTGCGGGTTTTCATTACGGGTTGAGAGAGCACGTGCTGCACCAAAGCCACCGACGCCTAATGGCGTACTGGCTTTCTCTGTGCCACCCGCCAGCATCACATCAGCATCGTTATAGGCGATGATGCGTGCGGCATGACCGATGTTATGCACACCAGAGGTACAGGCTGTCGCGATAGAGATGCTTGGACCTTTCAGGCCATACATGATGCTGAGATGACCCGCCACCATGTTAACGATGGTTGAAGGCACAAAAAATGGGCTGATTTTGCGCGGGCCGCCGTTGACCAGCGAAGTATGATTCTCTTCAATCAGACCTAAACCACCGATGCCGGAGCCAATTGCTGCGCCCATACGGCTTGCATTTTCGTCGGTAACAACCAGACCACTGTCCTGCATGGCCTGCATACCGGCCACAATGCCGTACTGGATGAAGGCATCCATCTTGCGCTGATCTTTGCGCGAGATGTAGTCATCACAATTAAAATCTCTTACCAGACCTGCAAAACGTGTTGCATAAGCACTGGTATCAAAATGGTCGATCAGGGTAATGCCGCTCTGACCGGCAAGGAGAGCACTCCAGGTAGACTCTACGGTATTGCCGACAGGAGACAACATGCCAAGACCAGTCACAACTACACGACGCTTAGACACGTTCGTCCTCCAGGGAGGGGAAATAGGGAACTATGTGGGACAAACAAAAAAATCAGGCGGTCGAGCGACCGCCTGAAGATATTCATTAGCCTTTATGGCTATTGATATAGTCGATCGCTGCCTGAACGGTAGTGATTTTCTCAGCTTCTTCGTCTGGAATCTCAGTATCAAACTCTTCTTCCAGAGCCATCACCAGCTCAACGGTATCAAGAGAATCGGCACCCAGGTCTTCTACGAAAGATGCAGAGTTGGTGACTTCTTCCTCTTTCACACCCAGCTGCTCACTGATGATTTTCTTAACGCGTTGTTCGATATCGCTCATACTATTTAATTTCCTATCAAAACTCGCTTTCGCGATGGTTTTCGTAGTGTATAAAATGGTGAAAAAGATGCAACAAAATCCCGGCTGGTCGAACCACGATTTTGCGTTATTTTGCGGTTCTAACCGCAAATAAAGCAAATCATTTCGTGATTTATCAGACCATGTACATTCCGCCATTGACGTGCAGCGTTTCACCTGTGATGTAGGCTGCTTCGTCAGAGGCTAAAAATGCCACAGCATTGGCGATTTCCTGAGCATCGCCTAAGCGACCCGCAGGAACTTCCGCCAAAATACCGGAACGTTGATCTTCGTTCAGTGCCCGCGTCATGTCAGTCTCAATAAAGCCTGGAGCCACGACGTTGACGGTAATGCCACGTGACGCGATTTCGCGCGCCAGTGATTTGCTAAAGCCAATCAAACCCGCTTTTGCTGCCGCATAGTTTGCCTGGCCCGCATTACCCATAGTTCCAACAACGGAACCAATGGTGATGATACGGCCCACGCGCTTTTTCATCATGGCACGCAGGACCGCCTTGGAAAGGCGGAATACCGATGTGAGGTTGGTATCCAGGATATCCTCCCACTCATCGTCCTTCATGCGCATGAGAAGATTATCACGCGTAATGCCTGCATTATTGACTAAAATATCCACTTCGCCAAATTCAGCACGAATATTCTCTAAAACAGTGCTGATTGAGTCAGCGTCAGTCACATTCAGTAACAGGCCTTTGCCCTTGTCGCCAAGGTAAGCACTGATGGCGTCGGCGCCACTCTGGCTGGTTGCAGTTCCTACCACTTTAGCACCGCGTGCCGCCAGTGTTTCTGCAATCGCACGACCAATGCCGCGACTCGCGCCGGTAACCAGCGCAACTTTACCTTCAAAGCTCATGATTTTCCTCTTATTCCTTACCGAGTGCAGCCGTCAGGGATGCAGTATCGTTAACGGCAGCCGCTGTCAGGCTATCGACAATACGTTTCGTCAGTCCGGTCAGGACTTTACCTGGCCCCATCTCCAGGAGCTGCGTCACGCCCTGTGCTGCCATCGCTTCCACGCTCTCGGTCCAGCGAACCGGGCTGTAGAGCTGACGGACCAGCGCATGGCGGATGGCCGCAGCGTCGGTTTCAGCTTTCACATCGACGTTGTTGATCACCGGTACCGCAGGCGCGTTAAAGGTGATGCTCTCCAGCGCCACTGCCAGTTTATCGGCCGCAGGCTTCATCAGTGCGCAGTGAGAAGGAACGCTGACCGGCAGTGGCAAGGCACGCTTAGCGCCCGCTGCTTTACAGGCGGCACCCGCACGTTCAACGGCTTCTTTGTTACCCGCAATAACCACCTGGCCCGGCGAGTTAAAGTTAACCGGTGAGACAACCTGACCCTGCGCGCTCTCTTCACAGGCTTTGCGGATAGCCGCGTCATCCAGGCCAATAATCGCCTGCATCGCGCCAGTGCCTTCAGGCACCGCTTCCTGCATCAGTTTGCCGCGCAGTTCAACCAGCTTCACTGCATCCGCAAAATTAAGCACACCCGCGCAAACCAGCGCTGAATATTCACCCAGGCTGTGACCGGCCATCAGGGCTGGCTGTTCACCGCCCTGCTGCTGCCAGACACGGTAGATTGCCACGGAGGCGGCTAACAGTGCAGGCTGAGTCTGCCAGGTTTTGTTCAGCTCTTCAGCCGGACCCTGACTTACTAATTGCCACAGATCATATCCCAGCGCGTCAGAGGCTTCACGGAAGGTCTCTTCTACCAGCGGATACGTTGCCGCTAATTCAGTCAGCATGCCCACGGTCTGTGAACCCTGACCGGGGAAAACAAATGCAAATTGCGTCATTTTTCGTTCCTGTCAATCAAAAGCGAACCAGCGCAGAACCCCAGGTGAATCCACCACCAAAGGCTTCCAGCAGAATAAGGTGTCCGGGTTTGATGCGGCCATCACGGACCGCTTCATCCAGTGCGCTTGGCACCGATGCGGCAGAGGTATTGCCATGACGATCCAGTGTGACGACCACTTTATCCATGGTCATGCCGAGTTTTTTCGCGGTGGCGCTGATAATGCGCAGGTTCGCCTGATGCGGCACCAGCCAGTCCAGCATTTCACGATCGAGATTATTGGCCTGCAGCGTTTCATCAACGATGTGAGCCAGCTCGGTGACGGCAACCTTGAAGACTTCGTTGCCTGACATGGTGACATAAGCGGGCTGATCCTGATGCGCACGATCCTGATAAGGCAGCGTCAGCAGCTGTGAATAGCGACCATCAGCATGAAGATGGGTAGAGATGATCCCCTGCTCTTCGCTCTGACCCAGCACGACCGCGCCTGCACCATCGCCAAACAGGATGATCGTGCCGCGATCTTCCGGATCAAGTGCGCGTGCCAGGACATCAGCACCAATCACCAGAGCATGTTTCACTGCGCCATTTTTGATGTATTGATCGGCCACGCTCAGTGCATAGGTGAAACCTGCACAGGCGGCAGCGAGGTCAAACGCCGCGCAGTCTTTGATTTCCAGCATTTGCTGGATCATGCAGGCAGAACTGGGGAAGGCATGACTGGAAGAGGTTGTGGCGACAATAATCAGCCCAACATCGTTCGCTTCAATGCCTGCCATTTCAAGGGCGCGTTGCGCCGCACTGAATCCCATGGTGGCGACGGTTTCGTCAGGCGCAGCAATACGGCGCTCGCGGATGCCGGTACGGGTAACAATCCACTCGTCCGACGTCTCCACCATTTTTTCCAGATCGGCATTGGTGCGGATCTGGCTTGGCAGATAACTGCCCGTACCGATAATTTTGGTATACATCTAGGCTTTGTCACTCCTGGCTAATACAGCATCAAGGCGCGCAGCAATTCGCTCGGGAATTTGCTGCCTCACCGCCTGCTCTGCCTGTTCTATCGCCACAGCGAAGGCGTGTTGATTTGCCGCACCGTGACTCTTGATCACTGTTCCGCGCAATCCTAACAGACAAGCGCCATTGTACTGGTCAGGGTGGAGATGCCCGAAGCGCTTCGTCAGACGTTTCTGAATCCAGCGTCCCAGCAACTGAAGCCACCATGACCGTTTTTTACCTTCCCCTGATGACTTCAGCAGAGAAAGAAACATTCTTACCACGCCTTCCATAGTCTTCAGCGTGACGTTTCCGACAAAACCGTCACAGACCATCACATCCGTTTTACCGGTGAGCAGTTCGTTACCTTCAAGGTAACCAATATAGTTGATTTGCGGTGATTCTCGCAGCACTGCCGCGGCGTCGCGGATCGTTTCCAGCCCTTTGGTCTCTTCATGACCAATATTGAGCAACGCGACACGGGGCCGTGCAATACCAAGCACATGCTCAGCCATTACCGACCCCATTACAGCAAACTGCACCAGCATCGCACTGTCTGAGCCCACATTTGCGCCCAGATCCAGCACCACGGTTTTACCCTGTTGCTGGTGCGGTAAAACGGACATCAGCGCCGGACGTTTAATGCCATCCAGCGGTTTTAATAAGAGTGTCGACAGCCCCATCAGCGCACCGGTATTCCCGGCGCTGATGCAGGCCTGCGCACGTCCCTCTTTAACCATCTCCAGTGCCACACGCATTGAGCTGCCGCGACTGTTGCGGATGGCCTGAGCGGGCCGCGCATCACTTGCAATAACCGATTCGGCAGGGATGACCTGCAAACGCCCCATCAGGGAGGAATCCGCTTTGGCAAGCAATGGCATGAGGGTGTCGGGATGTCCGACCAGAAGAAGGAATAGTTCCGAATGAGAGGCCAGTGCCTGCAATGCTGCAGGCACTGTCACGCAGGGACCGAAGTCCCCGCCCATGGCATCAATCGCCAGGGTCAAACGTGTCAAGGTATCGCCTTGCTAAGCAAGAAACTTACTTAACGATAACCTTGCGACCGCGGTAGTAACCGTCCGCAGTGATGTGGTGACGCAGATGAGTTTCGCCAGAAACTTTATCTACTGACAGAGCAGCAGTGGTCAGCGCATCGTGCGAACGACGCATACCACGCTTAGAACGGGTGGGTTTATTCTGTTGTACGGCCATGGACCTTACTCCTATTACTTACGCTTTAAACTGGCTAATACGGCAAATGGATTTGGTTTCTCCACCTCTGCAGGCAGTTTACCAAAGACCATGTCCGCCTCGGACACTTCACAGTGTTCAGAATCGTGCACCGGAACGACCGGCAGCGCGAGAATAATTTCATCCTCGACAACCGCCAGCAGATCGATCTCACCAAACTCGTTGACATCGACCGGCTCGTACGCTTCCGGCAATGCCTCGGCCTGCTCTTCAGAAGAGACAGGGCTGAAGCAGTAACTCACTTTTACGTGATGAGGAAAGGTCTGGTTGCAGCGCTGGCAACGCAACGTCACTTGTACTTCAGCAGTACCCGTCAGTACTGCCAGACGTTGGTTATCAACCGCAAACGACATGGCACAATCCACATCACTGTCCACACTAACGACCGACTCGGCCACACGCTCCACCTGTACAGATGTGTAGACACCCTGATAATCAAGGCGCTTCTGAGCAGTGCGGACAGGGTCCAGCGTTAGGGGTAATTTTACCTTTTGCATAGGGCGCGCATATTAACTTTGTAATGTCATAGAGTCAAAGAAAAAGGCCGTTAAACAGCATCTTTCAACCACTATTCGCATCCAGTGCGGCGCACAGTTTAAAATGACTGTCACCAATTCGCTATCACTATTGAAAAAAAATGACGCCATCGATTCTTTTAGCTTCAACCTCGCCCTTTCGGCAGGCATTACTGCATAAACTGGGCCTGCCTTTTATTACCGCCGCGCCTGAGGTTGATGAGTCACCTCAGCCCGATGAAACCGCTGAAGTGCTGGTGACCCGTCTTGCCGTGGCTAAAGCGCAGGCGCTGGCAAAAACGTATCCCAGCCACTGGATAATCGGCTCCGACCAGGTTTGCGTGCTGGATGGCGCAATCGCCGGTAAGCCTCACACGGCTGAGAATGCGCGGGCGCAACTGCGTGCCGCCAGCGGAAAAGCCATTACCTTTTATACCGGTCTGGCGCTATTTCATCCGGTCAGTGGCACGCTGCTGCACTGCTGTGAGCCCTTTGTGGTTCATTTCCGCACGTTAACTGACGCTGAAATCAGCGGCTATGTGGAAAAGGAGCAGCCGCTTCAGTGTGCGGGCAGTTTTAAAAGTGAAGGTCTGGGGATTTGTCTGTTTGATCGGCTGGAGGGACGCGATCCCAATACGCTGGTCGGGCTGCCGTTGATCGCGCTCAATGAGATGTTGCAGCAGGCCGGCATCAATCCTTTAACGAACTGATGCCGGAAAGATTACGCTTTCAGCTGACGCAGCTTAAGCAGGCATTGCTTCAGGCCATCATCCAGTGGCGCTTCGACCCGCATCACTTCGCCAGTGCCGGGATGCGTAAAGGTCAGCGCCGCAGCATGCAGGAAAAGGCGTTTTAAACCGGTTGCCGCCAGCTGACTGTCAAACTCACGTTCTCCGTAGCGATCGTCGAAGGCAATGGGATGCCCGGCATGCAGCGTATGGACGCGAATCTGATGGGTACGACCGGTGACCGGGCTCGCTTTCACCAGCGTGGCAAACTCGAACCGCTCTTCTACTTTAAAGCGGGTTTCTGAGGCTTTGCCTTCGCTGCTGACGCGCACCACGCGCTCACCGCTCTGCAGAATGTTTTTCAGCAGCGGCGCCTGAACCACCTTCAGGTGTGACGGCCAGTTGCCGCGCACCAGGGCCAGATAGTCTTTCTGCATCCCCTTTTCGCGCAGTTGCTCATGGAGGGAACGCAGCGCCGAACGCTTTTTAGCGACCAGCAGAATGCCGGAGGTGTCACGATCCAGGCGATGCACCAGCTCCAGAAAGCGTGCTTCCGGTCGCAGGGCACGTAACCCTTCAATTACCCCGAAGCTGAGTCCGCTACCGCCATGTACGGCTGTGCCGGAAGGCTTGTTCATCACCAGCAGCGACTCATCCTCAAACAGGATGGCATCGGCCAGTGAAGCCACTTTCGCCAGTTTGGGGGAAACGGCATCTTCATCGCGTTCCGCTACCCGAACCGGCGGAATGCGCACCTCATCGCCCTCCTCCAGCTTATATTCTGGCTTGACGCGCTTTTTGTTCACCCGCACCTCGCCTTTGCGAACGATGCGATAAATCATGCTTTTGGGCACACCCTTGAGCTGGGTGCGCAAAAAGTTATCAATGCGTTGTCCGGCATTTTCAGCCGTGATGGCGACAAAATGTACGCCGGGATTATCTGTTTTCATGGCGGCGATTCTAAATAGTGTCCCCTGATAGCGCCACCCCTTTTTCTGTGCTTAACTCTGGAGTTGATGTGACGGCAGGTCGCCTCTCTGCTGGCTTTTTCAGCAAAGCGCTGTTTTGTCCGACACATTAGCGATTTAAATGTAAAGAAACTTCACAAGCTGGCTAAAGTCGCCTTGCTATATGAAGGTTAGCAATGGGATAATGCTTGAGTTTCTTACCTGAACCATTTCAGGGCAGAAAAAGAGCGAAATTGTCATTTTGCCGGATTGAGCAGACACGCAGCAATGGCGTAAGACGTAATGCGAAATCAGGCACTTAGCGGGCTGCGGGTTGCGGCCTGGACAACAGTATGGGATGCACGGGTTTTCTTTATTCTCTCAGGCATTTCCACTATCTGGTGCTGTTTTCCCTTATGAAAAACAGGCCACCGACGTTATTTGCGCCCCTCGCGCGGTCGACAGCCGTGAGGTTGACGACATTGCACTAAGTCACGGGGCCATCGGTTGATACTCGTCCAGGGTAACTATGCCCGCAGCTGTAATCACTCATGAAAGAATAACGAGTAAGTCACGATGAAAAGAATGTTAATAAACGCAACTCAGCAGGAGGAGTTGCGCGTTGCCCTGGTTGACGGTCAGCGTCTGTACGATCTGGATATTGAAAGTCCTGGACACGAGCAGAAAAAAGCCAACATTTACAAAGGTAAAATCACTCGCATTGAACCCAGCCTTGAAGCTGCGTTTGTCGATTACGGCGCAGAGCGTCACGGTTTCCTCCCGTTAAAAGAAATCTCCCGCGAATACTTCCCCTCCAGCTATAACGCGCATGGTCGTCCGAATATTAAAGACGTGCTGCGTGAAGGTCAGGAAGTCATTGTTCAGATCGATAAAGAAGAACGCGGCAATAAAGGCGCTGCGCTGACCACCTTTATCTCTCTGGCGGGCAGCTATCTGGTACTGATGCCGAACAACCCACGTGCAGGCGGTATCTCTCGCCGTATCGAAGGTGACGATCGTACCGAGCTGAAAGAAGCCCTGTCGGCGCTGGAACTGCCGGAAGGCATGGGCCTGATTGTCCGTACTGCGGGCGTCGGTAAATCAGCCGAATCGCTGCAGTGGGATTTAAGCTTCCGTCTAAAACACTGGGAAGCGATCAAGAAAGCCGCTGAAAACCGCCCTGCTCCGTTCCTGATCCATCAGGAAAGTAACGTGATTGTGCGTGCCTTCCGCGACTATCTGCGTCAGGACATCGGTGAAATCCTTATCGATAACCCGAAAGTACTGGAACTGGCGCGTCAGCATATCGCTGCGCTGGGCCGTCCGGACTTCAGCAGCAAAATTAAGCTCTACACCGGTGAAATCCCGCTGTTCAGCCACTATCAGATCGAATCGCAAATCGAATCCGCTTTCCAGCGTGAAGTCCGCCTGCCTTCCGGTGGCTCGATTGTGATCGACAGTACCGAAGCGCTGACCGCTATCGATATCAACTCAGCACGTGCAACACGCGGCGGTGATATCGAAGAGACGGCGTTCAACACCAACCTTGAAGCGGCCGATGAGATTGCTCGTCAGTTGCGTCTGCGTGACCTGGGCGGCCTGATCGTTATCGATTACATCGATATGACGCCAGTACGCCATCAGCGCGCGGTTGAGAATCGTCTGCGTGAAGCTGTCCGTCAGGACCGCGCCCGCATTCAGATCAGCCACATTTCACGTTTCGGCCTGCTGGAGATGTCCCGTCAGCGTCTGAGCCCGTCATTAGGTGAATCCAGTCATCACGTCTGCCCACGCTGTAGCGGCACCGGCACCATCCGTGATAACGAGTCACTGGCGCTGTCGATCCTGCGTCTGATTGAAGAAGAAGCGCTGAAAGACAACACCAAAGAAGTTCACGCCATTGTTCCGGTTCAGGTGGCCTCTTACCTGCTGAATGAAAAACGTGAAGCGGTTAACGCTATTGAAACACGCCAGGGTGGCGTGCGGGCTATCATCGTTCCTGATGACAAGATGCAGACCCCACACTACTCCGTGCTGCGCGTGCGCAAAGGCGAAGAGACGCAGACCCTGAGCTATCATCTGCCGAAGCTGCATGAAGCCGAAATGGCGATGCCGTCGGAAGAGGAACATGCTGAACGTCGTCGTCCTGAGCAGCCTGCTCTGGCCGCGTTTGTAATGCCTGATGCGCCTCCGGCACCGGTAGAAGTTGAGCCAGAAGCGCAACGCGCTGAAGCCCAGCCAGCCGCAAAATCAGCACCTGCTGTGGCTGCGCCTGCTACCGTCAGCACCGGCTTCTTTGGCCGTCTGCTTGGTGGCCTGAAAAAAATGTTCGCAGGCGAAGAAGCCCCTGCCGCCGCACCAGTGGCCACTGAGGTTGCAGAACCGCAGAAAGCGCCTGAAAGCGAGCAGGAAAACGGCAACGGCCGTGGCGAGCGCCGCAGCAACAATAACAACCGTCGTAACAATAATCGTCGTGAGCGTACGCCGCGTAACGGAGATAACGCGCAGTCGCGTGAAGGCCGCGAACCACGCGAAAACCGTGAGCCTCGTGAAAACCGCGAACCTCGTGAAAGTCGTGAACCGCGCGAAAGTCGCGAGCCACGTGAAAATCGCGAGCCGCGCGAGGGTAACGATAATCGCCGTAACAAGCGTCAGTCCCAGGCTGGTGAAGTGCGTGAAGAGCGTCCGGCACTGAGCGAAGAAGCGCGCCAGCAGCGTGATGAGCAGCAGCAACAGCGCCGTGAACAGCGTGCTGAGCGTCAGCGTCGTCGTCAGGAAGAGAAACGCGCCGGTGAAGAAGCCGCCAAAGTGGCTGAGCAGCCAGTAGTGGTAGCCGACGTTCCGGACGTGACCGAGCCGCAGGATGATGAGCGCGTACAGGTTATGCCGCGTCGCAAGCCGCGTCAGCTGAACCAGAAGGTGCGTGTTGATGATAACCGTCCACCTATGCCAGCCGAAGCCAGCGACTTTGCCCAGCCGGCTGAACTGCGTCAGCCTCAGCAGACAGACGTGGCTCAGCCGCAGCCTGAGTTCCAGGCACCGCAGGGTGAAGAGCAGGATGACAACGACAACCGTGATAACGCCAATATGCCGCGTCGTTCACGTCGTTCGCCTCGTCATCTGCGCGTCAGCGGACAGCGTCGTCGTCGTTACCGTGATGAGCGTTATCCGACTCAGTCAGCAATGCCGCTGGCCGCTGCAGCCGCATCACCAGAGATGGCATCCGGTAAAGTCTGGATCCGTTACCCGGTGAGCCAGGCCAGCGAAGAGCAGGTTCAGAATGTGACTCACGAGACGCCAGCGTACAACCGCGAAGAGACAGCAGACGCCGCCAGTGCGCTGCCCGTTGCTGCCGCAGTTGAATCTGTTGCTCTGGAAGCGCCAGTGCAACAGGCCGAGCCGCAGGCAGAAACGCCAGTGCCGGTTGTGAATACTGACGATACCCGTGCTATCGACGCGCCGGTTGACGAGCAGCCTTCCGTTGTTCCGGCGGCAGATGAAGCAAAAGCGGAAGCGGTAGCAGCCGAAGCCGTGCCTGCTGAGCCTGTCACCGAAGCGCCGGTTGTGACACCTGCGGTTGAGACTGCACAGCCTGCAGCAGTTGCAGAAGAAGCACATCCTTCAGAGGTTGCTGAGCAATCGGCTACCGACGTCAGCGAAGCGATCGCAGCAGAAGTTGAAGAAGTTCTGAATGCGCCGGTCGCTGCTGAAGCTGAAACAGCGCCAGTTCGTGAACCTCATGCTCCGGTGGCCGCACGCGATGTCGCCCCTGCAGCACCGGTGACTGCGGCCGAACCTGTTGCATCAGTGCCTGCAACGGCATCCGAGCCTGCAACTGCCTCAGTGCCGAATGACGGTACGCGCTGGAAGCATTTTGCCTCTGCGCCGATGACTAAAGCACCTGCGCCAGTCTGGCAGTCAGAACCGGCACCGCACAGTGACTGGGTGCGTGCACCTTATGAGTTCGACGGTCGCGGTTCTGCGGGTGGTCATAGCGCCACACATCATGCCACAGCCCCGGCGACCAAGCCGTAACGCATAAGCTGTTGTGAACTAAACCCCGGCCTGCAAGCCGGGGTTTTTTTATGCCTGCGATTCTGCCCGCCAGCGGACAGAGGATAATTAACCTCCCCTCCTCGCTTATCAGGAATCAGGAAAGTGCGTGTGTGGCGTGAAAGCAGGTCTGTTATGCGAGCAGCCTGTCGCTGTAAATCAACCCGGTTTAATTTCTATGGTTCCCACCACCGGCTGAATCGCAGGCAAAAAAATCCCACCCTCCTTTAGCGGGAGGGTGGGAAAAAGTAAGCGTATCCGGTTAAAGTACGCTCAAAATTTCAGGTCAGACTACGAATTCATCTGGAACAGCGACATCTTAGACATGTCGGTAAAGGTCTTATAGGACGCCTGTAATGCCGTCTGCTGCATGGTGTAGTTAGAAGCTGCTTCGGTTAAATCCACGTTAACCAGGTCACTCATCTGCGAGCTGTAAATCACACTACGGTCATCACCCTGGGCATTCAGCGTATCGATCTCACCAAGCTGGGTACCAATCTCAGAACGCACGGTTAAGACATTATTCAGCGAGTTACCCAGGCCACGGTTGGTTTTATCCATCGCCGCCTGGAAGGTCTGTTTGGTTGCGGCGTCAGCATCATCCTGCGGCACTTTCAGTGCAGCAATGGCGCTATCCAGCATCTTAAACACATTCGTTTCGCTGGCACTGCCATCCGGCTCTTTGGTGGCATTGCCAGAGATCGCCATAAAGATATTGTCACCGGTATGGCCCACAGTCATGGTACGGCTGGTATCGACCTTCTGAGTGATCGCCTCGGTGCCGCCTGCGTAGCCGACGCCGGTGCCTGCCGCATCCACAAATGGCGCACTGTCAGTTTTATAACCGGCAAAAATATAGCGGCCATTGGCATCCTGGCTGTTTGCCTGGTTCAGCAACTGGGCACGGATACCCTCCAGCTGGGTAGCAATCGAACCACGGTCATCGTCGCTCAGCGTACCGGTTGAACCATTGACGATCAGCCCTTGCGCAGCAATGATCCCATCGGTGACGCCTTTCAGCGTATTCTCTTCCAGTGAGAGACCCTGCTCGGCAAAGGTACGCGCCAGCGCATACTGCTTGCCCTGCTGCTGGGTTTGTGACAACACGACAGCACGAGACGCGGCAATCGGATCGTCCGAAGGATTATTCACACGGCGGCCGCTGGAGAGCTCCTGGCCTGATTTCAGCCAGGAGGCCTGTGAGTCAGTGATGCCACGCACCTGCTGCTCAAAAATCATATTTGTACTGATTCGCATGTTATCTCCTGCCCTTAGCGAATATTGATCAATGCATTAAACACGGTGCTGGCAGTCTGCAGCACCTGCGCATTGGCCATGTAATATTGCTGATATTTGGTCAGGTTGGCGTACTCCTCATCGAGGTTTACCCCAGAGACCGATTGCTGGCGCTGGGTCAGCTGACTGACCACGCTTTTCTGAGTGGTGCTGGTGGTTTCCAGTGAACTGGTTTTGTTACCCACACTACTGACGATGGTGGCGTAGGCCTGAGACAACGTGGCGTTGCCGCCGACCAGTTTCACATCCTGCAGATTCAGCAGTTTTTGCGCATTACGGTTATCACTCTCCCCACCGACAGCACCCGCGGCGGCCACCTGCGATTCACTGGTGATCGCGACTGACATATCGTTGATGGCGTTCTGGACCGGCTTCACCAGGAAACTGTCTTTGGCAGCAGGTGCAGGCGTGCCGGCGACGGTCAGTTTCAGGCCGTCAAAGCTCAGCGTGGTGTTGCCACTGGCATCAGTACCTGGCGTGATGGTAACAGCCGTACTGTCTGAGGCGCGGGTCGCGGTCCAGTTATTGCCGTCATAACTCACGGTGTAATTGGATGCTTTCAGTGCACTGGTATCGGTCCACTCAGCGGTGACGGACGCGGCGGTGCTGTTTTTACTGTTGCCCACCACGATCGGGCTGCCGATATTAAAGAAATCGACGCCCTGATTGCCTTTGCTATCGAAGCCCTGCTTGTGAACATCGTTGAAACTGGTGGTAAACGCCGCCGCTAACTGACCCAGCTGGTTCTGTGCCAGATCCAGATCCTGAGTACGGAACGCCAGCAGACCGCCCAGCGAACCGGTGGTGATCAGCTTCTCCGGGATCTCGACGTTGCCCGCCTGCTTATCGACATAGCCGATGGTGGTGCGTGTCGGATCGCTGCTGGAAGGCATCGCCACCAGATCGTGAGATTTGTCGCCGTTCACCAGCGTCAGGCCATTGGCCATCGCGACCGTGTAGCCGCCATCCTGCTGCGATACCGTCACACCAACCACGTTATTCAGGGTATTCACCAGCTGATCGCGCTTATCGAGCAGATCGTTAGGTGCGGCACCGTTTGCCGTGCTCAGTTTGCCAATCTGTTTGTTCAGATCGGCAATCTGGCTGGTGATGGTGTTGACCTGCTTGATGCTGGAATCGACATCGGCATTGACGCTGTTCTGCATATTGTTCAGGTATTGCGCTGACGTCTGGAACTGGCTGACCAGCCCCTGCGCATTGCTGAGCATCGACTGACGCGCCGACGGATCGTTGGCGTTGCTGACCACGTTCTGCAGGTTAGTAAAGAAGCCCTGCAGCGAGGTCGACAGGCTGGTAGTCGAAGTCGACAGCAGATCGTCAATGTTAGAAATCTGGCTGTGCTGGGTGCTTACCGCGCTGTAGTTGGCGCTGGAACCGCGCAGCTGCGTAGCAATAAACGCATCATATTCACGTTGTACACCGGTGATATTCACGCCGTTACCATAATAGCTATTGCCCTGCAGGGTACTGTTCGCCTGCGCCAGTACCGTGGTCTGACGTGAATAGCCCGCCACGGTGTAATTGGAAATGTTGTTACTCGTGGTGCTCAGAGCGGCCTGCGCGGCACTCAATCCGCTCATCGCGGAGTTAATTATGCTGGACATCTCGGTTCCTTACGTTCCCCGTCAACCGGGCTGGCAGACATCAAAGTGGGCGCCAGCAGGCGAAAACGCTTCTGGCTATAGGGATGTTATCGGCTTGCTAAAGTGAAACTTGAGGCGCAATGATCAGAACAGGTCGCCCATATCCTGACTGTAAGCTTTGACGACTTTGTCGCCCATACTTTTGAATTGCTGAATCATTCCCACCAGCTTTTGCGCATATTTTGGATCGGTGGCATAACCGGCCGCCTGTAAGGCCTGCGCACCCTGCTCTGCGCTTGAGGCGTTCGTCACCGCCGCATAGCGTGGGTTTTTGGTCAGGAGTTTGACGTAGTCGGTCAGCGCCTCAAAATAGGAGTTATAGACGCGGAAGCTGGCACGCACTTTCTTCGCTTCACCCTGCTCATATTCGGTGGTCATGATATCGGTAGTGTCACCTTTCCAGTCGCCGCTGGCTTTAATCCCGAACACGTTGTAGCTCGGTTTGCCGTCGCGGGTCAGGATCTGACGCTGGCCCCATCCCGACTCCAGCGCAGCCTGCGCCAGAATCAGGTGATGAGGAATGCCACTCTGCTGGCTGGCAGCCTGCGCCGGCTGCGTCAGCTGGGCGATAAACTCGCGGCTGTCACTGGGCAGACCCGTCGGTGAAGCGACCGGCGGCAGACGCGGCATTGCCTTACGCACAATCTGCTCCAGCTGCTGCGCCGGCAGTGGTGTTGCCCCGCTGGTGCTGAGAATAAAGCTGTTATCCAGCTTCATCGGCACCGTACCGGCTTTTTCATCCGGCGCGGTGGCGGGCTGCATCTGTTTGACGATGGTTTCCGCCAGGCCCAGGCCGCGCTTCCCCATCTCCTGTGCAATCTGCTGATCATACATAGAGGTAAAGAGTTTGGTCTGCTCGTTGCCCATAATGCCGTCCTGCGGCAACGCCTCGCGCATACTCTTCAGCATCATCTGTACAAACATCCCTTCGACCTGACGCGCCACCTGCAACGCTTGTCCTTTCGGATCGTTGCTGGCCTGGCGTTTCAGTTCATTCAGGGAACGGCTGTCGAAAGCCGAACTCGTCAGAGATTGCATATCAGCCATCAGATAATTTCCAGTTTGGCACGCAGACAGCCGGCACTCTGCATCGACTGCAGAATTGACATCAGTTCGATAGGTGACGCACCCAGCGCATTCAGCGCACGCACCACGTTGTTCAGGTTAGCGCTGGCGTTGACGCGTTGCAGCGCACCGCCGGTCTGGCGCAGATCGATCTGAGTCTGCGTCGTCGCCACCGTCTGACCACCGGCCAGTGGAGTATCAGGCTGACTGACGTTCTGCTGCTGGTTAACCGTCACCGACAGGTTGCCCTGCGCCACTGCACACTGATTCAGCGTCACTTCACGGTTCATTACCACCGAACCGGTACGGGAGTTGATGATGACTTTGGCATCTTCAACCGGGATCGACACATTAATGTTCTGGATCTCAGCCAGCAGACGCACCTGCGCACCATTATTAGGCGACACGCGGATCTGCACGGTACGGGCATCCAGCGGCTGTGCTGCGCCGTAGCCGCCACGGGCGTTAATAGCATCAGCAATACGCTGCGCCATTGAGAAATCTTCGCTGTTAAGCTGCAGGTTAATGGTGTTCTGCGTACCAAAGTTGCTCTGCAGTTCACGCTCAACGGTTGCACCGCCGGTAATACGGCCACCGTTCAGCTGGTTAACCTGAACACTGCTGCCGCCCGCTGACGCACCCGCGCCACCGACAAGGATATTACCCTGCGCCAGCGCATAAACCTGGTTATCGACCCCTTTCATCGGCGTCATTAACAGCGTGCCGCCGCGCAGGCTTTTGGCGTTACCCAGCGACGAGACCACCACATCCAGGTTCTGTCCCTGACGGGCAAACGAGGGCAGTTTAGCGGTGACCATGACGGCCGCCACGTTCTTCAGCTGCATGTTGGTCCCGGTGGGAACGGTAATACCAAGCTGTGACAGCATGTTGCTCACTGTCTGGGTAGTAAATGGCGTCTGGGTGGTCTGGTCACCGGTGCCATCCAGGCCCACGACCAGGCCGTAGCCCAGCAGCTGGTTATCACGAACGCCCTGTACCGTGGTTAAATCACGAATCAAATCGGCTTTTGCCAGCAGGCTGACGCCCAGCAGCAGCGCCAGCCCGGCGCGTAACAGCGTTAACTTTTTCATTGAAACCTCTTACATCGGCGAGATGTTCAGGAAGAAACGCTGGAACCAACCCATGGTCTGCGCCTCATTGATGTAACCATTTCCGACGTACTCAATACGTGCATCGGCGACAGCGGTAGATAACACGGCGTTACTGGCGCTGATGGTGCGTGGGTTGACCACGCCCGAGAAGCGAATGAACTCCGTGCCCTGATTAATGGCGATCTGTTTTTCACCGACCACGTGCAGGTTGCCGTTTGACAACACCTGATCCACGGTGACGGTAATGGTGCCGGTAAAGGTGTTATTGGCGGATGCGCCGCCTTTACCTGCGAAATCATTTTTGCCTTCGGCGCTGAGGTTGGCTTTTTCACCACCTGCACCCACCAGGCCTGCCAGACCGGTCGGCACCGCGCTCACACCAAAGCTGTTGCTGCCATCGCGGCTGGCATTGGCTGAGGAGCTCTTGCTGGCGCTGACGTTTTCCTGCAGCGTAATGGTCAGGGTATCGCCAATGTTGCGTGGACGGCGATCTTCAAACAGCGGCTGATAGCCGTAGTTAAGCGGCGCGACGCCCTGGAATATAGAGCCGTTGACCACCGGTGGCGCGGACGGCATTGGTTGCGCTGTAGTTGCACCTTCGACCAGCGGGGTACGCGGGACCAGGGCACATCCGTTGAGAGTTAGCAGCAACGAGGCGACTAACCAATGTCCAGGCTTGAGAATCTGTTGCTTCGCCACGGCGTCACGACCTTATTAATGTCTGTCATTCAGGCCAGCACGGGCTGGCCCTGTTCGGGATTAAAGCTGAGTTAATTTCGCCAGCATCTGATCAGAGGTACTGATCGCCTTGCTGTTGATTTCGTAGGCGCGCTGCGTCTGGATCATGGTGACCAGCTCTTCCGCTACGTTAACGTTTGAGGTTTCGGTATAGCCCTGATAGAGCAGACCCGCGCCGTTCTGGCCTGGCGTGCTGTCCGTCGGTGCGCCCGATGCCTGCGTTTCCTTGTAGAGGTTTTCACCCACGCTATCGAGACCGGCGTCATTCATAAAGGTGCTCAGGGTTAACTGACCGACCTGCGCGGCCTGGGCCTGTCCCTGCTGCGTTACGCTGACCACACCGTCACGCGACACCGTGATGCTGGTGGCGTTAGCCGGAATGGTAATGCCTGGCTGTACCGGGAAACCGGAGTTGGTCACCAGCTGGCCGTTCTGATCAACCTGAAACGCGCCGTCACGGGTATAAGCAGAGGTGCCATCCGGCATCTGAATCTGAAAATAACCCTGGCCGTTAATGGCGATATCTTTTGAGTTGCTGGTCTGCGACAGGTTGCCCTGCGTATGCAGACGTTCAGTGGTCACCGGACGTACACCGGTACCGATCTGCAAACCAGATGGCAGCGTTGTCTGTTCAGATGACTGGGTGCCCGGCTGGCGCATGGTCTGGTACATCAGATCTTCGAACACGGCACGCGAACGCTTAAAGCCGTTGGTGCTGACGTTTGCCAGGTTGTTGGCAATGACGTCCATGTTCATCTGCTGCGCATCAAGACCGGTCTTAGCGATCCATAAAGAACGAATCATGTTGTTATCCTCGTGCCTTAGCCCATGCTCAGGAGCTGGTTGGCTTTTTGTTCATTTTCGTCGACGTTGGTGATGACTTTCATCTGCATCTCAAAACGTCGGGCGTTGGCGATCATATCGACCATGGTTTCTACCGGTTTGACGTTGCTGCCTTCCAGCACGCCAGGCATCACCTGCATGGTGGCATCAGCCTGCAGCGCGGCACCGCGGGTCGCCTGCGTCGACGCAGTAGGCCGGAACATGCCGTCATCACTGCGCTGCAGCTCCTGCCCGGTTGCCCTGACCAGCTTCAGCTTGCCCAGCTGAACCGTGGCGTTCGGCGAATCACCGGCATTCAGCCCGGTGATCGAGCCGTCGGCTGCAATGGTGATTTCAGTGCCCTGCGGGATCACAATCGGACCGCCATCGCCCATCACAGGATTGCCCTGAACCGTCAGCGTACCGGTCGGACTGATTTGCATATTGCCGTTGCGGGTATAGGCTTCGCTGCCGTCAGCGGTACGCACCGCCAGCCATCCATCCTGCTGCACCGCCACATCGAGCGGACGCTCGGTGTAATCCATCGCGCCCTGACTCATGTCGGCGCCCGGTGTCGAGGCGGCGACCAGCGTACGGGTTGGCAGCGACCAGCCACTCACCGGCACGGCGCGCAGCGCATTCAGCTGCGCACGAAAACCCGGTGTAGAGGCGTTGGCGAGGTTGCTGGCGGTGACCGCCTGCTGATCCAGCGTCTGGCTGGCCGCGCCCATCGCGGTATATATCGCGTGATCCATATGGCAATCCTGTTAGCGAATTAACGTAAGTTAACCAGCGTGTTGAGAATCTGGTCCTGAGTTTTGATGGTCTGCGCATTCGCCTGATAGTTACGCTGCGCGACGATCATGTTCACCAGCTCTTTACTCATGTCGACGTTGGAAGATTCCAGTGCGCCAGCTGTCAGTGAACCAAAGGTGCCGGTATTCGCCAGACCGACTGCCGCCTGACCGGATGCACTTGAGGCAGACCAGACGTTGTCGCCCTGAGACTGCAGACCTTCCGGGTTAGAGAAGCTCGCCAGGACAATCTGACCCAGCAGCTGGGTTTTCTGATTTGAATAGCTGCCGGTGATGGTGCCGTCATCATTGATCGCGTAGCTGGTCAGATCGCCAGGTGCATAACCATCCTGGGTCGGGCTGCCAAACGTGGTGCTGCCGGTGTTCTGCTGCAGGCTGCCCAGCATGCTCAGGTTGATCGGCTGATTGGCGACTGCGCCATTCGCTCCGCCCACGTTCAGCGTCAGGCCAACGGTGCCATCGGTCGTCGTGCTGACGACAGCGCCGGTGGCATCCAGCTTAGAGACGCTGGTCAGCTTACCGCTGGTGTCAAACGCCATTCTGAAGTCACCCGCTGAACTGCCGGTGTTGCCATCAATGGTACGCACGGTCCAGCTGTTGCTGGTGGTGTCTTTCACGAAATACATGTCGAGCGCGTGGTCATTACCCTGCGAGTCGAACACGGTTGCCGTGGTTTTCTTGTTGTAGCTGTCTGCGTTCGCCGTCGAGAAGGTGGCCACAGATGGCGTTTTGTCCGTTGAGTTCAGGTTGGCAACCAGACCGGCGGTAGTGGTCGCGCGGGCTGACATCTGCTCGGTAGGAATACGCAGCGCCACCGGGTTAGCACCTGCCTGGATAGTGGCCGGTGAACCGCTGGCCGGATAGCCGGTCACGTTCAGACCCTGGGTGTTGACCAGGTTACGGTTAGCATCCAGTGTTAACTGACCATTGCGTGAATAGAAGACGCCGCCGCTGCTGTCGGTCATACGGAAGAAACCGTTACCGCTCAGCGCAACGTCCAGGCCACGGCTGGTCGTGGTGGTGGCGCCGTCGTTAAAGTTCTGGATTACCGCAGCAACTTTGGTACCGAGGCCGACGTTAGAACCGGCAAACATATCGGCAAACGCGATGGTGCTCGATTTAAAGCCCGCAGTGGCGGAGTTGGCAATGTTGTTACCGATGACATCAAGGTTACTTGAAGCAGCACCAAGGCCGCTGACCGCTTGGGAAAATGACATGTGTTTGTTTCCTGTCTACAGGTTAATCAGAGAATCTGACGTACGTCGTCAAGGGTGGCGGAGCCCATGGTGCCGAGATCCAGTTTTGTGGTGTTGTTCGCAGTACTCACCCCATTGACGTAGGCGTAGTTAAGCGGTTGTGCCACCAGTTGTGTGTTGCCATTGCTTGCGGCAATCGCAACGCTGTATTTACCATCCGGGGCGACAGAGCCATCTGTCAGCTTGCCGTCCCACGAGAAGGTGTGCACGCCAGCGCTCAGCGCGCCCAGATCGACGGTGTCGATCACCGTGCCACTGGCATCTTTAATGGTGGCCGATGTGCCGGTTGAGGCGGAGGCCAGCTCAACGCCAAATGGCGTTGTGGTGCCGTTGCCTACCAGAATCTGTCCGCCATTGACCATTACGCCATGCCCAATCAGCGTGGAGCTCTGCAGCGACTGGCTGGTGCTGATCTGGCCGGAGATCGATCCCAGCGTGGTATTCAGTTTTTCAATGCCGCTCAGGGTATTGATCTGTGCCAGCTGCGTGGTGAGCTGGCTGTTATCCATTGGATTGGTGGGATCCTGGTTTTTTAACTGCGTCACCAGCATGGTCAGGAACTGATTCTGCAGATCCTGCGCATTGTTGCCGGTGCCACTGGTGTTAGAGGAGCTAAGGACCGTGGGGTCCAGTCTTTCGTTAACGCCTACCGCGATAGCCATAATTTTTCTCCGTTATTGCCCGATCGTCAGGGTTTTCATCATCATCGACTTCACGGTGTTGAGCACTTCGACGTTGGCCTGGTAGCTGCGTGACGCCGACATGGTGTTGACGCTTTCAGAGACCACATCCACGTTCGGCATCTTCACGTAGCCTTTGGCATCTGCCATCGGATTGCCCGGGTCATAGACCAGCTTGGCAGGTGTAGGGTCATCCACGACTCTTGCCACTTTCACGCCGCCGGTGGCTGAGCCTGGTGCTGCATCGGTCTGGAAAACCACCTGCTTTGCCACGTAAGGCTTGCCATCGGGGCCGGTGACGCTGTCGGCGTTCGCCAGGTTACTGGCACTGACGTTTAATCGCTGTGATTGCGCGGTCATCGCTGAACCGGCAATGTCAAAAATATTCAGCAAGGCCATAATTATTGTCCTTGTAACACGCTCATCATGCCTTTGATCTGGCTACTGATGAGGGTGAGGTCGGTTTGATATTTCAGGCTGTTATCCGCGAACTGCGTACGCTCACGGTCCATATCTACGGTGTTGCCGTCGGCAGAAGGCTGGTCAGGAATGCGATAAAGCATATCCATCGATGGCACGCCGTTTGTCTGTGCTTCAATGTGGCGAGCTGACGTGACTTTTAACGCCATGCTGCTGCCTTCCGCACGACCATTGGACATCACCCGACTCAGCTCGCTGGCAAAGTCGATATCCCGGGCCTGATAACCAGGGGTATCGGCGTTGGCAATATTTGACGCCAGGATCTCCTGACGTTGAGCACGCAGGTTGAGGGCCTCCGTACCAAATTTCAGCGCCGCATCCAGTTTGTCGAGCATGTTTCCTCCGCGTATGAGAATTTCGAGCTCGCAGCTTAATTTGAAAATGCAAGGGGTCATCGTCTGAATAAGGCCTCAAATGACCGCTATTTTGACAATTAAGGATTTTTCTTAAGGGTTACACTCGTCGCCATCATCAGTGAGGAAATGCACAATGCGTCGATATCTGACCCTGCTGACCAGCCTGCTGGTCGCGATCGCCCTGCCGGTTTCCGCCGGGGATCTCAATGCACAACTGAATCAATTTTTTAAAGCGCGTGACGCCCAGCATGCTGATGGCATGGTCGTGGTGGTACGCACGCCGCAGGAACAGTGGCCAGCCTGTGAGGCGCCACAGTTCACCCTGCCCGGCAACAGCCGGTTGTGGGGCAATATGAGCGTGGCGGCAAACTGTGGTGAGAACCGCCGTTATATTCAGGTACAGGTGCAGGTCACCGGTTCCTATCTGGTGGCGAACCGGCTGCTGAGCCAGGGCAGTAGCGTGAGCGAGAGTGATTTCACTCTGCAGACCGGCCGCCTTGATACTCTGCCCGCCCGCGCCCTGCTGAATGCGGACTCGGTGGCAGACGCCGTGGTGCTGCGCGATATCCAGCCAGGACAGCCGATTAATCCCTCCACGCTGCGTCAGCCGTGGCGTGTCAAGGCGGGGCAGAATGTGATGGTGATTGCCAGCGGTGACGGCTTTGACGCCAGCGGTGAGGGCAAGGCGCTGAATAACGCCGCCCGATCGCAGTCGGTCCGGGTCAGGATGGGAAATGGCCAGATTGTCAGCGGTAAGGTACGCGAGGATGGGAATATTCTTATAACGCTGTAAAGTGTTAAAGAAGCCAGTAGTGCTGCCGATAGAAGAATCAACGAAGCGATAACGCTATTCTGATTCAGGTGGCAGACTTCCCCTGACCGTACAGGAGCCCGAACATGAGCATTGACAGAACGCAACCTCTGAAACCCGCCAGCACCGTACAGAGCCGCGATAGCAGTGAGTCCGGCAGCAGCAAAGTGCGCCAGAGCGCCAGCCCGGTGGCAGCAGCCACGACCCCTGCAGCAGCCCAGGTCAGCCTGAGCAGCGCGCAGTCGCAGCTGATGCAGCCGAGCAGCAAAGATATTAACGTCGAGCGCGTTGAACAACTGAAAACCGCCATTCGTAATGGCGAACTGAAGATGGATACCGGCAAAATCGCCGATGCGCTGATTGCCGACACCAAGGCGTATTTAGAGGGTAATTAGTTCCCATGAGTAATTTGCAGACCACCTTAGATAAGATGCAGGACGTGCTGGCGTCGCTCTCAGCCGTGCTGGAAGAAGAGCAGCAGCAACTGGCCGCCGGAAACATTAACAGTAATCTGTTGCAGCGTATTACCGAAGATAAAAGCGCGCTGCTCAGTACGCTGAACTATCTGGATGAGATGCGCCGCACCGCTGAGCAGAGTCAGGCGACATCGGCACCTTATCGTGGTCAGAACGACATGGCGCGCCGCTGGGACACTATCCAGCAGCATAGCCGTCGTCTGCAGGATGCCAATGTTCATAACGGCCTGCTGCTGCAACACCAGATCCGCTACACCCAGGATGCGCTTGACGTGCTGAAGCCGCATCAGACCCAGGCCTTTTACGGCCCGGATGGGATGGGTAAAGGCCAGGCGACGTTAAGTCGCAAAGCCTGAACCGGCAAGTAGCGAAAAAAAATCCCGCCTGGTGCGGGATTTTTTATTGGTGCGTTTTTTCCTTCACCATGATGAGCTTTAAAATTGAGCCTGCACAGGGAACAGGGGCAGATCGGAAAGACGCTAAAGCCAATCCCTGGCCGCTCGGCCCGCGCGATTACGCACCTCATCCCTGAGGTGCGCCCGTTGCCGGGCCAACGCGTTGCGTTGTTCAAAAACGCTCCCGGCGTTTTTGTCCATGGCGCGGGACGCTTTCCTCATCTGCCCCTGTTCCCTGCGCGTTGAATTTATTTATTGCGGCAAGCTTTACACAGCGGTGCGACGCGCATAGTCGCGCAGCCGGAAGCCCAGCAGCCCCAGCGCCAGGAAGTAGGCCCCGCCGCCCACACCACAGACCGCGGCCAGGCGCAGCAGCCGCCACAGCATCGATCCCTGCTCCCAGGCTGGCATCCACTGCAGCATGGCAAACAGCGCGCCTGCCATCACCACTACGGCTATCAGCAGGCGGATCAGGAAGCTGCTCCAGCCCGGCTGCGGCATAAAGATATTCTTCTTACGCAGCTGCCAGTAGAGCAGCGACGCATTCAGACAGGCTGCCAGCCCAATCGACAGTGACAGACCGGCGTGTTTCAGCGGACCAATAAACGCCAGGTTCATTACCTGCGTCATGATCAGCGTGATAATCGCGATTTTAACCGGCGTTTTGATGTCCTGACGGGAATAGAAGCCCGGAGCCAGCACCTTGACCACGATCAGCCCCATCAGTCCGACGGAGTAGGCGATCAGGGCGCGCTGCGTCATCAGTGCATCAAAGGCAGTGAATTTGCCGTACTGGAACAGCGCCACGGTCAGCGGGCCGGAGAGCATGCCCAGCGCCACCGCGCTGGGAAGCGCCAGCAGAAAACAGAGGCGCAGACCCCAGTCCATCAGCCGGGAATATTCATCATGGTTGCCGCTGGCAAAACTTTTGGCCAGCGACGGCAGCAGAATGGTGCCCAGCGCCACGCCCAGCACACCCGAGGGGAACTCCATCAGGCGGTCCGCGTAGTACATCCAGGAGACCGAACCTGAGACCAGAAACGAGGCGAAGATGGTATTGATGATCAGCGAGATCTGACTGACAGAAACGCCCAGAATGGCAGGTCCCATCTGACGCATGACCCGCCAGACGCCCGCATCACGCAGATTCAGGCGTGGCAGCACCAGCATCCCGAGCTTCTTCAGGTGTGGCAGCTGATAGCCGAGCTGCAGCACGCCACCTGCTACCACTGCCCAGGCCAGCGCCATTACCGGTGGGTGGAAGTGCGGCGCGGCAAACAGCGCAAAGCCAATCATGCTGACGTTCAGCAGGGTCGGTGCAAAGGCCGGTACCGAGAAGCGGTTCCAGGTGTTCAGCACCGCACCCGCCAGTGACGCCAGCGAAATCAGCATAATGTAGGGAAAGGTCACCCGCAGCAGCGAGCTGGTGAGCGCAAACTTATCGGGACTGTCGGCAAAGCCGGGGGCCGTCACCATGATGACCCAGGGCGCAGCAATCATGCCCGCCACCGTAACCAGCGCCAGTGCCAGCGTCAGCAGGCCCGAGACGTAAGCCAGGAACAGTTTCGTCGCCTCTTCGCCCTGCTTGCTTTTATATTCAGCCAGAATGGGCACGAAGGCCTGAGAAAAGGCGCCTTCAGCAAAAATACGCCGCAGCAGATTGGGAAGTTTAAACGCAACAAAGAACGCATCGGTCGCCATTCCGGCGCCAAACACCCGCGCCACGATGGCATCACGGGCAAAGCCCAGTACGCGGGAAAACAGGGTCATAGAACTGACCGCTGCCAGCGATTTCAACAAATTCATAATTGACGGCGCATCCTGAAAAGAATCGGCAAAAAAGGAGAATTAGCGCGGGCACCTAGAAGATGCCCGGCGACAGTCTACTGCCACGGAGGGAAATGACCAGCACGGAGTGTTACAAGGCGTTATTCCTGCGTCGCCTCACGCCACAATTTTTCCACCACACGCTGCGCCATCAGCGCCTGCTCACCGCTGGTTTCAGGCTTCGTCTGATTTTGTACGCAGTCGATGAAATGGCGAGCCGCACCGCTGAAACCGCGCTGGGTCAGATGACTCTGCCAGGCGGGCGGTGGCGTAATCAGCAGCCCGTCACGCCGTTCTTCCTGCCAGTCGCGCATTTCACTGATGTCGATGCACTTACCGTCACACACTGCGCTGACCCGCTCGCGCTGACTGCCTGCGCGCCGGTGCATACTGGTGGTAATCGACAAGCCCTCAACAGCGAAATGGTGCTCGGCATAGAGCATCTGCCCCTGTTCGTTGGTGTCGATGCGTCCCTGAACCTGGCGAAAAGGTTTCCCACCCAGCCAGAGGGCGGTATCCACCACATGCAGGTAGTCATCGAGCAGGGTAAAGCGGAGATCCTGTGGCCCGACGCTGTCGTTACGGTGCTTTTCAATCCGCAGAGAAGTCGCGCTAGCCATCTCCGCCCGCAGCTGCTGATAGCGCGGGGCGAACCGCCGGTTAAACGCCACCATCAGTTTACGCTGCCGTTTTTCCGCCAGCGCCACCAGCGCCTCAGCCTGCTCCAGGGTTTCAGCCAGCGGCTTATCGACGCAGACATCCTTTCCTGCCAGCAGCAGCGCCCTGACCACTTCATAGTGCGTGGCGGTGCTGCTGTGGACAAAGACCGCGTCGCAGGCAGCGGCTAATTCATTCAGCGAACCAAAACATGGCATGCGATAGCTGTCACAGACCGGCCGGGCTTTGGCCTGGTTCGGGGAAAACGCCCCTGCCAGGGTCCAGTCCGTCGCTGCCGACAGCACCGGCAGCCAGGCTTTCTGCGCGATACCGCCTAATCCCACCATGCCAATACGTAAGGTCATCTCAGCTCTCCGGTTGCAGCAGTTGGGTGAGTTGTGCCTGAAGCGCTGCAACCTGCTGTTCCAGCGTTGCGACGCGCGCCGCCAGATCGCCCTGCTCTTCTGACGCGTCTGCGGCCTGCGGCTGGTCAGGCTCATCGCCCAGCAGATGCATAAAGCGACTTTCGCGCTTGCCAGGTTCACGCGGCAGACGGATCACCTGAGCACTGTCGTCGCGCTGCATCAATCCTTCCAGCGTTTTCTCAACTTCGCTGACATCACTGAACTCGTGCAGACGGCCGCTGCGGGTACGCAGTTCGCCTGGCGTCTGGGGCCCGCGCAGTAACAGCAGCGTCAACAGAGCGACTTCTGCGCTATTAAGCTTTAGCGTGCCAAACGCGGAGTTGCAGAAACGCTGCTCATATTTCACGACCCGCTGCCCGGCGGCGCTGCTGGCGGTAATCAGATGCCGTTTTTCCAGTTGATCGAGCTGATTCTGTACCTCACTTTCGCTCAGCTCCATCACCGGCTCGCGGTTCGATTTCTGGTTACAGGCCACCACCACGCCATTCAGTGACAGCGGATACTGTTCCGGCGTGGTGACCTGCTTTTCCAGCAGGCAGCCCAGCACGCGCATCGCCTGCGCCGATAAAGTCATCTTCATGCTCGCATCCTCATTATTATCCACGCCGGTCAGGCGTCCATTCCCGCAGGGTTAAGGCTGTCAGCACGTGATCCTGCCAGCGTCCGTCGATCAGCAGATAATCTTTCGCGTAACCCTCTTTCTCAAAACCGAGTCGCGCCAGCAGATCGCCGCTGCGCTGGTTGTGCGGCATGTAATTAGCCATGATGCGGTGAATATGCTGCTGGCGCTGCATATAGCGGATTGCCACCTGCAACGCTTCGAACATGAACCCCTGCCCCTGCCACTTTTCCCCCAGTGAATAGCCGAGATAACAGGCATGAAAGGATCCGCGTAACACGTTGCTGAAGTTCGCCACTCCCCTCACTTCGGTTTCATCGCTGTCCATTAAAATGAAATAGAAGGCCGAACCCTGCTTATGCATGTCGGAAATCAGCCCAAGCCGCGCCTGCCAGCCCGAGGGGTAGCAGTGGCTGTCATCACGCACCGGCTCCCACGGTTTTAAAAACAGGCGGTTTTCCGCGTAGTAATCTGCCATTCGCCAGGCATCACGCTCGTGAACCAGACGGACCACCAGCCGATCGGTGGTTAATCGCACCCTGGGCGCGGCAGAACGATAGCCAAACATCCTGACTCCTGAAATCAATGGCTGATAGAGATGAGCCGTCATTACCCGGCTTTCACTATAACCGCCGCCTGGGCTCCGGTAAAACGTTACAGCGGTTTAGCGATAAAGAGGCTGATTTTGCTCGGGTCGCACCGCGGATAACCCCTGCTGCAGGCAGCATCAGCAGCGGATCCTGCAGCGTGCCTGACAGGCAGGTTTGCCCTGTGGGGTAATCTCTTCCATACTTTTTACGAGCCCGAAAGCAGGATGAATTGATTCACTCTGTTAAACACTAAACCTGTAAAACCCGGGAGATCAGGATGAAGCTCTATATCTACGACCACTGCCCTTTCTGCGTTAAAGCGCGAATGATTTTTGGCCTGAAAAACAAACCGGTTGAGCTGGTGGTAATGCTCAACGACGATGAAGAGACGCCGAAACGACTGATCGGACAGAAAATGGCGCCCATTCTGCAGAAGCAGGATGGCAGCGCGATGCCTGAGAGTATGGAGATCGTACACTATGTCGATCAGCAGGATGGCGAACCGCTGATCATCGGCGCGCTGAATCCGGCGATCGGCGACTGGCTGCGTCACATGAACAGCTATGTCAATAAACTGCTGCTGCCGCGCATTGCAGAGGCGGCGTTTGCCGAATTCGCGACGCCGGAGGCGCGTGACTATTTCCGCAACAAAAAGCAGGCGAGCATCGGTGATTTCGACACGCTGAAAAGTCATTCTGCCGGCCTGATTAAGAACGTCAGCGACGATCTGCGCAAGCTGGACAAATTAATCGCCCAGCCCAATGCGGTGAATGGCGAGCTGTCCGAAGATGATTTTAATCTCTTCCCGCTGCTGCGCTCTCTGACGCTGGTGGCCGGAATCGACTGGCCGAGCCGGGTCGCTGACTACCGCGATAACATGGCTAAACAGACCCAGGTGAATCTGCTCTCCTCGATAGCTCACTAACCCCTCCCGATGAGAGACGCTGCGGCGTTTCTCATCTCTTTCCTGATGACACCCGCTACGCATTCAGGCAGGCTATGGCCTGTTTATTGGCTCTGATATTCAGGATAAAGATCGATGAAAAAGGCTTTTTTCGGGCTGACTGCCCTGTTGATCGCGCTGCTGGTGAGCGGCTGTAATCAACTGACGCAATACACCATCAGCGAACAGGAAGTAAACCAGGCGCTGCAGAAGCACAACAACTATGAGAAAGATATTGGCGTTTCCGGGCTGGTTAATGCGCACATCGTCCTGAACAATCTGACCAGTCAGATTGGCCGTGAAGAGCCAGGTAAAGTGACGCTCTCTGGCAATGCTAAAATCAATGTGACGTCACTGTTTGGTCCGCAGCAGGCCGATATGCAACTGAAGATGCGTGCTCAGCCGGTCTATGACCAGCAGCAGGGTGCAATCTATCTGCGCGATCTGGAAATTGTTGATGCGCAGGTTGCTCCGGAAAAAATGGCCTCCATTATGAAAACGCTGACGCCTTATCTGAATCAGTCGCTGAAAAACTACTTTGATCAAAAGCCGGCTTACGTGCTCAGCGCCGACCGCAGCAAAGGCGAGTCGTTGGCGAAGAAATTTGCCAAAGGACTGGAAGTGAAACCTGGCGAACTGGTTATTCCCTTTACGCAGTAATGCCAGTCAGTTAAGCGACAGGTGACAACGCAGTCTGGTGCCGCTCAGGGGCTGGCGGTCCTCGCGCCGCTGCGCGGTTCCTTCACTTCATTCGCCTGCCTGACGGACCGCCGGGGATGGCACATCCTGTGCCGCCCCGCCTTTCGCCCGCGTCCTGCGGGCTCTCCTGGCAGACTCATTCTGTTCCGCGCTGCGGATTGCCAGCCCCTGAGCGGCACCGGCCTGCTCTGAAACTTCAGTGAATGTTGTCAGAAAGGGCACGAAAGTGGAGGCCTGAGCGCCTCTGCTGCTGAAAGGGCTATCCGCAGCGCTGAGGCGTGACGGTGGGCCAGAAGTCCACGCCGGGAAGCGTGGACAGTTCGGGGCCGGCCAGGGAGGGCCGATCCCCGAACGGTTCGTCGGCACGACGTCAAAGCCGAAGGTACCGCGTGAGCGGCGCGAGGACGGCCCGGCAGCAGCAGAGGTGCTCTGGCCCGCACTGCGGCTCGCTCGCCCGGAAAAAAGCTGCCACGTTTGACCGTGACAGCCTTTACAAATCTAATCTTAACTGACCAGCATTACCCTGTTGGGCAGCGGATTTTCTTTGACAGCATAAAAAGCAGGTGCAAACGGTTGCCTGAATCCTTATGCTTAGACCCCGGCCAAAACACGCCTTTTGTTTCCCTTCTGCCGGAGCTTCACTGATGACAGCACAACCTCAGCAACTTACCCTGCGTCGCCCTGACGACTGGCATATTCATCTGCGCGACGATGAGATGCTCAACACGGTCCTGCCCTATACCAGCGCGGTGAATGGTCGTGCCATTGTGATGCCTAACCTGGTGCCACCGGTGACCAGCGTGGCAGCAGGTGAAGCGTACCGCGATCGCATCCTGGCGGCGCTGCCCGCCGATCACGCCTTTACGCCGCTGATGACCTGCTATCTGACCGACTCGCTTGATCCTGATGAGCTTGAGCGCGGTTTCACCTCCGGTCTGTTTACCGCGGCTAAGCTCTATCCGGCGCACGCTACGACGAACTCCAGCCATGGCGTTACCGATATCGCCTCCATTGCCCGCGTGCTGGAGCGGATGCAGAAGCTCGGTATGCCACTGCTGATCCACGGCGAAGTCACCGATGCGCATGTCGACATTTTTGACCGCGAAGCCCGGTTTATCGAAACGGTTATGGTGCCGCTGCGCAGCCAGTTTCCGGCACTGAAAGTGGTGATGGAGCACATTACTACTCAGGACGCCGCAGAATATGTTGCCGCCGCCGATGAGACGCTGGGCGCGACCATTACCCCGCAGCATTTGATGTTTAACCGCAATCACATGCTGGTGGGCGGTATTCGTCCGCACCTCTATTGCCTGCCGATTCTTAAACGCAACGTGCATCAGGAAGCATTGCGCAAATTAGTAGCGAGTGGTCATCCGCGCGTCTTCCTCGGCACCGACACAGCACCGCATCTGCGTCATCTCAAAGAGGCCAGTTGCGGCTGCGCGGGGGTATTTAATGCGCCAGTGTCGTTACCCGCTTACGCCACCGTTTTTGAAGAGCTGAACGCGCTGGAACATTTTGAAGCGTTCTGTTCGGAGAATGGCCCGCGTTTTTACGGCCTGCCGCTGAATGAAGGGACGATTACCCTGGTGCGTGAGTCCTGGCAGGTGCCAGAGTCCATCGCGCTCGGCAGCCATTCACTGGTGCCGTTCCTGGCGGGTGAAACACTAAACTGGCGCATCGCATAATTTTACTTGCCTCCGGCCTGTCGATACTGTAAATATATACAGTATCTTAAACGGAGGCTGTTATGCGCGTTGAAATTACCGTATCAAATACCCGACCTCTTCCTGCTGGTGCGATAGAAGCGTTGAGCGATGAATTATCGCGCCGCATTGATGAACAGTTCCCTGACTCGACCAATCACGTCAAGGTACGTTATGCCAGTGCCAATAATCTCAGCGTGCTGGGCGGTGGAAAAGAGACGCGCGACCAGATCAGCGAGATCCTGCAGCAGACGTGGGAAAGCGCTGACGACTGGTTCAATACTGATTAACCGCCACTGTGCTTTTTTTCCGGGTGTCGCCACCCGGTTTTTTTATCTTTTCTCCCCTCTCGCACTTACCCCGTCCTGCATCTAGACTCTTAATGATCAATGCCCTATCCTTGCGCTCGTCACGCATAACAGGAGGTGCGACACCATGACTACTGATAAACCGGAAGAGGCGATGACCTTTGGTGAGTTGTTAGCACTGATTGGTGATCAGAAGCGTCGTTTAACGGTGCTGGAAAATGCCTTTTCCAGTCTGATTTTCTGTCTTGACGATCGTGCCAGTCAGCTACTGGTACACAATCTGTCGCTGGAAGCCCAAAATCAAAACCATGATGAGCAGCTTCAGCAGCACTTTGCCCGTCTGGCAGAAACACTGCAAAAACGCGGCGGCGGCGTAGTGCCAGAAACGCCGGCTCTCTGAGTCCGCTCACGCGGCTAAGCCCGCTTTTTGCCTGTCTTTTGACTGCTGATAAAAATGCCTGCCCGTCAGGCATTTTATTTTTTTACGCCCGCCTTTCAAACGCAAATATTCTGTGAGAAGCTGACTCACGGCATTTTTTAAACAGTGATACCCTCGTTTACTGTTATAATTGTTTCGCTATTGGAATAAAAAAGCCGCATTGAACCTCATCATGCACTTCGTTTAACGAGTAATAAGGAGGTTATAATGGACAGAAGAAAAGATGTTATACAGACTCACCCACTGGTGGGCTGGGATATCAGTACCGTTGACAGCTATGACGCCATGATGATCCGCCTGCACTCGTTGTCGTCGCAGGATCAAAAAGAAGAAGAAGCGGATGTTGGCCCGACATACTGGCTGACAACGGATGTGGCAAGGCAATTTATCTCGATCCTCGAAGCAGGCATCGCCAAGATAGAATCAGCCGAGCAGATAGAACGACTCCTCAAAAAGCATTAATTTCTGCCGCATCAAAGAGGCGCCCTCAGGGGTGCCTTTTTCGTTTCTGTTTCTGGTATGCTTTTGATTATCTGTCTCTTAGAGCGTAGTTACCATGATTTATGATCTTATCATCGTTGGCAGCGGTTCCGTGGGCGCGGCGGCAGGCTACTATGCCACCCAGGCGGGTTTATCAGTGTTAATGATCGACAGCGCCCATCCTCCCCATAATCAGGGCACACATCATGGCGAGAGCCGGCTGATTCGTCACGCCTATGGTGAAGGTGAACGCTATGTTCCCCTGGTCCTGCGGGCGCAAACGCTGTGGGATGAGCTGGAACAGCGTGCCGGTGAGCGCATCATGCATCGCAGTGGCGTACTTAACCTCGCCCCGAATCAGTCGCCGTTTATTCAGAACGTCATCGACAGCGCGACCCGCTGGCAGCTCAATATTGAGGTGATGCAGCCAGATGACGTGCGCAAGCGCTGGCCACAAATCAATGTGCCTGAGGGCTATCTGGGCGTATTTGAGCCGCAGTCCGGCTATCTGAAATGTGAACAGGCGGTACGCAGCTGGATCCAGCTGGCGGAGCAGGCGGGCTGCGCGCAGCTGTTTAACTGCCCGGTTTCAGAGCTGGGTCGCGATGGCGATCTGCAGCAGGTCACTACCCTGGATGGCGTCTATCGGGGCCGCAAAATGTTGATCAGTGCGGGCACATGGGTTGGCAAATTAGTTCCTGACCTGCCGGTCGCGCCCACCCGTAAGGTGTTCGCCTGGTATCAGGCAGATGGCCGCTACAGTGAGAACAATAAGTTTCCCGGTTTTACGGTGGAAATGGGCGATGGCAGCCAGTTTTATGGCTTCCCGGCGGATAACAACGCCCTGAAAGTGGGTCGTCATGATGGCGGTCAGCTGATGCAGCAGCCTGAGGATCGTAAGCCTTTTGGCGCGGTGGCGGCCGATGGCAGCGAAGCTTTTGGATTCCTCCGTCAGTTTTTACCTGGCGTCGGTGTCTGTCTGCATGGCGAAGCCTGCAGCTACGATTTTAGCCCGGATGAAGACTTTATAATTGATACCCTGCCGGGTGAACCAGACCGCTTGTTAATCACCGGGCTCAGTGGACACGGGTTTAAATTCGCCAGCGTATTGGGCGAACTGGCTGCAGAATTTGCCCAGCAAAAACCGTTCTCTTTTGATCTGACACCCTTCCGCCTCTCACGTTTCTGACTCGATAAAGGGTGGTATCAGCCTGATGCCGCCCGACTGACAGACTTTGACGAAAATTGACTATTACTGACATAAAGTCAGAATATATTTCGCCCTTTTGGTTAATTCCGGCTCTTTTTAGTTAACGACCAGCGCCTCACAAATAACTCATTCAGTAATATTGCGCATTTCACACCTGATTTATTCAACCTTTTCACAATATAAAATTAAAGTTATAGAAGCGTAAGGATGATTGCTTTTATATTTCATAATGTGGATGCTTATTTCAGATTATTACTTCATGAAAACCCCATTATGTTATTACGTAATTCATCTCATCAGTTTGGCCTGGTTGCCGTGCTGCTGCACTGGTCGATGGCGCTGGCAATTTACGCCATGTTTGCGCTGGGATTATGGATGGTCGGCCTCGGCTATTACGACAGCTGGTATCACGACGCGCCTGAGATCCATAAAAGCATCGGCGTGATCCTGTTGCTGACGCTGATCGTTCGCCTGCTGTGGCGCGTTATTTCACCGCCGCCAAAACCGCTTAGCAGTTATTCCCCGCTGGTACGCATCAGTTCGGTGGTGGCCCACCTGTTACTGTATACCCTGCTGCTGGCGATTCTGATCAGCGGCTATCTGATCTCCACCGCCGATGGCAAACCCATCTCGGTATTCAGCTGGTTCACCCTGCCCGCGCTGTTCAGCGGTGCTGGCGAACAGGCTGATCTTGCGGGCGACATTCACCTCTGGCTGGCCTGGACGGTTGTGGTCCTGTCACTGCTGCATGGGCTGGCTGCGGTAAAACATCACTTTATCGATCGCGATATCACCTTAAAACGGATGTCGGGTTTGCGTTTCACCTCTCCCTCTGAAAAGGATAAATAATATGTTTAAAAAGACCCTGCTGGCGATGACCGGTGCCAGTCTGCTGCTCGGCTCACTCACCGCCTCTGCCGCTGACTACAAAATCGATAAAGAGGGCCAGCACGCCTTTATTCAGTTCCGTATCCAGCATCTGGGTTACAGCTGGCTCTACGGCACCTTTAAGGATTTTGATGGCCGCTTTACCTTTGATGAGAAGAATCCTGCCGCAGATAAAGTCGACGTCACCATTAACACCAGCAGCATCGATACTAACCATGCTGAACGTGACAAGCACCTGCGCAGTGCCGACTTCCTGAACACCAGCAAAAACCCGCAGGCCACGTTCAAATCCACAGCGGTGGAAAAAGAGGGTGATGAGCTGAAGATTACTGGCGATCTTACGCTGAATGGCGTGACCAAACCGGTAACGCTCGAGGCGAAAATGCTGGGTGAAGGTAAAGATCCGTGGGGCGGCTACCGCGCTGGCTTTGAGGCTGAAGGGGAAATTGCACTGAAAGATTTCAACATCACCAAAGATCTGGGGCCAGCTTCGCAGAAGGTTCAGCTGATGATTTCGGTTGAGGGTGTACGCCAGTAAAACAGCAAGCCGCCTGAAGCTGACTTCAGGCGGCCACGCTTATTTCTTCAGCGGCGAGGGAATGGTCATGTTTAACAGGCCACGCGACTTGTTAAAGATTTTGTTGCCATTTTCACGTCCTGCCCGACGCGCGCGCTGCTCTTCCGGTGAGAGCTTCGCCTCTTCCTGGCAGATCGGGCTACAGCAGTTCTCAAACTTCTCCGCGCAGCTTTTGCACTGAATAAACAGCAGATGACAACCGTCATTGACACAATTAACGTGGGTATCACAGGGTTCGCCGCACTGATGACAGTTCGACAACACATCGTCAGAGATCCGCTCACCCATCCGCTCATCAAAAACAAAGTTTTTGCCTTTGAAACGTACCGGTAATCCCTGCTCACGGGCGCGTCGGGCATACTCGATGATACCGCCCTCAATGTGATAGACATCCTCAAAGCCGTTGTGGCGCATCCAGGCGCTGGCCTTTTCACAGCGGATCCCGCCGGTGCAGTACATCACGATCTTTTTGTCTTTCTGATCCTGCAGCATCTCAACCGCCATCGGCAGCTGATCGCGGAAGGTGTCAGCAGGCACTTCCAGCGCATTATCAAAGCGACCCACTTCATATTCGTAGTGGTTACGCATATCCACGAACAGGGCGTCAGGATCGTCCAGCATGGCGTTAACGTCCGCCGCTTTAAGATACTGACCCACATCGCTGGCATCAAAACTGTCGTCTTCGATACCGTCCGCGACAATGCGGTCGCGCACTTTCAGACGCAGCACCCAGAACGATTTACCATCATCATCCAGCGCAATATTCATCCGCAGGTTGTTCAGCGCCGGATCAAAGCCATATAGCCATTCTTTCATCTTTTCATACTGGCTGGCTGGCACGCTGATCTGCGCATTGATGCCTTCGTGGGCCACGTAGACGCGACCAAAGACCTTAAGAGCTGTCAGGCCAAGATAGAGCGCGTCACGGAATGCTTTGGGATCGGCAATCTGGAAATATTTATAAAAAGAGACAGTGGTGCGCGGCTCGGTTTCAGCCAGCATGCGCGCCTTCAGCTCTTTATTGGAAACGAGGTTATGTAACACTGGCATGGTGTTCGTCCTGTTATCAATAGAAGAAATTTAGCGCGCACATGATACCTGATTTCACCGGGATGCAAAGGCCAGTGACCAGATTGATCGCCTGTTGCCGTTTTTTGCAGCAACATTGGACTATTAACCTTTGTTCATTGATGGCACGTTCCGATAGTGATATTTAAGCGCACGTCAAAAACTGGCACAATGGTGTAAATCAACGAGATATCAGCACCGCACGGTGCGCGACGCAGGAAAATTAACCTTCACATGACTCAGTTGCCTCAGTTTTCACGAGAACTGCTTCACCCGCGCTATTGGCTGACCTGGCTGGGTGTCGCTTCTCTTTATCTTTTGGTGCTACTTCCTTATCCCCTGCTTTATGTTCTCGGCTGTAATATTGGCCGCATTGGGATGCGTTTTATGAAACACCGCGTCAGTATTTCCCGGCGTAATCTGGAATTAAGTTTTCCGGATATGCCGGTAAATGAACGCGAAGCGATGGTTAAACACAATTTCGAATCGGTCGGCATGGGATTAATTGAGACCGGTATGGCGTGGTTCTGGCCTGACTGGCGCATCAATAAATGGCATACGCCTTCGGGGCTGGAGCATATTCAGCAGGCGCGCGATAGCCAGCGCGGCGTGCTGCTTATCGGCATGCACTTTCTGACGCTGGAGATTGGTGCACGCATGTTTGGTATCCATAACCCTGGCATTGGCGTCTATCGCCCGAATGACAACAAACTGATCGACTGGCTTCAGGTCAAAGGTCGGATGCGGTCAAATAAAAGCATGCTCGATCGTAAAGATCTCAAAGGAATGATCCGCGCACTGAAACAGGGTGACATTATCTGGTATGCGCCCGACCACGATTATGGCCCGCGCAGCAGCGTCTTTGTCCCCTTCTTTGGCGTAGAAAAAGCGGCAACAACGGTGGGTACTCATCTGCTGATCCGCACCGGTAAACCGGCTGTCATCCCTTTTGTGCCGCGTCGTCTGCCTGGGGGTCGCGGCTATGAACTGATGATACTGCCTGACATCAGCGGCGAATTTACGCTGGAAAGTGATGTCGCAACCGCAACCAGAATGAATCAGGTTGTTGAAGAGGGTGTGCTGCTGGCACCTGAACAGTATATGTGGCTCCACCGCCGCTTTAAAACGCGCCCCGAGGGCGAACCCTCCCGTTATTAATCTGTTCGCGCTAAATGTCTGTCAGGCATTTAGCGCGTTTTACTCCCCTGCTAAATAAATCACTCATGGCTGACTCAGCCTGTAAGCGAAACCGCAGGTCCAGTAATTAATAAACACCTATATTCATAATATAATTTCTCTCTGTTTAAAGTTAAAAAAGCTAATCAATTAACAGGACGGCAGGCGGCATTCAGCCTGTTTCGCTATTTATTAATTAATATTGCAGCGAGTGCTATTAAATCTGTTATGGCGCTGATTATTCTGCACGCCAGGCCTAATCCTATTTAGCTGGTCTTAACGGTGTCTCACCGCTTATGAATCGATAAAAATTAACTTATTTTACAAGCGATTGCCTTGATGATTTAGCTTATATTCCATTTTACATTTTTTTAACACCCCGATAGACCATTATGGAATTTGAACTCATTAATGCTTATCGGTAGTTTCGTTTGTAACAGTCAGGCCTTTAACGGCTCTGGCCAGAATTATAAAAAAGACAACACAGCAAACCTCTAATGGGACAGTTAATATGAACAAAGGTCTCTACTATTACGTTACAATCGGTACCGATCAGGAAAATTATCACTTTCTTCATCGTAAAGGGTGCAAGCGTATGCCTGATAAAGAAGAGGTCATATTTATCGGCACGTTATATAATTTGAGTCAGGCCCTCTCCATCGCCAGAATTAATTTTAAGAAAGTTAAGCCATGTATAAAATGTTGTATCCGCTACTCAGCACCCGTGATTCATGAGTCCGTTCAACCGGTTTTGCATTTCCCGCAAAAGATGATCTGACCCTGACTGGCGGGAAATGGCTTATTTCCCGCCAGTTGCACCGGCCTGACCTTTCCCTCCTTCAGATTTCGTCTATCCTTCACTGAAATCAAATAAATCCATAGTCAAAGACCCGTGAAGGAGAAGAGCGATGAGCATGTACAGTACCTTAGAGGAAGCCATCGATGCTGCACGTGAAGAGTTCCTCGCTAACCACCCGGAGCTCGAGGAAGGGGATGCATCAATCAGCCAGTTTGGTCTGCAAAAGTATGTGATGCAGGATGGCGATATCATGTGGCAGGCTGAATTCATGGCAGAAGAAGGTGAAGCAGGCGAATGTCTGCCTTACCGTAGCGGTGAAGCGGCACAGGCCATTTTTGATGCAGATTTTGACGAAGTTGAACTACGTCAGGAGTGGTTAGCAGAAAATACCCTGCACGAGTGGGATGACGGCGAGTTCCAGCTGGAGCCGCCGCTGGACACCGAAGAGGGTGAAGCTGCCGCGCAAGAGTGGGAAGATGATAACAGCGATTCCGATCGCAGTTACTCGTAAGGACCGTGGCTGGCATCCACCGGTAACAACAGGGTATCAACCACCAGCGACAGCGGCAGGTCGAGGATCGTCAGGACCCGCCATCCGCTGTCGCGAACATCCCACTGTACGCCGGGATAGTACTGATTACCGTGCCCCTGCCCGGGAATGGTACGGCTGATAATACTGCCGCATCCGCTTAAGCAGAGCACAGCCGCGACGATAACACCCGCCTTTAAGCACCCTTTCACCACACATATCCGCCATGAAGAAACAGCCATTGAGATCGTCACGCGCTGCTCGCGGTGACTGCCAGCAATAAATTTATCAGCGAATCGCTGTTTTAATCCGATAAAAAAAGCGGCATCGCTGCCGCTTTTTCAGATTACGCGTTGTTTGCCAGCGCGTTGGGGTTGAGCGTGAGTTTTTGATAACTCTCAACCCACTGATGATACTTGTCCGCATCTTCCCACAGTCGGGTATGAACACGGGCCAGCACCACCGGATCGCTGATCAACTGCAGACGCTGTTCGCGGCCCAGTTTATCCGGCGCATCGCTCAGCGCCTGATCAACCCGACGGTCACGCGCATAGTCCAGTAACTGACTCTGCTTGTGGCGCGATGTGGCCAGTGCCGTTGCCAGCGCGTTGAAGGCAGGATGGAATAAGGCATGCATAAAGCCATTTTCCAGCGCGCGCTCACGGTTCAGTACCACATAGCGATCGGTATCCACCAGCTCCTGCGGCGGTGAGTACTCTTCCGGGATCAGGAACAGCTTCGCTTTCTTGCTCTTAATGCCCAGCGTTGCGCGGCTCGACATGACCGAGACAAACGGCGACAGAATCAGTGAGAAGACGATCGGTGCCAGCCACCACAGGAAGTTAAGATCCAGCAGTCCCATACCAATCGCCCACACCAGACCCAATGCCATCTGCGAACCGTGACGTTTAAACGCCTCGCTCCACGGTGTCGCATCGTCATCACGCTGCGGTGAGTTCCACACCACTTCCCAGCCGAGGAAGGCGCTGACCACAAACACCGTATGGAACAGCATACGCACTGGTGCCAGCAGCACCGAGAACAGCGTTTCCAGCACCAGTGAAGCCAGCAGCCGCAGAGGTCCGCCGTAGGCCTTCGATCCTTTAAACCAGATCAACACGACACTCAGCATTTTCGGCAGGAACAGCAGCACCATGGTGGTTGAGAACAGCGCTATTGCCAGTTCCGGACGCCACTGCGGCCAGACCGGGAAGAGCTGCCGCGGTTGCAGGAAGTAGGTCGGTTCCATCAGCGTATGCACTACCTGCAGGGCAGTGGAGAGCGCCAGGAACATAAACCACAGCGGAGCCGAGAGGTAGGACATCACACCCGTCAGGAACACTGCACGGTGAACCGGGTGCATCCCTTTCACCAGGAACAGGCGGAAGTTCATCAGGTTGCCGTGACACCAGCGGCGGTCACGTTTCAGCTCATCCAGCAGGTTCGGTGGCAGTTCTTCATAGGATCCCGGCAGGTCATAGGCAATCCAGACGCCCCAACCGGCACGACGCATCAGCGCAGCTTCTACGAAGTCATGCGACATGATTGAACCCGCAAAGGAGCCTTCTCCCGGTAACGGTGCCAGGGCACAGTGCTCAATAAAGGGTTTCACGCGGATAATGGCGTTGTGACCCCAGTAGTGAGACTCGCCCAGCTGCCAGAAGTGCAGACCGGCGGTAAATAACGGACCGTAGACGCGGGTCGCAAACTGCTGACAGCGCGCATAAAGCGTATCCATACCCGATGCTTTCGGCGACGACTGGATGATCCCGGCATTCGGGTTGGCATCCATCATGCGTACCAGACCGGTGAGACACTCTCCGCTCATGACGCTATCGGCATCCAGCACCACCATGTAGCTGTAGTTGCTGCCCCAGCGACGGCAGAAGTCATCGATGTTTCCGCTTTTACGCTTCACGCGACGACGACGACGGCGATAGAAAATCTTGCCTGCCCCGCCAACATCCCGCACCAGTTCCATCCAGGCTTTCTGTTCGGCAATCGCGATATCCGCATCGTAACTGTCGCTGAGGATATAGACGTCGAAGTGTTCAGCGTTACCGGTACGAACCACCGACTCCCAGGTCGCACGCAGACCGGCGTAAACACGCTCAACGTCTTCATTACAGATCGGCATAATCAGCGCGGTACGATGTTCCGGGTTGAGCGGTTCATCTCCGACCGTTGAGTAAGAGATACTGTATTTATCACGTCCAATCAGCAGCTGCAGGAAGCCCATCAGGGCCGTCCAGAAACCGGCAGAGACCCAGCAGAAGAGTATGGCGAACAGGAACAGGATGCCGGTCTGCAACAAATAAGGCAGGATCTGCATCACTGACTGCTGCCAGTTCTGATTGATCATCTCCATCGGATCCAGAAGCGTCCAGCCCTGATACGGCAGAATACTCTTCATGTACCAGGTGGCGACCACAGTCTGGAAAATGGTCAGGATCAGCAGAATGTAGCGTCGAATCGAACCGACATGACGCCACTTCTCCTCGGCACGCCGCTCTTCCGCATTGCTATAACGCGGCACCGATTTGTGTCCACGCAGTGAGTCCCATGCACGGGCGACCGGATTGGTACGCCAGGCTTCCGGGAACATCAGTGAGCGTTTGACCTTCGGCATCGCCTTCAGCGTGGTGCGGTCGAGGTAATCTTTACCCAACTGCTGACCTTCGGCCAGCGAATCGGGCCAGGCCATTTCAACCCGCGATGAGACCGATTTTAACGGCGCATCGTCGGGACGGTCACTGGCTGCGACATCCCTGCCCAGCACATCATGGATGAAGTGGAACTCGCTGGCATTCTGCAATGAGACGCTCAGGCGGGCCTTCCCTGCCGCATCCAGCGGCAGAGATTCCACATAACGTTGAGGTGTAAAAGTCGATTTATTCATTGGCAGGTAACTGATAGCTCCAGGTTTCCGTCAATGTCTTGTCGCCGCTAACCAAGGCCGCACGCATTTCGGTGGACTGTTTGGCATCTTTCACACGCAGACGCAACACCAGACGCCAGCCTTTGGTGACCGGGTTATAACGTACGCTCTGCTCAACCACATCAGCATTTTTACCCACGCTGACCTGCGGTGCCACCTGACTGTTTTCCGCCATCTTGCTCATGTCTTTACCCACGAAGTCGATGGTGAAAGCCACGGTGCCATCCGGCTGACGCACCAGATTAGACTGCTTCACGTCACCCGCTGAACGCAGGGTATTTTTGACCCAGGCCGTATCGTCGGAGTGCAGCTGGTTTTCGTCGCGCGAGAAGTGCAGACGATATTTGAAGTTCATCTCTTTGCCAGGCTCTGGCAGCGTCTCCGGCGTCCAGAACGCAACGATGTTGTCGTTGGTTTCATCTGCCGTCGGGATTTCAACCAGTTCAACCCGGCCTTTACCCCAGTCGCCTATTGGCTCAACCCAGCCGCTTGGACGGAGATCATAGCGGTCATCAAGATCCTGATAGTTGTTAAAGTCACGCCCACGCTGCAGCAGACCAAACCCTTTCGGATTCTCGATGGTGAAGGTGCTCACTGCCAGATGACGCGGGTTGTTCAGCGGACGCCAAATCCACTCCCCGTTGCCGTTGTGGATAGAGAGACCGTCAGAGTCGTGCAGTGCCGGACGGAAGTTGTTCACCGTCGATGGCTGGTTCTGACCAAACAGGAACATACTGGTCAGCGGTGCAACACCCAGTTTGCCGACGTTATCACGCAGGTAAACTTTTGACTGCACATCAACCGTTGAAGCGTCACCCGGATGCAGCACAAAGCGATACGCACCCGCCGCACGCGGCGAATCGAGCAGTGCGTAGATCACCAGCTGTTTGTCCTGTGGTTTAGGACGCTGAATCCAGAACTCTTTAAAGCGCGGGAACTCTTCACCGGACGGCAGCGCCGTATCGATGGCAAGTCCACGCGCCGACAGGCCATAAACCTGACCGGCACCGATGACACGGAAATAGCTCGCGCCCAGGAAGCTGGCGATCTCATCGTTTTTACCCTTGTTGTTGAGTGGGTAAAGTACTTTGAAACCGGCAAAACCGAGGTTTTTTACCGCATCCGCGTCATGTTTTACATTACCGAAATTAAAATAATCGGGGTTGTATTTAATCTCGCGCACCGCGCTGGCGGTCACTTCGTTGATCTGCACCGGGGTATCGAAATACATTCCTTGATGATAGAACTCCAGCTTGAACGGCGTGCGCAGTTTGCCCCAATACGCTTTATCGTGGTTAAACTGGATCTGCTGATAATCAGCAAATTTCATTTCACGAAATTGAGAGGGTAAATTGCTTTTAGGCGCTTCGAAGCTTTTCCCTGCCAACGCTTTGGCTTGTTTGGCAACATCGTCGATGTTAAACGCCCAACTGTTATTGGCGTACAACGCCAGCAGAACTGCAGTACCAATCCAGCGTACCTTCATCAGTCCGGCTTTATTTTTTTCTTTAGTCAGCACATCCCCCCCTTTCGTGTGCTTAAATCAAACCCGTTTATCTTAAAGGATTATTCGGTTTTCCGACAGCTTATGCGCAACATTGTTCCCGCATTTCGTCAGGCTTAACCCTGCTTTTAGGACAATTAGACACTACGGATTCCACTGATAGTATACCTGGTTTATCCCAGGTAGAATTTTCACAGAGCATAATCCGGTTTCAGGGTGAAACCGGTCAAACGTACTAACGAACTGGAACTTTATGAGTACTGTAAAACCTGAACGTGAATACTTCCTCGACTCCATCCGCGCCTATCTGATGTTACTGGGGGTGCCGTTTCACGTTTCCCTCATCTACTCCGCGCAGAAATGGGCAGTAAACAGTCATGAAGCGTCGTTATGGCTGACGCTGCTGAATGATTTTATTCATGCGTTTCGTATGCAGGTGTTTTTCGTCATTTCGGGCTATTTCTCCTACATGCTTTATCTGCGCTATCAGCCACGTCGCTTCCTGAAGGTGCGTCTGGAACGGGTAGGTATCCCGCTGCTGACCGCCATTCCGCTGCTGACGCTGCCGCAATTTTTTATGCTGAAAGAGTGGACGGATAAGCTGGCTGACTGGCCCCGCTTCACCCCGTACCAGAAGTTTAATAACCTGATGTGGGAGCTGATTTCACACCTGTGGTTCCTGGTGGTGCTGGTGATGCTGACCACGCTGGGGATGGTGACCTTCCGCTGGCTGCGCGATCAGCATCGCACCATTGATTATTCGCGGGTTGGCTGGGGATCGCTGACGGCGGGCGTACTGGCGTGGGCGCTGCTCTGGTGCGTGTTCCGGCGTCTGGTGTTTATTTTCCAGCCTGCGTGGCTGATGGATGGTTTGTTTAGCATCATTGTGATGCAGACGCTCTTCTATCTGCCGTTCTTTATGCTGGGAGCGCTGGCGTGGAAACATCCGCCGCTGAAGCAGCTGTTTGTCCGCTTCAATCTGGTGATGTGGGTCGGTGCGCTGCTGATGTTTGCGGCCTATTGCGCCAACCAGCGACTGAGCAGCGGTGAGGGCTGGTTGTATGAGCTGGATGCGATTATCTCGACGCTGATGGGCCTTTGCATGCTGAACGTCTGCTTCTGCTTTGGTCATAAGCTGCTGAATTCGCATTCGCCGCGCATTATGTATCTGGTCAATGCATCACTGTTTATCTATCTGGTGCACCATCCGCTGACGCTGCTGTATGGCATTTACGTGACGCCGCGGATTGAAAACAACACGCTGGGCTTCTTCGTTGGCCTGCTGATGGTGTTTGGCATCGCGTTTCTGCTGTATGAGATTCACCTGCGCATTCCGCTGCTGCGGTTCCTGTTCTCGGGGAAATTTGAGCGTAAACAAACACAATGACAGGCGATCAGTGACCTCGGGCCATAAGCGAGGTCAGGCTATAAATGATATGTCTCACAGACAGCTTAAGAGTTTAAAGCGATGGGAGCATACGCCAGTAGCAAAGCATAGCGGGCCAGGGATGGCGGGTTTTGCGTCTTTGCGGAGGGCGTATGCTTCCTAAGCAAGCGCCTGTACCCAGGCAAGGTCCAGCTTAAAGCAGCCACTCAATCGGCAACCGCCACACTAACCGCACCTGCAGCCGTTGCCACCAGGAGCAGCCCGGCTCGTGTTTATGCACAATCTGCTGCGGCTCATCCGGATACTCCAGCCAGTTTACCCTGCCCCACTTATCCAGCCGCAGCGTCCATGCCCGATCGCGCATTGACTGGCTGAAACGCTGATGCGTCTCTCCGGCGAGCGCCGCACTCTCAATCACCAGTCCCATTTCCGTATTCAGCACCGCTGAACGGGGATCGAAGTTAAACGAGCCGATAAACAGCGTCTGTTGATCCACTGAGAAGGTTTTGGCATGCAGGCTGGAGCCGGAGTTACCGGTTAATCCCCGGTCGTGCGGGGCATCAGGCACGCCCGCCTGCGGTTTCAGCTCATAGAGCGCAATACCATGACGCAGCAATTTTTTGCGCCACTTAGCGTAGCCGGCATGGACAATCGACACATCGTTAGCCGCCAGCGAATTGGTCAGAATGGCAATTTTTACCCCTTTGCGCTTCAGCGACAGCAGCTGAGCGACCCCTGCGCGGGTCGGCACGAAATAGGCCGAGATGATGTCGAACTGCTTTTGCGGCGTGCCTATCACCTCCAGCATTCGCTGCGGCAGCAGGCTTCTGGCACGCGCTTTGCCCAGCCCTTTACGCGGATCATCGCTCAGCAGGCGCGCTTTTGCCCAGGTCAGAGCCAGCGTGCCCTCTTCCAGCTCCTGTAGCAGCGAAGAATTTTCCAGCCGCTGAAGATAGCGCTGCACCGGTTCACTGTGACGCCATTCTGCTGGCAGACTCACACTGTCCTCTTCCGGCTCCTCTTCATCCAGCACCTGCTGCAGCGGCGAGACCGGCTTGCTGCGCCAGTAGCGCTCAAAATCCTCTGCGACTTCTTTAACCACCGGGCCTATTGCCATGACGTCGAGATCGGCAAACAGCGGTTCATTGCCGGTGCCGAAATATTCGTCGCCGATATTGCGCCCACCGACCACGGTCGTGACGCCATCCACCGTAAAGCTTTTGTTGTGCATGCGCCGGTTCAGACGGGCAAAATCGGTGAGATAACCCAGCGCGCGCAGGGTGCGAAACGAGAACGGATTAAACAGCCGCACCTCAATGTTGGGATGGCGGTTGAGCTGGGCCAGCGTGTCGTCCAGGCCCGGCGTATTGTTGTCATCCAGCAGCAGCCGCACTTTCACCCCGCGTCGGGCAGCTTCCAGCACGGCGCTGAACAGCAACCGGCCAGAGAGATCGTTTTGCCAGATGTAATACTGGATATCGAGTGAACGCTCCGCTTTTTGCATCAGCAGATAGCGGGCAGCAAAAGCATCCAGCCCGTCGCTCAGCTGATGGACGCCGCTCAGCCCCGGATGGCGCAGACACTCTGGCTCCAGCTGTGTTTCCAGCCAGCTGGACCGTTCCAATGGCTGGGAGAGCTCAAACGCTTCGGTCATGACATTTCCCTGTAAATGCAGTTATTTTTATTATTCCCCGGTCCGACCTCTGATGCTATTCCTCTGTTCTGAGTTAGTGAGGGGTCACGGGCGTTTTTTAGTCTAGACTTAACCGGACGATCTGTGACCGGCATTATCCCGGCAGGAGAGGAATATGTCTCATCAATCCCTTACAGATGCCCGCCAGCGCTACCATCCCAGCCTGTTTCGCAGCTTTTTCCAGGGCAGTTTTCCCTGTTCCACCGCCTGCCGTACACCCGGGAAACGGCTGGATATGGTGATCAGCAGCGGACACGATATGCTGCTGGAAAAAGATTATGCCGCCCTGGCTGAGCAGCATCTGCTCACTGCCCGCGACGGTGCGCGCTGGCATCTGATTGAAAAGAACCCTGGACAGTATGACTGGCAGAGCTTTCTGCCGATGGTCGACGCCGCGCGACGTCAGCAGATGGAGATCATCTGGGAGCTGGCTCATTTCGGTTATCCCGATCATCTTAATATCTGGAAAGCCGAATTTGTTGACCATTTTAGTCGTTTCGCCCGCGCGATGGCACAACTGATGCGCGATCAGGGCATCGAACGCCCCTTCTTTACACCGGTTAATCAAATCTCATTCTGGTCATGGGCCGGGGCGGATGTGGCCTGGTTTAATCCTCATGCGGCGCAGCGTGGTAAAGAGCTGAAGCGCCAGCTGGTCCGCGCCTCGCTGGCGGCGATACATGCCATTCGCGAGGTCTATCCGGAGGCGCGTTTTGTACTGACTGACCCGCTGGTGCAGATCGCTCATCATCCCGACAATCCGGACAGCAAACCCTATGCCGATGCGCAGCATCAGGCGCAGTTCGAAGCCTGGGACATGCTGGCCGGTCGCGTCGATAAGGAGCTAGGCGGCAGTGAAGATTGCCTGGATATCCTCGGCCTGAACTACTATCCCGATAACCACTGGTTTTTCCCCGACCAGCCGATGTCGCTGGAGGATCCGGAGCGTGTGCCGCTGCATATTCTGCTGGCGCAGTGCTGGCAGCGCTACCAGCGTCCGATGCTGATTGCTGAAACTGGCGCTGAGGGTGAAGCGCGCGCCCCCTGGCTGCAGGAGATCAGTGAAAATGTGGCGGTGGCGCTGGATCAGGGCATTGCGGTGGAGGGGATTTCGCTCTATCCGGTAGTGGAGTATCCGGCCTGGGCCGATGACCGGCGTTCCCCTGGCCCGCTGCTGGGATTAGCCGATCCCAATGGCAACCGTAATCTGCATGAGCCGCTGGCGCTGGTATTGCGCAGTCAGCAGATTAAGTTTGCGACACGAAATCAGACGTGCTGAGAAGGTGGCTTTTTAGGGTAACAGGAGCGAACGTCGAGAGAGGGATCGGCAGGATGACGTACGTCGGTCAGCCAGACCATGGTAAACAGGAAGGTCACCCCGATCAGGCAGGCCGCCAGCAAACCGATAATTGCGATTAATTTGTCATCTCCGGAGTCCATCGCCTTCTCCTTATTCAATCCGTTGAATCCCTGTGCGTGTCAGCTCATCCAGAGCGTAATCATCAGGACAAAGATTATAAGCGTTACCGAGGTCACCGCAAGCACCACTATCGCAAAGTGCGCATCGTCAAGTGACTGGCGAATTGGCTCATCGTGATCGTCGGGTGGCAAGGGTAAAGACATAACTATCCTGTGAAAAACATGGGCCGCCGGGTTGTGATGCGGTGAGTGACAGTGTAGATGAAAGGCTGATTATCGTCCGGTTCTTTCGTCCGAAAAATAAACTGGCCCGTGCCAGCGCGGCACGGGCCTGAGATCAGACGCCGCGCCAGCGTTTGAAGATCAGTGAAGTATTAATGCCACCAAAGGCAAAGTTATTGCTCTGGATATAGTCGGTTTCAATCTCACGCGGCTCAGCCATGATGTAATCCAGCTGGCCGCCATCCGCTGCCGGTTGCGTCAGGTTCAGGGTTGGCGCAAACCACCCTTCCCGCATCATCTCAATACTCATCCAGGCTTCGAGCGCCCCACAGGCACCCAGCGTATGGCCAAAATAAGACTTCAGCGAGGAGATCGGCGTCGTTTCGCCAAACACCGCCGCCGTCGCCAGACTTTCGGCCATATCCCCCCGTTCTGTGGCGGTGCCGTGGGCATTTACATACCCCACCTCGGCAGCCGAGATACCGGCGCTTTGCAATGCCCGCTCGATGCAAATCTGCATGGTTTCCCGCTGCGGCTGAGTAATATGGGCGGCGTCGCAGTTGGTATGAAAACCGGTGATCTCGGCGTAGATCGTTGCACCGCGTGCCAGGGCATGTTCCAGCGACTCAAGGATCAGCGTGCCCGCCCCTTCGCCAATTACCAGACCATCGCGCTGCTGATCAAAGGGTGCGGGCGTGGTGTGCGGCGCGTCATTACGCTGGCTGGTGGCAAACAGGGTGTCAAACACCGCGGCTTCCGACGGACAGAGCTCTTCAGCGCCACCAGCCACCATCACCGTCTGATACCCGTGACGAATCGCTTCCCAGGCATAGCCAATCGCCTGGCTGCCAGAGGTACAGGCGCTGGAGGTCGGGATCACCCGGCCGCGCAGGCCGAAAAAGAGTCCGGCATTGACGGCCGTGGTATGCGGCATCATCTGCACATAGGTGGTGCCGGTGATATTGTTGGTGTGCTTTTCGGTCAGCATGGTGGCGAACTCGCTGACCGGCCCGGTGCTGCCGGTGGAAGAACCGTAGGCGATACCCGTTTCTCCGCTGGTCAGCACCGGATGGTCAATCAGGCCCGCCTGGGTCAGCGCCAGCTCGGTCGCGCGCGTTGCCAGCAGCGAAACGCGGCCCATGGCGCGGATGCGCTTGCGGGTGTAGTGCGCCGGCAGCACAAAGTCATCCACCGGTGCGCCGAGCAGCGTATGCAGCCCGTCGTAGATCTGCCACTCCGGCATAAAGCGCACCGCATTGCGGCCCGCACGGATCCGTGCCGAAACTTCAGCCCAGGACTCACCAAAGGCGGTTACGCCGCCCATGCCGGTTACGACTACCCGCTGGATCACAGCATGCCTCCGTTAATAGAAATGACCTGACGCGTCACGTAGCCTGCGATATCGGACATCAGATAGCTCGCCAGTCCGGCGACCTCTTCAGCCGCGCCCATGCGCTTCATCGGCACGATCTTCATCGCTTCCTCAATCACCTGAGGTTCCAGCCCCTCCATACCGGTATCAATCAGGCCTGGCGCAATGCAGTTAACGGTGATTTTGCGTTTCGCCAGCTCAATCGCCAGCGCCTTAGTGGCACCAATAATGCCCGCTTTCGCCGCGCTGTAGTTCACCTGACCGCGATTACCCATTATCCCCGACACCGACGAGAGCGTGATAATGCGGCCGCCGCGCCGCAGACCGATCATCGGCATCACGCAGGGCTGGATCACATTGTAAAAACTGTCGAGATTGGTGTGGATGACGCTGTCCCACTCCTGATCCGTCAGGGCAGGAAACGCCGCATCGCGGGTGATACCGGCGTTGCTCACCACACCATAATAGGCGCCATATTGCTCAATATCCGCCTCCAGCGCAGCGCGGGTTGCCGCCCGATCGGCCACATCAAATCCCAGCACACGGCCGCTGCCGCCTGCGGTTTCGATCTGCTGCAGGCACTGCTCAGCGCCTGCGCGGTCACGGTTGAAATGGACGATAACCTGATAGCCATCCTGGGCGAGACGCAACGCAATCGCGCGGCCAATCCCTTTACTGGCGCCCGTCACTAATACCGAATCTGTCATGGCTGATTTCCTTGTGACATCAATTGCTGTAATTCTGCTTCATTGGGTTGATACGTATTCAGACGACCGCTGGCAAGCCGCTGGGTGCCGTAATGAATGTCGCCCTCAAAGCTGCCCATGCGGTCGTCGCGCATCAGCAGCGTCATTCTGATATCCAGCGTAACACTGGCGGGAAAGAGGGATCGCTCTGCCCGCCAGCCGCGTCCGCCCAGCAGCATGCCGGGCGGGATAAGGGTGGCGCCGCCCTGCTTTGCATGCCAGCCCGACCAGACGCCCACGGTTTGCGCCATCATCTCGACGCCAAACCAGGCGGGCAGTTCACCCTGAGGCGTCAGAAACGGTGTCAGTACGCCACCGGCGCAGGTTGACACCTGACAGTGGACCTGCTCATCATCAACGGCGATCAGCTGATCAAGCAGCAGCATCGGCGCAGCGTGCGGCAGCCAGCGTGCCGCGGGAGAATTAATAACCATGTTGGCGTCCCAGAATCAGACAGGTGTTGTTGCCGCCAAAGGCGAAGGAGTTAGAGGCGATGACCGGCCGTTGCAGCGCCTGCGGCTGTAATAACAATCCGCAATCCGGCAGCGTCTCATCCGGCGCCATCTCACTGAAATCCTGCGCGGGCAGCGGCAGATTGTTTTGCAGGATCAGCGCACTGAGGGCGGCTTCACACACTCCTGCCGCGCCGAGCGTATGGCCGGTCAGATGTTTGGTCGAGCTGCACGGCACCGCATTGCCAAACAGGCGCTGAATCACGGCGGCTTCCATCTGGTCGTTAAGCGGCGTTGCAGTGCCGTGCAGATTGATATAACCCACCTGCTCTGGCAACAGATTCGCCTGTTGCAGCGCCATACGCATCGCCCGTTCAGCGCCCTCGCCCTGCGGATGGGGAGCGGACATGTGCCAGGCGTCAGACGATTCGCCAGCTCCCAGTAGCGCCAGCGGCTGCGGTTCCCGCGTCAGCAGCATCAGTGCGGCCCCTTCGCCAATCGAGATGCCGTCGCGATCGCGGCTGAAGGGAGCGCAGCGACGTTCAGAGAGAGACTCCAGGCTGTCGAATCCGTTGATGGGCATCCGGCTCAGCGAGTCCGCACCGCCCACCAGCGCCACATCCACCAGCCCTGCCGCGATCAGCCGCTCACCACTGATAATGGCGCGGGCGCTGGAGGAGCAGGCAGTTGAAATGGTATAGGCCGGGCCATCCAGGCTTAGATAGTGAGCCAGGAAACGGGAGGGATCGCCCAGCTCCTGCATCTGATAGTGATAACCGGACTGACTGCCGCCAATCTGCTGATCGCCCTCATCCACACCCGAGGTGCTGGTTCCCAGCACAACTGCCACTCTGCTGGCACCATAGTGCGCAATCGCCGCGTCGAGCGCCGGACGGATTTGCGCCAGCGCGGCCAGCAGCAGCTGGTTATTACGGGTGTTGTGCACGCTCAGGGCAGCAGGAATCGATGGCAAATCGCCTTCAACCCTGCCAAGCCAGCAGGCGCGGTCACCGCTCAGCCAGCCATGACGCAGCTGCATGCCGGGTGCCTCACCCTTTGTAAGGCTGGCCGCAATCTGCTGAGTGTTGTTCCCCAGGGCATTCAGCATGCCGATGGCAGAGATGTAAATCATGAGCCGTCCAGATGTTGAATGCGGATCTGATAGCCAAACGCATGCTGCTGAATGCTGATGGGCTGGCGCTGATTACCGCGTTGCAGATAGTCGATTTCGGTAACCAGCTGGTTATCGGCATCGATCAGCCGTCGCTTTAACCCCTGATCCTGCAACGTCCAGCCTGGCGGCAGCTGTTTTTGCCACAGCTCCCGTGGCCAGTAGCTGAACATAATATCCGCCAGCACCTGACTGGCAGGCGGCATATGCGGCAGCGGCATCAGCTGCTGGGTGTGAATACCGCTGGCATCGTAGCGCAGGCTGAACAGGCGAATACCCACCGAGGAGAGTCCGGCCAGATCAATTTGCTGTTCATCGGCGCTGAGCAGCACCAGCAGTGACTGACTCTGGCCTTTCACCTGTCCGGTCAGCAACTGCTGCTGCTGGAAGGCGGGACGGATGCCCGGCGGTGGCAGCGTCACCTTCACGCCCGGTTTCAGCCAGGCGGTGGGACGACTGCTGTCGGGTGCAGGTCCGGCACAGGCGCTGAGCAGCAGAGCCGTCAGCAGAATAAGAGCGGCGCGGATCATCGTTTACTCCTTGATCGGGTGGGTCGCATCGCCAGCGGCGACAGCAGGAAAGCGCTGAAGATGCCGCTGCATAACACTGTGCCAAAACTGGCAATCGCGCTGGTGCTGCTGAATACCAGCATACCCAGCGTCAGTAAGGTGGTAATCATCGCCAGCGACACTGCCAGCAACGAGGTCAGCGGCGTACCCTGCGGGTTGCTGAAAAAGAGCGTGTAGTTAATGCCGATGCCCAGCACCAGAATCAGTGCCAGCAGCGCAAACAGGTTCAGCGACGCGCCGATCCAGCCCAGCGTTGCCAGCGCCATCGCCAGCGACAGCACTGACGGCAGCGCGCTGCGTAAGCCCGCCTTTAACCCCAGTCGCAGGACAAAACTCAGGGTGATCAGCAGCAGCGCCAGCGCCAGTAACCCGCTCAGCAGGGTGCGCCAGAAGCTGAACAGCGAATCGTAACCTGATTTGCGGTCAATCCAGCTGACGCCCGGACGCTGTTTGGTCAGCTCCGCGAGTGCAGCGCTGTTTTTTACACCGCTGGTGGGGATCAAAACACCGCTGCGCCCGTCTGGCAGCGTCAGCCACAGCAGTCGCCAGCCTTCACTCAGCGGACTCGACAGCCACGCCTCTGGCGTTACCGGCATCGGGGTCAGATCCGGTGCCGGCAGCGTGATACCCGCCTGCTGCAGGCGGGCCGTAATATCCGGTACTGCCTGTTTCAACAGCTGAAGATCCCGCTGTTGCTGCGCCAGCGACGTCAGCGGCAGCAGACGATAGTGCTGCAGCCAGCCCTGCTGCTGCGCCTGGTGCAGATCCGGTGCCAGTTTTTCCAGCCGCTGCAGCGTCTGCTGCGCGTCATCGCCCCAGACCACAAACCAGGTCTGATCGGCGCGCTGTCCGGTCAGGGTTGCCAGCTGGCGATCCTGCTCCAGCAGATGCGCAGGCGCACTTTGCAGATGGGCGATATCATCATCCACCTTTAACTGGGCGATACCGGCCAGCGCGAAGATCGCCATCGCCACCGGTAATCCGACGCGCAGCCCGCGCTGGCGACGCCAGGCGGCAAGCCAGCGCGCCAGCGGCACCATCAGCGGCACCGGACGCACCGGTAATCCGCGTACCAGCCACGGATAGATCAGAATCACCGTCAGACAGGAGGCCGTTAATCCGCTGGCGGCAAACACCGCCAGCTGCCGCAGCCCCGGAAAGGGTGCCAGCAGCATCAGCAGCCAGGCGATGGCGGTGGTCCCGAGCGCCAGCAGCAGCGTGCCGCGGACTTTTCGCAGGCTCTGCCACGGCGTCTGCTGATCGCCGTGCACCATGCGCTCGGTGAGATAATAGAGCGTGTAATCCGCAGAGATGCCGACAATACTCAGGCTCATCACCAGCGTCATCAGATGCAGTTCACCGAAGCAAAGCAGCGTCATCACCGTGCCCGCCATCGCGCCGATGGCCACGGACGTGACCGTCAGCAACAGCGGGCGCAGTGAGCGGAAGACCAGCAGCACCAGCAGGACGACGCCACCCAGCGTCACACTGCCCAGCGTTTTAACGTCATGCTGCGCACGCTGGCTGGCGTTGTCGCTGAACAGCACCGTGCCACGCGTCAGCAGTTTCGCCTGCGGCCAGCGGCTTTTAAGCTGTTGCTCCAGCGCGCTGAGTCGGGTAACCAGCGCATGACTTTGCTGCATACTGAAAGCGTTGTTCGCCAGTTCGCCATGCAGAAAATACCACTGCTGACCCTGTGCATCTTTTACTGTCAGCCAGCCATCATGCAGCGTCATGCGCCCGGCGTTTTGTGCCAGCGCCAGCTGCGAACCCCGCACCAGCATCAGGGGATCGCCCTGCAACTCTTTGCTGCTGACGCCAGAGAAGGCCGAAAAGAGCTGCGCCAGCAGCCAGTCAGCCTGCGCCTCGCCGCCGTTCTGTAAGCGGTCGCGCGTCACCTCATCGATCAGGCCGTTACGGTGTTGCCAGGCAAAGCGGCCCCACTGCTGCTGCTGTTGCCCGTCGAGATCACCCTGCACCTGTTTCAGGTCAGGCAGCGCACGCAGCTGGGCCAGCCACCAGGCGGCGACCTGGGGATCGTCCTGCTCACCGGGTGAAACCAGCCACACCAGCTGGCGATCCAGCCGCTGCATAAAGCCCTGCTGCAGCGCAGGCGGTGCCGCCCCCAGATTCTGCTGCGGCAGCAGCGCCAGCACACTGCTGTTGAGCTGACTGCGCGGCAGCAAAAAAGAGAGCGCAGCTGCCAGCATCAGACAGAGGGCCAGCCACAGGAGGGCCAGCAGCCGATCGTTACGGCCCGGCAAAACGCGCCTGCTCCTCGTCGCTTAACTGCGGCGGTTCAACTCGGGTGTTGCTGAGCTCTATTTGCGTTTTATCGCCCTGCTTATCATCCAGGTTGATGCTGTCCAGGTAGGCGCTGCCCGCCAGCGAGATACGGTTGAAGATTTTGTTGAGCGGCGCCGCTTTGGGCGTCAGCTCCAGCGTCCAGGCTCCGTTGCCGCGATCGCTGAAGGCCACGCTGAAGTTCTCGTTCAGCACTTTCTGGTCGGCCTGGAACAGCGCCCGCAATAGATGGTTGAACTGGAACATCTGCGGGTTGCTGTCGGCGGTGATTACCTGAGGCTTCTGGCCGCTGAGGCTCTGCACCATGCGTTTATCATCCAGCAGCAGCGTCATCACAAAGGGTGTCTGCTGATGCCACCATAAGCCCTGCTCGCGAGCGATCAGCATCTGCCCGTGCGAGACCAGCGGCTGACGCATGCCGGAAATGGTGCGCGTCTGGATAAAGTCTGCCCGAATCACAGGCTGGCTGGCAAAACGCTGCTGCAGCTGATCCAGCGTGACCGCGCTGGCGGCACTGGCCCACAGCAGCAGGCTGGTAAGCACAATTTTCAGCATCCTTTCACTCCTAAACGTTCCAGTAAAATATCGGGTGAAACAAAGCACAACGCCTGACTCTCCTGCTCCACCGCCACCTGCAGAGTATGCGCTTTGGTGGTGATCTGGCCGGCAGCATTTCGCACTTCATAGTCGATGCGCAGACGGTTCTCATATTCCGTAATCCGGGCGCTGACGCGGATCGTCTCTTCGCAGCGCAGTGGCTGGCGGTATTTGACCCGGGTATCGACCACCGGCCAGACGTAGCCGCTGGCGGCCATCTCGGCATAGCTGTAGTTAATGCTGCGCAGCAGGGCTTCACGCGCCACTTCGAAAAAGCGGAAATAGTTGCCGTGCCAGACCACGCCCATAGGATCGCAGTCGTGGAATGAGACGGTCAGCACGACTTCAGCATGATGTTCAGTCATGGTCAGACTCCTTGTGGTGCGCCTGTTGATCAGGCAGCGTCCAGAAATCGAAAAAGTTAAACCAGTCGAGCGGCGCCAGCAGTGCGTAATGGGCCAGCCGCGCTGCGTAACGATCGACCGCCTGTTGCAGTGCCTGCTGACGTTGCGCACGCGGCAGCAGCAGCGGATCGGCGAAGGGCTCACAGTGAATAAGCAGTTTACCCTGTTGCTGCAGGGCGAACATCAGCAGCACCGGACAGCGCAACGCGGCCGCCAGTACAAACGGCCCCTGTGGAAAGGGCGCGGCGCGGCCCAGAAAGTCGCTCCAGATCACCCGCCGCTCGCCGCCGCGCTGCGGATTGACTGCGGTGCGATCCCCGACAATCGCCACCCATTCGCCCGCATCCAGCTTCTGTTGCAGCAGGATAGCGGTCTCCGGCCCGATATCGCTCACCGGCATCAGATTCACCCCCGCCTGCGGGGCGATGGTTTCCAGCACCGCCCGAAAACGCCGGGCGTTGTCGGTAAACACCAGCGCATTAATCACCAGACCGCTGACCTGCTGCGCCATCGCGCGACAGGCTTCAATGTCACCAAGATGGGAAGCGAGAATCAGCTTGCCCTGCGGCGTGGGTGTGCGGATCACCGCTTCTGCGCCTGGCGCAAAATCGATATCACGTCCCCAGCGCAGATCGCCGCGCCAGCTGGCCACTTTATCCAGCATTGCCCCGGCGAACCGCAGGAAATGGCGGTAGCTGTTAAGCCGTGGCGGTAACGCAATCTGCTGCTGCTGCGCGGCGGTAGTGACCTGCGCCAGCCACTGCCGGGAAGCGCGTCGCGCGCGCTGACCGCTCAGCCAGTAGACCGCCACTACCGGCCAGAGTAGCAGCGTAAAGGGCAGCCGCCCGCCGTAGCGATAGACCGCCAGCATAAAACGTAATCCCCACTGTCCGCGCCGCTCCGTTTCCGCAGACCAGTGCGTCGGCGGTTTACGCATCGCCAGCAGACGAGGAATGCGCGGCAGCATGCCGAAAAACAGCCGGGTATGCATCCAGGAGATGCGCAGGTTGTCGTAGAGCGCATCGAAGTGTGACAGCCCGCTGGCCGGATAGGTGACGCGGGTCGGGATAAAGCGACTGCGGGTTCCCTGCCAGTAGAGCCGCACCATAATCTCGGTATCAAAATCCATGCGCTGACCGATGGCCCGGCGATCGCACAGCGCCAGCGTCGCGGCCAGGGGATAGACGCGGAAGCCGCACATGCTGTCGCGGATCGACAGCGACAGCGTTTCAATCCAGACCCAGAAGTGGGTGATGTAGCGACCGTAAAGGCGTGATTTGGGGATCGAGTCGTCATAGAGCGGCTGACCGGAGATCAGCGCGTCGGGATAACGCTCCGCTTCCGCCAGCATCAGCGGCAGATCTTCCGCCTGATGCTGGCCGTCCGCGTCGAGCTGCACCGCATGGGTGAAGCCGCGTGCCGCCGCAGCCCGCAGACCGTGGATCACCGCCGCGCCTTTACCCTGATTGCTGTCGAGTCGCAGCAGGCTGAGCTGCGGGGCGTGCAGCGTCGCCAGCTGAAGCTGAGTGGCCGCATCGCTGCCATCATCCACCACGATTACCGGCAGATTAAAGGGCGCCAGCCGTGCCAGCACTGACGCCATCATCGCGCCGTGGTTGTAGCAGGGGATCACCACGCAGGGTGAAAACGGGGCGCTTAACACAGCGCGATCTTCCCGCTGCTGGCGATCTGCTCGCCGTCGTCCTTCAGCAGGCTGTAACGGAAACTCAGGCGGGATTTTTCAGCGTCCCAGTCCAGATGCAGTTGCAATAGCGAGTCGGGTAATACCGGCTGCTGAAATTTAATGTTATCAACGGCGGCAAACTGTTTACCGGGCGCAAGCAGTGATACGCCGTAGTGCATCACCCAGTCGAGCTGAGCCACACCCGGCAGAATGGGCAGATGCGGAAAGTGGCCCTGAAACCAGAAGAGTCTGGCATCTATCTGCAGGATCAGCGTGACGCTGTCAGCCCGCAGCTCCCGGCTGCGTTCAATCGGCAACATGAAAAAGTTCCTCTATTTGCGGCCAGGCGCGTTTGCTTTGGGTGGTCACCGGAATAGTGGCCACAATCCGCCAGTAGCGTGGCATCGCCAGCGGTTCCAGCCAACGCTGCAGCTGGCGTTTCCACTGCTGCCTGCGCTGATGCAGAGCCGCCTCATCCAGTGCGCTGTTCAGCGCCAGCACGACGCCAATCGCCTGACGCTCATGACGCGTGACCACCAGTGCTACGGCATCCTCTATTTCCGGCAGGTCGGTCAGACGGCGCTCTATCTCGCTTAATGAGATGCGCTTGTCACCGATTTTTACGATGCGATCGTGGCGGCCTGCAAGCTGAAATCCGCCGTCCGGCTGCATAGTCAGTCGATCGTCGAGCTGCAGCCCGCTGTCACCGGCAATCAGCGGCGACCAGACCTGCCAGCGATCGGGCGTCACCTGCTCCAGCCTGACCTGCGGGAAGCGGCGCCACGGCGCCTCCGCCCGATCGCATTGACGCCAGGCCAGAATGCCGGTTTCGGTGCTGCCGTAGATTTCACTGACCTGACAGCCAAATCGCTGCCAGACCTGCTCCGCATCAGAGTCGCGCAGTGCGCCACCGGCAGAGACAATCAGTTCACAGGCGGGCGCTTTCAGCGTGCTGTCCAGCCGCGATAAAAAGGCCGGGCTGCTGATAAAGGCATAACGAACGTCGCGCGGAAGCTGGGCCAGCTGTTCGCCGTAAAATAGCGGCTGGGCGGCAAACGGCAGCTTGAGCGTCATCGGCAGGAAAAGTCGAAACGATAAACCGTACAGATGCTGATGGCTGACCGAGGCGATGACCCGGCACCCCCGCAACGGTTCGCCCCACAGGCTGCTGAGCCAGCGACTCTCCTGCTCCATCACCGCCAGCGACTTCACTACCTGACGCGGTGCGCCGGTGGATCCCGAGGTGAAGAGCACCAGTTCTGCACTCTCCGGCAGCGGCGGCAGCGGCCCCTGCGCTTCTGCGTCGTCCCACGCCAGCAGCGGCAGGCTGACCGCCAGCGGCATGTCGCACAGCACGCCATCCAGCCGATCATGCCTCTCATCCAGCAGCGCGGCGCGGCAGTGACCCGGCATCACCGGCGTTTTGCCGGCATACCAGCATGCCAGCAGCGCCACACAAAAACGATAACTGTCATCAAAACAGAGCGCCCAGTAGCTGCCCGGTTGTGCTGCCAAGCGCTGGCGGAGCGCCACGACCTGACGATGCATCGCGCTGAGCATCAAACGTTGGTCGCCGCGCCAGGCGACCTCGCGATCGTCTCCCGTCAGCCAGTCGGCCACTCTCATGCTTTTCGCCTCACGCGCTGACGTACCAGCCATTCAGCACTCATCAGCGCTGCGATTAGCAGATAACTTATGCCGCCATTCCACAGCGTCCAGAGCCGCAGATCGCCCAGCAAACAGGTATAGATCGCCATGCTGCCGTTGCCGATAAAAAACAGGCACCAGATTTGGGTGACGCGGCGGGTATAGCGCACTGCCGCAGGGGGAAGCACGGGCTCACGCAGCCGGGCGATGCGTTCCACCAGCGGCATCGCACTCCAGAGTGAGGCGCCAAACACCAGCAGCATCGCCAGATTGACCGCCACCGGATACCACAGCAGCAGATGCTGAGTGCGTAATAGCTGGCTGCTGACACAGAGCAGTGCACCGAGCAGCGCCAGCCAGCCCATGACCGCGCCCATGGCGTTTTGCTGACGACGCAGCTGCAGCCAGCGCAGGCCAAACAGCAGTGCCAGCAGCCAGAACAATCCCTGCCAGCGCGGCTGGGTCAGCGCCAGCCAGACCAGCAGTGGCCAGGCTAGCAGCGTAAGCAGATTCAGCAGGCGAAGCGTAGCAGCAGGCACGGCGGGATCAGGCGTCTTCGCGCATCAGTTGTTCCACGGCATCCACCACATCCTGCACGGTGCGCACTGCGCGGAAAGTTTCCGGTTTAATTTTACGGCCGGTACGTTTTTGCAGATGAACCACCATATCGACGGCATCAATGCTGTCGAGTTCGAGATCTTCATACAGACGTGCCTCGGGATGGATATCCTCAGGCGCAATTTCAAACAGGCTGGTCAGCAGCGAAGCCACTTCCTGATAGATCTGTTCTTTGTTCATCATAAGGTTGTCTCCGCTTTCAGCCGCGCTGTTGGTTGACGAACGCAGCCAGCGTCGCAACAGAGAAAAAGTGGGCGCGCAGGGTTTCACTCTCAGCGGACAGCGCCACGCCGTAGCGATTTTTCACTGCCAGGCCAAGTTCCAGTGCATCAATCGAGTCCAGCCCCAGTCCGTCGCCAAACAGTGCAGCGTCGGTCTCTATATCATCGGGACTGAGATCTTCAAGGTTCAGCGTGTCGATAATCATCTGTTTGATATCGTTAATTAATGAATCCATACCGGTTTTCGTCTTACCTGTTCTGGGGGACCAGCGCCTGCTGTAAATGGCGGGTCAGGCGACGCGCGGCCAGCGGCTGCGCGTCGGGATTGCTTTCACAAAACGACTGACTGTCGATTCGCGTTTGTACACGCACGGTAAACAGTGGTTTAACCGGCGGAATCTGATACCAGCGGCTCTGTTTATCGAGCATACGCTGGCTACAGGTGATGTGAACCACACGCAGATCGCATCCGGCGCGCACCGCAATATTGGCTGCCCCGCGCTGCAGAGTCAGTGGATGACCGTAGCGGGTGCGGGTGCCTTCCGGAAAGATCAGGATATTGTCGCCGCGCGCCAGTCGCTGCTGGCTGTCCGGCAACAGCGTCTCCGCTTCACTGTTGATCAGATAGTCCGCGGCGCGGATCACCCCACGCATAAAGGGGTTCTTTTGCAGATCGGCTTTAACCAGACAATCCATCTCTGGCAGTACCGAAGCGATCATCACGTAGTCGATCAGTGATGGATGATTGGCGACAATCAGGCATCCGCGATCCTGTTGCAGCAGCTCTGCGCCTTCAATCCGGTAGTCATAGACCCCGGTCATCCGGCAGAATCGCAGAAAGCAACGGAAGCTAAAGGCGATAGCGCGTCGGGCCAGCAGGCGGCGGCGCAGCGAATCGCGCTGTACCAGCAGCAGCAGGTTGAAGCCAATCAGCGACAGCAGCAGCCCGCCTATGCCAAACAGCGTAAAACTCACCGCCGTCATCACCAGCCGCCAGCAATAGTTCATACGGCTGCCGGTGTAGTGCGCCGGTTGTGAACAATCAGCCATGATGTCTCTCCCAGTGCCATGTCAGGCGTTCGCCCGGCAGGCTGAAGGTGGGCGATTCCGCCAGCCACTGCTGCAGAAAGCGCAGGCTCTGCGGTAACCCTGTTTCTGCCCTCTCATCTCTGCCAGCACGGCCAGTGCAGTACAGCTGGTCGCCCGGGCGCAGCAGCAGCGCCACCGCATAGGGAAAGTTCACACGCTGTTCCGGCAGCCACGGCAGATAGTAGTCAGGCACGATGCCGTCGAAATCGACCAGCAGTACCTGCTGATAACCCGCCTGATGCAGCGCGCTGACTTCGATCAATCCCTGCTGAAACGAGTCGACTCCGGCGGCGATTGAGGTGGAGACCAGTGGTGCTTTGGCTGCAATGGTCAGGCTGCCGACCGCCGAATTGTGAACCGACATGGCAAAATCCGTGGGTGACATTGACTGCTGATCGGCCAGCGTAGTGAGGATACGCAGATTACGTTCCAGTTCACCGTGACGACTGGTGAACACGATAGCGTCAACCTGCTGACGCGCGAGCAGCGCCAGCCCACACTCTACCGCCGCACGACTGCCGCCGCTCAGACGACGTGCTGTCATCATCGGTAAAAATTGCGGCTTTGCCATCGCCTCTTTAGGGTCTATGACGGTGCCCTGTTGCGCCCAGTGCTGCCAGCCCTCGCCCCCGTGTAATCCCGGAGCCAGAGCCTGCCAGTCGACCAGTGAGTAAGCGAGTCTCATCTCAACACTCTTTTTGTCATATGTGTGGCGTCGGCGTTCATCGGGGCGTCATCCCGGCCCTCTGCAAAAAAAGTGCGTCCGGTAAACCCTCTGCCGATTCCGCATCAGGCCTTCACGGTAGAGGGTTACTCAGTGGTTCAGCAATAGCAGCTCATCTGATTTGTCGGCCGGCTGCCGGAGATCTTTATGCTTTGATCGTCTGTCGACACATCATTGCGACAGCGCACGCATTACTGAGCGGCAAGAGCAGAGAGTCGTAACTGAATATCCTGATCGAGATTGGCAATCCAGCGGTTGTAGTTATTGTGGATCTCGCCCTGCTCCGCTTTCAGGTTCTCACTGCTGACATAATCGATGCGGTAGTTCTGGCTGGTATACGTGATGCGAATAGTCGCCACGAAATCACGCTGGGCCAGACGACCATTGATCACGCCAGGCGAAACGGGAGTCATCACCCATTTCCGGCCAATACCCGCTTCAATGATCGCCAGTTTCATCTGGTTGTCGCTGTAACGCTGAGTGAGCGTTTGATTCACGTTATGAATCGGCGCAGTGCGCGCGCAGCCGGTTAATAACGCAGCGACCACGGCCAGCGTGCAAATAGTTTTTTTATTCATGATGAATCCCTTCTTTTATTTTTATATCAGTAAGTTAAACGGATAATCCGTCTCGCGCAGGTTAACCTTTCAGTGCGCTTTTCCGTCTGGCTGGCTTAAAACCCGCGCATGATACCACCGAATGTAAAGACAGGTAAGCAGAAGTATGCATGGGTTTTAGGGGGTTATTTGGGGGATTAAAGCGGGGAATATACGCAGTCGCCGCGACAGCGCAGAGGCCGATCCCTGCCGCAGAAACTCTGGCTGCGGCTGGATCGGTCTGAGGATTACTGTGTGGAGGCGGGTGTCCAGCCACCGCCCAGCGCGCGGTAGAGATCGATCTGCGCCAGCAGCAGGTTATTTTTGACAGTCACCCGATTCAGCTGCGTTGAAAACAGGGTTCTCTGCGCATCCAGTTCATCCAGATAGGAGGCATAGCCGTTCTGATAGCGATTGCGGGCAATGCGCAGCGCCTCCGTTACATAGGCTTCCTGCTTTTGCAGCTCCTGAAGTTGTGCCTCACGCTGCCTGATAGCGTCTATTGCATCGTTAACTTCCGAGAAGGCGTTGCGCACCACTTTTTCATAGCCATAAAGTGCCTGATTTCGCGTCGCCATTGAGACATCCACCTGCGCCGTCAGCGCTTCACGGTTCAGCAGCGGTGCCAGGATGCTGCCGCCCACGCTCCACAGCCGGAACGGATCATCCGCGAGCTGGTGCAGCACCGAACTCTGCAGGGTGCCGGTCGCGGTGAGGTTAAGCCCAGGCAGCAGCTTAGCGCGCGACGATGCCAGGCTGGCATCTGCGGCCAGTAACTGGCGCTGAGCCTGCACAATATCCGGACGGCGATTGAGCAGCTCTGATGGCAGCAGTGACGGCATCCGCTGCGGTGAAATCTGGTCAAACTGCTGACGACGGGCGATGCTGCGCGGGTTCATACCCACCAGAAGGCTCAGCGCATTCTCCTGCTGGGTGATCTGGTGCTGCAACTGTGGCATCTGCGCTCTGGCCGACTGATATTCCGAGGCGGCCTGCATCCACTCCAGCCTGGAGGTGTAGCCGGTTTCAAACTGACGCTGTGCCAGCTTCAGCGAATTGTTGCGGGTCGCCAGCGTTGCCTCCGTGACCCGTAACTGCTCATCCAGCGCGCACAGGTTGAGATAACCTGACGCCACCGAACTGGCGATGGTCAGCTCGGCGGCAGACGCAGCGGCCTGCTGCGCCGCTAGACTCGCCTGCGATGCGGTGATGCTGCTGCTGCGTGCTCCCCAGAGATCGACTTCGTAGTTCGCCTGTAATAAGCCCTGAAAAATATCGGTTTCATAGGGCTGGCCCGTCACTGACGAGAGCGTACGCTCACGGGTCGCGGCCACACCGGCGCTCAGGGTCGGAAAGTTATCGCCCTGCGTGGCGCGCAGCTGGGCGCGATACTGGTCAACCCGGGATCGCGCCGTGAGGATATCGGGATTATTGCGCAGCGCCTGCGTCACCAGCCGGTTGAGATTTTCATCATGAAAAGCACGCCACCACTCCGCCTCCGGTGCAGCAGATGGCCCCACACTATTGCGCCAGGCGTCGGGGATCGGCAGAGAGGCCGGTGCCTTTTCAACCTGCGTGGCACAGCCGGTCAGAAGGAGTGCCAGTGCGCTTACCATTAAGCCGCGCCGCATCATGGCGCACCCTCACCAGCGGGTTGTGCGGCGGTGTCGATGTTGACTTCGACCGACATACCCGGGCGTAACTGATGCATATCCTGGTCATTGATGCGGATGCGAACCGGAATGCGCTGCGCAATTTTAACGAAGTTACCGGTGGCGTTGTCGGGCGAAATCGCGCTGAACTCTGAGCCTGCGGCCGGAGAGATAAATTCAACCTGACCCGTAAAGCGTTTGCCATCCAGCGCATCGACCCGAATCGTCACCGGCAGGCCAGGACGAATATTTGCCAGCTGGGTCTCTTTCAGATTCGCGATAATCCATTTGTGATTAGGCACCACCGAGGTCAGGCGCGTACCTGCCGTGACATAGGCGCCGGTGCGCACCGCCAGCTGGCCGAGCTGGCCATCATCGGGCGCGGTAATCCGGGTATTCGCCAGATCGATCTCCGCCAGTTCCAGCGCGGCGCGGGCGCTGTCGACATCGCCTTTCAGCGCGTCACGGTTAACGATGACGGTTTGCAGATTCTGCTGGGCAACGGCGATCTGCGCCGCAGCCTGACGAACCTGTGCCTGCGCCTGGGCGTCTGCGGCCCGGGCGGCGTCGCGCTCACGCACTGACAGGGATCCATCCGCCGTGAGATTTTCGACACGCTTCAGATCGAAGCCGCTTTTCAGCGCCTGTGCTTTGGCATTCTCCAGTGCCGCTTTATTGCTCTGAATGGTCGCTTCTGCGCTGCGACGCTGCTGCAGGTTATTGTTCAGCGCCGCCTGCTTCATCGCCAGCTGCGCCTGCGCCTGATGCACCCGCTGGCGATAGATACGGTCGTCAATCGTCATCAGCAACTGCCCTTTTTTCACCGGCTGCAGATCGATCACTTCGACTGAGGTGAGATAGCCATTAACCTGCGGGCTGATAAAGGTCACCTGACCGCGCACATAGGCATTCTCGGTGCTTTGTATTGCGCTGGTGAAGGGCCAGAGTTGCCAGGCATAAAGAATAACCAGTACACCAATCACCACAATGCCGCTGCCTGCGGCGATAGAAAGAATACGGCGGCGATTCGCGCGTTCGCGTTCCGCCGCCTGAAGCTCATCCTGCTGACTCATTGTTTCTCCGTTGATTCCTGTAATGCGGCCAGCTGTTGCTGCTCACGCAGGTTAAATTGCGCCTGACGCCAGTCAAGATATCGACGACGGGTCAAACGCCAGATCACCCACATCAGGGTGACCAGTGCCAGCGAGGCAGTTAACAGGTAGGTGTCGTTATAGGCGAGCACGTTGGCCTGCAGCGTGGCGATTACCTGTAACTGGCTGGTGCTCTGCGCGCCGCGCAGAACGTCGTCACCCACCAGCGAATTAAACAGCGCATTATACTGACTGAGCCGTTCGGTGACGTTGGGATCGAGCAGTGAGAGCTGATCGCCCAGCAGGCTGGAGTGATATTTTTCCCGCCAGACCTGAAACGTGCCAAGAATAGCGGAACCGATCAGCCCGCCGAGGTTCTGACTCATGCCAAACAGCACCACAAAGCTCACCAGATTTTTCGGCTGAGTCACCACGCTGCCAATACCCATCAGCATCGCGGGCGCCATGAAAAAGGCGCTGCTGAAGCCCAGCAGAAACTGGCTGAAATACATATTGCTGGCGCGGGTCAGCGGACTGGATTGCGCATCCATCAGCGAGGCGATAATCATCACCACCAGCGAGGTGACAATCGGCCAGTTGAGATGATTGGGCTTGATAGTCAGCGCACTGGCGGCAATGCCCGCAATAACCCCGGCCATGATCGCCAGCGCCAGACCGCGCATCTGATCGTTCTGCAAGCCAATCTGCTGCAGAAAGCCGATTGCACCGGTGTTCTGTTCCGCCAGTACGATACGGATCATGATCATCACAATGCCCAGCCGCACCATCATGCCGCTGCTGAGCCAGCGGGTATTGATCAGCGGGTTGCGCCGGTTATGCTCAATGACAATCGCAGCGACAATCAGCGTCAGGGCGATCGCGGTACAGATACCGAGCCAGGGCGTGGTAAACCACCACTCAATACGGCCCAGCGTCAGTACGCCGCACAGCAGCGCCATACCGGGTGCCAGCAGGATAAAGGTGACGAAATCCATCTTTTCAAAGGTTTTGATGCGATCGCCCGGTGGCAGTTTCACCAGCAGTACCCCGCCCAGCGCAATCAGCGCCAGGCCGAGTTCAAACAGATAGAGGCCGCGCCACTCGTTGAGCTGCAGCAATTCCGAAGAGAATAAGCGGGCCAGCGGGATAGCCAGTTGCGATACCGTCAGGCCAATCACCAGCGCTTTCAGGCGATGTTTCGCAGGCCAGGCCTGTACCTGATAGTAGATGCCCAGAGAGCTGAGCGCCGCAGCCACCATACCGTGAGCGGTGCGCACAATGATTGCCGAACTGAGATCGTTGGCGAAGAGATGGAAAAACGCCACCAGTACATACAGCACCAGAAACGCCTCGGTAAAGACACGCAGGCCAAACTGCTGGCGAAATTTCACCAGCAGCAGGTTAATAGAGATGTTGCCCATCACGTAGACCGCAGGCAGCCAGGCAATCTCATTCGACCAGGCACCAAAGGTACCCTGCAGGTTGACCAGATTCGCCGTGACCAGCGCGTTACTCAGCGCACCGGTCAGCGAAATAAGTAAACCGATCAGGCCAAACGCCAGGCGTTTTGGCATCGGATGCAGCGGCGTCGAGGGCGATCCCGGCAGCATCGGTTTTTCGTGCGGCAACCACTCGCGTGCAGCGTAGGGATTTCGCTTTGCCACTGCTACATACTTCCCATGCGGCTCAGGAGTTGTTGCAATACGCGCTCGGTCACGGCCAGATCCTGAGGGTCAATATCGGCCAGCATTTCAGTACGGAGTGCGTCAGCCTCGGTTTTCACTTTGGCGAACGCTTCGTTACCCTTATCAGTCAGCACCAGGTGACGCTTACGTCGATCTTCTGGCGGCTGTACCCGCATCAGCAGTGACTGTTTCACCAGCCGATCCACCAGCGGTACCATGCTGGCATCTTCCAGCCCCAGCAGCTGTGCCAGCTCGGTCTGGGTCATGCGTTGCGGCTCACTGGCAATCAGCCCGATGGCCATCCAGCTGCTCATGCTTAAGCCGCTATCTTTAAGGTGACGATCCACCGCCAGGCGCCAGGCATGTGCGGTCAGATGCAATAAGTGGGTAAAGGTACGCGTGTGCTGAGACAAATGTTAGCAGCCTAATAGTAAGAGTTCTAATTGAGTGGTGGCGTTATTATACGCAAAGCGAAACGCCAATGAAAAGCGTCCGGTCTGTTAAAAATTAGTGGATCGCGGCAGAATGTCCAGAGGCCGCAACCGGGAGCCGGATAACATGAAACAGGCATCAGCAAACTGGGTCGATCTGCGCCGTGACGCCGTCAGCGGTATTGAGGCGCTACGCGCCCATTTTACCGGACACGCCTATGATCCTCACTGGCACGACAGTTATCTGATTGGCGTGACCGAGCAAGGTGTACAGCAGTTTCATTCACGGCGCAAACAGCATCAGAGCCGACCAGGCACGGTCTTTATGCTGGAGCCGGAGGAACTGCATGACGGTGATGCCATCAACGACAGCGGTTTTACCTACCGGATGCTCTATCTTTCGCCGCAGCAGATTTCGCAGCACCTGGCTCCGATGCTGGCTGATAAACCCTCACTGCGTGAGCTACGTTTTGCCGCCACGCTGCGCGACGAGCGTCCACTGGCTTATGCCGTCTGGCATGCGTTTGATGCGCTGTGGCACAACCATCCCGCCATCATCAAAGAGGCGGCGCTGGACCGGATGTTTAGTCAGCTCATCCCGCACCGGCAGTGGTCACTGCCCGCTCAGCCCCCGGATAAAAATGCGCGGCTGGCACTGCAGGCGCGTGACTGGCTGATTGCCCATCATGCGGATAATCCCGGCCTGGAGCAGATGGCGCAGCACCTGCAGGTGGATCGCTTCCGGTTATCGCGTCTGTTCCAGGCTCACTGGGGTTTGCCGCCCCACGCCTGGCTGGTGCAGTGGCGGCTGAGCCAGGCGCGTCGTCAGCTGGCGCAGGGCCAGCCCGTCGCCGATGTGGCAGCCGCGCTGGGTTTCGCCGATCAGAGTCACCTGGGCCGCTGGTTCAAACGCGCCTGCCAGCTTACCCCTTCCCGTTATCAGCACGCCTGCACAAATCTTCCAGACCTGGGTTAAGCCACTTGCCACAATGCGTTTTTTTAGTCAGGAGAAGCGCAATGCAAGACCCACGCTGTGTAATGATACTCAATGCCGCTCTGCCGCCTGGCAAAGCCACCAATGCTGCCGCCGTGATGGCATTAACCCTGGGACAGCGACATCCGGCGCTGGTTGGCGACACTCTGGAGGATGCTGACAGGCGCCCTTCTCCCGGTTTGATCACCACCGGGATTCCGGTGCTGGCCGCGACTGATGAACAGCTCAGTGCATTGCGGGAACAGTGCGAACAGGCCGAATACGATCTGGTGCTGTTTCCGGAAGAGGGCCAGACCACTACCGATTATCAGGCGCTGAGCGCCATCCTGCGACAGCAACCGCGTCAGCAGTGGCGTCTGCTGGGCGTCGCCATCGTCGGCGATAAAAAAGCCCTGCGAAAGCTGACGGCAAAACTGGCGCTATTCAGCTAATCTTTTTGCGGGAAGCTGGCCATGGCTTCCTTTTTTCCCCTCCCGCCCCTTGGCCCCGCCGTTTGTACAGGTTACTTGTACAGCTTTCGTTTCGGAATAGTCCTTATAAGCTGCTGATAAGTGTCAAATAGCACACTTTGTTAAAGAATCTGATTGTACAGATTGGGCTTCATTGTATAAGTTTACTGCCACGAGTTGTCATGCGACTCTGTAACGAATGATGCACTTGCGTCGCCTCTGAAGGTGTCAGTGGATTTCCACCTTCAGAGGTTATTTTTTCTGTTCAATTTGTGACACTGGTACCATCGCATCTGTCCATGCGGTGGTTTTTTTGATCGCTTTTGTCCTGACATCCGAACCGGAATCGGGCTGTTCTGAAGGGCTTACACATGCAATATATTCTTCCCCGGACCAATCAGGAAATTGCTGATTATTTTAATCCTGCCGCCAATAAACCCGCCAGCGAGATGGAGATGCTGGGTATCCTGGTTGCAGAAATTTTGCAGTCAGGCATGCCAGTGAACAATAAAGCGATTATCTCAAAGCTTATTCATCGGCTGGAGCTGGAAAGCGACAGGGAATTACTGGATATCTACCGACAGCTGCTTGAACTGGTGGTCCATAAAACCCCGGACGATTTTTCACTGTAGCATCGACTCCACGGAGGGAGTCATCCGCCTTTTTCTGGTATCTTCGCCAGTCGCCCGGTACTATCTGCCCCTCACTGTTTATCCTGATCTTCCCGCCCCTCGCGCGGGAGCAAAATAACTAAAGAGCCTGCAATCCTTTATGACTCAAACCAATGATATTGCCGCAACCGACGTTGTGGCGGGCGATATCAGTGTAGGGCGCGTTCTGCGTTCGCCTGCGCTGCTGACCCGCGAATGCCTGGCCGGGGTGATTACCGCGCTGGCGCTGATCCCTGAAGTGATCTCCTTTTCCGTTATTGCCGGTGTAGACCCTAAAGTCAGCCTCGTCGCCTCGGTGGTGCTCTGCCTGACCCTGTCGATACTGGGCGGACGTCCGGCGATGGTAACAGCGGCTGCGGGTTCAGTGGCGCTGGTTATCGGGCCGATGGTCCATCTGCATGGCGTTGAATATATTCTGCCCGCGGTGGTGATGGGCGGCGTCATTCAGATTCTGTTTGGTGTGGCCGGCCTGGCGCGCATGATGCGGTATATCCCCCGCTCGGTGATGCTGGGATTTGTGAATGCGCTCGGGGTGCTGATTTTCTTTGCTCAGGTGCCGCACGTCTGGGGACAGTCATCACTGGTGTGGATCTTCTTTGCCGTCACACTGGCTATCGTGCTGTTGTTGCCGCGTCTGATAAAAAGTGTTCCTTCACCGCTGGTTGCCATTGTGGTAGTGACTGCCGTCGCGCTGTTAATGGGCTATCGCATGCCGAACGTGGGCGATGAAGGGCCGATGAGTCCCGGTCTGCCCGGTTTTAACAGCCTGCTGGTGCCACTTAACCTGCAGACCCTGCAGATTATCTGGCCCACGGCCCTGAGCATCGCCTTTGTCGGGCTGATGGAGTCGCTGCTGACCGCCAAACTGGTCGATGACCTGACCGATACCCCCTCCAGTAAGCGTCGTGAATCCTGGGGCCTGGGCGTGGCGAATATTCTGGCGGGTTTTTATGGTGGTATCGCCGGGTGCGCGATGATAGGTCAGACCATCGTCAATGTTGAACTGGGCCGGGCGCGCAGCCGGGTTTCCACCGTGGCCGCCGGTCTGGTGCTGCTGTTACTGGTGACCGGACTGAGCCGGATTATGGCGCAAATCCCGATGGTGGTACTGGCCGGGATCATGATGGTGGTGGCCGTGAAAACCGTTAACTGGCATAGCCTGCAACCCGCTACCCTGAAACGTATGCCGTGGTCAGAGACGCTGATTATGGTGCTGACGGTAGCGGTGACTGTCTGGACAGGTAATCTGGCACTGGGCGTTCTGGCTGGGGTAATCCTGGCTATGCTGCTGTTTGCCCGCCGTATTGCGCACGTTATTCATGCGGAGCGTCAGCTGAGCGAAGATGGCGAGTCGGTGCGCTATGTGGTGCGCGGCCCGCTGTTTTTCGCCAGCAGCAACGATCTGTTTGAGCATTTCGATTATGCCCATGACCCTAAAAAGGTCACTATCGATTTAACGCACGCGCAGATCTGGGATGCGTCCAGCGTCGCGGCGCTGGATGGCATTGAGTATCGCTATCAGCGTTATGGTGCAGAGGTGACCATTGAGGGGCTGGACCCACGCAGCACGGACTTCCATCAGCGCCTGACCGGTAATTTCGGCTAAAGACGCCTTTCTGCTGCCTCTCCGGCAGCAGAACTCACTCAGCCTGTTGCCGCCGCGCGCGGTAGCGGCCAACCATGGTAATCAGCGCCTGGTAGATTAAACCGGCGTAGAGACTTGTCAGAATCGCCAGACCAGGCTCTTTGCCCTGCTGCTGCCATGACATAAACCACATGAATACGCCCCACAGTACAGAGAACACCAGCCACCCGCGGACGAACTTCATCATGCCATTCATAACGACTCCTCTTAAATGAAGCGCTACCTTAGCGCGCTCCGGCCTGAAACGCATTGCCAGCATGCACGAGTTGCGAGGCGTCTCAAATAATCGTCGACAATTTGCCATGCGTGTTGATGATTTAGCCCTGTCCGGGCGGTTTTGTTGCAATTCTCTATACTCAACGTTCCGCTTACCTGATCGGGGAATTACGATGAAACGTACTGCTTATCTGTTATCCACACTGGCTATCCTCGCCACGCTTACGGCCTGTGCACCGCCGCAACCGGGCAGAGATGCCCCGCCACCACCTGGCGGGCAGCAGCCGGTGGGCGCACCCGGCGGCAGCGGCCCGGCAGGACAACCGCAGGCCTGACATTATTCTGCCAGCCTGCGTTGCGGGCTGGTTAATGCCGGAAGGCGCAGCCGCAGGCTGACATCTCACCCGGCAGCACTTTGCCTGCGTGAGAGTGACGCCGCTGTAATTGCCCCTGCTCTTCAGCACTGCTGTTGCCTGCCTGCTGTCCCAGCCAGCGATCCAGCGCGCGGCCAGCGATCTGCCGGATGTCAGGTGACCAGCTGGTAAGATGCCAGGTTGAGCTACGGGCTTCCTCACTATCACCAAAACCTGCCACTGCCAGATGGATACCCTGACCAAAATCCCGAATCGCCTGCATTGCACCAAAGGCCATCAGATCGCTTTCACAGAAGAGTGCCTGGATACGCTCAGCAGCACGTGTCTTTTTCAGGTAAGACATCATCGCCTGATAAGCGCAGTCGCGATCATCACTCCCCACAGTCAGTTCGGCGTTCAGCGCCATGCCTGCCGCCAGCAGAGAGGCGCGATAGCCCTGTTTTTGCGCCAGTTCGCCTGGCTGACCCTGCATAAAGCCAAACCGCTGATGCCCCTGTTTAAGCAATAATTCCGCTGTCACCTCACCCGCCCGCAGTGCATCCGCCTGCAGTTCAGGCTCAGCGTCAATCTGAAGCACTGGCAAATTGCAGGCATCAGTAACGCGGTTACCGGGGAGTAACAGCAAACCACGCAGCCCGAGTGGTGTAGCCTGCCGGATGAGTGTGGTCAGTGTGACGTCGGTTTCGGCACTCAGTAGCACCGAGATAACACCGCGCGCGTTAAGCTGGCGCATCACTTCGTCCAGCATTTTTTGTTGATACGGATTGAGCAACTGGCTGGCGACAACACCGATAACCGGGGGGGCCGCCGGTTCAGTTAAGTCAGGTGTAAAAGGTGTAATCATTGGCATTAATTCTCTGCGACGGCAAACAATAGTCACCACAATACGGTAAACCACAACGTTTCAACAGGTTACAGAGTTCGACACAGGCCGCAAAAATGAGTGAAATCGGATGTAATTGGGATGGATCGGCAGAAACCCAAAAGGGCCAGGCTGGCGTTAACGTAGATGCAGGAGAGGGACCGGGCAGCAGGAGTTGAACCCGCATCGTCAACCCGTTAAGAGTTGCAGTAATACCTTTATACCATGCCCGAATGGCGTGCCTGGAAAAGCCGCGCTATGTGAACAAGAAGCGTAGTACGACTCTCTGACCAGGCAAGCGCAAGCGGCAGGTATTTTTGCAACCGTCGTATGAAATCAAAAAAGAGGTGCTGCTGCCTGTAGGCATTGATTATTCAGCTAACCTTAAGTTTCAGGCAGCCTGTTCCGACCGGGACTTATGGCCAACATTTTGCAGAGGTCAAGACTATGCCGTCAGGACAATTTTACGTGGTTGATCAACCCGAACTGAATTTTACCGCCAATTATCATATTGATACGGTCAATGATAAACCCTATCCCTCGCGGATGGTGCTGGAGATCCGGAAGCAGTCACAGCCGACCGACGCCTTTGATGATATCAGCATCGGCCATGAAGTGACCTTTGTCTCTTCCAGCGGCGAGGCGCAACGGATGGTGCTGGTGAGTGACACTGATGATGAGCTGGTATTCAGCTCCCGGGGCTGATGCCGGATTATACCGCTAAACGGAGGTTGCAGTCGCCGTATCCGCCAGAGAGCAGGCACAAAAAAACCGCCCATGTGAAGTGAACCCCATTTGTTGGACACTTTATTATGTGGCGGCTGATATTCCCTGAGTCCGATACTGTACCGGACTCAGGGAATTTAATTTAGCTTTAATCCGTTCATGGTTGTAATAATGGATGTATTCATCCACTGCTTCTCTTAACTGAGCCACATCACGGTACTCTTCACAGTACCAACATTCTGATTTCAGTATCCCAAAAAAATTCTCCATCACAGCATTATCAAGACAGTTACCTTTACGTGACATACTTTGCGTCAGGCCTTTTGAAGAGAGCTTTTCCTGATACACAGCCATCTGATATTGCCAGCCCTGATCTGAGTGAAGCACCGGGCCATCGCCAGTACTCAGCCCGTCCAGCGCATCATCCAGCATTTTTGCCACGAGACCGATGCCGGGATGCTCATACATATTCCAGGCAATAATCTCGCGGTTGTAGAGATCCATAACGGGAGAGAGGTACAGCTTTTTGCTCCCCACCCTGAACTCCGTCACGTCCGTCGCCCACTTCTGCTTCGGCTTATCGGCAGTGAAGTCGCGTTGCAGCACATCTGGCGCTGTCTTCCCGTATATCCCCTTGTAGGAATTGTACTTTTTAGCCCTTAGATTTGAAGAGAGCTGTTGTTTACGCATGAGCTTACGAACCGTTTTATGATTTATTACATGCCCTTCATTGCGCAGGGCCAGCGTAATACGGCGATATCCGTAGCGTCCTTTATGGTAATGGAACAAGGACACTATTCTTTGGCTGACTGAAGAGTGGCGGTCATCACAACAGCGGATTTTCAGCTGATAATAGAACGTGCTGCGCGCCAGACCGGCGATATGCAGGAGAGATGACAGTTTATACAGGGGCCTTAATACAGAAACTATCCGCGTTTTGTCTTCCGCGTCTGCAACTGCTTTTCCTGAATTAAGGCATGCAGCTTTTTTAGGTAAGCGTTCTCTGCGCGAAGATACTCCAGCTCCTCTTCCGGGGTCGTAAAATTCGGTCGCTGGCCGACAGAGGCGGGGGCTGATTTGGATTTTTTTGCAGACATTCCGGGTCGTCCTCGGGGCTTATCCTGAAGAGCCAGAATATCCCCCTCACGATAAAGACGCTCCCAGCGGCTGACGGTACAGGCAGCAGCAATCTGAAATACAGCAGCGGCCTTACGGGACGAAGCGGCGTTATCCCACATATAGCGGACGACGGATTCTTTGAAAGCAGCGGAGTAACGCGCGGTTTTGATGAGGAAACCGGCCTGACCACTGACCTTCCAGTGTTCCGTCCATCTTCGCACTGCCCCATGATCAATGCCGAAACGCCGGGCCGTTGCTTTGGCACCGTCATCACTGTTGAGGTAATGAACAACAACCTGCTGCTTAAATTCTGGCGTAAACTTTTCCTGGCCATAAAACAGAAAACCCCTAATCGTTGGGTGTCCAACTTTCGGGGTTCACTTCACTTGGGCGGTTACGACATTACTGCATATTGCTTTTATTTTATTAGATTTTCTTTGGCAGAAATATGGTGCCCGGGGCGGGACTTGAACCCGCACAGCCTTACAGCCGAGGGATTTCAAAGATCTTAATAGAAGCAATGATTTCAATAATTTAAGCAAAATCAGCACTTTCCTAAGGTCAATATGGGGTTGCTTGGGTCAATGTGGATGAATGTAGTCATTTAACTTAACGTGATACAATAAACAATTCCTAACTTCAGCTTATTCTTATCGCACCAAAGTTTAAGTCTAGGAAACTGACTATCTACTACTCCATATTCATCGAAATCAAGAACGTAAGTGGTCCTATGTATAGTAAACAAACTATTTTGATTAATAGCAAAGTAAGTGGTAGAGATTAATTCTTCAACTATTTCATCAAGCTCATATCCTGCTTGTTTACATAATAATCTATTTTCATCATTAATCGCATACCCGTCTGATTTAAAAGATAAACGTTGAACAATGTAAATTGCGGCCTTAGATATTCTAAATGGTTCATATTTAATCGGTAGTAATGATCTTAACTTCTTAGCTGATAATTCAAAAGATCTATAATGCCAACCTAAATGTTCATCCTTTCGAACAACCTTTGCAAAAATTAATGGTGCTAAGTTTTCAGCCTGATCATCATCTCCCCATGGCATATTCGCTTCACAAAAAACTGAAATCTTGCTCCATATAAGCTCTAGCATAATTCGAAGTAGATTATCTCTGCATGAAGCTATTACGACCCAGTCATCTTTATTATTTTGCATTGAAAATGAATAAGGAAGACCATTTATTTTAACCAAAGAGAATTCATTCGATATTATTAGTGTAGGTAGGCTATTCATACCACGAATCATAGTAACTGAATCGCCTTTTTTTTCCTCTTGAGCACGCTTCTTCTCAGTTAGCTGTTTTAGATAATTTTCCTCATCTAAATAATCAACGAAAACATCCCTAAGCCCTTTTTCAGTTTTATAGCCACCATATCCATGAATTATGGTTACAGGCGCGAGTTGTTCGACCACTAACGAATAAAAGAGCACTTGATGCTGCTCCGGTAAAGAATAAATATCATCGTAGCATTGTGGACCCGCTATGCCGGTAAGCTTGGAAAATATTTCAGAGGCAACATCTATGTTGGGCCTCTCCTCCATGGCATCCATTTTGTTTGAAAAATACTCACTGTACTTCTTCCTCAATACGGCCAAATGCTCGTATGCATCAGTGAAATCATCTTTACTAAGATTTTTTTTAACTTCGAAAATAGCTAGTACGTTTTCAATGTCACATATGTATTCATCTGTTATGCCATATCTCTCGGCCTCACCTCTGATAAGCATGCAGTCAATTTGGTTTGGTATGAGCTCATCTCCAACCCTTATGAACCCACTAACAACATTAAGCTGCAATCCCTTGGGGATTGCAAAATTCTGATTAATACCTTGTTTAGTAATTTCCTCATAAGCTTTGCCCAAAGTAGGCATATGAGGCATACTCTGCTTGTTTAGCTTATCTTGTTCAACGCGAACGAAAATACTCAATAATTCGGTTGCTTCATTTATCATTTTTAAGCACTCTGTCAAAGGGATTGAGTTGTATAGCTGCCTCAAGATGTTCAGGTGAAAAATGACTATATCTCATTGCCATTTGTATAGTTGAATGTCCCAAGATCTGCTGAAGAATTAATATATTTCCACCATTCATCATGAAGTGACTTGCAAACGTATGTCTCAAAACATGGGTGCGTTGGCCGTCTGGCAATTCAATGTTCGCTCTTTCAATCGCAAACCCGAAAACATCATAAGCATTGTCAAATAGTAGACCGCGACTTTTCGGAACTAATGCATGAAGTCCTTTCGATATTGGGATAGTGCGATTTTTTTTACTTTTCGTATTGGTATAAGTGATTCGTAAAGGCATAACTTGAGATTGCCTCAACTGCTCGGCTTCACTCCAACGGGCGCCGGTTGCGAGGCAAATACGTAAAATAATGACAAGATCTTTATTTGATGATGCGTCACACTCATGGCGTAATCTTTTAATATCCTCCTCGTATAAGAATGACAGTTCGTTTTCACTCTCGCGAAAGAGCCGCACACCATCAAGTGGATTATCGCCTTTCCAACGTCCCAGCTTTTTTAGTTCATTAAACACTGCACGTAAGTAAGCGTGTTCACGGTTTACTGTGGCTTCTTTCGGTAGTTTCTTGATGCCATGCTTTGGATTAGCGGTGAAGTCTCCCGCCAATCGCTGCTTACGATAGCCCGCAAACATTTCTTGGTTAAGTGTGAAAGCATCTGGGTCACCCAAGTTATGACAGAATGATTTCAATTTTTGCAACCTTGCATCGCCATCGGTCAAAGACCTTCCATGTAATTCATAGCAATCATTAACTAACTCACTGAGGCGAACCGCGCGGGCTTCTGCCTCAATAGTGTTTATGCTGGAATCGCTGCCTTTAGCTAGCTGCTCTCGCTCGTAACGTAAAGCCTCGCCGCGAGTTGCATAGCTTTTGCGAATTCGCTTACTTCCTCTGCCCGCCGAGTAAAAATCACAAACCCACTTTCCGTTTTCGGATTTTCTAACAGACATTCAGTTTCCTCAAAAAACAAATGAGGACTTTTTGCTGTATATAAAAACAGTAGTCGATGTTTGATTTCTGGCTTTTAAACATGACCACATAACGAGCATCATGCAGAATGCTGACGCCAATGTTCTTCGCTGATGATCTTCAAATAATGTCCCTTTTCACGGTATTCAATGGCTTTTTCTATTTTTCGGCCATAGCTTTGATAGCGCCAATCTCTTGAACTCAAAGTCCCAATAATTAGGTAGTCTAATTTTTGAGTGATGTCATCGATTACAATTCCGCCTGCCGCTTCAATTTCAGCGGCACAGGAGGAACGCGATCCGCAAAGAAACTTTCCTGTAAGACAAAACACAGAGCCTTTGATTTTCAACTCATCCACATGTTCAAGCGGTGAACGAATTGAAAGACCATCAACCGATCCAGTGGCTAAATCGCAGCCCGTAAAGGCTATCATAGCCTCATTCAGTTCTTCTCTTTCATCAGGTGTTACAACACCATCAGCCAAGATGTTCTCAATCAGAAGATAAAGATCTTTACCGGGGAAGTTTGTTTTTAACAAACCATTATTGGATAACCACCAACGAAGATAGCGGATCTCATCTTCCGATAACTCATGATTGGCTAGCATGCCTTTACACAGACCTTCTAGAAGGTGTTTATCAGATTCGGTTGAATAGAAGTCAACGTCAGGGGTATCGAGAAGGTTTTGTTGAATATTTAGTAAATCATCTTTGAATTGCTTCAATTCAACTTCTTCGATTACACCATCTTCTAAAATGGCTGCCATTTTATCTCGAATAACCTGGACGCAATAATTTTCGCTGATTGATTCTGCTTCCAATAACCAAGTATCAAGGTAAAGTAATTCTTTGGCATCAACCTGTCCGTCACATGTCATACCCTCTATGATATTGACAAGATTTGCCAGTAACTTATCTCTGTTGCGTGTGTAGTTATAAACACTGAGTTTTCTATCCATAGTACCCCCAATTACAATTTATGTTTGATACTTCCTATAACCTTCGCGATTAATTTAACTTCATTAACAGGCCAATCCACACCTTCGATACGCCAGTGATTGCCCGGCGTTCTTTGCAACGTTTCGCATCGCACAACATCAGCGCGCTGAGTGATCCATATTCCATCGGTCGGTTTGGCAAAATCTTTATCGACCAAATAAAACGTGCTGACTTCCGGCACCTGAATGACTTCAACTTTCTTGTGACCTGACGGCAATAAAGAAGCCTGTATTGAAACCGGCTGCAGTAGCTGCAGATGCCCGGAATCGATAGAACTGAATGGCAGGCTTTCAACTTTAGAGGACTGTTGTTCACTTTCGCGAACAGCAGCTATTTCAGGCTCACCTTTTCCCGTGGCAAGCCATTCAAGTGAAACTCCAGTATCTAAGGCGCATTGCACTACGGCTTCACCGGCAAAGTATTCACGGCGAATCCATGTACTAACCGTGCCATGACCAACACCAATCTTTTCTACTAACTCTCTCTGCGTGGAAAAACCGTAGGCTTTAAATAACCTATCAACTAAAGCTTGCCCGCCTGAAAATTCCATTCAACTTTTCCACCACGTGAACGTTGAAACGTTCAAATTTGAAATCCAATGAAGTCAATATTGAATCACCAAACGCCGTTACCCGCGTTTACCTTAACGAACAATGATGCACGATGAATTCTCCACTTTCAATTACCTTGAGCAGCCCTTATTTATCGCTGCCGGAATTCGCAAAAGTGACCGGTATACCTTACGAAGCCTGCCGCCTGATGGTGAAAGATGGTCGCCTAACAATCAGGTCAAAAGCTCGCAAGATGGAAAAAGTGCTCATCAACATGATCGCTTTTACGAAAGAAGCTGATTTTCACTCACGTTAACATTCAACTTTGCCAATGATTATGTTCGGCAGTGAGGAATTTGACTATGTTTGATTTCAAAGTTTCTACCCATAACTATTACGACAATGCCTGCCGCAAGTTCGCGCTAACGCACAACATGGAAGACGTTGCGCAGTGAGCTGGTATGCGAGCACAAACGCTGCGTAACAAGCTGAATCCCGATCAGCCTCATCAGCTCACAGTGCAAGAAGTGTTAGTGCTTACCGATGTCACGACGCTCATTGATGGCTTACTAGCGCAAATCCAGTGTCAGGAGATTGAAGAACAGCGCGGAAAACATCTGCAGGTCAAAGCATGATGTCAGAGAATTAAGCTTACCCGTGGAATGCTCCACGAGAAGCGATTGCCAGCCCCTATCCTACTTATCAGGAACTGCGAAGCCGCGATCAGTTGATTACGGCTTTGGCTCATTCTGAGCAATTATGCGCTCAGCATCCAATGCTGATACAGATCGATGTCAGACGGCGCGTCGCCGAGGTGGAAAAATCACAGGGCATTGCCCGTGCCAATACGTACTTAACGAAGACTTTTGTTGAGCGCACATTGCCAGGCGTCGAATGTGTGAATGCAAAGTATTGGTTCGACGAAATGAAAGCCGGTACGTTTAATTTGCTGACAGAAAATGCCACTAAGGAGATCAGTGCCTACCTCACCTGCTCGCGTCAGGGTGATATTCTCGCAATGAAAAAGAGCCAGATCATGGATGAGGGCATACTGATCAAACAGAGTAAAACCAGTGTTGCTCAGATCAAGGCATGGTCGCCACGGTTTGCAGCAGCAATCAAAATGGCAACTGAACTACCACTCAAACCAGGCATGAGCAGTATTTTCATCATCCACCAGCCTAATGCTTCAGGCTACACCCGGGACGGGTTTAATAGCCGCTGGAGTGCTGCGCGTGAAGCGGCAAAGCTCAAATTTCCAGAACTACTGTTTGATTTCACTTTTCACGATTTGAAGACAAAGGGTGTGTCTGATCTGGAGGGGGATTTGTACGAGAAGAGAGCCATTACGGGGCATAAAAATGTGGAGCAGACTGCAGCTTATGACAGAAAAATAGTGGTGGTTCCCGTAGTTGGCGGACAGGTGAAAGAGAAATAATATTAGGAGTGGATATTAGGAAGCTGAATTCAGGCACAAAAAAACCGCCTCTGAGGGGCGGTCATACGACACTGCTTATCATTGATTTTATTGGTAATTCGATATGGTGCCCGGGGCGGGACTTGAACCCGCACAGCCTTACAGCCGAGGGATTTTAAATCCCTTGTGTCTACCGATTTCACCACCCGGGCAGGGTGTAACTGGAGGCGCGTCCCGGAGTCGAACCGAGGTACACGGATTTGCAATCCGCTGCATAGCCACTCTGCCAACGCGCCTTAAACTGATGTGCCGTCAGGTTAACCTGACCTGCGAATCTGGAGCGGGAAACGAGACTCGAACTCGCGACCCCGACCTTGGCAAGGTCGTGCTCTACCAACTGAGCTATTCCCGCAATTCAGCAATTTCGTCGAACCTGCTGATTTTATTTATCTTCTGGCAGCCTGGCTGCCGTTCGATGCGATGCATTCTACTTAGATGACGCAATGAGTCAATAAAATTATCCTCACAGCGCGTCCGTTTGCTGCTTTTTAAATCGTATCGATCACGGTTCGAGCAGATCACCGCGCGCGGCGCTTAAATACTGGAACATAGACCAGAAAGTCAGCACGGCAGCAATGTATAACGCCACCACACCAATCGCCACGACGGTCGCATCAGGACGCCACAGCAAGGCAAACAGTGAGAACATCTGGGCAGTGGTTTTCACTTTACCAATCCAGGAAACCGACACGCTGCTGCGTTTACCAATCTCCGCCATCCATTCACGCAGCGCAGAGATAATGATCTCGCGTGCAATCATGGTGGCAGCGGGCAGCGTAATCCACCAGGCGTGGAAATATTCAGCCACCAGCACCAGCGCAATGGCCACCATCACTTTATCCGCTACCGGATCGAGAAACGCACCAAAGCGTGTTGTCTGCTTCCAGCGGCGCGCCAGAAAGCCATCAAACCAGTCGGTGATGGCAGCAAAAACAAAAATCAGTGCAGTCGCCAGCGGCGCCCAGGTGAACGGCAGATAGAAAGCCAGCACAAAGAACGGGATGAGCACGACTCGAAACAGGGTGAGACACGTCGGAATGTTTAATTGCATATGCCGGTAACTGTCTGGATATAGGTAGAATTTAGCCTATGTTCCTACATTGCCCCCCCCGTTTCAATGCTAGTGTTTCAACGAGTAGTATATTTTTTCTGCCAGAGCATGTGAGATACCGGGTACATTGGCGATCTCCTCCACCGACGCGTTCATCAGCGGTTGCAGGCCCCCCATGTACTTAAGCAGTTGCTGACGCCGTTTCGGCCCCACCCCTTCGATGCTTTCCAGTGCGCTGGTGTTCTTTACTTTGGCCCGTTTTTTACGGTGGCCTGAAATGGCATGATTGTGAGCGTCATCACGAATATGCTGGATCACATGCAGCGCTGGCGCATCGGGTGGCAGCGAAACGCCCTCACCTTCCGCTTCAAAGAACAGCGTCTCCAGTCCGGCTTTACGATCGCTGCCTTTCGCTACGCCGAGTAAAATCGGCCGGCTTTTGTCCCAGGGCACATCCAGTTCCGCGAAGACCTGCTTCGCCTGAGACAGCTGGCCCTTACCGCCATCGATCAGAATTACATCCGGGATCTTATCTTCTTCAATCGCTTTACCATAACGGCGGCGTAGCACCTGATTCATGGCGGCGTAGTCATCACCCGGCGTAATGCCGCTGATGTTGTAGCGACGATAATCGGCACGCAGCGGACCATTCTGGTCGAACACTACGCAGGAGGCGATGGTCTGCTCACCCATGGTATGACTGATATCGAAACACTCCATGCGTTTAATTTTGTCCAGCTCAAGAAACTCCGCCAGCGCCATCAGCCGCTGATGAATTGTGGAGTGCTGTGACAGACGCGTGGTTAACGCCGTCGCGGCGTTGGTGCGCGCCAGTTTGAGATAACGGGCGCGATCCCCGCGCGGCTTGCTCTGAATACTCACCCGACGTCCGGCCAGCTCACTGAGCGACTCAGCCAGCAGTTCACGCTCTGGCAAGGTGAAGTCCAGCAAAATATCGCCAGGCAGCGTACGTGCCTCGCTGCCCTGCAGGTAGAACTGCCCGACAAAGGTCTGAACGACCTCAGCCAGATCGGTATCGACGGGCACTTTCGGGAAGTAGCTGCGGCTGCCTAACACTTTGCCCTGACGGATAAACAGCACGTGGAGACAGGCCATGCCCGCTTCATAAGCCACACCCATCACATCAAGGTCATCACCCTGATTCGAGACAAACTGCTTTTCGGTGATCCGTCGCACAGCCTGAATCTGATCTCGCAGGTGTGCCGCCTCTTCAAAGCGCAGGCCGATGCTCGCCTCTTCCATCCGTTTGACCAGCTGGTTGAGAACCTGATCGTCTTTCCCCGCCAGGAACAGGCGCACGTAATCGGTCTGCTGCGCATACTCCTCCTCACTGACCAGTCCCGCGACACAGGGACCCAGACAGCGACCAATCTGATATTGCAGACAGGGCCGGGAGCGATTGCGGTAGACGCTGTTTTCGCACTGGCGGATAGGGAAAACTTTTTGCAGCAGCCCCAGCGTTTCACGCACCGCATAGCCGTTGGGGAACGGGCCAAAGTATTCGCCTTTGGCATGCTTTGCACCACGGTGCATCGCCAGTCGCGGATGGGTATCGCTGCTAAGAAAGATGTAGGGGTAAGATTTATCGTCGCGCAGCAGCACGTTGTAGCGCGGCTGGTAGAGCTTGATGTAGTTATGCTCAAGCAGCAGCGCTTCGGTTTCGGTGTGGGTTACGGTGACATCGATGTGCTGGATATTACTAACCAGCGCTTCGGTTTTGCGACTGCCGACCTGAGTGCGGAAGTAGCTGGTCAGACGCTTCTTCAGGTCTTTGGCTTTGCCCACATAGATGACGGTGCCTGAGGCGTCATACATGCGGTAAACACCGGGCTTGCTGGTTACCGTACTCAGAAAGGCTTTGGAATCAAAAACGTCATTCACTACTGATTAACGGCTCCGCATTATAGAGGCCATGTCGAATGGCCAGATGCGTTAACTCTACATCGCCACTGATATTCAGCTTGCTGAACATCCGGTAGCGGTAACTGTTAACGGTTTTAGGACTGAGATTTAACTGCTCGGAAATTTCCGTCACCTTTTGTCCACGGGTGATCATCAGCATAATCTGCAATTCCCTTTCCGACAAACAGCTGAAGGGGGATTCCGCTTTTTGTGGCTCAATCTGGCTCAGCGCCATCTGCTGAGCGATATCTGAAGCGATGTAGCGCTGTCCGGCATTGACCGAGCGAATCGCATTGATCACCTCCTGCGGCGCAGCCCCTTTACTGAGGTAGCCTGCAGCCCCCGCCTGCATCACTTTCGCAGGCAGCGGATTTTCCGTGTGAATGGTCAGCATGATGATTTTGATATCGGGATTGTAACGCACGATTTTGCGCGTCGCCTCCAGTCCACCGATGCCCGGCATGTTCATATCCATGAGGATCACATCAACCTGATTGGCACGGCACCACTTAGCGGCATCCTCGCCACAGTTGACCTCTCCGACCACGGCCAGACCTTTGACATCCTCAAGGATGCGACGGATTCCGGCACGGACAAGTTCATGGTCATCAACAAGAAGCACACTGATCAACGGGGAAACTCCAGAGGCTAAAAAAAGAGGAATCAATTAACGAATACAGGCGATAATCATACCCGCTTTTACCTCAAAAGCACATCAACAAAGCAAAACAGTCGACGCTTCGCATAACGATTTCCAGCCCCGTGCAGCCAGCAATAACAGAGATTTCTTACAACCGACAGGCGTACTGAATAATCCTTAAACTCTTACTATTTCATGGTATTAACACCAGACTTTGCTGTGCCTTATCGCTGCAGGCCCTTGTGATATCTGGCCCGGCAACACCTGTAATTACTTTCAGCGATTGATTAGTTGTACTGGACAAACCAGCTGTTTATAGCGAAGCGAACCGGCTGCTCCAGCAACTTACTGACCCTGTGATATACTCACGCACTGCTGTTCGGACAGATTGCCGACACATTGTCATTCACCAAGGAGAAACGCATGAGCGATGAAGATTTTGCAACTTCGCAGGAAGCCCGGAAATTAGCGGATGAAATCGCGGGTCTGAAGATGATGATCACCCTGATCCTGAAAGGTATGGGCCAGGCTGATGCCGGCAAAGTGATTATCAACATGGAACGCTATGTACAGACGCTGGGCGACAAGCCTCAGGCGGAAGTATTCAGCAATACCATTAAGCAGATCAAAACAGCCTACCGTCAGTAAGCTTGCTTGCCCCCACAGCCGCGGGGGCAAATTAATTAACTGTGCGCCTGCCAGTTAACCGAAACGCCCAGCGTAGGCAGCACCTCTTCCGGACTAAAGCGCCGCGTTCCCCGATACTTTTCAGCCAGCGCTGGCTGAACCACCGGAATACGGATCGCAAACAGATTATCTTCTGACAGAATAAGTCCCGGCGTCAGCGGCTCATACACCACCTGATGCTCTTCAAACATCTTCTCCAGCATCGGCGTTGCCGAACTGATGATGTATTCCATACCGTTCAATTCTGCCAGCTGCACGGCGTGCCAGAGAATATTCAGTGGCAGTTCAGCGTCCACATCCAGCCGTGCCGAGAAGCGCGACATTTCCCACACTTTCTCATGGCTGAAAGGCAGTACGATGCCTTCACTCAGTTCAGGTTCGAACCAGGGCATCAGACGCGCACAGCCGCTGATGCCCTCCCGCGCATTCCATGCGATCAGCCAGGTGACATCTGAACGATCGTAGCGATCATATTCCTGTCCTGGCGTGCTCAGACGTGGCGGAATTGACCACCCTTCGCCGCGCGCAAAGACGCTGTATCGGTAGCTGCCGAGTTCGGCAAGCAAAGAGGATGGCATATCCTTTAATTGCGTTTGCACTATTTTCATCATGCGCCTCTGACATCCCCATGTTTGCAATGATTTCTTTGCGCCAGCCTGGCAAAGTCCCGGCGCAGGGTAGACAACAGACCTGTGCAAAGGAACGGCGAAGTGTAGCCGTTGCTTTATGTTCAGATCAGTCCGATTGCCGCTGCATAGCAGGCAATCTGCGTTTTATTGGAAACATTGAAACGCTTTTGCATGTTTTTTTGGTGAAAGTTAACGGTATGTTCAGAGATGGATAAAATAAGTGAAATTTCGACCGCCGTTTTTCCTTCAGCTGTCCATTTCAAAATTTCCAGCTCGCGCTGACTAAACTCTTTTTTTAGTACCATCATTGCATCATCGCTAAAGCGTTCCAGCGTATCCAGACTTAGTTCCGCTAAAAGGTGTAGTTTCACCTCCAGCTCAGCATGGCAGAGCTGGACAGAAATGGGCTGTTGCGACGATATAGATAATATACCAATGACGCGATTTGGTGCCATTGCAGAGCAAGAAAATCCGCTCTGCAGCCCATATTCTCTCGCCTCATGCCACAAATTGCCGGCGTCGGCGAAGAGTTCCTCCGTCCACGCCATGCCTTTGCCCGGTCGCTGACACAACCTGAGCACCGGATCGACAGCGTAATAATTCTGCTTCTCATAGCGTTTAACCCATAATCTGGGATAGGTGCTATGTAAATGAATGCGCGGTCGGTTAAAAGGCACCGGGTGCTGAATCAAAAAGGCAAAATAATCGAAGCCTAATGATTCAGTAAATTGTTGCAATAACGGCTTCAATTCAGAAGAAACCGTTAATGCCTGAAATTGTTCTTTCGCTTCATGTCGCCAGGCGAAATAATTTTCAGTGCTCATATTGCCTCAGCGTTAATTTCACTCGCCCTTCCGGTAATATTCATTCGGATTCATCGGATAAAATAAATTTGCAGAAGAAAATTAATTTATCGTTCAGGACGAATCTGTCGCGATCTACAGCGCATTTAACCTTTCACCGTTGGAGCGGAGTGAAAAAGTGTTCCTGCCTTTACAAGGTGAGGCCGATCACAGCAATTTCAATCACCCCAGGAGAATAAGATTTTTCTGATAGGATTTCAATCCCTGACCTCCAGTGCAATTTTATCTCAGACCCGAAACGTCTGCTGACAATATTGAATCGCGATGCTGATTGTTGGGTAAATAACGAGTAAACAAGGCGTTAATTACTCCGTTATAAGCGAAGCGGCAGTGACAAATTTCTGACATATTTTTTATCAGGAAATAAGCCCGGCTCTCTCTTTGCAGCATCAGGACCGGTTTCGTCAGACGACCCCTCAGCCCCTGTGGCGTCTGTTGAGGCAGCTAACCGGCTTGCTGCCCACGCCACGCGCTTGCCGGTGAAAGACCTGTCCCGGTTTTCAGTGGCAGCCCTGTAAGCGTAACGATGTGCTGTTTAATAAACCTTTTCGGGTCTCCCCTGCCCGACCGTGCTCTGCGCCGGTCGATTCACATCCTGCTGTGGTTTATCCACTTATCTGACTGCAAATACCTGATCCAGGACAGCGCGTCCGTAAAGTCTCGTTTACTTACTCTGCTGTCTGACCGCAATACGTGGCGGAGAGCACTATTAATGGCGTAATGCTCAACACTGACTCTATTTTAATCAGTTAAATCACTTTAACGATAGTCACGCAACTAAATCATCTGAAAATAAATTTGCAGGTAAAATCCGTTCTTTTCTTAATCACGCACTTTTTTATTTATGCGATACCTTTCCCTTATTTCTGCCAGCGCAATCATGAAATAATTTCATCATGCCGCCAACAGGCGCTGAGCAAATGACGCTGAGAATTTGCGCAAGGGTTTTATCCCGCAGGCATCGTTTTATTCTTACAAATGGCCCTGAAATCGGTTTTTTTAGGAGCATCCTGACCTGTTGTCAGACTATTTCAGTAAGGGATTAGGTTCAGCAATGATAACTGGATGGGTTTTACTGGCACCATAAGAACATTTCTTAATCAAACACGGTATTAATCCTGTCTGATGATTTATCGGCAGTAGCCTGCACCACGCATACCCAGATGAAAATGTGAGGCGTGAGCGGCGTTATAGTCCGGCCCCAGCGCATTGCCGAATACCTCACAGCCGCCACGCCACAGCGTATGAAGCATTGCCGCTTTTTCTTCCGGCTGTTGCCAGTGACGACTGACCTCAAGCCGCTGGCCATCAGCCAGCTGAAAGCCTGTCACATCCCAGGCATCGGCGGTGGCATGTTCACTGAGCCGCCCCTGAGCACGATGATAAATATTACGGCAGGCGTAACTGCCGACATGCGTAATTCGTACCAGTGGACTGTGCATCTCTCTGGCGGTCTGTTCACGACTGCGCAGAGCATACATGGTGCTGGCGACGGCCATAGGACAGCTGGCCAGAAAGCTGCTGCTGAGGCTGACCGGGCCAAATTTCTGAACCCGCAGCGGATGACTGAGCGGACAGTGACCCGTGACGTCCGGACGCTCGCTGAAGCTGACCCAGCCCGCCTGTTGAGCGCGGCGCATCACCGCCAGACATGCGTCAGGATCGCTGGCCAGCCTTTTCATCTTAATCTGCGTCATCCAGCCCGGCGGATCGGTAACAGAGAGTGGCGTAAAGGGATTAAACTGCGGCGGCAGATGCTGCTTAAGCCAGGGTAAGCTGACCCATCCCAGCGCAAGCAATAGCAAAAACAGGATAAGCGTGCGCATAGTCCCTCTCGCAGCATGATGATTAGCAAACAAAAAGTGTAGAAGCGCATCGCCCTTCACGCCGCCTGACTGACATAACGTGATGAATAATTACCCAGGCTGACGAAGGTTTGAACAAAATCGCGCTTTATTGCCGCTTCCGGGACGGCAGGCATCACAATTGGTAAAAAAGCGTTACCCGATTCCGGCTCTCTTCCTCTATCTTATGCCGACTTGCCCTCAGGCAGACGCCTTGACTAACAGCCAGCAGAGCTGAACACAACATCACGACAGGAAAGACAATTCTATGGTTGATCAATCTAAAGAAACCGCAAGCACCCACGAGACGCCCGATAAACTCCAGCGCAATCTGCACAATCGTCACATCCAGCTGATCGCCATTGGTGGCGCTATCGGTACCGGCCTGTTTATGGGTTCCGGTAAAACCATCAGCCTGGCTGGCCCCTCGATCATTTTTGTCTATATGATCATCGGTTTTATGCTGTTCTTTGTGATGCGCGCCATGGGGGAGCTGCTGCTCTCCAACCTTGAGTACAAATCCTTTAGCGATTTTGCCGCTGATCTGCTTGGCCCGTGGGCGGGCTACTTTACCGGCTGGACCTACTGGTTCTGTTGGGTGGTAACCGGCATTGCCGACGTGGTGGCAATCAGCGCCTATTTCCAGCTCTGGTTTCCGGGCTTCTCGATCTGGATGAGCGCCCTGCTTTGCGTGGTGGTTTTTCTGGCGCTCAATATTGCCACCGTCAAGCTGTTTGGCGAGATGGAGTTCTGGTTTGCGATCATTAAAATCGTCGCCATTGTGGCACTGATCGTAACCGGGATTGTGCTGGTATCGATTCACTACCCCTCACCGGGCGGCGGCACAGCGTCACTCAGCAACATCTGGGATCACGGCGGCATGTTCCCGAAAGGCCTCAGCGGCTTCTTTGCCGGCTTCCAGATTGCGGTGTTTGCCTTTGTCGGCATTGAACTGGTGGGCACGGCAGCGGCTGAAACCCACAATCCGCATAAAGTGTTACCGCGCGCGATTAATGCTATTCCGTTGCGGGTCATTATGTTTTACGTGCTGGCGCTGATGGTGATTATGGCGGTAACGCCCTGGACCCAGGTGATGGCCGATCGCAGTCCGTTTGTTGAGATGTTCGTTCTGATTGGTCTGCCTGCGGCTGCGAGTATCGTTAACTTTGTGGTGCTGACTTCTGCCGCCTCCTCAGCCAACAGCGGCATCTTCTCCACCAGCCGTATGCTCTATGGCCTGTCGCAGCAGGGTGTGGCCAGCCGCGCCTTTGGCCGACTCTCTGCCCGTGCGGTGCCGACTACCGGCTTGTTTTTCTCCTGCCTGTGCCTGCTGATTGGTGTGGCGTTGATCTACCTGATCCCGGATGTGATGAAGGTCTTCACGCTGGTGACCACCGTCTCGGCCATTCTGTTTATGTTCGTCTGGACCATCATTCTGTGCAGCTATCTGGCCTACCGTAAAAAGCATCCGCAGCGCCATGCGGAGTCGGCATTTAAGATGCCGCTGGGCAAATTCATGTGCTGGGTCTGCATGGCATTCTTCGCATTTGTGCTGGTGCTGCTGACGCTGCAGGAAGATACGCGCCAGGCGCTGATGGTTACGCCACTCTGGTTTGCCCTGCTGGGTGTGGGCTGGATGCTGCGTAATCGTCGTAGCCGCTAATCGGTAATATCATGAACAAAGCCCGGTCAGATGACCGGGCTTTTTTTTACAGGCGATCGCCCAGCGCAGAGAAAATGGCGGATAAAGAGGGGCGTTCATTAGGTAAGCGCTGCGGCCGGGGATCGGGCTGCTGAGGCGTGCCCAGACCAAAGGTGAAGGTATACTTATCGCCTTCGCCCATGCGCAGGTCGGCAATCGTCGTCTGCCCGTCCTGCTCCCGCAGCGCGTAGAAGCCGTGGCTGAACCAGGCGACACGTTCTGCATACCAGCTGCCCCGAAAGGCGTCGAACAGTTCAGGATGACGCGGATACCACGCCACCTGCAGTGGCCGTGAGGGCGACAACAGCGACCAGTAAACTTCGCCATAGCGATCCGGCGTCATAATCACGCTGCGCCATACCAGCGTATTAAAGGCCGTGGGCGTCACCAGCACTTTATTGTCCGGAATACCCTGCTCCGCCAGCGACGCTCTGATCTGCCAGCCTGCGACGCCCTGAATCACCACACTCCAGACCAGATAAAGGGTACTCAGCATCAGCCCGAGCCGGTTTCCGCGCAGCCCTTTATCACTGCGCCGCCAGAGCGCGACGCCCAGACCTGCCAGCAGCGGCAGCGTATAGAGTGGATCGATGATGTAGATACTGCCGATGGCATAAGGATAATCGGTGATCGGCAGGCCAAGCTGGGTGCCATACACCGTCATCAAATCGAGCAGCGGATGGGTAATCAGCGCCAGCCAGATGGCAGGCCACCATGCTGCCCACTTCACCCGCTGGCGAAACAGACCCGCCACCAGCCATGCAATCAGTGGCGAGAGCAGCGTGAGCCAGAGCAGCGCATGCGTTTCCGTGCGATGCAGGGTCATGTTGCGTATCGCATCGCCATGATCAAGAAAGACATCGAGATCGGGTAAGGTGCCGCAGACGCCGCCCACCAGCGCGGCCTGCCAGACCGGCACCCGACGTCCCATCACTGCGACACTGACTGAGGCACCCAGCACCAGCTGCGAAACAGAATCCATTGATTAACTCCGTACCTGAACCGTGGATGTATCCTGAATTAGCGTACGCGAATCCCTTCGATGATCATGCGCTGCACGTTATCAACAGCCTGATCGAAAAACGCCGGATCGCTGAGCGTCTGGCCGGTAACGGCCTCAACCTGAGTGGCAAAATCGGCGTAATGCTGCGTGGTGGCCCACAGCATAAAGATCAGATGCTGCGGCTGTACGCCCGCCAGTCGTCCTTCATCAATCCAGCGTTCAATAATTGCCGCTTTGTCATCCACCAGCTGCTTAAGATCGCCTGCCAGCTCCCCTTTCAGAAGCGGAGCACCCTGCAGCATCTCCAGACAGAAGAGCCGGGAAGCCTGAGGATGATCGCGCGACACTTCCAGCTTCAGCCGGATGTAGCGACGAATCGCGACCAGTGGATCCTGATCGTGCGCCAGCGCGCGTAACGGTGCCAGCCAGACATCCAGAATCTGCTTAAGCACTGCCACATAGAGCACTTCTTTAGAGGGAAAATAGTAGAGCAGATTGGTTTTAGAGACATCGGCCAGCTCGGCCACCTTATCGAGGCTGGTGCCGTGAATGCCAAACTGTGAGAAGAAGGTTAATGCCGCTTCCAGTATGGCGGCCCGCTTCGCCGCGACCGCACGCGAACGTCGCGTTGGCTTTTTTTCATCGGTATTCACACGTTTACCTCATCCTTCTGGTGTCAGCGCATCATAGCAAAGGGATTCATCGCTGCCCAATCCGCGCCCTGCACCTTTTTTGCTCAGCCTGCATGGAAAACGTGCAGCGAATTTTGACCAGACGGTCTGAAATGGACCAGTTACTCCACTTACCTCTTTCGGGTTAATTTTAACTCATTGTTATCTAAAAGAATAAAAAAAGTGGCACACAGTTTGCAGAATTGTGACTGAGCGCGGCCCACACGGACGATGCAGGATGCAGTGCAGCGCGTGAAACACCTTTCCCCCATCGCAACGAGGTTTCACATGAAGATAGGCGTCTTTATTCCGATTGGTAACAATGGCTGGCTGATTTCGTCCAATGCGCCGCAGTACAAGCCGACTTTTGAACTGAACAAAGCGATCGTGCTGAAAGCAGAGCATTACCATTTCGATTTTGCGCTCTCGATGATCAAACTGCGCGGCTTCGGCGGAAAAACCGAGTTCTGGGATCATAATCTCGAGTCGTTCACCCTGATGGCAGGCCTGGCCGCCGTGACATCACGCATTGAGATCTACGCCACCGCCGCCACCCTGACGCTGCCTCCGGCGATTGTGGCGCGCATGGCCTCCACCATCGATTCCATTTCAGGCGGTCGCTTTGGCGTCAACCTGGTGACCGGCTGGCAGAAGCCGGAATATGAACAGATGGGAATGTGGCCTGGCGATGAGTACTTCAGCAGCCGCTACGCTTATCTGACCGAATACGTTACCGTGCTGCGCGACCTGTGGGGCACCGGAAAATCGGACTTTAAAGGTGAGTTCTTCACCATGAACGACTGCCGGGTGAGTCCGCAGCCGCAGCGCCCGATGAAGGTGATCTGCGCCGGACAGAGCGATGCCGGTATGGCCTTCTCTGCTCAGCACGCCGATTACAACTTCTGCTTTGGTAAAGGTGTTAACACGCCTGCCGCGTTCAGCTCTACCTCGATTCGCATGAAGCAGGCCGCTGAAAAAGCGGGCCGCGATGTCGGCTCCTATGTGCTGTTTATGATCATCGCTGCTGAAACGGACGAAGAAGCGCGGGCGAAGTGGGAACACTACAAAGCCGGTGCGGATGAAGAGGCGCTCTCCTGGCTCACCACTCAGAGTCAGCAGGACACCAAATCGGGCAGCGACACCAATGTGCGCCAGATGGCGGATCCGACCTCGGCAGTCAATATCAATATGGGCACCCTGGTGGGGTCGTATGCCAGCGTGGCGCGGATGCTGGATGAGGTTGCGCAGGTCGAAGGCACCCACGGCGTGCTGCTGACGTTTGATGACTTCCTGCAGGGTATCGAGAACTTCGGGCAGCACATTCAGCCGCTGATGGCCTGTCGCAGCGCCCTGCTCGACGCACAGCAGGAGGTGGCATGATGGCTACCGTTTATTGTGCTCACACGCCGGATGTTCCCCAGGTTGAACTGCCGGCGCGGCCAGAGCCGATCGCCTTTCCGCCTGGCCAGACCGCGCTGATTGTCGTGGATATGCAGAACGCCTACGCCACTGAAGGCGGCTATCTCGATCTGGCGGGCTTCGATGTTTCCGCCACCAAGCCGGTGATTGCGAAAATCCATCAGGCGGTGACGGCGGCCCGTGCGGCAGGCGTTCAGATCATCTGGTTCCAGAACGGCTGGGACAGTGACTATGTAGAAGCGGGCGACGCCGGTTCCCCCAATTTCCACAAATCGAATGCCCTGAAAACCATGCGTAAACGGCCTGAACTGCAGGGGTCGCTGCTGTCAAAAGGCGGCTGGGATTACGCGCTGGTCGATGAACTGGTGCCGCAACCCGGTGACATCGTGCTGCCGAAATCACGTTACAGCGGCTTCTATAACACCCCGCTCGACAGCATGCTGCGCAGCCGCGGGATCCGTCATCTGATGTTTACCGGCATCGCGACCAACGTCTGCGTTGAATCGACGCTGCGCGACGGCTTCTTTCTGGAGTACTTCGGCGTGGTGCTGGAAGACGCCACTTATCAGGCCGGCCCGCCCTTTGCTCAGCAGGCTGCCCTGTTCAATATCGAAACCTTTTTTGGCTGGGTATCGGATGTCGATACCTTCTGCGAAAGCCTGAATGCCCGCTAATCCACGATAAGGACGACGCTATGCCGAAAAGTATTATTGTTCCGCCAGGCACCTCCACCCCCATTGCCCCGTTCGTTCCCGGCACGCTGGCGGATGGCGTGGTCTATGTCTCGGGTACGCTGCCGTTTGATGCTGACAACAACGTGGTGCATGTGGGTGATGCCGCAGCGCAGACCCGCCACGTGCTGGAAACCATTAAAAAGGTGATCGAGACCGCCGGTGGCAGCATGACCGATGTGACGTTTAATTCGATTTTTATCACCGACTGGTCGAACTACGCCGCGGTGAATCAGGTTTATGCCGAGTTCTTTCCCGGCGAAAAACCGGCGCGCTTCTGTATTCAGTGCGGTCTGGTCAAGCCTGATGCGCTGATTGAGATCGCCAGCGTGGCGCACATCGGCAAAGCGGAGGTCTGATGCAGCTGGATATTCTGGGTCTGCAAAATCCCGATGCACCGACACTGGTGCTCTCATCCGGTCTGGGCGGCGTGGCGGGTTTCTGGCAGCCGCAGCTGGCCGCGCTAACGGCACGCTATCGGGTGGTGACCTATGACCAGCGCGGCACCGGTCGCAGCGCTGACAGCCTGCCGGAAGGCTACAGCATGGCGATGATGGCGTCAGAACTGGCCGCCGCGCTGGCGCAGCACGGCATCCTGCGCTTCAGCCTGATCGGGCACGCGCTGGGCGGTCTGATGGGGATGCAGCTGGCGCTGGATTATCCGGATCGGATCGAACGGATCGCGGTGATCAATGGCTGGCTGACGCTGCATCCCCATACCCGTCGCTGCTTTCAGGTGCGTCAGGACCTGCTGCTCAACGTCGGCGTCGAGGCATTTGTCCGCGCTCAGCCGCTGTTTCTCTATCCTGCGGAGTGGATGGCACAGCATCAGACACGGCTGGATCAGGAAGATAGCCATCACGTCGCACATTTTCAGGGGATGGAAAATCTGATGCGGCGGCTGCACGCCCTGATGAGCGCCGACTTCAGCGCGCGGGCTGCTGCCATTCCACAACCGGTGCTGGTGATCGCCAGCCAGGACGATCTGCTGGTGCCATGGAGCTGCTCAACTGAGCTGGCCGCGGCCCTGCCCAATGCGACTGAACAGATGATGGCCTGGGGCGGCCACGCCATGAGCGTCACCGCCCCCGAAAACTTTAATGCCCTGCTGCTGCAGTGGCTGGATCAGACTGATGACGTGCAGCCGCTGCAGCGCGTCGTCGGATAACCTTTTCGCGGAGAACACGATGAGCCTGGATACCCTTACCCCTGCCGTTGAGAAAACTGAGTTTCGTAATGCGATGTCGCGGCTCGGTGCTGCGGTCAACATCATCACCACTGAAGGCCCGGCCGGACGCGCAGGCTTTACGGCCTCGGCGGTGTGCAGCGTCACGGATTCGCCGCCGACGCTGCTGGTCTGCCTTAACCGCTCTGCCTCGGTTTACCCGGTGTTCCGCGAAAATATGCAGCTCTGCGTCAATACGCTGGCGGCGGGCCATGAAACGCTCTCCAATCTGTTCGGCGGCAAAACACCAATGGCTGATCGTTTTATTGCCGCTGAGTGGTCAACGGCCGTGACCGGCTCGCCAGTGCTGAGCGGCGCCGTCGCGTCCTTTGACTGCCGCATCACTCAGATTGTCAGCGTCGGTACGCATGACACGCTGTTCTGCGAAGTCGTGGGATTAGTGCGCAATGACGACACCCACGGTCTGGCGTGGTTTGACCGGGGATACCATCCCCTGTTGCGGCAGGATGCCTGTTAACACTTCCCTGAATCCCACCGGCATTCATAACGCTCTGGAGTAGACGATGGCACGATCCTGGTTTCCGCAATGGCAAAAGAAGTCGGCATTAACAGAAAACGGTATTATCGCCCCGGATGAGACCCTGCCTCTGGGGCAGACGCTGGTGCTGGGTTTACAGCATGCGGTAGCGATGTTTGGCGCAACGGTGCTGATGCCCCTGCTGATGGGGCTGGATCCCAATCTGGCCATTCTGGTCTCGGGTATAGGCACGCTGCTGTTCTTCTTTATCACCGGCGGTCGGGTGCCCAGCTATCTCGGGTCGAGCGCTGCCTTTGTCGGCGTGGTCATTGCGGTAACCGGCTTCAGCGGTCAGGGGCTGAATCCCAATCTCAGCGTGGCGCTGGGCGGCGTGATAGCCTGCGGCCTGCTCTACACGCTGATTGGTCTGGTGGTGATGAAGTCCGGCACGCGCTGGATTGAAAATCTGATGCCGCCGGTCGTGACCGGTGCAGTGGTGATGGCTATCGGGCTGAATCTGGCCCCGATTGCGGTTCACAGCGTCTCCGCCTCGTCGTTCGACAGCTGGGTTGCGGTGATGACCGTACTCTGCATTGGTCTGGTAGCGGTATTTACCCACGGGATGATTCAGCGACTGCTGATTCTGGTCGGCCTGATTCTGGCCTGGGCGATCTATGCGCTGCTGACCAACGGTCTGGGGCTGGGTAAGCCGGTCGATTTTACCCTGCTGTCACAGGCTGCCTGGTTTGGTCTGCCGCACACCACTGCACCCACCTTTGATCTGCAGGCGATGGTGCTGATCGCCCCGGTGGCGATCATTCTGGTGGCTGAAAACCTCGGGCATCTGAAAGCGGTGGCGGGTATGACCGGACGCAATCTCGATCCTTACATGGGACGCGCTTTTGTTGGCGATGGCCTGGCCACCATGCTCTCCGGCTCGATCGGCGGCAGTGGCGTCACCACCTATGCCGAAAATATCGGGGTGATGGCGGTGACCAAAGTCTATTCTACGCTGGCATTTGTCGCCGCGGCGGTCATCGCCATCCTCGCCGGTTTCTCGCCGAAGTTTGGTGCGCTGATCCACACTATTCCGGCACCGGTGATTGGCGGCGCATCCATTGTGGTGTTCGGGCTGATTGCAGTCGCAGGTGCCCGCATCTGGGTGCAGAACCATGTCGATTTAGGCCAGAACAGTAACCTGATCATGGTGGCGACCACACTGGTGCTCGGTGCCGGTGATTTCGCGCTGAAAATCGGTTCTTTCACGCTGGGGGGTATCGGTACCGCCACCTTTGGCGCGATTATCCTCAATGCGATTCTGCGCCGACGCAGTGCGGCAAAGCAGGACAAGCCAATGGCGCGACAGCAGGGTTAACGACCTACTCCAGCGGTGTGGCAGCAGGCTGCACCGCTTTTTTTCGTTTCAGCCGCAGCTCACTGACGATCACCCCGCAGACGATCAGCGCGCCGCCCAGCAACGCCAGCGCAGGCAGGCGCTCACCCGCAATACGCCCCATGACGCCGGCCCAGACCGGTTCCCCGGCATAAATCACCGTGGCGCGGGTCGGCGAAACGCTGCGTTGCGCCCAGTTCATGGTGACCTGAATCAGGGCGCTGGCCGCACCCAGCCCCAGCGCGCTGAGCAGCAGCGGCGTTGAGATGGCAGGCACCGTTTCCCCATTGGGGATCATCAGACCAAAGGCGCACAGCGACGCCACCGCCAGCTGGATCAGGGTCACACGGCGCACATCGACCTTACCGGCGTAGCGGCTGATTAAGATGATTTCGGCAGCGATCGCCAGGGTACTGATCAGCGTCGCTATTTCACCCGCATTCAGAGTGATGCGACCATCCTGCGGCCCGGCCACCAGCAACAGGCCGGTAAACGCCAGTACAATCCCCAGCCACGACATCAATCCCGGCGGACGGCGCAGAAACAGCCATTGCAGCAACGGCACGACAGGGACATAGAGGGCGGTGAGAAAGGCGGACTGACTGCTGGAGATGGTCTGCATTCCCCACGTCTGAAGACCATAGCCCCCGGCGATCGACAGGCCAATCAGCGCACCCGCTTTCACCTCCAGCCAGGTCATGCCTGCCAGATAGCGGCGGAAAAAGAGCGCCAGCAACAGCGCGGCGGTGGCAAAACGCAGGCCGACAAAGAAAAACGGGCCGGAGTGCTGCATCGCACGATGCACCACCAGAAAGGTGCCGCCCCAGATCATGGTGATGAAAAGTAATACCAGCTCCTGCCGCGTCAGGCGCAGGGTTAAACCGCGGAGTGTGTCCGACATAATTCACCTGATGATGTGTCAGGACAATATTGTGGGGAGAGCGAGGGGGAAAAGCAACGACGTTAACCGCCGGTCTCAACCGGCGGCAGTGTGGGGTTATGCGTCCGGTTTTTTAGGGCTGCTGCGTCCCCCTTTCTCCCCGGCGCGCGCGGCGCGCTGCGGATCGTTTTTAAAATTACCGCCGCTGTTTTTTCCCCCTTTACGTCCCGCTTCTGCGGCACGTTCACGGTTTTCAGCAAAATTTCCAGAACCCCCACGATGTGTTGTCATGATTTGCTCCTGTCGCGTAGTGCGATAATTAAGAATTAAAAACAGAGGGCTGACGGCCCGAAACCCGGGAGCAGCCCATGTTTAAATAATAGCCAGATTATCCTTTCACTCGTCCGCCAGTCACATTTAGCAACAGAGTAATCACCAGAAATTTGGCTAAACAACGAACACTCTGCCGACTTACAACCGATTAGCTGCTGATTTATTGCCCGACTCCTCCGTTCCGGCTTCGGCATCGCCTGCGTAAAACGAAAGCTCTTCTATACTTTTTCTGGACGTCAAAACCATCTGGAGAGATCAATGGCTAAGATTCTGGTGCTCTACTACTCGATGTACGGACATATTGAAACAATGGCGAACGCGGTTGCAGAAGGCGCTCGTCGGGTTCCCGGCGCGGAAGTGGATATCCTGCGGGTACCAGAAACGATGGAGGCCGATCGCTTTGCACAGGTGGGCGGCAAAACCGATCAGCAGGCAGCAGAAGCCACGCCTGAGGTGCTGCCGCACTATGACGCGATTATCGTCGGTACCCCGACCCGCTTCGGCAACATGGCCGGACAGATGCGGACATTCTGGGATCGCACCGGCGGACTCTGGGCGTCAGGCGCGCTGTTTGGCAAGGTTGCCAGCGTCTTTACCTCAACCGGCACCGGCGGCGGTCAGGAACAGACCATCACGTCTGTCTGGACCACCCTGGCGCATCACGGCATGGTGATTGTGCCAATCGGCTACGGAACCAAAGAGTTGTTCGATATTTCACAGGTTCGCGGTGGAACGCCTTATGGAGCCACCACCCTGGCGGGCGGCGATGGTTCGCGTCAGCCTACCGAAGCGGAACTGAATATCGCCCGTTTTCAGGGCGAACATGTTGCCGGACTGACCGTCAAACTGCAGGACTGATTTAATCAAAGGAGAAAAGTATGTCTACTGAACAATCGAAAGCACATCACGTTGGCGAATGGGCAAGTCTGCGTCATACCTCCCCTGAAATTGCCGAGGCCATTTTCGAAGTGGCTAACTACGATGAAAAACTGGCAGAAGAGATCTGGCGTCAGCAAGGCAGTGATGACGTGCTGATTCGCGCCTTTGAAAAAACCGATAAAGATCTCCTGACCTGGGATGACAAGCCCGTAGAACGTAAGAACGTCTGATTCAGGGGCGGGACTTTCCCGCCCTCAATTTTTAGCTCACCAAGGAGTACGCTATGTCTTCCTATCAAAGCATTAATCCCGCAAACAACCAGTTGCTGAAAAGCTGGCCGTCACACGATGAAGCCGCCGTCAGCCATGCCCTCGAAGTGGCCGATCGCCTTTTCCATTCTTCATGGAGCAAAGGTGATATTCAGCCGCGTCTGCAGGTACTGAAAAAACTGGCTGACCTGATTGATAGCCGCGCGGAAGAACTGGCCACCATCGCCAGTAAAGAGATGGGTAAACTGATTGGTCAGAGCCGCGGAGAAGTGAAAATCTGCTCGCAGATTGCCCGCTACTACGCAGAGAATGCGGAACGTATTCTGCAGCCGCAGTCCTATCCCAGCGATCTGGGCGAAGCCTGGGTTGAGTATCACCCGATTGGCGTTTTAGTTGCCGTCGAGCCGTGGAATTTCCCTTACTATCAGCTGATGCGCGTGCTGGCACCTAATCTGGCGCTGGGTAACCCGGTGCTGGCAAAACATGCCAATATCGTGCCGCACTGTGCCGATGTCTTTGAGAAGCTGGTTCGTGAAGCGGGTGCGCCTGAAGGGGCCTGGACTAACCTGTTCATCTCCACCGATCAGGTCGCCGATCTGATTGCTGACGACCGCGTACAGGGTGTCGCCCTGACTGGTTCCGAGCGCGCGGGCAGCGCCGTGGCTGAGCAGGCCGGTAAGTATCTTAAGAAATCGACGCTGGAGCTGGGTGGCAATGACGTGTTTGTGGTGCTGGATGATGCCGATCTTGATGAAGCGGTACGTCAGGGCGTGCAGGCTCGCCTCAGCAACTGCGGACAGGTCTGTACCGCCGCAAAACGTTTTATTCTGCATGAGAAGATTGCCGATCGCTTTATCAGCCAGTTCAGCGCTGCACTGAGTTCCGCTACGCTGGGCGATCCGCTGGATGAAAAGACCACGCTTGGCCCGCTCTCCTCCGCTGACGCGTGTGATCGCCTGGTGAAACAGGTAGACGAAGCCGTCGCCAATGGCGCAAAACTGGTTACAGGCGGCAAAGCCGTCGAAGGTGCAGGTTGCTATTATCAGCCAACCATTCTCACTGGCATTACCCCGGATAATCCCGCCTATTATCAGGAGTTCTTCGGTCCGGTCGCGCAGGTTTATGTCATAGGTGACGATCAGGCGGCTGTGGCGCTGGCGAACGACTCTCACTATGGTCTGGGCGGCTCGGTCTGGACACGCGATATTGCACGCGGTCGTAAACTGGCCTCTGCCATTGAAACCGGCATGGTGTTTATCAACTCTCAGAGCGACACCTCAGCGGAGCTGCCCTTTGGTGGCGTGAAACGTTCAGGTTATGGCCGTGAGCTGTCTGATCTGGGCATCAAAGAGTTTGCTAACCAGAAACTGGTGGTCGTGGCGGGTTAATCGCCTTGCAGCCATAAAAAAACCCCGTCTCGACGGGGTTTTTTATTATCAGCCGGAAAGCACGATTACTGTGTTGCCACAGCCGCTGACTTTGATTCGTCGTTGTGCGCTGTTGCAGGCGTGTTCGAGGCGTTAGCCTGGTCAGCCGCACCTTTATCGGCACTGGCTGATTTCGCTGCCGCGTTGTCCGCTTTCGCTTTCTCAGCGGCGGCTTTATCCGCTGCTGCCTTGTCCGCTTTTGCCTTCTCGGCTGCGGCTTTATCCGCTGCTGCCTTGTCCGCTTTTGCCTTCTCGGCTGCGGCTTTATCGGCTGCTGCCTTGTCCGCTTTTGCTTTTTCAGCGGCGGCTTTATCGGCTTCAGACTTCTCAGCGGCAGCTTTATCGGCGTCAGCCTTCTCTTTCGCCGCGGTCGCTTTATCCGCTTCAGCCTTATCAGCAGCAGCGTCATTGGTCGCTGCGGCTTTCGCACTGTCGTCGTCAGACTGGGCTGCCGGTTGTGGTGCCGCCACTGGCTGCATTGGCGTGCCCTGCAGCGCAGCATTCAGCACCTGAGAGAACTGATCCCAGCTGCAATAGCCGTTTGCATCGGTCTCACAACCCGCCAGTTGCAGCGTAACGCGCTTCGGTGGGTTCTTCAGGCTCAGCACGTCTGCGTTGCGCAGCTGATCGGCGCTCTGATAGACATACTCAACTTTGAGCAGGTCTTTATCATTTTTCGCATCATGCCAGCGTTCGAAAACAACCTGACCGCCAATCGGCGTTTTTTCGAAGGTATCAGGCAGTTCATAAGGCTTGACCTGCAACGCGCTCAGCAGCGAGGCGATGTTTGAGTCATGGCCTACCATCAGCGTAATTTTAGGCGCGTTGGCTTTGTCCTGATCCACTAACTGACTGCGGATGTAGTCCACCAGCGGTGCCGCCACTTCACGGGAAATGTCCGGACTGGTAAACAGCGCGTCCTGGTAACCATTTTTAATCGCTGACAGCTCTTTCCACTGCTCAGGTGTTTTGATCTGGCCCCATGCAACCTGATCCAGCGGGAAGCCTTCGTAATATTGCAGCGTGAACGCATCCATCAGGGAATTCCCCGTTTTCAGCGGGCCACTGACATTCGGTTCTTTACCATTTTCAGCGCTGAAGGTGTTCTGACCACTGCTGAGGTCGCACTGCTTTTTATTGTTGCAGGCAGGCGATGCTTTGTAGTCGACAATCTTTTCCAGGCGCTGGAAGGCAGGCTTCAGCGACAGTTTTTCATTCGCAGCGGCCATCTCAGCCAGCGCTTTCTTATTGAATGCTTCACTGCCATCTGTAATAACCGGATTGAAGATAGGATCCATGGAACCCATTTCATCCTGATGAGAGACCGCGACGTCACAGCCCGGGAAGGCGCCATTAACAAAGAACTGGGCGGTGGCCACAGTGCGCTGCAGGCTGTTGGCGTAAACAAAGACGTTATTGCTGTCAGGACAGCTGCCGTTCTTTACCAGGCCCTGCTGTGCCAGCCACTGACGGGTGTAGTTACCCATGTAGACTTCCAGCACACCACCTTTCGTGGTCAGCTGTCCGCCGGGAACATCCCACTGCGGCCAGCTCTTTTTGGTCGACTGCGCCAGCACGCTGCCATTATCAGCCAGCGGTGCACGCAGATTGTGACGACTTAACATCAGCACCTGTTGCAGCTGCATATCACCCTCAGCAGCAAATGCTACCGTTCCGACCGGCAATGCAGCGAGCACTGACAATGCGCAAAGACTCAGTTTCTTGATCATTGTGCCTATTCCATTCATTCAGTAAAGAAACACTCTGGCTATCAACCCATTAGCTCGCCTCAGAGCGATGTAATCAACAGTGTAACTCAGCTCGCCTCAGAAAAGCGCCAGATGTTTGCAAAAACGGTGAGTGGACTATAGCAGAGATGTACCGGAGAGATGAATGCGCAGCCACGCGTCACAGAGAGTGGCATGCTTTTTTCAGACAGGAAGAAGTTACAGAGAGAGCAGAAACGAAACAGGCCAGCACTGCGTGCTGGCCTGTAAAATGTGGCGGAGGAGGAGAGATTCGAACTCTCGGATGGTTTCCCATCGGCGGTTTTCAAGACCGCTGCCTTAAGCCGCTCGGCCACCCCTCCGTTTTGAAACTGTACTGCATTGGCAAAACATCTATTTTTGCCGCTTTATTGCCCAGGGCAGATAAAGTGGCGGAGGAGGAGAGATTCGAACTCTCGGATGGTTTCCCATCGGCGGTTTTCAAGACCGCTGCCTTAAGCCGCTCGGCCACCCCTCCGCAATGACGCGCACTATAAACACCCCGTTTAGGGATGTAAAGCACCTATCTGTCTATTCGCCTGAAAAACAGCCAGATTGTGATTTTTCGGTGTCAAAATCGCCACTCTGCTCAAACAATTAGCAGTTTAGCGCGTAAAGAAGGGTAAAACGCCTTTTCCCTCTTTAATGGCCTGCGTATTCTCGGCACATATTTGGTGTTCTGCTTAAAGGAGCGCAACATGGAAAGAATTGTCACCTCATCGCAGTCCTCACTGCTGTCTACGCACAGAGTTCTGCGCAATACCTATTTTCTTCTCGGACTGACCCTGGCCTTCTCGGCCGTTACGGCTACCGCCAGCACCCTGCTAGCCCTGCCTGCGCCGGGTTTAATCCTGATGCTGGTTGGCTTCTATGGCTTAATGTTTTTAACCTACCGTCTGGCTAACAGCCCGATGGGCATCCTGGCCGCTTTTGCCTTTACCGGCTTCCTGGGTTATTGCCTGGGGCCTATCCTGAGCTCATTCTTAACCGCAGGCATGGGTGACGTGATAGCGCTGGCGCTGGGCGGCACGGCGCTGGTGTTCTTCTGCTGTTCGGCCTACGTGCTGACCACCCGTCGTGATATGTCCTTCCTCGGCGGCATGATGATGGCAGGTTTCGTTGTGTTGCTGGTTGCTGTGGTAGCCAACATCTTCCTGCAGCTGCCTGCATTGCATCTGGCCATCAGCGCCCTGTTCATTCTGTTTTCAGCCGGTGCGATTTTGTGGGAAACCAGCAACATCATTCACGGTGGCGAAACCAACTACATCCGGGCGACGGTCAGCCTCTATGTTTCGCTCTATAACATCTTTGTCAGCCTGCTGAGCCTGCTGGGGTTTGCCCGCAGTAACTAATCCGCAGTGACAGTAGCCTGTAAAACCCCGCTTCGGCGGGGTTTTTGCTTTTACTGCCCGCCAGGTTTGATAAACTGCGCCGTCATTTACTAAGAGGATGTCACGTGAATTTTAACGGTAACGAAATCGCCGTCGATGCCGAAGGCTATCTGAAGCATCCCGGCGACTGGAGTGAAGCACTGGCTGTCCACATCGCTGAGCAGGAAGGCCTGACCCTGACTGAAGCACACTGGGAAGTGGTCCATTTTGTGCGCGCCTTTTATCTGGAATATAACACCTCACCCGCCGTGCGAATGCTGGTGAAGGCGATGGCGCAGAAATATGGCGAAGAGAAAGGCAATAGCCGCTATCTGTTCCGCCTGTTCCCTGAAGGGCCGGCTAAACAGGCGACGAAAATCGCCGGCCTGCCTAAACCGGCGAAATGTCTGTAATTAACCGGTCGTAAAATCGCGGGGTGGCTCTGCGGGCTGGTGCGGCTCTACCAGCACCTTTTCAACGCGCGCGCTGCGTGGCCCGCCCGCTTTAAGCCAGGCGATCAGCGCATCGACCTGCTCCGCCTCACCCCAGGCCAGCACCTCGACACTGCCGTCATCCAGATTTCGCGCATAGCCCAGTACGCCCAGCGTCCTGGCTTCTGCCTGAGTACTGTAACGAAACCCGACGCCCTGGACGCGGCCATGAACCCATGCTTTAAAACAGGCTGCTGACATTATTCTCTCCTGCTGCTGTTCGTTGCAATTTCCCGTTATCCACCGGACAATGGCGCCTCATTTTTTCAGGTAAGCATAGCAAACTATGACAGTCAGATTGATTCTCGCAAAGGGACGTGAAAAGTCCCTGCTCCGTCGCCATCCATGGGTCTTTTCAGGTGCCGTTGCGCGTCTGGAAGGTAAAGCGCAACTGGGTGAAACCATTGACGTTTGTGACAGCAACGGTAAATGGCTGGCTCGCGCCGCTTATTCACCCGAGTCGCAGATCCGCGCCCGCGTCTGGAGCTGGCAGGCCGATGAATCCATCGATATCGCCTTCTTTGTCCGCCGGTTTGAACAGGCGCAGCAGTGGCGCGAATGGCTGGCGGCCCGCGATGGTCTGGACAGCTATCGCCTGATCGCTGGTGAATCTGATGGTTTACCGGGCGTCACCATTGACCGCTTTGGCAACTTTTTAGTAATTCAGCTGCTCTCAGCAGGCGCAGAATATCAGCGTGCAGCGATCATCACCGCCCTGCAGCACTGTTTCCCTGGCTGCGCCATCTATGACCGTTCTGACGTCGCCGTTCGTAAGAAAGAGGGGCTGGCGCTGACGCAGGGCACCGTTACCGGTGAACTGCCACCGCCGCTGCTGCCGATTACCGAACATGGCATGAAGCTGCTGGTGGATATCCAGGGCGGTCACAAAACCGGCTATTACCTTGATCAGCGTGATAGCCGTCTCGCCACGCGTCGTTACGCACAGGATGCCCGCGTCCTTAACTGCTTCTCTTACACCGGCGGATTCGCGGTTTCGGCGCTGATGGGTGGCTGTAAAGAAGTGATCAGCGTGGATACCTCCCAGGAGGCGCTGGACGTTGCCCGTCAGAACGTTGAACTCAATGAGCTGGATCTCTCCCGCGCGCAATTTGAGCGTGATGATGTTTTCAAACTGCTGCGCCGTTATCGTGACAGTGGCGAGAAATTTGATCTGATCATTATGGATCCGCCAAAGTTCGTTGAAAACAAAAGCCAGTTGATGGGCGCCTGTCGCGGCTATAAAGACATTAATATGCTCGCCATTCAGTTACTGAATCCGGGCGGCGTATTAATGACCTTCTCCTGCTCCGGTCTGATGGCCACCGATCTGTTCCAGAAGATCATCGCCGATGCCGCGCTGGATGCGGGCCGTGAAGTGCAGTTTATTGAGCAGTTCCGCCAGGCCGCAGATCATCCGGTGATCGCCAGCTATCCGGAAGGTCTCTACCTGAAAGGTTTCGCCTGCCGCGTCATGTGACTTGAAAAAACGGCTCCTGCCCCCATATTGGTAAGAGAGCTTTTTTTTCGGAGGTCACAATGATTGCCAGTAAATTTGGTATTGGTCAGCAGGTTCGTCATCGTTTGTCCGGCGTACTGGGCGTTATCGTCGATGTCGATCCTGAATACTCGTTAGATGAGCCTAAAATTGAAGATGTTGGCGCGGAAGAGAAAATGCGCACCGCGCCCTGGTATCATGTGGTGATGGAAGATGAGGAAGGCGATCAGGTACATACCTACGTTGCTGAGATTCAGCTTTCCGGCGAAACCAGCATTGAACACCCTGAGCAGCCTTCGATGGATGAGCTGGCAGCATCGGTGCGTCAGCAATTACAGGCACCTCATCTGCGACATTAATCCGTGGCGGCACGCTCTGCCGCCACACTCATCATTTCTGACGCGTTACTCCCAGACGCGGAATTTCAATCTTCGGGCAGCGATCCATAATCACCGTCATGCCCGCATCCTGTGCCAGTACCGCCGCCTGCTCATTAATCACACCCAGCTGCAGCCATAATGTTTTTGCCCCCACAGCGATAGCCTCCTGCGCCACGCCCCACGCGGCTTCAGAATTGCGAAAGACATCAACCATATCAATCTTGCCCGGTACATCCGCCAGGCTGGCATACCCCTGCTGCCCCAGCAGCGTTTTCCCTGCCAGTTTCGGGCTGACCGGGATCACCTCATATCCCTGGTCGAGCAGATATTTCATCACACCGTAACTGGGACGTTCGGGGCGATCGCTTGCTCCGACTAAGGCGATACGTTGGGTGCGCGTCAGCACCTCACGAATTGTCTGATCGTTCATGTTTATCTCCTTTCAGGCCAGTGTTGAGTGTAGATTGGCGTGCCCTTTAGCGGGTAAGTCCTCAGCGAAATTAATTGAACCCGCGCACGAATAAATATGTTTAAATGTAAATTAACTGCCATAATGTAAGAATTTGCTACACACCATCCTTTGTGTCTTCAGTTACCGGAGTTGAAATGAAGCTGTCGCTGGCTGTAACGGGGTTAATTACCCTCCTCGTTTCGGCGTCCTGTTCTGCCATCACATTAAAGCTCGATCCTCAAATCGATTTGCTGGTGCTGGATGGTCGAAAAATTTCAGGCTCCCTTCTCAAAGGTGCAGACAGCCTGGAGCTGGACCGCGGTCAGCATCAGTTTCTGTTTCGGGTAGAGCAGCAGCGCAAAGGTCAGAATGAGAACGTCATCGCTTATCAGTCGGTGCCGATGATCGTCACGTTCACCGCGGTTGCCAAAACCATTACCATTCGGTTGCCTGCGCTGGAGACAAAACGCGAGCGTTATCATTTTGACCGCAGCCTGAACTTTCAGCTGGTGGATGAAAAAGGCACGGAGATTACCAGCGTGCGCGACCACCTGCCGGTCACCACATCCGCAGATATGGAAAAAGCGATGCTGAATTATAATCGCACCCGCCAGATTGCCTCTGTGCCGCGGTTTGCAAATACCCCTTCTGCAACGCCCTCTTCCGTCCGGCTTACCGCCGATCTGGACTGGACTACTCAGGCCGAACTGCCCTCGCTGCACCGCTGGTTTCACCGCTTCGATGAAGCCACGCGTCAGCAGCTTCTGACGCTGGTCAAAATGCTACGTACAAGTTGATAGAGTCGAAAGGCCAGAGGTACACTCATGCTCTCTCTTCTTGCGCATGAGCCTTACCAGGACGCCTTTATGGAACAGACTGTTCGTACCCTCGGCACCACAAAACATATCGCGCTGGTCGCCCACGACCACTGCAAAGCCGCCCTGCTTGACTGGGTGAAACAAAACCAGCCCGCGCTGGAATCGCACATCCTCTATGCCACCGGCACTACCGGGAATCTGATCAATCGCGATACGGGTCTGAATGTGACAGCCATGCTGAGCGGCCCGATGGGCGGCGATCAGCAGGTGGGTGCGCTGATTTCGGAAGGGAAGATCGATGCACTGATTTTTTTCTGGGATCCACTCAACGCAGTGCCGCACGATCCGGATGTCAAAGCACTGCTGCGTCTGGCTACCGTATGGAATATCCCGGTAGCCACTAACCGGTCCACGGCTGACTTTATCATTCAGTCGCCACTGTTTGCGCAAAGTGTAGAGATTATGATCCCCGACTATCAGCGCTATCTGGCCGATCGTCTGAAGTAACTCAGGCTTTACGCAGCACCGGCACACCCAGCTCGCGGAAGTGATCGACAAACGGTGACGGCGCTGCCTTATCGAACATCAGAAAAACCTGCTGACGCGCGCGCGTCAGTGCCACATAGGCCAGACGGCGCTCTTCTGCATCAGGGAACGCTTCTGGCTGCGGTAATAAGCCCTGTTCAATAATCGATTCGCGCGCCTCTGCCGGGAAGCCCTCTTTACCCTGCTGTAATCCCAGCAAAATGACGTAATCTGCCTGCTGACCTTTGCTGGCATGAATCGTCATAAATTCCAGATTAAGCTTCGGCCAGCGGGTTCTGGCTTTATCCAGTAAATCCGGCCGCAGATAGTGATAACGCGCCAGCAGCAGAATTCGCTCATCAGGCTTCGCGTAACCGCTGAGTTTGTTCAGCAAGGCTTCCAGCTGATCCTGCGCCAGCAGCGAAATCGACTTTTTATTGCCTTTGGTGACGCTGTTCAGCGGTTTTGCCAGCTGCTGCGGATTCTGTTGTATAAACCGGTTGGCAATGTCGCCGATGCGGTCGTTGAAACGGTAGGTTGTGTCCAGTACGCAGCGGTCTCCCTCACCAAAATAGTGATGGAATGCCGTCGTCAGCGTCATCTCCGCCCCACTAAAGCGGTAGATGGCCTGCCAGTCATCACCAACAGCAAACAGTGCAGTACGCTTATTCTGCTGGCGTAATGCGCTCAGCAACGCGGCACGCTGAGGCGAGATATCCTGGAATTCATCCACCAGAATGTGTTTCCACGGACTGATAAACCGTCCTTTTTCCAGAATGGCAATCGCCTGGTGAATCAGGCCCGAAAAATCGACCGCGCCCTCCTCTTTTAATGCGCTCTTCCACGCTTTCAGCAACGGTGCCATCAGTTTAATGCGCTTACTGAAGAGATCGCGGATCTCTTCGGGCACGTCGGCGATCATCGCTGCCTGCGCACCGCCATGCATGCGCATCAGACCAAGCCAGCGCTCCAGCCGTGACGCCAGCCGGTTTGCCAGCCTGTCGTCCTCCCAGAATGGCCCCTCGGGTAACTCCCACTCCAGTTCATCACGCAGCCACTGACGCCAGCCGTTTGCCTGCGCCTTCTTCTCATGGCACTGCTGCCGCCACTGCTGGATCAGCAGCGTGCGACGCGCATCGGCATCACTCTCAAGTTTGCTGATAACTGGCTGCTTATTACTGCCTTCACGAATAATATGCAGCGCCAGAGAATGGAAGGTCCGCGCCTGGATGTCAGCGGCGGAGAGCCGCGACTGGATACGTGCGTTCATCTCTTCAGCCGCCTGGCGGCCAAATGCCAGTAACAGGATTTGATCGGCGCTGGCCAGCTTGCGCTGCATTAACCAGCCTGCACGAGCCACCAGCACCGAGGTTTTACCGCTGCCCGCGCCTGCCAGTACCAGCAGAGAATTCTCGCCATTAACCACCGCCTCACATTGCGACTGATTGAGTGGCGTGCTCTCGACGCTGGCAAAGAAATCCTGATAGCGGGTGAGCATGGCGGCCGTCCAGTCACGGTTTCGCTGCCGCAACGCCGTTTCGCCCTGCTCCAGCCAGCGCTGACAGAATTGCCAGTTGTCCCGGCAGTCAGCAAAATCTTTTAAGCGGGAGAGCGGCATCGGCAATGCATCGAACTGTTTGAGGATGTTGGTTTTCAGCGCCTGCAGCTCGTGGCGATTCAGCCAGCGATCCTGCGCGCCAAACGCCTCGATTTCGTCGCGTAGCGCCTGCAGCACCTCGCGGCACACTGCGCTCATCTCCAGACTCCAGCTCTGCCAGGCCTGCAGCAGATAGTGGTGAAAGCGCTGCGTTTCCTGCCATTCCGTGCCATGCAGGCGGACCACTTTTTCATCAGCCAGCAAAAACTCCAGCTCGCCCCACACCAGCCCGCGCTTGCAGGCGATATCCAGTAACTGGTTAAAGGGGATCAGATACTCATGCTTATCGCCGCTGACTTCGACGCCTGCCGCCATCAAACGGACACGATTATAAGGATGCTGGGCAAGCCGTTTGCCCATCGAGGTTGCTTTCAGTTCCACGCCGACACCAACGTCAGAGAATAGGATTAGGGGGAGTTTACCTGTCAGACCCTTAGCGCTCCAGCCTTAAAACAGGCTAAACTTGGCGTCACATCTTGCGGAATGCAAAAGGAAAAGAAGATCATGCGCACCGTTTTAAATATTCTTAATTTTGTTCTGGGCGGTTTTTTCACCACCCTGAGCTGGCTGTTTGCCACGTTAATCAGCATCGTGCTGATTTTTACCCTGCCGCTGACCCGCTCCTGCTGGGAAATCACCAAACTCTCGCTGCTGCCGTTTGGCAACGAGGCGGTGCATGTTGATGTGCTGCGTCCGGAAAGTAAGAGTCATATTCTGAATACCGGCGGCACCTTTCTGAATATCTTCTGGCTGATTTTCTTCGGCTGGTGGCTCTGCCTTTCGCATATCTCCGTGGGGATTGTGCAGTGCATCAGTATCATCGGTATTCCGGTAGGGATTGCGAACTTTAAGATCGCCGCTATCGCGCTCTGGCCGGTTGGCCGTCGGGTGGTGTCGGTGGAAGAGGCGCGTGCCGCGCGCGAAGCCAATGTCCGCCGCTACTAATATGATGTCGGATGCCGTGCCAGGCTGGCGCAAATATCTGTTTAACAGTACGTGGCGCTATCTGCTGCGGATCCTGTTTGCACTGAGTGGCTGCGCCGCCATTCCCTGGTGGCTGCATCAGATTGAGTGGACGATCCCTCTGACCCTGGGAGTGGTCGCTGCTGCGCTGGCCGATCTTGATGATCGCCTGGCCGGTCGCCTGAAGAATCTGCTGATTACCCTGCTCTGCTTCTGCATCGCCTCGGTTTCAGTCGAGTTACTGTTTCCCTATCCGTTCGCCTTTATTATCGGGCTGGCAATCTCGACCTGGGGCTTTATTCTGCTGGGCGCCCTTGGCCAGCGCTACGCGACTATCGCCTTTGGTGCTCTGCTGATTGCGGTCTATACCATGCTCGGCATCGGACTGTTCAGCCAGTGGTATATGCAGCCGATGCTGCTGCTGGTCGGCGCGTTGTGGTACAACCTGCTGACATTACTGGGCCATCTGATGTTTCCGGTCCGGCCGGTGCAGGAGCAACTGGCCGGAAGTTTTTCACAACTGGCGCGTTACCTTGATGCCAAAGCGAATCTTTTCGATCCCGACGCGGGCGATCAGGATGATGCCGCGTTTATCGATGCGGCGATGGTCAACAGCCAGTTAGTGGCGCAACTTAATCTGACCAAGACCACACTGCAGAGTCGTCTGCGCGGCGATCGCGGGTCGCGCGGCACCCGCCGTAGTCTGCACTACTACTTTGTGGCGCAGGATATTCATGAACGGGCCAGCTCTTCCCATCTGCAATATCATCTGCTGCGCGGCGACTGGCGCTACAACGAAATTCTGTTTCGCTTTCAGCGCCTGCTGAATATGCAGGCTCAGGCCTGTCGCCAGCTGGCACATTGCATTCTGATGCGTCAAAGGTGGGTGCATGACAGCCGTTTTGAGCGTGCATTTGAACGATTACAGAAAGCGATAGAACGTCTGGAGCAGCATGATCCCGACGCTACGCATACCCGTGCTCTTTTCTGGCTGCTGCGCAACCTGCGCGCCATCGACGCACAGCTTGCTTCGATCGAGTCAGAACAGACGCTGGCCGGTGAAGATCCTCAGCACAGTGACAATCTGCTGTCACGCGAAGGATTGAGTGGCTGGAGTGATATCCGGCTGCGCTTCAGCCGCCATCTCTCTCCCGCATCGGCGCTGTTCCGGCATGCGGTTCGCATGTCTGTGGTGCTCTGTATTGGATATGGTTTTATTCAGGTAACCGGGCTGGAGCGGGGATACTGGATTTTGCTGACCAGCCTGTTTGTCTGCCAGCCCAACTACAATGCAACGCAGCGACGACTGGCCTTGCGCATCGGCGGAACGCTGGCGGGGATTGCGATTGGTCTGCCCGTTTTATGGCTGGTGCCTTCGATTGAAGGTCAGTTAATCCTGATAGTGATCACGGGCGTACTGTTCTTCGCTTTCAGGCAGGTGCAATATGCACAGGCCACGCTGTTTATCACTCTGCTGGTGCTGCTCTGCTTTAACCTGCTGGGTGAAGGATTTGAAGTTGCCCTGCCGCGGGTAGTGGATACCCTACTGGGCTGTGGGCTGGCCTGGCTGGCTGTCGCGTTTATCTGGCCAGACTGGCGCTTTCGTCAGTTACCTGCCGTGGCAGAACGAACGCTGAAAGCGAATTGCCGCTATCTGGACGCGATCATGGAGCAATATCATCAGGGCAAAGATAACCGTCTCGCCTATCGCATTGCACGGCGTGATGCGCATAACGCGGATGCTGAACTGGCGTCAGTGGTCTCAAACATGAGCAGTGAAAGTCGCACCAGCCAAAAGCTGCGCGATTCGGCTTTTCAGCTGCTTTGCTCCAACCATTCGTTTCTGAGTTACATTTCTGCGCTGGGCGCTCACCGCGATAAAATTACCGCACCCGAACTGCTGACATTGCTGGATGATACGGTTTGCTATGTGGAGGATGTGCTGCAGACGGAAGTTGTCAGCGATGAGCACGTAGAAACGATGCGCCATCAACTGGCTCAGCGAATCAGCCAGCTGGCCGCAGATGCGGATACGCGTGCGCCGCTGGTGCTCCAGCAACTCGGTCTGCTGGTGGCATTAATGCCCGATGTGGCTCGCCTGCGCCGCACGCTAATCACTGATTAGCCTTCGCCGCTTCTGAGATTGGGGTTTGATAAAAGCGTGCGCTGGAACCACGCATTCAGCTCCGCCCGTGTCGCCTGCGGCAGCGCGGCGGCATGGTGGCCCGTGATCGCCCCCTGCAGCGCAAGTAACGTCTGGAACCCAACGTGCTGGTTGATCGCTTTAAGCTTCAGCCAGCACTGTTTAGCCCCCATCTGGTAGAGATGATTGACGCTCATGACGCCCGCCTCGTACAGCATCATCTCCATACGTACGCTGAGATTTGGCAGATCTTTTAACCGCGGTGAGGATTGTCGGTCCTGCAACTCCAGTTGCGCCGTTTCTAAAGAGGCAGCGGAGAGCGCCAGCAGATGGTCAGGGTCGCGCCACAACGCCTCATCGACCCGAAAGTAATTGAGACTCACCAGCTTGCCCCGCTTGCGAAAAATCAGGGGTTGCAGCGGACGATCTGTAAGGTATTCCCGCAAAGGTTCACTGGCACGCAGATAGAGTTCGTCTTTATTAATTAAGGCAAAAACCACACTTTCTACAGCCAGGGCATAGCCTCCGAACTGGGTGCGCGACTCTATTGTTCCTAATGGGGCCAGGCGCGCTCTGGAGCGCTCTACAACCGGATTCACCTTTTTCATTGCACCACCTCCATGTAAGAAATATATCGTAAATTACCTTGGGTATCAGGTAATTAGAAGATAAAAAAAAGCGTCAACGGGTTCAATGAATAAATAGCGTTTCAACTAATCTTGTCGCGATTTTGCGAGGCGTTTTCAGAAATTTGGGTTGATCTTTATCCAGGATGACAGTACTGTATATTCATACAGTCCACTGCTGGTGATTAACTTATGCGAACACAACATCCTAATAATGCACGCTATGCTCATCATTATGCGTCCACTTCCGTTCCGGCCTCTCAGGGCGGTGGAATTACTGAGTTACGCTACAGCGAACAGCCCGGTATGATGCAGATGTTACTGTTGCCATTATTGCAGCAGCTGAGTCAGCAATCGCGCTGGCAGTTGTGGTTAACACCGGCATATAAACTGAATCGCACCTGGCTGCAGGAATCAGGATTACCACTGGATAAAAGTATGCATATCGCCGATTCTGAACGTCTGAATGCGGTTGAAGCGATGGTTAAAGCATTGCGTACAGGAAATTACAGTGTCGTTCTGGCATGGATTCCTTACGATCTTGATGAAGATGAACGACGTCAACTTGAAAATGCGGCGGCAGAGGGTGAAGCGTTAGGATTGATTTTGCGTGCAAGCGGGACATCAGAAGCGCCTCTCAGACCGCAAACTGCGATAAAAATTCAGTCGGATTTGTTTCATTAAGTAAAAATCAGAAGTTTCCCAAGCTATTTTTCTTATCTGTCGCAGCTAAACCACTGATTCTGTTAGTTCGAGCGTTGACAATGGTTTAGCAAGTTTTTAGGGCTTTTTGCCGCGGCAATAAGACCAGCCTAATTGTTAGAAATTGTGTATAAATCGCTGTTTTTTTACATAAGCGCCTCACATCATACTTGTAAGTTTCCAATCTCGTTGTAGACTTTAGCTCGCCAGGGTGCTCAATAACCTCCGTTTTTTGCGGTAGAGTCATAAGCGAGCGTTTTGACCCGGCGAAGGATTTAAACCAAGAGCAACCTTTTTGCTCATTGCCTATTTGGATGATAACGAGGCGCAAAATGAAAAAGACAGCTATCGCAATTGCAGTGGCACTGGCTGGCTTCGCTACCGTAGCGCAGGCCGCTCCGAAAGATGACACCTGGTACACCGGTGCTAAACTGGGCTGGTCTCAGTATCACGACACTGGTTACTACGGTAACGGTTACGAAAACAATGACGGTCCAACTCATGAAAGCCAGCTGGGTGCAGGTGCATTCGTTGGTTACCAGGCAAATCCATACTTGGGCTTCGAGCTGGGCTATGACTGGCTGGGTCGCATGCCTAACAAAGGCAACGTGACTAACGGCGCATTCAAAGCACAGGGCGTTCAGCTGGCTGCTAAACTGAGCTACCCAATCTATGACGATCTGGACGTGTATACTCGTCTGGGCGGCATGGTATGGCGTGCAGACTCAACGCAGACTAACCCAACTACTGGCCGCATCAGCGACCACGACACCGGCGTATCTCCGCTGGCTGCTGTTGGTGTTGAATATGCGCTGACCAAAAACTGGGCTACCCGTCTGGATTACCAGTGGGTTAACAACATCGGTGATGCACAGACCGTTGGTACTCGTCCAGACAACGGCATGCTGAGCGTAGGCGTTTCATACCGCTTCGGTCAGGATGACGTCGCTGCTCCGGCGCCAGCTCCGGCTCCAGCACCAGCTCCAGTTGTTGAAACCAAGCGTTTCACTCTGAAGTCTGACGTTCTGTTCACCTTCAACAAATCTACCCTGAAGCCAGAAGGCCAGCAGGCTCTGGATCAGCTGTACAGCCAGCTGAGCTCAATGGATCCTAAAGATGGTTCCGTTGTCGTACTGGGCTTCACCGATCGCATCGGTTCAGAGCAGTACAACCAGAAACTGTCTGAGAAACGTGCTCAGTCAGTCGTAGATTACCTGGTATCTAAAGGTATTCCTTCTAACAAGATCTCTGCACGTGGCATGGGTGAATCTAACCCAGTTACCGGCAACACCTGTGACAGCGTGAAAGGCCGTAATGCCCTGATCGACTGCCTGGCGCCGGACCGTCGTGTAGAAATCGACGTTAAAGGTATCAAAGACGTTGTAACTCAGCCACAGGCTTAAGTTTATACGTAATAAAAAACCCCGCTAAGGCGGGGTTTTTTTATGCCGGTAATAAAACCGGACTGAGAGATGAAGGCTCTGATTGCCCTGCCCGTTTATTCGCTCTCTGAACCGGAGTTACCCAGAATCGCCTGCAAATCCTGCTTCAGGCTCGACATCTGAGTGGCATATTTCTCTTTACGTTCTGCATCTTCTATCAGCTGAACAATCGTTTCAGAGAGCGTGCAGCCGCGCCGCTGTGCCAGACCTGCCAGTCGCTGCCAGACCAGATACTCCAGGTCTATCGATTTTTTTCGCGTATGCTGATGTTCAGCGTTGAAATGGCGTTTTCGTCGGGCACGGATGGTCTGCTTCAGTCGGTTATCCAGATCAGCGTGAATATGTTCTGCGATCCATTCATTCACTGTAACCGGATTATTTTCCATTGCCAGCAGCTTATCCACTGCTGCCTGCGCCGCGCTTAACTCAAGGTGACGCGTGATCAGTTCACCTTCCCGATGTTTTTTCACCAGGTATTTCCACTTCCATCCACATTCAAGATTTTCGAGTTGCTGGTATTTCATCGGAATCTCATCGTGATCACGTAACGAACTAAGAATAACAGCTTTTTTCCCGGATGCAGCAACGAAAAACATGCTGTCACCATCACATCTTCAACAGGAAGTCTGCAGTGCTTAACAAGGGTGAATCCTGTATAATCTCGCTTTTCTTAAAACAGACAAATGCGATTATTTTGACCAGCACTCAACTTACGTGGCAGACCTTACAGCCAGATAGCGCGCAATACCAATCCGTTTTCTCCCGAATTGCTGATGAAGAAACTGATGCTCTGGCAACGGTACAGCCCCGGTTGCTGAATGCACTGGCGCATTTACACCATCAGACGCAGGGTTTCCCGTTACTGCTGGTTCGTAGCCAGGAGAATCGCGATTATCTGACATTCATTGCCCAGGCCGCAGAGCGGGTCATGGCCGACAGTACCACTCTATTCGGCGGTGATTACCATATCATGGCCGACAACGTCACGCTCCAGCCCCCCTCCGATCCTCAACGCCCGTTCACCAGTCAGGGTGGTATTCACTTTGCTGAATGGATTGAGATGGAGCAGTTGTTTGGCTGCGTGCGCCAGTATAAAGATCGCATCCAGCTGGAACCGGGCCTGATCCATCGTGCTAATGGCGGCACGCTGCTGCTTTCCCTGCGTAGCCTGATGACGCAGCCGATTCTCTGGTTGCGCCTGAAAAAGTGTATTGAGCAGGGTTATGTTGAGTGGACATCTCAGGATGAGCGCCGGCCGCTGCCAGTCTCGATTCCTCCCTTGCCCCTCAATCTGAAACTGGTCCTGTGTGGCGATCGGGAAGCGCTGGCAGAATTTCAGGAGCTGGATCCCGAAGCTCACGAAATGGCCATCTATACTGAATTTGAAGAGAATATTCAGATTCTGGATGAAGATGACATGCTTGCCTGGTGTCGCTGGAACATCGAACTGGCGCAACAGGCGGGTCTGCCCCAGCCGGAAGCGGACTTCTGGCCAGAACTGATTAAAGAAGGCGTCCGCTACAGCGGCGATCAGGAGACGCTGCCACTCTGCCCCCGCTGGCTACAACGCCAGATGCGCGAATCGGCCCTGATGGGCGATGAACTGAACGCTGAAGCGCTGCGTGATGCGCTGGAAGCGCGTTTGTGGCGCGAGAATTATCTCAATGAGCGGATGCGTGACGAGATCCTGCTGCGACAGATTCTGATTGAAACCGAAGGCGAAGTGGTTGGTCAGATTAATGGCCTGTCGGTCGTTGAATATCCTGGCCATCCCCGTGCCTGGGGCGATCCCTCGCGTATTACCTGCGTGGTACATCCCGGCGATGGTGAATTCATGGATATCGAGCGTAAAGCGGAGCTGGGCGGTAATATTCATGCCAAAGGCATGATGATTATGCAGGCTTACCTGATTGCCGAACTGGAACTCGATCAGCAACTGCCCTTCTCGGCCTCAATGGTCTTTGAGCAATCTTACTCCGAGGTGGATGGTGACAGTGCTTCACTGGCTGAACTCTGTGCCTTAATCAGCGCGCTGGCTAATCAGCCCATCAATCAGCAAATTGCGGTGACCGGCTCGGTTGATCAGTTTGGCAACGTACAACCGGTGGGCGGACTGAACGAGAAAATCGAAGGCTTCTTTGATATCTGCCATCAGCGAGAACTGACAGGTCAGCAGGGCGTGATTATTCCCGCCAGCAATGTCCGTCATCTCAGCCTCAGCCAGGCGGTTGTCAGTGCGGTTGAACAGGGTCATTTCCATATCTGGGCAATTGACCGTGCCGATGAAGCGCTACCGCTGCTGACCGGTAAAATCTGGAGTACCGAGGATGGCCTGGGCGACTGCCTGCTGAATACCATCCAGGAACGCATTAGCCTGTTCAACCAGCCGGACGGTCCGCAACGTCCCTGGGCGCTGCGCTGGCTTAACTGGTTCAACCACCGTTAATCCGATTTGCTCAGCGTACAACTGTTCGCTAATATTCATGATTCACTAAAACAAGGCTTATTGAAAACATGGTAGATAAACGCGAATCCTATACCAAAGAAGATCTGATTCTGTCAGGTCGTGGTGAACTGTTTGGCGAAAATGGTCCGCCGCTTCCATCCGGCAACATGCTGATGATGGACCGCGTGGTCAAAATGACCGAAGACGGCGGCAAATATGACAAAGGCTTTGTTGAAGCGGAGCTGGATATCAATCCTGATCTCTGGTTCTTCGGCTGTCACTTTATTGGCGATCCGGTGATGCCGGGTTGTCTGGGCCTTGATGCCATGTGGCAGCTGGTTGGTTTCTATCTGGGCTGGCTGGGCGGCGAAGGTAAAGGTCGTGCGCTGGGCGTGGGTGAAGTGAAATTCACCGGTCAGGTCCTGCCAGATGCGAAGAAAGTGACTTACCGCATTCACTTCAAACGCGTTATTAACCGCAAACTGGTTATGGGTGTGGCAGATGGTGAAGTGCTGGTTGACGGTAATCTGATCTATACCGCCAGCGATCTTAAAGTCGGCCTGTTTAAAGATACCGCCGCTTTCTAAGTGTTTCCCCCGGAAACAAAAACCTCCGCGCATGGCGGAGGTTATATTCCCTTTTCAGTGACATCCGGTTATGCAGCTACCGACCTGTCCTCCATGGCTTGTCGCCAACCTCCCAACCAGTGAGACTTAGCGTCAATCAACTGATACGGACACATCTCTTTTGAGCGTCCAGTAATGCCTGCCTGATAACCACGTGAATGGGCGCGTTCGAGGCGGTCTCGTTTCTGTCTCTTCATACTCCGTGTCCCTCATGTAAGGTCTGTGGAATCTGGTGGAAAGAAAAGTGGTGAATTAATGTTCAACCACCCTTATGTTCTACCTCCTGCGCACCCAAAGATCAATGCCCAATCTTCATGCCAGTGTCATAAATGTGACCTTAATCGGTAAAAATAATGACGTTCTGTGATGCATGCGACAACACTATCTTTCTGATTAAGCTAATAAAAAAGCCCCTGACCCCTGTCGAAAAAGCACGACAATCGGTCAGGGGCTTAGCTTATTTATTCACATCAATCTTAATTTAACGCAACCACACTATTGGCAATCTTCTGTGCTGTCTGTTGCCAGCCCGCCGCCAGCGTTCTGACCATCGCATCGTAGCCATCTTCGGTCTGCGGCAGTACCAGGTTAAACGCCTGTTTGGTCAGCCGGCCCTGATGTTCCAGCGTCCATTCGCCACTGACGACTGCTTTGCCATCATAGCGTCCCTGAAAGCCTGTCACGGTCACATTCAGCGTATCGTGCTGCGCGCCTAAAGGTGAACCGGCTACCAGCCGGCCTGGCAGCGCCTTGCTCAGGTTAGTGATCAATGTCTGCTGCAACTGCTGATCGAGCGGGCTGGCCCAGAGATTATTCGCGGCGATAACGTATTTGACATCGCTGGTCTGATAAACCAGTCCGTTGCCTGCCAGATAGTCCGGCACCGTCACCTGCTGCACCCATAACATCGGTTGCGCTTCATTCAGCTGGCTGCTGCTGACCTGCATGGAAGCCGCCCCGGAGGGCAGCTGATACCAGGTATTGTCAACGCTGCTACTGCACGCACTCAACACCAGCGCGGCACAAAGTATCAATCCTTTATTCACTGTTTCGCCCTCTTCGGCTGGGGATCCTGTCCCGGTTTTGCCTCAAATACCAGCGCATTGCTCTTGGTGTTAAGCGTTCTTAACACCGGCTGGAGTTCACGCAGAACCTTATCCAGGCGCTGCATATCCCCCACCAGCTTGCTGTAGGCTGGTGAACCTGGCTGCAGGCCTTTCATGCTGCGGTTCAGCTCGCGCAATGTCTGCTGCAGGTCTTCCGGCAGGGTTTTCATAGCCGGACTGGCGGTGACTTTGTTGATGTTGTCGATGGTGCGCTGCAGATCACGCATCGTTTTCTGGCTCTCTTTCAGCGTGCCTGTCGCTTCATTGACCATACCGTTCAGTGGCAGACTGTTGATCTTATCCAGCGCCGCCATCAGCTTCTGCTGAATCTGACTCAGGCCACCGCTGACCGTTGGGATAACTTCATAGCCAGAGACTTTCTGCGGCCCTTTATAAGGCGGTGCATTGTCATAGAAGTCGAGATCGACATAGAGCGCACCCGACAACAGGCTACCGGTTTTCAGCGTCGCACGCAGGCCACGTTTTTTACCATCCTGCAGATGCTGTTGCAGATCGAAGTTCTCACCCAGTCGGCTGATAAAGCGATCCGGCTCGATGCGAATCAGCACCGGCACGCGGTAATCATTGTTCAGCGCCTGGTCCAGACCGGCTTTCATCAATGGCGCTTCTGAGACGGTACCTAGGCGAATGCCGCGGAATTCAACCGGCGCACCCGCCTGCAGACCACGGATGGAGTCGGTGAAGAACATCAGGTAATCAATATGGTTGGTGTAGAGCGAGTCCTGAATGCTGCGCTGATCGTCAAACAGATGATAATCAGACTTATTCTGCGCAGGCTGACCCAGCTCCCAGCCATCCGGCACGTCAAAACTGACGCCGCCGCTGAACAGTGTGGTCAGCGATCCCATTTCCACCCGCATTCCTGAAGCGGACATATCCACGGCGATGCCGCTGTCCTTCCAGAAGCGCACGTTGGTTGTAATCAGGCGATCGTAAGGCGCAGCGACGAACAGCTGATAGGTCATCATGCGTTTTTCGGTATCGAAAACACTGGTCTCGACCGTACCGACGCGATAGCCGCGGAACAGGACCGGATCCCCCGGATTGAGCTGACCCGCTTTCTTGCTGTCCAGCACGATGCGAATCCCTTTGGCATCCGGTGGCGCTAACGGCGGCGCATCCAGCAGCTTAAACTGCTCGGGTGCCTGGCTTTTAGTGCCCGGCTGTAATTCGATATAGGCACCGGATAACAGAGTACCGAGACCGCTGATCCCTTCGCGACCCACCTGCGGTTTCACCACCCAGAAAACGCTGTCGCTGTGCAGCAGTTTTTCCATGCCTGAATTCAGGCGCGCTTTGATTTCCACATGGTGGAGATCGTCGCTTAACACCGCGCTTTCCACCACACCGACATCCACACTGCGGCTTTTAATCGTGGTTTTACCCGCAACAATGCCTTCGGCGTTTTCGGTGATGAGGGTGACTTCCGGCCCCTGATGGCTGAAGTGATAAAAGAGGATCCATCCGCCGATTAACAGCGTAACGATGGGGACAATCCAGACCGGCGACCAGCGCTTAATCTGTTCCACCTTTGCATGGCCGTGATTAGTTTCCGTCAAGGCGCGACTCCTTCATATTGTTTTCGCGTACACGATCCCAGGTTAATCGCGGGTCAAAGGTCATGGCAGCAATCATGGTGATAATCACCACCATTGCAAACAATACTGCCCCCCACGCGGGATAAACATTCATTAATTGCCCCATGCGCACCAGCGCAGAGAGCACGGCAATAACAAACACGTCAATCATTGACCAGCGGCCAACAAATTCGACCACTTCATAAATTTTGTGCATCCTGTGGCTGTCACGCTGTCCGCGTCCGCTGGCATCCCAGCAAAGCCAGCCAATCGCCAGCATTTTCAGCGTAGGCACCATGATACTGGCGATAAAGATCACCAGCGCCACCGGATAGGAGCCATCACCCCACAGCACAATCACCCCCGCCATGATATTGGAGGGATAGGCAGTGCCGAGGGTTTCCGTCACCATGATCGGCAACAGGTTGGCCGGGATATAAAGCAGTATTGAGGTGAACAACAGCGCCAGCGTCCACTGCAGGCTGTGCTTACGCCGTGCCTCAGCCGTGACGCCGCAGCGGGGACACTTATGCTCTGCTTCCGGCAGAATGGCCGTACAGCAGGGACAGGAGCGCAGACCCTGCTCTAAACCACTGATGCCCACTTCGGGCGGATGGGGCAGCGCAGGCCGGGGTGACAGACTGTCCCACAAGCCACGTCGATCAACGCACTGAAAGGCCCGCAACTGCAGCAGACAGAACAGAACCCATGGCCAGAAGCTGGTCTCCAGGCCGATCTCGCCATAGGCCATCAGCTTGACGAAACTGACCAGCACGCCCGCCATAAAGATTTCTGCCATGCCCCAGTTACGCAGCTGAAACAGAATACGTGCCAGACCAGTTTTGAGTCCAGTCGGCAACGGGACCCGATTGACCAGAAGGATAATGGTGATCATGCAGAAGGCCGGAACCGCCTGCACAAAGAGAAGGAACAGCGTCGCCAGACTGCTGTAATCTTCCGTCACCATCACCTGAGGGATCTGCGCCAGGGTGATCTGGCTGGTCAGCCCGGCCACCTTCATTGAGACAAAAGGAAACAGATTCGCCAGCAGCAGCATAAACAGCGCTGCCAGCGCATAGCCCGTTGGCCGTTTACGCGGTTCGTGCCAGTTGGCCGTCAGGGAGGTGTGGCAGCGCGGGCATGACGCACGGCTGCCAACGGGAATGTCCGGCAGCTTAATCATTAAATCGCATTGTGGACAGAGCATCCACGCGTTACTTTTCACTGCTGAACACATCCGTTAGCCCTGCCCTACGCGCCGTTTTTCAGTGACTCTAGCTCTTCCCAGCGCGCAAAAGCGGTTTCCAGCTCCTGCTCAGTCTGAGCCAGATTATCCAGCACCGGTTGCGTCTGATCGTGTGCCTGACTGAAGAAGTCGGGATGACTCATCTTCGCCTGCAGTTCTCCGATACGCGCTTCCAGCTGCTCCAGTTTTTGCGGCAGCTGTTCCAGCTCACGCGCCAGATTGTAGCTGAGTTTATTCACGCTACGCTTCGCATCACCCTTCTCTGCTGCAGGCTTAGAGGCGTTACCCGTCGCTTTCGCCGGTGCTGCCGCCTTGTGCTGCCGGTAGGCGGCGCGCTGCTGCTGAGCATCGTGATAACCGCCAACAAAGGTACCAATCTCACCATTGCCTTCAAAAATCCAGCACTCGGTAACGGTATTATCGACGAACTGACGATCGTGGCTCACCAGTAAGACGGTACCCTGATAGCCATCAATCAGCTCTTCCAGCAGTTCCAGCGTTTCGACGTCAAGGTCGTTAGTCGGTTCATCCAGAATCATCAGGTTGCTGGGACGCAGGAACAGGCGCGCCAGCAGCAGACGGTTTCGTTCACCGCCCGAAAGGGCGCGCACCGGCGTCATGGCACGTTTTGGATGGAACAGGAAGTCCTGCAGATAGCCCAGTACGTGGCGCGGTTTGCCGTTGACCAGTACTTCCTGCTTGCCTTCGGCCAGGTTGTCCATCACGGTGCGATCCGGATCCAGTTCAGCGCGATGCTGGTCAAAGTAGGCTACTTCCAGCTTGGTACCGGAATGCACACGACCATGGTCAGCTTTCAGCTGCTGCAGCATCAGGCGCAGTAAGGTAGTTTTCCCGCAGCCATTTGGTCCGATCAGCGCAATTTTGTCGCCACGCTGCACCTGGGTTGAGAAGTCCTTCACCAGCACTTTGCCATCGACCGCGTAGTCGACATTTTCCAGCTCAAAGACAATCTTGCCGGAACGGGACGCTTCGCCCACCTGCATGTTGGCTTTGCCCATCACTTCGCGGCGTTCTGAATGTTCACGACGCAGCGCTTTCAGCGCACGCACACGGCCTTCGTTGCGGGTACGGCGAGCTTTGATGCCCTGACGGATCCACACCTCTTCCTGCGCCAGTTTGCGGTCGAATTCGGCGTTCTGCATCTCTTCAACGCGCAACGCTTCCTCTTTGCCTTCCAGATAGAGATCGTAGTTGCCTGGCCAGGAGACCAGCTTGCCACGGTCCAGATCGACAATGCGCGTCGCCATGTTGCGGATAAACGAACGGTCATGGGAAATAAAGATGATGCTGCCGGTGAAGTTCTTCAGGAACGTTTCCAGCCAGTCGATGGTTTCGATATCGAGGTGGTTGGTTGGCTCATCCAGCATCAGGACGCGCGGGTTACTCACCAGCGCACGGCCCAGCGCCGCTTTACGCAGCCAGCCGCCCGAGAGCGACGACAGCTCGGTATCGGGCTGCAGACCAATCTGCTCCAGCACGTCATGGATGCGGCTCTCCAGCTGCCACAGATTCTGGTGGTCGAGAATGCTCTGCAGACGCGCCATCTCATTGAGATTTTTATCGCTGGGATCTTCCATCACCACATGGGAAATGGCGTGATAGGCTTTCAGATGCTCAGCCTGCTCTTCAACGCCCTCGGCCACGAAGTCATACACCGAACCGGTAATATTGCGCGGCGGATCCTGTTGCAGACGCGCCACGACCAGATCGGTTTCATAAATAATGCGGCCATCATCCAGTGGCTGTTCGCCATTGATGATTTTCATCAGCGTGGATTTACCCGCACCGTTACGGCCCACCAGACAGACGCGTTCGTTCTCTTCGATGTGCAGTTCGGTGTTGTCTAACAGCGGCGCATCGCTGAAGGAGAGATAAGCGCCGTGGATACTGATTAATGACATGTAAGCTTATTCCTTACCGGCGTGAGTGATCAGCCAGCAGTTGTGAATTTGACGGTTACGCGCGAAGTCCTGCGACTGCGTTTTCTGGGTAATATCCTGCGCCTGCAGGCCCAGTGATTTCAGGCCATCCATGTCCATTTTGAAACCGCGTTTGTTATTGGAGAACATGATGGTGCCGCCGCGACGCAGCAGGCGCTTCAGGTTACGCATCAGCATCATATGATCGCGCTGAACGTCGAAGCTCTCTTCCATACGTTTTGAGTTGGAGAACGTTGGCGGATCGATAAAGATCAGGTCAAAGTTCTCGTCACTCTCATTCAGCCAGCTCAGGCAGTCCGCCTGCATCAGACGATGCTGACGCCCGGTCAGTCCGTTGAGACGCAGGTTGCGCTCCGCCCACTCCAGATAGGTACGCGACATATCTACCGTAGTGGTTGAACGCGCGCCACCCAGACCGGCATGCACACTGGCGGTACCGGTATAGGCAAACAGGTTCAGGAAATCTTTGCCCTGACTCATCTGGCCCAGCATTTTACGGGCAATGCGGTGATCGAGGAACAGGCCGGTATCGAGATAGTCGGTCAGATTCACCCAGAAACGCGCATTAAACTCTTTAACTTCGAAATAGTCGCCCTTCTCGCTGAGCTTCTGATACTGCGCTTTGCCTTTCTGGCGTTCACGCGTTTTCATAATCAGACGGTCGGCAGGCAGTTGCAGCACGCTCAGCGTCGCGCTGATGACATCGAACAGACGCTGACGCGCTTTATCAGGATCGATGGTTTTCGGTGGCGCGTACTCCTGGATAATCACCCAGTCGCCATAGCGATCGACAGCAACGTTGTAGTCTGGCAGATCGGCATCGTAAATACGGTAGCATTCAATGCCTTCCTGACGCGCCCACTTCTCCAGTTTCTTCACGTTTTTACGCAGTCGGTTAGCGTAATCTTCCGCAATCTGTCCGGCGCTTTCATGACTGTTAACCGCCAGTTTATAGTTTTTCTGCACGCAATCCAGCGGACCGTTCTTCGCTTTAAACTGGCGATCGGCACGCAGCTGCAGGCAGCTCAGCAGTTCTGGCGAGGCGCTGAACAGCGACAGGTTCCAGCCGCCAAAATGCTGCTTCATCAGACGTCCGAGCTGGCTGTGCAGCGCAATCAGGGCTGGTTCGCTCTCCAGACGTTCACCGTAAGGAGGATTACTCAGCACCGTACCGTGAACCGCCGGGTCAACCGGATTAGTCAGCTTCAGCAGATCCTGCTGGCCGAAGGTGAAAAGTTCAAAGACGCCAGCACGGCGGGCATTCGCCTGCGCCCACTCCAGCACCCGACCATTATTGTCGTAGCCAAAGAAGCGCGCCTGAGTGGCAGCCGTACCAGTGCGGGCACGGTTCTGCGCCTCAGTTTTAACCTCCTGCCACAACGCAGCGTTAAACTGGCTCCAGGCGGTGAAGCCCCAGTGCTTGCGCAGCAGGCCTGGCGCACGATCGCAGGCAATCAGTGCGGCTTCAATCAGCAGCGTACCGGAACCACACATCGGATCGATCAGCGGTGTCGTCGGCTCCCAGCCAGAACGCAGCACGATGGCCGCCGCCAGGGTCTCTTTTAACGGCGCCTGACCGGTCTGCTGGCGATAACCACGCTGATGCAGCGAGCTGCCGCTGAGATCCAGCGCAATGCTGGCGCGATCGTCATTCAGCCAGACGTTGACACGGATATCTGCCTGCTCACGATCGACGTTGGGTCGTTCGAGGTTCTGACGGGTAAAGCTGTCCACGATGGCATCTTTAACTTTCAGCGCACCAAACTGGCTGTTACGAATCGAATCGTTGGTGCCGCTGAAATGCACAACAAAGGTTTTGTCGCTGCCGAACATCGTCGGCCAGTCCACGCTCTGCACACCCAGATAGAGATCGAGATCGCTGTAGACGCCAAACTCTCCCAGCGGCAACAGGATGCGTGATGCTAAACGACTCCACATCAGGCTTTGGTACATAGTGCGATCGTCGGCTTCGTAGTGAACGCCTCCCTGCACCACTTGCAAATCCTGCGCGCCCAGCGCGTCCAGCTCACTTTTTAACAGCTCTTCGAGCCCACGCGCCGTGCTGGCAAACAGAGAATTCATATCGTCACTTTTTAACTCTTGAGAAAATTGTCGCGCATTATAGCGAATCGGAGACCTATGTCATAAAGTTAGCTTCTTTTGTGCTGCGCGTCGGGTTCAAGGAGAACACCATGATCACGCTTTCCCGCTTATTTATTCATCCTGTGAAGTCGATGCGGGGATTAGCGCTGTCACACGCGCTGGTCACTGACAGCGGACTGGCATTTGATCGTCTGTTTATGGTGACCGAACCTGATGGCACCTTTATTACCGCGCGTCAGCACCCGGAGATGGTGCGCTTCACGCCCGCGATTTTACCGGATGGCCTGCTGCTGACGGCCCCGGATGGCAGTCACTCCCTGATCCGCTTCAGCGATTTCGATGAGCAGGATCACCCCACCGAAGTCTGGGGAAATCATTTCACCGCGCGCATAGCGCCGCATGCGATTAACCAATGGCTGAGCCAGTTCTTCCCGCGTGAGGTTCAGTTGCGCTGGGTCGGGCCACAACCCAGCCGCCGGGTAAAAGCGTTTAATCATATTCCGCTGAGCTTTGCCGACGGCTTTCCGTTTTTGCTGATCAACAACGCGTCGCTGCATGATCTGCAACAGCGCTGCCCGGCCAGCGTCCGCGCCGAACAGTTTCGTCCGAATCTGGTCGTCAGCGGCGCTGCCGCATGGGATGAAGACAGCTGGGCGGAGATTCAGATTGGCGACGTGATATTCGAGGTGCCTAAGCCATGCAGTCGCTGCGTGCTCACCACTGTCAGCACCGAAACCGGCGTTAAGCATCCTGCCGGTCATCCGCTCGCCACGCTGCAGACGTTCCGCACCGCCCTGGATGGCAGCGGGGATATTGATTTCGGTCTGAACTTAGTAGCGCGCAACAGTGGGGTGGTGCGCGCTGGTGATGAGATGATTGTTCTGAAACGTCATGCACCGCGCAGCTATGGTGCCGGTGAAGTGGTCGAAACACTGAAACCAAAGCAGCAGGCGCCTGATGCCGTGACTATCACGTTTCAGGGTCAGACGTTCACCGGGGATAATCAGCAGGTATTACTGGATCAGCTGGAGATGCAGGGCTTCCGGATCCCCTACTCCTGTCGGGCGGGACTGTGCGGCAGTTGCAAGCTGAGTCTGGTCGCGGGTGAGGTTAAGGCGCTTAAACAGAGCGCCCTGCGTCAGGACGGCACGCTGTTGAGCTGCAGCTGTATTCCGGCTGGCGATGTAGAACTAAGGTAGTCAGACTGCGCGGGCGTAGCGCGGCGCGACATCCTGATACAGGGGCTGCAGGCGATCGTTCATCACCTTGATGGCATCGCCGAGCACCATGTTTTTTCCGGCCAGCGTCAATCCCGGCTGCGCCAGCAGGCAGAGTGCCGCGTTATCGCCACTCTCAACCACCAGCAGTCGTGCCTGCGTTCCCTCGTCTGCCAGCGTAACCTGTACCATTTCACCGGGACGGGGCTGCATTGCCGGGGCATAAGAGGCGAAATGCCAGCTTTTCGGCATCAGTGGCTTGAGGAAGCGTGCAGCGACCAGCGCATTTAACACCAGTTCGGCGCGATGGCTGCCACTGAGTTTGCACTGACGGCAGGTCTCTTCAAAGGTGTAATAAAGGGCGGCGTCATCGACACAAAAACCCGATTCAGTGAAGGCATCCGGCGTGAGCATCTTGCGGGAATAACGGGAACGGAAAAGCATACCGTCTGCCAGGTCGAGCATCATTCGGTCGTGGCTGCTGTCAAAATACCAACGCCAGTTATCATCGGGTTTAATTTTCATCGTGTGCCCTGTATTTACCGCTGCGCCAAAAATCACGCAGAATTCAGCGAAAAAAGAAACATAAGGAAAAGCTGAAAAAGCGTGCAACAGGACAAAATATAAACGAGCCGAGGGGATAAATAAACCCCCCGGCCAATGATTGTGAGAATTGTCTTAGAGATGGGTGACGATATCTTTAATTAAGCCTGGCCCCTGATAAATAAAGCCTGAATAAATCTGAACCAGTGTTGCCCCGGCGGCGATTTTTTCACGCGCTGCCGTCAGAGAATCGATCCCGCCTACGCCAATAATCGGCAACCGTCCCTGCAGTTCCTGAGAGAGGCGCTGTATCACCGCCGTGCTGCGCGACTGCACTGGCCGTCCACTTAACCCACCCGCTTCCTCAGCATGCTTAAGACCGCTCACCAGCGAACGATCGAGCGTGGTATTGCTGGCAATCACGCCATCAATCTGATGACGAATTAAACTGTCCGCGACCTGAATTAACTCTTCTTCAGAGAGATCGGGCGCAATTTTTACGGCCAGCGGAACATATTTCAGATGACGCTGTTCCAGCTCTTTTTGTTTCTGTTTGATGGAAGAAAGCAGATCATCCAGCGCCTCGCCATATTGCAGCGAACGTAAACCTGGGGTGTTAGGTGAGGAAATATTGATGGCGATATAACCGGCGTGGGCATAAACCTTTTCCATGCAGATGAGATAATCATCTTTGCCCTGCTCGACCGGCGTATCTTTATTTTTACCGATATTGATCCCCAGCACGCCGTTAAAGCGCGCTTTCTTCACGTTTTCAACCAGGTGATCAACACCCAGATTATTAAACCCCATCCGATTGATAATTCCGCCCGCTTCCACCAGACGAAACATGCGTGGCTTATCGTTCCCCGCCTGGGCGCGCGGCGTAACGGTGCCGACTTCAACAAAGCCAAAGCCCATCGCCGCAAACGCATCAATGCACTCTGCGTTCTTATCCAGACCCGCCGCCAGGCCCAGGGCATTCTTAAAGGTCAGTCCCATACAGGTGACCGGACGCGACGGCAGATTCTGGCGATAAAACATCTCCAGTGGGGTGCCGTTCATAAAACGCAGTTGCTGAAAAGTGAGTTCGTGTGCGCGTTCGGGATCAAGTTTAAACAGCGCCGGTCGGACGATAGGATAAAACATGCACTCTCCTGAAGGACGGAAGCGATCGTGAAAGTCGGTGCACGGGAAATTGTGCGCCAGAATGGTAAAGTGCTCTGGCGCAAAAGTAAATCGAACAGCGGGGATGCATAAAACTATCTGAAAATGCTTTGATCTTACGCGGCGGAATCGTTTACGGGTTGATTTTTCACCTCAGAGGGAAACAGATATTCCCGCAGGATGCCGTGACGTTGCATGATGCCAAAAATACCGAGACAGACGAACGCTTCAGCCCCGACCATCGACCATGCGGCACCAATTGCGCCAAACTTCCACGCCAGGAAACAGCACAGCGGCACGTTAACCACACCAGCGGCCATCATTACCCACATACGCTGGCGGGCCAGACCATGTGGGATCAGAATCTGTAATCCAGCCGGGTAGGCAATGTTGCCAAACAGGAAGCAGAGCACAAAGACGCGCAGCACATCTGCTGACTGGATAAAGTCTTTACCCAGCAATATTGAGACCACCAGGTCAGCAAAAAACCAGGTGAAGATTAAAATCGACAGACTCAGGGAAAACGACAGCAGCAGGCTTTTGCGTGTCGCCGCAATCGCGGCCCGTTTATCCCGGCCGAACAGGTGGCTGACGCGCGGGAAGAAGGCGCTGCCGATCTGCTCCGGCACAGAGTTAGCCGCTTTACGCAGGCGATCGGCGCCGTTGTAGATCCCGACCATGTAAGTAGAAGCAAAGGTGGCGAGAATCACCACGTTGACGCTGTTGAAAAGGTTAGCGCCGGCGATGGCGATAAACACATCCATGCTGTCGGTGATGCGCTGTTTGATTTCGCGCGGTTCAAAGCGGTAGCGGCCTATGACTTTCATCTCCAGCACAAACTTCAGCGTAATCGCCGCGCTGATAATGGAGACCGCGCCAGGGATCAGGGCAGCCAGCCAGGTATCCTGCGGAGATTTCACCAGCAAAAAGGTCAGCGGAATCGCACAGAAGTTACCGAAGGTGGCGATCATCGCCGTCTTACCCAGCTTCTCAAAGCCCTGCATCAGCCAGCCGAATGAAAACAGCGAGCCGACCAGCGTGGTGCAGTTCGCCAGAATGATGAAGAACAGAGGGTGCCAGGAGGGATTGAACCAGGTCGCGGTCAGCAGCGTGCCGCTGGTGACCACCAGCAGCATCAGCTTGGCGTTGAATGTTGACCAGAAGAGCTGGCTGACGCGTTCTTTGTCATCACGATGGTGAGCAATATCTTTGGTGGTAAAGACATTGAATCCCCAGTCGGAGATGGTGCTGCAATAGAGGACGCAGGCGATCGCCAGCGCCAGCGTACCCATCTGCTCTACGCCCAGAACGCGGGCAAGATAGGGCAGCGTGGCCAGCGGAAACAGAAACGACGCGCCACGGTAAGCCAGCAGCGAGAAAATATTAATAACCAGACTTTTATCGAGTACTTTTGCCATGTCGCAACAACCTTATACACATTGCATGTCTCACCTTCTCATTTCGCTAAGGCATAAACAATATCGCTTCACATTTTTCAGAATCAGGCTGCGCGCTTGAGCTCTTTTTTAACCTTGTAATGCTGCAACGCAATAAAGAGCTCCGGGCGATTAAACAACAACCACTCTTTAAGATTTTCTGATTTTACATTACGACCCATAAAGCGAATGGCATTACAGACATATTCCGGCACCGGCGTTTTATTATAGAGAGACAAATAGATCATCAGACGGAACGAGTGAAGTAAATAAGATTTTTCCAGCGAACTACGCCAGGCTGATTTAGGGAGCGAACTGGTTAACGTATTATAAGCATGCATAAAAGCGTCATAGCGCTGATAGAAAAACTCATTGCCTTTGGTACTGTTGGTCAGTGAACCACTGCGGATGCGCTGCTTATAATAGACCTGACGGCTGACCCATGCGTGCTGGCATTTCATAAACACGGAGAGCGTAAAGTTGTGGTCTTCATGAACCCGACGTACAAAGCGCAACTTATGCTGTTCAATGACGCTTTTTCTTAAGGCGTAATTCCAGACGGCAGAGGTATATCTGCCATTACGCAGCAGGCGCAGAAAGACCTCCTGTGGTTTCTGCTGGCCAAACTGGTCATGCTTCACTTTTGGCGAGGTGATATCAATGTGGCCATCTTCATAGACGCAGGAGTTAAAACAGAAAAGATCCGTTTCAGGATGCTTCTCCGCCACCATTGCCAGCTCAGTGACGAGGCCATCAACCACGACATCATCCGGGTCACAGAAAAAGAGAAACTGACCCTTTGCCAGTGCAATGCCGGTGTCCCGTGCATTGCCGAGGCCGCCATTTTCAATGGTGATCACTTTCACCTGGGAAAGATGCGCATAATTCTGTTCAATTAAGGCTAATGTTCCATCAGTAGATCCATCATTCACAATGATTATTTCATTGGGCGCTTTAACCTGGCGTAATAACGAATCGACGCACTCTACAATATATTTCTCAACATTGTAGGTTGGAATAATAACGGATAACAGGATGTCAGACATATGCAATTCTCTGCTGTTAGAAAATGACAATACGATTCACCTGCCTGATGCAGGTTCTGACCAGAGGCGAAACGTCGAAAAGAGTAAGGCGCGATTATTATGATTGCTTTCATTGAGCCCGATTATCTTAAACCTGTAATGCGAAAAAAGACCAGCCGTAAAAATCATCTTAATGTTTCATGTGAGCATCACTCTTAACGAAAGTGCATCTATAGCCCGCAGTAATGTTAAAACCGTTGAGGATCGATTTAAATTAGCCCTGCAAAGCAGACGTAACCAGATTCAGAAATCTGTAAGCGAACATCTGAAACGATGAATAAGTTCAGCATTCCTTCATTATTATTACAGTTTGCTTTCTGCGATAAATCTTAATCTTTGGCAGAGGCTGCCGCAGATAAGCTGATTCTGTGCTGCTTCGCAGCGCTATTTTGTCAGCCGTTGCGCTTTATGGTCGCGCCACTCTCAGAAAAAATGATTAAGCAATCAGACGAAAGATATTTTTTCTGCTCAACCGACACATTTTGACGATCTCGTATCATGCCCCTTAATGAATTGTTCCGCTGTCAGCGCTTAATTTAAGAATTATCGGAAGCGGCGATGCTGACATCTGTCGCAACGCCTTCTATTTGCAGATTTCACCCTTACTTTGCCGGATAAATCATTTAAGCCCACTCCCCTGCTCTGACAGTATGAAGGCATAAGTTCTCAACATTTGATAATCAATAACTTTTAGTTATAAGGAGTGATGATGCGAGTTATTACGCTGGCAGGCAGCCCACGATTCCCCTCCCGCTCAACCTCACTGCTGACGCTGTGTCAGCACAAGCTGGAGGCGCGTGGTATTGAAGTCATTCCGTGGAATATTCACAACTTTCAGCCTGACGATTTAATCAATGCGCGTTTTGATGCACCTGCGCTTCTCGCCCTGCGTGACGATCTGGCTTCGGCTGATGGACTGATTATTGCGACACCTATCTATAAAGCGTCGTTTTCGGGTGCGCTGAAGACGCTGCTCGATCTGCTGCCTGAACGCGCACTGGAACACAAAGTCGTTTTACCGCTGGCCAGCGGCGGCAGTGCCGGTCATATGCTGGCGCTGGACTACGCCCTGAAGCCGGTGCTCAACGCCTTAAAGGCGCAGGAGATCCTGCATGGTGTTTATGCCGAGGATCATCAGATCAGTCATTACGACCGTCAGCCCGAACTGCAGGATTCACTGTCACAGCGCCTGGATGAGGCCGTCTCCGCCTTCTGGCTGGCACTGACCCGTCACCACCATCCCGTTGCGCAAGCGGTATAAGGAAGCGATCGATGAAGCTGAGATTAGGAAAGTGGCTGGTGGCCGGACTTCTGCTGGCCGGCCTTCAGGTACAGGCCGCCGAATCCGATCCGTCTGAGATTCGCATCGGCTATCAAAAAGGTTCGGTCAGCATGGTGCTGGCGAAGTCACATCAGTTACTGGAGAAGCGTTTTCCCCATACCCGGATTAAGTGGATCGAGTTTCCTGCAGGCCCACAAATGCTGGAAGCGCTGAATATCAACAGTATCGACCTGGGCAGTACCGGTGATCTTCCCCCGCTGTTTGCCCAGGCCGCGGGCGCGGATCTGCTCTATGTCGGCGCGGAGCCGCCAAAACCCAAAGCGGAAGTGATTCTGGTGCCAAAAAGCAGCCCGCTGAAACAGGTTGCGGATCTGAAAGGCAAGAAAGTGGCTTTCCAGAAAGGCTCCAGCTCTCACAACTTACTGCTGCGCGCCTTACAGCAGGCGGGTCTGACCTTTAAAGACATCACGCCGGTCTATCTCACCCCCGCCGATGCGCGCGCCGCCTTCCAGCAGGGTGACGTTGATGCCTGGGCAATCTGGGACCCCTACTATTCATCGGTGATGCTGCAGGGGAATTCGCGCCTGCTGATTGATGGCAGCTCCCCTAACCTGACCGGCTCCTTTTATTTAGCGACCCGCAGCTACGCCGAAGCCCATGGCGCGTTTATTCAGCAGGTGCTCGACACCTTCAGCACTGCTGACGCGCTGACAATCAGCCAGCGTCAGCAGAGCACCACATTACTGGCGCAGGCGATGGGCTTGCCCGAACCGGTTATCGCCAGCTACCTCAGCCATCGGCCGCCAACCCGCATTTCGCCGGTCAGTGCCGAAACCGCGGCCGCCCAGCAGCGCACCGCTGACCTGTTCTATGCCAATCATCTCTTGCCAGTAAAAGTGACGATTCAGGATCGCATCTGGCATCCGCATACCGTGACGCAATAAGGAGCAACAATGAGCGTATCCATTTTCTGGTTCCTGCCGACGCATGGCGACGGCCACTATCTTGGTACTGCCGAAGGGGCGCGACCGGTTGATCACGCCTACCTGCAACAGGTGGCGCAGGCCGCTGACCGCCTTGGCTTTGGCGGCGTACTGATCCCGACCGGCCGCTCCTGTGAAGATGCCTGGCTGGTTGCCGCCTCGCTGATTCCGGTGACGCAGCGCCTGCGATTCCTGGTGGCGTTGCGTCCTGGGGTGATTTCACCAACCCAGGCAGCGCGTCAGGCCGCCACGCTGGACCGTCTTTCTAACGGACGTGCGCTGTTTAATCTGGTGACCGGCGGCGATCCGGAAGAGCTGGCGGGCGACGGCGTGTTTCTCGATCACCGCGAGCGTTACGCGGAATCCGCCGAGTTTACCCGCGTCTGGCGCCGGGTGCTGGAAGGCGAAACCGTCGATTATGAAGGCAAGCACGTGAAGGTTCGCGGTGCGCGTCTGATGTTTAAACCGGTGCAGCAGCCTCGTCCCCCGCTGTGGTTTGGCGGCTCTTCTGAACCCGCCCAGGAGCTGGCGGCCGAACAGGTCGATGTTTACCTCACCTGGGGCGAACCCCCTGCGCAGGTTAAAGAGAAGATTGATCAGGTGCGTGCGAAAGCGGCTGCCCAGGGACGCACCGTCCGGTTCGGCATCCGTCTGCATGTGATCGTGCGTGAAACCAATGAAGAGGCCTGGCAGGCCGCAGACAAACTGATTGCCAATGTGGATGACGCCACCATCGCGAAAGCGCAGGCGGCGTTCCAGCGGGCAGATTCTGTGGGACAGCGCCGGATGGCCGCACTGCATGGCGGTCGCCGCGACAAGCTCGAAATCAGCCCTAACCTGTGGGCAGGCGTCGGCCTGGTGCGCAGCGGAGCCGGGACCGCGCTGGTCGGCGATGGCCCGACCGTGGCCGCACGCATCAAAGAGTATGAAGCGCTGGGCATTGAGACCTTCATCCTGTCGGGTTATCCGCACCTGGAAGAGGCTTATCGCGTCGGCGAACTGCTGTTCCCGCATCTTGACCTGCAGGTTCCACTGGTGCCCCAGCCGCGCGTGGTTCAGGCACACGGTGAAGCGGTAGCCAACGATTTTACCCCTGAGAAAAAAGTCGCCCGGGGCTGAGGAGAGCATGATGACCAGAACCCGAAAACGCCTTGCTGATACGCTGGTGCCCTGGCTGCTGCCGACGCTGCTGGTCGTGGTGTGGCAGATTGCCTCGCAAACCGGCTGGTTGTCGACCCGTATTCTGCCCGCACCGGAGAAAATTGTGACCACCTTCTGGCAGCTGACCGCCAGTGGTGAACTCTGGCAGCATCTGGCGATCAGTAGCTGGCGGGCGCTGATCGGCTTCAGTATCGGCGGTTCTATCGGCCTGCTGCTCGGGCTGATTACCGGCACCTCCAGAACCGGTGAACGACTGCTGGATACCTCGGTACAGATGCTGCGCAATGTGCCGCATCTGGCGCTGATCCCGCTGGTAATCCTCTGGTTCGGTATTGATGAGTCCGCCAAGATCTTTCTGGTGGCGCTGGGGACGCTGTTCCCGATCTACCTGAATACCTATCACGGCATCCGCAACATCGATCGCGGGCTGGTTGAGATGGCGCGCAGCTATGGCCTTTCCGGCTGGAGCCTGTTTATCCAGGTGATCCTGCCAGGCGCGCTGCCCAATATCATGGTCGGCGTGCGTTTCGCGCTGGGCCTGATGTGGCTGACGCTGATTGTCGCAGAGACCATCTCTGCCAACGCGGGTATCGGCTATCTGGCCATGAACGCGCGTGAATTCCTGCAGACCGATGTGGTGGTGGTCGCCATTATTCTTTACGCCCTGCTCGGCAAACTGGCGGATGTCGCCGCGTTGTTGCTTGAACGTGTCTGGCTGCGCTGGCATCCCGCTTATCAACTGAAGGAGGAGAACGCATGAGCCAGACTCTCTCACCGGCGCGCCTCAACACCGGTACCCCGGTTGGCGTTAACGGCGTCAGCAAACAGTATGGCAGCCGCACCATTCTCAATAAGATTGACCTGCATATTCCCTCCGGTCAGTTTGTGGCGGTGGTGGGTCGCAGCGGCTGTGGCAAAAGCACGCTGCTGCGCCTGCTGGCCGGTCTCGAACAGAGCTCCAGCGGTGAACTGCTGGCAGGCAATGCGCCGCTGCAGTCGGCTCGTGAAGATACCCGCCTGATGTTTCAGGATGCGCGACTGCTGCCGTGGAAAAAAGTGATCGATAACGTCGGACTGGGTCTGCGCGGACGCGAATGGCGCAGCGCAGCGCTGGATGCGCTGGCGGCGGTAGGCCTCGCCGATCGGGCTGATGAGTGGCCAGCCGCCCTCTCCGGCGGCCAGAAACAGCGCGTCGCACTGGCCAGGGCGCTGATCCACCGGCCCGGTTTACTGCTGCTGGATGAACCGCTGGGGGCGCTGGATGCCCTGACACGCATTGAAATGCAGGGATTGATTGAGTCACTGTGGCAGCAGCATCACTTTACCGTGCTGCTGGTTACGCATGATGTCAGTGAAGCGGTGGTGATGGCAGATCGCGTGCTGTTGATCGAAGAGGGTCAAATCGGGCTGGATCTGCTGGTGGATCTGCCCCGTCCCCGCCGCCGCGGATCGGCGCGGCTGGCCGAGCTGGAAGCGGAGGTACTGGATCGGGTCATGCAGCGTACGGAACGACCGCAGCCGGTTCGTTACGCGCAGCAGCGCTGAAAAAGGGGAGTGTCTCAGACGCTCCCCTTTTTAATTATCAGGCGTTCAGTGCCCGGGTAACTTTCTCGTAGAGGTCGCCAGAGAGTTTATCCAGCTCCAGCAGCTGCTCCAGCGCCTGGCGCATCATCGCCTGACGGCCTTCGTCATAACGTTTCAGGCGAATCAGCGGCTCCACCATCCGTGCCGCAACCTGCGGATTGCGGGTGTTAAGGTCGGTAAGCATCTCCACCAGGAACTTATAACCGCTGCCATCTTTAGCATGGAAGGCGGCCGGGTTAGCCGAGGCAAAGGCACCCACCAGCGAGCGAACACGGTTCGGATTACTCATGGTGAAGGAGCGATGATTCAGAAGCTGACGCACATTGCGCATCACGTTAGCGGCCGGACTGGTCGCCTGCAGCACAAACCATTTATCCATCACCAGACCATCCTGATGCCAGCGCTCATCGTAAGCTGCCAGCAGCGCATCACGGCACGGTAACTGTGCCGCAACCGCAGCAGAAAGCGCCGCCAGCGCATCGGTCATGTTGGTCGCCTGGTGATACTGCGTCTGCACCAGTTTATCCGCCAGCTGCGCATCGCTGAAGGCGAGATAGGTCAGGCAGATATTTTTCAGGCTGCGCTGACCTATCGCGTCATGCTCCACGCGGTATTCAGGCTGCTGATTGGCGTTGTAGATCGCAAAAAACTCATCGGCCAGTTCGCGTGCCAGCGTGCGTTGCAGTGCGTCACGCACCAGCGCAATCGCCTGCGGATCGATAGTATCAAACAACTCGGCAATCTCATTTTCCGACGGCAGCGTCAGAATCAGCGCGGTCAGTGCCGGGTCGCAGTCGGTATCCAGCAGCACCGCGCGGAAGGCGTCGGCGACATGCAGCGGCAGTGACAGATGCTGGCCCTGCTGATAGCGGGCGACATTCAGACGGATATAGGTCGCCAGCAGGCTCTGAGCCGCATCCCAGCGGGAGAAGTCGTTGCGTGCATGACGCATCAGGAAGGTGAGCTGAGCATCACTCCATTTGTAATCAAGCTTCACCGGAGCAGAGAATTCGCGCAGCAGCGACGGCACTGGCTGGAAGTAGACATTATCGAAAATAAAGGTCTGGAACTCCTCGGTAACATTCAGCACATGATGTACCGGATGACCATTATTCTGCAGCGGGATCACCTTGCCTTCGCCATCGTAGAGTTCAATATCCAGCGGGATATGCAGCGGCAGCTTCTCTTTCTGATCGGCAGTCGCAGGCGTGTGCTGCGTGACGTGCAGCGTATATTGTTCCAGCTCCGGGTTGTAATCGTCGCGCACCGTCAGCACTGGCGTACCGGACTGGCTGTACCAGCGGCGGAACTGCGACAGGTCAACATTCGAGGCATCTTCCATCGCCTGAACAAAATCATCACAGGTGGCGGCGCTGCCGTCGTGACGATCAAAATAGAGCTTCATGCCCTTCTGGAAATTCTCTTCACCCAGCAGGGTGTGCATCATACGGATCACTTCTGACCCTTTTTCATACACCGTCAGGGTATAGAAGTTGTTCATCTCGATGACCTGATCCGGACGGATCGGGTGTGCCATCGGGCTGGCATCTTCGGCGAACTGCGCACCGCGTACGATACGCACGTTATCAATGCGGTTCACCGCGCGTGAGCCCAGATCAGAGCTGAACTCCTGATCGCGGAACACTGTCAGTCCCTCTTTCAGGCTGAGCTGGAACCAGTCGCGGCAGGTCACGCGGTTACCGGTCCAGTTATGGAAATATTCGTGACCGATAACCGCTTCAATGCCCAGGTAATCTTTGTCCGTCGCCGTTTCCGCTTTAGCCAGCACATATTTGGCATTGAAGACGTTAAGGCCTTTGTTCTCCATGGCGCCCATGTTGAAGAAGTCCACCGCCACGATCATAAAGATGTCGAGGTCATACTCCAGACCGAAACGCTCTTCATCCCACTTCATGCTGTTTTTCAGCGACGTCATCGCCCAGTCGGCACGGTCGAGGTTACCGCGATCGACGAAGATCTCCAGCGCCACATCACGTCCTGAACGGGTAGTGAAGCTGTCGCGCAGCACGTCGAAATCGCCCGCCACCAGCGCAAACAGGTAGCAGGGTTTCGGGAACGGATCCTGCCACTTCACCCAGCTGCGACCCTGCTCATCCCGGCCGCTGTCAATGCGGTTACCGTTGGAGAGCAGGAATGGATAGCGCTCACCGTCGGCATAGATGGTGGTCGTAAAGCGCGCCAGCACGTCGGGGCGATCGAGATACCAGGTAATATGACGGAAGCCTTCAGCCTCACATTGGGTGCAGAGCGCCTCGCCCGATTTATACAGCCCTTCCAGCGCGGTGTTCTGATCCGGATGAATATCGTTAATAATTTTCAGGGTGAAGCTTTCCGGCAGCTGGCTGATGACCAATGCGCCCTCTTCTTCACGGAAGGCCGTCCAGGCTTGCCCGTCGACCTCCAGTGCAATCAGCGTTAACGCTTCGCCGTCCAGTCGCAGCTCAGCCTGGCTGTCGCCCAGTCGTTTAACCTGGCTGATGGCCGTTACGCGGGTGGTGGACGCATCCAGTTCAAAAGTTAAATCGATATCGGTGATGGTGTACTCAGGCGCACGGTAGTCGTGGCGATACTTGATTTGGGGCTGTTGCGTCATATTGCGTCTCGCGTTGTTATAAGTTTACCGGCAAAGTCTAAGCTTGTTACTACAAGCTTGCCACGCACAATGCACCTAAAGGGTGAAATGGCTACACTTTGTTAACAATGGCACAGATTGGCCTCGACCCGCCCGTCTGAAATATGCTGTGATCGGCTTCAGATAGTGAATTATACTTTTGCGTCTTTATGACTGTGTACAACACCGGGCTCTGCGCCACCGAACAGGATGCTGAAACGCGCCATGACAGGACATGCTTCCCCGATACTGACCTCGCTGCTGGATACGGACGCCTATAAGCTCCATATGCAGCAGGCCGTTTTCCACCGCTATCATGACATAACGGTGGCGGCGGAGTTTCGCTGCCGCGGCGACGAACTGCTGGGTCTCTACGCTGACGAAATTCGTGACGCGATAACCGCAATGCAACACCTGGCGCTGACTGATGATGAAGCGACCTGGTTGTCTCACCTTCCCTTCTTCCGGCAGGATTACCTCAGCTGGTTACGCCAGTTCCGCTATAACCCGGATCAGGTTGAGGTGCGCAATCATCATGGCAAGCTGGAACTCCGTATTCAGGGGCCGTGGCGAGAAGTGATCATGTGGGAGGTGCCGCTGCTGGCGCTGATCAGTGAGATTGTGCATCGTCATCGCACGCCACAGGTCACCACTCAGCAGGCACTTGACCACTTACATCAGAAACTCGGCGGCTTTAAAGCCCAGGTGGCTGACCTCGATATGTCACGCTTCCGCCTGATGGATTTCGGCACCCGTCGTCGCTATTCGCAGGATGTGCAGCAGTCGATCGTTTCAACGCTGAAACAGGAATTTCCGTGGCTGATTGGCACCAGTAACTATGATCTGGCGCGCCGTCTGTCACTGACGCCGGTGGGAACACAGGCGCATGAGTGGTTCCAGGCCTTCCAGCAGATCAGTCCGGTACTGGCCAACAGCCAGCGCGCGGCGTTACAGGCGTGGCTGGATGAGTATGACGATAAGCTGGGCATCGCCCTGACCGATTGCATCGCTATGGACGCCTTTCTGCGCGATTTCGGCCCGGTGTTTGCCCGCCGCTACCAGGGACTGCGCCACGACTCCGGCGATCCGGTCGAATGGGGCGAGAAAGCCCTCGCACACTACCAGAAGCTGGGTATCGATCCGCAAAGCAAACACCTGGTCTTTTCTGACAACCTGAATCTCGACAAAGCGCTGGCGCTTTACCGCCACTTTGGCCAGCGGACGAACGTGGTGTTCGGCATCGGTACCCGCCTCACCTGCGATATTCCGGGCGTGACGCCACTGAACATCGTTATCAAACTGGTGCAGTGCAATGGCAAGCCGGTGGCGAAACTCTCAGACAGCCCGGGCAAAACCATCTGCCAGGATAAAGCCTTTGTCAGGGCCCTGCGTAAAGCTTTTGATCTGCCGCTGGTGAAAAAAGCGAGTTAATCCTCTTCTTATCGGGGCGTTGATACGCCCCGCCTCTGCTGTAATAAATCTGCTTTCCCCCTGAATTTTGCTTGTTTCCTGAAGACTCGCAAGTAACATAGCAAAACCCCGGATGGGGCAACTTTTTTACTCACTTCTTCTATATAGAGAGATATTTATGAGCGTAGTGCCTGTAGCGGACGTACTGCACGGTCGCGTCGCGGTTGACAGTGAAGTCACCGTACGTGGTTGGGTGCGTACCCGAAGAGATTCCAAAGCCGGTCTTTCCTTCATCGCTGTCTATGACGGCTCCTGCTTTAATCCCGTTCAGGCTGTCGTCAATAATTCTCTGAATAATTATCAGGATGAAGTGCTGCGTCTGACCACGGGCTGTTCCGTTATCGTCACCGGTAAAGTGGTGGCCTCACCGGGTCAGGGCCAGGCGTTTGAGATTCAGGCGACCAGCCTGGAAGTCGTGGGCTGGGTGGAAGATCCCGACAGCTATCCGATGGCGGCGAAACGCCACAGTATCGAGTACCTGCGCGAAGTAGCTCACCTGCGTCCGCGCACCAACCTGATTGGCGCGGTCGCCCGCGTTCGCCACACCCTGGCGCAGGCGCTGCATCGCTTCTTCCATGAGAATGGCTATTTCTGGGTCTCGACGCCGCTGATTACCGCCTCCGATACCGAAGGTGCCGGCGAAATGTTCCGTGTCTCTACGCTGGATATGGAAAACCTGCCGCGTAACGATCAGGGCAAAGTTGACTTCAGCGAAGATTTCTTTGGTAAAGAGGCGTTCCTGACCGTTTCAGGTCAGCTGAATGGCGAAACCTATGCCAGCGCCCTGTCGAAGATCTACACCTTCGGTCCGACGTTCCGCGCAGAGAACTCCAACACCAGCCGCCATCTGGCGGAATTCTGGATGCTGGAGCCGGAAATCGCCTTTGCCTCACTGGATGATGCCGCTGCACTGGCCGAATCAATGCTGAAGTATGTCTTCAACGCGGTGCTGGAAGAGCGTGCCGATGACATGGCCTTCTTTGCTGAGCGGGTAGATAAAGAGGCGGTTGAGCGTCTGCAGCGTTTCATCACCACCGATTTCGCGCAGGTGGATTACACCGATGCGGTTGAGATCCTGATGAACTGCGGTCAGACCTTCGAAAACCCGGTCTCATGGGGTATTGACCTCTCCTCTGAACATGAGCGTTACCTGGCCGAGAAACACTTTAAAGCGCCGGTGGTGGTGAAAAACTATCCGAAAGACATTAAAGCGTTCTATATGCGCCTGAATGACGATGGCAAAACCGTGGCGGCGATGGATGTTCTGGCGCCAGGCATTGGTGAGATCATTGGCGGTTCACAGCGTGAAGAACGTCTGGATGTCCTGGATGCGCGTCTGGAAGAGATGGGTCTGAATAAAGAAGATTACTGGTGGTATCGTGACCTGCGTCGCTACGGTACCGTGCCACATTCTGGCTTTGGATTAGGCTTTGAACGTCTGATCGCCTATGTCACCGGCGTACAAAATGTCAGGGACGTAATCCCCTTCCCGCGCACCCCACGCAACGCGAGTTTCTGATATTCGGCATTAAATATAAGAAATTCATATATATAACGAGGTCGGCACTGCCGGCCTTTTTTTATTTTTGTAAATTTTGAGTTCTCTCACAAAGTTCCGTGTTTTTTACATTTTGTAATACATATTTTCTTACTGAAACAAGATTACGAGTTTAGTAGCATTTAAGCGCTAGAATTACGGCGGGTGGGATGGAAAGATGCGTGCAGACACAGGAAGACACCAAACTTCGTTCAGGGTTCTGTAAAGATTTCCTGACGGCAGTGGCAGGTGTACAAATAACTCCAATGAGGGTAATGAATAATGATGAAGCGCAATATTCTTGCAGTGGTTATCCCTGCTCTGTTAGTAGCTGGCGCAGCAAACGCTGCAGAAATCTATAACAAAGACGGCAACAAACTGGACCTGTACGGTAAAGTGGATGCGCGTCACCAATTCTCTGATAGCGCTGGTGATGATGGCGATGAGTCTTATGTGCGCTTCGGCTTCAAAGGCGAAACCCAAATTAATGACCAGCTGACCGGTTACGGCCAGTGGGAATACAACGTTCAGGCGAACAACTCTGAAGGTTCTGACGCACAAGACGGCAACAAAACCCGTCTGGGCTTTGCCGGTCTGAAATTCGGCGATGCAGGTTCAATCGACTACGGCCGTAACTACGGTCTGGTTTACGATGCAATCGGCTGGACCGATATGCTGCCAGTATTTGGTGGTGACTGGGGTAACTCAGATAACTTCATGAACGGTCGTAGCGGCGGCCTGCTGACCTACCGCAACACCAACTTCTTCGGTCTGGTTGATGGCTGGGACTTTGCTGCTCAGTATCAGGGTAAAAACGATCGTGACGGTAACAGCGACGGTGTGCGTCGTTCTAACGGCGACGGCTACGCGTTCTCAACTTCTTACACCTCACCAATCGGTGTAGGCATCGTTGGTGCATACAGCAGCAGCGACCGAACTAATGCACAGGCAGCGGGTACTACTGACGCGAACGGTAACGTAATCGGTCAGGGCAAACGTGCAGAGAACTGGGCAACTGCGCTGAAATATGATGCGAACAACGTTTACCTGGCGGCAATGTATGGCGAAGGCCGTAACTCTTCATTTTATGACGCTACCGTACCTAACACCGCCGCTGGCGCTCTCCCTGGCTCAACCACTAATGGCACTGCCTATGTTAACAAAAGCCAGACTATTGAGTTAGTTGCTCAGTATCAGTTTGACTTCGGTCTGCGTCCATCCATCGCATACGTGCAGCAGAAAGGCAAAGATATTGAAGGCGTGGGCGATGCTGACCTGTACAAATACATCGATGTTGGCGCGACTTACTACTTCAACAAAAACATGTCTACCTATGTTGATTACAAAATCAACCAGCTGGATGACGACAACGCACTGGGTATGAACTCAGACGACGTGGTTGGTGTAGGCCTGGTTTACCAGTTCTAATCCTGCTTCGAACATGTTGAAAAACGGGGCTACGGTCCCGTTTTTTTATGGCTGTTATTCACCAGAACTCTGTTTCCTCACGCCCTTCTACTCCGCTAAAACGTCTTTACTTCCCCGTCGCGCAATCCGCACCGCAAAATGTATGAATTTGTCTCGCAAACGGTTGGCATTTGTCTGGCCGGACGCTAACCTGAGAGCTCTTTTCGCTAAAGTTCACGCTAATGGACCTGACACATGTTTGAATCGATCTCTGCTGCACCCGCCGATCCTATTCTTGGGCTGGCCGATCTGTTTCGTGCTGACGACCGCCCGGAAAAAATCAATCTGGGCATTGGCGTCTATAAAGACGAAACCGGCAAGACCCCGGTGCTGACCAGTGTTAAAAAAGCTGAGCAATATCTGCTGGAAAATGAAACCACCAAAAACTATCTCAGTATTGATGGTCTGGCTGATTTTGCCCGTTGCACACAGGCCCTGCTGTTCGGCAACCAGAGCCCGCTAATCACCGCTGGCCGCGCTCGCACGGCTCAGACACCGGGTGGTACCGGTGCGCTACGCGTTGCAGCCGATTTCCTCGCCACGCAAACATCGGTGAAGCGGGTCTGGATCAGCAATCCGAGCTGGCCGAATCACAACAACGTGTTTAACGCTGCCGGTCTTGAGGTCTGTGAATACCACTATTACGACCCGGCAAACCATACGCTGGATTTCGATGGCATGGTCGCGTCACTGAAACAGGTTCAGCCAGGCGATGTGGTGCTGTTCCACGGCTGCTGCCATAACCCGACCGGTATCGACCCGACCGCTGAGCAGTGGCAACAGCTGGCGGAGCTGTCACAGGCCAACGGCTGGCTGCCGTTGTTTGACTTCGCTTACCAGGGTTTTGCCCGTGGTCTGGAGGAAGATGCAGAAGGCCTGCGTATTTTTGCCGCCTCGCATCAGGAACTGATCGTCGCCAGCTCTTACTCCAAGAATTTCGGCCTGTATAACGAGCGTGTCGGTGCCATCACGCTGGTTGCCGCCGATGCGAGCGTGGCTGATACCGCGTTCAGTCAGGTGAAGTACACCATTCGCGCGAACTACTCCAATCCGCCGGCACATGGCGCCGCCATCGTCGCCACCATTCTGGGCAACGATACCCTGCGTACCATCTGGGAGCAGGAGCTGTCGGACATGCGTCAGCGCATTCAGCGCATGCGCCAGCTCTTCGTAAACACGCTGGCGGAGAAAGGCGCACAGCGCGACTTCAGCTTTATTATTAAGCAGAACGGCATGTTCTCGTTCAGTGGCTTAACCAAAGACCAGGTCATTCGCCTGCGTGAAGAGTTTGGCGTCTACGCGGTGAACTCAGGGCGGGTGAATGTGGCGGGCATGACGCCAGACAATATGTCGGCGCTGTGCGAAGCGATTGTCGCCGTGCTGTAAGCAGGATGACCGAATTGAAAAATGGGCCTGCTGGCCCATTTTTTATTGCAGGAAAGGATTGCTGATGCGTTCATGCCCCAGCGTAGAAATCGGGCCGTGACCGGGCAGAAAAGTGACATCATCGCCCAGCGGCAGCAGTTTCGTGCGGATAGCATCGATTAACTGCTGATGATCGCCCTGCGGGAAGTCTGTGCGTCCCACACCACCATTAAAAATCACGTCACCTGAAATCAGTAACCTTCCTGGACGATCGAAGAACACCACGTGGCCAGGCGAATGGCCCGGACAGTGCAGGACTTCCAGCGTGGTCAGCCCTACCTGTACGCTCTCCCCCTCTTCCAGCCAGCGATCGGGGGTAAAAGGCGCGCATTCATCAAGTCCGAACATCCGGCTCTGGGTAGGCAGCGCCTCCAGCCAGAATGCATCACGCTTTTGCGGTCCGACAATCGGAATCTGCCAGAAGGCAGCCAGCTCGACGGCGGCCCCGACGTGATCAAGGTGTCCATGAGTCAGCAGAATCCGGGAAGGTTTAAGTTTGCGTTGTTCCAGCGTCTCTTTGATCAGATCGGCATCGCCGCCTGGATCGACCAGCGCGGCTTCACGAGTAGACTCGCACCAGATAACTGAACAGTTCTGGGCAAACGCGGTAACAGGAATAATGTGGTAATTCATAACGCTCCATGACCGGCTCACGCAGCGTTGCCGGTGTCATTACCAGTGCCTGATCGGCCCGGTATCAATATGTACAAAGTTACTGCGGGGATAATATCCTACACCACCCGCACGCAGAGATAACGCCGCTTTGCGTACATTGGCCAGAGAAACCCCTTCGATATGAAAATCCATTGCCTGGCCTTTGGTGTGATAGCTGTGCTTTGCCACCCCAGGACCGCTCTCACGTAACATGTTGTTGGTTGCCAGTGAACGGTAGCCCGAAACCAGCTGTATCGGTTTACGCATTCCCAGCAGCGCCTGCAGGCGGAAGATTTGATCAAACAGGTGCGGATCGATGCTTTTCACTTTATTGGCGCGATAGTCACGGAAAAAGTGATTTAATCGTGACAACTCATCCTTGTCGTAACTCTTACCATTAAAAAACTCAGTTTTAAGGGTTTCACCGGTATGAAGATTATTAAGCATCAATACACGCGGGCGAGAGGTAGAAAGCGAGGCCCTTGCAGAAGCGGGTAATAATGCCAGACCGGCGGCGGCGCTACCGCACAGCAGTAGTTTGCGACGAAAAGAATCAATAGTAGACATGTAACGATTTACCTGAGAGTGAAGCCATAGAAATGTGCAAAAAGCGCACAGCCCGAACCATAACTTTCTCTCAGTAGAGCGTCAACCCATCTGCAATCTGTTTGCGTGGCGATCCCTGCAGGAATCGCCATTTGATAACATTTTTCTGAATAACCGGCCCGCCGCTAACGATTTAAAATCAATCACTAGAGCAGCAATTGCTCAGCCCGACTCAAAGCCTGGCTGCCCGAACGCGCGGTGTCATCATAATTGTAAATATCTGTGCGAAACTGTGGTTTGCCATCATCAGCGACCCACGCCGTCAGATAATAGAGATTGACCGGAATACGATGGCGAATGGGCACGTAGCGGGTGTCACCCTCTTTTAACGTACTGGATATGCGGGCATCGTTCCAGCCCGCGTCCTGCAGTAATAAGCCCGCCAGTTCGGACGCTTTATTTACCCGGACGCAGCCTGAGCTGAGCGCGCGGATATCCCGCTGGAACAGGTTGTGGTTCGGCGTGTCGTGCAGATAGATCGCATCTGAGCTGGGCATATTAAATTTATAGCGGCCCAGCGCATTCGCCACACCCGGTGCCTGAATCAACCGATAGGGGAACGATGAAGCGGTGACCATGCGCCAGTCGATCATGCTGGGATCGATCACTTCAGCGTCAGCGCTCCAGCCCGACAGCAGGGTATAGCCATGCTTATAGAGATAGGTCGGATCCTGCTTCACTTTAGGAATGATATCTTTACGCACCAGCGTCGTCGGCACATTCCATGGCGGGTTCAGCACCACATTATTGAGTGCGCTGCGCATCAACGGCGTTTTGCGATCGGGACGCCCGACAATGACCCGTGATGAGAGGATCTTGTTGCCGTTGTTGTAATAAATCAGCGAGTAGTTGGCGATGTTCACCATAATGCCGTTGTGCATATCGTCCGGCAGCAGGCGCAGTCGCTGAATGTTCAGCGCCAGCAACGAAGCACGCATCTGCGGAGAGACGTTAAGCCACTGCCGCGTTCTGGCACCGATAGCACCGTCGCCATCCAGTCCCTGCCACTGCTGGAAACGCTTCACACCCGCCACCAGCGTCTCGTCATAGACATTGGCGGTGTTCCCTTCCAGCGTCTGACTCTGAACGTTACCCGGCGAATGCAGTGAAGGCGCGGACAGATCGGTGACTGGCGCGGCGGAAGGGCTGACCGCAACCGGCTGGTCGCTGTGGGTCACTGGTGAGGCGGCCACCGGCACCGCATCGTCATCCGGTGCAGGTGCATTAACCTGCGCCGTTAACATGCCGCTGCGCTGCAGGATTTCACGCAGCGCCGGCACATCGTCACTGACCTGTCCCGGGCGCAGCGTTTCACTGCTCTTCAGCTGCGGCCAGGGCTGCTTATCACCTAGCAGGGTTTTCAGCGCGGCGTGCATCGGCTGATACTGCGGGTGCTGCGGCTGCAGTGACGCAATAAACGTGTTGCCCGATCCTGCATTGACCGCGTTCTGCCACTGATTCACGACCGCCACCGACGGCTGTGTCAGCCGGTAGGGAACATTGCTGTAAAGCCAGGTTTCACCCTGCGTCGGCACATTAGAAACAAATTGCAGATAGCCCAGCATCGCATCGGACAGCGCGACATCCCGGGCAAAGCCGGTGATCGCCGGGTTAGTCAGACGCTCAATCCAGCGCGTGAACTGTGGCTGAACACCAGAAAGTGCCACTTCAGCCAGCTGCTGCTGAAATTTTTGTATCGCCTGGGGATCCTGCCAGAGCGGTTGCATATGGCGGGATGCATAGAGCGTCGCCAGCGGTGCCAGATAAAACGGCTGATCGGCGCTGGAAAACGCCTGCCGGATGCGTTGCTGACTTTCGGAGACGGAGGTGACCGCCTGCGTTGTCCCGGGCAAAGCGGCGATAACAGCGGCCTGCGGTAGCGTAAATGGAACAACGGTTAGCGCCAGCGCTAACAATGATAGAACGCGATGATGATTTAATTTTTTTACCAGCAACATCCCTGCCCCCTTGTTTTTCAACTTCGCAGTGTTCCCTGTATCCACTGCGACCGCGCTGTGACTCATCATGTGAGTATACAAACAAAAACGGCATTTGCCTCATGTGACAAATGCCGTAACCAGATTAACGAATGGTTCAGTTTTTGACTACGTTTCCGCCTGCGAATTTTCAGCGGTTAAATCGGGCAGCGCATCTGCGTCGCTTCCCGCCCGCACCGGCGAAGGATCGGCAGCAAAACCACGCAGACCGACTACATGCACATGCTCGGTGTTATTAAACACCTTACGCACCAGTTTGTAGGTCGTGCCTTTTTCCGGACTGATATTCTCCGGTGCTGCAATCACCAGCTGCATCTCCAGTCGCTCACAGAGTTCAAACAGCGTGGCGATGGAACGGGCATCAAGACGGGCCGCTTCATCAAGGAACAGCAGTCGGCATGGCGAAATATCTTTGCCGCGCAGACGACGGGACTCCTCTTCCCAGCTCTGCACTACCATCACCAGAATGGACATACCGGTACCGATCGCTTCACCGGTTGAGAGCGCCCCGCTCTCTGCGCGCAGCCAGCCATCGGAACCTCGGTTGACTTCCACTTCCATCTCCAGATAGTTGCGGTAGTCCAGCAGCTCCTCACCGATGGTCTGCGGCGTACGCTGCCCCATGTCGATATGCGGATTAAGACGCTGATAGAGTTTCGCCAGCGCCTCCGAGAAGGTCAGGCGATTGCTGTTAAAGAGATCCTGATGCTGCTCGTGCTCTTCCGACAGCGTATCCAGCAGCATGGCGTGGGTTTCACGCACGTTCACGTTGAGCCGCACGCTGCGTACCTGACCAAAGCTGACGGTCTGCAGGCCCTGGTTGAGCTGGCGGATACGGTTCTGTTCACGCTGGATCGTTTTACGGATGATGTTGGCCGCACTGCGCGAACTGATTGCCAGCATCTGCTCACGCGCCGTCAGCTCTTCCGTCAGACGGTTCAGTTCGATTTCCATCTGCTCAATTGCTTCGACCGGATCGTCAGTCCGAATAATATCCTGACGAATACGCTCGCGCAGATGCTGATAAACCGCAATAAAGAACTGAATTTTACGTTCCGGACGTTTTGGATCTTCCGATAGTCGCAGCACGTCGCGCAGATGTTCGTTGTCCGCTACAGCCAGACGCAGCGCACCCAGCGCTTTATCCGACATAGAGCGCAGCTCATCGCCGCTCAGGTAGGCCAGTTCACGGCGATGCAGACGACGCTCAACGCCATTCTCTTTCACCAGACGCAGTACGGTACACCAGCCCGCTTTGGCGCTGACCACCTGTTCACGCACCTGATGATACTGACGCTCCAGCTGACGCAGTCGCTTCTGCAGGTTATCCATCTCCGCTTCGCAGAAGGTAAGCTGTTTCTCCAGCTGATTGCGGCGTGCGCGGTTGTGACTCAGTGCCGTGTAGAGCTCGTCACGGCGAACACGCGCGCGTTCTTCCGCGCTGCTGTCAGCCTGGACGCCAATGTCCTGCATCTCCTGCTGCAGCTCTTTGAGCATGTCACGCTTGGCGTCATAGGCGCTTTTCAGCGAGGCCAGCACCTGGGAGTATTGCGTCAGCTGCGCCTGATGTTCACGCAGGCGATCACGACTGCGGCTGCGTTCGCCCTCAGCCTGCTCCAGACGCTGACGCAGCTTATCGCTGAGGTCGTTGTTGCCGTTGAGCATGCTGGCCGAGTCGTCGTAGCTGAAGTGGGCGCGACGCTGCACCACTTCTGTCAGGGCAAAGGCCTGCTGACGGGCGTTGCGCTGCTGCTGCTGCGCCTGCTGATAATCCGCCTGTAACTGCTCATGCTGTTCCGGATCGCTCTGCAGCACGGCGATGATCGGTTCCAGTTTCGCCAGCTTAGCGCCATGCTGATGCAGGAAGCGCGCCGCTTCCTGTGCCGCATCGACCTGCTCGCGGATCTCTTCGCAGCGATCGCCCAGCGTGTCGTCCAGCAGCAGATTGACGCGTGGCAGCAGTCGGTTTAACTGTGATACGCCCTCTTTGGCCAGCTCATACTGCTGACGCTGCTGCTGATTGTTGCTCTCATGCTGATTCAGCGCGCGCTCCAGCTCACCCCGGCGCGCGCCCAGCTGACGGATCTGCGCTTCCGGATCGGCGTCAAAGGCGACGGCCAGATGACTGCCGATAAAGCGGCTGAATGACTGATGCAGACGCTGCGTTTTCTGCACGTCGAAAGACAGCGTGGCGTAGCGTTCGGCCAGCTTATCGCGCTCAAGGTGCAGCAGCTCCAGCTGATTCTCACGCGCCGCGCGGCCAAACAGCGGTATTTTCGGGAAGCGGGAGTAGCGCCACTGACGCTCTGCCACCTTCACCACCACCGCATTCTGCAGTTCATCGACGCTGAAGACGCTGTCATCGAACGACTGCGGATCACCCTCGATCAGGTAGAGATCTTCCGGACACTCTTCCAGACCATCCAGCAACTCACGAACGCGGGAGAGATCCGGCACCACAATCGCATGACGCGACGGACCGTAGAGCGCCGAGAAGTAAGGCGCATCATCCAGCGTCACATCATCGTAAATCTCTGACAGCAACACGCCGCCAAACCGTTCTGCCAGCTGGGTCAGGCGCGCATCTTCCGCACCGCCTGGCTGGCTAAGACGTTCAATCTGCCGCTCGATATCACGTTTTTGAGCGGCCACTTCGTCGCGCTCGACGGTGGTTTCACGCTCACGCTCCAGCAGCTGCTGCATATATTCGGTGACGTCCTGGCTGCTGTTCAGCGCCTGGCCGGTCTGTTCGCTGAGCTGAGTCAGGATCTCTTGCGCCGCCAGCCAGTGTGGCGCACGGGCGGTCAGGCTGGTGATGCGTTCACGCAGCTGCTCCAGCTCCTGGCGCATCATCATGCGCTGCTCACCGGCGTCGGAGACGCTGCTGTTCAGCTGTTCAATCTGTGCTTCAAGCTCCTGCTGCAGGCCTGCCAGCGCATCCGCTTCATAATGCTGCCCCTGACGCTTGCAGAATTCCGCCAGCAGACGTTCCGCCTCATGCTGTTCGCGCAGACGCTGCTCCAGCTCATTGAGACGCAGACGCAGCGAAGAGAGCTGTTCGGCGTGATGACGCTGGTTGCTGGCATCACGCAGCAGTTCGCGGCCGGTTTGCCAGGCGTCCTGACGGGTCACGTCACCGGCAATGCTGGTCACCAGCGCCAGCGCCTGTTCAAACTGACTGTGCGCCGCTTCCGCTACGCTCAGCTTCTGCTCCAGGCGCAGCAACCGTTCTGTCGCCTCTTCCTCTTTTGCCTGGAAGCTTTCCTGCCATTCAGCCGCATTTTCAATGCTCAGATCGGGTAACTGGCAGAGCGCGCGGGCGCGTTCCAGCGCCTGCAATGCCTGCTGATACTGGATAGCGCGGGTTTGCTGCACGTCGAGCGCCTGCTGGAAATCGGCCAGCTGGCTTTTCAGCTCATCCACTTCCAGCTCAGCCGCTTCGGCCCGCGCTTCATTCTCTTCCTGAATTTCACGCGCTTCGGCGACCACTTCGGTCTGCTCTTCCAGCCGCAGCGTCAGATCTTCGATATCCGCATCGTAGCGCTCAATCTTCTCCTGCTGACGCATCGCCGTCTGTACCAGGTTCAGGTGATCGCTGGCGGCCTGATAATCGACTTCTAGATCGTTTTCTGCACCACTGTGCTCGGCCAGTTCGCGCGCCATCTCAACATGACGATACTGCTCGGTGGCGAGCTGCTTACGGCTGCTGAACAGTTCGCTGCGCAGCTGTAACGCGCTGTCGAGGTGTCCCCGACGCTCGTTGGCGTGGCGCATATAGTCAGCCGAAACGTAGCTGGTCGCCTCGGAGATCAGATGCTTGAAGAGATCGCGGTCAGACTGGGTAACGCGGATCGCCTCCAGCGTCATGCGGTTCTCGCGCAGCGCGGCCTCCATATCCTGGAATGCTTTGCGCACGCCACTGTTTTCTGGCAGCAGGTAATCACGCAGCGATCGGGTGATGGCGCTGGAGATACCGCCATACAGCGAGGCTTCAATCAGACGATAAAACTTGCTGCGATCGCTGGCAGAGCGCAGACGACGCGGCACCACACCAAGATCAAACAGCATGGCGTGATAATCGGTGACTGAGTTATAGGCGCGGAACTGCACGCCTTCCTGCGCCTCAACCCGATCTTTGACTTCGTTCAGCGGCAATACGCGAGCCTGACGGCTGTTGAGCACTTCCGTCAGCATATCGGTTGGGTTGGTGTCGGTGGGCAGGCCATGAATACTGAATGGCTTGATATCGACCTTTTTATCGCGTCCGGCGACCTGTTGCAGACGGACACCGACCACGACACGCTGATGGCGTGAGTTCACCACATCCAGCATGGAGTAGCAGACGCCAGCCCGCAGTTTACCGTGCAGACCCTTGTCACGGGATCCTGATGTCGCGCCCGCTTCGGTGGTATTACGGAAGTGCAGCAGCGTTAAATCGGGGATCAGCGCGGTGACAAATGCCGCCATCGTGGTGGACTTACCCGCACCGTTACCGCCTGACAGCGTGGTCACTAATTCATCGAGATCAAAGGTACGGGCAAAAAAGCCGTTCCAGTTGATCAGCGTAAGCGAACGAAACTTTCCGCGCTCAATCATGCCTGTTCTTCCTCTGCGTTCTCACTCGCGTCGCCTTCCTGTCCTTCATTTTCATCGGTGTCGACCGGTGCTGTCGCGTTTTCCAGTAGCATGGCTTCGCCATCACGAATCAGACGAAGCTGCGCTTCACGGGCGTCATCACCGCCGCGCACGTCGGCACCAAAGCGGAACACCGATTCCGTGATGCGGAACTTGCTGCTGTCGTTGCCGAAAAACCACACCATGCCAAGGCGACGCAGGCGGCTCAGAGAGGCGCGCACTTTCTCCTGCAGTTTGGTGCGATCCAGATCCGAACCGGTTGAACGCTGGTTGACCAGCTTCAGCAGGCGGTTCTCATCGGCCAGAGAGAGCAGTTCGTCGTACAACTCCTGCTGGGTGAAGATACCTTCATTGGCCAGTCGTTCCGGGCTGAGATAGAGATAGCAGAGAATCTTCCCGACCATCATGTCCAGTTCAGAGAGCACGGAACGCGGAATCAGCGTGGTTGAACGCGGACGCAGATAGAAAAAGCCTTCCGGCGCACGGATTAACTCAACGTTATAGCGGCTGTAAAACTCTTCGAGAAACGACTGGTAGTCCATCAGAAAAGCGTGATTATCCAGCTCTTCGATACCGATATGGCGTCCGGCGCGTAACTGGCTGTCCAGCGCGGGAAAAATCGGGTTGGCCAGTGCCTGTGCCAGCTTAACCGGCATCACTTGTTCAATATTTGTCGATGACATGTGCCTGCACCTTGGCTCCGTAATCATTGATGGCTTGCCATTCCACAGGCAAACCGGCTAAATCAGCTTCCGCTACGCCAAGGCGCACCGCCTGATCCACCACAATACGCGCCAGATCGAAATGGCGGGCTCGGGGATACTGGGCCAGGTAGTCGCGCATCACTGACGCGAGGTTGAGCGGTTTTTGTTGCGATTTGTAGACCTGCAGCGCTTCTTCAATCATCGCTGCCAGCTGTTCGCGGATTTCGTTGATCTCTTCGTACTCCATCTCCGGCGGCAGTTCGCCCATCACTTCGTCGTTACGCAGCGTCAGCGCCTCATCACGCATGTCATACAGGCGGTCGGCGTTGGCATAGGTCAGCGCCCAGGGCGCGTCGAAGTAATTCTGCACCGATACCCGCAGGCGCTGCGCAAAGACGCGGTTTTTATCCATGTCGATGGCGGTACGAATAAATTTATGGACGTGGCGGTCATAGCCGATCCAGAGGTCAATCGCCTGCTGGCCCCAGCTGGTAATACGGTCGAGTTTGCTTTGCAGATCAAACACCAGCTTATCGACAAAGCCCAGATCGGGACTGTCCAGCGTGGCATCCTGAATGCGCAGCAGATTTTCCTGAAGTTTGTCGCCCGCGGCTTCAAGCGTATCCTGCAGTTCACGCAGCGTTCCTGAGGTTTCAGAAAGCAGCATTTCACAGCTGGAGATGGCCGCGCGCCAGTCTTTGTTCAGCAGTTCGGCGATATCATTTTTAACCGCCTGCTGCTGTTCATCCATCAGACGCTGGGTCATATCGATGCTGTCGAAGATCTCCGCCACGGAATATTTCAGCGGCGCGAAAACATTGCGGTGCCAGTGAAACTCATCGCCATTTTCCTGCGCAGCATCGGCTGCCCGCTTAAGCTCATTGGCCACAATCGACAGCTGCATCGACAGGCGCAGGGTCGAGAACTCACGCTGACGGATGTAATAGTCGGTGATGCCGATCGCCAGCGGCGTCAGGCGATAGATGGCATTGCCTTCCGTGATTTCGCTGGTAAAACGGTTGAGCAGGCGCTGTCGCACCATGTCGTTGATGGCGTTGTTGGCACGAACCAACACGGTTTCATGGGTTTGTTCGAAAGCTTTGCTGACGTGACGGAAAGCATCAATCAGATCGCCTTCGCTCATTTCGCCATCCATCCGCTCACCGTTGAGGGTGGCGATTGCCAGCAAAAAGGCCAGACGTTCCACTGGCAGCGCAAGGGAAAAGTCATTTTTGCGCGCCCAGGAGACCAGTTCAGGTACCGTCTGGGAAAATTCACTCATAATTCGTCCTTCTGCCCGGGTTTACGCGCGGTCACGTGGATGTAGCGCCCTAAGCTCAAAAAGGGTTCCTGACGGCAGTAACGCCGCTCCATCTCAATAATTTCGTCGTCGCTTTTTGGCTCGCCCTTCGGCGGCTTCATGTAGTCACTGAACACCCGGATCCCGGCACGCTGTTCAATCACAAAGCCACACGCCTCAAGCCAGCGATAGACCTGCTCGGGGTCGCGCGGATAGTCAGGCGACAGCGTTCGCTTTTTGCGTTTGGTCAGGTTGGTGCGCAGATAGCCAAAGTTACCCAGCGTTAAGGTGCGCAATGTCAGGCCGTGCAGATTGTAAAACATCAGCGACATGACGCCCCCCGGACGCAGCAGATCGAATAGCGCTTTCAGCACCTTCTCCGGTTCAGCGACCCACTCAAGCACAGCGTGGAACAATACCAGATCCACCGGCTTATCCAAATGTTCACCCACCTGCTGAGCGCTAATTTGTCTGAATTGCATGTTGTGGCTCACACCCTGTGCCGCCGCATTTTCCGCGGCCCGGCGCAGCATCTCGCTGGAAAGGTCGCACAGCAGAACCTGATGGCCCTGCGCAGCAAGCCCGCTGGAGACCTGGCCGACACCGCCGCCAGCATCCAGCACCGACAGCGGGTGCGGTGACAGACCGGGCAGTATCTTCTCCAGCTCATCCCAGAGGATGGCCTGGCGTATCTTCCCTTTAGTGGTGCCGTAAATATTTTGCGAAAATTTATCCGCGAGATCGTCAAAGTTACGATCCTGCATGGCATGCGCTCCGGTATGCTGCGGTGAGACTTGTGCTATTTTGTCACAGGCACCAGAAGAATGAACCTTTCATCCCCATCTTCCCTTCCGGGTGCTCTATTTTCGGACAACAGGACTCTTTTTTGATGTTATTTACCCTTAAAAAAGTTATCGGCGGGCTGCTTTTACCCTTGCCGTTTCTGCTTTTGCTGATGGCGGTTGGCATTTTACTGCTTTGGTTTACTGGCTGGCAGAAAAGCGGCAAAACCGTGATCTCCGTCAGCTGGCTGTTACTGCTGCTGCTGAGCCTGCAACCGCTGGCCGATCGTCTGCTTTTGCCGCTGGATAGCCGCTATCCGACCTGGAACGGATCAGAGAAGGTGGAGTTCATTGTGGTGCTGGGTGGAGGCTATACCTTTAACCCGGCATGGGCGCCCAGCTCGAACCTGCTGAATAACAGTCTGCCGCGCGTGGCAGAAGGCGTTCGTCAGTGGCAGCGGAATCCGCAGTCGACGCTGATTTTTACCGGCGCAGCGGGCGGCACCAATCCAAAGAGTAGCGCCTGGGTAGCGGCACAGGTGGCGGAAAGTCTGGGCATTCCCCGCGAACATATTCAGATTCTCGACCAGCCCCGCGACACCGCGGATGAAGCGCAGGCGGTTAAAACCGTGGTGGGCGATCGCCCGTTTCTGCTGGTCACATCCGCGAATCATATGCCGCGGGCAATACGCTTTTTCCACGCGATTGGGTTGAAGCCAATGGCCGCTCCCGCTAATCAGCTGGCGATTACGTCACCGCTGAATGGATGGGAACGGGCGATACCCTCATCGATCTGGCTGAGTCACAGCGAACGTGCGGTCTACGAAACGCTTGGCACACTATTGCAACGGCTGAAAGGCGAGGAATCGGACTCAGCCGAGCCAGGGAAGTAATTGCGCGCGTGCATGGTCAAAACGCGGACGATTAAACGTGCCGGTCTGTACCAGATGATCAATGCAGTCCCACAGTTGATAAACCCACCGACGCCAGACAAAACCCTCTGAAACCGGCGCCCGTTGCAGGTAATTGTGCAGCAGCGCCGTTTCGGCAGGCGAGGTATCCAGATGGATAAGATCGTATTCACGGGGTGCCCAGAGGATAGTGCCCGGTTGTGTCATCGCGATTAACTGGTCACTGCGGCTATCTTTCAGCATGCTCTGCAGCTGAACGTTGCCGTGAACCATCACACAGGGATCGTCGAAGCCGCGAAACAGATGCGCCAGTCGCGCCCGGCAGCGAAACAGAATCTGGCGATCTTCCAGCGTAAAGGCTGGCGGACGCAGATAGCTCAGGGTCGCCCACAGCACTTCAACCCGTTGTGCATACCAGGCGGGCCAGCCGTTCTGCTGCGTGCTGTCCACCGTACCGACCAGGCCATGGCTGTCGAGCCGGTGCCAGGCCAGCACTCCCTCGACCACCTGTTCGCAAAACTGTTGCCAGCGCTGAGCATCCCGCGCAGGCGCTTCCGCCGTCACGCCATTCAGTCGCGCCAGCAGGAGCATTTCATGCACCGGCGGCTGCTGGCTCATCACCAGACCATAGACCGCTGGCACGGCGATCAGTCCGGCCTGGCCCAGCAGCGCCAGCTTTCTGGCTTCCATCGCCGCCCGGCCCTGATGACGAAAATATTTCGCCACCACCGGCATGGGGCGCCCGTCCCGATCGTATAACGCATAAAGCCGGGTGGGTGGATGTTCACTGATCATTTCGAGGCGGCTGATGGTTTCACCCAGCGCCAGCGTGAGTTCCGATTTAAGCTGTTCCATGCGGCATCCTCCTCAGATGAGTATCACAATATCCTGAAGGAAGTGTTGGAGATAAGTTTAGCGGCGGATCAAGAACGTTGCGCTGAAACGGGGAGACAGGCTCCCCGCTTGTCAGGCCTGCATGGCATCACGAACGCGTTGCAAATCGTCTGGCGTATCCACACCCACACTGGGAATGGTTTTCGCGACGGCGACATGAATTTTTTCGCCGTACCATAAAACACGCAGTTGCTCGAGCAGCTCAATCTGTTCCAGAGGGCAAGGCGCCCAGGCGACATAGCGGCGTATAAAACCAGCACGGTAGGCGTAGATGCCAATGTGGCGCAGCAGCGTATCACCGATCTGCTCGCGCGATGCGGCGTACCGTTCACGATCCCAGGGGATAGTCGCCCGTGAAAAATAGAGCGCGTAGCCATTCACATCCATGACGACTTTCACCGCATTCGGATTAAAAGCTTCTTCCACATCGGTGATCGGCACCGCCAGCGTCGCCATCCCGGCCGCCGACCCCGCCAGATTGGTCGCCACCTGACGCACAATCTCGGCCGGAATCATTGGCTCGTCGCCCTGCACGTTTACGATGATTTCATCATCGGCAAACTGATATTTTTCGATCACTTCCGCCAGTCGCTCAGTGCCAGACTGGTGATCGGCGCGCGTCATGCAGACTTCGCCGCCTGCCGCTTCCACTGCCTGCGCCACGTCGGGATGATCGGTGGCAACAATGACCCGGCTGGCACCCGATTCACGGGCCCGCTCCATTACATGCACGACCATCGGTTTACCGTGGATATCGAGCAGCGGCTTGCCGGGTAAGCGGGTTGACGCATAACGCGCAGGAATGATAGCGGTGAAACTCATGGATGAATCTCTTCAACTGACAGCGTGCGGGCTTCGGTTTCCAGCAGCACCGGAATGCCGTCCCGGACCGGGAAGGCCAGGCCATCAGGTTTGCAGATCAGCTCCTGTTGAGCATTGTTGAAGTAGAGTTTGCCATTGCAAACCGGGCAGGCAACGATTTCGAGTAAACGATGATCCATATGTCCTCCATCAGGGACCGAATGCTTAAGGATTCAAGCATACCATAGCGCGGCGCGTGCGGGATGGGGTAAAACGCCATCCCGCAGCGGCTGCCGCAAAATTGATTAATCCAGCGTCCACAGGGCTGGCCACTGATCGTTAAGCGCGTCGGGTGCCTGCAGGATAGCGACGCTTTCAGCACCCTGCCACGTCGCGAAGCGTTCGATAGCACGCCGGATATCCACTAAAAATCGCGCCGTAACGCGGGTCTTCTCCTCCAGCCAGATATTTTTAATCTCCAGCTGTTTTGCCTGACGCAGCATGCGGGCATCCAGCCGCCCTTTTATCTGGCCGCGATGGAGGATGGGCAAAACAAAATAGCCAAATTTACGTTTTTCCTCCGGGGTATAGCACTCAATACGGTAGTCAAAATTGAACAGCTCCCGCGCACGCTTGCGATCCCAGACTACCGGATCAAACGGCGACAGCAGCGCGCTGTGCGTCGCCTGCAGCGGCGTATCCAGCAACGGCACGTAGTCACGATGCAGCCACATCTCACCCAGTCCCTCTGTATTGACGGCGACCAGATCGCCCGCAGCCTGGGCGTCAGCGATAAAGTTGTTCACGGGTGCCCGCTTCAGGCGATAGTAATCCGCCAGCCAGGCCGCGCGGAAAACCCCTAAGCTGCGGGCGCTGTTCATCAGCATCTGACGGGTCGCCTCCGCTTCACTGATGCCATGTATCGCATCCTGCCAGTCGGGCATCACGCGGCTGCGCAGATCGTAGACGCGCTGAAAATTACGGCGTTCGGTGACCATCAGCTCACCGGCACTGAACAGATTTTCCAGATGACGTTTGTGCGGTTTCCATGCCCACCAGCCTGACTTCGGGTTATCGGCATGGGTAAAATCGGCGGCGCGTACCGGGCCGTTGTCTCTGATCTGCTGCAGTAATTCGGCAATGGCCTGCTGGTGCTCAGCGACCCATTGCGCATTGTATTTCCAGCCCAGACGTTCCGGCGACAGCATGCGATGACGAAGAAGTCGGTAATCGGCACGGGGAATAAAGCAGGCTTCGTGCGCCCAGTACTCAAAGAGTTCGCCCTGTGCCAGAGCCTGTTCCAGCCATGCCTGAGGATAGTTCCCCAGGCGACTGAACAGCACCAGATACGGACTACGGGCCACCACATGAATGGTATCGATTTGCAGCAGCGACATGCGGGAAATGCAGTCAATCAGATCCTGATAAACAGCACGTTTTGCCGGAGTTCGCAGCAGGCCCTGCGCGGCGAGATGAAGGTGGCGTGCTTGCTGTAACGAAAGTGAATGCGTACTGTTCATCCTCTTCCTTATCAGGCTTCACCTGAACGGGGGCGGGTATCAGGAAATATGGCGGCAGAGTTGTTCAATGTCATCCAGTAACGGCGTCACGGCATTACCAGTTAAATGGGCATCGACCGGCAAATACCACCAGTCAGGCTGGGCAAAATGACGGCATTTCACCGCGTCTTTTTCGGTCATCAGCAGTTGCTGCCCCGCCTGGAGTAATCGGGTCAGTTCATCTTTGCTGTAGGCGTGATGATCGGCAAAGGCGATCTCTGCGACCGGCGTTATACCCTGCTGTTTCAGCGTGGTGAAAAAACGCGGGGGATGACCAATACCGGCCATGGCGACTACCGCACCTAGTTGCTCCGGCGGGCAGGTTTCACCGGTCAGCAGATTGGTGGCCAGCCCAGGCTGAAGTTGCATGGCAATCTCGTCGGGCTGTGCTTCGCCGCCGTTAATGATCACGGCATCGACCTGCTGCAGACGATCGGCACGTTCACGCATCGGACCGGCAGGCAACCACCAGCCATTACCAAAACGACGGACCCCATCAACCACCACGATCTCGCGATCGCGCTGCAGGGCGTAATGCTGCAGGCCATCATCCGTGATGATCACATCCAGCGAACCCTGTTTCAGTAACGCCTCAATCGCCCGGCGCCGTTGAGGCGCGACCGCGACCGGCGCCCCGGTGCGCTGGGCGATCAATACCGGCTCATCCCCAGCCTGTTCGGTGGGGGTCTGCGCCGTGACCAGCAAGGGATAGTGGTCCGTCTTGCCGCCATATCCTCGGGAGACCACGCCAGCGCGCAGGCCGCGCTGCTGTAATGCCTCGACCAGCCAGATGACCACCGGCGTCTTTCCATTCCCGCCGGCAGTCAGGTTACCCACCACCACGACCGGCAGGGGCGCACGCCAGCTTTTACGCCAGCCGCGCCTGTAACTGAAGCGTATCAGGGCCGTGATCGCACCATACAGCAGGCTGAATGGCCATAGCAGCAGCCATAGCGGTGAGCGACCACTCCAGATACGTTCAATCATTGGCCGAATTGCATCTTGTGCAGCTGTGCATAGGCACCGCGTTCTGCTAACAGCACCTGATGCGTACCGCGTTCAACAATCTGGCCATCTTCAATTACCACGATTTCATCCGCTTTCTCTATGGTAGAGAGTCGGTGCGCAATCACCAGCGAGGTACGGTTCTTCTGCAACTCATCCAGTGCAGACTGAATCGCGCGTTCAGACTCGGTATCCAGCGCCGAGGTGGCTTCATCGAGGATCAGGATCGGGCAATCACGTAATAACGCACGGGCAATGGCAATACGCTGACGCTGACCGCCAGATAACAGCACGCCATTCTCGCCAATCATCGTATCCAGGCCCTTATCCATTTTATTGATAAAGTCCATGGCATGCGCCATGGTGGCCGCCTGCTCGATCTCTTCACGACTGTATTGCTCACTGCGGGCATACGCGATGTTATTGGCAATCGTGTCGTTGAAGAGGTGCACATTCTGTGACACCAGCGCCACCTGATTACGCAATGAGCGCAGGCTGTACTCACGCAGATCATGACCGTCCAGCAGGATTTCGCCCTGCTGGATATCATAAAAGCGGGTCAGCAGGCTCGCCATCGTAGACTTACCGGAACCGGAACGGCCCACCAGCGCCACCGTTTTTCCTGCTGGCAGCGACAGATTGATATTACGCAGTGCCGGAATTTCACGGCCTGGGTAGGTAAAGGTGACATCACGGAATTCAATATCCCCTTTAGCACGGGTGATTTCGCGCGTACCGTTATCTACTTCCTGCTCACTATCCAGAATAGAGAACAGTGTCTGACAGGCCGCCATCCCACGCTGGAACTGGGCGTTGACGTTGGTCAGAGACTTAAGCGGGCGCATCAGGGCAATCATCGAGGAGAAGACCACGGTGATGGTACCGGCTGTCAGGGTATCCATGACGCTGGGGAAGCTGGCGGCATAGAGCACAAAAGCCAGTGCCAGCGACGCGATCAGCTGAATAATCGGATCGGAAATGGAGGAGGCTGAAACGAGTTTCATTCCCTGCTGACGCATCCGGTTACTGACGCGGGAAAAGCGCTCCGATTCAATGTCCTGTCCGCCAAAAATCAGCACTTCTTTGTGCCCTTTCAGCATCTGTTCGGCGCTGGTTGTCACCTGCCCCATAGTGTTCTGCATACTTTTGCTGATGGTGCGGAAGCGCTTAGAGACGGTGCGGATAGCAAAGGAGACGATAGGTGCCAGTACAATCAGGATCAGCGACAGCTGCCAGCTGTAGTAGAACATCATGATAAACAGGCCAATAATGGAAGCCCCTTCACGCACTACGGTGACCAGCGCGCCCGAAGAAGAGGAGGCGACCTGCTCAGAATCGTAAGTAATGCGTGACAACAGGGTGCCGGTTGACTGCTGGTCGAAAAACGAAACCGGCATGCCCATCATATGGCTGAACAGACGACGGCGGATATTCATCACGACGTTGCCAGAGACCCAGGAGATGCAGTAGCTGGAGATATAACTGGTGACTCCGCGTACCAGCATCAGGCCAATAACCACTAACGGCAGCCACAGCATCACCGATCTGTCAGCTTTACCAAAACCATCATCCAGTAACGGTTTCAACAGTGAGAGCATTAAGGCGTCGCCCGCAGCATTAATAATCAGGGCGACTGAGGCCGCAATTAATCCCGCTTTATTAGGCGCGATCATCGGCCAGAGTCGGCGAAACGTCTGCCACGTAGAGAGATCTTTATCTTGATGCATTATTTATTCACGCTGTTGGAAATAGCCGGCCATTCTACCTGGATTCGCGTTTGACGCCAAACCACTGATGATACCAACGGGGCATTAATTGTTCCCGCAGGGTGGAAACCTGCGCTCTGCCCTGCTCTATCCTGATACTGATTTGTCCTGACTGGCCCGTATCCAGCCAGTGAAAACCGGCCGTTCGATAGTTTTCCAGCACATTTTTCGCGGGCATACGCCATGCATTGTAGCGTGCCAGCGAGGCGATAGCGGTGTGGCCTGCGGCTTTACGCAGCAGCAATGAGGTCGACGACGTCCGGCTGCCGTGGTGCGGGACCTGCAGAATATCGACCTTCAGCCCCTGCTTCTCCAGCGCCACCAGCTGGCGTTCCGCTTTCGCTTCAATGTCACCGGTTAACATCAGACGAACCTGGCCATCATCGACGATCACCACACAGGAGTCATTATTCCCACCCGGCAGGGGTGCCGTCAGCGGCCAGACCACCCGAAAGTGGAGCTGCCGCCAGCGCCACTGCGTGCCCCGTACGCAGGGTAAGTGTGCCTCATCAGCCAGCGCACTTCTGACTTCAACCGCTGGCCAGCGTTGAGTAATCGCCGCCAGCCCGCCAGTATGATCCAGATGTTTATGACTCAGGATGACCTGTTTTAACCGTAGCTGCCGGCGCTCCAGCCACGGAATGATCACCCGACTCCCCGCATTATCGTTCTGCCAGCGCGGGCCGGTATCATACATCACTGCCTCGTCGCCCTGGCTGATCACCAGACTCAGACCGTGCCCGATATCCAGCATATCGATTCGCCAGCCCTGCTCCTGTTCTGGCTGGCGACTCAGTATCATTGCCAGCGCTAAGGCGCCGCTGCTTAACGGCAGAGAGAAAAAGAGTTGCGCACGCCAGAGAATCAGACCGCCCCATACCATGACCGTAAACCAGGTTGTGCCATTCAGCGGCCACCAGCCTGGTGGCAGCAACGTCAGGCCATGAAACAGTGCACGTAATGAGAGATCGGCCGCTCCCCAGAAGAAGCCAGATAAATGCGCCACCGGCAGCAGCAGGGCGAGCGTCACCAGAGGCATGGTAATAAACGAGACGACCGGAATCGCGACAACATTTGCCACCAGCGCAGTCAGGCTGATGCCGTTGAAAATCGCCACCTGCAACGGCACCATTAAAATCATCATGCCCGCCTGTAAATGCAGCAGCTGTACCGGAATCCAGCGCCGTTGCTGACGGAACGCCGCAGGCAGCGGGAACCAGTGATACCAGACCAGCAGCATGCCCACAGCCAGTACCGAGAGCCAGAAGCTGTCAGAGAGCACGGTCAGCGGGTCGGTTACCAGCAGCAACGCAATACAGAACGTCCAGACCTGCCAGCTATTCAGCTGAACACCCGCAAACCGTGTTATCGCCCATAGCGTCAGGGCAAGCAGCGAACGCTCTGCGGGAGGCTGTGCACCAGAGAGCCAGGTATAGATTGCAGCAAACAGCCAGCTCACGATGAGGGGGAAAAGATAGCTGATATAACGGGCTGGCAAGATAAATTGCACCCCACGCGCAATCATCCAGCCGGTGCTGGCGGCCAGGGCGATATGCATGCCCGATATCGCCATCAGATGCGCGGTACCGGTATCCCGCAGTAGCTGACGCGTCTGCTGGCTCATCTCATCCCGAATGCCAAAAGCCAGTGCCTCCAGCGTTGCACGTGCAGGCATTGCACGGGTCCTGTCACGATGCCATAAAATAAATCGCCAGCGGCTATCACAGCGATCGCTTACCGCAGTCTGCTTAAGAATTCGTCCCTGAAGCGGCGTATTATTAGCCAGTGCAAAACGCTGCGCATCAAAATCGCCCTCATTAAGGCGGGCATGTACCGGTCGCAGACGCAGTTTCATCGTCCAGCGTTGTCCTGGACAGTAGACCTCCGGATCAGCATCAAACCAGATCCAGGCAAAGCGAGGCGGAAAAATCATCCTGCCCTCCTCTTTCAGCAGACGAACCCGGATTTGCTTCCGCTCTTTCCGCAGTTCACTGATCTGAAGGGTGTAGGTGGCAGGACGCGCCGAGAACTTTTCGATATCCCGCACCATCAGACGGGCGTCGTTACAGGCCCATGCCAGTAACAGCAGAGTAATACCGGACAGACGGACGGGTTGGTAAGGGCAATGCAGCAGAGCCAGTCCTGTGAGGAGGAAGCCCCACATCACCTCACCGGAAGGCAGCCGGGCCATCAGCAGTAGCGGTAACGTTGCAACGATCGCCAGTCGTGCCAGAAAGGTCCATGTCAGCATAATCGTATCCATTGATTCAGTTCGATTATTCTGGGCAAAGGAGGTAAAAGTAACAGCGGATGATCAGGCAGGCTGGAGCGCTCTCACAAAGAGAGTGCGGCGTTGCAGTGTTGATGACAGCAATCCGGATGTCAGATCTGAGCCTGAATCGCAGGCAAAAAAAAACGACATCCGGAGATGTCGTTTATCTGGTTCGGTATCGGCTTAGCCGTAGATATTTGCGCGATCGCGCAGCTCTTTGCCCGGCTTAAAGTGGGGAACGTATTTACCTTCCAGATCCACTTTGTCACCCGTTTTCGGGTTACGTCCAGTACGCGGAGCGCGATAGTGCAAAGAAAAGCTGCCGAATCCCCGGATTTCGATGCGTTCGCCCTGTGCCAGCGTAGTGGCCATGTGCTCAAGCATCTCTTTTACTGCATCCTCAACGACTTTCGCCGGTATATGAGTATGCTGTCCCGCCAGTCTTTCGATCAGTTCTGACTTGGTCATGTAACCTCCGGTTTATCCCTATGGGAATGTATGACAGCTTTTACCGAAACCGGGTGGTTGCCCACCCGGTGCTTCAGGCCGATTACTCGCCTTTAGCCGCTTTGAACGCTTCAGCCATAGCGCTAGAGAAATTGCCTTCTTCCTGTTTGGTGTTAACAGTATTGATAGCTTCTTTCTCATCAGCCTGGTCTTTCGCACGGACAGACAGGCTTACGACACGGTTTTTACGATCAACGCCGGTGAACTTAGCTTCAACGTCGTCGCCAACGTTCAGAACCAGAGTTGCATCTTCAATGCGGTCCAGTGAAGCTTCAGAAGCGCGCAGGTAACCCTCAACGCCGTCTGCTAATTCAACTGTAGCACCTTTAGCATCAACTGCAGTCACTTTACCGGTGACGATGGCACCTTTCTTGTTCAAAGTGATGTAGTTGTTGAACGGATCTTCTGCCAGCTGTTTAACGCCCAGAGAGATACGCTCGCGCTCTGCATCAACCTGCAGTACAACGGCAGCGATTTCGTCGCCTTTTTTGTACTCACGAACGGCTTCTTCGCCAGTCGCATTCCAGGAGATGTCAGACAGGTGAACCAGACCGTCGATGCCGCCATCCAGGCCGATGAAGATACCGAAGTCAGTGATTGACTTAATTTTACCTTCAACACGATCGCCTTTGTTGTGCGTCTCAGCGAACAGCTGCCATGGGTTAGATTTACACTGCTTCAGACCCAGGGAGATACGACGACGCTCTTCGTCAATGTCCAGAACCATAACTTCAACCACGTCGCCTACATTAACAACTTTAGACGGATGGATGTTTTTGTTGGTCCAGTCCATTTCAGACACGTGTACCAGACCTTCAACGCCTTCTTCGATTTCCACGAAGCAGCCGTAATCAGTCAGGTTGGTAACACGACCGGTCAGGCGGGTGCCTTCCGGATAGCGTTTAGCGATAGCAACCCATGGATCTTCGCCCAGCTGCTTCAGACCCAGAGAAACACGGGTACGCTCGCGGTCGAACTTCAGCACCTTAACGGTGATTTCGTCGCCCACGTTGACGATTTCGCTTGGATGCTTAACGCGTTTCCATGCCATGTCAGTGATGTGCAGCAGGCCATCAACGCCGCCCAGATCAACGAATGCACCGTAGTCAGTCAGGTTCTTAACGATACCTTTGACTTCCATGCCTTCCTGCAGGTTTTCCAGCAGCTGATCGCGCTCTGCGCTGTTTTCGGATTCGATAACCGCACGACGTGAAACCACGACGTTGTTGCGTTTCTGATCCAGCTTGATCACTTTGAATTCAAGCTCTTTGCCTTCCAGGTGCAGCGTATCGCGCACCGGACGCACATCTACCAGTGAACCTGGCAGGAACGCACGGATACCGTTGAGCTCAACTGTGAAGCCGCCTTTAACTTTGCCGTTGATAACACCGGTAACAGTTTCAGCGTCTTCGTAAGCTTTCTCCAGCGTGATCCATGCTTCATGGCGCTTAGCTTTCTCACGGGACAGCAGGGTTTCACCGAAGCCGTCTTCCACTGCATCCAGAGCAACATCAACTTCGTCGCCTACCTGGATTTCCAGTTCGCCGGCTGCGTTCTTGAACTGCTCTGCAGGAATTGCAGATTCAGATTTCAGACCCGCATCAACCAGAACGACATCTTTGTCGATAGAAACGACGATGCCACGAACGATAGAACCCGGGCGGGTTTCGATTGTTTTTAAGGATTCTTCAAATAGTTGAGCAAAAGATTCAGTCATATTGATAATCTTCAGGATTCTTCAATTTAACGTCCATCTGACTTCATGTCGGATGGGGTTGTTTCACATGCCCGGCACCGGATCCATGGTACAGGGTGGTAGATTCAGTTAAGCCGTAATACCCAGCTTCTCGCGGGCATATTGTAGCGCTTTTTCAATGACTTGATCGATAGACATCTCGGTAGAGTCCAGAACCAGTGCATCGCCAGCGGCTACTAAAGGCGCAATTGCGCGATTACGATCGCGGTCGTCGCGTTCTTTTATCTCGGCTAAAAGGCGGTCAAAGTTAACATTAAAGCCATTATCCTGCAACTGTAGCATACGGCGCTGAGCACGCTCTTCCGGGCTGGCATCAAGGAAAATTTTCACTGGCGCATCCGGAAAAACCACGGTGCCCATATCACGGCCATCAGCAATCAGGCCCGGCATCTCGCGGAAACCGCGCTGGCGGCGCAATAATGCTTCGCGTACCCGGGGAAAAGCGGCAACACGAGAAGCGGTGTTGCTGACCTCCTGAGTACGGATTTCACCGGTGACATCTTCACCTTCAAGTATGACCTGCATTTCACCATTTTGTGACACAAAGCGCACATCCAGGTGAGCAGCAATCGGCACCAGCGCTTCTTCAGATTCAATCTCCACCTGATGATGCAATGCGGCCAACGCCAGCACGCGATAAATAGCACCGGAGTCCAGCAGATGCCACTGCAGCGATTCCGCCATCGCTTTGCACAGGGTTCCCTTTCCCGCTCCACTTGGCCCATCAATAGTTATGACCGGGGCAGTTACTGTCATTATTCCCTCCTGTTGCTGCGTGCTTCCTGACCTTTCGGTCACCATTAATGACTAGCATTATACGCTGCATAGCACGGCTTGGTTACCCTTTCGCACTGATCAGGTTCGTAATCTTAGTCAATTCAGAGGATCTCTGGCCTGTTACAGCCAGATAAAATCAGGGGAGTTCCGGTGCGAACCGCACCGGAAAGGGAGATATCAGGCGCTCTGGCTGATTTTAGCCAGTTGAACGAAATAGTCCGGGAAGGTTTTTGCAGTACAGCCAGGATCGAGAATGGTCACTGGGGTATCAGAAAGTGCAACCAGAGAGAAACACATCGCCATGCGGTGGTCATTGTAGGTGCCAATATCCGCATGAATCAGCGTCGCTGGCGGCGTAATGCGGATGTAGTCATGACCCTCTTCGACTTCTGCCCCGACTTTACGCAGCTCTGTGGCCATTGCGCTCAGTCGATCGGTCTCTTTTACCCGCCAGTTATAAATATTGCGTAACCGGGTGGTGCCCTCTGCAAATAGCGCCGTAGTCGCGATGGTCATTGCAGCATCCGGAATATGGTTCATGTCCATATCGATGGCCTGCAGTTTGCCGGCCGTACAGGCAATGTAATCATCGCCCCACTCAATCGTCGCGCCCATCTTTTCCAGCACGTCAGCAAACCGGATGTCACCCTGCACACTCTGGCGTCCAATCCCGGTGACGCGAACCTTTCCGCCTTTTATAGCGGCAGCGGCCAGGAAATAGGACGCGGAAGAGGCATCGCCTTCAACCAGGTAATCACCCGGCGACTGATACTGTTGCTGTCCCTTGATCAGGAAGCGCTGATAGTTCTGATTCTCAACCTCGACGCCAAAGCACTGCATCAGATTGAGGGTAATATCGATGTAAGGTTTCGACACCAAATCACCTTTGATGGTGATGCAGGTATCCTGCTGTGCCAGCGGCGCGGTCATCAGCAGCGCTGTCAGGAACTGGCTGGAAACGCTGCCATCCACACTGACTTCACCCCCGGTAAAACCACCGCGTAAACGCAGCGGCGGGTAGTTTTCGTTTTCCAGGTACTCAATGGTTGCTCCGCCCTGACGAAGTGCGTCAACCAGATGCCCGATTGGACGCTCTTTCATGCGGGGTTCGCCGGTCAGTTCGATATCGTGCTGGCCCAGACAAAGCGCCGCGGCCAGCGGACGCATTGCGGTTCCGGCATTGCCCAGAAACAGTGACAGCGGTTGAGATGCGTGCAGTGGCCCGGCATTTCCCGTCACTTCACACAGGGTGCGATCGCTGGAAAGCGTATAGCTTACACCAAGCGCGGTCAGCGCGTTCAGCATGTGCTTAACGTCGTCGCTGTCGAGCAGGTTGGTAAGACGGGTTGTACCTTTAGCCAGAGCAGCCAGCAGCAATGCACGATTGGAAACGCTCTTTGAGCCGGGCAGATTTACCGTGCCGTTGACGCGCGCAATCGGTTGGAGAGTCAGGGAGTCCTGCATGTGAAACGAAATCCTCAAAAAATACAGAGACCTCGCCGTGTGACGAGGTCTGGCATCAGCATCAATGCTGATATCTTAATAATCAGCCGTGACGGCGTTCAAAATCGACCATGAAATCGGTCAGGGCCTTCACACCTTCCAGCGGCATCGCATTATAAATAGAGGCGCGCATACCGCCTACTACACGATGGCCTTTAAGCGCGTGTAATCCCGCCTTAAACGACTCTTCCAGGAACAGCGCATCGAGTGAAGCATCGGCCAGCTGGAAAGGGATGTTCATGCGTGAGCGGTTTTCTGTTGCCACATCATTACGATAGAAGCCACTGTGATCGATTACGCCATAAAGCAGGTCAGATTTTGCCTGATTGATACGATCAATTTCAGCCACACCGCCCTTCTCTTTCAGCCATTTAAACACCAGCCCTGAGAGATACCACGCAAAAGTCGGCGGGGTGTTAAACATCGAATCGTTATCGGCCAGCACTTTGTAATCGAGGATTGAGGGCACAGAGGCGTGCGCCTGACCCAGCAGATCTTCGCGAACGACAACCAGCGTTAATCCGGCCGGGCCCACATTTTTCTGCGCACCCGCATAAATCACACCGTAACGACTCACATCGATAGGGCGTGACAGAATGGTGGATGAGAAATCAGCAACAACGGTTTTACTGCCAAAGTCGGGCTGTTCGTCAATCGCGATGCCATCAATGGTTTCATTCGGGCAGAAATGCAGGTAAGCGGACGTCTCACTCACCTCCCATTCGCTCATCGGCAGGATGGCTCGTTTACCGTCGCGCGTTGTTTTGACATCCAGCGTGCGTGGGGAACAAAACTTTTCCGCTTCTTTTATTGCGCTATGCGCCCAGTAACCGCCATCAACATAGTCGGCACTGGTCGCTTTACCCAGCAGATTTCCCGGTACGGCAGCGAACTGCGCACGCGCCCCACCATGACAGAATAAAACTTTGTAATTCGACGGTATTTTTAGCAGATCACGGAAGTCCTGCTCCGCTTCTTCAGCCACCTGAATAAACTCTTTACTGCGGTGACTGATCTCCATTACAGAGGTACCCAAACCGCGCCAGTTCGTCAGTTCCTGTTCTGCACGACGAAGCACTTCAACCGGTAGCATCGCCGGGCCAGAGCTAAAATTATAAACTTGCGTCATTTCCCCTCACCACTGTCATATCGAACGGTTATGAATAACCATCCGGTTTTATCACTGCATTCTGATAGCTGCAATCATAAATCAGGGAGCGGTCACATTTTCTGAATCTGGCTCGCCGGAGGTTATGTTACCAATGCAAATCTGCGCGGAATTTTGTGAGGCTTTATCCAGCGCCATTAATTCGCGTTTGGCCTGAGAGCAGAAGTGATGAAAACTAAGCCGGTAAAGTAAGCCGGTAAAAATGTCCCGCCCTGATAGCGGTCTGTTAGCAAAATCCGTATCATTGCGCGCTTTACGCACCCTATGACAACTGAGAGAGCGGCACTATGACGCAAACATTTATCCCGGGCAAAGATGCCGCACTGGAAGACTCCATTGCGCGTTTCCAGAACAAGCTGCAGGATCTTGGCTTTAACATTGAAGAAGCATCCTGGCTGAATCCTGTCCCCCATGTCTGGTCAGTGCATATCCGCGACCGCGATTGCCCGCTCTGTTTTACCAACGGCAAGGGCGCCAGTAAAAAAGCGGCGCTGGCCTCCGCGCTTGGCGAGTATTTCGAGCGTCTCTCAACTAACTATTTTTTTGCTGACTTCTGGCTGGGAAAAAAGATCGCTAACGGCGATTTTGTTCACTATCCCAATGAAAAATGGTTTGCGTTACCTGATGATGAGTCCTTACCTGAAGGTATTCTGGATCCACGCCTGCGCGCATTTTACGATCCCGATAATGCCCTAACGGCTTCCGGCCTGATTGATCTGCAGTCCGGGAATACTGAACGTGGTATCTGCGCCCTGCCCTTTACCCGTCAGTCCGACCAGCAGACTGTCTATATCCCGATGAATATTATCGGCAACCTCTATGTCTCAAACGGCATGTCGGCAGGTAATACCGCGAACGAAGCGCGTGTTCAGGGGCTGTCTGAAGTGTTTGAGCGCTATATTAAAAACCGCATTATTGCTGAAGCGATCAGCCTGCCTGCGATTCCTGATGACGTGATGCAGCGTTATCCTGAGGTGATCGAAGCCATTGCACGTCTTGAAGCGGAAGGCTTCCCGATTTTCGCTTATGACGCCTCTCTCGGCGGTAAATATCCGGTTATCTGCGTGGTGCTGTTTAACCCAACCAACGGAACCTGTTTTGCCTCATTTGGTGCTCACCCTGATTTCGGTGTGGCGCTGGAGCGTACCGTTACCGAGTTGCTGCAGGGCCGAAGCCTCAAAGATCTGGATGTGTTTACTCCACCGACCTTTGATGACGAAGAAGTGGCTGAGCATGCCAACCTTGAAACACACTTCATCGATTCAAGCGGCCTGATCTCCTGGGATCTGTTTAAAGAAACTGCGGATTATCCTTTTGTCGACTGGTCATTCGCGGGCAGCACCGAACAGGAATTCGCCACGCTGATGGCAATCTTCACCTCGGAAGATCAGGAAGTCTATATTGCAGACTACGAGCATCTGGGTGTCTATGCCTGCCGCATCATCGTGCCAGGCATGTCTGATATCTACCCGGCAGAAGACCTGTTCCTGGCGAACAACAGCATGGGAGCGGGCATGCGTGAAACCCTGCTGGCCCTGCCTGACAGCAACTGGAATCCGGAAGAGTATCTGGATCTGATTGGACAGCTTGATGATGAAGGCTTTGATGACTTCACCCGCGTTCGTGAGCTGCTGGGTCTGGCGACCGGTAAAGACAATGGCTGGTACACGCTGCGTGTTGGCGAATTAAAAGCGATGCTGGCGCTGGCGGGCGGCGATCTGGATCAGGCATTGATCTGGACAGAATGGACGATGGAGTTTAACAGCTCAATCTTTACGCCAGAGCGCGCTAACTACTATCGTTGCCTGCAGACCCTGCTGTTACTGGCTATGGAAGATGAGCGTGATCCGTTGCAGTATCATCACGCTTTCCTGCGGATGTATGGTGAGAGCGCAATGGAAGCAGCTTCAGCCGCGATCAGTGGTGAGAATCCGTTTAATGGCCTTCAGGCTGTTGATGATGAACTGCAGGCCTTCCCGGCCCATCAGTCTCTGCTTGCCGCCTACGAAAAACTGCAAAACGCCAAACGTCACTACTGGAAAAACGCGTAAGCCCTGACGCGTCAGACTGAAAGCAGACGGCTAACCATGGCACTGGATTTAACTGGTGCCATCATTCTCCACTTTCTCTATGAAACATTAGCTACTTTAAAATTCCTTCCCATTACATCACATCATTTTAATTAACATATAAGCCATTAATTAATAACACAGGCTGAACTAAAAAAGTGGCGCATCACTTTATATTAAAATATTTTTGTATTTTTAAAATAAATTTATTTGTCTATATTCAGCTAGTTAACTCATTATTTTCTCATTAATTTGCGACCAGTGGGTTACCACCCTGGCAAACATGATCCATATCAATTACTGACCTATACTCCTTTGTTAGTATTTTTTCAGACAACTTCAGGAGTAAGTTAGTGTGAAAACTGACAACCCTTTTAATCTTTTATTACCCGCCGCGATGGCGAAAGTGGCCGAAGACGCGGGTATCTATAAAGCAACCAAACATCCTTTTACGACCTTCTTTCTGGCAATAAACGCCGGCGTATTTATCTCAATCGCATTCGTTTTTTATATTACAGCGACCACCGGTAGCGGCGCGATGCCCTATGGCATAGCCAAACTGATTGGAGGTATCTGCTTTTCACTCGGCTTAATGCTGGTCGTGGTATGTGGTGCCGACCTTTTTACCTCTACTGTATTAATCGTTGTCGCCAAAGCCAGTGGCCGCATCAGCTGGGGACAGCTGGCCCGCAACTGGATTAACGTCTACGCCGGTAACCTTGCAGGTGCACTCTTCTTTGTCGCTCTGATGTGGTTTGCCGGACAGCACATGGTCGCGAATGGCGCCTGGGGATTGAATGTCCTGCAAACCGCCGATCACAAGATGCATCACACCTTCATAGAAGCGGTTTGTCTGGGTACATTGGCCAATCTGCTGGTCTGTCTCGCCGTCTGGATGAGTTACTCAGGCCGCACCCTGACCGATAAGCTGGTCGTGATGATTCTGCCTGTTGCGATGTTTGTCGCAAGCGGTTTCGAACACAGTATCGCCAACATGTTTCTTATACCCTATGCCATTGCTATTCGTGACTTCGCGACACCTGAATTCTGGCAGGCAGCTGGCACCACGGCGGCACAGTTTCACTCACTGACCCTCAGTAACTTTATTATCGACAACCTGATTCCCGTGACCATCGGAAACATTATCGGCGGCGGCGTTCTGGTTGGGTTGACCTACTGGGTTATCTATCTCCGTAAAGGTGACCAGGTTCATTAAACGCATTTTTGACGGCACAGGAAGTTGGCTGTGCCCGACCGTAAAGTCTCCTCATATAAGGCAGGTATATTATGACCGAACTTAATGCAAAACTGGCTTCAGCATGGGAAGGATTTGCTGAAGGCGAATGGCAGAATAGCGTCAATGTGCGCGACTTCATTCAGAAAAACTACACCCCATATGAAGGTGACGAGTCATTCCTGGCGGGTGCCACCGAAGCGACCACCAAACTGTGGGAAAGCGTGCTGGAAGGCATCAAAATTGAGAACCGCACCCACGCGCCAGTCGACTTCGACACCGATCTCGCCTCAACCATTACCTCGCACGACGCGGGTTACATCATTAAGCCACTGGAAAAAATTGTTGGTCTGCAGACTGAAGCGCCATTAAAACGCGCCATCATTCCTTATGGCGGCATCAAAATGGTCGAAGGATCATGCAAAGTGTATGGCCGTGAACTCGACCCTTCACTGAAAAAAATCTTCACCGAATACCGCAAAACGCACAACCAGGGCGTGTTCGATGTTTATACACCGGACATTTTGCGCTGCCGTAAATCAGGTATCCTGACCGGCCTTCCTGATGCTTATGGCCGTGGCCGTATTATCGGTGACTATCGTCGTGTGGCGCTGTACGGCATCGATTTCCTGATGGCGGATAAATTCGCTCAGTTTGCCTCACTGCAGGAAGATTTAGAGAATGGCGTTAATCTGGAAGCGACTATTCGTCTGCGTGAAGAGATTTCTGACCAGCATCATGCGCTGGCCCAGATCAAAGAGATGGCAGCAAAATATGGCCATGACATCTCCGGTCCGGCTACCAATGCGGTTGAAGCAGTACAGTGGACTTACTATGGCTACCTGGCTGCAGTTAAATCACAAAACGGTGCTGCCATGTCATTTGGCCGCGTCTCAACCTTCCTTGATGTTTACATCGAACGTGACCTTAAAGCCGGCAAACTGACTGAAGAACAGGCACAGGAACTGATTGACCATCTGGTGATGAAACTGCGCATGGTTCGCTTCCTGCGCACACCTGAATATGATGAGCTGTTCTCAGGTGACCCAATCTGGGCAACAGAATCCCTGGCAGGTATGGGCGTTGATGGCCGAACCCTGGTCTCAAAAAGTACGTTCCGCTTCCTGAATACCCTCTACACCATGGGTCCTTCACCTGAGCCGAACATGACCATCCTGTGGTCAGAAAAACTGCCGATTAATTTCAAAAAATATGCCGCTAAAGTCTCTATCGATACCTCATCTTTGCAGTATGAGAACGATGACCTGATGCGTGCTGATTTCGACAATGATGACTACGCAATCGCCTGCTGCGTGAGCCCGATGATTGTCGGCAAACAAATGCAGTTCTTTGGCGCACGTGCCAACCTGGCGAAAACGCTGCTCTACGCAATCAACGGCGGCGTGGATGAAAAGCTGAAAATGCAGGTTGGACCGAAAGGCGACAAAATCAGCGACGACGTACTGGATTTCGACACCGTCATGGAGCGTATGGATCACTTCATGGACTGGCTGGCAAAACAGTATGTGACTTCGCTGAACATCATTCACTACATGCATGATAAATACAGCTACGAAGCGGCGCTGATGGCCTTACATGATCGGGATGTCTACCGCACCATGGCCTGTGGTATCGCGGGTCTCTCCGTCGCTGCGGATTCACTTTCTGCCATTAAATATGCCAAAGTGAAACCAATTCGTGACGAAGATGGTCTGGCCATCGACTTCGATATTGAAGGCGAATATCCGCAGTTCGGTAACAACGACTCACGGGTAGATGACCTGGCCTGCGATCTGGTTGAACGCTTCATGAAGAAAATTCAGCAGCTGAACACCTATCGTAATGCCGTGCCGACGCAGTCTGTTCTGACCATTACTTCGAACGTGGTATATGGTAAGAAAACCGGTAACACACCAGATGGACGTCGCGCTGGCGCGCCGTTTGGACCAGGTGCTAACCCGATGCATGGTCGTGACCAGAAAGGTGCAGTTGCCTCGCTGACTTCCGTCGCGAAACTGCCGTTTGCCTACGCAAAAGATGGTATCTCCTATACCTTCTCAATCGTACCAAACGCGCTGGGTAAAGATGATAACGTGCGGAAAACCAACCTTGCCGGTCTGATGGATGGTTACTTCCATCACGAAGCCAGCATCGAAGGCGGTCAGCACCTCAACGTTAACGTTATGAACCGTGAAATGCTGCTGGATGCGATGGAACATCCAGAGAAATATCCGCAACTGACCATTCGCGTTTCCGGTTACGCTGTGCGCTTTAACTCACTGACTAAAGAGCAGCAGCAGGATGTGATTACCCGAACCTTCACTAAGTCACTGTAATTACTGCTCTACCTGATAAAAAAGGCTCCTCGCGGAGCCTTTTAATTAAAAGTCTGTTCTGGTGGTCATCTCCATCAAGGTTCCCACCAGAATCGATTTCCTGCCCTGAGCGCAACAGAGATTGCGCCGTCTGTCCTGGCAGACTTACTGGAGAAAACATCGCAATGTCAGTTAACGGTCGTATCCACTCATTTGAATCCTGCGGCACCGTCGATGGTCCCGGTATCCGTTTTATCACCTTCTTCCAGGGCTGCCTGATGCGCTGCCTCTACTGTCACAACCGCGACACCTGGGATACTCACGGTGGCAAAGAGATCAGCGTCGAAGCGCTGATGGCGGATGTACTCTCCTATCGCCATTTTATGAACGCCTCTGGTGGCGGCGTCACGGCCTCAGGCGGTGAAGCCATTCTCCAGGCTGAATTTGTGCGCGACTGGTTCCGTGCCTGCAAGGCCGAAGGTATTCATACCTGTCTCGACACCAACGGCTTCGTACGCCGCTATGATCCGGTGATCGATGAACTGCTCGACGTTACCGACTTAGTGATGCTCGACCTGAAACAGATGAATGATGACGTCCATCAGATTCTGGTGGGTGTCTCCAATCACCGTACGCTGGACTTTGCCCGTTACCTGCAGAAAAAAGGCAAACGGACATGGATCCGTTTTGTCGTGGTGCCCGGCTATTCCGACGATGATGACACCGCGCATCGCTTGGGTGAATTCACGCGTGACATGGAGAACGTTGAGAAGATTGAATTGCTGCCCTATCACGAGCTGGGTAAGCATAAATGGATTGCGATGGGTGAAGAGTACAAGCTGGACGGGGTGAAGCCACCGAGCAAAGAGACAATGGATCGCGTGAAAAACATTCTCGCCAGCTATGGCCACGAAGTGATGTACTGAAGAATCTGCCACAAAAAAAGGGAGCTTAACGCTCCCTTTTTGCTGTTCAGCGATCAGGCATGTGCCACTGGCGTAGCCTGATGATTCGCTTTGCGCAGCAGCATCACCAGATAAATCAGCGCCACAGCAGCGATCATCACGAACAGCAGCTGGTCAGAATAATTCTGCATCAGAACAGAGGTCATTGCCGGTCCAGCCAGACTGCCCACGGTATAACTCATCAGCAGTGCCTGATTCATCGCTACCAGTTCATGATGTGCGACCGTCTCGCAAGCCCAGGACATCGCCACCGGATAGAGTGTGAAGCCTGCCAGCCCCAGAACAAATAGCGCTGGTGCCATCGCGGCATTGGTTAACATGGCCATCGCACCCAGGATAACCACAAAGACCTGAACTCGCAGCACCAGCATGCGACCAAAACGATCGGCCAGACGGCCAATGGGCCACTGGCCCACAATGCCTGCGCTGACCAGCAACGCCATCCAGTAACCCACATTGGCATCACTCATTCCCTGATGTGACAGGTAAAGCGGCATCAGGCCATAAAGCGAGCCCAGAAGGATGCCAGAGATAATGCAGCCATTGATGCCCAGGCGTGAGCTACGGCGACGCAGCATCGGCCAGATGCGGGCCGGAGCGGCTTCTGTCGCTTCAGCGCTGGCAGAGACGCGAGTAAAGACCAGCGGCAGCACAGCGCAGAAGACCAGCGACGTCACCCACGGGATCACGCTGAGTAATTCCGTAGACAGTTTGCTGACCAGCAACTGGCCTGTCACGGTGCCTATGTAATAGACAACCATATAGGCCGCCAGCAGCTGTCCCCGATTACGTACCGTTCCGCTGCACAGAAGTGCGCTCTCGACCACCACCCACATCAGCGCACAGCCGACACCGGCGATGAAACGCATTGAACTCCATGCCCAGAAACCCGACATCATCGCCAGGCACAGGGTTGCGACGGCAAACATCAAGGTAGCCAGGTAGTAGCTGCGGTTGAAGCCGTAATGCCTGATTAACCAGCCAGCCAGCAGAGTCCCTGCGAGGTTACCGGTGTAATAGGAGGAGCTTACGATGCCCACCTGCCAGGTTGTCAGTAAGTCATGCGTCAGCCACAGTGGAACGAGCGTATTCAGCACGGCAATTGCGACCGTCATTAACATCAGGCCGCAAAGCAGCAATATCACGGGGCGTGACCAGGTTGACATAGGGGATAGAAACCAGAGCAAATGAAGGAAATTGCGCGCAGTTTGCCATTGGCTTTTTTAAAGTCAATGGGCGAACTTTAACGGCAGCACATTTTGCTGTGCGACAATTTAATTTACTAATCTTCAGTGGGTTACAATCGTAAGAAGCGGCAGGTCGCTAAATGCTATCTCTATGAAAAACTAGGTTTTTAGCCATTCCGGCCTGGCTGATATCGATAACGTTTATTTGTGATTAAAATGAGGCCTGACAGAACAGTTTTTCCGGAGCAATAACATAAAAAAACCCGGCCATGGCCGGGTTCAGAGAGTTACTGTTGCTTAGCCGATAATTTCGACGCCATTCATATAGGGGCGTAAAACCTCAGGCACAGTGATGCGGCCATCTTCCTGCTGATAATTTTCCAGCACCGCCACCAGGGTACGGCCTACGGCCAGCCCTGAGCCATTCAGGGTATGAACCAGACGCGGTTTCTTATCCTGTTTGTTGCGGCAACGCGCCTGCATACGACGCGCCTGGAAATCACCCATGTTGGAACAGGATGAAATTTCACGATAGGTATTCTGCGCCGGTAGCCAGACTTCCAGATCGTAAGTTTTAGTCGATCCAAAGCCCATATCGCCGGTGCAGAGTAAAACTTTACGATATGGCAGGTTCAGCAGCTGCAGCACTTTCTCAGCGTGACCGGTCAGCTCTTCCAGGGCATCCATTGACTGCTCCGGCGTGACGATCTGCACCATCTCAACTTTGTCGAACTGGTGCATACGGATCAGGCCACGCGTGTCACGACCGTAAGAACCCGCTTCAGAACGGAAGCACGGCGTATGCGCAGTCAGTTTAACCGGCAGGCTATCCTCTTCGAGGATCTCATCACGCACCAGGTTAGTCAGCGGCACTTCCGCAGTAGGAATCAACGCATAGTTGCTGCTGTCTGACTCCTCTTCCAGCGGACGGGTGTGGAACAGGTCTTCGCCAAACTTAGGCAGCTGTCCGGTACCGTAAAGCGTTTCGTGGTTAACCAGATATGGCACGTAGGTTTCAAGGTAGCCATGCTGCTCGGTGTGCAGGTCAATCATAAACTGACTCAGTGCACGGTGCAGGCGGGCAATCTGCCCCTGCATGACCACAAAGCGTGAACCGGTCAGTTTCACGGCAGACGCAAAATCCAGGCCTTTAGCCGCTTCACCCAGCTCAACGTGATCTTTAACCGGGAAGCTGAACTCGCGCGGGGTACCCCAGCGGCTCACTTCCTGGTTTTCGCTGTCATCTTTGCCCAGCGGCACTTCATCGGCCGGAATGTTCGGCAGTGCCAGTGAGAAGTCACGGATTTGATTCTGCAGTTCATCCAGTTCTGCTTTTGCGGCATCCAGGCGTTCGCCCAGCGCGTTCACTTCCTGACGCAGCGGCTCGATGTCTTCCCCACGTGCTTTGGCCTGACCGATGGATTTGGATCGGGAGTTACGCTCTGCCTGCAGATTTTCTGTTTCCACCTGCAGCACTTTGCGACGCTCTTCAAGCGAACGCAGCGTTTCCACATCCAGTTTGTATCCCCGGCGTGCCAGTTTTTCTGCGACTGCGTCTGGCTCGTTACGCAGCAGATTGGGATCGAGCATGCTTATCCTGTGTATAAAAAGTTGGTTGAAAGAAGGGACGCATTCCAGCGGAATGCGTTGAAAACATTGCCCACATTACCGTAACGTCTGTTTCAGCGGTAGCGTTTTGTCGGGCTATTTTGATCCTGCTCAGCCAGCCAGCTTAGCTTTTCACCAATCTTGCCTTCAAGCCCGCGCTGGGTTGGGGTGTAATAGCGCGCGCTGGCCAGTTCCTGCGGAAAATAGACTTCACCCGCAGCATAGGCGTTGGTTTCATCATGGGCATAACGGTATTCTTTACCCAGGCCCATCTCTTTCATCAGCTTAGTCGGGGCATTGCGCAGATGTTCCGGCACATCGTAATCGGGATGGTCGCGCGCATCACGCATTGCGGCTTTAAACGCGTTGTAGACCGCATTACTTTTAGGCGCGCAAGCCAGATAAACAATGGCCTGGGCAATCGCACGCTCCCCTTCTGCCGGACCGACGCGCGTAAAGCAATCCCAGGCCGCAATCGCCACCTGCATACCGCGCGGATCGGCATTGCCCACATCTTCGGAGGCAATAGCCAGCAACCGACGAGCCACATAGAGCGGATCGCCGCCCGCAGTGATAATGCGCGCATACCAGTAGAGCGCCGCATCCGGTGCGGAGCCGCGTACCGATTTGTGCAGTGCGGAAATCAGATCGTAAAAACGATCGCCTTTATTATCAAACCGCGCGGATCGCTCACCAGAGACTTCGTTAAGCAGCTGCGGCGTCAGTTCTCGCTGACCTGATGCGGTGATTTCGGCCATATCAGCCATCATCTCCAGCGTGTTCAGCGCCCGACGTGCATCACCATTAACCAGTTCAGCGATCATCCTGCGTGTGTTGTCCGGCAGCACGATGTCACTGTCCCCATAACCTCGCGCTTTATCCTGCATCGCCTGATCCAGCACCTGCTCAATATCTTCCAGGGTTAGTGATTTCAGCAGGTAAACGCGGGCGCGTGACAACAACGCAGAGTTAAGTTCAAAAGAGGGGTTTTCGGTGGTCGCACCAATAAAGGTAATGGTGCCATCTTCGATATGGGGCAGAAAGGCATCCTGCTGGCTCTTGTTGAACCGATGGACCTCGTCCACAAACAGGATCGTGCGCCGCCCGGCATGTTTATTCTGACGGGCCCGCTCAATCGCCTCACGGATCTCTTTTACGCCGGAGGTGACGGCCGAAATACGTTCCACATCGGCGTTACCGTAATGGGCAATGATCTCAGCCAGCGTGGTCTTGCCGGTCCCGGGAGGTCCCCACAGGATCATTGAATGCAGGTGCCCTGCTTCAATCGCGCGCGGCAGAGGTTTGCCTGCGCCCAGCAGATGTTGCTGACCAATGTACTGTTTCAATGTTTCTGGCCGCATACGCGCGGCCAGAGGTTTGAAATTTTCGGTGGAAAAATCCAGGGACAGGTTACTCACCGTGACCTCACTGACGTTGGTCGTCCACCGTCACGCCTTTTGGCGGTGTGAACGTGAATTTATCCGGGCTGATAGCGCCATTCTGCTGGCTTTTCAGCTGGTAATCGCTGCGCTGGCCATCCTGCTCGATAGCACTGAAGCGGTTGATGGTCCCGCTGGACGTCACCTGGATGGTGAACTGTTTCAGGTTGCCGTCGCTGTTCTTAGGTGTCAGTTCAAAATTGTCACCCTGCTGTTTGATATTGTACTGCTTCCAGTCATTTGACTGGTTGCGGGCAATCAGCATAAAGGGCGTGTTGCTGGTCGCATTCTGCAACAGGCTGACTGTCGCCTGCTCAACAAACGGGTTGTAGAACCACAGCGATTTACCGTCGGAGATGATGATGCTTTCGTCCGGCGCGGTCATGTGCCAGTTAAACAGGCTGGGACGTTTTACCCACAATTCGCCTTCGCCGTCCTGCACATTCGCGCCGCTGCTGTCGGTCACTTTTTGGGTGAAGCTGGCGTGGAAGCTGCTGACCTTGTTCAGGCGCTGTTGCAGATCACTGGAAGCATCAGCCAGAACGCTGGCTGAAGAAAAGGTGGCCAACAGGCCCAGAGCGATTACGCGTAATTTCATCTGCTTCAATTCCTTATTTAAACGTTCCCATCGATAACTGCATTAAGCCTGGCCGCCGTTCCGCCATCAGAACAGAGGAAAAAACCGAAAGCTGATTCAGATATGGGGTTTAACCGCATAAAAACAATGAGCCAGTCGGAACTGGCTCATTGCGTTGTGTTTCAAAACATTTAGCCACTACATATCGTGTGGCGGTGGCGATAGCACTTCACGGTTACCATTGTGTCCTGGTGCAGAAACGATGCCCTGCGCTTCCATCTGTTCAATGATACGTGCCGCGCGGTTATAGCCGATGCGGAACTGACGCTGAACGCCTGAAATCGACGCACGGCGCTTATCGACCACAAAACCGACCGCCTGATCGAACAGCGGATCGAGCTCTTCATCACTGTCGATGCCACCGGCATTTTCGCTCTCTTCGCCCGCCGTAATGCTGTCGATATATTGCGGACGACCACGCGCTTTCCAGTCCTGAACCACTGCATGCACTTCCTGGTCACGAACAAACGCACCGTGAACACGAATCGGCAGCGAGGAGTTCGGCGGCATGTAGAGCATGTCACCCATACCCAGCAATGACTCCGCGCCGCCCTGATCGAGAATGGTACGTGAATCAATTTTGCTGGAAACGGTAAAGGCGATACGCGTCGGAATGTTCGCTTTGATCAGGCCGGTAATGACATCCACAGATGGACGCTGTGTCGCCAGTACCAGATGGATGCCGGCAGCACGGGCTTTCTGTGCCAGGCGGGCAATCAGCTCTTCCACCTTTTTACCGACTGCCATGATCAGGTCAGCAAACTCATCGACCATCACAACGATATAAGGCAGCTTCTCCAGAACCGGCGGCGTCATATCCATGCTGTCGCCCGGCTTCCAGAACGGATCGGGAATCGGACGACCCATCGCTTCGGCCTGTTCCACTTTTTCGTTGTAGCCCGCCAGATTACGCACGCCCAGCGCCGACATCAGCTTGTAGCGACGCTCCATTTCACCGACGCTCCAGCGCAGCGCATTGGCAGCATCCTTCATGTCTGTGACCACTTCGGTCAGCAGATGCGGAATACCTTCATAGACCGACAGCTCAAGCATTTTCGGGTCGATCATGATGAAGCGAACTTCTTCCGGCGTCGCCTTATACAGCATGCTGATAATCATGGCGTTCACGCCCACAGATTTACCGGAACCGGTGGTACCGGCGACCAGTAAGTGTGGCATTTTCGCCAGATCGGCCACCACCGGCTGACCGGCAATATCTTTACCCAGTACGACGGCCAGCGGTGAAGGGTTGTCGCGGAATTTAGGACAATCCAGCACTTCACGCAGATAGACGGTCTGACGATGCTTGTTTGGCAGTTCCAGACCTACGTAGGGTTTGCCTGGGATCACTTCCACCACACGAACCGCTACCGTCGACAGCGAACGCGCCAGATCGCGGGACAGATTGGAGATACGCGCCGCTTTAACGCCCGGTGCCAGGTCAAGTTCGAAACGGGTAATAACCGGGCCAGGCGAGATACCGACCACCTCCGCTTTGACGCGATAATCGCCTAAGCGCGACTCCACCAGACGGGCAGTCTGCTCCAGCGAGAACATATCAACCGGTTCTTCCTCTTCAGGCGGTGCGGTCAGCAGATCCAGCGAAGGCAGTGGCGTGGAAGGTTTCTCCAGCGGCTGCTCGTGACGCATCAGGAATGGATGAATCAGGCTGTCATGCAGTGAAGGTTTCGCCTCTTCCACCGGCTGAACCGGCGCTGCCGCTGGCGTGCCAAAGGCAGGCGCAGCGTAAGCCGGAGCCTGAGGAGCCGCAGGGGCACCATAAGCGGGCGCAGAGGTTGCCGCAGGCGAAGCATAGTCAGGTTCAGACGGTGCTGTCGGGGCGCTATAGGCAGGTTCTGCCGGGGCAAAGCTGGCTGGTGCAGGAACATGAGCCGGAGCCTGAGGTCTTGAAACCTCACTCACCTGCTGCCAGGGTTCGTGTGAAACCGCTGGAGCTTCAGGTTCTGGCGTCGCCGCAATGGTAAACAGCGGTTCAGAAGGACCGTCATTCACCAGATCTTTCATCGGTGAAAAATCAAACGCTGAGGCGGTATCAATATTGAATACCGGCTCTTTTTTCACTTCTGGCTCATAGCGCTGCTGTTGCTGCTCGGCGAACTGACGGGCCAGTGCATCCTGCTGCTGTGCATCCTGTTCATCTTCCTCGTCCTGCTGCCAGCTGGTGCCGTAACGCTGCTGCTGTTCAGACTGGAAAGCCTGTCGCAGTTCAGCCTGCTGCAGCGCCTCTTCAGCATCCGGAGCAGAGGAAACGGAGCCAGCACTAACCGGTTCGGTCTCTTCCGTTTTCGCTTTCTCTTCTGCCATGCGCTGAGAAGGCAGCTTAATGCCATAAGAGGCCAGCTCACGACGGGTTGGCAGTTTTACCGGGTTAGGACGCGGCAGTGCCGGGCCGATACCTTGTTTAACCTGCGGATTGAGATTGGTTTCAGGGGCTAAATCAAAAACAGGCGCAGTACGCGTTGTTGCCTGGGCTGCCGTTGCAGCGGCTGCCGCTGCCGCCGATGCCGCAGGGATGGCTGACGTATCCCGCCAGTTACCCATTTTAGGTTCATCATCGTCGTAAGCACTGAACGACGGCGTAGCCGGAGCGTCGTCTGGCATTTCAAAGTGATAAAGCGGTGGTGAGTCTGCGGGTGCAGAAGCACTCTGCGCCGGGGAATTCGCCACACTCTGCGGAGCTGGCGCGCTCTGTGCGTACGCAGGCGCAGGTTGTGCAGACGGCGATGCAGGAATGGATGTCGCTGACGCGGCAGGCGCCGAAGCTGAAACCACAGCAGCAGCAGATGCGGCGACAGGTGCAGGCGTCACCGTGGCTGCCGGGGCGAGGGTCACCTCGGCGGCTTCAGCGGTAGCCGCGACTGCCGCACTGGTGGCTGCTGCAGCTTTAGCCAGCAGCGGATCCTGTTGTGACGCCGCAGGCTCAGCAGCTGCACGTGGGGCAGAAAGCAGCACATCATCATCCTGATCGGCGGCATGAAGCTCAGGCACATCCGCGTATTCACGCGCGTCCCGCTCGTCATCCTCTTCCTGCCAGGGTTCGTCGTGACGTGAGCGGTTGCTGGCAAACGTCAGTACGCCCATGACTACGCCACCAATTCTTTCTGCAATGGTGAGCCATGACCAGCCGGTGTAAAGGGTAATGCCCGCCGCCCAGACGCAGAGCAGCATCAGCGTGCCGCCAGCCGGACTGAACCAGGGTGCAATAGCATTACTGACCAGGCTGCCGATCACGCCGCCCGAAGCAAAGTACCAGATATCATCGGCGTTCAGCGCCGCCATACCACAGGTCGTCACCACCAGCGCGAGGACGCCAATTAAGCGCAGCCCGACGGCAAAGTAGTCAAAGTAGTCCTGGCTGTCGCGCTGACGGAAAGCAATCCAGCACAGACCCAGGATGACGGGCGGAATGGCATACGCCATCACACCAAAGATGAAGAGTAAGGTGTCAGCCAGCCAGGCACCGACGCTGCCGCCGATATTATGGATAGGTTCATGCCAGGCCGTTTGCGACCAGCTCGGGTCGGAAGGGTTAAAACTGACCAGAGAAACCATCAGGTAGATGGCAAACAGCGCCACCAGAATGAGCATCGCTTCCAGCAGACGACGTCCACTGCTCATCGATTGTAACGAAACGTCTTTATCTTCTGTATATTCCTGGCTCAAGAGGACTCTCCAGGTGCCTGTAAAGTAAGAAGCAACAGCGCCGGGCGAGCCCGACGCTGATCCTGTATGAATGCACAGGAGTGTACCGAAATCTCACAGGTTTTGCACCTGCCCCGCATCAGCGAGTTTTGATCACCAGCCGATTGCTCTGTTTAACCTCTTCCATCACCACATACGTACGCGTGTCGTTTACGCCCGGCAGGCGCAACAGGGTTTCACCCAGCAGCTTACGGTAGGCTGACATATCAGGTACGCGCGTTTTCAGCAGGTAGTCGAAATCGCCGGAAACGAGGTGACACTCTTGAGTTTCCTCAAGTTTTTGCACAGCGGCGTTAAATTGCTCAAACACATCCGGTGCACCACGATTCAGAGTAATCTCAACGAACACCAGCAGCGACGCATCCAGATAGTGCGGGTTCAACTGCGCGGTGTAGCCAAGAATAAATCCCTGACGTTCGAGACGACGCACGCGTTCAAGACATGGCGTAGGCGATAAGCCTACGCGTTTGGAAAGCTCTACGTTTGAAATGCGACCATCTTTCTGAAGTTCATTCAGAATGTTCCTGTCAATTCTGTCGAGGTCTTTCCCGGGGCGTTTCTTATTGTCTACCATTATTATTGTCTCTCTTAATTCCTTCCCTTTACCTGCCACGCCCTGAAAACGCTCATTGTTCGGGGCATTTCTGAAGTGAGCTAACAGAGCCTGTGTTCTGACACCTATCGATATGACGCATGTTGTCTGTCCACATCATGCGTCATTATCCATATCAGGCTGCTTTTATTCGGCATTACGTGCAAAACGGGCGATGAAAACCTGTTTTGTTCCGATAAATGTTATTCGCTTCTGATAATGTTTTCGCAAAAGCGCAGGCGATTGTCAAAGTAAAATCACCAAATTCAGGACAAGATGCCAGACAGTCCGCTGGGTATCTGTTTTTAAATGACTATTTTTCCACTATTGCACCCTGCTAACCCGAGTTTTGCCCCCTTTTGGCGCATTGGCCAGGCAAAACCGTCGCTCATCGTCTACGCCGTTTGCAGCTATCGTTAACAAAATTGCCTAAGCCTTGTCATTGTCGCCGGATATTCCCTACAATCGCAGGCTATGTCAGCCGAATGAAACTGAGGAACGCATGAGTACGGCCAAACACAGTAAGTTACTCATTCTGGGCTCCGGCCCAGCGGGTTATACCGCAGCCGTTTATGCTGCACGCGCCAACCTGAACCCGGTACTGATCACGGGTCTGGAAAAAGGCGGACAGCTGACCACTACCACCGAGGTAGAGAACTGGCCGGGCGACCCGCACGATCTGACAGGTCCATCGCTGATGGAGCGGATGCATGAGCATGCCGAAAAATTTAATACTGAGATCATTTTCGATCACATTCACACCGTCGATTTGCAGAACCGTCCGTTCCGCCTCACGGGTGACAGCGGCGAATACACGGCAGATGCCCTGATCATCGCCACCGGTGCGTCAGCGCGCTACCTCGGTCTGCCTTCCGAAGAGGCCTTCAAAGGCAAAGGCGTCTCTGCCTGTGCAACCTGTGACGGCTTCTTCTATCGCAACCAGAAAGTCGCGGTGATTGGCGGTGGCAACACGGCTGTGGAAGAGGCGCTCTACCTGGCTAATATTGCGGCTGAAGTGCACCTTATTCACCGTCGTGATAGCTTCCGCGCAGAGAAGATCCTGATCGACCGTCTGATGGAAAAAGTGCGCAATGGCAATATCGTGCTGCACACCCATCGCACGCTGGAAGAAGTGGTGGGCGATCAGATGGGTGTCACCGGTCTGACGCTGCGTTCTACCCAGAACAGTGATGAGACAGAAGCGCTGGAGGTGGCGGGTCTTTTTGTTGCTATCGGACACAGCCCGAATACGGCCATTTTTGAGGGTCAGCTGGCGCTGGAGAACGGTTACATCAAAGTTCAGTCAGGTCTGCACGGCAACGCCACTCAGACCAGCATCCCTGGCGTCTTTGCGGCAGGCGATGTGATGGACCATATCTATCGTCAGGCGATCACCTCTGCGGGCACCGGCTGTATGGCCGCGTTAGACGCTGAGCGCTTTCTTGACGGACTGGTTAAAAACGATCAGTAAGTTGTTAACCCTCTGATCTCAAATGTTCCAGGCGACGGTTTTTCCGTCGCCTTTTTTATTGCTCTCATGCTAGATTCTTGCGCCTGAAGAGATGGAAATGTCTTTCCATTTTCACCCGTCATCGACATTCATCATGGTCTCGCATGGACAAATCGCGGCAGCAGCATCTTACCCGCTGGCTTCGTCAGCAACGTCATTTCGCCGGTCGCTGGTTGCGACTCAACACCCTGCTGGGCATGGCAAGTGCACTTCTGATCATTGCTCAGGCGGGTTTACTGGCCTCGCTGCTGCAGGCTCTGATTGTTGACCAGCAGCCGCGCGAAGCCCTGACAGTCAGCATCCTGCTATTACTGCTCTGCTTTGTGCTTCGCGCCCTGATTAACTATGCCCGTGAACTGACCGGTTATCGTGCCGGACAGGCTATCCGTCAGGCTTTACGTCAGCAGGTATTAGACCGGTTATCTGATCTGGGGCCAGCGTGGATTCAGGGAAAGCCAGCCGGCAGCTGGGCGACGCTGCTGCTGGAGCAGATCGAAGAGATGCAGGAGTATTACGCGCGCTATCTGCCGCAGATGACCCTAGCGGTGCTGATCCCCTGCTGCATTCTGCTGACTATTTTTCCGCTCAACTGGACGGCGGGTCTGATCCTGTTTGCCACCGCGCCACTGATTCCGCTGTTTATGGCACTGGTCGGGATGGGTGCGGCCGAGGCCAACCGCCGGAACTTCCTGGTGCTGGCCCGCCTGAGCGGTAACTTTCTCGACCGCCTGCGCGGCAGAGAGACGCTGCGGCTGTTTCATCGTGGCGCAGCGGAGCAGCAGGCGGTTGCCGCCGCCACCACCGATTTTCGCCAGCGCACCATGGAAGTATTGCGCTTAGCCTTTCTCTCCTCTGCCGTGCTGGAGTTTTTTGCCTCGCTGGCGATTGCCGTGGTGGCCGTCTACTTTGGCTTCTCCTATCTGGGCGAATTGCATTTTGGTGATTACGGCCAGGGCGTGACGCTGTTTGCCGGCTTTCTGGTGCTGATCCTCGCCCCGGAGTTTTTCCAGCCGCTGCGCGATCTCGGCGCTTTCTATCACGCCAAAGCCCAGGCTGTAGGCGGTGCCGATGCCCTTGAAGCCTTTATGCAGGCGACGCCTGCCACCGCGCCGCAGGAAGGCCAGTTGCCCTTCACTGCCGATCGCTCAATCGCACTTACCGCCGAAGATCTGCGTGTCTGTGCGCCTGATGGTCAGGTGTTGTGCGGCCCGCTCTCTTTTACTGTCGTCCCTGGCGAACAGATTGCGCTGGTCGGTCAAAGCGGGGCCGGTAAAACGGCTCTGATGAACGCCCTGCTCGGTTTTCTGCCTTATCAGGGTTCGCTGAAAGCGAATGGCGTTGAACTTCGCGATATACGACGGAGTGACTGGCATCAGCAGCTCAGTTGGGTAGGACAGAATCCTCAGTTACCGGCCGCCACCTTGCGCGACAATATCGTGATGAATGCGGCCTGGGATGACGAGCGTTTTGCGGCGCTGCTGGAGTCGTGCGGCATTAATGAGTTCCTGCCTCGGCTGCCCCAGGGCATTGACACCCAGCCCGGCGATGGCGGTAATCAGCTGTCGGTGGGTCAGGCGCAGCGGATCGCGGTCGCGCGCGCACTCTATAAATCCTCGCATTTTTTGCTGCTCGATGAACCCGCAGCCAGCCTGGATGCGCTCAGTGAACGTCATGTGATGCTGGCGCTGAACCAGGCGGCAGCCCGCCAGACCACGCTGATGATAACCCATCAGATTGATACGCTAAGTCACTGGCAGACCCTCTGGGTAATGGAAGCCGGTAAGCTGGTGCAACAGGGTAACTGGCAGCAGCTGTCGCAACAGCCGGGTGCGTTCAGTGAGATGCTGAAGCATCGTCAACAGGAGATTCGCTGATGTCCGCCTTGCGTCCTTTTCTTCGTCTCTGGCTGCGCCACCCTTATCGCCTGGCGCTGGGCATCGTGCTGGCGATTGTTACCCTGCTGGCCAGCATCGGCCTGCTGACGCTTTCAGGCTGGTTTCTGGCCGCCTCGTCAGTGGCAGGCGTAGCCGGTCTCTATACCTTCAACTATATGCTGCCTGCGGCAGGCGTACGTGGCGCCGCCATCATTCGCACTGCCGCACGCTATGCTGAACGGCTGGTCAGCCACGATGCAACATTCAGGGTTCTTCAGCATCTGCGTGTCCACACCTTCAGTCGCCTGATGGCCCTTTCGCCGGGCCAGCTTTCGCGGTTCCGGCAGGCGGACCTGCTCAACCGCTTCGTGGCCGATGTCGATACGCTGGATCATCTCTATCTGCGCGTCATCTCGCCGCTGATCGGCGCACTGGTGGTGATTGTCGTGGTTACCCTCGGAATGAGCTTTATCGATCTTCAGCTGGCACTGACGCTGGGCGGCATCATGCTGAGTACCCTGGTGGTGATGCCAGCGCTGTTTTACCGTCTGGGATCGCCCGCAGGCGGCGCGATTGCCCGTGGGCGCGCCCGCTGGCGCTTACAGCTGATGCAGTGGCTGGCGGCTCAGGCTGAACTCACCCTGTACGGTGCCTCGCGGGACTGGCGTCAGCAACTTGATGAAGATGAACAGCGCTGGCAGCAGGCTCAGAGCCAGCAACAGCGCTTGCAGGCTGCGGCACAGAGCCTGCTGCTGCTGATCAGCGGCGTAACCGTCACACTGTTGCTCTGGCTCAGTGCGGCGACAATCAGCCAGCAGCAGTTGCCCGGCTCGCTGATTGCCCTGGTGGTGTTTTGCGCGCTGGCTGCTTTCGAGGCGCTGGCACCGGTTGCAGGGGCCTTTCTGCCCATGTCGCAGGTGATAAATGCCGCTCAGCGGGTCAATGACATTATCGATCAGTCACCCGCTATCACCTTTCCGGCAGATTCAGATGCCCGGCCAGGACGACTCGCGGTTGCTATCGATCAGCTCGACTTCAGCTATCCCGACCGCCCGGATAAGGTGCTGAACCGCTTTACCCTTAAGGTGGCAGCCCGTGAACACATTGCACTGCTGGGGCCGACCGGCTGCGGCAAATCCACTCTGCTGGCGCTGTTAACCCGTGGCTGGGATAGCCAGCACGGTGTTATCAGCCTGAATGACCTGCCGATCACCGCATGGTCAGAGCCAGCGCTGCGTCAGCGCATCAGCGTGGTGACTCAGCGGGTTCATCTCTTCAGTCAGAGCCTGCGTGATAACCTACTGCTGGCCTGTCCCGATGCTACTGATGAGCAGTTACGCCGCGTGCTGAATGACGTCGGCCTGCAGCGCCTGCTTGAGAACCCGGAAGGATTAAACGCCTGGATGGGAGAAGGCGGTCGCCCGCTGTCAGGCGGCGAACTGCGTCGGCTGGCGCTGGCGCGTGCGTTACTGCATAACGGCGATCTCTGGCTGCTGGATGAACCCACCGAAGGACTGGATGCCACAACCGAGCAGTATATCCTCACCCTGCTGCAGCGGCTGACCGCTGGCAAGACCGTAATAATGGTCACCCACCGGCTCAGCGGCCTGGAGCAGATGGATCGCATCTGCGTGATGGATAATGGCGTGATTGTGGAACAGGGAAGTCATGCCGAATTAATCTCAAAAGCGGGTCGGTACTGGCGTTTCCGACAGCGGATTGCGCTATAGTCTTAGCGAAATGCTGATAGGTAACATAACGCGATGAGACTGGTACAACTGTCACGGGAATCTTTGCAATTTCCCCCACCGGAGATGGCGCTGCGTGAGCCAAACGGCCTGCTGGCCATGGGGGGTGATCTCTCCCCTGCCCGGCTACTTAACGCTTATCAGCGCGGCATCTTTCCGTGGTTTTCTTCTGGCGACCCGATTCTCTGGTGGTCGCCCGATCCCCGTGCAGTGCTGTTGCCTGAGCAGTTTCATCTCAGCCGGAGCATGAAGCGTTTCCACAGCCGTTCGCCCTATCGGGTGACGATGAATGAGTCATTTGCCGAGGTGATCGAGGGCTGTGCCACCGGTCGTGAGGAAGGCACCTGGATCACCTTTGAAATGAAGCGCGCCTGGTTGCGATTGTATGAACTGGGCCACGCCCACTCCATTGAAGTATGGGACGAACATCAGCTGGCAGGTGGCATGTATGGGCTGGCGATGGGGCAAATCTTCTGCGGCGAATCAATGTTCAGCCGTCAGCAGAATGCGTCAAAAACCGCACTTTGGGTATTTTGTCAGCATTTTCTCAGACATCAGGGCCGTCTGGTGGATTGTCAGGTACTTAACCCTCATACGGCCTCTTTGGGCGCGCAGGAGATCCCGCGCGCCGACTATCTGCAATATGTACAAAGCCTTGCGTGCCAGCCGGTCAGCGATGGCTGCTGGCAGACTCAAACCCTTTTTTAGTCGCACAGAGATGTTTTGCACACATAAAGGCGTATTAAGTGGTATAATGGTCGAGTTTGGTATGTCGTCCGCGCTTCGCAATAACGAGCCGGAATTGCCAGGCTGGGAATCTCAACGCACTCTCGGAACTGTTTTCAATCGTGCGCGTGTAACCGGTTGATACAGATTCTTAGCCCGCTAATCCCCCGCAGACGTCACATAAACACCCTAATTTTACCGGATGCGCGCGACTGACGTGCACCCCGGCAAAGCGTTGGCAAAATCGCCGACGGTTCTTTACATAAATCGTTGAATTGGGCATTATCTTGCCGGTTCAACTGAAAGGTAGTACACCCAGAGGATTCGATGGCCAAAGAAGACAATATTGAAATGCAAGGTACCGTACTGGATACGTTACCTAACACCATGTTCCGCGTAGAACTTGAGAACGGACACGTGGTTACTGCTCATATCTCCGGTAAAATGCGCAAAAACTACATCCGCATCCTGACGGGTGATAAAGTGACCGTTGAGCTGACCCCGTACGACCTGAGCAAAGGCCGCATTGTCTTCCGTAGTCGCTAATTTGCAGTAATCTCATCGCTCTGCAATTTGCAGCGAAAAAAAAGGCCGGATTTTAATCCGGCCTTTTTCATATCTGCAGCAGGTGATTAATGCACCGTGCCTTCGGTTTTGCGTTTTTCAGCACTCAGGAAGTGATAGGTCAGTTCACCTTTCTCACGATCCAGCGCCACTGACACCGAGCCGCCATCCACCAGCGAACCAAACAGCAGTTCATTGGCTAACGGTTTCTTCAGGCTGTCCTGCACGGTGCGCGCCATCGGACGAGCGCCCATCGCTTTGTCATAGCCTTTCTCAGCAAGCCAGTCGCGTGCTTCATCGCTGACTTCCAGCGACACGCCTTTGGCATCCAGCTGCGCCTGCAACTCGACAATGAACTTGTCGACCACCTGATGGATCACCTCTGGTGACAGGTGACTGAACCAGATAATGTTGTCGAGACGGTTACGAAACTCTGGAGAAAACATCTTTTTGATCTCTTCCATGGCATCGGTGCTGTTGTCCTGATGAATCAGGCCAATCGACTTACGTTCAGTCTCGCGGACACCGGCGTTAGTGGTCATGACCAGCACCACATTGCGGAAGTCCGCTTTGCGACCGTTGTTGTCGGTCAGCATACCGTTATCCATCACCTGCAGCAGCAGGTTGAAGACATCCGGGTGTGCTTTCTCAATCTCATCCAGCAACACCACCGCATGAGGATGCTTAATCACCGCATCCGTCAGCAGGCCGCCCTGATCAAAGCCGACGTAACCCGGAGGCGCACCAATCAAACGGCTGACGGTGTGACGCTCCATATACTCGGACATATCAAAGCGCAGCAACTCAATGCCCAGCGCTTTCGCCAGCTGCACGGTGACTTCCGTTTTACCGACACCGGTAGGCCCGGCAAACAGGAAGGAACCGACCGGCTTACGATCCTGACCCAGACCTGCACGGCTCATTTTGATCGCTTCCGTCAGCGCCTCAATGGCGTTGTCCTGACCAAACACCAGCATCTTCAGACGATCGCCCAGATTTTTCAGCGTATCGCGGTCGCTTGCTGACACGCTTTGCTCAGGAATACGTGCAATACGGGCCACCACCGTTTCAATGTCAGAGACGTTGATGGTTTTCTTGCGCTTACTGGCTGGCATCAGGCGCGCTCGCGCGCCCGCTTCATCAATCACATCAATCGCCTTGTCAGGCAGATGACGGTCGTTGATATATTTCACCGCCAGTTCCACGGCTGCGCGCACCGCTTTCGCGGTATAGCGCACATCGTGATGCGCTTCGTACTTGGTCTTCAGGCCATTCAGGATCTGCACGGTCTCTTCTGGTGAAGGCTCCGTGATATCGATCTTCTGGAAGCGACGCGCCAGGGCGCGATCTTTTTCAAAGATGTTGCTGAATTCCTGATAGGTGGTGGAACCCATCACCCGAATCTTGCCAGAGGAAAGAAGAGGTTTGATCAGGTTCGCAGCATCGACCTGGCCGCCGGATGCAGCACCCGCACCGATGATGGTATGGATCTCATCGATAAACAGAATGCTGTGTTCGTCCTGCTCCAGCTGCTTCAGCAGCGCTTTGAAACGTTTTTCAAAGTCACCACGGTACTTGGTGCCGGCTAATAACGAACCGATATCCAGCGAGTAGATCGTGCAGTCTTTCATCACTTCCGGTACATCGCCCTGCTCTATGCGCCAGGCGAGACCTTCAGCAATGGCGGTTTTACCCACACCCGACTCACCCACCAGCAGCGGGTTATTTTTACGGCGACGGCATAGCACCTGAACGGTACGTTCCAGCTCTTTATCGCGACCAATCAGTGGATCAATACCACCGACGCGAGCAAGCTGATTAAGATTGGTGGTGAAGTTTTCCATACGCTCCTCCCCGCCTGCTTGCTCTTCGTTAACCGGATTTTCTGCGCCTGGCGCCTGGCCGGACTCATCTTTACGCGTACCGTGAGAGATGAAGTTCACCACATCAAGGCGGCTCACTTCATGTTTGCGTAGCAGATAAGCCGCTTGCGACTCCTGCTCGCTGAAAATGGCGACCAGCACATTCGCACCGGAGACTTCGCTGCGACCGGATGACTGGACATGGAAAACCGCACGCTGCAGGACGCGCTGGAAGCTGAGCGTGGGTTGTGTATCACGCTCCTCTTCGCTGGCAGGCAGCACGGGCGTGGTTTGTTCGATGAAGGCTTCGAGTTCCTGCCGCAGAGCCACAATGTCCACCGTACAGGCTTCCAGTGCCTCTCTGGCCGACGGGTTACTGAGCAACGCCAGTAACAGATGCTCGACGGTCATAAACTCATGACGGTGCTCACGCGCTCTGGCGAAAGCCATATTTAAACTGAGTTCCAGTTCTTGATTGAGCATTAGGCACCTCCCCCAATTATCGCCCTTACCTGTTTCCTATATGGAGACGGGTTCAGGCCTTTTCCAGCGTACACAGCAACGGATGATGATTTTCCCGTGCATAGTTGTTCACCTGGGCCGCTTTTGTTTCGGCGACTTCTGCAGTAAATACACCACAGATCGCCTTGCCGTGATAGTGAACTTTCAACATCAGCTGCGTTGCACGTTCAACATCATAAGAAAAGAACTTTTGTACAACGTCAATAACAAATTCCATAGGTGTATAATCGTCATTATTCAGAATGACTTTATACATAGAAGGCGGCTTTAACCCTTCACGTACTTTATCGTCGGCCAGATGTTCAAAGTTAAGCCAGTCGTTTGCATTTGCCATAGTGTTCCGTTGAGATTTTGCTTTTAGCCTTTAAGTAGCTACATATTGAGAGTTTAACATGCCTGTCAAGCCGCATGCCGCTGCTGAAAATTTATTCAGAAATTCCCCTGCGCGACCTGCATCACAAAATTTGCAATAGCGTTAACTGCCTCAAATTTTGATGATTTTTTCCCCACCTGGCCCGGTGGTTTGCTTGACGTCAGCCGCGCTTTCTCTACATTCTAGCTGCACAGGCTGATTGAGTTTTAATCAAATCCGACTCACAGCTTCGATGACCTCACCTACTTATAAAATGTCTTGCGAGGGAAGTAAAAGCATGGAGACGGGCACAGTTAAATGGTTCAACAATTCCAAAGGCTTTGGCTTTATCTGTCCGATTGGCGGTGGCGAAGATATTTTTGCGCACTACTCCACCATTCAGATGGAAGGCTACCGCACGCTTAAGGCAGGCCAGCAGGTTCAGTTCGATGTCCACGAAGGCCCGAAAGGCAATCACGCCAGCCTGATCGTGCCGGTCGAGGTGCAGGCTGTGGCCTGACACATATCGCCTTTCTGAACAAAGACCCAAAAATGCCAGCCAGTGCCGCTGGCATTTTCCTGTTCGATGTCACCTAATCTGCCTGGCCCTGCGCCAGTCCAATCACCCGGGCAAACATCTGCCGCATCAATGGCGGGATGGCCTCTGGCCCGCGTTCCGCCGCCGACGTAGCCACTGCGATCGCCAGTTCCGGCTTGGAGCTCTGGTGAATCGCTTTAGTAATAATACGCCTGGAACTCATCGGAACGTTTAACGGCAGGTGCGCCATCTGATGATAGACATCCTGAAAGCCGTGCTGATAGAGAAAATTTTCCATATCCAGCGCCGGTAACTGCGTCAGAAAACGCGGCTCCGGTTCACCCGGCTGTAACTGAGTGCGTGCCGTACTGGCATATTTATTCCCGGCCTGATCACCGTCAGTCAGGACATGCCAGGCGATACCCATGCGCCGGGCAAACTTCAGTAGCGGCTTTAACCCCGACTGCGCAAACTCAATCACCTTCACACCTTCAGCGGCAAAGTTGTAACCGCACTGCTGCGCCAGCTCATTCATGATCCAGACTTCGGTTTCTCCCTCCACCAGCAGCCAGCAACGGGCAAACAGCGCAGCAGGCCGGTTGACCCGAATATGGAAGCCGATGCGCCGGCTCTCTTCGGCACTCAGTCCCTCCGGACCGATGCGCCAGGCCGCTACGCGCGAGGGTCCACGCACCAGACGACAGACGTTTTCCACCGGCACCTGCGACAGCAGCTCCGGCGAATTAGTGGTGGCGATTTTTTGCAGCGGCAGCAGCCTCAGCAGATTCCATGCTACCGACAGCATAATCGGATGCAGCCGGGTTTCCGGATCTTCAATCAAAAGCAGCGGGCGGGCACCGGCGGCCAGCGGGACGTCTCCTCGTGCCTCAATCAGCAGGGTAAACATCTGCAGCAGTATCAGCTGACGGCTGCGGGAGTCGGTTCCGGCAATCAGCTGATTCAGGTGATCCAGCGCCCGCCATCCCTGTCCCCCCTCGCGCGTCTGCGGGTCCCGTAGCCTGACCTCGTTGCCCGCATCGGGCGGCTGCACCAGAAAGTAGTGCTGCATCAGTTGCTGCATCGTCTTCAGCCCCTGCCGCAGCACCTCATCGCTGAGCTGTTGCGGATGGTGCTCCAGATCGCGCGCCAGCGTCTCCATACCCGCCAGTAGCTCAGGATGTGCGGTGGGGAGCGGTGCACTACTCCGCGTCCGCTTACTGAAACGCGCATCGCGCAATCGCAAAACCGGATACCGTTTCAGCAAAAGATCGATGGCCGCCGCGCAGTTCTGCTCAGGCAACAGCTGATAGTTCAGGTCAACAAAACGGCGGCGGGTTTCGATACCGCTGTCACGCCAGGTGGCGCTGACGCTATAACAGAGCTGACGCTGGCCCTGAGCATCACGCTGCCAGAAGGTTGAGAGCACCGCATCCGGGTCGTTGCCGTCATCGCGAAAGTGGAACACCACCGACAGACGGCGCATCGCATCGGTCACATCGCCTGGGGTGAAATGGAAATCAGCCTCGGTAAAAACATAGGCCGGTTCATGGGGCGAAAGTAACAGGCTCAGGGCATCCAGCAGACTGGATTTGCCCCAGGCGTTCTCACCAATCAGCAGATTGGTCTGGGTTAAAGGCAGTGAGAGCTTATTGATGCCGCGGAAACCGCGAATGTCGATATGTTCCAGAATCATAGGCGTCCATCCTCAGTTTATAAACAGCATGGTTGCCGCCAGCGAGCCGGTCAAGCCGCTTTCTCAGGGTTTACTCCGTTACGCTTTTTCGCTAGCGTGTGGCCTCTTCCACCATGGATGGCCCTTATCGCTATGTACTCCGGACTCCTGATTATTCTTCTGCCGCTGATCGCCGGCTGGCTGCTACCGTTCCGTCAAACTTCAACCCTGCGCCGGGTCAATCAGCTGCTGGGCTGGATGGTTTACGTCATTCTGTTCTTTATGGGCATCAGCCTGGCCTTTCTCGACAACCTGAGCAGCAATCTGCTGGCGGTATTTCACACCGCGCTGGTAGCGGCCTTCTGCATTCTGCTGTGCAACCTGCTGGCGCTGCGCGGGCTGGAAAAATATGCCCCATGGCAGCATGCGCACCGGCAGGAGAAACTGCCCTCGCGGCTGCATATGGCACTGGACTCTCTGAAGCTGTGCGGCGTGGTTGTCATCGGTTTTCTGCTTGGTCTGACCCAGTGGCCACTGCTGCAACACGCCTCGACGGCCAGCGAATATGCGCTGATCTTCCTGCTGTTTCTGGTGGGCATTCAGCTGCGCGGCAGCGGCATGACGCTGCGTCAGATTATCCTGAACCGTCGTGGCCTGCTGGTTGCCAGCGTAGTGCTGGTCAGCGCGCTTATCGGCGGCATGATTGCGGCGTTGCTGCTGGGTGTGCCGCTGAAAACCGGTCTGGCGTTAGCCAGCGGTTTTGGCTGGTACTCTCTCTCCGGCATTCTGATGACCGAAGCTTTTGGTCCGGTCATCGGCAGCGCCGCCTTCTTCAACGACCTGATACGTGAACTGGTGGCAATCATGCTCATTCCGGCGTTGATTGGCCGTCATCGCTCCAGCGCACTGGGCCTGTGTGGCGCCACTTCAATGGACTTTACCCTGCCGGTGCTGCAGCGGGCGGGCGGCAATGAGATCGTCCCGGCCGCCATTGTGCACGGCTTTGTGATGAGCCTGCTGGCCCCGATTCTTATCGCCCTCTTCTCCGCCTGAATCCTGTCTGATATGCGCTGAGCTCTGCCAGCGCATTTTTTCACGCCTGCTTTTCTGCCGTGTCGTCTACGCTTCTTTTTTCGGTTCTGGTCACGTCACTCTTCAGGGCGGGCCGACAAAGGAGAAGAGCATGAAACAAACCGTCGCGGCGCTGGTCGCCAAAACGCTGGAAAGCGCGGGCGTAAAACGCATCTGGGGCGTCACCGGGGATTCCCTTAACGGCCTGAGCGACAGTCTTAATCGCATGGGCACCATTGAATGGATGCCGACACGCCATGAAGAAGTCGCCGCATTCGCAGCGGGCGCGGAAGCGCACATCAGCGGTGAACTGGCGGTCTGCGCCGGCTCCTGTGGGCCAGGCAACTTACATCTGATCAACGGTCTATTCGATTGCCATCGTAACCGCGTTCCTGTTCTGGCGATTGCGGCACATATTCCCTCCAGCGAAATCGGCAGCGGCTATTTTCAGGAAACCCATCCGCAGGAGCTGTTCCGCGAATGCAGCCACTACTGCGAACTGGTTTCGAACCCTGAGCAGCTCCCGCAGGTGCTGGGCATCGCGATGCGTAAAGCGATTCTGAATCGTGGCGTCTCGGTGGTGGTGCTGCCTGGAGATGTCGCGCTTAAACTGGCGCCAGAGAGCGCCAGCGCGGAATGGTATCCGCCACAGTTGCCGCAGGTCCTGCCACAGCCCGCCGAACTGGCGCAGCTGGCGCAGACGCTGAACGAAGCCAGCGATATTACGCTGCTGTGCGGCAGTGGCTGCGCCGGAGCGCATCAGGAGGTGGTAGCGCTGGCAGAAGCGCTGAAAGCCCCTATCGTCCATGCGCTGCGCGGCAAAGAACACATCGAATATGACAACCCTTATGATGTCGGCATGACCGGACTGATCGGTTTCTCATCCGGTTTCCACGCCATGATGAATGCCGGGACGCTGGTGTTGCTGGGCACGCAGTTCCCCTATCGCGCCTTCTATCCGGAAAAGGCTAAAATCATCCAGATTGATATCAATCCGGGCAGCCTTGGGTCACATTGTCACGTCGATCAGGCCTATGTCGGCGATGTGAAAAGCACACTGCAGGCGCTGCTGCCGCAACTGACACACAAAAGCGATCGCAGCCATCTCGACAGCGCGGTTAAGCACTATGGCGAGGCACGTAAAAGTCTGGACGAACTGGCGCAGCCCAACGACAAGCAGCCGATCCATCCGCAATATCTGGCACAGCAGATCAGCCACTACGCCAGTGATGACGCCATCTTTACCTGCGATGTCGGGACACCGACCGTCTGGGCGGCGCGCTATCTGAAGATGAACGGCAGACGTCGCCTGCTGGGTTCGTTTAACCACGGCTCAATGGCGAACGCGATGCCACAGGCGCTGGGCGCGCAGTCGATTGATCGCAATCGTCAGGTGGTAGCACTGTGTGGCGACGGCGGCTTCAGCATGCTGATGGGGGATTTTATCTCGCTGGCGCAACTGAAAATGCCGGTCAAACTGGTGATTTTCAACAACAGCGTGCTGGGCTTTGTGGCGATGGAGATGAAAGCGGGTGGCTATCTCACCGATGGCACCGAGCTGGAGAATCCTGACTTTGCCGCTATCGCCGAGGCCTGCGGTATCCGGGGTATCCGGGTGGAAAAGGCATCTGATCTCAATGGCGCGCTGGAGCAGGCGTTTGCCCACGATGGCCCGGTGCTGGTGGATGTCATTACCGCCAAAGAGGAACTGGCGATGCCGCCGGAGATCAAAATGGAGCAGGCTAAAGGCTTCAGTCTCTACATGCTGCGCGCCATTATGAATGGTCGCGGTGATGAGGTGGTAGAACTGGCGAAAACCAACTGGCTGCGGTAAAACAGAGACTCCATCCAGGCGGGCGCGATGCCCGCCTTTTTTTCTTCCGCCACGTTCAGGAGCATAGGGTGATCGATTTACGCAGTGATACCGTAACCCGGCCCAGCGCCGCCATGTTAAGCGCGATGATGTCTGCCGAAACCGGTGATGACGTCTACCGTGACGACCCCACCGTAAATGCGCTGGAGGCGGAAGCCGCACGGCTGAGCGGCAAAGCAGCGGCGCTGTTTTTCCCGACCGGCACCCAGGCGAATCTGGTAGCGCTACTCAGCCATTGCGAACGCGGCGATGAATATATCGTCGGTCAGCAGGCGCACAACTACAAATATGAGGCGGGCGGCGCGGCGGTGCTGGGCAGTATTCAGCCACAGCCGATTCTGGCCGCCGACGATGGCACCCTGCCGCTCGACGTAGTAGCGGCAGCCATCAAGCCGGACGATATTCACTTTGCCCGCACCCGTCTGCTGAGTCTGGAGAACACGCATCACGGTAAAGTCCTGCCGCTGGCGTATCTGGAACAGGCGTGGACTTTTACCCGCGAGCACCAGCTGGCGCTGCACATTGATGGCGCACGCATTTTCAATGCGGTAGTCGCGCAGCAGACCACGCTGGCGGCGATTGCCCGCTACTGCGACACCCTGACCATCTGTCTCTCTAAAGGCCTGGGCACGCCTGTCGGTTCTCTGCTGTGTGGCGACACGGCGCTGATTGAGCGCGCACGTCGCTGGCGTAAAATGACCGGCGGCGGCATGCGCCAGGCCGGTATTCTGGCGGCGGCGGGTCTCTATGCGTTAGAACACAACGTGGCGCGGCTGCAGGAGGATCATGACAATGCCGCCTGGCTGGGACAGCAGTTGCATGAGCTGGGCGTTCAGGTCATCGATCAGCAGACCAACATGCTGTTTGTGGCGGTGCCGGAAGCCCAGGTCAAACCATTAGGTGAGTGGATGAAGGCGCGTGGGGTGTTAATCAGCGCAGGAACCCGCACTCGTCTGGTCACCCATCTGGATGCTGATCGTGCGGCACTGGCGCAGGTCGTCGCCCACTGGAAGGCGTTTTTACACCAATAATCCGCTATTGCGCCGCGCCATATTTATCCAGTAGCGCGGCAGCTATCGCGGCGGTTTCTGCATCGGGCTGCCCGCGATAATCCGCAGGCCGGAAATGCATCTGAAACGCGGCGATCACCCTCTGCTGTTCACGCGCGCTCATCCCTGCCGTTACGGGATAGCCATAGCGCTGTAAACGTTCCAGTAGTGGCTCCACGGGTACCACCGCGTGCGGATCCTGACCCGCTAAATAAAACTGCACCCGTCCGGCATCGGGCCAGGCACCCATTCCGCGCTGGGCCAGCTGATGCCACGGAAAGAGTGGGCCGGGATCCTGCTTACGCTGCGGCGCGATATCACTGTGACCGACAATATTTTCCGGTGCGATGCCGTAGCGCTGTGCAATATCGCGCAGCAGCGCCTCCAGCGTGGTGATCTGCTCGGCGGTAAACGGCTGCCATTCAAGACCGGTCAGGGTCCGGCGATAACCCTGGTTCACCAGTTCGATACCAATCGATGTGTCATTGATGCGGCTGGCTCCGCGCCAGAAGCTTGGACCGGCATGCCAGGCGAGCTGCTGCTCCGGCACCAGTTGCCAGATAACGCCTTTCCCGGCGCGCTGTGGCGGCTGGCGGGGAATCAGATAGTGGGCGCTGACTTCCCGATCGGTCAGGGTCGCCAGCGACGAAGAAAAATCTTCGGCGGTGTAGTGGATCACAATCACCTTCACCCGCGGTCGCGCGCCCTGCGCCGGATGCCGCACATCGGCCCAGTAGCCGTCACGGGATTCTATCCCGGACTGGCAGCCCGCCAGCAGCAGCGCCAGTATCAGCCACAGCCCCCGTTTCAACGAATGATCACCGCCGTGCCGCTGACGCTCACCATCAGCATGCTGCCATCTTTGCCGACTGTTTCGTAGTCAATATCGATACCGACCACTGCGTTGGCGCCCAGCGCTTTTGCCTGCTCCTCCAGCTCTTCAAACGCGATCTCTCGCGCTTTACGCAGCTCTTTCTCGTAAGCACCGGAGCGGCCACCGACCACATCACGGATGCCAGCGAAAAAGTCACGGAAGATGTTGGCACCCAGAATCGCTTCACCGGTGACGACGCCACAATATTCGCTGATGCTGTGACCTTCCAGCGTGGGGGTTGTTGAAAATTTCATCGCATTCTCCTTGTTGAAAACCGGGCTAAGGCTCTTTCGACTAAAAAGCACGGCTATACTCTATGCTAAAAAGGGCACCTTGCCAGAGAACCATAAGGAAATCGAGATGAGAAACAACGCGTTTGCGCTAATGATCCCGGCGGCCCTGCTGCTCAGCGCCTGTACCACCGTTGAGCCAGTGATTAAGGATAATGGCCCACGTACCGCACCGTGCATTGAAGGCGGTCCTGACCAGGTGGCCCAGCAGTTTTACGACCTGCGTATCGAACAGCCTACGCAGGGTCTGCCCGACAGCAACACCCTGGCAAAATATCGCCCTTACCTGAGTGATGCGTTGTACCACTCATTGCAGGCGGCCAGCGGCAGCAATGCAGGCGCACAGTGGCGCAATGGCGATCTCTTCTCCAGCCTGTCACAGGGTCCGACCGCCGCCAGCGTCGCTGATGCTTCCACCATTCCGAACCGCGATGCACGCAACATCCCGCTGCGGGTCGACCTGAGCCGCGACGGCAAGCAGTGGCAGGATGAAGTGCTGATGATCCATCAGGGCAGTTGCTGGGTGGTGGATGATGTGCGCTACATGGCCAACCCTGCGCATGCAGAGGGTGGCAGCCTGAGCCAGATGCTTGAGAAATCGAAAAAATAACCTCAGGCTTAACCGTTCAGAGAAGCGCAGTCGCCCCCGGGCGCTGCGCTTTTTTTATTTCCGCCGCCCGTCCCGCTGCAGCGCGCTGCTCCCAGGCAGTGCATGATATTGTGCTAAGCTTTTGCGGTTAGCCTGCTGTTTTACAAATTTTAACCCACCTTATTTGCATAACTATTCTGGTGACGTTAAAATCCGCGACACTAATAGCTATTCAAATCTGGCGCATGAGTATTCAACTAAACGCAATAAACTGCTTCTACGGTGCTCATCAGGCGCTGTTCGACATTAACCTTGAGTGTCCGCAAGGCGAGACCCTGGTGCTGCTGGGTCCCAGCGGTGCGGGTAAGAGTTCGCTGCTGCGGGTGCTTAACCTGCTGGAGCAACCGCGTTCAGGTCAGTTGCAGATTGCCGGTAATCAGTTCGACTTCAGTCAGAAACCCTCCGATGCTGCGATTCGCGAACTGCGTCAGAACGTCGGTATGGTGTTTCAGCAGTACAATCTCTGGCCGCATCTTACCGTGCTGCAGAATCTGATTGAAGCGCCCTGCCGGGTACTGGGCCTCAGCAAAAGTGACGCCCGCGCCCGCGCCGACAAGCTGCTTGACCGGCTGCGCCTGACGCCCTACAGCGATCGCTTTCCGCTGCATCTCTCCGGTGGTCAGCAGCAGCGTGTGGCGATTGCCCGCGCGCTGATGATGGAGCCGCAGGTGCTGCTGTTCGATGAGCCGACTGCCGCGCTGGACCCTGAAATTACCGCACAGATTGTCAGTATCATTCGCGAACTGGCCCAGACCCGCATTACCCAGGTGATTGTGACCCATGAAGTGGAGGTGGCACGTAAAACGGCCAGCCGCGTCGTCTATATGGAGAACGGTCACATTGTGGAACAGGGCGATGCCAGCCGCTTTACACAGCCGCAAACCGAGGCGTTTGCTCACTATCTTTCGCACTAAGTCAGGATGCTAAAAATGAAAAAAATGGTACTTGCTGCACTGCTTGCTGGTTTTAGCCTGAGCGCTACGGCGGCTCAGACGATTCGTTTTGCGACCGAAGCCTCTTATCCTCCTTTTGAGTTTGTGGATGCGGACAACAAGATTCAGGGCTTTGATGTCGATCTGGCCAATGCGCTGTGTAAAGAGATTGATGCGACCTGCACCTTCACCAATCAGGCGTTCGACAGCCTGATCCCGAGCCTGAAATTCCGTCGTTTTGATGCGGTGATGGCGGGCATGGATATCACACCAGATCGTGAAAAACAGGTCCTGTTCACCAAGCCTTACTACGACAACTCCGCGCTGTTTGTTGCCCAGAAAGGCAAAGTTGCCAGCGTGGAAGCGCTGAAAGGCAAGCGGGTTGGCGTCCAGAACGGCACCACGCATCAGAAATACCTGACTGAGAAACACAGCGAGATCACCACCGTTCCTTACGACAGCTATCAGAATGCGGTGCTGGATCTGAAAAATGGCCGTATTGATGCTGTGTTCGGTGACACCGCAGTCGTCAACGAATGGCTGAAGCAGAATGCCGCGCTGGCTGCCGTTGGTGAGAAAGTCACGGACAAAGCCTACTTTGGTACCGGCCTGGGCATTGCGGTACGTACCGGTAACACCGAGCTGCAGACCAGATTCAATGGCGCGCTGGATAAGATCAAAGCAGACGGCACGTACAAAACCATCTACAGCAAATGGTTCCAGCAGTAATCTCTGATGAATGAAATGATGACCCTCGCAAGCGCCGCCGGCATGACCGTCGGCCTTGCTGTTTGTGCTCTCATCGCTGGCCTGGTGCTGGCGATGATTTTCGCTGGCTGGGAGTCACTGCGCCTGAAACCGCTGGCGTGGATTGGCACCGGCCTGGTAACGCTGATCCGTGGCCTGCCGGAAATTCTGGTGGTGCTGTTTATCTATTTTGGCGCTTCACAGCTGCTGCTCACCCTCTCTGACGGCTTCACCCTGAATTTCGGCCTGTTTCAGTTACCGATACAGGTAGAAATTGAAAACTTCGACGTCAGTCCGTTCCTGTGCGGTGTGATAGCGCTGGCGATGCTCTATGCCGCCTACGCCTCGCAGACGCTGCGCGGCGCGCTGAAAGCGGTGCCGATGGGTCAGTGGGAGTCGGGTCAGGCGCTGGGCATGAAAAAATCGGCCATCTTTCTCCGGCTGATTATGCCGCAGATGTGGCGTCACGCCCTGCCCGGTCTGGGCAATCAGTGGCTGGTGCTGCTGAAAGATACCGCGCTGGTCTCGCTGATTAGCGTCAACGATCTGATGCTGCAAACCAAAAGTATTGCCACCCGCACGCAGGAGCCGTTTACCTGGTTCCTGGTGGCGGCCGCTATCTACTTAGTGATCACGCTGTTCAGCCAGGCGGTGTTACGCCGCATCGAACTGCGCACCACCCGCTTTGAACGGGGGAACAGCTAATGCTGGCCTATCTGCCTGAACTCCTGAAAGGGTTGCATACCAGCCTGACGCTGACGGCAGCATCGCTGGTCGTGGCCCTGCTGCTGGCGCTGCTCTTCACCGTGGTGCTGTCGCTGAAAACGCCGGTGTTCAACCCGCTGGTCAAAGGCTTTATTACACTGTTTACCGGCACACCGCTGCTGGTGCAGATCTTCCTGATCTATTACGGTCCGGGACAGTTTCCCTCGATCCAGCAGATCCCCTGGCTGTGGCATTTACTGTCGCAGCCCTGGCTGTGCGCGATGCTGGCGCTGTCGCTGAACAGCGCGGCTTACACCACGCAGCTATTTTACGGTGCGGTGCGTGCGATTCCTTCCGGACAGTGGCAATCGTGTGCCGCGCTCGGCATGAGCCGCAAAGATACCCTGCGCATTCTGCTGCCGTATGCATTTAAACGCGCCCTCTCCTCCTACTCCAATGAAGTGGTGCTGGTGTTCAAAGGCACCTCGCTGGCCTACACCATCACCCTGATGGAAGTCATGGGCCACGGCCAGTTACTCTATGGCCGCACCTACGACATCACGGTCTATGCCGCGGCGGGTCTGGTTTATCTCTGCGTTAACGGTTTGCTGACGCTGATGATGCGGCTGATCGAAAAGCGCGCTCTGGCCTTCGAACGACGTAACTGATATCCGGGCGAGGCTCCTCGCCCTTTTCGCCTGAAAAATCACACTAATTGCATAAAAATGCATTTTATGGCAGGGTATCGCCTTCTCTGGCTGACCACATCACAGGAATCATAAAATGAAAAAATGGATTGTTGCCGCTGCGCTGGCTTCACTGGCACTTACCGCCCAGGCAGCGGAAAAGATTCGCTTCGCCGCCTCAGCGACTTATCCGCCGTTTGAATCCCTGGATCGGGAAAATAACCTGGTGGGATTCGATATCGATCTGGCCAAAGCGCTGTGCCAGCAGATGAAAGCGGAGTGTACCTTTACCAACAATGCCTTCGACAGCCTGATCCCGTCACTGAAGTTCCGCCGCTATGACGCAGTGATTTCCGGCATGGATATCACCACTGAGCGCAGCAAGCAGGTCGATTTTACCCAGCCTTATTACGCTAATTCCGCCATCGTAATTGCCCGTAAAGGCCAGTTCAGCAGCTTTGCTGAGCTTAAGGGCAAACGCATCGGCGTGGAAAACGGCACCACTCACCAGAAGTACCTGCAGGATAAGCATCCGGAAGTGAAAGTGGTAGCCTATGACAGCTATCAGAATGCGATTCTGGATATGAAGAGTGGCCGGCTGGATGGCGTGTTTGGCGATAGCGCGGTGGTGAATCAGTGGCTGAAGACCAATGCGGATCTCGCCACTGTCGGTGAACATGTTACGGATGCGGACTACTTTGGCACCGGTCTCGGCATTGCCGTACGCAAAGGCAATACGGCGCTTCGCGATCAGTTCAATCAGGCGCTGAACGAACTGAAAGCCAACGGAAGCTGGCAGCAGCTTAATCAGAAGTGGTTCCCGGAGTAATTACCGGCTGAGGCAGCCTCTGCCGATGCTTTCCCGGACGCGTGCTGACGGCGGGTTAACAGCGTCAGCACTTCAAAATGGGCGGTGTGGGGAAACATATCGAACAGCTGCACCTTCGTCACCTCATAGGCGCTCAGTCGGGCAATATCCTGCGCCATGGTCTGCGGATTGCAGCTTGAATAGAGCAGATAATCCGGAGCCATCTGGCTGAGATAGTCACACAGCGCCTCACCAATCCCACGACGCGGCGGATTAACCAGCACCAGCTGCGGCACCGCATCGCGTCCGGTCGCAAACGCCGTAGAATCCAGCGCCGCAAACTGCACTTTTTCCAGTCCCAGCATCTCAGCGGAACGCTGGGCGCATTTTATCGCCTCGGCGCTGATCTCAATGCCCGTCAGTTCCATCTCCGCTGTCGCGCAGTGCAAACCAAAACCGCCTACGCCGCAGAAGAGATCCCACATGCTGTTGACCGGCAGCGCCCTGACCCAGTCGCGCGCGGTGGCATAGAGTGCGCTGGCAACCTGCGGGTTGGTCTGGAAGAAGCTTTGCGGGCGGATCCACAGCGGCACGCCGTTGAAGTTCTCTGCCAGCGACTGCGCGGGCGTCAGCGCAATCTCCTCTTCCCCCTCCAGAATCGCCATATGCACCGGCTGAATATTGGCAGAGATCACCGCCAGCTGCGGCAATTGCTGTTGCAGCCACGGCAATGCGGCGCGCAGCTGTTCCAGTTTCGCGGTTGAACGCAGGACAAAGCGCAGCATCACGCCGCCCTGCTGGCTTTCGGTTATCAGCAGGAATTTGAGTTCGCCGCGTTTGCGCGCCACGTTATAGGGCGTCAGTCCGGCACGGGCGATAAAGGGCTTAAGTGCAGCAAAAACCGGCTGGAAGCTGGCGGGATAGAGCGGACAATCGCACAGATCCACAGCTTCACCATCACGATGGATTAATCCCAGCACCGGACGCTCGACGCTGCCACTCACCACCATTTTGGCTTTATTACGAAATGCCTGCTGCGGTGATGCGACCGGCGGCAACCAGGCAGCGACCGGCTGCTCAGCCAGTAACTGTTCCAGCAGCGACTGTTTGTCGTTCAGCTGAGTGGGATAGGGTTTTTCCAGCCACTGACAGGAGCGGCAACGGTTAGCGTCATAAAGCGCGCAGTGCATGGTAAAGCCTTAACGATCGGGTCGGGCGGAGCGCGATTGTATCATCGCTTCCTGAAAAAAGCGCGGCTGCTGGCAGGCAGAAACAGCAGCAGGAGCACCAGCAGATCGGGGATTTTCTGCGACAGGGTATGGTGGATAATCTGGACGTTATTGTCGCCATCAATGCTGAAAATCTCGGGGTAGATCCAGCCCAGCGAGGCGACCAGCATATAGCTGAGCACAATCACCTGCGTCGCCACATAGCCCCAGCGTCCACGGTTACTGCCGCGCATCAGGGTAAAGGCGCAGCGCAGTTCGAACAGGAAGATCAGCTGGCTGGCGACAAAGATGAGTGTCGCGTCCCAGGACTGGGCGCTGCGGTGAACAAAATTGGCGAGTTCACTGTAACCCAGCTCGTTTGCCAGCATCAGGACGCTCAGGCAGCGGGTCGCAATAATAGCAATGCCCGCAACCGTCACCGGAACCGGCGCGATTGAAAGCGTGGCACTGCTTTTGAAGATTTCTGACATAGTCCGTGACTCCACCTGATCGAAAAACGGGCCGGTCAGACCGGCCCGTTCATATAGTGGCAAAGGTTACGGATTTCAGCCACGTTTAGCTTTCTGAATATCGCTTAAACGTTGTTTTTCTTCGTGTGCCATCACCCGCCAGGCGATAAAACCCACTAAACCGACCACAAACAGGATCAATGAAGCCAGCGCATTGATTTCCGGGTTAACGCCGCGTCGCACGGTGGCGAAGATCGCCATCGGCAATGTGGTGGCACCCGGCCCGGTCACAAAGCTGGCAATCACCAGATCGTCGAGTGACAGGGTAAACGCCAGCAGCCAGCCGGTCACAATAGCCGGTGCAATCATGGGCACGGTAATCACAAAAAAGACCTTCAGCGGCGTTGCGCCTAAATCCATCGCCGCCTCTTCGATGGAGCGGTCCAGCTCACGCAGACGCGAGTTAATCACCACGGCCACATAGGCGGTACAGAAGGTGACGTGGGCCAGCCAGATGGTCAGCATGCCGCGTTCGCTCGGCCAGCCAAAGGCGTTGCCCATTGCCACAAACAGCAGCAGCAGCGACAGACCGGTGATGACGTCGGGCATCACCAGCGGCGCGGTCAGCATAAAGGCAAAACCGTTGTGGCCGCGGAAGCGACCAAAGCGCACGATAATCACCGCCGCCAGCGTGCCCAGCACCACCGCCATGGTGGCGGAGAGACCGGCAATGCTCAGACTCAGCAGAACGGCGTCAATCATCGCGCTGTCCTGGAAGAGCACCCTGTACCAGTGGAACGAGAAGCTCTCCCACACCGTCACCAGCGGTGAGCTGTTGAAGGAGTAAACCACCAGCAACAGCATCGGCGCATAGAGGAACAGGAAGCAGCAGACCAGAATACCGGTACGCCAGGGTGAGCGAATGGTTGGCAAATTATTCATGCCTTCTCTCCCATTTCACGGTTTTGATGCTTGTGGAACCAGATGATCGGCAGAATCAGGATCAACAGAATGATAACCGCCAGCGCGGAGGCCACCGGCCAGTCACGGTTGTTAAAGAACTCCTGCCACAGGATACGGCCAATCATGATGCTGTCCGGGCCACCCAGCAGTTCAGGGATCACGTACTCCCCCACCGCCGGGATAAACACCAGCATCGATCCGGCGATAATGCCCCCTTTTGTCAGCGGGACAATCACGCTGAAAAAGGTCTTCAGCGGACGCGCACCCAGATCCAGTGAGGCTTCCACCAGCGAGTAATCAATGCGGGTCAGCGCGGTGTAGATTGGCAGCACCATAAACGGCAGATAGCAGTAGACGATACCGATATAGACCGCTGTATTGGTGTAGAGGATCACCAGCGGATGATCGATCACACCCAGCCACAGCAGGAACCGGTTCAGGATACCATTGTTGTTAAGCAGCCCCATCCAGGCGTAGACGCGCACCAGAAATGAGGTCCACGATGGCAGGATCACCAGCAGCAGCAGAATGGTGCGCATGGATGGCTTGCTGTGCGCCACGGCCCACGCGAGCGGGTAGCCAATCAGCAGACAGATCACCGTGGAGATCGCCGCCACTTTCAGCGACTGCAGATAGGCATCAACGTAGAGCGGATCGTCGGTCAGCGTCAGGTAGTTGCCGAAATTGAGCACAATGCTGAACTGGTCATCAGCCCAGCTCACCAGCTCGGTGTAGGGGGGAATCGCACGCGCAATGTCCGCGAAGCTGATCTTCAGCACCGTCAGAAACGGCAGCAGAAATAACAGCACCAGCCAGACATAAGGCAAGGCGATCACCAGCTTGCGGCCATGCTGCATTTTTATCCGCGTGGCCCAGCGTTGCAGCGGCGTGCCGACCAGTCGGGCAGGCGCTTTAGCGCGTTGGAAAATCTGGCTCATAGCCGCTCCTTAAACCGTCAACACCACGCAGCTGTCGCATTCCCAGCAGAGGCGGACTTCATCACCCCAGGTCGGCAACCCTTTGCGGTAGCGATGTGCGTTTTGCAACTGTGCGCTGATCATCTGTCCGCTGTGCAGACGGACATGGAAGATAGAGAGGTCGCCGAGATAGGCGATGTGGACCACTTCACCCACCGCAAAGTTACAGCCATCGGCAGGCACCTCATCGCACAACATCACTTTTTCCGGGCGCAGTGCGACATGGACCGGAACGTTATCCACCACCGAGACATCGGAGTCGACTTTCAGCGGATGCATCAGGCCGGGACTGTCGATCACCAGGCCATCCGCCTGACGTTCACGCAGTAAGCCTTCGAAGACGTTAACCGAACCGATAAATTCCGCGCTGTAGCGGCTGGTAGGATGCTCGTAGATCTCCTCCGGCTCGCCAATCTGCACGAACTTGCCGCGATTCATAATCGCGATACGGCCCGCCATGGTCATCGCCTCTTCCTGATCGTGCGTCACCATCACACAGGTGGCGCCAACACGCTCCAGAATATCGACCACTTCCAGCTGCATCCTGTCGCGCAGCTTCTTGTCCAGTGCCCCCATCGGCTCATCCAGCAGCAGCAGTTTTGGCCGTTTCGCCAGGCTGCGGGCCAGCGCCACACGCTGACGCTGACCACCGGAGAGCTGGTGCGGTTTGCGTTTAGCAAACTCCTGCATATGCACCAGCGCCAGCATCTCTGCTACCCGGCTGGTGATCTCCCCTTTCGGCAGCCGATCCTGTTTCAGACCAAAGGCGATATTCTGCTCCACCGTCATGTGGGGAAACAGCGCGTAGGACTGGAACATCATGTTGATCGGGCGCTGATAGGGAGCAACGTGGGACAGATCCTGGCCATCCAGCACAATCTGCCCGCTGGTTGGCGGCTCAAAACCGGCCAGCATGCGCAGCAGCGTTGATTTACCACAGCCCGATGCGCCCAGCAGGGCAAAGATCTCACCTTTATAAATAGTCAGGCTGACATCATCCACGGCGTGTTGCCCGTCAAAGGATTTGGTCAGATTGCGAATTTCCAGCAGTGGCGTTAACGCCTTTGCGGTTTTATTTTGAGGACGGGGAATGGCATCGTTCACAAAGGTTCTCTCCGGAGCCAGGCGGAACATGGCGACAAAATTTGCCGCTAAAAATGGCACAACAGAGGCCGACACCGCGCCTCTGTTGCTGATTCATGACAGGTCAATCCGTTAAGGACGAATTACTTACCACTTTTTACTTTAGTCCATGCGCGCGTACGCACACGATCCAGTTTAGGATCCTGGACTTTCAGCACAAACAATTTCGACATCGCTTCTGGCGTCGGGAAGATACCCGGGTTGTTGCGGACGTCGGCATTGATCAACGGCAGCGACGCTTTGTTGCCGTTGGCGTAGTTCATTTTGTTGGAGACATCGGCGATCACTTTCGGATCCATGATGTAGTTCAGCCAGGCGTAAGCACCATCGAGGTTTTTCGCATCTTTCGGGATCGCCATCATATCGAAGAAGGCCAGTGCGCCCTCTTTCGGTACGCTGTAGCCCAGATGCACGCCATTTTTCGCCGCATCAGCACGGTTTTTCGCCTGCAGAATATCGCCCGACCAGCCAATGGCGACGCAGATATTACCGTTGGCCAGATCGTTGATGTACTGCGATGAATGGAAGTAGCGGATATTCGGACGCAGTTTCAGCAGCAGGTCAGTGGCCGCGCCGGAATACTCTTTGGCATCAGAGGTGTTAGGATCTTTGCCCAGGTAGTTGAGCACCGTGGCGAAAATCTCTTCTGGCGCATCCAGGAAGGAGACGCCGCAGCTTTTCAGCTTCTCCAGGTTTTCCGGCTTCAGCACCAGATCCCAGCTGTTGACCGGCGCATCGGCGCCCAGTGCGGCCTTGACCTTGTCGACGTTGTAGCCGATACCGGTGGTGCCCCACAGATAAGGAATGGCATATTTGTTACCCGGATCGTGCTGCGCCACTTTTTCCATCAGCGCCGGATCGAGGTTTTTGTAGTTAGGCAGTTTGCTCTTATCCAGCGGCTGGAATACCCCGGACTGCAGCTGACGCGCCAGGAAGCTGGAGGATGGCACCACCACATCATAGCCGGTGCTGCCCGCCATCAGTTTTCCTTCCAGGACTTCGTTGGAGTCAAACACATCGTAGACCACTTTGATGCCGGACTGCTTTTCAAAGTTCGGCACGGTATCTGGCGAAATATAATCGGACCAGTTGTAGACGTGCAGCGTTTTATCTTCCGCCATGCTGCTGGCCGATGCGGCCATCAGCGCAGCAGCTACCACAGCTGACAGCCATTTCTGACGTGAGTTGAACATATTTTTCCATCCTCCTGAGCGGGTCATTACAACGCTGCAAACCAGAGATCCCTGCATTGCGTTCTGTACAAGACGTCAGTGACACAATGAATCATTATTCAGCGGGAGTTTAATAGCAAAAACCTATAGCTGAGGCGCAGTTACGCGCCTGTTACAGCCCCGCAAGCATAGCCCCCCCGGTCAGGCTTCACCAGACCCCAGCGTAAAAAACGCCTGAAAGCGATATTTTATGCATGTTTGAGCTATGAGGTTCGGCTTTGATGGCATAAACCACGACTAATATCTGGCGTTAAAGGGCAAAATGCAGAATAAAAAATTATCGCGGCAGCGGATGGCGGGCATAAAAAAGCCGTCTCAGGGACGGCTTAGTGTGTGACCATGTCGGGCTTAGTGCAGCACAGAATGAACGCTGGTCACCGGAACGTGCTCTTCTTCTTCGCCCACGATCAACAGATTGTTGGCAAAGGCTTCCAGGATCACCATGGAGATCTGCTCTTCACTCTGTTTCATAAAGTGCGAGAACTGACCAAAGGTTAACCCGGCGGTGGTAATCATTGACTGACAGACAATGAGTTTCGGCAGATTATCATCCTGAATGTCGATAAATGCTTTCACCGTCAGCGAACTGGCATTGATCTGCGACAAATCGCCAACCAGTGGAATCAGCGCCGTCGGCTTCACTTCAGCCAGCGCCGAAAACAGAATGACGTTGTCGACCAGATCGATTTTGGCGTCAAACACCCCATCGAAGTTTTGCATGTGCGGCAGATGAAGTGCCTGACAGGCATCGCATTCGAACCAGGTGATATTTTGCTGATCCAGCCAGCGACGCAGCAGGTCGATATCCGGAACGACAAGAGAATCCATCGTAAAATCCCAGTGGGGTGATAAACAGGCGACTTAGCTTACGGAAAAATGCGCGACGATGCCATGAAAACCGCTGAAAAGCGCGTGTCAGCCAGCGGTTTTAGGACGGAGCCCGGGGATGGCCTGCTGCTCAATCCGCTCGATCATCAGGGCGGCGATGTTAAGGTCACTGCTGGTTTCAATGCCTTCAAGACCGGGCGAGGCGTTAACTTCCATCACCAGCGGGCCGCGATGGGCGCGCAGAATATCGACGCCCGCCACTTCCAGCCCGAGCGTAGCCGCCGCTTTCACGGCGATCTGGCGCTCCTGTTGCGTAATGACGACCGGATAAGCTTTGCCGCCGCGATGCAGATTAGAGCGGAAGTCGCCCTCTTTCGCCACCCGCTCAATCGCTGCCACCACCTGATTGCCAATCACCAGACAGCGAACATCACGACCCTGCGCTTCTTTAATAAACTCCTGCACCAGAATATGGGCATTCAGGCCGCGAAAGGCATCGATAACGCTTTCTGCCGCCTGCCGTGTCTCCGCCAGCACCACGCCAATGCCCTGGGTACCTTCCACCAGCTTGACCACCAGCGGCGCACCGCCGACAAGGGCGATCAGATCAGCGGTGTCATCGGGTGAGGAGGCAAAGCCGGTGACCGGCATGTCGATGCCTTCCCGTGCCAGCAGCTGCAGCGAGCGCAATTTGTCACGGGTGCGGGTAATGGCGGCGGACTCATTCAGCGGATAGCTGCCGCACATCTCAAACTGTCGCAGCACGGCCGTGCCATAAAAGGTAATAGGGTTGCCGATGCGCGGGATAACCGCATCAAAATGGCCCAGCGGTTCACCACAGTAGTGAACCGCCGGTGAGGCGGGATTAATATTCATATAGCAGGAGAGCGGATCGATGATCTGAACCTGGTGGCCGCGTGCGGCGGCCTCCTCACGCAGTCGCCGACTGGAGTAGAGCGTCTCATCACGCGACAGGATAGCTATCTTCATCGCTGCTCTCCCTTACTGGCTTAACGCGTGGCCCAGCCCTGCTGATGCAGATAATCGAGCATAAACGGACGCGTCTCTTTAATGATCAGGCGCTGGATCAGCTCACTCCAGGTTTCGCTGCGCTGGTTGCTGCCGCGCTGCTGATAATAGAGTTCTGTGCGGCTATCGTATTCGGCCAGCACCGCCGGATCCAGCGGCTGATAGCGGTTCTCATGCACCAGCATCGCATGCGGCATACGCGGTTTGACGTCCGGCTTTGACTCCGGATGACCCAGGCAAAAACCAAACAGCGGCAGGACAAATTTCGGCAGGCCCAGCAGTTCGGTTACTTCCGCGATGCTGTTACGGATTCCGCCGATAAAGACGCCGCCCAGATCCAGCGATTCCGCCGCGACCATGGCATTCTGACCCATCAGCGCGGTATCGACGCAGCCCAGCAGCAACTGCTCGGCACGACCCAGCTGCGCATCAGGGCAAATCTGCAGATGGCGATTAAAGTCAGCGCAGAAGATCCAGAACTCAGGCGCATCCGCGACCCAGGACTGTCCGCCCGTCAGCGTCACCAGCTTGTCGCGCAGGGCTTTGTCGGTGATACGGATAATGGAAGAACACTGTAAAAAACTGGATGTGGACGCCGATTGCGCCGCAGTAATAATCGCTTCACGCTGTGCTTCGCTGACCGGCTGGTCAGTAAAGGCGCGGATTGAACGATGGCTGCACAGTAAATCAATGGTCGGTGTCATAAAGTCTCCAGCAATATTATCTTTTTTTGTCAGTTTGATTAAACAGCTGTGGTGCTATCGCTTTCGCGGTGCGCCACATTAACAGCCAGGCAGCAGGCAGCATCAGAACCACGCCAGCAATAAACAGCACAGTGGCCAGCATTTTTACATCCGCCTTGTCTGGCAGCGGAAGCCAGTGGTTGATCAGCAGCAGCGCGGCCACGATTAACAGGCCGCCAGCCGCCTCCAGCACCACCACAAACCGGGGTAATCTGGCTACACTCTGCATGATATCCTCCTGCCTTAGCGGCTGACTGAGCGTCAATTATGGTCAACAACCCAAAAATTGCGCGAGATACACGGGCTGACGGCGCGAAAAAGCCTCTGATTCAGAGGCTTCCTGACCGGGCAGCGATAGCGTGCGGGCATCAGACTAACAGGCAAATCCTGCTTTCCTTAAGCGATACGAGCGGGCATCATGGTTGCCATTCTCTGTTTCATTGTGTGATACACATCACATAATAGTCGCTGCAAGGAGTTCTCAATGATTGCTGTTATTTTTGGTCGTCCGGGCTGTCCCTACTGTGTGCGTGCCCATGAACTGGCCGACAAACTAACCGCTGAACGTGATGATTTTAGCTACCAGTATGTCGATATTAACGCAGAAGGCATTACTAAAGCCGACCTGGAAGCGAGCGCCGGTAAACCGGTCAGCACCGTGCCACAGATTTTCGTCGACGAAAAACATATCGGTGGCTACACCGAGTTTGCGGCCTGGACCAAAGAGAATCTGGGATTTGCCGCGTAAGCGCTGATAGCCGGAATGAAAAAGGCGAGCCAGGATTTTCCTGTCTCGCCTTTTTTGCGCTCTGCCGGTCATCCATCGCCCAACACTGTTTAATTGAGTGAGGCCATCACTATCTGCATCAACCGCACCAGCAAAGCCCCGCAGCCTGCCCAGAACAGCGCGCTGAGGCTCCATGCGACCACAAAAAGTGCATTGCTGTGGATAAACAGGCTGCTGTTTAACAGCAGTGCTGCCAGTAACGTTCCCCATAGCCCCATCATCAGGGTGCTTTTTAGCGGGCTCTCCACCTGCACCAATGCCATCACAATACCGGGCAACATAAAGAGCAGTAATTCGGGCTGACCACGAAGCGGGCCGGGACCGACCTGCCAGAAATGACAGGTAAAGACAAACACCAGACTATACAATACCACGCCGCACAGGCGGGTAGTCCAGAGATAAGAACGCTGCGGCATACCACCCCACTGATTAAAAGTAACCCCGACAATAACCTGCTGATAACCCTGATGCGTTCAGATGGAAATAAAAAGAAACAGTTCGCTGTGGCAACGAATGAAAACAGCCAATGGCTGTGAAAGATATTTGTGATTAGAATAGCGCCGCGGTAAAGGTTCCATTTGCAGTACTGATGCAACAGCACCTCAACGGCCTGCTCACGATAGCGAAAAACAGGCTACTCTTCAATAGGTTACATGTAAACAAGAAGTTAAACAGTGAATATTAACGTCGCAGGATTGTTAAGCGGAAATGACATTTTGTTATTGTTTGTCGTTTTAGCGCTCGGCCTCTGTCTGGGTAAGTTGCGTCTGGGCTCGGTTCAGCTGGGAAATTCGATTGGCGTATTAGTGGTTTCGCTCTTATTAGGCCAGCAGCACTTTACGATCAATACCGATGCATTGAGTCTGGGCTTTATGCTGTTTATTTTTTGTGTCGGCGTCGAAGCGGGTCCCAACTTTTTTTCCATTTTCTTTCGCGACGGCAAAAACTATTTCATGCTCGCTATCGTCATGGTGGTCAGCGCACTGTTGCTGGCGCTGGGACTGGGCAAACTCTTTGGCTGGGATATCGGTCTCACCGCCGGCATGCTGGCCGGGTCGATGACCTCAACGCCGGTGCTGGTCGGAGCGGGCGATACCCTGCGGCAAAGCATCAGCGATCCAAAGCAGCTTGGACTGATGCAGGATCAGCTGAGCCTCGGTTATGCCGTGACCTATCTGATAGGCCTGGTCAGTCTGATTTTCGGCGCACGTTATCTGCCCCGTCTGCAACATCAGGATCTGCCCACCTGCGCCCAGCAGATCGCCCGGGAGCGCGGTCTGGATGCGGACAGCCAGCGCAAAGTTTTCCTGCCGGTGATCCGCGCCTATCGCGTCGGTCCGGAACTGGTGGCATGGAGCGGCGGCAAAAACCTGCGCGAACTGGGTATCTATCGTCAGACCGGTTGCTACATTGAGCGCATCCGCCGCAACGGTATTCTCGCCAGTCCCGATGGTGATGCGGTGTTACAGCTCGGCGATGATATCTCGCTGGTGGGCTATCCCGATGCTCACGCCCGGCTCGACCCCAGCTTCCGCAACGGCAAAGAGGTTTTTGACCGCGACCTGCTGGATATGCGTATCGTCACTGAAGAGATCGTGGTGAAAAACCACAATGCGGTAAACAAACGCCTCAGCAAGTTAAACCTCACCGATCACGGCTGCTTCCTGAACCGGGTGATACGCAGTCAGATTGAGATGCCGATCGACGACAGTATCATGCTGAACAAAGGTGATGTGCTGCAGGTCAGCGGCGAGGCACGACGAGTGAAAAGCGTGGCGGATCGCATTGGCTTTATCGCGATTCACAGTCAGATGACCGATCTTTTAGCCTTCTGCGCCTTCTTTATCGTGGGTCTGATGATTGGTCTGATCACCTTCCAGTTCAGCAATTTCAGTTTTGGTATTGGTAACGCCGCGGGCCTCCTGTTCGCCGGTATCATGCTCGGCTTCCTGCGCGCCAACCATCCAACCTTTGGTTATATTCCGCAGGGCGCGCTCACTATGGTGAAAGAGTTCGGTCTGATGGTGTTTATGGCGGGAGTGGGATTGAGTGCCGGTAGCGGCATTAATCATGGCCTGAGCAGCGATGGTGCGCTGATGCTGCTGTGCGGCCTGCTGGTCAGCCTGATTCCGGTGATCATCTGCTATCTGTTTGGTGCTTATGTGTTGCGGATGAACCGCGCCCTGCTGTTTGGCGCCATCATGGGCGCACGTACCTGCGCACCGGCCATGGAGATCATCAGTGATACGGCACGCAGCAATATCCCGGCGCTGGGCTATGCCGGGACCTATGCCATCGCCAACGTGTTGCTGACGCTGGCGGGAACGCTGATTGTGATTATCTGGCCGATATTGCCCTTATAAAATTTTTTTGCCTGCGTCCAGAACTTTATTGTTAAGGGATAGTCATAATAAGTGCCACTGCTTTTCTTTGAAATCCCCAAATTGTGGAGCCCGCTGGTCTTTTTCCCGGCGGGTTTTTTTATGCCTTTTTTCATCCCTCCCCGTCATTCCCCGCCTGATTCGCAACTGCAAGTGTCATAAAACTTAAACCGTTACACAACTCAACGGCAGATTAAGAGCCTTTCTATAGACGAACAAAACGGTAAAAAGCAGGATAGACCGCTGTTCAGTTAGCAATTTGTGCTGACTGATTGGGTGAGCGTGCTGTCGCTGACCGTTTTTTTTGCCGCTGTTATCGGACCGGGCTGGCGGGATGCTGCCAGCTGCCGTTAACCGGACTGTCTGCTGAGGAATTTATCCCGAAATGGAAGAGCTGAACCATTCACTGTTTACTGCCATTAATGCCACACCGGCTTCACCCGCCTGGTTACTGCAGCTGGCGACGTTTTTTGCCAAAGATCTGATCGCCATCGTGCCGCTGTTAATCGTAGCGATGTGGCTCTGGGGACCGCGCGATCAGGTTTCTTCGCAGCGGGTGCTGGTACTGAAAACCGGTATGGCGCTGATCTATGCGCTGGCGATCTCCTGGTCTGTGGGCCAGCTGTTGCCGCATCCCCGCCCTTTCGCTATCGGTTTTGGTTATCAGTTCCTGCATCACGCCGCCGATGACTCCTATCCCAGCGATCACGGCACCACAATATTCACCTTTGCACTGGCCTTTATCTTCTGGCATCGCCTCTGGTCAGGTGTGGTTCTGATGGTGGCCGGTTGCGCTATTGCCTGGTCGCGGGTCTACCTTGGCGTTCACTGGCCAATGGATATGCTGGGCGGGTTCCTGGTGGGGCTGCTGAGCTGTCTGGCTTCGCATCTGGCGTGGCAGTTCTATGGCGAGCGGATGCTGGCGGTAATCAATCCACTCTATCGGTCGCTGTTTGCCGTGCCGATTCGCAAAGGCTGGACGCAGGATTAAGAAAGGGACGCGTTAGCGTCCCCAGCACTGTGGCAAACCCGGATTTACCGCAGCGAATAAGCTTAAAGCGCAGGGAACAGGGTCAGAGGAGGAAAGCGTCCCGCGCCAGGGACGGCGCGGGCCGAGCGTGTCATGGATGACGGATTTTGCGTCTTTCCGATCTGACCCTGTTCCCTGTGCAGGCTCGGGCTCAACGCAGTACGAGCCTGCGTCCCTGCTTACTTATGAAAACCACTTCCCGAACCAGCCATTGAATTTCATCATCACGAAATCAATCATCCGGCTGAAGAACCCGCCTTCCGGCACATCCTGCATCACCACCAGCGGCCGCTGCTCAATCGTTTTTCCGTCCAGCTGGAAATCGATGGTGCCGACCACCTGATTCTTCTTCAGCGGGGCTTCCAGCTGCGGCGTAGTGAGTCTGAAACTCGCCTTCAGATTCTTCATCTGCCCTTTAGGGATGGTCAGCGCAGCATCTTTCGCTACGCCCAGGTTGACCTGGCTGCGATCACCGAACCAGACCCGCTGCTGCGCAAACGGCGCATCCGCTTTAATCGGCGTGACCGTTTCAAAGAAACGGAAGCCCCATGTCAGCAGCTTTTCACTTTCGCGAAAACGAATCGCATCGCTGGCGGTGCCCAGCACCACCGAGATCAGACGCATATCCCCTTCGGTTGCTGAAGCGACCAGATTATTCCCCGCGCCTGAGGTGTGGCCGGTTTTGACGCCATCAACCTTGAGATTGGTGCTCCACAACAGGCGGTTGCGGTTGATCTGGCGAATATTATTGAAGGTAAACTCTTTCTCTTTATTCAGCGCGTACTCTTCGGGCACATCGCGGATCAGCGCCTGAGCAATCAGCGCCATATCACGCGCGGTGCTGTACTGCCCTTCTGCATCCAGACCGTGTACCGTCATAAAGTGGGTATTCTGCAGTCCCAGCGCCTTCACGTAGTTGTTCATCAGGCCGATAAACGAATCCTGACTGCCCGCCACATAATCCGCCAGCGCAATACAGGCGTCATTGCCGGACTGGATCACGATTCCCTTATTCAGCTCATGCACCGGAATACGATCGCCCGGCTTGAGGAACATCAGCGACGAGCCGCGCAGCTTAGGGTTGCCGGTGGCCCAGGCATCCTGTCCGACGGTAACCAGGTCATCCGGCTTGATTTTTCCCGCTTTAATCGCCTGACCCACAACATAGCTGGTCATCATTTTAGTCAGACTGGCGGGATCGAGGCGCTGATCGGCACTGGATTCGGTTAACACCTTACCGCTGGCGTAGTCGATCAGAATCCACGCTTTAGCATCAATGCCTGGCGCGGCGGGAGCCTGCTCAGCAAAAACGCTGACGGGGGCAAGAATCAGTAATGAAGTGGCAGCAAGGTGCCGCAGGCGAGATGTGAAGCGAGTGTTTGTCATGGGCTTGGCCGGATTGTCCTTGTTAAATCGAAATTCCAGGGGCAGAAAATTCTCACTCAAACGCTAACCCTTGACGGCAGCGAAAAAAACCGTCGAATCGTAAAGTTTTTTAGAGTTTAGTAGAGTAACCCTGGCATAAGTGCCGCGCGCGTGCCGCTTTTCCCCGATTCTGTCGCTATCAAAACTGCGTGAAATTCCGATTTTTCGCAGAAGAGTTAAGCCCGTCACAAATATCAGTTAACCTGAACGCCAGTCAGCCGAGGAGACCGACCATGGACTTAGCCCTTTTTGATCTGGATGAAACACTCATTTGTGAAGACAGCACCAGCCTGTGGCTGCGCTGGCTGGTATCACAGGGATTCGCCCCCAGTGAACTGATTGATCAGGAACAGGCATTAATGAGCCAGTACTATGCCGGTACGCTGTCGATTGAAGAGTATATGAATAAAACACTCTCTCCCCTGGCGGGCATGGCCACGCTTACCGTTGAAGGCTGGGTGCGCCGCTTCATTCACCGCGACATCATGCCACGCGTTTATCCTGCAGCCCGCGAGCGGATTGAGTGGCACCGGGCGCGTGGCGACAAGGTCATGATCATCTCCGCCAGCGGCGAGCATCTGGTGGTGCCGATTGCAGAAAAGCTGGGTGCCTGCGGCGCGCTGGCGATTGGCGTTGAAATCGTGGACGAGCGCTACAGCGGCAACACTTACGGCACCATGACCTATAAAGAGGGCAAAGTCACGCGACTGGGTGACTGGAAAGCGCTGCAGCAGGACGAGGCCTTTGACCGCACCTGGGCCTACAGCGATTCGATGAACGACCTGCCGCTACTGGAACAGGCCGATCATGCCCATGTCATCAACCCTGACGAACAGTTACACAAGGAAGCGTTAAACCGCGGCTGGCAGGTTTATCACTGGGCGCGCTGACTCCGAGCTTATTCCATAAGGCGTAACTGTTGCTGGCAGCCTGGACACGGACAGCGCGGAACAATCCGTAGTACACGTAGTCCGTGAGGATTACTCGCTGCGCTCGCCCCTTCAGGGCCGCCCTGACGGGCGTTCAGGTTGCTAAAGCAGCCTGTGTGAGCACTGCCCTGGCCCAGACTGACCAATAAAATAGCCTGGGGACAGGCTCTTAGCCGCGGGACGCGCCAGCGTCCTGCGCTAATCCCACTTTCAGCAGCTTGCCATTGGCCTCATCGGTCAGCACATAGAGCCAGCCATCCGGCCCCTGGCGAACATCGCGAATGCGCGCCTTCTGATCGTCCAGCAGACGCTGCTCTTCCACCACTTTCTCGCCGTTGATACTCAGACGAATCAGGTTTTTCTCTTTCAGAGCGCCGATAAACAGCGAGTTTTTCCACTGCGGAAAACGGGCGCTATTGTAGAACGCCATGCCGCTGATGGCCGGAGAATCCTTCCAGTGATAAAGCGGCGGTTCGGTACCCGCAACCTGTGTGCCTTGTGACTCCGGCACTTTGTCACCGCTATAGTCGATGCCGTAGGTTGCCAGCGGCCAGCCGTAATTCTTGCCCCGCTCCATGATATTCACTTCATCGCCGCCGCGCGGGCCATGTTCATTTTCCCATATCTTGCCGGTCCAGGGGTTAAGCGCCAGCCCCTGCGGATTACGCAAACCATAGGCCCAGATCTCTGGCCGTGCGCCGCGCTGTTTCGCAAACGGGTTATCGTCCGGCACGCTGCCATCGGCGTTGAGCCGCAGCAGTTTGCCCTGCAGCTTATCGAGATCCTGCGCAGCGCTGCTGGCAAAGTTATCGCCGAAGGCGATCCAGAGATAGCCCTGGGTATCAAACGCCAGCCGGGTACCGATGTTGTTGCCGCTGGAGAGCATCGGCGTCTGCCGAATCACCTCGCGGAAATCGCTGAGTTGCCGGTTATCCTTGCTCAGCGTGCCCACGCCTACCACCGCGCCCGCTTTGCCACTGCTGTTCGCTTCGGTATAGCTAAGCCAGACGCGACGACTGGTGGCAAAATCGGGTGCCAGCACCACGTCCAGCAGGCCACTCTGCCGTTCTGCCCAGACCTTTGGCACGCCCTGGATCGGCTGCGACAGGCCGCTCTCCGGGCTCCAGCTGCGCAGTTGTCCGCTACGTTCGGTAATCAGCAGCGTTTTGTTGTCGGGCAGGAAGGCGACGGACCATGGATGTTGTAACTTATCCTGTAATACCTCGACCTTTACGTCGGCGGCAAACAGGGGGGCGGTACAGAACAGGGAGCCACTTAGCAACAAGGCAGTTGAGAAACGGGCCATAACGATCTCCTGACGGGATAGAATGCCCTTAAGCGTAGTCAGCCCCTCTGCAATGATGTTGAGGATTTACAAAAGATTAATCAGGGCGACAGCGCTCTGCTGTCGCCCGTCAGAGTCAGGGCGCGTTAAAACTTACCGTGTCACGCACCATCGTATCGATACCAGGCTTCAGCTCGTCAAAGGTGATCGGCGTATTGCTGTTACTGACCGTTTTGCCAAAGGCTTTGCGAACCACCCGGATCATCGGTTTGCCCGTCACCGCATCGCTGGCTTCTATCTCCAGAAACAGTTCGCTGTTCTGAGTACGATGCCCTGACGCCGCCATGGTGCTGGCAACGACCGCGGCAACCGGTACCACTTCATAAAACTGCACGCCCTGATTTTCTGCTGACACGGCGGTAATGGCGGCCCTTACCTTCAGGGTATGCGGCGTAGCCTGATTCACCAGCGGCAGGCGGGTGGCTATCGCGCCTTTTAGCTGGATCTCGGTGTAACTGAGCACCTGATCCAGCGTTTGCTGAGTGACGCGTGGCGTGGGGTGCGCCGCCGGGTAGTAGACCAGCGATGTATAAAGCACATCTTTATAATGGCTGCTTTGATAGTCGGGTGATATCCAGCGCAGAGTCGGTTCACCACTGGCTGACGACGTCGGTTGCAACTGGCTGTAATCGCTTAAAAAACCTGAATATTGCTGCTTATCAGCAACATGAGAAGTACAACCACTGAGCAGCACGGCAGAGACCGCCAGAAGAGCAGCAACGGAAGTTTTACGCATCATCAACTCGCTTGTATCAGGAAGGTTTAAGCAAGCATAGATAAGCCAGAGGGGAAATGCAGAATAACAGAGGCGATTTAACGCTGTTATGCAGAATAAATAGCAGGAAAACCCGCTGCAGAGCACAGCGGGCGAAAAAGATTACTCAAAGCAGGTATCAGGATTCTCAGACAGGGTGATGAACTGTTTGCCACCCTGGGTCAGCGCCATAATGGTGCCGCTTTCGATATCATAAACCCAGCCGTGCAGACGCAGCTTACCGTTACGCAGCGCGACGGAGACGGAAGGATGGGTTTTCATATTGTTCAGCTGGGCAATAACGTTCTCTTTGACCATCTCGTTCAGCTTCTTCTCTGGTGAGTCATACTCACGCTGCTCAACCACCGCTTTTGCCGCATCCGCATAGCGCAGCCAGTGCTCAACCGCAGGCATGGTATCCATGCAGGCGCAGGAGGCGATGGCGTTCATGGCACCACAGTTAGAGTGACCACAGATGATGATGTCGGAGACGCCCAGCGCGACCACCGCATATTCGATAGTGGCGGAGACACCGCCTGGCTCCGGGCCGAATGAGGGAACGATGTTGCCCGCATTGCGGATAACGAACAGCTCTCCTGGCTCCTGCTGCGTCACCAGTTCAGGCACCAGACGGCTATCTGAACAGGAGATGAACAGCGCTTTCGGATTTTGATTTGATGCCAGGCTTTTGAAAAGATCCTTCCTTTCAGGAAACACATTCTGCTGGAAATTCAGAAATCCGTTGATGATCTCTTTCATTATTTAGCTCTCACATTATCCATTTCATTACCTGAGGGGCATAGCCCCCTCAGTGGGGTTTGCCCGTTTATTATTAATGAAAACAAGTGAATATCAACCCGCCTTTTACCGGATGCTCTAAACAGCGGCCACTGTCAGCGTTTCGCTTGTTCACCAGTCAGAGGCTCCGCAGCCAATTTCTTTTTATAGCACGGGAAGTTATTGGAAAAAGCACGGTTTGAACCGCCCGTTTTTTTGCCTGTGTTGTGGATCGGCTTTTACGCGTTTTTTCACTACTTTACGCCCCCGGCTCGCCAGCAGAAAAGGTTTCTCTTCTGCTGCTGTCTGACCTTATCTGGCAAGCGTGGCGGGCTATGGTGTTTTGGGGCGTGGCGAAACGGCTGCGCATCTGGCAGCACGGGCGCTGCAGCAGAACCTTTGCAGGCAAGGAATGAGGGATAAGATTGAGCAGGACGGGTTCATTAAAACAACCCCGGCAGCAGGGGGTAGCGGCTGCCGGGAGAGCAGGATTAACGCTTAGCCATACTGCTGCTGATGCGCTTTTTTACGTCGCAGATAGTCTTCATCTGCACGAAGTTTGTCCCAGTAGCCTTTGAAAACAGCCGCCGCCGCGGCTTTTTCCTCGTTGATGCCGCGCGGCAGCTCCTTGCCATCTGCGTCATATTTACGTCCGCCCTTATGGTTGCTGTAACGGCGCGCACGGGTATACCCCATCTGAATAAATTTACGCGCCATATCCATGCCGACAAAATCATCTTTGCGCCGATACTCCTCAAACAGCGCCATGATTTTCTCAGCCGACTCTTCAGCAATGGGAACGGTACGAAAACGCCAGTGTGGCAGTATTTCGCCTTTATAAGGCTCGACCATCAGCACACCCTGCTCACCACGCCCGACCTGATAAAGCTCGGGGTGCTGGCGGAAGTCGATAGTGCTGAAGTCCTGATCATAATCGAAAGGTTTCATCTCTTTAGTTTAGGATCAAGTGCGTCGCGCAGCCCGTCTCCGAGTAAATTAAATGCCAGAACGGTGAGGAAGATGGCCAGGCTGGGGAAAATTGCCACGTGAGGCGCGATAACCATGTCGGCCCGCGCCTCATTCAGCATTGCACCCCACTCCGGCGTAGGCGGTTGTGCGCCCAGCCCCAGAAATGACAGGCTGGCCGCGGTAATGATTGAGGTACCGACCCGCATAGTGAAATAGACCACAATCGGCGATACCGTGCCGGGCAGGATATGCCGCATCAGGATAGTCCAGTCAGAAGCGCCGATGCTGCGTGCCGACTCAATATAGGTCTGATGCTTCAGCACCAGCGTATTGCCGCGAACCAGCCGGGCAAAAGCCGGGATACTGAAGATAGCGACCGCCACAATCACATTACTCATGCCGCTGCCCATAATCGCCACCACCGCAATCGCCAGCAGAATGCCGGGAAAGGCAAACAGCACATCGCAGATACGCATGGTGATGCGGTCCCACCAGCCTTCGTAATAGCCGGCTAACAGACCAAAGAATGTGCCGATCAGCGCGCCGATCACCACCGAAAAGAAGCCCGCAATCAGGGAAATCCGCGTGCCGACCAGCACCCGGCTGAAGATGTCGCGCCCCAGCGAATCGACGCCAAACAGATGCATCAGCGAGGGGCCGTCATTGAGCCGGTCATAATCGAAGTAATTCTCTGCGTCGAACGGCGCAATCCACGGGGCGATAACCGCCAGCACAATCAGTACCAGCACAAACAGCCCGGCCAGCAGCGCCACCGGCTGCCCTCTGAAACGCCGCCAGAATTCACGCCACGGCGTTCGCACCCGATTCTCCGCAATCAGCGGCATCGTTTTCAGTGCCGCTTCGCGTCGCCAGTTTTTCATCGCGACTCCTTAAAGCGAATAGCGGGATTAATCACCGCATAGAGCATGTCGACAAACAGGTTGATCAGAATAAACTCCAGTGAAAACAGCAAAACTTCCGCCTGAATAACCGGGTAGTCACGCATCGCCACGGAATCGACCAGCAATCGCCCCAGGCCCGGCCAGTTAAACACCACCTCGACCACGATCGATCCCCCCAGCAGGAAACCAAACTGCAGCCCCATCATCGTCACCACCGGGATCATGGCGTTGCGCAGGCCATGCTTCACCACCACCAGCGACTCGCGCACCCCTTTGGCCCGGGCGGTCCGCATATAATCTTCCTGCATCACCTCCACGAACGAGGCACGGGTAAAGCGCGCCATCACCGCCGCTACCGCCGCACCCAGGGTGATGGAGGGCAGAATGTAATGTTTCCAGCTCTCTGCACCGACGGTTGGCAGCCATCCCAGCTCCACTGAGAAGACCTGCATCAGCAGCATGCCCAGCGCAAAGGCGGGAAACGAAATGCCCGACACCGCCAGCGTCATCCCCAGTCGATCGGGCCAGCGATTGCGCCAGACAGCGGAAACGATGCCGATTGCCATGCCAAAAATCACTGCCCAGATCATGCTGACCAGCGTCAGCCACAAAGTTGGCATAAAGCGTGAGGCGATCTCCTCCGCGACCGGCCGCTTCGAGACCATCGACTGGCCGAAATCGCCCTGTAGCGCATTCAGCATAAAGTGCCAGAACTGCTGCGGCAGCGGCAGGTCGAGTCCCAGCTCCTGACGCACCAGCGCCACCACCGAAGCATCGGCTTCCGGCCCGGCGATCAGACGCGCCGGGTCGCCCGGCAGCAGGTGAACAAACAGGAACACCAGCACCGCCACAATCAGCAGCGTGGGGATCAGCCCAAAGAGTCGTTTGAGAAAATAGTTAAACATGCAACATCCTGCAGCTGCGGCCAGCCTCACGGGCTGGCCGGCTCCGTTACTTCAGAGTTGCCTCATCAAAATTGAATGAGGTATCGGGCATTACATAAAAACCGCTGAGGTTTTTGCTGTTGGCAGAAACCAGCTGCTCAACCACCAGTGGGATCCATGGGTGATCCTGCCAGATGGTATCCTGCGCATCTTTGTAGAGACGCGCTTTCTCAGCACGATCGGTGGTTTTCAGCGCATCTGCCAGATCTTTATCGACCTTAGGATTGCTGTAAAACGCGGTATTGAAGATCGCCGGTGGCCAGGCCGTAGTAGCAAACAGTGGCGTCAGTGCCCAGTCCGCTTCGCCGGTGGAGGCGGACCAGCCGGTGTAGAACATGCGCACGCCGCTCTCTTTCTGGCCCTTGCCTTCTACTTCAGCGGCACGCTGACCCGCATCCATCGCCGTAACTTTAACTTTCACGCCAACCTGCGCCAGCTGCTGCTGGGTGAACTGCAACACTTTCTGCGCGGTGCTGTGGTTGTGTGACGACCAGAGCGTGGTTTCAAACCCGTTCGGGTAACCCGCCTCTTTCAGCAGGGCTTTCGCTTTGGCCGGATCGTAGCTGATGGCCGGATAGGTCTGAGCGAAGTCGATGGTGGGCGGCACGATGCCGGTAGCAGGCGTGGCGTAACCGGAGAACGCCACTTTCGCCAGCGCCTGACGGTTGATGGCATATTCCAGCGCTTCACGCACCTTCGGATTATCGAACGGCTTCTGAGTGACGTTAAGGCTGATGTAACGCTGCATAATCGATGGCGTGGTTACCACAGCAAGCTTGCTGTTCTTCTCCAGCAGTTTTGCCTGCTCATAGGGCACCGGGAAAGCAAAGTTCGCTTCGCCGGTCTGCAGCATCGCCGCGCGGGTGTTGTTATCCACCACCGGTCGCCAGGTAATGCTGTCCAGCTTCGGATAGCCCGGCTTCCAGTAGCCGTCCCACTTCTTCACCTTGACAAAATCGGTCTGGTTCCAGGTTTCGAACACAAACGGGCCGGTTCCTACCGGATGGAAACCGATCTCTTTGCCATATTTTTTCAGCGCGGTGGGCGAAATCATCGCCGCCGCCGGATGGGCCAGGATGTTGATAAAGGCGGAGAACGGCTCTTTCAGCGTTACTTTTACCGTAGTTGGATCCACCACTTCGGTGCTGGCGATATGTTTAAACAGGTTGTAGCGCTTGAGATGGTTATCCGGATTGCTGGCGCGATCGAGGTTGACCTTTACCGCTTCCGCATTGAAGTCAGTGCCATCCTGGAATTTAACTCCGGAACGCAGCTTAATGGTATAGGTCAGGCCGTCGGCGCTGGCCTGATAGCTCTCAGCCAGCACGTTGGTGAGCTTCATCTCTTTATCAAAGCCAAACAGGCCCTGATAGAAGGATTTCGCGACAGCCTGCGACAGCGTGTCGTTGGCGTCATAGGGATCGAGAGTGGTGAAGTTGGACGCGACGGCAATCACCGCATCCTGTGCTGCCCAGGCGGGCAATGCCATTGCGCTGCTTAACACGCCAGCCGCCAGTAACCCTTTACGCATCGTAATCTGCATCTTGTTCTCCTGTAATCCCTGTCGGGTTGGTCGCCGGGGCGACATCGTCACTGTTCAGGTCGCACTGATAACGTGGCGGGCGACGAAATGGCCCGGAGCCACCTCCATCAGCGGCGCCACTTCAGGTTCATCCCCTAACGCATGAATCGGGCTGGGGATCTCATCGACCAGTAAGGCTCGTTCGCGACGCCGGTGAGCCGGATCGGCTACCGGCACCGCTGCCATGAGTTTTCGGGTGTAAGGGTGCTGAGGCTGCTCAAACACCGCCTGACGCGGCCCCATCTCGACAATCTGACCGAGATACATCACCGCCACGCGGTGGCTGATACGCTCCACCACCGCCATATCGTGAGAAATAAACAGGAAGGCGATGCCAAACTCGCGCTGCAGGTCGAGCATCAGATTAATAATCTGCGCCTGAATTGACACATCCAGCGCCGAGACGGACTCATCAGCGATCACCACTTTGGGATTCAGCGCCAGCGCGCGGGCTATACAGATGCGCTGACGCTGGCCGCCGGAAAATTCATGGGGATAGCGCTGAGCATGTTCCGGCAGCAGACCCACTTTATCCAGCAGCCAGGCAACGCGCTGCTCCGCCTCGCGACGCGGCATCGCCTTGTGGACCAGCAGCGGCTCCATAATGGAGAAGCCGACCGTCAGCCGGGGATCGAGCGAGGCGTAGGGATCCTGGAAGATAAACTGAATGTCGCGTCGCAGATGGGCCAGCGCGGCACCCGACAAATGGTCTATCCGCTGTCCGTCAAAGGTCAGGGTGCCACCCTGACTGGCAACCAGCTTCAGCAGCGATCGTCCGGTGGTCGATTTACCACAGCCAGACTCGCCCACCAGCGCCAGTGTCTCACCGGCATAGAGATCAAAACTGACTTTTTCGACGGCATGCACCCGGCTTTTGACGCGGTTCAGCAGGCCGCCGCGAATATCAAAGCGGGTGACCAGATCGCGCACCTGCAAAATGGGTGGCTGCAGGCGGCGAACCGTATCCTGCGGCACGTCATCAACGGCATCGCTGTGCAGCAACGGAAATTTGGCCGGCAGGGGCTGGCCCTGCATCGAACCGAGCTTTGGCACCGCCGCCAGCAGCGCCTGGGTATAGGGCTGCTGCGGTGCGCTGAACAGCCTGGCTACCGGGGCATTTTCTACTACTTCGCCGCGATACATCACCTGAACCCGATCGGCCATTTCGGCGACCACGCCCATATCGTGAGTGATAAAAATCACCCCCATCTGCATCTCTTTTTGCAGCACGCGGATGAGTTGCAGAATCTGCGCCTGAATGGTGACGTCGAGCGCGGTGGTCGGCTCATCGGCAATCAGCAGGGCCGGTTTGCAGCAGAGCGCCATGGCGATCATCACGCGCTGGCGCATCCCGCCCGACAGCTGATGCGGGAAGCGGGATAATACATTTTGCGCATCCGGGATTCGTACCAGATCCAGCATCCGGCGCGCCTCGGCCAGCGCGCCGGCGTGGCTCAGGCCCTGATGCAGACGGATGGATTCCGCAATCTGCTCGCCCACGGAGAAGACCGGATTCAGCGAGGTCATCGGCTCCTGAAAGATCATCGCCATATCTGCACCGCGCACCCGCCGCATCTGACCTTTTGAGGCGCGCATCAGATCCAGCACGTCGCCATTGCGACGCCGCAACAGCACCTCGCCGCTGACCCTCCCGCCAGCCTGCTCAATCAGCCGCATCAGCGCCAGCGAGGTCACTGATTTCCCTGAGCCTGACTCCCCCACCAGCGCCAGCGTTTCGCCGCGAAACAGATCGAGTGACAAATGACGCACCGCGTCAGTGACGGTGGTTTCGTGCTGAAAACGCACATTGAGATCGCGCACCGCCAGGACCTGCTCAGGGGCCAGCGGCGGTAACGTTTGCCTGTCGCTCATCTCTGCTCCTTAACTTTCGCGATAGATAGCGACGTCTGCCACTTCGCCAACCCGCGCCACACCGCGATACATCCCTTCGCTGTTGAAAGGCAGCGCTACGTTGCCTGCGCGGTCGACGGCAATCAGCCCCCCGCTGCCGCCCAGCTCCAGCACACTGTCATGAATAACATTAACCGTGGCCTGCTGCAGTGAGCGCCCGGCGTAGCGCATCTGCGCTGCCACATCGTAGGCCGCCAGCGTCCGCATAAAGACTTCCCCGGTGCCGGTACAGGAGACCGCCACGCTGTCGTTGCTGGCGTAGCAGCCTGCGCCCGGCAGCGGCGAGTCGCCGACCCGCCCGGCCTGCTTGTTGGTCATACCGCCCGTTGACGTGGCGGCCGCGAGGTTGCCCTCAAGATCCAGCGCGACGGCCCCCACCGTACCAAACTTACGGTCCGGGTCGAGCGGGTCATCGCTGTGCGCGGCACCATCATGGTCCAGCACTGCCGTATCGCTGTTCAGCGCGCGCTGCAACTGCTCCCAGCGTTCCGGAGTCGAGAAGTAATCAGGCGTGACCGTTTCCAGCCCGTGCGCTTCAGCAAACTGCTCTGCGCCCTCGCCGATAAACAGGACATGCTCGCTATGTTCCAGCACGGCACGTGCCGCCAGCACCGGATTCCGTACCCGCGTTACGCCCGCGACCGCCCCTGCACCCAGGGTGCGGCCATCCATGATGCAGGCATCGAGTTCATGAGTGCCCTGATGGGTGAAGACCGCGCCTTTACCGGCGTTGAACAGCGGGCACTCTTCCAGCAGCCGCACCGCTTCGGTCACCGCATCGAGTGCGCTGCCGCCCTGAGCCAGTATCTGCTGGCCCTGAGTGACAATATCGTGTAGCGCCTGACGATAGAGTTGCTCTTTTTCGGCGCTCATTGCTGAGCGCGTAATGGCACCGGCGCCTCCATGAATGGCGATCACTGCATTGACCATAACGATCTACCCTGTGGTTGCATCAGGACGAAAAACACTGATTTAAAATGGTTTTCACCCATTTTTGGTGATTTTTGACTATAGAAAGCCTGCTAAGTGTTGTAAAGCGGAAACTGTTCCTGTGGTTATAACCTTTTCTTACCGCCATATTTCACTTTGGCCACAACAACAGGCAAGTCAGGCCGACACCGATGTGACTCAGCGGCTAATTCCCACCATAATAGGCAGCATCTGAGATAACCAGGCTGGAATATCCATGGAAAGTTTTACTGCAGGCTTGATCTCCCTTGAGGAGGCACAACAAAAAATGCTGTCACAGCTGACGCCCGTCACCGACTCTCTTAGCGTGCCGCTGGCCGAAGCGGTCGGGCGTATCACCGCCAAAGCGGTGACCTCACCGATTGCCGTCCCGCCATTTGATAACTCTGCAATGGATGGCTACGCCGTCAGGCTGGCAGACGCCAGCAGCGGTCAGCCGCTGCCAGTGGCGGGTAAAGCCTTTGCCGGCGCACCGTTTAGCGGTGAGTGGCCGCAGGGCAGCGTGATTCGCATCATGACCGGTGCGCCGGTGCCTGCAGGCTGTGAAGCAGTAGTGATGCAGGAGCAGACCGAAACACAGGGTGATGCGATTATGATCACCGCGCCGGTCCGTCCCGGACAGAACATTCGTCTCATCGGCGATGACATTCAGCCAGGCACCGTGGTGCTGGAAGCGGGAGCGCGTCTGGGCGCGGCGGAGCTGCCACTGCTCGCCTCACTGGGTATCGCACAGGTCAGCGTGCTGCGAAAACTGCGGGTCGCTATCTTCTCCACCGGTGATGAACTCCAGCCGGTAGGCGAGCCGCTGGCCGAAGGCCAGATCTACGACACCAACCGCTTTGCGGTATCACTGATGCTGCATAAGCTGGGTTGCGAAGTCATCGACCTTGGCATCATCAAAGATGACCCGGCCGCACTGCGTGCTGCTTTCACCGAGGCCGATCGGCAGGCGGATGTCGTGATTACTACCGGCGGCGTCTCGGTGGGCGAAGCGGACTTCACCAAAACGATGCTGGAAGAGCTTGGTGCCATCAGCTTCTGGAAGCTGGCGATCAAGCCTGGCAAGCCATTTGCCTTTGGCCGCCTCAACAGCAGCTGGTTCTGCGGCCTGCCAGGTAATCCGGTCTCCGCCGCAGTGACCTTTTATCAGCTCGTTCAGCCGCTGCTTGCCACCCTCACCGGCCAGCAAAAATCAGCATTGCCGCCACGTCAGAAAGTGCGCTGCGCCTCGCGGCTGAAAAAGTCACCAGGCCGGCTCGATTTCCAGCGCGGCATCCTGCGACAGAACGCACAGGGCGAACTGGAGGTGGAAACCACGGGGATGCAGGGTTCACACGTCTTCAGCTCCTTCGCCCAGGCAAACTGTTTTATTGTGCTGGAACGGGATCGCGGCAATGTTGAACCGGGCGAATGGGTCGAGGTGGAACCGTTCAACGCCCTGCTGGAGGCGTAAATGCTGCCTGAATTAAGCGATGAGGAGATGCTGCGCTATAACCGGCAGATTGTATTGCGCGGCTTTGATTTCGACGGTCAGGAGCGGCTGAAAGCGAGTCATGCGCTGGTCGTCGGGCTGGGCGGACTCGGCTGCGCCGCTGCGCCCTACCTGGCGGCTGCCGGTGTCGGCAGCCTGACGCTGCTCGACTTCGATACCGTGTCGCACTCCAACCTGCAACGGCAGATCCTGCATCACGATGCTGACATTGGCCGCGCCAAAGTGGACTCCGCCGCACAAAGCCTGGCCGCCATCAATCCGCACTGCCAGCTGCATCCGGTCAATGGACAGCTGGACGATGCAGCGCTGCTGGCGCTGATCGCCCGGCAGCAGGTGGTGCTTGACTGCACCGACAACGTTGCAGTGCGTGAGCAGCTTAACCGGCTCTGTCGTCAGCAGCGGGTGCCACTGGTCTCCGGCGCCGCGATTCGGATGGAAGGCCAGATCAGCGTATTCAACTGGCAGCCCGGCACACCCTGCTATCGTTGCATCAGCCGCCTGTTTGGGGAACAAACCCTGAGTTGCGTGGAAGCGGGCGTCATGGCTCCGCTGGTTGGCGTGATTGGTGCGATGCAGGCGATGGAAGCGATTAAAGTGCTGACGGCATTTGGCACGCCCGCCACCAGCCGGTTGCTGATGTACGATGCGATGAGCGCGGAGTTCCGCAGCATGAAGGTGGCGCAGGATGCGCATTGTGAAGTGTGTGGAGACGGGGCTTAACGTCAGCGGGTATACGTTCACAGACAGCTCAAAACTTAAAGCGAAGGGAGCATACGCCTGTAGCAAAGCATCGCGGGCCACGGATGGCCCGCGCTGAGCCGCCATGGATGGCGCTTTTGCGTCTTTGCGAAAGGCGTATGCTCCCTGAAGCCCGTGCTCAACCAACAGACCCAACAGCATCAAAAATAACAAAACCAATCATCAGCACAAAAAAAAAGGGGTGACCTGCGCCACCCCGTTTCAATCAGACGATACCCTGACTCCGCAGGTAATCTTCGTAATTACCGGTGAAGTCCACCACGCGATCTGCTTTCAGCTCTATCACGCGGGTTGCCAGCGAGCTGACAAATTCACGGTCGTGTGAAACAAACACCAGCGTGCCTTCATACATCTCCAGCGCCATATTGAGCGATTCAATCGACTCCATATCGAGGTGGTTGGTCGGCTCATCCATAATCAGAATGTTCGGTTTTTCCATCATCAGCTTACCGAACAGCATACGACCCTTCTCTCCACCGGAAAGCACTTTGGCCGGCTTCTTAATATCATCCTGCGAAAACAGCAGGCGACCCAGAATACCGCGAATGGTCTGCTCATCATCGCCAGGCTGTTTCCACTGACTCATCCAGTCAAATACCGTCAGGTCATTGGCAAAATCATCGGCGTGATCCTGAGCATAATAACCAATACGCGCATTCTCTGACCATTTAACGCTGCCGTTATCTGGCGTCAGCTGACCCACCAGCGATTTTAACAGTGTTGATTTACCGATACCGTTGGCACCGATCACCGCCAGCTTCTCACCCACTTCCAGCAGCAGATTTAAATTCTTAAACAGCGGACCGTTATCAAATCCTTTGGTCAAACCTTCCACTTCCAGCGCATTACGGAACAACTTCTTGTCCTGCTCAAAGCGGATAAACGGGTTCTGACGGCTGGAGGCTTTCACTTCATCCAGTTTAATTTTATCCATCTGCTTAGCGCGTGATGTCGCCTGACGCGATTTAGAGGCGTTGGCGCTAAAACGACTGACGAACGATTGTAAGTCAGCAATCTGCGCTTTTTTCTTGGCGTTATCGGATAACAGACGTTCACGCGCCTGGGTCGCCGCGGTCATATATTCGTCATAATTACCGGAATAAACCCGCAGCTCGCCATAATCCAAATCAGCCATGTGCGTACAGACCATATTAAGGAAGTGACGGTCATGCGAAATGATAATCATGGTGCTGTCACGCTCGTTCAGCACCTGCTCCAGCCAGCGAATAGTATCGATGTCCAGGTTGTTCGTCGGTTCATCGAGTAACAGAATATCAGGATTAGAAAACAGCGCCTGCGCCAGCAGCACACGTAATTTAAAGCCCGGCGCAATTTCGCTCATCGGGCCATAATGCTGCTCAACCGGAATGCCGACGCCGAGTAATAACTCACCGGCACGAGACTCCGCGCTATAGCCGTCCATCTCACCGTAAAGTGCCTCAAGATCGCCGACTTTATACCCCTCTTCTTCGCTCATTTCTGGCAAAGAATAAATACGGTCGCGCTCCTGCTTCACTTCCCATAACTCATGGTGACCCATGATAACGGTGTCCAGTACGCTAAATTGTTCAAAGGCGAACTGATCCTGACGCAACTTACCGATGCGCTCGTTGGGATCGTAAGAAACATTGCCGCCTGAAGGCACCAGATCGCCACCCAAAATCTTCATGAAGGTGGATTTTCCGCTGCCGTTCGCACCGATTAAACCGTAACGATTACCGCCGCCAAATTTAACGGAGATATTTTCGAACAGTGGCTTGCTGCCAAACTGCATGGTGATATTGCTGCTAACTAACACGGCATTGACCTTTGTGAAGAGAATGGATGAAAAAACGGCGGCTATTATGCCAGATGTGACGCAGCGCACGCCAGCGTCAGCCGTGGATTCCTTGCGGGGTGATTGATATCCCGGCAGAAATAAAAAAGCCGGAAGGCCATGATGGCCCCCCGGCTCCCACTTACAAGGATTGTGTCGATCAATCGATCAGGAAACTGTCCAGGCTTTTACCGGAATCCAGCGCTTTTTTAATCGCTGCCGGGGTACGGCCCTGGCCAGTCCAGGATTTCTGCTCACCATTTTCGTCGGTGTAAGAATATTTAGCCGGACGCGGCGCACGCTTGGTACGTTTTTTTCCGCTTTCCAGTGCACCTAATAATTCATTAGGATCGATGCCGTCAGCCAGCAGCATTTCGCGATATTTAGAAAGCTTTTCTTCTTTTTCGCGATTCTGCGTCTCTTCCGCTTCTGCTTCTTCACGGCGCTCAGTAACAACAACCGTTAATTTTTCCAGGATCTCTTCAAGATCGGTCAGTGGCAGTTCACGAGCCTGGGCACGTAATGTGCGAATATTGTTCAGTACCTTAAATGCGTCACTCATCACAATGTCCTTGATTAAGGGGGGTTAATAAAACTGTAGCGCCAAGACTACCTAATTCAAATAAAAAAATAAATTATTTTTACGCTACAGATAATTCCTAAGTATTAATTCGGCCGAAACAGAGCTATTAAAATCGGGCGTGCCTGACCTTTTATTAACGCTGAATTAACAACAAATGGCACTTTTACTCAGGACTTGAAAACGATTTCAGGCAGATTATCCCGGCAGAAGGCAGTTAACGCTATCAACTAAATGCGGGCCATGCAGCCTCATTATTTACGCTTACGGGCCGGAGATAACAGATTAAAAATGTGCCTGCCCGTGACCCCAGTCACACCAGCTTACAGATTATGCTTAAAAAGCCACCCCCGGCACCGTTAAATAGCGCAAAAGAATTAACGCTCTGGTGGCTTTTTTAATTATGCACTTTGCCACCTGTTAACCATTTTTGCCGCTGCGATTTATAGCAGAGTCGGATTATTCGCAGATCGCTTAGCTGCGCAATAACAGTTCCGCCCGGCTCAGGCTGATTGAATAGCCTCACGCGCCCCCACTCGTTCAGTCGTAAGTTGCCTTAAAAAAACGTCAAAGAAATAAACTGAGAAAGGTGACAGAGCTCAAAAACCTGAATGCGGAAAGTGCCAGCAACATGAAAATAATCGCTCGCCGGAGGCGCTGATAATAACCCTGCGATTATCACTGTTTTATTTTCTGCTGGCTGCACCCGTTCCAGTGATGCTGAGAAGCTCTCTTTATCAACGGGTTAGATCATGATGAACAACATGGAGAGACAGGCAGCATCGGTTTAACGCTGCCGGAGGAGAGATAAAGCGGTAACTGCGCAGAGGCAGCTACCGCCGGATGACTAATTCGCCTGCGTGGCCGGGCCAAATACCGGATATTGCGGCATATCCACGTTCTGGTAAGTCTCCCAGCCGCCGCCCAGTGCTTTATAGAGCGCCACTAAATCGAGTGCACTCTGCATCCGCGCCTGTGTCGCCTGCTCCTCTGCCTGAGCCAGCTGACGCTGCGCATCCAGCACCTCCAGGAAGGTCGAGAGCCCCTGGCGATAACTGTCGCTGGCGAGATCAAACGCGCGCTGAAGCGCACCGGTTGTCTCATCCAGCGCGGTGACCCGCTGCTGATCGGCGCGATAGCTGACCAGCGCATTCTCCACATCCTGCAACGCCGTCAGCACCGTCTGGCGATAATCCAGCGCGGCACTGGCCTGCTGCGCCCGCGCTAACTTCACGCTCGACACCAGCTGTCCGCCCTGGAAAATCGGAATCGATAACGACGGGCCATAACTGTAGAAATGGCTGCTCCAGTTATCCAGATAGCTGACATCGGTGTTGCGCACGCCCAGCTGGCCGGTTAGGGACAGGCTCGGGAAAAGCTGCGCGACAGAAACCCCAATCTCAGCGGTTTGTGCATGCAGCGTCGCTTCAGCCTGACGAATATCAGGACGACGACGTGCCAGCGTAGAAGGAATGCCTACCGGGACAAACTGTGGCAGCGGGGGTAACGCTTTAGGCGTACTGAGTTCAGCATCCAGCGCCCCCGGTGTCTTGCCGAGCAGCACCGCTAACCCATTCATCGCCTGCCGTGCCTGCGACTGATACTGCGGCAGCTGCGCCTGCAGCGTGCTGAGCTGGGCACGCGCATTTTCCACATCGGTCAGCGGGGCCAGGCCATTACGCTGCTGGCTTTGGGTCAGCTCGGTCGTCTGCTGCGCCACCTCAATCTGCTGTTGCAGCGTCTGAATCGTGCTCTGCGCGCCGCGCAGTTGCAGCCAGGCACGCGCCACTTCGGCCTCCAGTGAGACCAGCGCATCGTTGCGCTGTTCTATCGCTGCCTGCTGCTGGGCATTGGCTGCCTCAACCTGACGGCGCACTTTGCCCCACAGGTCCAGCTCCCAGCTGGCATCGAAGCTGCCCTGATAGAGGGTAACCGGCTGGGTCAATCCATTGAGCTGGCTGGCCACGTTGCTGTCGAGCTGATCGGTTGCGCCATTGGATTTCAGCAAGCCTTCCAGCCCGAGCTGCTGACGCGTCACTTTGGCTGAACCGCCCAGGGTGGGGAACAGGCTGCCCTGCGCCTGCGTCAGCTGTTCACGTGCCCCGGCAATGCGCAGCACCGTCTGCTGCAGGCTCAGGTTGCCCGCAATCGCCCGCTCAATCAGGCTGTCGAGCTGCGGATCATTGAAGCTGCGCCACCAGCGCGAATTAATCGCGGCATTTTGTGGCTTTGACGCCTCCTGCGAATCCAGGGTGTTGTAGCCACCCGGCACGGCAGGTTTCGGCGCCTGATAGTCAGGTCCGACGGCGCAGCCCGCCAGCCCGAGGGCCAGCAGTAAACTCAGGGGTTTCAGGCGATGAGAGTAAAAAACCTTCATGTTAGTGTGCTCCTGCACTGCCTTCGCTCTTAATCGGCGACAGCAGCCAACAAAATGGAATCAAAATCAGGGCGACAATACTCAGGCCTGAGAAGACATCGATGTAAGCGAGGATACGCGACTGCGCAATCATCTCCTGATAGAGCTGACCGGTTGCCAGCGTGACGGGATCGCCCACCGCCGAGGTAAAGTCGCGTATCGCCTGCGCCCAGTGCTGAAGCGTAATGTTGAACGGCTCATTCAGCGGCGTCATGTTATGCACCATGTGCGCTGACCGCACCTGTTCGCGCTCGGTAATGGCAGCGGTCGAGAGTGAAATCCCAATCGATCCGGCCACGTTACGGAACATGGTAAACAGCGCCGAGGCGTCAGCATTAAGCCGCTGCGGAATGGTGACAAAGGCGATAGTCGTCAGCGGGACAAACAGGAAACCCAGCCCGATTGACTGTGCGCTGCGCATCAACACCAAAGTGGTGAAATCGACGTTGGGCGTTAAGGTGGCGGAGTAGAGAAACGCCACGGCCAGACAGCTAAAGCCAAAGGCAATGATGTAGCGCGTCTGAACGATTGGCATCAGTTTCAGCACCAGCGGTATGGTCAGCACAATCAGCACCGCGCCAGGCGACAACACCAGACCTGACCAGGTGGCGGTGTACCCCAGATCCTGCTGCGCCAGCTGTGGCAGCACTACGGAGCTGCCATACAGAATCATCGCCATCCCCGCCATCAACAGCCCGGCGACCCAGAAGTTGCGGTCTTTCATCACCAGAATATCGACCACTGGCTTACGGGCATACATCAGCCAGTAGATGGCGCCGACGATGCCAATCAAGGCCAGAATGGCGAACAGCACGATAAAGTGCGAGGCAAACCAGTCCTCATCCTCTCCGCGATCCAGCATCACTTGCAGACAACCCAGTCCTAAGGTAATCAGGCTGATGCCGATATAGTCGATCTTCAGCTTACCTTTGGCCCATTTACGCTCCCACGGTGGATCTTCCAGCAGCTGATAGATCGCCAGTACGGTAAGCACGCCGACCGGAATGTTGATAAAGAACACCCAGCGCCAGCTGTAGTTGTCGGTAATCCAGCCACCTAATGTCGGGCCAATCACCGGCGCGACAATAATGGCAATGGAGGAGAGCCCAAACGCCTTGCCGCGATCTTCCGCCTTGAAGTAGTCCAGCAGCACAGACTGCTGAACCGGCTGCAATCCGCCACCAAAAAAGCCCTGCAGCACGCGGAACAGAATGATTTGCCAAAGTTCGGTAGCGATGCCGCACAGGAAGGAGCAGATGGTAAACATCACGATGCAGATCAGGAAAAACTGTTTACGGCCAAACAGTCGGCTGAAGAACGCAGAGATAGGCAGCACAATGCCGTTCGCCACCAGATAAGAGGTCAGCACCCAGGTTGACTCATCGTAACTGGAGGAGAGCGAACCGGCGATATGCGGCAGCGCCACGTTAACAATGGTGGTGTCGAGGATCTCCATAAACACCGCCAGCGTGACCGTGATCGCCACTAACCACGGATTACTGGCGGGTTTCCAGCTCTGCGCCGTACTCATTCCACCGTTACCTTCGGTTCAACAGAGAGACCCAGCGGCAGAGGATGGTTCGGATCAAGGCCCTTGTCGATGACGATTTTCACCGGCACGCGCTGAACGATTTTCACATAGTTACCGGTGGCGTTTTCTGACGGGAAAGTCGAGAAGCGTGAACCAGAGCCCATCTGAATACTATCGACATGCCCTTCCAGCTTCATATCCGGCCAGGCATCGACGCTGATTTCAACTTTGTCGCCAGGATTCATGTGTTGCAGCTGAGACTCTTTGAAGTTAGCGGTGACCCAGATCTCAGGCGAGACCAGCGAAAACAGCGACGATCCCGCCTGCACCAGTGTGCCCAGCTGAACGTTACGCTTGGTGACAAACCCGTCATAGGGCGCGCGAACCTGGGTATAGGAGAGATTAAGATCGGCCGTGCTTAACTGCGCCTTAGCCTGCTCAACCTGTTGCTGACGCGCTTCAACATTGGTCTCCTGCTGGCGAATCTGCAGAGCAACCTGTGACGCCACTTCAACCTGTGCTTTCGCGCTTTGTAACTGCGCCTGCGCCGAACGTAACTGCGCGGACGCGCTGTCGATATTACGCTGACTGGTCGCACGCGGATCGACGCCGCGCTGGCGACGATAATCCGCCTGCGCATTAAGCAGATTCGCTTCGGCTTTCGCCTGATCCGCCAGCGCCTGATCGCGCTGTGCCGGATACTGTACCTTTGACAGCGCCAGTTGAGCCTGCGCCTGATGCAGCTGTGCGACAGCTAAACCGAGCTGCGCATTAGCCTGTTCACGCTGGGCACGATTGTCGCTGGGATCGATCTCCACCAGCAGATCGCCCTTCTTCACCCGCTGGTTATCTTTCACCAGCAGCTTCACGACATAGCCGGAGGCTTTAGGCGCAATGGTAACGGCATCGCCTTCGGTAAAGGCGTCGTCGGTGGTTTCAATATTGCGGGTAGTGAACCAGAACCAGAAGCCGACAATCAGCATAATCACCACCACTACCGCCAGAATAATCAGCGGCTTTTTACCGGGGCGTTTACGCTCAGGCTGCTTGTCGTTGTCCTGATTTTCCTCTGACTGACGGTTTTTATCCGTCGCATTTTCTGCGTCCTGCTGGTGTGGATCGCGTTGCTTATTCTCGCTCATAGTTCCCATCACTGGCTAAGGCCCTAATTCCCGGGCATAAAGGTCCTGTTAACCTTATATCGGAAACTGACAAAATCCAGCGCAACTTTACGAAACTTGAGAAATGGCGCACATCCTGCCACCTGTGGCGGGTAGCAGGATGCGTCGGGCCTAATTGAGCAGCCGCAACAGCAGCCAGCCGCTGGCCATCGACCAGGCAAGCAGAGGGAGAGAAAAGAGATGGAAATGCCACCAGACGGCCCGATCTTTCGCCATACGCAGGGCAATAAGGTTAGCGAGCGAACCCGGCAGCAGACCGAATCCGCCAATATTGACCGCCCAGGCCAGCACATCGCCAGGCGGGACTTTTTGCAGCAGCAGAATCGTCGCCGGAACGTTGCTGATCACCTGTGACAGACCAATCGCCAGCAGGTAGAGCTGCCCCTGACTGAAATGAGAAACCGCATCAAAGTGAGCCTGCATCACCGGCAGACGCGTCATCAGGAAGACGTCAATAAACATGGCGATAAACACCGCCAGCAGGCTCCAGTCGATGCGCAGCAGCACCGGACGCGCCATCACCAGGAACGTGGCAAGAATCAGCAGCAGGACCCAACCGGTGATTTCCAGCTCCAGGCCGGCGATAAACAGCAGGTATAGCACCACGCTGACAATAAACAGCGGCTTCTGCCACTGCGGCTGTTCAGGGTTGTCATGCTTATCAATCGACCGCTTTGAAAAGCTGAACCAGGTTAATACCATCAGGCTAACCAGCAGCCAGGCGGCCAGCGGCAGCATCTGCACAATAAACGCGACAACGCTTAGTTTGCCGTGGCTCCACAGCAGAATGTTTTGCGGGTTGCCGACCGGCGTCAGCAGGGATCCGGCGTTGACCGCCAGCGCTTCGAAGATGATCAGTCGCGAGATGGGTAAGTGAGAGAACTTTCGCAGCGTCAGCGTCAGCGGCACCAGAATAAACAGCGCCACATCATTGGTCAGAAACGTAGAGAGCAACGCGGCAGCCAGCACCATAAACAGCGCCAGCGCACGTTCGTGCCGGAAACGCGCAATCAGTCGTCCCCCCAGCACGTCAAAGTAGCCACTGGTTTCCAGCCCTTTGGTCAGGATCAACAACCCGGTGAGCGTAATAATGGTATGCCAGTCTACGGCACCGGGCAGATCGGCCCAGCGAAAATCCGCCAGAAATGCCAGAACTACACCAATCACGATTAATAAATGCAAAACAGAGTCATGCAAAAAAGATCGAAGCAGTTGAGGCATGATGAAGGTACGCCTTAGCGTTAGCGGGTTTCGGAGAATTTCTTAAATACGGCCAGCGTTTCATCACTGACGTGATGCTCAATACCTTCTGAATCACGTCGGGCAGTTTCGGGACTGATGCCTAACGCCAGCAGAAAACTTTCAACAATGTGATGACGGGCGCGACTCTCCTCTGCCAGTTTCTCTCCTTCACCAGTCAGAAAGACACCGCGGTAAGGCACTTGTTCAACCAGCCCGGCACTGCCAAGCCGCTTCAGCATTTTCGCTACGGTAGGTTGTGAAACGCCCAGGCGGGCCGCCATATCAACCTGACGCGCTTCGCCAAATTCACCAATCAAATCAGAGATTAACTCAACGTAGTCATCAATTAATTCCCGACGATGCGCTTCACGCACCTGCCGAAAACCTTCGACATGCTCTTCAATATCTTTCAGTGGTCCTTTTGGCGCAGAAACCACGCTTTTAGCACGACGACTCATTCAGCTTCCTCATTATTTTTTCCCGTACTGTCACTGCTGTACGGATTTAGCTGCGCTCATTGTAAACCAGCCGCAAAGAAGCTCAAATTTTTCGTCATTAGCCTTGGCTAAAGGATATAGCCAGTGCTATATTTGACGATAATGTAAGCAGCAAAAGAGCGATCCCAGTTGATCCTCTGTTGCTCCGGTGATGATGATGCCTCTCACCGCAGGCTACTGACTACCGCGTCGACAATGATTGGGAGGTGATTCTATGAGCACCCTGAAATGTTGCTTAGATTGCAGTAAATGCTTCCAGGCTGAGAAGAAAACAACCACGGAGATGAAATCCTGGCTGTGCCTGCTGACGCGTTCACCGTTCACACTGCGTCTGATGTTGCTGGAAAAACTGCTGGGCCATAAGTCTGACGATCGTCGCTGTGAGAATCTCATCTGGCGCGGCTAATCCTGATTCTATGCCTTTCAGCCGCTGGCTGAGAGGCGCACTCTCCCTTTCTGCTCTCTTTTTTTCCTGTTTCCCCATCGAATCAATATGACCTGCGGCTTCAACCAGCATGGCTGCTGATCGGCTACAGCGATCCGGAAAAGTCGGGAAACGTGCAGATACGAGAGAATGGTGAGTAAATCAGCACAATAAAAAACGGCCCACAAGGGGCCGCTTTTTTACAGGTCAGCTAAGCTAAACTTAGAAGCTGTAACCTACGCCAGCAATCCAGGTGCCAACGTCAACGTTACGGATACGGCTCTGCTCGTAACCAACGTCAACTGCGAAGTCCTGAACTGGGTTAAACTGCAGACCTGCGCCGTAAGAGAAACCTACGTCGCTTGAATCAGTTTTATCGCGTGATGAAGTATCGTTCTGCTGGAATTTACCGTAGCCGATACCCACAACACCGTAGATGCTTGCCCAGTCGTTCAGACGGAAAGCAGGACCACCGGTCACACCGTAGTACTGGCCTTTGTTATAAATGCCAGAATCGGTGTTATCTTTTTCTGTGTAGGTGAATGAACCGATCCAACCCAGTGGGTTAGAACCGTCTTCGTAGCGGTATTTCAGGTTGAAGCCGTTAGCTTTGTTAGCTACGCCCTGATAGTCGCTCTGAGCATAGCCACCAGTTACGGTGCTCTGTGCCATTGCTGAACCTGCAGATACTGCCAGTACACAGGCTAATGCTGAAAGACATGCAATTTTTTTCATAACCACCTCAAATGTGAAAATACTTCTCTCCTGACAACGCTGAAAATATAACAAAAAATAGCGAGAAACTCTGCCCGGATTTTGTTGTCTAACAGAATGTTTGGTGTAACAGGAAGTTAATGCGACAACCTATGTCATTCATTTTTCTTATAAAATCCGTCATCTTTCTGCAATAATCATTTCGTGCTCATTTCGTTCTTTAAGTTAAATCCTAAAAAAACCTGACATTTCTTTACCTAATTGGCCCTGATTCTGGCCAAAAATCGCTCACTTGAGAGAAATTTAAAACCCCATTCCGTGATTTTTTGCCTGCTATTTCCTTTACACTGGCTGACTCATTACGTTGATGACCAGGAAAAGTACACAGGATGTCTGCCTCTCCCGCTTCTAAAAACCTTGCCCCGATAGTGATGCCGATTGCCGTACTGCTGATTGCGATGCTGTCGCTTCAGGGCGGTGCTTCGCTGGCGAAAAGCCTGTTTCCTGCCGTCGGTGCCACTGGCATCACCGCGCTGCGTCTGGGATTTGGCACCCTGATACTCTGTATTATCTTCAAACCCTGGCGTTTACGCTTTAGCCGGGAGCAACGTCTGCCACTCCTGATGTATGGACTGGCGCTGGGCACAATGAATTTCACGTTCTATCTGGCGATTCGTACCGTGCCGCTGGGTGTGGCGGTGGGACTGGAATTTACCGGCCCACTGGCGCTGGCGCTATTCGGATCGCGACGGCCACTGGATTTTGTCTGGGTGCTGCTGGCCGTGATTGGTCTATGGTTCCTGCTGCCTTTTGGCACAGGCATGACTGCGATTGATCCGCTGGGCGCTGCGCTGGCAGTGAGTGCAGGCGCCTGCTGGGCGATCTATATCCTGGCGGGACAGCGGGCAGGCGCAGAACATGGCCCGGCGACAGTGGCTATCGGGTCGCTGATTGCCTCAGTGATTTTTGTACCGCTGGGGCTGACGTTCGCAGAAAGTGGCATCTGGACATGGGCCGTTATGCCGATCGCGTTGCTGGTTGCCCTGCTCTCCAGCGCCATCCCCTATTCGCTGGAGATGATCGCCCTCACCCGCTTACCGGCGCGCATCTTCGGCACGCTGATGAGTCTGGAACCCGCCATGGCTGCCTTTTCAGGCATGCTGTTTCTGGGGGAAACCCTGACCGGGCTTCAGTGGCTGGCGCTGCTGGCGATCATCATCGCCTCGGCAGGTTCAACGCTGACCATGCGGCCGAAAAAGAGTCAGTTAAACAGCGTTGAATTATCAGACGATATCCAAAAATAAACGCTATCCGCCCCGCCTGCTGGCGGGGCTAAATAATAATCATGCTCATCATGAGAATTATTCCTAATCTTCGCTCCTTCCTGAGTTGCCTATTTTGAAACAGACACTTACCAGTTATTTACATAATAGAATAACAACATGATTTAAATAGCTATTTATTTTATTTTATATTTTAACATGGCATTAACCTTCTTAGCCCAGCTCTGCTCTGACTAAAGACGCACGCTATTTCATCCATCGACAAAGTCGTTTCTGCAAAGCTGAAAAGCGCTGCTATACTTATCCGGTACTTGATTAGGACAACCATCAAAGAGAGGACTGAAACGATGAGTACCGCTAAATTGGTTAAAACTAAATCTTCTGACCTGATTTATACCCGCAATGATGTGGCCGAAGACGATAAAAAAGCCACCATCGCGGTGTTAAACCGTCTGGTAGTCGAGTTTATTGACCTGTCATTGATCACTAAGCAGGCGCACTGGAACATGCGCGGTGCTAATTTTATCGGTGTGCATGAGATGCTGGACGGCTTCCGCACCGCGATTACCGATCATCAGGATACTATTGCCGAGCGTGTGGTTCAGCTGGGTGGCGTGGCGCTGGGCACCACGCAGGTCGTTAACGATACGACTCCGCTGAAGAGCTATCCGCTGAATATTCACAGCGTTCAGGATCATCTGAAAGCGCTGGCAGATCGTTACAGCGTTGTCGCGAATGACACCCGTAAAGCGATCACTGAAGTAAAAGACGAAGATACCGCTGATATCTTTACTGCGGCATCACGTGACCTTGATAAATTCCTGTGGTTTATCGAAGCGAACATCGAATAAGACTCAATGCAATCTGTCAGGCGGGGAAACCCGCCTTTTTTACGTCTGTGTTACCGCATTTTTATGACCCTGTTAACAGTTCTTCCCTCCTCCGCTTCACAGCCTTAACATCTGAGGCACACTACCGCTTGCACCAAAACAGCCACCTGCACCAAAACTGAGCACCAAAATAGTGCAATGGCAGAATTAACTGCAAAATCGTGTCAGCTATGTTATTTAACTCTCTGATTTCGCGGATTTTGCAAAGTTGGCATAATTCTTTCATATGACAAGCCGCAAACGCAGGCCCTGCCGCCTGGTAGTAAAAAAAGGAAAAATGATGAAGTCACTGTTAAAAGTTTCTGTGGCCGCGCTGGCGCTGGCCTTCTCCCTCTCTTCCACTGCAGCAGACAAAAAGCTGGTCGTCGCCACGGATACCGCCTTTGTTCCGTTTGAATTTAAACAGGGTGATAAATATGTCGGCTTCGATGTGGATCTGTGGGATGCCATTGCGAAAGAGCTGAAGCTCGATTACACCCTGAAGCCAATGGACTTCAGCGGCATTATCCCTGCACTGCAAACGCGCAATGTCGATCTGGCACTGGCGGGTATCACCATTACCGAAGAACGTAAAAAAGCGATTGAGTTCTCTGACGGCTATTACAAAAGCGGTCTGCAGGTGATGGTGCGTAACAATGAAAACGACATCAAAGGCATCAGCGATCTGAACGGTAAAGTGGTCGCAGTGAAAAGCGGCACCGGCTCCGTGGAATACGCGAAAGCCAACATCAAATCCAAAGATCTGCGTCAGTTCCCGAATATCGACAGCGCCTATATGGAGCTGGGCACTAACCGTGCGGACGCCGTGCTGCATGACACGCCAAACATCCTTTACTTCATCCATACCGCCGGTAAAGGCCGCTTTAAAGCGGTAGGCGATTCAATTGAAGCGCAGCAGTATGGTATCGCCTTCCCGAAAGGCAGCGACGATTTACGTGAAAAAGTAAACGGCGCACTCAAAACCCTGAAAGAGAACGGCACCTACAACACGCTCTATAAAAAATGGTTCGGCACCGAACCTAAATAATAATTTGCCCGTTATCTGATTTCAGCAGGGAAACTTTTTCCCTGCTTTTTTCCATCGCAACATATCTGGAGTGACACCATGGAGTTTGACTGGAGCGTCATCTGGCCCGCCATGCCAGCGCTGCTTGAAGGCGCTAAACTGACCTTAATTATCTCAATTATTGGACTGGTTGGCGGCCTCTTCATCGGCCTGGTAGCGGGCTTTGCCCGCGCTTACGGTGGCTGGATCACCAATAACATCGCACTGGTGTTTATCGAAATCATTCGCGGCACCCCTATCGTGGTGCAGGTGATGTTTATCTATTTTGCTTTGCCGATGGCGTTCCCCGACCTGCGCATTGATCCCTTCAGCGCGGCGGTGGTGACCATCATGATTAACTCCGGCGCTTACATTGCCGAGATTACCCGTGGTGCCGTGCTGTCGATCAACAAGGGCTTCCGCGAAGCCGGACTGGCGCTTGGCCTGTCGAGCCGCGAGACGCTGCGCTACGTGATTATGCCGCTGGCGCTGCGCCGCATGCTGCCGCCGCTGGGCAACCAGTGGATTGTCAGCATCAAAGATACTTCGCTGTTTATCGTTATTGGTGTGGCTGAACTGACCCGTCAGGGTCAGGAGATTATTGCCGGTAACTTCCGCGCGCTGGAAATCTGGAGCGCCGTCGCGATTATCTATCTGGTTATTACGCTGGTGTTGAGCTTTGTGCTGCGCCGCATTGAGAAAAGGGTGAAAATCCTGTGATTGAATTTAAAGATGTCTCCAAGCATTTTGGCCAGACCCAGGTGCTGCACAATATCGACCTGAAGATTAACCAGGGCGAAGTGGTGGTGATTATCGGCCCATCCGGTTCCGGTAAATCAACCCTGTTGCGCTGCATTAACAAGCTGGAAGAGATCACCAGTGGCGAACTGATTGTCGATGGTCTGCGCGTCAATGACCCGAAAGTTGATGACCGCCTGATTCGTCAGGAAGCGGGCATGGTGTTTCAGCAGTTTCATCTGTTCCCACAGATGAGTGCGCTGGATAACGTCGCCTTTGGTCCTATCCGTGTGCGCGGTGCCAGCAAAGAGGCGGCACGCCAGCTGGCGCGTGAGCTGCTGGGCAAAGTGGGCCTCGCCGAACGCGCGCATCACTTCCCGTCTGAGCTTTCCGGCGGCCAGCAGCAGCGCGTGGCGATTGCCCGTGCACTGGCAGTTAAGCCGAAAATGATGCTGTTTGATGAGCCAACCTCAGCGCTCGACCCGGAACTGCGTCACGAAGTGCTGAAGGTGATGCAGGATCTGGCGGAAGAAGGCATGACGATGGTGATTGTGACGCACGAAGTAGGCTTCGCACAGAAGGTGGCCTCACGGCTGATCTTTATCGATAAAGGCCGGATTGCGGAAGATGGCGATCCCGACAGCCTGATCAGCAACCCACCGAGCGAGCGTCTGCGCGAATTCCTGCAGCACGTCTCCTGATCAAAATGGGCCGCTAAGCGGCCCGTTCTATTTTACTCTTCGCCCACAGATACACCTGTTACCATGTAAAGCGACACCTCAGTTCCCCAGGCGACTCAGCAGTTTAGTGCGCTGAGCGGCAGGCATAAAACTCCACGCCAGGAAGCGACTCTGCTTCTGACCCTGCGCCATATTAACCACGCGCATCTCCGCCACGTCGAGCGCCTGCAGCTGTTTTTCCAGCGCCGGTAAGTTCTCTTTGCGCGACACCAGCGAGGTAAACCAGCCGATCTGACGACTAAACGCCACGCTCTCGGCGATCATCTTGCCGATAAAGCCCTTTTCGCCACCGGGATACCACAGCTCATTGTGCTGGCCGCCAAAGTTGAGCGGCGCACTCTTATCCAGTCCGAGATTGCGGACCTTACGCTGCGATCCCGATACCGCTTCTTCCGCCGAGGCGTGGAATGGCGGGTTACACATCACTGCACTGAAAAATTCAGTTTTACTGACCACACCAGCCAGCACTGCATCGCTGTTTTTCTGACGACGCAGACGGATCTGGCGCGTCAGGCGCGGATTGGCCGCAACAATACGGTTAGCAGCTTTGATGGCGGCTTCATCGACCTCGGTGCCGGTAAAGCGCCAGCCATATTCTGCCGCGCCAATCAGCGGATAGATGCAGTTTGCACCGCAGCCGACATCCAGAACGTCCGCCGTTGGGATCACGCCGTTGTTATCCAGCGCCAGCAGATCGGCAAGGTAGTGCAGATAATCGGCGCGTCCCGGCACGGGCGGGCAGAGTGAGCCGGGAGCCAGCTGCCAGTCGATGTCGTAAAATAGTTTGATCAGCGCCTGGTTCAGCAGCATCACCGCCTCCGGGTCCGCGAAATCCACGGACTGCACGCCATACCCATTGGGCCGGACTTTGGCTTTCAGCGGCGGATGGGCAGCGGTTAACGCGGCAAAATCGTATTCGCCCTGATGGCGATTGCGGGCGTGGAAGGGCGACGTGCTGGCTGACTTTTTCATACGTTCTCTCAATTATTCAGGCGCGCGTACAATACGCTGTAGGCGGCGGAAAATAAACCCGCACCATCCGCTTACCTCTTTCCGATTCCGTCGGGCGATGCTGTCGGGCTAAGATAAATAAAATTCCCTGCTGGAGAAGTTATGACCCGGAAACGCTATTCCTATCAACCCCGTGCTGGTCACGGTCTGCCGCACGATCCGCTGAACGCCATTATCGGGCCGCGCCCGATCGGCTGGATTAGCTCAGTGAGCAGCAGCGGCCAGCACAATCTGGCACCTTACAGCTTCTTTAACTGCTTCAACTATCATCCGCCGATTATCGGTTTCGCCAGCAGCGGCTGGAAAGATAGCGTGAGAAATATTGCTGAGACCAAAGAGTTTGTCTGGAACCTGGCGACCCGTCCGCTGGCGGAAGCGATGAACGAAAGTTCCGCCTCGCTGCCTGCCGATCAGGATGAGTTCGCCTTTGCCGGTTTAACGCCGCTGGCGGCTTCACAGGTCAGCGCCAGTCTGGTGGCAGAGAGCCCGGTCAACTTCGAGTGCCGCCTGACGCAACTGATTCAGCTGCAGGATGCCAGCGGCAATCTGATCGACAGCTGGCTGGTGCTGGGGGAAGCGGTGGCGATTCACATCGATGAATCGCTGCTGGAAGAGGGCATTTATCAGACCGCTAAAGCCGAGCCGATTCTGCGCGCGGGCGGCCCCAGCGCCTATTACGGCATCAGCGAAGCGCAACGTTTTGATTTAGTCCGTCCGGACGCGCGCCGCAGATAATCCTTACCCCACAAGCGCATTGGCCCGGTGCGCTTTAATCTGAGCCACCGCGCGGGCGATGTCGGGTGCCAGCCAGCGATCCTGCTGCCAGCGATCAACAACCTGCCGCAAATGCTGCCAGGCGCGCCGCGTGCCTGCTGCCAGCTGTGACTCACCGTGAAACTCCAGCGCCTGCGCCGCCAGCAGATACTCAATCGCGATAATGTGATCAACATTGCTGACCAGTTTCAGCAGCTTCAGCGCCGAGCCGGTGCCGAGGCTCAGATGATCCTCCTGTAATCCTGAAGTGACATAGTTATCAAGCACCGCAGGCTGCGCCAGCTGACGGTTCTCCGCGCAGAGTGATGCCGCCACGTACTGCGCAATCATCATGCCGGAATTGACGCCCGGCTCGGCGACCAGAAATGGCGGCAGGCCGCTGACCAGCGGATTCACCAGCCGATCAAGCCGTCGCTCGGCGATGCTGCCCAGCTCCGCCATCGCAATCGCCAGCAGGTCGCAGGCCATTGCCACCGACTCGCCATGCGGATTGGACTGTGACACCACGCGCCAGGCCTGCGGCGTCCCCAGCACCAGCGGATTGTCGGTACAGGCGTTGAGTTCGGTCTCCACCTGACGGACAGCATGACTAAACTGATCGCGGCAGGCGCCGTGCACCTGCGGCATCGAGCGCAGACTGAGTGCATCCTGAGTCCGGATGCCAACGCTGGCTTTCAGCAGCGGGCTGTCACTCAGCAACTGGCGCAGTCGTTCGCCGCTGCGCTGAATCCCCGGGCTGGCCTTCAGCGCCAGCACCTCAGGGTCAAACGCCACCAGCTGACCGCGCAGCGCTTCAAAGCTCATCGCACCGGTGACGTCTGCCCAGTCCAGCAACCGTTCGGCATCGTCCAGCGCCAGACAGGCTAAGCCGGTCATGCAGGGCGTGCCGTTGACCAGGCTCAGCCCCTCTTTGGCGCCAGGCCGGTAAGGGGCTAATCCCGCCTGTGCCAGCGCCTGCTGCGCCGGCACGATTTCGCCCTGCCACTCCACCTCGCCGATGCCAATCAGCGCCAGGCCGATATGCGCCATGTGGGTCAGATATCCCACCGATCCCTGCGACGGTACCTGTGGCGTAATCTGCAGGTTTAGCAGCGCCAGGAGATGCTGCACCAGCGCCACTGAAACACCTGATTTGCCGTGGCTGTAGTTCGCAATCGCAGCGCACAGAATGGCGCGGACCTCGGATTTTGCCAGCACCGGCCCGACGCCACAGGCATGGCTCAGCAGTGTATTGCGCGATAGCTGGCTCAGCTCATCTTCAGACAGGGTGATGTTGCACAACGCCCCCAGCCCGGTATTGATGCCGTAAGCCACCTGCCCCGCCGCCACGATATTACCGACGATTTCACGGCTCTGCGCAATGCGCTGCCAGGCACTGTCGCTCAGCGTCAGGTTGGCGCCGTGCCGGGCGACCTGCACCAGCGCCTGCCATTTCAGCGGGCCATCGCCCCAGACCAGCGTCTGAAGTATTACGTCGCTCATACCACCGGCTCCACCTGATGATGACTGGAGATAAACTGCTTAAAGCGCGCCGATCCCGCCTCGCCGAACATCGCCTCTGGCGTGCCCTGACAATCAATAGTGCCCTGATGCATAAACACCACCCGGTTAGAGACGTTGCGGGCAAAACCCATCTCATGGGTCACCACCAGCATGGTGCGGCCCTCTTCCGCCAGGCTGCGCATGACCTTCAGCACCTCGCCTACCAGTTCCGGATCGAGTGCCGAAGTTGGCTCATCAAACAGCATCACCTCCGGGTCCATTGCCAGCGCACGGGCGATCGCCACCCGCTGCTGCTGACCGCCTGAAAGCTGGGCGGGATAGAAATCTTTGCGATTCAGCAGACCGACCCGATCAAGCAGCTGTTCCGCCTGGGCAATACAGGCTTTTTTATCGCGCTTGAGGACGTAGTGCGGCCCTTCAATGACATTTTGCAGCACCGTCAGGTGCGACCAGAGGTTAAAGCTCTGAAACACCATGCCGAGCCGGGAGCGCAGCCGCTCAATCTGACGCGGATTAGCCGCCAGCTGGTGTCCCCGGGCATGGCGCTTCATCTCAATGGTTTCACCGCCCACGCTGACCACGCCCGCGTCAGGCGTCTCAAGCAGATTAATGCAGCGCAGCAGCGTACTTTTGCCCGAGCCGCTGGCACCGAGTATTGAGATAACATCGCCCTGGTGCGCCTGCAGCGAGATGCCTTTCAGCACCTCCATGGCGCCAAAGGATTTATGGATATCGCTGGCCGACAGCGTGACGGGTGGCAGTTCAGACATGTTTATTTTCCTCCAGGAATCGGCTTAGCGGCCGGTAACGGCTTTTTTTCCGGTTTATGAACCGGCGTCAGACGCCGCTCCAGCAGGGCATAGAGTTGCACAATGATGAAGTTGAGGATCAGGTAGATTGCCGCCGCACAGAGAAACACCTCCATGGTGCGGTAAGTACGCTGGATAATCTGCTGCGCCACCCCGGTGACATCCCAGACCGTGACCAGACTGGCCAGCGCGGTCGACTTCACCAGCAGAATCGCCTCGGTGGAGTAAGCGGGCAGCGCATAACGCAGCATCACCGGCGCGATAATGCGCCGCAGCAGCAGCCCGCGTGACATGCCGCACGCCATCCCCGCCTCCACCTGACCGGGCGGCACAGCCAGCAGCGCGCCGCGCAGGATCTCCGCGGTGTAGGCGGCGGTGCAGAGCGACAGCGCCAGCACCGCACAGGTAAAGGGCTCACGCAGAAACGGCCAGAAGAGACTGTGCCGGATCACACCAAACTGCCCGAGGCCGTAGTAGATCAGGAACAGCTGGATCATCAGCGGCGAGCCGCGAAACACCAGAATGTAGCCACGGGCAAAAGCACTCAGCAGACGCCAGCGGCTCATGCGCAGCGCCAGAATACCCACCGCCAGCACGCCACCGCACAGAAAGGCGCTGATAAACAGGCCCAGCGTAACCGGCAACGCGGCGCTGAGTTTCAGGAAGGTGTCAGTGAGGAACGCGAAATCGATCATAAGTCTCCTTAATGCTGTGCAGCGGTGCGGCTTTGCCAGGCGCGACCAAGACGGGATTCAGCCCGCAGAAAGGCGCGGTTCGACAGCAGCGTCAGCAGCAGATAACAGGCACCGCCCACCAGATAAAAGGAGAAGTAATCACGGGTGGAACCGGCCGCAATCTGGCTGGCCCGCATCAGCTCGACAATGCCGGTCACTGACACCAGCGCCGAGTCTTTCAGGCTCATCTGCCAGACGTTTGACAGTCCGGGCAGCGCATAGCGCGCCACCTGCGGCAGCAGGATGCGTTGCCGGATGCGCCAGCGCGGCATACCAATAGCGACAGCGGCTTCGATCTCCCCTTTCGCCAGGGCCAGCCGTGCGGCACGATAGACTTCCGCCTGGTAAGAGCCGGAGATAAGCCCGATGGCCAGCGCCCCGATCAGAAACGGCGGCGCTTCGATAAACCCGTCCGCGCCAAAAAGTTGTCCGATCTGCGTGATCAATCCCGATCCGCCGAAGTAGAACAGGTAGATCACCAGCAGCTCAGGAATGCCACGAAAGATCACCGAGTAGCCTTCCCCTGCCCAGCGCACCGCGCGGTGCGGGGATAACTTTGCAGCGGCAACGCCCGATCCCACTACCGCACCGACCAGCAGCGCGGCAAATGACAGGAGCAACGTCGTCAGCGTGGCACTCAGAATCAACCGTCCCCAGCCCTCCGGGCCAAAACTCAGCAGGCTTATCATCAGTTACCTCACTCAGGGTGTGACGTCAGTTTTGAACCACTTCTCGCTCAGCTTTTTCACTGTGCCATCGGCCAGCGCGGCTTTGATCGCCTGATCCAGCCGGGCTTTCAGATCGTTGTCTGCCATGCGCACGCCCATCGCCTCGCCCTCACCCCAGATTGGGCCGCCCAGTTGCGGACCGCTAAAGCTGAGGTTACGGTTATCCGGTCGCGCCAGCATCGACTGCGCAAAGGTCACATCGTCAAACACCGCGTCAATACGTCCCGCCTGCAAATCGAGGATCGCATCAGCTGAGCTGGTGTATTCCCGGACATCCGCCACCTCTTTGAAGTACTTGTCGATAAACGGCGTGTAGACGGTGCCGGAGGCGATACCAATGGTTTTGCCCTTCAGCGCCGCTTTCAGGGGTGCGATGGCAGGCTCCACGGTTTTCTCATCGTCGGTGAGTTTGATGATCTTACTGTCGGCAGGCAGCAACGACCCTTTCACCGTGATGAAGGTGGCGGGCGTAGAGGCATAGGGCACGGTGAAATTGATCACTTTCTTGCGCTCGGGGGTGATCACAATTGCATCCATGATCACGTCATATTTTCCGGCATTCAGACCGGCGATCATTCCATCCCAGTTCTGCACCACCAGCTTGCACTGTATTGCCATACGCTGGCAGAGATCGGCCATCAGCTCCGGTTCAAAACCGCCCAGCTTGCCGCCTGGCAGGGTGAGGTTCCAGGGTTCATAACTGCCTTCGGTGGCAATGGTAATAGACTTCCACTCTTTGGCCTGGGCGCTGACGCCACAGAGCAGCAGGCTGGAAACCAGCGTAGTGAAACATAAACGACGAAGAGTCAGAGGGTGCGTCATACGGTTCTCCTGAAAGTAGCGGCCTGGTGATCGCCCTGACGAGATTTAACATAAATTTCACAGGATGATATGTCATGTATATACAAGTTAATGCAGCGCAGTTCATTGCCGGCTTTATCGTTTTGTGAGCCAGACAGAATTTATTGCTCAGATGGCGGTGCTGCTGCACTTGTACATACAACCAAGCAAAGGTTATGCCAGCTCTGCAGAGGTGGAAAAAGCGGCGGGAGTCTGGGAGCGGGCAGGCGACCTGCCCGCCGCTGCACTTAATCAGGGCAGCGATGCACCGGAGTGGCGCATCGCTCTGGTGGATTTTATTGCGATTTAGTCTGCGCCAGCATGGCGTGGATCAGTGCCTTCAGCACGTTCTGCAACCGGGCGGCACGCGCCTGCTGCCAGGCGTAAGGTGGGGTTTCATCCATGTAGTTGAGCTGCGCCAGCTCCAGCTGGACCGCCTCAATCTGCTGCTGCGGCTGACCGTAGGCACGGGTGATGTAACCGCCTTTAAAGCGCCCGTTAATCACCCAGCTGTAGTCGTTCTGCGCCGCGCACACGGCCTCCAGCGCCGCACTCATTGCAGGCGTGCAGCTTGCGCCGTCGTTGGTGCCTATGTTGATATCGGGCAGACGTCCGTCAAACAGGCGGGGAATTTCACTGGCGATAGAGTGGGCGTCAAACAGCAGCGCATAGCCATGCTGCGCTTTGAGCCGCGCCAGCTCCTGTTGAATCTGCTGATGATAGGGCTGCCAGATCTGATCGATGTAGCCCTGACGCGCCGTGTCGTCGGGTGTTTTGCCTGGTGCAAAGGTCGGTGTACCGTTGAACAGGGTTTCCGGGAACAGGCCGGTGGTGGCGCTGGTGTAGAGCGGCTGGTTATCGGGCGGGCGATTGAGATCGACCACAAAGCGGGAGTAGCGGCCGATTAACACGCTGGCCCCGAGATCACGCACAAAATCATACAGCATGGGAATATGCCAGTCGGTGTCGGGTAAGCCGCGCGCGGCCTCACTCAGTCCGGCTTCCACGTCGGGCGTCAGCTCGGTACCGGCGTGGGGAATGCTGACCAGCAGCGGCAGACTGCCCTGGGTAAAATGGAAAGGGTTCATTGCGGTTCTCCACGATAGATAACGGTACAGGGCAGTTCACCACCCAGCCAGTAAACCAGTTCTGCCGGACGGGCCAGCGGCCAGTGAACGAAGTTCGCCACTTTTCCCGCCTCCAGCGAGCCGTGACTGTCAGCCAGCCCCAGCGCTTTTGCCCCCCACAGCGTGACGCCCGCCAGCGCCTCTTCCGGCGTCATGCCAAACAGGGTACAGCCCATATTAAGCATCAGACGCAGCGACAGCGCAGGCGAGGTGCCGGGATTGGCATCGCTGGCCAGCGCCATCGGCACGCCATAGCGCCGGAAGAGATCCACCGGCGGACGCTGCGTCTCCCGCAGCAGATAAAATGCACCAGGCAGCAGCACCGCCACGGTGCCATGTTGTGCCATCGCTCTGGCATCCTCCTCGGTGGCATATTCAAGGTGGTCGGCAGAGAGCGCCCCATAGCGCGCCGCCAGTGCTGCGCCACCTGACGCCGAGAGCTGCTCCGCATGCAGTTTCACCGGCATGCCAAGCGCCACTGCACGGTCAAACACCCGCGCCACCTGCTGCGGTGAAAAGGCGAGATGCTCGCAGAACGCATCCACCGCATCCGCAAGTCCCAGTGCCTGCACCTGCGGCAGCAGCCGTTCGCAGATGATATCGACCCAGCCATCCGGGTCGTGCTTAAACTCCGGCGGAAAAGCATGTGCCGCCAGACAGGTGGCGCGCACGTCAGCGGCTACGCTCTCTCCCAGCTGGCGAATCGCCCGCAGCATCCGCAGTTCGCTCTCTTCATCCAGGCCATAGCCGGACTTGATTTCCACGGTGGTGACGCCCTCGGCCAGCAGGCGGTTAAGCCGCCAGCGAGCCGATGCCACCAGTTCCTCTTCAGTGGCGGCGCGGGTAGCGCGCACGGTTGAGAGAATGCCACCGCCCTGCGCGGCAATCTCTGCATAGCTGACGCCATTCAGGCGCTGTTCAAACTCCTGGCTGCGGTCGCCGCCAAACACCAGATGGGTATGACAATCCACCAGCCCCGGGGTCACGATGCCGCCCGGCAGATGATGATGCTGATCGGCGATGAACGCGGGCATCTCCGCCTGCGGCCCGACCCACACCAGCCTGCCCGCCCGCACCACCAGCGCCCCCTGCGGGATAAGATGGTACTTTCCGTCACGCATGGTGACCAGGTCAGCCCCGGTCCACACCGTCTCTACGCGCATCTCTTCTGCCATCGCTGCCTCATGCCTCCGCCGTTTACACTGTGCCTCAAAGTATGTATATGTATATACAACCACATCCGATGAGGATCAACCATGGCGACTTTTTTTGCCTCGCGTGCCCTGCTGGCGGAGGGCTGGCAGCAGCAGGTGCGTATCACGGTCAATCAGGCCGGTTTTATCGACTCTATTACTCCGGATAGCCACGCTGATCAGGCTATCCGGCTCAACGGCGAGGTGATCCCGGCAATCGCCAACCTGCACTCGCACGCCTTCCAGCGTGCCATGGCGGGTCTGGCTGAAGTGGCGGGCGATCCTCAGGACAGTTTCTGGACGTGGCGGGATCTGATGTACCGCATGGTGCAGCGCCTGACGCCGCAACAGGTGGGCGATATTGCCGCCCTGCTCTACATCGAGATGCTGAAAGGCGGCTACACCCAGGTGGCAGAGTTTCACTACCTGCACCACGACACACAGGGTGCGCCCTACAGTGATGATGCGATGCTGCAACAGCTGATTGAAGCGGCGGAGATCGCCGGTATCGGCCAGACGCTGCTGCCGGTGCTCTACAGCTACAGCGGCTTCGGCAGCCAGCCAGCGTCGGCGGGTCAGAAGCGTTTTATCCAGCAGACCGACCGCTATCTGCAACAGCAGGCGCGGCTTGATACGTGGCAGCAGCAAAGGCCACTGCTGAACCGTGGCCTCTGTTTCCATTCACTGCGGGCGGTGAGTGAAAGCCAGATGCAGGACGTGCTGGCGGCCAGTGATACGACGCTGCCGGTACATATCCATGTGGCTGAACAGCAGAAAGAGGTGAATGACTCGCTGGCGTGGAGCGGCGAGCGTCCGGTGGCCTGGCTGCTGAACCGCTTTGAGGTGGATGCGCGCTGGTGCCTGATCCACGCCACCCATCTGGATGAGAGTGAGCTGGCGCGTCTCGCCCGCAGCGGCGCAGTGGCGGGTCTCTGCCCGACCACCGAAGCCAACCTCGGTGACGGCATCTTTCCGGCAGTGGAGTACATCGCGCAGGGCGGACGCTGGGGCATCGGCTCTGACAGTCACGTTTCGCTGAGCGCCCAGGAGGAGCTGCGCTGGCTGGAGTATGCTCAGCGACTGCGCGACCAGCGCCGCAACCGGATTACCCTGCCCGGCCAGCCGTCGGTAGGCGATCTGCTGTGGCAACAGGCAGCAGCAGGCGGTGCGCAGGCGTGTGGCATTCAGCAGGGCACGCTGGCGGTGGGACAACGTGCCGACTGGCTGGTGCTGCGGGATGAGGCGTGGCTCGGCAGCGTCGGGTCGCACGCCGTCCTCAACCGCTGGCTCTTTGCCGGGCAGCGCGATCAGATTCGGGACGTTTATGTGGCGGGTAAAGCCGTGGTAGAAGATGGGGTGCATCCGCACCAGACGGCGTGTGCCGCCCGCTTTGCTCAGGCGATGGAGACGCTGCGATGATCGCCCGGTTCACATACGCGGAGCTGGCGGTCAGCCGCTGGCGCAACGGCGGCGGCGAAACCCGCGAAATCATCAGCTTTCCACCCGGCGCGGAGCGCTTCGGCTGGCGCGCCAGCATTGCGACGCTGGCGCAGGATGGTCCCTTCTCAGCCTTTTCTGACATTGATCGGGTGATTACCCTGCTGCATGGCGATCCGGTGTTGCTGACCGCGCCGGGCGTGCAGCACTTACTGACGCCTCAGCAGCCCTGGGCGTTTGCCGGCGAACTCGCCTTAACGGCAAAGCTGCAGGGCAGCGTCAGCGAAGATTTTAATATTATGACGCGGCGCGGGGAATGGCAGGCAGCGGTGGAGATGGTGACCACGCCGGTCAGCACTCTGCATGGCGTTGCCTGGGTGCTGGCTGGCGCCTGGCAGATGGCTGACGGGGAACGGCTGACTGCGCAGCAGGGCGCGTGGTGGGTCGATGAAGAAACAGCACTCAGCCCGTGCGATACCGATGCCCGGCTGCTGTTTACCCGTCTTAACCGTGTCCTCTGAAGCGGCCCAGTAATTTGTAACGTGAGCCGGGATAGAGCAGCCGCGCATAGGTCACGATTTTAGTGTCGCTCCAGGTCTGACGGCGAATCAGCAGGCAGGGTTCGTGCTCATCCACCGACAGATGTTTACGCTGACGCGCATCGGGCAACACCGCTTCAACAATGTGCTCGCCCGCCGTCAGCGGCGCGACGCGCATCAGATAGGTGTAAGGCGTCATCTGCTGATAATCCTGCGTCAGGTAATCGGGTGCGACCAGCGGATTGACCAGACGGTCCTCCAGCTGCACCGGCAGATCATTTTCGTAATGCACAATCAGCGAATGATAGAGCGTCTGCCCGGTAGTCAGTCCCAGCACCGCCGCCTGCTCTGGATCGGCTTTGTCCTGACCGATGGCGAGGATTTTGCAGCTGTGCTGATGGCCGCGCTGAGCGATCTCATCGGCGATGTTATGCACCTCCAGCATGGCGGTGTAGCCTTTCATCTCCGCCACGAAGGTTCCGACGCCCTGCATCCGCACCAGAAAGCCTTCGCTGGTGAGTTCACGCAGCGCCCGGTTAATGGTCATGCGGCTGACGCCCAGTTCATTCACCAGTTCACTTTCTGATGGCACACGCTGATTCGCTTTCCACAACCCTTCACGGATCTGGCTGACGATGGCCTGCTTCACCCGCTGATAAATCGGGGCAGGCTCATCGCTCATTGCCGCCGCCAGTTGTGCCAGTGCCGTATGCTCAACCATTTGCTGTTCCTTATGCTGAAAGTCCCCTAAGTTTACTGTCTCACCGTGTGAATGTATATACATCCAGTACGCTGCGCGGTGCCCCAATGGTGCAGCCTGCGCATCCTGATGGTGCAGCCTCTGAGTAGCGCTAAATAGTCAACCCGCAGCGGACGGGCAATCGATTTTTGTGATCGGCCTGGCACGGCACTTGCTTGCTCCCTTTGATTGTATAGACAAGCATAGACAAGAATTAACGCTTATGTTTCACTCGTATTATTCCGCTGGATCAGGGCAAGGAGAGCAGTTTAGCCACACCAGCACACTTGTATAGACAGGAGTAGACTATGTCAGGTTCGTTTCAGGTTTTGCGCCTGGTGCCAGGCGAGGTGGACCTCGCCACATTACGCGCTATCTATCAGGGCAACGTCACGCTGACGCTTGATGAGCCCGCGCGTCAGGCAATTGCGGCGGCGCAGCAGACCGTGGATGCGATTGTCGCCTCTGGCAACGTGGTATATGGCATTAATACCGGCTTCGGCAAGCTGGCGCAGACGCAAATCCCGGCCAGTCGGCTGGCGGATCTGCAGCGTAATCTGGTGCTGTCACACAGCGTCGGGCTGGGCGATCTGCTGCCCGACAATGTTACCCGCCTGGTGGTCGCCACCAAAATCATCAGCCTGGCACGCGGTCACTCTGGCGTGCGAATCGAACTGGTTGAGGCGCTGCTGGCGCTGTTCAATGCGGGTGTCATGCCCTGCATCCCGGAAAAAGGCTCGGTCGGTGCCTCCGGCGATCTGGCGCCGCTGGCGCACATGTCCCTGATGCTGCTGGGCGAAGGTCAGGTCCGGCTCAGGGGTGAGTTGATCCCGGCAACCGAAGGCCTGGCAAGTGTAGGTCTGTCGCCGTTTGTACTCGGCCCGAAAGAGGGACTGGCGCTGCTTAACGGCACCCAGGTCTCAACTGCACTGGCGCTGCGCGGCCTGTTTGAGGGTGAAAACCTGTTTGCCGCTGGTCTGATGGCCGGTGCGCTGTCGCTGGAGGCGATTAAAGGCTCGCTAAAACCGTTCGACGCCCGTATCCATCAGGCGCGCGGCCAGCATGGTCAGATTGCCGTCGCCGCTGCCGTCAGCACCCTGATTGAGGGCAGTGAAATAGTGCTGTCGCATAAGCATTGCGGCCGCGTTCAGGATCCCTACTCCATCCGCTGCGTGCCACAGGTGATGGGTGCCTGCCTGGACAACTTCAGCCACGCCGCGCGGATTCTGGAAATCGAAGCGAACGCGGCCTCTGACAACCCGCTGGTGTTCAGTGACAGCGGCGATGTGATCTCCGGCGGCAACTTCCACGCAGAACCGGTGGCCTTTGCTGCGGACATCCTGGCGCTGGCGATTGCCGAAGTCGGGGCCATCTCCGAGCGACGGCTGGCGCTGCTGCTGGACAGCGGCTTGTCGGGCCTGCCGCCCTTCCTGGTGCGCGACGGCGGCGTAAACTCCGGCTTTATGATCGCCCAGGTGACCGCCGCAGCCCTGGCCTCTGAGAACAAATCGCTGGCCCATCCGGGCAGCGTCGACAGCCTGCCGACCTCCGCTAATCAGGAAGATCACGTCTCGATGGCGACCTACGCCGCCCGCCGTCTCGGCAGCATGTGCTTTAACAGCGCCGCAGTCGTGGGCATTGAGGCGATGGCCGCCGCACAGGGCATTGAATTCAACCGGCCGCTGAAAAGCTCTGCGCTGATTGAGCAGGCCATCGACACCATTCGCGAGCAGGTCGCCTTCCTTGAGGAGGATCGCCTGCTGGCTCCCGATATCGAGGCAATGCGTCAGTGGGCAAGTCGCACTGACTGGCCTCAGGCATTGACCGCGCTGCTGCCGAGCATGCGCCCAACTTCTTGAATTAAGGAATCTTTCATGAGCGAAACTCTTTCTCAGGCTGTGGCACGTGAAATTCGCGCGCCTCACGGTACCACGCTGCACTGCGCCAACTGGCTGATTGAAGCCGCTTACCGCATGATTCAGAACAACCTCGATCCCGATGTTGCCGAGCGGCCGGAAGATCTGGTGGTTTACGGCGGCATCGGTAAGGCGGCGCGTAACTGGGAGTGCTTCGAGCAGATCCTGCGTTCGCTGCGGGCACTGCAGCCGGATGAAACCCTGCTGATCCAGAGCGGCAAGCCGGTCGGCATCTTCCGCACCCACGCGGATGCACCCCGCGTGCTGCTGGCGAACTCCAATCTGGTGCCGCACTGGGCAACCTGGGATCATTTCCATGAGCTGGATAAAGCGGGTCTGATGATGTACGGCCAGATGACCGCCGGTTCCTGGATCTATATCGGCGCGCAGGGCATCGTGCAGGGCACCTACGAAACCTTCGTGGAAGCGGGACGTCAGCACTACAACAACGACCTCAGCGGACGCTGGATCCTCACCGCCGGGCTGGGCGGCATGGGCGGCGCGCAACCGCTGGCGGGCGTTCTGGCCGGGGCCTGTGTGCTGGCGATTGAGTGTCAGGAGTCGCGCATCGATTTCCGCCTGCGTACCCGCTATGTAGATTATAAAGCCACTACGCTGGATGAAGCGCTGGCGTTAATCAGCGAAGCGACCGCGGCGAAAAAAGCGATTTCGGTCGGGCTGCTGGGCAATGCCGCCGAGATCCTGCCGGAGCTGGTGAAACGCGCCCGGGCGGGCGGGCCAAAACCGGACATCGTCACCGATCAGACCTCGGCGCACGATCCGATTAATGGCTACCTGCCGGCTGGCTGGGATCTGGCGCGCTGGCAGCAGGAGCGCGTCTCACAGCCGAAGGCAGTAGAGAAAGCGGCGCGTGCGTCAATGGCGGTCCACGTGCAGGCGATGCTCGACTTCTGTCATATGGGCATCCCGACCGTGGATTACGGCAACAATATCCGTCAGGTAGCGCTGGATGAGGGTGTCAGCAACGCCTTCGACTTCCCTGGCTTTGTACCGGCCTACATCCGTCCGCTGTTCTGCGAAGGAAAAGGCCCGTTCCGCTGGGTGGCGCTGTCCGGCGATCCGGAAGATATCTACAAGACCGACGCGAAACTCAAGGAACTGTTCCCGCACCACAAAACGCTGCATCGCTGGCTGGATATGGCGCAGGAGCGCATCGCCTTCCAGGGATTGCCAGCGCGTATCTGCTGGCTGGGACTGGGCGAACGGCATCTTGCCGGTCTGGCGTTCAATGAAATGGTGCGCAACGGCGAGCTGAAAGCGCCGGTTGTGATTGGCCGCGACCATCTCGACTGCGGCTCGGTTGCCTCACCTAACCGTGAAACCGAAGCGATGAAGGATGGCTCAGATGCGATCTCAGACTGGCCGCTGCTCAACGCGCTGCTGAATACCGCAGGCGGTGCGACCTGGGTCAGCCTGCATCATGGCGGTGGTGTCGGCATGGGCTTCTCGCAGCACGCCGGTATGGTGATTGTCTGTGATGGTAGCAAAGAGGCGGATGCGCGTCTGGGTCGGGTATTGTGGAATGACCCGGCCACCGGCGTGATGCGTCATGCCGACGCGGGTTATGAGCTGGCACAAAGTTGCGCGGCAGAGCATGAACTGAACCTGCCGATGCAGAAGTAATACGCTGAATGGGGCGGGCAGCGACTTGCCCCGTTTTCTTCGCGTTTTTCCCTTCTGAAGCCCTGCCCGGACATCACTTCCTTATTACTTATTCCATTTTGATTTAGCCTATAGCCAGATTTCGTCCTGCCGGCGATAGACGCAGCGCCACCCGACCTCTAAAGTGAAATCTTCTCATTCTGTATGGAGCGCGACTCTGCATGACCCTTTCCCCTGCCCTGCTTGAAGATGCCCTGCGCTGGCGCCGTGAGTTTCATCGCCACCCCGAATTAGGTTACCAGGAACAGCAAACCAGCCAGTTTATCGCTGATAAGTTAGAGCGGGCGGGATTGCAGGTGTTTCGTGGTCTGGCGGGCACCGGCGTGATCGGCACGCTGGAAAACGGTCCCGGCCCGGTTATCGGGCTGCGTGCGGATATGGATGCGCTGCCGATTACGGAAAAAGGCGACACTGAATGGCGTTCCGCCACTCCCGGCGTGATGCACGCCTGCGGGCACGACGGTCACAGCGCCATTCTGCTGGCCGCCGCCCGACAGCTGGCCGCCACACGCCAGTTCAGCGGCACGGTACATTTCATTTTTCAGCCTGCCGAAGAGAACCTGGGCGGTGCGCGCAAAATGGTGGAAGAGGGACTGTTCCAGCGCTTCCCGATGGATGCGATCTATGCGATGCACAACTGGCCGGGCCTGCCGCTGGGGTCACTGGCGGTTAACCCTGGCGCCATGATGGCGTCGCTGGATTCGTTTGAGATTACCCTGCACGGCAAAAGCTGCCACGCGGCGATGCCGGAAAGCGGTGCCGATCCAATGGTGGTAGCGGCTGAGCTGATTCTGGCGCTGCAGACGATTCCGTCACGTCGCCTCTCGCCGCTCGCCTCGGCGGTGGTCAGCGTGACGCAGATCCACGGTGGCGAAGCGATCAACGTGATCCCGGAACAGATTGTACTGCGCGGCACGGTGCGCTGCCTGCAGACCAGCGTGCGCGAAAAAGTACGCGGGCTGATTGATGAGTTTGTCGCTACCCTGCCACGTCCGTTTGGCGTCAGCGGTGAGATTGAGTGGTTACCGGGCTATCCGGTGACCGCCAACCATGCGGCCCCGGCTGAGCAGGTGCGCGAGGTGGCGCTGGCGACGCTGGGGGCCGAACAGGTTCAGTGGCAGGTCAATCCGTCAATGGCGTCTGAAGATTTTGCCTGCATGATGGAGGCCTGTCCGGGTGCTTACTTCTGGCTGGGCGCGGATGGCGACACGCCTTCCGCCCCACTGCACAACGCCCGCTATGACTTCAACGACGCGCTGCTGCCAATTGGCATTACTTTCTGGCAGAACCTGGTTGAACAGGCGCTGCCAGCAGCCTGAGTCAGTAACCGGCGGCGAGGATCTGCTGCTCTGCCGCCGCCAGCGAGTCGCACTGGCCGCTGGCGCGCAGGCAGCAGGCGAGCTGCAGTCGCAGTGATGCGGGCACCGGCCGCTGCTGATTCAGCACCTGCTCAATCCAGCGCGCGGTTACCTCTGCCGTCTTATCGGCCGGCAGTTCAACGGCCACTTCGGGCTGACGCTCAACCCACACTTCCGCTTCCGCGCCTGCGCCCTGAATCATGCTGATCGCCGGGCAGCGCTGTGGATTGGCATAGACTTCCCCTTCGGTGCCATTGAGCAGTATCGCAGGCGCATCGATGTCACTGAAGAATTTCGCCACACGCGGCACATACTCCGGATGCGACACGCTCGACAGACGCAGCGCCGCACGTTCGGCAAACGGGGTCGCCAGTTTTGCCAGCGTATGCGCGCTGTTACGCACGCCCATTCGCCAGCGCAGCGACAGCTGTTTCGCCATTGGCGGGCAGAGATGATCGATGGTGATAAAGGCGAGTTCGCCCTGATCGAGTTTTGCCTGCGCCGCCTCTGCGGTGGTGACGGGGGTAATACCTAGCGCGGCAAACACCGCTTCACTGGTGATGCGCGTCGCGTCGTCGCTGACGCCATGCACCAGCACCGGGAAGCCGAGTTTCACCAGCAGCAGCGCCAGCAACGGCGTGAGATTGCCCTGCCGACGCGCACCGTTGTAGCTGGGGATCACAATCGGCATCGGGCGGTTTTCCGGCGCCTGCAGTTGCATCATCTGCGCCTGCATCGCCTGATAAAAGCCGCGCATTTCCGCTTCGCCTTCGCCTTTAATACGCAGCGCAATCAGAATGCCGCCCAGCTCCAGGTCCGGCACCTCGCCCGCCAGCATCGCGCCATAGAGCGCCACGGCAGTATCAAAGTCGATATCGCGGGCATGATTTTTACCGCGACCAATCTCTTTAATGATTTTATTCAGTTCCATCACTCGCTTCCGGTTAAGTGCGCGGCTCAGCGCCGCGTGGGACGTCGTTTACGCACCGTGTTTTTTGGCACCACGGTGGCCGGTATCGCTGCCGGCTCTGGCGTTTCCGGCTGCTCAATCGGGAAGATCGGCAGCGCCGCTAACAGCCGGCTGCCGTAAGATTTGCTCAGCAGGCGGCGGTCGTAAATAACGATTTCGCCATAACATTGATGGCTGCGAATCAGGCGTCCGACCTGTTGAATCAGGGTAAAAGAGGCGCTGGGTAAGCTCTGCACCTCAAACGGATAGCGTTTCAGGCTTTTCAGCCACTCGCCTTCGGTCAAAATTACCGGACTGTCTACCGGGGGAAAAGCGATTTTGTGAATATGCACCTGACTCAGCAGATCGCCTTTAAGATCCAGCCCTTCGGCAAACGACTGCAGGCCAATCAGGATGCTGGTTTCCCCTTTGGCGACGCGCTGACGATGCAGATCGACCAGGCGGCTGCGCGGCTGATCGCCCTGAACCAGCATTGAGAGGCGCAGGTCGGGCAGACAGGCGACAAACTGCTGCATCGCCCGGTTGCTGGCAAACAGCACCAGCACGCCTTTGTGCTTTTTCTCCGCCATCTGCTGCCGGAAGAAACCGGCCATCTCCGCGATGTGCTCCGCTTCGTGCGTCATCAGAGGCTCATAGCGCATCTGCGGGATCACCAGCTTGCCCTGCTCCACGTGGTTAAACGGGGAGTCCAGCGCCACAAAGCGGTCGCCCGCCTTCTCGCTGAGTCCCGACATCTCCTGCAGGCGGTTGAAACTGTTAAGCGATCGCAGCGTGGCGGAGGTCACGACCACGTGTGGAATTTTACGCCACAGCATCTTCTCCAGCTGGTCGCTGACGCGGATGCCGGCGCAGTGAAACAGCAGGTGCGCCTGACCTTCGCGCAGCTCGCGGGTGATCCACTTCGACACCGGCGCGCCAGAGGCTTTTTCCATCGCCGCCAGCCGCCACAGTTTGCTGACCGATTCGAACCAGCCAAACTGGCGATTGAGCTGCAGCAGATTGCGATGCAGTCGCACCACATCCACTTTACCTGTCTGCTCGCTCAGCGCATTAATCAAACCTTCACTCAGGCCGCGCAGCGCATCGCTGAGCTTAAAGAGCCGGGCGCAGAGATCCAGCAACTCCTGGGGCAACGCCCCCAGCACAAAGCGGAATTCGCCCGGCTGATTATGCGGTGGCAGCAGCGGATTCAGCGCCTGAGCGGTAATCGTCAGCAGTTCACGCAGCTCATCGCAGTGCGCTTTCAGCCGCTCCGGGTTAGCCAGCGGCGGCGGCGATTTTGGCCGCATCTGCGTCATAATGCTCTCCACCAGCTTGATAAAGAGGTCGAGCTGCAGGCTGCTCCAGCCCGGCGTGATGTCGGCGCTCATCTCCAGCGCATCGCGGGCCACTTCCGGCAGGTGATGCCCTTCATCCAGCACCAGCATCAGGTTTTTTGCCGGTGGCAGCACCGACTCATTCTCCATTGCGGCCATGACCAGCGCATGGTTCGCCACCACTACATCGACCTGCTCGATTTCGCGCCGCGCCACAAAGAACGGGCATTCACGATACCAGCGACAGTGTGCGCCAAGGCAGCTCGCTTTGTCGGTGGAGAGCCGCTGCCACAGGCTGTCGCTGATGTTCTCGTCGCTGTGATCGCGCAGGCCGTCCCACTGATAGCGATCCAGCGATTTCTGCAACCGGCCACACTGCGTCTGCTCCTCTTTAGTGCTGCTGACGGCGTCATCGTCCAGATAAAGCAGCAGATCGCCCTGCTCATCGTCATCGGCCGCCATCGCCGCCAGATTACGCGGACAGACATAGCGCCCGCGGCCAAAGGCGGCAGTAAAGGTGAGATCGGGAATGATTTTTTTCAGCAGCGGCAGATCTTTGGTGAAGATTTGATCCTGCAGCGCCACGTTGGCGGTGCTGATCACCAGCCGCTTCTCCTGGGCGCGGCTGGCCGCGATGCCCGGGATCAGATAAGAGAGGGTTTTGCCCACGCCGGTTGGCGCTTCAACCGCCAGATGGCGCGAATCGTCGCCCGCCAGGCACTTCGCCACTTCGGCGATCATCTGGCGCTGCGGCGCACGTGGGATGAAGTCAGGCACCTGCTCCTGAAGCGCTTTATACCATTGCGCTATCTGGCTTTTTACTGCGGCTGTCAGGGCCATGATTTGCGTTACCACACCGAAAATATGGCCTGTATTTTTACACAGTATCCTGTTGGCGTCAGCTTTCGCGCCGAATTTTTCGTGCGACGTCGTAAATTTCAGCAGTTGCCCGTTTCAGGGTCGTGCGGGCAGCCCGTCAACCCAGGCCGGTCCGGCACGAAGAAAGGCCAGCCGCATGAGCTAGCGGCTGGCTACGCCAGCACTTTGTACATATAGGTGGTGGCATCCAGCACGCCCGCGGTGGATTCGGCATAAAACGGGATCGACCCCGCCACCTGCCAGCCCAGCGAGCGATAGAGCTCGCTGGCGACATCGCCGCTGCGCGTATCCAGCACCAGCAGCGTTTTGCCCTGCGCACGGGCCTGCTGCTCAGCGCGCTGCATCAGCTCACGCGCGATGCCCTGACGGCGCGCCTGCGGATGCACCAGCAGTTTGCTGATCTCCGCCCGGTGTCGGCCATTAGGCATCGCGCTGCCACTGAGAATGACCGTGCCCACGATGCGACCGTGCTGCCGCGCAACGAATAATTCGCTGTCGCCCTCTGCCAGACCGGCGATCCGCTGCTGCCAGAATCGCGTTATCACCTCTTCGTCTTCAGCATCAATAAAACCGACGCTGGCGCCGTCTGCCACACAGGCCTGCAGCACCGCCGTGAGTTCATCCAATTGCGGTTGCGCTTCGTCGGCGCGAAGTATTGTGTAATCGATCATGGTTTCGCCACCACCAGTAAATAGCGCGCGCCGTCAGTCAGGTGCGCCTCAAAAGCCGATTTCCCGACCAGATGAAAACGTAAGCAATCACCGGGCTTCAGCGCCCACTGCTGCGCCCCCATCGTGACGATGAGGCCGCCCTCGCGTAGCCAGATATGCTGCTCCAGACCCTGAATGGGTGGCGCATCGTAATCTATACGTGCACCAGGCCGTAATTTGCCCTCAATCAGTTCGCATCGGAAATGAAGCGCAGGGGGTGAGACATTCCGGCGAATAAATCCGCTGGATTCATCCTGCCACACGGGCTGCTGGTCATCTCTGATCAGCAAACTGGACTCCTCCTCCACTTCACTGAGCAGGCGCGACATCGTTAATCCGTAGGCAACACACAGACGGTTAAGCAGCGCAGCAGTAGGGCTGGTCTCGCTTCGCTCAATGCGCGATAATGACGCACGACTGATGCCCGTTGCGACAGCAAGTTCATCCAGCGACCAGCCGCGTTGCAGGCGTAATTCTGCCAGCCTCACCGCCAGTCGTTGCTCCGTATTCAGCTCTGACATGGTGATTTCTCATATTTGGGAAAAATTCTCTTTTATGAGATATAACGGATAAACGGCGTATCAGTCAAGTTGTACATCGAGAAATGTATTGTACAACTTAGTCGGCTTCGTTATGGTAATTGCACTCAGACCAATCGAAAGAGGAATTTATGACCTTATACAGTATCGGTGACGTCGCCGAGCGCTGTGGCATAAACCCAGTCACCCTGCGCGCCTGGCAGCGTCGTTATGGCTTACTGAAGCCGCAACGTACCGAAGGCGGACATCGTCAGTTTGACGAAGAGGATGTTCATCGCATCGAAGAGATCATGCGCTGGATTGAAAGCGGCGTGCCGGTCGGTAAAGTTAAGGCACTGCTGGAAGGTGGCGATGTTGATGCCCATGACGGCTGGACCACACTCCAGGATGAGCTGATCAGCGTCCTGCGTCACGTCAGACCCGCTAAACTTCGTAATAAAATTGCCGCGATTGGTCGCGAACATCCGATTGATGCGCTGATCGATCATGTTTTTATGCCGGTGCGCCAGAAGCTGAGTCTGGATCAGAACACCGCCCGCACCATGTGCAGTCTGCTGGATGGTTTGCTGATCGATTATGTCGCGTTCTGCCTGACCGGCAGCCGCAAAAAATCGGGTAAAGATGCGCTGATTATTGGCTGGGGTATCGACGATCGTACCCGAATCTGGCTGGAAGGCTGGCGTCTGTCGCAGCATGGCTGGCGGATTGATGTGCTGGCAGAACCGCTGGATTTACCGCGTCCTGAACTCTTTCCCGGCATGAATATGTTTGTCTTTACCGGTAAAAAACTGACCCGCCGCCAGCAGGAACAGCTGTCACACTGGCAGGAACAGGGCTATGCCGTGCGGTTGCACGATCCCGCCTGATAACAAAAACGCACGCCGGGCACTTTGCCTGCTGCCTTGCGCGCGCTATTATCCCCGCCTCACTGTTAACGAGCTCAGGTTTTACCCATGAACTGTAAAAAAGCTTTCTTCGCCACGCTGTTTTTTATTATGGCGGCAGGTGGCACCGGCGGTCTGATGCTGGTGGGATACTCTCTCATCGTTCACTCACGCTAAGCCAGCGCTGCAGGCGTTCAAACAGGCGATCGCTGACTATCGCCAGCAGCGCCACCAGTAATGCCCCCTGAATGACATAGGCTGTATTAAAGCCGCTTAAGCCGATAATCACCGGCGATCCCAGACTTTTCGCGCCGACCGTCGAGGCGATGGCAGCAGTGCCGATGTTGATGATCACCGAGGTGCGTATCCCGGCGATGATGACCGGCGCAGCCAGCGCCAGCTCAATCTGCCACAGTCGCTGCCAGCTACTCATGCCGACCCCGATGGCGATCTCCCGACTGCTGGCCGGTACGCTATCAATACCCGCCAGCGTCCCCTGTAAAATCGGCAGCAATCCATAGAGCAGCAGCGCCACGACTGCGGGCCAGGCGCCAAATCCCATCACCGGCACCGCAATTGCCAGCACCGCCACCGGCGGAATCGTCTGCCCTGCCGCCACAATGGTTTCCATCAGCGGCCGGAAGGCCCGCCCCGCCCGCCGCGTCACCAGCACACCACTGCCAATGCCAATCACAATCGCCAGCAGGCTGGCGGTGATCACCAGAAACAGATGCGCCAGCGTCAGCTGCCAGAAGCTCTCCTGCTGAAAGAGTGGCCGCGCCAGTTCGGGAAACCAGCGGTGAAACAGCGGCCCGCTGTAAGGCATCAGGGTCAGCAGCGCGCCGTAGAACAGCACCAGCCACAGCAGCGGATCCCTTAGCCTGCGCATGTTAAATCCTCGCGCAGTTGCAGCAGATCGCCAAAGTGGAGCACGCCCAGCGGCCGCTGCTGATCGTCAATGACCGGCAGTTTATCGGTACGCCGGGCGATAAACTGCGACAGGGCATCGCGCAGCGTCAGTGCCGCAGCGATCGGTTCGCCCGGCAGCCACTCGCCGCGCCGCACGGCATTACCGACCTGCTCCAGCGACAACAGCCGTACCCCCATTTCGCTGCGACCAAAGAAGTCGCGCACAAAATCATTTTTCGGCTGGGTCAGCAGCTCGACTGGCCTGCCCTGCTGAACAATCTCGCCGTTATCCATCAGCACAATACGGTCTGCCAGCGTCAGCGCTTCGTCGATGTCGTGCGTCACCAGCACGATGGTGCGGCCCGACAGTTGATGAATGCGCAACATCTCCTGTTGCAGCACCCCGCGCGTCACCGGGTCGAGTGCACCAAACGGCTCATCCATCAGTAACACTTCCGGATCCGCCGCCAGCGCCCGCGCCACGCCGATGCGCTGCTGCTGCCCACCCGAGAGCTGATGCGGATAGCGGTCCAGCAGCTGCGCATCGAGATTCAGCAGCGCCAGCAGCGCCGTGATACGTTCATTGACCTGTGCCCGGGGCCAGCCCAGCAGCACTGGCACCGTGGCGATATTCTTCCGCACCGTCCAGTGCGGAAACAGACCAATCGACTGGATCGCGTAGCCCATGCGCCGCCGCAGCGTGCGGGCATCGAGCTGGCGAATCGACTCTCCGGCAAAGCGGATTTCACCACTGTCAAACTCCACCAGCCGGTTGATCATCTTCAGGGTGGTCGATTTGCCCGAACCGGAGGTGCCAAGCAGCACGCAAAATTCCCCTTTCGCCACCTGTAACGACAGATCTTTCACCGCCGCTTTACCGTTAAACGCGCGGGAAACGCCGTCAAACTCAATCATCTTTTCTCTCCAGCAGTGAGATCAGCAGGCGGAACAGCGCATCGATGACCACCGCCAGCGCAATCACCGGGATCACCCCCAGCAACACCAAATCAAGCGCACTGCTTAGCAGTCCCTGGAAAATAATCGCGCCAAAGCCGCCCGCGCCAATCAGCGCCGCAACCACCGCCATGCCCAGCGTCTGCACCACCACTACCCGCAGGCCCGCCAGCCAGACCGGCAGCGCCAGCGGCACATCCACCGCAATAAACTGCTGCCAGCCACTCATGCCGACGCCACGTGCACTCTCACGCACCTCGTGCGGCACCTGTTGCAGCCCCACCACCACGCTGCGCACCAGCGGCAGCAGGGCGTAAAGCACCAGCGCGATCAGCGCCGGAGCCATCCCAATGCCGCTGATGCCCCAGTCGCCGAGCCACGGAAACTGCTGAGCCAGTCCGGCCAGCGGCGCAATCAGCAGACCAAACAGCGCCACCGAGGGCACAGTCTGAATCACATTCAGCACACCGAACACCCCGCCCTGCCAGCCAGGCCGCCGGAACAGCGTGACGCCCAGCGGCAGCGCAATCATCAGCGCAGGCACCACCGTGCCCGCCAGCAGGGTGAGATGACGGCTCAGCGCGGCATCAAACACCGCGTGGCGGTTGGCATACTCTTTCAGCAGGGAGAGATCGCTGAGCTGGCCACTGAACAGCAGCAGCAGCGGCAACAGCCAGACCTGCAGATTGAGCAGCAGCTGTGCCAGCCGATGGCGGGTCAGTTGCCGCACCTGATCGGTGATCAGCAGCAGGAGCAGCGCGCCGCTGCACCACAGGCCGCTGGCAAAGCTGGTGCGCGCCAGACGGCTGCCCTGCTGGCTGAGTAAAGTGGCCTGATGACCGCTGAGCCAGATAATCGCCGCCAGCATCAGTTCTGCCGCCAGCAGCGCCAGCATCAGCGTGATGCGGGTCGGCTGCCGCCACAGCAGCAGCCACAGCGTCAACAGCGGCAGCAGCAACAGCCCGAAGCGGCTAATCTGCCAGCCCATCAGCGGTTCACCCGCCACCAGGCGGTTCGGGGCGAAGTTCAGAAACGGCAATGCCACCAGCGCCAGAGTCAGCAGCGTCAGCAGCAGCAGTGCCACCGGCTGCTCAACCGGACGGCGTATCGCTTCCCGCGATATCTGCATCGGTTACAGCAGCTTTTTCTGCTGCAGCCATTCGGTCGCTACGCTGCTGGCATCCTGACCGTCGACCGCGATTCTGGCGTTGAGCTGTTGCAGCGTCTTCTCGTCAAGTGCGCTGAACACCGGCTTCAGCCACTCTGCAATCTCTGGATAAGCTTTAAGTACCGATTCACGGATCACCGGCGTCGGCGCATAAATCGGCTGAACCCCTTTAGGATCGCTGAGCGTCTGCAGACCTAATGCCGCTACCGGACCGTCGGTGCCGTACGCCATCGCCGCGTTTACGCCGGAAGTCTGCTGTGCCGCTGCGCTGATGGTGACAGCGGTATCGCCGCCAGCCAGCGACAGCAGCTGGTCCTGCTTGAGGTCAAAGCCATAGGCTTTTTCAAAGGCGGGTAAGGCATCGCTGCGTTCAATAAATTCTGCTGAGGCCGCCAGTTTGAAAGTGCCGCCTTTTTTCAGCCAGGCGCTGAGATCCGCCAGAGAGTTTAGCTGATTTTTTTCAGCCAGATCTTTTCGCACAGCGATGGTCCAGGTGTTATTAGCCGGAGCGGGCGTCAGCCAGACCAGATGGTTTTTCTCCGCATCCAGCTTCTTCACTTTCTCGTAGCCTTCGGTGGCATTTTTCCAGGCGCTGTCTTTCTCATCATTGAAGAAAAATGCACCGTTGCCGGTATATTCCGGATAGATATCAAGTTCGCCCGCCGTGATGGCACCGCGCACCACCTGCGTGGTGCCGAGCTGAATTTTATTGACGGTTTTTACCCCGTGCTTTTCCAGCACCTGAAGAATCACATTGCCCAGCAGTGAACCTTCGGTATCAATTTTCGAGCCGACCCGCACCGGGTCTGCCGCCTGTGCTATCCCCATGCTGAGCAGCAAAGCGCTGACGCCCATCCAACCCCGAATTCTGACCATGGCTTTTTCCTTATCGCAGTGTGTTGTTTTTACGTTTTGTTCGTGCGTGATGATTCACAAGGCGTTGTGCGCCTGCGCGTTCAGGCTGCCCTCCTGCCACTCTGCGGGAGGCTGGCAAGGCGTGCAGCGGAAATTATCTGCCTTAAAAGCGTAGCCTGGCGCAGCGGCGATGTAGCTGACTTTATCGCAAATTGATAACGATTTGAGATTATAAATTCATCTCATATAACCGAAATGAATTTACGTCTGGGCGTCTAAACGGCTATTCTCGGAAATCTGTTTTTATAATAAAAGACGCACAACATCATGTCCGACCTGACCTCTTCCGCCCACGTGGCAACAACAGGGAGTTCGCCCGGTGGCGAAACACAGTGGATCCGCAGCGCAGCTGACGTCTCCCGATTAGTGAACAGTGGCGACAGCGCCCGTAATAATGCCCGCATTGTGGTGGCGATTGCGCTGGGGGGCGTCTTCCTTGACGCCTACGACCTGGGTGCACTGGCCTTTGGCATCAAAGACATCACGCGTGAATTTAATCTCACCCCGACCGGCACCGGCATGGTCGCCTCGGCAATCACCTTCGGAGCCATTATCGGCGCGCTGATCGGCGGCTATCTCACGGATAAAATTGGCCGTTATCGGGTGTTTATGGCCGATATGTTCTTTTTCGTGGTGGCGGCTATCGCCTGTGCGTTTGCCCCCAATGAGTACGTGCTGGCCGGCGCGCGTTTTGTGATGGGCCTGGGGGTCGGAATCGATCTGCCGGTGGCGATGGCGTTTCTGGCGGAGTTTTCCCGACTGCGTGGCAAGGGAAATAAAGCGGCCAGCGTGGCGATGTGGTGCCCAACCTGGTATGCGGCAATCAGCATCTCTTATCTGCTGGTGCTCTTGCTCTATGCCGTGTTACCCGAAAGCCACACCGACTGGCTCTGGCGTCTAATCCTTGGTTTTGGTGCCGTTCCGGCGATTATCATCATCGCCATCCGTAGCCGTTACATGAGCGAATCCCCGGTTTGGGCGGCGAATCAGGGCGACCTGAAAGGTGCCGCGGCGATTTTACGCAGTGCGTGGAGTATTAATGCCCAGGTGGCACCCGACGCAGCGCTGACGCCTGCCATGCCGGTGCGCAAGGCGAGCTGGCGTAACTATGGTGCGTTGTTACAGGGCGTTTATCGCCGCCGTACATTGCTGGCGACCATCACTTCCATTGCCTCATCTTTTGCTTATAACGCGGTGGCGTTTGGCTTGCCGGTGATCATCTCCAGCTTCTTTGCCCAGTCAATGCTTACCACCATTCTGGTGTCGCTGGCGCTGAATCTGCTGTTCGCCTTTGTCGGCGGGATACTGGCGGTGCGGCTGGTGCCGCGCCTCGGGGCGTGGAAGATGTCGGTGGCGGGTTATGCCTGTCAGTGCGTGGCGCTGCTCGGGCTGGCGCTGATTGGTCGTCCGGAAGGCGGTCAGGAAGCCGCGCTGGCAATCGGCATGCTGGCGCTGTTCCTGTTTGGACAGGGATTCGGGCCGGGTTCGCATACCATGACTTTTGCGTCGCTGAGCTATCCGACGTCGCTGCGCGGCGTGGGTGTCGGCTTTAACCAGACGCTGATGCGCGGCAGCTCTACCGTTTCGCTGTTTCTGTTTCCGGTGCTGGTCGCGGCGCTGGGCACCGGCGTGTTCTGGGTGATCTTCCTTGCACCACTGGCGGGCCTGCTGGCGCTGCTGGCGATCCGCTGGGAACCGTCGGGTTATGATGTGGATGCGGAAGATTTCGAGCTGCAGCGATAATCAATGGTCAGGGCGTGGATAGCGCGCCGGCTCAGGGAGCAAACGGGCTCATAACCCTGGCGCACTGTTTACCCCGGCCCGACTTCTCCGGCCAGCATTGAAACCGCACCTTAGTGCGGTTTTTTTATGCGGTGACTTCCGGGAAAGGAAACTGCTCCAGATAGTCCGGGATGCGCGGGAAGGTGTGCAAAAACCACGGTGTGAACTGCTGTGGCTGCTGCTGCATCTGCTGCTCAATGAGCGCCATCGGGCGATAATCCCAGGCATCCGCTTCCTGCGGATTCAGCTGCGGCAGGCTGTCGCAGACGGCAAAGAAGACGTGACCATACTCATGTTCAGTCAGGCCATTGCTCAGTTTCAGGTTGTAGCTCAGCTCAAACACCGGCGTCAGCGTCACCACCATCCCCATCTCTTCACGCAAGCGGCGCTCGGCGGCGTCGCGGGTTGATTCATGGGGATAAGGATGACCACAGCAGGTATTACTCCACAAGCCACCACAATGATATTTATCGCTGGCACGCCGTTGTAGCAACAGCTCCTGCCGGGAATTGAAGACGTAGACCGTCACCGCGCGGTGCAGCAATCCTTTTTCATGCACTTCCAGCTTTTCCATCTTGCCGGTGGGACGATCGAGGTGGTCAACGAGGATAACTTCAATAGCAGACATGGCGTTTCCTTGAGATTATTCCCAACTATTCTGGCACAGAATTATCGGTTTGGGCGGATCATCGAGGATTTTTTACCCGGGTCAGGCGGAGATAAGCGGATGAAGCAGAGAGAAAATCAGGCCAGCAAGGCTGGCCTGGAGAGGGATTACAGTCGGAAGCTCTGAACCACCCGCTCAAGCTGGGTGCTCTGCGATTCCATCGCCTGCGCGGCAGCAGAAACCTGCTCCACCAGCACGGCGTTCTGCTGCGTGGTGCCATCCAGCTGGGTAATCGCAACGTTAACCTGTTCGATGCCCAGGCTCTGTTCGCGGCTGGCTGACATGATTTCACTCATCAGCGTTGTCACACTGCTCACGCCCTTCATCAGCTCATCCATGGTCTGACCCGCCTGCTCGACCAGCGCGCTGCCGGTATCGATGTTCGCCACCGACTCTTCGATTAACTTTTTAATCTCACGCGCCGAGTTGGCTGAACGCTGTGCCAGGTTGCGCACTTCCGATGCCACCACCGCAAAACCGCGGCCCTGTTCACCGGCGCGTGCAGCTTCTACCGCGGCGTTCAGCGCCAGGATATTGGTCTGGAATGCGATGCTGTCGATCACGCTGATGATATCGACCACTTTACGGGATGAGTGATGAATCTCGCCCATGGTGGTCACCACCTGACGGACCACTTCGGTGCCACGTGCGGCCACCTGCGAGGCATCGCCCGCCAGCTGGTTAGCGTGGGTGGCGTTGTCGGCGTTCTGACGCACGGTGCCGGTCAGTTGCTCCATCGACGCGGCCGTTTCCACAATCGAGCTGGCCTGATCTTCGGTACGGGAAGAGAGATTAGCGTTGCCGCTGGCAATTTCCCGCGACGCGGCGGTGATCGCCAGCGCGCTGTCGCCCACCTGCTGGAGCAGCCCCTGCAGATAGCTGATGAACTGGTTAAAGCTCTGCGCGACGGCGTTGAACTCCGGGCTGTTGCTGGCTGGCAGACGCTGAGTCAGATCCGCACCACCGGTCGACAGCGCTTCAATGTTGCTGTTCAGCACGTTGAGGCGTTTCATCATGGCGCGGACAAAGCCCAGCGACACCAGCAGCAGGATCACCGCCAGGGGGATCTGCACCAGACCCAGACGGGTCAGCATGTTGTGAGACTGCGCTTTCAGCAGGCTGGTTGGCAGGCTGCTGGCGAGATACCACGGGCTGCCTGGAATGGCCTGCACGAACAGCGTCTGCTCGCCTTCACTGCTGTCATAGGTGGTTTCCAGCGGCTGATTGCCAACACCGTTAAGCAGCGTTTTCAGCGGTGCTGCCATCGGCATCTGCACGTCAGCCAGGTTCTCCAGCTTCGGTGCGGCATTCACCAGTGCACCATTGCCCACGACTTTACCATCGGCTTCGACGATCAGGACGTTGCCCTGAATGGTTTCACCCATCTGCTTCGCCAGCTGGTTAAAGAACCCCAGCGTCACGTCGATGGTGGCGACACCCCAGGCCGTGCCGTTTTTGTAGATGGCCATAGCACAGTTGGTGCGCGGCTGCGGGCTGGCGGCATCCTGATAGGCTTTTGCCCAGGCACACTGGCCTTTCGGAGCGGCCATGCCATCTTTGTACCAGGGTTGCTCCCAGTATTTGTCAGCCGCGTCGGAGTTCCAGTAGGTGTTCACCTGCAGTTCATTGCTGGCATTACGGGCAAAGAAGCTGCTGTCCTTCTCTTTGGCCGGGTCACGACGATTTGGCAGTGGCCAGATCCCGCCACCAAACACATTGCTGTCCTGATACTGGTTAACCAGCGTCGGTAAAAGGGTGTCGATAGTGGCGCTGTCCATGACGGATGCGGCTTCGGTAATGGCGCGCTGCTGGGCCTGAACGCGGTTCATCTGTTCAACGATACCGGAAGCCAGCGAATCCACCTGATAGCGAACCAGACGGCTTTCGCTATCGACCAGCTGTGGCGCGACAAACTGATTAATAACCCAGACTGTAACGAGTAAAAGCGCAACAAAGAACGCGATCATTGTTGCGGTGAAGCGGGATTGTGTTGTTTTAAACATCTTCGTTCCCCTGAACCTGGTGCGGCGCGATTGCCTGATCGGGTTTAACGGCGCGGCAAGCGGGAACTTGAGATGAGCAGGATCACATATTTGAGAAATGTTTGATTTTTGTAAAAATTTAATTTCACATAGAAACTATCACATCCCCGGCGGGCGCCGGGGAATGGGCGAACAGGCGCATTATTGCTGGCCTACTCTTCTGAACTGACGACCTGCTGGCGCGGGCGGAAGATGTGATTATTGCCATCCGCCGTTAACAATTCACGTAACTTCTGACCACCATGTTCATCCGCCTGCGCGAACTGCCGTTCCGTTTCAGTAATCGGCGTAGTCCAGAGCAGAGTCGGGCGATCGCCGTCGCGTTTTGGCAGCGAGAACTGCGCCTGTTCGGTTGCCAGCTCATTGGCGAGCAGGAAGCTTTCAAAGCCGACGGGGGCCACTTCCGACGCCAGCGTATGGCCCTCGCCCAGCCAGGTCAGCCGCGCCCACGGCAGATGCACGAACTCCGCCAGCGCGCTGGCCATCTGCACCGCGTTGCCTTCGGTCATGACTTCACCGTCAACCGCCATGCCGAGTTCAATGCGGCGATACTGCGGTGCCAGTTCATCAAACAGATAATCGACCTGCGGCATCGGCCGGATGCTCATGCCGATGGTCAGGAAATACCAGACGCCCTGATGCCAGTGCTGGGAGATCGCCATCGGCGGCCAGCTGCCCTGATCGATAGCGTAATACTTTACTGACTCGCCAAAGCGCGCCTGATAGCAGGCCATCAGATCGTTCTGCACCTTATCCCACTCGCTGCCGTCGTGCCATTCGCGCCAGAACTGACGCTGATGCTCCGCACGGGCGTAGTAGTCATTGGTTGATGCCGAACCCAGCGGTGCCGTCAGCCGGTTCTTTTTGATGCAACCTGCAGAGAAGCTCACCTGCTTCTCCTGATAGAGGCTCCAGCCAGGGATCACCGCCAGCAGTTGGCCGTAGTACCACAGCGCCGCGCCATCATCGCTCGGCTCCCATAGCACCTGCAGACCGGCTGGATCCAGCGCGGGTTCTGCTTCCAGATTACGGCAATACTCGGCGCTGAGCAGCGGCGCTATGCCCTGCTCCATTGCCTCGCGATCTTCCTGCGCCGGTGCCGGCAGCAGGTTTCGTAGCCAGCAGCCGCGTACCGCATACTGGCTGCGGAACAGGTCGGTTGGCCAGATGTAAAAATAGGCAGTGCGCTCATCCTGTTCGACAATGGCGGTCAGGGTGCGCTGCTGATTGTGGACTTCAGCAATCAGGGATTTGTACGTCATAGTGCCTCGACAAAGCCTGGAGGAATCCATTTTCCCCGAGAATAGAGCAGGATCCTGGCTGCGGCTATCTGAGACAAGGGTAATAGTCTCAAAGTGTGGGAGTTGGAGGTGTGGTGAGGGTTTTTGGTGAAGTGCTGCGCTTTGGAAGTGTGGCCGTTGTTAGTATCAGAGACCACTATGAGCGAGGAGCGTAAGTTCGGAATAAATACTCATATTGAGGATACTCAGGAGACGTGGGCAAGCCATTCCAGAATCGTATGTTTAATTCAGCACAACGGTGTTTATTAAATATCCTTTTTACCTTAACCATTAATTAAATTTCTGGCCGACTGTATAAATCTTTAACCCATTCATAGTCATTTGCTGCAGACGCAATTGATCAGCTTATTCTGGCGATCGCTTGAGTAGTCGCCTGCTACTTATTATTATGGCATCGCTGATTACCGATGGAGCGGCCTTTGGTTGTTTACAGCTGATAATCAGAGAGTATTATCGATGATGTAATGTATAGGGAGATAAAAAATGGACGCAGCATTGCTTGAAATAATGCGCTCAGGCGGGAGGAATAAAGCCTGGGCTGAAACAATGGTCAACCTTGAAGCCAGGAAACTTATCGATACAGCTAACAGGTTGTCAGCTTTCTATCTCAGGGATGGGCTAACCCGGTTGCAGTTCGTCCAGGAAATAAAATCGGTTATTGACCGGCAGTTCGCCGCCGCCCGGCAGGCGAAATCTGATGAAGAATGCATGAAGTGCGTTAAGCACCTTAGGTCAGAGACAGAAAATCTTGAAGAGCAGGGACAATTGCTGCGTTCAAAGACAGCAGAACTCTACGCCAAAGTGGAGTTTGTGCGTGAAAACAACAAAATTGTGGGTTACATGATTTCCGCTGTTCGTGTTGTAATTTCAGGTTTTGCTGTTGTCGGCGGTGCTTTGATGATATCGACAATGACGCCACTCGGCGCACTGGCCGGTGCCGTTCTCGTTATGGACGGGCTTAATGGGCTGTCTAAAGAACTCATTCCGCGCCTCTCTGGCGAGAACACAGAAGGCATGTTTGCCGATGGTGCAATGCAAGCTGCTGAATTTATGGGTTTTAAGCCAGAGTCAGGACTGGCTTTTTATAATACGGTAACGCTTACTGCCGATATTTACAGCATTAGGGGGCTGGCGAGAAAGCCTGGCGCATGGCGGCTGTTCAGATGGATGCCCCGTGATTACTTCCGTAAAGTTGACACTATGAGCCGTCCGAAGCTGACCATGAAAATCGTTGGCTGGGGTGTTAAAGCTAAAGTGATATTTGATTTACTCAGCCTAAACGAGCAATCACGCTAACTCTTTATTCAACCGGCAGTAACGCCATGACTTCCAGGCCAGCATTGGCGGTTGAATAAACGTCACTATGACTACCCCGATTAGCAGAGACAGGCCTCCGCCTAAAATATATGTTTTAGTGGAGAAACACAGAAGAAATATAAAGACTAACGTGCAGCCAGAAATAATCCATAACAGCACCCTGAATCTGTTTTTTAAATCCGCTACGGCTTCCCCCAGAGTACCGCCATAGCTTTCAAGGTTATTTTTAATTTTTTTCAAATCAGCATCAGTAAAACCCGACTTTAGCAAATCTGCCTCACTAACTTTCATGGTGCTTCACCTTTCATCCATAAAATGTGCATTCATTCTACCGCAATTATATACGCGTATGTCTCTCATGCGGCAACTTCCGTCGCTGGCACAAAACGGATGTTAGTATCTGCCCCAATCAGCCTGTTGTAACTAACCCCCAATAAGTTAACGTCTGCACAAAAGCACCTGCCCAGGCCCCGATATCTAACACTGCGGTTGAGTAATCCTTTATGCGCTAAAGCAATCCACCCTTTTACCAGTGAACCCCTCACCCCACCACCCTTCCCATCCGCACCATCGCCCGATACCAGGCACCGCGCTGAATCGACCACCTTAACCCCACCGCAATCGCATTAATCTTCCGGTCAATGATCGCCTGCTGAAAGCGGCCGATCTCAGTACCGGACATTGCCTGCGCCCAGGCTGGCATCAGCCCGAATCCCGACTTCAGCATGATTTTCATCACCGGTTTTGCCTGCCAGCTGGGTGCGGGAGCATTCATCAGCAATCGCGTCACTTCGGCAGTGCGATGATCAAAGCGCAGCTCTGAACGCATCTGTTGCAGATAATCCGCAACATCAACAACGCTTTTCGGTACCTTCTCCGCCCCCAGCGCTTCGGCAACCTGCGCCGCCTCCTGATAGTACTGATCCTGCTCGGCGCGGCTGAGGTGTGGATTTTTGTAGCGCAGATGGGCGGCCAGGAAACGGCTGGTCTCCGCCACATGCACCCAGGTCAGCAGATGCGGATCGCTGGCGGCATAGGGTTTGCCTTCGCTATCAACGCCGCTGACTTTCAGGTGAATGCGTTTCACCCGGTCAATCAGCGTCTGTGCATCCTGCGAATTACCGTAGGTGGTCACGGCGATAAACTGACTGGTGCGCCGCAGGCGGCCCATCATATCTTCGCGGAAATTGGAGTGATCCCAGACGCCCGCCAGCGCCGCCGGATGCAGCATCTGCAACAGCAGCGCGCTGATCCCGCCGCACATCATGGAGGTGAAGTCACCGTGGACGCGCCAGATCACGCTGTCCGGGCCAAACAGGCCGGGATCGCCAGGCGGTTGAGAGAGGTCAAATTCATTCATCGACAGGCCGTTAAGGCGAAATACCTGCTGCTGAATGCGGTCACGCAGATTAATCATGATGGCTCTGATAGTGGATATGACGCGGCGCGCCGTAGCAGGACGCTAACGACGCGCCGCGTCACCTTCCCCTGACGTCAGGGGAAAGGCTGACGGTTATAAATAGTTGAACTGCCCATCCTCGGTACGAACGGAATCGAGTCCAATCATCACGTTGAATTTGCCGGGCTCTGCAACATGCTGCATCTGCTGGTTCCAGAACTTCAGCGCATCCACGTCGATTTTAAAGGTCACGGTTTGCGACTCGCCCGCTTTTAGCATGATGCGCTTAAAGCCACGCAGCTCCTGCACCGGACGGCTGATGGAAGCGACCGGATCGTTGAGGTACATCTGCACCACCGTCGCGCCATCGCGTTTACCGCTGTTGGTCACGGTCACGCTGGCTTCAATGCTGCCGTTACGCGGCATAGTCGGCGAGGACATTTTTACCGGCGACACGGTGAAAGTGGTGTAGCTCAGGCCGTAACCAAACGGATAGAGCGGGCCATTAGCCGCGTCGTAGTAGTGCGACGTGTATTTGTTCGGCTTAGCAAAGTTGTAAGGGCGGCCAGTGGGCAGATGGTTGTAGTAGATTGGAATCTGACCCACTGAACGCGGGAAGGAAACCGGCAGCTTGCCCGACGGGTTGTAGTCGCCGAACAGCACATCGGCGATGGCGTTGCCGCCTTCGGTGCCGCTGAACCAGGTTTCCAGCATCGCATCGGCCATCCGATCTTCATTCACCACTGACAGCGGGCGTCCGTTCATCAGCACAATCACCAGCGGCTTACCGGTGGCTTTCAGTGCTGCTAACAGCTTCTGCTGGCTCGGCGGGATCACCAGGTCGCTGCGGCTGGAGGCTTCGTGCGCCATACCCTGCGCTTCGCCCACGGCGGCAACTACCACATCGGCCTGCTTCGCTTTGGCGACCGCGTCATCAATCAACTGCTGCGGTGAACGCGTATCCACGGAAACCGCCTGCTCATAGAGGTTCAGGAAGTCCTGAATCCCTTTGTTATCGGTAACGTTGGCGCCCTTCTCATAGAGCAGCGTAGCCTTGCCTTCGGTGGCATTGCGCATGCCCTGCAGCAGCGAAACGGATTGCTTCGCCACGCCAGCGGCGGACCAGCTGCCCATAATGTCGCGCTGACTGTCTGCCAGCGGACCAATCAGGGCAATGGTGCCCGATTTTTTCAGCGGCAGCGTTTCCAGGCGGTTTTTCAGCAACACGATGCTTTTACGCGCGACGTCGCGCGCTTCAGCCCGGTGCAGACGGCTTTCCGCATTGGTGTCCTGCGGATCGCTCTCTTTCGGACCTAAATGGCTGTAGGGATCGTTAAACAGGCCCATGTCATATTTGACGTTGAGCACATGGCGCGCCGCATCGTCAATCTCCGCCATGGTGACGTCGCCGCTCTTCACCAGAGCGGGCAGATACTTGCTGTAATATTCGTCGCTCATGCTCATATCGACGCCCGACTTCAGGGCGATGCGCACCGCTTCCTGCGGATCGCTGGCGACGCCATGCTTGATCAGCTCTTTGATTGCGCCGTGGTCGCTGATGGTGATGCCTTTGAACTTCCACTTATCGCGCAGCAGATCTTTCAGCAGCCAGCTGTCCGCCGTGGCGGGTACGCCATTGATCGAGTTCAGCGCCACCATCACGCCGCCGCTGCCTGCATCCAGTGAGGCTTTATAAGGCGGCAGATAGTCCTGGAACATGCGCTGCGGGCTCATGTCCACGGTGTTGTAATCGCGTCCGCCTTCCACTGCGCCATAAAGTGCGAAGTGCTTCACGCTGGTCATCACGCTGTAGCGATCGGCAGCACTTTTGCCCTGCATCGACTGCACCATGCTGCGACCCATTTCGCTGGTGAGATACGTATCCTCACCGAAACCTTCGGAGCCACGGCCCCAGCGCGGTTCACGGCTGACATCCACCATCGGCGCCCAGGTCATGTTCAGGCCATCGTCGGCCGCTTCATAGGCAGAGACGCGCCCCACCTCTTTCACCGCATCCAGATCCCAGCTCGACGCCAGCGCCAAAGGAATCGGGAAAATGGTGCGCTGACCATGAATAACGTCGTAGGCGAAAAACAGCGGGATCTTCAGGCGGCTGAGCTGCATCGCCTGATCCTGCATCGCGCGGATATCCTGACGGGTTACGGTATTAAAAATCGCGCCAACCTGACTCTTCTGAATCATGTCGCGAATCACTTCTTTCGGATTATCAGGTCCGACGCTGATTAAACGCAGCTGGCCGATCTTCTCGTCCAGCGTCATTTTTTTAAGCAGTTGGTTGACGAAGGCATCCCGCGCCTGTTCGGTCATCGGGTGGTTACCTGGCACTGTCTCAGCCAATGCCGGTTGCATCGCGAGTGAGACAGCGAGACTAACAGAGTAAATCCATTTCATCAGGTTGGGTTCTCTTAAGTAACTGCGCAATATCGAATAAACAGGCGGCAGTGTGCCACAAGATGAGAATAGCAGGTAGCTGCCGCTGTCACACTGCGTTGAGGTGAGTTGACGTGCTACAGTTAGGACGCACTGATAAGACAAGGGAATTGCTCATGATACAAACCTCTGCCCTGCTTTCTGACCTGCGCCGCCTGGTCGGCCCTACCCATCTGCTGACTGAACCTGAACAGACCGCGCGCTATCGCAAAGGCTTTCGCTCCGGCGAAGGCGAGGCGCTGGCGGTGGCGTTTCCCGGTACGCTGCTGGAGCTCTGGCGGGTACTGCAAACGCTGGTGAATGCCGATGTCATTATCCTGATGCAGGCGGCGAATACCGGCCTGACCGAAGGCTCGACGCCGCATGGCGACGATTACGATCGTCCGCTGGTGATTGTCAGCACCCTGCGGCTGGACAAGCTTCAGCTGATTGACGAAGGCCAGCAGGTGCTGGCGTTCCCCGGCAGCACACTCTATCAGCTGGAAAAAGCGCTGAAGCCGCTGGGGCGTGAACCCCACTCGGTTATTGGCTCCTCCTGTATTGGTGCCTCGGTGCTGGGCGGCATCTGTAATAACTCCGGCGGATCGTTGATAAAGCGCGGACCGGCCTACAGTGAAATGGCGCTGTTTGCCCAGATTGATGCGCAGGGAAAACTGAAGCTGGTGAACCATCTCGGTATCGATCTTGGGACGTCACCGGAAGAGATTCTGGGGCGGCTGGATGACGACCGCTGGCAGCCCAAGGATGTGCAGCACGATGGCCGTCACGCCTCCGATCATGAATATGCCGACCGGGTTCGTGAAGTAGATGCGGATACGCCCGCCCGCTATAACGCCGATGCGCGTCGCCTGTTTGAAGCCTCCGGTTGTGCCGGGAAACTGGCGGTCTTCGCGGTGCGACTCGATACCTTTGCCAGCGAACCGCAGCAGCAGGTGTTTTACATCGGCACCAACGAACCCGGCGTTCTCAGCGATATCCGCCGTCACATGCTGGCGCATTTCACCCATCTGCCGGTGGCGGGCGAATATATGCACCGCGACATCTATGACATTGCGGAAGTCTACGGCAAAGATACCTTCCTGATGATCGACAAGCTGGGCACCGACAAGATGCCGCTGTTTTTCACGCTGAAGGGACGGGTTGATGCCTGGCTGAGCAAACTCTCTTTTGTTAAACCACACTTCAGCGATCGCCTGTTGCAGCGCCTGAGTAAACTGTTTCCGGCGCATCTGCCGAAACGCATGAAGCAGTATCGCGATAAATATGAACACCATCTGATGCTGAAGATGTCTGGCGACGGCGTGGCGGAAGCGCGTAACTATCTGCGCGACTACTTCCGTGAAGGCGGTGGCGAATTCTTCGAGTGTGAAGGCAAAGAAGGTGCGCACGCCTTTCTGCATCGCTTCGCAGCGGCGGGTGCGGCGGTGCGCTACCACGCGGTGCATTCTGATGAGGTCGAAGATATTCTGGCGCTGGATATCGCCCTGCGTCGTAACGATGCGGACTGGTTCGAAACCCTGCCCGATGAGATCCGCGCCTCGCTGAGCCATCGTCTCTACTATGGCCACTTCTTCTGTCATGTGTTTCATCAGGATTACATCGTCAGAAAAGGGGTCGATGTGCATGCGCTCAAAGCGCAGATGCTGGAGATTCTTCAGGCGCGGGGTGCTGAATATCCCGCTGAACATAATGTCGGACATCTCTATCAGGCCAAACCGCAGCTGGCGGCGTTCTATCGCCAGCTCGATCCCACCAACAGCTTCAATCCTGGGATTGGCAAAACCAGCAAGCAAAAGGGATGGGCGGTGAAGCAGGTTTAATCGCCTTATCGATCAGCCTGCTTATCTGAGCAGGCTGATTGTCATACAACCGGGAGGCCCGTTCGCACCGCCAGCTTCCCGTTGCAGCAGTCCTGCCAATAGCTAACATCTTCATCAGAAAATTAATCTCCCCTCCCATATTGCACCTGCTTTATTTTATCTCATCGGGTTCTGCGCAATAGTTCACAAATCACCATGCTGCTAATTGATAATTCGCGTCGCGAAAAATAGAGTACCGCCACAATAATAATATTCTGCTTAATTATCCGGATTGCATTCAGGGAGGAATGATCATGCGAAAAATTAATTACGCGTTAGCGTTAGTTGAAATAGCCACCGTATTAATAGCGTTAACTGCAATAAGTTCATCACCGGCTTACGCCAGCGGATTTATTGAGGACTCATCGCTTAAAGGTAATGTTTTTTACTGGCAGCGTCAGCGAGATCGCAGAGACACCGATCCCGCCAGTGAATATCAGGGGCAGTATCGGGCTAATTTACATCATGCCTCGCTCAACAGTAATCTCGACTATCAATCAGGCTATGCCGGAGAGTGGATTGGTCTGGACCTCGCCATTTTCGGTGCTGCTGAGCTTTCCAACAGCGGCCCCGCCGCACCCAATGAAATTGGCTTCAGTAAGGCGCGTACCCGCTGGGATGAAAAGTGGAATGGCGACAGCGGCGGTGCTTCTGTTTATAAAGCCGCACTGAAATTAAAATATAACGATTACTGGTTGCGTGCCGGTTATATTCAGCCAACCGGCCAGACAATTATTGCGCCACACTGGAGTTTCTTACCCGGAACCTATCGCGGTGTCGAAGTCGGTGCGCTGTATGATTTCCAGCAGGCTGGTACATTATCGCTCTCCTGGATGTGGAGCGACAAATATAAAGCACCCTGGTATCGTGATTTATATAATTTTCGCCAGGCTGATGGCAAAACTTCTGTCAGCTACCTGCATTCGTTCGGTATGAAATATGACTTCAAAAATAATCTGGTGCTTGAGGGCGCATTTGGCCAGGCGGCGGAATATATGGATCAATATTTTGCCAAAGCCTCGTGGTCAGCTACGCCCGGTGGCAATGCACTTTACACCAGCTATCAGTTTTACGGGGCACACGACAAAGTAGCGGGCGGTGCCGCTAATCCGCGTGATGTCTATGACGGCCTGGCCTGGTTACAGGCAATCACGGTCGGCTATACCGTCGGCCCGGTTGATCTGCGACTCGAAGGCAGCTGGGTCAAAGCAGAGGGGAATCAGGGCTTCTTCCTGCAGCGCATGACGCCAGGCTACGCCAGTTCCAATGGACGACTGGATATCTGGTGGGATGCCCGTTCCGACTGGAACGCCAATGGCGAAAAAGCGATCTTTGCCGGGGCGATGCTCGACTTAACGCCGTGGCAACTGGCGGGATGGAAAGTGGGCGCATCGTACGTCTGGGGCTGGGATGCCAGACCCGCCACGCTGCCCACCGTTGACCAGAGCCAGCGGCTGAAAGAGTCCGCCTGGAACCTTGATCTGAGCTATCAAATCCAGCAGGGCCGCGCCAAAGATACCCTGTTTAAACTGCATTACACCCGCTACGACAATCACAGCAATCTGCCCAGTTACAGCGGCGGTTACGGCAACATTTTTCAGGACGAGAAGGACATCAAATTTATGGTTATCGTGCCGTTTACACTGTTCTGAGGCCCTGCAGATTCCCGGATATCTCTTCAGCAGCAAGGATGAATCAATATGTTTAAGTTAAGCCTTATCGCGCTCACTCTGCTGGGCGTTGCAGCCACAGGTCACGCCAGCTCGTCAGCGCAGCAGGTGGTGAATCAGATCAGCCAGTTTGGCGTCACTTATCAGGTGAACGATAATCAGGCCGCCCTTCATGGCACCGACTGCGCCGCGCTGGGTGCCGACTATGCCGCCTGCAATCGCGCCACCATTACCCTGACCAATAACGGCCCTGCCCTGACCGATAAACACTGGGCAATCTACATGAGCAACGTCCACCAGACGCTGCGGGTCGATAACGAACAGTTCAAAATGACCCATCTGGTCGGCGACCTGACCCGACTGGAGCCGACTGAGAGGTTCACCGGTATTGGCGCGGGCGAATCGGTGCAGATTCCGATCGTTAACGAATACTGGCAGCTGTTTGCCACGGATGTGATGCCGCGCTGGTATGTGACGTCCGGGCAGGCCACCCCCAAAATTATTGCCAGCACCGATCATGAAGATCCCAGCCAGTTTGTGTTGCCGTTGGGGGATAACTGGCGACGCAGTGCCGATGACCGGAATATCCTGATGCAACCCGCCAGCCGGTTTGATAAAAACAGCGACGTTGCCACCCTGCCCGCTTCCGCGCTGCGCGGTCAAATCACACCCACGCCGCTTGAGGTGAAACTGCGTCCGCAGGATGCCGATCTCAGCCGTGGCGTCAGTCTGTCTCTGACCGGGCTGACCCGTGAAACCGGTGAGGCGGTAAAGCAGCGTCTGGCCCTGCTCGGCCTGAAAGAATCGCCTGATGGATTTGCTATCAGGACGCAGATCAAACCCGATCACTTCAGCGGCAAACAGGCTAAACCGGGTGCATACGATCTGGATATCACTCCCCGCCGCGCCATTGTGGTGGGCTACGATGCTGCCGGTGCGTTCTACGGTCTGATGTCGATTCTCTCGCTGATACCCACCGAAGGCGCGCCGCGTATTGCCACGCTGGAAGCCCATGATGCGCCACGCTTTGCCTATCGCGGCGCGTTTCTTGACGTTGCCCGCAACTTTCACACTAAACAGGCGGTCATGCGGCTGCTTGATCAGATGGCGGCCTGGAAGATGAACCGCTTCCACCTTCACCTCACTGACGATGAGGGCTGGCGGATTGAAATTCCCGGCTTACCGGAACTGACTGACGTGGGGGCTAAGCGCTGCCATGACCTGAGCGAACAGCGCTGCCTGCTGCCGCAGCTCGGTTCCGGTCCGTTCAGCGATAACAACGGCAGCGGCTATTTCAGCCGTGCCGACTACATCGAGATTGTGAAGTATGCCCAGGCCCGTCACATCCAGGTGATCCCGGAAATCGATATGCCCGCCCATGCCCGTGCCGCCGTCATCGCCATGGAAGCACGCTATAAGCGGCTGATGAAGGAGGGACAATCTGAACAGGCCAGTGCTTATCGCCTGATCGATCCCACCGACGACTCTAATACCACCTCGGTGCAGCTCTATGACCGCACGAGCTATCTTAATCCCTGCATTGCGGGTTCGCAGCGGTTTGTCGATAAAGTGATCGGTGAAGTTCAGGCGATGCACCGGGAAGCGGGACAGCCGCTCGGCGTCTGGCATTTTGGCGGTGACGAAGCGAAGAATATCCGGCTGGGTGCTGGCTACTCGGATAAACGCGACCCTAAACCGGGCACCGGTCTGCGCGATTGGAGTAAAGAAGATCTGCCGTGGGCGAAATCGCAGGTTTGTCAGGCACTGGTGAAGAGCGGTAAAGTGGACGATCTGGCGCACCTGCCTAGCTACTTTGCCCTGACCGTCAGTGACATCGTTAACCGACACGGTATTGGCAAAATGCAGGCCTGGCAGGATGGTTTAAAACATGCCAAAGATTCAGCATCCTTTGCCACACCGCGCGTCGCGGTCAACTTCTGGGACACCCTCTACTGGGGCGGTTTTGACACAGCCAGCGACTGGTCACAGAAAGGTTACGACGTGGTGATCTCCAGCCCCGATTATCTCTATCTGGATTTTCCGTATGAAGTTAACCCGCTGGAACGCGGCTATTACTGGGGCACGCGCTTCAACGACGAGCGCAAAATCTTTGGCTTCGCGCCGGACAACCTGCCGCAGAATGCTGAAACCTCGGTGGATCGCGATGGCAACTTTTTCAGCGCCAAATCAGAAAAACCCTGGAGCGGTGCTTACGGCATTTCGGCCCAGCTGTGGAGCGAAACGGTACGCACTGACGCTCAAATGGAGCACATGATCTATCCTCGCCTGTTTGCAGTAGCGGAACGAAGCTGGCACCGCGCCAGCTGGGAGCAGGATTACAAGGCAGGTCAGGAGTATGTGGGGGGTAAAACCCATCTGGTCGATCAGCAGGCGCGTCTGAATGACTGGCAGAGATTTGCCAATCTGCTGGGACAGCGGGAACTGGCGAAGCTGGATAAGGCGGGTATCGATTATCGCCTGCCGGTGCCGGGAGCCAGGATCGTTGATGGCATCCTGTCGATGAATGTGGCCCTACCGGGCGTTACGCTGGAGTACAGCCTGGACAAGGGCACAAACTGGCAGCGCTACGATGCCACCAGACCGCCGCAGGTCAGCGGTGCGGTGGCAATTCGCTCGGTGAGCCGCGACGGGCAGCACACCAGCCGCGTTGAATCTCTGTAAAAAGCGGAGTGAGAACGGGCTGAGAAGCCAACGTTTGAACATAAAAAAAAGGCCGACAGAAGTCTAATGGCAGTCAGTTAAGCGACAGGGGATAACGCAGTCTGGTGCCGGGCAGGGGCTGGCGGTCCTCGCGCCGCTGCGCGGTTCCTTCACTTCATTCGCCTGCCTGACGGACCGACGGGGATGGCACATCCTGTGCCGCCCCGCCTTTCGCCCGCGTCCTGCGGGCTCTCCTGGCAGACTCATTCTGTTCAGCGCTGCGGATTACCTGCCCCTGCCCGGCCCCAGCCTGCTCTGAAACTTCAGTGTGTATTCTTAAAAAGGGCACGATAGTGAAGGCCTGAGCGCCGCTGTTGCTCGCTCGCCCAGAAAAAAAGCTGCCACGTTTGACCGTGGCAGCCTTTACAAATCAGATCTTAACTGATCAGCATTAGACAGCAGTCGACCCTTTCACACCTAAACCAGCTTCTCTTCGGGTACCGGCTCCGCACCCGCCATCTGCTGACGGCGCTCGATAATCATGGTTTGCGGTGTGGAGAGCAGAATGCCCTCTTTACGCAGACGCGTCAGAATATCGAACAGCAGGTCGCTCTTCGCCCCTGCGATCTGGCGCTGACCCGCCACGTTACCGGTGACGCTCAGTATAATTCCCTGCTGAGTCAGATCTTTAAACGAAACGGATGGCTCTGGCGTCTCCAGAATGCGTTCATTTTCGTTGTAGACTTCCAGCAGGATATCGCGCACTTTCGCCGGATCGATGTCGAGCGGGAACGTCAGCGTAATCGTGACCACCCCCTGCGCATTACCCATGGTGGCATTTCGCACGTTCTGCGAGATAAACTGCGAGTTCGGCACAATCACCGTGGATTTATCGCCCAGCTGGATCTCGGTAGCGCGCACGTTAATCCGGCGGATATCCCCTTCGATACCGCTGATGCTCACCAGATCACCAACCTTCACTGGCCGCTCGGTCAACAGAATCAGCCCCGAGATAAAATTCTTCACAATCTCCTGTAAGCCAAAACCGATACCTACCGACAAGGCACTGACGATCCAGGCCAGCTTATTCCACTGCAGACCCATGATCGACAACGTCAGCAGGATGACCAGTACATAACCGATGTTGCTGAACAGCGTCACCAGCGACACCCGCATGCCCACATCCATGGTGGTTTTCGGCAGAAAATCAGTGTCGAGCCAGCGGCGCACCGTTCGCAGCACATAGATGCCGACGATCAGGCAGATAATCGCATTCACCATATGCGCCGGGACGATATTCAGGGATTCAAGCCCTTTACCGCCCCAGAACTCAATCACTTTTTGCAGCAGTTCAATCGGCGTTGAAGAGGCAAAAGTCCCGTTGACCAGCGCCAGCGCCACAACCAGCACCAGGAAGGTTTTGCCAATTGCCGTCAGCAACGTAGCCGTTTGCTGCAGATGACGCTCATTGATGTTAAGCGAACTCTGAATACGGCGACCGGTTGCGTTACTGGTCGAGAACAGGCTCTCACAGCCATCGTTGAGCAGATGACTGAGGAAGTAGAACGAACCAAACAGCAGGCCGCACCAGATCACTTCATAACTCAGGAACCGCGCCAGCGTGACGTAACCGATGAGCAGCGACACCAGAATGGCGATGCCGGTCAGCGTCAGGCCCATCTGGATCAGTCCGACCAGCGTAGAGCGAGCCTCTGGTGGTGTGCCCGCCTGGGTCATACGGCGACGAACCCGGTTGGTGCGCATGCTAATCGCCAGCGCGGTAGTACCAATCAGCAGTGCCGTCAGCCCGTTGGCAAAAATGGTGGTATTCAGGCTGGTGCCGACGCTGTAGTTAAACGCTTCGACCGTCTGGAAGATAAAGACCAGCACGGCGGTAATCGGTGGAAACGGTTTTAACGCCATCGCCACTTCATTGGAGATGGTCGGTAACCGCCAGCTGGGGCGACGGGTAGAGAGGAAAGCGCGTCCCAGTCCGGCAATCAGGCCACAAAAGACACTGAGCCGAACCAGTTGATCCACAAAGTCCTGAACGTTTTCAGAAACCTCATCACGGCGGGTAAAAGCCAGGGCGATAAAGTTAAAGGTGAGGACGACAGCCACCAGGGTGGTCAGGGCTATCGCTGCCGCCAGGAAACTGCGGCGCAGCTTCCCTTCCGGCAGTTTGTGAATGCTAATCCAGGCCAGAAACTCTTCGCTGTAACGACGGCCAGCCGTCATTACCAGCATGGCAGCCAGCAGCCAGAAAACACTGCCCACGCGCCAGCCCGGCTCCCATGAGAGTGCCGCAGTGTCCTGCAACTCCTGCAGGAATTCACCGATTTTCTCGCCATCCAGATCCTGACTATTGAGCAGCGGTGACCAGAAGCGCGGCCCCAGAATGGTGCCGGAGTTCAGCGCCAGTTGGCTTTTCAGCTGATCGCGGCGCAGGTTAACAATCTGCGAGGAGAGCATCAGCGCGCCATTTTTAATGCCTTCGGCCTGTTTGATCTGGTCGTCGAGTTTGCTTTTCTGACTCTCCAGCGCGTTACGCTTGCGCGTCACTTCCGACGTCTCTTTTACGCCGCTGTCGGCTTTAGGTGCCGGCCCCAGAACCTGCAACTGGGCTTCCAGTTGCTGGCGATCGGGGAGCAGCGCCTGGCCCAGCGTGTCGGCACTGCCTGAGAGCTCAAGCGCCATTTCATTCAGCTGAGTCAGCTTGTTTTCGCCAGCATCAACGGAAACCTGACTTTTAATTTTATCGAGGATCTTCTGCATTTTCGGCAGTTCAACCGCAGCATTCAGCTTCGGCGGCGCATCCTGTTCCTGAGCAGCAGTGGCCTTATCATCCGCGGCCAGCGTCAGCGCCGGGGCAAACGCCACCAGCGCCAGCATTAACAATGCAAAAAAGGATCGTAGCTTAAACATATGAGTAAGATTCCGGCAGCTTAAATCAGGCGATCTTCCCTCGCCAGTCGCGCGTAGTGTAGGGCTTTGCAAGGGATGGCAATATAGGAATAACGGGCATTTTTCGGGCTAATTCGGTGCAGACAGAAGCGTGAAAATCGCTGTACGCCTCTGCCTGCATCATCCCGGATACCCGCTCAGCCTGCAGGTAATGCCAGTGTCCGCAGCGCGCAACACCGGCTATATTCTACTCAACGTCGGCGCTGCTGGCCCCATTACTGGCAACCTGGCCCGACTTCTGTTTTTTATAGGCCAGTGCGGCAGCCGGCACCGGCGCCGCTTTACCGGTCTCAATCCAGCTGCGCAGACGGTTAGCGTCGGCGAAGTGGGTATATTTGCCAAAGGCATCCAGCACCACCAGCGCCACCGGACGATTATTAATCATGGTGCGCATCACCAGGCAGTGGCCCGCCTCATCGGTGTAACCGGTTTTGGTCAGCTGAATATGCCAGTCATCTTTATAGACCAGATGGTTGGTGTTGCGGAACGGCAGCGCATAGCTCGGATGGGCAAACACCGCCGTCTCCTCTTTAGTAGTGCTGAGCGCGCCAAGCAGCGGATATTCCCGCGTTGCTTTGAGTAATTTAACCAGATCCTGCGCGCTGGAGACGTTTTGCGTCGACAGGCCGGTTGGCTCCACGTAGCGGGTCTGTTTCATGCCCAGTGACCGCGCTTTCGCGTTCATCGCCCGGATAAAGGCGTTATAGCCGCCCGGATAAGCATGAGCCAGGCTGGCGGCGGCGCGGTTTTCCGAGGACATCAGCGCCAGCAGCAGCATATTACGGCGGCTGATCTGGCTGTTGAGCTTAACGCGTGAGAAGACACCCCGCATTTCCGGCGTCTGGCTGACATCGACGGTTATCATCTCGTTCATCGGCAGATGCGCATCCAGCACCACCATAGCAGTCATCAGCTTGGTGATGGAGGCAATGGGCCTGACCCGATCAGGGTGGCTGGAAAACAGCACTTTATTGGTCGTGAGATCGACAATCATCGCACTGCCAGAGGCGATCTGCGGCTGAGCAATCGGCGCCAGTTGCGACAGCGACGTCGTCGCCTGCGCCGGAAGTGAAACAATCTGCCCTGAAACGAGCAGCGCCAGCGAAAGCAGGGTAGAACGAATTTTTGCAGGCATCGTAGAAAAAACCCGGTTATGAATATGTACTGTGTCAGACCGACACAGGCCGCCCGCTTCAGTGAGGTCGGAGCGCGGGCTGGCGGCGATATCATACCCGTAAGGTTAAGAAATTTCCTGGTGAGAGTGTTTCCGGGCGTAAAAAGAGAACTGCCGCCAGAGCGGCGGCAGCGAGCTGTCAGAACAGATGCGGTCCATATCCCCACAGCACCACGGTTAATGCCAGTAATACTTCAAATACCAGCACGCCGATGGCCAGCGTTGAACCGGAAAAGCGCAGACTCTCTTCGCGGTCGATATTAAGAAACAGTGGAATACCGATATAGAGCAGATAGCCGGTGTAGAGCAGCGCCAGCGCGCCCGCCAGCACGCAGAGCCAGACCAGCGGATAGAGTGCCACCAGCCCGCTGAGAAACAGCGGCGTGGCCACATAGCCCGCAAACACCGTACAGCGCTGTACGCCGGGGCGCTGCGGATAATCACGTGCCATCCAGTGAATCACGCGTCCCATTACCGCGACGCCACCCAGAATAATCAGATAGAACAGAATGCCAAGCCCAATCCCGGTCAACAGGTTGAGTTGCACATATTGCCCCTCGCCCAGATTCCAGCCCAGCTGAGTTGTACCGATAAAGGCGCAGATCACCGGAATCGCCGCCATCAGCAGAACATGATGGGTGTAATGGTGCGATACGCTCTCATTCTCTTGCTTGATATGACGCATTTCCTGATTCGGATGCGCCAGCAGACCCCAGACATGATTCATAGATTCACTCCTCTGATGCAGTGGGCCGCCCGATGATGCATCCGTCTTTGGGGGCAGCGTCCTCTCAAGTATAAACGGCAGCGAAACTTTCGGGGTGATCGGACAAAAAAACAGCATAAATAAACGGACCCATGAGGCACGGGCGGAAGCGAAGCCAAATCGCGTATAGACTGGAAGAAACAGTCACTGAACAGGGAGGGTCATTTTGCATCTGGATATCAACGCATTAATTACGCAGTACGGTTATCTGGCACTTTTTATTGGCTGTATCGCCGAGGGGGAAACATTTACGTTGCTGGGCGGCGTCGCCGCGCATGAGGGGCTGCTGCATTACGTGGGAGTGGTGCTGGCCGCAATGGGTGGCGGTATTGTCGGCGATCAACTGCTCTACTGGGTCGGTCGCCGCTGGGGCACACAGATCCTGCGCCGCTTTAAAAAGCATCAGGATAAAGTGGTCAAGGCGAACCGCCTGATTAAACGCCGTCCCAGCCTCTTTGTGATTGGCGTGCGCTTTATGTATGGCTTTCGACTGATTGGCCCAATCATCATCGGGGCCAGCCGCCTCAATCCGATGAAATTTTTTATTCTTAACGTCATCGGGGCGGTCATCTGGGCGCTGATCTTCGTCACCCTGGGCTATTTCGCGGGCGGTATCATCGCGCCGTGGCTGCATAAACTCGACCAGCATCTGAAGCATCTGCTATGGCTGGTCGGCGCAGTGGTATTCGCCTTTGCGCTGCGCTGGGTGATCCGCCGCTGGCACAACCGTCGTGCCGACCAGGAATAAATGAACCACGGATTCGCCAGCAGACGCCACCGGCTATAAGAGAGAGCTGACCGGTGGTAAGGGTCGCCGACGCTGAGCAGCGCCAGGCGACCCTGCTGGAGATTTTCCATGTCTCACCCGCCCTCACCCCTTCCCTGCCTCATTCAACCATACGTTAACCATCTGTGCCCAAACGAAGCCGCATCAGATGGCTCAGCTATAGTTAGGATGGACACTGACAGGGAGATGAGGATGAGTAAGGTAAAACGTAAGATTGAAGACCATGGCGTCATCGGAGATTTGCGCACCTGCGCGCTGGTCGCGAATGATGGCACCATTGATTATCTCTGCTGGCCGGAACTCGACAGCCCGTCGGTCTTTGCCGCCCTGCTCGACAGCGATGATGCCGGGCTTTTCTCCCTGGCCCCTGACTGGCCCAATGCGCGACGTCAGCAGCTCTACCTGCCCGATACCAACATCCTGCAGACCCGCTGGCTGGATGATGAAGGCGTAGCGGAAATCACCGACTACATGCCGATTTGTGATGACAAGGACAAGCTGCCGCGTCTGATCCGGCGGGTCAAAATGGTACGCGGCAGCGCGACCTTTAGCCTGCGCTGTTCACCGCGCCACGACTACGCCCGGGCGCAGACCCGCGCAGAGGCGCACAACGGCTGTATCGATTTTCATGCCGAGGGCCAGCCGTCGCTGCGCCTCGCCGCCAGCGTGGCGATGACGCTGGAAGATGAAAGTGCTACCGCCCTCTTCACGTTACAACCCGGTGAACATGCGCAGTTTGAATTTGGCAGCGTGGATGATGCGCATATCGAAGCGCTGACCACCGAACACTGCTTTGAAGAGACGCTGAACTACTGGCGACGCTGGAGCGCCCACAGTAACTATCAGGGACGCTGGCGCGAAATGGTGCAGCGTTCGGCGCTGGTTCTCAAACTGCTGACCTCACATCAGCACGGCTCTATTGCGGCGGCGGCAACCTTTGGCCTGCCCGAAGAGCTGGGCGGTGAACGCAACTGGGACTATCGCGCCTCCTGGATCCGTGACGCCTCGTTCAGCATGTATGCCCTGATGCGGCTGGGCTATATCGATGAAGCCAAACACTTTACCCACTGGGTTGGTCGCTGCGTTGAAAACAGCCATCACGATGAGATGCGCCTGCAGGTCATGTACCGGCTGGACAGCGGCACCGAACTGCACGAGATGGAGCTGCTGAATCTCTCCGGCTATGCCGACTCCCGTCCGGTGCGCATCGGCAATGACGCCTGGCAGCAGACACAGCTCGACATCTATGGCGAGCTGATGGATGCGGTCTATCTGGCCAATAAATATGGTGAGGCGATCTCCCAGCGCGGCTGGGAACATGTCGTCAAAATGATCGACTGGCTGTGTGATAACTGGGATCAGCCCGATGCCGGTATCTGGGAGATGCGCGGTGAACCGGAACATTTCCTGCACTCGCGTCTGATGTGCTGGGTGGCGATGGATCGCGCACTGCGTCTGGGCATGAAGCGATCGCTGCCGATGCCTTATGAACGCTGGGATCGGGCGCGCCGGGAGATCCGCGAAGATATCTGGGCTAACTTCTGGAACAGTGAGCGGGGACACTTCTCTTCGACCCGTCATGGCGAACATCTCGACGCCTCAATGCTGCTGATGCCGCTGGTGCGTTTTGTGGGAGCCACCGACCCGGACTGGATTGCCACGCTGGATGCGATCAAAACCAATCTGGTCAGCGACGGTATGGTGCGCCGTTACAATACGCATGAGACGCCCGCTGATGGCCTGAAAGGCTCAGAAGGGTCCTTTGGAGCCTGCTCCTTCTGGTATGTCGAGTGTCTGGCGCGCGCGGGCCGGATTCAGGAAGCGCATTTTGAATTTGAAAAGTTACTGAGCTACGCCAATCCACTGGGCCTCTACGCGGAGGAGTTTGACAGCCACGGCCATGCGCTGGGCAACACGCCGCAGGCGCTGACCCATCTGGCGTTAATCAGTGCCGCCTTTTTCCTGAACCGCAAACTCAGCGGCGAACAAACACAGTGGCAACCTTAGTCAGCGATAAGCCCGGAAAGCCCCATTTTTAGCGCCCTGCTTCCGGTAAATGCGCTAACATCCGCGGTGAATTTACGTAAAGTATTGCAGGCAGGTTAAAATCCCGATTCACAACGTCAGATTAATGAACATATAATGCGCAGCAGGTCACATTGGCCAGCATGAATTCGACACACTGACCAGCCTGAAATATGGCGATAAAGAATTGTAAAATATGAAAATCATTCGCGCTTTCGCTTCAATCGCACTGGCTCTGGCGGCCTTCAGCCAGTCAGCCTTTGCTGTGGTTTACCCGTTACCGCCGGCCAACAGCCGTCTGATCGGTGAAAATATCGAAATTACTGTCCCTGAAGACAGCAAACTGCCGCTGGAAGCTTTTGCGGCGCAGTACCAGATGGGCCTTAGCAATATGCTGGAAGCCAATCCGGGCGTTGACGTTTATCTGCCTAAGGCTGGCAGCAAAATGATCATCCCACAGCAGCTGATCCTGCCGGATGCACCGCGTGAAGGCATTGTGATTAACAGCGCGGAGATGCGTCTTTACTACTATCCGAAAGGCAGCAAAACCGTGGTGGTGTTGCCTATTGGTATCGGTGAGCTGGGTAAAGATACCCCGATTAACTGGACCACAGCGGTAGAACGTAAAAAAGATGGCCCGACCTGGACGCCAACCAAAGGCATGCATGCGGATTACGCGGCGCGCGGTGAAACCCTGCCAGCGGTCTTCCCGCCAGGCCCGGATAACCCGATGGGCCTGTATGCGCTCTATATCGGTCGTCTCTATGCGATTCACGGCACCAACGCCAACTTCGGTATCGGCCTGCGCGTGAGCCATGGTTGTGTGCGTCTGCGCGCTGAAGATATTAAATGGCTGTATCAGAACGTGCCGGTCGGTACGCGCGTACAGTTTGTTGATCAGCCGGTAAAAGCGACCGTGGAGCCAGACGGTTCACGGTATGTAGAAGTGCATAACCCGCTGTCGACCACCGAAGAGCAGTTCAACTCGCGTGAGCTGGTGCCGATTACGCTGAATCAGGCGGTGAGCAAAGTTCTGGTTGATGCCAGCGTCAATCAGGATCAGGTTAATGGCGCTATTCAGGGCCGTACCGGTATGCCAGTAAAAGTGAACGGCGTGGAGAACAACATCCAGACTGCGCCAGTTCCGATGCCGGAAAACCCGCAGGCTGTGCCACAGGAAGAGCCAATGACGCCAGTCACCTCTCAGGGTGCAAACAGTGATGCCGCGCAGCCACAGCAGCCGGCCACTGAGCCAGCCGCACCGGCCGCTCCGGTAACACCAGCAGCCCCTGCAGCCGCGGCCAATACCAGCTCGTAATTGCCGCCCTGCTTTCAGAAGCCAGCGCCTGTCGCTGGCTTTTTTATTGCCTGCGTTTCCGCGTTTTTCCCCGCACTCCGCTCAGAATGCCCCGTCCGACGATCATTAATCTGTCATATAAAGCGCGTATCACACTGCGTTGACCCGGTGCAAATCAGCATCCGGCATCAGCCACCAGAGGTACACCATGAGCGAAAACAGTCTCTCCTCCTCATCAGCCCGAGGTCGCCCCGATTTCAACGGCAAAAATAGCCGTTTCAGTAAACCACTGTTCTTCATTCTGCTGGTTGCCGGACTGGCGTTCGCCGGTCTCAATCTGGTCAGCGATGTTGAAGAGACCAATATGCCGGTCACCAGCTATCTGCCGTTCTTTCTGCTGGGGCTGGCACTGCTGATTGCGCTCGGCTTTGAGTTCGTGAATGGCTTTCACGATACCGCCAATGCCGTAGCGACCGTGATCTACACCCATTCGCTGACGCCCGGCGTCGCGGTGGTCTGGTCCGGTTTCTGTAACTTTCTGGGTGTGCTGCTCTCCAGCGGCGTGGTGGCGTTTGGCATTATCTCACTGCTGCCGGTGGAGTTGATCCTGCAGGCCAGCAGCGGCAGCGGGTTTGCCATGGTCTATGCGCTGCTCTTCTCAGCGATTATCTGGAACCTGGGCACCTGGTATTTAGGGCTGCCGTCGTCGTCGTCCCATACGCTGATCGGCTCGATCATCGGCGTCGGCGTTGCCAATGCGATGCTGCACGGACGCAGCGGTCTGAGCGGAGTTGACTGGGATCAGGCATTGAAGGTCGGCTATGCACTGCTGCTGTCGCCGGTGGTCGGCTTTGTCTGCGCCGGGCTGCTGCTGTGGGTGATGAAACTGTTTATCCGCAATCGCCAGCTTTATCAGGCGCCGGAAAGCAATCAGCCGCCACCGGTCTGGATCCGCGGCCTGCTGATCCTGACCTGTACCGGCGTGTCGTTTGCGCACGGCTCCAACGATGGTCAGAAAGGAATGGGGCTGATTATGCTGATCCTGGTGGGCACCATGCCGATCGCCTACGCCCTGAACCGATCGCTGCCACCCGATCAGATCCCGCGCGTCGCGGCGCTGAACGAAGTGACCGCCCATCAGCTGCTGCAACTGCAACCCGCCTCAGCCAATCCTCCACCGGCCCGTGAGGTACTGACCGGCTTTGTTGGCAGCAACAGCATGAATCCCGACGTGCTGCCCGCGCTGGCGATGACGCTGCGCGAAGTCGGCGATGAGATTCGTCGTTACGGTTCAATGGAAAACATTCCAGCTCAGGCGGTGACCAATACCCGCAACCAGATGTATCTGGCGTCAGAATCGATCAAGCATCTGCAGAGCGCTGAGGTCAGACTGCCGCAGGAGACGGAACGCAACCTTAAGGCAGTGAAAACGGAACTCGACAGCGCCACCCGCTTTATTCCGATGTGGGTGAAAGTGGTGGTGGCGATTGCGCTGGGACTGGGCACCATGGTCGGCTGGCGCCGGATTGTGGTCACCGTGGGAGAACGGATCGGTAAAACCCATCTGAGCTATGCCCAGGGCGCCAGCGCCGAACTGGTGGCGATGATGACCATTGGCGCGGCAGACGGTTTCGGTTTACCGGTTTCTACCACCCACGTGCTCTCATCCGGCGTGGCGGGCACCATGGCGGCGAACCGTTCCGGCTTGCAGCTCTCGACGCTGCGTAACCTGGCCGTCGCCTGGATTTTAACGCTGCCGGTATCTATTCTGCTCTCTGCCCTGCTTTACTGGGTGTTCAGCCATTTTTAACGGTCTGCGGCTTATCGTCATTCAGGCGATAAGCCGCTGCTGCCAGTAAAGCCGCAGGGTAATCAGCAGCGCCCCCAGCACCATCAACGCCGCCGCCAGATAGACTGAATGCATCCCCCAGTGTCCGATAAGCAATCCCGCCACCGGGCCGGTTAAGCCCAGGCCCAGATCGAGAAAAGCGGAATAGGTGCCCAGCGCAGAGCCCTGATCCTGGCGCTCAACCCGTTTAACCGCCTCAACGCCCAGCGCCGGAAAGACCAGCGAAAATCCGCTGCCGGTGAGGAATGCGCCCGCCCCTACCAGCCAGGCGCTGTCCGCCTGCCAGATAATCAGCAGTCCCAGGCACTCCAGCAGGAAAGAGAAGAGCGACACGCGCAGCCCGCCGAAACGGGTAATAAAGCGACCAAATCCCAGACGCACCAGCACAAACCCCAGGCTGAACAGCGTCAGCGCATAGGCCGCGCCCTGCCAGTCGCGGCTGGCAAAATAGAGGGTGATAAAGGTGGCGATAACGCCAAAACCGATGGTGCCGAAGCCCAGCGCCAGGCCATAAAGCCAGACGCGGGAGAAGACGCGGTGAAACGGAATGCGCTCGCCCACACTGACCGTCACCGCCGCTTTGCGGCTGGCCATCAGATAGCCCGCCACGCCCATCAGCGCAATCAGCCCGGCAAATCCACTCATACCAAATTCACTGTTCAGCAGCACACCCAGCGGTGCACCGACGGCCATTGCCAGATAGGTCGCAACACCGTTCCAGGAGATCACGCGCGCGGTCTGCATTGGCCCGACGATGTTCATACCCCACAGGGTAGAGCCGGTGCTGCTGAAGCTTTCACCTACGCCGAGAAACAGCCGCCCGATGGCCAGCAGCGCCAGACTCAGCCACGGCCAGCCGCTCAGCAGTGCGGCCACGATAGTCAGCACCCCGCTCATGCCGCAGCAGAGCAGTCCCAGCATCACCACCCGCTTTGGCCCAAGGCGATCGGCCAGACGGCCCGACTGCGGACGGCTGAGCAGCGTCGCAAAATATTGAATGCTGATAATCAGTCCGGCGATAAAGGAGCTGAAGCCAAGATGATTTTTGACGAAGCCTGGCAGCACGGCCAGCGGCAGTCCGACAGAGAGATAGCAGAAGAAGGTGAAGATAATAACAGAGAGGATTCGTTTGTTGAGCTGGCTGTTGCTCAACACAGCGGAGTCAGACATAGCAGGCAAGGGGTCCAGGAAATTTTTCCCACTATACCGTCAGGCCGCTAAGGGGTCGCCTGATTTTTTATCACAAACCATGAACATGTGCGTGACGATCAATCGCCTGTGCAATGTCGCCCGACGATTTTAACGCACGGATTTCGCTGAATAAGCCATCGGCTTCGCCATAGGCTTTGCGCAGATAACCGAGCCACTGTTTGATACGCGCCACGTGATAGAGGCCGGTATCGCCCTGCTTTTCCAGCCGGCTGTATTTCTGTAATAACCGCACCACATCAGGCCAGGCCATCGGCGGCTCGTTATATTTCACTACCCGGCTCAGGTTGGGGATGTTCAGTGCGCCACGGCCAATCATCACCGCATCGCAGCCGGTTACCGCCATACAGTGTTGCGCGCTTTGCCAGTCCCAGATTTCGCCATTGGCAATCACCGGAATGCGCAGCCGCTGACGAATATCGCCAATCGCCTGCCAGTTGATCGCCTCTGCGCGATAGCCCTCTTCTTTGGTCCGCCCATGCACCACCAGCTCGCTGGCACCGGCCTGTTGCACCGCATCGGCAATCTCCAGACTGCGGGCGCTGGAGTCCCAGCCGAGCCGCACTTTCACCGTTACCGGCAAATCTTCAGGCACCGCTTCACGCATCGCTTTCGCGCCGCGATAGATCAGATCGGGATCTTTAAGAAGAGTTGCGCCGCCTCCGCTGCCGTTGACCAGTTTAGAAGGACAACCACAGTTGAGATCCACACCCCATGAGCCCAGTTCCACCGCACGTGCGGCGTTTTCGGCTAACCATTCGGGATGCTGCCCCAGCAGCTGCATACGCACCCGCGTGCCGGAAGGCGTGCGGCTGGCGTTATGCAGTTCGGGGCAGAGACGGTAGAAAGATTTTACCGGCAGCAGTTGATCGACCACGCGCAAAAACTCAGTGATGCAGAGATCGTAGTCGTTTACTTCCGATAACAGCTGGCGCACCAGTGAATCCAGCACGCCCTCCATCGGTGCCAGTAAAACCCTCATACTCAGACGTTTCCGGTACGCTTCGCTGCTGCCGGACGACGCGGACGGGCTGCGGGCCTATCGCCCTGAGGAGCGGCCTGGCTCTGACGACGCGCCTGAGGACGCTTTTCGCCGGATGAAGATGAGCGCGATGCGCCTGCACCCTGTCCGCCCTGGCTGCGACCACGGCCGCCGCCGCCGCCACCGCCGCGAGACTGCTGCTGACGACCGTTGATGATCGGCTCCGCTTTGATGCTCGGATCGGGTTCATAACCTTCAACGGCCAGACGCGGGATTTCACGCTTCAGCAGACGTTCGATATCACGCAGCAGTTTATGCTCATCGACGCAGACCAGTGACAGTGCGACACCGGTCGCCGCCGCACGGCCGGTACGACCAATGCGGTGAACGTAATCTTCGGCGACGTTAGGCAGCTCATAGTTCACGACGTGTGGCAGCTCTTCGATATCCAGGCCACGGGCCGCGATATCGGTGGCAACCAGGACGCGAATTCCGCCTGACTTAAAGTCGGCCAGCGCGCGGGTACGTGCACCCTGGCTCTTGTTGCCGTGGATCGCGGCAGCGGAGATACCATCTTTGCCCAGCTGCTCGGCAAGGTGGTTCGCGCCGTGTTTGGTACGGGTAAAGACCAGCACCTGCTGCCAGTTGCCTTCGCCAATCAGCTGCGACAACAATTCACGCTTACGCTTCTTATCAACGAAAGCCACCTGCTGCGCGACCTGCTCGGAGGCGGTGTTGCGGCGAGCCACTTCAATCATTTCCGGGTTGGTCAGCAGTTTCTCAGCCAGGCCTTTGATCTCATCAGAGAAGGTGGCAGAGAACAGCAGGTTCTGACGTTTAGCCGGCAGACGCGCCAGTACGCGACGGATGTCGTGGATAAAGCCCATATCCAGCATACGGTCCGCTTCATCCAGCACCAGAATTTCGACCTGTGACAGGTCAACCGCATTCTGTTGTGCCAGATCCAGCAGGCGTCCAGGCGTTGCCACCAGGATATCGACGCCGCCACGCAGTTTTACCATCTGTGGATTGATGCTGACGCCACCAAACACCACCATGGAACGCAGCGAGAGATATTTGCTGTAGTCGCTGACGTTTTCGCCAACCTGCGCCGCGAGCTCACGGGTTGGGGTCAGGATCAGGGCGCGCACCGGGCGACGACCGCGGATGGGCGTGGCAGTAGCAGAGAGTTTTTGTAACATCGGTAAGGTAAAGCCGGCTGTTTTGCCGGTGCCGGTCTGGGCGCTCGCCAGCAGATCGCGGCCTGCCAGCACAACAGGAATCGCCTGGCGCTGGATAGGTGTGGGTTCGCTGTAGCCTTGTTCGGCGACCGCGCGCAAAATATCGGCACTCAGGCCGAGAGAGTCAAAAGACATTAAGTGATTTACTCCGGTCCGCTCTGACCGTGATTCACGGTGTAGTTTTCAGAGGGATAGTGACGCCAGCCAGGGCTGACGCGTGAAAAGGGCGCAAACTACGATGCGTAAGCGGGCGAGTGTAACAGCTTTAAGAGAAGTGTGCGAGATAGCTCACATTTCCTGACACAACTTAACCGCCTGAAAACAGGAAGGCCACCTTCCGGTGGCCTTCAACTTAACTACGTTTGTTTTCGATTCGTCGCGGTGGCTCTTTCGCCAGCAGCGAGACCAGCGCCGGACCCAGCAACATCACTACGCCGAGACACGCCAGCAGCAGGTTGTTGTGGTAAATCCGCGACACCAGGAACAGTGTCATCATGGCGGCGCCAAAGTAGTAAGTGGTGGTCGCTTCTTCAAGATAATCGCCGAGAGTACGTAAACGGGCAATGCGCTGTGTCACCAGCATGGCAACAAAAACCAGTGCGTACATCGCCACCAGCGTACTGCAGACATCAACCAGCGCTTTGTGCTTCCAGCCCCAGATCAGTGCAGCGATCACCAGCAGATGCATAGCAATATGCAACAACGTTTGACCCGTGATAATTTGAATACGATTAGACCATTTCATTCAGTTCTCCTGGCAGACCCAACAGGTCGCCCAAGTGCTACCGGCACAAGCCGGAAACGATTTCCTCAATGTAAAACAATTTTCGGATAACGCCCTAATTTTCGCCCTCTTTCACCACCCATTTGTGACAAAGACTACACTTTGATTCTATTGATGATGAAAAGGAGTGCGTCGCGAGTATGCCACAAAACAAGCAAGGATTTTCAATAAAAGTCCTGACGATCAATACACATAAGGGTTTCGCCCCTTTCAATCGCCGCTTCATCCTGCCCGAATTACGCGACGCCGTTCGCGCAACGGAGGCGGATGTGGTCTTTCTGCAGGAGGTGATGGGCACGCATGCCATCCACTCCCTTAACCATGAGGAGTGGCCCGATTCTCCTCATTATGAGTTTCTGGCCGACACCATATGGAACGATTTCGCCTATGGGCGTAATGCGGTCTATCCGGAGGGGCATCACGGCAATGCGGTGCTGTCTCGTTTCCCGATCGCCGACTATGAGAACCGGGATATCTCGGTGGCGGGCAGTGAAAACCGCGGTATGCTGCACTGCCAGATCGCCCTGCCCGAGCCGCACGGCACGCTGCATGTCATCTGCGTTCATCTGGGTCTGAAAGTGGCCCATCGTCACGCGCAGATGAAGAAAATATGTGAAATGGTTAACTCACTGCCGCCCGACGCGCCGGTGGTGGTGGCGGGCGATTTCAACGACTGGCAGCGACGCGCCAATTCCATTCTGAAACATGGCGCAGGCCTGAAAGAGGTATTCAGCATGAAAACCGGACGCCCGGCGCGCACCTTCCCGGCGCGCTTCCCGATCCTGCGGCTTGACCGCATCTATGTCCGCAACGCCACCGTCAGTCATCCGTGGGCGCTGCCGCGCAAGCCCTGGTCCCATCTTTCCGACCATGCGCCGCTGGCGGTGGAGATTCACCTATGAATTTTAGCTGGCAGGAAGGCAACCGGCTGCTGTTGCTGGAAAATGGCGAAGCGTTTTTCCCGCGGGTCTTTGGCGCGATCCAGCGGGCGGAACGTACGGTATTAATCGAAACCTTTATTCTGTTTGAGGATGACGTGGGCAACGCCCTGCACCGCGAACTGCTGGCGGCAGCCCAGCGCGGCGTGCGGGTCGAAGTGATGGTCGATGGTTATGGCTCTGCCGAACTCTCCGACAAATTTGTTAACAGCCTGACCAGCGCTGGCGTGCGTTTCATCTATTACGATCCGCGTCCGCTGGTGATGGGGATGCGCACCAACGTTTTCCGCCGTCTGCACCGCAAAACCGTGGTGGTGGATGACGTGGTAGCCTTTGTGGGCGGCATTAACTTCTCGGCCGAGCACAACACCGATTATGGCCCGGAAGCGAAACAGGATTATGCGGTACAGGTCAAAGGCCCGGTGGTGGGTGACATCGCCCGCTATCTGCAACAGGCGATTGGCAGCGAACAGAATACCCGCCGCTGGTGGGGATCGCGCTCTCATCGTCCGGCGGTCAACGCCACGCCCGGCGATGCTCAGGTGCTCTATGTTTATCGCGATAACGACGAGCATCGCGACGACATCGAAGTCCACTACCTGGAGATGCTGCGCGAGGCGAAGCGGGATGTGATTATCGCCAATGCCTACTTCTTCCCGGGTTACCGGCTGCTGCGTGAGATGCGCAACGCCGCGCAGCGTGGCGTTCGGGTGCGACTGATTGTGCAGGGCGAACCGGATATGCCAATTGTGAAAGTGGGCGCGGAGCTGCTCTACAACTATCTGGTCGATGGCGGCGTTGAAGTCTACGAATATATCCGTCGCCCGCTGCACGGCAAGATCGCGGTAAAAGACGACTACTGGGCCACCGTCGGCTCCAGCAATCTCGATCCGCTCAGCCTGTCACTTAACCTTGAAGCCAATCTGATCATCCACGACAGACCGTTTAACCAGACGCTGCGTGATAACCTGGAAGCGCTGCTGGCCAACGATTGCCAGCGCGTGCAGGAAGATCGCTTACCGCCGCGCAACTGGTGGCAACTGAGTAAAAGCGTGGTGGTATTCCACTTCCTGCGCCATTTCCCGGCCATCGCTGGCTGGCTGCCGGCGCATACGCCGCTGCTGGCCCAGGTGGGTGAGCCGGTACAGCCTGAAATGGAGACGCAGGATCGCGTTGAAACTGATAACCCGGGAGCAAAATCCTGATGGCAAAAAAACATCCACGCTGGCAACTGGCGAAAAAAATCCTCACCGTGCTCTTTTTCATCGCGGTGGTGGTTCTGCTGGTGGTCTATGCCCGCAAAGTGAACTGGGAAGATGTTTATGACGTCATCGTTAACTACAACCGCTTTGTGGTACTGACCGCCGCCGGACTGGTGGTGCTGAGTTACCTGGTGTATGGCTGCTATGACCTGATTGGACGCGCCTACTGCGGCCATAAGCTGGCGAAGCGGCAGGTGATGCTGGTGTCGTTTATCTGTTACGCCTTCAACCTGACGCTGAGCACCTGGGTGGGTGGCGTCGCGATGCGCTACCGGCTCTATTCACGGTTAGGGCTGGATAGCGGCACCATCACCCGCATCTTCTCTCTGAGCATCGCCACTAACTGGCTGGGCTATATCCTGCTGGCGGGCGTGGTATTCAGTGCGGGCATGGTGTCGATTCCCAGCGGCTGGTTTATTGGTGAAACCACCCTGCGGCTGATTGGTGGCGCTCTGCTGGTGCTGGTGGCGGCCTACCTCTGGGCCTGTGCCTTCTCAAAGCAGCGTCGCTGGACGGTAAAAGGCCAGACGCTGCAGCTGCCCTCGCTGCGCATGGCGCTGCTGCAGTTTGCGGTTTCCTGTGCCAACTGGATGGTGATGGGGGCGATTATCTGGCTGCTGCTGGGACGAGACGTCGGTTATCCGATGGTGCTGGGCGTGCTGCTGATCAGCAGTATTGCCGGGGTAATCATTCATATTCCGGCGGGCATTGGCGTACTGGAAGCGGTCTTCCTGGCGTTACTCAGCGGTCAGCACGCCTCGCATGGCACTATCATTGCGGCGCTGCTGGCTTATCGCGTGCTCTACTTTATCCTGCCGCTGCTGTTAGCGCTGGTGCTCTATCTGGGGCTGGAGAGTCGGGCGAAGCATCTGCGTCAGAAGAACGAGCAGAAGTTGCAGAAGTCGTAATAAAAAAGGGGAGGCGCAGACAGTGCGCCTCCCCCGCTACTCCCTCAGGCTTAACGGCGGTTGCCGAAAATCCGCAGCAGCATCAGGAACAGGTTGATAAAGTCGAGATACAGCGTCAGTGCGCCCATAATCGAGTAGCGACGCAGGTTTTCCGTATCGCGGGCATCGATCTGCTCACCGATATTTTTCAGCTTCTGCGTGTCATAGGCCGTTAACCCCACAAATACCACCACCCCGATGTAGGTAATCGCCCACATCAGCGCCGGGCTTTTCAGCCAGAAGTTCACCAGCGACGCCAGCACGATGCCAATCAGCGCCATAAACAGCAGACTGCCAAAACGGCTGAGATCGCGTTTGGTGGTATAGCCGTAGAAGCTCATCGCGCCAAACATCCCCGCCGTGATAAAGAAGGTGCTGGCGATCGAGGAGTTAGTGTAAACCAGGAAGATACTCGCCATGGTCAGGCCGGTCAGCGCCGAATAGAGCATAAACAGCCCGGTTGCCACGGCCCCGCTCAGGCGATGCACCATGCCTGACAGGAAGAAGACCAGCCCCAGCTGCACGATAATCAGTCCGAAGAAGGTGATGCGGTTAGCAAACACCAGCTCCATGATCGCTGGCGTGCGCGCAGCGTACCAGGAGACAAACGCCGTCAGTAACAGACCGCAGGTCATCCAGCCATAAACCTGCGCCATATAAGCTTGTAAACCGCGAGATGCGGATTGAACGATGGAATCATTTCGTGGATATCGGTCCATGATGCACCTCTTGTTAAACGGATTAGGACCGGCCCCACACAGGGAACCGGATGAATAACCTGGTCTGGCAGGCATACGTTGTTTCTGTTTCAGCCCGTTGGGCCAGCGACAGCGCGACACAACCGCCACGGGCCCATACGGCCTTATGAGGATGCGCACAGTTCAGGGCCAGAATAACAATAAAAGTCGCCCGGAACTGGCTCTAAGTGTGGCACAGCTCAGCTCAACTGCGCCACAACATGCTGCTTAACGTCGCGACAGGCACTGCTGATAACGGCTGTCGACACGCTGCGCAAACCACGCCGTGGTGAGATTACGGGTAATTTTCGGGCTTTCCAGCTTGATGCCCGGCAGCATTTCACGCGGTACCTTTCGACCCGCCATTTTATCCGCCAGGGTAAAGACCTGTTTCCAGAGTTCGCTGTCGCTGAACGACGCTTTCTCCCCTTTCTCCAGATCGCGGCGAATGTCGCTGTTGCTCATATCGATCTGCTTCGACAGCGTGCGCACCGCCAGTTCGGTGCCGCCCGCCGCATCCGATCCATAAAGAATCAGATCGCCATCCAGTGCCAGCTTCATGCCGGTGGCGCGCGACACCGCCGCCTGGAAGGCCGCATTGCGGCTGGCATACCAGCCCGCATTGTAGTCGGCAAAGCGGTAGAGCGGCTGGCTGTAGTCAGCCGGATAGCCGAGCAGGTGCATCGTCCCGAAGTAGATCCCGCCATGACGGGTGAAGACTTCACGCCGGATGGTGCCATCGATCGGCCACGGGTAGCCTTTGGCATGCGCTTCGGCAAACGCAATGCTGACCTGCATCGGCCCGCCGGTGTGGATTGGATTGAGATTACCAAACAGCGTCTGGCCCATCGGCACCATATCGATCAGGTCATCGAAAATAGCGCTCAGCTCTTTCTCACTGCGCACTTTGTCCAGCCGGGCGGCGTAGCTTTCACCGGTGGGCGATTTGATCTGCAGCGCGGTACGCACCAGGAATGCCGGGACGTGCACCTGCGCCGCACGGCGGTTGATCTCGCCCCAGGCGATTTTTGGCAGACCCGGCACGGCGGCCTCGGCGCTGAAGTTGCTCTCCTGATCCGCCACGGCGATCACCGCGCAGAGGTTGCTGGCGCTGGGATCGATCTGCTGAGTGCGGAAGGTGGTGTAGATATCGTCGCTCCACGCCGCTTTATTGCTGACGTGCGACGGCAACAGCCGCTGGATCTGCGCTTTGACATCTTCAGGCTGCCGCACCGGCGCCTCAGGGGTTTTCTTGCTGCTACAACCTGCCAGCACCAGGGCGGCGACCAGTGTCAGACGTTGCAGAATCGGGGTGGATGACATGCCTGTCCTCAGAATGAACCAAAGCTCTACTCTACCATCGCCAGAGTTTCACAGGCAGGCGAGAACTGAACTAAGGTTATCTTTTTTACCGTTAAAGGAACTTACGATGTTTAAACTCTGGCCTGTTGCGGCGTTCAGCCTGTTATTAACCGGCTGCGGCGCTAATAATACGCCTGCCCAGGTAAAATCTCCGGGCGCCCCCACCTCCTCCTCGCTTAAGGTGCTGGAGACCGGCGCCAGCGTGATGCAGTCACGTCCACCCATCGACGCCATCAACACCTATCTCGACGGATTCCATTTTTATAACGGCGATAAGAACGGTCAGATGGAGGCGCACCACTATGTCACCGTGCTGAACGACGATGTGATGCAGGCGGTGATTTACGACGGCAATACGCGTGATGCACGGCTGATGGGCGTGGAGTACATTATCAGCGAACGGCTGTTTAACACCCTGCCGCCCGAAGAGAAGAAGCTCTGGCACAGCCATCAGTATGAGGTGAAATCGGGCACGCTGATAGCCCCAGGCTTACCGGAAGCCGCCGACCACGCCCTGATGAAGCGCATTGTGAACACTTACGGGAAAACCTGGCACACCTGGCACACCGATCGCGACAAAACGCTGCCGATCGGCATTCCGGCGCTGATGATGGGCTTTACGGAGGATGGTCAGATGGACTCGCGACTGCTGGCGGACCGCGATCGTCGTTTTGACGTCGACAGCAAAAAGATCCGCGCCCAGCGTGCGGATATCGTGGCGCATCCTGCCGCGGCAGGTGCCAACGCCTGGCAACAGAGCCAGGTCATTCAGCTGAAGCGCACCGCCGGCGGCGGCGAACACAGCCACGGTCAGACCGGTTTTGGTCCGGCTGAGCAGCTAAAGCAGCCTTAATCCCGCACTAAGCGTCGTGATGTCCGGGGATGCGGGCAGCGGCGTGTCTGCGGTTAACGGCTCAGCGGACGTAGACGCCTTTGCCCGCTAAGCCGTTAATGCAGCTTAGTCCCAGCGCTGAGCCGCCTGGTGGTCGCTGTCGCGGGCATCCACCCAGCGATCGCCCTGCTCTGTCGCTTCTCGCTTCCAGAACGGCGCGCGGGTTTTCAGGTAATCCATAATGAACTCTGCAGCGGAAAAGGCGCTGCCACGATGGGCACTGGTCACGCCCACCAGCACGATTTCATCGCCGGGAAACAGTTCGCCCACGCGATGGATCACCGTGACGCGCTGCAGCGGCCAGCGTTCGCGCGCCGCATCAACAATCTCCTGTAGCGCTTTTTCGGTCATGCCGGGATAGTGCTCCAGCGTCAGTGCCGCGACGTCGTTGCCCAGATTGTGGTTACGGACTTTGCCGGTAAAGGTCACTACCGCACCATCTTCATCACAGGCCGCCAGCCAGCGATACGCTTCCGCCATATCAAAGGGCGCGGGACCGACGCGAATCTGCGTTTCCATCTTAGCCTCCGGTCACGGGCGGGAAAAAGGCCACTTCATCACCGGCGTGCAGCGGATGACTCATCGGCACCAGCGTCTGATTCACCGCCGCCAGCAGCTTGCCCGACTCGAGCGCCAGCGCCCAGCGGTCATCGCGATCTGCCAGCGCACTGCGCAGCGCGGCCACATCCGGATAATCAGCACCGACCTCAAGCGATGAGGTGCCGGTCAGCTCACGGACCTGGGCGAAAAACAGCACCTTAATCATGCGCGACCGCCTGGAAATCGCCGCTTTTGCCACCGCTCTTGCTGATTAAGCGCAGCTGATCGATAACGATATCTTTCTGTACCGCTTTGCACATGTCATAGATGGTGAGCGCGGCAACCGATGCGGCCGTCAGCGCTTCCATCTCCACGCCGGTTTTGCCGGTCAGGCGACAGAGCGTGGTGATGCGGACCCGGCAGTGGTCCGGTTCAGCCTCCAGGTTCACTTCCACTTTGCTCAGCATCAGCGGATGACAGAGCGGAATCAGTTCCCAGGTGCGTTTCGCCGCCTGAATACCGGCGATGCGCGCGGTGGCAAAGACATCCCCTTTGTGGTGGCTGCCTTCAATAATCATCTGCAGCGTTTCCGGCTGCATCAGCACCAGCACTTCTGCCCGCGCTTCGCGCACGGTTTCCGCCTTGGCGGAGACATCCACCATGTGCGCTTCGCCCGCGGCGTTTATGTGTGTGAGTTGAGACATACTTACCGTTTCTTGAGATGTGAGACAAAATTACAGGGCGCGGTTCGCGCATCAAGCTGGTCAGCGATAATGCGTTCCCAGGCGGTGCGGCAGGCGCTGGTGGAACCCGGCACGGCCAGGATCAGCGTCTGATTAGCCAGACCGGCAATCGCGCGAGACTGCAATGTCGAACCGCCAATCTCTTCATAGGAGATCATCCGGAACAGTTCGCCAAATCCATCAATCTCGCGGTCGAACAGCGGCAGGAGTGCTTCCGGCGTGCTGTTTTTCAGGTTAAAGCCGGTTCCGCCATTAATAATCACGACCTGAACATCTTCACTGGCGATCCAGCGCGACACGGTGGCGCGAATACGATAAAGATTATCCGGCACGATGGCGTGATCGACCACCTCATGCCCCGCTTCGGCTGCGGCTTCGCGCAGATAGTCGCCGGAGGTATCGTCACTGGCATCGCGACGATCTGACACTGTCATCACCGCAATCTGCACTGCCTGAAATTCGCTGGCTGGTTTACCCATACTGCCTCCTGAAATTAGCCGCCAATGTAAGAGAGATTCTGTGTGATGCCGGTGTTGCCCTGATGCAGAAAGTGCGTCTGCTTTTTCTGCCCCAGACTGCTGGCAATACGCGCCTGCAGTTCGGCCTGCTGGTCGTCTGACGCCAGCAGATCGCGCAGCGGCACACCGCCGTCACCAAACAGGCAAAGGTGCAGATTACCGTGCGCCGAAACGCGCAGACGGTTGCAGCTGGCACAGAAATCTTTGGCGTAGGGCATGATCAGACCAATCTCGCCGACATAATCGGGATGGTAAAAGACCTGCGCCGGGCCGTCGCTGCGTCCGCTCTCACGACGCTGCCAGCCCTGGGCGATCAGCTGATCGCGGATGACCATGCCGGAAACATGCTGATCGCGGAACAGCGTGCCGCCGTCGCCGGTCTCCATCAGTTCGATAAAGCGCAGCTGAATCGGACGGGTACGGATCCAGTCGAGGAACGTGGCCAGATTACGGCTGTTGAGATCGCGCATCAGCACGCTGTTGACTTTGACCTGGCGAAAACCGGCGTCGAGGGCAGCATCAATACCGCTCATGACCTGATGGAATTTATCCTGACCGGTAATGGCGTGAAACTGACGGGCATCCAGGCTGTCGACGCTGACGTTGAGTGCGGTTAACCCCGCGTCACGCCACTGTTTCACGTCACGCGCCAGCCGGTAGCCATTGGTGGTTACCGCGATCTGGCGAATGGAGGCGTTTTCGCGCACTGCCGCGATGATGTCGGTAAAATCGCGGCGCAGCGACGGCTCACCGCCGGTCAGCCGCACTTTTTCTGTTCCGGCAGCGGCAAAGGCCCGCGTGACGCGGCGGATTTCATCCAGCGAGAGAAAGCTTTTGTTACGAATTCCCTGCGGTTTGTAGCCGTCAGGAAGACAGTAGGTACAGCGGAAATTACAGACATCCGTGACCGACAGGCGCAGGTAATAGAACTTACGCGCGTATGCATCAGTAAATTGTGACACCAGAACACCTTTCCAGATTGGGAGATGCAGTCATTTCTTCCTGCACCCTGGCAGCTCGATGGCTACGGCCTGAACCCCCTATCCGCAGACGTAGGCATTCAGGCTTGAGTGTACGCTGACCCGTTGATCAGCGCGGTAAGCATGATGGTAGCGTGATTTTCGTCACTCTTCCATTTGCTGTTTTCGCTATATATTCTTATACATATCGAATTTTCACCGCATTTTCGCGACAGGATACGTTAAAATGCGATCCAGATTTTGACGTAAGTCATCCGCGCGGGCTTAGCGATTAGAGCCTCGCCACGCGAACGGATATTAAGGAGAAGTATGAATCGCACACTGGCCGATCTTGATCGCGTTGTGGCACTGGGAGGCGGACACGGTTTAGGCCGCGTCATGTCTGCCCTTTCCCCGCTGGGCTCGCGTCTCACCGGCATCGTCACCACCACCGACAACGGCGGATCAACCGGCCGTATTCGTCGCTCAGAAGGCGGCATCGCCTGGGGCGATATGCGTAACTGCCTTAACCAGCTGATTGCAGAACCCAGCGTCGCCTCGGCGATGTTTGAGTACCGTTTTGCCGGTAATGGCGAACTGGCCGGACACAACCTGGGTAATCTGATGCTGCGGGCGCTGGATCATCTCAGCGTTCGTCCGCTGGAAGCGATCAACATTATCCGTAACCTGCTGAAGGTCGACGCCTTTTTAATCCCGATGTCGGAGCAGCCGGTGGATCTGGTGGCGATGGATGTTGAAGGCAACATGGTTTATGGCGAAACCGCAATTGACGAGATGAAGCAGCCGCCGCAGGAGCTGATGCTGCATCCCAACGTCCAGCCAACGCGGGAAGCGCTGCAGGCGGTTGGTGAAGCGGATCTGATCCTGATTGGACCCGGCAGCTTTTACACCAGTCTGATGCCGATTCTGCTGATGGAAGAGATGGCGCAGGCCTTGCGTCGCACGCCTGCCACTATGGTGTTTATCGGCAATCTGGGCCGCGAGCTGAGTCCTGCCGCCGCCAGTCTCTCAGTGGCTGATAAGCTGCAGATGATGGAGCGTTATATCGGCAAGCGGGTGATTGATGCGCTGGTCGTCAGCCCGGCGGTGGACACCCGTGGCATTGAAAACCGGCTGATTGTCCGTGAACCGCTGGAGGCCGCCGATATCCAATATCGTCACGACCGCCAGCTGTTACGGGTGGCACTGGAACATGCCATTCAGGGCTTTAACGGCGCTACGAGGCCGCAATAAACAGCGTTCGCAGTTCATGCAGCTGATCGCGTACGTTGGCCGCCTGTTCGAACTCCAGGTTCTGAGCATGCTGCTGCATCTGCCCTTCCAGTTCGTGGATCTTCTTCTGAAGAGCCTGCGGCGTTAACAGCTGGAAATCGGCCAGCGCCTGGGCTTCGCCAGGACGGGCGGGTTTCGCTTTGCCGCGGGTTTTCACCACATTTTTGCCCAGTTCCAGAATATCGGTGATCTTCTTATTCAGGCCCTGCGGCACGATGCCATTCTCTTCGTTGTGCAGCTGCTGTTTCTCACGGCGGCGCTCGGTCTCTTCAATGGCGCGCGCCATCGACGGCGTGATTTTATCGCCATAGAGAATCGCCTTACCGTTGATGTTACGCGCCGCACGGCCAATGGTCTGAATCAGCGAGCGTTCGGAGCGCAGGAAGCCCTCTTTATCCGCATCGAGAATCGCCACCAGCGACACTTCCGGCATATCCAGCCCCTCACGCAGTAAGTTAATGCCCACCAGCACATCAAACTCGCCCAGACGTAAGTCGCGGATAATCTCCATACGCTCTACCGTGTCGATATCGGAGTGCAGATAACGCACCTTCTCACCATGCTCAGACAGATATTCGGTGAGGTCTTCCGCCATGCGTTTGGTCAGCACCGTCACCAGTACACGTTCGTTGATCGCCACGCGCTGACGGATTTCTGACAGCAGATCGTCGACCTGGGTACCGACCGGACGCACTTCGATGATCGGATCCAGCAGACCGGTAGGACGCACCACCTGATCGATCACTTCGTCGCCCGACTTTTCCAGCTCATATTTGCCCGGCGTCGCCGAAACATAGATGGTCTGCGGGGCCAGCGCCTCAAACTCTTCAAACTTCATCGGACGGTTATCCAGCGCCGACGGCAGGCGGAAGCCGTACTCCACCAGCGTCTCTTTACGCGCCCGGTCGCCTTTGTACATGCCGCCAATCTGCGGAATGGTCACGTGCGACTCATCCACCACCAGCAGGCCATCGGCGGGCAGATAGTCAAACAGCGTCGGCGGCGCTTCGCCCGGTCCGCGTGCGGAGAGGTAGCGTGAGTAGTTCTCAATGCCAGAGCAGTAACCCAGCTCACTCATCATCTCCAGGTCAAACTGGGTACGCTGGGTAATGCGCTGCTCTTCCAGCAGCTTATTGTTCTCCAGCAGCACCCGGCGGCGGTCCGCCAGCTCAACTTTGATATCTTCCATCGCCTGCAGAATACGCTCACGCGGCGTGACGTAGTGCGTCTTGGGGTAGATGGTAAAGCGCGGCACGACCGAATCGATCTGGCCGGTCAGCGGGTCAAACAGCGACAGACGCTCAACCTCTTCATCAAACAGCTCGACGCGCAGCGCAATATCGTCCGACTCCGCCGGGAAGATATCGATCACTTCGCCGCGCACCCGGAAGGTGCCGCGCTGGAACGCCTGGTCGTTGCGGGTGTACTGCAGCTCTGACAGACGGCGCAGAATACTGCGCTGATCGATAATCATGCCGCGGGTCAGGTGGAGCATCATTTTCAGATAGAGATCGGGATCGCCCAGACCGTAGATAGCCGAAACCGATGCCACCACAATGACATCGCGCCGTTCCAGCAGCGCCTTGGTGGCCGACAGACGCATCTGTTCGATATGTTCGTTCACCGACGCATCCTTTTCGATAAAGGTGTCGGAGCTCGGCACATAGGCTTCAGGCTGGTAGTAGTCGTAGTAAGAGACGAAAAACTCGACGGCGTTATCCGGGAAAAACTCTTTCATCTCGCCATAGAGCTGGGCGGCCAGCGTCTTGTTGGGCGCCAGCACCATGGTCGGACGGTTGAGGTCGGCAATCACGTTGGCGACGGTAAACGTTTTACCAGAGCCGGTTACGCCTAATAAGGTCTGATGGGCCAGTCCATCCTCCAGCCCCTCTTCCAGGCGACGTATCGCCTCAGGCTGGTCGCCCGAAGGTTTAAAGGCGGAGTTCAATTTAAAGGCTTTGCTCATGAATGCAGTTCCTGCTGGAGAAGTCGGCGGGCAGGCACTTATTTTACTCTGCTATGGTGATTTTGCCAGAAAATAATACTGGATATAAAAACAGTATTGATGCAATGTTAACGCCAGCAGGATGGCACCTGATGTCCCCGCAGGCTGGCAGCGTTATCGCTCAGCATGTTGCGCAATGTTATCCCCAGGCAGGGATCTGATTTAACATTTGTCAATAGAGTGTCACAAAATTACAGTACGGTTACCTGACAGATAATTCTCAGGCTTGTTTTTTGATAAACAACTGATTTTACTGATATAAGGCTATGAGGCCAGATTCTCGTCATTATGTTACCAGGCCGCGTATTTCCTCGCTTCCAACTGGTTTTCATTACCTAATGCACAAGGTTATCCACAGGAATGGTGGATAAGTGATGGCAGCCCCGACGCCATCAGCTGTGTATAATTTTTCCCTGCCTTCTCACTACCGTGAAAATAATTTTTTTTGCGTTAAATTTCGCGTCGCCTGCTGACGGATTATTCTGCAATTTTAATCTGTCACCGGGTGTCGTACGCAAATTTGCACGCCTCATACTAAGATTCTTAATCGGACTTCCTGCCACGTTACAGTACGTCTGCACCAGAAACAGCGCTCCAGGGCACTGCAAAAGTGCATGCGCGTGGTCACCGTGGGGAATTGATAAGTTTTTCTCACCTTTCATCCCTGATACGTGGCGCTGCAGCAGGAAACAGGGCCGTTTTTAGATCTGGCCTGGGAATTGCAGGAGTCAGTGGCGTCACCGCGCGAAACGCGCACTGTGCTGCAATGGCGAGGCTGCCGTTGCTGATGACTTGTTTGCCAGACGACAGAGCGCGGAAGCAATCAGGCTAACGATCGGGAAGGAGAGTGTCAGATGCTGAGTTTACGTTCGGTAAATCAATTTTACGGTCAAAACCATATTCTGTGGGATGTGGACCTGGATCTGTCGCCTGGCACCTGCACCGGCATTCTGGGCCGTCCTGGCATGGGTAAAACCACCCTGGTGAACTGCATCATGGGCAGATTGCCGATTAACAGCGGCTCTATCTCCTGGAAAGAGGATGGCTCGCCGCCGGAAGATCTGCTGCTGCAACCGGCTGAACAGCGGGCGCAGATGGGGATTGGCTATGTGCCGCAGGGCCGCCATATTTTTACCCAGATGAGCGTGGAAGATAATCTGCTGATTGCCCTGCTGGCGGGTGCCAGCCAGCGCGACCGCCATCGCGCCATTCCTGAAATGGTGTTCGACCTCTTCCCGGCGCTCTACTCACTGCGCCAGCAGCGCAGCGGCGATCTGCCGATCGATCAGCAGCAACAGCTGGCCCTGGCGCGCGCGCTGGTGCTGCAGCCCAAACTGCTGATTCTGGATGAGCCGACCGACGGGATGTCGCCGTGGCTGGAAGAGGAGATGGGCAATCTGATCCGTCGGCTTAACCTCGACTACGGACTGACCATCCTGCTGCTGGAGCAGCGCCTGTCGCTGATCCGTCGCGTGGCGGACTATTTCCTGCTGCTGCACCGCGGCCGCAATGTGGCGCAGGGCAGCATGGAACAGCTCGATGACCACACCGTCGATAAATGGCTGACGGTAGCCTGATATTCAGCGCCTGCCCCACTAGGCGTAAGTGTTGCAGGCAGGCTGGAGACGGAGCGCGCGGAACCACCGGAGCGTGTGCACAGCGCGTGAGGATGGTGAGCACTGCCCGGATTCAGCACGACAAATAAAATAGCCAGGCCAGGCGGTTACTCCGGCAGCGTCAGGTATTGACCACAGGATGCCTGCTGCGCCGCATCGGTGAGAAACGGGATGGTGCCCAGACAGGGCGCAGGCAGTCGATTTTTCAGGCTGGTGAGATACTCCTGATAGCGTTTACCCGGGGGTTCGACGGTGTTGGCGATCCAGCCCACCAGCGGCAGGCCGCTTGCCCGGACCGCGTCAGCGGTGAGCATGGCGTGATTGATGCAGCCGAGCTTAATCCCTACCACCAGAATCACGGGCAGCTTTTCGCTGACCACCCAGTCCGCATAAGTGTGCGTCTCCGACAATGGGGTATACCAGCCGCCCGCGCCCTCTACCAGAATCCAGTCTGCCAGCGGTTGCAGCGCCGCCAGACCCGCCGACAGCGCCAGATGGGTGATCGGCCTGCCCTCTTCGGCGCTGACGATGTGCGGCGAAGTCGGCTCAAGAAACGCCAGCGGATTGACCTGCTGATAGGTTAACGGCACGCTGCTGTAGCGCTGCAGCGCCAGCGCATCGCTGTTACGGATGCCCTCTGGCGTCATCTCACAGCCTGAGGCAACCGGCTTATAGCCCGCACAGCGATAGCCCGCTGCGGCTGCCGCCTGCAGCAGCCCGCCGCTGGCCACGGTTTTACCGACCTCGGTGTCGGTGCCAGTGATAAACAGGCGTTTCATGATGCACTTACTCCATAGATTAAATGGTAACTCAGGCGATAGCCGTGCCGATCGCGCGGCCAGTGCGCCTCTAACTGGTTGAGCCGTTGTCGGGTTAATACCTGCCCGTCACGCCCCTGATGCAGATGGGTCGCGCCAATCCCCTTCAGGGAGCGCATGGCGCTGAGCGCATCGGGAAAATGCAGGGTCACCACCTCTGAGGTACAGCGCAGCTGCTCTGCGTGGCAGGCCGCCGCAATCTGCGGCTCGCTGAGAAAGCGGTTGGCGTGAGGCAGCGCATCCAGATGGGACCAGGCTTCATGAATCTCCTGCAGCGAACCGTCGCCCAGAGTGGAAAACAGCAGCGTGCCATCGGGCCGCAGCACCCGCCGGAACTGGCTCAGCGCGCCGGGCAGATCCTCGCTCCACTGCACCGCCAGGTTGCTCCACACCAGATCAATCGTGTTATCCGCCAGCGGCAGCGCGTCGATATCACCGGCCAGATAGTGCTGCGCCGCGTCATTGTCCCGCGCCTGTTGCAGCATCTGCGGAGAGAGATCCAGAGCCGTTACCTGTTTGCCACGTTCGCGCCACAGCCTGCTGTACCAGCCGGTGCCACAACCGGCATCCAGCAGTTGCAGACCGCTCTGTGCGGGCGCCTGTGCCAGCAGGGCATCGCCGCTGAGGCGTTGCAGCGCCGCATGGGCATCGTAATGGCTGGCCGCCCGGCCAAAGGCGCGTGCCACCGCCTGCTTGTCAACCCGCAGCGTCATGCAGCGCCTCCAGTAACCGGTCAATATCCTCAGGATGATGAGCCGCGGTCAGAGTGATGCGCAGCCGGGCCGTCCCCTGCGGCACGGTCGGTGGCCGGATCGCGCTGACCCAGCAGCCCGCTTCAGCCAGCCGCTGAGAGAGCGCCATCGCATCACCATTTTCACCCACCAGCAGCGGCTGAATCGCGCTGCCGGAGTCCATCAGTTGCCACGGCAGCGAGGCCGCACCGCGCCGGAAATGCCCGATGTTCTGCTGCAGTTGCTGGCGCAGGGCATCGCCCTGCTGAACTTCACGCAGCGACGCCTGCAGCGCGCTCGCCTGCGCCGCGGGCATCGCGGTGGAGTAGATCAGATGTCGGCTGAACTGCAGGAAATAGTCGGCGGTGGCTGCGTCACACAGCAGCGCGGCACCGCTGACGCCAAAGGCTTTGCCAAAGGTGACCACCAGCAGTTCCGGTTTAACGCCCTGCTGCCAGCAGCTGCCGCGCCCCTGCTCACCCACCACGCCGATGCCGTGTGCATCATCCACCAGCAGCCAGCCCTCTGCCTGTCGCGTCTGTTGCGCCAGGGCGGCCAGCGGCGCACTGTCGCCATCCATGCTGAAAATACCTTCCGTCACCACCAGCGTTTCGCCCTCGCAGGGAGAGGCGAGCCGGGCTGCCAGGCTCTCCGGCGCGTTGTGATGGAAACGTCGTAGCTGTGCCGGACTATGGCTGGCGGCGTCGAGCAGCGAGGCGTGGCTGAGTTTATCGGCCAGGATGCGATCGTTTTTCTCGCCCAGCAGATGAATGACCGCCTGATTGGCCGCAAAGCCAGAGATAAACAGCAGCGCACGGTCGTAGCCGAGCCAGTCGGCCAGCTGCGCCTCAAGATCGGCGTGCTGACGGTGATAACCGGTGACATGCCCCGAGGCACCCGCACCTGCGCCCGCCTGCGCCGCGCCCTGTTGCCAGCCCGCAATCACCGCCGGATGCTGGGTTAAGCCGAGATAATCATTGCTGGAGAAGTGGAGATAGCTGCGGCCGCCGCTGTGCAGCGTGCGGGTGGATTGCTGATCGATCACCCGTCGCTGCCGCCAGCCATCGGCCGCCCGGCGCTGCGTCAGCGCCTGACGGATACGTTGCTGCCAGCCCATTACAGCGCCGCGTTGTAGAACTGTTCAGTGTCGGCATGGAATAGCTGCTCGCTGAGTTGCTGCTCCTGCTGCTGATCGCCGTGCTGCGTGTGAGTATGCTCCGGGTTAAGACCCAGTTTGCGGAACAGCACGCGGTCTTTATCCTCTTCCGGATTCGGCGTGGTCAGCAGTTTGCAGCCGTAGAAAATCGAGTTCGCCCCGGCCATAAAACACATCGCCTGGGTCTGCTCACTCATCTGCTCACGGCCCGCTGAGAGGCGCACATGCGAGGTCGGCATCATGATGCGCGCCACCGCGATGGTGCGGATAAAATCGAACGGTTCCACATCATCGTTATCTGCCAGCGGCGTGCCTTTGACCTTCACCAGCATATTGATCGGTACGCTCTCCGGCGGCGTTGGCAGATTGGCTAACTGCACCAGCAGACCGGCGCGGTCGTTAACGGTTTCGCCCAGGCCGACAATGCCACCCGAACAGACTTTGATGCCGGCGTCGCGCACTTTGCCCAGCGTATCCAGACGTTCCTGATAGCTGCGGGTGGTGATGATGGAGCCGTAGAATTCCGGTGAGGTGTCGAGGTTATGGTTGTAGAAATCGAGACCTGCGCCCGCCAGTCGCTGCGCCTGGTGGTCGCTGAGCGTGCCCAGCGTCATGCAGGTTTCCATTCCCATCGCCTTCACGCCTTCCACCATCTTCTCCAGATAGGGCATATCGCGCTCGTGCGGATTTTTCCACGCGGCACCCATGCAGAAACGGGTTGAACCGGCGGCTTTGGCCTGACGCGCTGAGGTCAGCACCTCTTCCACTTCCATCAGCCGCTCCGACTCCAGGCCGGTCTTGTAGCGCGCGCTCTGCGGGCAGTATTTACAATCTTCCGGACAGGCGCCGGTTTTAATCGACAGCAGGGTACTGACCTGCACCTGGCGTGGATCGAAGTGCTGCCGATGCACCTGCTGCGCTTTAAACATCAGTTCAAGAAAAGGTTGATCAAACAGCGCTTGCGCCTGTGCAATTGTCCAGCGTTGAGCCATTACTTACTCCAAAAAGGGTGTCATCCCGACGAAAAGCAGGGTTATACTTGTAAACTATATTTTTTTATTTTGGTTTACAACTCCGATGACTATCCCCGTTTTCTCCTCAGACGATGCCCGCTTTGACCGCCAGCATATCTGGCATCCCTACACCTCGATGCAGGATCCGCTGCCCTGCTACCCGGTGGTCGCCGCACAGGGTTTTCAGCTGCAACTGGCCGATGGCCGTGAGCTGGTGGATGGGATGTCCTCGTGGTGGGCGGCGATCCACGGTTACAACCATCCGCGCCTGAATCGGGCGCTGACAGAGCAGGTCACCCAGATGTCGCACGTGATGTTTGGCGGCATTACCCATCCGGCGGCGGTGGCGCTCTGCCGTCAGCTGGTGGCGATGACGCCTGAGGCGCTGGAGTGCGTCTTCCTGGCCGATTCTGGCTCGGTGGCGGTGGAAGTGTCGATGAAGATGGCGCTGCAGTACTGGCTGGGGCGTGGCGAGACGCGTCAGCAGTTCCTGACGCTGAAACGCGGCTATCACGGCGATACCTTTGCAGCGATGTCGGTGTGCGACCCCGAGAACTCGATGCACAGCCTGTGGCGCGGCTATCTGCCCGAGCATCACTTTGCGGCGGCCCCGGCCTGCGGCTTTGATGATGAATGGCACCAGCCTGATTTCGATGATTTTGCCAGGCTGATAGAACAGCATCACCGGCAACTGGCAGCCGTCATTCTGGAGCCGATTGTTCAGGGTGCGGGCGGCATGCGTTTCTACCATCCGCGCTATCTGCAGCAGGTACGGGAAGCCTGTGATCGCTATGGCGTGCTGTTGATTGCGGATGAGATCGCCACCGGCTTTGGCCGTACCGGCAAACTCTTTGCCTGCGAGCATGCGGGCATTACCCCGGATATTCTCTGCGTCGGCAAAGCGCTGACCGGTGGCATGATGACGCTGGCGGCGACCCTGACTACCCGCGAGGTCGCGGACACCATCAGCCGCAGCGCGGCGGGCTGCTTTATGCATGGCCCGACCTTTATGGGCAATCCGCTGGCCTGCGCGGTCGCGGCGGAGAGCCTGACCATGCTGGCGGAAGGTCACTGGCAGCGCCAGGTGGCGGCGATCGAACAGCAGTTACGGGCTGAGCTGCTGCCACTGCGCAGTTCACCGCAGGTGGCCGATGTGCGCGTGCTGGGCGCGATTGGCGTAGTGGAAACCCATCAGGCGGTAAATATGGCGGCGCTGCAGCAGTTCTTTGTTGAACAGGGCGTCTGGATCCGGCCTTTTGGCCGGCTGATCTACCTGATGCCACCCTACATCATCACGCCGCAGGCGCTGAGCAGGCTGGTGCAGGCGATTGGCGGCGCGCTGGAGCATTCTCAACATTTTGCCGCCTGAAGCGGGCTGACCGCTGGCACTGGCGACACTTTTAGTTATGATGACAGGCTATTCATCGACAATTAAGGAGATGTGATGCGCGTTTTTAGTCAGGATTTTAATGACGGCGAGAAGATGCCTGAAAAGCATGTTTTCAACGGCATGGGTTATCAGGGCGAGAACATCTCTCCCCACCTTGCCTGGGAAGCGGCGCCGGAAGGCACCAAAAGTTTTGTGGTGACCTGCTACGATCCTGATGCCCCGACCGGTTCCGGCTGGTGGCACTGGGTGGTAGCGAATATTCCGGCCAGCACGACGTCACTGCCGCAGGGTGCCGGTTCCGGCAAAGCGTCACTGCCAGCAGGCGCAATCCAGACCCGTACCGATTTCGGTCAGGCGGGTTACGGTGGCGCGGCGCCGCCACAGGGCGAAACCCATCGCTACATTTTCACCGTACATGCGCTGGATGTGGAGACAATTGAAGTAGATGAAGGCGCCAGTGGCGCAATGGTCGGCTTTAATGTGCATTTCCACGCACTGGCGAGCGCCTCGCTGACCGTGAATTATCAGTAATTCATCACGCCAGACTACTGGCAAACCCAAGGCTGGGTGACCTGGCAGCAACGTATTAGCTCAAAACGCAGGGAACGGCGTCAGAAGAGGAAAGCGTCCCACGCCATGGATGGCGGGGGCAGAGCGTGCCATGGATGGCGGTTTTTGCGTCTTTTCGATCTGACGCCGTTCCCTGTGTCTGCTCGATCTTACAGCTGGGCTGTGGCAGACTTCGTCAACTATCTCATACCTCTCCCTGACAGGAGAGGCGTTTTTCGTAGCGGGTTACGCCTGTAACTGATGAATCACAACCCACATCGGGCCCTGCCCCACCGCATAACGTCCCAGCGGCTTTAACAGCCCTTTCGGTTCGGTAATCGCATAAACTTCGATGTGATGAGATTTCTGTCCCGCCGCCACCAGATAGCGTCCGCTGTGATCGATATTAAATCCGCGCGGCTGCGTTTCCGTCGGCTGGAACCCTTCCAGGGTCAGCTCATCGCCCAGGTCGCTGACGCTGAAGACCGCCAGCGTGCTGCTGGTGCGATCGCAGGCATAGAGGAAACGGCCATCCGGCGTCAGATGAATATCGGCTGCCCAGCGCGTACCGCTGAAATCAGGCGGCATCATATCCAGCGTCTGCACGCTTTCTGCTTCGCCTTCGCCCGTATTTAATGCCCACACCTCAACCGTGCTGTCGAGCTCGTTCACGCAGTAAGCGTACTGGCCGCCCGGATGGAACTGCATATGACGCGGGCCAGCGCCTTCTACCGTCGTGACCTGAGCCTGTTTACGCGGCGTCAGCTGACCGTCTTCGCCCAGCTTAAACAGACAGATACGGTCCTGCTTCAGAGCCGGCACGTAGAGCGTCTTGTTGTCATTATCGATGTTGGCCGAGTGACAGCCATCCAGTCCGCTGATCACCTGCAGCGGGGCCTGCGGAATGCCGTCATCGCCAATCGGGCTGACGCTGACGCAGGCATCATTGTAGGAGCCGCAGAACAGGAACCTGCCCTGGCGATCGGTGGAAATGTGAGTCGGACTGCCGGGCAACGGCGCCTGACCCGCTTCGGTCAGCGTGCCATCGGCGGCAATGCGAAACGCCAGCACGCGGAAATTGGGACGCACACCGACATAGAGAAAATCGCGGTTCGGACTCACCACCATCGGCTGAACCTGGCCGGCGACATCGGTCACCTGAAGCAACGTCAGCCCGCCCTCATCATTCATCTGCCAGACGTGGATCTGCTGGCTCTCGGGACTGGCGGTGTAGACAACTTGTTTCATGCATTCTCCTTTTTTACTGCCTGATCATGATCTGTGAATCACTGTAGCCTGTTTTATTGCCCTGCGCTGGGATCATTTGTGCCCTGTTTTTTGTCTCCAGGCCGTGGTGAGGTGTAGACTTCAGCACCTGCAAACCAGGAAAAACGAGAGGATTAATGAACTACCGTGTAATTGCCCTCGACCTCGACGGCACGCTGCTGACCCCAGCCAAAACGATTCTGCCGCAGTCAATCGAAGCGCTAAATCAGGCACGCCAGGCGGGCGTTCATGTCGCTATCGTGACCGGACGCCATCACTGCGCTATCCACCCTTTTTATCAGGCGTTACAGCTGGATACACCCGCAATCTGCTGTAATGGCACCTATTTGTATGATTACCAGGCGAAAAAGGTGCTGGCGTCCGATCCCCTCGACACGCAGCTGGCGTTGCAGGTGATTGAGATGCTGAATCAGCAGCAGATTCACGGGTTGCTCTACGTGGATGATGCGATGCTCTATCAGACCCCGACCGGCCACGTGATGCGCACCCTGAAGTGGGCCGAATCGCTGCCCGCCCACCAGCGTCCACTGTTCCGCCAGGTGCCCGACCTGGCCCAGGCGGCACGCGACGCCGGTTCGATCTGGAAGTTTGCCCTGTCGCACAACAACATCCCGGAACTGCAGCAGTTCGCCACCAGGGTGGAAGCGGAACTGGGACTGGCCTGCGAATGGTCGTGGCACGATCAGGTGGATATCGCCAAAGGCGGCAACAGCAAAGGCAAACGACTGGCGCAGTGGGTTGAATCACTGGGGCTAAGTATGTCCGATGTGATCGCGTTCGGTGATAACTATAACGATCTCAGCATGCTGGAAACGGCCGGACTGGGCGTGGCGATGGGTAATGCCGATGAGGCGATCAAAGCGCGGGCGAAAATGGTGATCGGCACCAACCTTGAAACCGGTATTGCCGATACCCTCTATCAGTACGTGTTGTAATCAGGGCGTCACCGAGACGCTTTTGATCTGGGCATAAAGCCACTGATCCGGCCGGATGCCCAGCTCATCCCGCGCCCACGGCGTGATGCGCGCCCAGAGTTCGCTGATGCCGATGCGCAGCTTTACCTCAACCTGGTCCCCGACCTCCAGCAATTCCACCACCTGTGCCGGTAAAATGTTGCGGATGGAGCTGTGTTGCGGCGGTTGCAGCGCCAGCGAGACATCGGCCGAGGCAATGCGAATACGCAGCGGAGTTTTAACCGGCTGATTCACCCGGCTGACCCAGATGTGCTGATCGCCCAGCGACAGCGCGGTCATCGGATAGTCGGGATGCTGCTCCAGCACCTGCACCCGCAGCACGCTGGTCAGTTCACTCACCGGCAGCCAGGGCCGCATCGCGCTGCTGCTCCAGACCCGCTCCAGCGGACCAAAGGCTTTGACCTTGCCCGCATCCAGCACCAGCACGTTATCAGCCAGCTGCAGGATCTCCTCCAGACTGTGCGAAACGTAGAGCATCGGAATATCGACCTGCTTCGCCAGCTTTTGCAGATAGGGCATCAGTTCACGTTTGCGTGGCAGATCCAGTGACGCCAGCGGCTCATCCAGCAGCAGCATATTCGGTGCGGTCAGCAGCGCACGGCCAATCGCGACCCGCTGCTTTTCCCCGCCCGACAGCGACAGCGGAAAGCGCGGCAGCAGCGCCTCCAGACCCAGCAGAGAGACCAGACTGTCGAACTGCGCTTTCATCTTAGGTGCCATACCATATTGCAGGTTGCCACGGACCCGATAGTGCGGGAACAGCCGCGCATCCTGGAACACATAACCGATACGCCGTTTTTCCGGCGGCAGCGCAATCTTCTGCTCCGCATCAAACAGCAGACGATCGTGCAGCTGGATCCGTCCTCTCTGCGGCTGAGTCAGCCCGCTGATCGCGTTGATCAGGGAGGTTTTTCCGGCGCCTGACACGCCGAAAATAGCGGTGATCCCTTTGGCCGGGATCTGCAGGTCGACCTCCAGCACGTGATCGCCCTGCTGCTGCATAATGTTGAGTGATAGCATCAGTTTCCCATCCGCTTACGGCCTGCGCGTGCCAGCCATTCCGACGCCAGCAGTGACGCCAGCGCCAGCACGATCGCGATGACGCAGAGCCGTGCCGCCGCCCCTTCCGCACCCGGTGTCTCTATCAGGGTAAACATCGCCAGCGGCAGCGTGCGCGTCTCGCCGGGAATATTGGAAACAAAGGTGATGGTGGCGCCGAACTCGCCCAGCGATCGGGCAAACGCCAGCACCGTGCCAACGATCACGCCCGGCAACGTCAGCGGGAGCGTAATGGTGAAAAAGACCCGCCAGCGTCCGGCGCCCAGCGTGCGCGCCGCCTGCTCCAGCCGGCAATCCACCGCCTCCAGCGCCAGCCGGATGGCACGCACCATCAACGGAAAGGCGATCACGGCAGAGGCCAGTGCGGCACCCCGCCAGCTGAAAGCAAAGCTGAAGCCGAACCAGTCATAAAGCTTTTCGCCTATGATGCCGCGCCGCCCAAGGCTAATCAGCAGCAGATAACCCACCACCACCGGCGGCAGCACCAGCGGCAGGTGGATCAGGCTGTCGAGCAGCGCTTTACCGGGAAAACGGCAGCGCACCAGAATCCAGGCCATCAGGATGCCAAACGGCAGACTGCCTATCACGGCTATGCCAGAGACTTTAAGGCTAAGCAGTACCGCCTGCCATTCGGGATCGCTGAGTATCATTTCGTCGGTGTGAATCCGTAATGTTTAAAGATAGCCGCGGCCTGAGGCCCTTTCAGATAATCATAAAACGCTTTAACGGCAGCGTTGTCGTGATCGTTCACGATCGCCATCGGATATTCTACGGGTTTATGGCTGGTTGCCGGAAAATGCCCGACGACCTGCACTTTGTCGCTGGCGACCGCGTCGGACCCGTAGACAATGCCATAGGGCGTTTCATTACGCTCGACCAGCGCCAGCGCTGCCCGCACATTATTGGCTGGCGCTAACGAAGGCGCAACGCCTTCCCAGGCACCCAGCTTTTGCAGCGCCTCTTTGGCGTAGATGCCCGCAGGAACGTGGTCCGGATCGCCGACTGCCAGACGCTCACCGTGCAGCAAGGTTTTCCAGTCAGTCTGCGGGTCCAGCGTCACCGCTTTCGCGGCGGCACTGCGTGGCGCAATCAATACCAGATCGTTGCCCAGCAGGGTATAGCGGCTACTGGTAATCACACTTTTTTTCGCCACCGCATCATCCATCCACTGCTGATCGGCAGAGATAAAGAGATCGGCAGGAGCACCCTGTTCAATCTGGCGCGCCAGCGTTGAAGAGGAGGCAAATGAAGAGACCACCGTCACCCCCTTTTCCTGCTTGTAACGGCTGGCAATATCCTGCATCGCGTTGGTCAGAGAAGCCGCGGCAAACACAGTGATGCTGTCGGCGGCCACAGCCTGCCCGGCCAGCGAAACGGTGATCAGGGCCGCGACGCCCCAGCGATAGTGTTTAAATGACATGATTTTCTCCGGCTATTCGTTGTGTAGCGGATAATATAGCGCAATGTCAGTGAGGTTCAGTAAATTATCGGCAGGGGGAACAAAAGGTTAAATCAGGAGAGATAAAAACGACCACGCCCGCGCAGATGGCGGGCGTAGCAGCAATTAATTGTGCGAACGGGCTGAGGATTTTTCGCGATGACCAATTTTAGAGATGACGTTAAACACTTCACCCAGGCCATAAATCATGCCCAGCATCAGCGCCATCACGACAGGCACCATCAGTATGGCGACGGCGAGGCTTTTAAGTAATTCCAGCATGGAGAATCTCACTCTGCTAACAAAAAAAGAGATTGTAACGGGTCAGCAAAATTTTGCGCAGCCCTTTTCGTGCTTTTACTTTGGTCACAAAACGCCGCTATCATCGGCCTTCGCCTTAACCCTTTGCCGGAGCTGTCATGGAAGCCGAACTGTCCCTTCATATCCGTTTACAACAGAAACTGTTTGCCGATCCGCGACGTATTGAGCTGCTGAAACGCGTACAGCAGACCGGGTCGATCAGTCAGGGGGCGAAGCTGGCCGGTATAAGCTACAAAAGTGCCTGGGATGCGATTAATGAGATGAACCAGATGGCGGATGAAACGCTGGTGGAGCGGGCCACCGGCGGTAAAGGCGGCGGTGGCGCAACGCTGACCCGCTACGGTGAACGCCTGATTCAGCTGTTCCAGCTGATGGAGCAGATCCAGCAGAAAGCCTTTGATGCGCTGCAGCAGGATACATTACCGCTCGACAGTCTGCTGGCGGCCATCGCCCGTTTCTCTCTGCAGACCAGCGCCCGTAACCAGCTGTTTGGCACTGTCGTAAGTAACGATGCGCAGCAGGTGGTCCAGCATCTGCTGATTCAACTGGCCGATGGCGTCACGCAGCTTAATGTGGCGCTGACCCAGCGCAGCGCCGATCGCCTGCAACTGGCCGCGGGTAAAGAGGTGCTGGTGCTGATCAAGGCGCCGTGGATCCGCATCAGTCGTGACGCCGCACAGGATGACAATCAGCTGGCAGCGACGGTCAGTGCCATCGAACCCGGCGAGCAGATGAGTGAAGTGCTGATGAAGCTCGCCAGCGGCGAAACCCTGTGCGCGACCCTGAGCAACGATCAGCTGCAGCAACTGACGCTGCAGCCCGGCGACGCAGTGATCGCCAGTTTCAATGCCGAACACGCCATCGTCGCCACCCTGCTCTAGCGGTTGATTTGACTTCATTAAGGGCAATGGTTACAACTCAGTGACACGATGCAAAAAATGGAACAGATCATGGCTTCATTGCACATTTCGCAAGGCACATTTCGTCTTAGCGATACCCGGATACTGAGTCTGAATCAGGTGGAACTGCAGCGCGGCGAAAGCTGGGCGTTTGTCGGAGCCAACGGCAGCGGCAAATCATCACTGGCGCGTGCACTCTCTGGTGAACTTCCGCCGCTGGCCGGTTCAGTCAGCAGCGATTTCAGACGGCCGGTCCGGCTGTCGCTGGAGCAGCTACAAACCCTGGTGGCGCAGGAGTGGCAGCGCAACAACACCGATATGCTCAGCGAAGGTGAAGAGGATACCGGGCTGACCGTGGCAGAGGTGATTCAGGCGGAGGTGCAGCAGCCCGAGCGCTGCGAGCAGCTGGCACGGCAGTTCGGCATCGAAGCGCTGCTTTCACGCCGCTTCAAATATCTCTCTACCGGCGAAACCCGCAAAACCCTGCTCTGTCAGGCATTGATGAACCAGCCAGATTTGCTGATTCTGGATGAGCCGTTTGACGGGCTGGATGTGGCGTCGCGCGCCAGCCTGACCGACACGCTGCGCGGCCTGCAGCAACCGACATTTACCCTGGTGCTAGTGCTCAATCGCTTTGACGATATTCCCGATTTCATTCAGCAGGTTGGCGTGCTGGCGGAGTGCACCCTCACCCACAGCGGGCCACGCCAGGCCATTTTAACGGAAGCGCTGGTGGCGCAGCTGGCACACAGTGAACAGCTGATGGGAATGGCGTTACCTGAGGCGGATGCGCCGGATCAGCTGCCATCGCTGGCGGATGATGCGCCGCGCGTTATCCTGCGCAACGGCACCGTCTCGTATAACGACAAGCCAGTAATTCAGGGGCTGAACTGGCAGGTCAACGCCGGCGAGCACTGGCAGATTACCGGCCCGAACGGCGCAGGGAAATCGACCCTGCTCAGCCTGGTGACCGGCGATCATCCTCAGGGCTACAGCAATGATTTAACCCTGTTTGGCCGCCGTCGCGGCAGTGGTGAAACCATCTGGGATATCAAGCAGCATATTGGCTATGTCAGCAGCAGCCTGCATCTCGATTACCGCGTCAGCACCAATGTGCGCACGGTGATCCTGTCGGGCTTCTTCGACTCCATTGGTCTCTATCAGGCGGCTTCTGACCGGCAAAAATCGCTGGCGCAGCAGTGGCTGGCACTGCTGGGGATGGATAACGGACAGGCCGATGCGCCGTTCCACTCGCTCTCATGGGGACAGCAGCGGCTGGTGCTGATTGCCCGCGCGCTGGTTAAGCATCCGACGCTGCTGATACTGGATGAGCCACTACAGGGGCTCGACCCGATTAACCGCCAGCTCGTGCGGCGCTTTGTCGATGTGCTGATTGGCGAGGGACGGACTCAGCTGCTGTTTGTTTCGCATCACGCGGAAGATGCGCCCGCCTGCATTACACATCGCCTGAGCTTTATCGCCCATGACGGCGGCTATCACTTTCAGCAGGAAACCCTGCACTAGGGCTCATGTAACGCTTCACCCCACGCCGCTGCTGCGGCGTTTTAAAGCGCTCTTGTGTAAGCGCTACCATTCCACATCACCTTTCACGCTATATATCCGCGCACATTGCCACGAAATAAGAATATTCAGCTTGTGTAAACGATACCATTTATCCAGACTTGATCACGCTTTCGGGCGCGCTGATGTGCTACTTTTTACCGATGCCTCTTTGGCTTTTGACGCTTACCAGGATCCAACATGGAAAAATTCAACCCGGTCGATCACCCGCATCGCCGTTACAATCCACTGATTGATCAATGGATTTTAGTTTCACCTCATCGGGCCAAACGTCCGTGGCAAGGCGCGCAGGAAACCCCGGCGGTCAATACGTTACCGGCGCACGATCCGGACTGCTTCCTGTGTGCCGGAAACACCCGCATCACCGGCGACAAAAACCCGGACTATTCGGGCACCTACGTCTTTACCAATGACTTTGCTGCGCTGATGACCGACACGCCAGACGCGCCCGAGAGCGATGATATCCTGATGCGTTGTGAAAGCGCACGCGGCACCAGTCGGGTCATCTGCTTCTCGCCCGATCACAGCAAAACCCTGCCGGAGATGTCGCTGAACGCACTGGAAGAGGTGGTGCGTACCTGGCAGGCAGAGACCGCCGATCTGGGTCAGCACTATCCGTGGGTGCAGGTGTTTGAGAACAAAGGCGCGGCGATGGGCTGCTCCAACCCGCATCCCCATGGTCAGATCTGGGCCAACAGCTTCCTGCCGAATGAAGCGCAGCGTGAAGATGATCATCAGCGCGACTATTTCGCTAAACATGGCTCGCCGATGCTGGTCGACTATCTGGCACGTGAACAGCAGGATGGCAGCCGCACCGTGGTGGAAACCGATCACTGGCTGGCGGTGGTGCCGTGGTGGGCCGCCTGGCCGTTTGAAACCCTGCTGCTGCCGAAAGCGCACGTCAAACGAATTACCGACCTCAATGAGGCGCAGCGTACCGACCTGGCGCTGGCGCTTAAGCTGCTGACCAGCCGCTACGACAACCTGTTCCAGTGCTCATTCCCCTACTCCATGGGCTGGCATGGCGCGCCGTTTAACGGCGAAGCCAACGATCACTGGCAGTTGCATGCTCACTTCTATCCGCCGCTGCTGCGCTCAGCAACGGTGCGTAAATTTATGGTTGGCTATGAAATGCTGGCCGAAACCCAACGCGATTTAACGGCGGAACAGGCGGCGGAACGTCTGCGTTCTGTCAGCGACGTTCACTTCCGTGAGGCACAACAATGAGCTTAAAAACCATCACGCAGCAGCTTTTCTCTGACACCTTCGGTTACGCCGCTACGCATACCATTCAGGCACCGGGCCGCGTTAACCTGATTGGCGAGCATACCGACTATAACGACGGCTTCGTGCTGCCGTGCGCCATCGATTACCAGACGGTGATTGCCTGTGCCCGCCGTGACGATCGTCAGATTCGGGTGGTCGCTGCGGATTATGAAAATGCGCAGGACACATTCTCGCTGGATGAAGAGATCGTCAGCCTGCAGGAACCGATGTGGGCCAACTATGTGCGCGGCGTGGTGAAGCATCTGCAGCAGCGTCATGCCGATTTCGGCGGTATCGATATGGTGATCAGCGGCAACGTGCCTCAGGGCGCGGGCCTCAGCTCATCTGCGTCGCTGGAAGTGGCGGTCGGCACCGTGGTGCAGCAGCTCTATAATCTGCCGCTGGATGGCGCCGCCATTGCCGTGAATGGTCAGGAAGCGGAAAACCAGTTCGTCGGCTGTAACTGCGGCATCATGGACCAGTTGATCTCCGCGCTGGGCCGGAAAGATCACGCCATGCTGCTCGACTGCCGCACGCTGGGCACGCGTCCGGTGTCGATGCCGGAAGATATCGCGGTGGTGATCATCAACTCCAACTTCCGTCGTACCCTGGTTGGCAGCGAATACAACACGCGTCGTGAGCAGTGTGAAGCGGGCGCGCGTTTCTTCAATAAGAAGGCACTGCGTGACGTTGAACTGGCCGAGTTTGAAGCGGCACAGGCGCAGCTCGACCCGCAGGTGGCAAAACGCGTGCGTCACGTTCTGACCGAGAACGCCCGCACCCTGGAAGCAGCCGATGCGCTGACGCAGGGCGACCTGACCCGTATGGGCCAGCTGATGGCCGAATCTCACGCCTCGATGCGTGACGACTTCGAGATCACCGTGCCACCGATCGATACCCTTGTAGAGATCGTGAAAGCGCAGATCGGTGAGCGCGGCGGCGTGCGTATGACCGGCGGCGGCTTTGGTGGCTGTATCGTCGCGCTGATGCCACTGGATCTGGTCGATCAGGTCAAAGCCGCCGTAGCGGAGCAGTATGAAGCTGCGACCGGCATCAAAGAGACCTTCTACGTCTGCAAAGCCTCTGAAGGAGCCGGCCAATGCTGAACGACGTCAACTCCCACGCGCCCGACGGTCAGCCGTGGCGCATAACGGTGCTGCGCAATGCCAACGGCATGCTGGCAACCTTTATGGACTGGGGCGCGACCTGGCTCTCTGCCCGCGTGCCGATGCAGGATGGCACGGTGCGTGAAGCGCTGCTCGGCTGCGCCACGCCCTCTGACTATCTCCATCAGGATGCCTATCTGGGCGCGACGGTCGGCCGCTACGCGAACCGCATCGCCGGGGCAAAACTGAATAAACTGAACCGCCAGCTGGTGCCGAACCAGGGCGCACATCAGCTGCATGGCGGACCGGAAGGCTTTGATAAGCGCCGCTGGCAGATTGTCAGCCAGTCTGACAGCGAGGTGCACTACCGCATTGATTCGCCCGATGGCGATCAGGGCTATCCCGGCAATCTGATTGCCGATGTGCGCTATCAGCTGGATGACCAGAACTGCCTGAGCATTAGCTATGAAGCGCGCTGCGATCAGCCCTGCCCGGTCAATCTGACTAACCACGCCTACTTTAACCTTGATGCGCATCATGGCGACGCCCGCCAGCATCGCTTACAACTGCACGCCGACCATTATCTGCCGGTCGACAGCGAAGGCATCCCGAATGCGCCGCTGAAAGAGGTTGCCGGAACCAGTTTTGATTTCCGCGAGGCCAAAGTCGTGGCACAGGAGTTTCTGGCAGACGACGACCAGCGAGCGGTGAAGGGCTATGACCATGCGTTTCTGCTCAACAGCGCAGGCGACGACACTCAGCCTGCGGCAGAACTCTGGTCGGAAGATGGCAGACTGCAACTCAGCGTGACCACTTCGGCGCCGGCGTTGCAGTTCTACTCCGGCAACTACCTGGCGGGCACCCGTGCCCGTGAGCAGGCGAGCTATACTGCATTTCAGGGTATTGCGCTGGAGAGCGAATTTTTACCGGATTCGCCTAATCATGATGAATGGCCTCAGCCTGATTGCTGGCTGCAGCCGGGAGATCGCTGGGAATCCGTGACGCGTTATCGCTTCACGCCACGCTGAGCCTCCGGCTGAAAAACGCGCAGTGCGTCACACACAGGCTTACGCGCTGCCCGCTTTTCCGTTATGGTATGGCGCAATCAGCTCGCGTGTCAGGCGGGCAGCAGCAGGTTTCCAATCTCACAGAAACATCACAGTATTAAGGAGTTAAGCTATGGCTGTAACTAAGCTGGTTCTGGTGCGACACGGCGAAAGCCAGTGGAACAACGAAAACCGCTTTACCGGTTGGTATGATGTTGACCTTTCTGAGAAAGGTCGTGGCGAAGCCAAATCAGCAGGTCAGCTGCTGAAAAAAGAGGGCTTTGTTTTCGATTTCGCTTACACCTCAGTACTGAAGCGTGCCATTCACACGCTGTGGAATGTGCTGGATGAGCTGGATCAGGCCTGGCTGCCGGTTGAGAAAACCTGGCGTCTGAACGAGCGTCACTACGGTGCGCTGCAGGGTCTGGATAAAGCGGAAACCGCTGCCAAATATGGTGATGAGCAGGTTAAGCAGTGGCGTCGCGGCTTTGCCGTTACTCCGCCAGAGCTGGATCGTTCAGATGAGCGCTTCCCGGGCCATGATCCGCGTTACGCGAAACTGACCCCAGAGCAGCTGCCAACCACCGAAAGCCTGGCGCTGACTATTGACCGCGTTATCCCTTACTGGAACGAAACCATTCTGCCGCGCATCAAAAGCGGTGAGAAAGTGATCATTGCCGCACACGGCAACTCACTGCGTGCGCTGGTGAAATATCTGGATAACCTGAGCGAAGATGAAATCCTCGAACTGAACATCCCTACCGGCGTACCGCTGGTTTATGAGTTCGATGAAAACTTCAAACCGTTGAAACGCTACTACCTGGGCGACCAGGACGAGATTGCCGCGAAAGCCGCAGCCGTTGCGAATCAGGGTAAAGCGAAGTAATTTCTCGCTGAAATGCAAAAAGGCCAGACGAAAGTCTGGCCTTTTTTTATTGGGCTGCGCGCACGAACGCTGCGCACTATGTTCGTTGTCAGAATAAAGAGATCAATGAGCCAGGCAACAACTGATTGGCTCAAAGCGCAGGGAATACGGTCAGAGGCACAATCCTCAACGCGAACCGGGTCAGACCTTGTCAGTTATCCCACTCAACCGCGGCGCTGTTTAACCGCTGCTGCCAGCTGACGCAGCACCTTGTCGGTATCTTCCCAGCCGATACAGGCGTCGGTGACGCTTTTGCCATAGACCAGCGGCTCGCCGCTCTCCAGGCTCTGGTTGCCCTCCACCAGATGACTCTCAATCATCACACCGACAATCGCCTGCTCACCGTTAATCAGCTGCTGTGAGACATCGTCTGCCACGATCATCTGACGCTGGAACTGCTTGCTGCTGTTGGCGTGGCTGAAATCGATCATCACCTGCTGTGGCAGACCCGCTTTTGCCAGGCCCTCTTTGACCTCTGCAACATGCTGCGCACTATAGTTCGGCTCTTTGCCGCCGCGCAGAATGATATGGCAGTCACCGTTGCCGCTGGTTTCCACAATGGCGGAGTGACCATACTTCGTCACAGACAGGAAACAGTGCGGCGATCCCGCCGCGTTGATGGCATCGATCGCCACCTTAATGGTGCCATCGGTGCCGTTTTTGAAGCCGACCGGACAGGAGAGACCGGACGCCAGCTCACGGTGAACCTGGGATTCCGTGGTGCGCGCGCCAATCGCGCCCCAGCTCATCAGGTCAGCCACATATTGCGGGGTAATCATATCCAGAAACTCGCCCGCCGCCGGTAAGCCGCTGTCGTTAATATCCAGCAGCAGTTTACGCGCCAGACGCAGACCGTCGTTGAGCTGGTAGCTGTTATCCATGTAGGGATCGTTGATCAGCCCTTTCCAGCCCACCGTGGTGCGCGGCTTTTCAAAATAGACCCGCATCACCACTTCCAGCTCACCTTTCAGCTCATCACGCAGCGCCAGCAGGCGGTCGGCATACTCTTTTGCCGCTTCAGTGTCATGAATTGAGCAGGGTCCAATCACCACCAGCAGGCGATCGTCCTTGCCCTGCAGGATCTGATGAATCGCCTGACGGGCCTGTGAAACGGTCTGTGCAGCACGATCGGTCGCCGGGAATTTTTCGAGCAGCGCAACCGGAGGTAACAGCTCTTTAATCTCTTTGATGCGTAAGTCATCGTTCTGGTAATTCATACTGATTCCATATTATTTCTGGCCCGGCGCCCGCCGGACACAACCTGCCCAATGTAGCCCGAAGCGCCTGGGGTGTAAATTCCCGCTGCGGGTTAAATGTGCGGGTGATATTTGCATTAATCAGGTTAGCGACTAGACTTTTTAATGGTAAGCACTGAGGAACGTCCCGCTTACCAAATTAAATCACCCTGTTTAAGCCAACCGGCGAATTATATTTCGTCAGGGATTTTCTTACCCGAAATTGCACCTCTGGGCTTAAAGCATCTTCATTTATTAACGGGAGCATAATGATGAAAAAGTTTGCCTTACTCTTTTTGACAGCAGCGATGACACTGAGCAGCGGTGCGGTACTGGCTGCAGACAGCAGCAGCAATAACGGTACATCGAATCAGGCAGCCAGTGCAGGTGCAGCAGCGGGCGGAGCGAAAGAGAATCTGCCGCCAAATAATGTCGATAACAGCAAAATTAATAACACTGGCAACGATACCAATCCTGCAACGTCTGGCAGCACCACCAGCCATGGTAATATGTCTGCTAACGAAATGGACCAGAACGCCCAGTGTAAAGATGGTAAATGTCCGAACATCAATAAAAAAGTTCAGACTAAAGTGGGCGGCGGTGACGTAGATACCAAAACCGACGGCACCACCCAGTAATTCTGTTTAGCCAGGAGAGCTGACGCTCTCCTGGTTTTTCTCCCCTCTGTCCCACTCTTCCGCTATGCTAATCCTGTGAATTTTACAGGAAATCCTTCATGGCCGTTTTGCTTCTGATTGACGATCATCCGCTGGTTGAAGTGGCACTTGAAGCCGCTCTGAGCCAGTCGCCTATTCCGGTTCAGCTCCTCTCTGCCAGCAGTGAAAAAGCCGCCCGTCCCCTGCTTCAGCAGCCACTGGACATCATCGTGCTGGATATTGGCCTGCCGGACAGCGATGGGCTGGAGTTCCTGCGTCGCCTGAAGATCCATCGGCCCGACTGTCCGGTATTGATCTACTCTGCTCAACAGACCCGCCACTATGTGCGTCGTGCCCAGGCGCTGGGTGCCGCCGGTTATGTGGTGAAGAGCCAGCGCATGGCGCAACTGCTTAGCGCTATCCTGGCGGTGCTGGGCGGTCAGACGGCGTTTCCGGTGATGGATGATGAACCGGAACTCCCGCTGACCCAGAAAGAGCGTCAGATTCTGGCGCTGCTGGCCAGCGGACTGTCCAATCTGCAAATCGCTGCCCAGTTGCACATCAGTAACAAAACGGTCAGCACCCATAAAAAGAACATTCTGGAAAAAACCGGCGCCCGTTCGGTGGTGGAACTGGCTGACCTGTGGAAGGCGCAGCAGTGAGAACTCTCCTGCTGATGCTGCTGTTGCTGTGCGGCTCCGTTCTGGCTGAGGTGCGTCCGGTGAGCAGCATCAATCTGCCGATGATGCTGCCGGTGACACACGCGGAAACCATGCAGGGCAAAATTCTGCGTGTTGGCCTGCTGGAAGAGAACCACGCCCCCTGGGCGATGCGCATCGGCAACGACCTGTATGGCATCAATGCTGACTATCTTTCCGCCCTGCGCCAGCTGACTGGCGCGCAGTTCAGCCTCAACCTCTACAGCGATCAGCCGCATCTGATGCAGGCGCTGAACAGCGGCCAGATCGATTTTGCGCTTGGCATGTGGATTTCTCCCCTGCCAGCCGGCGCGCTGAGCAGCGATAACTGGTACAGCAGCCCGCTTCGGGTCTACCGCAATCAGCAAAACCAGCGTGCCGTGATGTTTAACAGCCAGAATGCCCAACTGGCGATCAGCGAAAGCACGCTGGCACAACTGCCGCCTGCGCTGGCGGCCCGCCACAGCTGGCGACACTACAGCAGTGATCTGCAGGCGCTCTATACCCTGCTGAATCAGCAGAATGATTATGTGGTGGCGGATGAGACCAGCGCCGGATTTCTGCTGAGCCAGCTGCAACAGGGCCAGATTTATCAGATCGCCTCACACATCGAGGCCGGACAGCTCAACCTGCGCGCGGTCTCCCGCGATCCAGAGCTTATCAGCTGGATTAATCAGAGCCTGCGTCAGTTGCCAGCAGAACTGATGAACACGCTGCAGGCGCGCTGGAGCAGTACCCTGCCGCGCTATCAGGATACGCAGACCCTGATGCTCAGCCCCACTGAACGCGCCTGGATTGCCGATCATCCGCGTATTACTTACACCGCCGAACCGGACAACTATCCCTGGAGTTATCGCGATGCCAGCGGGACCGCCAGAGGCTATGGCGTGGATTTGCTGAAAGCGATAGCTCAGAGCACCGGCCTGCAGTTTGAACCGGTGTGGGTCAGCAATCCGCGTCAGGCGAACACGCTGATCGGTCAGCAGCAGGCGATGCTGCAGCTGATGCAGCCGCTGAACGGCGATGCGATGCAGAGCACCTCGCTGCCGGTGTGGCGCGCGCTGTGGGGCATCTACAGCCTGCAGCCCGATACGCTGGCGCACTGGCGCGACCTGCGCGGCAAGCGGGTCGGCGTGTTACAGGATGACCTGGCGCTGCGTCTGCTGCCTGCGGATCTGCAGCCGCAGCAGTTTGCCGATCGTAATAGCCTCTATGACGCGCTGGCAAAAGGGCAGATCGATGCGCTGGTCGATAACGTGCTCTCCGCCCGCTGGCGTATCGCCAGCCGCGATGATGCGCGCATCCACCTCGCCTTTGCCGCCAGCGACATCGCCTGGCCGATCGCGCTGGGCGTGACGGCTGACCAGCCGGTGCTGCGCACCCTGCTGGATCGCGCGCTGCAGCAGATCCCGGCTGACACACAGAGTCAGATGCGCGACAGCTGGTCAACCCCGCCACAGCCCGGCAGCGTGATGGTGATGCGTTCGCTGCCGATGATGGTGCTGGCGGTGGCAGGTGCGGCCATTGCGCTGCTGCTGCTGCTGCTGGCGCGCCGCTACTGGCAACAGCGCCGGGAGCGTCAGCAGCGTGAACAGGCTGAGCACGCCAATGCGATGAAGAGCCAGTTCCTGGCGACCGTCAGCCATGAGCTGCGCACGCCGATGCAGGCGATCCTCGGACTGCTGGAGCTGGAGAAGCAGCAGCACAGCAGCCAGAACCTGACGCTGCTGCACAGCAGTGCGCAATCGCTGCTGACGTTGCTGAATGATCTGCAGGATCATGCGCGCATCGAGAGCAACAGTTTTACCCTGGCGCCCCGTCCGCTGGCGCTGGCGCAGTGGCTCAATCAGCAGCAGCACTTTTATCACCCGTTAATGCGCGAAGACGGCCCGCATCTGATCGTCGAGGCGCTGACGCCGCTGCCTGATGCCGTGATGATCGATGCCGATCGCCTGCAGCAGGTGGTCAACAACCTGATGACCAATGCGCTGAAATTTACCCGCCACGGCGCGATTCGCCTGACGCTGGCCGCGCAGCAGCAACAGTTGATTCTGACGGTGAGCGACAGCGGCAGCGGTATTCCGCCAGAGGAGCAGCAGAAGCTGTTCGATCCCTGGTATCAGGCGCCGTCCGGTAAATCGGTTTCGGTGCAGGGCAGCGGCCTGGGGCTGTTTATCTGCCGGGAAATGGTGCAGCGGATGGGCGGCGACATCCGGCTCGCCTCTGAACCCGGTCACGGCACCCAGGTCACCGTGACGCTGCCACTGGCGGTCTGCGCACCAGCAAACCACGTGGATGAAACCGCCCTTCCCGACCTTCCACCGCTGCGGGTGGCGATTGTCGATGACCATCCGACCAATCTGCTGGTGATGCAGCAGCAGCTGTCGCGTTTTGCGATTCAGGCTGACATCTTTGAGCAGGGACGCGCACTACTGCAGGCCGATGCGCAACAGCCTTATGACCTGCTGTTTATCGACCAGATGATGCCGCGGCCTGACGGCACGCTGCTGCTGCGGATATTGCGGCGGCGTGACCGTCAGCGGAAGCGTCAGGCGATGCGGGTGCTCTGCTCCGCGGATGCCCAGCTGCTGTCACGACCGCTGGAGGCGCGGGAGCGGGTAATGATAAAACCGGTGCAGTTAGCCGATCTCAGCGCGCTGCTGGCAGAGTGGCAGGAAGATCCGCTGGCGGCGCTGGATGATAATCTGTGGCAACTGGCGCAGCAGAATGAGAAATTCCTCCGCCGTCTGAGCCAGACGCTGCACAACACGGTGACGCAGGATCTGGCCGTGATGCGCGAAGCACGCGAGCGCGAGGCGTGGATGCCGTTCGCCGAAGCGGCACACCGGATGAAAGGAAGCTGGTTACTGGTGGGACTGGATCACGGCGCACAGCTCAGCCAGCAACTGGCGGAGCAGGCAAAACAGCATCAGGACACGTCTGAGACGTGGCAATTACTGATATTATTAGCAAACAGGTTACTGAAAAAACTGGAATCTTATGGCACATACCCACACTCATAGCGGGCAGGATAGTAATCGCACGCGTCTGGCGGCCGCCTTCGGGGTGACCGTTGTCTTTATGGTGGCTGAAGTGATTGGCGGCTGGCTCTCGGGTTCACTGGCGTTGCTGGCGGACGCCGGGCATATGCTGACCGATGCCGCCGCGCTGCTGATGGCCCTGCTGGCGGTGCAGTTCTCGCGCCGTAAACCCAATGCACGCCACACCTTTGGCCTGCTGCGTCTGACCACGCTGGCCGCATTTGTTAACGCCATTGCGCTGCTGGGCATTACCGCACTGATCGTCTGGGAGGCGGTGCGCCGCTTTGCCGACCCGCAACCGGTGACCGGCGGCCTGATGCTGGGGATTGCTATTGGCGGCCTGCTGGCCAATATTCTGTCGTTCTGGCTGCTGCATCACGGCAGCGAAGAGAAGAATCTCAACGTGCGGGCCGCGGCGCTGCATGTGATGGGCGACCTGCTTGGCTCGGTGGGTGCGATTGTCGCGGCGGTGATTATTATGCTGACCGGCTGGACCCCAATCGACCCGATTCTGTCGTTGCTGGTGTCACTGCTGGTGCTGCGCAGCGCCTGGGCGCTGCTGCGTGAGAGTCTGCAGGAGTTACTGGAAGGGGCGCCGCGTTCGCTGGATGTGAACCGGCTGATACGGGATCTCACACTGAACATCGCAGAGGTGCGCAATGTTCACCATGTGCATCTGTGGCAGGTGGGCGAAAAGCCGATGCTGACGCTGCATGCGCAGGTGATCCCGCCTTACGATCACGATGCGCTGCTGCATCGTATCCACGACTATCTGCGCCAGCACTATCAGATTGCGCACGCAACCGTGCAGATGGAGTATCAGCCCTGTGCCGGTGCCGAGTGTGAACTCGGTTTAAGCGGCGCTGCCGCCACCGGCCATGACCACAGCCATTCACACGACCATGAGCATGCTCATGCTAAAGGCGAAGCGCACACTCACTGAGCCGACAGCGCGCGGGAACCCTGTTGCCGCGCGCTGCGGATCCACATGCGCGAGCCGTTCAGCGCAATCAGCGTCAGAATCACATACTCCAGCGACATCGCATAGACGCCCTGTCGGGCAAAAATCATCACGCTAATCACGTTGATGATGACCCACAGCAGCCAGTTCTCAACATATTTGCGCGTCATCAGCACCATCGCCGCAATCGACAACACCATCATGCAGGAGTCCCAGAACGGGAACGCATCCGGCTGCAGCGCGGGCATCGCCACCGACAGGCCAAGGCCGTTCATCAGCGTGACGGCCGCACGGGTTAACAGCGCAAACACCGGATCGATATAGAGGGTCATCAGCGCAATCGCAATCACACAGCCCGCCGTCCAGGCCAGCGCCTTAGGCAGCGGCAGCCAGCGGATTTTCAGCGCCGCCTGATGATCGGAGGTTTGCCGACTCCAGGCGTACCAGCCGTAGATATTGGCGGCAAAAAAGAAGAGCTGCAGCAGCAGGCTGGCGTAGAGCTGGATCTGAAAGAAAATCACCGCAAACAGCGTGACGTTAATCAGGCCAAAGGGATAGTTGATGATTTTTTCCAGGCTGGCAAACCAGATGCAGAGTAAGCCTGCCAGCGTGCCGATAGCCTCAATCCATGAGAGATCGTAGCCTCCGGCACCCAGAGGAATGTGAACCAGAATATTGTGTGTGCTGAAGAAGTCCATGCTGAGCACCTGTCCGGAAAACGCTTACGCGTTTCCCTTCACGTTGAGTTTAAGTTCCGCTGCAAAGGATAGCATGCGATTAAGCGGCAGTAACGCCGCCTCACGCAGCGTCTCATCCACCTGAATCTCATGTTCCACCCCACCCGACTCCAGCGCCTCTGCGATGGCTTTAAGGCCGTTCATCGCCATCCAGGGACAGTGAGCACAGCTGCGGCAGGTGGCACCTTCACCGGCGGTCGGCGCTTCAAGCAGCTCTTTATCCGGCACCGCCTGCTGCATTTTGTAGAAGATGCCGCGATCGGTCGCCACAATCATCTGCGGATGCGGCAGGGATTTGGCGGCCTGAATCAGCTGGCTGGTCGAGCCGACCGCATCGGCCAGATCGACAATCGCCTGCGGTGACTCAGGATGCACCAGCACTGCCGCGTCGGGATAGAGCGCTTTCATACGCTGCAGCGCCTGGGTTTTGAACTCGTCGTGCACAATGCAGGCACCCTGCCAGCAGAGCACGTCCGCGCCCGATTTTTGGGTGACGTAGCGGCCAAGATGGCGATCCGGCGCCCAGATAATTTTTTCGCCCAGACTGTCGAGGTGCTCAATCAACTCGACCGCAATGCTTGAGGTCACCACCCAGTCGGCCCGCGCTTTTACCGCCGCCGAGGTATTGGCGTAGACCACCACAGTTCGATCGGGATGGGCGTCGCAAAAGGCGTTAAACTCTTCAATCGGGCAGCCGAGATCCAGTGAGCACTCCGCCTGCAGCGTCGGCATCAGTACGGTTTTCTCCGGGCTGAGGATTTTGGCGGTTTCCCCCATAAAGCGCACGCCCGCCACCAGCAGTGTCGTTGCCGAATGGTTGCTGCCAAAGCGTGCCATCTCCAGCGAGTCGGAAACGCAGCCGCCTGTCTCTTCTGCCAGCGCCTGAATTTCCGGATCGGTGTAGTAGTGCGCCACCATCACCGCGTTTCGCGCCTTCAGCAGCGCTTTAATTTTCTCACGGTAGAACGCCTTCTCGTCGTCACTCAGGCGAGCGGGTTTGGGCGGAAAGGGATAAACGGCGCTTTCTGGATCGAACATCACACTCATGACACAGCTCTCGTTTTGTCTAATTAACGAAAATCGCCTGTTCCGGCGACTTATGGCGTAGAATCCGCCATCGTGTTTTATATGCTAAACAAGATAGCGGAAAAGCCTGGCTGTGTCGTGCGATATTTATTCTGTCTGCATCACAGCGCCGACCCTGCCGGGCTGCGTTTCATCTGCCAGTACCAGCGGTTTTTGCGGCGCTTCCAGTGCCAGCAGAAAGGCTTTGATATCCAGTCCGCCCGCAAAGCCGGTCAGCTTGCCGTTGGCTCCAATCACGCGGTGGCACGGTGCGACAATTGAGAGCGGATTACGCCCATTGGCCGCCCCGACGGCACGCACCGCCAGCGGATGGCCGATCTCCCGCGCAATCTGGCTGTAGCTGCGCGTCTCACCAAACGGGATAGCCACCAGCGCCTGCCAGACTTTTTTCTGAAACTCAGTGCCGACAAAATCGAGCGGCAGCTCAAAGCAGCGACGAGCACCGGTGAAGTATTCGCTGAGCTGACGCTCAGTTTCGATCAGAATGGGATGATCGTCATCGCGCGTTTGCGGCAAAAACCGGGTGCGTTTGGGATCGTCGTTTTCCCACAAAATACCCGCCAGGCCGCTATCGCTGGCGACCAGTTTCAGTTCACCCACCGGGGTGACTATCGGTTTGAAGTAGTACATGGTGATTCTCCCGTCACGGTTCTGTCGCCTATTATCGCACTTTTCATCAGCCTGACTGGCTGTTTTCGGTCATGGCGATAAACTGTTGTGCTGTCCGAAAACAGCCAGTCTGCCGGGATTCACCGGTGTAGGCTGCGCTTATTTACCGGAGAACTGCCATGCTCGATCCCGACATTGCCTATCAGGCGCTGACCTCTCGTGATACCCGCTTTGACGGCGTTTTCTTTGTTGGCGTGACCTCAACCGGTATCTATTGTCGTCCGGTCTGCCCGGTCAAAGCGCCGATGCAGAAGAACTGCCTTTTCTTCAGCAGCGCCGAAGCGGCGGAGAAAGCCCGCTTTCGCCCCTGCCTGCGCTGTCGGCCTGAACTGGCACCCGGTAATGCGCCGGTTGATCAGCCGCACCGTGTGGCAGAGCGGCTGGTTCAGCGTATCGAGGAAGGCATGCTGGAGGAACGTGAAGGACTGGAGGCGATTGCCGCTGAATTCGGTATCAGCCTGCGTCAACTGCGCCGTATCGTGCAGCAGGAGCTGGGTGTCTCGCCGCTGGAACTGAAGCAGACGCGGCGCATGCTGCTGGCTAAACAGCTGCTGACCGAAACCCGGCTGCCGATTATTGACGTTGCCTATGCCAGCGGCTTTGGCAGCCTGCGGCGCTTTAATGATGTCTTCCAGGCGCGTTACCGCATGACGCCAGGCGCGCTGCGCAGGGACGATACGGGCACTCAATGTGCGCAGCCCGGCGACCGCGTGACGCTGCGGCTGGCCTATCGTCCTCCCTACGACTGGGCGGCGATGCTCTGGTTTTTGCAGACGCATCTGATGAAAGAGGTCGAGGCGGTGGAAGATGGCTGCTGGCGACGCACCGTGGTGCTCGGCCGCTGCCGGGGCTGGGTTTCTGTTTCGCATCTGCCGCAAAAGAACGCGCTGCAGGTGACGCTCTCCACCTCGCTGACGCCGGTTCTGCCTCTGCTGCTGCGCCGTCTGCGCGATCTGTTCGATCTCGACGCACAGCCGCAGCGTATCGCCGCCTGTCTGGCGCAGGACCCACTGCTGGCACCCAGCCTGATCTCGCATCCGGGTCTGCGAGTGCCTGGCGCATTCGACGCCTTTGAGCTGGGCGTGCGCGCCATTATCGGCCAGCAGGTGACGGTCAAAGCGGCCACCACGGTCAGCAGCCGTTTTGCCGCCGCCTTTGGCGAACCCTGTGAGACGCCGTTCGCCGATCTGACCCGCTACACCGCCCATCCTGAACGCATCGCCGGACTGACGGTAGACGATGTCGCGCCGATGGGGATTGTCAGTGCCGCCCGCTCCCGCGCCATCATCGCCTTTGCAAATGCCTGCGCCAGCGGAGATTTGCGTCTCAGCGCCGCTCAGGCGCCAGACGAGGTCATCAAAAAACTGGTCAGCCTGCCGGGTATTGGTCCCTGGACCGCGCACTATATCGCGATGCGCGCCCTGCGCTGGCCGGATGCCTTTCCCAAAGAAGATATTGCCATCCGGAATAACCTGGGCGGCATGTCATCGAAAGAAGCGGAGGCGCGATCGCAGTCATGGCGTCCCTGGCGCAGCTATGCAGTGATGCATATCTGGGAGAGCCTGGCAGTGGCAAAGGCAAAGAAAAAGCCGTGACGGTTGATGTAAGGATGCAGATAGTCTGCCCTGATCTGCATAGTCGGTATCGCAGAAACTAAAAATGCAGAGCCTCTTCCAGACTGCTTACAAACTCGCACCCGACTTAATCTGACCGCAACGAAAAAGCTCAACGCGCAGGGAACAGGGTCAGAAGAGAATGGCGCGGGCCGACAGCCATCGCCAGAGGCTTTTCCAGACTGCTTACAAACTCGCACCCGACTGGATTTGGCCGCAACGAAAAAGCTCAACGCGCAGGGAACAGGGTCAGAAGAGGTAAGCGTCCCGCGCCTGGGACAAAAACGCCGGGAGCGTTTTTGAACAACGCAACGCGTTGGCCCGGCTACGGGCGCACCTCAGGGATGAGGTGCGTAATCGCGCGGGTCGAGCAGGTCAGGGATTGGCTTTGGCGTCTTTCCGATCTGACCCTGTTCTCTGCGCAGGCTCAATCTCAAAGCGGCTTGCGGCAAACTTCATCGACAACTTTAAAAACCAATCACGTTTTGCTTTGAAAAAGTAATCAGATACCGCAGAAACAAAAAAAGCGCCCTGAGGGCGCTTTTTTCTTAATTGGTGGGTCGTGCAGGATTGCCTCGGCCCATCCGGGGCCTCGCCCTTCGGGTGATGCTGTCGCATCAGCCTGAATCGCCTGGCGATTCAGTCGAACCTGCTGCAGGTTCTCACCCTGCACGGGGAACGCCGTGCCGCAGAAACAAAAAAAGCGCCCTGAGGGCGCTTTTTTCTTAATTGGTGGGTCGTGCAGGATTCGAACCTGCGACCAATTGATTAAAAGTCAACTGCTCTACCAACTGAGCTAACGACCCGCTGGGGGCTTACAACCGTTCAACACGCCAGGCGGCTGAGATAAGATGGTGGGTCGTGCAGGATTCGAACCTGCGACCAATTGATTAAAAGTCAACTGCTCTACCAACTGAGCTAACGACCCATCTTAGGTTGTGAAGCAATGCTGAAGTGTTCTTCTTAAAACTGCGCGGTAAAAGCGCGTCTGAGGAAGATGGTGGGTCGTGCAGGATTCGAACCTGCGACCAATTGATTAAAAGTCAACTGCTCTACCAACTGAGCTAACGACCCATCTTCAGGCTTACCAGACACTTTGCAATGTGTCCCGGCAACGGCGGCATATATTACTGATTTAGCGGGGTAGCGCAACTCTTATTTCTGCTAAATGCTTCAGTTGCTTACCTTTCATACGGCAAGACCAGAAATCACACGATATCTGGCCTGAACCGTACAGATTACAGACTTGTCAGACGTTTTTGCGCCTGCTTAGCAGATTCGGTGTCTGGATAAAGTTTGATCACCTGCTGGAAGACCGCTTTAGCTTTCGCTGTGTCTTTTTTCTCCTGCATGATGACGCCCACTTTCAACAACGCTTCTGCAGCTTTTGGCGACTTCGGATAGTTTTTCACTACCGTGGCGTAATAGTAAGCGGCGTCGTCCTTTTTGCCTTTGTTATAGTTCAGCTGTCCCAGCCAGTAATTGGCGTTCGGCTGATAGGTCGAATCCGGGTAACGTTTTACCCACGCCTGGAGCGCGCTGATCGCCTGATCATACTGTTTCTTCTCCAGAATCAGCGCCACAGCCGCATTGTAATCGCTGTTAGCGTCACCGGTCTGCGCAGGTGCGCTATCCGTTGATGCTGCCGCGCCTGCGGTTGCTGCTGCGCCGGTATCCGCTGCGGCATTACTGCCCGCTGCCTGCTGACCGCCGCTGGTGCTGGCACTGCTCAGGCTGTCAATCTGCTGGTAAAGCTGCTTCTGCCGCTCAACCACCTGATTCAACTGATACGTGTTTTGCTGGATTTGCCCACGCAGCGCGTCGATATCACGCTGGTTATCACTCATCTGCTGCTGCAATTGCTGCATCAGCTGTGCCTGGGCATTAGAAATTCGTTCAAGAGTGGTGACACGGTCTTCGACCGAGCCGGAGCCAACGCTACTGATTGACGCTTGGGCATTAGCGGCCCAGGGGGCCGCTACGCCAATCAGTAACGACAGACTCAACAGGTGATGTCTGAAGTTACTAACCATGTGATTCTCTTAGTAGACCAGAACGGCACGACGGTTTTTAGAATACGCTGCTTCGTCATGACCCAGAACAGCTGGCTTCTCTTTACCGTAAGATACGATAGACATCTGATCAGCCGACACGCCTTTGCCCTGCAGGTACATTTTAACCGCGTTAGCACGACGTTCGCCCAGGGCGATGTTGTATTCCGGCGTACCGCGCTCATCCGCATGACCTTCGATGGTCACTTTGTATGACGGGTTGCTGCGCAGGAAGGTTGCATGCTGATCCAGCATCTGTGCGTAATCAGACTGAACGTCATACTTGTCCAGGCCGAAGTACACGATGTTGTTCTGCTGCAGCTGCTGCATCTGCAGACGAGCCTGCTCGTCAGAAGACATGTTGCCGCCGTTGCCGTTCATGCCAGAATTTGCACCGTAAGCGCCGCCATCAGCGCCCATGCCAGTCTGGTCATTGTTGTTGTTCTTGTGTGAGCTACAAGCCGCTACTGCCAGAACCGGCAGAGCCAGCATCAAACCCTTCAGCACTTTGTTCAGTTGCATTTCAAAATCCCATTATTGTTTATTGTTTGTGATGTCTGAACTGTCAGACATTACAGATACGGCGACCAGGCAGGAAATTTTACCTGTCCATCAGTTGCCGGAAGACGCGCTTTGAAACGGCCGTCGGTAGAAACCAACTGCAACACGGAACCCATACCCTGAGTAGAGCTGTAGATTACCATTGTGCCATTGGGTGCCAGGCTCGGCGTTTCATCCAGGAACGTGTCCGTTAACGTTTGAACGGCTCCCGTTTCCAGATCCTGTTTGGCGACGTGTTGAGCACCACCGTTGGTGCTAATCATCACCATTGACTTACCATCTGTTGCGACATCCGCATCCTGGTTCTGACCGCCTTCCCAGGTAATACGTTGTGGCGCGCCACCGTTAAGTCCGACTTTGTAGATTTGTGGAGCACCAGCCTGATCGGAGGTGTAAGCCAGCGTCTGGCTGTCCGGGAACCAGGTTGGTTCGGTGCTGTTATAGCGACCATCGGTAATCTGACGCGTCTGACCTGAGGCCAGATCCATCACATAGAGGTTCAGGCTGCCGGTTTTAGAGAGCGCGAACGCCAGTTTAGAGCCATCCGGCGAGAACGCTGGGGCACCGTTGTGACGTGGATAGGAGGCGATCTGACGGATAGCACCGTTCGACAGCGTCTGTACCACCAGCGCAGATTTGCCGCTTTCAAAGGTCACGTAAGCAACTTTGCTGCCATCCGGAGACCAGGCTGGCGACATCAGCGGCTGTGGTGAACGATGCACGACAAACTGGTTGTAACCATCGTAGTCAGCAACGCGCAGCTCATACGGGAACTGGCCGCCGTTGGTCTGCACCACATAGGCGATACGGGTACGGAAAGCGCCCTTGATGCCGGTCAGCTTCAGGAACGTTTCGTCACTGGCCGTGTGAGCGGCATAACGCAGCCACTGCTTCGTCACTTTATAACTGTTTTGTGCCAGCACGGTACCGGGAGCACCGCCAGTGTCGACCAGCTGGTACGAAACCTGATAGCTGCCATCCGGGTTAGACGCGACCTGACCGACGACCACGGCATCAATGCCGAGTGCACTCCACGCGGCAGGCTGAACTTCCTGCGCGCTGGCAGGCTGCTGTGGCAGACGCGAGCGATCCAGTGGATTAAATTTGCCACTGTTGCGCAGGTCAGCTGCAACGATGCCGCCGATATCTTCCGGCGCTGCGCCAGCACCGGCCCATTTAAACGGCACCACGCCAATCGGGCGCGCAGTGTTGACACCCTGGGTGATCTCAATTCGAACTTCTGCATGCAGCATGGCTGCCCACAGCAGGATAAAAAAGCCTAACGTAACGCGAAGAGCTTGCTTCATTTTATCTCCCTTATCTGAACCTCAGTCCACGATAATTGGCACTGTTCCTGGAAACCACGAGTACAACTTAAGTACGGCACGCTAAACATAGATCAACTTGCCGCCCGTTACTGCATTATTGCGGTTTAAAACGCATTGGGGCGTTTTTAAACACTTCGTAGACCGCCTGCGAAGGCGGCTTCGGAATACGTGCCTGTTTTGCGGCAGCAATCGCGGCCTGACAGAGCGCGGGATCGCCACCCTCTGACTTAACATCAATCAACAAGCCATCAGGCGCAAGTTTAATCCGCAAATCACAGGTTTTTCCGCGATACAGATCCGCATCATAGAATCGGCTCTGAATCGCACTCACAACCTGACCCATGTAGGAGTTGATTTCCGCGCCTGATGCACCCGCTTTCTTCTGGTTTCCCTGCCCTGCTGCGCCGCCAGAGGTGCCGCTTTTCGGTGCATTTTTACCGGAAGCGAGTCCACCCAGCAAATCATCGACATCGCTGTCGTTGGCAGCATCGGCGGCGGCTTTCGCTTTAGCATCCGCTTTGGCCTTAGCGGCAGCATCGGCTTTGGCTTTCGCCGCGGCATCGGCTTTCGCTTTCGCGGCAGCTTCCGCTTTCTCTTTGGCGGCCTCTTTAGCCGCTTCCGCTTTCTCTTTTGCGGCTTCTGCGGCTTTCTCTTTCGCCGCCTCTGCGGCTTTTTCTTTGGCTTCAGCAGCTTTTTGTTTAGCCTCTTCAGCCGCTTTGGCTTTGGCATCCGCCGCCGCTTTCACTTTGGCTTCAGCTGCGGCTTTCGCATCTGCTTCAGATTTCGCCTTCGCTTCCGCAACGGCTTTCTCTTTTGCAGCAGCGGCAGCGGCGGCTTTCGCCTGCTGATCAGCCTGCTTCTTTGCTTCGGCTGCGGCCTGTTTCGCCTGCTCAGCCGCGGCTTTTGCCTGCGCATCTGCCTGAGCTTTTGCATCCGCTTTGGCTTTGGCAGCCGCCGCTTCCGCCGTTTTTTGCTGCTCCTGCGCCTGCTTAGCAGCGTCTTCGGCAGCCTTCTGCTGCTCAGCCTGCTGTTTCGCCTCTTCTTTCGCGGTTTCCTGCGCGGCTAAACGCTCTTTTTCCAGCGCTTTCAGACGCTGCTGTTCAGCAGCCTGTTTCTGTTGCAGCTCTTCAGCCTGCTGCTGCGCCTGCTTTTTACGCTGCTGCTCAGCCCGCTGGCTGTCACTTTGCTGGTTCTGCTGACGATTGTATTGACTCACGACGGCACCGGGATCGACCATCACTGCATCAATATCACTGCCTCCGCCACCCGCACTGCTGGCGTCAATGTGCTCATTAAACGAGCTCCAAATCAGCAGCGCGATCAGCACGATATGCAGAATCACCGAAATGATTATCGCGCGCTTTAACTTCTCGTTTTGCTCGGTTGCCTTCGACACACTCGGTTCCCAAAAAACGGTTCGATTTTAAATCGGCTGCGTCATCAAACCGACAGATTTAACACCCGCCTGGTGCAGCAGGTTGAGCGCTTTAATAATTTCATCGTAAGGCACCTCTTTCGCGCCCCCGATCAAAAAGACCGTCTTAGGATTCGCTTCCAGTCGACGCTGCGCTTCGCTGATTACCTGCTCTGGCGGAAGTTGATCCATACGATCGTGATCCACGACCAGGCTGTACTGACCCACGCCCGCCACTTCGACAATCACCGGCGGATTATCATCGCTGGCAACGGTTTTCGAATCGGTCGCATCAGGCAGATCCACTTCCACGCTCTGGGTAATAATGGGCGCCGTTGCCATGAAGATCAGCAACAGCACCAACAGGACGTCCAGTAGCGGAACGATGTTGATTTCCGACTTCAGGTCGCGGCGTTTGCGACCACGTACTCTGGCCATCATTAACCTCTATTTACTTAGCGCTATCGCTGGAGAAAGCCTGGCGATGCAGAATGGCAGTGAACTCTTCCATGAAGTTGTCGTAGCCCTGCTCCAGTTTGTTCACGCGCTGGTTCAGACGGTTGTACGCCATCACCGCCGGAATCGCGGCAAACAGACCGATAGCGGTCGCAATCAACGCTTCAGCGATACCCGGTGCAACCATCTGCAGGGTTGCCTGCTTCACGGCACCCAGTGCGATAAAGGCGTGCATGATCCCCCAGACGGTGCCGAACAGTCCGATATAAGGGCTGATAGAACCGACGGTGCCGAGGAATGGAATGTGGTTTTCCAGCGCTTCAAGCTCACGGTTCATTGAGATACGCATCGCACGGCTCGCACCATCAATGACCGCTTCCGGCGCATGGCTGTTGGCGCGATGCAGGCGGGCGAACTCTTTAAAGCCGGAATAGAAAATCTGCTCCGAACCACCCAGTTCTTCCCGGCGCTCCTGGCTCTCCTGATAGAGGCGCGAGAGTTCGATGCCGGACCAGAATTTGTCTTCAAACGCCTCCGCTTCTCTTCCCGCCGCATTCAGAATACGTGTGCGCTGAATAATGATGGCCCAGGAGGCAATAGAAAAGCCGATCAAAATCAACATGATAAGTTTGACCAGAAGGCTCGCCTTCAGGAACAAATCAAGAATGTTCATGTCAGTCACTGCTTGAACTCCGCGACAATAGACTTGGGAAGCGCAATCGGCTTCATTAGATGTGGGTTAATGCAGGCAATCAGGACTTCTGCCTCATTGAGCACTTTGCCTTCAGTATTCACGATACGCTGAGTGAACGTCATGGTAGCCCGTGTCATTGATGTGACCTCGCTCTGGATCTCCAGAAGGTCATCAAGACGCGCCGCCGCCAGATAGTCCACCGATATACGCCGTACCACAAAAGCGATCTGCTGTTCTAACAGCGTCTGCTGATTGAAATGGTGCTGTCGCAACATTTCAGTACGTGCTCGTTCATAAAAAGCGATATAGCTGGCGTGATAAACCACACCACCGGCATCAGTATCTTCGTAGTAGACCCGAACCGGCCAGCGAAACAGCGTTGTACTCACTCTACATCCCGGCCTCGTTTTAAACGTTGTTACTATACGCAAGAGAATTGGGGTTGGGAATGGCTCGTCAGAGCCAGGCGAAAATAATTATCGCTCCGTAACAAACGGAACGATTTCAGGGAGATTAATTGACCAGACGCTGACAAAAATTCACTGACAGCGCCGATGAGGCGGGGTCTTAAAGATAAAAACGGTAAAGCGCAATAAATAGCACCAGCATGGCGGGTAACGGGGCAAACAGCGCCTGCCATCGGGTTTGCTTTGGCCGGAAGCCCACACCGTGGATTACCCCACTGCAGACCGCCCAGATCAGCACCAGCCCCTGCAGAGCCGGTAACTGGCCTGCCTGATTGGCAAAGCGTGTCGGATCCCACATCACGCCGCCTGCGGTCAGCAGCGCCAGCAGCAGTGAAAGGGCCCGTAACGGGCCCTTATCCATCAGATCATACAGCATCCGAATTAGCGTTCGCATCAGTGAGGCTCATCCTGCGCTTCAATGTGCTCAATCGCCAGCGCGGTCACGATACCAAAGGCACAGGCCAGCAACGTGCCGAGAATCCAGGCAAAATACCACATGCGACGTCTCCTTAATTAATAGAGTGAGTGACTGTTGCTTTCAATATGCTCTTTGGTGATACGACCAAACATCTTCCAGTAGCACCAGGTGGTGTAGGCCAGAATGATCGGCACAAAGATAGCGGCGGCAACGGTCATGGTTTGCAGCGTCAGCAGGCTGGACGTTGCGTCCCACATGGTCAGGCTCACACCCGGCACCGTGCTGGATGGCATGATGAACGGGAACATTGCAATACCGGCGGTCATGATGACGCAGGCCAGCGTCAGTGAGGAGAACAGGAACGCCCAGGCGCCCTTCTCAACCCGCGAGCAGAGTATGGTCAGCAGCGGCAGCACAGCGCCCAGCAGCGGGAACAGCCACAGCACAGGGTGGTTCTGGAAGTTGACCATCCAGGCACCCGCTTCGCGCACCACGGTTTTGCCCAGTGGGTTAGAGGCGGCGAAGTGATCCATAGTGCTGGTCACCACATAACCATCGATACTATATTTCACCCAGACGCCCGCCAGGATAAAGCAGACCATCATCACCAGGGCGGCAAGTTGTGCTGCGGTGCGCGAACGCAGATGCAGTTCGCCGGTAGTGCGCATCTGCAGATAGGTTGCACCCTGCGCCAGAATCATCGCCACACTGACCACACCCGCCAGCAGCCCAAACGGATTCAGCAGCTGGAAGAAGTTACCGGTATAGAACAGGCGCAGATACTCATCGGCATGGAACGGCACGCCCTGTAACAGGTTGCCAAACGCCACGCCAATCACCAGCGGCGGCACGAAGCTGCCAATGAAAATCCCCCAGTCCCATGCACCGCGCCAGCGATTGTCTTCAATCTTCGAACGGTAATCGAAGCCAACCGGACGGAAGAACAGCGACGCGAGCACCAGAATCATGGCCACGTAGAAGCCAGAGAAGGCTGCCGCGTAAACCATCGGCCAGGCGGCAAACAGCGCGCCACCTGCGGTGATCAGCCAGACCTGGTTACCGTCCCAGTGTGGAGCGATACTGTTAATCATGATGCGACGTTCAGTATCATTCCGGCCCAGAATGCGTGTCAGCATCCCGACACCCATATCAAAACCATCTGCGACGGCAAAACCAATTAGCAGTACGCCAATCAACAGCCACCAGACAAAGCGCAGAACTTCATAATCAAACATAGTCGCTCTCCTTATCCCTGTACCGGCTGGGTGATTGCCGTGATCTGCTCATGATGATAACGCCCGGTTTTCAGGCTGCTCGGCCCAAGGCGGGCGAATTTGAACATCAGGTACATCTCAGCCACCAGGAACATTGTGTAGAGTCCGCAGATCAGGATCATGGAGAACAGCAGATCGCCAACGGTCAGGGAGGAGTTGGCTACCGCAGTCGGCAGAACTTCACCGATAGCCCAGGGCTGACGACCATACTCCGCCACAAACCAGCCTGATTCGATAGCGATCCACGGCAGCGGAATACCAAACAGCGCCGCTTTCAGTAACCAGCGATTTTTACCGATGCGGTTACGCAGTACGCTCCAGAACGCCAGCGCGATAATGCCCAGCAGCAATACGCCACACAGCACCATGATGCGGAAGGCAAAATAGAGCGGAGCGACACGCGGGATAGAGTCCTGCGTCGCCTGTTTAATCTGCGCTTCGGTTGCATCAGCCACGTTGTCGGTATAACGCTTCAGCAGCAGACCGTAGCCGAGATCCTGTTTGTGACTGTTGAACGCGTCACGCACCGCCGGATCCTGGCTGCCACCGCGTAGCTCATTCAGCAGGGCATAGGCTTTCATGCCGTTGCGGATGCGCACTTCATGCTGTGCCATCAGATCTTTCAGGCCGGTGACCGGCGTATCGGTTGATCGGGTGGCGATCAGGCCCAGCAGCCAGGGGATCTGTACTGCGTATCGGTTCTCCTGAGTGGCCTGATCGGGCAGGCCAAACAGGGTAAACGACGCCGGTGCCGGCTGGGTTTCCCACTCCGCTTCGATAGCGGCCAGTTTGGTTTTCTGCACGTCACCCATTTCGTATCCTGACTCATCGCCCAGAACGATGACTGACAGTACCGCCGCCATGCCAAAGCTGGCTGCGATAGCGAACGAGCGTTTAGCAAAGGCGAAATCACGGCCTTTCAGCATGTACCAGGCGCTGATGCCCATAATAAACATCGCACCGGTGGTGTAACCGGCTGCCACGGTGTGAACGAATTTCACCTGCGCGACCGGGTTCAGCACCAGCTCTGAGAAGCTGACCATCTCCATGCGCATGGTTTCGAAGTTGAACTCAGAGGCGATCGGATTCTGCATCCAGCCGTTAGCCACCAGAATCCACAGCGCCGACATGTTTGAGCCCAGCGCCACCAGCCAGGTGACGGCGAGGTGCTGCACTTTGCCCAGGCGATCCCAGCCAAAAAAGAACAGGCCAACAAAGGTGGATTCCAGGAAGAACGCCATCAGACCTTCGATGGCGAGCGGCGCGCCGAAGATATCGCCGACGTAGTGAGAGTAATATGACCAGTTAGTCCCGAACTGAAATTCCATGGTCAGGCCGGTGGCGACACCCAGCGCAAAGTTAATACCAAATAACTTGCCCCAGAACTTCGTCATATCTTTATAGATTTGTTTGCCGCTCAGGACATATACCGTTTCCATGATCGCCAGCAAGAACGCCATACCCAGCGTTAAAGGGACGAACAGAAAATGGTACATCGCCGTTAAGGCAAACTGTAACCGCGACAGCTCGACGATATCTAACATAAGGACTCCTTGCTCCTCGCTTTGTCTCCGTCACGCGCGCGAACAGATCGAACGCAATCAGAGTCAGCAACGACTGTTTATTGATTCCAGTTTTTTATTACCCGCAGAACAGGTCTGTGAGCTGCCCGAACAGGCGAGTAGCGAATGAAGCAGCTCAGAAAATTGTCAATCAGCGCTTTCGTTAACGCGTGCTTTAACAGGAGGAAAGCGGGTGTTATCCCGGGTTGAGCAGACGTTTGAAAATTTGTGTAAAAGGCTGGATTGATGCAGCGCAATTTACGCCCTTAGCGTTGCGCTTTGCCAGAGATATAGTTGGATATAAGTCGCGATTAATTGATCTGGATTAACGCAATAAGTTTCCAGATAGGGTCAGGTAGGTTTCTTGTTAATGAGATGTCAGTAATGAAATAAAGCGCGAAGAAATAATTTACCTTTGACACTTTTCCTTAACGTGATGAGCCGCAGACCGGTTATTTAACCGCGCACTCTTCTCTTTAGCTTCCTGCGTTATAGCTCTCATTTACAGGCATAAAAAAAGCCACCCGAAGGTGGCTTAGTCTCAGATGACGCTGACTTATTTAGCAGGTAATACGGCTTTTACTGCGTCACCGATATCCGCCAGGCTGCGGACGGTTTTCACGCCTGCCGCTTCCAGCGCAGCAAATTTCTCATCTGCTGTACCTTTACCACCGGCAATGATGGCGCCAGCATGGCCCATACGCTTGCCTTTTGGCGCGGTGACGCCAGCAATGTAGCCTACAACCGGCTTGGTCACGTGCTCTTTAATGAAGGCTGCAGCTTCTTCTTCTGCGCTACCGCCGATCTCACCGATCATCACGATAACTTCAGTCTGTGGATCATCCTGGAACATTTTCAGGATGTCGATGAAGTTAGAGCCTGGGATTGGGTCACCACCGATGCCAACGCAGGTTGACTGGCCGTAGCCGATGTCCGTGGTCTGCTTAACCGCTTCATAGGTCAGGGTGCCTGAACGTGACACGATACCGACGCGGCCCGGCTGGTGAATGTGGCCCGGCATGATGCCGATTTTACATTCGCCTGGGGTGATAACGCCTGGGCAGTTTGGACCGATCATCCGCACGCCTGCTTCATCCAGCTTCACTTTCACGGTCAGCATATCCAGGGTCGGGATGCCTTCGGTGATGGTGATGATCAGTTTGATGCCCGCGTCGATCGCTTCCAGGATGCCATCTTTACAGAAAGGAGCCGGAACGTAGATCACAGTGGCGGTCGCGCCGGTTGCTTCTACCGCTTCGCGAACGGTGTTGAACACCGGCAGGCCGAGATGGGTCGTGCCACCTTTGCCTGGCGTCACGCCGCCAACCAGTTGGGTGCCGTATGCCAGCGCCTGCTCAGAATGGAAAGTCCCCTGGCCACCGGTGAAACCCTGGCAAATGACTTTGGTGTTTTTGTCGATCAGAATGGACATTATTTACCCTCCGCGGCAGCAACAACACGCTGTGCGGCGTCTGTCAGGCTGGTTGCTGCAATGATGTTCAGACCGCTGTCCGCCAGTTTCTGGGCGCCCAGCTCGGCGTTGTTACCTTCCAGACGTACCACAACTGGCACGTTCACACCCACTTCAGCGACTGCGCCGATGATGCCGTCGGCAATCAGGTCGCAGCGTACGATGCCGCCGAAGATGTTAACGAATACGGCTTTAACCGCATCGTCAGACAGGATGATTTTGAAGGCTTCGGTCACGCGCTCTTTGGTTGCGCCGCCGCCGACATCAAGGAAGTTGGCCGGTTGACCGCCGTGGTGTTTAACGATGTCCATGGTGCCCATCGCCAGACCTGCGCCGTTAACCATACAACCGATGTTGCCTTCCAGCGCAACATAGTTCAGTTCCCACTGTGTCGCATGGGCTTCACGTGGATCTTCCTGGCTTGGATCGCGCATTTCGCGCAGCTCTGGCTGACGGAACAGGGCATTGCCATCGGCACCCAGTTTGCCATCCAGGCAGATCAGGTCGCCCTGTTTGGTGATCACCAGCGGGTTGATCTCAACCATCGCCAGATCGCGCTCCAGGAACAGTGTCGCCAGACCCATGAAGATCTTGGTGAACTGGCCAACCAGCTTGCCGGTCAGGCCAAGTTTGAACGCCAGTTCACGGCCCTGATAAGGCTGCGGGCCAGTCAGTGGATCCAGCGCCATTTTGTGGATCAGGTGCGGGGTCTCTTCCGCCACTTTTTCAATTTCCACGCCGCCTTCAGTGGAGGCCATGAAAATTACGCGACGCGTTGCGCGATCGACCACAGCGCCCAGATAGAGTTCCTGATCGATATCGGTCGCTGCTTCAACCAGAATCTGGTTTACCGGCTGGCCGTTTGCGTCTGTCTGATAGGTAACCAGGCGTTTGCCCAGCCAGTTTTCAGCAAAAGCGCGAATCTCTTCTTTGCTGTTAACCACTTTCACACCGCCCGCTTTACCGCGGCCACCGGCATGAACCTGACATTTAACTACCCACGGGCCTGCGCCAATTTTAGAGGCTGCTTCTTCCGCTTCACGTGGTGTAGTGCAGGCGTAACCCGTTGGTGCCGGCATGCCATACCGTGCAAACAGTTGTTTCGCCTGGTATTCGTGTAAGTTCATGATGTTCTATCCATTCAGGTCTGAAAAGAGTAATGAGGTTGGGCGCGCGGCAAGGCGCGCCCGGTGAAAATCAGACATCCAGCAGCAGGCGCGCCGGATCTTCCAGCATCTCTTTCACTGCAACCAGATAACCAACTGATTCACGGCCATCGATCAGACGGTGGTCGTAGGAGAGCGCCAGATACATCATCGGCAGCACCACAACCTGACCATTGACCGCCATCGGGCGATCTTTGATGGCGTGCATGCCCAGGATGGCGCTCTGCGGTGGGTTGATGATCGGGGTGGACATCAGTGAACCAAAGACGCCGCCGTTGGTAATGGTAAAGTTACCGCCGGTCAGATCCTCAACTGTCAGCTTGCCGTCACGGCCTTTCACTGCCAGCTCTTTGATTTTCTTCTCGATGTCCGCCATGCTCAGCGCATCCACGTCACGCAGGACTGGTGTAACCAGACCACGTGGCGTAGAGACCGCAATGCTGACGTCGAAGTAGTTGTGGTAAACCACATCTTCACCATCGATAGAAGCATTCACTTCCGGATAGCGTTTCAGCGCTTCAACAACCGCTTTGATGTAGAAGGACATAAAGCCCAGACGTACACCGTGACGCTTCTCGAAGGCCTCACCATACTGCTTACGCAGATCCATGATGGGCTTCATGTTGATTTCGTTGAAGGTGGTCAGCATCGCGGTGCTGTTCTTCGCTTCCAGCAGACGCTCGGCAACACGCTTACGCAGACGGGTCATCGGCACGCGTTTTTCGCTGCGGTTAGCCACTGGCTGCTGCGCGGCGGCCGCATCAGCAGCTGGCGCAGCGGCTTTGGCAGCCTGCGGTTTGTTGGCCAGATGTTTTTCAACATCTTCACGGGTCAGACGACCGCCGACACCGCTGCCTTTGATCTGTGAGGCATCAAGATTGTGCTCTGCAATCAGACGGCGGATAGCCGGGCTGAGCGCATCGTTGCTCTCTTCTTCCAGTGACGCAGTCTGACGCTGAGCCGGGGTAGACTCTTTGCTTTCAGACTTCGCGCTGCTCTCTTTACCGGCGCTGTTGCCCTCTTTCAGACGACCCAGGATCTGGCGGGAAGTGACGGTGGCGCCCTCTTCTTCCAGAACGGCTTCCAGGATACCGTCCGCAGAGGCTGGCACTTCCAGTACAACTTTGTCAGTTTCGATTTCGACCAGCACTTCATCGCGAGTGACTGCATCGCCTGGTTTTTTATGCCAGGTTGCCACAGAGGCATCGGCAACCGATTCAGGCAGGTCGGGAACGAGAATATCTACGCTACTCATTATCTTTCCTTTTAATTAATTAACGTTCAGCGCGTCATTAACCAGGTCTTGCTGCTGTTGTTGGTGTACGGACATGTATCCCACGGCCGGTGAGGCGGATGCCGGGCGGCCTGCATAACGTAAAGTGGCACCAAACGGCACAACTTCACGGAAATGATGCTGACTGCAATACCAGGCGCCCTGATTCAGTGGCTCTTCCTGACACCAGACAAAATCCTGCACGTGAGCATACGCTTTTAATGCTTCCTGTACCGCGTGATGCGGGAACGGATAGAGCTGCTCGATGCGCACGATAGCCACATCGGTCTGCTCATTTTTACGACGCTGCTCCAGCAGGTCGTAATAGACTTTACCGGAGCACAGCACGACGCGTTTCACGCCCTGCGGATCCAGATCATCGACTTCGCCAATCGCAGGCTGGAAGCTGCCGTTAGCCAGTTCATCCAGCGTGGAGATCGCCAGCGGATGACGCAGCAGTGATTTCGGCGACATCACAATCAGCGGACGGCGCATACCGCGCAGCGCCTGACGACGCAGCATATGGTAAACCTGCGCAGGGGTAGACGGCACGCAGACCTGCATGTTCTGCTCAGCGCAGAGTTGCAGATAACGTTCCAGGCGCGCAGAGGAGTGCTCTGGCCCCTGACCTTCATAACCGTGCGGCAGCAGCATCACCAGGCCACACATCCGGCCCCATTTCTGCTCACCGGAGCTGATGAACTGGTCGATAACAACCTGTGCGCCGTTGGCGAAGTCACCAAACTGCGCTTCCCAGATGGTCAGGATGCGCGGCTCTGCGGTGGCATAACCATATTCAAAGGCCAGCACCGCCTCTTCTGACAGCACGGAGTCCCACACTTTGAACTGACCCTGACCGCTGTGCACGTGGTGCAGAGGGGTATAGGTTGAGCCGTTCGCCTGGTTATGGACTACCGCGTGACGATGGAAGAAGGTACCGCGACCGGTATCTTCACCCGACAGACGTACCGGAATGCCTTCATCAACCAGCGTGGCGTATGCCAGGTTTTCCGCGCCGCCCCAGTCAAAGGCTTTCTCGCCTTCAGCCATCAGACGACGGTCGTTGTAAATCTTGGCAACACGTGACTGCACTTCCACCTCTTCAGGCACCTGGCTGATACGCAGCGCCAGCTCCTTCAGACGTTTCATGTCGACCTGAGCCGGGTAAGGTTCATCCCACTCATGATTCAGGTAAGGTGACCAGGTAAAGGAGTGCAGGCTCATTGGACGCCATTCCGGCACCACACACTCACCCGCATCCAGCGCGTCACGGTAGAGATTGACCATTTCGGTCGCATCTTCCTGCGTGGCAATGGCCTCACCTTCCAGACGGTCGGCATAGATTTTACGCGGCGTCGGGTGTTTTTTGATTTTCTGGTACATCAGCGGCTGGGTCGCACTTGGCTCATCCGCCTCGTTGTGACCATGACGGCGATAGCAGACCAGATCGATAAACACATCACGCTTAAAGGTGTTGCGATAGTCGAGCGCCAGACGGGTCACAAACGCGACCGCTTCCGGATCGTCAGCATTGACGTGGAAAATCGGTGCCAGCACCATTTTGCCGATATCGGTGCAGTAAGGGGTCGAACGCGCATCTTTCGGGTTGGAGGTGGTGAAGCCAACCTGGTTGTTGATGACGATGCGAACGGTACCGCCCACTTCATAACCGCGCGCCTGTGACATGTTCAGGGTTTCCTGAACCACGCCCTGGCCAATCACGGCCGCATCACCATGAATGGTGATCGGTAAGACTTTATTGCTGGCTGGCTCATCCAGACGATCCAGACGGGCACGCACTGAACCCATGACCACCGGGCTGACGATCTCCAGGTGCGACGGGTTAAACGCCAGCGCCAGGTGAACCAGGCCGCCTTCGGTTTCCACGTCAGACGAGAAGCCCATGTGGTACTTCACGTCACCGGTGCCCAGATGCTCTTTGTGCTTACCGGCGAACTCGTCGAACAGATCCTGTGGCTTTTTACCCAGCACGTTGATCAGCACGTTGAGACGGCCACGGTGCGCCATACCCAGTACGACTTCACGGGTTCCGCTCTTACCGGCATGACGGATCATTTCGCGCAGCATCGGAACCAGTGCATCGCCGCCTTCCAGCGAGAAGCGTTTGGCACCCGGGAATTTCGCTCCGAGATATTTTTCCAGCCCTTCGGCCGCGGTCAGCTCTTTCAGGAAACCTTTTTTCTCTTCATTGCTGAAGGCTGCACGGCCCGCGACTGACTCAAGACGCTGCTGAATCCAGCGTTTCTCATCAGTGTTGTTGATGTGCATATATTCTGCACCGATCGAGCCGCAGTAAGTCTGAGTCAGCGCCTCGAACAGTTCGGCCAGCTTCATGGTCTCTTTGCCAATGGCAAAAGAGCCGACGTTAAAGCTTTCCTGAAAATCGGCCTCGGTCAGATCGTGAAAAGCGGGATCGAGATCGGCTACCCGGTCCTGTTTCCACAGACCAAGCGGGTCAAGATTGGCGTGCTGATGACCGCGGAAACGAAACGCGTTAATCAGCTGCAGCACTTTTACTTGCTTGGAGTTGGTTTCAGGATCGGAGACAGATGAGGTGTAACGAGATGCGTCTTTCGCCAGGCGACGGAAGTACTCACGTGTGGTGGAGTGAAACTGCTCAGGTTTCATTCCGGTGCCCGGTAACTGCTGGAACATCGAGCGCCACACTGCATCGACAGAGTCAGGATCGGTCAGGAAATCCTCATAGAGCTGCTCTATGTAAGACTGATTCGCGCCGGCCAGCCAGGAAGAGTCCAGCCAGGGCTTCATCGCGCTGTTCTGCATTGTGATCCCTTAAGCATTGCTATGCTTTTTTGAGGTTTCATTTGTTGCCGCTTTCGCGGTTTGCCGTAGTGAGTTCAGCGATACGAGCACTTTGCGCAGCGCGCGTGGCCCGTAAGGGAACCTTTGTAAACGTGGTAATCACCGCGCTTACAGAGGCTTCCGTAAAACACCGGGAACCTGAGGTTCCCGGCAGAAACTGCTTATGCGCCGCGCTGCAGCAGCATCGACTTGATATGGCCGATGGCGCGCGTCGGGTTCAGCCCTTTCGGACATACGCTCACACAGTTCATGATGCTATGGCAGCGGAATACGCTGAAAGCATCATTCAGATTGTCGAGACGCGCCTCGGTTTCGGTGTCGCGGCTGTCAATCAGGAAGCGGTACGCGGCCAGCAGGCCAGCAGGACCGATGAACTTCTCAGGATTCCACCAGAATGATGGGCATGAGGTTGAGCAGCAGGCACAGAGTATACATTCGTACAGGCCATCCAGGTGTTCACGCTCATCCGGCGACTGCAGATGTTCACGAGCTGGCGGATTTTCCCCATTATTCAACAGGAAAGGCTTAATTTTCTCATACTGTGCATAAAACTGGCTCATGTCTACAACCAGGTCACGCACCACCGGTAAACCTGGCAGCGGACGGATAACAATTTTCTGTTTGCCGTTGCCCAGCGCCGAGACGGGCGTAATGCAGGCCAGTCCGTTTTTACCGTTCATGTTCAGGCCATCGGAACCGCAGACGCCTTCACGACAGGAGCGACGAAACGCCAGGGTCGGATCTTTCTCTTTCAGGCGAATCAGCGCGTCCAGCAGCATCATGTCGCGACCATCTTCCGCTTCCAGGGTGTAATCCTGCATGCGCGGTTTGTCATCGACGTCCGGATTGTAGCGATAAATTGAAAACTCGAGTCTCATGATCGTCTCCGAAATTAGTAGGTACGCACTTTCGGCGGGAAGGCCGCGCGCAGTTTCGGCTGCATGTTCACCTCACGGCGCGTCATGCTTTCGGTTTCCGGGACATAAAGACTGTGGCACAGCCAGTTTTCATCATCACGATCCGGGAAGTCGAAGCGACTGTGCGCACCGCGGCTTTCGGTGCGATAGTTAGCCGCTACCGCCGTGGCAAAGGCCGTCTCCATCAGGTTATCCAGCTCCAGACACTCAATACGCTGGGTGTTGAAATCCGGTGAGCGGTCATCCAGACGCGCTGACTTCAGGCGCTGGCGAATCTCTTTCAGCTCTTCCAGACCCTGTGCCATCGCTTCGCCTTCACGGAATACCGAGAAGTTATTCTGCATGCAGCGTTGCAGCGCTTTACGAATCTCAACCGGATCTTCACCCGTGGTGTTATTTTCCCAGCGGTTGAAACGCGCCATCGCCCCGGCGATCTCATCTTCTGTGGCATCACGCAGGTCGCCCTGCTCCTGAATACTCGCCAGCAGATGCAGACCCGCTGCACGGCCAAAGACAACCAGGTCGAGCAGTGAGTTACCGCCCAGACGGTTGGCACCATGCACCGATACGCAGGCGATTTCACCGACGGCGAACAGGCCTGGAATCACTACATCTTCGCCCTGCTCATTGACGCGCAGTGCCTGGCCGGTCACTTTGGTCGGAATACCGCCCATCATGTAGTGGCAGGTCGGAATGACCGGAATCGGCTCTTTAATCGGATCGGCGTGCGCAAAGGTGCGTGACAGCTCAAGGATGCCAGGCAGACGTGACTCAAGCACCTCTTTACCCAGATGATCCAGTTTCAGTTTGAGATGTGGACCCCACGGGCCATCACAGCCGCGACCTTCACGGATTTCAATCATCATTGAGCGCGCCACCACGTCGCGGCCCGCCAGATCTTTGGCGTTCGGCGCATAACGCTCCATGAAGCGTTCGCCATGTTTGTTCAGCAGATAGCCGCCTTCACCACGGCAGCCCTCGGTGACCAGCACGCCCGCACCGGCGATACCGGTTGGGTGGAACTGCCACATCTCCATATCCTGCACCGGTACGCCCGCACGCAGTGCCATACCTACGCCGTCACCGGTGTTGATGTGTGCATTGGTGGTGGACTGATAGATACGGCCCGCGCCGCCGGTGGCCAGAATGGTCGCTTTCGCTTTGAAATAAACGGTTTCGCCGGTTTCGATGCAGATAGCGGTACAACCCACGACTGCGCCATCGGCGTTTTTCACCAGATCCAGTGCATACCACTCAGAGAAGATAGTGGTTTTGTTTTTCAGGTTCTGCTGATAAAGGGTGTGCAGCAATGCGTGACCGGTACGGTCAGCCGCAGCCGCCGTACGCGCCGCCTGCTCGCCACCGAAATTCTTTGACTGGCCACCAAACGGACGCTGATAGACACGACCATCTTCCAGACGCGAGAAAGGTAAACCCATGTGTTCCAGTTCCAGAATCGCTTCCGGGCCGGTTTTACACATATATTCAATCGCGTCCTGGTCACCGATGTAGTCGGAACCTTTGACGGTGTCGTACATGTGCCATTCCCAGTTATCTTCATGGGTATTACCCAGCGCAACGGTAATACCGCCCTGCGCAGATACGGTGTGGGAACGGGTCGGGAAAACTTTAGATAACAGGGCACAGCTCTGGCCGCCCTGGGAGATTTGCAGTGCGGCTCGCATTCCTGCGCCACCTGCGCCGATTACCACGGCATCGAACTCTCTGATTGGCAAACTCATTTACACACCCCACACCACAACAAATCCATAAATCGCATACCACAACAGCGCCACGACAATCACAAACTGCAACAACAAGCGGGTTGGCAGTGATTTAACGTAGTCTGTTAACACCTGCCACATGCCAATCCAGCCGTGGATCAGAATGGAGAACAGCGTCAGCAGCGTGAACACTTTGGTGAATGCGGAAGCGAAGAAGCCACGCCACAGGTCATAAGTCAGCGTGTCTGTCATCACCACGAAACCGAGGATATAGACGATGTAGAGCGTTATGAGAATTGCAGTTGCCCGCAGCAGCAGCCAGTCCTGAATGCCGTTGCGACCCAATGCGGATGCATTGCTTACCATACGAGGACTCCCGCCAGAATTGCCAGCACGACAGTGATCACAAAAGTCATATGAGCGGAACGCTTACCAACCTGCAGCGTTTCGGCCAGATAACCAAAATCCATCAACATATGACGAATCCCGCTCACCGCGTGATAGGCCAGCGCCGTTAAGATGCCCCACATAATGAACTTCGCGAAGAAGCCATCCATGATGGACGCAGCGTGCTGGAAACCTTCAGGAGAGGAGAGAGAGAGACCGAGCAGCCACAGCAGGATGCCAATGGCAACCAATGTGATTACGCCGGAGACGCGGTGAAGAATGGACGATATTGCAGTAACGGGAAACCGGATCGTCGAGAGATCCAAGTTGACAGGTCTTTGTTTTTTCACGGTTTTGCCCACACAGCTCTTTTTTATTTTGCTTCCTCCGGACCTGAGGCGGAGTCTAATCACAACGCGTGGCAGACTTTAACCGTCACCAAAAAAGCAACATCCAGTGTTAATTGACGCGGTAGTAAACGCTGGGTGGCTCCTGGTGTCAGGGTGTTCCGGAGACCTGCCTGGAGTATAGGAGGATCACATTCTGATTACAATTCCCCTACAAACTCTTTGGTATATTTTAGGTGGAACAGTGATCCTACTCACGATTTTCACAATTGATACAATTTTAATTATCTGATTTGACAATAGTTCAACAATTCAGTTACAAACTAAGCCTGTAAATTCCTATGATGCGCAAAAGTTATGGGGATACACTTTCCCCTAAGCGCAAGTTATGTAACATTGCGATAATGAGCATTAAAAAGCATCAGGTTATTGGTTACCAAGAAGTTATGTCCTGACCGGATCTTTAACAACCGCGATATGCAGCATGTCCATGGCTCACCGGTTCCCGCTGGGAACGCGCCGCTCACTCTGTACCCTGCACCCGTTTTATCCCCGCAGAGTGATACTGTGTAGTTTTGCCAACCGCAACATGAACGCGTTTCAGGTGTCTAAAGATCCTTACCCACATAAGGCGCTATGGAGACGAAAATGACAGATAAAAAAGTAACGCTAACCCTGCAAGATGGAACATCTATTGAACTGGACGTGCTGAAAGGTACGCTGGGCCAGGATGTCGTTGATGTCCGCACTCTGGGTTCAAGTGGCCTGTTCACCTTCGATCCCGGTTTTACGTCTACCGCGTCCTGCGAATCTGCAATCACCTTTATCGATGGGGATGAAGGTATCCTGCTGCACCGTGGTTTCCCTATTTCTGAGCTGGCGACCCACTCTAACTATCTGGAAGTCTGCTACATCCTGCTGAACGGCGAAGCACCAAACCAGAAACAGTTTGATGAGTTCCGTACCACGGTTACCCGCCACACCATGATTCATGAGCAGATTACCCGCCTGTTCCACGGCTTCCGTCGCGATTCGCATCCGATGGCGGTAATGTGCGGTGTCACTGGTGCACTGGCTGCGTTTTACCACGATTCGCTGGATGTAAACATTGAGCGCCACCGCGAAATCGCAGCATTCCGTCTGCTTTCTAAAATGCCGACCATGGCAGCGATGTGTTACAAATATTCTATCGGCCAGCCGTTTGTCTATCCGCGCAACGATCTCTCCTATGCGGGTAACTTCCTGCACATGATGTTTGCCACGCCGTGCGAAGAGTACAAAGTGAATCCGGTGCTGGAACGCGCCATGGACCGCATCCTGATCCTGCATGCTGACCATGAGCAGAACGCCTCAACCTCTACCGTTCGTACCGCTGGTTCAAGCGGCGCGAATCCGTTTGCCTGTATCGCCGCCGGGATCGCCTCCCTGTGGGGACCGGCGCACGGTGGTGCCAACGAAGCGACCCTGCGTATGCTGGAAGAGATCAGCACCGTTGAGCATATTCCGGAATTTGTTAAACGCGCCAAAGACAAAAATGACTCCTTCCGTCTGATGGGCTTTGGTCACCGCGTTTACAAAAACTACGATCCACGCGCGACCGTGATGCGCGATACCTGCCATGAAGTCCTGAATGAGCTGGGTATGAAGGATGACCTGCTGGAAGTGGCGATGGAGCTGGAACACATTGCGCTGAACGACCCGTACTTCATCGAGCGTAAACTCTATCCAAACGTGGACTTCTACTCCGGTATCATTCTGAAAGCGATGGGTATTCCATCCTCCATGTTTACGGTGATCTTCGCGATGGCCCGTACTGTTGGCTGGATTGCACACTGGAAAGAGATGCACGACGAAGGCATGAAGATTGCCCGTCCACGTCAGCTCTACACCGGTTATACCGAGCGCGAATTCAGCTCACAGTTGAAAAAGTAAGGTTCAGTGGATAGCGGAGAGGGATCTCCGCTCAGCCAGTTGAGAAGCCCACATAAGGGCGCATCTGGCAGCAATGAAGAAGTTTAACGCGCAGGGAACACGGTCAGAAGAGGAAAGCGTCCCGCGCCAGGGACAAAAGCGCCGGGAGCGCTTTTGAACAACGCAAAGCGTTGGCCCGTTTACGGGCGCACCTCAAGGATGAGGTGCGTAATCGCGCGGGCCGAGCAGGTCAGGGATGACGGCTTTTGCGTCTTTCCGATCTGACCGTGTTTCCTGAGCAGGCTCGATCTCACCGCAGACCAGAACTACACTACCCCGCTTTTGCTTTCTTCAAGTGCCTATCTCTGACAACCCGGACACCAGTAAAAAGGCCGTGATGAGAGCGTGCCCTTCTCAATCACCGTGCCGCAGCGTCGGCATTTTTTGCCCTGCCGATGAAAAACCTCAAACTGAAACGCCGCTTCCTCATGATATTTCTTCATGGTTCCACGCATCCGATAGGCATGGCGCGGCACTGAAAGCAGCGCTTCGCTGAAAGCAGTCAGCTGATCGTTACTGAGATCCTGCGCCCGATGATTTGGCAGCAGCTGCGCCAGCCACAGAATTTCGGCGCGCAGATAGTTTCCCAGCCCGGCCAGAAAAGCCTGATCCAGCAACAGACCACTGAACTGCCGCCGCCGGAAACGGGGTGACAGCAGCCGCTCTTTCACCTCTTCCACTGTCAGCGCACTGTTCAGCACATCCGGCCCGATACGATTAAGAAACGGATGCGCCGCCAGCGTATCTGCGTTGAGCAGCTCAATATCAGAGGCGCTGTAGAGCAGAATCGCTTTGCCCGCCGTCGCCAGTCGCACCCGCAACTGACGGGTGGAATTCAGTTCGGTATCGGGTTTTACAATGCGCCAGACACCATACAGCTGGTTATGACTGTAGAGCGTCAGGCCATTGCTGAAATGAGTCAGCAGCGCTTTGCCCCGCGTCTCAATCGCCTGAACCTGCTCACCAATCAATGCCGGTTCATAGGTTTTGAGCTGAGGAAACGCGAACCACGCTTCCGTTAACGGCTGACCCACAATGGCGTCTTCAAGTTTATCCGCCACGCGACGAATTTCCGGTCCTTCAGGCATCGTTCATCCTCTTAATGGGTGGCGCCGCCAGCCTGTCTGATATCCTCGCCGGTCTCCAGCGTGACCTTTACCGCAATTTCCAGCGACTGAATAATGGACGCCAGCGCCATGCTCGGTGCGCCCGGATGCTGCGCCGCCTGTTCAGGCAGATAAGGAATATGGATAAAGCCTCCCCGCACCGGACTGTCATGCTGCTCAAGCCAGTGCAGCAGGCCGTACATTACGCGGTTACAGGTAAAGGTGCCCGCCGTTTGCGACACTGAAGCGGGGATCCCCGCTTCCCGCACCGCCGCCACAATCGCTTTGATGGGCAGACGGGAAAAATAGGCTGCCGGGCCACCTGCTACAACGGGCTCATCTACCGGCTGATGACCAGCGTTGTCCGGGATACGGGCGTCATCGACATTAATACCAATACGTTCAACGGTAATGTCGCTTCGCCCGCCCGCCTGCCCCACCGACAGAATCGCATCCGGTTTCACCTCTTCCAGCGCCTGATTCAGCACCCTGAGTACGTCGCTGAATACCACCGGCAACTGGCGGATCACTATCGTCGCCCCGCTAATCTGTTTGCCTTCCAGCGCGCGCACCGCTTCCCATGAAGGGTTAATCGTTTCACCGCCAAAAGGTTCAAAGGCGGTCATCAGGACAGTTTTCATGCAACCTCACAGGAACATCAGGAAATAGAGCAGGAAAATATTAACGATTAACAGTAGCACACCGGTCGGAATCTGAGCCTTGATCACCGCGTTACGATCGGGCAGTTCCAGCAGCGCTGCCGGGACGATATTGAAGTTGGCCGCCATCGGCGTCATCAGCGTACCGCAGTAGCCGGAGAACATACCAATTGCCGCCATCACTGCCGGGTTTCCGCCGTGCTGCAACACCAGAATCGGGATGCCGACGCCTGCGGTGATTATCGGAAACGCCGCAAAAGCATTACCCATGATCATGGTTAACAGCGCCATCCCGACGGCATAGACGGTGACCGCGACAAAGCGATTATCTACCGCCAGCCAGGTTTCTGTCAGATGCGAAATCGCACTGCCCACGCCTGCGCTGGTAAACAGCAGCCCCAGGGTGGCAAGGATCTGCGGCAGGATAAAGGCCCAGCCAATCGAATCCAGCAGGCGACGGGTCTCCTGCATCGACTGCACCGGTTTCTCGTGGGTCAGTTTTAACGCCACCAGCCAGCCAATCACACAGCCGACCATCATTGAAAACAGCGTCACCAGCGTGGCGTGGTTACCGGGGCCGAACACCGCATCCTGCAAACCGGGAATATGGTTAAACGCCAGCACACCGACCACGGTCACGACCGGAATCGACAGTGCAGGCAGAAACAGTTTATTGCGCAGACGCAGCGCACTGGCCTGTTTCTCTTCATCGCTGCGCTGATGATAGCGACCCAGCCTGACACCGCCAAACCCGGCAATCAGCGCCATCACCACCACAATGACACCGATGCCGATGTGCAGCATACGGGTGCCCGCCGCATCTGACCCCATCCAGGCGCTCATCAGTTGTGTCGTCCAGTCACCGACCAGAAAAACCAGGCCATACAAAGCCCAGAACAGTCCGGTGGTAAAACGACGCGGATTCGCGCTGTCACGCCAGGAAAGCACCGCCACCACCAGCAGGATAATGCCCGCCAGCCACATCAGATATTGTTGCTGGAACATTACTCACCTCCTTTGGCTTTCAGCGCCTGACGGTTCAGCTGCTGCAGCTCTCGCGCCAGTTGCCGATCCAGCCGCACCAGACGTGCCGAGTGGATCAGGAACGCGGCGACGGCAGTCGGAATGCCCCATAAGGCGATGTGCAGCGGTTCGGTCTGAATCCCGGCTGACTCCTGCATAAAGTTGTGCATAAAGATAATCGCGCCAAACGCCACGAAGATATCCTCACCAAAGAAGAGGCCGACATTATCGGTCGCCGCTGACATCGCGCGCAGCCGATGGCGCAGCTCAGGTGAGATCTCGCCATAGCGGCTTTCAGTTGCGCCTTCCGCCATCGGTGCCAGCAACGGACGCACCATCTGCGGATGTCCGCCGAGACTGGTTAACCCCAGCGCGGCGGTGATTTCGCGCACAAACAGGTAGACGATCAGCAGCCGTCCGGCGGTTGCCGTTTTGATCTGTGCAATCCACGCCTGCGCCCGCTCTTTCAGTCCGTGACGCTCCAGCAGGCCAATGACCGCCAGCGGCAGCAGCAGGATCAGCGGCAGGTTGCGGGTGTTGAGAAAACCTGCCCCGAGCTTTTCCAGAATGTCCGCCAGCGGCATCATCGCGGCCAGACCGGTCACAAACCCGGCGACAATCACCACCAGCACCGGATTGAACCGTAACAGGAAGCCGACGACGATGGCGGCGATGCCCAGTAATGGCCAGAGATTTACTGCACTATCCATGGATTTCCCTCAGAGTTGAAAAACCCGGCATACGCCGGGCTAAGTGTGGTTGTTCAGTTGCTGGTGACACGAATCTGCTGATCGGCAAACGCATCACGCAACCGCTGTGCAAATTGCAGGGCGTGCGCGCCGTCGCCATGTAAGCAGACGGTCTGTGCATTCACCGCTACCCATTCTCCGGTGATACTTTTGACTTTGCCCTGCTGCACCATCGTCAGCGTCTGACTGATAGCCAGCTGTTCATCTTCAATCAGCGCGCCCGGCTCGCTGCGCGGCACCAGCGCACCGCTACTGAGATAGCCACGGTCGGCGAACACCTCTTCCCGCGTACGTAGGCCGTAGTGCGCCGCCGCGCGAATCGATTCGCTGTTAGCCAGTCCCACCACAATCAGCTGGCTGTCGACAGCCCTGATGGCGCGGGCAATGGCGTCCGCCAGCACCGGATCGGCCGCAGCCTGGTTGTAGAGCATGCCGTGCGGTTTAACATGAAGCAGCCGCGCACCTTCGCTTTCCGCCAGACTTTTCAGCGCACCAATCTGGTAGATCATCTGGGCGTAGACCGTTTCCGGCGGCAGCTGCATGGCGCTGCGGCCAAAGTTCTCCCGATCGGGAAAAGCGGGATGTGCACCAATTGCGACGCCGGATGCCTGTGCCCAGCGCACCGACTGCAGCATGGTCTGCGCATCACCTGCGTGAAAGCCACAGGCGATGTTGGCGGAACTCACCAGCTTCAGCAGCGCCTGATCGCTGGCGCAGCCCTCGCCCAGGTCGGCGTTTAAATCAATTTTCATTGAGTCCCCACTTCATCTGGTCCAGGGCGCGTTGCTGATGCTGACGTGCCAGCATCGCTTCTGGCAGGGTGCAGTGAATAAAGTGAATCGGCTCACCCAGCCGGATTTGCGCCAGGTGATAGAGATCGGCTTCGATAACCGAGGCGATGCGCGGATAGCCGCCGGTGGTCTGGGCATCCGCCATCAGCACGATAGGCTGTCCGTTCGGCGGCACCTGAATCACACCCGGCATCACGCCGTGTGACAGCAACTCGCGCGGACTTTCGCGCTCAAGCTTGCGTCCCTCAAGCCGGTATCCCATCCGGTTACTTTGCGGGCTGAGTTTCCATGCGGTACGCCAGAACGCCTGCTGCGCTTCGCGGCTGAACTCGTGATACTCCGGGCCAGGTAGTGCGCGGATGCGGTTGCCCCATAGCAGTTGCCGCACCCCGACTTTACGGTCAAACGTGCGGGTCGGTTTACCCAGCGGGAGCTGATCGCCATCCTGCAAGGTTCGCCCCTGAAAGCCGCCAAATTTTGCTTTTAGATCGGTGCTGGCAGAGCCGAGCATCGCGGGGATATCAAAACCGCCCTGCACTGCCAGATAGCTGCGCATGCCGCGCTGCGGCATCGCCAGTGACAGGAGCTGCCCCCGTTTCACCGGCGTGCGCCAGCCCGTCCAGACCGGCTGGCCGTCAAGCTCCGCATGGCAGCCTGCGCCGGTCAGCGCAAACCAGCCATCGCGGGTAAACTCCGCTTTGAACTGGCCGAGCACCATCTCCAGCACCGCGCTGTCGGGATCATTGCCCACCAGCACATTGGCGGTGAACATCGCGGGATGATCCAGCACACCGCCAGGGCTGATGCCATACTGACGCCAGCCGTAACGGCCCGCATCCTGAATAGTCGCGGCCAGGCCGGCTCGCAGAATGTTTAACATACGCCCTCCTGTTGCGGCACAAAGCGAACCCTGTCACCGGGACGGAGCAGCGTGGGCGGTTGCTGCAGGGGATCAAACAGCGCGGTGCGCGTCTGGCCAATCAACTGCCAGCCGCCGGGCGAAGCCAGCGGATAGACGCCGGTCTGGCTGCCGCCGATGCCCACCGAGCCGGCGGGCACTGCAACCCTGGGCTCAGCACGCCGCGGGATGTGCAGGCGCTGATCCAGTCCGCCCAGATAGGGAAAACCGGGCTGAAAGCCGATAAAAAAGACCACATAGTCGCTGCTGCTGTGCAGCTCAACCACCTGACGGGGCGTCAGCGCGGCGTGTTCCGCCACCACCGTCAGATCGGGGCCAGACTCGCCGCCATAGATCACCGGGATCTCCACCTGACGCGACTCCGGCAACTGCGCTTCACTCTCTTCCCACCAGCGCTGAAGCCGCTCTATTGCGTCCAGCGCGCTCTGCTGGGGATCACGCAGGATCAGGGTGATGTTGTTCATGCCGGGGATCACCTCCAGCACGCTGGCATAGTCGTGCAGTCGCTGATTCAGTCCCCAGATTCGTTGCTGGCTCTCCAGTGAGACCGGCGGTTCCAGCTCCAGCACGACAGCGCGTTCACCCAATAAATAACACCGTGCTCGTTGCAACAGCTACCTCCCGCTCAGTTGAGATCGCGCCTGGCCGACCTGACCGGATGCCCGGTGCAGCCCATTGCTTATCTACGTAAAGCAAACAGTTATGCGAAAGTGACAGGGATGTGTCAACAGATTTAGGTCCTGCGCAGGCGCGCAGGACAAGGGAGAGTGTCAGGCAGGATTAGGGATATCGATGAAGGTCACATCAAGATCGTGGTGTTGCGCCAGCCAGTCGCCCAGCGCTTTTACGCCGCCGCGCTCGGTGGCGTGATGGCCTGCGGCAAAGAAATGCAGCCCCTGCTCACGCGCGCTGTGAATAGTCTGCTCAGAGACTTCACCGGTGATAAAGGCATCGACGCCCGCCGCCGCGGCCTGGTCGATAAAGCCCTGCCCGCCCCCGCTGCACCAGGCAATACGACGGATCAGCGCTGGCGCGTTGTCACCACAATGCAGGGGTTCACGTCCCAGCCTCTCACCGATTCGGCGGGCCAGCTGTTCGCCGGACAGGGGCTCAGCCAGCTCACCCCAGAACACCAGCGGCATCACTTCGCCGCGCACTTCGATATCCAGCAGTTTCGCCAGTTGGGCGTTGTTGCCTAATTCAGGATGCGCGTCGAGCGGCAGGTGCCAGCCATAGAGATTGATATCGTTGGCCAGCAGGGTCCGCAGACGACGGCGCTTCATACCTTTAATCGCGGCCGGTTCACTTTTCCAGAAATAGCCATGATGGACAATAATCGCATCGGCCTGACGCGCCACCGCCTCATCCAGCAGCGCCTGACAGGCAGTGACGCCGGTGATAATCGTTTTGATCTCGCTGCGTCCCTCAACCTGCAAACCGTTGGGGGCGTAATCGCTGAAACTGTGGCTATCAAGTTGCTGATTGATCAGCGTCTCTAATTCGTAATGGTTCATTCAGGCTCCTTCGAGGCCTCAGGCTGCGCTCTTGGCGCGCTCAAAGGCGTCTAATGTCTTTTTACGTGCCACCTTATGATCCACGATTGGTGCCGGATAATCGAGTTTCTTATGATGCTTCTCCGCCCAGACATGGGGCTGGTGAATATCACTGTCAGGGACCCCGGCCAGTTCAGGCAGATAGTGACGGATAAAATCCCCCTTCTCATCGAAGCGCTCGCCCTGCGTGGTCGGGTTAAAGATGCGGAAATAAGGCGCCGCGTCCGTGCCGGTCGAGGCCGCCCACTGCCAGCCGCCGTTGTTCGCAGCCAGGTCACCATCAATCAGCTGCTGCATGAAATAGCGTTCACCTTCACGCCAGTCGATCAGCAGATCTTTGACCAGGAAACTGGCGGTGATCATCCGTAAGCGGTTGTGCATCCAGCCCAGCGCCTTCATCTGACGCATTGCGGCATCGACAATCGGATAGCCGGTTTTACCCGCTTTCCACGCGTCGAAATGTGCATCGTTACGCTGCCATTCAACATTACGCGTCCAGTCGATAAACGGCTTGTGTCGGCACAGCGCCGGCCAGGCAACCAGCAGATGACGGTAGAATTCACGCCAGATCAGCTCGTTCAGCCAGGTGAACGCGCGGCTGTTGTCCAGCGCATCGGGATGTTCATGCAGCACGCGATGCAGGCACTGACGTGGCGACAGTACGCCGGTCGCCAGATAAACCGACAGACGGCTGGTGGCGTCCAGCGCCGGAAGGTCGCGCTTAGCGGGATAGTCGATAACCGGTTGCGTGGCGAAATGGCGCAACCGCTTCAATGCCGCCGCTTCGCCTGGCGGAAACAGATCCTGATCAAAGTCTTCGGTTGGATAGTCAAAGGCGGGAATCGGGGAGGCTTTTAGGGGTGCGCCTTCGCGCGCTTTCGGCGCAGGCACGCACTCAGGCAGCCCCTGCTGCAAGCGGCGGACAAAGGCTTTGCTGAACGGGGTAAACACCTTATACATCGAGCGATCGCCGCTCTGCACACTGCCGGGCGGCAGCAACAGGCTGTCATCAAAGCCCTGGCAAATCACGCCCGCGTCGTCGAGACGCTTTTCAGCCTCCGCATCGCGCTGGCGTTCATTAACTTCATACTGGTAATTGTAGAAGAGCTGATCGACCTGCTGCTTAGCGCAGAACTGCAGCAGCGCATCAATACTGTCGCTGAAGGCGTGACACGCCTGGTAGTGCAGTTCAATGCCCCGCTCCGCCAGCGCACGCTGCACCTGCAACAGACTGGCGTGGATAAACGCCGCCTGCTTCGGTGACATGTCATGCTGCTGCCACTGTGCTGGCGTGGCAAGGTAGAGCGCAATCACTTTTGCATCGCTGTCGCGGCAGGCGGCGTGCAGCGCCAGATTGTCATTGACGCGTAAATCGTTACGCAGCCAGACCAGATGGGTGGTCATACTCCTCCTGTATTACTGTCCGTAGCGTAAGCACAAGGCTTCGGGATAGGGATCGAAATAGCGTTGCTGGGCCAGCCACGGGTGCGGGTACTCCGCCATGTAGTGTTTGAGAATGGTAATCGGCACCAGCAGCGGTTGTGTGCCCTGACGATAGCGGTCAATCAGCGTTGCCAGTTCCTGGCGCTGCGGTGAACTCAGGTGCGTGCGGAAGTAGCCCTGCACATGCATCAGCACATTGGTGTGATTGCGACGTGAGGCGGGACGTGACATCAGTTCCATCATGCGATTGCGGTACTCAAAGGCAAAGGCGTCCAGCGACTCCCACTGGCTCATGGAGGCGACAAAGGGTCCCAGCTCGCGGTATTTCTCCTGCGAATGCGCCAGCATCATCAGTTTATAGCGGCTGTGGAAGGCGATCAGCCCCTGCCGGGTCAGGCCGTTTTCCCACATCTGATTAAATTCATGCAGCGCGCAGACACGACCGATAAAGTTCTCACGCAGGGCGGGATCGTGCAGACGACCATCTTCTTCCAGCGGCAGCCAGGGCATCTCGCGCTGCAGGAATTCAGTAAAAATACCGGTGCCTGCTTTGCGGTTATTGTTGTTATCGGGCTCATAGACCCGCACCCGCTCCATGCCACAACTGGGTGATTTGGCGCAGAGGATATAGCCACAGAGGTGATGCAGCGATTTTACCCGCTCAGCAGACCAGTCACGCATCTGCGTCGTAACCTCTTCTCCGCCATCTTTGCTGAAGCAGAGATGCAGCTCATCATCGCCCTGCTTCACCAGACGCAATGCCGGGCGCGGCGTTGGCAGACCAATCGCCATCTCAGGGCAGATGGGCTCAAAACGGACAAATGGGGTGAGATCGTCGGTCGCAAAAGTAAGACGCTTATGCCCACCATCAAATCTGACGCGGTCGCCGAGCAGGCATGCACTGATTCCAACGGGGATTTTTTTGCTCATACTTGTACAACCTCCGAAATCTTGTAGAGGTTTAAGTGTAGCGTAAAATGGTCAGGAATAAAGGGTTAAAACGGGATTCCGGATCGCTTATTCTCAGAAAAAATGCAAAAAAAAGCCCGGTCAGTTGACCAGGCCTGTTTTGCGGCAGGGGAAATCACCAGAACGCGCTACCACTCGCTTCAGCCTGCGCCAGCCAGACCGGCTTGGCGCTGGTCTTACACCAGACGCGGTGCAGATAGCTGTAGAAACGTGCCCGATCCTGTCGAAACAGCATAACAGGAAGCGCCAGTACGCCGAGAAGAACCACCAGCGTACGTCGCGCAATAATTTTATAACGTGGATAAGCCCGATACATGGTTTCTCCTCCCGGTAAGTGAAATAGTGTGAATGTGATCTGTGTTCAACTTTACGCCAGGTTGTGTAATTTTACTACTCATCTGACCACTTATTTACCGCTATTTTTGCTGTTTAAGAATTAACCTGTAATTAAGTTACAAAAAGGTTACCGCCTGGTTGCGTTAGCGTTGAAAGGGCCGACAGATTATGGTCGCGGACGCCAGCATAAAATGTTGATAAAGTAGCGCTTCGGTCCCCACTTAAGGCAGGTATTGCGTGACCACGGTTTTGATCGTTGAAGATGAAAAAGAGATCCGGCGCTTTGTCCGGCTGGCGCTGGAAAATGAAGCCCTTAAGGTGTTTGATGCCGATACACTGCAACGCGGACTGATTGAAGCGGCGACCCGCAAGCCGGACTTAGTGATCCTGGATCTGGGTCTGCCGGATGGAGATGGCACCGATTTCATTCGTGACCTGCGCCAGTGGAGCGCCATACCGGTGATTGTGCTGTCAGCGCGCAGCGATGAGCAGGATAAGATCGCCGCACTGGATGCGGGAGCAGATGACTATCTGACCAAACCCTTTGGCATTGGCGAACTGCTGGCGCGCGTCCGGGTTGCGCTGCGTCGTCATAGTGGCCAGCAGCCGGATGCCAGAGTGACGTTTGCCGACGTCAGCGTCGATTTCGCCGCACGACGGGTACAGCGCGGCAGCAGTGAGATTCACCTTACCCCGATTGAATTTCGTCTGTTGAGTATTCTGCTTAACAATGCCGGTAAGGTGCTGACACAGCGGCAGTTGCTGAGCCAGGTCTGGGGACCCAATGCGGTTGAGCACAGCCACTATCTGCGCATCTATATGGGACATCTGCGCCAGAAGCTGGAAGCCAATCCGACACAACCGGCTCATCTGCTGACGGAAACCGGGATCGGCTATCGCTTTATGCCATAAAAAAAGGCGCCAGAGGCGCCTGAGACTGTCAACAAATTCTGGCCCGGTTCGCTGTGAGACCGAGCTTGCTCAGGAAACAGGGTCAGATCGGAAAGACGCAAAAGCCGTCATCCATGACACGCTCGGCCCACGCCATCCATGGCGTGGGACGCTTTCCTCTTCTGACCCTGTTCCCTGCGCGTTAAATAAATCCGTTGCGGTCAGATTTACCCTGATGTGAGTTTGTCAGCAGCTCTGAGGCGCGCGATGCGCCTCTTTATCTGCCCGACTAATCAGGCGTTTTTCAGCACTTCGCTGACAATCTCAACGGCTTCTTTCTCAATCTGCGCGCGGTGTTCAGCGCCCAGGAAGCTTTCACAGTAGATTTTGTAAGCGTCTTCGGTGCCTGAAGGACGGGCAGCAAACCAGCCATTCTCCGTCATCACTTTCAGACCGCCGATAGATGCACCATTACCTGGCGCGGCAGTCAGACGAGCGGTGATAGGATCACCCGCCAGCGTATCAGCGCTGACCATCTCCGGTGACAGCTTCGACAGCGCGGCTTTCTGCGCTGAGGTGGCTGATGCCTGCAGACGGTTGTAGCTTGGTGCGCCAAAGCGCGCTGCCAGTTCGTCATAGTGCTGCTGCGGATTTTTACCGGTTACGGCAGTAATTTCAGCGGCCAGCAGACACATGATGATGCCATCTTTGTCCGTAGACCACGGCGTACCGTCGAAACGCAGGAATGAAGCGCCTGCGCTCTCTTCGCCACCGAAACCGAGGCTGCCGTCATACAGACCATCAACAAACCATTTGAAACCCACCGGCACTTCCACCAGCTTGCGACCAATGTCGTTGACCACACGGTCAATCATGGCGCTGGAGACCAGGGTTTTACCCACGGCAACATCCTGACCCCACTGTGGGCGGTGCTGGAACAGATAGTTGATCGCCACCGCCAGATAGTGGTTTGGATTCATCAGACCCGCCGGGGTCACAATGCCGTGACGGTCATAATCGGGATCGTTGCCGAACGCCAGATCGAACTTGTCACGGTAAGCCAGCAGGCCTGCCATTGCGCTTTCAGACGAGCAGTCCATGCGGACCACGCCATCTTTATCCAGATGCATAAAGCGGAAGGTCTGATCGACCGCGTCATTCACCAGCGTCAGATCCAGCTTGTAGTGCTCAGCAATACGCTGCCAGTAAGCAATACCGGAACCACCCAGTGGATCCACACCCAGCTTCAGGCCTGCTTTCTGAATCGCCGGGAAGTCGATAATCTCTGCCAGACCTTCAACATAAGGCTGGATCAGATCTTTCTCGACCACATGACCGCTGGCCATCGCCTGCTCCAGCGGCAGACGTTTCACCTCTTTCAGGCCATCTTTGATCAGCTGATTGGCACGATCTTCAACCACTTTGGTGACGTTGGTATCAGCAGGTCCGCCGTTAGGTGGGTTGTACTTGATGCCGCCATCTTCCGGTGGGTTATGCGACGGCGTAATCACGATGCCGTCAGCCAGCGCGCCACCCGCTTTGTTGTGCTCAAGAATCGCATTCGAGATCGCAGGGGTCGGCGTATAGCCATTATCCTGCTGCACGATCACATCAACGCCGTTTGCCGCCAGCACTTCCAGAACAGACAGGATGGCGGGTTCAGACAGCGCATGGGTGTCTTTACCGACGTAGCAAGGCCCGGTGATACCATTCTTTTTACGCTCTTCGGCAATCGCCTGCGCGATCGCCAGAATGTGCATCTCGTTGAAGCTTTGACGCCCTGCACTGCCGCGATGGCCGGAAGTGCCAAATTTCACCGCATGTTCCGGGTTCGCCACATCGGGCTGCAGGACATAATATTGTGACGTTAATTGTGCAACGTTAATCAAATCGCTCTGCTGGGCGGGTTGCCCGGCACGTGGGTGATTGGCCATTGGCGCTGCTCCCTGACGCTTAAGTTTTAAATGGTGCCGCAAACTTTCTCGGTCAGTTCCGCAGGGAACTGCATCGAGAGCATGATGTGTTCGATCATGCTGCATTTACGACCAGTATTGGTGTTGGTGATCACCCAGTACGGCGTGCCGGGCACATGCTTCGGCTTAGTATGGGTGCCATTCTGCAACAGCGTATGCTCATCACCTGCAAAATAGACGCGGGTGCGGCCCTGCAGAGATGCAGTAGCTTCAGCAAAGGCTGCGGTATCAAGACGATAGAGCGTTGACAAGATAAGCATAAAGCGATTCACCGCCCGCTTCTGCTCCGCATATTCATCGGAAAGCAGCAGCTCGCGCACCGCGCGGACACGATCCTGCGGGCGCGAACCCACAGACGCAGGCTGGGACTCTTTCGCTGCATCTTTTGAGGCTGGCTGTGCAGGCGAAGCGGGTGCAGTCTGACCGGCCGTGAACTTCAGCATACGACGCAGAATGTCGGATGCGCTTTCACCAATGTGTTGCGTGTGGCTGGCAATATAACGGTAGAGCTCTTCGTCAACTTCGATCGTTTTCATCTTATTCCGTACGGTTCTTTCTCATGACAGAACCACCTGTTTCCTGAAAAGCTCTGAGTATAGTCAGGCAATTCAAAGGGTGTGTGGGTTCTAACATCAGGATTATAAAGTTAAAGTCAGGCGGGTTGTTAGCAATCAAACGGTTTACGGGCAAAAGTCAGAATATGTCCTAATGCCGCCGGAACCGGCGCGCCTGAAAAGGTGAAACCATGATAACCTAAGCTCAGGTCTCAAACTTAAGAACTTTGCTATGATTTTGAACGCCCGTCTGCAAACTGAACAATCCCCTGCTGATTCTCTGCCCATCCTGCTTATTCACGGTCTGTTTGGCAGTCTCGATAACCTTGGCGTGCTGGCGCGCGGGCTGAAAGATGCCGGTCCGTTGCTGCAGGTAGATGTCCGCAACCACGGACTTTCACCACGATCTGACGAGATGAACTACGCTGTAATGGCGCAGGATATGGTCGAAACACTGGATGCACATGGCATTGATCGCGTCGCGGTGATCGGACACTCGATGGGCGGTAAAATCGCCATGACCATGAGCGCGCTGGTGCCGGAACGCATTGAGCGCCTGGTGATGATCGATATCGCCCCGGTGGATTACCAGACGCGCCGTCATGACCAGATATTTGCCGGCATTCGTGCCGTCACCGATGCGGGCGTCTCATCCCGCAGCGAGGCGGCGAAGGTCATGCGAACGCTGATCGAGGAAGAAGGGGTGATCCAGTTCCTGCTGAAATCCTTCCAGGAGGGGGAGTGGCGCTTCAACGTTCCGGTGCTGTGGGATAACTACACCACGATCTCTGGCTGGCAGCCGGTTCCCGCCTGGAATCACCCGGCGCTGTTTATTCGCGGCGGCGACTCCAGCTACCTGGATAACAGCTATCGCGATGCGTTGCTGCAGCAGTTCCCGGCCGCTCAGGCGCATGTGATCGGTGGCGCAGGACACTGGGTTCATGCAGAGAAACCCGATGCCGTTTTGCGCAGTGTCCGTCGCTTTTTTGCGCTTTAAAAGCAAATAGATGGCGGCAAAGGTTTAGGATTGGCGTCCGGCGTAAGCGTGAAGTATGATGGCGCGCTAAAATTTTGCCGCGGGTCAGTTTTGCTGCGGCAATGGCCAATAATTTATAATCTGCGCGGTGAGTGTCTGGCGCCCGCCCCCATTCAGTTTTACTAAGCCATGGCAAAAGAACAGACTGACCGCACGACGCTCGATCTCTTTGCTGATGAGCGCCGCCCCGGTCGACCCAAAACCAGTCCGCTTTCGCGTGATGAACAGCTGCGCATTAACAAGCGCAATCAACTGAAACGTGACAAAGGACGCGGGCTTCGTCGTGTCGAACTGAAAATGAACAGTGACGCCGTCGATGCACTCAATACGCTGGCAGAACAGCGCAATCTCAGCCGTAGCGAACTGATTGAACAGATGCTACTGGCACAGCTCAAACTGGATTAATGCGGGCAAATCGCACGCAGAGGCAAATGTCGGGGCTTTAACCGTTCACCGGTTTTCTCTCGTCTGCTATTATTCGCTGAAATGTGCTGCGGCACACATCTCATCATCAGGATTTAAGAGGTTATTTTACTCATGGCACTCGTAGGCATCTTCTTCGGCAGCGATACCGGCAATACCGAAAACATTGCAAAAATGATCCAGAAACAGCTGGGTACAGATGTTGCAGAAGTCCATGACATCGCAAAAAGCACAAAAGAAGATCTGGAAGCGTTTGATATCCTGCTGCTGGGTATTCCGACCTGGTACTACGGCGAAGCGCAGTGCGACTGGGATGACTTTTTCCCGACGCTGGAAGAGATCGATTTTAACGGCAAGCTGGTTGCGCTGTTTGGCTGTGGCGACCAGGAAGATTACGCAGAGTATTTCTGTGATGCCATGGGCACGATTCGCGACATTATCGAACCGCACGGTGCCGTGATTGTCGGACACTGGCCAACTGAAGGCTATCACTTCGAAGCCTCGAAAGGCCTGGCCGATGATACCCACTTCCTGGGCCTGGCCATTGACGAAGATCGCCAGCCTGAGCTGACCAGCCAGCGTGTGGAGCAGTGGGTTAAGCAGATTTTTGATGAACTGCAGCTGAAAGAGATCATCGAAGCCTGATCCTGCCCGACTCAATGTGAGCGCCAGCTCACATTGAGGCAATGAAAATGCCTATAGAAATAATAGCCACATTTTTTTAACTTTCTCCGTTTAATCTGTAGAATACCCGCATCGATCTTCCGCTTATTTTCTCAGGCGGCAAGACTAAGTGATGTGCTAACAGACCTCTGTCAGAATCTTCCCCGGCCCGGTGACGAATCCCCAATAGCCCATGATGATTCAGACACGCCCTCTGGTTTTCATTTCATCGCTTCAGTTCTATAATGAGACGCAAATGAGAATGAGCACAGATCGACATTCAAGGCGATAAGCCACAAAAGTGAATATTAGTAACAGGACAAAATCCGCATGACTGACAACAACACCGCATTAAAGAAGGCTGGCCTGAAAGTAACGCTGCCCAGACTGAAAATTCTGGAAGTGCTTCAGGAACCTGAGTGCCATCACGTCAGTGCGGAAGATTTGTATAAACGCCTGATCGACATTGGCGAAGAGATTGGCCTGGCGACCGTTTACCGTGTTCTGAACCAGTTTGATGATGCCGGTATTGTGACTCGTCACAACTTTGAAGGCGGCAAGTCTGTCTTCGAACTGACGCAGCAGCATCACCACGATCACCTGATCTGCCTGGATTGCGGCAAGGTTATCGAGTTCAGCGACGAATCGATTGAAACGCGTCAGCGTGAAATCGCGACCCGCCATGGCATCAAGCTGACCAACCACAGCCTCTATCTCTATGGACACTGTACGCTGGGCGATTGCCGTGAAGACGAAACGCTGCACGACCAGTAACGCTGGCGCGGCCTGAAATAAAAAAACCGGTGAATTCACCGGTTTTTTTTCGTCTGTTTTCTGCCCTCACCTCAGGCGACCAGCGTCTCCTGCAGATAGCGCCAGCGTGGAATGGAGCTGCTGCAATCCAGAATGGCCAGCGAAATGCGGCTCTGGTTATTGCCGTTCATCATCTGCATTTCGCGATACTGTACGACGATCTCTTTTTCATGATGAGAGAGAATGACATGTTCACAGGTGGCAATGCGCATCCCTTCCCGCTGCCCTTGTAACTGCTGGAAAAGATCCTCGACCTCGTTCAGATTGTACTCTTTGCCCTTTGGGGTCACCATGCGAAATTCAGGATGAAAATAGGACATCAGCAGCTGGAAACTGTCATCAGATCCGGCTGGCTGATTAAAAATACGTTCAATGAGCTGATGTAAAACGACGACACTGTGTTTGGCTTCCTGGGCGAGAACTGTCATTTTTTTTCCTTCTGTAACCCGCTTTGCAACCTCTGAGAGCGGATAGCCTACCTGAAAGCTGACAATTCACATCCTGAAATTGATTAATTTTTTTAAACTCAGATTACTCCCACAAGTCGGTATTGAACCGGTTGTGGTTAGTGCAGAATAAACGTCGGCGATGGTAAAAATCGGGGCAATAAAAAAGGGCGATAAATCGCCCTTTTGTCATTTTATGAGGTCAGCCCCAAAAAATTTATTCGCCCGTTTTGGTCCAGGTATCACGAAGACCGACGGTGCGGTTAAACACCAGTTGCGTCGGTTTCGAGTAAACGCTGTCGGCGCAGAAATAACCTTCACGTTCAAACTGAAACGGTGTTGTCGGTTCCACATCGCGCAGGCTGGGTTCAACAAAGCCGTTTTTGATGGTCAGTGACTCAGGATTAATGACCGCCAGGAAATCCTCTGCAGCAGCCGGGTTTGGCACACTGAACAGACGATCATACAGACGGAACTCAGCTGGCTGCGCGTGATCCGCAGAAACCCAGTGAATCACGCCTTTGACTTTGCGGCCATCGGCTGGATCTTTGCTCAGCGTATCAACATCGCTGGTGCAGTAGATGCAGGTAATGTTGCCCGCTTCATCTTTGGCGACCCGCTCAGCACGAATCACATAGGCGTTACGCAGGCGGACTTCTTTGCCCAGCACCAGACGCTTATATTGTTTGTTCGCCTCTTCACGGAAATCCGCGCGATCGATCCAGATCTCGCGGCTGAACGGCACTTCACGCGTGCCCATCTCCGGTTTACCCGGATGATTTGGCATGGTGACGATTTCGCTATGGCCTGCTGGCAGGTTTTCGATCACCACTTTAAGCGGATCTAAAACCGCCATGGCGCGGGGCGCATTCTCGTTGAGATCATCGCGGATACAGGACTCCAGCGAAGCCATCTCCACGATGTTATCCTGCTTGGTCACGCCAATACGACGACAGAACTCACGGATAGAAGCGGCGGTGTAACCACGACGACGCAGACCTGAAACGGTCAGCATGCGCGGATCGTCCCACCCTTCTACGTGCTTCTCGGTCACCAGCTGAGTGAGTTTACGTTTCGACATCACCGCATACTCCAGATTCAGGCGCGAGAATTCATACTGACGCGGATGAACCGGAATAGTGATGTTGTCCAGCACCCAGTCATAGAGACGGCGGTTGTCCTGGAACTCCAGCGTACAGAGCGAGTGCGTAATGCCTTCCAGCGCATCGGAGATGCAGTGGGTAAAGTCATACATCGGGTAGATGCACCACTTATTGCCGGTCTGGTGGTGTTCCGCGAACTTGATGCGGTAAAGCACCGGATCGCGCATCACGATGAAATTAGAGGCCATGTCGATTTTGGCGCGCAGACAGGCGGTGCCTTCGGCAAACTCACCGTTTCGCATCTTCTCAAACAGCGCCAGATTCTCTTCCACGCTGCGATCGCGATAAGGGCTGTTTTTACCCGGCTCTTTCAGGGTGCCGCGATATTCACGAATCTCATCCGGACTCAGTTCATCAACGTAGGCCAGTCCTTTGGAAATCAGCTCGATGGCATAGTTGTAGAGCTGATCGAAATAGTTTGATGAGTAACAGACCTCACCGCTCCACTCAAAACCCAGCCACTGAACGTCACGCTTGATGGATTCAACGAATTCCATATCCTCTTTAACCGGATTGGTATCGTCGAAACGCAGGTTGCATTGCCCCTGATAATCCTGGGCGATGCCAAAATTCAGACAGATCGATTTCGCATGACCAATATGCAGATAGCCATTGGGCTCCGGCGGAAAACGGGTATGCACGCTGCTGTGCTTACCGCTCGCCAAATCTTCGTCAATGATCTGACGAATAAAGTTAGTTGGGCGGGCTTCAGCCTCACTCATCTCAAAAATCCTCAATACGAATAACGGGTGATTTGTACCACGAAGTAACGGAGTATGATCCACAAAGCGTCTGAGGGAAACAACCGTTTGTTAAGCCTTTAAAACAAAAAAGGCAGGAATCGCTTCCTGCCTGTGGGGTTCTGTTGCGGGGATTAGCCTTTCACTTCATACAGCGGGGTTTCCCCTGCTATTACCTGACCCTGTGCCAGTAAAGTCAGACCGGCGAAATCGTCGCTGTTGCTGACCACGACCGGACTCACCATTGAGCGGGCATTGGCGTTAAGGAATTCAAGGTCCATCTCCAGTACTCGCTGACCGGCGACCACGCTGGCCCCCTCTTCAACCAGACGGGTAAAGCCTTTACCTTCCAGCGCCACGGTATCCAGCCCCATGTGCACCACAATCTCCACGCCATTGTCGGTTTCCAGACAGAAGGCATGATTGGTGTTAAAGATTTTCACCAGCGTACCGGCAATCGGTGCCACTACCCATTTGTCGCTGGGCTTGATCGCCAGACCGTCACCCACCGCTTTGCTCGCAAAGGCTTCATCCGGCACATCATCCAGCGCCACGACTTCACCGCTGACCGGCGCCAGCAGCGTGGCGATGACCTGCTTCTCACTGTTCAGCACCGCCTGCGGTTTAACGTCCGGCTCGGCCGGCGCACTGCTGGTAGCCGCTGCAGCGACCGGACCTTTGGTCAGCACTTTTTTCATGGCCGAGGCGATGCTTTCTGCCTGGGTACCCACGATGATCTGCACGCTCTGTTTGTTAAGACGGATTACGCCGGACGCGCCAAGACGCTTAGCAACCGCCTCATTCACCTGCGCCGAGTCATTCACGTTAAGACGCAAACGGGTGATACAGGCATCGATGCTGGTTAAGTTAGCTGAACCACCAATCGCCCCAATGTAGCGGCGCGCCAGTGACTCTGTGGCACTTTCACCGCTATCCGTTTTATCAACATTAACGTCATAACCATCAGTTTCATCACCATCAACCGCCAGCTCGCGGCCCGGCGTCATCAGGTTGAATTTTTTGATGGTAAAGCGGAACACAACATAATAGATAACGAAGAAGACCAGACCCTGCGGGATCAGCATGTACCAGTGTGTCGCCAGCGGATTACGGGTCGACAGCACCATATCCACCAGCCCGGCGCTGAAACCAAATCCGGCAATCCAGTGCATGCTGGCAGCGATGAAGACAGAAATACCGGTCAGGACGGCGTGGATCAGATAAAGCACGGGTGCCACGAACATGAAGGAGAACTCCAGCGGTTCGGTAATACCCGTAAAGAAGGCAGCAAACGCCGCGGCCAGCATGATACTACCCACTTTGACGCGGTTCTCAGGGCGCGCACAGTGGTAGATAGCCAGCGCAGCACCCGGCAGACCAAACATCATGATCGGGAAGAAGCCCGCCTGATAACGACCGGTGATGCCGACAGTTGCCGATCCGTCAGCCAGTGACTGTGCACCGCCAAGGAATTTAGGAATGTCATTAATGCCCGCAACATCGAACCAGAACACCGAGTTCAGGGCGTGATGCAGACCGACCGGAATCAGCAGGCGGTTAAAGAAGGCGTAGATACCGGCACCGGCAGAGCCGAGCTTCTGGATATGTTCACCAAAGCCCACCAGACCGTTAAAGATAACCGGCCAGATATACATCAGGATAAAGGCGACCAGGATCATCAGGAACGAGACCAGTATCGGCACCAGTCGCCGTCCGCTGAAGAAGGAGAGTGCTTTCGGCAGCTCGACGTGGCTGAAGCGGTTATAGACCTCCGCCGACAGGATACCGACCAGAATACCGACAAACTGGTTATTAATTTTGCCAAACGCCACAGGTACCTGGTCAACCGGCATCTTCTGTATCATCGCCACCGCGGCCGGTGAGCAGAGCGTGGTGACTACCAGGAATCCGACAAAGCCGGTCAGGGCTGCCGCACCATCTTTATCTTTCGACATGCCATACGCGACACCAATCGCAAACAGCACTGACATGTTTTCGATGATGGCAGCACCAGATTTGATCAGTAACGCCGCCAGCGCATTACCTGCGCCCCAGCTGTCTGGATCGATCCAGTAGCCCACGCCCATTAATATCGCTGCTGCTGGCAGGGTTGCTACCGGCACCATCAGTGCGCGCCCCACCTTTTGTAAGTAACCTAACATATCCCCTTCCCCCTATGAGCCTGACTTGTCGCTTTGCGCTGCTTAATGTTGTTATGTCAGCTGCAAAGATCGTTAATACACTTCATATCACGCAGCGAAGTGTAATGATAAATTAATTCGCCTCGCAAATTAAAAGCCTGGTAAATGTGATTTTTATCACTAAAAAACATCGTTTCATACGGCAACATCTGGCTATGACCGTAAACTTATTTTATGATCCGAAATATTGAATTATGCGCTGGCCATGGCGACAATGAATCATCTGTTCAGATTGGTGACTCACGCAACGGCTTAGCCATCCCCTTTCTATTTTCAATTGAGGTGAAACATGAGACTGATTCCTTTAGCGACACCAACCCAGGTGGGAAAATGGGCCGCCCGACATATTGTTAATCGTATCAATGCGTTTAACCCGACGGCGGATAAACCTTTTGTCCTGGGTCTGCCAACCGGCGGTACGCCACTGGAAGCGTACAAACACCTGATTGATATGCACAAAGCGGGCCAGGTCAGTTTTAAAAACGTCGTGACATTCAATATGGATGAATATGTTGGCCTGCCAAAAGAGCATCCTGAGAGCTATCACAGCTTCATGTATCGCAATTTCTTCGATCACGTTGATATTCAACCGGAAAATATCAACCTGCTGAATGGTAATGCCCCCGATATTGACGCAGAATGTCGTCAGTACGAAGAGAAAATTCGCGCGCTGGGTAAAATTCACCTGTTCATGGGCGGCGTTGGCAACGACGGTCATATCGCCTTTAACGAACCGGCTTCCTCTCTCGCTTCCCGTACCCGCATTAAAACCCTGACCCATGACACCCGCGTGGCGAACTCCCGCTTCTTTAACGGTGACGTTGATCAGGTGCCTAAATATGCGCTGACGGTCGGCGTCGGTACGCTGCTGGATGCAGAGGAAGTGATGATTCTGGTTACCGGCCATGTTAAAGCGCAGGCATTACAGGCGGCGGTTGAAGGCAACGTTAATCATATGTGGACCATCAGCTGCCTGCAGCTGCACGCGAAATCGGTGGTAGTGTGCGATGAGCCGGCCACCATGGAACTGAAAGTGAAAACCGTGAAATATTTCCGCGAAATGGAAGCGGAAAATATGAAAGGCGTGTAACAGAACATTGTCATGCCCTGCTGTTACGCTGAGTGACAGCAGGCCAGGACGGGAGAAGAAAGATGTACGCATTAGTTAACGGTCGAATCTACAGTGGCCATGAGGTTCTGGATAATCACGCGGTGGTGGTTGCCGATGGGCGTATTGCGCGCGTCTGTCCGCGTGAAGCGCTCCCGGCGGATATTGAGCAGCGGGATATGGCAGGGGCAAATATTGCGCCAGGCTTTATCGATCTCCAGCTCAATGGCTGCGGTGGCGTGCAGTTCAATGACAGCCTTGAGGCGCTCAGCATTGAAACGCTGGAAACGATGCAGCGCGCCAATGAAAAGTCTGGCTGCACCAGCTTTTTACCGACGCTGATAACCAGCAGCGACGCCCTGATGAAGCGGGCGATTGAAACCATGCGCGCCTACCTGCAGAAACATCAGAATCAGGCGCTGGGTCTGCATCTGGAAGGGCCCTGGCTGAGCAAAGCGAAAAAAGGCACCCACGATCCGGCGCTGATTCGCCTGCCGGATGCGGCGATGGTGCAGTACCTGTGTGACAACGCGGACGTCATCACCAAAGTCACGCTTGCCCCTGAAAATGCGGGTAGCGATGTGATTCGTCAATTGACTGATGCCGGGATTATTGTCTCAGCCGGTCACTCGAATGCGACCTATGAAGAGGCTAAAGCGGGCTTTTCTGCTGGTGTGAGTTTCGCGACGCACCTCTACAACGCCATGCCCACCTTTGCCGGACGTGAACCCGGGCTTATCGGTGCGCTGTTTGATTCGCCTGATGTATACTGCGGCATTATTGCGGACGGTTTACATGTACATTACGCTAACGTGCGCAATGCAAAACGCATCAAAGGCGACAAACTGGTGCTGGTCACGGATGCCACTGCACCGGCTGGCGCAGACATAAGCGAGTTTATTTTTGCAGGCAAAACAATCTATTATCGCGATGGGCTCTGTGTCGACGAAAACGGTACATTAAGTGGTTCTGCCCTGACGATGATTGAAGCGGTACAAAACAGCGTTGAACATGCAGGGATCGCACTGGACGAAGCGTTGCGCATGGCAACACTCTACCCGGCACGGGCGATGGGCGTGGAAAGGCAGTCAGGCTCGATCGAAGCAGGAAAAATCGCGAACCTGACTGTGTTTACGCGCGACTTTAAAATCATAAAGACGTTTGTCAACGGAGACGACGTCCTGAGCGAGTAAGCACTGAATGACCACTGGCGGCCAGTCACAAATAGGAAATGTCGATCTTGTTAAGCAACTCAATAGCGCAGCGGTTTACCGGCTGATTGATCAACAGGGGCCGATATCGCGCATTCAGATTGCCGAACTTAGCCAGCTCGCGCCCGCCAGCGTCACCAAAATTACCCGTCAGTTGATTGAGCGCGGCCTGATCAAAGAGGTAGACCAGCAGGCGTCTACCGGTGGTCGCCGCGCCATCTCCATTATCACTGAAACCCGCCATTTCCATACCATCGGCGTCCGCCTCGGACGCAACGACGCCACCCTGACTCTGTTTGACCTCAGCGGTAAATCGCTGGCGCAGGAAGATTATGCGCTGCCGGAACGCACTCAGGAGACGCTGGAACATGCGCTGTTTAACGCCATCAGCAGCTTCATTGAGCAGCACCAGCGTAAAATTCGCGAGCTGATCGCGATTTCAGTGATCCTGCCGGGGCTGGTCGATCCGATTAACGGCGTGATCCGTTATATGCCCCACATCTCTGTCAGCCGCTGGCCGCTGGTCGCCAGTCTGAAAAAACGTTTTAACGTTACCAGTTTTGTGGGTCATGATATTCGCAGCCTGGCGCTGGCCGAGCACTATTTCGGTGCAAGCCGCGACTGTGCTGACTCGATTCTGGTGCGTTTACACCGGGGCACGGGCGCCGGCATTATTGCCAACGGCCATATTTTTCTCGGCAGCAACGGCAACGTTGGCGAAATCGGCCATATTCAGGTCGACCCGCTTGGCGAGCGCTGCCACTGCGGCAACTTTGGCTGCCTTGAAACCATTGCCGCCAACGGCGCCATTGAAAATCGGGTACGCCATCTGCTGAATCAGGGCTATCCCAGCGTACTGACGCTGGAGGCGTGCCAGATATCCCACATCTGCAAAGCGGCCAATCAGGGTGATGCACTGGCCTGCGAAGTGGTTGAGCACGTTGGCCGTTATCTTGGCAAAGCTATCGCGATTGCGATCAACCTGTTTAATCCGCAAAAAGTGGTGCTGGCGGGTGAGATCACTGAAGCAGAAAAAGTGCTGCTGCCCGCGATTGAGGGCTGCATTAATACTCAGGCATTAGAGGCCTTCCGTAAAAATCTGCCGGTCGTGCGTTCCACCCTGGATCATCGTTCCGCTATTGGTGCCTTTGCGCTCGCTAAACGTGCCATGCTTAACGGCATTCTGCTGCAACATCTTCTGGAAGACTAAGCTAACCCGCTGCTGTGGCGGGCCATATCGGATCTGACTATGACCATTAAAAGCGTAATTTGTGATATCGATGGCGTGCTGATGCACGACAACACGGCCGTTCCCGGCGCACAGGAGTTTTTACAGCGCATTCTGGCCAAAGAGATGCCGCTGGTGGTGCTGACGAACTATCCCTCGCAAACCGAGCAGGATCTGGCTAACCGCTTTGCCTCGGCCGGTGTCGAGGTGCCCGACTCCGTTTTCTATACCTCCGCAATGGCAACCGCCGACTTCCTGCGCCGTCAGGAGGGCAAAAAGGCGTATGTAATTGGTGAGGGCGCACTGATTCATGAACTCTACAAAGCGGGCTTTACCATTACCGATGTGAATCCCGATTTTGTCATTGTCGGAGAGACGCGCTCGTTTAACTGGGACATGATGCATAAAGCGGCCTTCTTTGTGGCTAATGGCGCTCGCTTTATTGCCACCAACCCGGATACCCATGCGCGCGGTTTTATTCCTGCCTGTGGCGCACTCTGTGCGGGTATTGAGAAGATATCAGGCCGTCGCCCATTTGTTGTCGGCAAGCCCAGCCCCTACATTATGCGCGCCGCGCTGAACAAAATGCAGGCCCACTCGGAAGAGACCGTGATTGTCGGTGACAATCTGCGAACCGATATTCTGGCCGGTTTTCAGGCGGGTCTGGAGACGGTGCTGGTGCTCTCCGGCGTCTCGACGCTGAGTGATATCGATGCCATGCCGTTCCGTCCGGACTGGATCTACCCTTCTGTGGCCGATATCGACCTGTTCTGATTCATTTCTCTTATGACGCATCCGGCTAATCTGTGATGCGTCCCCCCTTTTTGCGCTATATCTCTCACTTTTACTGCCTGATTTCTGCTCGAAAAAGCTATTTTATTGCTGATCCATCAACGAAACGGCTTTAAAATTATCGTTTATTCAATTTTATTGCCATGCAAGCAATCTTTTTATCAGTAAATCACGATTCCTCTTGCATTGAATGCACCAAATAGCGCATTTTCTTATGTATCACGCAGCATCAGGCTGCCGGACAAACGCAAAAGATAACATCGCCGTAAGGTGAGCTCAGGAGTCAGTTATGTGTTCAATTTTTGGTGTGCTGGATCTGAAAACCGATCCTGTTGAGCTGCGCAAAAAAGCGCTGGAATGTTCACGCTTAATGCGTCATCGCGGCCCGGACTGGTCAGGCGTCTATGCCGATGACCATGCTATTCTGGCGCATGAACGTCTCTCAATTGTTGACGTTAACAATGGCGCACAGCCGCTGTACAACGCCGATCACACCCACGTACTGGCAGTTAACGGCGAAATTTATAACCATCAGGCACTGCGCGCTGAACTCAGCGATCGCTACGCGTTTCAGACCGGTTCTGACTGTGAAGTGATTCTGGCGCTCTATCAGGAGAAAGGTGTCGATTTCCTCGATGAGCTGGAAGGCATGTTCGCCTTTATCCTCTATGACACCGTTAAAAAAACGTACCTGATTGGTCGCGACCACATCGGCATCATCCCGCTCTATATGGGTAACGATGAGCATGGCAACCTGTTTGTTGCTTCAGAAATGAAAGCGCTGGTGCCTGCCTGCCGTTCAATCAAAGAGTTCCCGCCGGGAAGCTATCTCTCCAGCACCGATGGCGAGATCCGTCGTTACTATCAGCGTGACTGGATGGAATATAAAAACGTTGAGCACAACACCACCGACGCCGCTGGCCTGAAACATGCGCTGGAAGAGTCCGTGAAAAGCCACCTGATGTCAGATGTGCCTTACGGCGTGCTGCTGTCAGGCGGTCTGGACTCTTCCATCATTTCAGCCGTGACCAAACGTTACGCGGCGAAACGGGTTGAAGATCAGGATAAAAGTGATGCGTGGTGGCCACAGCTGCACTCCTTCGCGGTAGGGCTGGAAGGTTCACCCGACTTAAAAGCGGCGAAATCGGTGGCGGAGCATCTGGGCACCGTACACCATGAAATTCATTTCACCGTGCAGGAAGGTCTGGATGCCATTCGCGATGTGATTTATCACATTGAAACCTATGACGTCACCACCATTCGTGCCTCTACGCCAATGTACTTAATGTCGCGTAAAATTAAAGCGATGGGCATTAAGATGGTGCTGTCGGGCGAAGGCGCAGATGAAGTCTTCGGCGGCTATCTCTATTTCCATAAAGCGCCAAACGCCAAAGAGTTCCACGAAGAAAACGTACGTAAACTGCAGGCGCTGCATATGTTCGACTGCGCCCGTGCCAACAAAGCGATGTCCGCCTGGGGCGTTGAAGCCCGCGTACCGTTCCTGGATAAAAAATTCCTGGATGTGGCGATGCGTATTAACCCGGCCGATAAAATGTGTGGCAGCAACGGTAAAATGGAGAAGCACATTCTGCGTGAATGTTTCTCCTCTTACCTGCCGGAGAGCGTGGCGTGGCGTCAGAAAGAGCAGTTCTCGGATGGCGTGGGTTACAGCTGGATCGACTCACTGAAAGAAGTGGCTGCGAAGCAAATCAGCGATCAGCAGCTGGCTACCGCTCACTTCCGCTTCCCGTTCAACACGCCGGGTTCGAAAGAAGCCTATCTCTATCGTGAGATCTTTGAAGAGCTGTTCCCGTTGGCGAGCGCGGCAGAGTGTGTGCCTGGCGGTCCATCGGTCGCCTGTTCTTCTGCCAAAGCGATTGAATGGGATGAAGCGTTTAAAAACATGGACGATCCCTCTGGTCGTGCCGTGGGTGTGCATCAGTCAGCCTATAAATAAGCCGGCTGAAAGCAACCAGAATGGGCCCGCTGCGGCCCATTTTTTTTACGATTAGCGTTGTATTCACTGAAAAATTGCCGAATAAACACCCAGGCTGGTTATAAGCCAGTCAAACAGCGATTATCTGGCAAAAAACGGTAAAAAAATTGTTGACGCTGTCTGGTCAACTCCGCATAATGCGCCCCGCAACGCCGATGAAGGTAACGCGAAAAAAAGATGGCTACGTAGCTCAGCTGGTTAGAGCACAGCACTCATAATGCTGGGGTCACAGGTTCGATTCCCGTCGTAGCCACCATCTTTTTTTGCGGGAGTGGCGAAATTGGTAGACGCACCAGATTTAGGTTCTGGCGCCGCAAGGTGTGCGAGTTCAAGTCTCGCCTCCCGCACCATTTCATTATTCGGCAGCGTGGATGGGATATCGCCAAGCGGTAAGGCACCGGTTTTTGATACCGGCATTCCCTGGTTCGAATCCAGGTATCCCAGCCAATTTCGATGATTCTCGAGGCTGAGAACGGACGAATGGGATATCGCCAAGCGGTAAGGCACCGGTTTTTGATACCGGCATTCCCTGGTTCGAATCCAGGTATCCCAGCCATCATTGAAATGCAGTACAATTTGGCTACGTAGCTCAGCTGGTTAGAGCACAGCACTCATAATGCTGGGGTCACAGGTTCGATTCCCGTCGTAGCCACCATATAATTGGGGTGTCGCCAAGCGGTAAGGCACTGGTTTCTGATACCAGCATTCCGGGGTTCGAATCCCTGCACCCCAGCCATACAAAAGACAATTTGAAAAACACCATTATTGGGGTGTCGCCAAGCGGTAAGGCACTGGTTTCTGATACCAGCATTCCGGGGTTCGAATCCCTGCACCCCAGCCAAATTGCACAACCTGGCCCGCTTTTGCGGGCTTTGTTGTTTTTGTCGTTCCCCTTCCTGATTGCAGGCCCGCCGTGCGGCGAGCCAACATGCGCAATCTGCTATAACCCCAGCGCGTAGCGCAATACCTGCCGCTTCAGTACCCCGGAATGTTCGGCGGCAATCAATCCGAGATTACGTGCAAACCGCAGCGGTGCCAGCTGATTGCTGAAGGCAAAATAGAACAGATCCATGCCGCCCTGCATCAGCATATTGTCTTTACGACGTTGCCGGTGATAGCGCTGCAATACGCGCTCGGATGCCCAATCCTCCGCCGCACCGCGTGCGCTGACCAGCACATTAATCAACGCATCAATATCGCGATAGCCCAGATTCACGCCCTGCCCGGCCAGCGGATTAATGGTATGCGCGGCATCACCGACCAGCGCCAGTCCTGGCAGGACATACCGTGAAGCGTGACGCCGTACCAGCGGGAAGCCGCCCGCCGCGTGGGCTTTAAAACGTCCCAGCCGCGCCGGGAAATGGCTGGCTATCTCTTTTTCCAGCTGGGCCATCGGCATCGCCTGTAGCTGGCGGACTCTTGCAGGCGCGTCATACCAGACCAGCGAGGCCCGGTTGCCATACAGCGGCAAGAAGGCGCGCGGTCCCTGAGGCGTAAAGTGCTGCCAGGTCGCATCGCCTGCCGGATGTTCGCAGGTCACGCTGATCAGTAAACAGGATTGCGCATAGCTCCAGCCATGAATACCGATCCCGGCCATCTGTCGCACCTGAGAGTTCGCGCCATCAGCCCCAACCACCAGGCGGGCGTGTAAGGCAACGCCGTCGTTGAGGTCGATGCGCCAGCCGCCATTTTCTGGCTGCAGGTTCTCCAGTGTGGCCGGGCAATAGCAGGTCACGCCCAGCGACTGCATCTCCTCCCATAGCGCCCGCTGAAGCACGCTGTTCTCGACCATAAAGCCCAGCTCGGGCAGCCCCAGCGAGGCCGCATCAAAACTCACCTGCGCCGTCTGCCACTCCCAGGTTTCCAGCCTGCGATAGGGCGCGCTGCGCATCGCCTCTACCCGTGGCCAGACGTTGAGCTGCTTCAGCAACCCCACCGAGGATGACCCAATCGCCGAAATTCGCAGATCGGGATCGCTGTCGGCATCAAAAGGCGCGGGTTCGGCACGCTCAATGACCGCAACGCGAAAATGTTGCTGCGTCAGTCCACAGGCCAGCGCCGCACCGACCATGCCACCGCCAACAATCACTACATCAAACTGATTATCCTGCATTGCTTATGTCCCTCTCTTATTCCCGCCAGCCTGCGCAACACGGGTCTGAATAAAGCAAAGTGTACCGGAAAACCGGATTGCTGGCAGAAAAGCCCTGAGGCTGGTCACAACAGCATCAAAGCATTACAATACGCGCCCCGCACTTCACTGCACTGAATCAATGGTTAGCGCGATGACAAAAAAACTGCATATCAAAACCTGGGGATGTCAGATGAATGAGTATGATTCATCCAAGATGTCTGATCTGCTGAACAGTACGCACGGCTATACGCTGACCGAGGTTCCTGAAGAGGCGGATATTCTGCTGCTTAACACCTGTTCTATTCGTGAGAAAGCGCAGGAGAAGGTATTCCACCTGCTGGGACGCTGGAGAAAACTCAAAGAGCGCAACCCGGATGTGATTATCGGCGTGGGCGGCTGCGTGGCGTCGCAGGAAGGGGATCATATCCGCCAGCGTGCGCCCTGCGTGGATATCGTTTTTGGTCCGCAGACACTGCACCGCCTGCCGGAGATGATCAACACCGTGCGCGGCACCAAAAGCCCGGTGGTCGACATCAGCTTCCCGGAAATCGAGAAATTTGATCGCCTGCCGGAACCGCGCGCAGACGGCCCGACTGCCTTTGTCTCCATCATGGAAGGCTGCAACAAATATTGTACTTTCTGCGTGGTGCCTTACACCCGTGGCGAGGAAGTGAGCCGTCCGAGCGATGACATTCTGCTGGAGATCGCTCAGCTGGCAGCGCAGGGCGTGCGTGAAGTTAACCTGCTTGGCCAGAACGTTAACGCCTATCGTGGTGCCACCTTTGATGGTGAAATCTGTACCTTCGCTGAGCTGCTGCGCCTGGTCGCCGCCATCGACGGTATCGACCGCATTCGCTTCACCACCAGCCACCCGATTGAGTTCACCGATGACATCATCGAGGTCTACCGCGATACGCCGGAACTGGTGAGCTTCCTGCACCTGCCGGTTCAGAGTGGATCAGACCGTATTCTTACACTGATGAAGCGTGCTCATACCGCGCTGGAGTATAAGGCGATTATCCGCAAGCTGCGCGCGGCGCGCCCGGATATTGAGATCAGCTCTGACTTCATCATTGGTTTCCCCGGCGAAACTCAGCAGGATTTCGAGCAGACCATGAAGCTTATCGCCGAGATCAATTTCGACGTCAGCTTCAGCTTTATCTACTCTGCCCGTCCCGGCACGCCCGCCGCTGACCTGCCGGATGATGTCAGCGAAGAGGAGAAAAAGCAGCGTCTGTGGATCCTGCAGGACCGCATTAACCAGCAGGCGCAGGCGATCAGTCGCCGCATGGTGGGCACAGTGCAGCGTATTCTGGTGGAAGGCATCTCCCGCAAGAACGTGATGGAAGTCTCTGGCCGCACCGAAAATAACCGCGTAGTAAATTTCGAAGGCTCGCCTGAAATGATCGGCCGCTTTGTGGATGTTGAGATTGTCGATGTCTACACCAACTCGCTGCGCGGCAAACTGGTGCGTACTGAAGAAGAGATGGGGCTGCGCATGGCGGAAAGCCCGGCGTCCGTGATCGCCCGTACCCGTAAAGAAAATGAAATCGGCGTGAGTCTGTTCCAGCCGTGATGCCTGCTTTACTGTGCGGCAGCGCGCATCGCGTTGCCGCCAATTTCACTTTGCACCACTTGCTTTCTGAAAGTGTCGCCCAAATATCTCTCCATAAGCTTGCGCCCAGGCGTTACGGCATAAATAATTTCGTTATGGTGCATCCGGTTAAGTTTAACGGTGCGTCAGACACATCCCATAACTGGCCCTGAGTGACCCAAAGGATTCGTTTGAATATCGAAACTCGTGAAATCGCCCTTGAACCGGCTGATAACCGTCGTCTGATGAGCCTGTGTGGGCCTTTCGACGATAATGTAAAACAGCTTGAACGTCGTCTGGGCATTGAGATCAATCGTCGCGACAACGTTTTTAAGCTGTCAGGACGTCCACTTTGCGTGAATGCCGCAGCAGATATTCTGAAAACCCTCTATGTCGATACCGCGCCTGTGCGTGGCGACATCCCGGATATCGAGCCTGATCAGATTCACCTGGCGATCAAAGAGAGCCGGGTACTGGAGCAAACCGCTGAGAGCGTGCCGGAGTATGGTAAAGCGGTCAATATCAAGACCAAACGCGGTGTGATCAAGCCGCGCACTCCAAACCAGGCCCAGTACATCGCTAATGTGCTCGACCACGATATCACCTTTGGTGTCGGCCCGGCGGGTACCGGTAAAACCTATCTGGCGGTAGCCGCGGCAGTGGATGCGCTGGAGCGTCAGGAGATTCGCCGCATCATGCTGACCCGCCCTGCCGTCGAAGCGGGTGAAAAGCTGGGCTTTCTGCCAGGCGATCTGAGCCAGAAAGTCGACCCTTATCTGCGTCCGCTCTACGATGCGCTGTTCGAAATGCTCGGCTTCGAGCGGGTGGAAAAGCTGATGGAGCGCAACGTCATTGAAGTCGCCCCGCTGGCCTACATGCGTGGTCGTACCCTGAACGATGCGTTTATCATTCTTGATGAGAGCCAGAACACCACCATCGAGCAGATGAAAATGTTCCTGACGCGTATCGGCTTTAACTCTAAAGCGGTGATTACCGGCGACGTTACCCAGATTGACCTGCCGCGTCACGTCAAGTCAGGCCTGCGTCATGCCATTGAGGTGCTGGCGGACGTTGAAGAGATCAGCTTCAACTTCTTCCACAGCGAAGATGTGGTGCGCCATCCGGTAGTTGCCCGCATTGTTACCGCCTATGAAGCCTGGGAAGCGGCCGATCAGACCCGTCGTGACCAGCAGGCCGAAGAGCGTAAACGTGAAGCACTGGCTGCACAGAGCGCCACGCAGGAGAGCAAATGAGCGAGGTGATTCTCGACCTGCAGGTCGCCTGTGACAGCACCGCTGACCTGCCTGATGAAAGCCAGTTTCATCGCTGGCTGTCAGCGGCTGTCACCCCTTTTCAGCCGGAAAGCGAAGTTACGGTGCGTCTGGTTGATGAAGCAGAGAGTCATGAGCTTAATCTGACTTATCGCGGCAAAGACAAGCCGACCAACGTCCTCTCTTTCCCGTTTGAAGCACCGCCGGGCATTGAGCTGCCGCTGCTGGGCGATCTGATCATCTGCCGCCAGGTCGTTGAGCAGGAAGCCGCTGAACAGGGTAAAAGCGCTGAAGCCCATTGGGCACATATGGTGGTACACGGCACGCTGCATCTGCTGGGTTACGACCATATTGAAGACGACGAAGCGGACGAGATGGAAGGGCTGGAGACCGAGATAATGCTTGCTCTTGGGTATCCTGATCCGTACATTTCGGAGAAAGAAGACGCCTGAATCCTGAATTCAGTCAATCCTGCTGTCAGTACAGGCTACTGACAGCACCTATTCCTCACCAGAGAGATCTATAAAAACCGCCATGAGCGACGACCATTCTCAAAACAGCGATGCACCCAGTAGTAAAAAGGGATTTTTCTCCCTGTTGATCAACCAACTCTTTCACGGTGAACCAAAAAGCCGTGATGAGCTACTGGAGCTGATCCGCGACTCGAATAACAAAGAGCTGATTGACCAGGACACCCGCGACATGCTCGAAGGGGTACTGGATATTGCGGAGCAGCGCGTGCGTGACATCATGATCCCGCGCTCGCAAATGATCACCCTGAAACGTAATCAGAGCCTCGAAGAGTGTCTGGATGTCATCATCGAATCCGCCCATTCTCGTTTCCCGGTGATCAGCGAAGATAAAGATCATGTGGAAGGGATTCTGATGGCGAAAGATCTGCTGCCGTTTATGAGCAGCGAATCTGAGCCTTTCAGCATTGAGAAAGTGCTGCGTCCTGCGGTGGTTGTGCCTGAAAGTAAGCGTGTTGACCGGATGCTGAAAGAGTTCCGCTCCCAGCGTTACCACATGGCGATCGTCATTGATGAGTTTGGCGGTGTCTCCGGTCTGGTGACCATTGAAGACATCCTGGAGCTGATCGTCGGTGAAATTGAAGATGAGTATGACGACGAAGAAGATCGTGATATCCGTCAGCTCAACCGTCACACCTTTACCGTGCGTGCACTGACCGCCATTGAAGATTTCAACGAGGTGTTTGGCACCCAGTTCAGTGACGATGAAGTCGACACCATCGGTGGTCTGGTGATGCAGGGCTTCGGTCATCTGCCCGCTCGCGGTGAAAGCATCGAGATTGAGGGTTACCAGTTCAAGGTGGCGATGGCTGACAGCCGCCGCATCATCCAGGTTCACGTGACTATTCCGGAAAATTCGCCACAACCTCAACTGGAAGACGAATAAGTCTATGGCTTTAGCCTCACTCTACCCGCGTCAGCGGGTTCGCCTGCTGCTGGCTTTAATAACGGGTGCACTTGGCACCCTCGCCTTTTCTCCCTACGATTTCTGGCCCGCTGCACTGCTCTCGCTGTGCGGCTTACAGCTGCTGACTCTTAACCGCTCCAGCCCGCAGGCCAGCGCCATTGGGTTTGTCTGGGGTTTAGGTCTGTTCGGCAGTGGCATCAACTGGGTTTATGTCAGTGTCGCCACTTTTGGCGGCATGCCTGGCCCGGTCAATGTCTTTATCGTAGCGCTGCTGGCGGCTTATCTGGCGATCTACCCGGCGCTGTTTGCCGGCGTACTGAATCGCATCTGGCCGCGAACGACGCTGTGGCGCCTGGCGCTGGCGGCACCGGCATTGTGGCAGATCACCGAGTTCCTGCGCGGCTGGGTGCTGACCGGCTTTCCGTGGCTGCAGTTTGGTTACAGCCAGATCGATGGCCCGTTAAAAGGCCTGGCCCCACTGGCGGGCGTAGAGACGCTGACCTTCCTGCTGATGGTGGTGGCTGGCCTGCTGGCTTATGCCCTGCAACAGCGCAACGTCAGAAGTCTGGTAGCAGCGCTGCTGCTGCTGGCATTGCCATGGCCGTTGCGCTACATCCAGTGGGTTCAGCCGATGCCCGAGCGGGCCGTCGAGGTGGCGCTGGTGCAGGGAAACATCCCGCAATCGATGAAGTGGGATCCGCAGCAGCTGCTCACTACCCTGCGCATTTACAACGGTCTGAGTCAGCCGCTGATGGGCAAAGCGCCGATTATTATCTGGCCTGAATCGGCAATTACCGATCTGGAGAGTAATCAGCAGCCGTTCCTGCGTTCGCTGGATGACGAACTGCGTGAGCGCGGCAGCTCGCTGATCACCGGCATTGTGGACTCCCGGCTGGAGCAGAACCGATATCACGATTACAACACCGTGATCGTGCTGGGCGGCAAAGCGCCGTACAACTACTTCAGCGGCAATCGTTACCAGAAGAATCACCTGGTGCCGTTTGGCGAATTTGTGCCGCTGGCCGATCTGCTGCGTCCGCTGGCCCCGTTCTTCGATCTGCCGATGTCGGCATTCAGTCGTGGCAACTACCTCCAGCCGCAACTCAGCGTGGCGGGCTATAACCTGACCAGCGCCATCTGTTATGAGATCGTGCTGGGTGAACAGGTGCGGGCCAACTTCCATCCTGACACCAACTTCCTGCTCACCGTTTCGAACGATGCCTGGTTTGGTCACTCTATCGGCCCATGGCAGCACTTCCAGATGGCGAGGATGCGTGCGCTGGAACTGGGACGTCCGCTGTTGCGCAGCACCAATAATGGTGTGACGGCGGTGGTCAATGCCAGTGGTGATGTGGAAGCCATGCTGCCGCAGTTTACCCGCGATGTGCTGACCAGCAAGGTTACGCCAACACAGGGAGAAACCCCGTATGCGCGGGCTGGCATCTGGCCAGTGTGGTCACTGACGCTGCTGGCGGCGGTGATAGCACTCCTGCGCCGTCGTCGATAACCTCCCCTCCTGTGCTCACTGAAGGCGAAGCACGTGCTTCGCCTTTTTCATGGTGACTCTCCGGTTTTTTTCACTCCCCACGCCGCACACTCTGCTGTCTTTCTAACCCATAACCTCTTTCTGGCACGATGATTGCAAAATGTTTCACTGCTTTTCGCAAACAGGCTGATTGCAGGCGCTGATGCCGGGCGGGTTGCACCAAAACAATTGACGCTGCTGCACCATTAACGCGCAGGGTGAAAAAATTGCCTTTTTTTGGTGCGTATCACCTCGCAAAAAAGAAACTTTTTTGTTTCATTGCGTTAACAATCCGCTATGTTAATGACTCTTCTGCGCCCGTTTAAACCGCAGAATGAGCAGAAACGCAGCAGAAAACAGACACAACATCATAATCAGCGCAGGTTATATCCTGTGCCTTTTTCATACGAAGGAGTTGGAACATGCAACTACGCAAAGTGGCATTATCTCTTCTGCTGATCAGCGCAGCGGCGGGAGCGGCCCAGGCGGAAGATCTCAGCGGCACCCTGAAGAAGATCAATGACAATGGCGTCATTGTGGTCGGGCATCGCGAATCATCAGTTCCCTTTTCTTATTATGACAACCAGCAAAAAGTCGTCGGCTACTCACAGGCTTACTCAAACGCCATCGTTGAAGCGATTAAAGCAAAGCTGAACAAGCCTGATCTGCAGGTCAAAATGATCCCGATCACCTCACAAAACCGTATTCCGCTGCTGCAAAACGGCACCTACGATTATGAGTGTGGCTCGACCACCAACAACCTTGAGCGCCAGAAACAGGCCGCCTTCTCAGACACTATTTTTGTTATCGGCACCCGTCTGCTGGTGAAGAAAGATGGCCCGATCAAAGATTTCGCTGACCTGAAAGGCAAAACCGTAGTGGTGACCTCAGGTACCACCTCTGAAGTGCTGCTGCACAAACTCAACGACGAACAGAAACTGGATCTGCGCATCATCAGCGCAAAAGATCACGGTGACTCCTTCCGTACGCTGGAAACCGGTCGTGCCGTGGCCTTTATGATGGATGATGCCCTGCTGGCAGGCGAACGCGCCAAAGCCAAAAAGCCGGACAACTGGGAAATTCTGGGCACGCCACAGTCAAAAGAAGCCTATGGCTGCATGCTGCGTAAAGATGATCCGCAGTTCAAAGCGCTGGTGGATGAAACCATTGCTAAAGCCCAGACCTCTGGCCAGGCAGAAAAATGGTTCGACACCTGGTTCAAACAGCCGATTCCACCAAAGAACCTGAACATGAACTTTGAGCTCTCTGATGACATGAAAGCGCTGTTCAAAACACCAAATGATAAAGCACTGAATTAACAACAAAATACCCAATGGATTTCAGATTGCATTGAGGCAGCAGAAAAATGACTCCCGATGAGCCTGCTCCGGTAAGTGATTCGGGTGAGTGAATGTAGCCAACAAAAATGCAGCCTGAAAGACGACGGGTATAACAAGGGCGGCCTGGCTGCCCTCTCGATTGCTGAAACCGCGGCATGGACAGACAGACTGACACGGGTCGTTCCCCTGAGTCAGGAAATAAAACGCCGTTCATCAATCTTCAGGGTAGCTTAGCTACCCTTTTTTTCCGGAGCTCGTTATGGGTATCGATTGGAACTGGGGCATATTCCTCGAACAGGCCCCGTTCGGTAACACGACCTACCTCGGCTGGCTGTGGTCCGGTTTTCAGGTGACGATTGCCGTCTCCTGCTGCGCCTGGATTATCGCCTTCTGCGTGGGTTCATTTTTCGGCATTCTGCGCACCGTGCCTAATCGCCTGCTGTCGACCATTGGCACCTGCTATGTCGAACTGTTTCGTAACATCCCACTGATCGTCCAGTTCTTCTTCTGGTATCTGGTGGCGCCCGAGCTGGTGGGCGAAAAGCTTGGCATGTGGTTTAAGTCTGAGCTGGATCCCAACATTCAGTTCTTCCTCTCCTCGATGATCTGTCTTGGCCTGTTTACCGCCGCCCGCGTCTGCGAGCAGGTGCGCGCAGCGATTCAGTCACTGCCGAGTGGACAGAAGAATGCCGGTCTGGCGATGGGCTTAACCCTGCCGCAGACCTATCGCTATGTGCTGCTGCCGAATGCGTATCGCGTGATTGTGCCGCCGATGACCTCGGAAATGCTGAACCTGGTGAAGAACTCCGCTATCGCCTCCACCATTGGTCTGGTCGATATGGCGGCGCAGGCGGGCAAACTGCTCGACTATTCTGCCCACGCCTATGAATCCTTTACCGCCATTACGCTGGCCTACGTTGCGATTAACCTGGTGATTATGTTGTTGATGAGTCTGGTCGAGCGCAAAGTCCGGCTGCCAGGCAATGCGGGAGGCAAGTAATGTACGAGTTTGACTGGAGTTCGATTACACCCAGCCTGCCCTATCTGCTTAATGGCTTAGTGATCACCTTTAAGATCACGATTACCGCCGTGGTCTTCGGCATTCTGTGGGGCACTCTGCTGGCGGTGATGCGCCTGTCGACGTTTAAGCCTATCAGCTGGTTCGCTAAAATTTACGTCAACCTGTTCCGCTCGGTGCCGCTGGTTATGGTGCTGCTGTGGTTCTATCTGGTCGTGCCGAGTTTTCTGCAGCAGGTGCTGGGGCTGTCGCCCAAAACGGATATCCGACTGATTTCAGCCATGGTCGCCTTTTCGCTATTCGAAGCGGCGTACTACTCTGAAATTATTCGCGCCGGCATCATCAGTATCTCGCGTGGACAGGGCAGTGCGGCTCTGGCGCTGGGCATGACGCAGTGGCAGGCAATGCGACTGATCATCCTGCCACAGGCGTTTCGCGCCATGGTTCCGCTGTTACTGACGCAGGGTATCGTGCTGTTCCAGGATACCTCGCTGGTTTATGTCTTAAGCCTGGCGGACTTCTTCCGTACCGCGTCCACCATTGGTGAGCGTGATGGCACCCAGGTTGAAATGGTTCTGTTTGCAGGTCTGGTCTACTTCGTTATCAGCCTGAGCGCATCGCTGTTGGTCAGCTATCTAAAAAGAAAAAGGACGGTTTAAATGATTAGCCTGAAAAATGTTTCTAAGTGGTATGGTCACTTTCAGGTGCTGACCGACTGCTCAACCGACGTCAAAACCGGTGAAGTGGTGGTGGTGTGCGGCCCGTCCGGCTCCGGTAAATCAACGCTGATCAAAACGGTGAACGGCCTTGAGCCGATTCAGCAGGGCGTGATTGCGGTGAACGGCACCGAGGTGAATAACAAAAAGACTAATCTTGCGCAGCTTCGCAGCCAGGTCGGGATGGTGTTCCAGCACTTCGAGCTGTTTCCGCATCTGAGCATTATCAACAACCTGGTTCTGGCGCAGGTAAAAGTGCTGAAGCGCGACAAAGCGGCAGCCCGCGATAAAGGGCTGAAGCTGCTGAAGCGTGTGGGTCTTTCCGCCCATGCTGAGAAGTTTCCCGGCCAGCTCTCAGGCGGTCAGCAGCAGCGTGTGGCGATTGCGCGAGCGCTCTGCATGGACCCTATCGCGATGCTGTTTGATGAACCCACCTCCGCGCTGGATCCGGAAATGATCAACGAAGTGCTGGATGTGATGGTTGAACTGGCACAGGAAGGGATGACGATGATGGTGGTGACCCATGAGATGGGCTTCGCCCGTAAGGTTGCCAATCGCGTGATCTTTATGGATGAAGGGAAAATTATCGAAGACACCAACAAAGATGACTTCTTTAATAACCCACAGTCTGAGCGCGCTAAAGATTTCCTCGCAAAAATCCTGCACTAAACCTGACGAACAGGCGGGTCACCCAGGGTGGCCCGCTTCATTTAGCTACGCCGCACTATCAGGGTTCAAACGGCTGACGCTGGAACTGATCGTTGCCGCATTCCGGACAACGTGACAGCGTTTCAGGCGTGTAGATTGCCCGGGTGAACTGGCATTTCTCACAGACCAGATTGCCCAGCCCCACCACTTCCCCGCTCTGATAAACCCCGTGATGATGCAGATCCTGGAAGACCTCTCGCCACTCCAGCTGACTTTTATCGGTGATATCCGCCAGCTCTTTCCAGACGCTCTCGCGGATGATGCGCATAAACAGTGAGTCCGCCAGCGGTTCTTCCACATCGGTGTAGCTGCGTGCAAACTCGCCCAGATCACGGCGCACTGAGCTGAGCGCCTGGTCAATCTCCTGTTCCGTCATATCATCACGCACCAGCAACTGGCTTCGTCGCCCGGCAATCAGCTCATCAAGGTTACGATCGCCCTGACGGAGACGTTCAGTCAATACGGCTAACGACTCGCGATATTCCTGAGCCACTTTATTCATTTTGTTCTCCTTTATGCAGACCCTCGCTGAACTAAGTTTAGTCGTAATGTTGCTTTTGCCGTGTCGTCTGTACAGTGAATTACAAAAGGGTGAAGGCTCTGACGCTTTCGGCAGAAATCGTGCCGGCAAAAGTGGGAAGTGTTGTTGATACGCGGCCTTATGGGTATGCTATGCGGATCTTAGAGCCAGAAAAATGTTTTTCATAAAGGACCACAGGCAGCCATGCAAGAGCAATACCGCCCGGAAGAAATTGAATCCCGTGTGCAGCAGCACTGGGATGAAAACGAAACGTTTAAAGTGACTGAGCAGGAAGGTAAAGAGAAATACTATTGCCTCTCCATGTTGCCCTATCCTTCTGGCCGCCTGCACATGGGCCACGTTCGTAACTACACCATCGGCGACGTAATCGCGCGTTATCAGCGTATGCTCGGCAAAAACGTACTACAGCCGATTGGCTGGGATGCTTTCGGCCTGCCTGCGGAAGGCGCTGCGGTGAAAAACAACACCGCTCCGGCCCCGTGGACTTACGACAACATCGCCTACATGAAAAACCAGCTCAAACTGCTGGGCTTTGGCTATGACTGGAGTCGTGAACTGGCAACCTGCCAGCCAGAGTACTATCGCTGGGAACAGTGGTTCTTTACCAAACTGTATGAAAAAGGCCTGGTCTATAAAAAGACCTCTGCCGTGAACTGGTGCCCGAACGATCAGACGGTGCTGGCGAACGAGCAGGTGATCGACGGCTGCTGCTGGCGCTGCGACACCAAAGTTGAGCGTAAAGAGATCCCGCAGTGGTTTATCAAAATCACCGATTATGCGGAGGAGCTGCTGAACGACCTGGATACGCTGGAAGAGTGGCCTGAGCAGGTCAAAACCATGCAGCGTAACTGGATTGGCCGCTCTGAAGGTGTCGAAATCACCTTCGATGTGGCTGACAGCGAAGAGAAGGTCACTGTCTACACCACCCGCCCGGATACCTTTATCGGCGCAACCTATGTTGCTGTTGCCGCAGGCCATCCGCTGGCGACCCAGGCGTCGGTCAATAATCCGGCGCTGGCTGACTTTATCGCTGAATGCCGCAATACCAAAGTGGCCGAAGCCGATATGGCGACCATGGAGAAGAAAGGCATGGCGACCGGCCTGTCTGTTGTTCATCCGCTGACCGGCGAGCTTATCCCGGTCTGGGTTGCCAACTTCGTACTGATGGAATATGGCACCGGCGCTGTGATGGCGGTTCCGGCGCACGATCAGCGCGACTGGGAGTTTGCCACTAAATATGATCTGCCGATTAAGCCGGTCATCCTGAATCTGGATGGTTCCATTCCTGATGTCAGCATCGCGGCGATGACTGACAAAGGTGCGCTGTTCAACTCAGGTGAGTTTAACGGCATGGATCACGCCACCGGTTTTAACGCCATTGCGGATTCGCTGGCGGCAAAAGGCGTGGGCGTGCGTAAAGTGAACTACCGCCTGCGCGACTGGGGTGTCTCCCGTCAGCGCTACTGGGGTGCCCCTATCCCGATGGTGACGCTGGAAGATGGCACCGTCATGCCTGCACCAGAAGACCAGCTGCCGGTGATCCTGCCGGAAGATGTGGTGATGGATGGCATTACCAGCCCAATCAAAGCGGATCCGGAGTGGGCTAAAACCACGGTAAACGGCCAGCCTGCTCTGCGTGAAACCGACACCTTTGACACCTTCATGGAGTCTTCCTGGTACTACGCGCGTTATACCTGCGCCAGCTACAAGGAAGGCATGCTGGATCCGGCAGCGGCAAACTACTGGCTGCCAGTCGATCAGTATGTGGGCGGTATTGAACACGCCATCATGCACCTGATGTATTTCCGCTTCTTCCACAAGCTGCTGCGTGACGCGGGCCTGGTGAACTCCAATGAGCCAGCCAAACGTCTGCTGTGCCAGGGCATGGTGCTGGCTGACGCCTTCTACTACCTTGGTGCCAACGGCGAGCGTAACTGGGTTTCACCGGTTGACGTTGAGGTTGAGCGGGATGAGAAAGGCCGCATTGTTAAAGCCACAGACACGCAGGGCCGCGAAGTGATCTACGCGGGCATGAGCAAAATGTCGAAGTCGAAAAACAACGGCATCGACCCACAGCTGATGGTTGAGCGTTACGGCGCGGATACCGTGCGTCTGTTTATGATGTTTGCTTCACCGGCGGATATGACGCTGGAGTGGCAGGAGTCGGGCGTTGAAGGGGCGAACCGCTTCCTGAAACGTGTCTGGAAGCTGGTCTTCGAGCATACACAGAAAGGTGCGACCGTAGCACTCAATGTGGAGAGCCTGAATGACGAGCAGAAATCGCTGCGTCGCGATCTGCACAAAACCATCGCCAAAGTGGCAGATGATATTGGCCGTCGTCAGACTTTCAACACCGCCATTGCGGCGATCATGGAGCTGATGAACAAACTGGCACGCGCCCCGCAGGAAAGCGAGCAGGATCGCGCCCTGATGCAGGAAGCGCTGCTGGCCATCGTCCGTCTGCTCTATCCGTTTACCCCGCACGCCTGCTATGTTCTGTGGCAGACGCTGGGTGGCGAAGGCACTATCGATGAAGCGAGCTGGCCGGTTGCGGATGAAGCCGCTATGGTTGAAGATTCGCTGCTGGTAGTGGTTCAGGTTAACGGTAAAGTGCGCGGTAAAATCACCGTGCCAGCCGATGCAACACAGGAACAGGTTCAGGCACGCGCTGCGCAGGAGCATCTGGTAGCGAAGTATCTGGACGGCGTGACTATCCGTAAAGTCATTTATGTACCGGGCAAACTGCTTAACCTGGTCGTAGGTTAAGTTCAGGAGGAACTGTGCGACATCCGATTATCAGGCTGTTTGTCATGCTGGCGGTGGTGATCACCGCTGGCTGTGGTTTTCATCCGCGCGGCACCACTCAGGTGCCCAGCGAACTGAAAACCCTGATTGTTTCAACCGGCGATCCTTATGGGCCGCTGGCGCGTACTGTGCGTCAGCAGCTGCGTATCAACGATGTCAAAATTGTTGAAGACAGCAAACAGAATCGCACCGATATTCCAACGCTGCGCCTGGGGCCTGAATCCTCGGGCCGTAACACGGCTTCGGTCTTTATCAGCGGCACCACTGCCGAGTATCAGCTGGTGATGACCCTTACCGCACAGGTGCTGCTGCCGGGCAAAGGTATCTATCCTATCAGCACCACGGTTTATCGGTCATTCTTCGATAACCCGAACGCTGCGCTGGCAAAAGATGCTGAGCAGGATCTGATTACGCAGGAGATGCGTCAGCGTGCTGCTGAACAGCTGGTACGTAAACTGCTGACGGTACACGCCGCGCAGATCAACAGCAAAGAGACCTTACCGGCGTCAGTGATTCCGGTGCCGGGTCAGGGTTCACAGGAAGCGCCCACTTCCTCTGCTACCAGCCTGCAATGATCAGGATTTATCCTGAGCAACTCAGCGCGCAGCTCCGTGAGGGGCTGCGCGCCTGTTATTTGTTAGCCGGTAACGAACCGCTGCTGCTGCAGGAAAGTTCAGATGCGATTCGCGTCGCCGCAACCGCGCAGGGATTCGAAGAACATTTTAGTTTTACGCTGGATGCACAGACTGACTGGGAGAGCCTGTTCGTCAGTTGCCAGTCACTGAGTCTGTTTGCTCAGCGTCAGACCATGACGCTGCAATTCCCCGATAATGGCCCCAACGCCGCGATGGCAGAACAGCTGGTTAAGCTGTCGCAGTTGCTGCACGCCGATATTCTGCTGATCTGCCGGATGGCGAAGCTGACCAAAGCGCAGGAAAACAGCGCCTGGTTTAAAGCGTTGTCCGCCTCTGCGGTACTGGTGCCCTGTCAGACGCCTGAACAGGCGCAACTGCCACGCTGGGTCGTTAATCGCGCTAAGGCGCTGAAATTATCGGTGGATGACGCGGCCGTGCAGCTGTTGTGTTACTGCTATGAAGGCAATCTGCTGGCGCTGGCGCAGGCGCTGGAGCGGCTTTCGCTGCAGTGGCCCGACGGCAAGCTGACACTGCCCCGGGTTGAAGAGGCGGTCAGTGATGCCGCGCATTTTACTCCTTTCCACTGGGTGGATGCCCTGCTGGCGGGAAAAAGCCGCCGCGCCCTGCATATTCTGCATCAGCTGGAGAAAGAAGAGAGCGAAGTGGTGATACTGCTGCGTACGCTGCAGCGTGATCTGCTGACGCTGCTGCATCTGCAACGCCACCAGACAGCGCAGCCGCTGCGTACGCTGATGGATCAGCAGCGCATCTGGCAGAATCGCCGTGCGCTGTTTACCGACGCGCTGCAACGACTGGATGCCACGCGTCTGCAACGCGCCATTCATCTGCTGAGTCAGATTGAAATCACCCTGAAGCAGGATTATGGACAGCCGGTGTGGCCGCAGTTACAGACCCTGACGCTGCTGCTCAGCAGTCGTGCTTTTCCGACGAGCTTTGCCCATGTCTGAGTTACACGCACTGTTTGGCGGCACCTTTGATCCGATTCATTTTGGCCATCTGCGCCCGGTCGAAGCGCTGGCGCAACAGACCGGCCTGCAGCGTGTGACGCTGCTGCCCAACAATGTGCCGCCGCATCGTCCGCAACCGGAAGCCAGCGCTGCCCAGCGGGTTGCTATGCTGCGCTGCGCTATCCGCGACCTGCCGCTGTTTGAGATCGATACCCGCGAGCTGGAACGCGACACGCCGTCCTGGACCGTGACCACTCTGGAAGCCTGGCGCACCGAACGCGGTGCAGAGCAGCCGCTGGGATTTATTATTGGTCAGGATTCATTGCTGAGCTTATCAAAATGGCATCGCTGGCAGGATCTGCTGTCACTCTGCCATCTGCTGGTGTGCCAGCGCCCCGGCTATCCGACCCGGTTCGACTCGCCTGACATGCAGCGCTGGCTTGAGCAACACCTCGCTCAGGATATTCGGCAGCTGCATCAGCAGCCCGCAGGCCATATCTGGCTGGCGGACACCCCTCTCTATGACATTTCGGCCACTGAAATTCGCCGCCGTCGCCACCAGAATCAGCCCTGCGACGATCTGTTGCCCGCTGCGGTTATCGATTATATCGACCGCGAAGGCTTATATCGCGACTGATCCGGGCATGCTATACTACGCCGCTTAATTTTTTGGCTGCACTCTCCGGGCTTACAGCCGGCTCGTTACCACCAGATTCCAAGGGGAACCTTTTGCAAGGTAAAGCACTCCAAGAGTTCGTTATTGATAAGATTGATGATCTCAAAGGCCAGGACATTGTCACCATCGACGTTCAGGGCAAATCCAGCATCACCGATTTCATGATCATCTGCACCGGCACCTCCACGCGTCATGTGACTTCGATCGCAGAACACGTAGAGCAGGAGTCGCGTTTAGCAGGCCTGATGCCATTAGGCATTGAAGGTAAAAGCGCGGCAGACTGGGTCGTGGTCGATCTGGGTGATGTCATCGTGCATGTGATGCAGGAAGAGAGTCGCCAGCTGTATGAGCTGGAAAAACTCTGGGGCTAATCGGTGAAACTGCAACTTGTTGCCGTCGGCACGAAAATGCCTGACTGGGTGCAGACCGGTTTTATGGAATATCTGCGCCGCTTCCCGAAAGATATGCCGCTTGAGCTGACCGAAGTGACCGCAGGTAAACGCGGTAAAAATGCTGATATCAAACGCATTCTTGAAAAAGAGGGTGAAGCGATGTTAGCGGCGGTCGGCAAAGGCAATCGCATCGTCACGCTGGATATTCCTGGTCATCCGTGGGAAACCCCGCAGCTGGCACAGCAGATTGAACGCTGGAAGCTGGATGGTCGCGATGTCAGCCTGCTGATTGGCGGGCCTGAAGGCCTGGCCCCCGCCTGTAAAGCGGCGGCAGAGCAGAGCTGGTCACTGTCAGCATTGACGTTGCCCCATCCGCTGGTGCGCGTGCTGGTAGCCGAAAGTCTGTATCGGGCCTGGAGCATAACGACAAATCATCCTTATCATCGTGAATGACCGATCAGCCCACATCAGACATGACAAGTAGCGGATGAAATTACAAAGCAACGCCTTTCGCGATTACAGCGCCGAACAGAAACTCTTTGTCCGTCGGGCCTTTATCGCCTTCGTCGGTATCTTACTGCTCTCTTCAGTACTGGTGGTTAACCTTTACCACCTGCAGATCCTTCGCTTTGATGATTACAGCACCCGCTCCAACCAGAACCGTATCAAACTGGTGCCTGTGGCCCCCAGCCGCGGCATAATTTACGATCGTACCGGCACGCCGCTGGCGCTGAACCGCACCATCTATCAGGCAGAACTGGTTCCGGAAAAAGTTGATAATCTGCAACAGACCCTGGAAAACTTACGCCCGATTCTTGAGCTGACTGACGACGACCTCGAAAACTTCCAGAAAGAGCGTAAACGCTCACGTCGTTTCACCTCTATCCCGGTTAAAACCGGTCTGAATGACGTGCAGGTCGCGCGTTTTGCGGTCAATCAGTACCGCTTCCCCGGCGTGGAAGTTAAAGGTTACCAGCGCCGCTACTACCCTTACGGTGCCACGCTGACGCATGTGGTCGGCTACGTCTCAAAAATCAACGATCGTGACGTTGCACGCCTCGACAAAGAGGGCATATGGCCTAACTACGCCGCGACGCACGACATCGGTAAGCTGGGCATTGAAGCCTATTACGAAAATTTGCTGCACGGCAAAACCGGCTTTGAAGAGGTTGAGGTCAACAACCGTGGCCGGGTCATTCGCCAGCTGCATGAGGAGTCCCCTCAGGCAGGCCGTGATATCTATCTGACTATCGATCTCAAACTGCAGCAATATGTCGAGACCCTGCTGGCGGGCAGTCGCGCGGCCGTCGTGGTCAGCGACCCGCGCACCGGCGAAATCCTCGCCATGGTCTCAACGCCCAGCTATGACGCCAACATGTTTGTCGACGGTATTTCCAGTAAGGATTACCGCGGCCTGCTGGAAGATGAAAACCGTCCGCTCTATAACCGTGCGATTCAGGCTGCCTATCCACCGGCTTCGACGGTTAAACCTTATGTGGCGGTCTCTGCCCTGAGTGCTGGCGTGATTAACCGTAATACCAGCCTGTTTGACCCCGGCTGGTGGCAACTTCCTGGTTCAGAAAAACGCTTCCGCGACTGGAAAAAATGGGGCCACGGGCGTCTGAACGTCACCAAAGCGCTGGAAGAGTCTGCCGATACCTTCTTCTATCAGGTTGCCTATGACATGGGCATCGACCGGCTGTCGGAGTGGATGAATAAATTTGGTTACGGCAGCCGTACCGGCATCGATTTACCGCAGGAGAGCGCCGGTAACATGCCGACCCGTGACTGGAAACAGAGACGCTTTAAAAAGCCGTGGTATCAGGGCGATACCATTCCGGTGGGGATCGGACAGGGTTACTGGACCGCTACGCCGTTGCAGATGAACAAAGCGATGATGATTCTGATCAACGACGGCGTCGTCAAAGTGCCGCATATGCTGCGCGCCACCCGCGAAGGCCGCACCCTGGTGCCCTATCGCCAGCCGCCTGAAGCCCCGATTGGTGATATCCATTCCGGCTACTGGGAAATTGCCAAAGATGGCATGTATGGCGTGGCGAACCGGCCCAACGGCACCGCGCACAAGAGCTTCGCCGATGCGCCCTATAAAATCGCCGCCAAGTCCGGTACGGCTCAGGTCTTTGGCCTGAAAGAGAACGAAACCTATAACGCCCATAAAATTGCTGAACGATTACGCGACCATAAATTAATGACCGCGTTTGCCCCTTATGACAAACCTCGGGTCGCCGTGACCATTATCCTGGAAAACGGTGGCGCCGGTCCGGCTGTCGGCACCGTCATGCGCCAGATTCTGGATCACATTATGTTGGGTGATAACAATACAGTCCTGCCGGACGCCGCTCCTGTGCCGCCCGGTTATGAAGGTGAATAAACATGTCGATGCAAGATAGTCCGCAGAAACGTTCGATCTGGATGCGCATCCACATCGATCCGCTGTTTATGCTGATCATTCTCGGCCTGCTGACCTACAGCGCTGTGGTGATCTGGAGCGCCAGTGGTCAGGACCCCGGCATGATGGAGCGTAAACTCGGTCAGATTGCGATGGGGCTGGTCATCATGATTGTGCTGGCGCAGGTACCGCCGCGCGTCTATGAAGGCTGGGCGCCCTATCTTTATATTGTCTGTGTCATTCTGCTGGTGGCGGTGGATGCCTTTGGGCAGATCAGTAAAGGCGCTCAACGCTGGCTTGACCTCGGCTTTGTGCGTTTTCAGCCCTCTGAGATTGCCAAGATAGCGGTGCCTTTGATGGTGGCGCGCTTTATTAACCGCGATGTCTGTCCGCCAACGCTGAAAAATACCGGCATTGCGCTGATTCTGATCTTCCTGCCCACCCTGCTGGTGGCGGCACAGCCCGATCTCGGCACCTCGATTCTGATTGCCGCCTCCGGCTTGTTTGTGTTGTTCCTCTCGGGTATGAGCTGGAAACTGATTGGCGTAGCCGTGTTGCTGGTCGCCGCCTTTATCCCGATTTTGTGGTTTTTCCTGATGCACGATTATCAGCGTGACCGCGTGATGATGCTGCTCGACCCGGAAACAGATCCGCTGGGAGCGGGTTATCACATTATCCAGTCGAAAATTGCTATTGGCTCAGGAGGTCTGCGCGGTAAAGGCTGGCTGCAGGGCACCCAGTCTCAGCTGGAGTTTTTGCCGGAACGTCATACTGACTTTATCTTTGCGGTTCTGGCCGAAGAGTTAGGCCTGGTTGGCGTGCTGCTGCTGCTGGCCCTTTATCTGCTGCTGATCATGCGGGGATTGGTGGTGGCAGCCCGGGCGCAGACCACCTTTGGCCGGGTAATGGCGGGCGGTTTAATGCTGATTTTATTCGTTTATGTTTTCGTTAACATTGGCATGGTTAGTGGTATCTTACCGGTAGTTGGCGTGCCGCTGCCGCTGGTCAGTTATGGCGGCTCCGCGCTTATCGTGCTTATGGCGGGATTTGGCATTGTGATGTCGATCCACACTCACCGAAAAATGTTATCTAAAAGTGTCTAAGAGGCTGCAGATGCGTAAGGAATGGCTTGGCGTTGCACTGGCATCACTGGTTCTGGCGGCCTGTACCACGCCGGAACCCCAAAATACGGCGCCGCCGCAACCGGCTTACAATGGACCGGTGGTGGAGATTCCAGGCGTTGAGCCACGTTATGAGCCGATCAATCCAGGCACCAGCCAGGATTACAGCGTGAACGGCAAAAATTATCGCGTCATTAAAGATCCGTCGAACTACAGTGAAGTCGGCCTCGCCACCTGGTACGGCGAAGAGGCGCAGGGCAACCGCACCGCCACCGGCGAAGCCTACGATCCTGATGCGCTGACCGCGGCCCACCCTACTCTGCCGCTGCCGAGCTATGTGCGCGTGACCAATATCGCGAATGGCCGTCAGATTGTGGTGCGCGTTAACGATCGCGGCCCTTACACGCCAGGACGCATTATCGACCTGTCGCGGGCTGCCGGTGACCGCCTGAACATCTCCAACAATTCGCGCGTGCGGGTTGATTACATCAAGGTCGCCCCAGACGGTTCGCTCTCTGGCCCCGGCACCATCGGGACCGTCGTGGCAAAACAGAGCTACTCTCTGCCTGCCCGTCCGGACCTGAGTGGTGGCGCGGTGATGAACGGCGGCAGCTCAGCACCCTCAGAGCCGCCTGCGCAAAATGTTGAGGCCATCAGCAACAGCACGCTGCAAAGCGGTGACAATATGGGCGCGCCGGTGCAGAGCAGCGGCTTTCTTGGTGCACCCCAGCCATTAGCGACCGGCGTACTGGAAGGTAACGAACCGCCAGCCGCCGCACCCGCCAGTTCCGCACCGGCAGTCAGCAATGCTGCTCCCGCAGCAGCCAGCGCCGCGCCTGCAGCCAGCAGTGGTGGTGCCGACGGATATGTAGTGCAGGTCGGTGCGCTGAATGACCCGGCGCGTGCCCAGCAGATGATGAAAAGCCTGAGCCAGCGTTATGGCGTGCCCGGTAAGGTAGAAGACGCGGGCAACAATGTGTATCGCGTTCAGCTCGGCGGTTACGCCTCCCGCGCCGAAGCGGCTGCGCTGCAACAGCGTCTGAGCAGTGAAGGCCAGGCCGCCTCATTTATTACTAACACGCGTCGCTGAACCGTTTATCAGATAGCTGCACGTTACGTCTGCTAACAACCCAATCATCACGCCCGGTGCCAGTTAATCTGGCATTGGGTATGATGAGTGACATTTTCAACCTCAAACTCACGGATGTTGTAGTCCTACACATGAACACGCTGAAATCATCTCGTTTGCTGAAACGCCTGACAGTGGGATCACTGATCGCTTTCTCTCTCAGCCATGCTGCTATTGCTGATGACGTCAATCTCAAGACCATGATTCCGGGCGTGCCGGACATTGATGCCGAAGCGTACGTCCTTATCGACTACAACTCAGGCAAAGTGCTGGCAGAGAAAAATGCCGATGCACGCCGCGATCCTGCCAGTCTGACCAAGATGATGACCAGCTATGTCATTGGTCAGGCCGTTAAAGCGGGTAAAATTCATCAGGACGATATGGTCACCGTCGGCCCGGATGCCTGGGCGACCGGCAACCCGGTGTTCAAAGGCTCCTCGCTGATGTTCCTGAAGCCAGGCGACCGCGTGCCGGTTTCTCAGCTGACCCGTGGGATTGTGCTGCAGTCCGGTAACGACGCCTGTGTTGCGATGGCTGACTATGTCGCTGGCAGCCAGGATGCGTTCGTTAATCTGATGAACAATTACGTCAAAGCGATTGGCCTGCAGAATACCCACTTCCAGACCGTCCATGGTCTGGACGCTGAAGGTCAGTACAGCTCCGCGCGCGATATGGCGTTGATCGGTCAGGCGCTGATCCGTGACGTGCCGGAAGAGTATGCTGTCTATAAAGAGAAAGAGTTCACCTTCAATAATATCCGTCAGATGAACCGTAACGGTCTGCTGTGGGATACCAACCTGAATGTGGACGGCATCAAAACCGGTCATACCAACTCAGCCGGTTACAACCTGGTGGCGTCTGCGACTGAAGGCCAGATGCGCCTGATTTCTGCTGTGATGGGCGGTCATACCTACAAAGGCCGTGAAACTGAGAGTAAGAAACTGCTGACCTGGGGCTTCCGTTTCTTTGAAACCGTGGCGCCACTGAAAGCGGGCAAAGAGTTCGCCTCTGAGCCAGTCTGGTTCGGCGATAACGACCGTGTGCAGCTGGGCGTGGAAAAAGATGCTTACCTGACCATCCCACGTGGCCGCATGAAAGATCTGAAAGCCAGCTATGTGCTGACCAACACGGAACTGCATGCACCACTGAAGAAAAATCAGGTGGTCGGCAGCATCAACTTCCAGCTGGATGGCAAGACTATCGAACAGCGTCCGCTGGTGGTACTGAACGAGATCTCTGAAGGGGGTTTCTTTGGCCGTATCGTTGATTACATCAAGCTGATGTTCCATCACTGGTTCGGTTAAGCGTGGCGGGTGATTGAAAAATCACCCCTTCGCCCCCATTACACGATATTATGTTGCTCCCGCTCAGGCGGGAGCCTGTTTTTTATGCACCGGAGTTAATATGAAAACCAAACTGAATGAGCTGCTCGAATTTCCTACCCCATTTACCTACAAAGTAATGGGTCTGGCACAACCGGAGCTGGTTGATCAAGTGGTTGAAGTGGTGCAACGCCATGCGCCAGGCGACTACAGCCCTGAAGTTAAGCCGAGCAGCAAAGGCAACTATCACTCCGTCAACATCACTATCACCGCCACCCACATCGAGCAGGTAGAACGCCTGTACGAAGAGCTGGGCAACATCGAAATTGTGCGGATGGTACTGTAATTTACGGGTCGGCAAGGCGCCTCTGCCTGACGGTTTGCCGACGTTATCCTCAGCGTTATTTCCTTTAGCGGGCTATCGTTTTGTCAGTTGAAACTCTTCTTGTCCGCCAGTCAGGTCTGCGCGACTGGCAATCTGTCTCCGACGCCATGCATCACTATACCGACCAGCGCAACGACCAGAGTCGTGATGAAATCTGGCTGGTTGAACATCCTCCGGTCTTTACTCAGGGTCAGGCGGGCAAAGCAGAGCATCTGCTGATGCCAGGCGAGATCCCGGTGGTGCAGAGTGACCGTGGGGGTCAGGTCACCTATCACGGGCCAGGACAGCAGGTGATGTACGTCCTGATCGATGTGAAACGCCGTAAGCTCGGCGTACGCCAGCTGGTGACCATTCTGGAAGAGACGGTTATCGCCACCCTGGCAGAGTTTGGCGTCAGCGCCCGCGCCCGTGCTGATGCACCCGGCGTCTACGTTGGGGAAGAGAAGATCTGCTCACTGGGATTACGCATCCGTAAAGGCTGCTCGTTTCACGGTCTGGCGCTGAATGTTGCTATGGATTTGTCGCCCTTCCTGCGCATCAATCCCTGTGGTTACGCCGGCATGAGCATGACCCAGTTGAAAAATTTCCAGCCAGAGGTGACGACGGAGCAGGTACACTCTCCGCTGGTCAGCGCGTTTGCGCGGCTGTCAGGTTATGAAAATGTTGAATGGATTTCAGGGGATCTCCCGGTTAAACCTTAACGCAGAATGCGAATTTACAAATATGTAACTTATCCGCGCTGACTGTGGCTGCTTCGCAGGCGATGTGATGATATAATTTTTGCACTTTTTTCAAATAAAGTTGAAAGCAGCCTTCCCGGTTTGAGTGGGAACGCTTTCAAATCGCAATCCGACCGGAACCTGCTGATTTATGAGTAAACCAATTCAGATGGAACGCGGCGTCAAATATCGTGACGCAGACAAAATGGCGCTGATCCCGGTGAAAACCGTGGCTGTTGAACGGCAGGAGATGTTGCGTAAGCCGGAATGGATGAAAATCAAGCTGCCAGCTGACTCCAGTCGTATTCAGGGCATTAAGGCCGCGATGCGCAAAAACGGGCTGCACTCAGTCTGTGAAGAGGCATCCTGCCCTAACCTCGCCGAATGCTTCAACCACGGCACCGCCACCTTTATGATCCTTGGCGCAATCTGTACCCGTCGTTGTCCGTTCTGCGATGTGGCACATGGCCGCCCCAATGCCCCTGACGCTAACGAACCCGCTAAACTGGCGCAGACGATTGCCGATATGGGCCTGCGCTACGTGGTGATCACCTCGGTTGACCGCGATGATTTGCGTGATGGTGGCGCACAGCACTTTGCCGACTGCATCAGCGCGATTCGCGAAAAAAATCCGACGATCAAAATCGAAACGCTGGTGCCGGACTTCCGTGGCCGTATGGATCGCGCGCTGGAGATTCTTACCGCGACGCCACCGGATGTGTTTAACCACAATCTGGAAAACGTACCGCGAGTCTACCGCCAGGTGCGTCCGGGCGCGAACTACGAGTGGTCACTGAAGCTGCTTGAACGTTTCAAAGAGGCGCATCCTCACATCCCGACAAAATCGGGTCTGATGGTGGGCCTGGGCGAAACCAATGCCGAAATCGTTGAAGTGATGCGCGATCTGCGTCGCCATGGTGTCACCATGCTGACGCTGGGCCAGTATCTGCAGCCGAGCCGCCACCACCTGCCAGTTCAGCGCTACGTCAGCCCGGCTGAGTTCGATGAGATGAAAGAAGAAGCGATGGCGATGGGCTTTACCCATGCCGCGTGCGGTCCGTTTGTCCGCTCTTCCTATCATGCGGATATGCAGGCCAAAGGCGAAGAAGTGAAATAAGCACGCTTTTGCTTCAGGAAGCCTGAAAAACAAAAAACCAGACTGGAAACAGTCTGGTTTTTTTATCTGTGCCTGAAATAAAAAGTAACAGTTATTTGCAGCAAATAACCGATTAATCTTTATGAACGACGCGTTCTGCCGGCACGTCTTCAGCCGCAGTTCGGGTTGCGCTGGTATCTTCATCTTTCATGGCTTTTTTAAAGCCCTTGATTGCGGAGCCCAGATCGCCACCCAGTGAGCGCAACTTGTTGGTACCAAAAAGCAGTACGATAAGCGCACCGATAATCAGCAGCTTGGCAATACTGATACCTTCCATATTTAACCTTTCAACTTTATCGAATCACGGTGACTGATATTTACGCGCAGTTTGCCTGCGGCGACAACTGGAATCTGTAACAGAGTAAGATCTCAGATGAAGCGACTCAGGAACGCCTGGGTACGCGGATGCTGTGGATTCGCGATCACCTCTTCAGGCGTGCCCTGCTCCACCACCACACCCCCATCCATAAAGACCACGCGATCGGCGGCTTCCCGCGCAAAGCTAATCTCATGAGTCACCACAATCATCGTTAATCCCTGGTCGGCCAGGGCACGCATGGTCGCCAGCACTTCGCCCACCAGTTCCGGATCGAGCGCGGAGGTCGGCTCATCAAACAGCATCAGCTGCGGCTTAATCGCCAGCGCCCGCGCAATCGCCACACGCTGTTGCTGTCCGCCCGAGAGGTGACGTGGCCAGGCGTCCGCTTTATCGCTTAATCCCACCGTCGCCAGCAGCGATCGGGCATGGGCCATCGCCTCCTGACGCGGGAATTTATGCACGCCGATGGGCGCTTCAGTGATGTTCTGCAGCACGGTCATATGGGGGTAGAGATTGAACTGCTGAAACACCATGCCAATTTTCTGGCGCTGACGGGCGATCTGGCGTGGCGACAACCGGTGCAGCACATGCCCTTTAAGTACATACCCGATCTGCTCATCACCGACCCGAATCGATCCGGCGTTCATCTCTTCAAGATGATTGATGCAGCGCAGAAACGTGGATTTACCGGAACCGGACGGCCCGAGGATCACCACTACCTCACCGGGCCAGACATCCAGATCGATCCCTTTCAGAACCTGATTGTCGCCGTAATTCTTCTGCACGTTGCGGGCGCAGACCAGGGGTTCACGCTGACTCATTGCTCCTCCTGCTGGGGTTGCGCGTTAGCGGCGACGGCGGCGCGTCTGGGGGCGCTGGCCACCCGACGAGTACCACGCGCGTAGTAACGCTCGATGGCGGACTGGCCCAGATTGAGGATCGAGGTGATCAGCAGATACCAGATCACCGCCACCATCAGCATCGGGATGATCTCGAAGGTACGGTTGTAGATCGCCTGCACCGAATAGAGCAGATCGCCCATTGCGATTACGCTGACCAGCGACGTCGCCTTGATCATGCTGATCAGCTGGTTGCCGGTGGGCGGAATAATCGATCGCATCGCCTGAGGAATGATGATGCGCCGCAGCGCCCGTGAACGACTCATGCCAAAGGCTTGCGTGGTCTCTACCTGACCGTTATCCACCGACAGCAGACCGGCGCGAATAATTTCCGCCATATAGGCCGCTTCATTCAGCGCCAGCCCGGCAATAGCAGCTGTCAGCGGCGTAATCAGATCGTTGGTATTCCAGCTGGCCAGCGTGATATCGGTCCACGGCAGCGTCAGCGACAGCGCCGGAAACAGCGTAGAAAGGTTGTACCAGAAGATCAGCTGTACCAGCAGCGGCGTGCCACGAAAGAACCAGATATAGAGTCCGGCAACGCCGCGCAGCAACCGGTTCTCAGAGAGCCGCCAGACACCCAGCAGCAGACCGAGCAGCGTGCCGAGCACCATCGACACCACTGTCAGCCCCAGAGTGACTTGCAACCCTTTGAGCACGGATCCTTCGGTAAACCACTTGAGTACCACCTGCCATTCAAAATTAGGGTTGGTCGCCACCAGCCACAATAGATTGGTGCCGATCACCAGCACTAAAATCCAGCTGATCCAGCGTCCGTAAGTGGGGGCGCTGCGAGCGAACGCCACGTCGCGCAGCTGTGCGTCGCCTCTGTCGCCGCTGTGCAGATGGCGCGGCGGGCTCATTTGCTGGCCTCTTTCGCCAGATTCAGTCCGGGTGCGGTGGTCATGTTGCCCTCAAGCTGCCACTTTTTCATGATGGCCGCATATGTCCCGTTCTGATACAACTCCTTGTAGGCATCCAGCACCACCTGACCCAGCGGCGAGCCTTTCGGCACCACCGTGCCCTGGAAAATATCGCCAAAGCCGTTTTTCTGCCCTTTGCCCGCCAGCTCAAGTTGCCCTTTCGCCTGATTAACAAAGTAAGTCAGCGGCGCCTGTGATGAGAAGAACGCATCGGAGCGTTTAGAGCGTACCGCCAGAATTGATGAAGGCTGATCGGTAAAGGCCTGCACCGTCACGGCCGGTTTCCCGTCGGCCACACACCGGGCTGACTGCTTACGGATAACCTGTTCCGCAGAGCCAGCGGCCATAACGGCAATGCGCTTGCCGCAGGTGTCGTCCAGCTGATTGATTCTGGCCGGATTGCCCTTCTGCACGCCAAACACCACAAACTCCTGCACAAAATCGATGAAATCCACTTTCTGCTGGCGGTCCGGATAATCACCAATCGGCCCAATCGCCAGCTGATAACGACCCGCATTGATGCCGGTGAGTACGCCTGATAAACCACTCACCGTCGCATGCTCGATCTTCACACCCAGCAGTTGTGCCAGTGCAGTCGTTAATTCGGCCGACGCGCCCTCCATTGAGTGCGGGCCATTCACAATTTCATAGGGCGGAAATGAACCGTTATTCACTGAAATCATTTTGCCCGATTTTTTGATCTCATCCGGCAGCCTGTCATGCAGGGCCTGGTCAACTTTTTGCACCGGAATAGCGTCGGCAGCCTGCGCCAGGGATGCAGTCAGCCCCAGCGCCACGATTAAGGCGGTTGCTCTCTTCGTCATAATGGATTCCTGGTTCAGCGGATCAGTTGAGTTCGGGACGGGCAAAGCGCCGGTTTTCCAGTACCGGTAGCACCCGGCGGGCATAGGCGACGCGCTCAGGATCGAGATCGGCAAACAGCAGCGCCGGCGATTCAGCCGCATTTGCCACCGCCACGCCCAGCGGATCGACCACCAGACTGTTGCCGATATTGCGCGGGCCGCACTCCCCCACCGCCACCATATAGCAGGTGTTTTCCAGCGCGCGGGCGCGGGTCAGCAGTTCCCAGTGCATCTCTTTCAGCGGACCTTTAACCCAGGCGGCAGGCAGCACCAGCACCTCTGCACCATCCAGTACCAGCCGACGCGCCAGCTCCGGGAAGCGCACGTCATAGCAGGTCATTAATCCGACTTTCATACCCGCGACCTCAATCAGCGGCGGAATGACGTGGCCGGGATTGACCCGCTGCGACTCCTGCATCGCAAAGGCATCGTACAGATGCAGCTTTTCATAGGCGGCGATGATCTCACCGTTGCGGATCGCTACCAGTACGTTGAGCGCTTTCTGCTCCCCGGTGGGAACGTGAATGCTCATCATGGTGGTCAGCGCAGTATGCTTGCTGGCGGCCAGCAGCTGGCTCAGAAAAGGACCATCCAGCGGCTGCGCCGCCTTCAGCACTAAATCGGGGTCGGCTATATCACGTGCCAGCACCCCTTCCGGCAGTACCAGCAGATCGGCGCCACCTTCTGTCGCCCGCAGCATTAAGTCCAGACAGATACTGGCGTTCTCCTGCCATTCGCGGCTCACCGCAAATTGTCCCAGTGCTACTTTCATCATTTGTCTTCTCCCGCAGCGGCCGGAAACATTGCTTCCGGCGTCAGTACCTGGTGAGTCAGCCCTTGCTCATAGAGCTCACGGCCAAAGTCCGCAATCATCTTTCTGTTAACGCTAAAACCATTCTGATTCCAGTCAGCGGGCAATTCCTGCGCAGTGCGTCGCAAATCGTCCAGCAGCCACGGCGTGGTGTCGGCATATTTCTCTCTTTTCTGCATCCACAGCCGGTAAGAGCGATCGATGACCTCACTTAACGCCGCAGGCAGCCACGGATGCGCCGCCGCCAGTGCCGGTTTAAGCGCCAGAATGTGGATGCCCGGCACATAGCCGACACGATTAAAGTAGTCCCGCTCCGCCTGATAAAAATCGGTCTGCAGCTGACGTAATCCCGAACCCGGCAGGAAAAAGCCCTCCGGCATAAATGGCGTGAAGATGGCATCCAGCTCACCCGCCTGCAGCATCTCTATCAGCGGTCGCTCGTCAGGCGCGGGTTCAATGCGGCCCGGGCGGCCAAATCCCGCCAGCCGATCGACAATCGGATGATCGGCAGTAAGACGACCGGCATACCAGAACACATCATCGATTTCGACGCCTGCTTCACGCAGCACCGTGCGTGTCCAGGTATTGCCCGAATCCTGCCAGCCGGTGACGCCGATTCTCTTACCTTTCAGCTGCGCAGGCGTGGTGATGGGGCTGCTGCTGGTGGTGATAATGCAGCGCTGGCGGAAGCCGCGCATCAGGAAGTGTGGCAGGCCAAGCAGTGTTTCGTCTCCTCTGGCCCGGCCCTGAGCATAGCGGCTGAAGGAGACTTCGCCCGCGTCATAGTCGGGGCTGGTCGCCAGATCATTCACCAGCGTGCCGACGCGGTCGATCTGCAGTTCAAAACCTTCTGGTCTGATATCGCCCAGCGCCAGCGGGGTGAAGTAGTCCCAGTCGCGTACCGCCAGTCTGATGAGTAGCCTTGCCATGATCTCTCCGTTTACGCTGCACCGTCGGGACGGGGCATAAAATAGTGCTTGAATTTGATACTAGATCCGGAATACTTACCTGAACAATTATTAATTTGTTACTGAACAAAGTATTTTCTTATGACAGAGAGCGTCGACCTCAACTGGTTTTGCAGCCAGATAAAATCGCCTTCAGTGAAAGGCATTGCACAGGCAGCCTCCGCGCTGATTCGTGACGGACAGATCGCGACAGGTATGCAGATGCCTGCGGTGCGGGAGATAGCGGAGCAGCTGGGTGTCAGCCCGGCAACCGTTTCTGCTGCCTGGGCGCAACTCAGAAAGCAGAAAGTGCTGGCGGGCAAGGGGCGCAGTGGTGTCTGGGTCAGTAGTAATACGGTGATGCCGCGTCCGATTCGCTTTGAGAAGATCGGCAACTACGGTGATAACATCCGCGCCGATCTGACCCTCGCCGCGCCCGACCCCGCCCTGCTGCCTGACCTGCAGCGTGCGCTGCAGGCGGCCCTGCACTCACCGCAGCTCAACAGCTACACCCGTGAGGCGATTTCCGCGCCGCTGCTTCAGGCGATCGCGCCGCGCTGGCCCTATGCTGCAGAGGCGTTTCTGGCGACAGATGGCGGTTTTGACGCGATGAATCTGCTGGTGCAAACCCTGGTCTCGCCGGGAGACCGCGTGATTATTGAAGATCCGACCGCGACCCGGCTGCTCGATATACTGGATAACGTCGGCGCAGAGATTCTGCCGCTGGCGTGTGATGATCAAGGCCCGCTGCCAGAGGTTCTTTCTCTTCTGCTGGAGCAGGCACCGGTAATGTTGATCTATCAGCCCCGCACCCACTCGGCCACCGGGAACAGCATCAGCCCGGCGCGACGTCAGGCAATGGCGCAGGTTCTGCAACAGAGCAACACACTGATCGTTGAGGATGATGGTATTGGCGATCTCTCCGCGGAGGCGAGCTGGAGCCTGGGTTCAATCTTTCCTGAGCGCACGCTGCACGTCCGTTCGTTTTCCAAAGCCTATGGACCAGACCTGCGGCTGGCAGTGCTCTCTGCCACCTCGGAGATGGTCAGGCGCATTCAGTCATGGCGAAATTTTGGCGTCAGCTGGACCAGCCGCATTCTGCAGGATGCGGTGGCGTGGCTGCTGGAGGATGAGGAAACGCAACGGCAGATCGCCACCGCACGCGCGACCTACCGGCAACGGCGTGAAGCGTTGCTCGCGGCGCTGGCACAGCGTGGACTTGATCTGCCGCTTCGCGACGGATTAAGCCTCTATATTCCGGTGACTTCAGAGCAGTTTGCCATGATCACGCTGGCTGCCCGCGGTATTGCGGTCGTACCAGGCGAGCGCTGTCGGCTCGGCCCAACCCAATTTATTCGCGTCAGTATCGCCAGCCTCAGGGATGAACAGCGGGAGATGATTGCCGGGGCGCTGGTCATCGCCAGCGGACGGGAATTTAACTCGCTTGCAGATCTTTGATGAGATAACAGGGGGATTCAACATAGCCTTCACGGGCGTAGAACTGGTTCGCCTTGAGACGTGACTGATGGCAATGGACTTCCATGCGATCGCAGCCACGACGAGCCGCCAGCATTTCTGCATGCTGAATCAGCTGCTGGCCGACGCCTTTACTGCGCTCACCTTCTGCAATGCAGAAATAGCTGATGCGGGCGAAATCACCGGCCAGCGCCAGCTGAGGAATAAAATGTAAGGAGAGAAACCCCAGCACCTGACTGCCATGTTCAGCCACCAACAGCGCTTCACTGGGATCGCTGCACAACTGCGCCAGGCGCTGTTCAATAAAGCTTTCAGTGCCGCCGTAGCCTAACTCGCTTAGTAATGCACTCAACGCAAAACTGTCTTTCAACTCTGCCTGACGTATGTTCATCCTGCCTCCTCACTCACTGGGTTCTGTCGCACAGTTATATAGCGTCGCAAGCCAAAAAGCTGCATCTCGGGTTGTTATAAATATGTTACGGTTATTTAGTGTGAACCGCCGCGCAGTTTGTGCGCCAACACGCCGAGAGTGAGAGTACGACAGGGGGGATGAAGCGCAGATTACAGCCATAAAAAAACCCGCCATAAGGCGGGTTTTTAGAATTCTGACTGTTAACTTACAGACTGATAACGTTAGCAGCAGATGGGCCTTTAGCGCCGTCGGTGATTTCAAACTCTACGCGCTGACCTTCAGCCAGAGTTTTGAAGCCGTTGCTCTGGATTGCAGAGAAATGTACGAATACATCTTTGCTGCCATCTTCAGGAGTAATGAAACCGAATCCTTTAGATTCATTAAACCACTTAACGTTACCTTTGATCTTAGACATCTATATTACCTTTACATGAAAAATGGACACTAAACTGTGTCGGGGTCTAGTACAGCAATTGCTGAGGGATTTGTCCAGCATGATTTGATGAAAAAGTGATAAATATCGACATTCTGTACATCCATCACACTTTCCTGCTTTTCGACTTGCGAAACATCGCTCAACGCGTATCAGGCGCAGAGCGGATATCGGTCGCTAACCTGCTGGAAACGAAACCCTTTTTAATTTTAAGCGGTTACGTTACTGACGTTAAAAAGAAAAATCTGATTAAGATATATTCCTGTTCTTAATAACGTTTACGCCGTTAAAAGGTCAATTTTTTTCTATCATCCGGACGTTAAGTCCCATGACCTTAAACCCGTTTTTCTGCTTTTTCAGGCCACCGTCCTGCCAGTGGCTATTTATTGTACGATAAATCTTAAATCCACTGGCGCAGATCCCGCTCCCTCGCCAAAAAAAATGAGTCGGCTGTGCCACTATGATCAGTCATGGCAGGCTATTCGCGGATATTTTAGCCAACAACTAATAAACACTGATCTGGATCAATGAAATGCTTTTTAGTGGCCGAATGCGCATTTGGCAACAAACAAACAAAAGCATAAGAAACTACTTTTCTTATCGCAGTGCGAAATAATATTGCCGCGCAATAGATAAAGTCTGCTTAACCTGTCAGGCACAGGCATCCGTTAATGCTGAGTAAAAGGAGGGTGAGACACAGGATGGTGATGAAGATACGTTGCGGTCAATGTGGAAGCGCCCGATTCGTTTTTACTGATTACCGCGAGGGCCAGCGAAACTTTCATGGTGCCTGCTGCGCATACTGTAAGAAACCTCTGGGCTCACAGGATCTGCTGCCCAATACGCCGATGGATCCCATTACAGACGCTCTGTTGGCCAGCCAGAAAACATTGCGGGCACCTGATTAGGTGCCCGCTGTTGCTGAAGCGTTAACAGATATCAGAAAATCAGTTTGAACACCCCTGTCAGGGTCAGTAAGCCAACGATAAAAATGATCGCAATAATCCACAGAATAATTTTCATTTCCTTTCCCCTCAACAATTAAACACTTTTCCTGTAAGCATTATAGACAGGAAAATGCGCCCTGCCGCTTCACTTACGGCTCAACTGGTCATAAGTTCATCAACCCTGAGCTTTATTTAAATTCTGAGATAACGATCGCAACACCACTTTTTAACGGCTCTCTTTCTTCGTTTTACAGAACACTCCTGGCTAAAATTTAGGCGGCAAGGCAGGCCTCAAGAGTGATGAGATTGAAAATGAGTCGCGAGGAGATCTTATGAGCACGATTAATACCAGCATGGGCCGCTACAGCCTCAAGGCAAAAAACAGCGGTAACCACATCAAAGGGACTTTCGCCATCAACGATGAAGGCGGCACGCAGCTCTCTCTGCAGGAGTTTGACGAGCACTACCTTGATGATGTGGTGAATAACGTTATCTACCCCGTTACCGGTGGCAACCGTGACATTGCACACGCGCTGCGGGAACAGATGGTGAAAGCCGGTTTTGAACCGCCTCATTAACGTGGCAGATTCAGACTGAATCTTCTCTGTCAGGCCGCACCTTGCGGCCTTTTTTATGCTGTCTGTCCCGCACATCCCGGTTTAACCGGCAGCAGGGGCAGCAAGCGCGACGGGATGTTCAAAGCTCAAAGAGGCAGCGGGAGAGACGCGAAAGCAGAGAGCCGCTGGCAGGCTTGCCAGCGGCCAGAAGTTAAATCGCCCAGGAGAGCAGCAGGCAACCCACCAGACCACAGACCGAAATAATGGTTTCCAGCGCCGACCAGGAGCGGATGGTTTCGCCAATCGTCAGGTTGAAATACTCTTTGAACAGCCAGAAGCCCGGGTCATTAACGTGCGAGAAGATCACGCTGCCGGACCCTACGGCGATGACCATCAGTTCCGGGCTGGCGCCGCTGGTAACAATCAGCGGTGCCACAATTCCCCCGGCGGTAATGGCCGCTACCGTGGCAGAACCCAGAGCAATACGCAGCACCGCGGCAATCGACCAGGCCATAAAGATTGGCGACAGCTGAGTAGAATGCATCATGCTGGCAATGTATTTATCCACGCCGCTGTCCACCAGCACCTGTTTGAAGGCACCGCCACCGCCGATGATCAACAACATCATGGCGATGATTTTGATCGAGTCGGTCAGGGTATCCATGACCTGTTCCATCGTACGGCCGCGATTCAGTCCAAAGGTGAAGATTGCAATCAGCACCGCAATCAGTGTCGCCATCACCGGGTCGCCAAAGAACTCCGCATAGGGCAGCAGCACATGGCCTTTAGGCAGCAACATCTCCGCCACCGCACGCAGCGCCATCAGCACCACAGGTACCAGTGCCGTCCAGACGCTGACGCCAAACCCCGGCATTTCCGCCTCGGTAAAGGTTTTCGGGTTATAGAGTCCCTCAGGAATCGGTTTGTCGATGCCTTTCAGGAAGCGGGCGTAGACCGGACCCGCCAGAATCACCGTGGGAATACCCAGCAGCGTACCAAACAGCAGCGTTTTACCCATGTCAGCGTTAAACAGCGTCGCGATTGCGGTCGGGCCAGGATGCGGCGGAAGAAAGCCGTGCGTCACTGACAGGGCAGCCGCCATCGGCACCCCGACATAGAGCAGCGGCACACGTGCCGACGCCGCAACGCTGAACACTAGTGGCAGCATCAGTACAAAGCCGACTTCATAGAACAGCGCAAATCCGACGATAAAACCGGTCAGCACCAGCGCCCATTGAATATGCTTAGTGCCGAATTTTTCAATCAGGGTGGTGGCAATACGCTGCGCACCGCCGCAGTCGGCCAGCAATTTACCGAGCATGGCACCAAAGCCCATGATCAGCGCCAGGCTGCCCAGTGTGCCACCCACGCCCGCCTTGATTGAGGTAATCACTTTGTTTACCGGCATGCCCTGCATCACACCGACCGCCAGCGCCACCAGGATCAGCGCGATAAATCCATTAAGCTTAAAGCGAATCATCAGCAGCAGCAGTAACGCGACGCCAATCGCCACATAGAGTAATGGCATAGCTTTTCTCCACCTTGTGCACTGAACATCATTCAGTGTCGGTTTATTATCATGATCCCCTGAGGGCTACAAAACAGTGCGCTGTAAGATGTTTACACATCCCGACAAACGCTGTTACCGATAACATGTTAAGGGTAACATCAGCAGGAAAGCACCACCCCGCCGGGGGTGAATTTCTGTTTTGCGAAGGTGATCAACTTTTTGCCAATGCGTTATCAGAAAGTTTGCCAGTCCCGGCGCCTTGCTTTTCGTTACACTCAGATTTTAGCGAAATGTAAAAAGGATGCGCTGGTGAGTGAGAACCTGAGTGAGCTGTACAGTAATCAACGAACCCTCTTTGGCCGGGGCAGCCTGGATAAACTGGTGCCGCTGCTGGCCGCCCGGTCACAGCCTACCCTGCTGTTTTGTGGACAATCTTTTCTGCAAGGCCCCGCATATGCCCGGCTAAAAGCCGGACTCAACGATCATATTATTGGCTATGAAATTGTCAGCCATGAAGCCTCACCCGCCGAGATTGATGGCTGGGTTGCGCGCTGGCGCGGTCATGTGGATCGGGTCGTCGCGATTGGCGGCGGGAGCGTGCTGGATGCGGCGAAAGCGTTTAGCGCGATGGTGCAACATCCGTTGCCAACCGCCCGCTATCTGGAAAAAGTGGGTGACACCGCGGTTCAGCCCATCACGTTGCCGCTGATTGCTATCCCGACTACCGCCGGTACCGGCAGTGAAGTGACGCAAAATGCGGTGGTGACTGATCAGCGTGACATTCAGATAAAAGCGTCACTGCGCCACCCGGTCTTTGTGCCGGAGGTGGCAATTCTCGATGCCGATCTGCTGAAAGGTGCGCCTGACCGGGTGCTGGCAACCTGCGGTATTGATGCGTTTACCCACCTGTTCGAAGCGTATCTCTCCGGCAAAGGCAACCTCTTTACCCGACAGCTGGCGCTGACCGGCCTGCGTCAGTTTGTTCAGGCCTGGCCTGCCCTTAATCGTGAGGATGCTGCTGGCGACGCGGCACGGGAAGCGATGATGATGGCGTCGTGGCTGGGCGGTGTCAGTCTCAGCAGTGCGGGTCTGGGGGTGATCCACGGTATTGCAGGGGAACTGGGCGCGATAAAGCCGTTCCATCACGGTGAAGTGTGCGGACGTCTGCTGTTTCCGTTCCTGGATCTATTGTCCGACAGCGAACAGCCACTGCAGCGTAAGCTGATGGCGGAACTGCACCCGCAGCTCTTCAGCGAAACTACGGACTCACCGGCGCAGTTTCTGAAACAGTGGCTGCAGCAGCAGGCGATCACCCCATTCTGGCAGGATGGCCCTTCACTGAGCCGCGCCGAGGTGGAGTGGATTCTGGCGCGAGCCAACAGCAAAAATTCGCTGGTGAATTACAGCCGCGAACAGATGCAGATGATGATCGCGCAGGCCTGGGAAATCACGGCGTGATCAGGAGCCGCGTTGCCCGCATTCGCTGACCAGGCACAACCGGGCCTGCCAGCCTCGCCCGGCTTTGCTGCTCCTCAGCGCTATCCTCTTGCACCCGCTCTCTGAGCCAGGCGGCTGGCTGAATCACGGCGCTAACCGCCCTGGCTTAATCGCAGCGCCAGACGGCTAAGCCTGCGTGGCGCTAAAAGGCCCCTCACCTGCCAGCATCTGCTCAATCACCTGCAGCACGCCCTGCTCGTTGTTAGAAGGTGCGGCATAGCGTGCCGCCTGTTTCACCCGCTGTGGCGCGTTGTCCATGGCAAAACTGAAGCCAGACTGTCTGAGCATCTCCAGATCGTTACCGCCATCACCAAAGGCCAGCACCTGGTCGTGCGCGATCCCCCAGCGTTGTGCCAGCAGATCCAGACCGTGCGCTTTATGATTCCCCGGCACGATCAAATCCACCGAGCCGTGACCGCTTGAGGTCGCTGCCACCCGCCCCTGATGCAGACGTTCAATATCCGCCATCAGTGGCTCGATATAGTCATCAGAGAGATTCAGCGCGAACTTAAACAGCCGGTCATGCTGCACCTCATCCAGATGATGAATCGGCTTCAGCCGGTGACAGTAATGGCGCATCTTCTTCAGCCAGTTCTCTTCCATGCCGTCGAAGTACCAGGCGCTCTCCCGGCCACACAGCAGGTAACGCAGACCCGGATAGTCGCCGTTTTGCAGGGTATCGATTACCGCGTCAACATCGCGGCGTTCAAAGGCACCACAAAACAGTTCCTCATCACGATCGATAATCCATGCGCCGTTTTCGGCTACAAAGGCGATATCGCTGGCGATCTCCGGGAAAAATGATTTGAGCTGGTAATACTGATTGCCGCTGGCCACCACAAATTTGATGTCACGGGCGGTGAGTTGCTGATAGCAGTCGAGAAAGCGGGATCGATTGTACTGCTTGTTATCGTCCAGAAAGGTGCCATCCATATCTACCGCAACCATCTTAACCGTCGTCATCATGACTCCTTACACAGGGAAATTTCAGCGTGGAGTGTCAGGATAGCCGCTGGCGCAGCAAAACGGAAAGAAAGAGGGATGGCCGCAGCCATCCCCTGGGGATCAGTTCAGGGCGCTGTTCAGCACCAGCGCGGTAATTACCCCGGTTGCAGCAGCAATCAGCACATAGTTGCCGTCGATGTTTGCCCAGTGATAACCGCGCGGCGGTTCACGCAGACCGCGTTCATGCCAGTCGGCTACGCGGTAATGGTCGCCGCGGTACTCTTGCGGGACAGGATGCCCGCGACGGAAGTCGTGTCCCTGCCAGGCGAAATGGTCGCGGCCATTACGTGCCTCTCTGCCCCGACCGTTGTTGTCCTGATCCGGGCGATGATTGACGCTGTCATGACGGTTGTTGCCACGCTCCTGATTCTGGTCAGAACCGCGATTGTCAGCACGATGGTCACCGTTCTGATGCGGAACAGGCTTGCGGTGCGCGTCATCACGATCGTCTGCCCGTGAGGCCTGAGAAAAGAGTGTGCTGCATGTCAAAAGTGAAGCGATAAGCGTTAATGTTGTTTTTTTCATGATACTGCCTCCGAAAATAACGGCTGTTCAGGCACCGTTGATCGGCATCATGGCAATAATTGTGGCGGGAGACATCTGTAAAAGTCTTAAAATCCGGTAACTTACACACTATTACGCTTGCTTAGCGCTTTCTTAACACAGGACATGCGATGACAACGTTGCTGACGCAATCCAGAGGTTAAACGGGCAACCTGCGCTGTCTGAAAATCACGCTCTGGTTGACGGATGATGGCCGATGAAAAGTCAGGATGCTGAAACGCACCCTGACATTTTTGCGGTTATGGCGTGCTGAGGATCACTGCCGCATCCGGTAACCCGGTAAAGTGCGTCACGATGTGGTGGTAATCAGCCGTCGGGTCCAGATCGCGGAACACTTCCGGATAGAGATCTTTTGCCAGAATTTCCATGCCGATAATGTTGTAAGGGTGATTATAAAAATGGTGATAAACGCCATACACCCGTTTCTGTTTCACCGGTTCGATCTGCTCCAGACCGGTGCGGCTCTGCAGGCGGTTAAAGGTGGCGGTCACGTCGGTCTGACTGGCACCGTAACCAAACGGCAGCACGTTACTGTTCGGGCGTTTAGAGCCGGTCATGATATAGACGTCCGGCTTCATGGCGATAATCTTCTCCAGCGACACGAATCCTGAGCTGCCGGGCAGTAGTGCAGAACCGATATTCTTGCCACCGACCGCTTCCACCAGCGCGCCCCAGCCGTTATGACCGTGTGTAAAGCAGCAGTTGTCGCTGTTACCGGCAATCGGTTCAATAAACACGGTTGGCTTGTGCGGCACCTGCGCAATCTTCTGCTGAAGCATCTGCCAGCGCTGCTGGTAAAAATCGGCGTAGGCTTTCGCCTCGGCTTCGCGATTCAGAACGGTGCCCAGCACTTTCACGCTCTTCAGGGTGTTCTCTTTCGGATGAAGTTCAACATCAAGGAACAGCACCGGGATATGGAGATTTTTCAGGGTAGCAAGCACGCCTGACTGCGTCAGGGCCGGTTTGGCGCGCAGTTGCGCAATCATCAGATCGGGCTGCTTCGCCAGCACGCTCTCCAGATTGACCTGCCCCTGATCGTTAAAGCCCATATCAACAATCGATGCCGCCTGCGGCCAGCGCTGCTTCAGCAGGTCCCAGGTCTGGGTATCCTGCTTTTTCGGCAGGTTGTTCCAGGCAACGACACGCTGAAACGGGTTCTGGCGATCAAGTAATGCCAGCGCCATCACGTCACGCCCATCCTGTAAAATCACATGCTGCGGCTCTTTTTGCAGCGTAATTTTCTGACCATCCATATCGGTCACCGTGACCGGATAGGTGGTAGCCGCACAGGCGGTTGACAGTAAAAGTGTGGTGGCAGCAACTATCCCGATTTTCATTTTTCTCCTGTCCTTTTAGGGAATAATAATTATTCGCGTTAACTCTACCATGCTGATAAGTACCAAATGTAACTATTGCTAACCAGATGCGTCTGAGAGGCGGCATTAACAACGCGGCAGCGGGCTTAAATCAGGGAGCGATATCGCTGAATACGTGGAGGTGCACGGAGAGAATGGCGAAGGGCGGGCAGAATGGCAGGCGCATCCCAGGGGGATTGAGATGCGCCTGTTGCGCTAAGTGTTACTTCACCAGCGAATAGAAGATTGCGGAGATGGCAATAAGTCCGATCAGCACGACAAACAGATTGCTGATGTGACCGCTGTACTTCCGCATCGCGGGTACCTTCTGGATAGCGTACATCGGCATCAGGAACAGAATCATCGCAATGACCGGCCCGCCAAGCGTCTCAATCATGCCGAGAATATTGGGATCCAGCGTTGCCACCAGCCAGGTCGTCAGCAGCATAAAGAGTCCGGTCAGGCGATTCAGTCTGGCGGGCGCGATGGTTTTGCCGCGACTGCGCAGCGCCTTATTAACCATGCCGTTAAATCCTTCGCGCGCGCCAAGATAGTGACCGAGAAACGATTTCGTGATCGCCACAATGGCAATCAGCGGTCCCAGCCAGGCGATCATCGGCACCTTAAAATGGTTCGCCAGATAGGAAAGAATGGTGATGTTCTGCGCCTTGGCGGCGTGTAAATCTTCAGGCGACAGGCTCAGCACGCAGCTGAAGACAAAGAACATCACCGTCACCACCATCATCAGGTGCGAGCAGGCCAGAATGCGCGAACACTTTTTCTCTGCGGCATCGCCATACTCTTCCCGCTTTGCCAGCGCGAATGAGGAGATAATCGGCGAGTGATTAAAGGAGAAGACCATCACCGGAATCGCCAGCCACAGCGTCATCCACAGGCTGCTGCCCGCGGGCTGAACGTTCAGGGTCGAAAGCACAGCGCCGTGCCAGTGCGGGATCAGATAGCAGGCCATCAGCATCAGCACCGCCACAAAGGGATAAACCAGCACGCTCATCGCTTTGACAATCATCTTCTCGCCGAAACGCACAATGGTCATCAGTCCGACAATCAACAGCAGCGACAGCAGCACACGCGGTGGCGGCACCAGGCCGAGCTGATTCACCATCAGGCTCTCAACCGTGTTGGTGATCGCTACGCTGTACATCAGCAGAATCGGGTAGATAGCGAAGAAATAGAGCAGCGTAATCAGCTTGCCCGCACCAACACCAAAATGCTCCTCGACCACCTCGGTGATATCCCCGGCCGGATTTTTACCGGAGAGAACGAATCGGGTCAGGGCGCGGTGCGCAAAAAAGGTCAGCGGAAACGCCAGTATCGCCATGATGATCAGCGGGATCAGCCCGCCGACGCCAGCATTGATAGGCAGGAACAGCACACCCGCCCCAATCGCCGTGCCGTATAAACCCAGCATCCACATGGTGTCGGTTTTACGCCATCCCGTATCGACGTCACTCTCAAGCGCGCCCAGCGTGCCAGTTTGCGTGGTTTTCATCAGATCTTCCGTTTTAAAAGCCGCCAGTAACCTGAGCCGTCAGGCAGGCAAATGTCCGCCCCACTCTGCGCCTCAGCTGCAACCGGATCAGTCAACGTGATGCTGACCCGCCCGTGCATAGGTAATCGATTGCGTGCGCCACTTTTTACACTACCTGACGATAAAAGTTCAAGCCGTGCAGATAAACACGCATGGATTGCTGAAAAAACCGTCAGGTTGTGCAAAGTGACTGCGCGGCGATCATGCCATCTTTGTGGCAGTTTTACCGCCCCTAAAAAGGTGATCCCTGTAACGGTTCAGCGCAACGGGCTACGCTTAAACAGATTCTGTCGCGATCACGCCGACAGGTGCACAGGAGAAGAGAATGAAAATTGCCTGCCTCGGATGGGGATCGTTAATCTGGAAAGCTGGCGCACTGCCGGTGGCCAGTCAGTGGCATCATGATGGTCCTGAGCTACCGATTGAGTTTGTGCGCATCGCTGACGGCGGCGAGCTGTCGACCGCGATCTGCCTTAACGCCAGCCCGGTGCCGGTGTACTGGGCCTGGCTGAATACCGCCTCACTTGAGAGCGCCTGCCGCGCATTGCGCCTCCGTGAAGCCATTCCGGACAGCCGCATCGATGGCATCGGGATGATGACGGTGACAGCGACCTCAGCGGGACCACTGGCAGAGTGGGCTAAGACCAAAGGCATAGAAGGTCTGATCTGGACCGGTCTGCCTGCCCGCATGGCGGGTGTCGAAGGCCAGATCCCGACGCTGGACGACGCGCGGCACTATCTGCAGCAACTCACCGGTGAAACGCGTGAGCATGCCTGGCACTACATCGAACAGGTTCCGGCACAAATCGACACGGTTTATCGTCGTGCGTTTGCCGACCTCGCTCTCTGGCAACCTGACACCCGAGCCGTGACGGTCGCCACAACGCAGGTGCAGCCGCCCTGTCAGCCCGGCTGAAACTGACCAGCCGGCTGCACCGCTCTGCTTACTCCTTAAAGGATTACTACACTTCAGGCAGGTTTCGATTTCAGGTTTCCTGAGTCTTTCCCGTGCGTGGCCACGCCTTCTGGCCTGGCCGCCGTCCCCTAATCATCAGGAGATGAACAGATGAAAGCATTAACTTATCACGGCCCCCATAAAGTCAGCGTCGATAACGTGCCCGATCCCGGTCTGGAAGCCGCAGATGACATTATTCTGCGTGTGACCGCCACCGCTATTTGCGGTTCAGACCTGCACCTTTACCGCGGCAAAATCCCCGGTACCGGGCACGGAGATATCTTTGGTCATGAGTTTATGGGCGAAGTGGTTGAGACAGGCAGCGCAGTGACCGCCGTGGCCAAAGGCGATCGGGTGGTGATCCCGTTTGTTATCGCCTGTGGCGACTGTTTTTTCTGCCTGATGAGCCAGTATGCTGCCTGTGAAAATACCAACAGCGGACGGGGTGCCATCCTGAACCGGAAAAACATCACGCCGCCCGCGGCCCTGTTTGGTTTCAGCAAACTCTATGGCGGTGTGCCCGGTGGACAGGCGGAATATGTCCGGGTGCCAAAAGCCAATACCGGCCCGTTTAAAGTGCCGTCGGTACTGTCGGATGAGAAAGTGCTGTTCCTGTCAGACATTCTGCCCACCGCGTGGCAGGCGGTGAAAAACGCCGAGGTGAAACCCGGCTCCAGCCTGGCGATTTTCGGTGCCGGACCGGTTGGCCTGCTCAGTGCCGCCTGCGCCCGACAGCAGGGTGCCGAACAGATCTACATGATCGACCACAACAATTACCGCTTAAACTTTGCCCGCGAGCGCTACGGTGTTATCCCGATTAACTTCGATGAGATCGATGACCCGGCCGGCTGGATTATCGAACACAGCACCGGCAATCGCGGTGTGGATGCGGTAATTGATGCAGTAGGATTCGAGGCAAAAGGCAGCATGACCGAAACCGTGCTCACCAATCTCAAACTGGAAGGCAGCAGCGGTAAAGCGTTGCGTCAGTGTATTGCCGCAGTAAGGCGTGGCGGTATCGTCAGCGTGCCGGGCGTCTATGCCGGATTCATTCACGGCTTCCTGTTTGGTGACGCCTTTGATAAAGGGCTTACCTTTAAGATGGGACAGACCCACGTACACGCTTATCTGCCCGACCTGCTGAAGCTGATCGAACAGGGTCATCTGACGCCAGAAGAGATTGTGACCCACCATCTGCCGCTGGAAGATGCTGCGCGTGGCTACGATATTTTCGCCAAACGCGAAGAGGAGTGCCGCAAGGTGATTCTGGTGCCTGGCATGGCAGCGACACAGGCCACAATATAATTTCACAACGGGTCTGAAACGCTTAACCCTGGCTCCCCGGCTGTTTTCCGCCGGGGATCTCATCTCAGAACGGCTTGCGTTGCAGGCTGCTTCGCCACTCCCGCCTCTCCAGCAGATGTTCATCCGGCGAATCCGCCGTATCAACCTGACTGCCCTGCTCCAGCCATCGCGCACTGCGTGAATGGGGATGACTTTCGCTGATCACCTGTTGTGAAAACGCGCCAAACGATAACAGCAAAAACAGTAATGCACTGGCCAGCCTCACTTTCATACGCACACCTCTTTGGTAACGGTGCCGCTATGCTGCCCGAAGGGTTTTCATTTTCTGTCAGTAACAGGCAAAGTTATGTGGTAAGCGGGAACAAACTGCGACGGGTTTAACCGCGGTTCAGGATAGTCCGTCAGCCCGGCATCATAAGTTCCCCAGCTAACCGTCCGTTTTCTTTCAGGAGAATGCTATTGAACCTCAATCAGTTTGATCAGCCGGTCGGTGAGGCTCTGCCCGACTGGCAACCGGTTACCAGGCCACCCTGTATGCCACTCACGGGTCAGCACTGCCTTCTCCTGCCGCTGAGTATCGATCATGCAGAACCGCTATTGCAGGCATTTATGCTGGCACCGGATGATCGCGACTGGACCTGGCTGAGCGCAGAGCGGCCCGCCTCTCTGCCGCAGATGCAGCGCTGGATTGCGGATAAAGTGGCAGATGCAGCCCTGGTGTCCTTCACGGTCTGCTCGCCAAATCAGCAGCCCTGCGGCGTGGTCTGCTTCGCCAGCATTGAGCCGGGACACGGCACTGTTGAAATCGGTCACGTCACCTGGTCGCCGCTGATGCAGCGCAGTGTCATTGGCAGCGAGGCGATTTATCTGCTGCTGCAACAGGCTTTCTCGCTCGGCTATCGGCGGGTGGCGTGGCGCTGTGATTCAACCAATATCGCATCACGACGCGCAGCAGAACGGCTGGGGTTCCGCTTTGAGGGCCGTTTTCGTCAGGTGATGACGCGTAAACAGCGTAATCGTGATACCGACTGGCTATCAATTATTGACCGTGAATGGCCAGATGTTCAGCGCGCCCTGAGTGCCTGGCTGAGTGCGGATAATTTCGCTGCCGGGGGACAGCAAAAGCGCCCGCTCAGCGCCTGCTTCGCCGACGTTAACCCGGCTGATGCAAACGCGACAAGTCCTGAACGCGGAGCGGATGCTGGCGATTAATGCAGCCGACGCACGGTCAGTGCCGCGGACCAGCGCTGTCGCTGACAGCGCGGGCAGACAGCCTGCTGCTCAGCCTCAATGATCTGCGTCTGGCCGCAATGGGTGCAGGCATAGAGCGCGCTGACCGGTACAGTGCTGTAATCCTGCCGGTGCTCAGGGGGCAGTACGCTTAACCCGGCGCGCATCTCATCGTCATCGTAGAAATAGAGGCTGAGCTGACCATCGACCTCCACCAGCGCCAGCCGGATCTGCCCCAGATGCTCCACACCACTCTGCCGTAACTCCATATAAAACTCATCTTCGGAAATATTCAGACGATCCAGACTCTCCAGCACATACAATCCCTCTTTAATCAGGGTAATCACGTCGCCCTGAATAAGCCGTGAAAAGCGCGGGCTGTGCGCCGTCAGCCAGGTCGTGAAGCGGTAGAGCGCCAACAGGACTACAAACACCATAATGACCGGCAGCACCGGCACATCATCGTAAAATGTCACATCACCGGACGCGGAACCCAGCGTCAGGATCACCACCAGCTCGAACAGCGACAGCTGGCGCACGCCGCGTCGTCCTGAGACTTTCAGAAAGGTGAACACCACCAGATAAGCGATCATGACCCGTACCACCACCTCAAACAAAAAGGTGGCCGGTTGATCGTTAAGTAAGAAACGGTGCCAGTCGAATGAGAACATAGTCTGTAAAACATCCTGTTTTAGGGGGCGCGCATCGTCGCATCACCCGTTGATGACCCGCAGATTCAGGCCAGTGATAAGTAAATCTTGTCGCCAGCCCGCCAAAAGGCAAGTGAAGCTGTAACGCGAATGTGGGCGAGTCTGACCTCTCTGCATGTTGAGGAAAAGGTTAACAAAGCTGAAAATGGCGCTGACACTATTCACGCTGCGCTTATCGGGCCGTTCGCAAAACCGCATGCTAAAACTTCCTGTTTCTGGCTGGATAATTTTTACCGCTGCGCTTTTTTCTTTTACTTCAATAAATTGCGAACCAAACCTTACTGCCTATACTTTCCAGTAAGGCTTCCGCAAATCCTTTCAACATCCAGAGAAGCCAGCCTTTTTCTGCCGATAGCGTCACTGGCCTATACCTGCTATCTCACTCGTCCACACCGCGACAGGCCCTGATGCCTGCAACTCAGTGTCTGTGGCTTATGGCATGGATCGCCCGTCCGTTCAGAGTGGTCAGATCGATCAGTCTGCAATGCATACCCTGACGCCCTGACCCGTTTCACGACGGCTCGTCAGCGGGAAGCTTGTTGCTTTTTTTCGGGAGATGCCATGACGCCCTTTTCCAGTTTCTGGCAGGCCGGCTACGAAGGTGCCGATCATATCAATCCTGCCGGCCTTGCGCTGTCGATGAACGATCTTAACCAGCATCAGGCGCGTGCAGCAGAAGATTATGCCGCGCTGGCCCCCTTTTCCATTCGCACAGTGCGCGAAAGCGTCGGCTGGCGGTTATGTGAGCACGATGGCCGCTATGACTTCTCGACGGTCGCGGCCCGGATGCAGGCCGCAGAGCAGCAGGGCATTCAGCTGAGCTGGACAATCTGCCACTACGGCTGGCCCGCTGGCGTCAGCCTGTTTGACCACGACTTTGTCAGCCGTTTCGCCGCCTTCTGTGGCGCACTGGCCCGCTTCCTGGCCCCCTGGTATCAGCAGGCGCCAGTCTACTCTCCGATGAATGAGATTTCCTTTGTCAGCTGGGGTATCTCGGTAGGGCTGTTCACCTGTGAGGTGATCCCTGAAGCGGATCGGGCGGATGCCGCCAAGCAGCAGCTGGTGCGCGCTACGCTGGCAGCCTGTGATGCCATCTGGCTGGCCGATCCGCGAGCCCGTCTGCTGCACTGTGATCCACTGATCCATATCGTGCCCGATCCCGCCGATCCGGCCAGCGACGTGCTGGCACGTGAGATGTGTGACACCCAGTATCAGGCGTGGGACATGCTGAGCGGCAGGCTTAACCCGGAACTGGGCGGCGCCCCACGCTATCTCGATCTGATTGGCGTGAATTACTACCACGACAATCAGTGGGAGCAGGGATCAAACCGGCGGCTTTACTGGCATCTGGGCGACAGCCGACGCCTGCCGCTGCATCGGATGCTGCAGCAGGTCTGGCAGCGTTATCAGCGGCCACTGCTGCTGGCGGAAACCAGCCACGTCGGCAGCGGACGCGGAAGCTGGATCCTTGAGATCGCCGCGCAGGTTGCGCAGGCGCAACTGGCAGGCGTTGAGCTGCACGGCATCTGCCTCTATCCGATCCTCGATCGTCCCTTATGGGAGGAGACGACTTTCTGGACCCGCAGCGGTTTGTGGGATCTCGATCTGCTGGGGGCCGATCCCTATGCCCGCCAGCTACAGCAGCCTTATGCCGACGCATTACGTCAGGCGCAGCGCTTTTTGCAGCACATCCACTCCTCAAAACACCCCTGTCAGGAGCACACTATGAAACCACCTGTTCTCATTGTTTTCAGCCATTTACGCTGGGGATTTGTTTTTCAGCGTCCGCAGCAGCTACTGACACGACTGGCACAGCACTATCGCGTGCTGTTTGTCGAAGAGCCGGTCTGGCAGGCGGGGCCACAGGGTCTGCATCAGAGCTCGCCTGCCGCTAACATCACGGTGATCCAGCCGCATACCGACAGCGACGCGCCTGGTTTCCACGACAGCCAGATCGCCCCGCTGCTGCTGCTGCTGACGCCGCTGCTGGAGGAAGATGAACAGCCGCTGATCTGGTTCTATACGCCGATGGCGCTGCCGTTGCTGACCCCTTTTAATCCGTCACTGGTGATTTACGACTGCATGGATGAGCTTTCCGCTTTTCAGAATGCACCGCGCCAGCTGCAGCAGCGCGAATCCGCGCTGATGACCCGCGCCGATCTGGTCTTTACCGGCGGCACCAGCCTCTATGAAGCGAAGCGTGACAAACATGCTCAGGTTTACTGCTTTCCCAGCAGCGTCGATGCTATTCATTTTGAGCAGGCGCGCGATCGCAGCAATCGACATCCGATGCAGGATGCAATTCCGGCACAGCGTCTTGGCTATTACGGCGTGCTGGATGAGCGCATAGACCTGCCGCTGATTGCGGCGCTGGCGGACAGCCACCCCGAATGGCAGATCATTATGGTCGGGCCGGTGGTAAAAATTGATCCCGCCAGCCTGCCGCAGCGCGACAATATTCACTGGCTCGGACAGCAGCCCTATCAGGCGCTGCCGCAGTTTCTGGCGGGCTGGGATGTCTGTCTGATGCCGTTTGCCATCAATGCCTCGACCCGCTTCATCTCACCGACCAAGGTGCTGGAGTATATGGCGGCGCAGCTGCCGATTGTCAGTACCGCGATTATTGACGTAGCGCGGCATTACGCAGAGGAAGTGGCGGTGGCAGAGAGCCCCGCTGAATTTATTGCCGCCTGTGAACAGGCAATGGCGATTGGTGCCGCAGAACGGCTGGCGCTGGCGGGACGGATGCAGGCAAAGGTCGATGCCACCTCATGGGATCGCACTGCTGAACAGATTCATGGACTGATCCAGCAGGCGCTGACGCAGCGTCAGCCCGCACTAAGGTCGGCCAGCCAGGGCAGTGCGCAGGCGAATATCACGCCGTTAACCCCATTGATGCTGGAGAGTGAAGCTGTGCCCTGCCTGATTATCGGAGCCGGGCCAACCGGGCTGAGCGCCGGTTATCACTATGGCGAAGGCGCAGTGTTACTGGAGAAAAATGCCACGCCTGGCGGCTGGTGCCGCTCGATTGACGATCAGGGTTTTACCTTCGACTATGCCGGTCACATTATGTTCTCGCAGGATCCCTACGTCTTGCAGCTGTATGAGATGTTGCTGGGCGACAACCTGCACTGGCAGGCGCGTGAAGCCTGGGTCTACAGCGACGGCGTTTATACCCGCTATCCCTTCCAGTCCGCGCTGCACGGCTTGCCGGTCGAGGTGGTAAAAGAGTGCGTGCTGGGCGCTATCGAGGCGCGTTATGGCGAAACGGCCGCCGCCGCTGTGCCACTGGATCGGGCGCGGGCACGGCGGGACTGCTGCGCAGATGGCGCGATCCCCGATGAGGGCAGCAGCACAGGCGTGGTGGAAGGCGAAGAGGATTTCCAGCACTTCATTATGCGCACCTGGGGCAAAGGCATCGCGTGTCACTTTGCCCTGCCCTACAACCAGAAACTGTGGAAGGTGCCGCTGACCGATATGGAAACTTCATGGCTGGGCGGACGCGTACCGCTGCCCGATCTGGCGCAGATCATTGATGGTGCACTGCAACCGCTGGCGAAACCGGTTGGCCCCAACGCCCGTTTCGGCTATCCGCTGCGCGGTGGCTTCCAGGCGCTGATGTCCGGCTTTTTGCCGCACCTGAAATGTACGCTGGAAACGGACGCCACCCTGACCCGCCTCTACCCGCAGGCGCACGTCGCGCTGCTGGCGGATGGCCGCCACTACCGTTATGAACAATTGATCAGCACCATGCCGCTGCCGGAGCTGATTAAACTGATGGGCGATGAAGTGCTGGATAGTGTGCAACGGGCGGCGCAGCAGTTGCAGTTTGTCTCGGTGCGCTGCGTTAATCTGGGAATTGGCCGCGCTGACCTGACCGAAAAGCACTGGATTTACTATCCTGGCGATACGCTGTTTCACCGCATCTTTGTGCAGGGCAATGCGAGTCCGCACTGCAACCCGCCGGGCGGCTTCGGCTTAACCTGCGAAATCACCTATAACGCGGCCAATCCGCTGCCGCTGGCGGGGGATGCGCTGATTGAGCGCTGCCGTCAGGATTGCATCAGAGTTGGCATGATCACCGCGGACGATCCGCTGCTCTGTGCCTCAGAGGTCGATATGCCCTACGCCTACGTGGTCTATGACCATGCGCGCAGCGCTAACGTGGCGCTGATCCGCCAGTGGCTGCTGACCCAGGACATTCATCTGTCAGGCCGCTACAGCGAGTGGGAATATTACAACTCGGATCACGCCTTCCTTGCCGGTAAACGCGCCGCCGAAAATGTCCGGCTGCAGCATGTCAGCGAACGGACGCTCGGCTGACCCGGCGCAGTCGCTACGAAAGCCGCTGGCTGCACTTCGCGGCTTTCAGCGACTGCAACTGCGTCAGTCGCCGCTCCGCCTTCTGGCTGGCATTGTATTTCGCAATGCCATTGCCCAGCCCGAAATCCCCGACAAAGCCCAGCACGGTCAGTGCATCGAACTGGCCGGTCTGCTCAATATCACTCTGCACGCTGTGCGCTTTCACCAGCTCCTGATCCAGCGCGCTGCAATTCAGCATCGCCGTCTCTTCCGGGGTGACCGCGGACGCCTGCGGATACTGCTTGGTCGCGCAGCCGCTTAATACCAGCGTCAGCAGCACGATTAAAACGCTCTGTTTACTCATTTTTCATTGCCTGTTTTTTATCCAGTTAATACTGTTATCGGCAGCATCCCCCGGGATCATGAGTCTCTGACCTACCAATAATGGTCGAAACCGCTACGCTAATGTAGGATTCAGCGCGCTGCTGTCAGTTGCAGCGTGTTACCTATAGGAAGTCACGCAGCGAACGCACATTGCCCGTTCATCACTTCTGCCAGACCTTTCAAAGAGTTAGCCAGCATGATGCTGTCATCAGCAGCGTTTAAAAAGCAAAGCCTGACCGATAATCAGTGACGAGGCAGCCGCATAAGCAAAGCCAGACACAGAAAATTCGCGCGTCGGGTTTATCAGAGTTGTTCGAGATGAGGTTTTTCCATGCGTTTTAAAGGATTGAACATCGGGTTTTTCATTTTGATTCTGGCTATTGCCACCCTCGGTTTTTTCGAGGTGCTTTCGCCCTATTTCTCGCCGATTTTATGGGCGGCGATTCTGGCGGTGATTTTCCATCCGCTGAAAACGTATCTGCGGGTCCGAATGGGCGAACGCAATGGCCTGGCCGCGTTGATTACCCTGCTCTGTATCTGTCTGATTGTGTTCACGCCGCTGGCCATTATCGCCTCATCGCTGGTGGTCGAAACCAATGCGGTCTATCACAAACTGCAGACCAATTCGGCGCAGTTCCCGGCGGTCTTCGCCGATCTGTTGCAGCATCTGCCGCGCTGGGCAAAACATTATCTGGCTGAAAATAACCTGGATAACGCCGAACAGATTCAGCAGAAGCTCTCCTCGTTTGCCCTTAAGGGCGGTCAGTATGTGGCAGGCAGCGCCTTTATCATCGGTAAAGGGACGTTCAGCTTCACCGTCGGCTTTGGCGTGATGCTTTATCTGCTGTTCTTCCTGCTGAAAGATGGCTCCTATCTGGTACATCTGATCCTGGAAGCGCTGCCGCTCTCAACCTACGTGAAGCATCACCTGATGGTGAAGTTTGCGGCCGTGGCGCGCGCGACGGTGAAAGGCACGGTGGTGGTCGGTATTGTTCAGGGTATTCTCGGTGGGCTGGCATTCTGGTTTACCGGCATCGACGGCAGCCTGCTGTGGGGCGCGCTGATGGCCTTCCTCTCTCTTATTCCGGCAGTCGGTTCCGCCATTATCTGGGTGCCTGCGGCGATCTTCTTCTTCGCCACTGGTGCACTGTGGAAAGGGCTGTTCCTGGTGGGCTTCTTCGTGGTGATTGTCGGACTGGTGGATAACATCCTGCGTCCGCTGCTGGTCGGCAAAGACACCAAAATGCCTGACTATCTGATTCTGATCGCCACGCTGGGCGGCATGGAGATTTACGGCATCAACGGTTTTGTAATCGGTCCGGTGATTGCCGCCCTGTTTATCGCCTGCTGGAACCTGCTCTCCGGACGCGATAACCGCGAAAACATCGAAGCCATCGACGAAGAGTTTATCGAAGAAGGTAAGAAACAGTCCGATACCGCGGCAGAGGCTGCGGCTGAAGCGGCGGCGGCCTCCGCCGATGCGGCTGCAGAGACGGAAAGGAAAGTCGCGGCGTTAGCCGCCTCGGAGAAAGAAACAGCGGAAAAGAAAGCGTAATCCGAGTCAACCATAAAAAACCTACTTTTCAGTGGGTTACAGACAGCTTACCTGGTTGAATCAGTTTTACTCTGACAGCAATGAATAAGCTCACAACGCGCAGGGTTCTGGGTCAGAAGAGGAAAGCGTCCCGCGCCAGGACGGCGCGGGCCGAGCATGTCATGGACGACGGCCTTTGCGTCTTTCCGATCTGACCCAGTACCCTGAGCAGGCTCGATCCAGCAGCAATCCAAAGCCAGAATTTCCCAACCATAAAAAAACCCACCTTTCGGTGGGTTCTTTTTTTAACCTGAGAACAGCCGCGAATTAGTTAGTCGCTTTGTTTTTCAGATCTTCAGCACCCTGCTTGGTTTTATCCCAGCCTTTCTCAGTGCCTTCTTTGGTTTTGTGCCAGCCTTTCTGCGTACCTTCGGTGATTTTACTGCCGGTGGTATCGCTTTTGCCTTCAGCGGCATGCTCAGACTTCAGCTTCAGCTCTTTGCCTTCGTTCTGGGTCTGATGCAGTTTTTCCTTCGCGGTATCGGCGCCTTTATGCGCTTCCGCAACGGTGTTGTCTGTGGTGGTAGCAGCAAATACCGGCGAGGCCAGCAAAATAGCAGACAGTGCAATAATTGATTTCTTCATAATTCCCTCTGTATGAATCGTTGCCGTGTAGGTTTTAATCCTGGCATAGTGTTCCCAGGAAAGATTTAAGAATAAACCAGGAATGAAAAAGGGCCAGTTTTCACCAGAAAAAGCCGCCGGTTGTAGCTTTTTCGTCCATTACCAAAGTGCGAGTTGCGGATCGTTGTCCGGTTTCGGCTGGCTTCGGCTGACGCGAGCAGGCGGTGCAGGCTGCTGCATCTGATGGGTGATCCACTGCAGCAACACCGTCACTATATAGGTCTGCTGCTCCGCGCTCAGCGGCTGGTGCTGTCCGATGTTGTGCCACTTACTCAGACAGCCACGACAGCAGGTTGCGGTGGCGTGCTGAGCGATAAACACCGGGTGGCCGCGCATCGGCGTCTGCTTGCCATCATTTTCAGGCTGCGCAGGCGCCAGCCGCTGTGCCACAAACTCAGCGGCGTGCAGGCGCAATACCGGCTCGCCTTTGCTGCTCGCATAATCATATTCCGCGCGTCCCAGACGAAAGCGCTGACGGAACGGCGAGCGTGACAGCCGGGTAAACAGGTCGTCAGAAACCTTCATGCTGATTGCCAGTCACTCATATTTACGTCCCGCCAGATAGCGTACGCCCTGCGACCCGAACGCCTCACGATGGAGTTCATTGGGCTGCAGATGAAATGTCTCACCGGGATGATAGGTGGTATCGCCTTGTTCGGTACTGATGGTGATGTCACCACTCAGAATCAGTGCCAGTGCTTCAAAGGGATGTACGTGATTATCAAGCTGGGCGGCGGCTGCACGCTCAATCAACAGAGGCTCGTCAAAACCCTGTTCGGCTAACAATTTTCTGAATTCGTGTTCTGTCATCGCAACTCCTCAGTGTGGATCTGACCCTTAGCAGTGTAGACGATCTTTATCGCCGCTTATGGCACTCAACAGGTTACGTAAAGTAGCGCAAGCAGGGTTGTTCACCGGTCAGGCCAGTGCTGTACTTGCCGTCTCGTTACAGCCATTTTGACATCGGGATAACGCAAAAGTATGTCTCAACAGGAGAAAACTGCCCTGCTGCTGATTAATCAGCGCTCGCGCAAAGGACGCGCCGAGGCCAGCCGCGCACAGTCGCTGCTGGCTCAGGCCGGGTTCACCCTGCTGCAACCGGCCGGAGATGATACCCGCAGCTACAGCGAATTAATCGCGGCGTATGCCCATCGCGTTGATGCGGTGATCGTCGGCGGTGGCGACGGCACGCTTAATGCGGCCGCGCCGGGACTGATGCAGACCGGCCTGCCGCTGGGCATTTTACCACTGGGCACCGCCAACGATTTTGCCCGCACGCTGGGCATTCCTGCCATCCTGGAGTCCGCGATAAAGATTATCGCTGACGGGCAGCTGCGCGCAGTGGACCTGGGTGAAGTGAATCAGCATCTGTTTCTGAACGTCTCCAGCATCGGCTTTTCGGTGGAACTGGCGCGCAACCTCACGGCGGAATCGAAAAAACGCTGGGGAGTGGGCGGTTATGCCCTGGCGGCTTTGCGGGTGCTGCGGCAGAGCCGTCCCTTCAGCGCTACGCTGGTGCATCAGGGCCATCGGACGCCGATCAAAACGGTTCAGGTGTCGGTGGGCAATGGACGCTTTTATGGGGGCGGCATGACGGTGGAACAGCGTGCCGCTCCGGACGATGGGTTACTGGATGTCTACAGTCTGGAGCTGCAGCATAGCTGGCAGCTCATTGCGCTGCTGCCCTTTCTGCGGCGCGGCACTCACGGTCGCTGGCGTAACGTGCGGGCATTCAGCGCCACGGAGCTGACGATTGAGACGCGCCGTCCCCATTACATCAATGCAGATGGTGAGATTATCGGTCAGACACCCGCGCATTTTCGCCTGATCGCCAGTGCACTGCGGGTTTATGCACCGGGCGACAGTGCAGCAAAATAGCCCTACGGTGGGCGCGGTAATCGATCGCGGTGAGAAACTAGTGCTGGGTGCTCTTTTTTTCAGCGTAGTCGATGTGTTCGGAAAGATTGGCGACCAGCTTTTTCGCCATTTCGAGGGTCAGACCCAGAAACAGGGTCTCCTGCGGGCCCTTTTCACGCGGGGCATTGGGATCGATATAACCGAATTTCACTACCAGTGCCTGATGGGTATTCAGGGGACCAATATGCCAGCCGGTAACCGGGTAGAAGGTAAATCGCGTAAATTCATTCATTTAATCCTGACTGTAAAAGCATAACGCTGATTGATAGTCAGGCCAGCTCTGATGATAAAGCATGAGTGGAATACTCAGTCTGAACGAAATCGACAGGATTACAAGGGAAGCGGCATAACAAGCGCAGCGTGACGCAATGAGGATCTGTAATGCATTCAGGGCCTGCTGCAGCAAGGGGATGAGGATATTTCAGGCGTGTGTAATCTGCGCGGCTCCGGCACGGGCGCTCTCCTGTCAGGCCAGGGCGAACGCCCCTCAGGACTGTTTATCGGCTCGGGGAATAATCGAGATATGGCCGTTAACCTCCAGCACCGCATATTTAATCTGATCAAATCGCTCCAGCCCCTGCCCGGAGCGCGCCGCTTCCAGCACATCATCAGGACTGATGCCGGTCATCTTCATGCGGTCAGTCAGCAGATTACCATTCTCGACCAGGATCACCGGGCCGCCATCGATCACCTGCTCCACCACCGGAAAGCGACTTTTCAGTTTGCCCAGCACAATATCAATCGCTACCAGCGTGATAATAGTCAGCGCCGCGCCGGTAACAGAAAAATCGTCGCCCAGCAGCGCCTGCTGAGTTGCTTCACTGATGATCAATAGCAGAATCAGATCGAAAGAGGTCATCTGCAACAGAGTGCGTCTGCCGGCAATTTTGAACACGACCATCAGCACCAGGTAGATCGCTGCGGCACGTAATACCGTTTCCATAAAGCGCCTCTGTCAGGGATAGATCCATTGGGTAAAACGGGCGGGAGCATGGCCGTCACCATGAATAGTGACGTGAATGCGGCCCGCATTGCGCGGCTGCAGGCCAAGCCAGATCGCGTGATCCGGTCCGGTGTTGCGGGCCGAAAAGGTCAGCCGCAGATCACTGCCAATCGTCACCGCCTCCAGCGGTTGAGGCTGCAGCGTCTGGATTTGCAGGTTATCCAGGGCGCCACCGCCAATCGTAACGGTAAAGCGATCGGTTACCGGTGCGTTGTAGCGAATGCGCATATCCATATTGCTCTCAACCCGGCCAAACCGTTCATACTCCACCTGGATGGTCCCGTCCGGCGAGCGGGCGCTGCCGTTACTCAGCACGCCTTTGGAAAAGAGTCCGCACGCACCCAGAATCACCAGCGCAATCAGGACGTATTCACCGATACGCTGAATCAGCCATTCACGGCGTACCCAGCGGAGGTTTTCCTGAATCGGTACTGCCTGACCGCTGCTATCCTCTTTTTTCACCGTGACCTCACACACTGTTGGCTCAGGAACAAAAACTGCACGCTGCGTTAAGCATAGCCAGACAGTATAGGTTCACTATCTGGCGGGTCGTGACCTTTTCAGCGGGACAATCTGGCACCGCATCCTGCCGTTTACAGCCAGCCGGAGCGACGCAGTTTGGCCCACAGCCCGCCGCAGGCCAGCAGGGTCAGCCCCACCGCCAGCGGATAGCCATACAGCGACTTCAGCTCCGGCATATGCTCGAAGTTCATGCCATACATACTGAAGACCACGGTCGGGATCACCAGGATCGCACCCCAGCCTGCCAGCTTTTTCACCACTTCATTCTGCTGCACCGTCACCAGCGCCAGATTGACCTGCATGGCGCTGGTCAGCATTTCGCGCATATCTTCCGCGTCAGTGACGACATGGCGGGCGTGATCCTGCACGTCGCGGATATAGGCGCGCAGCGGGCGCGGAATCAGATCTTCATGCAGGTGGATCAGCTGATTACAGATCTCCTCCACGGGCAGCGCCGCATTGCGCAGTTTCAACAGATGACGCCGCACGGTGTAGACCGACTGCACCGACTTGCGATCAAATTCACTGGTGAAGAGATCGTTCTCCATCTGCCCGACCCGTTCATTCAGCGAGGTAGAGAGCTCGGCATAGCGATCAACAATAAAATCGAGCAGGCAGTAGAGCGGATAAGCGGGACCAAACTTCAGCAGCGCCGGGTTTTCAGCCGCCCGCTGCCGCACCGGGGTGTAGCTTTCAGATGCGCCGTGACGGATGCTGATCAGGAAGTTTTTTCCGACAAAAAGATGCGTTTCGCCCAGTTCGCAGCTGTCATCCTTAGCGCACACCGTTTTCACCACGATAAACAGCGATTCGCCATAATGTTCAATTTTAGGTCGCTGATGGGCATTGAGTGCATCCTCAACCGCCAGTTCATGAAGTCCGAACTCCTCTTTAATCTTCGCCATAAACTCAGCGTCTGGCTGCCACAACCCGAGCCAGATAAACGCCTCCGGCTCTTTGATCACTTCACTGATATCATCGACTTCAACCTCTTCGCCCGCGCATCCCGGACGATACACCCTGCTGCTTACGATCATCTTCTGCTTTCCCGTTGTGACAATACATGCAGCTTAGCCAATCCCGCGCCTGTAACCGGATAAAAACCGTAAGGATTTGCTGCGGCGCTGTTCGATCAGCGGCTTACCACTTCAGCCCTAATCCGGTGGAGAAAATGCCTTCGTTCAGGGTATCGGGTATGCCGCTGACCAGATTACGGTGATAGCCAACGTGCAGCGTTGACCACGAAGTCAGGCTGTAGCGCAGCCCGACTTCGGCATCCAGCATAAATACGCCGTCATCATCCAGCGAATGGCCGACATCGCCATTGCTGTAAAGCGTGAACGATTTGCCCAGCAGATAGCGCTGATAGTTCCAGCGCAGCGAGCCGCCAAAGTGCCGCTCTTCCCGGTCATCGCTGTAGCCATACTCAAAGGCACCACCCAGCACCGAGAGTGAAAACGCGCTCAGTTCGGTATCCCACAACTGATAACCCGGACCGGTGCCGATTAGCGCCTGACGTGACAGATTCTCCACCCAGTCGCGCTTGTAGGTGGCGCGGGTCTGCCAGAAGAACTGCTCCCTGACCAGATAATCAAAGGCGTAGCGCAGGCTGTAGTTATCGGTATTGATGTTCTCGTTTTCCTGCTCGCGATTGTAGGTCGCACCGATATCGTGACGCCATTTTCCCTGATTCAGTTTCGTGTTGAGCGCGAAGCTGTAGTCGTCAGTTTTGGTCGAGGCTTTTTTGACCTTCACGCCTGCATCGATGTTGCCGGTCCAGGCAAGCTGATCGCTGCGGACTTTGGCTTTCATAAACTCATCAATGCGCCGCAGCGAAACCTGCTGCTCCTGCTCGTTGCGTTCCACCCAGACATAGCCGGGATCGGATGAGGAGAGCCGCACCTGATAATGTTCGCCGGTCTTTTTGTTTTCGACATTCACCGGATTCTCGCTGGCGAGCGTACTGACCGCACTCCAGTCCAGCGTGACGGTACCGGCGTAGTGTGTCTCTATCCCCAGCTTGCCGTCGCTGAGATAACGAATCGTGCCGGTCAGCCGATCGCCATTATTCAGCCAGACGGTATCGGCAGTGGCCTGCTGTGCCCATCCGGCGCAGCAACTGATGACCAGCAGCGGGATAAACGAGGTGGCGCAACGCATAGCTTTCCCTGTAAAGGCGTCGTCTTGCACGGGCGACGCGTCACCGCAAATTCTGACCTGACAATTAAGCCGATTCTGCGACGATATGCAATGCGCCGCCTGGCTCAGGAGAGATCGTGCAGTGCTTTGCCGAGCGGTGGAGTAATAGCGAAGTCCGTAAAACTCATCGCCAGCCCTTCACGTTCAGGCGAGCAGCCCATCACTCCGACAAACCGCCGCGCCTGACCGGGCCACGGGCAGAGCCGTAACAGCGGCCAGCTCACGCCGTCGGTAGAGTACTGAATTCTTAAGGCCGCATTTTCCAGCGTGGCGCGCAGCCAGAACTGGCGCGCATCGCCGGGAAACACACCGGTAGACCAGTCGGAAAACTCGCGCGTCACCACGCTGCCAATTGCGGGCTGGTCATCGTTAAACTCAATGCCCGCCTTAACCCAGTGCGTTTCGTTATCCTGAATAAACAGCCCGGCCTGATCGTAGAGCTGACTGAAATCCGCCCTTACCTGCACCTGAACGGTAAAGTCATTTTCCACCCAGAAGCCGAAAGCGTGGCCGCTGTGCCGTTCGAAGCCGTACCAGGTACGCTGCCAGAAATCGCTGTTCAGCGCGGTTTCGAACCTCAGCGTATCGCCATCCAGGCTGTGTACCGGCGGCTGATTAATCCAGACGCCACCTTCAGTGGTAATGGAACTGACTGCTGTCATAGGCACTCCTTTGGGTAAGTTAAACCGCCCGCGTGCTGGCCGATCTGCGGCGTGGCGATTGACCTGATTATCATAGCGTTGATTGGTGAACGGGCGGCAGACGATTGCGGCAAATCTGATGGTGTCGATGTGGCAGGCAGTGAGGTCAGCAGACCCGTGGCTGCAGACACTCCGGCTCTGTTTGCGGTTTCGCTTATATGCCCTTTATTTTCCTGCCGGCAATAAATAACAGCGACCAGGTCCAGCTCACTGAACTATTTCATTTTGTTAATCCCCTGGCGAAAACAGCATTTAACAACCAGGCTTGTTTTGTCTGAGGGCAACTGAACTCATTAAATATAAGGATTAAGCCACCATGGTAGATAAATCAGAAATTTTAGATCACGCGCAGGTTGTTGATGTGAATGGCGAACATGTCGGGATTGTCGACCACTTCGAAGGCGACGACAAAATTAAGCTGGCGAAAAGCGATCCTGAAGCGGGCGGCAAACACCACATTATTCCATTCAGCTGGGTGAAAGAAGTTGATGATAATAAAGTCATCCTTTCTAAAGCCAAAGCGGATGTTGAAAGTGAGTGGCAGTCTGCATAAAACATTAGCCGTGGCGCCCGCCACGGCTTATTTCATTTATTCTGTTAAATAACTCCTGCGTCCTGCCCTGCCCATCCTTCATTTATTACTGCTTTATATTTCACACCGTATGAAACGTCTTCAGTAATATCTGTCAGATTTTTACTTTCCATGACGCGGTGCTCTCTGTTTTTATGCCCAATGGCGGGTTGTCGTAAGCGGAGGGTTTGGAGCGGTCATCATGGCATTGCGGCGGGAGGGGAAAAAACCACCAGAATGGCGCAGCACTTTGCCGGATCTCTGTCGGTATCCGGCGGGCGTAAGAAACGGCGGGTGAAGTAAAACCTGAGATCCTCACCCGCTGCGGGTTATTCCTGTTTTGCTGCGCGATCCCGCAGCACTTCACCCACCACCGGAACCGCTGAAAAGGCATTTGGCCAGCCAGCATAGAACGCGGCCTGAGTGATAATCTCGCCCGCTTCTTCAGCCGTCAATCCGTTGTCCATCGCCCGGTTGAGATGGTAGTTAATTTGCGCACTTTGTCCCGAAGCAATCAGCGCGCTGACCGTCACCAGACTTCTGTCTCGAGGTTGTAGCGCTGGCCGCTGCCACAGATTGAGAAACAGCGGATCGGCGGTAAACCTGACCAGCCCGGGCGAGATCGGCCCCACATTTTTCTCCACCGTTGCAGAACGCTGCTGTTCTGCTGCCTGATTTAGTGGCAGCAGTGCCGGAGAGGCTTCGGCCAGTTGATCGGCACCAATACCTCGCGCCTGAAACACATTTTTGGTCACCGCAATTGCGGACATCGCATTGGGCCAGCCGGAATAGAACGCCAGGTGAGTAATAATTTCGGAGACTTCAGCAGGCGTCACGCCACTGTCGAGCGCCACACCGGCGTAATGTTGTAACTCAGCAGGCTGGTTGCGGGCGATGAGAATGGCAAGCGTGACGATACTGCGGTCTCGGATCGAAAGTGCGTCGCGTTTCCAGAGATCGTCGGTTATCGCTTCACGTCCGAAACGAGCCAGTGCGGGAGAGACGGACTCAATGTCGGCAACCGAAAGGCTGGATGGATTAACGTTCAACATAGTTTCACCTCTTTTGGGTTCAGCAGCGGCCAGGTCGGCCAGCATCATGGAGATCGCGGCGGCGGCAATCACTTTTTTCATCCTCTGATCAGCTCCCTGGTAAAGGTCAGTTAACAAAAGAGTTAAGAGCGCCACGGTTTTTCAGCAGAGCTGGCACCACGGGGATCGCCTCTTTGCGGTCGGTCATCTCAGCTGTCAGCCGGATATAGTCGCGAAAATGGGGCGTTTCGCGGTGCTGCTGATAGGCGGCGTCACTCGCGTAGATTTCATAGAAGAACCAGCGATATCTGTTTTTCGCATCGGTCGCGGCATACATCGCCAGTACGCCCGGTTCCACCTTCAGTGACTCTGCCATTTCAGGCAGCACAATATCGCGGAATGCCTGCTGATCGGCCGGTTTCACGTCAACAATCACCAGGTTATTGATGGTTTCTTTATTCTGTACGAAGGGTTTATCACCCAAAAACTGCGGCTCCAGCACAGTGCTCTTTTTCTGGCCGATAAGATCAGGTGCGCGTGTAATAAAAGACCGGTACGGCTCTGAACTGAGATGTTGCTGGTATGCCTCTTCACTCGCATAAATTTCAATCATATAAGCCTGATGAGCATTTTCTTTATGTTTCAGTGAATACATCGCCAGCGTACCTGGTTGCTCTGCCAGCGAACGGGTAATATTATCTCTGGCAACTTCATCGTACTGTCCGTTTTTCCCGGCCTTAATTTCCATTTCATGCAGATTAATGACACGGTTTGTGGGGTCTGTTAAAGCGGCTGCCGATGCCGGGCCGGCCATCAGCAGAGTCAGAGTCAGAGCGGTAATATTGTTCACGGTCTGCCTTAATTATCGGATGAGGTGATTTGCGATTCATTCGGTGTATTAACCGGCGTGATTTCTGTTTCATCTGGCTATTAAGCCGTTGTGAGTTCCGCATTGAGCTGAGCAATGAGTCGCGACGCGTGTTGCTTTGCTGCAGCAATTTGCTGCGTGATAATAGTTTCATTACGACTGGCATAGCTTATCCCGCAGGTATAAACCGGTTTCTGCATCTCCAGATTGCAGAGTCGGGCGGTGGTTTCAAACTGAATCAGATAATCCTCCAGCTGATGACCAAAGACACCATCTGCCGCGTATAACGCCTGCGGTGCGCCAGTGGTGAAAGAGAGGATCAGTTTTTTACCGCCGAGTCTGGCCGTTGATCCGTGCGCAAACCCATGAACAAATACGTCATCCAGCCATAACTTCATGAGGCCTGGCAGCGAATACCATGAGAAGGGAAATTGCCAGACGATAATATCTGCCTTCAGCAGTGCATCCTGTTCGGCGCTGACATTGATATTGTTGTCCGGATAAAGTGCATCCAGACGACGGATTTCAGCATCAGGCAGCGCAGAAGCGACTTCATTAAGAATGGTAGCATTACCGACCGAATGGCTCAGGTCAGGATGACCGGAAATAATTAATATATTTTTCATTTTCAGTTTTTAATCATCTATTTTTTAACAGATAGCCAGGCGTTGGCGATGCCATCACGCGCTGGGTACTTTTTGCCGTCCGGCACCGTTTAATCAAATCCCACCGATACGGCATCCGCCTTTCCTGCCGCCAGCGCTTCACGCGGCGTTTTTACTGCGCCGCCTGCCTGACACCTGTCGGATGACTGGTGACAACACACGGTAGCGGTTTGCGACTGATCATTGGGTGACGCCCTCTTGCTGAGGCTTATACTCTGCAGCGAACAGGCTTTCCCAGTTGGTGAATGCACCTAACGGGATGCAGTCAAAACTCAGCAGACCGGCTTTTGCCAGCGGAAAGTCAGCCAGCAGGCTTTGAGCCTGTTCCACCGAGTCGCATTCAAGGAAGATCGCGAAGCCGGGTCGATCCTGTCGGTAGTAAATATCGCGTAGCGCACCGGATTTATACAGACTCCAGGCATGGAAAGCTTCGGCAGCCAGATGAGGGTGATACTTTTCCAGCGTGGCATCGGGGGCGGGTTTATCCAGACACAAAATTCGCATAGCAATCTCCTGAGATTCACGGCCAGGGGGAACTGATAAGGAGTATATGCTCGCGATTTAGTGAAGATTAGGCCACTATTGACTCAAAGATATTTAGCCTGTGGCTAATAATAAGCAGCCCGATTGTGTCAGGATTATCCCGTGAACAACGCCATCTATAACCAGATACGCATCTTCCAGAGCATTGCCCGCGAAGGGAATATTTCATCGGCAGCGCGCAAACTGGAGATTACTCCCCCCTCTGTCAGTAAGGCGCTGAAGCTACTTGAAGCGCACATCGGTCATCCGCTATTTGTACGAACCACGCGCCGGATTGAGCTGACCGATGCCGGACAGCAGCTGCTGGAACAAACCTCGGCAGCGGTAGCCTCGCTGGAAAAATCGCTGGAAAGCATCCGTGACCAGAATCAGGAACCGTCGGGACTGGTCAGAATCACCCTTTCGCGCTTTGCTTATCTGCTGGTGCTGAAACCTGCGATGGCCGCTTTCTGCCAGCAATATCCCGGTATTCAGCTGGAAATTTCGGTATACGATGGCACCGTGAACATCATTGATGAACGCTTTGATTTGGGGATCCGGTTTGGCGACATTCTGGAAGGTGGCGTGGTGGCGCGACCGCTGATGAAGCCGTTTCGCGAAGGTTTGTATGCCTCTTCTGCCTATCTGGCAGCGTTCGGCATTCCAGAGTCTCCGTCTGACCTGCATCAGCACCGGCTTATCGGTTACCGGTTTATCACCAATAATCGTATTCTGCCGCTGATTCTGGATCATCATGGCGAACAGCTGACCGTTGAGATGCCGGGTCAGTTGATGAGTAATGATATTGAGGTGATGGCTGATGGCATTCGCAACGGGCTGGGTATCGGGCGACTGTTTGAACCGGTTCATAATTTACAGCCGGATAAAGAGGCATTTATTCCGGTGATGGAGCGTTACTGGAAAACTTATCCGCCAGTTTATCTCTATTATCCTAAAAGCGCGGGTAAAACGAAAAGAGTAAAAACGTTAATCGACTTTCTGCTTAAGCACACTGCGGGTTAAGCGCATGTTACTAATTGCGGACTTAATGTATGCGGCTAATGACAGATATTTATGACGAGATATCACCTGTGACTTTTCTTATATTCCGAACAATGAATGCTTTCAGTTAATTACATTTTTTTGAGATCGTTATCGTAAAACTCGCTGTTTATCAGATGATTAAAGTCACTGATTTACATCGATTTTCAGCTGGACTTTTCCTGCAATAGTTGATTATATGTACAGGTATTTAGCGCGATACAGAGGTGTTGGAGCACTCCTGTATCGCTAATCACAATCACTATTGAAAAGGAATAGAGATCATGACTGAGTCAGAGTGTAATGCAGTTGGTTTAAATTCAGAAGCCCCTTCCGTTTCCCAGCGCAAATTAACGGTGAGTTACGCCAGCCGGTATCCCAGTTACGCGCGTATTCCGTCGATTATCATGAAAGGCCAGTGGCTGGCTGCCGCCGGATTTACCACCGGCACCGAAGTAGAAGTAAAAGTCACGGCGGGCCGTATTGTGCTGACCGTGAAACCACCAGAGCCGGTCGATGAGCAGCTGGTTAACGCGTTAGCGCAGCTGAATAAGCTGCCCGCCAGGAAACAGAAGCAGGTTCTGGCTTTGTCGGGTGTGGTTGCGGGCCAGGTTTAATTTCTGCTGAAGGGATGCCGCTTCTGGCTGGGGAGCGGCAGACTTAAGTTGGGTGGTTTAACGAATGATGATGAGGTCTGTAGGTTAATAATCCATTATCAAAACATTTTTCCCGGAAAATATCCTGGATTTCATCCAGTATCAACACACCTTACAGTTAATATATATTTTCAGGTGAATATCAGCTTTTAGAAAAGTGTGTTTGAGGGATTAACCAGATTATTAACAGGGCGCACCTAAACTTATTAAAATAAATATTATGAAGAACCATCACCCTATAAAAAACAGAAGCCTATGATAAACTCCCAAACGTACTTACTGGGATTATAACTTTCAAACACCCCCCAGACCAAATAAATCTGCCTCACCGAAATTTCTAAAAACACCCTTCGATATGCAAGGCGTTTTGATCTTCTCGTCAATGAAACGGATTTAAACCCATTACGACTACCTATGGAAATGGAATATGCAAATGGCATAACTCGCGCCCCAAAACCTTATGATTCTGGCACCCTGCCATCCTGCATTTTTCTGAACCAAATCCACCATGTGCAAGTATGCAAAGATACTGTTTGGCCGCCTGAAGCTCGTTCTCTGAAGGTGGCCGCACTAATCCATTTAGCTTTAAGGCAAACTCTGGATACGGTGTCTGTTCCGGGGAACATTCGATGTACCATTCCTGACCGCATTCCATGCAGCGATACATGGATTGAGAGTAATCAAGCCGCGGTTCGAAATGTTCACTTTCCGGTGTTTCGAAATAGTAATTGTGAATAAAGCCCCCTGAGAACTCAAAGCCCCGCTCCAGGGATTCAATTTCAGCCACACAAGCTGGCAACTGTCTGCAATTACACATAGGCCTACCTTTCATTTAACCGCATAACTGGGGTTACTATTTTAAGCCGGGAACGCTAATACGGGCAAGGTTATTAGCGTCGATCTGAATGATACAGAGTGAAAAGAGCTTAAGAGGCAGATACGAAAAAATTCACGCTAAGTGTTCGCACACATTAGGACGAAGCGGTGTGGTTTTGCAGGTCGATTTTAAGGGGCTCTGCAAATCTGAACAGGGGTGTTCAACATTAACACCGACATCAGCATGAATGATTAAGTTATGTTTTAGCCATAATTTAAAAGTGGTTCGAAGAAGCAGATGTCTGGCTTATAAATGATGTGTACAGGGTGGCTGGTCCGGCTTCTGCAATCATCCTAAGTGGAAACGATGCATATATAAATCCACACTTACATAATGGATTGAGTCCAGGTTATGATCTGATTACAATAACTACTTCGGATCACATTAAGCGTTTAATTAAACAGAAAAACCAGCGCGAGATGAAGCAGCGTGGATATAACGATTAACCCTCATCAATCTCTTCAGATAAGGTTAAAAATGAAAATAATTTCAATCGCAGCGACCATTTTATTACTCACAGCCTGTGTACCTCATAATGACAGACAACACGCTGTGGGCATGGCTAACCCAGCCTCTGTGTATTGTGAAAAGATGGGCGGCAAGCTGGACATAGTTAAGGGCCCGGATGGTGAATCAGGTTACTGTACTCTGCCAGGCGGGGAGCGCATCGAGGAGTGGGCACTGTACAGAAGGGATAACCAGTAGACTCGCTGGTCGGAAGGGATATCAGGGCAGCTATCAAGGAGCCGTAAGAATGGGACGTGGCTTTATGAAAGGAGGATTACCAGCATACGGCCGCATTGATGTTCCTGATTTCACAAAGTGTGTAGTGCGATGAAAATACTGATATTTGTTATAATCTTCTCCGCAACCTGGTTTCTCATACCTGAAAGCATCATCAGATCCCTGGTAGAAGGCCACATTAGCGGTGATGGTGAAGGCGCTATGGATAGTTTCGAATTCACAATGATTGCGCTTAAGGCGGTGCTTTCTGCTCTGCTGGCCTTTATCGGTGTCTGGCTATATCGCAAAGCTAACCAACGATAACGAAGCGACATTCAAGACGCTGTTCATCGACGGTATCCACAAGTACCTCAAGGGGCTGAACCCGCGGTGGCCTATGGTGCCGGTTTGAGGGGAGCAGATCAGAACGGGATTGCACATCAGATGAGTGTGACTTTCAATAGATGCTAATAGACATCCGAATAAATTAACCTGGCTAAACGCCTTGATATTCAAGGTTCATCACTGCATGATTATGTGGCCGTAAATGACTCTGAACATAGTAAATATTAAAAAAATTCTTAATTTACCTCACAAACAGAAAATGTATAATACTTAATCATTTGACTGAAAGGGATTGATTTTGAATGAAAGGAATCGACAAAAAACTTATCATCTTCACTACAAAAAAAAGATTCAATGACAGAAATGCTGATGACATGCAAAGTGGCGACATGGATGCTGATATACTGAAAAAGCATTATCATCTCGGGCAAGTATCAACTTTCATCGACTGGACTACTTTTGGTCCCTCCTATCAGCATCCTGCTACTAATTCTATACAGCCAGTTAGTAGAGAAAAAGCCATTGCGTTGTTATATGATGAGCTACGCTCTCAGTCCTATGCCTTTTCTTTCCGAGGACCATACCAGGGCTTGATCATAAATCTTTTCAATCACATACAACGTAGTAATGGAAATGATTTTCAGCATCCGTTTATGGATAATGCCTACAGAAATCTCATTTTGAGTGACAACTCTATCGATAGCACATTATCCATAATTAAAAACACTATCGAGCAATTTGATTTTAATAAGTCACAATTGACGAAAGAACATTTTTCAAATGTGTTATCTAAAAGTCGTTTACCAAAATACACAAGATGGAAAGATTTCGTCAATGGCATGGGCATTACCGTCCATGACATAAACAGCACAGAAATTTCTATAGAAAGCCTGACCTTCCAGGGCAATAAATATACTGCGACTATCAAATACAGAGCACAAGACCATTTTGGCTTAGATAAAGAAGATATCTTAAAAGCTAAATTCAACTCAATTAGTTTCTTTAGAATATGGTTCGTTCTACAGAGGGCTAAGCATTTAGCTCAAAAGCCATTTTTCACAAATTTCGGAGCAACTATAACATTGACAGGAGAAACCAATGTTTAAATACAAAAGGATTGGAGCAGTTCTGATTTTGTTAATATCAGTATATTGCATATGGATTGCTGTAAGACCAGCAAAAATAGTCAGAGTTGATAATGGTGCAGTTTTTGTAGAACATTTACCGATGACTACAGAAGGAAAACTAAAATGGTGGTTAGAAAACAAAGATTCGCTTCAGAATAAATATCATATTATCAATACCCCAGATAACTTCACTGTTATCATCATGAACTTCGATGGTTATGAAAAGTTACCAACAGGAACCAGAGATGGTTCAATTGATGACTATACCTGCTTTGATGATACTAATGGCGGGCATAAGAAATGTGTATACAACAGCATAGCATTAGTTATAAGAGGGAGCCTTGATAGAAAAGCATTTATAAATATAGGCGATAAAACATATATACAGAGTTCTGATGGTAGGGTAACATTAAAATAAAAAAGATATTTTTTACTAAATCGCTTCAAAATTTAAATAGTCTGACCAGGTAAATCAGGCTATTTCAAAATATTTTTGACTAACTTCTTTTTAATAACCACATCATCTTCTTTAACAAGAACAGAATTTACTTTGCTTTTCTCTTCTTCAACCATTTTTGTTTGAATTATGCTTGCAATCTTATTAGTATCAACATCAGATGCTAAGACTGAAAAAACCACCAGTCAACACTATTGCATTCAACAATTTCGGTTAATTCAAAATATTCAACTATGCTCACGATTTTTAAGCAATCCTGAGAGGCGTAATACTTTCTAAACATAATATAAACAATATATTCAGCAGGATACATTCTATAGCTTTCAGTAATTTTATTTTTTTCTAATAAATCTACCAAATCATCATGCACTTTGTTAACAAACTCTTTTGCCTCAGTAAATGATATTTGTTCATCTTTCATTTTATCTTTACTCATAAAACCCTCCATTCTTATTTATAATTCCTTTAACGCAGATTTATTTTTATCAATATAATTCACATAAAACCTAATGGAGATTTTTGGAAGAACTAATTGTCAGAGTGAATTATGTCTTCACTAATCGCCGTGTAAGCAAGTCCCAGCACATGGGAAAAGACACTCTTAACAGGGCCATAGCGAAGCTTTGCGGTATTGAGCCTGGCAGGAAGAAGCAACCGCCCATGTTGAAGAAGCAACCGCCCAATGTTATGGGTGATATTGAATATTTTACTGTTCATGATCTGCTAAGAACGAGCCGGAGCTTACTATGCCACTACACCCGCTTCTCTTTACCCGCTATACGGTATTTGAGTCTCCAGCTTTTGGCTCCGTTTGGAAAGATTTCAAGATACATACCACCACCATCGGCAAGTTTGTATGACTTTTCTTTTGGCTTAGCAGAGTCAATTTGTCGGACTGTCAGCTTCATTTGGGGGCATCCAGTTGATTGAACCTGGCAATGCCCCCTACCCTGCCCCCAATCGAAACAAGAACGCAATAGGTGACCCTGGACCAAACTGGACCACAGAGAACTGTTATATTCTGATTTTAAAGGAAAAGGTAGACCAGAAAGGATGTTAACAGAAGAAAATATGGTACGCCCTACAGGATTCGAACCTGTGACCTACGGCTTAGAAGGCCGGTGCTCTATCCAACTGAGCTAAGGGCGCATGGAGATGGCACGGATTATACGTCGGGAAGCGGGTACGTCAACGTTTTTGCCGTTTCTCCGCAGCGAAGTGCTGCGGTAATGACCAATTGGCGTCAGTGACGCCTGCGCCATTCGCTGAGCGACACGAGTTTACTGTTGTCGGTAAATTCTCCTTCCAGCTCAATCCCTTGTGATGTGAAACGCGCATTGTATTGCTCACGAAGTGCATGCAGCGCCTGGATGTCCGGCTCCAGCTGGCGCAGAAAGCCCAGCGCGAGCAGCAGCTGCTGGCGGCTAATAAGCGGTGGAAAACCGGCTCGACTGAGAATCGCATGCCAGCGCTGGCTATTCTCCTCACTGCCGTCAACAATGAACACCTGCCAGATCAGCAGTACCGCTGCGCCATTATGCAGGTGCGTTTCATTATCCTTGCTGAGATAGTCGGTAAACTCTTTCGCCGCCTCTTTCCCCATCATAGAGATCATTGATTCCACCTGTACCGGTGGCAGCTGCAGCCGTTTGCTGAGCCGCTGAGCGGCATGGCGTGAGCCAGCGGTGAGCAGCTGAAATCCAGCGACAAACACCACCGCCAGAGTAGCAAGCATTATCCAAATCATTACATCGTCCCCGGATTGTCCTGCAGATATCATACGCATGCAGGCTGGCACTCGTCGCGACGAAAAAGCCGGAAAGCACATACGCGGCTGAAACTGTAACTGACAGCGCGCCGCGCTTCTGACAAAATACCCCCCTTCCCCGATTCAACACAACACAGTGGATTTCCTCTCTGATGGCAGCAAAAATTATTGACGGTAAAACGATTGCGCAGCAGGTGCGCGTTGAGGTTGCGGAAAAAGTGAAGCAGCGTCTGGCCGCCGGAAAACGCGCGCCGGGTCTGGCAGTGGTTCTGGTGGGTGAAAACCCGGCATCACAGATCTACGTGGCCAGCAAACGCCGCGCCTGTGAAGAAGTGGGTTTCCACTCCCGCTCTTACGATTTGCCTGCCACGACCCGCGAAGCTGAGCTGCTGGAGCTGATTGATGCGCTCAATCAGGACGACGAAATCGATGGCATCCTGGTGCAACTGCCACTGCCAGCCGGCATTGATAATGTCAAAGTGCTGGAGCGCATCACGCCTGATAAAGATGTCGATGGATTCCACCCTTATAACGTCGGTCGCCTCTGTCAGCGTGCGCCAACCCTGCGTCCCTGCACGCCACGCGGTATCGTGACGCTGCTGGAGCGCTACAACATTGACACCTACGGCCTGAATGCCGTGGTGGTTGGCGCATCCAACATTGTTGGTCGTCCGATGAGTATGGAACTGCTGCTGGCGGGCTGCACCACGACCGTCACTCATCGCTTTACCAAAGATCTGCGCCATCACGTTGAGCATGCCGATCTGCTGGTCGTTGCAGTGGGTAAGCCAGGGTTTATTCCGGGTGACTGGATCAAACCGGGCGCCATCGTCATCGACGTGGGCATTAACCGGCTGGAGAGCGGCAAAGTGGTGGGCGATGTTGATTTTGACAGTGCATCCGAGCGCGCCTCCTACATTACCCCGGTGCCGGGCGGTGTGGGTCCAATGACAGTAGCAACACTGATTCAAAACACGCTGCAGGCGTGCGAAGAGTTTCATGATAAAGAGGTGGTTTAAATGACAAGTTTTTCACTGGGTAAATTCCCGCACGTCGATCTGTGTGACCTGCTGAAACTGGAAGGCTGGGTTCAGAGCGGCGCACAGGCGAAAGTGGTGATTGCCGAGGGTGAAGTGAAGGTCAACGGTGCGGTAGAAACCCGCAAGCGCTGCAAAATCGTAGCCGGTCAGACCGTGGAATTCGCGGGTTTCCGCATTACTGTGGTCGAGTGATTTCCGGGCGTCCCTGCGGGGACGCTGTTACACCTGCTCATCCCCCTTTACGCATGTCTCCCCTTCCCGCTGTTCCAGTACAATATGATTCACCGCCGTATGCTGCGCTATCAACGTCGCGAGCCGGGGTGAATGGCTGGTGATCCAGAGCTGACTGAACTCGCTGGCTTCGGCGATTAAGCGCGCCAGCGCAGGCAACAGATCTTCATGCAGGCTGTTTTCCGGCTCATTCAGTGCCATAAAGGCGGGCGGACGCGGGCTGAGCAGTGCGACAACCAGACAGAGAAACCGCAGCGTGCCATCAGAAAACTCGGCGCTCTCCAGCGGACGCAGAATGCCCTGGCGCGACATCAGCATCTGGAAACGGCCATTCTGCACATCGACATCAAACTGGCTGTCGGGAAACGCCTGTTCCATCACCTCAGACAGGAGTTCGGAATGACCGCGCTCAACAATGGTCGCCCAGGCCGCCGCCAGATTGCTGCCATCATGGCTCAGCACCGGCGCACGCACGCCAATCTGCGGTGCCCGTATCGGTGAGCCAGGCCAGACCGCAAACTCATGGTAAAAGCGCCACTGCTGCAGACGTTCGCGCAACTGCGAAAGCTCCGGATAGCGATGCGGTTCGCCAAGCTGACCAAACAGCGACTCTTCGGGATGCAGCACCGCCGGATAGGCGACGCGCTCGCCCTCAACGTTGTGCAGAAAGGCAGTCTGATTTTCGCGCTGCATAATACAGGCGGAAGGACGGCGCTGCTGACCGCTCAGCCAGAGTCGCTCCTGCTTCACCAGCGGATCGAGATTAAACAGGCTAGTCACCAGCGGCTCGGGAAAGCCAATCTCCAGCTGGTAATCCATGTCATCCATCACCACGGCCAGCTCCAGGCGCTTTGGATCGTGTCGGCGATCGCCCCGGCGTAAGCCGCCCGCCCACATCGCTTTCTGAATACCGCCTTCTTCAGCCAGCGCCAGTGCCAGGCGACCGCTGGCCGCCTCATGCAGCAGCCGCACCGCTTTGTAGAGGTTGGATTTACCGCAGCCGTTGGGACCGCTCACCACATTCAGCTGCTGCAGCGACAGCGTCAGGTTACGTATCGAGCGGAAGCCGCGGATCTGAATCTGTTCAATCGCCATAATAAAAAAGGGCGATTGCTCGCCCTCTCCGGTTTATTTTCGACGCCAGCTGGAGCCCTGTGGCCCATCCTCGACGATGACACCCAGCGCGTTAAGCTTGTCGCGCGCGATGTCCGCTTCCGCCCAGGCTTTGGCGGCGCGCGCATCGGCACGGGCTTTCACCCAGTGCTCAATCTCGGCAACCTCTTCGTCATTGACCTGCGCGCCGCTTTGCAGGAACAACTCAGGGTCCTGCTGCAGAATGCCCAGCACGTTGGCCATCTCGCGCAGCTTCGACGCCAGCCCGTGCGCTGAAGCGCCATCTTCACTTTTCAGGCGGTTCACTTCTCGCGCCATGTCGAACAGCACCGAATAGGCTTCCGGAGTGTTGAAATCATCATCCATCGCGCTGCGGAACCGCGCTTCAAACGCTTCGCCGCCGTGGGCAGGCACGCTGCTGTCGGTGTGACGCAGTGCCGTATAGAGACGCTCCAGCGCCGCACGCGCCTGATTCAGGTTATCTTCGCCGTAGTTAAGCTGGCTGCGATAGTGACCGGACATCAGGAAGTAACGCACCGTCTCCGCATCATAATGTTGCAGCACGTCACGCACGGTGAAGAAGTTACCGAGCGATTTGGACATCTTCTCTCGATCAACCATCACCATGCCGGAGTGCATCCAGTAGTTGACGTAAGGACCGTCATGGGCGCAGCTCGACTGGGCGATTTCGTTTTCATGGTGCGGGAACATCAGGTCTGAACCGCCGCCGTGGATATCGAAATGGGTGCCCAGCTGTTTGCAGTTCATTGCCGAGCACTCGATGTGCCAGCCAGGACGACCGTTGCCCCACGGCGATGACCAGGCTGGCTCATCCGCTTTGGACATTTTCCACAGCACGAAGTCCATCGGGTTGCGCTTCACGTCGGCGACTTCAACACGCGCGCCCGCCTGCAACTGCTCCAGATCCTGACGCGACAGTGCGCCGTAATCGGTGTCGCTGAGGACATCAAACATCACGTCGCCGTTCTCCGCCACATAAGCGTGACCGCGAGCGATCAGCGTCTCCACCAGCTCGATAATCTCAGCGATGTGACGGGTAGCGCGCGGCTCCTCATCGGGCGGCAGAATCCCCAGCGCGGCGAAGTCGTTGTGCATCTCGCCAATCATGCGGTTGGTCAGGGTTTCGATGCTCTCGCCGTTTTCGTTGGCGCGCCTGATGATTTTGTCATCAATGTCGGTGATGTTACGTACATAATTAAGCTGATAACCGAGGTAACGCAGGTAGCGCGCCACTACGTCAAACGCCACGAACGTCCGCCCATGACCAATGTGACAGAGGTCATACACCGTGATGCCGCAAACATACATCCCGATTTTACCGGCATGAATGGGTTTGAATTCCTCTTTCTGTCGACTCAGGGTGTTATAAATCTTAAGCATTGAACGGTTCCGTTTTCGCGTGTGGTTGGCACTTTTAAGTATCCAGACATTGTGCCGTATTTTTATCGCTCGCGCGACGCAAAGCAAGCCAACTGCGCCGCGCTGCTGACGTGTCATTGGAAATTATGATATAAGAACGGTCGACAAAAAGGGGGACGCCCATCGACAGAGCGACCTCAGCAACTGATGACAACCTTTACAGGACGACAAAAATGGTAACTTTCCAGACGAACCATGGCGATATCGTAATCAAAACTTTCGATGATAAAGCGCCGGCAACCGTAAAGAACTTCCTGGATTACTGCCGTGAAGGTTTTTACGACAACACCATTTTCCACCGCGTAATCAACGGCTTTATGATTCAGGGCGGCGGCTTCGAGCCGGGCATGAAGCAGAAAGAAACTAAAGACGAAATTCAGAACGAAGCCAGCAATGGCCTGAAAAACACCAAAGGTACGCTGGCAATGGCACGTACCTCTGCGCCGCACTCTGCGACCGCACAGTTTTTCATCAACGTAGCTGACAACGACTTCCTGAACTTCCGTGACGAAAGCGTTCAGGGCTGGGGCTACTGCGTATTCGCTGAAGTGGTTGAAGGTATGGATGTGGTCGAGAAGATCAAAGCGGTCTCTACCGGCCGCAGCGGCATGCACCAGGATGTGCCAAAAGACGACGTCGTTATCCAGAAAGTGACCGTCAGCGAGTAATGTCGCGCACGCTGTTTATCGCAGATCTCCATCTGTGTCAGGAAGAACCGGCGATTACCGCCGGTTTTCTGCATTTTTTACAGCGCGAAGCGCCCCACTGCGACGCGCTCTATATTCTCGGCGATCTGTTTGAAGCCTGGATTGGCGACGATGATCCCAATCCGCTGCATCAGCAGGTTGCCCGCGCCCTGCGCGCCCTGCCGGTTCCGGTTTACTTTATCCATGGCAATCGCGACTTCCTGATTGGCCGACGCTTTGCGCAGGCCTGCGGCATGACGCTGCTGCCGGAAGAGCAGGTGCTGACGCTCTACGGCCATCGGTTGCTGATCATGCATGGCGATACGCTCTGTACCGACGATGCGGGTTACCTGCGTTTTCGGGCCAAAGTGCATAATCCCTGGATCCAGCGGCTGTTTCTCGCGTTGCCGTTATGGATACGTAAACGCATTGCCGCCCGGATGCGCGCCGACAGTAAACAGGCCAATCAGCATAAATCCCAGACCATCATGGATGTGAATCAGGAAGCGGTCGTCGCCACTATGCTGCGCCAGCAGGTGCCACTGTTAATCCACGGTCACACTCATCGCCCGGCGATTCATACGCTGAGCCTGCAGGGTGAACCGGCGCAACGCGCGGTGCTGGGTGCCTGGCATAGCCGGGGTTCCATGATCCAGCTCGACGCCAGTGGCATTCAGCTTATCCATTTCGACTTTTAATCTGCGGTTAAATCCACGACCTTAAGCCCGACGCAACCGTTTTCCTTGCGTGCTTCTCATGCTATTCTCGGTGCCCTTCAAAACCTGTCCGCCCGGCCAGGTCTGTTTGTTCATTCACAGGAGTTGACCCCATGTCATCCAACGCCCCGGCCCGCATCGCCATTGTTATGGGTTCCAGAAGTGACTGGGCCACCATGCAGTTCGCCGCTGAAATCCTCTCCAGCCTGGACGTCCCTTTTGATGTTGAAGTGGTCTCTGCGCACCGCACCCCGGATAAACTGTTCAGCTTCGCCGAAACGGCAGCCGACAAGGGTCTTCAGGTGATTATTGCTGGCGCAGGTGGCGCGGCACATCTGCCGGGTATGCTGGCGGCAAAAACGCTGGTGCCGGTGCTGGGTGTGCCGGTGCAGAGCGCAGCACTGAGCGGCGTCGATAGCCTCTATTCGATTGTGCAGATGCCGCGCGGTATTCCGGTCGGTACGCTGGCAATTGGCAAGGCGGGCGCAGCCAATGCCGCGCTGCTGGCGGCGCAGATTCTGGCGCTGCATGACAGTGCGCTGGCGTTACGCCTGACCACCTGGCGTCAGAGCCAGACCGATGAGGTGCTGAACCATCCCGATCCGCGGGTGGATGCATGAAGCCGGTTTGCGTACTGGGCAACGGCCAGTTAGGTCGTATGCTGCGTCAGGCGGGTGAACCCCTGGGCATCGCAGTGTATCCGGTGGGCTTAGACGCCGATCCCACCGCGCTCCCTATCGCCGACAGCGTGATCACCGCCGAAATCGAACGCTGGCCGGAGACGGCGCTGACGCGTGAACTGGCCAGCCATCCAGCCTTTGTTAACCGCGATATCTTTCCGCGTCTGGCGGATCGTCTGACGCAGAAACAGCTGCTGGATCAGCTGGGACTGGCCACCGCGCCGTGGCAGTTCCTGGCAGATAAAAGCGAATGGCCAGCGGTGTTCGACTCGCTGGGCGAGTTAGCGATTGTGAAAAGCCGCACCGGCGGTTACGACGGCCGGGGTCAGTGGCGTCTGCGTGCTGATGAGACTCACACCCTGCCGGAGGCGTGCTACGGCGAATGCATCGTTGAGCAGGGCATCAACTTTTCCGGTGAAGTCTCACTGGTAGGGGCGCGCGGTCACGATGGCCAGGTGGTGTTCTATCCGCTGACGCATAACCTGCATCAGGATGGCATTCTGCGCACCAGCGTTGCGCTGCCGCAGGCGGATCAGGCACAGCAGCAGCAGGCCGAAGCGATGCTGAGTGCGATCATGCAGGAACTGAATTACGTCGGCGTAATGGCGATGGAGTGTTTCATTACGCCAGAGGGATTGCTGATCAATGAGCTGGCGCCGCGCGTCCATAACAGTGGGCACTGGACGCAGAACGGTGCGTCGATCAGCCAGTTTGAGCTGCATCTGCGCGCCATTCTTGGCCTGGCATTACCGCAGCCGGTGGTGTTTGCGCCGTCGGCGATGGTCAATCTGATTGGCACCGACGTGAATCTGAGCTGGCTGCAGCAGCCGCTGGTGCATCTGCACTGGTATGACAAAGAGGTGCGTCCGGGTCGTAAAGTGGGCCATCTGAATCTGACCGACAGCGATACAGAACGGCTCAGGGCTGCCCTTAATGCGCTGGTGCCGCAGCTACCGGAAGCGTACGCCAGCGGCATCGCCTGGGCGGTTGAAAAACTGTAGTTTCCCGCACCTGAGTCTGATGATGGCTTTACCAGGCAGCTTAGAGCGATTGAGCAGTCGCCTTTAAGTCAGAGGGAGACGCCGGTAACGGGAAACGATCGCAAAGACGCAAAAACGGCATCCCTGCCAGCTCGGCACGCGCCATCCCTGGCGCGTGACGCTTTGCTCTTCGTTTCCCGTTACCCGCTTGCTGGTGATGGGTGCGATCTGGATGAAGGTCAAAGGCGGGCTTAGTGCAGCCTTATGCCTACACTCCCTTACGCCGCATCAAACTTCCTGAACAGCGCCTTCCCTTTCAGTAATCGGATCCCCAGCCAGCCACCGCACAGCGATAACAGCAGCGCGCCACACAACGGCAGCGCTAGCCACAGGGTCCAGTCAGGCTGCCACGGGAAATCGAAAATCTTTGTCTGTAATCCCCATAACGCCGCTTCTGCCCCCATCGCGGCCGCCACGCCGGAGACCACGCCAAGCAGCGCAAACTCACACCACAGCGTCGTGCGCAGCAGGCGTTTACCGGCACCCAGCGTGCGATAGACCACCAGCTCCTGACGCCGCTGGCGCATACCGACCTGAATCTGCGCCAGCAGCAGTAACACACCACAGGCGGTCACCAGCACCACCATGATCTCCAGCGCCTGGCTGACCTGCGCCAGCACCTGGCCGATCTGCCGCATAATGCTGCCGATATCCAGCAGACTCAGCGCTGGAAAAGCACGGTTAAGTTGAGCCAGCAGAACAGGATTCGCCTCCATGCGGAAGCTGGTGAGCCAGGTCTGCGGCTGGCTGTCGAGCGCGCCCGGCGGGAAGATGAAGAAGAAGTTCGGCTTCAGGCTTTCCCAGTCCACTTTACGCAAACTGGTAATGCGCGCGCTGAAGGTCTGCGTATCGCCGTCGAACGTCAGGGTATCGCCGAGCTTCAGCCCCAGCCGATCCGCCAGTTCCACTTCCATCGACACTTCACCCGCTTTAGGTGGCCAGTTGCCTGCCACCAGCGGATTATGATCCGGGCGATCGGCCAGTTCCGTCAGGTTGAGCTCACGGTTCAGGGCATTATCCAGCTTCGGATCGGCCGGTTTGCCGTTGAGTTCACTGAGCCGCACCCGCGCAATCGGGTAAAAGGTCCCGGGCGTGATCTGATGCGACTGCAGGAAATCACGCACCTGCGGCACCTGATCTGCCGTCATGTTCAGCAGGAAGAAGTTCGGGCTATCCGCCGGTAACTGCTGCTGCCAGCGATCCAGCAGATCGCCACGCATTACCAGCAGCAGCGCCAGCAGCATGAACGACAGCGAAAAGGCCGCAAGCTGGCTCAGCGTCATGCCGGGCTGGCGCAGCAGTCGGTTGATCGCCAGTCGTAACGCCAGATTGCGCACTACCAGCCGACGCAGCAGTAGCAGGGTTCCCCAGCCGAGTAGTGCCAGCAATCCCGCCAGCACCACCACACCCGCCAGCAGCGCCCAGAGCATTTTACTGCCGCCAACCAGCAGCGCTAACAGCGTCACCACGACAGCAATCATCACCGGAATATAGATCTTCAGCGGCCAGAGATTCGCCACCGCATCGCGCCGCAACACCCGCAGCGGCTGTGTCGCCAGCAGCAGACGATAGGGACGCAGACCCACCAGCAGCGAAATCACAAACAACGATCCCACCGCCCAGATCCATGGCCAGACGCTGGCCGCCGGTAAGCTGGCAGGCAGCACGGGTTTCAGCATCGCCATCAGGATCGCTTCAACGCCCTGCCCCACCAGACCACCGGCAATCGCCGCCAGCAGCAGCACCGCCAGCCACTGACCGATGATCAGCCGCTGCAACGCGCCGTGCGTCGCACCCAGGGTTTTCAGCACTGCCACCAGATCGTAGCGGCTGCGGCAATAGTGGCTCATGGCGACCGCCACGGCCGCAATCGCCAGCATCAGCGTCAGCAAGGCCGAGAGCAGCAGGAACTGCTGCGCGCGCTGCATCGAACGGCCCAGTGCATCTTCCGAGTTCTCCACGCTGATCCAGCGCTGGTCCGCCTTCAGCTGCGGTTCAATCCAGCGGTCATAGCTGGCCAGCTGATCGGGATTACCGGAAAACTTATAGCGCCAGGTGATGCGGCTGCCTGGCTGAATCGCACCAGTTTTGGCGGCATCCGCCAGATTGATCAGCAGACGCGGCGCCATCTCAAACGGGTTAAAGCCGCCATCCGGCTCCTGGATCACCTCCCCGCTGATGCGCAGCTGGGTATCACCCACTTCCAGCGTGTCGCCCACTTTCAGGTTCAGCAGCGCCATCAGGCGCGGTGCCGCCAGCGCGGTACCCGCCTGCGGCCTCAGCCCTGGCGGCTGCGTCTGCAGCGTGCCAAACATCGGGTAGCGATCGTCCACCGCTTTTACTGAGGCAAGCTGCGGTGACTGATCGGCAAAGGTCATGGTCATAAAGGTCAGCTGACGGCTGACCGTCAGACCGGTTTCAGCTGCTTTTGCCAGCCAGGCTTCTGGCGCTGCATCACTGCTGCGCAGCGTACGGTCTCCGGCCATAAAATCACGGCTCTGCTGATTCAGCCCTTTTTCCATGCGATCGCTGATCGACCCCAGCGCCAGCACGCAGGCCACCGCCAGCGTCAGGGCCAGCCAGACAATCAGCAGCGAGGGCGAACGCCACTCGCGCCAGAACCAGCGCCAGATCATTGCTCCTCCCACAATTTACCGTCGCGCAGCCGCAGGCGACGATCGCAGCGCGCCGCCAGTTGCTCGTCATGCGTCACCAGAATCAGCGTGGTGGCAAAATCGCGGTTAAGGGAAAACAGCAGATCGGCGATGCGGTCACCGGTTTTACGATCGAGATTGCCGGTAGGCTCATCGGCAAACAGCAGACCAGGACGGCCACTGAAGGCGCGGGCCAGCGCCACGCGCTGCTGCTCGCCGCCTGAAAGCTGGGCGGGCAGATGATGCAGACGTTCACCCAGTCCGAGCAGCGTCAGAAGCTCTCTCGCCTGTTCACGGCTCTGGCGATCGCTGTCGCCGCGCAGCAGGGAAGGTAGCTGCACATTCTCCTGGGCATTCAGGGTCGGCACCAGCATAAATGACTGGAATACAAAGCCGACCTGCCGGGCACGCAGGGCCGCACGCTGCTCTTCGTTCATCTGATGCAGTGGCTGCCCCAGCAGATGGACTTCGCCGCTGCTGCCATCGTCCAGCCCGGCCAGAATTCCGAGCAGGGTTGACTTGCCGGAGCCGGACTCGCCAATCAGCGCAATGGTCTCAGCTGGTTTGACAACCAACTCAACTCCGGTAAGGATGGTTAACTGATGCTCTCCCTGACCGACGGACTTAGTAAGATGATGAACTTCAACAATGTTTTCCGCTGGCATTATCCCTTCCTGTTATTGATTCTTCTGCTGGTGTCGCGTCTTGCTGCTGCAGATACGCTGATGGTGCTGGGCGACAGCCTGAGTGCGGGCTATCGCATGTCTGCCACTGCGGCCTGGCCCAGCCTGCTCGATAAGCAGTGGCAGCAAAAACCTAAAGTGATCAACGCCAGTATCAGCGGTGATACGGCTGCACAGGGGCTGGCGCGCCTGCCCGCACTATTAAAACAGCATCAGCCGCAATGGGTGTTAATCGAATTGGGCGGTAACGATGGTTTGCGCGGTTTCCCGCCCGACGCTATCGCGCAGAATCTGAGTAAAGTTATCGACGATGTTAAAGCCGCCAATGCGAAGCCGCTGCTGATGCAGATTCGTCTGCCTGCCAACTATGGCCGCCGCTACACCGAAGCGTTCAGCGGCATCTATCCCGGATTAGCGCAGCAGCATAACATTCCTCTGGTGCCCTTTTTCATGGAACAGGTTTATCTGAAACCCGAGTGGATGCAGCAGGATGGGATTCATCCTAATCCTGATGCCCAGCCTTTTATCGCCCAGTTAATGGCAAAAGACCTGGCCCCCTTAGTTAAGCAGCCGTAGCGCGCCGGGATGCGCAAAAAGGGTAAAGAAATGCAAAAGCACTTTGCCGCATATAATAAATCATTTAAATCAATAATTTAATATTGGTTTTTTTGTTATTGGCGGCAAAGTGGTGACAGCGGCTTTACATGTGCCGCGCTGTGAAGATGATCTATATAGGGTTATCAAGTGTGATGACCGCGCTTTTGTGTGGCGCAGCGGGCGTCTGTGGCGTTCTGGTGGCAGGTTAGTACAAAACGATCTCACCATTAAATAAAACATTGAGCCAGAACTACTCAACTCAATTATTAGTTGCTGCAAAATTATGAATAGCTGCAAAATCACAGCAGCAATTCAGGTTCAGCCACCTCTGATTTTCGCCGCTCCGTATGAAATCACATAGCCAACTATTAATGCTCCGATACACCCGGTAAGTTTCAGCCATGTGCTTTCAAACCAGAAAAAAGAACCCATAGCAAAAATCACAGACAAAAAGGTAATAGTTCCTTCAATTACGTGGGACATTAACGATTTTACAAATTTCATCTTGTATTCTTTTACAATTAATAGGATGTCCTTCGATGAACACAAGGTAAGGCTCTAATTGTCGTTCAACGAGGAAATAAACCATATCTAAATTCTCTTTTGATACCCTGGCGTGCGTAGCCGGATATTTGTTTTTCATCCTTCTTGACGCTCTTGCTGACTCTTCAACTATCCCCTGTAACATCACCACGTTTAGAGAGGCTGAAGCACTGAATCGGATGAAATGCCTGTATGCCTCGTCAATAGCCAACCGATGCAACATCATACTTGCTGTTGTCTGTGCCAATGTAATTTGCCCGGCTGTTCGTCCTGCAATGCTTCCAGCGCCGTACCCCAATTTATTGTTAACAGCCTCCTTTCCTTCATCATCAAGCTTTTGATAAAACCAGGTGAAAACAAGAGTAATTAGTCTGCGTAAAGGTGACTCAGCATTACCCAGGTTTTTGAGCATATAGAAAAAACGCTCCGTCTCAGCCTGATTTCTTTGTTTAGCACTCTGCCCTGCGAGTCCGCTTCCCTCCCAACTCCTGACCATACCCATGTAAGCTGTATTTGGTATGGAAGATATCCCATCGAGAATTCCCAGTGCAGCCTGTTTAATGTCCATATATCATCCCTGCGGTCCTGAATCTGTACGAATAATAACTAAAGTTCATGAGTGCTTCCAGACGATTTCTTCAGTTTACCCGCCAGCCAGAATTTCCTCCTGTGCCACGCCAGATCTGTCATTTCGCCAGATGATGCAAGCAAAACCAGTAACATCAAAATGGCAGAGACTTTATGCCCGGTCTGGGTCTGATCATTATTAAGATGTTATCGTAATCACTCATTTTTCACGGCAGACTCCTGGTAAATCAGGAGGAAGATAAAAGAGAAACGTGAAATGCTGACTCATTGCAATCAGGTATATATTCAGAAGAAATAACAGCTTAATTTAAAAAAACATGAGATTCGAAGGGGGATGAATTTGTGCAAAAAACCATTCTGATTACAGGTTGTTCGAGCGGTATTGGCCTGGTTGCCGCTCACGATTTACTGGCGCGGGGCTACCGGGTGATCGCCGCCTGCCGTAAAGCAGAGGATGTCGCCCGCATGGAAACACTGGGCTTTACCGGGCTGCAACTGGATCTCGACGATCCGCAAAGTGTGGATCAGGCCGCCGACACAGTGCTCGCGCTCTGCGATAACCGTCTGACGGCGCTGTTTAACAACGCCGGATTTGGTCTCTATGGCCCGCTGCACACCCTCTCCCGCCAGCAGCTGGAACAGCAGTTTTCCAGCAACTTTTTCGGCGTCCATCAGCTGACACTGCGTCTGTTGCCCGCGTTGCAGGCCAGCGGCGATGGCCGCATTATTAATACCAGCTCGGTGCTGGGGCTGATCTCCACACCAGGCCGGGGTGCCTATGCCGCCAGTAAATATGCGCTGGAAGCCTGGAGCGATGCATTGCGGCTTGAAGTGCGCAGCCGCGGCATCCGGGTCAGCCTGATTGAACCGGGTCCGATTCAGACCCGTTTTACCGACAATGTGACGCAGGGCGAACAGCATAACCCGGTGCGTAACCCCGGCATCGCGGCACGTTTTACTCTGCCACCAGAAGCCATTCTGCCTAAACTTCGTCATGCACTCGAGAGTAAACATCCGCGTTTACGCTATCCGGTGACACTGGTCGCACACATAATGAGCCTGCTGAAACGGTTACTGCCCGGCTGGATGCTGGATCGCATTTTGCGCAGCCATTAATCAGCCATGCGCAATAGCGCTTGAAGCCGGGCCAGTTGGCCCCATATTCTTAGAACACTTTTTGCAAAGAGACTTATCCATGTCACCACAAGCTTCTATCATCGACATCAACGAATCTAACCTGCAGCAGACCCTTGAGCAGTCGATGCAGCTGCCGGTGCTGTTCTACTTCTGGTCTGAGCGCAGCCAGCACTGTCAGGAGCTGACGCCCGTGCTGGAGCGCCTGGCGCAGGAGTACGCGGGTCAGTTTATTCTCGCAAAACTGGATTGCGACAAAGAGCAAAGGGTGGCGTCGCAGTTTGGTCTGCGTTCAATCCCGACCGTCTATCTGTTCCAGGATGGTCAGCCGGTTGATGGCTTCCAGGGACCGCAGCCGGAAGAAGCGATCCGCGCCCTGCTGGAAAAAGTCCTGCCGCGCGAAGAAGAGCTGAAAGCGCAGCAGGCGATGGCGCTGATGCAGGAAGGTAAACCGCTGGAGGCGCTGCCGTTGTTAAAAGATGCGTGGCAGCTGAGCAACCAGTCCAGCGAGATCGGTTTCCTGCTGGCTGACGTACTGATTACCCTGAACCGCAGCGATGAAGCGGAAGCGGTGCTGAAAGTGGTGCCATTGCAGGATCAGGATACCCGCTATCAGAGCCTGATGGCGCAGATCGATCTGCTGAAACAGGCAGCGGATACGCCGGAGATTCAGCAGCTGCAATCCCAGCTGGAGGCTGACCCGACTAACGCCGGGCTGGCTGCTAAACTCTCGTTACAGCTCCATCAGGTGGGTCGTAATGAAGAAGCACTGGAACTGCTGTTCAGCTTCCTGAAATCCGATCTTAATGCCGCTGATGGCCAGGCGCGTAAAATGCTGCAGGAGATTCTGGCGGCGCTGGGTACCGGCGATGCACTTGCCGCGCGTTATCGTCGTCAGCTCTATTCCCTGCTCTACTAAGCGGCAGCACCCCGGGCCGAAGCGACTCGGCCCGTTAATCTGACAACGCGGAGGTTGTATGATAACTGTAATTCCTGCCCTGATTATTCTGGCGCTGGTGGCGGTCTGGGCCACCGTCAAGATCGTGCCACAAGGTTTTCAATGGACGGTTGAGCGCTTTGGCCGTTATACCCGCACCCTGCAGCCAGGATTAAGCCTGGTGGTGCCGTTCATGGATCGTGTTGGTCGTAAGATCAACATGATGGAACAGGTACTGGATATTCCCTCGCAGGAGATCATCTCCAAAGACAATGCCAACGTCACCATCGATGCAGTCTGCTTTATTCAGGTCGTTGACCCGGCGCGTGCCGCGTATGAAGTCAGCAATCTTGAGCAGGCGATTCTTAACCTGACCATGACCAATATGCGTACCGTGCTTGGCAGCATGGAGCTGGACGAAATGCTGTCACAGCGCGACAGCATCAACACCCGCCTGCTGCATATCGTGGATGAAGCGACCAATCCGTGGGGCGTCAAGATCACCCGCATCGAGATCCGCGATGTACGTCCGCCGCAGGAGTTGATTGGCGCGATGAATGCGCAGATGAAAGCGGAGCGAACTAAACGCGCCGATATTCTGACAGCCGAAGGGGTGCGACAGGCGGCGATCCTGCGCGCTGAAGGGGATAAGCAGTCGCAAATCCTCAAAGCAGAAGGTGAACGGACCTCGGCGTTCCTGCAGGCAGAAGCGCGCGAACGTCAGGCTGAAGCGGAAGCTAACGCCACTAAGATGGTCTCGGAAGCGATCGCATCAGGTGATATTCAGGCCATTAACTACTTTGTGGCGCAGAAATATACCGATGCGCTGCAAAAAATCGGTGAAGCCAACAACAGCAAAGTGGTGATGATGCCGCTGGAGGCGAGCAGTCTGCTGGGTTCGATTGCGGGCATCGGTGAACTGCTGAAGGAATCACGCACTGAGTCGAAACGCTGATGCTGGTCGATATTATCGCGCATCCGCACTGGTTCTGGCTGACGCTGGGTGGGTTACTGCTGGCGGCTGAGATGCTGGGCACAAGCGGTTACCTGCTCTGGAGCGGGCTGGCGGCGGTCATCGTCGGCCTCATTGAGTGGTTTGTGCCGGTAAGCTGGACGGCGCAGGGCTCTCTGTTTGCTGCGATGACGCTGGTCTGCGTCTTTTTATGGTATCGCTGGATGCGCCACCGTGAAGTGCGTCAGAAACCCAATGCCCTGAACCAGCGCGGCAGTCAGATGATCGGGTTGCAGCTGACGCTGGATACCGCGCTGCATAACCGCACCGGCCATGTGCGGATCGGGGACAGCAGCTGGCGGGTTGAGGCGGAGCAGGATCTGCCTGCGGGCACAGCAGTGGTCGTAACCGGCATTGAGGGGATTACGCTGCGTATTCAGCCACGCTGACCGCAGCACCCGGCCAGATTGTTGATAATCGGACATTCGGCGCCGTCATCGCCGGGACAGGCCTCTGCCAGCGCCAGCAGGCGAGCCCGCATGACGTGCAGCTCTTCAATATGCGCCGCAATTTCATCCGCTTTCTGCAGAGTACGGGCTTTTACATCGGCACTGTGGCGCGACGGATTGTTAAACAGCGCCACCAGCTCACGACACTCATCCAGCGTGAAGCCAACCTGTCGCGCCTGACGTAACAGGTTCAGCTCCTCAAGATGGTGTCCGTTGTAGCTGCGGTAGCCATTTTCACTGCGCAACGGCGGCGTCACCACCCCCTTCTCTTCGTAAAAACGTATTGCCTTGCTGGTCAGTCCGGTCTTTTTTGCCACATCGCTGATGTTCATTTTCGTCCCCTTGACCTTCCCCTTGATGGAAGGTTTATGCTTAAGCATGAATCGAAAATGACCAATCGGTCAAATGGGATTACAGAAGGAGTTGATTATGTCACACACTATTTCTCTGGCACTGGACGGCTTGTCCTGCGGCCACTGTGTCAAACGTGTCAAAGAGGCACTGGAACAACGCGATGATGTTGACCAGGCCGACGTGACCCAACAGGAAGCGCAGGTTTCCGGTCACGCAGATGCGGCCGCGCTGATCGCCACCGTGGAGCAGGCGGGTTATCACGCGACGCTGAAAACCGCGGACGCTTCCCCAAAGTCTGAACCGTTGACAGCATCAGAGCCGCCGCCGGAGGCGCTGACAACGGAGACTGCTTCCCGTCCGGCAGGAACAACCCTCCCCACCCATATGCTGCTGATTGAGGGCATGACCTGCGCCAGTTGCGTGAGCCGGGTGGAAAAAGCACTGCAGCAGGTCGCAGGCGTCAGCCAGGCGCGCGTCAATCTCGGCGAACGCAGTGCGCTGGTGCTGGGCGACGCTGATCCGCAGCAGCTGGTAGCGGCCGTCGATGCCGCGGGTTATGGCGCGCAGGTAGTGGATGACGAGCAGGAGCGACGGGAGAAGCAGCAGCTCAGCGCCCGCAGCGCGATGCGGCGTTTCAGCTGGCAGGCTGCTGTCGCCCTGGCGTTTGGCCTGCCGCTGATGATCTGGGGCATGGTGGGCGACAACATGATGCTCACCGATCACAACCACGGCGTCTGGCTGACGCTGGGCATCGTGACTCTGCTGATCATGATCGTCACCGGCAGCCATTTTTATCGCAGTGCCTGGCGCAGTTTACGCAATGGCAGCGCCACCATGGATACGCTGGTGGCACTCGGCACAGGCGCCGCCTGGATTTACTCCTTTAGCGTGGTGTTGTGGCCCGACTTTTTCCCGCCACAGGCGCGCCATCTCTATTTCGAAGCCAGCGTCATGATCCTGGGCCTGATCAATCTGGGGCATGCCCTGGAGCAGCGGGCGCGTCAGCGATCTTCTAAAGCGCTGGAAAGATTGCTGGATCTGACGCCAGCCCAGGCGCGGCAGGTTGATCAACAGGGCGACAGGCTGATTCCGGTCAGCGAAGTGCAGCCCGGCATGACGCTGCGCCTGGTCACCGGTGATCGGGTACCGGTCGATGGCGAAATCGCCACGGGTGAAGCCTGGTTTGATGAAGCGATGCTGACCGGCGAAGCGGTGCCGCAAAGCAAGACCCCGGGCGCAGCCATCTTTGCCGGCACCCTGGTGCAGGATGGCTCGGTAGAATTTATCGCCCGGGCGACGGGTAATCACACCACCCTGTCGCGCATTATCCGGCTGGTGCGTCAGGCGCAGAGCAGTAAACCGGATGTGGGCCGTCTGGCGGATCGCATCTCCGCCGTTTTTGTCCCGGTGGTGGTGTTGATCGCACTGCTCAGCGGCGCAGTGTGGTATCTGTTCGGGCCGCAGCCACAAATTGCCTACATGCTGGTGATCGCGACAACCGTGCTGATTATCGCCTGTCCTTGTGCGCTGGGCCTGGCGACGCCGATGTCGATTATTGCTGGTGTTGGCCGCGCCGCCGAGCTGGGGGTGCTGGTGCGCGACGCCGATGCCTTGCAGCGCGCCAGCCAAATCGACACCCTGGTGTTTGATAAAACCGGCACACTCACTGCCGGCAGGCCGCAGGTCAGTGACGTGCAGGTCTGGGGGGATGCCACCCGTGAATCAGTGTTAGCGACCGCGGCTGCGCTGGAGTTCGCCTCGGGCCATCCGCTGGCAAAAGCGATTGTCGCCGAAGCGAAACTGACCCAGCCGCCTCTGTTAGCGCAATTTCGTACAATACGCGGCAAAGGGGTCAGCGGTAGTCTGGATGGCAGAACGCTGCTGCTGGGTAATGCCGCGCTGATGCAGGATAACGGCGTCGATTACCAGGCGGCGGAAGCAGAGATTGCGCGGCTGACGCAACAGGGTGCAACGCCGGTGTTACTGGCTGAGCAGGGCCAGCTAACCGGGCTTATCGCGCTGCGCGATCAGCTTCGGCCAGAAAGCAGCGCAGCCCTGAAGCGACTGCATCAGCAGGGTTATCGCCTGATTATGCTGACCGGCGATCATGAAAATACCGCGCGCGCCATTGCTGCCGAGGTCGGTATTGATGAAGTGATTGCGGGCGTGATGCCGGAAGGCAAAGCGGCTGCAATTGAACACTTACAGCAGCAGGGTCGTCGCGTCGCGATGGTAGGCGATGGCATCAATGACGCGCCCGCACTGGCGCAGGCCGATGTGGGCATTGCCATGGGTGGCGGCAGCGATGTGGCGGTGGAAACCGCGGGCATCACGTTGATGCGTGCCGACCTGAACAGCGTGGCGGACGCGTTAGCGCTCTCTTCCGCGACGCTGCGCAATATCCGGCAGAATCTGTTTGGGGCATTTATCTATAACAGCATCGGCATTCCGGTGGCAGCGGGTGTGCTCTATCCGCTGACCGGTACCCTGCTCAGCCCGATTGTGGCGGGTGCAGCGATGGCGCTCTCCTCCATTACCGTGGTCAGCAATGCTAACCGCCTGCTGCGTTACCGGCCACCACGCGAGTGATCGCCGTTTCAGCGCTGTTTTTCACGCGCTGAAGTCGCTAGCATGGGGTTTTGAATCGCAAAGGACCGGGAATGACAGGCAACATCTGGCGCTCACTGCGCGGCTTTATCAGCCAACTTTTTCCCGCCAGTTACCGCTGGCCTGCGATGGATGTCCGGCTTGGCGATCGTCAGCTGCATCTGGTCGGCAGCATCCATATGGGAACGCGCGACATGCAGCCGTTGCCCGCCCGTCTGCTGCGTCAGTTGCAGCAGGCGGATGCACTGATTGTGGAAGCGGATATTACGCAGGGTGGTTCACCCTTTGATCACCACGGCGATCGTCCCGCGCTTTCCACCCGGCTGGATAGCCACGCGATGCAAACGCTCACCGCACTCTGTCAGGAGATGAGCCTCAATCTGAGCCTGTTTGATAATCTGCCCGCCTGGCAGGTGGCGCTGATGTTACAGGCGCAGCAGGCACAAAGGCTGGGATTGCGACCTGACTACGGCATCGATTATCAGCTGTTGCAGGCCGCGAAAGGTCTGAACAAACCGGTGATTGAACTGGAAGGCGCAGAGGCGCAGATCGCCCTGCTGACTGCGCTGCCGGATGACGGCATGGCGTTGTTGCAGGATACGCTGCTGCACTGGCACACCAATGCGCGCCTGCTGCAGATGATGGTGAGCTGGTGGCTCGATACGCCGCCACGCCAGCCGGAAATCACCCTGCCCGCCACCTTCAGCCAGGCGCTGAATGATACGTTGATCGGTCAGCGAAATGCGCAGTGGCGTGACCGGCTTCAGGGATTATCAGCGGGAAACTATGTGGTGGCAGTCGGTGCTCTGCATCTCTACGGCGAAGATAACCTGCCTGAGATGCTGAAGAAGCCCTGAAAAAAGAGAGCCGATAATATTATCGGCCCGTCAAAGAGGAATTTGTTTATGATTTTGGTTATCGCTCAGCAATCAGATTGCTGGCGCGCGGCTAATTTTCACTCAAAGAACAAAGTTTCGCCACCTTTTTTCACGATTCTGCGTAATAAGATTATTCTTAGTAAGGAACCTGTATGACGCCCGCCGTAAAATTGCTGGAAAAACAAAAAGTCAGCTTCACCCTGCATCCCTATGAGCATGACAGCAGCGAAACCCATTTTGGTGACGAAGCAGTACGTAAACTCAATCTGGATGCGCGCCAGGTCTATAAGACGCTGCTGGTGACGCTGAATGGCGAGGCAAAACAGCTGGCAGTGGCGATTACGCCGGTATCGACGCAACTGGATCTGAAGAAGGTGGCAAAAGCGCTGGGCGCGAAGAAAGCGGATATGGCCGACCCACAGCTGGCGCAGCGAGTCACGGGCTATCTGGTGGGCGGCATCAGTCCGCTGGGCCAGAAAAAACGGCTGCCTACGGTGATCGACCACTCAGCCAGCGCGTTTGACGCCATGTTTATCTCAGGCGGCAAGCGTGGACTGGATATCGAACTGGCTCCCCGGGATCTTTCACGACTGCTGGACGCTCCGTTTGCGGATATCGCCCGCCACGGCTAAACCCGAGGCTGGGCGCAGAGCTGATCGATCATCCAGCGACCCGCCGGACCGGGCGGCGTACGGCGTGACCAGACCACCTCAATGGCGATATGCTGCGGCCAGCCCGGCATCGACAACTCTTTCAGAACGCCATGACCAAACTGTTTCACCAGCCAGCGCGGCAGAATCGTCCAGCCAAATCCCTGCTCCGCCATCTCCAGCAGTAACAGATAGGTCGGTGCCGACCAGATGCGCCCCATTGGCGCGGGTTCAGATGCCTCAACCCAGGTATTTAATCGCAGGTGACGAACCCCTTCCAGCTCGCTCTCGCTCAGGGTCTTAAGCTGGGCCAGCGGATGATCGCGATGTAAAAAGACCGCCATCTGCGCTTCCACCTGCAGTCGCGCCACGGCAATATCCACCGGCAGATTGGGCTGTGCCCGCACCACGCCCAGATGTACCCGCCCGGCCTGCAGCAGATCCAGCACATCACCATCCTCGGCAATCATGACCTCCAGTTCAATCTCCGGATAACGGGCATCAAATTGCCTGAGCAGATGCTCGTGATGATCGGTTTGCCAGAAGTCTGACATGGCAAAACTGAGCCGGGGTTCAACGCCCTGCGACAGCCGTATCGCCAGCGCATCCAGCCGCTCGCTGGCCGCCAGGATCTGCTGAACCTGAGGAATAACGCGGCGTCCCTGCTCGGTGAGGACCGGCTGCCGACCTGCCCGTTCAAACAGCGCAAAGCCGAGATCGTCTTCAAAACTGGCTACCGCCGCGCTGATGGTGGACTGACTTTTACCCAGCGCGCGCGCAGCGGCAGAGAAAGAACCGCTCGCCACAGTCTGCATAAAAGCCTCAAGGGATTCCGGGGAGTAACGCATCTGAACCATCGCTTTTTTCGATAGGTGTTCATTTTATCTTAGCATTCTGACGTGTGAAAATGCGCCGCATTATTGAAGGAGAACTCACAATGCGTACCCGCTCACTTAAAGAACGTATTCTTCATGCTGTCTGCTTTGAAACGCTGGCGATTCTGACCGTTTCGCCGCTGGCGGCATGGGCAATGAATAAACCGCTGTTTCAGATGGGATCGCTGGCGATTATGCTCTCTACGGTCGCGATGCTATGGAACATGATTTACAACAGCGGATTTGATCGCCTCTATGCGCCAGGCCAGAAACGTGGCCCGGGCGTGCGTGTATTACATGCGCTGGGATTTGAAGGCGGATTCATCCTGATTGGTCTGCCCATTGCCGCCTGGATGCTGGATATCTCTCTGGGTCAGGCTTTCCTGGTCGAAGTGGCCTTTTTCCTCTTCTTCCTGCCCTATACCATGGCCTACAACTGGGTGTGGGACAAACTGCGCGAGCGCTGGATCAGACGTCACGCCTGCCGGGCGTAAGAAAAACGGGAGGCGCAAGCGCCTCCCGGTCAGTTCAATGCGTGGCGGCTGTTTCATTCCCCCACGGCCAGATCCACGCCAGGATCATTTTGGGATAGTTACGCTTCCGCGCTTTTTCCGCAGCCTCATCCCGCGCCCGGATCTGCTCATCGGTCAGATGCACAATCAGCCCCTTCGGCTGATAGTCGCTGGCTTTGACCGGCGAGTGCGTCTTGATCCAGTCACGCAACACCTGCGCATCGACTGCCCCGCTGTTGAGATAACCCGCATGATTATCCAGACGCGGATAACCGTCGCCGCCAGCCGCATTGAAGCTGTTGGTTGCCATGCGATAATGCTGCGCATCCTGCAGCGGTTTACCGTTAATGCTGACGTCGCTGACATGTTTACCGTCTGCAGTCAGGCTGATACCGGCAAACTGGGCGTAGCCGCCTGAGTCAGGCTGAATATTAGCGACCACATCCAGATATTTTTTGATCTCCGCCCCGGTCAGGCTGACCGAGACCACCTGATTGCCAAACGGCTGGACCTGCAGCAGGTCACGCCAGCTCAGCTTGCCCGATTTCAGCGAGGTGCGAATACCGCCACCGCTCATCACCGCAAAATCGGCTTTGGTGTGCGCCATCTGTGCGCGCAGAATCAGCTGGCCAAGATTCGTCTGCTCAAAGCGAACCTGCTCTTTTTCACCGCTGAAGCTGCCGTCGGCGCTGCCGACATTCACGGTTAACTTCGCCTCAGCCCGTTTCTGGAATGGCATCAGCAGTTTCATCATGGCGGTGTTTTTCGGGATCTCTTCCTGCCAGGTGAGCCAGGTTTCGCTGCCATCCGCGTTCTTTATCTGATGTTTAAGGTTGACCGGCACCAGCTGATAAGCCTCCAGCGTCACCTGCCCGTTACGGAAGGTGAAGTCACCACGTCCGACATATTTGCCCCATTTATCCGCCTGCATAATCCAGATCCCGTTCTGCTGATCGGGTTTGCAGGGCTGGCCCGGCTGATAATTTTTGACGCTGACGTTCTCTTTTTCCATGCAGACCGCATCATGCGAATGACCACCCACAATCAGATCGATGGTGCCGGCAGGCAGGCTGCGCGCCAGGGTGACGTCATCAATGCCATTGCTGCCATGCTTACCGTCGTCATAGTGACCAAGGTGGGTCAGCGCGACAATCACGTCCGGCTTCTCTGTGGCGCGCAGTTCGGCCACCGCCTTCTCCGCCTCCGCAATCGGATCGCGGAACTCGGTATCTGTCAGACCCGCCGGGTTAGCCAGTTTCGCCGTGTCCGGGGTGATCAGCCCGACCACCGCAATTTTCAGCCCGAGACGGTTGAATACCGCCCAGGGCTTAAACAGGCGCTGACCGGTACTTTTCTGATAAACGTTAGCGGCGAGCAGCGGGAATCGCGCCCACTTCTCCTGCTTGCGCAGGACCGCGATGGGCTTGTCGAACTCATGGTTGCCCAGCGCCATGGCATCATAGCCAATCAGGTTCATCGCGCGAAAATCGGGTTCAGCATCCAGCTCATCGGACTCCGGTACGCCCGTGTTCACATCACCGGCAGAGAGAATCAATGCGCCGCCGCCTCTGGACTGCACATCGTAGCGCATCGTATCCATCAAGGTTTTCTGCGCCGCCAGACCATATTCACCCTGCTCAGTAAACCAGAAATGACCATGCTCATCGTTGGTGTGCAGCAGGCTGAAACGATAGGTGCGATCGGCCTGGGCGGCCTGTGAAAACAGCGGCATCAGGGCCACCAGTAGTGCCACGCCCGCCCCTGTCCATTTAGATAACAACACTGTGATTCTCCTTAATTTGCCGTCTGGCCCGATTTTCTGCCGGTTTGCCCCACTGTGTCGCACATTCCCCCGGCGAACTCAAGGCCAACGCACATTCGCCTGTCTCTGTATGCCGCTCTTTTTATCTCCGGACCGCTTTTGCTGAGCATGACAATAGCCGCAAGGCCGCGCCCGCGTCAGACTGGTTTGTTCCGGATAAACCAGAACGGGTAGCCAGGCCTGATGTTAACCAGTTGTTTACCCCTGCAAAAGTGCCGCTGACGAGCTTTACCCTGTCTGTGCGCGCATTTAACCCTTATTTGTGTCATACCCACGGCATTTAGGGATGCTAATTTTTATTTACCCGGACCGCTTTAAACCGTCAAATCAGCCAATATTATGGATAATGAACAAAAACACCCTTTCGATTGTGCATTTGACTTTTTTTCCTGCTTTTTTAGGGTATTCCCGCAAATTGCTCAGCGAAAGAATAGATTTTGTTTTAAACTCATTTGTTACAAGCGGATACATTTGTATACAAGGAGACAGGCATGCATCACACCACACCGTTGATCACTACCATTGTCGGAGCACTGGTTCTGGCATTTCTCCTTGGGATGCTGGCAAACCGCCTGCGTATTTCGCCCCTGGTTGGCTACCTGATGGCAGGCGTGCTGGCTGGCCCTTTTACCCCCGGCTTTGTTGCCGATACCAATCTGGCTCCTGAACTGGCAGAACTCGGCGTTATCCTGCTGATGTTTGGTGTCGGCCTGCACTTCTCAATGAAAGATCTCATGTCGGTAAAGTCGATAGCCATTCCCGGTGCCATCGCACAGATCGCGGTCGCGACGTTACTGGGAATGGGCTTATCGTGGACAATGGGATGGTCGTGGATGACCGGCCTGGTGTTTGGTCTCTGCCTTTCTACCGCCAGTACCGTGGTGTTACTGCGCGCGCTTGAAGAGCGGCAACTGATCGATAGCCAGCGCGGGCAGATTGCGATTGGCTGGCTGATTGTTGAAGATCTGGTGATGGTGCTGACACTGGTGCTGCTGCCTGCGATTGCCGGCATGATGGAACAGGGCAACGCCAGTGCCGGACTGCTGGCCTGGGACCTGCTGTGGACCATCGGCAAAGTCGCCGCCTTTATGGTGCTGATGATGGTGGTGGGACGGCGTGCCGTCCCCTGGATCCTCGCCCGCAGCGCCGCCACCGGCTCGCGTGAGCTGTTTACTCTGGCGGTATTAGCGCTGGCGCTGGGCATCGCCTTTGGTGCTGTTGAATTCTTTGATGTTTCGTTTGCGCTGGGCGCTTTCTTTGCCGGTATGGTGCTGAACGAGTCGGAACTGAGCCACCGCGCCGCGCGCGATACGCTGCCGCTGCGTGATGCCTTTGCCGTGCTGTTCTTTGTCTCGGTCGGCATGCTGTTTGACCCGTCGATTCTGGTGACGCAGCCGCTGGCAGTGCTGGGCGCGCTGGTGATTATTGTGGTGGGTAAATCGGTCGCCGCCTGGCTGCTGGTGTCGCTGCTCGGCCATTCACGTCGTACGGCGTTGACCATTTCGGTTAGTCTGGCGCAGATTGGTGAATTCGCCTTTATTCTGGCCGGTCTGGGTATCTCGCTGGGCCTGCTGACTGACGAGGGCCGCAACCTGGTGCTGGCCGCCGCCATCCTGTCGATTATGCTTAATCCGATCCTGTTTACCCTGCTGGAGCGTTTCCTGGCGAAAACGGAGACGATGGAAGAGCAGACGCTGGAAGAGGCGATTGAAGAAGAGAAGCAGATCCCGGTGGATTTCTGCAATCACGCGGTGATTGTGGGTTACGGCCGGGTGGGCAGTCTGATTGGTCAGAAGCTGCTTGAAGCCAATGTTCCGCTGGTGGTGGTTGAAAACTCCCGCGCGCGTGTTGAAGCGCTGCGCGAGCGCGGTATTAAGGCGGTGCTGGGTAATGCAGCCCGCGCTGACACCATGGAACTGGCCCGACTCGACTGCGCGCGCTGGCTGTTACTGACTATTCCGAATGGCTATGAAGCGGGTGAAGTAGTCACAGCCGCGCGTGAAAGACATCAGAATATCGAGATTATCGCCCGCGCCCACTATGACGATGAAGTCGAGTACATCATGGAACGGGGTGCCACCCGTGTGGTGATGGGTGAACGTGAGATTGCCAGCAGTATGCTGCAAATCCTGCAGGATGAGATGACCCAGGGCGAAGATTTACAGCCCTGCGATGTCGTGCGCTGATTCGTGTTAAGCAAAACCTGGCAGCCTACTGATCTATCAAAATCAGGGTGAATTTTACTGCAATGAATAAACTCAACACGCAGGGAACACGGGCAGAAGAGGAAAGCGTCCCGCCGACCGGGACAAAAACGCCGGGAGCGTTTTTGAACAACGCGAAGCGTTGGCCCGGCTACGGGCGCACCTCAGGGATGAGGTGCGTACTAAAAACGCCGGGAGCGTTTTTGAACAACGCGAAGCGTTGGCCCGGCTATGGGCGCACCTCAGGGATGAGGTGCGTACTAAAAACGCCGGGAGCGTTTTTGAACAACGCGAAGCGTTGGCCCGGCGACGGGTGCACCTCAGGGATGAGGTGCGTACTAAAAACGCCGGGAGCGTTTTTGAACAACGCAATGCGTTGGCCCGGCGACGGGCGCACCTCAGGGATGAGGTACGTAGTCGTGCGGGCCGAGCGGCCATGGATGGCTTAACCGACTTTCCGATCTGACCGTGTTCCCTGAGCAGGCTCGATCTCATCGCTAACCGAGCCAGACGTTGCCAGTCTTCTAAGGCCCTTCTGTTCAGAAGGGCTTTTTTATGCGCGGCAGCTGCCAGCTTTACCGATCCCAGTAAGACTCTTCCAGACTGTCTTCCCGCTCCGGCAGACCGCGGGTCAGACGCGGCGAATGCTGATTCAGCACCTGGTAGCTGACGCGGTTAGCATATTTACATACCTGCGCCAGCGATGAGTAGGTCAGATAAGGACGCGTATGTTTGCTGGAGTTCGGCACATTCAGGCTGTGATAGTTGTTGGCGGTGATGTCATGCAGTAACGCCGCCAGCGCACCATCTCCGGCGCCGTTGGTGTTCATGATCTTTTCCGGTCCGCCCATATAAGGCGCGATGTGCGAGAAAATGCGCAGCGGCTGCTGGCAATCCTGCTGCCGCATCACCCGGCTGAACTCATACTGGTTGAATTCAGCAATCGCGCCAGGCAGCAGCGGATGGTTGGTTTTGCGTTTGAACTCTTCTTCGGTGTAACCCGCCATATAGAGCCCAATCGGGCCAGCAGTACACAGCACCAGATCGACCCAGTCCAGCGCCATATTGGCGGCGAGCAGCGGATCGCTTTCGCCGGTCAGCGCCAGCGCTTCCTCTTCATTCATCGCCACGATGCTGACATGCTCGCGCAGGAAATCGCGCCAGAACTGAGGGTTGTCGCCAATCACATGTTTGGTGCCCAGCGTCAGCACCACCGGCACGTTGTGGCGTTTGGCATACTCAATCGCCCGTAACGTTGCCTGTGGCATCGGTTCACCTTCGGCACAGCGCACCAGATAGGAGGTCAGTACCAGCGCAGAGGCTCCGGCGATCACCTCTTCCGGTACGTTATCCGGATGCAGCTGGTTCATCTGGCCGGGGCTGATAGCAAAGGTTCGCTCGCCATGTTCGCCAATCAGCGTAAAGCAGCGTCCAATGGCGCCATCCACGCCCTGCAGATAGTTAAGATCGACCCGGCTTGAGGTGTTACAGAGATAGCGATAGGCGTAGCCGCCAATCTGGATGTTATTGCACATGACGCCCAGCAGCACGGAGCGGTCATCGGCCAGCACCGAGAAATTATGCAGCGTGTTACCGATGGTGCCACCAGCAAACTGATGGGTGATCAGCGCTTCCTGCATCAGCTCGTTGTACAACGCTTCCGCGACGGCATTATCGATAACCAGCGAGTGCCCGGCACTCAGGCCATAACGTGCGAGAAAAGCGTCATCGACTTTGGCTTCGATATCCACCAGCGTCTGGTCGATACCCACCACCCAGCTGCCTGCATCAACATCGTGCTGGGCGGGCTGTAACAGGGGATCGCGTGCGCTGACAGGAAAGTAGTGTTTGGATTTGCGTTTGCCGGGAAATTTCATCGGGAGGTGCCGTCTGGAAAAACAGGCAGAGAATGATATCACACTCTCCGCCTGCGCTTTAACGGCGTGCGTCGACCAGTTGCACCATCATGTCGATATGCGCCTCATCGGCGTTCAGCGCAGGGATATACTCAAACTTCTCACCCCCGGCATGCATGAAGATTTCGCAGTTTTCACCACTGATCTCTTCCAGCGTCTCCAGGCAGTCTGACGAGAAGCCCGGGCTCATCACCTGAACATGTTTGATCCCTTTAGCGGGCAGGCTTTCCATGGTTTTATCGGTGTAGGGCATCAGCCACGGCTCACGACCAAAACGCGACTGGAAGGTCATCATATACTGATCATCACGCAGGCCCAGCGCTTTGATCAGGGCCGCCGTGGTATCCGCACAGCGCTGCGGGTAGTCATCGCCTTCGTTAGCAAAACGCTGCGGAATGCCGTGGAAGGATAATACCAGCAGATCGGGCTGACCGTGCCGCTCAAAGGATCGCTCCACCGTCGCTTTCAGCGCGGCGATATAGGCCGGATGTTCGGCGTAGTCGCGGATAAACTGCACATCAGGCAGCGAGCGGTAATCTTTGAATACCGCGGTCAGGCCATCCCACACTGCCGCCACGGTGGAGCAGGAGAATTGCGGATAGAGCGGCAGCACAATCAGGCGGGTCACGCCCTGCGACATTAGCTTATCAACCGCGCTTTTCAGGCTGGGATTACCGTAGCTCATGCCCACCTCGACGGGCATATCGACCCGTGCCGCCAGCGCATCGCGCTGACGCATGCTGTAAACCAGCAGCGGTGAACCGCCTTCCATCCAGACCGATGAGTAGAGCTTAGAGACGCGCGGCGAGCGAAACGGCAGAATAACGGCATTGAGAACCGGCCACCAGAGCCAGCGCGGCGCATCGACCACGCGCGGATCGCTTAAAAACTGTTTCAGATAGCGTTTAACTGCAGGTGTGGTGGGCGCGTCTGGCGTACCTAAATTAACCAATAATACGCCGGCCTTATCTTGCCTCATTTGAGTTCCTTGATAACAACGGGGATGCGTGAAAACGGGGAAATTGTAGCGGAATTAGTGGGAGGTAAAAGCGATTACTGCAAAAGGGGCCAGTAATACCGGCCCCTGTGAACTTAGCCCAGGATCTTAGCCAGCTCGGCACTGACTTCGGTCACCTTACGGGTGCCGTCGATTTTGTGATAGGCAGTGTTGCCCGCTTCCGCTTCTTTGCTGTAGTAAGCAATCAGCGGCGCGGTCATCTGATGATATTCCACCAGGCGCTTACGCACGGTCTCTTCCTGATCGTCTTTACGCATGGTCAGCTCTTCGCCGGTCACATCATCTTTGCCTTCCACTTTCGGTGGATTAAAAGTGACGTGATAAACGCGGCCTGATGGCGTGTGAACGCGACGGCCCACGATACGCTCAACGATCAGTTCATCCGGTACGGCGAACTCCAGCACGTGATCAACGGTGATCCCGGCCTCTTTCATTGCATCTGCCTGAGGAATGGTGCGCGGGAAACCGTCCAGCAGGAAACCGTTTTTGCAGTCTTCCTGGGTGATACGCTCTTTGACCAGCGCAATCACCAGCTCATCGGTCACCAGTTTGCCAGCATCCATAATGGCTTTCGCCTGGTTGCCCAGCTCGCTGCCTGCTTTTACTGCTGCACGCAACATGTCGCCGGTGGAGATTTGCGGAATGCCATACTTCTCCATGATGAATTGGGCCTGAGTCCCCTTACCTGCGCCCGGAGCTCCGAGCAGAATAATACGCATTGCGTAAATCCCCTTGCGAATCGCATTGATCTATCTTAGAAGCGAAAGAACATACCATTATGACCCGCTCATCACAAGGAAGGGCGCGGATCGCGCAGGGCGACCTGAGCTGCTTTTTGGCCCTGCCCCCTACCCGCCTGGCCTGCCGGACGCTTTTTCAGATTTACCGCCTGAGCCGAGCAGGAATTGCAGTCGTCGGCTCAGATGATGGGTCATATTCACGCTTTTTTTGCCGCTGCCGCGCACGTTAGCATTCAGCAGCAGCCGCGCCTGCTGCGGCCATTTCACCACATCTTCCGCATCTGAAAGCGATGTGATCACGGAGGCCGGGACATTAAAGCTGGCAAACGGCAAACCGGGCTGATGGCAGGAGTTCAGCGGCAGCGGGTCTGACAGGGAGAGCGCATCGACGGTGGCGGCATTGTAAGGCCGCCAGTGCGGATCGTCGAAGCGGCGCAGTGCCTCATGCGTGGCGGTCAGGGTCAGCCCCTGTTCGAAAAGCCGCAGTTCGCTGCGCACCAGCGTACTGAAGTCATGGGTCCGCAACGCCACCAGCACCAGATCGCTGCAGATCTCAGCGTGGCGATCCAGTCGGGTGACAAACAGATGGGCTTCGTCGATCAGTTTCTGATGCAGCACGCTGGCAAAACTCTCGCTCGCCTCCGTCACACCCTGGTTCTGGCAATCCCGCAGCGGACGCACGCGGCCATTGGGCAATTCGACATGCGGTACCAGCATGATGCTGCCCGCGATCAGCGGAACTGCTGGCAGGATGTTGAGTTCGGTTACCGGAAAGTGCGAGGCGTAACGGTGCTGATTGCGCGCCTGCTCCTGCCGCAGAAAGAGCTGAGAAAGAAGGACCTGCGCCACATGCAGCGAGGGCGCGAAGAAGAGATCGAACTGCTCCAGCCGGTAAAAACGTGAGAGCGCCAGGCGTAACCGATGGCGCGCCTCTGCTGAAGTTTCAGAGGATAAAGAGCGGTGTGCCATGGTTGTCTCGCTTCGGGGAGTGTGCGGCGTGAACGCTGGTTAAGCGAGGCGGAATACCCTGAAAAATCACAGATATAAGGCTGAGTCAACCCGCCAGAATTTGCCCTACAGAGTAGGTCAATGCGGCTGGACTTTAAAATGATATAAATTGACAATCCCTGTTAGATTTTTGCACAGGGGAAGAGGATGAACGGACTGCCGCCACTGAGAGCGCTGCACTATTTTCACCAGGCAGCCTTACACAGCAGTTTTAGCGTGGCGGCTGAACATCTGCATGTTACGCACAGCGCCATCAGCCATCAGATTCGCCAGCTGGAGAGCTGGATGGGCAAACCACTTTTTGTCCGCAGCCATGGCCGCGTGAAACTGACCTCACACGGTGAACGTCTGCTGCTGAGCTGTCAGCAGGCGTTCAGTGAGTTGCGCAGCAGCTGCGAAAGCATTCGTACCGGGCTGCTTCAGCAGATTCGGGTCTCCTGCGCCCCCAGCTTTTTGTCGCAATGGCTGATTCCCCGTATCGCCAGTTTTTATCAACGCTATCCGGAGATTGAGGTTCACTTCCAGCCGCTGACGCAGATCTCGCAACTGCGCAGCGAACATGTGGATGTGCTGATCCTCAGTCACGGCGAGCCCCCTGAATCTGACATAGACGCCACGCTGGTCAGCGAGGATGAGATTGGGCCGCTCTGCGCACCTCACTTTGCTTCGCAACTGCGGGTCGGCGAGGATCTGGCCGCGATGCCCCTGCTGCATGCGGATACCCGGCTGCACGCCTGGTCAGAGTGGGCGGACAAAGCTGGGGTCAGTGGCCGCTTTAACGGCGGAAAGCATTTTGAGAGTCTGACACTGGGGATTCAGGCTGCACGAAGTGGTCTTGGCGTCCTGATGGCACCGCGTTTGCTGGTACGCAAAGAGCTGGAGGATGGCACGCTGCTTGCGCCGCTTGGCTTTGTACGCGTCGAGCGGGCCACATGGATGATGACAAAACAGAGCCGTCGGCACGATACGGAGATCAGCCTGTTTCGCGACTGGCTGCAGGATGCCGCAAAACCATAAAAAAAGCCGGTGAGGGTCACCGGCTTGATGCTGTGGCTTTATCAGCCGTCTGAGGCCGGTGAAAACCACCGGCCTGTTACCATTATGCGGTCAGCAACTGGTTCATGCGGCGGATAAACTGGTTAGGATCGTCCAGCGTGCCGCGCTCGGCCAGCAAGGCCTGATCCAGCAGCAGCTCAATCCACTCACCGAAGCGTGCTTCATCCTGCGTATCCGCAACACTTTTCACCAGCGGATGATCCGGGTTGATTTCGAACAGGTACTTCACTTCCGGCACTTCCTGTCCGGCCGCGGCAAACAGCTTCGCCATCTGCGTGGTCATCTCGTTGGCGTCGGTGGTGACAATCGCCGGAGTATCGGTCAGGCGATGCGTCAGACGCACCTCTTTCACACGTTCGCCCAGCAGAGTTTTCACCCGCTCAACAAAAGGCTCCAGCGCTTTTTCCGCCTCTTTCTGCTCTTCAGTCTCTTCATCCGCCAGCTTGCTCAGCGATTCATCCGCTTTGCTGACTGACTGGAAGGTTTTACCATCGAACTCAGTGAGATAGCTCATCATCCATTCGTCGATGCGATCGGAGAGCAGCAGCACCTCAATGCCTTTTTTGCGGAACAGTTCCAGATGCGGGCTGCTCTTCGCGGCGGCATAGCTGTCAGCGGTGATGTAGTAAATCTTCTCCTGACCTTCCACCATGCGGCTGACGTAATCTTCCAGCGAAATGGTCTGTGCTGAACCTTCGCTCTGGGTAGTGGCGAAACGCAGCAGCTTAGCGATCGTCTCCTGGTTAGCGTGATCTTCCGCCGGGCCCTCTTTCAGCACCAGACCAAACTCATTCCAGAAGGTCTGGTATTTCTCGTTGTCATCTTTCGCCAGTTTTTCCAGCATCTGCAGGGTACGCTTCGTCAGCGCGGCGCGCAGACTCTGGGTCACGCGGCTATCCTGCAGGATCTCACGGGAGACGTTCAGCGGCAGATCGTTGGAGTCAATCAGGCCACGCACAAAGCGCAGATAGTTCGGCATAAACTGCTCAGCGTCATCCATGATAAAGACGCGCTGTACGTAGAGTTTCAGGCCATGTTTCTGATCGCGGTTCCACATATCAAATGGCGCACGCGCCGGAATGTAGAGCAGGCTGGTATATTCCTGCTTACCTTCCACCCGATTGTGGCTCCAGGCGACCGGATCGCTGTAATCGTGGGCGATATGCTTGTAGAACTCGTTGTACTCTTCGTCGCTGATCTCAGATTTGTTGCGGGTCCACAGCGCCTGGGCTTTGTTAATCTTCTCCCAGTGTGTCCCTTCGCCTTCTTCATCTTTGCTTTCGATCTCAACCGGCAGCGCGATGTGATCGGAATATTTGCTGATGATGTTGCGCACGCGCCATGCATCCAGGAACTCATCCTCGCCTTCGCGCAGATGCAGGGTGATCTCGGTACCGCGATCGGCTTTCTCAATCTCAGCCAGGGTATATTCGCCCTCGCCTGCGGATTCCCAGAACACGCCTTCTTCGGCTGACGCGCCCGCGGCACGGGTACGCACAGTGACTTTATCCGCCACGATGAATGCAGAATAGAAACCGACACCGAACTGACCAATCAGCTGGCTATCTTTCGCCTGATCGGAGCCCAGGGACTCAAGGAAGGATTTGGTGCCTGACTTGGCGATAGTCCCGAGGTTCTCAATGACCTCATCGCGACGCATACCGATACCGTTGTCGCTGAGCGTAATGGTACGGTTGTCCTTATCAACAGAGAGACGAACGTGCAGCTCGCCATCACCTTCATACAGGCTGGAATCTGACAGGGCACGGAAGCGCAGTTTGTCTGCCGCATCCGAGGCGTTGGAGATCAGCTCACGCAGGAAAATTTCTTTGTTTGAATAGAGAGAATGGATCATCAGGTGCAGAAGTTGTTTTACTTCCGACTGAAAGCCACGGGTCTCTTGTCCTTTCATGGTCATTGCTACCTCAACAAAACAGGTTGAACAAACGTTGAGGTTGATGTGGGGGTGACAGGGAGATTTTCAAGCCGGTGTCTGTCACAACACCGGCAAGTGATTAAAATTTAAACTTCTGGCGGCCCGCCAGTGAATGGGACAGCGTGGTGCCATCAACCATCTCCAGCTCACCGCCCACCGGTACGCCGTGCGCGATACGGCTGGCGTCGACGCCATACTGACCACAGAGTTCCGCGATGTAGTTCGCGGTCGCCTCGCCTTCCACCGTCGGGTTGGTGGCGAGGATCACTTCCTGCAGGGTTTCACTCTCCAGTCGCTGCTCCAGACGATCCAGGCCAATATCAGCCGGACCGATGCCGTCGAGCGGCGAGAGATGTCCCATCAGCACAAAGTAGCGACCGCCAAACTGGCCGGTTTGCTCAATGGCGTGAATATCCGCCGGGCTTTCCACCACGCAGATTTGACCATTCTGCTGACGCCGTGGATTGGCGCAGATGGTGCAAATTTCCTGCTCGGTGAATGTCCGGCAATCGGCGCAGTGTCCAATCTCCGACATCGCCCGGGTCAGCGCCTGCGCCAGCCGCATGCCACCGCTGCGATCGCGCTGCAGCAGCTGGAACGCCATGCGCTGTGCCGACTTCGGCCCAACGCCGGGCAGACAGCGCAGCGACTCCATCAAAGATTCAAGCAGTGGACTGGTTTGCATCAGAACGGCATCTTAAAGCCTGGTGGCAGCTGCATGCCTGAAGAGACAGAAGCCATCTTCTCTTTCTGGGTTTCATCAATGCGACGTGCCGCATCGTTGAACGCGGCTGCAATCAGATCTTCCAGCATATCTTTGTCATCTTCCAGCAGGCTGGGATCGACTTCCACGCGACGGCAGTTGTGCGCGCCGTTAATGGTGACTTTTACCAGGCCAGCACCAGACTCACCGGTCACTTCAATCGCGGCAATCTCTTCCTGAACCTTGGCCATTTTGTCCTGCATCTGCTGGGCCTGTTTCATCAGGTTGCCCAATCCGCCTTTACCACCAAACATAGTTTTCTCTCTCAGCTGAGGCTACAACGCTATCGTTAAGATAGCAGCAGCGTGTTCAAACAGGTCGGATACTCTCCTCATCCAGATCGGCATCAAAAAAGCGCTGCAGCGTCTGGATGTGGGTATCACAGGTGATGGACTGACGCGCCTGCGCCAGTTTCTCTTCGTAAATGGCCTGACGCCATTCAAGTGGCGTCAACACCGATGAATTATCGTCTTCAACTACCGAGAGTTCAACTCTCTGCCCGGCATGCTGACTCAGCGCATCGCTTAATACCTGCTGCGCCGACGGTGAATTAAGGTGACGCTGGCTGCTACGCAAATGCAGGCAGACCCCACTTTCGGTGGTCTCTTTCCAGGCATTTAACGCCAGCTGCTGCACCAGTTTCGGCAGCGGCAGGATCGCAATCTCTGCGGCCCAGGGATCGCGCTGCTGCGCTTCTTCGGCCAGACGCGCCGCCAGCTCAGGGGTTTTCTCATGCTCCAGCGCAGAACGCAAGGCCTTTGGCGTCGCCACCGGCTCCGCCACTTCCACCGGCTGATTAACCGCTTTCCAGCGGTACGCTTCCTCTTTTACCGGGGCGGCAGGCTCGCGATCGCGGATACGCTGCTGACTGCGCTCGGTGACCGAGGCCAGCCGCTCCAGCGCGGAGTTGGCCGGCCGCGCACCTGGCGCTGCCGGCTCACGCTTTTTTGGCTTGTTCGCTCCCTGACGCAACAACTGAGTGCGCGCCTGCAGGAGCTGACTGGTGGAACTGGAGAGTGCGGTGTCAGGTGCAACGTCAGGCGACGGCGAATGCTGCGGTGCAGCATCGGGCGCGGCCATCTGCGGCTGAGCAGCAACCTGCTGCTGCGTCTGCTCCGGCATCTGCTGTTGAGTCTGCTGTGCGACGGGCGACGCGGTGTGCGACGGCGGCGCAGCGGCAGCAGGTGACGGTGAAGCTGGCTGTGCTGCCGGTTGCCGTGCTAGCGGTGATGGGCCGGATGCTGCCGGTGATGTCTGCGCAGGGGCGACAGGCGCCGTCTGCTGAGTTAATGCGGGACGCGCAATGGGTTCAGCTACGGCAGCTTTAGGATGAAACGCCAGTGCACGCAGCAGCGTCATCTCCACACCCATGCGACGATCGGGCGCAATCGGCAGATCCTTGCGGCCCATCAACAGGGTCTGATAATAGAGTTGCAGATCGGCGGGCGGCACCACCCGCGCCAGTTCACGCAAGCGAAGGGCGTTACTCTCATCATCGTCATTAAGCGAGGTCGGCAGCAGTTGCACCATCGCAATCTGGTGCAGCAGGCGCAGCATTTCTACCAGCAGCGCTTCCCATTCCACACCCCGTGACGCGGCCTGGCTCAACAGATTCATCACCTGCTGACCGTCACCGTCGACCAGCGCTTCCAGCAGCCCCAGCGGCTGTTCATCGTCCAGCGTGCCGAGCATGACGCTGACCGTACTGCTGGTCACCGCGCCCTGCCCCATGGCAATGGCCTGGTCGGTAAGGCTCAGCGCATCGCGCATACTGCCATCGGCAGCCCGCGCCAGCAGCTGCAGCGCCCGGGTTTCACTCTCAATCTGTTCCTGCTTCAGAACATGCTCAAGCTGCTGACGGATTTGATCCACATCCAGCGCTTTGAGGTGGAACTGCAGGCAGCGCGAGAGAATGGTCACCGGCAGTTTCTGCGGATCGGTGGTCGCCAGCAGGAATTTAACGTGTGAAGGGGGCTCTTCCAGCGTCTTTAACAGCGCATTGAAGCTGTGACGCGACAGCATATGCACTTCATCGATCAGATAGACTTTGAAGCGGCCACGCGCCGGGGCGTACTGCACGTTGTCGAGCAGATCGCGGGTATCTTCAACTTTGGTACGCGATGCGGCGTCGATCTCAATCAGATCGACAAAGCGGCCCTGCTCAATTTCACGGCAGTTATCACACTGACCACAGGGGGTGGCAGTGATACCGGTTTCGCAGTTAAGGCCTTTGGCCAGCAGACGCGCAATAGTGGTTTTCCCTACTCCGCGGGTGCCGGAGAAGAGATAAGCATGATGGATGCGTCCCAGAGACAATCCATTCGCCAGCGCCGTCAGAACATGTTCCTGACCGACAACATCAGCAAAAGCCTGGGGACGCCATTTTCGCGCAAGTACCTGATAGCTCATGTGGAGTTCGACGAAGTTGGATGGAAAGATGAGCGCAGACGCTCTGCAACCCCTGTATAAGATTGCAGTAGTCTATCAGCTACGCTTTTGGCTGGCACTCGTTATCTTGACGCCGAAGGCGTGACGGCCTCGCCGGATGGCAAGGCCGAAAGAGTGGCTTAGTGGCCGGGGAATTTAACCAGGCTGTAGCTCTCAACGCCCATGGCATTAAGACGCGTTTCTCCGGTCAGATCGAACAGATTAATAATGAAAGCCGCGTCTTTAACTTCACCGCCTGCACGACGAATCAGTTTAACGGTCGCTTCAATCGTCCCGCCGGTCGCCAGCAGGTCGTCAACCACCAGCACCAGATCGCCTGGCTGGATGGCATCTTTGTGCAATTCCAGCTTATCGGTGCCGTACTCCAGCTCATAGGATTCGCTGTAGACTTCACGGGGCAGTTTGCCGGGCTTACGCACCGGAACAAAACCGACGCCGAGGCCTAACGCCACCGGTGCACCAAACAGGAAACCGCGCGCTTCCGTCCCCACCACCTTAGTGATGCCTTTATTACGGTAACGCTCAACCAGCAGCGCAATCGACGCGGCATAGGCTTTGGGATCTTCCAGCAGGCTGGTGACATCGCGGAACAGGATGCCTGGCTTAGGATAATCGGGAATGCTTTTAATGCTGTTTTTAATGAATTCAAGCTGCTGCGCAGTGTCGGTCATAATGATACGCCTGGTAAAAAATTCTGTTTCGCGCAGCTTCAAAAGCGCTAATACCTGATAACAGGCTCAGCGGAAGTCAATTCACAAAGGGAAGCCACGCACGAAGACGCCCAAATCTAAGCAAATGACCGGCTAAATGCAACTTTATCGCGGCGGCGGCGGTGCGTCCGCTGCTTCTGCCACCACCGGAATACGCCACATAAACAGCAGCAGCGCCGCCAGCATGATCAGCAGCATGATGCGTACCCAGAGCTGATGCACCAGGAAGAGTGAGAGACTAAAGGTTGCGACTATCAGGCAGATAGCGCGTACTTTAGCCCCTGGCGGCATCGCGCGATGCTGCTGCCAGTGACGCAGATAGCGGCCAAATGGCGATTTCCACAGCAGCCAGTGATGAAAACGCGGCGATGAACGGGCAAAACACCAGGCCGCCAGCAGCATGAATGGCGTGGTAGGTAATAAAGGTAATACAATGCCCAGCGTCCCCAGCACAATCGCCAGCCAGCCGAGGGTTAATAACAGAATGCGTTGCATGAATGCCGCCCAACTCTTTCCTCATCAGCGTACGTTAGCACAATTGAGCGTCACGCGATGAGTGCGATCGCCATACAACAGCGCCTGCAACAGCTCCTTATCGCCTTGCGGCAGGAGCTTGCCTGCCATTCAGATGGGGTTTGCCGTCTGCCACGTTTTGATACTCAGCTGTTTCGCACCAAAGGCACGCGGCTGGCTGATTACCTGCTGGAAGTGGAACAGAATTTTGCCCGGCTGTGCGACAGCAGCCACGATCTGGCCCGCAGTGCGTGGCTGGCTGAACGCCTGGTCGATCAGATTGCCGCCCTGCAACGTGAGGCGAGTACGCAACAGCTGCGTACCCGACGCGAACAGCCCATCAGGAACCCACGCGCCGCAAAATATCAGGAGTACCGTGAATTTGAACGGCGTTTACTGGCAATGATCGATCAGCGTGAGCAGCGCTTGGCGCTGGCCGAAACGCTGGCGGTACAGCATCAGCTGAAACAGGATCTGGAAACGTTAGAGCAGCGACTGGCACGCTGTCGGCAGGCGATTCGCTCTGTCGAATGGGCCTCTTCGTTGCGCGGCAGCGAATAAAGCGCAGCGTGACAAAAGCGCTCCTATACTGGGTGTGATTCGGCGCGGAGAAGAACCATGGCTTTACTTGTGTGGCTGTTAAGCGGTTTACTGCTGGGGTTGCTGAAGCGTCTGCTGAGGCCGGGACCACCGGGCGGCCTGGTTGCTACCCTGACGCTGTCGATGATCGGTGCACTGATTGGCGGCTATATCGCCACCTATTTTGAACTGGGCACCCTGGCAACGCTGCATATTGGCGCACTGGGCATGGCGATTCTCGGTGCATTAGTGATGCTGCTGGTCGCGGCCCGACTACGTATTTAGGAGAAGAGATGTCACTGGAAAATGCCCCTGACGACGTCAAACTGGCAGTTGATCTGATTCAGCTACTGGAAGAGCATCAACTGCCGGTAGAAACCGTGCTCTCAGCGCTGGCCATGGTGCAGCGCGATTTCGAAAACAAGCGTGATCGCCCATCGGCTTAGTGGTGGGCAGTCAGCGTCGGACTGAGGCGCAGCATATCGATAAAAGCATTGACCAGCGTCGGCGCGTCTCCGGCTAAATCAAAACTGTCCGGCGCAAACAGCCAGCTTTCCATCATACCGTTGACGTAACCGCGCAGGATAAGAGCGGCCTGACGCGTGCTGAGACTGCCCGGAAGTTGTCCGGCTTCGATACACTGGCGCAGCACATCTTCAATTTTGTCGTAGCATTCCAGCAGTAAGCTCTGCTGCATATTCTTCAGCGCCGACATTTCGCCCACAAATTCACATTTGTGGAAAATGATCTCCATCAAGGCGCGGCGCTGCGGATCCTTTGCTGTCGCGTCAAAGATATAGACCAGCATCGCTCGCAACACAGAGAGTGGATCGCCAGGGTATTTTGTCTGATACTCAAGTTCCACATCGTCCAGACCAGCATCACAACGAAGCCATATTTCATGTAATACATCGGCTTTATTTTTGAAGTGCCAGTAGATGGCCCCTCGCGTGACGCTGGCAGCGGTTGCAATATCCGCCAGAGAAGTGGCTGAAACGCCCTGCTGCGAAAACAGAACAATGGCGGCATCAAGAATTTGATGTCGCGTTTCAAGTGCTTGCGCTTTGGTTTTTCGTGCCATAAGGGGCTTTTTTTACAAACAGGTAAGTTTACATACATTTGCGAATGTATGTACCATAGCATGACCTGCGACTTGACACAGCAATGGGTTTTTCAGTTTGTGATCCATTGACCAATTGATATCGGACACTAGAGGTTTATTTATGAATAAAATCAGAGGATTATCGCCTCTGGCGGCCGTCCTGATGCTATCAGGCAGCTTTTTGTTAACAGGATGTGACAACAATAAATCCGAACAAGCCGCCCAGCAACCGCCAGCAGTGGGGGTTGTAACACTGAAAACTGAACCCCTGAAAATCTCGACTGAATTACCTGGCCGCACCTCGGCATATCGTGTCGCCGAAGTCCGTCCGCAGGTTTCCGGTATCATTCTGAAGCGTAACTTTGTTGAAGGCAGCGATGTCAAAGCGGGTCAGTCTCTTTATCAGATCGATCCTGCTACCTATCAGGCCGCCTATGACAGCGCCAAAGGTGATTTAACTCAGGCGCAGGCCAATGCACGCATCGCTCAGCTGACCGTCAAACGTTATAAGCCTTTACTCGGCACCAAATATATCAGTCAGCAGGATTATGACACCGCCGTTGCCACGGCCGCGCAAAACGATGCTGCGGTTCAGGTAGCAAAAGCCAATGTAGAAACGGCCCGCATTAACCTGGCTTATACCAAAGTCACCTCGCCTATCAGTGGCCGCATCGGCAAATCGTCAGTAACGGAAGGTGCGCTGGTACAAAACGCACAAACCACCGCCCTGGCCACTGTGCAGCAACTTGACCCGATGTATGTCGACGTTACCCAGTCGAGCGAAGATTTCATGCGCTTACGTTCAGAACTGGAGTCGGGTCAGCTGAAGCAGAATGATGGCAAAGCCAACGTGACCCTGCTGATGCAGAACGGCAACAGCTATCCACAGACAGGTACGCTGGAGTTCTCTGACGTTACCGTTGATGAAACCACGGGTTCTATCACCCTGCGCGCCATTGTCCCGAACCCGAACCATGCGCTGTTACCGGGCATGTTTGTTCGCGCTCGTCTGGATGAAGGTACCAATCCTAATGCGTTGCTGGTTCCGCAACAGGCGGTAGCCCGCACCCCAACGGGTCAGGCAACGGTCATGGTGGTAGGTGCAGATAACAAAGTGGAAGCTCGTCAGGTCACCACCTCTCAGGCGATTGGCGACAAGTGGTTAGTCACCGACGGTGTTAAAGCGGGTGAACGTGTGATCAGCACGGGTCTGCAGCGAGCCAAGCCGGGCGCACAGGTTACCCCACAAGAAGTCTCAGACGATGCGAAAGCGGCACCCGATTCAAAGCCGCAGTCTGACAAGTCATCGTCATAACAGGAGCCGTTGATTCATGGCTAAGTTCTTTATCGATCGGCCCATCTTTGCATGGGTGCTCGCCATCATCATTATGCTGGTCGGTGCGCTATCGATTCTCAAACTTCCGATTGAGCAATATCCCAATGTTGCACCGCCGGCGATTGAGATTCAGGCCACCTACCCTGGTGCAGATGCTAAAACGCTGCAGGACTCGGTGACCCAGGTCATCGAACAAAATATGAACGGCATTGATGGACTGATGTATATGTCCTCAAGCAGCGACTCATCCGGTACGCTGACCCTGACGATCTCCTTTGAGTCAGGAACAGATGCCGATATCGCGCAGGTTCAGGTGCAGAACAAACTGCAGCTGGCGACGCCGCTGTTACCGCAGGAAGTACAGCAACAGGGGATTCAGGTTAAGAAATCTTCCAGTAGCTTCCTGATGGTAGCGGGCTTCATCAGCGACGATGACAATATGACGCAGAATGATATTTCTGACTTTATTTCATCGTCCATCAAAGACCCGATCAGCCGTACCAAAGGCGTGGGTGATACCCAGGTATTTGGTGCGCAGTACGCGATGCGTATCTGGATGGATCCGCACAAGCTGAACAACTACAACCTGACGCCGGTTGATGTTATCAGCGCCCTGAATACGCAGAACACCCAGGTTGCTGCCGGTCAGTTGGGCGGTACGCCTCCGGTTCCGGGACAGCAGCTTAACGCCTCGATCATTGCGCAAACCCGTCTCACCTCTACCGATGAATTCGGCAAAATCCTGCTGAAAGTGAATGAAGATGGTTCTCAGGTTCGTCTGCGTGATGTGGCAAGGATTGAACTTGGTGCAGAAAACTACGAGATCGTTGCCCGTTATAACGGCAAGCCTGCTTCCGGTATCGGTATCAAGCTGGCCACCGGTGCGAATGCGCTGGATACCGCCAATGCGGTGAAAGAAGAACTGGCCAAATTGCAGCCGACGTTCCCGGCCGGTTTGAAAGTGGTCTATCCGTATGACACTACGCCTTTCGTTAAGATCTCGATTTTCGAAGTGGTGAAAACGCTGATCGAAGCGATCGTGCTGGTGTTCCTGGTCATGTATCTGTTTCTGCAGAACTTCCGCGCCACGCTCATTCCTACCATTGCGGTCCCCGTGGTATTGCTGGGTACGTTTGCCGTTATCAGCGCTTTTGGCTATTCGATAAACACCCTGACGATGTTCGGGATGGTGCTGGCCATCGGCTTGCTGGTCGATGACGCCATCGTGGTGGTCGAGAACGTTGAGCGCGTAATGGCGGAAGAGGGATTACCGCCAAAAGAAGCGACTAAGCGTTCTATGGAGCAGATCCAGGGCGCACTGGTCGGTATCGCGCTGGTGCTGGCTGCCGTATTTATTCCGATGGCGTTCTTTGGTGGTTCGACCGGTGTTATCTACCGTCAGTTCTCCATCACTATCGTTTCGGCAATGGCGCTATCGGTGCTGGTCGCCTTTATTCTGACGCCGGCACTCTGTGCCACCATGCTGAAACCGATTAAAAAAGGCGAGCACGGTAAAACCACCGGTTTCTTCGGCTGGTTCAACCGCATGTTCGACAAAAGCACCAACCACTATGTGGATGGTGTGGGCCACATGGTTCGCAGTACGGGTCGCTATATGGTGATCTATCTGGTGATCGTGGTCGGTATGGCGTTTCTGTTTGTGCGACTGCCCTCTTCATTCTTACCGGAAGAGGATCAGGGTCTGCTGCTGGCTCAGGCGCAGCTGCCTGCTGGTGCAACCCAGGAGCGTACGCAGAAAGTGCTGGATCAGGTGACGGATTACTTCCTGACCCAGGAGAAAGACACGGTTAAATCGGTGTTTACCGTTAACGGCTTCGGCTTTGCCGGTCGTGGACAGAACACCGGTATCGCCTTCGTCAGTCTCAAACCGTGGGATGAGCGTACCGGCAGCGACATGAAAGTACCGGCGATTGCTGGCCGTGCCATGCAGGCGCTGGGCGCGATCAAAGATGCAATGGTCATTCCTTTCAACCTGCCAGCCATTATTGAACTGGGTAACGCGACCGGCTTCGACTTTGAGCTGATCGACCAGAATAACCTTGGCCACGATAAGCTGACGGAAGCGCGTAATCAGCTGTTCGGCATGATTGCGCAGCATCCTGATACGCTGGTTGGCGTCCGTCCTAACGGGATGGAAGATACGCCGCAGTACAAGCTGACGATCGATCAGGAGAAAGCACAGGCGCTGGGCGTATCACTGAGTGATATCAACACCACGCTGGCGGCTTCCTGGGGCGGTTCCTACGTCAATGACTTCATTGACCGCGGTCGCGTGAAGAAAGTTTACGTCATGGGTAAAGCGGACGCCCGCATGCTGCCGGACGACATTGGTAAATGGTACGTGCGCAACAGCAGCGGAACCATGGTGCCCTTCTCTGCCTTCTCGTCAGCGAAATGGCAATATGGTTCACCGCGCCTTGAGCGTTACAACGGTCTGCCTGCGATGGAAATCCTGGGACAGGCTGCGCCAGGCAAAAGCTCGGGTGCGGCAATGGACCTGATGGAAGAGCTGGCGGCGAAACTGCCTGCCGGTATCGGCTATGACTGGACCGGTATGTCCTATCAGGAACGCTTGTCAGGCAACCAGGCCCCTGCGCTCTATGCTATCTCGCTGATTGTGGTCTTCCTGTGTCTCGCCGCACTGTACGAGAGCTGGTCGATTCCATTCTCGGTTATGCTGGTTGTCCCGCTCGGGGTCATTGGTGCACTGATCTTTACCACCCTGCGTGGCCTGAGTAATGACGTCTACTTCGTAGTGGGGTTACTGACAACCATCGGCCTCTCCACCAAGAACGCCATCCTTATCGTCGAATTTGCTAAAGATTTGATGGATAAAGAGGGTAAAGGGCTGATTGAAGCTGCGCTGGAAGCGTGCCGTATGCGTCTGCGTCCTATCCTGATGACGTCACTGGCGTTTATTCTCGGGGTACTGCCGCTGGCGATCAGTACCGGTGCCGGTTCCGGTTCGCAAAACGCCGTAGGTACCGGTGTTATCGGTGGTATGGTCACCGCGACCATACTGGCGATCTTCTTCGTTCCTGTGTTCTTTGTGGTGGTACGCCGCCGCTTTGGCAAGAAAAAAGAAGAATCAGCGAACAGTCATCCGGTTGAGCATAACCAGACTCACTAAGCTGTAAATCATCTGAGGCCGCGCAAGCGGCCTTTTTTTATGCCTGCGATTCTGCCCTTCTCCTTTCCTGTCCCCTTGCTTTTCCTGTCTCACGGACAGTTGCAATCCTGGCCTGTGCATCGCATAATATTGTTATATTATAACATTACATAGGTGTGCATTATGAAAGCGAATATTCATCCTCACTATCGTCACGTGGTCTTCCATGACACATCGGCTGATGTCTGGTTCAAAATCGGATCAACCATCAAAACCGATCGCACCGTGGAGTTCGAAGGCGAAACGCTGCCCTACGTCACCCTGGATGTGTCGTCTGCCTCACATGTGTTTTACACCGGCAAACAGAAAGATTTTGCCAAAGAGGGCAGCACCGCGCGCTTTAACCAGCGTTTCGGGCGCTTTCTTGGAAAGAAATAGAGGAGAGGATCATGCAGGTATTAAGCTCGCTGCGTTCAGCAAAAAATCGCCATCGGGATTGTAAAGTGGTCCGCCGCAAAGGCCGTATTTACGTGATCTGTAAATCGAAGCCGCGGTTTAAAGCAGTACAGGGAAGAAAGAAAAAACGCTAGTTTGTGTCGTGATGACTGGCCGGGCTTGCCCGGCCTTTTTTATGCTTAGTGCATGCTCTTCAGCATCGCATTCACGTTGTGTTTAAAAGCCGCCTGATAGGTGGCTGCGGGGCCAGAGGCCGTGGATAACGCTTCCGGATAGAGCTCACCACCCGGCTCTGCCCCGGTGGCGCTGGCAATCTGTTTTACCAGACGCGGGTCGGTCTGGTTCTCAATGAAATAGCGGTTGATGTGCTGCTGCTTCAGCTGAGTGATTAAATTACCCACGTTGCTGGCACTCGCTTCCGCCTCAGTAGAGAACCCTACCGGCGCCAGGAAAGTCACGCCATATCGCTGTCCAAAGTAACCAAACGCATCATGACTGGTCAACACTTTACGCTTATCGGCTGGCACAGCGTCAAAGGCGGTTTTTGCCCAGCGATCCAGCGCCTGCAGTTGCTGAATGTAATTCTGTCCACGCTGACGAATGGCCGGAGCATCTTCAGGATCGGCTTTGACCAGCGCATTCATCACGTTGGTCGCGTAGATAACGCCGTTCTGCATGCTGTTCCAGGCATGAGGATCGGTAACGGTTTTACCCTCCTCCTCCATGCTGCGAGTGGTGACACCGGTTGAGGCGACAACGGGCTGACCGCGATACCCTGAGGCGCTGACCAGCCGATCCATCCACCCTTCCAGTCCCAGTCCGCTGACAAACACCAGATCGGCCTTCGCCAGCGCCTGACTGTCCTGCGGTGTCGGTTCAAAAGTATGAGGATCGCCATTCGGCCCCACCAGGCTTTTAACCTTTACATGATCGCCGCCGACCTGCTTAACGATGTCAGCCAGCACGGTAAAGCTCGCCACGACATCCACCGTTTTGGCCATCGCCAGAGGCGTGGCAAACAGCGCAGCGAAGGCCAGGCTAACCGGTAATTTTTTCATAGATACCCCTTAAGATTAATGGCGGCGTAAAATTCCGCCGCACGGCCCTGTAAGAATGGAGAAAAAAAACAGCATGGCGGCGCTCAGCACCACAGCGGGACCCGCCGGCAATGAGAAGTGCCAGGAGAGCATCAGCCCGGCCAGCGACGAAATCATTGCCATGAAAATGGCGATAACCAGCATCGCGGCGAGATGGCGACTCCAGAAGCGGGCGCTGGCGGCGGGCAACATCATTAAACCCACCGACATCAGGGTGCCCAGCACCTGAAAACCCGCCACCAGATTCAGCACCACCAGCATTAAAAACAGACCATGCACCAGCGGCGCGTTCCATTTTCCCTGCGCACGCAGGAAGTCGCCGTCAAATGCATCGATGACCAGCGGACGATAGATCACCGCCAGCAGAATCAGCGTAAAGGCAGCGATGCCGCCCACCAGCAACAGCGCTGCGTTGTCTACCGCCAGCAGCGAGCCAAACAGAACGTGCAGCAGATCCACACTTGAGCCGCGTAATGAAACCAGCGTGACGCCCAGCGCCAGTGAACCCAGATAGAACCCGGCAAAACTGGCATCCTCTTTCAGCGGCGTGTAGCGACTGACCGCGCCAGAGAGCAGCGCCACGGCTAAACCAGCGATCAGGCCGCCAACACCCATCGCGACCAGTGACAATCCGGAGATCAGATAGCCAATGGCGGCACCGGGCAGCACCGCGTGTGATAAGGCATCGCCAATCAGGCTCATACGTCGCAGGGAGAGGAATACCCCGAGCGGCGTGGCGCTGACGGCCAGCGCCAGACAGGCCACCAGCGCGCGTCGCATAAAACCAAACTCAATAAAGGGTTGAATCAGGGTCACGGCGCACGACTCCCCAGAGAGGAAGCAGGCAGGCAGGTGCAGTTAACCTCACGTTCATCCATCGACATCACGTTACTGAAGTAGCGCGCCACCAGTGGACGATCGTGCAGCACCACCAGCAGGGTTGTTCCGGCCTGCTGTTGCTGCTCAAGGATCGACATCAGTAGCGTCACCGTCTGGCTGTCAATGCCGTTAAAAGGCTCATCCAGAAGCCAGAGCTGGCTGCGCTGCAGCATCAGCCGCGCAAACAATACCCGCTGCAGTTGTCCGCCGGATAACGTCGCGGGCTGCGCATCCGCATAATCACTCATCTGAACCGCTTCCAGCGACTGCCAGATCTCCCGACGCAGTATCCGGTTAATGCCGCCGAACCAGCCGCAGCGTGGCCAGCAGCCAATAGAGACCAGTTCAAATACCGTCAGGGGAAAGCGGTTCTCAAGTTCGGTGCGCTGCGGCAACCAGCCGATATCCCGGCGTGCAACCTGCAGCTCACAGCGCCCGGCTATCGGTGGCAGTAAGCCAGCAATGGTTTTTAACAGGGTTGATTTGCCGCTACCGTTCGCGCCGACCAGCGCGGTCATCGAGCCGGCTGCGAGCTGGCCGGTAATAGCCGGGGTCACAACCTGTCCCTGGTAGCCCGCGCGAAGCGCGTTAAACAGGATCATGCGCTGATCCCCCATTTTATTGCCACGGCAAGCAGCGTGATAAATAGCAGTGCTACTCCCAGCCGCCCGCCCAGTGACATAAGTAGTCCACTCTGACGCATTACTTCACCATAATGTTATAACATAACAGTAAAGATACCTGATGTTGCTCTCTGTTGAATGTGAGATTGTGTATCAAAAGATAAATATCAGCTGCACGCACTGGCAGACCCGCGCTGGCGGTAAGGCCTGCGGCTGCGTCTGGCAAATCTCAGAAACTGAGAGTTTTGTGCTCAACTGACTTGCAAACCAGTTGCAGAAAACCAATGATAGGTTTATTAACGGTTATAAGTGGAACAGATATGCTGTCACGCATTGAATGTGATATTGCCGCGGGTGAATCGGACTGCGCAAAAATAGCAGAGATTGTTCAGCGGAATATTCTCAAAATAACCGATTTGCTGGTAGGGGATTTACGCTGGTACTCACAAAATGCCCGGTTAGTTCCAGGCAGTTTAAAAATCATTTCGGTTGAATACCAGGATCTGAATAGTTTTAAATTACTTTACGATTTTGACTGGAATTTATTTAGTCCCTGCCTGGATCTAAATGAAACCGTGACGCAGTCAGAACAGGTAAACTTTCACATTAAGCCCGGTGCACTTGAGTTTGATGTGATCGACAATGAGCAACCCTCCCCTGGCGATGAATTGTAATATTTAGTAATGGAGGTGAGCAGAACTAATGGTTTTACACTATCTTTAAGGTATCCCGTTTAATAACTGCCCGAATAATCGCTTCCTGGCCGCGTGATCTTCTCTCGCCGCCCTGCGGCAACTGTGCTAGCTATGGAGGGGAAAAAGATGGACGAATACTCACCGAAACGGCATGATATTGCCCAGCTTAAATACCTTTGTGAGAGTCTGTTTGACGACAGCATGGCAACATTAACCGACAGCCATCATGGCTGGGTTAATGATCCCACTTCTGAAAGCAATCTACAGCTTAACGATTTGATTGAGCATATCGCCTCTTTCACCATGAATTACAAAATTAAGCACGTTGAAGATGAAGCGCTGATTTCGCAAATCGATGAATATCTTGATGATACTTTTATGCTATTCAGCAATTATGGTGTCAATAGTCCGGATCTTCAGCGGTGGCAACGTTCAGCAAAACGCTTATTTAATCTGTTCACTGAAGAGTGCGCTTTTCTCCAGCAACCGAGCCATTCATTATAGTAAAGACATGAGAACGGTTTATTTATGAACAAAACCCTGACTAAAACCGATTATTTGATGCGACTGCGGCGCTGCCGCTCTCTTGATACCCTGGAAAGGGTGATTGAAAAAAATAAGTATGAATTACCGGAAGATGAATTAGCGGTATTTTACTCAGCAGCTGACCATCGCCTGGCGGAACTGACGATGAACAAGCTCTACGATAAAGTCCCGGGTTCAGTATGGAAATTTGTCCGTTAATCTGATCGCTTACGGCTCAGTTTTACCCCAATAAAGTACCGGATAATCCTGCCTGCCGGCAAAGGATCGGCCCAGGCGGGTTTTGCCTGTCTGCAGCTTAGGGGGAGAATATCGAAGGGAGAAAGTGGTGGGGGCCCTGCCAGCTACATCCCGGCACACGCGTCACCTGCTACGGCTGCTTCCTTCCGGATCTGACCGAGTTCACAAGCTAGCATTGCGGGAGAACCAACAGGGCCCCCATTGACAAGCCCTCTTTACGAGAGCGGGGGCATTATCTGGGAAGGAGGTGGCAATTGCAAGCGTAGTCGGGACAACCGTTGTTTTCTTGAACAACCACCGCTTTTACGCTTTCTCCGCATTTTCCCCGTGCTAAAGTTAAAACCCTTTTTCCTGATGAAATAAGTACATGAATCAGCCAGACACTTTCCAGCAACGCATCTGGCAAATTGTTGCCGCTATTCCGGCTGGCCGCGTCACCACCTATGGCGACGTGGCGCTACTGGCCGGTTCTCCGCGCGCGGCGCGTCAGGTTGGTGGCGTGCTGAGCCGCTTACCCGAGGGCACTACCCTTCCCTGGCATCGCGTCGTAAACCGACACGGCACAATTTCTCTTCAGGGTGACCGTCTGTTGCGGCAGCGGGATGCACTGGAGGCGGAAGGTATAGAGGTGAGTGACGACGGACAGCTCGATCTCGAAATTTATCGCTGGCGATTTTAGACAGGGTAAAAAGGGCGACAATGTCGCCCCGAAATGAGTTTACAGACGGGTTGGAGCAGGAACCGCAGCAGACGGCGTCACCTGAGTCGGTGAGGTCGAAGGAACGGTGGTCGCTGCGCCCGGCTGGGTTGGCATCGCCATAGACGGTACCGGTACCAGCAGCAGCTCTGCTTTGGTGCCACCCTGGTTAATCACTGGCTTCACGCCTTCAGTGATAAAGGCCAGCTTACCGTCGATTGAGATGGCTGCGCTTAACAGAATGCGTGCATCAGGCTTGATGTCGGCTGGGTTAAACGGCAGCACGAACTGGAACGGTGCCTGTTTGCCTTCGGTTCGCACCACGCGCTGCGACAGCACTTTTGATGGTGCATCGGCGACGGACGCATCAGAGAGCGTCACGGTTAATACCGCATCCGGCGGCAGCGCAATGCGCTGGCGGATAAAGACTGAACCACTTACGTTGGGCTGCGCAATCGCCGCCGTCTGTCCTGCAACTGCAGAACCCAGAGTTGGCGTTGGCACGGGTTTACTCTTGTCGGCGCATCCTACAACAGCAACCGCCATAACTACTCCACTGAACACATGCCTGAGTTTCATTGATGTCGTCTCCATTTGATCAAAATGATTGTCGGCAGCGAATCCTGCTTACAGCGCTTCACTCGCCGTATGTCCTTAATGTTGGCACAAAAATGAAATTTTGCCTGGCACCGACAATGGAGAAAGTCTGATTGACGTCAACTGGTCCGATCTTTCACACTGAGCAGGTCACTATATTGAGGAACGCGCCATGAGTCAGGCACTGCAAAATCTGCTGAATTTATTAAATCTGGAAAAACTGGAAGAGGGTTTATATCGCGGCCAGAGCGAAGATATTGGCCTTCGTCAGGTGTTTGGCGGTCAGGTGGTGGGTCAGGCGCTGTATGCCGCAAAGCAAACCGTGGCGGAAGATCGCATTATTCACTCTTTTCACAGCTATTTTTTGCGGCCCGGCGATAGTCAGAAAGCGATTATTTACGATGTTGAAACGTTGCGTGATGGCAAAAGTTTCAGCGCACGTAGAGTCAGTGCCATTCAGAATGGGCAGCCGATTTTTTATATGACCGCCTCGTTCCAGTCACCGGAAAGCGGCTTTGAACATCAGAATCCGATGCCACAGGTGGCGGGGCCAGAGAATCTGTTAACTGAACAGGCGATGGCGCAGAAAATGGCGCATCTGCTGCCAGAAAAGCTACGTGAAAAATTCATTGCTGAGCGTCCGCTGGAGATCCGCCCGGTACAGATTCACAATCCTCTCCGGGGACATGTGGATAAGCCGGAGCGCCAGGTCTGGATCCGTGCCACCGGCCCACTGCCCGACGACTTACGTATCCATCAGTATCTGCTCGGCTATGCTTCCGATCTCAATTTCCTGCCGGTCGCGCTCCAGCCGCACGGCAAAGGCTTTTTAGAGCCGGACATGCAGGTCGCCACTATCGACCACTCAATGTGGTTCCACCGCCCGTTCGACTTCAGTGAATGGCTGCTCTATAGCGTAGTCAGTACTTCGGCGTCAGGCGCACGGGGTTTTGTCTGGGGCGAGTTCTACAATCAGCAGGGTGTGCTGGTGGCCTCAACGGTTCAGGAAGGGGTGATGCGTCAGCGCAGCGAATAAAAAAAGGGGCGATTACTCGCCCCCGATTGATCTTTTCACTGCCTATCCATTACTGGTTGTAAGCATTCTCGCCGTGGCTGTTTACATCCAGACCTTCACGCTCATGCTCTTCCGGAACGCGCAGACCGACAATCAAATCAGCCAGCTTGAAGCCGATGAAGGCGACAACGCCCGACCAGACGATAGTCAGGCCCACGCTGAAGAGCTGTACCCAAACCTGATGGCCCATGGTGACACCCTCTGCATAGCCTACGCCGCCCAGTGAAGAGGAGGCAAACACGCCAGTCAGGATACAGCCGACAATGCCGCACACGCCATGCACGCCGAACACATCGCAGGGATCATCCACGCGCAGCCATTTTTTCAGGGTGGTCACGCCCCACAGTCCCGCCAGTCCGCCAACCAGACCGATGATTAATGCACCGCCGACGCCGACGTAACCACAGGCAGGCGTAATCGCTACTAATCCGGCAATAAAGCCTGAACAGGCACCCAGCAGCGAAGGCTTACCACGTACCGCCCACTCGCCAAAGGTCCATGACAACACGGCGCCCGCTGTTGCGACAACGGTGTTGAGGAAGGCCAGCGCCGCGATTTCGTTTGCTGCAGAAGCAGAACCGGCGTTGAAACCGAACCAGCCGACATACAGAATGGCGGTGCCGGTGAATACCATGGGCAGGTTGTGTGGTTTGAAGGCCTCTTTACCAAAGCCGGCACGTTTGCCCACCAGATAAGCGCCCACCAGACCGGCGACAGCGGCGTTAATATGCACCACGGTGCCGCCAGCAAAGTCCAGCGCGCCATCCTGTGCCAGGAAACCGCCAGCCCACACCATGTGCGCAATAGGCAGGTAAGCCAGGGTCAGCCAGACGCCGACAAAAATCAGTACGGCAGAGAAACGGATGCGTTCTGCGATAGCACCGACAATCAGGCCCACCGTGATACAGGCAAACGAGGCCTGGAACGCGACATGAATATATTGATAGAAGCTGCCCATGACGGCGGTCAGCTGAATGTTTTTCAGCATCACCCAGTTAAAGCTGCCAAAGAAGGCGTTGCCTTCACTGAACGCCAGTGAATAGCCGTAAACCATCCATAATACGCAGACCAGTGAGAAGGTGACGGCAACCTGGGTCAGCATCGACAGCACGTTTTTACCGCGAATCAAACCACCGTAAAACAGCGCGATACCTGGAATTGACATAAACAGCACCAGCGCGGTGCAAATCATCATAAATGCGTTATCAGCCTTGTCCGCAACGGCAGGCGCAGCCATTGCGAGTGAGGGTAACAGTGCCAGGCTGGTGAGGCCCAACTTAGCGAAAATTTTATTCATTTTTATTCCATCCCATCACAGTACTGAGTCTTTATTACAGAGCGGCTTCGTCGGTCTCGCCGGTACGAATACGGATGACGCGCTGCAGTTCAGCTACGAAAATTTTACCGTCGCCAATTTTGCCGGTGTAAGCCGCTTTACTGATGACATCCACCACTTCGTCTAACTGATCGTCGGCAATAGCGATATCAATTTTGACCTTAGGCAGGAAGTTCACGCTGTACTCTGCGCCACGATAAAGCTCTGCATGGCCCTTCTGACGGCCAAAACCTTTCACTTCGGAGACGGTCAGTCCCTGAATGCCGATAGAGGATAAAGCTTCACGTACATCCTCCAGCTTGAATGGCTTAATTACGACGGTAACCAGCTTCATTGGATCCCCTCCAGCGAGTAAATAGGTAACGTTTACGGACACGCAGGGATATAAGCAAAGCCTGTGCCAGAGTGTGAAAATGACGGTAATCCGTTGTTCAGGCGAGACGCGACAAGGGATGCTTTAAAGAGGATGGGAAACAGAGAGGCCGTACAGGGGAAATTGCAGCGGAGGGCTGCACTCCTTTGGTGCTTCAGGCGTCAAAGGAGTGCATTTATACAGATTAATCTGATAAAGGTGCGCAAAAAAGGTGCAACTCAGCCTTCAGTTGTTACAGCGACGCCCGATACCAGATCTTCACCTGCCTGCTGCAGCTGATACATCTGCCAGTAACGTCCCTGCATCGCCAGCAGTTGCTGATGCGTACCCTGCTCAACCACACGACCACGATGCAGCACAAGAATCTTGTCTGCTTCAATAATCGTTGAGAGGCGGTGAGCAATCACCACCAGCGTGCTGTGCTGACGCAGCGTCTCAAGCGTCTGCTGAATGGCCTGCTCGGTGCCGGAATCAATATTGGCCGTCGCTTCGTCGAGGATCAGTATCTGCGGCAGATCAACCAGCACCCGGGCCAGTGCCAGCAGCTGCTTCTGCCCGACCGACAGATTATTGCCCTGCTCGCCCAGCCGGGTATGTATTCCCTCCGGCAACGCATGCGCCAGCGGAGCCAGCTGCACCTGTTCCAGCACCGTCCAGACGGCCTCTTCGCTGATGTCGCGTCCCAGCCGCACATTCGCCAGCAGCGTATCGGCCAGCACCACCGGATCCTGCTGCACCATCGCGATACCGTGCCGCAGCACGGCATGGCTCAGGTCACTAATGGGTCGATCATCAATGCGGATCTCGCCACGCGTCACCGGATAGTAACCCATTAACAGGTTCGCCAGCGTGCTTTTACCGCTGCCGGTATGTCCCACCAGCGCCACAAACTCGCGTGGGGCAACCTCAAGATTGATATCACTGAGCACATCGCGGTTTTCACGGTAGGCAAAGCTCAGATTGTTCAGGGTGATACGACCTGAAGCCAGCGGTTGCTGATCGGCACCATACTGCTGCTGTGCGGCATCCATCAGTTCGAAAATACGTTCACCTGAAACCACCGCCTGCTGCAGCATCGATTGCTGAGTGGTCAGCTCAATCAGCGGCTCATTCAGACGCCCCAGATAGGTAATAAAGGCATAGAGTACCCCCACTTCAAACACGCCAGGCATCGAGAAACTAAACAGGATCAGCAGCCCACACAACACCATCGCTGAAAACAGACTCAACAGCGGACGCAGCAGAAAACCATCCAGACGCAGCGTTTCCATTCGCGCCAGATAGTGAGAGCGGCTCGCTTCACCCATTCGCTCACCAAATCGCGCCTGCTGACGAAACTGCTGGATCACGCTCATGCCGCTGATGACTTCGTTAAAGCCATTATTGATGTCTGCCAGATAGCTGCGAACCCGACGGGCAATGGGCGTGCTGTAACGCTGATAGATGAACATCACCACCAGTACCAGCGGGAAGATCATCATCGCCACCAGCGCCATGCGCCAGTCAAGGCTGAACATCGCCACCATCATAGCGCCGACCAGTGCGGCACTGCGCAACACGGTTGAAACCACCGTGACGTAGAGATCGCGGATGACTTCGGTGTCGTTAGTCACGCGTGAAATAATCTGCCCGACCGGCTGGGTATCAAAGGCACTCAGCGGCTGACAGAGTGCGGCATTCATCACGTCACTGCGTAACCGCTGTACCACGCCGATAGCGGCTCGGTTAAACAACAGCGCCTGCCAGTAGTGCAGCCCGGCGGCCAGCAGCTGAAGCAGGATAAAACTGACCACCAGTCCTGCGACCACTCCCCAGGGCATCTGATGTTTCGCCACCAGGTTGTCGATAAAATAGCTGACCAGCACCGGTCCGGTCACTTCCGCCGCGGCAGCGATCCACAGCATCCCTACCGCCAGCGACAGGGATTTGCGCCACGGCTTACCGTAGCTCAGCAGACGCTTCAGGGTAGGCCACAAGCGTGCAGACTTAGCCATGCGGCACTCCTTTCTCATTTTCATCATCATCCAGCGCCGCTTCCAGTTGCTGGTAACGGTACATGTCCCGATACCAGCCAGCACTGCCGGTCAGGGCGTCGTGGTCGCCCCGCTGCGCCACTCTGCCCTGCTGCAGGACCAGGATTTCACTGGCTTCCGTCAGTGCCGATAAGCGGTGCGCGCTGATAATCAGCGTGCGTCCCTGCCCCCAGATGCGCAGGTTATGCAGGATTTCGTGTTCGGTACGGCCATCGACCGCGGAAAGCGCGTCGTCCAGAATCAGGATTTCCGCATTCAGCAGCAGCGCCCGGGCAATCGAAAGACGCTGCTTCTGCCCACCCGACAGCATCACACCGCGCTCCCCGACTTCCGTTTCATAGCCCTGCGGCAAACGCAGGATATCGTCATGAACGCAGGCCAGCGTGGCGGCATGCTCAATCTCCTGCTGGGTTGCGCCCGGTTTTCCCAGCGCAATATTGTTCGCCACGCTGTCTGAGAACAGGAACGGTGTCTGGCTGACCACGGCCAGACGGCTGCGCCAGCTGTCCAGCCGCAATTGCGGCAGCGGGATCTGGTGATAACGGATGTCGCCCTGCTGAATATCAAAGTGGCGCTGAATCAGGCTAAGCAGCGTACTTTTGCCACTGCCGGTTGGTCCGCACAGCCCCAGCATCTCGCCGGGTTTCAGCTGGAAGCTGACATCGCTTAAGACCGGACCCACGCTGGCCGGATAGTTAAAGGCACGAATCGCGACCTGCAGCGTGCCCGGTTCAGATGGCAGTGACTTATCGCCATCTTCCACCGCTGGTGCTTCCGCCAGCAGCGCGCCGATACGGCTCCAGGCGGCGCTGCCGCGTTCAACAATATTAAACATCCACGCCAGCGCCAGCATCGGCCAGATCATCAGGCCGAGATACATCACAAAGCTGGTGAGCTGCCCCAGCGTCATCTCTCCATGCCAGACCAGCCAGCTGCCGCCACCAATCGCCAGCAGGTTTGAGAAGCCGATAGCGATATAGATAGTGGGATCGAAACGGGCATCGACCCGCGCCACGCGCAGGTTTTTTTCACCGGTATCGCGGGCGATATCGGAAAATTGCTGCGACTGATGCTGTTCAAGGCCAAAGGATTTAATCATCCGGATGCTGGTCAGGCTCTCCTGCGTCTGATCGTTAAGACTGGAGAAGGCGGCCTGTGCCAGCTTAAAGCGATGGTGCAGTTGATTACCGTAGCGATGGATCACGATGGCCATAATGGGCATCGGCACCAGCGCAAGCAGCGTCAGCTGCCAGCTGATCTGCGTGCTCATTACCAGCAGCACCACGCAGCCCATGACCAGCGAGTCGACCAGCGTCAGAACCCCTTCCCCGGCCGCAAACACCACCCGATCCACGTCGTTGGTGGCGCGCGCAATCAGGTCGCCGGTGCGGTGACGCAGATAAAATGCCGGTTGCTGACGACTCAGCTGGCGATAGAAATCTTCGCGCAGCTCAACCGCCAGCTGGTAGGAGGCACCAAACAGCAGCACGCGCCAGACATAGCGCAGCAGATAGACCACCACCGCCGTTGCCAGCATGATCCCAATCCACATCATGATGCGGCTGGTGCCCATGTTGTCACGCGTCACGCCATCGACAATCACCCCGACCACATGCGGTGGCAGCAGCTGCAGAATAGCAATAGCAATCAGCAGGAGGACCGCGCCCAGATAGCGCCGCCACTCCCGCAGAAAATACCAACTTAATTGACTGAATAATCGCACAACGCTGCTCTCAATCTCAGGCCCTCAGGGGGCGACAGGTAAAGCCGTGGTGTATTTAATCTCTTCCATGGCGAAGCTGGATGTCACATCAATCAGGCCAGGCACCCCATTCACTAATCGCTTGTAGAAAGCATCATAGCTTTTCATGTCGGCCACCTGAATGCGCAGCAGGTAATCATACTCGCCTGCCATACGGTAAAAGGCCATTACCTCCGGCATGCTGCTCACCACCGAGACAAATGCCTGATACCAGTCGCGACTGTGCTGCTGCGTTTTAACAAACATAAACGCCGTCAGTGACAGTCCGATTTTATCTCCATCCAGCAACGCCACCCGTGCGCGAATAATGCCATCATCTTCAAGCTTTTTCAGGCGCTTCCAGCAGGGTGTGGTGGTGAGGTTGACGGCATCCGCCAGCGCCTGCAGCGACAGCGTGCAGTCATGCTGCAGCAGTGAGAGCAATTTAAGGTCAGTTTTATCTAACATTCGCGGCTCCGGGAGAATCATTTTCTCCATTACCGCCATTTTAGCGGTAATTGTGCAATCTCTTTTTCCTGCACGTGCCATAAAATAGCCGCATCACTTTTTTACCGGACACCTGAGATGCACACCTGCTGGATTCGCCACGCTATCAACGAAATTAACGCTGATTTTCAACGATCGGCTGAGACCCATTTGATCCGTTTCGATCTGGCGGACTTTCCCGGTATCTGGTTCTATATGAAAGATGAAAGTACCCATCCCAGTGGCAGTCTTAAACACCGGCTGGCACGATCCCTGTTCCTCTACGGCCTCTCCAACGGCTGGATTAAACAGGATACGCCGATTATCGAAGCCTCGTCAGGCAGCACTGCCGTTTCTGAGGCGTACTTCGCAAGGCTGCTGGGTCTGCCCTTTATTGCGGTGATGCCGGCGAGCACGGCGAAGCGTAAAATCGAGCAGATCACTTTTTATGGCGGACAGTGCCATTTTGTTGAAGATCCCTGCCAGCTCTATGCTGAATCTGAACGGCTGGCGCGGGAGCTCAATGGCCATTTTATGGATCAGTTTACCTATGCTGAACGTGCCACCGACTGGCGCGGCAATAACAATATTGCAGAGAGCATTTTCCGTCAGATGGAGCATGAACCTTATCCGATTCCCCATACGATAATCATGAGTGCGGGCACCGGCGGCACCTCAGCCACGCTGGGCCGCTATATCCGTTATCAGGGACTGGAAACTAAACTACTGGTGGTTGATCCGCAGCATTCGGTGTTTTTTGATTACTGGCAGAAGCGTGATGCCACCCTGACCAGCGCGCGCGGCAGCATGATCGAAGGAATTGGCCGTCCGCGAGTGGAGCCGTCGTTTATGCCTGACGTGATCGACGAAATGATCAAAGTGCCGGATGGTGCAACGCTGGCCGCCATGCTGAAACTGGAAAAGATTCTGGGACGCAAGCCTGGCGCCTCTACCGGCACCAATTTCTGGGGCATGATGCAGGTGGCAAAACGCCTACGGGCAGCGAATCAGCAGGGAGCGCTGGTGACACTGCTGTGCGACAGCGGCGAACGTTATCCCGATAGCTACTATCAGCCTGAGTGGGTGGCAAAACATATTGGCGATATCACGCCATGGCAGCGCGAGCTGGAATAAAAAACCGGACATCCTGTCCGGTTCACGGCAATCCTCAGCATTCGGGGGAATACGCGAGGTCGGGTGTTGCCAGCCAGTGATTTAAATAGTGAGACACCGCCTGTGTCTCGCAATGCCCTAATACCGGCAGATGCGGTAGCGCGGCTTTCAGCTGCGCCATCGCATTGCCCATGATAAAACCCTGTCCGGCCTGCGCCAGCATCTCGCGATCGTTCATCGCATCACCAAACGCCATACACTCCGCCATGGTCAGCGACAGATGGTCACATAACAGTGCCAGCGCGCTGCCTTTATTGCAGCTGGCGGGTAACACCTCCAGACAATCCACGGCAGAGAAGCAGATGTTAGCCTGCTCGCCCAGTGCGGCATCCAGCTCTGTTTTTAGCTGACAGAGGCGCTGATGCTGATCGATAAAGCAGATTTTTGTCACCTGATGCGCGGGCAATCTTTTAAGATCGCACAGCTGATAGCCAAATCCGCTGATCTGATGGGCCACCAGCAGATCAGGCTGTGGGTGATCGGTAAACCACCCCTGATCGTTGAAAACATGCAGGGTGGCGGGCGTATCCCAGCGGCGGTGGATCACCTCTTCGGCGACCGCAGAGGGCAGATCACGCGCAAAGATCAGATTGCCCTGCCTGTCGTGTACACGGGTACCATTACCGGTAATCAGCCACGCGGGCAGTGTCATTTTTTCCCGTAAGATCTGCATCTCCAGCAGATGGCGGCCCGTCGCCAGCGCCAGATTAACGCCACGCAGATGCAACGCCTGCAGGCTATCCAGCGTCTGCTGACCCAGCTGATGATCCGGCAGCAACAATGTGCCATCCATATCGAACGCGGCTAAACGCACCATGATTTACCTCCTGCTGAAAGATGAACTCCACTATTGCCTGTTAATTGCGGAACTAATAGTGAATACTTTTAAAAAACTGTTCCGGGTTTAACATGCGCCAGCTTAACCGTCTTAATCAGTTCCAGCGTCTGTGGCAGCAGAGTCAGGGCGCCCCACAGCAAACCTGCGTGGCGGAGATGGCCCGCCACTGTATCTGCAGCGAGCGTCATCTGCGCACGTTGCTGTCACAGTGGCAGCATGCAGGCTGGCTCAGCTGGCGCGGCGAGCCTGGCCGTGGCAAACAGGGACAGATAGTGTTTCTGCGCTCACCTGAACAATTACGGCAGCAGTTGCTGCAACAACAGCTCGACGCCGGAGACGCCGCTGAGGCCTTGCAGCTGCTGGATCTGCCGCCGGAAAGGCTGATCAATATGCTGCGGCCATTAATGGGTGGACAGTGGCAGAACGATACGCCGGTTCTGCGCATCCCCTACTATCGTCCGATGGAGAGCACAGAGCCGCGCCAGATTACCGGTCGGGCCGAGCAGCACCTGGCTCGCCAGATCTATTCCGGTCTGACTCGCTTTGAGCAGGATGAGCCGGTCGGCGATCTGGCGCATCACTGGCAATATGACGAGGCGTCATCTGGCTGGTTATTCTGGTTACGGCCTCAGCTGATGTGGCACAACGACGAGCCTCTGCAGGCCGCACAACTGGTGGCGCAATTCCGCCAGCTGTTGCGGGATACGCGCGTCAGTGTGTTGCTGGCTGATGTGGTCAGCGTGGATGCGCCCCATCCGCTTGCGGTGCGTTTCGTACTGCGACGCCCTGATTTCTGGCTGCCCCATCGGCTCGCCCACTTGTTGTGCCTGCTGCCCCATCCCATCGATCCCGCCACGGGCAGCGGGCCGTGGAAACTCAGGCACTTCAGCACCGAGCTGGTCAGGATTGAAAGTCACGCGCGCTGGCATCTGCAGCGCCCTCTGCTGCAGGCAGTAGAGTACTGGATTACCCCTCAGCTGTTTGATCCCGCTCTCGGCAGCAGCTGTCGTCATCCGGTGCAGATTGCGATAGGCGATGCCACAGAGCTCAGGACGCTGCAACCGGTCAGCAGCAGTATCAGCCTCGGCTTCTGTTATCTGGTCTGCCGACCACGAGCCGGATTTACCCCTGATCAGGCGCGCACGCTTTTCCAGCTGATCCAGCAAAGCGGCATTGTCAGCCGGTTGCCTCTGGATGAGGGACTCATCACTCCCAGTAAAGAGCTATTACCTGGCTGGAGTGTGCCGCTGATTGATGCTGTCAGGGTTCCCTTACCGGCAACCCTGACGCTGCATTATCAGTTGCCGGTTGAGCTGCACCAGATGTCACAAGCGCTGGTTGCACTGTTAAAACAGCACGGCTGCACCCTGAAGGTAGTTTTTCATCCGGTAAAAAACTGGCACGGCATCGACCCGCTTGATGAGGCAGATATCGTGATGGGCGACAGACTGATTGGTGATGCGCCGGTCTTTACGCTGGCCAGCTGGTTGCAGACTGACCCGCTATGGCAGCCGCTGTGGCCCACACTGCAGGGCGAAGAGATTCAGGCGCAACTGCTGGCTATCCAGCAAATTGCTGACGACGAAACCCGTGCCCGCACGCTGCATCAGCTTTATCATCAGCTGATGACGGGCGGCATCCTGCTGCCACTGTTCAATTATCGCTATCAAATCTACGCGCCGCCGGGCGTTGAAGGGATTGAACTGAATACGCTGGGCTGGTTCGATTTCAGCCGCGCATGGATCCCGCCCCCCATTGATCTGCCATGCAGCTGTTCAGCGGCGGACTGAGGCATTACCATAAGCGCAAAATTAATTATCAGGAAAACACCATGAAACGCGCTGTTGTAGTTTTCAGCGGTGGACAAGACTCCACTACCTGCCTGATTCAGGCCTTAGAACAATATCATGATGTTCATTGCGTCACTTTCGACTATGGACAACGCCATCGGGAAGAGATCGATGTGGCCCGCGACCTGGCGATTAAATTGGGCGCGCGCGCGCATAAAGTGCTGGATGTCACCATGCTGAACGAACTCGCCGTCAGCAGCCTGACGCGGGATAACATTCCGGTGCCGGCTTATAATCCCGAGGCCAGTGGATTACCCAGTACGTTTGTGCCGGGACGCAATATTCTCTTTCTGACGCTGGCCTCGGTTTACGCTTATCAGGTCGAAGCGGAAGCGGTGATCACTGGCGTCTGTGAGACCGATTTCTCCGGCTATCCCGATTGTCGCGATGAGTTTGTCAAAGCGCTGAACCATGCGGTGTCGCTTGGCATGGCGCGCGATGTTCGTTTTGAGACGCCGCTGATGTGGCTCAATAAAGCGGAAACCTGGGCGCTGGCGGATTACTGGCAGCAGCTTGCGCTGGTACGCGAGCAGACGCTGACCTGCTATAACGGCGTGAAAGGTGATGGATGTGGTGAGTGTGCAGCCTGTCATTTACGGGCCAATGGCCTGCAGGGTTATCTCAACGATCGTGCTGGCGTAATGGCGGCAATGAAAGCAAAAAGCGGTCTTAACTAAGAGTGTCTGAGGTGGCGGCAGAGAATCCGGGTTGCCGCCTTTTTATCGACTCATGCCATCAGACGCATCAGTCGCTCGCGCAACTCCCCTTCCAGCGCAACCGCCTTCTGAGTCCGCAAATCAATACAGACGAAAGTGAGTGCGGCATCCGCCACCACGGTCTCCTGCCCTGCCAGCAAAACCCGCTGCGCAATAATGCCGCTTTTGCCATTCAACTGCGTGATCTCACTGTCGATAGTCAGTACGTCGCCCAGCACGGCCGGGCGACGGTAGTTGATGTTGATGTTTACCACCACAAAAGCCAGTTTCTGTTCCTGCAACCAGTGGAATGCTTCCACCTCTTCCAGCCACTCCCAGCGCGCCTCCTCCAGAAACTCAAGATAGCGCGCATTATTGACGTGCTGATAGACATCCAGATGATAGCCGCGCACTTTTATGGTGGTCTGCATGATCATGCTCTCCTGCTGCTGTGAATTAACTGGTTGGACCTGTTCACTTTAGCAGAGTCGCCTGTCTATCGTGGGTTAAGCATCACAGATGTGTACTGCTTCACAATTTCAGCCGGGCCGCATTTCGCTCTATCAACGCATTGCCGATACCCGGCACTTCACTGAGTTGCTGAATTGCGCTAAACGGTCCGTACTGTTCGCGATAGCTCACAATTGCCTGCGCCTTTTTCAGCCCCACCCCATTCATAACGGCAGAGAGCTGTTCGGCTGTTGCTTCATTAATGCTGACCTGCTCCTGCTGTGGCTGCGCGGCGGCTTCCGGCTTCGATGCAGGATTTGAGCTCTGCGTGACGGCTGCGCTGACAGGTTCAGGTGCCGCAGAGACGCTGCTGTGACAGAGTGCGCCGCCCAGCGCGAGTGAAAGATAAAAGGCAACGAGTTTAGGTTTAGCCATGCTGTGTTTCTCCTTGTGTGTAAACAGCAGCGACAGAGTGGCACTACTGCACGCAAGGCTCAAAAGCGGGATTCCAGAAATGGAAAAGGCCGCGAATGCGGCCTTTGATTGTTACAGTCGTTGCGCAGTTTCTGCGAGGCTTACTGCATTTGTGCGGCAGCGCCGTACTTAATTTTGGCCTCTTTACGCAGGTTTTGCAGTAACGCTTCAAACGCCAGCTGCGCATTATTCTGCGTGACGCCTTTGACCATTTCGTCAATCTGCGCCTGCGGCATGCTGCCGGTTTTAACTTTATCAACCGCCACCAGTACCACATTGCCCTGCATATCTTCGCTGACACCCCAGGAAGGTTTATTTTCCGCAGGCTGAGGCAGGTTAAAGGCAGTCTGTGCCACCGGATCCTGCGCATTGCGATCAACGGTCTTGCTGGCGCTCAGCGTCAGACCCGCTGCAGTCAGCGCATCCTGCTTACCGGCTTTCAGATCGGTCAGCAGCTTATCGGCCTGAGCTTTGGCCTGCTGCGTCGCTTTATCATGCTTAAGCGTGTCAGTGATCTGCGCCTTAACCTGCTCAAGCGGTTTTACCGCTTCCGGTTTATGCTCACTGATACGCAGCACAAAGGCACGGTCGCCATCGACAGTAATGATATCGGAGTTGTTGCCCGGCGCGCCGTTTTGCCCGACCAGTCCGCCATTAAAGATCGCCTGCTTCACCGCATCAAAGTTAAGCTCATCTGGCAGCGTATCCTGACTGAACCAGCCAGTCTCTTTCGCTTTCAGACCAGAAGCCTGCTCTGCACCCGCCAGTGACTCATTGTCATTGCTGGCCGCTTCGCTGACTTTCTGTTGCACTTTGTAGAAGGCATCAACGCCCTTCTCCTGCTTCACTTTCGCTGCAATGGCGCTGCGCACTTCATCCAGTGGCTTAACCTGCTCTGGCTGAATATCGTCAAGACGAACCACCAGGAAGCCCACTGAAGATTTGATCACGCCTGACATCTGGCCTTTCTCAGTCAGACCGGCATTTTTCAGCTCATCCGGAGTCGTAGAGGGTTCCAGCCAGCCCATATCGCCGCCCTTACGCGCAGAGATCGGGTCAATGGATTTGGCTTTTGCCACGTCAGCGAAGCTGGCACCTGCTTTCAGCTGCGCCAGGACCGCATTGGCATCGGCTTCAGTTTTGGTCTGAATGACGCTGTAGCGCGTACGCTGTGGCTGCGAATAGTCCGCTTTATGCTGGTCGTACCAGGCCTGAATGTCGGCCTCGCTGGCATCCTGCTGCATGCTGGCCGCATCCATCAGGAGGTAGCTGACACGGAACTGCTCTGGTGCCATAAAGCTGGTTTTATGCTGCTGATAATACTGACTGATTTCGTCGTCAGTAACGGCCTGCTTCGCCGCCAGTGCATTGACGTCCAGCGTCGCCTGACGAATCTCACGCTGCTGTGAAACCAGGTCCACCAGTTTGCTGGCTTCGCCTTTCAGCGTGAAGTCGGTGTTAGCCACGGCATTGATCAGCTGTTGATTGGAGAGCTGCTTACGCAGCGCTTCGGCATACTGGTCGGCGCTGAAGCCCATATTGCTGATCAGACTCAGATATTTGGCATTGTCGAATTTACCGTTGGTCTGAAAAGCCTGCTGATTGAAGATAGCCTGCTTCACCTGATCGTCGCTGATGCTGAGGTGGAGATCTTTGATGTAGCTATCAAGCAGCGCCTGATCGATTAACTGCGACAGCGCCTGCTGGCGAATCTGCTGCATGTAGCCATCGTTGCTGGCCAGCTGAGAGAACTGATCGCCCAGCATCTGCTGCTGACGACTGCGCTCGCTGTTGAACGCCTGCTCCAGCTGTCCCCGGCTAATCTCCTGGCCGTTAACTTTGGCCGCATAGTCGTTATTGCCGCCAATCAGATAGTTGCCAACGCCCGTCAGCACAAAGGAGAGGATAATCAGCCCCAAAATAATCTTGAGCACGACATGGTTCGACGCCGCGCGTAAATTGTCCATCATGGTATGGCAACACTCCGCTGTAGTGTGAATGTAAAGCTCGGTCGCAATTCGCCATTGGCTGGCGACTCACGCAACTGCTGGCTTAGCTGGCAGTCTCAATCCGGTCCAGGTCCATCTTACGGCCCGATTCTCACCGGTTAAAACAAAAAAGGCACATCTGATTGATGTGCCCGTATGTTACATGAGAACGGGTTAATCGTCCTCTAATCCACTGAAGAAAATGCGTCAATGAATCTATTCGTTGTTATTAATTGACAGCGTCTTTCAATGCTTTACCAGCACGGAAGCCTGGTACTTTACCGGCCGGGATGGTGATCTCTTTACCGGTTTGCGGGTTGCGGCCGGTACGTGCAGCGCGGTCACGCACAGAGAATGTGCCGAAACCTACCAGAGCCACTTCATCACCGTCTTTCAGCGCATCTGAAACTGAGCCCATAAATGCATCTAAAACACGTCCCGCTGCAGCTTTAGAAATATCAGCATCGGCAGCAATTTTGTCGATCAATTGTGACTTATTCACTCTCTTCATCCCCTCTTTTATTATTTCACATCGTACCCTGCATCCGGCAGGGTGCGAACGCGCAGCAAGTTATATCAAGCCTGTGGAGCCGAAACAACGGAATTTCTCTGAGAACGTCGCGTCGGCAGCCACCTAAATTAACGGCACAAAAAAAAGCTGGCAAGCGCCAATTGCCTTGCCAGCTCCGCTTTTTAACGGTTTTTGCCGTTAATCACTATTTTGCTGTTACAACCTGCATACCGTATGGCGCATTTTCCAGTGCCAGATTCAGCACCTCTTCAATGCGTTTCACCGGATGAATCTCCAGATCGGCAATCACGTTCTGTGGAATCTCTTCCAGGTCGCGCTTGTTGTCGTCAGGGATCAGCACGGTTTTAATGCCACCACGGTGCGCTGCCAGCAGTTTCTCTTTCAGCCCGCCAATCGGCAGCACCTGACCACGCAGGGTGATCTCACCGGTCATCGCTACATCCGCCCGCACCGGGTTACCGGTCAGACAGGAGACCAGGGCAGTACACATGGCGATACCGGCACTTGGACCATCTTTCGGCGTAGCGCCTTCAGGTACGTGAACGTGAATATCACGTTTTTCGTAGAAGTCACCATTGATGCCCAGCTTCTCAGCACGCGCACGCACCACGGTCAGCGCAGCCTGAATCGACTCCTGCATCACTTCACCCAGAGAACCGGTGTAAGTCAGCTTGCCTTTACCTGGTACGCAGGCGGTTTCGATAGTCAGCAAATCGCCACCCACTTCCGTCCACGCCAGACCCGTTACCTGACCCACACGGTTTTCGCTGTCCGCACGACCGTAGTCGAAGCGCTGAACGCCCAGGAAATCCTTGAGGTTTTCGCCATTGATGTTGATGTGCTTTTTCGTCTTGTCCATCAGCAGTGATTTCACCGCTTTACGGCACAATTTCGACAGCTCACGCTCAAGGCTACGCACACCGGCTTCACGGGTGTAGTAACGGATAATGCCCACAATCGCGCTGTCTTCAACCGTAATTTCATTGGCTTTCAGGGCGTTGCGCTCAATCTGCTTGGTCAGCAGATGCTGCTTAGCGATGTTCAGTTTTTCATCTTCGGTGTAACCCGACAGACGAATCACTTCCATACGGTCCAGCAGCGGTGCCGGGATGTTCATTGAGTTCGATGTAGCAACGAACATCACATCAGAAAGGTCATAGTCGACTTCCAGATAGTGGTCGTTGAACGCAATGTTCTGCTCAGGATCAAGCACTTCCAGCAGCGCTGAAGCCGGATCGCCGCGCATGTCAGAGGACATTTTGTCGATTTCATCCAGCAGGAACAGTGGGTTTTTAACCCCGACTTTCGCCATTTTCTGGATTAATTTACCCGGCATAGAGCCGATGTAAGTACGACGGTGACCGCGGATTTCAGCTTCATCACGCACGCCACCCAGCGCCATACGCACATATTTGCGTCCGGTCGCTTTGGCGATCGACTGACCGAGAGAGGTTTTACCTACCCCTGGCGGTCCCACCAGGCACAGAATCGGCCCTTTGATTTTGCTGACGCGACTCTGAACCGCAAGATACTCAAGAATACGATCCTTCACGCGCTCCAGCCCGTAATGGTCGGTATCCAGCGTCTCCTGCGCTTTACGCAGATCTTTCTTCACTTTGCTGCGCGCGTTCCACGGAACCTGCACCATCCAGTCGATATAGCCGCGAACCACGGTCGCTTCAGCGGACATCGGGGACATCATCTTCAGCTTCTGCAGCTCAGCTTCCGCTTTCTCGCGCGCTTCTTCCGGCATTTTTGCCGCATCGATTTTGCGTTTTAACGCTTCGTACTCGTCGGGCGCGTCGTCCATCTCGCCCAGCTCTTTCTGAATCGCCTTCATCTGCTCATTCAGATAGTACTCGCGCTGGCTCTTCTCCATCTGCTTCTTAACACGGTTGCGAATGCGCTTCTCAACCTGCAGCAGATCGATTTCAGATTCCATCATCGCCATCAGATATTCCAGACGTTCGTTGACGTCGGACATCTCCAGCACAGACTGTTTGTCTGCCAGCTTCAGTGGCATATGTGCTGCGACGGTGTCGGCAAGGCGGGCCGCATCGTCAATGTTGTTCAGCGAGGTTAAAACCTCGGGTGGGATCTTTTTGTTGAGTTTGATGTAGCCTTCAAACTGATTGATCGCCGTGCGCACCAGCACTTCCTGCTCGCGCTCTTCGATCTCTGGCGAAACCAGATATTCAGCTTGTGCCACAAAATGGTCACCGTTATCGGCCAGCGTCGTAATGTGGGCGCGCTGTAAACCTTCGACCAGGACTTTGACGGTGCCATCCGGCAGTTTCAGCATTTGTAATACTGATGCAACGGTCCCTACTGAGAAGAGATCGTTAATGCCAGGTTCATCCGTTGAAGCCTCTTTCTGTGCGACCAGCATGATTTTTTTATCATGATCCATTGCGGCTTCAAGGCACCGAATTGATTTTTCCCGGCCAACAAACAACGGAATTACCATGTGCGGATAAACCACCACGTCGCGCAGCGGCAACACGGGGATTTCAATGCGTTCAGAACGCTCAGGATTCATAGAGCTCTCTCTTTGTTTAATGTCCGCCAGGTGATGGGAACCGCATCAGGCAGGTATGCAGTTAAACCCACAGGTATCTGAGTATATGGGGATGATTGTCCGACATTCAACGTCACAGAGGCGAGAAAAGCAAAAGGGGAAACATTTTCCCCTTTTTTATTACAACAAGATGGACGATCTGTTTAATTATTCGCCAGATGCCTGGGCTTCATGCTTACCGTAGATCAACATGGGCTCAGACTGACCTTCAATAACTGATTCATCAATCACTACTTTTTCCACGTCGTCCATGGAAGGCAGGTCATACATCGTTTCCAGTAACGCGCCTTCTACAATTGAACGCAGACCACGTGCACCGGTTTTACGTGACATCGCTTTCTTAGCAATGGCGGTTAACGCCTCGTCACGGAACTCCAGCTCAACGCCTTCCAGGTTAAACAGCGCCTGGTACTGTTTGGTCAGGGCGTTCTTCGGCTCACGCAGAATCTGAATCAGCGCTTCTTCGCTCAGCTCGCTCAGGGTCGCAACAACAGGCAGACGACCGATGAACTCAGGGATCAGACCAAATTTGATCAAATCTTCTGGTTCACACTGCGCAAGCAGTTCGCCTTCGCTGGCTTTCTGCGATTTCCCTTTCACGGTCGCGCCGAAGCCGATACCGGATCCGGTTTCAACACGCTGGGCAATCACTTTGTCCAGGCCGGCAAATGCGCCGCCGCAGATAAACAGAATTTTAGAGGTATCAACCTGCAAAAATTCCTGCTGCGGATGCTTACGTCCACCCTGCGGGGGAACGGCAGCCACGGTGCCTTCAATCAGTTTAAGCAGTGCCTGCTGTACGCCTTCGCCTGACACGTCACGGGTAATCGACGGGTTATCAGACTTACGTGAGATTTTGTCGATTTCATCGATGTAAACGATGCCGCGCTGTGCTTTCTGTACGTCGTAGTCGCATTTCTGCAGCAGTTTCTGGATGATGTTTTCAACATCTTCACCCACGTAACCGGCTTCAGTCAGCGTGGTGGCATCAGCCATGGTAAACGGCACATCCAGCAGGCGTGCCAGCGTTTCTGCCAGCAGCGTTTTACCACTACCGGTCGGGCCAATCAGCAGAATGTTGCTTTTGCCCAGCTCGATACCATTGCTGGTATCGCCGTTGCGCAGACGCTTGTAGTGGTTGTAAACCGCAACCGCCAGCACTTTCTTCGCTCTTTCCTGACCGATGACATAATCATCGAGGTGATGGCGAATTTCATGTGGGGTTGGCAACGCACTACGTTCACGATGCGGGGCAACTTCCTTAATCTCTTCGCGAATGATGTCGTTGCACAGGTCAACACACTCATCGCAGATATACACTGACGGCCCGGCAATCAGCTTTCGCACTTCATGCTGGCTTTTGCCGCAAAAAGAGCAGTACAGCAACTTTCCTGAACCGTCTTTGCGCTTATCTGTCATCAGTTAACCTCTTCTTGTTCTCAGGCCATACCCGCGTACGGCTCAGGCCGTGCAGAGACGGCCGAAATTCATTCAACCCATAATAGTACCGTTGTCCTGTTAACTATAGACCAGGGACAACGGTAAGTCGGGTCTTATTGGCGATGCGTCAGAATTGAATCGACTAATCCATACTCTACCGCTTCATTTGCAGAGAGGAAACGGTCACGCTCGGTGTCACGCTCAATTTCTTCCAGCGTTTTACCGGTGTGCTCAGCCATCAGCTCATTCATACGCTGCTTAACTTTAAGGATTTCGCGCGCATGGATCTCGATGTCTGACGCCTGACCCTGATAACCGCCCAGCGGCTGGTGGATCATCACACGTGAGTTTGGCAGACAGAAACGTTTGCCTTTGGTCCCCGCCGTCAGCAGGAAAGCGCCCATAGAACAGGCCTGACCCATACAGATAGTGCTGACATCCGGTTTGATAAATTTCATGGTGTCGTAGATCGACATACCGGCAGTGATGACACCGCCTGGCGAGTTAATGTAGAGATAGATATCTTTTTCCGGGTTTTCAGCTTCCAGAAACAGCATCTGCGCCACAATCAGATTAGCCATGTGGTCTTCGACCTGGCCAGTCAGAAAAATGACGCGCTCTTTAAGCAGACGGGAGTAGATGTCGTAAGAACGCTCACCACGCGAAGTTTGTTCAACCACCATTGGCACCAGCGCATTGTGCGGTGCTGTATATTCACGATCGCCACTGTATGACATTACCGTCTCCTGGATAAATTTCATTGGCAACATTCTGTACCGATTCTACGTAAGACGCGCGGGAAACTCCACGCCGCGCCTTTTTCCGACACCTTCAGGACGGTTAATCAGCCAGCCTCACTCTTATTTCTGCATACTCCCTGTATCTGGGGATGCTGCACGCATGTTTCAAGCATAACAATCTTTTCCCTGTTCGCTAACCCGGAAAAAGCGATGCGTGAATAATTCGCCTGTTTATTAAACAAATAGCGGCGAAGAGTGGCTATCCGGACGCAAAACACAAAAAAGCCCGCGACTTTGCAGTCACGGGCTTAGCACAGACGGTTAAATGCGTGATCAGGCCTGAGCGGTCTGATTCATCAGATCCTGGAAGTTGGTCTCTTTCTCGGTCACTTTAGCTTTCGCCAGGACCGCTTCAACCGCTTGCTCTTCCAGCGCAACGTTGCGCATATTGTTCATCAGCTCGTTATTCTTGCTGTAGAACTCGATCACTTCCTGCGGATCTTCATACGCAGAAGCCATCTCTTCGATCATGGTGCTTACGCGCGCTTCGTCAGCTTTCAGCTCGTGGGTACGAATCACTTCGCCCAGCAGCAGACCGACAACAACACGGCGTTTAGCCTGCTCTTCGAACAGTTCGCGTGGCAGTTCCAGCGCCTGCTGTTCGTTGCCACCGAAACGCTGTGCAGCCTGACGACGCAGAACGTCGATTTCGCTGTCAACCAGCGCAGCTGGCACGTCGATTTCGTTCGCTTCAACCAGACCGTCGATTGCCTGAGTTTTGATGCGATTACGGATAGCGCCTTTCAGCTCGCGATCCATGTTCTTACGCACTTCAGTACGCAGACCGGCAACTGAACCATCTTCAACGCCGAAACGTTTGATGAACTCTTCAGTCAGCTCTGGCAGTTCGCGCGTTTCAACTTTCTTCAGCACGATCTCGAACTTCGCATCTTTCCCTTTCAGGTTTTCTGCGTGGTAGTCGTCCGGGAATTTCACGTCGATAGTGAAAGTTTCGCCCGCTTTGTGACCCACAACGCCTTCTTCAAAGCCTGGGATCATGCGGCCCTGGCCCATGGCCAGAACGAAATCAGAGGCTTTGCCGCCTTCGAACTCTTCACCATCCACAGAACCGTTGAAATCGATAGTGGCACGATCTTCCGGACCTGCTGCAGCGTCGCTTTCGATCCAGTTGGCCTGCTGCTTGCGCAGGGTGTCCAGCATGGTATCAACGTCAGCATCAGTTACTTCAACGACAGGTTTTTCGACTTCGATGTTTTCCAGGCCTTTCAGCTCAACTTCCGGATAGACTTCGAATTCAACCGCGTAGGTGAAATCCTGACCTTCTTTGTATTCGCCTGGCACGTAGTTCGGTGCGCCAGCCGGATTAATTTTTTCTTTGATGATGGCGTCAACAAAGTTGCGCGTCATCAGCTCGCCCAGCACGTCCTGACGGACAGAAGCGCCGTAACGCTGTGCCACGATGTTCATCGGCACTTTGCCTTTACGGAAACCATCGATGCGAACTTTCCTGGCAACGTCAACCAGTTCTTTTTTTACAGCGCTTTCGATGCTGTCAGCAGCGACAGTAATCGTAATGCGACGGCCCAGGCCCTGAGTGGTTTCTACAGAAACTTGCATCTTGTTACCTCAAAAAATCACGTGCTCGGTCAACTTCAGACACCACACATAGTGAAATGCGCCGTATCCAACAACCGGGACGGCTTCCGTGAAGAGAACCTGATCCCTGTTACCAGAAGCGTCCCGAAGACATTCCGGAAAAATAGACGCAGCATTATAGCGGCATCGCTGGAATGAGTCGAGGATGCTAACTCACCACTTTTCAGCAGGTTTGCTGCTTTTTTGAGCCAGGGATCGCGTTTTTCGCTAAATAACAGAAAAAACGGCCCGCAGGCCGTTTCAGAGAAGGGAGATCAGGCGAGTGTTCCGGCACCACGACAGTTAGGCGAAGCCAGTACGGTATCCTGCAACCCTTCCCACTCTTTCAGGGTGTAAGTATGCAGGGCTAAGGCGTGTACGCTGCCCGCTAACTCAGCGGCCAGTTCGCCATAAATCAGGCGATGACGCGCCAGAAAACGCTGGCCTGCAAAGCAGTCGCTCACGATGACCACTTTGAAGTGACTTTCCGATCCGGCAGGAACATTGTGCCGGTAACTTTCGTCGTGCACTTCCAGATGAGCTGGCTGAAACGCCACACGCAGCTTTTCTTCTATTTGTTCGCGGATCATGGCTATTACTCCTCAATGGCGAGCGCAGTGCCCCATCTCATTCAATCTTAGTCGCTTTTAGTGCGCTTACCCGCAAGCGCACGCTAAATATTGCATTTTATGTCAGGCCGCTTCCGGCACGCATAATAACGCAGCTGAAACGAACAGCAAACCGGCCTGTCAGAGAAGAGGCTTAAAACGGTTTCAGACACAATTTCCCCGGCAACAGGGCTTTTTTCACTGCCGGGCAATGCTATGATGACCGCAGTTTTTGCAAACCAACCCCCTGACACCAACGAGAAAAAGTATGTTGAAAAAACTGTTATTCCCACTGTTGGCTGCGTTCATTTTAGCCGGCTGTGCAACCAGCAATAATACCCTGACTATCCAGCCTAAAATTCAGTTACCGCAGCAGGACCCAGGCCTGATGGGCGTGACTGTCAGCATCAACGGTGCCGACCAGCGTAAAGATCAGGCGCTGGCTAAAGTAAACCGTGATGGTCAGTTAGTGACCTTAACGTCATCGCGTGACCTGCGCTTCCTGCTGCAGGAAGTGCTGGAGAAGCAGATGACAGCACGCGGCTATATGATTGGTCCTAATGGCGCGGTCGATCTGCAGATTGTGGTGAACAACCTCTATGCCGACGTCACTCAGGGCAATGTGCGCTACAGCATCACCACCAAAGCGGACATCTCTATTATCGCAACAGCGAAAAACGGCAACAAACAGGTTAAAAACTACCGCCAGACTTACAGCGTAGAAGGCGCGTTCAACGCCAATAACCAGAAGATTACCAACGCGGTGAACGCCACTATGAGCGATGTGATCGCGGATATGGCTCAGGACACCAGCGTCAACGACTTCATCAAGCAGAACGCCCGTTAATTCAGTCTCTCCTCTGCCCTGCCTTGCGCAGGGCTTTTTGTTATCTGCAGGATCCGCATGAACCACTATCTTCGCCTCTTCAGCCAGAAAAACGCCGCCGTATTGCTGCTTCTTGGTTTTGCTTCCGGACTGCCGCTAGCACTGACATCGGGCACGTTGCAGGCGTGGATGACGGTGGAAAATGTCGACCTGAAAACCATCGGCTTCTTTTCGCTGGTCGGCCAGGCCTATGTCTTTAAGTTTCTCTGGTCACCGATGATGGACCGCTATACGCCGCCGTTTCTGGGCCGGCGTCGCGGCTGGTTACTGGTCAGTCAGCTGGCGCTGGTTGGCGGGATAATCGCGATGGGATTTCTGCAACCGGGACGCGATCTTACCCTGATGGCCGCGCTGGCCGTGCTGATTGCCTTCTGCTCCGCCTCACAGGACATCGTTTTTGACGCATGGAAAACGGACATCCTGCCGCCTGAAGAGCGTGGCAGCGGCGCGGCGATTACCGTGCTGGGGTATCGACTGGCAATGCTGATTTCCGGCGGGCTGGCGTTGTGGCTGGCTGACCGCTATCTCGGCTGGCAGGCAACCTACTGGCTGATGGCGCTGATGATGGTGCCGGGCATTATCGCCACGCTGGTGGCGAGCGAGCCAGATACCCGTATCTCCACACCCCATTCACTGCGTCAGGCGGTGGTCGATCCACTAAAAGATTTCTTTCAGCGCAACAACGCCTGGCTGCTGATTACCCTGATTATTCTTTACAAGCTGGGCGATGCGTTTGCCGCCTCGCTGACCACCACTTTTTTGATTCGCGGCGTGGGCTTCAACGCCGGTGACGTCGGTCTGGTCAACAAGACGCTGGGTCTGCTGGCGACCATTATTGGCGCGCTCTATGGCGGCGTACTGATGCAGCGTCTGAGCCTGTTCCGGGCGCTAATGATTTTCGGTCTGCTGCAGGCTGTCTCGAACTTTGGTTACTGGCTGCTGGCGGTGACCGACAAACAGTTGTGGAGCATGGCCAGCGCGGTCTTTGTTGAAAATCTCTGTGGCGGCATGGGCACCGCGGCCTTTGTGGCGCTGTTAATGACGCTGTGCAATAAGTCGTTCTCCGCTACCCAGTTCGCACTGTTGTCGGCGCTCTCAGCGGTGGGTCGGGTCTATGTTGGCCCGGCGGCGGGCTGGCTGGTGGAACTCTGGGGCTGGCCGACCTTTTATGCTTTCACGGTGATGGCGGGTCTGCCGGGCCTGGTACTGCTGGCTTTTTGCCGACAAACATTGAATCAGGTCGAGCAAAGTGGCAATTTTCTGACACGTAGCTACTATCCTCATGGCTATCGCTGGACTAATCGTCTGTTTGCAGCCGGATGCGGCGTGCTGGCACTCTGGCTGGTGGCTCTGGCACTGAATGCGTTGGGCGTGACGGCGCTGACACCGCTGCTTACCCGCCTGTTTGAGCTGGGTATGACACTCTCCCTGCTGGCGGTGCTTTCGGGGGTGTTGCTGGACTATCGGGCGCTGAAGAGAACCCCTGCGTTGCCTGCATCAGATGCTTAAGTGAAATCGATAGGTTTACGGGCTGCGGCTTATTTTATGACACCCCGATAAGTCGCCGCCATTTATCATCGCGTGTTATTTTTTAAAAATAACAATATGACCTGAGGAGGCGTAGCGGAAATACTAAAAACCGGTGAGCAATTACTTTAGTTAAATTTCATCGCGCAAATGATGCAGACTTGTTAAATATTTGGGAGTTAAAAGTAAGGGTTATTCCTTTCCCTGATTTTTTTACGGTTACTTCCATTGGTTTTTGTTATATTGATGCCAACTGCTTGTCTGCGTTAATTATTTGTCACCTGGCGCAACATCTGTGACACCCTTAGCAAAAGGTGTCAACACGTATCTGACACATCCTTAAGCTGGTTTACACTGCATAAACCTTCCCGTAAAATGCGCGCACACTTAAACGACAATAGAGCCCTTTGTCATTGAGGTCGTTAAATGAGACTCAGTAAATACAATAAAAGTTTGGGGATTTTGTCATTAATTGCAGGCACTTTATTAATGAGTGGCTGCGATAGTGCATTGTTAAATCCCAAAGGACAGATTGCACTGGAGCAACGTTCGCTGATACTGACTGCCTTTGGCCTGATGTTGATCGTCGTCATCCCCGCAGTCCTGATGGCCGTGGTGTTTGCCTGGAAATATCGGGCGTCCAACACGAATGCGAAGTACAGCCCTAACTGGTCACACTCTAACAAAGTGGAAGCCGTGGTCTGGACCATTCCGATCCTGATCATTCTCTTCCTCAGCGTGCTGACCTGGAAATCAACCCACGCACTGGAGCCCAGCAAACCGCTGCAATCTGATGTGAAACCGGTTGAGATCGATGTGGTTGCACTGGACTGGAAATGGTTGTTCATTTACCCGGAACAGGGTATTGCGACCGTGAACCAGATTGCCTTCCCGGCAAATACTCCGGTGAACTTCAAAATCACGTCTAACTCCGTCATGAACTCTTTCTTCATCCCAACGCTCGGCAGCCAGATTTATGCGATGGCTGGTATGCAGACCAAGCTGCATCTGATTGCAAATGAGCCGGGAATTTTCGACGGTATCTCTGCGAACTTCAGTGGTCGTGGTTTCTCTGGCATGAAGTTTAAAGCCATTGCAACCAAAGACGATGCGGAATTCCAGCAGTGGGTGGCTAAAGTTAAAGCAGCCCCTAACACGCTGAACACCATGGATGATTTCGAGAAAGTGGCTGTGCCAAGCGAAAATCACCCGGTGGAATATTTCTCTTCAGCTGATCCGAAACTGTTCATGCAAGTCATCGACAAGTTCAAGATGAGCCACGGGAAAATGGACATGCCAAAACATGAAGGTATGGACATGAGTCACGCCGCTTCCGCGGGAGCCGAGGAATAATACGATGTTCGGAAAATTAACACTTGATGCAGTGCCGTACCATGAGCCGATTATCATGGTTACGGTTGCCGCTATCCTGATAGGTGGTGCAGCGCTGGTTGCTGCGCTCACCTATTTTGGTAAGTGGAAATATCTGTGGTCTGAATGGCTGACGTCAGTCGACCACAAACGCCTGGGTATCATGTACATCATCATGGCGTTCGTCATGCTGATTCGTGGTTTCGCTGATGCCATTATGATGCGTACCCAGCAGGTTATGGCTTCGGCCGGTGAAGCGGGCATTCTGCCACCGCACCACTACGACCAGATCTTTACCGCGCATGGCGTGATTATGATCTTCTTCGTGGCGATGCCGTTCGTGGTTGGCCTGATGAACATCGCGGTTCCGTTGCAGATTGGTGCACGTGACGTTGCGTTCCCGTTCCTGAACAACCTGAGCTTCTGGTTTACTGCGGTCGGTGTGATCCTGGTTAACCTGTCTCTGGGTGTGGGCGAGTTCGCACAGACCGGCTGGCTGGCTTATCCGCCGCTCTCCGGCGCGGAGTACAGTCCCGGGGTCGGGGTCGATTACTGGATCTGGAGCCTTCAGCTTTCAGGTATTGGTACGACCTTAACCGGTATTAACTTCTTCGTGACCATCCTGAAGATGCGTGCACCGGGCATGAGCCTGTTTAAAATGCCGGTATTTACCTGGACCGCGCTGTGCACCAACGTCCTGATCATCGCTGCGTTCCCGGTTCTGACCGTGACCCTGGCGCTGTTGACACTTGATCGTTATCTCGGCTTCCATTTCTTCACCAATGAAATGGGCGGGAACATGATGATGTACGTCAACCTGATCTGGGTCTGGGGCCATCCGGAAGTGTATATCCTGGTACTGCCGGTGTTTGGTGTGTTCGCAGAAATTACCGCGACCTTCTCCAAAAAACGTCTGTTTGGTTATACCTCACTGGTGTGGGCGACCATCGCCATTACCGTGCTGTCGTTTATCGTCTGGTTGCACCACTTCTTCACCATGGGTGCGGGTGCCAACGTTAACGCCTTCTTCGGTATCATGACGATGATCATCGCGATTCCGACCGGGGTTAAAATCTTTAACTGGCTGTTCACCATGTATCAGGGCCGCATTCAGATGCACTCTGCCATGCTGTGGACCGTTGGCTTCCTGGTAACCTTCTCTGTAGGGGGTATGACCGGCGTACTGCTGGCCGTTCCGGGTGCTGACTTTATTCTGCACAACAGCCTGTTCCTGATTGCACACTTCCATAACGTTATCATCGGTGGTGTGGTGTTCGGTTGTATGGCGGGCGTGACCTACTGGTTCCCGAAAGCATTTGGCTTCACCCTGAACGAAACCTGGGGTAAGCGCGCATTCTGGTTCTGGATCATTGGCTTCTTCGTTGCCTTTATGCCGCTGTACGCACTGGGCTTCATGGGTATGACACGTCGTCTGAGCCAGGATATCGATCCACAGTTCCACACCTTACTGGTGGTAGCTGCGGGCGGTGCCGGTCTGATTGCGCTGGGTATTCTGTGTCAGCTGACCATGTTCTACGTCTCGGTACGTGACCGCGATCAGAACCGTGATGTGACGGGTGACCCATGGGGCGGTCGTACGCTGGAGTGGGCAACCTCTTCACCACCACCGTTCTATAACTTTGCTGTCATCCCGCATGTGCATGAGCGTGACGCTTTCTGGGAAATGAAAGAGAAAGGCGAAGCGTACAAACAGCCGGAATCTTATGAAGAGATTCATATGCCGAAAAACAGCGGTGCCGCAATTATCATCTGCGCATTTGCAACGGTAATGGGTTTCGCGCTGATCTGGCATATCTGGTGGCTGGCGGGTGTTTCATTCCTCGGCATGATCGTTTCCTGGATCGTGAAGAGCTTCGACGAAGACGTGGATTACTACGTTCCGGTTGCCGAAGTTCAGAAGATTGAGAACCAGCACTTTGACGAAATCAGCAAAGCAGGTCTGAAATAATGTCAACTGAAACTCTGATTAAACATCACCACGACGCCCATGCGGAGCATGGGCATCACGATGCAGGAGCCAATAAAGTCTTTGGCTTCTGGATCTACCTGATGAGTGACTGCATTATCTTCGCAACCCTGTTTGCGACCTATGCTGTCATGGTCAACAACACTGCCGGTGGCCCGGCAGGTAAAGATATCTTTGAGCTGCCGTTTGTTCTGGTAGAAACCGCCCTGCTGCTGTTGAGTTCGATCACTTACGGCATGGCTGTTATCTCCATGAACAAGGAGCAAAAAGGTGCCGTTATCGGCTGGCTGGCGCTGACCTTCCTGTTCGGTCTGGGCTTCATCGGGATGGAAATCTATGAATTCCATCACCTGATTGCTGAAGGCTTTGGTCCGGATCGCAGTGGCTTCCTGTCTGGCTTCTTTACGCTGGTCGGTACCCACGGTCTGCACGTGACCTCAGGTCTGATCTGGATGCTGGTTCTGATGTTCCAGATTTCCAAACGTGGCCTGAACGCGACTAACCGCACTCGTATCATGTGTCTGAGCCTGTTCTGGCACTTCCTGGACGTGGTCTGGATTTGCGTCTTCACCGTTGTTTACCTGATGGGAGCCATGTAATGAGTCATTCTGTTAACGAACATGGCGCTTCACACGGTAGCGTGAAGTCCTACATGATCGGCTTCATCCTCTCTATCATCCTGACGGCGATCCCGTTCTGGATGGTAATGGATGGCAGTGCATCTCACGGTACTATCCTTGGTGTTGTTCTGGTATGTGCAGTGATTCAGGTGCTGGTTCACCTGGTCTACTTCCTGCACTTAGACAGCAAATCTGAGGGTGGCTGGAACATGGTAGCCATTGTCTTCTCGGCCATCATCATCCTGATTGTCGTAGTAGGCTCACTGTGGATCATGTGGAACCTCAACTACAACATGATGCCTCACTAAAGAGTCACGCGTAATGTTTAAGCAATACCTGCAAGTTACAAAACCAGGAATTATTTTCGGGAATTTAATTTCTGTGATCGGCGGATTTCTGTTGGCTTCCAAAGGCAACACGGATTACGCCCTGTTTCTCATCACCCTGGTGGGCGTGTCACTGGTGGTTGCATCGGGTTGTGTGTTTAACAACGTGATCGACCGCGACATTGACATCAAGATGGAGAGAACCAGGAATCGGGTGCTGGTAAAAGGCCTCATCTCCGCGAAAGTAAGCCTGGTTTATGCCACTGTGCTGGGTATTGCTGGCTTTGCGTTGCTCTACTTCGGTGCTAATCCGCTGGCCATGTGGCTGGCGGTGATGGGCTTCGTGGTGTACGTGGGCATCTACAGTCTCTACATGAAGCGTAATTCCGTTTACGGTACGCTGATTGGCAGTCTGTCGGGTGCTGCGCCGCCGGTTATCGGCTACTGCGCGGTCTCTAACCAGTTTGATGCTGGCGCATTAATCCTGCTGGCGATCTTTAGCCTGTGGCAGATGCCGCATTCGTACGCGATTGCCATCTTCCGCTTTAAAGATTACCAGGCAGCGAACATCCCGGTTCTGCCGGTGGTGAAAGGCATTTCCGTGGCTAAAAATCATATTACGCTCTATATCCTGGCGTTTATGATTGCCACGCTGATGCTGACGCTGGGAGGCTACGCGGGCTACAAATATCTGGTGGTGGCTGCTGCGGTCAGCGTCTGGTGGCTGGGCATGGCGTTATCGGGTTATAAAACCGCTGATGACCGTGTCTGGGCGCGTAAACTGTTTGTCTTCTCTATCGTGACCATCACCGCACTGAGCGTGATGATGTCGGTGGATTCGATGGCTCCGGCCTCGAAGGACCTGCTGACTTACGTCTGGTAACCGGCACCGATACAGCATGAAAAGGGCGCGATTTTCGCGCCCTTTCTTTTTGTTACCACTGCTTAAAAACTATTGTTTTACCCGCCCTGCCCCGCCCCCTAGAATAAATGCAGCACATTAACAGAGGTTGGAATGAACGATAATAAAATGACTCCGGTGGAGCTGCGCGCCACATGGGGCCTCGGTACGGTCTTTTCCCTGCGCATGCTGGGAATGTTTATGGTCCTGCCGGTACTGACCACTTATGGCATGGCATTACAGGGCGCGAGTGAAACCTTAATTGGCCTGGCAATCGGCATTTATGGCCTTGCCCAGGCGATATTTCAGATTCCTTTTGGTCTGCTCTCCGATCGCATCGGGCGTAAGCCGCTGATCGTTGGCGGACTGTTGCTGTTTGTCCTGGGCAGTATTATTGCTGCCTGCACTGACTCCATCTGGGGCATTATTCTGGGCCGTGCACTTCAGGGCTCAGGCGCGATTGCCGCTGCCGTGATGGCGCTGTTATCCGATTTAACCCGTGAGCAGAACCGCACCAAAGCGATGGCGTTTATCGGCATCAGTTTTGGCGTTACCTTCGCGATCGCCATGGTGGTCGGCCCGATTGTTACTCACGCACTGGGCCTGCATGCGCTGTTCTGGATGATTGCGATTCTGGCGTCGCTGGGTATCGTGATCACTCTGCTGGTGGTGCCATCGGCCTCCCATCATGTTCTGAACCGTGAATCAGGCATGGTTAAAGGCAGCTTCCGCAAAGTGCTGGCTAACCCACGTCTGGTGAAGCTCAATATCGGTATTTTCTGCCTGCACGTCCTGCTGATGTCGAGCTTTGTCGCGTTACCGGGGCAGTTTGAACAGGCAGGCTTCCCGGCTCCCGAACACTGGAAAGTCTATCTCTCCACCATGCTGATCGCTTTTGCCGGCGTAGTACCTTTCATCATTTATGCCGAAGTGAAGCGCCGCATGAAGCGTGTCTTTGTCGGCTGCGTCGGGATGATTGTCATTGCCGAGATCGTATTGTGGGGCGCGGAAGGACATTTCTGGACGCTGGTGGTGGGTGTTCAGCTCTTCTTCTTCGCTTTCAACCTGATGGAAGCGATTCTGCCTTCGCTGATCAGTAAAGAGTCGCCTGCGGGCTACAAAGGCACGGCGATGGGGATCTACTCCACCAGCCAGTTCCTGGGCGTGGCCGTTGGCGGCAGCATGGGTGGCTGGGTATTTGGTCATTTCGATGCGCAGACCGTATTCCTGGTTGGCGCGATGGTGGCCGCAGCCTGGCTGTTTGTCAGCATGACAATGCAGGAGCCGCCTTATGTCAGCAGCCTGCGCATCGTGCTGAGTGATGCCGCACTGGCCGTGCCGAATCTGGAGCAGCGCCTGAAAGCGCAGCCGGGCGTTAACTCTGTGTTTATCGTGCCCGAAGAGAAAAGCGCCTATATCAAAATTGATAGCAAGGTTACCAGCCGCCCTGAGCTGGAAGCTCTGCTGGGTAGTTGTTAGTTTAAAATGGGTTGTGCTGGTTAAATCTGGCCGGTTAGCCGTGGGATCTTGCGTGTAGAGGAAACCGGCTTGCTCGCTCAGATAACCGTTAGCCCATTTCGCTATTTGATCGAGCTGGCTCAGGGAACACGGTCAGATCGGAAAGTCGCAAAAGCCGCCATCCATGGCACGCTCGGCCCGCGCCGTCCTGGCGCGGGACGCTTTCCTCCTCTGACCTTGTTCCCTGCGCCCCTGAGCTTTTGAGTTGCAGCTAAGTTCCCCCAGGATTTGAATCTGTTAACAGACTCAAATCCAACTCAATTCTGGTTTCAGACAGCTTATAAACTCAAAGCAAGGGGGCCAGCATAGGCTCAACCGCGCCAAACCCGGCACAAGCCTTCTTACAGACGACTCATAAATCCAAAGCGATGGGAGCCTGTGCCTGTAGCAAAGCATCGCGGGCCAGGGACAAAAACGCCGGGAGCGTTTTTGAACAACGCAACGCGTTGGCCCGGCTACGGGCGCACCTCAGGGATGAGGTGCGTAATCGCCCGCGCTGAGCCGCCATGGATGGCGCTTTTGCGTCTTTGCGAAAGGCACAGGCTCCCTGAGCAAGCGCGCGATCGCACAGACGCCCTACAGCTCCCAACTCTCTCCAGAATTTCGACTTGTTTAAAGCGACAGAAGCCCACCCAAACTCAACAACAAAAAACCCGGCCTTAGCCGGGTTTTTATCACTGCATTCATGCTGAAATCCAGCCTGTCCCCGCTTAATCGCGGAAGTTTTTAAACTGGAATGGCTGCCCCAGATTACTGCCGCGCACGATTGCCATCGCACCCTGCAAATCATCACGCGCTTTGCCGGTTACACGCAATGCTTCACCCTGAATCTGGGTCTGCACTTTCAGCTTGCTGTCTTTGATCAGCTTCACCAGCTTCTTCGCCACGTCGCTTTCAATGCCTTTTTTCAGTTTGGCATCGACCGCCCAGCTTTTGCCGCTGTGCTCAATCTCTTCCGGCACCTCTAAAGCACCGCCTTCAATCCCGCGCTTCAGTAACTTCTCACGCAAAATATCCACCAGCTGCTTAACCTGAAAATCGGACTCGCTGGTGATTTTGATGGTTTCATTCTTTTCGTTGAGCTCAAACTCGGCGCTCACGTTGCGGAAATCGAAGCGGGTAGACACTTCACGGTTGGCATTTTCCACCGCATTGCGAATTTCCTGCAGATCGACCTCTGAAACGATATCGAAAGATGGCATCTCTTCTTCTCCTGACGCTAAAGTGACATGCATAATACGCGTCTTAAGGTGCTAAATAAAATCAGGCTGCACACAACGCTATAATGACAGTGTGACAGTAAATAATAGATGGATAGCCCGCCAGCGGGAGGCAGCATGAAAATTACCGTGTTAGGTTGCGGTGCTCTGGGTCAGATCTGGATGACAGCCCTTGCCCGCCAGGGACATGAGGTGCAGGGATGGTTGCGGGTGCCGCAGCCCTACTGTTCAGCCAATGTGATTGATCCACAGGGTAACATTTCGAACCGCACGTTTATCGCCAACGATCCGCTGTTTCTGGCAGAAAGCCAGCTGCTGCTGGTTACGCTCAAAGCCCCGCAGGTCTCGCCCGCGGTGAAAAACCTGGAAAGCGTGCTGCCAGAAAACTGCCCGGTGCTCCTGCTGCACAACGGCATGGGGACGCTGGAAGAGCTGAAAGGGCTGACTCAGCCGCTGCTGCGCGGCGTCACCACCCATGCGGCGATGCGCGACGGCACCGTTATTAAACACATCGCCAGTGGCATTACCCACATCGGCCCCGGTAACCGCAAAAGCGCCGCTTACAGCGATCTCGCCGATATCCTGCATCATGCCCTGCCTGATGTCGCCTGGCATGACAACATCCGGGCGGCCTGCTGGCGCAAGCTGGCAGTGAACTGCATCATCAATCCGCTAAGCGTGGAGTATGAGTGCCAGAACGGTGCCCTGCGCGCTTATCCGGAGCAGATCGCGCAACTGTGCGAAGAGATCAGCTGGGTCATGGAGCGCGAAGGTCAGAACGTTGCCAGCGAAAGCCTGCAGGACATCATCTTCGACGTGATTGAAAGCACCGCGGCCAACACCTCTTCGATGCTGCAGGACATACGCGCCCAGCGTCTCACCGAAATCGACTATATCAGCGGTTTTCTGCTGCGCCGCGCCCGGACGCACGGCCTGGTGCTGACGGAGAATACCCGTCTGTATGACATTGTAAAACGCAAGGAGTCCCATTATGACCGCGAACGCATCAGTGCTGGTTTGCCTGGCACATGGCAGTGAAGAAACCGAAGCTGTCACCACCATCGACCTGCTGGTACGCGCCGGGCTGAACGTTGTCACCGCCAGCGTCGAAAGCGACGGCAACCGGGAGATCGTCTGCTCACGCGGTGTTCGTCTGCTGGCTGACGTGACGCTGGTTGAAGTCGCCGACAATGATTTCGCCGCCATCGTCCTGCCCGGCGGCCTGAAAGGCGCCGAAACCTTCCGTGACAGTCCGCTGTTAGTCGAAACAGTACGCCAGTTTCACCTCAATGAAAGGATCGTCGCCGCTATCTGCGCAGCAGCAGGCACGGTACTCATCCCCCACGATCTCTTCCCGGTCGGTAACATGACCGGCTTTCCCGGCTTAAAAGAGACCATTCCGTCAGACAAGTGGATGGAGCGGCGTGTGGTCTGGGATCCGCGCGTCAATCTGCTGACCAGCCAGGGGCCAGGCACGGCAATGGATTTTGCGCTGAAGCTGATCGATCTGCTGGTGGGAAAAGAGATGGCGCGCGAGGTGGCCGCACAGCTGGTGCTGGCTCCCGGCATTTATGACTATCAGGCGTAAACACGCTGAGTTAAAACGCTCTGTTTAAGGCAATGCAGCCAGTCAGACCTGAACAGGCGCTGACTGGCTCTAAACTGTCACTACGGGCGGTAGACTTTGACGTTTTTAAAGCCCTGCTCATGCAGATAGAGTGCCTGCAGACGGCTCATCACACCACGATCGCAGTAGAGCAACCAGGTCCGGTTCTGATCGAGATCGCCAAACTGCGTACTGAGTTTGTAGAACGGCAGCGATTTCACTTCCGTGGCTTTCAGTGCCAGAGGCTTCTCTTCCTGCTCATCAATAGAGCGGATATCCAGCACCACGTCGTTCTCGCTCAGCAGGGCGACGGTCTCAACTTCAACCACCTCCTCTTCTGTCTGCTCAGCGATGGTACGGATATCGACGTTGGTCGCCTCTTCAATGACCCGATCCAGAATCGTGAAGTCGAAATTCTGCTCTTCAGCCTCGATCTTCTCTTTCACCGCTTTCACGGTCGGGCTTTTTGAGATCACACCGCAATATTCCGGCATGGTGCTGGCGAAATCTTCGGTGCCAATCTCACGGGCAATCCTGATGATGTGCTCTTTGTCATGAGAGATCAGCGGACGCAGAATCAGCGTATCAGAGGCGTTATCAATCAGGCGCAGGTTGGTCAGCGTCTGGCTCGACACCTGACCCACCGCTTCACCGGTAACCAGCGCCTGCACGCCGTAGCGCTCAGCAATCGTCGAGGCGGCACGCACCATCATGCGCTTCAGCACCACGCCCATCTGGCCGTCATCCACTTTTTCGAGGATCTCACCCACTACCGGCTCAAAATTGATCGCCACGAACCGCACGCGGTGTGAACGACCAAAACGATTCCACAGATAGTGCGCAACCTGACGGACGCCAATCTCATGGGCGGCACCGCCAAGATTAAAGAAGCAGTAATGTACGCGACTGCCGCGACGCAGCAGCATATAGCTGGAGACGCCGGAGTCAAAGCCACCGGAAATCAGTGACAGCACATCTTCCTGCGTGCCGATCGGGAACCCGCCCAGACCTTCGTAGCGCGCAGTCACCAGCGTCAGACGATTCTCTTCAACCTCAAGATTCACCGTCACGTCCGGGTTTTTAAGCTGTACGCGGGCGCTTTCAATATGCTGATTCAGACCGCCGCCAACATAGCGCTCCACATCCTGTGAACTGAAGCTATGCTTACCACGACGTTTAACACGCACGCAGAAGCTCTTCCCTTCAAGGCTGTCGCGATACTGCACTAAAGTCTGTTCAAAGATGTGATGAATATCGGTGTACTCACGATCTTCAACCGCTAAAACGTGATGAATCCCCGGAATGCGCGTCAGCTCATCGGGAATAATGTCCCGCAGCACCGGATTTTTCGAACGCACTTCAATGTGATCCCAGTGACGCACAACGGCGATTTCGTCGCTAACGGTTTTCAGGACGTTGCGGATATTGCTGGCAAGAATCTTGATAAAGCGCAAACGCACCGACGGACTCTTGATGGTGATTTCAGGAAATAACTTGATGATAAACTTCATGGCGGCGACACAGCTTCGTTGGGCAAATAAGTGCTAAAACAGGCAGCACTTAGCTGGTAAAATCACAAAATTGCGGGCTGCAAGGCGCAACCGCATCCGAGGCGCGGGAGTATATCACCTTTGTCAGGTGACTGCTTCTTCATCAGCCGCCGCATTGATTATTTTGCTAATCATAGGGTCTCAGCTACCATGACCGATTGCGAGATAATGTCCCAACCGTGAGTCGACACGAAATATGCCGAAAAAAGCCGAACAGCCAGCCAGCTTTGAAACGTCATTGCAGCAGCTGGAGCAGATTGTCAGCCGTCTGGAAAGTGGTGAACTGCCGCTGGAAGAAGCCCTGAACGAATTTGAGCGCGGCGTGCAGCTGGCGCGGACTGGCCAGCAGACGCTGCAGCAGGCTGAACAGCGGGTCCGTATTCTGCTGAACGATGATAAAGATGCCGACCTCACTGCTTTCACGCCGGAAAACAGCTAATGGATTTCGCCCGATTACTCGACGCGTATCAGCAGCAGGTTAATGCCGCGCTGACGCGTTTTATAGAGCCACTTCCTTTTCAGAGTTCTCCTCTGGTGAATGCCATGCAGTATGGGGCATTATTAGGCGGTAAACGCCTGCGTCCTTTTCTGGTCTACGCTACCGGCGAAATGCTCCACGCCGACCCGGCGAGTCTGGATGCCCCCGCCGCCGCGGTTGAATGCATTCATGCGTACTCTCTGATTCATGACGATCTCCCCGCAATGGACGATGATGCACTGCGTCGCGGGCAGCCAACCTGTCACATTAAATATGGCGAAGATACCGCGATTCTGGCGGGCGACGCCCTGCAGACGCTGGCCTTTTCAATTCTGGCCGACGAAGCAATGCCCGGTGTCAGCGCTGAATATCGTCTGATGATGCTCTCTGAACTGGCGAAAGCCAGCGGCGTGGCCGGCATGTGTGGCGGACAGGCGCTTGATTTAGCGGCGGAAGGTAAATCTGTGGATCTGGACCAGCTGGAGCAGATCCATCGTCATAAAACCGGCGCGCTGATCCGTTCAGCGGTACGATTAGGCGCCTTAACGGCGGGTGATGCTGGCCGGGAAGCCCTGCCGCTGCTCGACCGCTATGCAGAGGCCATTGGTCTCGCGTTTCAGGTGCAGGACGACATTCTGGATGTGATCGGTGACACAGCGGTGATCGGAAAACGCCAGGGTGCCGATCAGCATCTGGGAAAAAGCACCTATCCTTCACTGTTAGGCCTTGAAAATGCCCAAGCTAAAGCGCGGGATTTGTATCAGGAAGCTCTTGATACGTTAGAAATGCTCGCTGCGCACTCTTATAACACTACAGCACTGCAGGCGCTGGCGAGCTTCATAATTGAACGCGACAAATAACTTCCATAATGAGTCTCTGATGAGTTTTGATATTGCTAAATACCCGACACTGGCGCTGGCAAACACGGTTCAGGAGCTGCGCGCCCTGCCGAAAGAGAAGTTGCCTGCGCTCTGTGATGAACTGCGTCAGTATCTGTTAGACAGTGTAAGCCGCTCCAGCGGCCATTTTGCGTCGGGTCTGGGCGTGGTCGAACTGACGGTCGCGCTGCATTATGTCTATAACACCCCCTTCGACCATCTGGTATGGGATGTGGGTCATCAGGCTTATCCCCATAAAATTCTGACCGGTCGCCGCGATCGCATCGGTACGATTCGTCAGAAAAATGGCGTACACCCGTTTCCATGGCGCGGCGAAAGTGAATATGACGTATTGAGCGTCGGTCACTCGTCAACCTCCATCAGTGCCGGTCTCGGCATGGCCGCGGCGGCAGAACGTGAAGGTCAGGGTCGTCGCACCGCCTGTATTATTGGCGATGGCGCCATCACCGCTGGCATGGCGTTTGAAGCGATGAACCATGCCGGTGATATCAAGCCGGACATGCTGGTGATCCTCAACGACAACGAGATGTCGATCTCCGAAAACGTCGGCGCGCTGAATAACCGTCTGGCGCAGATCCTGTCGGGTAAAACCTATGCGCGACTGCGCGAAGGCAGCAAGCGTGTGCTGACCAGCCTGCCACCGATCAAAGAGCTGGTAAGACGCACCGAAGAGCATCTCAAAGGCATGGTCGTGCCAGGTACGCTTTTTGAAGAGCTGGGCTTTAATTATATCGGCCCGGTAGATGGTCACGATGTGCTGACGCTGGTCAATACGCTGAGCAACATGCGCAGCCTGAAAGGGCCGCAGTTCCTGCATATCATGACGAAGAAAGGTAAAGGCTACGCCCCGGCAGAGGAAGATCCGATTGCCTGGCACGCCGTGCCTAAATTTGATCCTGCGATTGGCGAACTGCCAAAAAGCGCGGAAGGCCTGCCGAGCTACTCTAAAATCTTCGGTAACTGGCTGTGCGAAATGGCCGCCGACGATCCGAAACTGATGGCGATTACGCCAGCAATGCGCGAAGGCTCCGGCATGGTGGCCTTCTCACGCGAATTTCCGAAACAATATTTCGATGTGGCGATTGCCGAGCAGCACGCCGTGACCTTCGCTGCCGGTATGGCGATTGGCGGCTATAAACCGATTGTTGCTATCTACTCCACCTTCCTGCAGCGCGCCTACGATCAGCTGATCCATGACGTCGCCATCCAGAAACTGCCGGTCCTGTTTGCTATCGATCGCGGTGGTATTGTTGGCGCGGATGGTCAGACTCACCAGGGCGCGTTTGATCTCGCCTATCTGCGCTGCGTGCCGGATATGGTGATCATGACCCCCAGCGATGAAAATGAGTGTCGGCAGATGCTCTACACCGGCTATCACTATCAGGATGGTCCAAGTGCGGTGCGCTATCCGCGCGGCACTGGTGTCGGTACGCCACTGGCTCCGCTGCAGAGCCTGCCGCTGGGTAAAGCCGTGGTGAAACGTCAGGGTGAAAAGCTGGCGATTCTGAATTTCGGCACCCTGTTGCCGGAAGCGGCCGCCACGGCGGAAGCGCTGAATGCGACTCTGGTCGACATGCGCTTTGTGAAGCCGCTGGATGAAGCGCTGATCGCCGAGCTCGCCGCCACGCACGACTCGCTGATTACGCTGGAAGAAGGTGCCATCAAAGGCGGTGCGGGCAGTGGCGTTAATGAATTTGTTATGGCGAAACGTCTGGCTGTTCCGGTGCTGAACATCGGTCTGCCTGATGAGTTCATCCCGCAGGGTACGCAGGATGAAGTGCGTCATGACTATCTGCTGGACGCGGAGGGCATTCAGCAGCAGATCGCCCGCTGGCTGGCGCAGTAACCTTCCCTCGCTGCGCTCCCCCCTCGGGGAGCGCAACATCCTGCTATGCTAAGACCTTTGCACTTTCGCAGGAGCCTCCACCATGAAAACGATTCAACTGGGTACCACCGATCTGCAGGTGTCGCGTCTCTGTCTTGGCTGCATGACTTATGGCGAACCCACGCGCGGCAACCATGCCTGGACGCTGCCGGAAGCGAGCAGCCGTCCGCTGATCCAGCAGGCGCTGAACGCGGGGATCAACTTTTTCGATACCGCCAACAGCTATTCAGATGGCAGCAGCGAAGAGATCCTGGGCCGGGCGCTGAAAGACTTTGCCCGCCGTGAAGAGATCGTGGTCGCCACCAAAGTCTATTTCCCGCTGACCAATCTGTCACAGGGATTGTCGCGCAAGAATATTCTGCAATCCATTGATGACAGCCTGCAGCGTCTCGGCATGGAGTATGTCGACCTGCTGCAGATTCACCGCTGGGATTATGAGACGCCGCTGGAAGAGACGCTGGAAGCGCTGCATGAAGTCGTGCAGTCTGGCAAAGCACGTTATATCGGTGCCTCCTCGATGCACGCCAGTCAGTTTGCTCAGGCGTTGCAGATGCAGTCGGAACAGGGCTGGCATCGCTTTGTCAGCATGCAGGATCAGTACAACCTGATTCAGCGCGAAGAGGAGCGTGAAATGCATCCGCTCTGCCTGCAAGAGCAGATTGCCGTGCTGCCATGGAGTCCGCTGGCGCGCGGTAAGCTGACCCGCCCGTGGGGGGAAAATACCGCGCGTTCCGCTTCTGACAAAGTGATGGCGTCGCTCTACGACAATACCGAAGAGAATGATGCCGTGATTGCAGAGCGGCTGGCGCAGGTGGCGGAAGGTAAAGGTGTAACGCGGGCGCAGGTGGCTCTGGCCTGGCTGCTGAGCAAGCCTGCCGTTACGGCGCCGATTATTGGTGCGTCGCGTGCTGAGCAGTTTGAGGATCTGGTGAAGGCGGTGGATGTCACGCTGAGTGACGAGGAAGTTGCACTGCTGGAAGAGGTCTATCAGCCGCATCAGCCGGTAGGATTCGAATAAGGCTGGCAACAAAGTGACGCCCTGCCCGGGCGTCACCTTCTGTCGCGGTGTGAAAAGCCCTGGCAGTTAACCCGCCAGCCAGACCCCAAAGCCATACAGCATGGCAGCGGAAATCACGCCAGCAATAATGTCATCCACCATAATGCCCATGCCGCCATGCACATTGCGGTCAAACCAGCGAATCGGCCACGGCTTCCACATATCAAGAATACGGAACAACACAAAGCCACCCAGAACCCATTGCCAGCTGTTGACCGGAATCGCCATCAGCGTAATCCACATGCCGATAAACTCATCCCAGACAATACTGCCGTGATCGTGTACGCCCATATCTTTAGCGGTGCGATGGCAGAGATAGACGCCAACGCAGATACCGACCAGCACCACCAGCGAATAGAGATCCTGCGGCAGATAGGTCATCAGCCACCAGAACGGAATGGCCGCCAGCGATCCCATGGTGCCAGGCACGACCGGGCTTAATCCGCTGCCGAAACCGGTCGCCAGCAGATGCCAGGGATTGCTCATCCGCAGGCGACTCTTCGCCACGTCGTTATTTAGCATCAAAGTGATCAAACCCTTTATGACGGAATGTGGCGGGCTTGCCATTATCCAGCAGCGTTAAGCCTTCCGACTCCGGTGCCATCTGCCCGATGCAGGTATAGGGCACGCCCAGGTGACCCAGCGCTACATCGAGCGCGCCGCGATTGACCTCGGGCACCGTAAAGCAGAGTTCGTAATCTTCTCCGCCACTCAGCGCCCAGCGAAGGACCTGCTCAGGCTCGAAATGGTCGCGCAGCGCAGCCGAAAGGGGCAACGCATCCAGATTAAGCCGTGCGCCACAGCCGCTGGCTTTCAGCACGTGGCCGAGATCGGAAATCAGGCCGTCGGAAAGATCCACCGCTGAGGAGGCCAGCGAACGCAGTGCCTGGCCCTGCAGAATGCGCGGCATCGGACGCAGATGACGTTTAATCAGCGCTTCATGCACCGCCGGATCGCTGATGCGGCAGTGATGCTGCAGCAGCGCCAGGCCCGCCGCGCTGTCACCCAGCGTTCCGGTCACGTAAATCCAGTCACCCGGCTTCGCGCCTGAACGTTTCAGGGCGCGGCCCTGCGGCACCAGACCGTGAATCGCCAGCGTCAGGCTCAGCGGGCCACGGGTGGTGTCGCCGCCGACCAGCTGCATGTCGTAATATTCCAGCAGTTCAAACAGGCTTTCGCTGAAAGCAGAGAGCCAGCTCTCATCGACCTGCGGCAGCGTTAAGGCCAGCGTCAGCCACGCAGGGTCGGCACCCATGGCAGCAAGGTCGCTGAGATTCACAGCCAGGGCTTTGTAACCCAGATCGGCAGGATGGATATCCCGTAAGAAGTGCACACCCGCGACCAGGGTATCGGTGCTGATCGCCAGCGTCTGTTTTTCCGGCACGCTAAGTAACGCACAATCGTCACCGATGCCGAGTTCGACATCACGGCGGCTGCGTGTTCTGCGGTTGAAGTAGCGTGCGATGAGTTCAAATTCACCACAAGACATAATTGCGTTCCGCTTAACCCTTCATGAAAAAAGGCCGGCAAGCCGGCCTTTTTGTTTATTTGCGATTGGGTCGAATTTGTGGACCGGCTTTATCAAGCACGCCGTTAACAAATTTATGACTGTCTTCGGCACCGAAGACTTTCGCCAGCTCAATCCCTTCGTTGATGGCCACTTTATAAGGCACATCATTACGTTTGCTCAGCTCATACAGCGAGATGCGCAGGATAGCTTTTTCTACCTGGCCCAGCTCTTCGAGCTGACGCGACAGATAGGGCTTCATCAGTCCATCCAGATACGCACTGTTGGTCGCCACACCGGACAGCAGTTCGCGGAAGTAGGTAATGTCGACGTCTTTGACGTCCTGTTCCGCCAGAAACTGGTATTCCACATCGGCAATGTCGTTATTCGACAACTGCCAGGAGTAAAGCGCCTGAACAGCGCACTCACGGGCGCGACGACGAGCAGCAGGTTTCACAAAATTCCCCTTACAAAAATCAGGCTTTAATGGCTTTCAATACGTTGATCATTTCGAGCGCAGTCAGAGCCGCTTCAGCACCTTTGTTACCCGCTTTGGTGCCGGCACGCTCAATGGCCTGCTCGATGCTTTCAGTGGTCAGCACGCCAAACGCGACAGGAATCTCGCTGTTCATGGCAACGCTGGCGATACCGGAGCTGGCTTCACCCGCCACATATTCGAAGTGCGCAGTGCCACCACGAATAACCGTACCGAGTGCGATAATCGCATCATATTTGCCGGTGTTGGCCAGCGCGCGTGCTGCCAGAGGCAGTTCGTATGCACCAGGCACCCAGACTACGGTGATATTGTCATCTTTGACCTGGCCGATACGTTTCAGGGCATCAACTGCGCCATCCAGCAGGCTGTCATTAATGAAGTTGTTAAAACGCGCGATAACGATGGCAACATTGGCCTCAGGCGTTGCAACAGCAGCTTCGATAACTTTCATACTTATCCTTTCAGGGGTTTGGTTGGCCCCGCGCAGGGGGGCGGATTCTATCATACTCTTGGGCGGCGTGCTCTCGCTTTTCCGACCGTGTTATTGTGGTGTCAGGGTCAGGCGTAAATCGTCACCGACCTGGCGGACATCACTGAAACGGAAGGCAGGTGCGTCAGCCAGCTGGCTCAGTCCCGGCAGCTGACACAGCCCGCGTCCTTCATGACCTAACAGCTTAGGCGCCAGATAAACAATCAGTTCATCGACCAGTCCGGCCTGCAACAGGGCACCGGCCAGCGTTGCGCCCGCTTCAACCCAGACGCTGTTAATCTGTCGCTGTCCCAGCAGCATCATCATCGCCACCAGATCAAGCTGCTGTTCGCGCAGCGGAACAGCGATTTGCGTCACATCAGCGGGCCAGCTCTGCTGATCGGGCTGATGACGCATCAGCCAGGTTTCACCCGGCTGCGAAATGAGCCGATGCTGCGGCGTCACGCGATTCTGGCTGTCGATAACCACCCGCACCGGCTGACGCAGTTGCTGCTCATCAAGCAGTGCCTGGCTCTCTGCATTGAGTTCAGACCAGCGTACCGTCAGGGAAGGATCGTCCGCCAGCACCGTGGCGCTGCTGCTGAGAATGGCGGCGCTCTGCGCACGCAGGCGCTGCACATCACGACGGGCAGCCGGCGAGGTTATCCACTGACTTTCGCCGCTGGCCATTGCCGTTCTGCCATCCAGTGAGGCACCCAGCTTGAGCTGGATCCAGGGGAAGCCAGTGCGCATGCGTTTGAGGAAACCGCGATTCAGCGCCTCCGCTTCCGGCATCATCAGACCGTGGCTGACCTCAATGCCCGCCTGATGCAGACGGTGCAGTCCGCGCCCCGCCACCTGCGGATTCGGATCCTGCATGGCGGCCACGACACGGGTAACGCCAGCGGCGATCAGCGCATCACAGCAGGGTGGCGTACGGCCATGATGGCTGCAGGGCTCCAGCGTGACATAGGCGGTTGCGCCACGCGCTTTCTCACCCGCCATGCGCAGGGCGTGGACTTCAGCATGCGGTTCACCGGCGCGCTGATGCCAGCCCTCACCGACCACCTCGCCATCGCGCACAATCACGCAGCCCACATTGGGGTTCGGCATCGTCGTAAAGCGGCCGCGTCGCGCCAGTTCCAGCGCACGCGCCATATAAAGTTCATCCATGGTTTAATCCTGTAACCGGGCGATCTCTTCGCCAAAATCACGAATGTCTTCAAAGCTGCGGTAAACCGAGGCAAAGCGGATGTAGGCGACTTTATCGAGCTTCTTCAGCTCATCCATCACCAGATTGCCAATCAGCTTACTGGGAATTTCACGTTCACCGGTGGCACGCAGCTGGGTTTTAATATGGTTTACGGCGCTTTCAACCGCATCGGCGCTGACCGGACGCTTCTCAAGCGCTTTCATCATCCCGCTGGCCATTTTGTCTTCATTAAAGGGTTCGCGCACGTCATTGCTTTTCACCACGCGTGGCATCACCAGTTCCGCCACCTCGAAGGTGGTAAAACGCTCATGACACATCAGACACTGGCGGCGGCGGCGCACCGAAGAGCCTTCACTAACCAGACGAGAATCAATCACTTTGGTGTCCACAGCGGAGCAGAATGGGCAATGCATGACGTTTCCTGACGCGAGAGAGATGGGCCAGACAGTGTAACGCGAACTGCGAATCAACAAAATCTCTTCCGTGCCTTTCCTGTGTCACCACGCACAGCATAAATGATGTTAAATATCAGCGACGGCAAAAGGGTCTACGCTTATAGAGCCGAAAGACGGCGTATATCCACTAACACACTGGAGGTTGTATGGGTCTGTTTAATTTTGTGAAAGAAGCCGGTGAGAAATTATGGGATGCCGTGAATGGCGGCGATGACCAGAATAAAAAGCTGCAGGATCACATCAACAAGCTCGGTTTACCCGACAGCGACAAAGTGGATGTGAAGGTCAATGGCGATACCGTGACCGTGACGGGCGATGGCCTTTCCCAGGAGCTGAAAGAGAAGATTCTGATCGCAGCCGGTAACGTTGCAGGCATCACCAAAGTGGAAGATAAGGTGACCGTGACAGACAGCGCGACCGAGTCAGAACTTTACACCGTGAAAAAAGGCGACACGCTGAGCGCAATTTCCAAACAGGTTTATGGAAATGCCAACGAATACAACAAGATTTTCGAAGCGAATAAGCCAATGCTCTCTCATCCTGATAAGATCTATCCTGGCCAGGTTTTACGTATTCCAAAATAACGGACAAGGATAACTTATGAGCAGGATGGTTTGGGTTCCGGTGGCGCTCTCTCTGGTGATGCTGAGCGGTTGCAGCAGTAGCGCCAGCAACCCGCAGGTCAGAGAGCTGCATCAGGAAGTGAGTCAGCTTAATCAGCAGATGCAGCACCTGACCACGCAGGCCAGCGCGCTGGAGATTCAGGGGCAGTTAAACAGCCATTCGCAGCAAGGCGCGTGGCTGATCCCGCAGGCGAACACGCCGGTGGCACTGCAAACCCAGCTCGGCACGCTGCGACTCGCGCTCTCGCCTGTCACTGCTGAAGCCAGCGGCTCGCGGGCAACCCTGACGGTACGCTCAATGGACGATCGCCCCTTGCCCGCCCTGCACGCTACGGTGAACTGGGGCGAACTCGATCCGGCGACCGGTAAACCACTGAGTAACGGCAGTCTGAGTCAGACGATAGCGGTGCCTGCCTCGCTGCTGCGCCAGCATTCGGTGAGCATACCGCTGCGACTCAGCGGCCTCACACCGGATCAATCAGGTTATGTCCGCATGCATAACGTCACCGGCGACGCACCTGCCCAGACCTCCCCTGCTGCACCCTGATCTGATCACAGGTGCAAAAAAAAACGGGCAGCCACATGGCTGCCCGTTTTTATTTCTCTGCGGCGATTAAGGCAGGATAGAAGGCTGATCGGCGCCCTCTTTCTCGACTTTCTGCACCAGCATATGTTCACGCTTCATGCCCAGCTTCAGCGCCAGCGCCGAAGAGACATAAATTGATGAAATCGTACCAATCGTCACACCAATCAGCATGGTCAGTGAGAAGCCTTTCAGCAGCGCACCACCAAACACGAAGAGGATGAGGATCATCGCCAGCGTGGTCAGCGAGGTAATCAGCGTACGGCTTAACGTCTGGGTCAGTGACACGTTAGTAATATCGTAAGAGCTGCCGCGACGGATCTTGCGGAAGTTTTCACGAATACGGTCCGACACCACGATTTTATCGTTAAGCGAGTAGCCAATCACCGACATCAGTGAGGCAACAATCGTCAGGTCGATTTCAATGCGGAACAGCGCCAGCAGGCCGCAGGTGATGATCACGTCATGCGCCAGCGCCAGCACGGTACCCAGCGCCAGACGCCACTCAAAGCGAAAACCGATGTAGATCAGAATCGCAATCAGCGCGGACAACAGCGCCATCGCACCCGCCTGCGCAAGGTCGCTGCCCACACTCGGCCCCACGAACTCAATGCGCTTAACGGTGGCGTTTTGCTGCGTGGTCTGGTTAATTACCGACACCACTTTATTGCCTAACTCGGTGCCCGCCGGGCCGGTAACCGGTGCCATACGCACCATGACGTCACGGCTGCTGCCAAAGTTCTGCACCAGCGGCTCGTCAAAGCCCGCTTTCACCAGATCGCCACGCAGGACTTCAAGATCGGCCGGTTTTTCCAGCGCGATCTCAATCACCGTACCACCGGTGAAATCGAGGCCCCAGTTAAAACCACGCACACCCACGATAGCAATCGCGGCGAGAATCAGCAGTCCCGAAATGATGAAGGCCAGCTTATCCCAGCGCATAAAGTCGACGACTTTACGCCCGTGGTTCAACTGCTCAATGTTATATTCCTGTGCCACAACGCACTCCTCAGATAGACAGCTTGTTGATGCGTTTGCCACCGTAAACCAGGTTAACAATGGCACGGGTACCGACAATCGCGGTGAACATTGAGGTTGCGATACCAATTGCGGTGGTAATAGCAAAGCCTTTGATCGAACCGGTGCCGACTGCATAAAGAATGATAACTTTGATCAGGGTGGTCACGTTCGCATCGACAATACTGGAGAAGGCGCCTTTATAGCCCTCATGAATTGCCTGCTGAACCGAGCGCCCGTTACGCAGCTCTTCTTTAATACGTTCGTTAATCAGCACGTTGGCATCCACCGCCACCGCCAGCGTTAACACGATACCGGCAATACCCGGCATGGTCAGGGTCGCACCCGGCAACAGCGACATAATGCCGACAATCAGCACCAGGTTAACCAGCAGCGCGCTGGTCGCTATCAGACCAAACTTCTTGTAGAACACCACCATAAACAGGATCGACGCAAGCAGACCCCACAGGCAGGCTTCCAGACCCTGAGTAATGTTCTGCTGACCCATGGTCGGCCCGATAGTACGCTCTTCCACAATCTGGATGGGCGCAATCAACGCACCGGCACGTAGCAGCAGCGAGAGCTGACGCGCTTCGTTCGGGTTATTGATACCGGTAATGCGGAAGCTGTTCCCCAGACGAGACTGGATATTAGCGACGTTAATCACCTCTTCCTGTTTCACCAGAATTGAACGGCCGTTGGCATCTTTTTTACCACTGTCTTTGTACTCCACAAACAGGGTCGCCATCGGCTTGCCGATGTTGTCCTTAGTGAAGTTCGACATGATGTTACCACCTGCGCCATCCAGTGAAATGTTCACCTGTGGCTGGTTGTACTCATCCATGCTGGAAGTCGAGTCGGTGATATGGTCACCGGTCAGGATCACCCGCTTGTAGAGCACCACCGGCTGGCCATCACGCATGTCTTTAACTTCAGAGTCACCCGGTACACGACCACTGGCCGCTACGGTTGGATCCACGCTGGTGTTTACCAGACGGAATTCCAGCGTCGCCGTTGCACCCAGAATCTCTTTAGCGCGTGCCGTATCTTGAATACCCGGCAACTCAACTACGATGCGATCGGAACCCTGACGCTGTACCAGCGGTTCAGCCACGCCCAGCTGGTTCACACGGTTACGCAGAATAGTAATGTTCTGCTGAACCGCATATTCACGCGCTTCGCTGAGACGAGCATCGCTCATGGTGGCACGCAGGGCATCGCTGCCGCTGCTGTTGATCACCAGATCCTGATGACGCGAGGTCAGCCAGGAGATCGCCGCATCGCGGCTGGCTGCGTCACGGAAACGAATTTCCACGCCGTAGTTCGCGATTTTGTTGACGGTGGTGTAAGGGATACTTTTGGTGCGCAGGTCGCTACGCAGCGAGTCAGCATTCTGCTCCTGCAGTTTGCCGAGTGCGGTGTCCATGTCCACTTCCATCAGGAAGTGCACACCACCACGCAGATCGAGACCGAGTTTCATCGGTTCTGCTGACAGCATACTCAGCCAGCGAGGCGTGGCTGGCGCGAGGTTCAGCGCAACAACGTAGTCTTCACCCAACGCTTTCATGATCGCTTCACGGGCGCGTAACTGCACATCCGTATTATTGAAGCGCGCGGTAATCGCACCATTTTCCAGCGCAACAGATTTGCTCTGGATATTATCTTGTTTTAATGCGGACTGAATTTGATCCAACGTCTGCTCACTGGCGGCGCTTCCGCGCGCACCAGTGATTTGAACGGCCGGATCCTCACCATACAGGTTGGGAAGCGCATAGAGCAGGCCGACGAGAATCACGACGACCAGCATCACGTACTTCCACAAAGGATAACGATTTAACACGGCAGTTCCCTTAGGGAAGAAAGAATTACAGCGCCTTGATAGTGCCTTTAGGCAGCACGGCGGCGACGAAATCACGTTTAATGACGACTTCATTGGTGTCATTCAGCGCGATAGCTACGTAGCCCGTGTCAGAGACTTTTGTTACGCGGCCTACAAGGCCACCGCTGGTCAGCACTTCATCACCCTTAGAGATAGAATCCATCAGCTTCTTGTGCTCTTTCGCACGTTTCTGCTGCGGACGCAGGATCATGAAATAGAAAATCAGACCAAACACCACCAGCATGATCACCAGAGAATACGGACTTCCCTGAGACGGTGCGCCTGCTGCGGCCACGGCGTCAGAAATGAAAAAGCTCATTAAATTTCCCTCATTGATGAATTATCAGACGTTAAAGGCGGAACTTCTTTGCCCGTCCGTTGGTAGAACTCGTTTACAAAGCGCTCTAATTTACCCTCTTCGATGGCCTGGCGTAAACCTGCCATCAGGCGCTGGTAATAGCGCAAATTGTGGATAGTGTTCAGACGCGCGCCCAGTATTTCGTTACAACGGTCGAGATGATACAAGTAGGCGCGGCTATAATTGCGACAGGTGTAACAATCACACTCCGCATCCAGTGGCGCAGTGTCATCTTTGTATCTGGCGTTGCGGATTTTCACCACACCCTCGGTCACAAACAGATGACCATTTCGGGCATTACGGGTCGGCATCACGCAGTCAAACATATCGACGCCGCGACGGACGCCCTCAACCAGATCTTCTGGCTTGCCGACACCCATCAGATAACGCGGTTTATCCTGCGGAAGCTGCGGACAGACGTGCTCAAGAATACGGTGCATGTCCTGCTTAGGCTCACCCACCGCCAGGCCGCCCACAGCGTACCCATCAAAGCCAATCTCTACCAGACCTTTCACCGAGACATCTCGTAAATCTTCGTAAACCGAGCCCTGAATAATGCCAAATAGCGCATTTTTATTGCCCAGGCTGTCAAAACGGTCACGACTGCGTTGCGCCCAGCGCAGCGACATCTCCATCGAGCGTTTGGCGTAGTCCCAGTCCGCCGGATAGGGCGTACATTCATCGAAAATCATCACGATGTCGGAACCGAGGTCATACTGAATCTCCATCGATTTTTCCGGATCGAGGAAGATCGGGTCGCCGTTGATCGGGTTACGGAAATGCACGCCCGCTTCGGTGATTTTACGGATGTCGCCCAGGCTGAAGACCTGGAAGCCGCCGGAGTCGGTCAGGATCGGCCCTTTCCACTGCATAAAGTCATGCAGATCGCCATGCAGTTTCATGATCTCCTGGCCCGGACGCAGCCAGAGGTGGAAGGTATTGCCCAGAATGATCTGCGCGCCGGTCTCCTGCACTTCTTCCGGCGTCATGCCTTTAACGGTGCCATAGGTGCCAACGGGCATAAATGCAGGGGTTTCCACCACACCGCGATCAAAAATCAGACGGCCACGGCGTGCGCGCCCGTCTGTGGTATCAAGTTCAAATTTCACAAAGCCTCCATCGGAGAAACAGTCCGATGCAGATAACCTTCAGTCGCTCTCAGTCGATTCCGGCTATCGGTTAATAAATCAGTCGCCCACTTTTTCCAGCGGCGCCTGCGGATTTTTGCTGATAAACATCGCGTCACCATAACTGAAGAAACGATATTGCTCAGCCACGGCTGCGCGGTACGCGGCCATGGTGTGCTGATAACCGGCAAACGCCGAGACCAGCATAATCAGAGTCGATTCGGGCAGATGGAAGTTGGTGATCAGCGCATCGATCACCTGATACTCATAGCCCGGATAGATAAAAATCTGGGTATCATCGAAGAACGGCGCAATCAGGGCATCCTGGCTCGCTTTGGCGGCGCTCTCCAGCGAACGGACAGAGGTGGTGCCGACAGCGACCACCTTATTGCCGCGTGCTTTACAGGCCAGCACCGCATCAACAACCTCCTGCGGCACTTCGGCATATTCAGCATGCATGTGATGCTCTTCGATGGTGTCGACGCGCACCGGCTGGAAGGTTCCCGCACCGACATGCAGCGTCACAAACGCCATCTCAATGCCCTTCTCTTTCAGCGCCTGCAGCAGCGGTTCATCAAAATGCAGACCGGCGGTCGGTGCCGCAACGGCACCCGGCCGGGCACTGTAAACCGTCTGATAGAGCTCGCGATCCGCCTCTTCATCCGGACGGTCGATATAAGGCGGCAGAGGCATATGGCCGACGCTGTTGAGGATGTCGAGCACCGCGCGCTCATCATCAAACACAATCTCAAACAGCGCATCGTGACGCGCCACCATCGTCGCTTTGACGCTCTCGTCTTCGCCCAGCAGCAGTTCTGCACCCGGCTTCGGCGCTTTCGAGGCGCGCACATGGGCCAGCACACGCTTGTCGTCGAGCATCCGCTCCACCAGCATCTCGATTTTGCCGCCACTGGCTTTGCGGCCAAAGACGCGCGCCGGAATCACACGGGTGTTGTTGAACACCAGCAGATCGCCCGGATTCAGCTTATCCAACACGTCGGTGAACACACCGTGCGACAGCGTCCCGCTGGGACCATCGAGCGACAGCAGACGACAGCCGCTGCGCTGCGCCTGGGGATAGTGAGCAATCAGGGATTCGGGCAGTTCAAAAGCAAAATCGGCGACACGCATGAAAGAGTTCTTTCTCAGGCAAAAACAGGCGGCACAGTTTAGCGGAAAATCGACCAATTCTGAACAACTGGCTGCGCAAAGGCAGTTCAGCCTATAATGCGGCATGAACTTTCTTGCTCATCTCCATCTGGCTAAGCTGGCCGACAGCTCCTTACTCGGCAATTTAATGGCCGATTTTGTGCGTGGCAACCCGCACCAGCACTGGTCTGCGCCCGTCGCGGACGGCATTCTGATGCACCGTCGTCTCGATGTGATGACCGATGCGCTGCCGGAAGTGCGCAGCGCCCGTCAGCTGTTCCGTGCCGAAACCTATCGCGTGGCACCCATTACGCTGGACGTCATCTGGGACCATTTTCTGGCCCGGCACTGGCAGCACTTCACGCCCGGCCAGACGCTGGTGCACTTTTCTGCCGCCGCCGAGCGCGAGATCATGCCGCAACTGGCAGACACCCCCATCGAGTTTCAGGAACTCAACGCGGTGATGTGGCGCGAGCGCTGGTTTGAGCATTATGCCCAGCCCGCGCGGCTGGAGCGGGTGCTGCACGGCATGGCCAGCCGCCGTCCACGCCTGGCGGCCCTGCGCGACTCTTACCACGATTTCACGCAACACTATGATCAGCTGGAAGCGCTGTTTTTTGTTTTTTATCCGCGTTTAATGGCGCTGGCGACCAGCAGAACCCTGTAAAACCCGATCCTCTGCTGCCGGGCTGGCGGACGCCAGCTTTCGTCCGCCGGGAAAGCGCCTCACCCGACCCCCGCATCATCTTGCCATTGCTGCCTATCTGCGGCTTAATGAAGCCTTTCTTAACAATAGTTAAGTAAATATCACAGCCAGACCGCCTGTTCAGGCGTGCCTTCCGTTCGTTTTGACCAAAAGACATAAGAGGAAAAGATGTCATCCGCTTCGCATTCTGAAATTGACGCGCGTTACCGTTACGCCTGCGACATCGCCCGTGCGGCGGCCAGCCGGGCTTATTCGTGGTATCAGCAGCGTCAGACACTGGTGGTGGAACACAAAAGGGATTTGCAGGACGTGGTCAGCGAGGCTGATCGTAACGTTGAGGCATTGATTAAGACATTAATCGCTGAGCGCTTTCCTGACGATGCTGTCTATGGCGAAGAGAGCGGCGGTGAGGTTCAGGGCGCGCCCTTTATCTGGGTGGTCGATCCCATCGACGGCACCGCCTGCTTCGTCAACGGCCTGCCTAACTGGTGCGTCTCGCTGGCGGTGGTCTGTGACGGCGAACCAGTGATCGGCGTGGTCTGCGATCCCAATCATCAGGAGCTGTTTCACGCACGAGCAGGTCAGGGTGCGTGGGTTAATGAGAGCCGTTTGCAGGTTCATAGCGCGACGCATCTCAACGAGGGTTTGCTCGGCATCAGCAACTCCAGTCGCACCCCTGCCGAAAGCGTCTCGCGCCTGATTAGCGGCTTAACTGAACAGGGTGGCATGTTTATTCGCATCGGTTCTGGCGCGCTGACCAGCGCCTGGGCGGCCGCCGGGCGACTGATTGGCTACTATGAAGCGCATATGCATCCCTGGGATAGTCTGCCGGGCATCGTCCTGATGCGCGAAGCGGGCGGCGTCACTAATGATTATCTGCGCAACGAGGGGCTAAAAAACGGCAACCCGGTGTTGCTGGCCAATGCGACTCTTTATCCAAAAATCAAAGCGCTGACCGGTAATCGCGCGCTGGAGGAGTAAATGACGCTGCCAGGCCTGTACCGCTGCGCGCTGATCCTCTGTTCTCTCTGGCTGTTAAGTCCGGCGTCACAGGCGGCGGATTACCAGCTGGAGAAGGTGGTCGAACTGAGCCGTCACGGTGTCCGTCCGCCCACCCCCGGCAATCGTAAAGAGATTGAAGCCGCCAGCCAGCAACCCTGGACGCAGTGGACCACCGCCGATGGCGAGCTGACCGGTCATGGCTACAGCGCGGTGGTCAATAAAGGACGCTGGCAAGGCGAGCACTATCGCCAGCTCGGCCTGCTGGGCGCGGGCTGTCCTGATGCAGCACAGGTCTACGTGCGCGCCAGTCCGCTGCAGCGCACCCGTGCCACGGCCGCAGCGCTGACTGACGGGGCCTTTCCCGGCTGCGGCGTGCCGGTGCATCACGTCGCGGGCGATGTCGATCCCCTGTTCCAGAGTGAAAAGCTGACGGTCACCCACACCGATCCTGCTCAGGAGCTGGCAGCTAAGCAGCAGAAAGCGGGCGATCTGGCGCGGCTGCAACAGCAGTTGCAACCCGCCATTCAGCAGCTGAAAGCCGCCGTCTGCCCGCCCGCGACTGACTGCCCCCTCTTTGATGCGCCCTGGTCGTTCCGGCAAACCCGTAACGGCAACACATACGTTTACGGGCTGAGTGTGATGGCAAGCATGGTGGAGACGCTGCGACTGGGCTACAGCGAAAACCTGCCGTTGGACCAGCTCGCCTGGGGACACATCACCTCGGCCGCGCAGATCACCACGCTGCTGCCGCTGCTGACCGCAAACTACGATCTCAGCAACGACGTGCTCTATCAGGCACAGCGCCGTGGCTCAATATTGCTCAACGCCCTGCTGGAGGCGATTGCTTCCGATAGCGCGCCGGGCCGCTGGCTGATTCTGGTGGCACATGACACCAATATTGCGATGGTGCGCACCCTGATGGGCTTTAGCTGGCAGTTGCCAGGCTATTCACGCGGCAACATTCCACCGGGCAGTAGTCTGGTGCTGGAGCGCTGGCGCGACACCCACAGCGGCGAACGTTTTTTGCGGCTCTATTTCCAGGCGCAGAGTCTGGATGGGATTCGTCAGCTGCAACCGATTGATGATAAACATCCGTTATTACGTCAGGAGTGGCATCAGCATGACTGCAGAATCACCGATGTCGGCCTGCTCTGCCCTTATCAATCCACGCTGACTCAGCTACGAAAAAAGCTGGATAACAGCGCTGTGCTGCCGGTTTCGGTTATATTGCCCTGAGTCTGTGGCTAATCAAATTCAGGCCGCAGCATCAACGCGGCCTGAATAATGTTAACCGCTGTTAATTAACGCCATTCCGACCTTTTCTTATTTAAATCGCCTGACTATCAGCGCCACTCGTTTTGTTTTACGATAGACCCGTCAATCATCCCTTTATTAACTATTTTCCTGTAATTCTTGAGTATTTCGGCGACTGGTTTCGCCGTTTTTTATTTCTTACACGCCCCGCTACTGCTGCCCGCCAGCGCCTGTGTGACTGCACGCTCACTTCTCTGAATCTCCCTTATCGCTTTCTGCCCGGTTATCACTATCCGCCACATTCACTGCCAATTAAAATACGCATTCATGGAAATAAGCCGGGGCATAAACTTATTTTGCAGGCAGGCGTTTTGCTCCTGATAACAGGATTTCATATTGTGGATTGGGTCACATAAATAATCAGATGAGCAGGAATATAAAAGCGCGGGAAATAGCGTGTTCTGCTCCCCCACGAATGAGAGAGCAGAACAGGAGATTAGCGGGGTTTACGAACCAGCTTATAGCCCAGCAGCAGCACCACTATCCACACCATACCGACATAGAGGGAAATGCGGGTATCGGGGAAATAACCAATCAGACCGATAATAAAGCAGAGGAAGGCTACGCCGACACCAGCAGTCCAGCTGCCGCCTGGCAGCGCAAACTGCAGCTTACTGGCGGCCTCTTTACCAATTTTGCGACGGAACGCGATCTGCGACAGCAGAATCATGATCCAGACCCACACCGTTGCAAAGGTCGCCAGCGAGGCGATCACCAGGAAGACTTTTTCCGGCATCAGGTAGTTGAGATAAACCGCAATCAGCATGGCGAACATCATCACCACCACCGTCACCCACGGAATCCCGCGCGAAGAGACCTTCATAAAGACCTTCGGCGCATGTCCCTGCTGCGCCATCCCGTGCAGCATGCGGCCCACGCCAAACACATCGCTGTTAATCGCCGAGAGTGACGCGGTCAGCACCACGAAATTGAGGATAGAGGCGGCCGCCGCAATGCCCAGATGCTGGAAGGTCAGCACAAACGGGCTGCCCGAGGTGCCTACCTGATTCCACGGGTAGATCGACATAATCACAAACAGCGTGCCGACGTAGAACACCAGAATGCGCCACGGCACCGAGTTGATGGCGCGCGGAATCGACTTCTCCGGATCTTTCGCTTCACCGGCGGTAATACCGATGATTTCGATACCGCCATAGGCAAACATCACCATCTGCAGCGACAGCAGCATACCGACTACGCCGTGCGCAAAGAAGCCGCCGTTAGTCCAGAGATTGTGGATGCCGGTCGGCTGGCCGCCGTTGCCGAGCCCCCAGATGATCATGCCGAAACCGGCCAGAATCATCACGATAATGGTGGCGACTTTGAAGAAGGAGAACCAGAACTCCACTTCGCCGAACACCTTCACGCTCATCAGATTGACGGCACCGATGATCAGCACCACGCTCAGCACCCAAATCCAGTGCGGCACCTCAGGGAACCAGACGCCCATATAGATGCCGAACGCGGTGACATCCGCAATCGCCACGATCAGGATTTCAAAACAGTACGTCCAGCCGGTGATGTAGCCTGCCATCGGCCCAAGATAGTCCTGCGCGTAACGTGAGAAGGAGCTGGCCTGAGGATTATTAACGGACATCTCACCCAGTGCGCGCATGATGATGTAAGCCACTGCCCCGCCGATGATATAGGCGAGCAGCACGCTCGGTCCGGCCATTTTTATCGCGTCAGCGGAACCGTAGAACAGCCCGGTGCCAATCGCCGATCCCAGCGCCATAAAGCGGATGTGGCGCGTGCTCAGTCCGCGTTTGAGCTTGTTGGTTTCTTGCATAACAACCTGTACCTGTGAAATGAAAAAACCACGGGCAGGCCCGTGGTTAAAGAAAAATCAGTGCTCTCTGCTACGAGTGAACGGTCACCTGTTCCGGCCCTTTCACCCGATCAACAACAGCGGCAATCAGCAGCATCACCAGCGACGGCGGCAACCAGGCGAGACCCTGATCGGCCAGCGGCAGATGCTGACTGAAAGCGGGCAGCAAATCTTTAAACCCGGTGGTTTTAATCGCATCAACAATACCGAACAGCAGGCTAATCAGCATGGCTGGCGCGATAATCCGGCTGCTCTTATTCCACCAGTTGAGGGTGAAACTCAGCACCACCAGCACGATACAGGGCGGATAAATCGCCGTCAGTACCGGGATGGAGATCTGAATCAGGTGGCTCAGGCCGAGATTCGACACCACCATGGAGAACAGACCCAGAATAAACACCAGCGTTTTATACGATAACGGCAGGTATTGCGCAAAAAATTCCGCACAGGCACAGGTCAGGCCTACGGCGGTCACCATACAGGCGACAAAGATCAGCGCGGCAAGGAAGAAGCTGCCCATGTTGCCAAAGGTGTGCTGAACATACGCGTGCAGAATCGCTGCGCCGTTAGCGTTTTGATCCACCAGCGCACCGCTGCCCGCGCCCAGCTTAAACAGGCAGAGGTAGACCAGCGTCAGGCCCAGACCGGCGATTAACCCTGCCAGCACGGTATAACGGGTCAGCAGCGCGGCATTATCGACGCCACGCGAACGGGCGGCGTTGACAATTACGATGCCAAATACCAGCGCGCCCAGCGTATCCATGGTCAGATAGCCATTGACGAAACCGCTGGAGAAGGCCGCACGCTGATAATCAGCGGTAGCCGGAACCGTGCCGCCGGCAGGCCACACCAGGGCAGCAACGCCCAGCACGGTCAGCGCAATAATTTTTAATGGCGCAAGGAAGTGCCCTACCGTGTCGAGTAGCTTGCCGGGATAGAGCGATACGCCAATCACCAGCGTGAAGTAAATCAGGCTATAGATAAACAGCGGCAGCGCGCCATCACCGGTCAGCGGGGCAATACCCATCTCAAACGAGACCGTGGCCGTACGCGGTGTGGCAAACAGCGGCCCGACAGCCAGATAGCAAACGGTGGCCAGCACGATGCCAGCGACCTTGCCAATCGGGGTGCTGAGTGCATCCACGCCGCCGCCGACGCGGGCCAGCGCGATCACGGTCATCACGGGCAGACCGACTGCGGTAATCAGAAAACCAATCGCGGCAGTCCAGACGTGTTCGCCAGACTGAATACCGACCATGGGCGGGAAAATGATGTTGCCCGCGCCAACAAACAGGGCGAATGTCATAAAGCCCAGCGCGAGAATGTCCTTCGAAGTTAAACGATGTGTCATACGGCCTGTCACTGATGTTGCGGTGGAAGTTGGGTTAGTGTTGTCCCCTCGCTGCGTGTAAACCACGACCAGGCTGACAATGTCAGCGCATTATGCTCGTCGCAGGGTAAAGCGCAGGTGATTTAAGCTGCTTTTATTCTGTTCACAGAGGGATGGATCGACAACGGCGCTAAGTAAAACGTTTATAGCGGTGAAAGGCAATACGGGATCGGAAAACCAGAAGGTTATGCCGCCATTTTTTCAAAAGGCAGTGGATAGCGTTAATTTTTGCAGCAGGCACACAAGATGATGTGCCTAAATAATAGACAGAGCGCGAGAAATCCCCGCATAAACGGGCCTGAAGATACACAAAAGGCGCGTTTTACGCGCCTGTCTGCACAACGTTACAGCACTACCAGACCTGATTTGCGATATCGACCACTAAGCGAATCTTCTGCCACTGCTGCGTCTCGGTCAGGCTGTTGCCCTCTTCGGTTGAGGCAAAACCACACTGCGGACTGAGGCAGATCTGATCCAGACTGACATACTGCGCCGCCTCTTCCAGCCGGGTTTTCACCTGCTCCGGATCTTCCAGTTCTCCCACTTTGGTCGTAATCAGACCCAGAACCACCTGCTGATGACCTGGCTTAATGTAACGCAGTGGCTCAAAGCCGCCGGAACGGGCGTTGTCATACTCCAGGAAGAAGGCATCCACGTTGACGCTGCCGAACAGGATTTCTGCGACCGGCCCATAGCCGCCTTCAGAGATCCAGGTTGAGCGGAAGTTGCCGCGACAGACATGCAGACCCACGGTCAGATCGGCAGGTTTACCTTCCAGCGCTTTATTCAACACCTGAGCATAAGTCTGTGCCAGCTGGTCAGGATCGTCGCCACGCGCCCGGATATCGCGCTTCTGATCCTCAGAACAGAGGTAAGCCCAGACGGTATCATCCAGTTGCAGATAGCGGCAGCCCGCGTCATAAAACGCCTGAATAGCTGCTTTGTAGGTCTGCGCCAGATCGTCGAAGTAGTCCGCCAGATCGGGATAGACTTCCGCGTCGATCACCTTGCGGCCACCACGGAAGTGCAGCACGCTGGGGCTGGGAATGGTCATCTTCGGCACCGTATCACCGGCAATACTCTGCAGGAAGCGGAAATGCGCCAGCATCGGATGATCCGCCGGGAAACCGAGTTTGCTCACCACTTTCACGCCATGCGCTTTGGTCTGCACGCCATTAAACTGAATGCCCTGCTCCGCTTCATAGCGCTCTACGCCATTCAGGCCATAGAAGAAGTCGAAGTGCCACCAGCCGCGACGAAACTCGCCATCAGTGACCAATTTCAGACCGTTTTCCCGCTGTTTCGCCACCACATCGCGAATCGCCTCATCTTCAACCTGACGCAGGGCCGCCGCATCGATCTCTCCGGCTGCAAACTGTTCGCGCGCCTGCTTAATGGCGGCGGGACGCAGAAAGCTGCCAACGGTATCGGCACGGAACGGGGCGGTTTCTCTTTGCATGATCACTCCTGTCTCCCCTGCCGGTAATGACGGCAGGAAATAGTTGCATCCTGATATAAATAGCCATCTGGATGGCTACATGTCTGAACACAGAGTGGCATGAGCGGCTTGCTTCTGCAACTGAAGAAAATTCAGTGATGATGAAAAAAATTCACGTTCGGGGGATTAACGCAGCGCGGCGCGCGCCTGCGTCATCTGACTGTCAGAGAGCGGCAGATAGCCCGCTTCACTGACCCGCCGCTGTCCCTGCGCTGAAAGTACCTGCTGCAGAAACGCGGCCACTAGCGGCGGCAAAGGTTTGCCGGGCGCTTTATTCACATAGAGATAGAGCGGGCGCGCCCAGGGATAACGGCCACTGCGGATGGCCTCGGCATCCGGGGTAATCGCCTGCCCCTGATCATTCATCACCGCCAGCATTTTTACGCCGCTGAGATGAAAGCCAAAACTGGCGTAGCCGATGCTGCGAGAATTACCGGCCACCGCCTGCACCACTGCGGCCGAGCCGGGAAACTCCGCCACGTCGCTGCGAAAATCACCTTTGCACAGCGCCTGCTGCTTGAAGAAACCCCAGGTGCCGGAGGCGGAGTTACGTCCATAGCGCTGAATCGGCCGTTTACTCCACTGCGCGCCAGTTAAGCCGAGATCGCCCCAGCGCAGCGGCACGCTGTGTGCGCCACACAGACGGGTAATCGAGAAGATGGCATCGAGCTGACGCGGTTCAATCTGCTGTAGCGGATTGCGCTGATTCACCACTACCACCAGCGCATCCATAGCCACCGGAACCGCCAGCGGCGGATAGCCGTAGCGCGCCTCAAAGGCCTGGCGTTCATCTGCCTGCATCGGGCGGCTCATCGGACCGAGTTGTGCTGCACCCGCCGCCAGCGCGGTCGGCGCAGTAGAAGAGCCGGAGGCCTGAACCTGGACATTGACGCCCGGCGCCTGGCGACTGAAATCTTCGCCCCACAGCGTCATCAGATAACCCAGCGTATCGGATCCGACGCTGCTGAGATTGCCGGAGAGCGCGCCGGGCTGGGCCAGTGCCAGGCATGGCAGCAGAGTAACGATCAACAAAAGAAGGATGCGCATCAGGGAGATCCGGCAGCGATTAATGAACGGCATTCTCCTGCATCACGCTGCTGACAATCAACCTCGCTGGCAGCGTAAAGGTAAAACAGGTCTCCTTGTGCGGCACGCTGGTGATATCGAGCCGGGCGTTATGGTGGCTCAGAGCATGTTTCACTATCGCCAGCCCCAGCCCGCTGCCGCCGGTCGCACGCGAACGCGCTTTATCGACCCGGTAGAAACGCTCGGTAAGACGCGGAATATGTTCTGAGGCGATGCCCGGCCCGTTATCGCACACCCGGAAAATGGCCCCCTGTTTGCCGCGCAGCCAGCTGATATCAATTCGCGTGCCATCCGGTGTGTGGTTTACCGCGTTGTAAACCAGATTGGAGATGGCGCTGCGCAGCTGTTCATCGTTGCCGAACACTTTCAGATGGGGATCGGTATGGAAATGGATGTCGTGACGGCCACCACTCAGCGTTGCCGCCTCATGCTGCAGCAGTTTCAGCATCACCGGCACATCGACCTTCTCTTTCAGATCGATTGCGGGCGCGGCTTCAATGCGCGATAGCGTCAGCAGCTGTTTGACCAGGCTGTCCATGCGGCGCGTCTGCTCCGACATGGTGTGCAGCGCTTTGCTGCGCGAAGGCTCGCTCATCACCGAGTCGTTCATCATCTCCAGATAGCCCTGCAGCACCGTGAGCGGTGTGCGCAATTCATGGCTGACGTTGGCAAAGAAGTTGCGGCGCGCCCCTTCCAACTGATGCATCTGCGTGACATCACGCGCCACCAGCAGCCACTGCCCTTCGCTGTAGGGCATGACGCGGAACTCCATATGAAGTTTGTTGTTCAGCACCAGCGTCAGCGGCTTGTCGAAATCGCGCTGGCGAAGATAGCGCGAGAACTCCGGATAACGGAGCAGATTGAGGATATTCTGGCCATTATCTTCCGGCCAGCGCAGACCCAGGTGCTGCTGCGCCAGGCCGTTACACCAGAAAATGGTGCCCTCTTCGGTGGTCAGGATCACCGCATCCGGCAGCGACTCGGCACCGCTGCGGAAACGCTTAATCAGATTGCCCAGTTCACGCCGTCGCCGCCGGTTGCGGAGCTGCATCTGGTAAAGACCATAAAACAGCGGTTCCCAGCTGGCACGCCCGGCTGGTGGCGTCATGGTGCGGTCGAGCCACAGCCAGTGCGACAGCCGCATCAGATTGTGAAAATGCCACAACAGCACCGTCAGCACGCTCAGTAGCAGCCACCAGGGCAGACCGCCGAACAGCAGGCCCAGCAGCACTGCGGGCAGACAGACCAGCAGCAGTTCTGTCAGTAATCTCTTCCAGGAGAGGCGTTCCAGCACGGTAAAGGCTCCGTTTAGTAGCGGGCAGAGAAACGATACCCTGTTCCGCGAACGGTTTGTACCATGCGATCGTGGCCGGACACTTCCAGCGCTTTACGTAAACGGCGGATGTGAACATCGACAGTACGATCTTCCACATACACATTGGTGCCCCAGACGTGGTTCAGCAGCTGTTCGCGGCTGTAAACGCGTTCCGGGTGGGTCATAAAGAAGTGCAGCAGCTTATATTCTGTCGGACCCATCTCCAGCGGCGTGGTTTCGGACATCACGCGATGTGAGGAGGGATCCAGACTCAGCCCCTGCATCTCAATCACCTCTTCCACGGCCATCGGCGAAATACGGCGCATCACCGCTTTGATCCTCGCCATCAGCTCTTTAGGTGAAAAGGGTTTGGTAATGTAATCATCGGCACCCACTTCCAGGCCGCGCACCCGATCCTCCTCTTCGCCGCGCGCGGTGAGCATCATCACCGGGATATCGCGTGTCATCGCCTCGCGTTTCAGATGTTTGATAAACTGAATACCGCTGCCACCGGGTAACATCCAGTCCAGCAAAATCAGATCGGGCCAGGGTTCAATCAGCTTGCCAACGGCGCTGTCATAATCTTCCGCCTCGATTGGCTGATAGTCGTTCTGCTCCAGAACAAAACACAACATTTCACGGATGGGGGCTTCATCCTCCACAACCAAAATGCGCTTAGCCATTATTACTCCTGCTGATTATGACGGATGTCACTGAGATTCGCGGCGCCATTATGCGTCAGATTTGTGACACTTTTATGAAAAACATAACCTGCCTGTAACCTCACTGGTAATCATTTATGACAGCGCAGCGACAATTTTTTGCTTTGGCCGCAGAGCCAGTATAATCGCCGGGCGAATCACAACGGCAGGGACTCATCATGCGCATCATTCATACTGCGGACTGGCATCTGGGGCAGTTCTTCTACAACAAAAGTCGGGCAGCCGAACATCAGGCATTTCTCGACTGGCTGTTGATCCAGATTGAACAGCATCAGGTGGATGCGTTGATCATCGCAGGCGATCTGTTTGATACCGGTACACCGCCCAGCTACGCCCGCGAAATGTTCAACCGCTTTGTGGTGGCGCTGCAGCCCAGCGGCTGTCAGCTGATTGTGCTGGCGGGCAACCACGATTCCGTTGCCACGCTGAATGAGTCGCGTGAGCTGCTCGCCTGTCTCAATACCCGGGTGATCGCCACCCCGCAGGAGAAGGATGATGTGCTGCTGCTCAACACCCGCCAGGGCGAGCCGGGCGCGCTGCTGTGTGCGATTCCCTATCTGCGGCCGCGCGATATCCTGCGCAGCCGGGCGGGTCAGTCGGGACGCGACAAGCAGACCTCGCTGCTGGAAGCGATCGCCCACCACTATCAGCAGCGATTCACCGCCGCCCAGGCGCTGGGCCATGCACTGCCGATTATCGCCACCGGCCATCTCACCACCGTCGGCGTCAGCCAGAGCGATTCGGTGCGCGACATCTATATCGGGACGCTGGATGCCTTCCCGGCCAGCGCGTTTCCCGCGGCTGACTATATCGCACTGGGGCATATTCATCGCGCCCAGCGCGTCGCGGGCAGCGAGCATATCCGCTACAGCGGCTCACCGATTCCGCTGAGCTTTGACGAGCTGGGCACAGAAAAAAGCGTCTTCCTGCTGGAACTCACCACCAGCGGCCTGCAATCGGTCACGCCGCTGGTGGTGCCACAGGCGCAGCCGATGCAGGTGCTGAAAGGATCGCTGGCGCAGATTGCAGAACAGTTAAATGCCTTCAGCACGGCAGAGCAGGAGAAGCCGACCTGGCTCGACATTGAAGTCACCACCCAGGAGTACCTCAGCGATCTGCAGCGTCAGGTAGAAACCCTGACCGCCACGCTGCCGGTCGAAGTCCTGTTGCTCCGCCGCAGCCGTGAACAGCGGCAACAGAACCTGGCGCGGCTCGACAACGAAACCCTGAGTGAGCTGAAGGTGGAGGAGGTCTTTGCCCGCCGGCTGGCGCTGGATGAGGAGCTGCAACCAGAGCAAATCGCCGAGATGACCACCCTGTTCCGCCAGACGCTGGCCGCCATGGAAGAGACCCAATGAAGATCCTTACGCTACGGTTCAAAAACCTCAATGCCCTGCGCGGTGAATGGTTCATCGATTTTCGCGCCGAACCTTTCGCCAGCAACGGCCTGTTCGCCATTACCGGTGCCACCGGCGCCGGTAAAACCACCCTGCTGGACGCCATCTGCCTGGCGCTCTATCACCAGACACCGCGCCTGGGCGCGATTTCACAGAGCCAGAATGCGCTGATGACCCGCGACTGTGCCGAATGTCTGGCCGAGGTGGAGTTTGAGATCAAAGGAGAAGCCTGGCGCGCCTTCTGGAGCCAGAACCGCGCGCGCGGCACTGCCGACGGCAAACTTCAGGCACCGCGCGTTGAGCTGGCACGCTGCGCTGACAACACTATTGTTGCCGATAAAGTCGGTGACAAGCTGAAGCTGATCGAAACCCTCTCCGGGCTCGATTTCGAAAGGTTTACCCGCTCGATGATGCTGTCACAAGGCCAGTTCGCCGCCTTTCTCAATGCCAAAGCCAGTGAGCGCGCAGAACTGCTTGAGGAGCTGACCGGCACCGAAATTTACGGTCTGATTTCCGCCGCCATCTACGAGCGCCACAAAGAGGCAAAAACCCAGCTGGATCTGCTGCGCAGCCAGGCGGGAGCGATGGCGCTGCTGGATAGCGACGCACGCGCCGCGCTGCAACAGCAGCTCACCGATCTGACCGATGCGGAACAGCGGCTCAGCGCGCACTATCAGCAGTCGCAGCAACAGCAGCAGTGGCAACAGCAGGCGCAGCAGTTACAGCAGGAAAATGCGCAGGCTGACGTCGCGCTGCAGCAGGCCCAGGCTGCATCCCAGGCGGCAGAGGCCGATCGTCAGCGTCTTGCACGCAGCGAACCGGCTGAAAAGCTGCGGGTAAAACTGCAGCAGCGCGACGCGTTACGCACAGAACAGCAGCAGGTCGTGAGCCGCTGTCAGCAACTCACGGCAGCGCAGCAGCAGGCGCAGACCCAACAGCAACAGCATCAGCAGCACTACGCGGCGACCCAGAGTGCCCGCCAGCAGGCGCTGCAGGAACAGCAGCAGCAGGAAAGTCTGCTGACAGAACAGGTGCTGCCGCTGGATCAGCGGATCAGCGCACTGCAGCAGCAGCTTGCGGAGCAGCAGCAGGAAAACGCCCGACAGCAGCAGCATGCTGATCAGACACAGGCCAGCCTGGCAGAGCAGAAGCGCCAGGTTGAGACATGGCAGCAGGCGATTGCCGAACAGCATCAGTTACGCCAGCAGCTTGCCGATCTCGCCCAATGGGGCGCGTCGCTGCCGGTGTGGCAGGAGAACTTTGCCCTGCTGGCGCAGCGTGAAGCGACCCTGGCCGGACTGGCGCAACAGCGCGAGCAGCAGCAGCGACAGATCGCTGCCCAGCAGGCGGAACAGCAGCAGCAGGCAGAACAGGCGCTCCCGCGCCAGCAGGCGGAGCAACAGGCCCGCCAGGCGCTCTCGCAGGCGGAGCAAGTACTAACTTCGCTACAGGAACAGCATCCGCCTGCCGCACTGCGTCAGGCATTAAGCCAGTTGCAGAACAGCCGTCCGGCTCGTCAGCAACTGCTGCTGCTTTCAACCCAGTGGCAGCCGCTGCACCAGCAGCTGGGCCAGCGCCAGCAGCGGCTTATCGCGCTCGCAAAAGCGCATCAGCAGAGTGAAGCGGAACTCCAGGCCCTGCGCGAGACGTGGAAACGCGAAAAACAGCAACTGGATGATGTCGAAAAAATCTGCGCGCTGGAGCAGCAGATTGTCGATCTCAGCGATTACCGCGCCCGGCTCGCCGCCGATCAGCCCTGTCCGCTGTGCGGCTCCTGCACGCATCCCGCCGTTGAGGCCTACAGCACGCTGGAAGTAAGTGCTAACCAGCAGCGCCGGGCTGCACTGCAACAACAAACCGAGGCATTGCGCGAAGCGGGCACGGCAAAAAGCGAACAGCTGAAACAGTCAGCCGTGCAGCAGCAGACCCTGCGCGATGAAATCGCGGAGATGCAGCAACAGCTCGATCGGCTTGAGCAGCAATGGCAGGCGCTGAGCAGTGAGCTGGCACTTACCTTCCCGCTCGCCGATCGGGATGCCTTAACCGCGTGGGAGCAGCAGCAAAGCGAACGTGAAAGCCAGCTTGAGCAACAGCGACAGGCGCAGGAAGCCGCCGGACAGGCGCGTCAGGCCGCAAAGGATTACCATCTTCAGCAGTCACAGGCCTGGCAGCAGCATTTGCAGGCAGAACAGCTGGCGCAGCAGTCGCTGTCCAGCCTGCAACAGGCGCTGGATGCGCTGCAACAGCGTCAGCAGCAGGACCAGCAGGCCATGGCGCAATTGCAGAGTCGTCTGGAGCAGCAGTTCAGTGCACACAACCTTGCCCTGCCCGACGCCGCCCATCGCGATGCATGGCTGACAGAACAGCAGCGGCGCTGGGAGCGCTGGCAGGAAAGTGAGCGGTTGCTCGCTAACCTGCAACCGCAGCTGTTAAAGGGGGAAACCCAGCTCACTGCCCTGCAACAGCAGGCAGAACTGGAGCAGCAGCAGCTCACCACTCGTCAGCAGCAGCAAAACCAGCGCCAGACGCAGCTCAGCGAGATGCGCCGTGCCCGTCAGGCGCTGTTTGGCGACCGCGAGGTCACCCACGCCCGTCAGCAGATACAGGCTCGCGTTCAGCAGGCTGATGAACAACTGGCACAGCAGCTTACTGCCCTGCAACAGGCGCAGGCCGAGGTCAGTCGCCTGCAGGGTGAGCTTTCGGGATTGGAAAATCAGCGGCAGACGCTCAATAGCAAACTGGCAGAGGCGGAAAGCGCACTGCAGCAGGCACTCGAGAGCGCCGGATTCGCGGATGAAGCCAGCCTGCGCGCGGCGCTGCTGGATGAGCAGACCGCAGTGCAACTGCGTCAGCAGTTGCAGCAGCTCGATCAGCAATGCCAGCAGCAGCAGGCGCGACTGGCGGATCTGCGTCAGCGGCTCAGTCTCCATCAGCAGGCGAAACCCGCTTCGATACCGGAATCCGCCGAGGCGCTGGCGCAGCAGCTGGAGCAGTTACGGCTGGCACTGCGCGACAACGCCAGCCAGCAGGGTCAGATTCAGCAGCAGCTGCACAGCGATGCCAGCCTTCGTGTGCGCCAGCAAAGCCTGATGACGCAGATTGAACAGGATGGTGTGACGCTGGCGCAGTGGAGCCTGCTCAACGATCTGATTGGCTCCGCCAGCGGCGATAAATTCCGGCGCTTCGCCCAGGGCTTAACGCTGGATCACCTGGTGGCCCTGGCTAACCGTCAGCTCGATCGGCTGCATGGCCGCTATCTGCTGCAGCGACGGGCGCAGGATCTGCTGGAGCTGGATGTGGTCGATACCTGGCAAGCCGATGCGGCGCGCGATACCCGCACGCTGTCGGGTGGTGAGAGCTTCCTGGTGAGTCTGGCGCTGGCGCTGGCGTTGTCGGATCTGGTCAGCCACAAAACGCGCATCGAATCGCTATTTCTGGATGAGGGATTTGGCACGCTGGATGCGCAGACGCTGGACACCGCGCTGGATGCCCTGGACGCGCTTAATGCCAGCGGCAAAACCATTGGGGTCATCAGTCACGTGGAAGCGATGAAGGAGCGTATTCCGGTACAGATTAAAGTACGTAAGATGAATGGGCTGGGTTACAGCCAGCTGGAACTGCCGCAGGGATAACGGGCGCCGCAGCGCCCGTTTACGTGCAATCAGCGGGCGCTGACGAGCTTGTAGCGAGGGCCGGTGAGTAACCCGCCCTGCTCGTTCTGTGCCAGTAGACGATTGCTGGTCAGTCCGGCCACGGTGTGCGCTTTATCAGTCACGTTGCTGGCAATCTGTTTGATCGCCGCACTGACCAGCATGCCGACCAGTCCACCGTTGTTGTTGTTGCCATCTTCACTGTCGCTGGCACTGGCCTTACCCTGCCAGATCTCTTTGCCGCTGCGCAGATCCACCAGCCGTGCTTTGGCGGTCACGATCGTCACGCTGTCAATGACCCGATAGCTGCTGCCATATTCGCTGATCGAGATATAGAGCGCGCTGTCGGCGTGGAAAATCTCATTCAGACGCTTCGCGCTGACGGCCTGGGCGTCACTGGCACTGGTCAGGCCATTCTGCTGAAAGGTCTCTTCAACCACTGCCACCGGGAAGACGTAGTAACCGGCTTCGGCCAGCGGGCGCGTCACCAGCGAGGTCAGACTGTGCGCGGCATTGATATCCGGCGAGGTGTTATCGGCCGGCAGCACCAGAATCGAGGCGGGCTTGCTGGCACGGAACGCACTGTAGTCATACGGTTTTTTCGTCGCACAACCGGTCAGCAGCAGCAGCATCATCAGCACGCCGCCGAGGGCAATCAGTTTTTTCACCGTACCACTCCTTGTTTTTTACTCATCAGAAAATCCATGTAAGGTGCCGATTCGGGAAACAGCTGCTTCTCGGTGGCAAACTGACCAAAGGCTTTATTGGTATCGCCGGTTTTGGCATAGAGCAGACCAAGCTGGGCGTGCAGGCCAGGCGCAACCGGCTGGTTAACGGCACGGGCTTTTTCAATGTCCAGATTCAGCGCATCGATCTGCTTCAGCGGATCGCTGCCCGGCTGATAGTAACTGTAAACCTGCTGCTGATAATCGCCCCAGTAATAGATCGTTTTCGGCGCTTTTGGCGCACAGCCTGCCAGCAACGCCGCTGCAATCAGCAGGCTGCTCAGTGTCATCATCTTCATTTACTGCTTCCTTATTTAGCCGGACGCCATGCGCCGTTGTTGATTCCATCCACTAAATGATCGACCGCTTCGCGAATCGCCAGATCCATCACTTTGCCGTTCAGCGTTGAGTCATAGCTGCTGGTGCCACCAAAGCCGATGACCTCACGTGCGGAGAGCTGATACTCGCCCGCGCCCTGGGTGCTGTAGACCACCTCTGAGGTGGTGACATCCACTACGTTCAGATTCACTTTGGCATAGGCGATCTGCGTTTTGCCGCGGCCCAGAATGCCCCACAGCTGCTGATCGCCCACTTCTTTGCGGCCAAACTCGGTGATATCACCGGTGATGATGAAGTTCGCGCCTTTGATATTCTGCTGGCTGCGTTTGAAGTCCGACTCCTGCTGCAGCTCTTTCAGGTTGCTGCGATCCAGCACGCTGAACCGGTTGGTCTGCTGCAGATGGGTAATCAGAATGGTTTTTGACTGATTGCCCAGCCGATCGACACCATCAGAGAAAATGCCGTTCATATAGGAGGAGCGGTTATCAAACTGACCCACCGCAATCGGGCTGCGCACGCCCTGATAAACCGGCTGGCTGGCCGCGCGAACCTGCGGGGCCTGAATAGCGCGGGAAGATTCGGTGGCGCAGCCGCTGATGAGCGAGGCCGTTAACAGGGAGAGTGCCGCAAAGGCATATTTTTTCTGCATTTCTAATCCATGAAGTGAAAGAGATGTAACCCGCGCCATGGCGGTAAATTCTGGTTCTGTCGACAGTCGGAGTAATGCCATAGCATTCATGATGCCGGTCTGTAGACTGTCGGCAGCAGACCGGAAGATCTTTAAGGAAAGTTGGCCAGTTAAATGAATTTAATTAATATAACGATGAGAATGTTGCCGGGGGTGATTATTGCAATGTCGCTCAGCGCCTGTCAGCATCCTGTGGCAAAGCAACGGGATAGCGTGGCAAACCTTTGTCAGCCGTCGAAAGATCCAGACAGCCAATCCTGTCACTGGACTAATCAAATGCAGCCAGTACTGAACCGGCAGTTCAGCGATGCGGCGCGTTACGCCGGTCAGCAATGTCTGGTACGGATGGAGTGGCAACCACACAGCAGACATTATGCGGTGACCCAGACGCAGGGTGATGAAGCGCTCTGCCTGCGCGCCTGGCAGCTGGTCGCGCAGACCCGCGATCTGCCGCCGCCGCCGGAGCCTGGACAACCGGCGTGGTTCGGCTTTGCGCCGCGCGGTTAGCTGGCCAGACCTTCCTGACGCCACTGGCGCGGACTGATGCCAAACCAGCGACGAAACGCGCGTGAAAACGCGCTGACTTCCGAGTAGCCCAGCAGCAGCGCCATCTCAGAGATGGGCAGCTGCTTCTGCTGCAGATAGTGTGTCGCCATTTCGCAGCGCACCTGATCGACCAGCGCGGTAAAGCTGCTGCCCTCTTCGCGCAGCCGCCGCTGCAGTGACCAGCTCGACAGTCCGAGCTTATCCGCCACCTCTTCCAGCACCGGCTCACCCTGCATCAGCGATAAATTAACCTGCGAACGCGCCTGCTCAATCATGCTCTGCTGCGACGTCCCACGGTTAAGCCGCCGGATCGCATCCTGCATCACCATCAACAGGATCGGATCGCTCTCCGGCATGGCGCGCAGCAGATCGCGCTTGGGGATCACCAGTGAATTAAACGGCTGATCGAACCAGACCGGCGCATCAAACACTTTGCAGTGATCGTGCCACTGGCCGGGACGCGGATGCTCAAAGTGGACTTCGCGCGGCGCCCAGTGTCTGCCTGCCACGTGGCGGATCAGATTCATAAACATCCCCAGCGTCAGCTCTGCATCCTGTCGGCGCGACAGGATCGCGCCATGTCGCACCTGATAATCCAGCCGCCAGCACTCTCCCTTATCCACCAGCCGGGTTAAGGTGTCGTGCTGATGCCAGGGAAACGCGTTGACCACATTATGCAGCGCCTGTTCCAGCGTGGCGGAGCACAAACCGATGTAGCCGATCAGGCCTAATGACTGCGGTTTAAACTGCCTGCCGTAGTGCAAACCGAAGTTATCAAAACCGGAGTGACGCGCCGCCTCTTCCAGCACCCGACAGTAGTTAACCAGCCCCAGGCTGAGCGTCGGACTGGCCAGGCGCTCCGGATCGATGCCGCTGATGCCGAAGATACGATCAACATCGCCGCCCTGGGTATGAATAAAGTCGCCTAAGCCGGTCGCCGCCGCTGCCAGCACGCCGTGATTGCCTGCCCCCGCCGCTGCCGAGCAGGCCGCAAACGCATCGGGCTTTATCAGTGTCGGATTCATGGTCGCCTCAGTCAGAATTCAGGTGGATCACCCGTTACTCCTATCCGAGCAATTTCCATACCAGGTCCCTGATGCCCGACGCGCCGCCTGCGGGCTGTCCGGGCGGCGCGCGGGCTACGCGCAGGGCACTGCGGCGGCGCAGCGACGCCCGCCGCTGGTGCATCAGACGCCGACCGGCAGCTGCTCACCTTCCAGATAGCGGCGGCAGAGGCGAACCGAGTGGCTGGCCCACGCCGATCCCAGGCTGCGCGCCATTTCGGTTTCGGCATGTGATCCCACCCACGCGGTGAGCTGGATACGACGCTGGATCAACAGCGCGGGCAGCATGGCCATCTCCGCATCGCTGATATGCGCCACCTGCTCATAGCCGCGGATCCAGTGATCGATCCACTCTGGCGCGCGCGGATGATGCTCAACAAAACTGATCGCCGCCGCCAGATCGTGCAGATACCAGCCGAGCCCGCAGTCATCGAAATCGATCACCCGCGTTTCGCCCTTGTGCAGCAGCAGATTGGTCAGCCGCAGATCGGCGTGGATCAGGCCATAGCGATCCGATCCTTTACCGAACTGCGTCATCGCCGCGCCGACCTGGCTTATCGCCTGCTCTACCACGCCATGATCGGCAGGATTCAGATTCGGCGCATCCTGCCAGCGTCCCCAGTGACTCTCTGCGCTGGTCATGGTGTGGTGATCCCAGATGATGCGCTGGAAACCCGCAGGCGGCTGCCACTGTTTACTGTGCTGATGCAGCCGCGCGGTGATCTGGCCGAGCTGCTGAAAAGCGCGGGGATCGACGTCGGTGGTCGGCATCTCTCCGTCGATCCAGTGAAACAGCACCACGTAGCGTTCACCGCCCTCCGGCAGCCGCAGCGTCAGCACGGTTTCGCCCTCTTTGTCCGGCACCGCTTCCGGCACCATAATGCCGGTTTCGCGCAGTGCATCGAGCCACAGCAGTTCGCTGACGATGTCGGCTTTTTGATGGTAATCGCCGCGATGCAGCCGCAGCGCATAACGCCGGCCTGCCGCCTGCAGCAGAAACGTGGCGTTCTCTGAGCGGCACAGCAGGCTGAGCTGGCCCTGCAGCGCGGCGGGATAACAGGCCAGCGCCTGCTGCGCCATCAGGGTGAGTTGGGAATCAGTCAGGTTGTCATATTGTTTAGCGCTCATCAGTCCGGCTCCTTGTCACTTGCGTTATCTCAGCATGCGTTGCCAGAAGGTGAGCTGCTTGACTCCGGAAGAGACAAAGTTGACCGCAGCGTGCAGCTGGCCCGGTTGTTGCCTGTGAGTTGACCGTGGAGGACAGAATTCACTGCGCCCGCGTCAAGTCGTGGCGAGTAATGCAACGGCATTATCCCCTTACTGTAGCGTAATGGCGGTGTAACGCCGCGTGAGACCAACAACGACGGGGATAACAGAATGACAAACAGACTCAAGCCCACTCTGGGCACCCTGCATCTGTGGGGGATTGCGGTTGGCCTGGTCATTTCAGGCGAATATTTTGGCTGGAGTTACGGCTGGGCCGTGGCGGGCACGCTGGGATTTCTGGTCACCACCGCGTTAATCGCCACGCTCTATACCTGCTTTATTTTTAGCTTCACCGAACTGACCACCGCGATCCCCCATGCAGGCGGGCCATTTGCCTATAGTCGCCGCGCCTTTGGCGAAACCGGCGGACTGATTGCCGGTCTGGCGACGCTGATTGAGTTTGTCTTTGCGCCACCGGCGATTGCCATGGCGATTGGGGCTTATCTCAACGTGCAGTATCCCGAACTGAACCCGAAGACTGCGGCGGTCGGCGCCTATCTGCTGTTTATGACGCTGAATATTCTCGGCGTAAAACTGGCGGCGATGTTTGAACTGGTTGTGACGGTGCTGGCGGTGATTGAACTGCTGGTGTTTATGGGTGTGGTTTCACCCGGCTTCAGCCTGGCGAACTTCGCCGCACACGGCTGGGCAGGCAGTGACAGCTTCGGACTGCCCGCCTTCTCCGGCATTTTCGCTGCCATTCCTTTTGCCATCTGGTTTTTCCTGGCCATTGAAGGCGCGGCGATGGCGGCCGAAGAGGCGAAAGATCCGACCCGGACCATTCCCCGCGCCTACATCAGCGGAATTCTGACGCTGGTGGTGCTGGCGATAGGTGTGATGCTGATGGCGGGCGGCGCGGGCGACTGGCGCAAACTTGCCGATATTAACGATCCGCTGCCGCAGGCGATGAAAATGATTGTCGGCGAAGACTCTAACTGGATGCATATGCTGGTGTGGATTGGACTGTTTGGCCTGATTGCCAGCTTCCACGGCATCATCCTCGGCTATTCGCGGCAGTTTTTTGCCCTGGCACGCGCGGGCTATCTGCCGCCTTCTCTGGCCAAACTTTCGCGTTTCCAGACCCCGCATCGGGCGATTATTCTCGGCGGCGTGCTGGGTATCGCGGCAATTTACAGCGATGGTGTGATTAATCTGCAGGGGATGACGCTGACGGCGGCGATGATCACCATGGCGGTATTTGGCGCGATTGTGATGTACATCATGAGTATGCTGAGCCTGTTTAAACTGCGCCGCAGCGCGCCGGAGATGGTCCGCAGTTTCCGCGCGCCGGGCTATCCGATTGTTCCGGGCATCGCCCTGCTGCTGTCGGTGGTCTGTCTGCTGGCGATGCTGTGGTTTAATCCGGTGATAGGCGCGCTGTTTTTCGCCATCATGCTGGCAGGCTATCTCTACTTCCTCGCCACCAAAGCGCAGCGCGATCGGGCGCCGCAGGACAGTATGCTGGTCGGCGAATAAAAGCGGCGCGGGTGAGTGCCGTGGGTTAACGATTCAGCGCCGGGTCTCTCTGGCGCTGAATCGTCAGCGGATGCTCGGGTAACTCAGCCGTTAAGCGGCCAGAGCCACGCCGCACCGCGTACGCCGCTGGAGTCGCCATGCTGCGCCTTCAGCACCGGCGTTTCACACTCCCCGCCAAATACCCACTTCTTCATCAGCACCGGCACGGTCTGATAGAGACGATCCACATTGCTCATCCCACCGCCCAGTACAATCACATCGGGATCGATCAGGTTCACCACCTGCGCCAGCGATTTTGCCAGCCGCAGCTCATAGCGGCTCATCGCCAGTTCGGCGATCGGATCCTGCTGCGCCAGCAGCGAGGCGATCTCCGCACCTTTGCGATGTACGCCGCTCAGCCGCTGATAGTCGATACCAAAACCGGTGCCTGAAACAAAGGTCTCAATACAGCCCTGCTGCCCGCAATAACAGGGCACTTCCTGACGGTAGCGCAGCTCATCCTCATCCATCCACGGCAGCGGATTGTGGCCCCACTCACCGGCATTGCCGTTGCCCCCGATACGCGACTCACCGTTGATCGCCACACCGGCGCCCGATCCGGTGCCGATGATCACGGCAAACACCAGCGACTGTCCGGCACCGGCACCGTCGATCGCTTCCGACACCGCCAGGCAGTTGGCGTCGTTGGCGATACGCACTTCCCGGTTCAGCGCCTGCGCCAGATCTTTATCCAGCGGCTGACCGTTGAGCCAGGTGGAGTTGGCATTTTTTACCCGCTTACTATAGGGCGAAAGCGTGCCGGGAATACCGAGGCCGACCGTGCCGGTTGCGCCGGTTTTCTGCTCCGCCAGCGTGACCAGATCGACAATCGCCTGCACCGTTGCCTGATAGTCATCACGCGGGGTATTCACCCGGTGGCGGAACAGCTCCTCTCCCTTATCCGACAATGCGATCACTTCTGTCTTGGTGCCACCCAGATCTATGCCTATGCGCAAGATTACGTCCTCGTTATTCGTTCAGGTGAGAGATACAGTAAAAGGCGTCTGCCGGAAAGGCAATGAAACCACTCCGATGTTTCGCTATCATGCGCGCTGACTCTCGCAGACTTGTGCGCCCGATCGCGCCACGGTAAGGAATCCCGATGTTGTGGTTTAAAAATATGATGGTTTATCGTCTGAATCGTGACATTCCGCTGTCCGCAGATGAGATGGAAAAGCAGCTCGACGCCTTCACGTTTTCACCGTGTGGCAGTCAGGATATGAGCAAGACCGGCTGGGTCTCGCCGATGGGCAACCGCAGCGATGCGCTGACCCATGAAAACAAAGGCCAGATTGTGATTTGCGCCCGCAAAGAAGAGAAAATCCTGCCTTCGCCGGTGGTGAAACAGGCGCTGGAAGCGAAAATCGACAAGCTGGAATCTGAGCAGAGCCGCAAGCTCAAAAAGACCGAAAAAGATTCGCTGAAAGATGAAGTGCTGCACAGCCTGCTGCCGCGCGCCTTCAGCCGTTTCAGCCAGACCTACCTGTGGATCGACACGGTCAACAACCTGATTATGGTTGACTGTGCCAGCGCAAAAAAAGCGGAAGATACCCTGGCGCTACTGCGCAAAAGCCTGGGCTCACTGCCGGTGGTGCCGCTGACGCTGGAAAGCCCGATTGAACTGACCCTGACCGAATGGGTACGTTCAGGCGAGCTGCCTGCCGGATTCGCCCTGATGGATGAAGCGGAGCTGAAAGCGCTGCTGGAAGATGGCGGCGTTATCCGCTGCAAGAAACAGGATCTGGTGTGCGATGAGATCGCCAACCACATCGAAGCGGGCAAGCTGGTAACCAAACTGGCGCTCGACTGGCAGGAGCGCATTCAGTTCGTGCTGGCCGATGATGGTTCAGTGAAGCGTCTGAAGTTCAGCGACACGCTGCGCGACCAGAACGACGATATTGACCGCGAAGATTTTGCACAGCGCTTTGATGCGGATTTTATTCTGATGACCAGCGAACTGGCCGCACTGACCAGCAATCTGGTAGAAGCGTTGGGCGGCGAAGCCCAGCGTTAATCAGTCACCGGCAGAATCATCCTGACAGACGATATTCGCCAAAAAAATGGCCGCTAAGCGTTAATGCTGCTCAGTTAAGATTAGATTTGTAAAGGCTGCCACGTTCAAACGTGGCAGCTTTTTTTCCGGGCGAGCCAGCCGCAGTGCGGGCCAGCGCGCCTCTGCTGCTGCCGGGCCGTCCTCGCGCCGCTCACGCGGTACCTTCGGCTTTGACGTCGTGCCGACGAACCGTTCGGGGATCGGCCCTCCCTGGCCGGCCCCGAACTGTCCACGCTTCCCGGCGTGGACTTCTGGCCCGGCGTCACGCCTCAGCGCTGCGGATAGCCCTTTCAGCAGCAGAGGCGCTCAGGCCTCCACTCTCGTGCCCTTTTTAACAATACACACTGAAGTTTCAGAGCAGGCCGGGGCCGGGCAGGGGCAGGCAATCCGCAGCGCTGAACAGAATGAGTCTGCCAGGAGAGCCCGCAGGACGCGGGCGAAAGGCGGGGCGGCACAGGATGTGCCATCCCCGGCGGTCCGTCAGGCAGAGGAATGGAGTGAAGGAACCGCGCAGCGGCGCGAGGACCGCCAGCCCCTGCCCGGCACCAGACTGCGTTATCACCTGTCGCTTAACTGACTGGCATTACCGCTAAGCGGCCATGTTTTAATCTTTCAGGTAACGGCAGAGATAGGAACTTGGCTCGCCAACCTGCAGATGAAATTCGCTGTGACCCGGCACGTTAAACACCGAACCCGCTTCAAACCATTTCCACTCGGTTTCACCTGGCAGTAATACCTTAAGCGAGCCGCTGACCACGGTCATCTCCTCCGGCTGGCCGGTACCGAATGTGTATTCGCCTTCAGCCATTACGCCCACGCTGGCACGTCCGGTGCTCGCACTGTCAAAACCGATAGACTTAACTTTTCCGTCAAAATACTCACTTACGTTGAGCATAATAGTTCTCCAGAGCACATGTTGTGTGTCTGGCAGTGTAGAAGGGAACCCGCTGATCTGTCACGCGAAATGATGGCCGTTTGTGATCTCTTCACTCAGGGAAGCAACTCCGCCGCCAGGCGCGCCACCAGCTGATTAGAGAGCAGAACCGGTACGCCCAGCCGCTGCTGTAACCCTATCCGATGCTGCTGGTGATACCCCATACAGTCGAGCACCACCAGCGCTGCGCCCTGCGCTTTCAGACTGTTTGCGGCATCGGCGAAGGTTGCCTGATCGCCCTGATAGGGACTGGCGACCGCAAAGCAGGGCTGCGCAGGCAGTTGCTGCCACTTACCTGCCTGCTCAACAATCTGCTCCTCAACCGGCACGACAATGCCGACCCGCTGCTGCTGCTGCACCATGGCGCAGATGAGCGGTGGAATGAGGCGATCCGGCTCCAGCAGTAGCGCACGCTGGGTGCGGAGCCGGCTGAATTCACCGGTGCAGAGCAGCAGAATGGTCGCATAGCCCGCCTGCTCCAGCGCACTGATTTTGCGCTGCAATCCCTGCTCCACTTTCGAGGCCGCCAGCCGCACCTGTTCACCACTCTGCAGCCGCGACACCAGAACCCGGTCGCCCGCTGCTGGCGCGAAGCGTGCGGCAATCTCTGCCGCGCTGAGTCCATCCAGTAAACCGGCGTGATCGGTCAGCGCATCCGGCAGATGCTGCCGCAGCAGCGGCAGAATATCGCTGCGCGGAGACTGGCCGATAGTCAGCGTTACCAGTGGTTTCGTCATCTTAGTGATTCCGGTGACGCAGATGCGCCAGGCTGCCATAGAGTGAAATCAGCCGCGCATACTCTTCGGCGTCGTAGAAGTGACAGGTTCCACGACCAAACTCCTTGGCCACCTCAATGGCAAACTTCGCCGCTGCCGCAATGTCCACTTCATGGCTGGCGCCGGTTCCGCAGCCCGGCACCACCGACTCGGCAGTGATCGCCACCCCCACCACCGGCACATCCGTGGCGGTAGAAGGTTGCAGAATGCTGTTGAGGTGATAAACCCCATTGCCGTAAGGCGTAATATCCTGCGTGGTAATGGGAAAGGTCACCGCCGGACGGCCGCTGGTCATCTCCATGATGCGCAGCAGATCCTCCGAAACCCGCAGGATGTAGCCCTCTTTCACCGTCGGCGACAGGGCAAAGCCTTTGTGGTTGATAATGCGGTTACCTTTGGTGGTGTCGATTGACAGAATCGCATCCACACCCGCCACCACTTCATTATTATTCATGGTGACATCGTCAATCGGCGAGTCCATGAAATCGACCGGCAGATGCGGCCGCGTTGGCGCATCCGGGCAGATATGGGTGGTAATGATGACGTCGCCATCGAGCCTGTCGCCTTTGCTCTGCATCTGCGCCAGTTTAAGCGCGCTGGCAACGGCCGCGATCGCGCCATCCGCATCTGACACCATGCCGATACGACCAGGACGAGCGCCGATGCCACCAAGGCGACCAATAATCCCCAGCGTCGGTGCACTGCCGCCGCCTGATTTGCCCTGCGTCCCCGGAATATCAATGCGCACAAAATCGGTGCGGCCTTTGGGACCGGAGACACGGGTAAAGCGGGCATCAACATCAGGATACGCCGCGAAGAGATCCACCACCTGCTGTCCGTCAATGTGGGCGCTATCCAGTAACTCAAAAACCGCCAGGGTCTGCTGCAAACTCATGCTTTATCCTTTATTTCTTGCTGCTGCTGGCAAACAGCGAATGAAAGAAGCTGTAGAGGGCATCACCGGCAATAAAGCCTGCCGCCATCACCTCCATAGGCGACCGGCCCCGATCGCCCCAGATCCGGATGATTACGATGCGTAAGGCGATCCCCACCACCACTGCCCAGCCCGCCATGGCGTTATTAATTAATAAACCGGTGGCGAGCAGCACGCCCAGCTGGCGTTTCGGCCCGCCGATCAACTGAATAATCGCACCCGGAATCGCCCACATCAGCAGATTACCGGCGATACCTGGCTCAGCACCCGCCTGAATGGTTTTGGCATACACCCGCGCTACAGGCGGCAGCAGGTTGTCAGCAAAGAAGAAGGTATGGGCGTACCAGACCAGCGGAATCGACACAATAAAGGCGATCATAGCTGCGATGAGCTGAATGCGACGTCCCCAGAGCTCCTGCTGCAGATCGGCACCGTTGCCGCGCAGGATAAAGCCCGCCTTCAGGTCATAACCCATATCGGCGAACGCCGGACCGGTGGCAGCAGTAAAGCCGCACAGCAGGCAGAGCGCCAGCGGTGGGAAGCCGATCAGAATGCCGATAATCAGCGTAATCAGCGCCACGGCAAAGGCCGGGAACCAGCCGGAGTGCATAGCGGCAATGCCGACAATCAGTTCATGGGCGAAAGCAGCAAACGCGGCATAAAGAACAAACAGCAGCAGCATCGCGATGCCCATCTCACTCCACAGGCCGCCCGCCAGCGCCAGCAGCGCCGAAATCACGATGTAACCCACGCTGCCGAAACCCAGCGCCCGCTGCACTTCATTGCCATTGCGGCTCACCACCAGCGCATCATTTTTGCGGCTGCGGATCACCATCACGACCTGAATCAGCGCCACCAGACCGGCACCGACCATCACGCCATGTGGAATATAGAGCGCATTAATATCAATACCGGCCACCGGCTGCGCATAGGCACGCAGCAGAAAACCGATGCCGAGCATCGACAGCGCCCAGATATTGCCGATAAACGCGGTGCCGAAGGCGGACATCGGGATCTTCAGCATGGCACCGACGACGCCACCTACGATACCCAGCACAAGCAGCCACGCCTGGCGTCCGCCTTTATCTCCCGCTTTGATCGCTTCTGCTGCCGCAACGCCCGGTGGCCAGGCATTACTGGCCGGAAAGACGCGGGTATCAAACAGCCGATAGAGCAGCCAGGCATCCAGCAGCATCGCGGCGCTGACGCCACAGAACAGCGGCAGGACCAGTTGCGGTTCACCCAGCGCCCAGGGCACGGCAATCGGCATCAACAGACTGTTCGCCGCCCCAAAGGTGGCTGAAGAGATGGCGGTCTGCGCCAGGTTCTGGATTTCAATCGAACGATAACGGCGAAATGCCTGCAGCGGAATACGCGCCAGCAGCATGGCAAACAGCGCGCCGATAATAGAGGTGTTAGGCGTTACGCCAATGGTGGTAATCAGCTGAATGCCAATAATGGCACCCGCGATGGAGAGAAGAATTAAAACCAGTGCCACGCCAACGTGCTTAATCGGATTTACCCGTTCCATATGTCCCCGCCAGTCCTTGTCCAGAAGAAATGAAATAACGTCTACCCGCCTGCTGGCCGGTTTACGCCGGTTATCAGTTTCACTGCTCTGATGCGCACAGAGATTGCAACAGCCACTGCAGATGGTCGTCCCTCCGCATGCTGAACCGATACAGGAGGCAATGAGAGACGGACACAGGCAACCGGAGTGCTGCGTAAAGCGTGGCGATCAGATTGAAAGAAAAAGGCCCGAAGGCCTTTGTTTTCCCTGGTGTGGCGAAAGTACTACGCCGATAAAAACGGTGTGAAGTTACGCGCCATATTTTTCGGTCATCTCAGTGGCCGTTGCGCGTAATGCTTCAAGGAGCTCTGACGGGAAACCCGGTTCAGACTCCATAGACGGAAACGACAGGCAGAGTGCCACCGTTTCGCCATGATGTTTGTTATGAACAATAACTGACAGCGAACTGATGCCTGGCAGCGATTCATTTCGGGCCAGTGACCAGCCCTGCTGGCGGATCTCAGCCAGTCTGGCACAGAGTGCCTCAGGACTTTGCGGCGAGTTCGCTGATGCGACCTGCCATTGATCATGGAAGCGCGCCAGCACCTCTACATCACTTAACTGCGCTAACAGCGCCCGGCCGGTTGAGGTCGCGGCAGCCGGCATCCGACTGCCCGGCGGCGTGACCATCTGCGTAAAGTGACGCCCATGAAACATACGCATCACTAATACTTCCCGCCCGTCGAGCTTCGACACGTAACCCATGCAGCCGGTCTTCGCAGCCAGCCTGACCATCGCCGCTGAAACGCTGTCAACCAGCGGTGCCGAAAGATAATGTCCGGCGGCAGCCAGCAATACGCGACCAATGTGATAACCGCGCGTATCCGCATTCCGCTCCAGCAGCCCCTGACTTTCCATGGTGGCCAGCAGACGCGAAACGGTGCTTTTTGGCAGGTTTAACGCCTCAACCACCTCACTGAATGAGAGACCAACATGCCCCTGCGTCACACCTTTGTGCTGAAACAATCGAAGTACGGCGGCAGCATTTTCAAGTGTGGTCATGTTACGTGTTCCACTATATGGAACTAAGTTCCTCTGTTGGTTTGATGAAAATAAAACGTGGCGCTGAATCGGTCAAGCGACAATTTGACTCACACAGAGATCGGCAGCAGAGAAAATAAGGGGATAAAAATGATTAGCGGGGCTTTATCTGGTGAGACAAGGAGAGTGCAGAACAGAAGCATACGCAGAGTGCATTCGACAGTAAATCTGCGTCAATTTCGCTTCTTAAATAACCCGATCGACTTCAGGTGGGAGTAAAAAGAGGCGTGGTTCAGGCACAGCGTCAGGCGGGTCAGTAATAAGCAGTTATCCGGTGTAACAGGCTGGCGTCCCTGCCAGCAGTGAAGCTTTACTCTTTTTCAACGTCTTCGTAGCGCGCTTTAGCGTCACGCGCTTCTTCTTCCGTTTCGTGCTCACTGATTAATGAATTCGGTTTGGGATGATCAGCACGCAATTCGTAAGAGGTTACTTTATTACCTTCAGTGCCCTTTTCAACAGGCACAACTTTCGCTTCACGTGGATACGGTGGTCTGGTCGGCATACTGTGTCCCTCTTGTCTGAATAACATTCCACAGGACAGGCCGCTGCCTGTCATAGGATAAGTATAGACAATGCCGTCTGAAGCGGGATCAAAGCGGGAAAAATCTGAGGGTTAGCTGGCGCGCGCCAGAGAGAGTGACAGCAGAATTTCCTCTACCACGCACTCGGGCGATTGCATCGCATTCACCTGATGATGGGCCGCAGCCTGATAGAGATGCGCACGTTCACGCAGCACATCACTCATCTCATCAGCAATCGGACGGCCGGTTAAGGTCGGACGCTGGGCCGCTTCAGGTTCACTTTCCAGCCGCTCTGCCAGCACCTCGGGGGACGCGCTAAGCCAGATCACCTGGCCCTGCTCCTGCATAAAACGGCAGTTCTCTTCAGCCAGAATCATGCCGCCGCCGGTGGCAATGACGGTTTTGGGCGCCGTTACCGCTTTAAGCGATTCCGTTTCACGGGCGCGGAAACCTTCCCAGCCTTCCTCCGCCACAATCTCCGTCACGCTCCGCTGCGTGCTGAGTTGCAGATGGTGATCGGTATCCGTAAAGGCGTAGCCCAGCGCCCGCGACAACGCCTCGCCGACCGTGGTTTTGCCGCAACCGCGAGCGCCAATCAAAAAGATGGGTAGTGACATCAGGGCCGTTCCTCCGCCTGACCGCGCGATGCGGCTGCATGGTGAGCTTATTAATGCGACGCATAATAACTGGAAATTATTATGGCCTCTACCTGTCAGGCACGATTTACGCATTTTCGTCCCCTGAACAGCGACAATCTTTGTGTTTTCAAGGGGAAATGCATGCACGTTTTGTGCATCAGGGCCGTAACAGAGCGATAAAAACTCCGCAAAAGAGCGGCTAAAATGCGTCGGCAATATTTGCTTACTGCCCCGATTTTACTTTTCACGCTGGCGCCCACATATACTGGTAACAATCGCCACAGGAGAGTCATCATGCAACGCGAAGAACAACAACTGATCGAAGGGCTGTTCAGCCGTCTGAAACAGGCTGAAAGCCAGACCGTGGCACGCGATGCCGCTGCCGAACAACTGATTAACCAGCATCTGCAGGCGCAGCCGGGCGCGCCTTACTACATGGCACAGGCGATCCTGATTCAGGAAGCGGCGCTGAAAAAACTCAATGAGAAAGTATCGGCGCTGGAAAGCCAGCTGGCCCAGCAACAGCAGCAACCTGCACAGAGCAGCGGCGGCTTTCTGTCCGGGCTGTTTGGCAGCGGTTCGCGTCAGCAGCCGCCTGTGCAGCAGCAACAGCAATCGTCACCGTGGAACAGTGCGCCACAGCAACCGGCTCAGCCGCAATATGCGCCTGCACAAGCGCCTGCACCACGCGGCACCGGTTTCCTCGGCGGCGCACTGCAGACAGCTGTGGGTGTGGCGGGCGGTGTGGTGATGGCCGATATGCTGACCAGCATGTTCCACCATTCACAGCCGGAAGAGATTGTGAATATCATCAATGAGCCACCCCTGCCCGATGTGAATGACAATCTCAACACCTTCAACGGTGGCGATGACAATGCCGATACCTTTAACGGCGGTAACGACAACGCCTTCCTCGACCAGAATACAGGCTGGGACAGTAATTATGCCGACAACAGCGATCTCAATGATTTTGGCGGCAACGATTACGACGACGACAGCTTCGTTTAACTTCAGCGTTTCTGCTGGGTGAGCCAGCTATCCAGCTCATTTGCAAACTGCTGGCGGTCACGCGGACTCATCGCCGCGGGGCCGCCGGTCTGCACCCCACTTGACCGCAGGGTATCCATAAAATCCCGCATCGTCAGGCGTTCACGTATCGTCGCCGGTGAGTAACGCTCGCCGCGCGGATTCAGCGCCGCCGCACCCTTCTCAATCACCTCTGCTGCCAGCGGGATATCGGCGGTGATCACCAGATCGCCTGGCTGACAACGTCTGACGATCTCATTGTCCGCCACATCAAATCCGGCAGGCACCTGCAGGGTGCGCAGATACGGTGAGGGCGGCACACGCAGAAACTGGTTCGCCACAAAAGTGATGGTAGTTGCGGTGCGGTCGGCTGCGCGGTAGAGCACCTCTTTGATTACATTCGGACAGGCATCGGCATCGACCCAGATAAACATCATGATTCCTTACAGTCAGAGAAGAGTAAGATCTTGCCGGGTTCCCCCTAAATGGCAAATTTTATTTGCGGCGTGCTTTCCAGCCTGCGCCCGGCTGACTTGTTATTCAGGCTGGCTGAAGTAAGCTAGCTCACTGAGAAAAACGAATAATGTCCTAAGGAGATGGCGATGCTGGCAAAGAAAATCGGGTTTATCGGCGGGGGAAATATGGCGAAAGCCATTATCGGCGGACTGGTCAACAGCGGCAAAATCGCCCCGTCTGATATCTTCGTTTACGATCGCAAAGCAGAGACCAACCAGGCGATGGCAGAGCAGTATGGCATCAACGCAGCCGAAAGCGCTGAAGCGCTGGCGCGTGAAGTGGACATCCTGTTCGGCGCGGTCAAACCCAATGTCATTCTGAAAGTCTTAAAAGAGCTGACAGGCAGCCTGAAAAAAGAGGCGCTGGTGGTGTCGATTGCGGCTGGGGTGACGCTCGATTCGCTCTCATCGGTGCTGGGTTACGATCGTAAAATTGTCCGTGCGATGCCGAATACACCCTCGCTGGTCAGCGAAGGCATGACCTCGGTGACGCCCAACGTGCTGGTTGAGCAGGCGGAAATCGACGAGGTGGTAGCGATTTTTGAGAGCTTCGGCAAAGCGGCGGTGGTGGATGAATATCTGATTCACTCCGTGGTCGGCGTCAGCGGTTCTGCGCCGGCCTACGTGTTTATGTTTATCGAAGCGATGGCCGATGCGGCCGTACTGGGCGGCATGCCACGCGCTCAGGCCTATCAGTTTGCTGCACAGGCGGTGAAAGGGGCGGCGCAGATGGTGCTGACCACCGGAAAACATCCGGCTGAACTCAAAGATATGGTCTGCTCTCCGGGCGGCACCACCATCGAAGCGGTGAAAGTGCTGGAAGAGAAAGGCATGCGCTCGGCGGTGATGGAAGCGATGCTGCAGTGCATGGCGAAGTCAGAGAAACTGAGCCGCAGCTAACCGCTCAACAAAGGATGTGCAAGGCGGCCCCGCACGCTGGCCCGCCTTGCCTCCAGCTTAACAGATATTAACGGATCTGTTCCTGACAGAGCGCCACCGCGTCGGCAAACGTCATCGGCTGCTGCATCCGCTCCACCAGCTCAGCGGTCAGCGTATACATGCCGCATGAGCAGATTGCCGCCAGCCTCCCCTGCTGGCCATAAAACGCCATAAACTTTTTATCCTCCAGCGAGCCGAGCAGCTGGAATGAATCCCATTCTTTGGCATGGCCCAGATACTCATAACGGGTGCCATACTGCGTAGTCCAGAAGAACGGCACACGATCAAACGCGACGGTCTGGTCCAGCATATTCCATGCGGCGGTTTGTCCCTGCTGATGCGCGACGCGATAGTGCTCAATGCGCAGCGGCTCCTGTGCCGACGGATACGTGGCGATATCTCCCGCCACCCAGATATTGTCAGCGACCCGCAACTGCTCATCCGCCTGCAGGCTGCCATCCTCTGCCAGCGGGAGATCGTGGATAAAGTCGGTAGCCGGTTTAACCCCGGTGGCAAACAGCACCACCGTCGCGTCCAGCAACCGTCCGCCCTTGAGCTGCACGCCACTCACCCGCTGGTCGCCCTGTAAGGCTTCGATCTCGCCCTGCACCCACTTCACACCGTTCTGCTCATGCAGCTGATAGAAATAGCGGCCAATCTGATCGCCAAACTGTTTAGCAAAGGGCAACGCCTGTCGGGCGATTATCGTCACGTCAATGTCACGATTACGCAGCGCCGACGCCAGTTCGGTGCCGATAAAACTGTTGCCGATAATCACGATTTTATGGCTGGCATCCACCGACTGAAGCAGCTCATCGGTCTGCGCTTTGCTGCGCAGCAGATGAACCCCATTGAGATCGCTGCCCGGCAAATCGGGGCGGACTGGCGTCGCGCCGCTGGCGATCAGCAGTTTGTCGAAGGCGAGCGTCTCGCCATCCTCAAAGATCAGCCGTTGCTGCTGGGCATCCAGGCGGCTCACGGTAGCCTGAAGCCGTTCAACGTGGTCCATCACATCCGCTTTCAGCAGCTGCGGCACCTCGCTGATATCCATTTTGCCCGACGGCACAAATTTGGTCAGCGCGGTGCGGTCGTAAGGCGCATCCGCTTCCCGCTCAACCAGAATCACACGGCCTTTGAAGCCTTCATGGCGCAGACGCCACAGCGCCGCGCTGCCCGCCGCCCCACCACCGAGCACCACATAGACCGGTGCGGCTGCCCCACTGCCAATCGGCGCCGCGGGCGACATCGCTTTCGGATTCACCAGCACCCGGCCCTCTTCAATGCGCAGCGGATACTGTTTGAGATCGGCTAACGCCAGCGGTTCACACATTTTTCCACTGGCCAGATTAAACGCGGCTTTGTGCCACGGACAGACCAGCCGATCGCCACAAATCGCGCCCTGCTCCAGCGGCGCGCCTGCGTGTGGGCATTTCGCCTGATAAGCACGTACATTGTCGCCTTCGCGGATCAGCAACACTTCCACCTCGCCGAGCGTTTTTTTAACCGGCTGGCGCTGGGGCAGATCGTTCAGGTCGACGGTAAATTGATAGTTCACGACATGGCTCCTTTAACGGTTCTTGTCTTGTGCTGCGCGGCAAAACAGAGTGCTGCGCAAATCCCCACAAACAGTAAGTGTGGCAAAAGAACCGGGAAGCCTGGCGATGAATGCTTATCAGAAGGTTAACATGCTGTTATAGAAGGGAATTTAATCAGCATTGCGCGGGAAGGAGAAGCGGCCACCTGCGTGGCCGTGGGGATAATCAGCTTTTTTTCAGGCACTGGCTCATAAAGGTTTTACGCGCATCGCCCGCCAGTTTTTTATCACCAGCTTCGCCGTTACAGCTTTTCATTTTCATCTGCTGCGGTGACATCTGCGACAGCTTGCTGTCCTTTTTCAGGCATTCACTCATAAAGGTTTTGCGCGCATCCCCTTTAAGATCCTGTGATTTAGCATGCTGGTTACACATCGTCATCTTCTCCTGCTGCGGGGTCTTTTCCGCCGCACCGGCCAGTCCACTGACCAGCAGGCCCGCCATCATCATCGCCATTAAACCGACTTTCATCTTGTTATCTCCACAGTGGATTGTCCTTTGTTATTCTGGCAGCGAATAAGCAAAGCGGAAAATGTTTCAGGTCAAAGTGATGTGAAGATCCCATTCCAGTCTGGCACTGGGATTGTTACTGACGAGGATGGCGGAGTAACTTTTCGATGTAATTGCGCAGCAGTTGCGCATTTTCATCTCCGGCATCGGCCACATTGTCTATTGCGGTTTCAATACTGGTGGTTATAGCCAGATGTTGTTGCGGCTCCAGCTTGCGAACCAGTGCGGTAACAACAATCTCCAGCGCTTCGATTTGCGCCATCTGCTCTTTGGCTGTCGCCTCTTTTCAGCCAGCTTTACCAGCAATTCAGCAATCAGATTTTTCATGCTGTTATCTCAGCGGTGGAGAAAAGCTGAAATTATCACCACGCTGGCTAAAAAAACAGAGGGTAACCGCTACTTTTTTCAGTGAGTTAGCCCGCATTCCTCACCGTCTGCTCAGACGATTCCGGCTAACCTTGCGAGCGAAACGTTTTCCCTGCAATCAACGCTATGGTTAAACGTTTCGCCCGCCCGAAATCGGTCTTTTGCTTAGCGAGGATCGACAAATCCGCGGCCTGGTCCGCCGCCGTGTCCGCCCCAGCCACCGCCACCGCCACCGCCGCCTGGAGGCGGGAAAATACATCCGCTTAATGCAGTAACCAATGCCACAACGGCAGCCAGCTTAAAGATTCGTACCATATCTACCTCAGGGTGATGAAATCGGGCTGAGTGTATGGAGCCACCTGCATGGCGACAAGTGAGATTCTTCCGCATCCGGCGACTATTCATCTTTGCTGACCAGACTTAACGATTTACCACCATTAAGGCGGCACAATCTCAACATCCCGGCTGGATTACAGCGCAAATTATTTGTGCAAATCGGGAGGGTGAACACTTTACAGGCGGCGTAATTTTACGCATTGTGAGCGCATTACATTTACAGGATATAAACATGACTCTCTCTCAGGCTGCTTTTAGTGACATCCTCTCCCGGCGCGACTGGGAAAATCCGGTCGTGACCTCGCTGCATCGGCTGGATGCGCACCCGCCATTCGCCAGCTGGCGAGATGAAGTAGCCGCGCGGGATGACAGCCCCTCGGCGTCACTGCAGAGCCTCAACGGAGAGTGGGGTTTCCGTTATTTTACGCAGCCTGAAGCGGTCCCGGCCAGCTGGTTACTGCAGGATCTGCCGGACACCACGACCCTTCCGGTTCCGGCCAACTGGCAGATGCACGGCTTCGATGCCCCCATTTATACCAACGTGCGGTATCCGATTCCGGTTACTCCTCCACTTGTCCCCGCAGAGAATCCAACCGGATGTTACTCGCTCACATTCAGTGCTGACGCAGCCTGGCTGGATAATGGGCAGACACGCATCATTTTTGACGGCGTAAACTCGGCCTTTCACCTGTGGTGCAACGGACACTGGATTGGCTACTCTCAGGACAGTCGTCTGCCCGCTGAATTCGACCTGACGCCTTATCTGCGGCCGGGCAAAAACCGGCTGGCAGTAATGGTGCTGCGCTGGAGCGACGGCAGTTATCTGGAAGATCAGGATATGTGGCGAATGAGCGGTATTTTCCGTGACGTCACGTTATTGCATAAACCGCAGGTGCATCTGGCCGATGTTCAGCTGGAAACCCGGCTCAGCCCGGAGTTTTACCGTGCCGAATTGCGTGCCCGGGTTCGTGTTGCTCTGCCAGCTGACGTCAGCTCGCGCTATCAGCTGCGCCTGACGCTGTGGCAGGGTGACCAGCAGATTGCTCAATGTCAGCAGCCGCTGGGCAGTGCCATTATTGACGAGCGGGGTCACTATCCCGAACGCGCCCTGCTCAGCCTGCCGGTGGAACAGCCTGCGCTGTGGAGTGCCGAAACACCCCACCTCTATCGCGCCACGCTGGCGCTGCTGGATGAGAATCAGCAGCTGATCGAGGTGGAAGCCTATGATGTCGGCTTCCGTCAGGTCACCATCGACAACGGACTGCTCTGTCTGAACGGCAAGCCGCTGCTGATCCGCGGCACCAACCGTCATGAACATCATCCGGAGCGCGGTCAGGTGGTGGATGAGGCGACGATGCGCCGCGACATCGAGCTGATGAAGCAGCACAATTTTAATGCGGTGCGCTGTTCACACTATCCTAATCATCCGCTCTGGTACCGGTTATGCGATCAGTATGGGCTTTATGTGGTGGATGAGGCCAATATCGAAACCCACGGCATGCAGCCGATGAACCGGCTCTCCGATGATCCCCGCTGGTTTGCCGCCTATAGCGAACGCGTGACGCGCATGGTGCAGCGCGATCGTAATCACTGCAGCATTATTATCTGGTCGCTGGGCAATGAGTCAGGACATGGTGCCACACACGATGCGCTCTACCGCTGGGTAAAAAGCAGCGATCCAACCCGTCCGGTTCAGTATGAAGGCGGCGGTGCGGATACCGCTGCTACCGATATCATCTGCCCGATGTATGCCAGGGTTGATGAAGATCAGCCCTTCCCGGCTGTGCCGAAATGGTCGCTGAAAAAGTGGATCGGTCTGCCGGGTGAGACGCGTCCGCTGATCCTGTGTGAGTACGCGCATGCCATGGGCAACAGCTTTGGCGGTTTTGCTAAGTACTGGCAGGCCTTCCGCCAGTTCCCGCGTCTGCAGGGCGGCTTCGTCTGGGACTGGGTTGATCAGAGCCTGACCCGCTATGACGATCAGGGCGAACCGTGGCAGGCCTACGGCGGCGATTTTGGCGATAAACCCAACGATCGTCAGTTCTGTATGAACGGGCTGGTATTTGCCGATCGCACGCCGCATCCGGCACTTTATGAGGCGCAGTGCGCCCAGCAGTTCTGGCAGTTTGCCGTCGATCCCGGCGATCCGCTGAGCTTTACGGTCAGCAGCGACTATCTGTTCCGCCACAGTGACAACGAAGTGCTGCGCTGGCGCATCGAACAGGCGGGTCGTGTGGTGGCGGAAGGAGAAGTGCCGCTGGATATCGTTCCACAGGGCCAGCAGCGGATCACGCTGCCGTCACCGCCAGCATTACAGGGCGAATGCTGGCTGAACGTCGCGGTTCATCAGATTCAACCGACCCAATGGAGCACCGCTGGCTGGCGTGTCGCCTGGCACCAATGGGCGCTGCCCTCATCGCTGGCGCTGCCATCAAAGCCGGAGAGCGGCCACGCACCGGGCCTGCACGATGATACCCGTGAGATTGTCATCACCCATCAGCAGCAATGCTGGCATTTTTCACGCCACAGCGGCGAACTGACGCAGTGGTTTGTGGATGAACAGCCCACACTGCTTTCACCGCTTCAGGACTGCTTTATTCGCGCCCCGCTGGACAATGACATCGGCACCAGCGAAGCGGAACGGGTTGATCCCAATGCCTGGGTCGAGCGCTGGAAAGCAGCGGGTTATGACCAGATGAGCAGCCAGCTGGTGTCGATGACGGCGAATGCGTTGCCACAGGCGGTGCAGATTGAGACGCTGCACAGCTGGCTCGCCCATGGCCAGATCGCCTTTATCAGCCGTAAACGTTATCTGATCAATGCGCAGGGTGAGTTGCAGTTGCAGCTTTCCGTTGAGCAGTCGCGTGGATTGCCGCCGCCCGCGCGCATCGGATTACGCTGTGAGCTGACGCAGATACCACAACAGGTGAGCTGGCTCGGCCTGGGTCCGCATGAAAACTATCCCGATCGCCAGCTGGCCGCGCAGTTTTCCCGCTGGGAGCTGCCGCTGGATCAGCTCTCAACGCCTTATGTTTTCCCGGGTGAGAACGGTCTGCGCTGCGGCACCCGTCAGCTCGACAGCGGCAGCTGGCAGGTCAGCGGCGATTTCGCTTTCTCACTGAGCCGTTTCAGCCTGGAGCAGTTGCGGGAGGCATCACACCGCCACCATCTGCGTCCGGAAGCGGGCTGCTGGCTGCATCTGGATGCCTGCCACATGGGTGTCGGCGGCGATGACTCCTGGAGCCCCAGCGTCAGTCCTGAGTTTTTACTGACTCAGCAGCGCTGGCAGGCTGAACTGACGATTTGTCAGCCGACGCGGGCAGATCTGTCTTCGGACGCCGGTAAAAGCGCTTCAGAAACAGCACGTTAATCAGCACGACCACGGCGGTGGCAAAAAAGACCCAGCGGAAACCGGCCACCGCCGACACCGCGGCGCCCAGCAGCGGACCCGCGACATTGCCGAGATACATAAAGGACTGGTTGTAGCCGAAGATCCGGCCGGTGATGTTGTCACGCGAGTGACGCACCAGCAGCGTCTGCACCGCGGGCATCATCGCGCCATCGGCAAAGCCCAGCAGAAAACGTAATACCCCCAGCTGTGTCGTGCTGGTGACAAACGACATGGCGATAAACAGCAGCAGCGAGATGACCATCGTTGCCAGCAGGATACGTTGCGTGCCGATGCGATCGCCGAGTCGTCCCAGACGAGGCGCGGCCAGCAGTGCAGAGACGCCAGGCAGCGCGGCAATGACCCCGCTAAGAAAAGCGATATTCTCAGCGGTGGGTGCCAGTTCCCGCACAAAGAGCGTCAGGATCGGGTTCACCGATCCGTTGCACATCTGGATCACCATGGTGGTGAAAAAGAGGCAGAGCATCAGTTTTGGATTATCCAGCGAGCGGAAAACCTCGCGTCCGCTGAGCTTCTCCTTTTTACTCACCGGGGTGTAACCGGTCTCCTTGATCAGGAACAGCGTCACCAGAAAGCTGACCATCAGCAGCGCTGCGGTGACAATAAACACCGTACGCAAACCGACCCAGTCTGCCAGCAGCCCGCCCAGCATCGGTCCCAGAATCACCCCGCCAATCTGGCCGGTTGAGACACAGCTCAGCGCCCAGCCGCTGCGTTCACGCGGCACCTGAGCGGCCACCAACGCCATGGCGTTGGGAATATATCCGGAGGTCAGCCCCATCAGGGCACGCAGCAGCAGCAACTGCCAGGCTTCGGTGACAAAAGCCTGTAGCAGAATTACCACGCCCATGCCAAAAGCGGCGCGCAGCAGCATCAGCTTACGGCCTTTGCGATCGGCAAGACTGCCCCACAGCGGGGCTACGGCCGCCGAAACCACAAAGGTGATACTGAAGGTAAGACCCGACCAGAGGCTCAGTGATTCGCCACCGGTTACGCCAAGCTGCTCAAGGTAGAGCGGCAGAAACGGGATGATCTGACTGATGGCCAGGCCGGTAAAAAAGCAGCCAAACCAGACCGAGATCAGGTTTATCTTCCAGGGTTCTATAGTGCGTGGCATGAGCAGATATTTTAAAGAGAGGGAATGCTCAGTCTAACGCGGCTATTCTCAGCGTGACCGACAAAACATGGCACAAATGGCAAAAGATCGGATTCCTCTTTGATTCAGCGCAATCACCGGCGCAAATTTTCCAGCCCGCCGGGTTTTTAGCGCGAAGCACGCGGGCGATGGTCTGGCCGGACGCAATCTTCCCTGACCCGCCCCGTCAATATAGAAAAATATGTCATTCTGTTACTGACAACTCTTCCCCCCGCTTCTATGTTTAAAAAACCGCCAGCCGCGGCGGTGTGGCAATCTTTTTAATCGGCGCGACATCCTCCGCAAAAAACGGTGCAGACCGTCCGGCTACGCTGAGGCGAACCAGCTTATTTCATGGTTAAACGCCCTTATGCTCAGGTGTAAGGGAGGGGGTCTTGTTTTAGCGGAGGTGGGTAATGAGAGTACAACCTGACAGCGCCAGCCGTGCTATCAGCGACTATTTTAACAGCCCGGACTGGCGAATACCGCCTGAGTCCGATCTGCTGGCGGTGATTCTGCGTGAAATAATGGAAGCGGGAGAACCCGCCACCAATAAAGCCCTTATTGCGCGGGTTATCGATAAACTGGAAGTGGAAGGCGACGAGACGCAATTGCAGCGTTATCGCACCCTGCTGGCGCAGTTAATCGACACGCAGCCGGAGGCGTAAACCCACCACCTACTTCACCCAGCGCAATTTATCCGCTTCGCTGATGCTGGCCCGTCCGCTGCTGCGCTGAAACAGGCACAGCTCCCGTCCACGCTTATTTTTCATCTGCGGCTGGGGGTAGCGTCCCTCCAGCAACAGTGCGCTGTAGCCCGTATTGTCGTCATACTCGATCGCCTCGCCCAGCACCTTTACTTTGCTCAGATGACTGGCGTTAATGCAGGCCTGCACCATCACCTGACGGCTCTTTTGCCAGGCCTCTTCACTGGAAGCCTGCGCCAGTGTGCTGCTGAGTAACAATGCGGGCAGAAGTGCCCCGATTATGCGTTTCATCTTCTCTGCTCCTGTTACGGCCTGAAGCCGCTAAAAAAATTCCCGCCGGGGCGGGAATAAACAAGACGAGCACTATCTATTGTGTGACGAGGAAGTTTCTTAAACGCGCTGCTATCCTCGCCTGCCGTTATGACAAACCTATGACATCTTTGCCGTTAACCACAATAAACTGAGCTGATATTGCCATTTTTGTCAGCCAGGAAGTTCAGCCGGTTAAGGTTGAAGTCCATGGTGACGGCAGAATTATAGGGAATGGCGCGGACCTTCTGTTCGAAGTGCTGACCCTGCAGCGCGGTTAACGGTTTACCGACATAATTCTGAAACTGAGAGGCACCACAGCGGTCAGCTTCGGGATCCTGCGCCACACTGGCGGTATCGGGCTTAGAGGCAGATTGACAGGCGGTTAATGCAAACAGCCCCACTACCAGCAGCCCTTTTCCATAAAATTTCACGTTTATTCTCCTGTTGGACGTGTAAAACCCTGCCCCAAGAGTAGCAAAGCGCACCTGCTGACCTGAACCCCTAAAAAGTAAAGTTGTTACAGCAGCATTAAACGGGTCGCAGCACAGGTCATCTTTTAAGATTAATCGCACTCATTGCCTAAAAAAAGCACAGCGGACCACTGCAATATTAAGAATAGTCTTAGCCCTGTGGAGGTCATGATGGAACTGATTATTTTTGTCGTCTGCGCAATGCTGATGACCGCCGTGGCGGTTAAAGTCCGTTAAACGGGTTCAGCCTGGTTCTGCGCGGTTCTTTCCAGAAGCGTACTGAATGCAGCCAGCGGCATCGGTCGACCGAGGAAGTAGCCTTGCCCCTCTTCGCACGAGAGCTCTTTTAGCTGATTCAGCTGCGCTTCTGTCTCAATCCCTTCAGCCGTAATTGTCAGGGCAAAGGCGCGTGCCAGCGCAATAATCCCCGCGACCACCGATTGTGCCTGCTGCGACTCCGGGAAATCTTTCATCCAGGAGCGATCGATCTTCAGCCCATTAAATGGGAAGGTCTTCAGGTAGCCCAGGGCCGCATAGCCGGTGCCGAAATCATCAACGGTTAACCTTACCCCGAGTGACCGTAAACCCTGCATCACCTCCAGCGCATGCTGCGGATGTTCAAAGGTCACGTTCTCCGTGATCTCCAGCTCCAGCCGGGTAGCCGGCAGGCCACTTTTCGCCAGCACATCCGCAACCCGCTGCACTAAATCGCTGGTGCGGAACTCCATGGGCGAAATATTAACCGAAACATAGCGATCGCCCCCCCATCCCAGCGCATCCTCACACGCCCGCATCAGCACCCAGTCGCTGATGGTGGCGATGAGACCGCTCTCTTCCGCCAGCGGAATAAAGTGATCGGGGGTAATCCACTCATCCGGCGCAATCTGCCAGCGAATCAGCGCCTCAGCACCTGCCAGCTGACCCGTCAGCAGTTGATAGCGGGGCTGGTAGTGCAGGCGAAATTCATTGTTCTTCAGCGCTTTCTCAATCCGCCGCGCCATTTCACGCTTATCCTCACGCTGACTGGCCATCTCATTGGCATACCAGACCCACTGATTGCGTCCCGCTTCGCGCGCTTCATTCAGCGCGATATCCGCCATTTGCAGCAGCGCTTCCGGATGGCTGGCATCCTGCGGTACACAGGCAATCCCCATGCTGACGGTGAGATAGTGGACATGCTGGCCAGTGCTGATGGGCTGCTGAACCTCATGCACCAGCTGAGCACAACGCTGATCGACCCGCTCACGGTTCGTTTCACGCAACACCAGCACAAACTCATCGCCACTCAGCCGCGCCACCAGCTCCTGCGGGCCGATACAGCGCTTCAGACGCTGCGCTATCTGGCTCAGCACTTCATCGCCCGCCGCATGGCCCCAGGTTTCATTAATCGGCCTGAACTGATCGAGATCGAGGGTAATCAGCGTCAGCGGCGCAGCGCCATCAGGCAGCTCAAGGTGTAGCGTCAGAAACTCCTGCAGCTGTACGCGGTTCGACAGGCCGGTTAAGACGTCATGACGCGACAAAAAATGAATGCGCGCCTCGGCTTCCATGCTCTGAGTGATGTCCGACACCGTGCCGCGAAACCCGATACGTCGCGCATCATGCCAGATTGTTTTCGCGACCAGCTGGCCGATACGGCGGTTGCCGTGCGCCGACATAAACTGACAGCGCAGTGGCATCCGTTGCCCCTCCTCCTCCTGACGCTGCAGCCAGGCGACCAGCGAATGGCTGGGATGCGTCAGCAGGTGATCGATGTGACGGCCCAGCCAGTGTGTAATATCGTGGCCGGTCACGGTTTGAAAGCGCGCTGACAGGTAGATGAGGCGACCCTCTTCGTCCGTTTCCCAGATCCAGTCTGACGCTGCCTCAGCGAGATCGCGAAACCGCGCTTCGCTGTTGGCCAGCTCCTGCTGACTGATCGCCAGCAGGGCAAAGCGCCGGTCAGAAAGAATCGCATTAGAGAGCGCATGGCGGCTGACGCGATGGGTGATTATGCCAATGATGATCGCCATGAGCATCAGCAGTGGCAACAGAAACCAGACCAGGCCCATGCCAGGCATCTTTGGCGTCCAGCGCAGCACAATCAGATCGCCGCCGGGTAACGGTTGCACCATCCGCGGTTCACGCAGGGCATCCCCTGCACTGACGGGCAGGCGCAGTTCGCGCACATCCAGCGTGGCGCCCAGCGCCTGTAATTTGGCAGGGGTGAACAGATTCACAAACACCATGACTGACGCTGGCCCCGCTATCGGCGGCATATTCGTCAGTTTGCCGCTGCCGATGGGGGCGGCAACCACAATGGCGGGCAGATGATTAATCAGCGCATCACGGGTTATCGCCGCGTCGTTGCGCTGACGTGCCGCCGCAATCAGCGCTGGAGCCTCTTTTCCCAGCCAGGCTTCCAGCGGCGTATCCACCAGTTGCCCATTAATGACGCTGTACGTGGTGTGACCGTTGCCGTCGACCACGAATACGCCCTCATAGTGATACTCTTCGTAGAGGCCCGGACCAAAGTTCTCTTCGTCATAAGCCCAGACTTTGTTGACCCTGACATGGAGATTGCGCCAGGCTTCGCCCCAGAACGCATAATCCCGGATATCCGTGACCATCGCCTCCTGACGATTTTTCCACGCCTGCTGCATCAGCAACTGGTCATGCTCAACCGATACGCTGTTTTGCCGCTGCGCAATCGTCAGCACCATCAGCATCGAGAGCACCAGCACGCCAAACAGCAGCAGCGAAAGCGTGCGCAGGCTGCGCCGCGTAAAGCGGACAGTGCGGTCTTCAGCGGCATGACTGAATGGAGGCGAGGGTGGCGCCGGAGGGTTAGAAGTCATTAAGAGTGCTCACTACACAGTCAGAGTTTGAGATGACGGGCCTGCAATACAACATGCAGTGCTGACCAGATTAGTTTCCTCAGTTATCGGCTCACGCGCGCGGGTGTTTAGTCTGCGGTAAACATTTTGCGCTTAAATATTGTGTTACAGGCTGACTCGACAGCGATCTGGTGCATTGCTACTATGCGCTAACCTTCGCTGGCAGAGTCGCCTATGAATACCAATTCCGACAGAGTGACACTGACGCTGTTCTACGTCGGCAGCTTTGTGGTCTATTACCTGGTTACTATGCTGATCACGCTGTTCCCTAATTACAGCGTGCTGCGTAATGACGGCCTGCTGGTGCCGGTGCTCTGCCTGTTTGAATTTGCTGTTATCTATCCGCTTTACCGCTTTTACTGCCAGCGCCGTACAGACCTGCCGCTGGGTGAACTCTGCACGCTGCAAACTCTGCTGTTTACTGGCGCGCTATTTGTTCTGATGGCCGCACAGATGCAGTTCATGCAGCCGGAAGGATGGCTGGTGATGCAGGCCCAGCAGGGACGTAATTCGCTGCTAATTCTGCTGCTCACCGCCGTGCTGCTCGCACCGGTGTTTGAAGAGGTGCTGTTCCGCGGTTTTCTGTTGCAGGGCTTTCTGCTGTGGGCGCCACGGAGCCGCTTTGCCTGTATGCTGCTGACCTCACTGCTGTTTGCGGTGATGCATACGCAGTATGTGCACTGGCAGACCCTTATCGCCCTGACGCTGTTTTCGCTACTGCTCTGTTACGCCCGGCTGCGGAGTAATAGTCTGGCGCTGCCCATCTTCCTGCACACGCTGAATAACCTGATTGCGCTGCTGCCCGCCTGGTATTTCGCAGGCTAGCGCCAGGCCCGCCCCTTCTGACACACCTTACAGGCCGCCGCATCACACCCTGGCTGGCGGACCATAGCTCACACTGACAATGCCGCCCCGGCACGTTTGTCTATACTGGATGTTAAAAAGGGATAAAAAGCACCACAGTCCGGACCACCAGACCGTGTAAAGGAGAGGATCTATGTTGATAGGATTTGTGTTGTTAGTGAGCGCATGCGGCTACGATGCCTGCGAGGCGCTGCCGGTATCAGAGCGCATCTATCCGACGAAGGTCGACTGTGAAACGATGGCGAACCGCATTCATAAAGTCAGACCGAATGTGGTACTGCTGTGCGGTGAAGTACATCGCTAATTCAGGGCCAGGTTCAATAAAGCAGGGCTGTAACGTTGCAAGCTGACGCTTTAGCGTACAAAATATAAGCTGTTGTTAACCATTATCGTTGTGAATCCCATGAAAACATCACGCCCCCGTCGTCCTGGTGGACGCTGGGTTTACTATCTTTTGTATGATGGCATTCTGTGGCCCTGCCCCGTCCGTTGGGAGTGGGAGAGCAGCTATGGCGGCTGGCTGCCATTTTACTACACGCCAACCTTTGAGTTTGTGGTAGGCGATCCGCGCAAGGCTTATCGCATTGCGCGCAGCGATGTGCGGGCTAAAAGGCGCGAGGATGCCTTTGTCTGAGCGCGTTTATCGCCACGGCAGCCATGAGGCAGTAAGCAGATAGTGAACCGCTTCCAGCACAATAATCACCATCAATAATATGCCCAGCGTGTGGCGGCCAATCCCCTTCATCTGTTCAGGCCCAGATCATGGCAGCCCAGCGAATCAGCAGCAGCGCGCCACAGATGCACAACAGAACCAGCACCATCTTCCAGTACTTTTTGGCTGCCCGGTATCTCGTCACCTCAGTTTCCTCTGGTCAGAAAGCGAAGATGCGCCAGAAGGCGCATCTGTTCCGGTCAGCAACAGGACCGGTGAGGCATAGCATAACGCCCGGGCCGCCAAAAGGCGACCCGTTACCGGCATCAGTTGTTCAGGGTGTAATCCAGCGTAATTTCCGCATTCAGTACCTGAGAAACCGGGCAGCCCGCTTTGGCTTTATTGATGATCTCGTCGAAGGTCGACTCATCAATGCCTGGCAGAGAGATGGTGCTGGTCAGTGCCACTTTGGTGATGGCAAAGCCATCGCCTTTTTTGTCCAGCGACACGTCGGCCGTGGTATCAATGCTTTCCGGTGGATGACCTGCGTTGCCCAGCATCAGCGACAGCGCCATAGAGAAACAGGCTGCATGCGCTGCACCAATCAGTTCTTCCGGGTTGGTGCCTTTGCCGCCTTCAAAACGGGTGTTAAAGCCATAAGGCTGCTGGCTTAGTACGCCGCTCTCGGTGCTGACGGTGCCTTTGCCTTTGATATCGCCTTCCCAATGCGCTGAACCTTTCTTATGAATGGTCATGTCGTTCCTCCTGTTGGTAAAGAAGCTAAGTATAGACAATACATTCATTTTCGCAGGCTCAACTCACCGCGCGGGGACGTGGCGGTGTGCTCTGCGGTGCCAGTAACGCTTCCGCCTGCACCAGCGAATCGCGGGTAATTTCACCGATCGACTTCGCGCCGGTGAGGGTCATGGCAACGCGCATCTCTTTTTCAATCAGCGTCAGCAGGTTTTCTACGCCGCGCTGACCGTGGGTTGCCAGCGCATAGATAAATGCCCGTCCCAGCAGCACGCTGTCTGCGCCCAGCGCAATCATCCGCACCACATCCAGCCCGTTGCGAATGCCACTGTCCGCCAGAATGGCGATGTCACCTTTTACCGCATCGGCAATGGCCGGTAGCGCACGCGCCGAGGAGAGCACGCCATCCAGCTGGCGTCCGCCGTGATTAGAGACCACGATGCCATCGGCGCCAAAGCGCACCGCATCACGCGCATCTTCCGGATCGAGAATGCCCTTGATCACCATCGGTCCATCCCAGAACTCGCGGATCCACTCCAGATCGCGCCACGAGATAGAGGGATCGAAATTATTCGCCAGCCAGCCGATGTAATCTTCCAGCCCGGTAGGCTTGCCCAGATACGTGGAGATATTCCCCAGATCGTGAGGACGCCCCTGCAGACCCACATCCAGCGCCCACTGTGGATGGGTGACCGCCTGCCAGTAACGACGCAGCGCCGCGTGATTGCCGCTCATACCGGAGTGCGCATCGCGATAGCGCGCGCCCGGCGTGGGCATATCCACGGTAAACACCAGCGTAGAGCAACCGGCGGCTTTGGCGCGCTCCAGCGCGTTGCGCATAAAGCCGCGGTCACGCAGCACATAGAGCTGGAACCACATGGGACGCTTAATCTGCGGGGCCACCTCTTCGATCGGGCAGACCGAGACGGTCGACAGGGTAAACGGAATGCCTTTCAGGTCTGCCGCGCGCGCCGCCTGTACTTCACCCCGGCGGGCATACATGCCGCACAGGCCGACCGGTGCCAGCGCAACCGGCATCGACAGGGTTTCATTGAACAGTTTGGTTTCAAGACTCAGTTCCGACATATTTTTAAGAATGCGCTGGCGCAGCGCCACATCCGAGAGATCCTCTACGTTGCGACGCAGGGTGTGCTCGGCATAGGCACCGCCATCAAGATAGTGAAACAGGAACGGCGGCAGGATACGTTGCGCGGCCGCGCGATAGTCACTGGCAGCGGAGATAATCATCAGTCAGATTCCTTTGGGTTGCGTGTATCGTTATCCGGTAAGCGGGTGATGCGCGCCTGACGCGCTTCATCTTCATGCAGGCTTTTCATGGTGGTGTGCACGAATCCCAGATGCTGCATCGCCGCCTGGCGCGCAGCGTCGGCATCGCCCGTGAGGATCGCATCGAGCAGCGCCTGATGCTGTTCAGTCAGGCGGGCAAAAATCGCGGGCTGGGTATACATGCGCTGACGGCTCTGCATTACCGATGATTGCAGCAGCTCAAAAAAACCACGCATGGTCTGCAGCAGCACTACGTTGTGCGACGCCTCGGCAATCGCCAGATGGAAGCGCACATCAGCCTGGGCGGCGAGATCGGGATCGTCACTCTCTTTCAGCTTCAGGGTGGCGTCGAAAGCGTACTGCAGCTTCTCTTTGTCGGCGTCGGTGGCGCGCAGTGCGGCGTGCCAGGCGGTGCTGGCCTCGATGGCATGGCGCGCTTCCAGAATGTCGTAGCGGTAGTCGAGATCGTCGCGCAGTAGCTGGCGAATCGGCTCGACGATGCGCTGTTCCGACCAGGGCGCCAGCTGCTGACGGATCCAGGTGCCGCCGCCGCGTCGGCTAATCAGCATGCCGTTGCTGATCAACTGTTGTATGGCTTCACGCAGCGAGGAGCGCGAGACGCCAAGCTCCGCAGAGAGCTGCCGCTCGGCGGGCAGGCGCATGCCCGGCTCGAGCTGATGTTCGGTGATGTAGGCCCGCAGGCGCGTCACCAGCGGATCGGCATTGCTGCTCATGGGATCATCCAGGGGAAGACGTAGGCCTGAAGTGTGGTTATCACACCGACCATACAGGTGAAAATCAGGCTGTGTTTAACGGTAAACCGGAACAGGTCGGACTCTTTACCCACCAGCCCGACCGCCGCACAGGCGATAGCGATCGACTGCGGCGAGATCATCTTACCGGTCACGCCACCGGTGGTGTTGGCCGCCACCAGCAGAATATCGGAGACGCCAATCTGCTGCGCGGTCGTGGCCTGTAAAGCAGCAAACAGCGCATTCGATGAGGTGTCTGATCCGGTCAGGAAGACGCCCAGCCAGCCCAGGAACGGTGAGAAGAAGGTAAAAGCGTGGCCGGTTTGCGCCAGCGCCAGTGCCAGCGTCGCAGACAGCCCGGAGTAATTCGAGATAAAGGCAAAGGCCAGTACCATCCCGATAGAGTAGATCGGCAGCGCCAGCTCTTTCAGCGTTTCACCAAAAGTCTGCAATGCTGCCTTTGGCTTCATGCGCAGGAAAATCATCGCCATGATCGCCGCAATTAAAATAGCGGTGCCGGTGGCGGACACCAGATCCAGCTTAAAGATGGCCGGATAAGGGGTTGCAGTGCCGACCACGGGCGGCATCCGCGCCACCAGCTCATTCAGCATCGGCACCGGCATAGCCAGCACCCACTCATAGAGCGCACCGCCTTTGGCGAACAGCGCTTTAAACGGCGGGATACTCCAGAGCGTGACGGTGGCGGTGAGAAACAGGAAAGGCATCCAGGCGCGGATCACCTGTCCCAGCCGATACTTCTGCGGTGGCAGCAACGGATCGCCCTGTTTCGCCTCTGCATCGGAAAAGCGGAAGATGCGCACCGGCTTCCATACCCGCAGGAACAGCGTCAGCGAAATCAGCGAGGCGAGCGACGAGATAATATCGGGCAGCTCCGGACCCAGGAAGTTGGAGCTGAGGAACTGGGCAATGGCAAACGATCCCCCTGCCACGACCACCGCCGGCCAGGTCTCTTTCACTCCGCGCCAGCCATCCATGATCGCCATAATCCAGAACAGCACAATCAGGGTCAGCAGCGGCAGCTGGCGTCCGGCCATCTGGCCGATGGCAAAACTGTCCAGCCCGGTCACCTGCCCCGCCACAATAATCGGGATGCCCATCGCGCCAAAGGCCACCGGCGCGGTGTTTACAATCAGGCAGAGCCCGGCGGCGTAGAGCGGATTAAAGCCGAGTCCCACCAGCAGCGCGGCGGTAATCGCCACCGGCGCACCAAAGCCCGCAGCCCCTTCCAGAAACGCTCCGAACGAGAAGCCGACAATCAGCATCTGCAGACGCTGATCGGGAGTAATCGACAGGATAGAGGCGCGGATAATGTCGAACTGGCCGGTTTTGACCGAAATTTTGTAGACGAACACCGCGGCGACAATAATCCAGGCAATCGGCCACAAGCCATAGAGAAAGCCATACACCACGGCGGCCAGCGCCTGTGCAACCGGCATCTGATAGAGAAACAGCGCCACCAGCAGCGCCAGCACCACGGTGGTGGTGGCCGCCAGGTAGCCTTTCATCTTCAGCTTAATCAGCGCAAAGAAGAAAAAGAGAATCGGGATCAGTGCGATCAGGCTTGAAAGCCAGATATTACCCAGCGGATCGTAGTTTTGTTGCCAGATCTGCATGCCAGTATCTCCAGAGGAAAAGGTGACGTGGCACGCAGCCGCAGCGCTGGTGCCATCTGCCCCGGATTGGTCAGACCAAACCGCTGTATCGGGGCTTATGGCAACAGATAGTTAACGCATTGTTAACCTGTGGCAACAGAAGATGCGCGAATTTTCCCGGAGTGTGAACCAGAGAAAAATATTGCCGGGATTGGTCGGACCAAAATCAGCGATTCACCTCAGGAAAGGCGTGCTGATAGCTGCGCGGATGGAAACGCAGATTAAGCACGATTAACAGCAGCGTGACCGCCGCCTGCAATAACCAGACGCTGGTGAAGTGACCGGTGAGCGCATGCAACTGCCCGGCGATAAACGGCATGCTGCCCGCGATAATAAAGCCGGCGCCCTGCATAAAAGCCACCAGCCGCGCGCCAGCCTGCGGCTGCTCCAGATGATCCAGCGCCAGCACCAGCGCCAGCGGAAATGCCCCGCCCAGCCCGAAGCCCGCAATCCCCGCCCAGAGCCACGGTGCCAGTTGTGGCGCAAACAGGAAACCGAGCATGCCGCTGAACTGCATCGCCAGTGTCAGCAGCAGCAGCGGACGGCGATCGCGGCCCCGCGCCAGCAAGGGCAGCAGCAGCGCACCTGTGACCTGACAGCCGATCATCATGCCAAGCAGTGACCCGCCCGCCTGTGCGCTCCAGCCGAGTTGATGATAAAAATCGGGCAGCCAGGCGACACAGATGGCATATCCGCCGTTCACCAGACCGAAGCTCAACGCCAGCGTCCAGGCGCGGGTTTTCCGCCACAGCGAAGGCAGAGCGGCGGCCTCTGTCCGGGTTGCACGTGGGGTGGTGATAAACAGCCAGAGCAGGATGGCCAGCACCACCGGCAGCGCCCAGCTGCTCAGCGCGCCCTGCCAGCCAAGCTGCCCATTCAGCCACGGCGAGATCGCCGCGCCAATCCCGCCGCCGCCCATCAGCGCCGCTGCCCACAGTCCGGTCACGCCGGCACTGCGGCTGCCAAATCGCTGACGGATCAATCCCGGCATCGCCATCTGCACAATGCCAATGCCCGCCCCTCCCGGCACAGTACTCAGTACCAGCCAGCCTCCGTCAGCCACAAACAGCCGACTCACCAGCGCCAGCAGCAACAGCAACAGGCCACCCAGCAGCAGTTTACGTACCGCAAAGCGCTGCATCAGCGGGGCGCTGACTAACGCAATGGCACCCATCATCATCATCGGCACCGCAGGCAACAGCGATGCCGCCAGCGGCGACAGACCGATGCTCTGCCGCAGCTCGCCGAGTAACGGACTGACCGAGGTCATCAGCGGTCGCATATTGAGCCCGGCCAGCACCAGCGCCGCCAGCAGCAGGTTGTTCTCTCTCTTCATCTGAGATCCACACAGTTAAAAGTTGCCAGCCTGGCAGCAGTCGCTACTATCTGGAAATGAAATATTACTCTGCCAGGTAGTGGAAATATGAATCGTCAGCCGATGTTTACTCCGCAGCAGCTGCTCAGCTTTGTCGCGGTGTGCGAAACCGCCAGCTTTACCCGCGCCGCTGACCGGGTGCACCTGTCGCAGTCCACCGTCAGCCAGCAGGTGCGACGGCTGGAGGAAATGGTCGGCAAAGAGCTGCTGAACCGCTCCTCGCATCAGGTGCAGATCACCGAAGAGGGCGAGAAGCTTTTAGGCTACGCCCGGCGGATCATCGCCCTGAATGGGGAAGCGCACGATGTGCTGAGTGACCAGTGGCGCGACGGTGTGCTGCGTCTTGGCGTGCCGGAAGATTTCGCCGCGCCCACGGCCGGTTTGCTGGCGCACTTCAGTCGCGACCATCCGCAACTTCGGCTGGACGTGATGAGCGGCATGCAGGTGGAGCTGCGTCGCGCCTGGCAGCGTGAAGAGCTCGACATCATGCTGATTAAACAGCCCGCTGGCGAGCGTCCGCTGGCGTCGCGTCCTGAACCCCTGCTGTGGCTCGATAGCGCAGAGTGGCCCTGCTTTGAGCAGACGCCGGTACCGCTGGTGCTGTTTCCCCAGCAGGGGCTCTATCGCGATGAGGTGTGTCAGACGCTCGACGCACTGGGCCGTAGCTGGCGCATTAGTTACAGCAGCGCCAGCCTGGTCGCGCTGGCCGCCGCCAGTGCGCAGGGTCTGGGGCTGACATTACTGCCCGCCAGCTGCCGCCTGCCGCAACATCGGGTACTGGGCCCGGAACAGGGTCTGCCGGTGATTGATACCTTCGAACTGGCGCTGTTCTGTCGTCATCCGCAGGATCCGCTGCAGCGCGAGCTGGCGGAATCCCTGGCAACCTTCAGCCAGCTGCGCTGGCAGTGAGATATCGAATAGTCGTCAGTGGAAAATAACGCAGCAGGGTGGAGCGTCGTTTGTCAGATTAAGACCTTGTTCACTTTGCAGGAGCCTCTGATGCCTATTTCCTCTTCGCCGAGCCGCCGTGATTTCCTTGGGCAGAGCCGCCGTGATTTCCTTGGGCAGAGCGTCCGCTGGACCGCCGCAGGCGGCTTGCTGGCCGCCGGTCTCGGCCAGGCCAGTGCCGCCACGCCATCACCTTTGTCCTCCATCAATCCCGACCAGCCCGCCGCCCTGCCCCGGCAGGATCACTATCTGCTGCGCAATGTGCGGCTGGAGGAGGGCTTTATCCGTGAGGATGATGAGATCGTTGCGACCCGCACCGGGCGTTACGACATCAGCGTGCGCGACGGTAAAATTGACCAGCTGACACCCGCCGGTCAGGGTGACAGCACCCTGCCGTCGTGGGATGCACAGGATGCCCTGCTGCTGCCCGCCACCCAGGATATGCATATCCACCTTGATAAAACCTTCTACGGCGGCCCGTGGCAGGCTCCGCGTCCCCGTCAGGGCAAAACTATCATGGACATGATTGCGCGTGAACAGGTGCTGATTCCGCAACTGCTGCCGCACTCTCAGGCGCGCGCCGAAGGGTTGATCGCTCTGCTGCACGCCAAAGGCACCACCCGCGCCCGCAGCCATTGCAATATCGATCCGGTCAGCGGCCTGCAAAGTCTGGAGCATCTGCAGGCGGCATTAGCCCGTCACCCCGCCTTTCCCTGCGAGATTGTGGCCTTTCCCCAACATGGCCTGCTGCACTCGCAGGTTGATGGGCTGATGCGCGAGGCGATGCAGCACGGCGTTGAGTATGTCGGCGGCCTGGACCCCACCAATGTCGATGGTGCCATGGAGAAGTCACTGGATGCGATGTTCCAGATTGCGCTCGACTATCAGCGCGGCGTGGATATACATCTGCATGAAACCTCACCTGCTGGCGTGGCGGCGATTCAGTACATGATTGACACCGTGGCAAAGAATCCGGCGCTGAAGGGCAAAGTGACGCTGAGCCACGGTTTTGCGCTGGCGACCCTGTCCGGCAGTACGCTGGATAAGATGATCGCAGAGCTGGCGGAGCAGCAGTTCAGCGTCGCCTCTACGCTGCCGATCGGCAAGCTGACCATGCCGATTCCGCAATTACAGGCAGCGGGCGTGAAGGTGATGACCGGCACCGACAGCGTTATCGATCACTGGTCACCGTTTGGCACCGGCAGCATGCTGGAAAAAGCGAATCTCTATGCGCAGCTCTATCGGGGATCGGATGAGTTCTCGCTGTCGCGGGCGCTGGCGATCGCCACTGACGATCGGCTGCCGCTGACAGCCCAGGGTGAACGCCAGTGGCCAGTACCGGGCGATGAAGCGAGCATGATGCTGGTGGCGGCGAGCTGTTCCGCCGAAGCCGTGGCACGAATTTCGCCAGTCGTCGCGACCTTCTCACGCGGTAAACCAGTGTTTGCGCTGGCCCCGGCCTGAAACAGCAGGGCTGCGGACAAAAACGCCGGGAGCGTTTTTGAACAACGCAACGCGTTGGCCCGGCTACGGGCGCACCTCAGGGATGAGGTGTGTAATCGACCATGCTGAGCCTTCTCAGCAAATGCGGAGAGATCGAGCCGGCTCAGGGAAACCGGTCAGATCGGAAAGGCGCTTAAGCCATCCATGGCCGCTCGGCCCGCGCCGTCCCTGGCGCGGGACGCTTTCCTCTTCTGACCGGCTTCCCTGCGCTTTAAGCTTGTTTATTGCTGATAGATTCTCAGTACCCGTGGTTTACCAGCAGCGACGGTCCTGAAACGGGAAGCATCTGCCGGACGTGAAGCGAAGGGAGCATATGCCTGTAGCAAAGCATCACGGGCCACGGACAAAAACGCCGGGAGCGTTTTTGAACAACGCAACGCGTTGGCACGGCTACGAGCGCACCTCAGGGATGAGGTGCGTACTAAAAACGCCGGGAGCGTTTTTGAACAACGCAACGCGTTGGCCCGGCTACGGGCGCACCTCAGGGATGAGGTGCGTAATCGCCCGCGCTGAGCCTTCTCAGCAAATGCGGAGAGATCGAGCCGGCTCCGGCCCGGTTACAGACGACCACCTTACCTAAAGCGCCGGGAGCCAGTACCTGCCCCACAACGCAAACCCACTCCCCCAAAAACAACAGAGCCTCCACAAGGGAGGCTCTGCATTTACCTGAGCGGAGTGCGGGTTACGCGCTTTTGGCCCATTTATCATTCGACATTAGTTCCATTGCCAGCGCGTATAAGCGACGATCTTCCTGATCACAGGGCTCATCTTCCGCATAACACGCAATCATCGAAGCGATCTTATCAGCCGATAAGCTCTCTCCATGAACATGCAGTGTCAGTACGGCGCGGCCTACTATTTTAAGCACATTTTCATGTGGTCCCTGGATGCGATTACTCAATGCAAATACCCTCTACCGGTCGTTGTACCAGGAATATGGCGCGCTAAATATAAAGCAATTAGCTCAGGATTTTTATCGGCACCAGTGGTGATATTTTTTAATGATTAATTCTATTACTGGAGTAGTAGTTAAGGATTTATCTGATTAACAATGAAATAAATATTTAAAAACGGCTACTTATCAAATAATCGCTGGTCTCAAAAGATCCTCATCCTGGAACAATCACATTGAGTCGGGGTTAATCTATAAAAATAAACCACCTTTTTCCCGTAAACTTCAGTCTATTCCTAAGCCCTCTGACAGATATAGTTTCATACTGCTAACCATCGAGGTTCCCGTTGCTGTCAGGCGTGCTTTCTGCCAGACTTGCCCCGCAATAATGCCCTACACTTTCAGCCTCAGAGGCCGCGCCCGTGACCGCTTTTTCTACCCTCAATTCGCTTCCCGACAGCCAGCTCGAAAACCTGCGCGAGATGGGCTACACCAGCATGACGCCCGTGCAGGCCGCCACGCTGCCCGCCATTCTGCAGGGACGCGACGTGCGCGCGCAGGCGAAAACCGGCAGCGGTAAAACGGCTGCCTTTGGTATTGGTTTACTGCACCATATCGACAGCGCCCGCTTTCAGACCCAGGCACTGATTCTCTGTCCGACCCGTGAACTGGCGGATCAGGTAGGCAATGTGCTGCGCCAGCTGGCGCGCTTCACCCGCAACATCAAAGTTCTCACTCTGTGTGGCGGACAGCCGATGAGCGCACAGCGTGATTCGCTGGTGCATCCGCCCCATATCGTGGTCGGCACGCCGGGTCGTATCCTCGACCACATTAACCGCGAAAACCTCAAGCTGGACCAGCTCAGCACGCTGGTCCTGGATGAAGCCGATCGGATGCTGGAGATGGGTTTCCTGAATGATATGGAAACGATCATTGAAGCGACGCCCGCTTCGCGCCAGACGCTGCTCTTTTCCGCCACCTGGCCAGACGGCATTACGGCTATCAGCACCCGCTTTCAGCGTGATGCGCTGAGCGTGGTGACAGAAGATGTCAGCGAACTGCCTTCAATCGATCAGCAGTTTTTCGAAGCCAGCCACAATGAAAAACTGGGTCTGCTGATAGCCCTGCTCAGCGATCGTCAGCCCTCATCCTGTGTGGTCTTCTGCAACACCAAACGTGAATGTGATGATGTCGCCGCGGCACTTAACGCGCGTGATATCAGCGCCCTGCCTTTGCATGGCGATCTGGAGCAGCGCGATCGCGAACGCGTGTTGATCCGCTTCGCTAACGGCAGTGGTCGCGTGCTGGTCGCCACCGACGTCGCTGCACGCGGACTCGACATCAAATCGCTGGCGATGGTGGTTAACTATCAGCTCGCCTGGGATCCTGAAATCCACCTGCACCGCATTGGTCGTACGGCGCGTGCGGGCGAACATGGCGTTGCGGTCAGCCTGGTTGCTGCCGATGAGATGGCTCGCGCGCATGCGCTGGAAGATTTCCTGCAGCAGAAGCTGCCGTGGGTCTCTGCCAGCACGCTGAAAAAGGGCAGCAGCAAGCCGCTGCCTGCAGCTATGATGACTTTGTGCATTGATGGTGGCCGTAAAGCCAAGATACGTCCGGGAGATATTCTGGGCGCGCTGACGGGTGAAGCGGGTTATCGTGCCGAGCAGATCGGCAAAATTGTCCTGACGCCGACCCACGCCTACGTGGCGATTGAGGCGAATCAGGCCAAAAATGCGCTGGTGAAACTCAAGCAGGGCAAAATCAAAGGCAAAACCTGCCGGGCGATTCTGCTGAAGGATTAAATAAAACGGGCGAGAAGATTATCTCGCCCGGTTTGTTACGGCTCTTCGATTTGGGTCACATGCAGCGTGGTTTTATCCCCTTTGCCCTGTACCTTGCCACTGACGCGTACTTTGTCTTCTGCGGTGTAGGTTTTACCATCAAAGGTCTTCTTCGGCGCGATAATCGGTAAGGTGCCGGTGTTGTCACGGAACTGATACCGTTCGCCCTGCTCTTTCTTCACGATGTAACCTTCCAGCGTCACATATCCGCCCTGACGGAAATCGCGGATCTGATCAATATGCGTCTGACCGGTATCTTCTGAACCTTTATAGCCGGCATCCTGCTTGTGTTGCGGTGGTGGCGTATCGCCCGCTTTGTATCCGCCCTCTTCGGCCGAAACACCCGCACTCATCATCACCAGCAACGACGCCAAAATCACTTTTTTCATTTCACACTCCTTTATTGGAAAGGTGTCCATGTTGAACCTTCAGGGTTAATCCTGGCACATTAATTGGCGTCCGTTTTATTTCACCCTTCTCTTCTCACCTTTTTCCGTTTGCTGCCGATAACCTGTTCACACCCTATTTCACCAGCTGCGTTAATGCAGAGGCAACCATGGATAATTTTCAGAAAGAGATCGATGAGAGAGCGAACCTCGCGTTATCGAACAAGTTTGAGCTGCTGCTGTTTCGCTTAGGTTCCGATCAGCTGAAAGGCAAGTCTGAACTGTTTGGCATTAACGTCTTCAAGCTGCGTGAAATTGTGCCGATGCCAACTATCACCAAAGCCGCAGGCATGCGTTCGCCGCTGCTGGGTATGGCAAGTATTCGTGGCCAGTTCATTCCGGTCATCGACCTGCCTGCCGTGGCGGGTTGTGTGCCGGAAACCGGTCTTAACCTGCTGCTGGTTACCGAGTATGCCCGTAACACCCAGGCGTTTGCCGTAGAGTCAGTCGAGAACATTGTGCGTCTCGACTGGAGCCAGGTGCATACCGCCGAAGCCGGTATCGGCGGCCGCAACATTACCAGCATCGCCTGCCTGGACAGTGACAAGCAGAGCAACGAGCTGGCGATGGTGCTGGACGTTGAGCAAATCCTGTATGACATCATCCCATCGGTGCGCGGCGTCGAACCGGAAGCGGCCAGACCGCGTGCCTTCAACTACCGCCCAGGTGCGGTGGCGATTGTGGCAGAAGATTCCAAAGTCGCGCGTCAGCTGCTGGAGCAGGGTCTGAAGAGTATGGGCATTCCGGCGCTGATGTTTAACACCGGTCTGGATGCCTGGGAAAAAATTAAATTGATGAGCCAGGAAGCGCAGGCTGCAGGCGAATCGATTCACGACAAAATCGCCCTGGTGCTGACCGATCTGGAAATGCCAGAGATGGATGGTTTTACGCTGACCCGCAACATCAAACGTGACCCGATCCTCAAGGCTCTGCCGGTCGTCATTCACTCCTCACTCTCTGGCAGCGCCAACGAAGATCACGTGCGCAAAGTGGGTGCCGATGGCTATGTGGCAAAGTTTGAGTTGAATGAGCTGTCAGACGTGATTTTCAACGTTCTCGACACTGCCCGCTAAGCGAATGCGGGCCGCTAAGAATGCCCGGCACGCTTTTACTTTTTAGCCAGCAGAATGGCTGACCTGATCAGGAACCGACTATGCACATTGAAACTTTACCCGTTACGCCTGCACCTGTTACGCCTTCCCGTCAAAAGGTGCTGCGTGGCCGTTTACGCCAGCTGGCCTGGATTAGCGCCGTCACGTTAAGCGTCGCGTTCTGGACAGGCCTCTACTTCTTAGTTTTCTGAATCCATTCATCCTTGTCTGGATCGGGCTGTCAGCATCACTGCTGACAGCCCTTTTTTTGTCTGAATTTCCTCTGGTTATTACTTAACCTTTTCTGATGATTTTTACTGACTATTTATTCACCCGGCGTTATTACTTAAAAATTATTAAAGGTACAACTTCGTGCTCCGATAACAGTATGCGCGAGATCACCTTTTTGCCTGAGGCTGTGACCACAGACATCAGCAAGGCACTGCGCACAACAGCAGGAAACCTGAGTTTTGCTAACAAATTGATTAATAATAAAACGGGGAAGAGAACATGTTCAGTATCAAGAATATGAAGGTGGGAATGCGGCTCGCAGCAGCCTTCGGTATTATTGTGACGTTACTGATAGTGATTGGCGTGACATCCATAACCAGGATTAACAGCATTAATACGGCGATCGCCTCGATCGTTGACGATCGTTATGTGAAAGTACGACTGGCATTTGATGTGCGCGATGGCGTCAACGATCAGATCAAATACCTGCGCGGCATGGTGATCGATACGACACGTCCGGAAATGAATGTGAAGCGTTATGGTCAGCTGGATGAAGCCACGCAACGCACCAACAGCGCAATGAAAAGGATCGAAGATATTCAGGTCACGCCGGTCGGCAAGAAAAAGATCGCCGGTCTGCTGGCCTCTTCCCAGGCTTTTGAGAAAGTTAAAGCAGAGCTGATCACCCTGGTGAAAGCGGGCGATTTTGAGGCTGCCAGCACCTATGTCCTGAAATCGATGACCGCCACCCAGAACAAATTCCTTCAGGATGCCGTGGATTTTGCCAACTCTCAGGACGCACAGCTGCGCAGTGAAGGTCAGGGTATTGTGGAAAATGGTCAGTCGGCTATCTCCATTACGCTAATTTTCTCCGCGCTGGCGATTCTGGCGTCTATTCTGCTGGGCTACTTCCTGACCCGTTCTATTGTGCGTCCGCTGGTTGCAGCGGTTGACGTTGCTGAACGCGTTGCCGCAGGCGATCTGAGTTCACAGATGCAGGTGACCTCACGCGATGAAACCGGCGTCCTGATGCAGGCGCTGCAACGAATGAACGATAATCTGCTGTCGATTGTGACCGAAGTGCGTACCGGCTCCGACACTATTGCGGTGGCCTCTAATCAGATCTCCAGCGGGAACCTTGATCTTTCGACCCGAACCGAACAGCAGGCCAGTTCGCTGGAAGAGACCGCCTCTGCCATGGAGCAGATGACGTCGACCGTGAAACACAATGCCGACAACGCGCGTGAAGCCAATCACCTGGTTTCAACCACTTCCAGCGTGGCGCGTGAAGGTGGCGTGGTAATGGAGCAGGTCATTGAGAAGATGGAAGCGATCGCCCTCTCCTCACGAAAAATTGTCGATATCATCAGCGTTATCGACTCCATCGCCTTCCAGACCAATATTCTCTCCCTGAACGCCGCCGTTGAAGCGGCACGCGCGGGTGAACAGGGTCGTGGCTTTGCGGTGGTGGCGAGTGAGGTGCGTAATCTGGCGCAGCGCTCAGCCTCAGCGGCCAAAGAGATTAAGGTACTGATTGAAGATTCCGTCGCTAAAGTCGATGAAGGCAGCAAGCTGGTGACACACGCCGGTTCAACTATCGGCGAAGTGGTGAACAGCGTGCAGAGCGTGGCAAACATCATGAGCGAAATCACCATTGCCAGCAGCGAGCAGAGCAGCGGCATCAATGAAATCAATCAGGCGATTACCCAGATGGAAGCGGTGACGCAGCAGAACGCCGCGCTGGTACAGGAAGCGTCAGCCGCCTCACAAGCGCTGCAGGATCAGGCAGAGCGTATGGCGCAGGCGATGAGCGTATTTAATACCGGCAAGCTCTCACTGCAACCCGTACTGCGTTAATCCCTCTCAACGGCCTGCTTCGGCGGGCCAGTTTAAGAATGGTGACGATAAGGGCGGATAGGTTACAGGCAACAGAGCGGGAAGCGGTTAGCGGTTAGTGGTAAGTGGTAAGTGGTAAGCGTTATACAAGGGAATTGCAAATATACAGGGAAAGTGAAAGTAAACAGGCAGGTTACAAGAATAAAGCGTGAGGTTTGAGAAGGAGGAAACGCAGAAACAAAAAAGGCTGCCAGAGGCAGCCTTTTATTACTGTAAATGCAACAACGCTATAAAGCTCACTAGCCTTAATCAGAGAGCGCGAAGCTGACTCTGAATTGCAATCCTTGCCAGGTTCACCTGAACCACGACAGATTTGCAGAAAATGCATTTCGCTCCATGCGGGTTGGCTCTTGTAACATCAAAATGTGATGTACGAAACTGTGAGCCACTACAGTGAGGACATTTAAAAGTAATTTTCAGTCCTTAGAGACCAACAACGTTCGCAGCAGCTGGGCCTTTGGCGCCATTTTCTACTGTGAATTCAACTTGCTGACCTTCATCTAATGAACGGAAATCGGTGCCCTGGATTGCAGAGAAATGTACGAATACATCTTTGCTGCCGTCTGCAGGAGAAATGAAACCGAAGCCTTTCTCTGCGTTAAACCATTTAACGGTACCGCGAATTTTGTTAGACATGCTTAAATCCTTAATATATCGAGCCTTCCGGCATACATAATGGCCTGAGAACAGATTTTAATCAGAACGTAAGAGAAGACTCAAAAAGAAGGGATGTCTCGCGACAAACTTAGAGATGAGAACTGCTTTGGTTACTTACTTTGATAGTGTCTGTTAATCAAACCGACGATTCATTAGGCCACACTTCTTAAAGTGACGCAAGCCGTAATTCAAATTAATCGCAATCAGCCCGCTGACGAGGATGAAGGCGAAAGGCTGTGTCAGGGAGACTGTCTGGCTTCACAGTGCAGCGGTGACTTTTCTGGCGACGTAAAAAGAAGCGGAGATAATGTCAGATCAAAAAAGGGCGAGGCCGGAGCCTCGCCCAAAACATGCCGATCATCAATCGTAGTAAGGAACCTTACGGTCAACGCCGTTGATATTGATCAGCACAAAACCGGTCGGAGCGGTCTTATTGGTCGGCGTACCCGCAGCAGTAGCCAGCGTAACCACCCCTTTTTCGTTGGCCCCGATGCCCGCCAGCCCGTTGTGCATGCCAAAACGTGCAGCGGGTTTCAGGTTGCTGATTTTGGTGATGTCCGTAACCACCGACATATCAGCCTGGAACAGCGAGCAGGAACCGGTATCGAAGCGGGTCGGACCGGTCGTCTTCAGGTTGAACATGGTCTCGCCGCTGTTCGCTCTCAGCTTGACCCAGATTACGGCATAGGTGGTCCCTACCCGGCCATAACGAATGTCCAGTACGGAAGGCTGACCCATATGGTAAGCATCGGCCCAGACCGTCTCCAGTCGCTGGAGGTTGATCAGGGTTTTACCGGTGCCCACCACATTAACCGGCGAACCGGCGGTGCCGGAGGGCGTGGTCGCATCCGCTTTCCCGATCAGCTCCATTACCCATTGCTGGTTAGGCGCCGGGAAATAGAGCTGCCCCAGCCGATACCAGTTGTCGGTATCAGTGTTGTTCACCACTTTATAGCCGCTGTAGTAGCCGGCACGCAGCGAACCGGTCATGAACGTGCCGTAGTTCTCATCCCGACGATAGCCATATTCGAAGGTCGATAACCACTTACTTCCGGCCAGATCATTGGTGATTTTCGCCCCCGCCTGCAGGTTGATATGACGCATCACCACGCGGGCATTATTGAGATTGAGCGGCGTGGCGCAATCTTCAATGTTGAGCGTTTCGATGTTCCAGCCGCCATCCGACAGATCCCCCGGGTTAGTCGTGTGCTCAATCCAGACGTTACGCATGAGCCCCTGAGTGACGCGCGGCATATAGAGCGTGGCGTCGCCATAGCCCGACTGGAAGTTGGCATTACACAGCTCAATGGCGGTTGAGTGGTCCCAGTTCCCCTTCGGCGTGTTTGACCAGCCGACATCAAATACCCGTGAAAAGGTATTGGAGCTGTAAATCTGATCGAACTTACTGTCGAGCGTATCCTGCAGCTTAAAGACGGTTCCCCCGGTACTTTGCGCCTTGAAGCAGAAGATATTGACGATCTGGCCTCCGACAATGGTATTTTCAAAGAACGGCTGCGTGTTACTGCACTGTTCAGGCGTGACGGTGACTTTGGCCGTGGTGTCGACAGTCCCGGCGTTAGCCTGTCCATGCCAGCAGATGCCTTTAATGACGATTCGACGCGCATTAACCTTAAACACGGTTTTCGCGCTTTTATCAGAAACAATGGTGGTACGCGGTGCCGAGCCGAGCTCGATATCATCGCCTGCCAGACCAAAAAACGACAACTCCGTATCGCTGATATCGATGGGTGAAATCAGGAAGCGGCCCCCCGGAAAACGCACCGGAATCGCTTTCGCGTAGGCGTTGTAGGATTGTGTCCATGCCAGCATCCGCTTAAAGGCTTCAGTGTCATCGGTCACGCCATCCCCTTTCGCGCCAAAGTGCAGAATGTTCACTTCGGCGGGATCGTTGATGGTGCGCTTCCAGTAGAAACCGTTACCCACCGCCACCGTACCGCCATCATCTTTCAGCGGAGTGGTGCTGAGAAAACCGACAAAGTCTGCGCCGCCACGGAAGCTGGAGTCCTTATCGTAATAGCGTTTAAGGCTCGCGACTTCACCTGATTTTGGTGGAACAGTGGTACGCAGTTCAGCAAAAGAGTTAACTTCGATCATAGAATCCTCCTCAGGATCATAGAGATATCGCGCTGAAATCAGCGCACTACTTAGCCGCAGCCGGATGGCCGCAAAGGGAGTCCCACATGTCGTTGTGGGTGTTGATGGCGCGCACCGTACGAACGTCCATTTTTTGCGCGTCATCGCCGTAGGTATAAAGAGGGGAAAAAAGTACGCAGGCAGAGTCGGTGATCGCCACCGGCTCAGGGTTTGTGGTATTTCGACTGCTGCAGCTTGTCGCGAGCAGCAGCGTCATCAAGGCTATGGTTGTCAGTCGCCACACGGTTAGCCTCCTCGCGGTTATGTTGTTGCTGTTGCGCTACCGCGGTGACGCGGGACGCCTCCTGTTGCGCGTTATCGACGTCAGAACGCGCTTTTTGCTGCACTTTGCCGATTTTCTTGCCGCCGAAATAACTGGCGCCCAGCGCCGCGATGACCGCAGCCAGCGCGGCGATCCAGTGCCAGCTGCCGCCCAGTAAGGTGGTAATCAGAGTCATGGCTTCGCTCCTTCAGACTGCTCCTTCGCATTGAGCAGGTTTTTCTGACGAACAAATTGTGCAATCACCCCCATCGCCACCATGAAGGCGCCCACCAGCCCGAGGTAGTTGTGCGGCAGAATCGCTTTAACGTCTTCGGGCAGTGCGCTCCAGGCATCAACGGCGGCCGAAGGAAACGACTGCGCCCAGGCGCTGAGCATGGAACCCAGCGACGCAAGCCAGACAGACCAGGTTTTGAAAAGCAGACGGGCATGAGAGACAAACTGGAGGGTGGTAAAGCGCTGCAGCAGCAGCAGAATGATGATTGCCGTCAGCACGGCGGTGAGAAACATGAGCCATCTCATAGCAACCCCCTGTAAACCACATAGGTTCCGCTGCGCATCATCTCCGCGTGACGTCTGGCGCGGCCCGGCGTCTGACGGGCCCAGAGGCTGTTCATCATCGCGTCAGCCGCATCATTAAACTGTTCAGCCACGATCGCGCTGAGCATGTTTTTGAACTGCAGGACGCCCTCGACGCCCAGCTGATAAGCCATGCTCAGCAGCACGTCGGTGCGGGCGTCGTTGCACTTCGCCAGCGCATTACGCAGCAGCTCCCTGCCCTGCATCTCCTGAATTTTGTTTTCAAGAATGCACTGCTTCCAGACATCACCGACGCGCCGTGGCACGCGGAAAGCATAATTACTCAGAGACGCCCCCTTGGGTCCAATGCGAATGCCGCCGGCCACCGTGGGAAAGCCCAGCGTGTCGAGATAAGGCGTGTCGACATACCCCTCTTCAAAATTCAGTACTGCGATTATCTGGCTCATAACGACTCCTCAATGACGGGTTAAAGCAACTCAGCCTTGTGAAAAGAAATACATAACGCTCGCTGATCATTGCTCAGCACGGCGCAGCAGAAGGCCTTACTGACCCTGCAGCAAAACTGAACAGTAATTCAGCAAATTGCGCCCAGTGAGAACTGGAGAAAGCGAAGAGTTAGCCGGAACGGAAAAATGCGTTTTCTGCGCGTTTCAGCTCACGGCGTAGAGATGAACGTGCGGAAGACAGCAATTGTCGAAACTGGGTGTTTCCTGACTGGTGACGCGGGGTGCAGTAATTGCGCGGTCAACGCGCGGGGCGACCTGACGCTGGCAGATTTGCTCTGCACGTCTCAGGGTGGGTGTTTCAGTTGGGAAGTTCAGGGCCTCGTCGATGCTCTGTGTCAGGCTGCTGAGAGGTTGGCGCCGCCGGTGGCGACGAGTACGTGCGTTGCCTATAAAAACGCTTTTGCCATAGTGAATTATCGCCATAACTCCTCCTGTGAATGAGTCTTTGGCGATGGGGTGGCAGGCGCGAGCTTTCGGCGAACCGAACGGGCCCGAATGTCGCGTATCACGGTCGCACGCTTGCCGCCCGGCTGCATCAGCAGTCAGGTGGAAAGTAAGCGAGGGGAAATAAACGGCATCTGACGACGCTGCATTTTGCGCATCCACCCCATCCCAAAGTTCACTAACTTTGTGGTGGTATGATTCGCGCTTGTGCAGCGCCTCAATTGTTTAAGAGCGGCTCGTCCCTGAAAGAACTGCTTCGTTCATCCATATCCAAATTATTAACAGGTTCTTATGCTTTATCAAACACTGTTGGTTAATTTTTTATTTACCGCTGGTTAAATTTATGAATTTATGCCGATTATTTTTTTTTCAGCCTTCCTGAAAAAACCGGCAGAAGTGGCCTTAACCGAGGATTTGATAATGTCGCGCCTGGCTCATGATCACTTTGGCCAGTACCTTCAGGCTGGTGACGTCATCATGATTGAGATACCAGGTTTCATAGCGCTTATTATCTGATATTACAGCGATTTTCTTATGCTGCAGCTGCAGGCGCTTGAGATAGAGCTGCTCATCGAGGGTGAAAATATAGATGCCGTCGCCGTCGAACATCCGCACGCTGATATCCACAAACAGCTGATCGCGCGGCGCAAAGGTGTCAGCCATGGAGTCACTGTTGATAGCGATTAACCGGATGTTTTCCGCCGGGCGCCCGTTGAACAGCACCCGCGCCTCATCCAGACCATATTCGATCGCCTGGATAGTCTCGACAAACTCATCACGCGCGGGCAGGCCTGCAGCACTTCGCTGACCAATGTCGAGGCTATCAATCCGAAACACATTCTTCTGACCGGTGAGCGCACTTAGCGTCACCGGTTCAGCAGGTTGTTCCATACCGTATTGCAGCCACTCAACCCTGACGCCCAGCAGCTGGCTGAGAGCCAGTAAATTGCCGCCATCCGGCACTGACTGCGCGTTAAACCACTTCCACACTCCCGGCGTTGAAATCTTACAGCCTTGCTGCTGCAGAGCCCTGGCAACCTGTTTGTTTCGTCCATGTCCGGCAATGCCGGCACTCTCACAGGCCGCTATCAGCCTGGCGGTGAAAGCTTGTCTTGTACTTTCTTTTTTAACCATTAGTTAATAATCAGCCATAGAAGAGATACTGGATGTTATTTTCATTATTGCTACCAGTTCATTTTATATTACCGCTCGTTTACTACCTAACCGCTTTATCAAGCATTCCTGATAATCATTATCCGCTTCAGCCCGCGGCTGGACAAAAAATATTGCCTCAGGCCGCGTACAGCCCCGGCTTTCAGGAATGTTCCGTAAAAAATTGCGTGAATATCAGCCAGAATAATGGCCAGTAGTGACGAGACCGGAACGGAAATTAAGCTGATGCGCAGAAAACTCTATCTTTCACTGGACCGGAAAATGGAGCTAAAAAAAACGGGAGTCTCTGAAAGACTCCCGCTTTGTTAAAAATTATGGCAGTTATGGCCGGAGCGTATCGTCGCCCCATGCTATCCATTTATAGGTCGTCAGCGCCTCTAATCCCATCGGGCCACGAGCATGCAGTTTCTGTGTACTGACCGCCACTTCGGCACCCAGGCCAAACTGTCCGCCATCGGTGAAGCGGGTGCTTGCGTTGACATAGACCGCTGAGGAGTCGACCTGACGGACAAAACGCGCGGCGTTGCGGGTATTACGGGTCAGGATGGCATCCGAGTGCTGCGTGCCGTGCGTACGGATGTGATCGATCGCCTCATCCATATCCGCCACTAATTTGACGTTAAGATCCAGCGACAGCCACTCATCATTGTACTGCTGCGGATTCACCTGCGTGACCGATGCCGGGCCGTGCTGCAGCTGCGCCAGCACGTTGCTGTCAGCATGCAACGCAATCGCTTCCTGTGCCATACGCGCGCTGAAGGCGGGCAGGAAGCGATCGGCAATCGCCTGATCCACCAGCAGCGTCTCCAGGGAGTTACAGGCGCTGGGACGCTGTTTCTTGGCGTTGACGATCAGATCAAGTGCAGGTTCGATCTCCATCGTCTCATCAATATAGATATGACAAACGCCGATGCCGCCGGTGATCACCGGAATAGTGGAGTTTTCCCGGCACAGCTTATGCAGCCCGGCTCCGCCACGCGGGATCAGCATATCGACGTAGCGATCCAGCTTCAGTAGCTGATTCACCAGCTCGCGATCCGGATTTTCGATCGCCTGAACGATCGCCGCAGGCAGACCGTGCTGTTTCAGCGCGTTCTGGATCACTCGTACCGTAGCCGCATTGGTGCGCCAGGTCTCTTTACCGCCGCGCAGAATGGCGGCGTTACCGGTTTTCAGGCACAGAGTGGCGACGTCCACCGTGACATTGGGACGCGCCTCGTAGATCACGGCCACCACGCCCAGCGGCACGCGACGACGCTCAATGCGCAGCCCGCTGTCGAGCTGACCGCCGTCAATTAATTGCCCCACCGGATCGGCCAGCTGACAGACCTGGCGCACATCGCTGGCGATGCTGCCGAGGCGTTGCGGATTGAGTGTCAGCCGGTCCAGCAGCGCGGCGCTCATGCCGTTCTGACGCGCATCGGCTAAATCCAGCTCATTGGCCGCCAGAATGTCTGCGCTTTCCGCCTCCAGACGGTCGGCAATGGTCATCAGAACCTGATTTTTCTCTGCAGTCGACAGATCGGCCACGGTGTAAGCTGCGGCGCGCGCCGCTTTTCCCATCTCTTCAAGCATTGTCCGCTCCTTAACTGACGATCATGTCGTCGCGGTGAACCGCCACCGGGCCATATTCATAGCCCAGGATTTCGCTGATCTGCTGGCTGTGATGACCGGCAATCATCCGCATCGCGTCGCTGTTGTAGCGTGAAACACCATGCGCGATATCCCTGCCCTGCAAACTGCGGATACGGATCACTTCTCCACGCGAGAAATTCCCCTGGATAGCACGGATCCCTTTCGGTAGCAGCGAACTGCCGCGTTCAATAATTGCTGCCAGCGCACCATCATCGACGGTGAGTTCACCTGCCGGAGGCGCACCGAAAATCCAGCGTTTACGATTTTCCAGCGGCGATTGCTGCGCATGAAAGTGCGTACCGACCGGCTTGCCGTCAATAACATCGCTGATTACGCCGCTGCGACTGCCTGAGGCGATGATCACATCGATACCGGCGCGGCAGGCGACATCCGCCGCCTGAAGCTTGGTCGACATGCCACCAGTGCCAAGACCCGATACGCTGTCGCCCGCAAGGGCACGCAACGCATCATCAATCACATGGACATCACTGATCAGCTCAGCCTCAGGATTGTTACGCGGATCGGCGGTGAACAGTCCCTGCTGGTCGGTCAGCAGCAGCAGCTTGTCGGCACCGCCGAGCATCGCCGCCAGCGCTGAGAGATTGTCATTATCGCCCACTTTGATTTCAGCGGTGGCGACGGCATCGTTCTCATTGATCACCGGCACAATGTGGTTATCCAGCAGCGCGCGCAGCGTGTCGCGGGCATTCAGGAAGCGCTCGCGATCTTCCATGTCGGCACGGGTCAGCAACATCTGACCAATATGGATACCGTAGATTGAGAACAGCTGTTCCCACAGCTGAATCAGACGGCTCTGCCCCACCGCAGCCAGCAGCTGCTTTGAGGCGATGGTGGGTGGCAGTTCGGGGTAACCCAGATGTTCGCGTCCGGCGGCCATCGCGCCAGAGGTCACAATCACAATGCGGTGGCCCGCCGCGTGCTGCTGCGCACACTGACGAACCAGTTCCACCATGTGCGCCCGATTCAGCCGGCGGGAGCCGCCGGTGAGAACGCTGGTACCCAATTTGACCACTAAGGTCTGACTGCCACTCATATTTCCTGCCGTAGTGAAAAATTTTTACGAAAGGACGTTTTAACAGGAGTCGATAAGGAAGCCAACAGCCAGCAGGGGAAAAGCACGAATTTACGCGGACAAGGACGTAGACCAAAAGTTCAGGGTTAACAAGAAATCATGAAAAGTGTCATAAAAAGTTCATCGCCGACGGGTAAAAAGTCCGTGCTTTACAAAAACTTTCATTTTTTTACGGCGTTCACATTGGGATTGATAGCAAATGAAGAAAAGCACACTGGCCATGATCCTCTCCACGCTGACGCTGGCATCTGCCGCGCAGGCTGCCGAAATCTATAACAAAGATGGCAACAAACTGGACTTATACGGCAAAGTTAAAGCTGAGCACTACATCAGCGATAATGCCAGCCAGGATGGAGACAAGTCCTATACCCGTATCGGCTTTAAGGGTCAGACACAGATTAACGACCTGATGACCGGTTATGGTCAGTGGGAATATCAGTACAACGTCAATAACTCCGAAGGCAGCGACGCCAACAACGGCAACAAAACCCGCCTTGGGTTTGCTGGTCTGAAATTCTCGCAGTATGGTTCGGTCGATTACGGTCGTAACTACGGTGTGCTGTATGACGTTGAGGCCTGGACCGACGTGTTCCCGGAATTCGGCGGTGACGGTACAGCCCGTTCCGATAACTTTATGACTCAGCGCGCTACCGGTGTGGCGACTTACCGTAACAACAACTTCTTTGGTCTGGTCGATGGGCTGAAGTTTGCGTTGCAGTATCAGGGTAAAAACGACGCCACCAGCGCCAACACCCGCACCGACATCAACCGTCAGAATGGCGACGGCTACGGTGCCTCACTGGGCTATGCCCTGGGTGATTCCGGTGTGAGCCTGATGAGTGCCATCACCTCTTCTGACCGTACCAACCAGCAGCAGGCACGCGCCTATGGCGGCGGTGACCGTGCGGATTCCTGGGGTGCAGGCGTGAAGTATGATGCCAACAGCGTCTACCTGGCGGCGATCTATACCGATACCCGCAACATGACACCAATCAGCGGCACCAACCGTAACACCGGTGCTACCGTCGCGGGCGCAGCCAACAAAGCGCAGAACATCGAACTGGTGGCGCAGTATCAGTTTGATTTCGGCCTGCGTCCTTCCATTGGCTATGTACAGACCAAAGGCAAAGATATCGAAAACGGTATCGGCGATGCGGATCTGGTGAAATATATCGACGTGGGCGCGACCTACTACTTCAACAAAAATATGTCCGCCTTCGTTGATTACAAAATCAACCAGCTGGATGATGACAACGCGCTGTCGATTAACAACGATGACGTGGTCGCGATGGGTGTGACTTACCAGTTCTGATTTCAGGCTAATGCCGCACAGCATAAGCTACAGAATGTGTGAGCATGAAAAAGGGCACGTTTTTCAACGCGCCCTTTGCTTGTTGTATAAGCGAACCGCCCAATCAGGCGCTCAGCTTCACCGGTTTCTCATCGAAATCGCTGGCCGGAATCAGATCCAGCTCGAACTCTTTCAGCATCGCTTTCAGACGGGTATGGAAATTCCGTAAGGTCTCTTCCACGCGCGCCGTATTCTCTTTGCCTTTGATGGTTGCCACCGACCAGTCACCCTCTTTATCGAACAGACCGATATGGTAGACATAGGTAAAGTGGTCAGCCTGCGCTTCCAGCTCCATCCACCAGCCCCAGAACTCACGCAGTTCCGGTGCCGGTTTCACATTAACGCAGGCAGCCAGGCAGTCGAAAAAGAACCGGGTTTCGCCACATTTCCCATCGCGAATATAAGGCCCAAGCTCCGTAAAGCGCTTAAGCAGGCGACTGCGGGGATGACCACTTGGTAACGTCATGCTGAATCTCCATAGATTTTGACCGCTATACAGCCTTGATTTTCCGGACGGCCAGGGGATGTCATGTTTCGCTTAACGGCAGCCCGGAAGAATTCCGCTACTAGTTGTAGCAAATACTGTAAATTTTGCCAGTTACCTTTTTAAACGCTTCTCCAGCCAGTCGCAAATTTCATTCAGCGCCTTGTCGAAACTGGCCATCATCGGCTTCACCGGAATCAGCAACGCTTTGCCATCTGACGAAGAGTTAGCGATCAGCTTGCTCTCCTCTTCCGGGCTGAAAAGATCGTTTTGCCAGTAGCCCGACAGCATGGGTGTCGGCGTCCGGCGGCCCAGCAATCCCTGAGTTTTCAGCGAATATCGATTGAGTTCGGTACGCAGCGCACTGTCAGAAGCGGTTGCCATGCCCAGCCGGCTCGCCAGCATATCCATATACATATCCGGGATCTCATCCTGCAACGCTGTCTGCGTCAGCAGCGCATGCACAATCGGGCCAAGACAGGCGACCCCACGCAGCCGCTGCGATTCCAGATAGGCCAGTCGCACGGCCACGTTAGCGCCAAAGCGATAACCAAACGCCGCCACGCGGGTATGGTCGATCCAGGGCACGTTTTTCAGATCGCGCAGCACCTGCTGATGCAGAAAGCTGGTGTCCTGACTCAGCGTCCATTTCACCGAGTTGCCTACCGACGGCACATCAATGGTCAGCATGGCGATGCCGCGCGGTGCAAGGTAATCATGGAACAGGCGATAGTGATCGCTCTGTAATGAGTCGAGCGCGCCACAGAACAGCACGGTGGGATAAGGCGCTTCAACGTCAGGCGGCATGTGCAGAAAGCCGTTAACCGGGCTGCCACCCTGAATGGCGAACGTCAGCGGTTTCAGCTCGCCCGGCAGGCGTTGAGTCGCCTCTTCATAGGCGCGGTTCGCCAGCGTCTGCGCCTGGTCGGCCAGCTCATCCCCTTTTATATAGGGATAGGCCGCAACGCTGTAGAGATGCGCCGCGTGTAACCAGTAGTCGCCCGCCTCGCTGTCGTCGGTGGCCTCCAGCGCTTTCTGCTGCCAGATACCCGCCTGTTTACACCATTCGAAATGCCAGTTGCCGCCGCGAAAACCGATTACAGTGTCGAGCAGCGTCTCATCAGTATGTTCAACATTGCTGATGGCAATCCGAGCCAGCACTTCGCTGATCTCCTGCGGCGTCAGGCCACGCCATGTCCACATCAGCTTATTCAGCATACGATACCAGCCACGCTGGCTGTCACCATCCAGGGCTGAGTGGACATCCGAAGTAGCATGATGGTGGCGGCGAACCAGGGTTGAGGTTTCAGGATGTTTAAAGCGCGGTTTGAACAACTCCTCGCTGAGATTTTTGCTCGACATACTCACTTCTCCTGCAACAGAAACGGCGATGGCTAAGTGTACTGTACGGCAATTCGGGGTGCGAGGCACAGAAAGCACAACGCCCGGAAAACCGGGCGTTGTCTGATGCATATCAATCAGCTTTTAACAATCGGCGGGATGTAGACCACGCCCATATCCCACGGCTGCTCGATCCAGGTATCCTGCGGAATATCGACAATATAATCATCAACCAGTGAGCGACCGGCCGGTTTAGCGAAAATGGTGCAGAAACGCGCTTTCGGGTACATCTCGCGAATCGCCTGGGCGGTGCCGCCGGTATCCACCAGGTCATCGATCACGATAAAGCCTTCGCCGTCGCCTTCTGCGCGCTTCAGAACTTTCATTTCGCGCTGATGATCGTGGTCATAGCTGGAGATGCAGACGGTATCGACGTAGCGGATACCCAGTTCACGTGCCAGCAGCGAAGCCGGTACCAGACCGCCGCGGCTCACCGCGATAATGCCTTTCCACTGTTCAACAGGAAGCAGCCGCTGGGCCAGTTTACGGGCATGAATCTGAAGCATGTCCCAGGTAACGACGTATTTTTCGCTCATAGAATAGAAATCCCAGCCAACCGAGGTGGCGTAAAAATGTGCAACGGGGAAAAGGTTGCGCGAGATTATAAGGAGTTGACGCACTAAAAACCAGCACCCGCGCACTGGTTGCGGCTTTTTAGCGCGTCTGAGAGCGCACCCGGTAGAAAACAGTGATATTCTCGGGCCTGGCTCGTCAGATTCTCTGACGGCGATTTTTCACTGGAAACTCGCGATGTCCGGCCTCGCCGGTACACTGACACAGGAGACCTGTCGTGTCTGAATTGTCTCAACTCTCTCCACAGCCGCTGTGGGATATTTTCGCTAAGATCTGCTCTATTCCCCATCCCTCTTTTCACGAAGAAGCGCTGGCGAGTTACATCGTCGGCTGGGCCAAAGAGCAAGGCTTCTGGTGTGAGCGCGATCAGGTCGGCAACATCCTGATTCGTAAGCCCGCCACCGCAGGCATGGAAAACCGTACCCCAGTTGCGCTGCAGGCGCATCTGGATATGGTGCCGCAGAAAAATAATGACACCGTTCATGACTTCACCAAAGATCCGATTCAGCCCTGGGTTGACGGTGAGTGGGTGAAAGCGCGCGGCACCACGCTGGGCGCGGACAACGGCATCGGTATGGCTTCTGCGCTGGCAGTACTGGCTGACAACAGCCTGACGCATGGCCCGCTGGAAGTGCTGCTGACCATGACTGAAGAGACCGGTATGGATGGCGCATTCGGTCTGCAACCCAACTGGCTGCAGGCAGAAATCCTGATCAACACCGACTCCGAAGAAGAAGGTGAGATCTACATGGGCTGCGCGGGCGGTATCGACTTCGTCACCACCCTGCCACTGACCCGTGAAGCGGTGCCTGCTGAATTCCAGACCCTGAAGCTGACGCTGAAAGGCCTGCGTGGCGGTCACTCCGGTGCCGATATTCATATGGGCCTCGGCAATGCCAACAAACTACTGGCGCGCTTCCTGGCGGCACACGCTGCTGAACTGGATCTGCGTCTGCTGGCCTTCAGCGGCGGTACGCTGCGCAACGCGATCCCGCGTGAAGCCTTCGCTACCGTGGCGGTCGAGAGCCACAAAGCGGATGCGCTGAAATCAGCGGCGGCGCACTTCCTGAGCGCCATCAAAAATGAGCACGGCATCAAAGAGCCGAACATCGCACTGGTCACTGAGCCGCTGGCGCATCAGGGTAATGCTCTGAACGCTGACAGCCGCGATCGCTTCCTGAACCTGCTCAACAGCATGCCAAACGGTGTGATCCGCAACTCCGACGTGGCGAAAGGCGTGGTAGAAACCTCACTGAATATCGGTGTGGTGACCATGGAAGCCGATCATGCAGAGATCAACTGCCTGATCCGTTCGCTGATCGACACCGGCCGCGATTATGTGGTGCAGATGCTGACCTCACTGGGCCAGCTGGCCGGTGCACAGACCAAAGCGAAAGGCGGCTACCCAGGCTGGCAGCCTGATGCGGACTCCGCCATTATGGCGCTGACCCGTCAGACCTATATCGCGCTGTTTGATAAGACCCCGAACATTCAGGTGATCCACGCCGGTCTGGAGTGTGGTCTGTTCAAAAAACCGTATCCGGAGATGGATATGGTATCGATTGGGCCGACCATCACCGGGCCGCACTCGCCGGATGAGCAGGTTCACATCGAAAGCGTTGGCCTTTACTGGAAACTGCTGACCACCCTGCTGAATGTGGTGCCAGAAAAGTAATTCTGTCACAAAAAAAGTAAACCAGGCTCCGGCCTGGTTTTTTTATGCCTGTGACTTTCCCCCAGCATAATTCGCTGCCTTTTCCGCCCTTTACCCCGCTATTCCGCCGCTTTCCCGCGCTTCGCTGGTTGTAGCCGCCATTATGTCCAGATGTCTGGATGGCTAATAAGATTTCGTGCTAGCTTATGCGCTTTCGGCTGTTGCCGCGCCTGAAGGTTCAGGAAAAAATGCGGCCAGTGATTCTTCAGGAGAGTAATGACATGCCAGGGTTAAACTGCCTTGAGATGCGTAACATCTCCATCGCTTTTGGCGGGTTTGCCGCGCTATCGTCGGTGGATTTCCGCAGTGACGGCCATTCAGTACATGCACTGACCGGCGCTAACGGCGCGGGCAAGTCAACGCTGATGGCGATCCTTTCCGGTGCGCACAGCCACTACAGCGGCGAGATCCTGCTGGATGGTGAGCCGGTCTCCATCCGTACGCCGCGTGATGCGAAACGGCTGGGTATTCATCTGGTTCAGCAGGAAGTGGACGTGGCGCTGGTGCCGCAGCTCAGCGTCGCAGAAAACATTCTGCTGGATCGGCTGGCAGAGCCTGGCCACCGCTATCGCTGGGGCGAGGTTCGGCGTCAGGCGCGGGCGCTGCTGGCTCAGCTCGACGTGGCGCTGGACGTCAACCGGCTGGTGGAGCGCTGTACCCTGGCTGAAAAGCAGCAAATTCTGCTGGCGCGCGCGCTGTCACACCACTGCCGCTTTCTGATTCTGGATGAACCCACCGCCCCGCTGGATCAGCATGAAAGTGAGCGGCTGTTTGCTGTGGTGCGTCGCCTGCAGGCCAGCGGCATCGGCGTGGTGTTTATCTCTCACCGCATCCATGAACTGAAAGCAATCTGTGACCAGCTGACGGTGCTGCGTGATGGCCGGTTGATCGAAACCGGCCCGATGGCGGCACTGAGCGGTGAGCAGATCGTGGAGAAGATGCTGGGGCATCAGCTCACCGATATCTTCCCGGCCCGTCGTGCGCAGCAGACTCAGCCGCTGCTGCTGGCGATTGACGGTCTTCATGATGAGCAACTGCTGCAGGATATCTCGCTACGATTGCACAAAGGGGAAATTCTGGGCATTGCAGGCCTGGCCGGTGCCGGTAAAACCGAACTCTGTAAGGCGCTGTTTGGTGCCAGCAAAAGCCGCGTCAGTCGCGGTGAACTGCATGGCCAGCCGTGGCAGCCCCGTTCGCCGCATGACTCCGTCAGTCGCCGCATGGCGCTGGTGCCGGAGGAGCGGCGCAAAGAGGGGATCTTTATTGATGAGTCGGTGGCAATGAACCTCAGCGTCAGCGCAGACGACAGCTTTTCGCGCTGGAGCCTGTTTGGTCATCGCCAGGCATGGCGCTGGGCGGAGCAGGTTATCCAGCAGTTGCAGGTGCGCACCACCGGTCCGGCACAGACGCTGCGCCGTCTCTCCGGCGGCAATCAGCAGAAAGTGGCGATAGGCAAATGGCTGCGCAACAACGCCGACGTGCTGATTTTCGATGAGCCGACGAAAGGCGTCGATATCAAAGCCAAAACCGAACTCTTCACCCTGATCGATAACCTGGCGCGCGAGGGGAAAGGCATCATTTACGCGTCGGGAGAGTTTTCTGAACTGGTCGGTTTATGCGACCGGATTTGCGTGCTCTGGGATGGACGCATTGTGGCCGAACTGGCTGCACGCGACGTCACCGAAGAGACGCTTTTGCTCTATTCCACCGGAGGAACCCCTGCGTGAGCAGCAAAGAAACCAGCCTGAATCTGACAGCCTCGCCGTGGCGTCACCAGTTGTTCGACTTTCTCTATAAATGGGGCATGTTGCTCACGGTGGTGATCCTGATCGCCGCCTTTGGTCTCGCCTCCGACAGCTTCCTTGAACCCAACAACATCATCAATATTCTGCGCTCAATTGCCATTGTCACGGTGATTGCTATCGGCGTCTCGATCTCGCTGACCGTTGGCGGCTTTGATCTGTCGGTCGGATCGACCGCCTCGCTGGCCAATGCACTGGTGATTTCACTGTTTGTCTGGTACGGCTTCGGCACTACCACCGCCATTCTGCTCACCCTGGCGCTCTGCACCCTGGTCGGGCTGTTTAACGCCTTTCTGATTGTGATCCTGCGCATCCCCGACATGCTGGCAACGCTGGCGACACTGTTCGTGATTCAGGGTGTGGCGATGACCTACAGCTTTGGCGGATCGATCACCGAGAACATGGTGCTGCCGAGCGGTGATATGGCGGAAGGCACCATTCCGGCGGCGTTTGGCCTGCTCGGCCAGGTGCCCACCATCGTCATCATCATGCTGGTCGTCACCGTCGCCGCGCAGCTGGCGCTCTCCCTGACTAAACATGGTCGCCGGATGTATGCGCTGGGCGGCAATCCGGAAGCGGCGCGCCTCTCCGGCATCCGCACCACCCGCTATCGGGTGCTGGCTTATATGATCGCCTCACTGCTGGCCGGCCTGGGCGGCATTCTGCTCGCCTCGCGTATCGGCTCCTCGCAGGTGAACGCCGGTAGCGGCTACCTGATGGACGCGGTCGCGGCGGCGTGGATCGGCTTCTCACTGGCGGGTTCCGGCAAGCCGAATGCGCTGGGCACGCTGGTCGGCGCGGTGATCCTCGGCGTGCTGCAGAACGGTCTGGTGATGCTCTCTGTTCCCTACTACGCCATGGACATTATTAAAGGGCTGGTGCTGGCTTTAGCACTGGCGATCACCTATATCCAGCGCCGCTGAGGCGCGTTTACCGGAGTTGATAACAATGCAAAAAATAACACTCTCGCTGCTGGCCCTGAGCCTGCTGAACGCCAGCGCCGCCTTCGCGGATACCGTCACGCCGGTGCCAGCGGCTATCGCCAGTCATGATGGCCCGATCCGTATTGCGGTGATCCGCAATCTCGGCTCCGATGACAACACCACCCAGTTTGTTGCCGGTGCCATTCAGCAGGGTCGCCAGCTTGGCTTCAAGGTCAGCACCTTCCTCAGCAATGGCGACGATGCGCGCTTCCAGGATTTCGTGAATCAGGCGATCAGCCAGAAATATGACGGCATCGTGCTGTCGCACGGTAAAGCGCCCTACGCCAGCGGACTGGTGAAGCGCATTGCCGATGCAGGCATTAAGCTGTCGGTGTTTGATACGCCGGTGGATAGCCCGATCCCGGGCGTCACCGTCACCGCGCAGGATGACGCTTCACTGGCGCAGCTGTCGCTGGGCCAGCTCATCCATGATTTCAACGGCAAGGCGAACATCGTCAAGCTATGGGTTGCCGGTTTCCCGCCGATGGAACGTCGTCAGGTGGTGTATGAAAAACTGCTGAAAGAGAATCCGGGCATTCATCAGCTTGAGTCGATTGGTGCGGTTTCAACTGACGTTCAGGGCGACACCGCCAATAAAATTGGCGCGATTCTGGCGAAATACCCGAAAGGCAAAATCGACGCCATCTGGGGCGCCTGGGATGCCTTCAGCCAGGGCGCTTACAAAGCGCTGCAGGAGAATGGCCGTACCGAGATCAAGCTCTATAGCATTGATGTCTCGAACCAGGATTTGCAGCTGATGCGCGAGAAAAACAGCCCGTGGGTGCAGACGGTAGCGGTGGATCCTAAAACTATTGGCGCGGTGAATATGCGTCTGGTGGCGAAGAAAATTGCCGGTGAAGAGACGCCAGCGACTTATCAGTTTAAAGCGGCATCAATCTCTCAGCAGCAGCTTAACAGCCAGCCTGGCGCGGTGAACGTCGCGTCACTGAACAAGATCATTCCGGGCTGGGGCAGCAATGAGGATTTCGTTGCCCCGTGGTTTGCGACCCTGGCGGCGAAATATAAGAAGTAATCGGATGTCAGCCTTGCCGGTCGGTGAGGCTGACGGTTACAGACCCAGCAGCAGCTGACGCTCCAGCTGGGGATCCACCATAGTCACATGTAATCCCACCAGCCGCACGCCGCGCCCGGCACGACGCTCATCCCAGGTTTTACGGGCGATGGCAATCATGTCCTCTTTATTCAGCACCGGCCAGATATGCTCCTGGGTCGTCTGCTGAAAATCACTGAACTTCAGTTTGACGCCCTGACGCGCCACCTGCTTGTCAGGTCGGATCTGCGTCAGCCGGCGATCCAGTTCGGCGTAGAGAAAATCGATAATTTCCAGGCAGGCATCCCAGTCGCTGATATCTTCCGCCAGCGTCCGTTCAACCCCCAGCGATTTACGCTCGCGCTCAACGATCACGCTGCGGTCATCAATGCCATTACTGCGCTCCCACAGCACCCGGCCAAACTTGCCAAAGCGCTTTAACAGCAGCGCTAAGTCCGCCTTCTGCACGTCGCCACAGGTTACCAGCCCCATCTCTTCCAGCTTTTTGGCCGAGACCTTGCCGACGCCAGGGATCTTCGCCAGCGGCAGAGTCAGCAGAAAACCGGACATCTCCGGCGGGGTAATCACGAACTGGCCGTCCGGCTTATTCAGGTCAGAGGCGATCTTCGCCAGAAATTTAATCGGGGCGATGCCCGCTGAGGCGGTAAGCCCGGTTTCACGGTAGATGGTGGCACGGATCGCCTGCGCCATCAGTGTGGCAGAGCCGTGACAGTGGGGGCTGTCGGTGACATCCAGGTAAGCTTCATCAAGGGAGAGCGGTTCAATCAGCGGCGTATAGCGGGTAAAGATGTCGCGGATCTGCGCGGAGGCTTCTTTATAGGCGTCGAAGCGTCCTGGCAGCAGACGCAGATGCGGGCATAACTTGAGGGCCATGCCGGTTGGCATCGCGCTGCGCACGCCAAATTTGCGCGCCGGATAGTTGGCGGTGCTGATCACGCCGCGACGTTCGCGGCTGCCACCAATGGCGATCGGGATGTCGCGCAGCTGGGGATTATCACGCATCTCCACCGCGGCATAGAAGCAGTCCATATCGACATGAATGATTTTACGCATACCCCCTCCGGCACTGGATAAGTATACAGTTGGCAGGGGTAACTGCAATATTTGTCGCGCTGACGATTAAAGTTTACAAATTTCTGGTCGAATATCCTTCAGTAAATCGCGAATTTGGCTGACGCCGTCTTGCTAAAAAAACAGACAATGTTTAATGTTGCGCTGCGGTAGCGGACAGTTCCGATAATGCAAACAGAGACGCACATTTTGCGTCATGTTCTCTTCACCTCAAGGTACACACAGCATGGGCAAAATCGCACTCCTGTTTGCGATGATTTTACTGCCAGCCCTCAGCATGGCAATGACACCCGAACCCGTCTCAACGGCACCGGTCAGCAAAGAATTAAAGAAGCAGTTACTCGGCACCCCGGTCTATATCCAGATCTTCAAGGAAGAACGCACGCTCGAACTCTACGGCAAAATCGGTAACGAATACCGCCTGCTGGACACCTACCGCATCTGTAACTTTTCTGGCGGCCTTGGCCCGAAACGCCGTGAAGGCGATTTCAAAAGCCCGGAAGGTTTTTACAACGTGAAGCTGAATCAGCTGAAGCCGGATAGCCGGTTTTATCGCGCGATCAACATCGGCTTTCCGAATCAGTACGATCGTAATCAGGGCTACAGCGGCAATTACCTGATGATTCATGGCGACTGTAAGTCGATTGGCTGCTATGCCATGACTAACGCCTATATGGATGAGATTTTTACCTATGTGAATGCCGCACTGCGTAACGGCCAGCAGGATATCAGCATCAGCATCTATCCATTCCGCATGACCGACAGCAATATGCAGCGTCACCGCTACTCCACCTATGCCAGTTTCTGGCAGCAGCTGCAGCCGGGATACGCTTACTTTGCTAAATATCATCAGCCGCCGATGGTTAATGTCGCCAGCGGTAAATATGTGATGAACAGCAGCCCGGCACCGGTTTTAGCCAGTCCCGAAGCCGCTTCACGTTCATTCCTGGCGCTCTCCAAGGCAGAATAACGCCCATTCACCTGGCACAATCCGCTGCCAGGTTTCATTGGCCGTCAGTGGCTGCGTAGCAATCACCGTCACCACGTCATGCGGCGTGGTGTGCTGCTGAAAATCGACCTCCACATCCTGATCCAGTAACTGCGCCCGGCCAAAGGGTGCGCGGCGGGTGATCCAGTAAAGATTGGTGGAGCAAAAGGCCATCAGATAACGGCCGTCTGACAGCAGCATGTTAAACACGCCCTTCTGCCGCAACGTGCCGGCAAGCTCCCCGATAAAACGAAATACCGCAGGCCAGTTGCCTGGCGTGCGCGGATAGCGCGTCGCCAGCTGATGCAGGATCCAGCAGAACGCCTTCTCACTGTCCGTTTCGCCCACCGGCCGGAATGTGCCAGTCTCCAGCTGCCGATAGCCCCTGAGCTGCCCGTTGTGCGCATAGGTCCAGTTACGGCCCCACAATTCGCGGGTAAACGGGTGGGTATTTTCCAGCGACACCTGCCCGCGATTCGCCTGGCGGATGTGCGCCACCACCGAATGCGATTTGATCGGATACTCCTGCACCAGACGCGCGATCGGCGAGTTAAAGCTCGGCAGCGGATCTTTAAACGTACGACAACCTTTATCTTCGTAGAAGGTAATGCCCCAGCCATCTTTGTGAGGCCCGGTTCCACCGCCACGCTGAACCAGACCGGTAAAGCTGAAACAGATATCCGTGGGAACATTGGCGCTCATCCCGAGCAATTCGCACATAGCCACCGCCTTAGAGTAAGCGGCCTCCCGTCAGGCGGGAGGCCAGCGCAGTTACTTCACCATCTCTTTTTCGATCAGCAGCATCAGGATATGGATCACTTTAATGTGGATCTCCTGGATGCGATCGGCATAACCAAAGTGTGGCACCCGGATTTCAATGTCGGCACTGCCTGCCATCTTACCGCCATCTTTACCGGTCAGGGTGATCACTTTCATCCCCTGCGCACGGGCAGCTTCAATTGCTTTAATGATATTGGCAGAGTTACCGGAAGTTGAGAGGCCCAGCAGCACATCGCCCGGACGCCCTACTGCTTCCACATAGCGTGAAAAGACATAGTCATAACCAAAGTCATTACTGACGCAGGAGAGATGGCTGACATCAGAGATGGCAATCGCCGGATAGCCAGGACGATTTTCGCGGTAGCGACCGGTCAGCTCTTCAGCGAAATGCATCGCATCGCAATGTGAACCGCCGTTACCGCAGGAAAGCACCTTGCCGCCCGCCTTAAAGCTGTCAGCCAGCAGCACCGCCGCACGCTGGATCGCATGGATATTGGCCTCGTCGCTGAGGAATTTATTCAGCGTATCAGCAGCTTCATTAAGCTCAGAGCGGATAATGTCCTGGTACATAGGGATGTCCTTTTTTAGGAGAGGTTAATCGCAGCAAGTTTAACGGAATGGCCGGTCAGCGCAAAGCGTCATGCCATGGCTGGCCAGGCAGTGGCGGCGATTATCGCTGCAGCGGGTGATGCAAAAATGGACAGAAATCGGTTTTTGTGAGGCAGGTTGTAATTGCGATGTAAACAAATTGATAAATCAACCCAACTGCTCTAAACCTCTCTACATAACAGGTCAGACCTCTTACTACTTGGAGCGGTTCATTATGATGGTTGTCTCGATACTTGCCACGGTGGCGCTGATTGGCGCCCTGTTCTATCACCGCCTGTCGTTGCGGCTCAGCAGCGCGATTCTGCTGTTGTGGACTGCTGCGATGGCTTTTGCTCACCTCTGGACGCCATGGTTACTGTTGCCGCTGGCGATCATCCTGCTGCCGTTCAACCTGCCGTCACTGCGCCGCAGCCTGTTTTCAAAGCCGATGTTTCAGCGCTTCCAGCAGGTGATGCCGCCGATGTCACGCACCGAAAAAGAAGCGATCGATGCGGGCACCACCTGGTGGGAAGGCGATCTGTTTCAGGGCAAACCAGACTGGCAGAAGCTGCACAACTATCCGCAGCCGCGCCTGACTGCCGACGAGCAGGCTTTTCTCAATGGTCCGGTTGAAGAAGCATGCCGCATGGCCAACGATTTCCAGATCACCCATGAGCTGGCCGATATGCCGCCGGAACTGTGGGCTTATCTGAAAGAGCATCGTTTCTTCGCGATGATTATCAAAAAAGAGTATGGCGGACTCGATTTCTCAGCCTATGCGCAGGCCTGCGTGCTGCAAAAACTGTCGGGCGTCTCAGGGATTCTGGCGATTACCGTGGGCGTGCCTAACTCATTAGGTCCGGGCGAACTGCTGCAACACTACGGCACTGAAGAGCAGAAAAATCACTATTTACCCCGGCTGGCACGCGGCGATGAGATCCCCTGCTTTGCGCTGACCAGTCCGGAAGCGGGCTCAGATGCCGGAGCCATCCCCGATACCGGCGTGGTCTGCATGGGCGAGTGGCAGGGTCAGCAGGTGCTGGGCATGCGGCTGACCTGGAACAAGCGCTATATTACGCTGGCGCCGATCGCCACCGTGCTGGGGCTGGCATTTAAACTCTCCGACCCGGATCATCTGCTCAGCGATAACGAAAATCCTGGCATTACCTGTGCGCTGATCCCGACCAACACGCCCGGCGTGGAGATTGGCCATCGCCACTTCCCGCTTAACGTGCCGTTCCAGAACGGGCCGACACGCGGCAATAATATCTTTGTACCGATTGACTATATTATCGGCGGCCCACAAATGGCCGGTCAGGGCTGGCGGATGCTGGTGGAGTGTCTGTCTGTGGGTCGCGGCATTACGCTGCCATCGAACTCAACCGGCAGCCTGAAAAGTGTGGCGCTGGCGACAGGCGCCTATGCCCATATCCGTCGTCAGTTCCGCGTCTCAATCGGTAAGATGGAAGGAATTGAAGAGCCGCTGGCGCGCATTGCCGGTAACGCCTACGTGATGGATGCGGCGGCCACGCTGATTACCGCCGGTATTATGCAGGGTGAAAAACCGGCAGTGCTGTCGGCGATTGTGAAATATCACTGCACCCATCGCGGTCAGCGCGCCATTATCGACGCCATGGATATTGCCGGCGGTAAAGGCATTATGCTGGGTAACAGCAACTTCCTGGCCCGCGCCTATCAGGGTGCGCCTATCGCCATCACGGTAGAAGGCGCTAATATTCTGACCCGCAGCATGATTATCTTCGGACAGGGTGCGATTCGCTGCCATCCTTACGTACTGCAGGAGATGGCGGCGGCAGCCAGCAACGATGTTAACGCGTTTGATCAGGCGCTGTTCAGCCACATCGGTCATGTCGGCAGCAGCACCATGCGCAGCCTGTGGCTGGGCTTAACCGCCGGACGCACCAGCGCCACCCCGACCCGCGATGGCACCCGTCGTTACTATCAGCATCTGAACCGCATCAGTGCCAACCTGGCGTTGCTCTCTGATGTGTCGATGGCGGTGCTGGGCGGCAGCCTGAAACGTCGTGAGCGTATCTCGGCGCGTCTGGGCGATGTGCTGAGCCAGCTCTATCTCGCTTCGGCGACGCTGAAACGCTATGACGATGAAGGCCGCAACGAAGCCGATCTGCCGCTGGTGCACTGGGGCGTGCAGGATGCGTTACATCAGGCGGAAGTCGCGATGGACGACCTGCTGCGTAACTTCCCGAACCGTCTGGTCGCGGGCGCATTGCGGATGACTATTTTTGCAGGCGGTCATCACTGCCCTGCTCCGTCTGACCGTCTGGACCATCAGCTGGCAAAACTGCTGCAACAGCCGTCAGCTACCCGCAGCCGTCTGGGCCGTGGCATGTACCTGACGCCCAGCGAGCACAACCCTGCCGGTCAGCTGGAACAGGCGTTGCAGGATGTGATGGCGGCAGAAGTGATCCATGACAGGCTGTGCAAACAGACGAAGCAGCACCTCTCCTTTACCCGGCTGGATGCGCTGGCGAAGCGCGCGCTGGAGCAGGGCTGGATTGATGCTAAAGAGGCTGAAGTGTTGCAGCGTGCTGAGGCCAGCCGCCTGCGTTCGATTAACGTCGATGAGTTTGAGGCGGATGCGCTGGCAGTGCCGGTGCCAGAGAAAGCCCCTCAGGCTGCGTCACGGGCGAGTGAGGCAGCATAGGTTTAGCGTTAGCCTGCAGCACCGGCTCAGGGAGCAGACGCCGAACCGTTCGGGGATCGGCCCTCCCTGGCCGGCCCCGAACTGTCCACGCTTCCCGGCGTGGACTTCTGGCCCACCGTCACGCCTCAGCGCTGCGGATAGCCCTTTCAGCAGCAGAGGTGCGCTGGCCTCCACTCTCGTGCCCTTTTTAACAGCACGCACCAGAAGCTTCAGGGCAGGCTGGTGGCGATCAGGAGCAGGCAATCCGCAGCGCTGAACAGAATGAGTCTGCCAGGAGAGCCCGCAGGACGCGGGCGAAAGGCGGGGCGGCACAGGAAGTGCCATCCCCGACGGTCCGTCAGGCAGGCGAATGAAGTGAAGGAACCGCGCAGCGGCGCGAGGACCGCCAGTCCCTGAGCGGCACCAGACTGCGTTATCACCTGTCGCTTAACTGACTGGCATCAAACATCACCTCGGCTTTTTTATCCTGCCTGACGGATGCGGGCAATCAGCGCATCCACATCTTCTACATGATCGGCCGCCAGAATCAGCGTGCGTCCCAGATTAATTGCATTACGGATGCAGTCGGTTCGCATCGCCGGATCGGCAATCAGCTTCATATCCGCCACGTGTGACATCCCCACCGTGCGGCGAATCAGTTCGGTGCCGCAGTAACCGATGGTATCGGCCCATACTTTACGCAGAAACGCCTCCGCATAGCCTGGATAAGCCAGCGCCTCATCACGGGTTTTCTCAGCCGCCAGTGCCAGAAAGCCCGAGGCAAAGGTGGTCCAGAGGGTGTGCACATCGCTGAGACGCTGCTCGCGTGCATCGGCGGCCTCACGCGGTGGCAGCAGACCCGGCACGCCGCAGTAGTTAATCAGCAGGTTGCCGATGGCGGTGCCGACATCAAAACCGATAGGGCCAAAATAACCAAATTCCGCATCAATCGCTTTCAGGCTGCCATCAGCAACGAAAATCGATCCGCTGTGAATATCACCATGCAGCAGCGCTTCAGCGTGGGCAAAGAAACGATGCTTGAGACCGCCCACCGCAATGCGCAGTGCATCGTCATTACGCAGGCTGGCGACCAGCGGTTCAAGCGCTTCGGGATAGCTATTGCGCTCATGGTCGGTATAGGGATCGTTAAAGAAAAGATCTTCGGTGATTTCACACATTTCCGGATTAATAAAACGCGCCACTTCCGCTTTTTTCTGGTGCGGATGCAGGATGAAATCGGAGGTATGAAACAGGGTTTGTGCCAGATAGTCGCCTAACTGCTGAGCCGCTTCCGGGTAGTAAGCGCCCTTCACCAGCTCGCCGCGCCAGATGCGATGACTGGAGAGATCTTCCATTACCATCACCGCCAGCTCCGCATCGTAATGGGTGATCTTCACCGTGTGCTGCGGACAATATTTGTAGTGTTCGACCAGGGTCTGCGCTTCCAGCCGCGCCCGATCCAGCGTCAGCGGCCACGACTCACCCACACAGCGCACATAGGGCAGCGCCTGCTTGACCACCACCCGGCTGTTGCCCTGATCGTCATAAATTTTAAACACCAGGTTGAGGTTGCCATCACCAATCTCTTCTGCGCTGCTCAGCGCGGCAGGATTGTCCACGCCGCCAAATTGTCGGGCATATTCCACAGCATCAGCAGCAGTAAAGGTACGGTATTGCGACATTGCCTGTTCCTCATCAATCGAAGGGGGATAACCTGGGTGTAACAAGCCGTTCAGACGTCTATACATCCGTTCAGCATGTTGGCACAATAGGTATCATTAACGCAACATGGATTTCACCCACAATGCAGACACTTCAAACCACCAGCTTACAGGTTCGTGACAATCAGCTCTGGATTCTGGATCAGCAGGCACTGCCGCAGCAAAAGAACTGGCTGCCCGCGCACAGCGTGCCCCAGCTGATTGAACATATTCATGCGCTGCGGGTGCGCGGTGCGCCGCTGATCGGCCTTTCCGCCTCGCTGCTGCTGGCGTTGCTGGCAGAACAGGGGCAGACGCGCGCTGAACTGACGCAGGCACTGGAGACCCTGCGCGCCGCCCGCCCTACCGCTGTCAATCTGATGAACAATCTGGACCGGATGAAACTGGCGCTGGCGCAGCCGGACTTTGCCTCCGCGCTGGCAGAAGAAGCCTGGCGGCTGGTGCAGGAAGATAAGCAGCTGTGTGACGCCATTGCTGACGCGGGTTGTACGCGGGTGGAACCCGGCAGCCAGCTGCTGACCCACTGTAATACCGGCGGACTGGCCACCGCCGGTGTGGGCACCGCCCTTGGCGTGATTGCCCGCGCCCATCAGCAGGGGCTGATTAAGAATGTCTGGGTTGATGAAACCCGTCCACTGTTACAGGGCGGCCGGTTAACCGCCTGGGAGCTGGGTGAGCTGGCGATTCCTTACATCCTGATTACCGATTCCATGGCCGCCAGCCTGATGGCCCGTGGAGAGGTCGATGCCGTATGGGTAGGCGCTGACCGCATTGCCGCCAACGGCGATGTGGCGAATAAAATCGGCACCTACAGCCTGGCGGTGCTGGCCCATTATCATCAGATTCCGTTTTACGTGGCGGCCCCGCATACCACGCTGGATCGCAGCTGTCCGGACGGCGCAGCGATTCCTATTGAACAGCGCGCCGCCAGTGAAGTGACGGGCGTTGCCGGCAGTTTTGGCAGCGTGCAGTGGGCGCCGGAAGCGGCGAAGGTCTATAACCCGGCGTTTGATGTCACGCCCGCCACCCTGATCAGCGGCTGGGTACTGGACACCGGGGTAGTCACGCCTGACCAGGTTCAGGGTGGCATTTTCCAGCCACAATAACGGTCTGCAAGGCGTTTACCGTGAGCGGCAAACGCCTTGCGAAAACGACGGGCGGTTTACGCCAGACGCGGATAGGCATCCGCAATCTTATCGCCGGTAAAGTTCGCTACCCAGCCTTCCTGATTATCGAAAATACGGATAGCCGTGAAGTGCGGTGACGATCCCATATCAAACCAGTGTGGTGTTCCCGCTGGTACCGAGATCAGATCGTTTTTTTCGCAGAGGATCTGCAGGATCTCGCCATCCAGGTGCAGACAGAAGAGTCCGGCCCCCTCAACAAAGAAACGCACCTCATCTTCGCCGTGTGTATGTTCAGAGAGGAACTTCTCGCGCAGCACGGTTTTCTGCGGATTATCGGCGCGCATGCTGATCACATCCCAGCTCTGATAGCCCTTCTCTGCCACCAGCCGATCGATCGCATGCTGATAGGCGTTGATCACCGTTTCGGGATCCGGATTTTCACCCAGATCGCGATCGGCTTCCCAGCGCTCAAAACGGACGCCTTTGGTGCTCAGGCGTTCACGAATCTCTTTCGCGTCGGTGCTGTGCCACACCGGCTGGCTGGCTTCGCGGTCGGTAAAAATAGTCAGTGCGCTCATCCTAAATTGACTCCGGGTTAATCTGGGAAAAATCCGTCACCTGACGATGGCGGCTTTCGCCGTCTGCATCGCCACGCAGTAGTTGCAGCGTCTGCCAGCCCGCCTCAGCGGCGGCATCCAGCTCCTGATGAATATCGGAGAGAAACAGCAGCTGCTCCGCTGGCTGACCAATTTCAGCGGCGATAGCGCGATAGGCTGCGACTTCGCGTTTGGCACCCACGTGCGTATCAAAATAGCCGCTGAAGAGGTCAGTAATATCACCTTCGTCGCTGTAGCCAAATAACAATTTCTGCGCCGCAACCGAGCCGGAGGAATATACATACAGTTCAATGCCCTGTGCCTTCCAGCGGCTTAGTGCTGGCAGGACGTCAGGATAGAGATGGCCGGTAAAACTGCCGTTAACATAACCATCGCGCCAGATCATGCCCTGCAGCGCCTTCAGGCCGGTTGATTTGCGATCCTGGTCCATAAACCCCAGCAGAATCTCTGTCACCGCATTCAGGTCGGCCTGCGGCTGACCGGCCTCCTCACGTACCGACTGCAGCGCTGCGGCGACCTCGGGCTGATGCGCATTTTCACGCAAAAAACTCGCCAGATGCTGGCGGGCGTAGGGAAACAGGATGTTATGTACAAAACGGATATCGCTGGTGGTGCCTTCGATATCAGTAACAATGGCGCGAATCATGCTCTCTCCAGCAGGCGACGTTGACGTTCACATTCAAATAAAAATTCCAGACCTTCCAGATGACGGCGTGCTTCGCTGACATCCCGGCCCCAGCAGGTTAAGCCGTGGCCGCGCAGCAGAAAGCCGTAACGCAGCGGAAAGCGGGCGGCGTAATCTTCAATTTCTGACGCCAGCGCCGCAATGTCCTGGCTGTTGTCGAACACAGGAATGGCGAGCGTATCCAGATGGGTGTGCTGGCCGCTCAATGATTTTTGCATCTCATAGCCGTGCAGCAGCAGCGCCGCGCCCTGCTCCACCCTCGACAGCACCGTCGCATTCACGGTGTGGGTATGCAGCACCGCGCCCGCCTCGGGAAAGAGTCGATAGATCATCGTGTGCAGACCGGTTTCTGCCGACGGCTTACGGCCAGAGAGCGACTGGCTGGTAGCAATATCGACCTCGATAAAGTCATCCCGCGTCAGCGTGCCTTTATCTTTGCCCGATTCACTCAGCAGGCAGACATGTTCATCGCGGCGCACCGACATATTTCCGCCGGTGGCCGGTGCCCAGCCTTTCGCGCCAATCCAGTGACAGGCGGCGACCAGCTGATCTAATGGAAGACTCTGCGACATAAAAGTTCCTTGCGGTGAAATGTGATCTCGGGTGGCTCAGATAACGGTAATGGCTATAAAATTACAACAGTTTGAAAATCTTAAACAGTTAGCAAACGTGCCCGACTGCTGAACCATACTCTCCGGGTCCTGCCAGATGATCCGCATCTCAGCAAGGCGGCAAACGCTTATCGCCGGGAGCTGACACTCGTCAGTGACCGGGGTAAGTAAGTGCAACCAACGGCGCTGACGCCCGGAGCATGACGCATGTAAATGCTAAATGATCCGCATCTCAGCAAGGCAGCAAGTGCGCGCATCCCCGGGAGCTGACACTTGTCAGTGACCGGGGTAAGCAAACGAAGCTAACGAAGCTGAGGTGTGGAGTATGACGCATTTAGCCATCTAAGCGTCTTGATTGCCAAATACTATCATCCTGTTTATAGTGGCACAAACACCGGGTGACACCGCATCAATCTTCGCGCTTAAGGCCTGACATCATGACGCAGCACAACCTGATCCCCGAGAGTAAACTCCCTTTGCTCGGCACCACCATTTTCAGCCAGATGAGTGCGCTGGCGCAGCAGCATAACGCTATCAATCTCTCTCAGGGCTTTCCCGATTTTAGCGGCCCGGACTATCTGCAGCAGCGGCTGGCGTATCATGTCAGCCAGGGCGCGAACCAGTATGCGCCGATGACCGGTGCGCTGCCGTTACGTGAGGCGATAGCAGAGAAAACCGCGCGGCTTTATGACTATCGTCCTGATGTCGAAACGGAGATTACGGTGACGGCGGGCGCAACCGAAGCGCTCTATGCGGCGATTACCGCGCTGGTGCGGCCAGGCGATGAAGTGATCTGCTTTGATCCCAGCTACGACAGCTATGCGCCTGCAGTAGAGTTGTCGGGCGGCGTGATGAAACGCATTACGCTGCAGCCGCCCGCTTTCCGGGTGGACTGGCAGGCGTTTGCTGCGCTGCTGAGTGATAAAACCCGGCTGGTGATCCTGAATACGCCGCACAATCCTTCCGCCACCGTCTGGCAGCAGCAGGATTTCACCGCGCTATGGCAGGCGATTGCTGCGCGACCGGTCTATGTACTGAGCGACGAAGTCTATGAGCACATCTGCTTCGATCAGGCAGGCCACGCCAGCGTGCTGGCACATCCCGAACTGCGCCAGCGCGCTATCGCGGTGTCGTCGTTTGGTAAGACCTTCCATATGACCGGCTGGAAAGTGGGCTACTGCATTGCCCCTGCCGCGATCAGCGCGGAACTGCGCAAGGTGCATCAGTATCTGACCTTCTCGGTGAATACGCCGGCGCAGCTGGCGATTGCCGATATGCTGCGTGAGCATCCGGAGCACTATCTTGAGCTGCCAGCGTTTTATCGTGACCGCCGCGATCGGCTGGCAACGGCGCTAAGCAGCAGCCGCTTTAAGGTGCTTCCCTGCGAAGGTACCTACTTTTTGCTGGTCGATTACAGCGCCATCTCCGATCTGGATGATGTCAGTTTCTGCCAGTGGCTGACCCGCGAAGTGGGCGTTGCCGCGATTCCTCTGTCGGTGTTCTGCGCCGATGCCTTTCCTCATAAACTGATCCGCCTCTGTTTTGCCAAACAGCCGGCGACATTAGATGCCGCCGCGGAGCGCTTATGTCAGCTTTAAAAATCACGTTACTGCAGGAGACGCTGAGCTGGATGGATGGCGAGGCCAACCTGCGCCATTTTGACGAGCAACTGGATGGACTCACCGGGCGCGATCTGATTTTACTGCCAGAGATGTTTACCACCGGCTTTGCAATGGAAGCGGCGAAAAGCTCGCTGCCTCAGGCGCAGGTGGTGGAGTGGCTGCATCAGCATGCCCGTCGCAACGATGCCCTGGTCGGCGGTAGCGCGGCGATTCAGACCGAACACGGCGCGGTAAACCGCTTTCTGCTGGTGGAGCCGGACGGCACGCTGCATCAGTATGACAAGCGCCACCTGTTCCGCATGGCGGACGAGCATCACCACTATCTGCCTGGCGAACAGCGTCAGGTGTTTGAGTGGCGCGGCTGGCGCATCCTGCCGCAAATCTGTTACGACCTGCGTTTCCCGGTCTTCTCGCGCAACCGCAACGATTACGATCTGGCGCTCTATGTCGCCAATTGGCCTGCACCGCGTGCACTGCACTGGCAGGCACTGCTGCTGGCGCGGGCAATTGAAAATCAGGCTTATGTAGCAGGCTGTAACCGCGTCGGCAGTGACGGCAATCAGCATGAATACAGCGGCGACAGCCAGATTATTTCACCGCAGGGCGAGATCCTCAGCGCGGCTGAGCCGCACCAGCGCGCCAGGCTGGACGCAGAGCTGTCGCTGAACGCACTGAATGCTTATCGCGAGCGCTTCCCGGCCTGGCAGGATGCGGATCGCTTTTCGCTGTGAATGGCGGGCGGGAAGTCAGACCGCCCATTAACTGCCGCGATAGGTTGACCACGACCAGGGCGAAATCAGAAACGGCAGATGAAAATGGCTGCCCGCTTCGGCAATCATAAAATCGATCTGCGCGCTGACGTAGAGTGCATCCCGACCGGCGGCGGCAAAATAGTCGCCGATTTCTGCCGTTAAACGGTAGTGGCCCGGCGTCAGCGGCTCGGGCGTGAGATCTTTCAGACGCCCATCGCTGTCGGTTTCACCCTGTGAAATCGGAAACCACCCTTCCGGGCTGTTCTGCTCAAGTGAAATCGCTACACCGCTGGCCGGTTTGCCCAGCGCCGTGTCCAGAATATGGGTGGTAACAGTACTCATTGAATCGTCTCCTTCAGGCGTAACAGGGTAATTTCACGCAGCTGATCCAGCGCCTCCTGCTGCTCGGCAGGATCGCTATTCTGCAACCGACGCTGCAACTCTGCCAGCATCTGCTCGCCGCTGCGCCCTTTGGCGCGAATCAGAAACACCCGTCCAAAACGGGCTTCATACGCCTGATTCCCCTGCTGCATCGCCTGCTGCAAAGCGCTGTCGGCCTGCTGCATGGCGGACTGCTCTCCGCGTGAAAGTGCCGCTTCTTTATCCGTGCGGTTCGCGCGTTCGCCAATGCGGGGATGCGCCGACAGTGCGGCCTCCAGCTCAGGCTGCTGCCACTGGCGGGCCAGCGCATCGGCGGTTTCCCGTAGCGCATCCAGGGTGTCAAAAGGCCGCGCTGCCACCAGCGACTGCTGCCAGTGCGGGATAGCGACACAATGCCGGATGGCCGCCTGCGCCTCATCAGCTGTCAGCTGATTAAATGCGGCTAATTCCATGTTCAGCTCCGTTCAGCAATCAGCGAGACCGCCTGTAAATAAGCCTGCAGCGCGGGCGCCACATCAGCCACCGCGACAGACTCCGCCGGATGGTGGCTGATACCGCGATGGTTACGCACAAATAGCATGCCGACCGGCCAGCGTTCAGCGATAGCGATGGCGTCGTGCCCGGCACCGCTCGGCAGTGACAGGCTGCGACCCTGCACCGTTTCCACCGCATGACTCAGCGCCTGCTGCAGCGCGGAGTCACAGGCGGTGGCACCGATGCGATAATATTCGTTCGACTCAAAGCGGAGTCCACGCCGCAGCGCAATCGCCTCCGCCTGGGTTAACAGACTGGAGAGCAGTGTCTCCAGTGGGTTATCCAGCGGACCGCGCACGTCCAGCGACAGCGATACCTCGCCAGGGATTACATTGACCGCTCCCGGCGCGCAGTTAATCGTACCGACGGTAGCCACCAGTTGCGGATCCTGCTCACGGGTGGTCTGCTCAATAAACACCATCCACTCGGCAGCAGCAGCCAGCGCATCTTTGCGGTGGGTCATCGGCACCGTGCCCGCATGGCCCGCTTCACCGGTGAAACGGCAGTTGAGGCGGCGCGCACCGTTGATGGCCGTGACCACACCGAGCGCCAGATCCTCCTGCTCCAGGCAGGGGCCCTGCTCGATGTGCAGCTCAAGATAACCGACGATATCCTCAACCCGCCGCGCCGCAGATGCGATCCTGTCGCTGTCGAGCCCGACATCCGCCATCGCCTGCGCCACGGTAATGCCGTTGCCGTCAGGATGCGTCACCCAGCTTTGCGGCCAGCTGCCGGTAATGCCACGACTGCCGAGCAGCGTAATGCCAAAACGGGTGCCCTCTTCGTCACCAAAGCCAATGACTTCAATCGCCAGCGGTAAGCGGCGCTGATGTACGTTAAGCCACTGTACGGTTTCAATCGCGCTGAGCACGCCCAGCATGCCGTCGTAGCGACCGGCGTTGCGCACCGTGTCGAGATGCGAGCCAAGCAGTAACGCGGGTGCACCCGCTTCTGCCGCCTCGTAGCGCCCACAGATATTGCCGACTTCATCCTGCCACACCTGCATCCCCGCCGCCTGCATCCACTCACCGACACAGGCGTTGGCGCGCAGATGTTCGGGTGAGAGGTAGACGCGGGTCAGCCCCTCGGCCGTTTCGCTGATCGCCGCCAGCGCGTCGCAGCGCGCCATAACGCGCTGTGCAGCGGCCTGGGCTTCGCTGGCGCTCATCATCATGCGTGGCTCCCGTAGTGATCCCAGGCGGCCTGCGCCGCGGCACCCTGCGGCGTGCGATAGCCGACATAGGTCAGCACCGTTTCCAGCGCGGAGAGAGTCTGCATCACGCAATCTTTGCGCGCGTTATAACCCATGGTGCCGATGCGCCACACCTTGCCATGCAGCGGGCCAAACGAGGTGCCAATCTCAATGCCGAAATCTTCCAGCATCAGTTTGCGCACCTGATCGCCGTTTACGCCGGACGGGATCATCACGCCCAGCACGTTGTTCATTTTGTGTTTCAGGTCGCCGAAGGTCTCCAGCCCCATCCCCTGAATGCCTTTCAGCAATGCTTCACCGTGCAGCTTGTGGCGGGCGATGCCGTTGTCCAGCCCCTCCTGCAGGATCAGACGGGCGCACTCGCGCGCGCCAAACAGCGCACTGGTCGCTTCGGTATGGTGGTTGAGCCGCTCCGGCCCCCAGTAATCCATGATCATGCCGAGATCAAAATAGTTGGAGTAGATCATCTCCTCTTCGCCATCCTGATGCGCCTCGGTGCGGATCCCCTGCTCTACGCATTTGCGTTTGCGGATCACCGCCTCCATCTCTGCGCTCAGCGTGATCGGCGAGGTACCCGATGGACCGCCCAGGCATTTCTGCATCCCCGCGGATACGGCATCAAGTCCCCAGGCGTCCGTTTCCAGCGCGTTACCCGCCAGCGACGCGGTGGCATCGGTGTAGAACAGTACGCCATACTGTTTGCAGATCGCACCCAGCTGCTCAAGCGGCTGCAGCATGGTGGTTGAGGTGTCGCCCTGCACGGTCAGCAGCAGGCGCGGCCGCACTTTTTTGATCGCATCTTCGATCTGGTCGGGAGTAAAGACTTCGCCCCACGGCACTTCAATGGTGTGCACTTCCGCACGACAGCGGCGGGCAATTTCGCACAGCAGATGACCAAAGCGGCCAAACACCGGTACCAGCACTTTGTCGCCAGGCCGGATCGATGACAGCAGAATCGATTCGATACCGGCGCGGGAGGTGCCGTCAATCAGCAGCGTCCAGCGGTTCTCTGTGCGAAACACGCCGCGATAGAGCGCCATCACTTCATTCATGTAGTGGGTCATCGCGGGATCGTACTGCCCCAGCAGCTGACTCGACATGGCGCGCAGCACACGTGGATCGGCATTGATCGGTCCTGGCCCCATTAGCAGACGCTGTGGCGGGTTAAGTTGCGGGTAGTGATTGATATCCATCGTAATTTCCTTTTTCAGAATCAGAGGCGAACCGAAGAGATAAACTGCTTCAGCTCCGGTGACTGCGGCTGAGCGAACAGCGTCTTACTGTCGCCCTGCTCCCAGACGCGCCCCTGATGCATAAAGACCACACGATCGCCCACGTCGCGGGCGAAGCTCATTTCATGCGTGACGAGGATCAGCGTCATCCCTTCTGACGCCAGCTGCTCCAGAACTTTGAGCACTTCGCCCACCAGCTCGGGATCGAGCGCGGAGGTGATCTCATCACAGAGTAAAACTTTCGGCGTCATCGCCAGTGCACGGGCGATCGCCACGCGCTGCTGCTGACCGCCGGAGAGGCTGGCAGGATAGTAGTTGAGACGCTCGCCCAGCCCGACCTTCTCCAGCATCTGCGCCGCCAGCGCCCGGCACTCGGCCTCGCTTTTTTTCAGCACCCGGCGCGGCGCCAGCATCACGTTCTCCAGTGCCGTCATGTGCGGGAACAGATTGAAGCTCTGAAACACCATCCCGACCGAGCGGCTGATTTCACGCGCCTGCGAGTCGCGATCGGTAATCGTCATACCGCCGAGCTTGATGCTGCCCTCCTGATAGCCTTCCAGCCCGTTCATGCAGCGCAGCAGCGTGCTTTTGCCCGATCCGCTGCGACCGATGATTGAGATCACCTCGCCCATGTCGATATCCAGATCCACGCCTTTCAACACATGGTTGTCGCCGTAATATTTTTGCACCTGATTAATGGTGATGAGCGGCATTGAATTTTTTCTCCAGATACTGGCTGTAGCGAGACAGCGGATAACACATCAGGAAGTAGCCCAGCGCCACCAGCCCAAAGACTTTAAACGGCTGATAGGTCACGTTGTTCAGAATGGTGCCCGCTTTGGTCAGCTCGATAAAACCGATAATTGACGCCAGCGCGGTGCCCTTGATCACCTGGACAGCAAACCCCACCGTCGGGGCAATACCGATGCGGATCGCCTGCGGCGCAATGACCCGCCACAGCGTCTGACCAAAGGTCAGGCCGAGACAGCGCGACGCTTCCCACTGGCCTTTTGGCAGGGCGCGGATGCTGCCGTACCAGATATCGACCAGAAAGGCGCTGGTGTAGAAGGTCAGCGCCAGCGAGGCCGCCGTCCAGGGTGCAACATCAATGCCGAACAGGCCGACGCCGAAAAACGCCAGGAACAGCTGCATTAGCAGCGGCGTGCCCTGAAACAGCGCGGTGTAACCGCGTACCAGCCGCGTTAACCATTTGCGTTGCAGCAGGCGCATAAACAGCAGCGGCAGCGTCACCAGCGTGCCGCCGACAAAGGCCACCAGCGACAGCAACAGGGTCCAGCGTGCCGCCAGCAGCAGGTTGCGCAGGATGTCCCAGTCGGTAAAGGTCGTCATCATGATGGCTGCACTCCAAACCATTTACGGCCAATCGCCAGCAGCAGATGGCGCATTGCAATCGACAACGCCAGGTAGATCAGCGTGGTCACCAGATAGACCTCAAAACTTAAGAAGGTGCGCGACTGGATCAGGTTGGCGGCGAAGGTCAGCTCCTCGTAGGAGACCTGCGACACCACCGACGAACCCAGCATCACGATGATGCACTGACTCACCAGCGCCGGATAAATGCGCTGCAGCGCGGGCGGCAACACCACCCGCAGAAACGTCTGGCTGCGGGTTAATCCCAGCACCCGTCCCGCTTCCCACTGCCCTTTGGGTGTCACCTGTATTCCGGCACGAATAATCTCGGTGCTATATGCCCCGAGGTTGATCAGCATCGCCAACAGCGCCGCCTCGCCAGCAGTGAGTTTCAGCCCCAGCGCAGGCAGACCGAAAACGATAAAGAACAGTTGCACCACAAACGGCGTGTTGCGGATCAGCTCGACATAGATGCCCCACAGGCGGCTCATCCAGCTGGGTCTGCCACTGCGCAGCGCCGCGCCCGCAATGCCGAGCGCCACACCACCGGTAGTCGCCAGCACCGTCAGCTGAATGGTGACCCAAAGACCGGAGAGCAGCTCCGGCCAGTAGGGCCACAGGGCGGGAAAGTTAAGTTGCCCGGTCATGAATCTTTCCTCAGGCGCCGAGGTTGGCGGGCAGCGGCGCTTTCAGCCACTCTTCTGACAGTTTATTCAGGGTGCCATCTTTGATGCCCTGCTCAATCAGCGCATTCACTTTCGCTTTCAGTGCCGGCTGATCTTTCTTCAGGCCGATATAGCAGGGAGAATCTTTCAGCATAAACTGCGCCACCGGCGCTTTAGCCGGATTCTGACGGGCAATGGCGGCGACTACCAGGTTGCCGGTCGCCACATACTGCACCTGACCGGAGAGATACGCAGACAAGGTAGTGTTGTTATCTTCGTAGCGTTTCACCTGTGCATCTTTCGGCGCAACGTCACTGAGCACCATGTCCTCTACTGCACCACGTGTTACGCCAATCGATTTGCCGCTCAGGGCAGACGCCGCTTTTATTTCATCGCCTTTCGGCCCGAATACACCCAGGAAGAACGGCGCATAGGCGCGGGTGAAGTCGATCACTTTTTCCCGCTCGGCATTTTTACCCATGCTGGAGATGACCAGGTCGACCTTGTCGGTTTGCAGATAAGGCACGCGGTTGGCACTGCTGACCGGCACCAGCTGCAACTTAAGTTTCATCTGCTTTGCCAGGTATCTGGCCGTGTCGATGTCATACCCCTGCGGCTGCAGATCGGTGCCAACCGAGCCAAACGGCGGGAAATCCTGCGGCACGGCGATGCGAATGACGCCGCGTTTCTGGATGTCCTGCAGTTGATCGGCCAGCGCGCTTCCCGCTTGTGCCATCAGTAATGCCGCTGTCGCAACCGCCATCAAAACTTTTTTCATTATGCACCCCGGTGAGATTAACGTGAAACAAAAGATTCTTTGAGATGCAATCTGCAACTAATGTGCCAACCCGGACGGCCACAGAAAAAGGGTTAAGCGGCAAAGCATTCAGCTGAAATCTGGCGTAATCGGGACGACTACGCCGGGGGAAGGTCTGTTCTGAAATGGGGCAAAGCACCAAAATGGTGCCTGTTAGCGGTGCTCCAGCTCGTCAAACTGCTGGTAAAGGTCGGCGATCTGATGAATGCGCTGACGTCCCTGTGCCAGCATTTCATGTAGCAGTGCATTGGCAATCAGGTTAACCAGACTCATGGCGGAGCCATAACTGTCGAAGGCGGAAACGCTGTCCAGCGGCGTACAGAGCTGCCAGCGCGCCAGCGCAATCACCGTCTGCGCCTGCGGCTCACACAGCGCCAGCAGCGGGATACCGGCCGCCTGCAACTGCTGCATCAGCGGGCGAATGATGCGGGGACGACGACGGAAGGCCATCACGACCACCATATCCTCCGGCGTAATATCCACCAGCTCCTCAGCCAGCGTCTGGCCCGGCTGCGGCAGGATATGTACCTGCGAACGCGCCTGCACCAGCTGCTGTCGCAGATGCAGTGCCACCGGATAGGCGTTGCGCATGCCGATGATAAAGACGCGTTTTGCCTGCGCCAGCTGCTGGATAACCTCATTAAAGTGCCGGGCATCCAGACTGTTCACCCACTGCGTCAGGTTAGCCATCTCCTGCTTGTAGTGTCGCGCCAGCAGCGTATTGCCCTGCACCGCATCACGATTATCGGTCAGCGGCATGCCGCTCTGGCGCAGGATGCGTAACTCATCACGCATATCCTTGTATTTTTCATAGCCCAGACGCTTAAACAGCCGGCTGACCGTGGCTTTCGACACGCCACTGAGCCGCGCCAGCTCGGCACTGTTGTAGCTGATCAGGTCATCGAAGTGGTCAAACACGAAGTCGGCAATACGCTGCTCCTGCGGGGAGAGCTGGGGATAGTGACTCCTGAGTCGTTCATCAAGCTGTTTCATAACCCGTCCTGTAACTTTTGTTTCAGCAGAAGCTAGCACAATTTGCGCCAGGTTAACCGGCGCATCGTCAGCTCAGGGTGAAAACTGGAACAGCTCTTGCTTTGTTATCGGTTCTGTCACCCGGATAACGAGAAAAAGATGATTCAAAGCAATATGGCCCCGCAGGGGATGGCGGTGACGCCACACCATCTGGCGAGTGAGAGCGCGCTCGCGGTACTGCGTGATGGCGGTAATGCCATTGAAGCGATGGTAGCCGCTGCCGCGACCATCGCCGTGGTCTACCCGCATATGAATGGACTGGGCGGTGATGGTTTCTGGCTGATTCTGCCGCCCGGCGGCGATCCTGTCGCTATCGACGCCAGCGGCGCAGCCGGTTCGCTGGCTCATCACGATTTCTACGCCGATCACCCTAAGATTCCGCATCGCGGGCCGAAAGCGGCGCTGACCGTGGCCGGTACGGTCAGCGGCTGGCAGGAGGCACTGAATCTCTCGGCTGAGATGGGCACCCCGCCGCTGCCGCTGGCACGTCTGCTGCGCGATGCGATTCGCTACGCCGCCGACGGTATTCCGGTGACCACCTCACAGAGCGCCGCCACCGCGACGTTCCGCAGTGAATTGCAGCATCAGCCCGGCTTCAGCGCCACCTTTATGCCTGACGGCAACGTGCCGCAGCCAGGCAGCCGTTTTACCCAGCCCGCCCTGGCAAACACCCTCAGCCAGCTTACTGAAGAGGGGCTCGACAGCTTTTATCGCGGCACGCTGGCTCACCATATGGCCGATGAGATGGCCACGCTGGGCATGCCGGTGACGCTGGCCGATCTGCAGCAGCATCGCGCCCGCCGCACGACGCCGCTGCATCTCTCCCACAGCGAAGGTGACATCTGGAATATCACCCCGCCAACGCAGGGCATGGTGTCGCTGGCGATCCTGGGCATCACCGATCGGCTGGAGATGGCGGAGGCTGACGATGCGCAGACGGTGCACCGTATCGTGGAAGCCACCAAAAAAGCGTTTGCACTGCGCGACAAACACATCACCGATCCGCGTCACGTCACGGAAGATTTGCAGGCGCTGCTGGACAGCGATCACCTTGCCACACTCGCCAGCCAGATCACCGATGGAGAGGCGGCGGCATGGGGAAACGGACGCGGGCCGGGCGATACGGTCTGGATGGGCGTGATGGACAGCAGCGGCCTGGCCGTCTCCTTTATTCAGAGCATTTATCACGAATTTGGCAGTGGTGTGGTGCTGCCCGGCACGGGTATCACCTGGCAGAACCGCGGCGCCGCTTTCAGCCTCGATCCTGACCATCTGCTGGCCCTGGCACCCGGTAAGCAACCGTTTCATACCCTGAATCCCGCCGCCGCACGGCTGAAAGATGGCCGGACGCTGGTGTATGGCGCGATGGGTGGGGATGGACAGCCGCAGACTCAGGCGGCGATTTTTACCCGCCATGTGATTCAGGGCTTGCCGTTACAACAGGCGGTCAGTGCGCCGCGCTGGCTGCTGGGCCGGACCTGGGGGCAATCATCAGACTCGCTGAAACTGGAAGGTCGTTTTGACGACGAAACGGTATTGATGCTGCGTCTGTGGGGACATGAGGTGGAGCTGCTGCCGGACTTCAGCGAATCCGTGGGCCATGCGGGCGCCATTGTGCGCCACAGCAACGGCATGTTTGAGGGCGCAAGCGATCCACGCAGTAACGGCAGCGCCGCCGGTTTTTAACAGGAGCGAATCATGAATCAACACGACTGGGCCAGCTACATCGGCCATATGGAGCAGATACTGCAACTGGAACTGGATGACGCCCGCCGCGCTGAACTGCTGATCCAGCTGTCGCGTATCGCGGAGATGGCCGCGCCGCTGATGACGTTTCCGCTGGATGACCGGCTTGAAGTGGCAGGAGTATACCAGGCATGAGATTAGGTGACGTTTCGATTCAGACCCTGCAGCGGGCGATCCAGCAGGGTGAAATCAGTGCGCTGGAAGTGGCAAAGCGCACGCTGCAGGCGGTTGAGCAGCACAATCCGGCGCTGAATGCCTGGACGGAAGTGACCGGGCCGCGCATGTTAAAAGAAGCGGCGGATGTTGATGCGCAGCGGCAGCGCGGCGAAACCCTGCCACCGCTGGCGGGCATCCCGTATGCGGTAAAAAACCTGTTTGATGTGGCGGGTCACACTACCCTGGCCGGTGCCAGCCTGTTCAGCGACCGGCCGGCGGCACGTGCAGATGCGTTTGCTGTCGATAAACTGCGTCGCTCTGGTGCGCTGCTGTCTGGCATGCTGAACATGGATGCCTACGCGTATGGTTTTACCACCGAAAACAGCCACTACGGCGCGACGCACAATCCGCGCGATCTCAGCCGCGTGGCTGGCGGCTCGTCAGGCGGTTCGGCGGCTGCCGTGGCCGCCGGTCTGGTCCACTTTTCACTGGGCACCGACACCAACGGCTCGATTCGGGTGCCCGCGTCGCTGTGCGGTATTTTTGGTCTTAAGCCGACCTTTGGCCGGTTGTCACGCAGCGGCAGCCATCCGTTTGTCGCCAGCCTCGATCACATCGGTCCTCTGGCGCGGCGGGTTGAAGACCTGGCGCTGGTATATGATCTGTTGCAGGGCGCAGACCACACCGATACGTTTCAGGCCGCTCACCCGCTGACCGCGACGCTACCGGGGCTGTCACAGGGCAGCGAAGGCTTGCGCTGCGGCGTACTGGGTGGCTTTTTTGCCCGCTGGTGCGATGAGGATGCCCGCGCTGCCGTCGCGGTGGTCGCGGCAGCACTTGATGCACAGGAAGAGGTGCTGATGCCGGACGCTGAGCTGGCACGCTCGGCGGCATTTATCATGACCGCGGCAGAAGGCGGCAATCACTATCTGCCCGCCCTGCGCCAGACGCCTGAGCAGTTTGAACCCAATTCACGCGAGCGTCTGCTGGCCGGTGCCATGATGCCAGGTGCCTGGTACGTGCAGGCGCAGCGTTTCCGCCGCCATTTCCAGCAGCAGGTGTTGCCGCTTTTTGATCGGTTTGATGTGCTGATAGCACCGGCGACACCCTGCAGCGCGATCACCATCGGTCAGCAGACCCTGTCAATTCAGGGGGAATCGCTGCCCGCTAAGGCGAGCATGGGTATGCTGACGCAGCCGATCTCCTTCCTGGGATTGCCGGTCTGTACCGTGCCGCTGGCGACCCGAAGCGGTCTGCCGATTGGATTACAGCTTATCGCCCGTCCGTTTAATGAAGAGGCGGTGTTACGTGCCGCCTGGGCACTGGAACAACGCGGCATCACGATACCGCAAATCAATATGGCTGGAGCCTGATGAGCAGAGAGATTAATTTACCGCAGGTCGTCACCGAGGTGACGGCGCAGTTTTACCGCTACGAGCAGGCGCTGGTCAGCAATGACGTGGCCGAACTGGATGCGTTGTTCTGGCACGACCCGCGAACCGTGCGCCTCGGCGCAGGTGAGAATCTGTATGGCATTGATGAGATTCGGGCCTTCCGCGCCGCGCGTCCTTCAGCCGGGCTGAACCGGACGCTGCAAAACACCGTGATCACCACCTTTGGCGAGGATTATGCGGTCTGCAGCACCGAATTTACCCGCACCGGCAGCGATAAAATTGGCCGTCAGCAGCAGACCTGGGTACGCATGCCCCACGGCTGGTGCATCGTGGCGGCGCAGGTCAGCCTGATGAGCTGACATCGTCCGGCGCTTCGCCCGATCAACGCGGGGCGAGCGCCGGAACCGGCTTAAGGTGCCGGGTGCGTGTTGATCCAGTGGTCAGCGATCTGCTGACGGGTGCAGATCCAGACATCCTCATGCTGCTGGATGTGATCGAGAAAATTCTGCAGCGCGCGGAATTTGCCAGGACGACCCAGCAGGCGGCAATGCATACCGATCGACATCATCTTCGGTGCGGTTTCGCCCTCTTCATACAGCACATCGAAGCTGTCGCGCAGATAGGTAAAGAACTGTTCGGCGGTATTAAATCCCTGCGGCGAGGCAAAGCGCATGTCATTGCACTCCAGGGTATAGGGGATAATCAGGTGCGGTTTAACCGTTCCATCCTGACAGGTGACCTGGGTCCAGAAAGGCAGATCGTCGCCGTAGTAGTCACTGTCATAGCTAAAACCGCCCTGCTCCACCACCAGCCGCCGGGTATTCGGGCTGTCGCGGCCGGTGTACCAGCCGGTCGGCGCTTTACCAAACAGATCAACCAGCACATCGACCGCCTGCTGCATATGCTGGCGTTCGGTTTTTGCATCCATGCCCTGATAGTGGATCCAGCGCCAGCCGTGACTGACCACATCGTAGTCAGCCTGTTTAATCGCCTCGACGACTTCCGGATGACGCGCCAGCGCCATCGCCACGCCGAAAACCGTTAACGGCAGACCGCGTTTCTGGAATTCGTTGTGGATACGCCAGAAACCGGCGCGTGAGCCGTACTCATACAGCGACTCCATCGACATGTGGCGATCGGGATAGCTGGCTGCCCCGATGATGTCGGAGAGGAACTGCTCTGAGCTGGTGTCGCCGTGCAGCACGCTGTTTTCTGCGCCCTCTTCGTAGTTCAGAACAAACTGCACCGCCACACGGGCGTTGTTGGGCCAGGCGGCGTGCGGCGGATGAGCGCCATAACCGATTAAATCGCGCGGATAGTTTTTGTTAAAGCTGTACTCTTTCTTCTCTGCAGCGTCAGTCATCACTCCACCTGTTTTGATTCGGGAAAGTTCCGTTAGTTTAGATGCTGAAACGCACCTGAGAGAGGTTTCTGCAAAGGCCAGGCCAGATCACCATGTTTGCTGGTGCCAAAACCAAGCGCCACCAGCGACTCCACCATCTTCACCGCCGCGCTGACGCCATCGATCACCGGCAGGCCGAGCTCCCGGGTCAGCTCCCCGGCCAGCGTCGCCATTCCGCCACAGCCCAGCACAATCGCCCCGCTGCCATCTTCCCGCTTCGCCTGAATGCAGCGCTGCCGCACTTTTTCCTGCGCCAGGCCGCTGCCATCTTCCAGCGCCAGTACCGGCAGATCGATGGCATGCAGCGCGGCACAGTGATGGGTAAAGCCATACTGCTGCAGCAGATGACGCGCAATCACCAGGGTGCGCGGCAGCGTGGTGACAATGGAGAAACGCGTCGCCAGCAGCGTGGCGGTATGCATCGCCGCTTCCGCAATGCCGATCACCGGTCCGCTGGCCAGCTCGCGTGCCGCCAGCAAACCCGGATCGCCAAAGCAGGCAATGACGTGGCCGCTGACGCCCTTCGCTCTGCCCAGTTTAATCTGCTCCAGTACTCCGATGGCGGCGATCGCCTCATCGAAGTGCCCTTCAATGGAAGGCACGCCCTGCGACGGCGAAACAGCCAGAATTTCGGTGCCCGGTGCGGCGACCGCACGCGCGGCCTGACCGATAGTTTCGGTCATCGCCAGGCTGGTATTAGGGTTAATAACCTGAATCAGGCTCATGAGGCAGCTCCAGAGCCTGCGGCAAACAGTCGGGAAAAGTCGGGCAGCGTTTCCCCGCTGCGCTCAAAGTGCAGGCTGGAGACGATGTGCTCGAAGTGATGCTGTAGCGCCTGCGTCAGCGGCTGCAGCGCACGCGCGCGCAGTAACTGAAGCAGATTCGCATGATCGTCACAGCGGCAGCCACGCTGCCAGGGTGCGCCATAGGCGGCGATCACCAGCGATGATCGCTGCGTCAGACTGGTCACCATGCCGGTGAGCACCTGATTCCCGGAGATCGCCTGTAACTGAATATGAAAGGCCGCTGACAGCCGGATGGCTGCCGGGCCATCATGATCGGCGTGCGCCTGGTTCTCCTGCGCGATGAGCTGCTCCAGCGCCACCAGATGCGGGGGCTGCAAATGGGCCAGGACCACTGGCAGATTAGCGCACTCCATTAAACTGCGGGTTGAGAAGATATCCCGCGCCTCTTCAACGCCGGGTGTGGAGACCTGCGCACCACGTTTGGGCGTCAGAGTGACCATTTGCACCGCCGCGAGGCGTTGCAGCACTTTGCGGATGCCGGTGCGGCTCACACCGAAGACCCCGGAAAGGGCCTCTTCCGGCAGTTTACTGCCCGGCGGCAGCTGATGCTCAACAATGGCGTTCATCAATGCCTGGTAAATCCCTTCATCTTTATCCTGCAGCCTGGTGGCGTCTCGCTGTCCTGTTTTACTCGTCATTACACGCTCCGGTCGCTTGCTGTACGCCACATATCGTATACGTGAAAAATAAATATTGTATACAAGAAAAGAGATCTGGCCTGGATCCTGCAATACCGCTTTACCAGATTATTCATTCCACTCTCGGGTAGAGGAGCAGGTTTCATGCCAAATCAATCAACGGTGGCCAGCACGGCCTCTGAAGCCAACGCCCGTTACAGCCCACGACTCTGTAACGACGACCTGGCACCGACTCGCGATCAGAACTGGTCGTGGTACAACATTTTTTCTTTCTGGATGTCGGATGTGCACAGCATGGGCGGCTATGTGGTGGCCGCCAGCTTCTTCACGCTGGGATTAGCCAGCTGGCAGGTGCTGCTCTGCCTGCTGGCGGGGATCTGCATCGTGCAGATCTGTGCGAATCTGGTGGCGAAACCGAGCCAGATGGCGGGCGTCCCCTATGCGGTGATCTGCCGTCAGGCGTTTGGGGTGTTTGGTGCCAATATCCCGGCAGTGATACGCGGTCTGATCGCGTTCGCCTGGTATGGCATCCAGACCTATCTGGCGGCGAATGCGCTGATGCTGGTGCTGCTGAAGTTCGCGCCGTCGCTGACGTCGATGACCGTGCCACACTGGCTTGGTCTGTCGCTGCTGGGCTGGTGCTGCTTCGGCATTATGTGGTTACTGCAGGCGATGGTGTTCTGGCATGGCATGAACGCCATCAAACGGTTTATTGATGTCGCCGGACCGGCGGTCTATGTGGTGATGGTGGCGCTGGCGGGCTGGATTGTATACAAGACCGGCTTCGATGGGATCTCGTTTACCCTCGCCAGCAAATCGCTTACCGCAGGCGAGCAGACGTGGCAGATGATTACGGCGACGGCGCTGGTGGTCTCTTACTTCTCCGGACCGCTGCTGAACTTCGGTGACTTTTCACGCTACGGCAAAAGCATGTCAGAGATCCGTCGCGGCAACCGCTGGGGACTGCCGTTTAACTTTCTGCTGTTCTCGGTGGTGACCGTAGTGATTGTGTCGGGCACCCAGTCGCTGTTTGGCAAAATGATTACCGATCCCATCGAAACCGTAAGCATGGTCGGCAACGATCTGGCGGTCGCGATTGGATTGCTGACCATGATTACCGCTACCATCGGTATCAATATCGTGGCGAACTTCGTCTCGCCCGCTTTTGACTTCTCCAACTGTTCACCGCAGAAAATCAGTTTCCGTACCGGCGGGATGATCGCCGCGGTGGGGTCGGTGCTGTTAACGCCGTGGAATCTGTTCCAGTCTCCTGAGCTGATTCACTATACGCTGGATGTGCTGGGATCGTTTATCGGGCCGCTGTTCGGGATTCTGCTAACTGATTTCTATCTGATTAAACGTGGACGTATCTCGGTCGACGATCTTTTTAACGATACGCCAGCAGGCCGTTACTGGTATCGCGGTGGCTTTAACCCTAAAGCGATTGGCGCACTGCTGCCATCGGTGGCGATTTGCCTGGTGATTAGCTTTATCCCTTCCCTGCATCAGGTGGCGAATTTCAGCTGGTTTATTGGCGCCGGTCTGGCGGCAGGCTGCTATCGCTTTATCGCCCGTGAAGATCGTGAGGCGGAGGATGGTGCCCGCTGGCAAGGCGAGGTGATGCCGCAGAAGAACCAGGCCACCGCTGAATAGCAGACAGCAAAAAGCCGATTCATTTCTGAATCGGCTTTTTTAAAGAGATTGGCGGAACGGACGGGGCTCGAACCCGCGACCCCCTGCGTGACAGGCAGGTATTCTAACCAACTGAACTACCGCTCCGCGCTTTGTTCCCCGTCGGGAACGAGGCGCATAGTAATGGCAGCCTGTTGCGACGTCAACGCTTTTTCCAGGCGAACAAATCGTTTGCTGTTTTTTTCAGCTTGCCGTTGATTTTATCCACAAAAATGCGTAATTCAGCCGCGCCACAGGCAGCTGCCACCCTTTTTCATCACCAGATCCAGACGTGACTCATGGGCAACCACTTCTTCATCGCTGGCCGTGACCACGCGCAGTGCAGAGGTGGGACGCACGATGCGCTGGATGCTCTCTCCCTGCGCCTGTCGGGCGCTTTCACTTTCCGATAAAAAGGAGAGTGACGTCTGTCCGCCGGTCATCGTCAGGAAGACTTCAGCCAGAATCTCGGCATCGAGCAGTGCGCCGTGCAGGGTTCGTTTGCTGTTATCTATTTCGTAACGCGAGCAAAGCGCATCAAGGCTGTTGCGCTTGCCGGGAAACATACGGCGCGCCAGCGCCAGACTGTCGGTGATTTTGCAGAAGGTTTCGGTTTTCTCAATGCCGCGGTTCAGCTTTGCAAACTCGTAGTCCATAAAGCCGATATCAAACGGGGCGTTATGGATCACTAATTCAGCACCGCGAATGTAGTCGAGAAACTCATCGGCAATCTCGCTGAATGCAGGCTTGTCGGCCAGGAACTCATCGGCAATGCCGTGTACGCCAAAGGCTTCGGGATCGACCAGCCGATCGGGCTTGAGATACATATGGAAATTGTTACCGGTCAGGCGACGGTTAATCACCTCTACCGCACCAATCTCAATGATGCGGTGCCCCTCATAATGTACCCCGATCATGTTCATGCCGGTGGTTTCAGTATCGAGAACGATCTGGCGGTTATTTGCAGTGCTCATAAGACCCGTTTTATGTCAGACTTAGCGTTTTTGAGAGGAAGTCTACCAGAGATGCGCAAACAGGTAGAAATATTCACCGATGGATCCTGTCTTGGAAATCCTGGTCCCGGCGGTTATGGGGCGATTTTACGCTACGGTCAGCATGAGAAAACCTTCAGCGCGGGCTATCACCTTACCACCAATAACCGGATGGAGCTGATGGCGGCGATTGTCTCACTGGAAGCGCTGACCCAGCCGTGCGATGTGGTGCTCAGTACCGACAGTCAGTATGTGCGTCAGGGAATTACCAGCTGGATCCATAACTGGAAAAAGCGTGGCTGGAAAACCGCCGACAAAAAGCCGGTGAAGAATGTCGATCTCTGGCAGCGTCTCGACTTAGCACTCAGCACCCATAAGATTCAGTGGGAGTGGGTTAAAGGCCATGCCGGACATCCGGAAAATGAGCGCTGCGACGTGCTGGCCCGCAGCGCGGCTGAAAATCCCGCTTTTGAGGATATCGGTTATAAAACCGAATCCTGATCCTCTGCCTGCCGGAACTGGCGTGTGGCATTGACCGTCTGGCGGATCTTGCTGGTGCTCATACTCTTCTTAGCCCGGGTCGGCAGCAGCGGGAAGGTGCGTTTACGTGCCACCACAATATTCAGACAGCCCAGCGCCGGTAAGTGGGCGCTGATCAGTTTTCCGCCCTGCCGATGCCACGGCAGCACCTGAAAGCGGGTGCGATAGACTACCTCATAATTCAACAGTCCCAGCCAGTCGACTAACCGCACCTGGCTGAACATCCGTCCGCTCCAGGGGGCTTTGCGGTTCAGGCCCGGCACCATCTTACTCACGCCGAGCAGGCTGAATGGATTGAAGCCGCTGATAATCATCCAGCCATCATCAATTAACACCCTATCTACTTCACGTAACACCCGGTGAGGATCCTGGCTCCAGGCGAGCGTATGGGCCAGCAAACAGGCATCGATCGACTTCGACTCAAACGGCAGTTGCATCGGGTCAGCCAGCACCTGTAACAGCTCACCTTCCCTGCCAACATTGACCTGATGTGAAATAGCACAGTTTTCGGTGTTGATTTCTGCGCTGAGGTTGCCAAGCTTAAGCATATGAAAGCCATAAAGCTTTCCAAGGTAAGGCTGAAGCTGCTGCGTTAGCGCGTCGCGGAAATAATCTCCCCACGGCATATCGCGCCATGACAGCGGTGCGTTCAGAATCTGGCGTGATTTAGCGGGCTTCATGCTTTACGCTCTTCCTTTTCCTACGACCTGCGAGAGGTGATGATGAATCTTACCAGTATTCCTGCGTTGCAGGACAACTACATCTGGACGCTGACTGATGATGACGGTAAATGCCTGATTGTCGATCCCGGCGAAGCCCAACCGGTGTTAGAAAAAATGGCCTCCAACGGCTGGCAGCCGGTCGCTATTCTGCTGACTCACCACCATAACGACCACACGGGCGGAGTGAAAACACTGTGCGAGCATTTCCCTCAGCTTGAGGTCTATGGTCCCCAGGAAACCGCGGCTAAAGGGGCCAGAACGATAGTCAGCGAAGGCGATAAGGTCACGGTACTGGGCCTGACGTTTGAGGTGATCCACACCCCTGGTCACACTTTAGGACATATCTCATATTACAGCTCACCTTATCTTTTCTGTGGTGACACACTCTTTTCGGGCGGCTGCGGGCGCCTTTTTGAGGGCACGGCAGAGCAGATGTATGATTCCTTTCAAAAGCTTAACCAGCTTCCAGGTGAAACATTAGTCTGCTGCGCACATGAATATACTTTATCCAATCTGAAGTTTGCTGCGGCTATTCTGCCCCATGACCCACAAATAACGGCCGAATATCAGAAAATTAAGGACTTACGCGCTGAAAATGGCATTAGTTTGCCCACAAAACTGGCGCACGAACGGACAATAAATTTATTTCTTCGCACGCAAGACGTTGATTTACAAAGGGCATTAAACGTTAACGTTACTGATGAACCCGTATGGCGTTCATTTGCCGTTCTACGCGAGAAGAAAGACGCTTTTTGATTTTTCGGGTTGTGTTGTGAAAAGTCGTCACGTATAGTTGCTCGTCTTTTAAGCGAACTATTGACACACACATGAAGGCTAAAGCGATCTTACTCGCCTCAGTCTTGCTGGTAGGATGTCAGGCGTCCAGGAACGATGCCAATATCCCGGTACAGCATGCACAGAGTCTGTCTTCAGCTGGTCAAGGTGAAAATGGAAAGTACGGAGACGAGTTTTTGTCGCCGCGATGGCAGGAAGATGGAACTGGCCTCGCAGCAGACGCAGATCTCTGGAGTTTCATTAGTGACGAGTTGAAGATGGGGATTCCGGAAAACCCGGCAATCCGCGAACAAAAAAGTAAATTTTTAAAAAATAAGAGCTATCTCCACGATGTAACATTACGGGCAGAGCCGTACATGTACTGGATAGTCGAGCAGATACAGAAACGTAAAATGCCGATGGAACTGGTACTGCTACCCATAGTGGAGAGCGCTTTTGACCCCCGGGCAACTTCATCCGCCAATGCCGCTGGTATCTGGCAGATTGTTGCTGCAACAGGTCGAAACTATGGTTTGAAACAGAACCAGTATTACGATGGGCGACGCGATGTGGTCGCATCCACGAAAGTTGCGCTGGATATGATGCAGCGTCTTAACACCATGTTTGACGGCGACTGGTTATTAACCATCGCAGCGTACAACAGTGGTGAAGGACGTGTACTCAAAGCGATAAAGCAGAACAAGGCGCGCGGTAAGCCGACTGACTTCTGGCATTTATCGCTGCCACGCGAAACGACCGTGTATGTGCCTAAAATGTTAGCTCTGAGTGAACTGCTCAAAAATAACAAGCGTTACGGTATCAAACTGCCGACACCTAATGAAAGTCGTGCTCTGGCGCGAGTGGAAGTGGGTCAGCAGATACAGCTGACGCAGGCTGCCGAAATGGCGGGTATGTCGCTCACGAAACTGAAGAGCTTCAATACCGGTTATAAAGGCGGTGCAACAGCGCCAAACGGCCCACACTATATTATGGTGCCGAAGTCGAACGTCGCGAAACTGCGTAACTCACTGGCTTCCGGTGACATCGCAGCGGTACAGCCTACTCAGCTTGCGAAAGCCAGTGCGAGTGGCGGGTACAAAGTGCGACGGGGTGATACGCTCTCTGGTATCGCCTCAAAACTTGGCGTTAGCGTCTCGACACTGAAGCAGGATAACAACCTGCGCGGTGCTGATATCCGACCGGGTCAGACTCTGACCATTGGTTCGAATGGCACCCGACTGGCTGATAACGGCAACAGCATCACCTATCGTGTTCGTAAGGGTGATTCTCTTGACAGTATTGCCCGTCATCACGGCGTTAACATCAAAGACGTGATGCGCTGGAACAGTGTGCTGGACAGTGCGAAAGATATTCAACCCGGCGATAACTTAACGCTGTTTGTGAATAATAACGCAACACCTGATACCTGATACGTTGAAAAGGCTGACATTTGTCAGCCTTTTTCTTTTATTCATCCGCCACCGTTTACTCATCTGCCGGACTTCCCTCCCCCTTCTGCAGGTAAGCTTAATGCACCGGACTAGCTTCCTGAACTGAACTCCACCAGTAAGGGGTTATGGTCGGACGCGCGCGTCACCAGTACGGATGCCTCACTCACCCTGAGATCGCGATAGAAGACGAAATCCAGCGGGCGACCAAAGGCTTTACGGCGGTGATCGGCAGTGAACATCACCTCTTCCAGCTTCATTCGCTGTGCAAAACGGTAGAGGGCATTGATGCGCTGACGGCTCCAGGCATTGAAATCCCCGGCCATAATCACCGGCCCCTGGTGATGCATGATCTGCTCCCCGATTGGCCCCAGCTGTTTACTGTAGACGTCGACGCCCAGGCTGAAATTTACCGCATGGATGTTCACGACCATCAGCATTTCACCCGTGGGCAGCGGATACGCCGTGACCAGTGCCGATTTTGACAGCCTCAGCAGAGGCTCACGCTCACGCAACGGGCAGCAATAGACCGGGTGCGCAGAGGCGAGCGTCATCACCCCAGAGGGATGCTGAGGCAGCACAAAGGCAGGTACCTGATCGGCAGCGAGATAATTACTGGTGGCAAACTCTACCAGTTCAGGTGTGGTCTGCGCTTCCTGCAGTAATACCAGGTGCGCATCTTTACCAAATCCTTCCAGTACCGACATCCAGTCTGCGCGTTGCTGCTTGAAGATGTTCCATACCAGAACTTTGAGGTTTGGGTGCGCGGGCAAGGGTGCGCCGGGTGGCAGTGCCTGACCGAGATGGAGCATCGCGCCAGGTGGAAAGATCTGTTCCACTGGTTGTCCTGCTACATATCGCATTGCATAAGTTTTTTTGCGCACTTTCCCGCCTGGCTGATGATTCAAAATACAGTTAACACCTGTCTGTTATAGGGATTTTAGACCGGGGTTTCAATGGATGCAGGTGAATGTCAGAATTCATCACCTTTTCCAGAATAAAGCAGCCCTTTTACGTTCGCTAAGCAAAACGAGGCAGATCAGGCGGTGACATCCCCGATGTCATCGTTAACGGCTCCTGTACTGGTTATAACAGCATTATCAGTCATAAACTGGCTTAATGGCCATGTGACTGCAGGGAGGAAGAATGAAGGCATCTTCTGATGAACTAAAAGTGTTTGTCAGCGTAGTAGAAAATGGAAGTTTCAGTCGCGCTGCTGAACAGCTGAAGATGGCTAACTCTGCCGTCAGCAGGACAGTTAAAAAGCTGGAGAGCAAGCTGGGTATTGCCCTGCTGACCCGCACAACACGGCAGCTGGCGCTTACTCAGGAGGGCGAACGCTATTTTCGCCATGTTCAACGTTTTTTGCAGGAGATGACCACGGCAGAAAGCGATTTGATCGAGAGTTTACAGGCGCCTAAAGGACTACTGCGCGTTGATGCCGCGACGCCGGTCATTCTGCATTTGCTGATGCCGATGATTAAACCCTTTCGTCTGCGCTATCCTGACGTGACTCTTTCTTTGATCTCCTCAGAAAGTTTTATCAATCTGATTGAGCGGAAAGTGGATATCGCCATTCGCGCCGGCAATCTCACCGACTCAACGCTGCGCGCCCGGCTGCTGTTCAGGAGCTTTCGCAAGATGGTTGCTTCACCCGCCTATCTCCGTGAGCATGGGACACCGCAAACGGTGGCTGAGCTGGATAACCACCACTGTCTCGGCTTTGATGATTCCCCACGACTCAATCGCTGGCCCGTCTCCCGTGAAAGCGGCGAACTCTATGATATTAGCTGGGCTATCTCCTCTAACAGCGGAGAGACGATTAAGCAGCTCTGTCTTACCGGTAATGGTATTGCCTGCCTGTCGGACTATATGATCGATCGTGAAGTTGCTGAGGGAAAACTGGTGGAAGTGTTGGCCGATCAGCGTCTGCCGGTCGAGATGCCCTTCCATGCTGTTTACTACAGTGATATTGGCGTAAGCCAGCGTGTGCGCGCTTTTATCGATTTTCTGAGTGAGTGGACAGCTGACCAGCCGTGGCGTACCTGAAGTCTACAGGGGCAGGTCTGATCGGGGTCTGCCCGCACACAATTTGGAAGGGGTGGGATCGATTACGCGATTATCGCTTCAGATTCAAAGAATTAGCGATCGTTAAAATGATCCGGGAGATCGAAGAGAATCAGCGCGGTGTATTTTTCCGTGTTGAATTTGCTGCAATGGAAAAAGCCCTGACCGTTAAGTCAGGGCTTTCCAATTAAGTGGCGGAACGGACGGGGCTCGAACCCGCGACCCCCTGCGTGACAGGCAGGTATTCTAACCAACTGAACTACCGCTCCACCGATTCTTTCACAGCTGTCAGCAACGGGCTGATGGCCGTCTGTTCCTGTTATTTTCCTTGTCAGGGGAAAAGGAACGAATTTAATGCCTGGCAGTTCCCTACTCTCGCATGGGGAGACCCCACACTACCATCGGCGCTACGGCGTTTCACTTCTGAGTTCGGCATGGGGTCAGGTGGGACCACCGCGCTAAAGCCGCCAGGCAAATTCTTTGTGCTCTGTCCTGTGTCTTTTGTGCTGATGCTGCGTTGGCCGCCCTCGCGCTACTCCGTCACATACTTCAGTATGCTCCTTCGTATCGCCCGGTTGCCGCCTTGCCTCAGCGCAAAATCCTTCGGACTTCAGTCCGCAGGACACAACTGTATCCGGTAACAAGCTGAAAATCGTGTCTCTCAAAAACGCCTCTGGCGTTGTAAGGTTAAGCCTCACGGGTCATTAGTACCGGTTAGCTCAACGCATCGCTGCGCTTACACACCCGGCCTATCAACGTCGTAGTCTTCAACGTCCCTTCAGGACTCTCAAGGAGTCAGGGAGAACTCATCTCGGGGCAAGTTTCGTGCTTAGATGCTTTCAGCACTTATCTTTTCCGCACTTAGCTACCGGGCAATGCCATTGGCATGACAACCCGAACACCAGTGGTGCGTTCACTCCGGTCCTCTCGTACTAGGAGCAACCCCCCTCAATTCTCCAGCGCCCACGGCAGATAGGGACCGAACTGTCTCACGACGTTCTAAACCCAGCTCGCGTACCACTTTAAACGGCGAACAGCCGTACCCTTGGGACCTACTTCAGCCCCAGGATGTGATGAGCCGACATCGAGGTGCCAAACACCGCCGTCGATATGAACTCTTGGGCGGTATCAGCCTGTTATCCCCGGAGTACCTTTTATCCGTTGAGCGATGGCCCTTCCATTCAGAACCACCGGATCACTATGACCTGCTTTCGCACCTGCTCGAGCCGTCACTCTCGCAGTCAAGCCAGCTTATGCCATTGCACTAACCTCACGATGTCCGACCGTGATTAGCTGACCTTCGTGCTCCTCCGTTACTCTTTAGGAGGAGACCGCCCCAGTCAAACTACCCACCAGACACTGTCCGCAGCCCGGATTACGGGCCTACGTTAGAACATCAAACATTAAAGGGTGGTATTTCAAGGTTGGCTCCACGCAGACTGGCGTCCGCGCTTCAAAGCCTCCCACCTATCCTACACATCAAGGCTCAATGTTCAGTGTCAAGCTGTAGTAAAGGTTCACGGGGTCTTTCCGTCTTGCCGCGGGTACACTGCATCTTCACAGCGAGTTCAATTTCACTGAGTCTCGGGTGGAGACAGCCTGGCCATCATTACGCCATTCGTGCAGGTCGGAACTTACCCGACAAGGAATTTCGCTACCTTAGGACCGTTATAGTTACGGCCGCCGTTTACCGGGGCTTCGATCAAGAGCTTCTCCTTGCGGATAACCCCATCAATTAACCTTCCGGCACCGGGCAGGCGTCACACCGTATACGTCCACTTTCGTGTTTGCACAGTGCTGTGTTTTTAATAAACAGTTGCAGCCAGCTGGTATCTTCGACTGGCTTCGGCTCGGGGAGCTAGTCCCTCCACCTACGCGCCAGCGTGCCTTCTCCCGAAGTTACGGCACCATTTTGCCTAGTTCCTTCACCCGAGTTCTCTCAAGCGCCTTGGTATTCTCTACCTGACCACCTGTGTCGGTTTGGGGTACGATTCTGTGTTACCTGATGCTTAGAGGCTTTTCCTGGAAGCTGGGCATTTATCACTTCAGCACCGTAGTGCCTCGTCGTCACGCCTCAGCGTTAACAAGCGTCCGGATTTACCTGGACACTCCGCCTACACGCTTAAACCGGGACAACCGTCGCCCGGCCGATATAGCCTTCTCCGTCCCCCCTTCGCAGTAACACCGAGTACAGGAATATTAACCTGTTTCCCATCGACTACGCCTTTCGGCCTCGCCTTAGGGGTCGACTCACCCTGCTCCGATTAACGTTGAACAGGAACCCTTAGTCTTCCGGCGAGCGGGCTTTTCACCCGCTTTATCGTTACTTATGTCAGCATTCGCACTTCTGATACCTCCAGCATGCCTCACAGCACACCTTCGACGGCTTACAGAACGCTCCCCTACCCAACAACACATAGTGTCGCTGCCGCAGCTTCGGTGCATGGTTTAGCCCCGTTACATCTTCCGCGCAGGCCGACTCGACCAGTGAGCTATTACGCTTTCTTTAAATGATGGCTGCTTCTAAGCCAACATCCTGGCTGTCTGTGCCTTCCCACATCGTTTCCCACTTAACCATGACTTTGGGACCTTAGCTGGCGGTCTGGGTTGTTTCCCTCTTCACGACGGACGTTAGCACCCGCCGTGTGTCTCCCGTGATAACATTCTTCGGTATTCGCAGTTTGCATCGGGTTGGTAAGCCGGGATGGCCCCCTAGCCGAAACAGTGCTCTACCCCCGAAGATGAGTTCACGAGGCGCTACCTAAATAGCTTTCGGGGAGAACCAGCTATCTCCCGGTTTGATTGGCCTTTCACCCCCAGCCACAGGTCATCCGCTAATTTTTCAACATTAGTCGGTTCGGTCCTCCAGTTAGTGTTACCCAACCTTCAACCTGCCCATGGCTAGATCACCGGGTTTCGGGTCTATACCCTGCAACTTAACGCCCAGTTAAGACTCGGTTTCCCTGCGGCTCCCCTATACGGTTAACCTTGCTACAGAATATAAGTCGCTGACCCATTATACAAAAGGTACGCAGTCACCCCCATAAAGAAGGCTCCCACTGCTTGTACGTACACGGTTTCAGGTTCTGTTTCACTCCCCTCGCCGGGGTTCTTTTCGCCTTTCCCTCACGGTACTGGTTCACTATCGGTCAGTCAGGAGTATTTAGCCTTGGAGGATGGTCCCCCCATATTCAGACAGGATACCACGTGTCCCGCCTTACTCATCGAGCTCACAGCATGTGTGCTTTTGTGTACGGGAGTATCACCCTGTACCCTGCGACTTTCCAGACGCTTCCACTAACACACAAGCTGATTCAGGCTCTGGGCTGCTCCCCGTTCGCTCGCCGCTACTGGGGGAATCTCGGTTGATTTCTTTTCCTCGGGGTACTTAGATGTTTCAGTTCCCCCGGTTCGCCTTGCAGCACTATGTATTCATGCTGCAATGATGCACAGAGTGCACCGGGTTTCCCCATTCGGACATCGACGGCTGTAGCGGTTCATATCACCTTACCGTCGCTTTACGCAGATTAGCACGTCCTTCATCGCCTCTGACTGCCTGGGCATCCACCGTGTACGCTTAGTCGCTTAACCTCACAACCCACAGGCGTTTTTCAACGCTGCGTATTGCAAGCATTTGAGAGACTCGAACGCATCGCTTTGTCATCCCTTATTACGGAGGAATGACGCGCTGCGTCGTTTCAATTTTCAGCTTGTTCCGGATTGTTAAAGAGCAAATATCTCAAACGCGGCCCGGCTGCTTACGCAACCAAATCGGTTTTGAGATACTGTATGGAGACACCTTTCACCTGTCACCAAGCAGGTGGCGTCCCCTAGGGGATTCGAACCCCTGTTGCCGCCGTGAAAGGGCGGAGTCCTAACCGCTAGACGAAGGGGACACAAAAGTGTCACGACTTCGCAGCCGTCCTGCTCATTACTTTTTATCAGACAATCTGTGTGGACACTGCGCGGGAAGGTATCTTCAGGTAAGGAGGTGATCCAACCGCAGGTTCCCCTACGGTTACCTTGTTACGACTTCACCCCAGTCATGAATCACAAAGTGGTAAGCGCCCTCCCGAAGGTTAAGCTACCTACTTCTTTTGCAACCCACTCCCATGGTGTGACGGGCGGTGTGTACAAGGCCCGGGAACGTATTCACCGTGGCATTCTGATCCACGATTACTAGCGATTCCGACTTCACGGAGTCGAGTTGCAGACTCCGATCCGGACTACGACGCACTTTGTGAGGTCCGCTTGCTCTCGCGAGGTTGCTTCTCTTTGTATGCGCCATTGTAGCACGTGTGTAGCCCTACTCGTAAGGGCCATGATGACTTGACGTCATCCCCACCTTCCTCCGGTTTATCACCGGCAGTCTCCTTTGAGTTCCCGACCGAATCGCTGGCAACAAAGGATAAGGGTTGCGCTCGTTGCGGGACTTAACCCAACATTTCACAACACGAGCTGACGACAGCCATGCAGCACCTGTCTCAGCGTTCCCGAAGGCACCAATCCATCTCTGGAAAGTTCGCTGGATGTCAAGAGTAGGTAAGGTTCTTCGCGTTGCATCGAATTAAACCACATGCTCCACCGCTTGTGCGGGCCCCCGTCAATTCATTTGAGTTTTAACCTTGCGGCCGTACTCCCCAGGCGGTCGACTTAACGCGTTAGCTCCGGAAGCCACTCCTCAAGGGAACAACCTCCAAGTCGACATCGTTTACGGCGTGGACTACCAGGGTATCTAATCCTGTTTGCTCCCCACGCTTTCGCACCTGAGCGTCAGTCTTTGTCCAGGGGGCCGCCTTCGCCACCGGTATTCCTCCAGATCTCTACGCATTTCACCGCTACACCTGGAATTCTACCCCCCTCTACAAGACTCAAGCCTGCCAGTTTCAAATGCAGTTCCCAGGTTAAGCCCGGGGATTTCACATCTGACTTAACAGACCGCCTGCGTGCGCTTTACGCCCAGTAATTCCGATTAACGCTTGCACCCTCCGTATTACCGCGGCTGCTGGCACGGAGTTAGCCGGTGCTTCTTCTGCGGGTAACGTCAATCGACAGGGTTATTAACCCCATCGCCTTCCTCCCCGCTGAAAGTACTTTACAACCCGAAGGCCTTCTTCATACACGCGGCATGGCTGCATCAGGCTTGCGCCCATTGTGCAATATTCCCCACTGCTGCCTCCCGTAGGAGTCTGGACCGTGTCTCAGTTCCAGTGTGGCTGGTCATCCTCTCAGACCAGCTAGGGATCGTCGCCTAGGTGGGCCATTACCCCGCCTACTAGCTAATCCCATCTGGGTTCATCCGATAGTGAGAGGCCCGAAGGTCCCCCTCTTTGGTCTTGCGACGTTATGCGGTATTAGCCACCGTTTCCAGTGGTTATCCCCCTCTATCGGGCAGATCCCCAGACATTACTCACCCGTCCGCCACTCGTCACCCAAGAGCAAGCTCTCTGTGCTACCGTCCGACTTGCATGTGTTAGGCCTGCCGCCAGCGTTCAATCTGAGCCATGATCAAACTCTTCAATTTAAGTTTGATTTGCTTAAACAAGTTAAGCGGTGCTCATCTGTAAAACGTCATAATGAATTTCATTATGTGTTCACTCGTGAGGCTTGATATTTTTTACGTCCGGAGACGCTGATATCAATCCTGCGAGTGCCCACACAGATTGTCTGATAAATTGTTAAAGAGCAGTGCGAACAGTGCGTTAGCGTCCTGTCGCGAGGTGGCGTATATTACGCTTTCCTCCTGCAGAGTCAACCTCTTTCTCAGAAGTTTTTCTCCGGCGGCGCAGTCTCCTGTGCCTCCTGACCCGTTTTCCGTTGCCGGTTTGCCGTGTCAGTGGAGGCGCATTATAGGGAACGGCTCAGATAGCGCAAGTGCAAATTGAGACTTTTTTTCTGTTCGTCTGAAATTTGCACAAAAGCGCCGTTTTACCCCTTTTTAATGCGCGCCGGAAGCTCTGCCAGGCTATTAATCACCCAATCTGCTGCTGCTTCACCTTCAGCAGTGACCGGTTTGCCGCTGCGCACCAGTACTTTCTTGCCGACACCGGCAGCCTGCCCTGCCAGCATGTCTTCCAGCTTGTCACCTACCATATAAGAAGCGGCCATATCAATATTCAGTTCTTCCTGCGCCGTCAGCAGCATACCCGGCTGAGGCTTGCGGCAGTCACAGGCCTGACGGAACTCTGCTACTGTTGCTTCAGGATGGTGAGGACAGAAATAGATGCCATCAAGATCAACATCGCGATCGGCCAGCGACCAGTCCATCCATTCTGTCAGCCGCATAAAGGTATCTTCAGTAAACATACCGCGCGCGATGCCAGACTGATTGGTCACGACCACCAGCGCAAAACCCATTGCCTTTAGTTGTTGCAGCGCTTCAATCGTGCCGTCAATAAACTGGAAGTCATCGATCTCATGGACATAGCCATTGTCGACATTAAGGGTGCCATCACGATCAAGAAAAATAGCGGGGACTTTATTCGCCACGTAGAAACTCCTGCTGTAAAAATTGCCGATCAGTATCGCATGATTGCTATAAAAGGGAGAATGTCAGATTGAATCACTTCCATTGATTTAGACGTCTGGATGCCTTAACATCCATCCAGCTTTTATACCGAATAAAAGCGACGAGGCTTCCCACACCACGGACAACGCAACACGATAATAAATAACATAATGATTAAACTAGAAAATATCACCAAGGTGTTTCAGCAAGGCACGCGGTCTGTTCCGGCGTTAACGGATGTCAGCCTGCACGTGCCTGCCGGACAGATTTATGGCGTTATCGGTGCTTCCGGTGCCGGTAAAAGTACGTTGATTCGTTGCGTTAACCTGCTGGAGCGCCCTACTTCGGGCCGCGTACTGGTAGACGGTGCTGATTTAACCGCACTCAACGAACGTCAGTTAACTCAGGCGCGCCGCCAGATCGGCATGATCTTCCAGCACTTTAATCTGATGAACTCCCGTACCGTCGCGGGCAACGTTTCTCTTCCACTGGAACTCGGTAATCTCTCCCGCGCTCAGATCACGGCTCGCGTAACTGAGCTGCTGGAACTGGTGGGATTATCAGACAAGCATGATGCCTGGCCCGCCAATCTGTCGGGCGGACAGAAGCAGCGTGTCGCGATTGCCCGCGCCCTGGCCAGCAATCCCAAGGTTCTGCTCTGTGATGAAGCCACCAGCGCACTGGATCCCGCGACGACCCGCTCTATTCTGGAATTGCTTAAAGACATTAACCGCCGGCTTGGGCTGACGATTCTGCTGATCACCCATGAAATGGATGTAGTGAAACGCATCTGCGATCAGGTTGCGGTCATCAGTCACGGTGAGCTGATTGAGAAAGATAGCGTCAGTGAGGTCTTCTCTCATCCTAAGACACCGCTGGCGCAGCAGTTTATTCAGTCTACGCTGCATCTGGATATTCCGGATGATTACCAGCAGCGTCTTTCTGCCACCGCCGCTGAAGGCACCGTGCCTCTGCTGCGGCTGGAATTCACCGGTAAATCGGTTGATGCGCCGCTGCTGTCTGAAGCTGCCCGCCGTTACAACGTGAATAACAACATTATCAGTGCCCAGATGGATTACGCCGGTGGCGTGAAGTTCGGCATTATGCTGGCCGAAATGCACGGCACAGAAAGCGATACCCGCGAGGCGATTGCCTGGCTGAAGGAGAATCATGTGAAAGTAGAGGTGTTAGGTTATGTCTGAAGCGATGATGTGGTTGCTGGGACGGGGCGTGTGGGAAACGCTGATGATGACCTTCGTCTCGGGCTTTTTCGGTTTTGTGCTGGGTCTGCCGGTCGGCGTTTTACTCTATGTCACCCGTCCGGGCCAGATTCTGCAGAATCAGGGACTTTATCGCGTGCTCTCCGCGCTGGTGAATATCTTCCGCTCCATTCCTTTCATTATCTTACTGGTCTGGATGATTCCTTTTACTCGCGTAATCGTCGGCACCTCAATCGGACTGCAGGCGGCCATCGTGCCATTGACCGTTGGCGCGGCGCCGTTTATCGCACGTATGGTTGAAAATGCCTTGCTGGAACTGCCTACCGGACTGATTGAAGCATCACGTGCCATGGGCGCCACGCCAATGCAGATCATCCGTAAGGTTCTGCTGCCGGAAGCGATGCCTGGCCTGGTGAATGCTGCGACCATCACCCTGATTACCCTGGTTGGTTACTCCGCCATGGGTGGCGCGGTGGGTGCCGGTGGTCTGGGCCAGATCGGTTATCAGTATGGTTATATCGGATATAACGCCACTGTGATGAATACGGTATTGGTGTTGTTAGTGGTTTTGGTGTATCTCATTCAATTCTGTGGCGACCGCATCGTGCATGCGGTGTCCCATAAATAAGCCAGCAATATCACATTATTAAGAAGGAAAGGATATGTCTTTCAGATTCAAGAAAATTGCCGCTGTGGGTGCACTGATTGGCGCGATTGCGCTGGCAGGATGCGATCAAAAAGAGAAAGACCCTAACCACATCAAAGTGGGCGTGATTGTCGGTGCTGAGCAGCAGGTTGCTGAAGCAGCGCAGAAAGTTGCCAAAGAGAAATATGGTCTGGACGTTGAGCTGGTCACCTTCAACGATTACGTACTGCCGAATGAAGCGCTGAGCAAAGGCGATATCGACGTCAACGCCTTCCAGCACAAACCGTATCTGGATCAGCAGATCAAAGATCGTGGCTACAAGCTGGTTTCAGTGGGTAACTCCTTCGTCTACCCGATCGCGGGCTATTCGAAAAAGATCAAGTCACTGGATGAGCTGCAGGATGGCGCTCAGGTTGCCATTCCAAACGACCCGACCAACCTGGGCCGTACGCTGCTGCTGCTGCAGAAAGTGGGTCTGATCAAGCTGAAAGATGGCGTGGGCCTGCTGCCAACCTCACTGGATATCACTGAAAACCCTAAGCATCTGAAAATTGTTGAGCTGGAAGCGCCGCAGCTGCCACGCTCACTGGACGATCAGCAGATCGCGCTGGCGGTTATCAACACCACCTACGCCAGCCAGATTGGCCTGACACCAGCCAAAGATGGCATTTTCGTCGAAGATAAAGATTCACCGTACGTGAACCTGATTGTGGCGCGCGAAGATAATAAAGATGCGGAAAACGTGAAGAAATTTGTCAAGGCTTACCAGTCTGACGAAGTCTACGATGCCGCTAACAAAGTCTTTAACGGCGGCGCGGTTAAAGGCTGGTAATTCAGCTGTTCATCTCCTTAAGGGCGGCGCTATGCCGCCCTTTCTGTTATTGGGTGCCCTGCCCGACTTGTTATTTATTCTTGTCCTTGTTTCAATAACGCCACTTTTTGAAACCTGAGGATGTTGCCATGCGTTTTTTACCGCTCTGCTTGTTAGCATTGATGCTGACAGGGTGTGTTCATGAGTATCACCCGATAAGCAGCGCACCGTCCCGGCCGCAGCAATCCAGTGAACCCACCCGCAAGCCTGTGTCACGACCGGCACCGGTTAAGCTCTATACCGATGCCGCCGATCTGGTCAGCAAGCCATTCCGCGATCTGGGTGAAGTCTCCGCTGAAGATTGCCAGATGAGTAATCAGAACTCCCCAGCCAACATCGCTACTGCACGTAAACGTCTGCAGATCAAAGCGTCACAGATGAAAGCCAATGCAGTGCTGCTGCATCAGTGTGAAATCGTCACCGGCACGCCAGGCTGCTATCGTCAGGCGGTGTGTCAGGGTTCGGCACTGAAAGTCAGCAATCAATGAGTGAATTCGCCTTTGCGCAAATTGGGATAATCCGCTCACCGTGGAAGGAGAAGTTTGCCGTGCCGCGCCAGCCAGGGCTGGTGCAGGATGGCGGCGGCGAACTGCATCTGCAGCCACCTTACAATCAGCCGGAAGCGGTGCGTGGACTGGAAGCGTTCAGCCATCTCTGGCTGCTGTTTGTCTTCCATCAGACGATGGAGGGCGGCTGGCGTCCCACGGTTCGCCCTCCCCGGCTGGGCGGCAATGCGCGCATGGGTGTATTTGCGACACGTTCAACGTTCCGTCCCAATCCCATTGGCATGTCGCTGGTTGAGCTAAAAGGTATCAGGATTGAAAAACAGCAGGTGATCCTGCAGCTTGGCAGTCTGGATCTGGTCGATGGCACCCCGGTGGTGGATATCAAACCTTATCTGCCTTTTGCCGAAGCATTGCCGCATGCCCAGGCGGGTTTTGCTCAGGCGGCACCTGCGGCTGATATGCCGGTTCGCTTCTCCGCACTGGCACAACAGCAGCTTCACCAGCAGTCGCGCTACCCCAATCTGGCTCGCTTTATCAGTGAAGTGCTGGCACAGGATCCCCGTCCCGCTTACCGTCAGGGCGAAACGCAGGCGCGGGAATATGCGGCCTGGCTGATGGATTTTAATGTACGCTGGCGCATTGATGATGCCGGTACTGAAGTGATCGCTATCGACCCGCGTTAAAACCCGCTTTTGAGCCGGTGATCTCACTGGTACACTAGCCGCCAGCAAAATTCTGTCTGTGACTTTCCGATCAACTGGAACCGTAATCAATGCGTACTACTCAATATCTGCTCTCTACTCAGAAAGAGACGCCTTCCGACGCTGAAGTGATCAGCCACCAGCTGATGCTGCGCGCCGGTATGATCCGCAAACTGGCTTCTGGCTTGTACACCTGGTTACCGACCGGGGTTCGCGTGCTGAAAAAAGTCGAAAACATCGTGCGCGAAGAGATGAACAACGCGGGCGCGGTTGAGATTTTAATGCCGGTTGTGCAGCCCGCCGACCTGTGGCAGGAGAGCGGTCGCTGGGAGGAGTATGGCCCGGAACTGTTACGTATTGCAGATCGCCACGAGCGTCCGTTCGTGCTGGGTCCGACGCATGAAGAGGTGGTCACTGACCTGATCCGCAATGAGCTGAGTTCTTATAAGCAACTGCCGCTCAACCTCTATCAGATCCAGACCAAATTCCGTGATGAAGTCCGTCCGCGCTTTGGCGTGATGCGTTCACGTGAATTCATCATGAAAGATGCTTACTCGTTCCACGTTTCGCAGGAGTCGCTGCAGGAAACGTATGACGCGATGTACCGCGCCTATAGCCAGATCTTCAGCCGTATGGGTCTGGATTTCCGCGCCGTGCAGGCCGACACCGGCTCGATTGGCGGCAGCGCCTCCCATGAGTTCCAGGTTCTGGCGCAGAGCGGTGAAGATGATGTGATCTTCTCTACCGATTCTGATTACGCGGCCAATATTGAGCTGGCCGAAGCCGTCGCACCCGCCGGTGAGCGCGCAGCGCCGTCGCAGGAGATGCAACTGGTCGAGACGCCAGACGCAAAAACCATCGCGGAGCTGGTTGAGCAATTCAATGTGCCTGTTGAAAAAACAGTGAAAACGCTGATTGTTAAAGGTGCCGAAGAGAGCGGCCACGCGCTGGTTGCCCTGCTGGTACGCGGCGATCATCAGCTTAATGAGATCAAAGCGGAGAAGTCAGAGATCGTTGCGTCACCGCTGGTGTTCGCGACCGAAGAAGAGATTCGCGCCGCAGTGGGTGCCGGACCGGGTTCAATCGGCCCGGTTGGTCTGCAGATGCCTGTGATTGCTGACCGTACCGTGGCGAAGATGAGCGACTTCAGCGCCGGTGCCAACGTCGATGGTAAGCACTACTTCGGCATTAACTGGGAGCGCGATCTGCCGCTGGCCAGCGTTGCAGATATCCGTAACGTGGTCGAAGGCGATTTAAGCCCGGATGGTAAAGGCACGCTGCAGATTAAGCGTGGCATCGAAGTCGGTCATATTTTCCAGCTCGGCACCAAGTATTCTGACGCGCTGAAAGCGTCTGTTCAGGGCGAAGATGGCCGCAATCAGGTGATGAGCATGGGCTGCTACGGCATCGGCATCACCCGCGTTGTTGCGGCAGCCATTGAGCAGAACCATGACGACCGCGGCATTATCTGGCCCGCCGCACTGGCACCTTTCGAAGTTGCGATTCTGCCAATGAATATGCAGAAATCGTTCCGGGTTAAAGAGCTGGCGGAAGAGCTGTATGCCACCCTGCGTGCTAAAGGCGTTGAGGTTATTCTGGATGACCGTAAAGAGCGTCCGGGCGTGATGTTCGCTGATATGGAACTGATCGGTGTGCCACACACCATCGTCATTGGTGATCGCAATCTCGATAATCAGGAGATTGAGTACAAATCACGTCGTGCCGGTGAGAAGCAGATGATTAAGCAGGATGAAATTGTTGAATTCCTGCTGAAGGCTCTGAATAAGTAAGTTCTTAGCGTTAATCATAGCGGGCTGAATCTGGCCGCAACAGATGAGCTCAACGCGAAGGGAACCGGGTCAGGAGAGGAAAGCGTCCCGCGCCAGGGACGGTGCGGGCCGAGCGGCCATGGATGGCTTTAGCGACTTTCCGATCTGACCCCGTTCCCTGAGCAGGCTCGATCTCTTCGCCGCTCGCCCCTGACGTTGTAAGTACTCAAACGCCCCGCCTGCGGGGCGTTTTTTATTGCACCTTGCCGCGCATCGATTTAGTTGAACTGCGGCGGGCTTTTCCTTCCAGACGGCGCTCTTTTGAGGCGCGGGTCGGCCGCGTGGCGCGCCGGGCTTTTTCCACGGTACTCAGCTCCTGGATCAGATTAACCAGACGTTGCAGCGCCGCTTCACGATTCATCTCCTGACTGCGATACTCCTGCGCCTTGATCACCACAACGCCATCACCGGTAATCAAATGATGAGTGGCGGTGAGCAGCCGCTCTTTATAAAACGCGGGCAGTGAAGAGGCAGCGATATCGAAGCGCAGATGAATGGCGGTGCTGGCTTTATTGACATGTTGTCCGCCTGCGCCCTGAGCACGAATCGCCGTCAGCTCAATCTCACTCTCCGGAATCTCAACCGAACGGGATAGCATAATCATAAGCTCGCTCCCCACACCTTAACCACGTTGACCTCCGATAACCTGTTCATCAAATTAACCTTTTGTGCTCTGATTTATTCCGCCTAAGACAGCGGAATCTGTCACTTTAGCAGTGATTCGCGCACTGTTCCTGCTTTACGCAGGCTGATTTCCTCTAAATGGCTATGATATAGTCGCCAGTTAACCAGAGTATTTACGCTCTGCCGAGGAGGGCCACGTGCAAAATTATTGTGAGTTAGTTCGCCGGAAGTATGCCGAAATCGGCAGCGGGGATTTAGGTTACATACCGGATGCGATTGGCTGCGCATTGAAGGCACTTAATGATGTTGCCGCAAATACTGAGCTAAACTCTTCTGTCAGGGAACAGGCGGCCTACGCCGCTGCTAACTTATTGGTGAGCGACTATGTTGATAAATGAAGCGTACCAACCTATCAATTGCGATGATTACGATAATCTGGAACTCGCCTGCCAGAACAACTGGATGCTGTCGCTGGAAATGAAAGATGGCGAGCAGCTTAAGGCAAAAGCCAAAGAGATCTTTTCACGTAAGAACGTTGAATATCTGGCTATCGATCTTTCCGGTGAACATCGCGAATTACGTCTCGACCATATCGCCAGCTTCACCCATCCCGAGTTGGGTACGGTGGTTGTCAGCGCAGAGTAACCTACGCATTCAGGGCGGGACCTTTCCGCCCTGTTAAACTTCAGGGCTGCAACGAACTGTAGTACGCCGCTAAATCCGCCATATCGCTGTCACTCAATCCCGCCACAAACGCCTTCATGACTTCAGCCTGACCGCCACTGCGTTCGCCCTTTTTATAGGCCTGCAGCGCATGTTCCAGATAAGGTGCGTGCTGCCCGGCCAGGTCAGGATAGAGCGGCACCGCCGCTTTTCCTGCTGCGCCATGACACGCCATGCAACTGCCCGCTTTCTGTGCGCCGCGCTGCGCATCACCCGCTGCCCATGCCGGTAACACGGTGACCGCTAAACAGGCGATAAGCCACTGTTTCATTATTGTTGTTCTCCTGCGCCGGATGCCCCGTCCCAGACTATCTGCCAGCCCTGCTGATCAGGGGCCGCGCCATCACGGGTGACAAAGAGAGTCGGAACGCAGACCAGCGTCTGGTTATAAAAAATTAACGGCAGCCGTTCACGCTGCCACGGCGGTATCTGCAACTCCTGCCACAGTTTTTTCATTTCCCTTCCGCCACGACGGCCCACCAGATGGACATGACCCTGTGCGTGAAACCGCACGCTGACCTGCTCATCCGGCTCAGGATAGCGCAACAGGCTCTGCGACTGGCTGGCACGCAGCGTGCCAAGGTTCTGCGGTAACGCCAGCGGCTGGCAGAGATCGGGCCATGCCAGCGCGGTATCGCGCAGTGAACTGAACAACGGCAGCCAGTAGAGCTGCTGACGGTAACGACGGAGTTCAGCCTGACCGAATCGCAGCCGGGGCTGCGCATCCTCCCGGCTCGCCATCACTTCGTCGTGGATGCGTTTCAGCGCTTCACGGGACGGCATCGCCCCACCCTGTCCGGCGATCCAGCGCCGCAATAAGGCATTAGCACGCAGCTCACTCATGGCCATTATGGGTGGAAAGTGCAGGCTGCCATCAGGCTGGATCAGCTCTGCCAGTTGCCCGGCGAGCAGTTCATCCAGCAACTGCTCCTGCTCACTGCATAACGCCGCACTACGGGCCGTTGCCCCGGCAAAATGGGGCCAGCGCTGGTAAAGCTCAGGCAGCAGCCGCTGACGCAGAAAGTTGCGGTCGTAGCGAAGATCCTGATTGCTCTCATCTTCAATCCACACCAGCTGATGCGCGTCGGCATAGGCTTCAAGCGACTGTCGCGTCTGATTCAGCAGCGGACGCACCAGCTGATGAGAACCCAGCGCGCGTGTAGCGGGCATCGCTGCCAGCCCGGCGGGACCACTGCCGCGCTTCAGCGCCAGCAGGAATGTTTCGCACTGATCGTCGAGGTGCTGCGCAGTGAGTAACACTTCGCCCGGCTGCAGTGCCGCACTCAGCGCCTGATAACGGGCGGTGCGGGCGGCCGCTTCAATGCCATTTTCCCGGCCATCAACGTTAACGCGGAGCACTTCACAGGGCAGCTGCCACTGCGCGCAAATCGTCTGGCAATGGGTTGCCCAGCGATCGGCATTCGGGCTAAGCCCATGGTGAACATGCAGTGCCCGCAGGCGCAACTGAGGATGCTGCTGCTGCCAGCCGCGAAGCTGATGCAGCAGCACGGTTGAATCCAGTCCACCGCTGAATGCGACCACCAGGGCGGCATCAGGTTGCAAAAGGTTGTCAAAAGCGGGCAAAGACATGGCAGAATCCAGAAAATCGGGCCACTGAATGTCGCCCGCTGAGCGCGCTATTTTACGCCTGATAAAGCTCCAGCGGCAAACCATCCGGATCGGCAAAGAAAGTGCATTGTTTACCGGTCAGGTCATCAATGCGAATCGGCTCGCAGATAACGCCTTTATCAGCCAGCGTCGCGACGGCAGCGGCAACATCCGGCACGGTAAAGGCCAGATGACGCAGGCCACACGCCTCGGGATGGCTGACCCGCGCCGGCGGCTCAGGAAAAGAGAACAGCTCAATGGTATAGCGATCCTGTAGGGCCAGGTCGCCTTTCCAGGAGTCCCGCGCTTCGCGGTAATATTCGCCCATCAGACGGAAACCCAGTACGTCACAATAGAATGCTTTGCTGCGCTGATAGTCAGAGGCGATGATGGCGATGTGGTGAATAGCGGTTAACTGCAACATGTTCAATTCCCTGATTCGGGCAGGCTGTCCGCAGACACCCTGCCGCTGATAGTTGTTTAAAGTTTTATGCGAGGTCGTTTTTCAGCACGCGGACGCGATACTCGCCCTCTTCGGTCAGGCTGGCACCGTGAATATCCGTTTCGAAGCCCGGATAATGCCGTCCAATGCTGCACAGCATCAGCAGAAAATCGAGCACCGCGCGGCTCTTCTCAGTAATCATCTCGCCTGGCATCACCAGTGGAACGCCTGGCGGATAAGGCAGAATCATATTGGCCGACACCCGCCCGACCAGCTCGCTGAGATCCACCGTTTCGATGTTGCCCTTCACCTGCTGCTGAAACGCCTGATGCGGCGTCATCTTCATTTCGGGCAGGACATCAAATGCCTGCAGCATCAGACGTGGCAGATCGTGATGGCGGATCAGCTGATGGATCCCCTGCGCCAGTGTCTGGATGCGCATATTGCGATAGAAGTCAGGATCTTCGGCATAGAGATCCGGCAGCATGTTTTTCACCCGCAGATTAAGATCGTAGGCGCGTTTGAACTCGGTCAGTCCGCGCAGCACGCTCATCGCTTTGGTTTTGTCGATACCGATGCTGAACAGGAACAGCAGGTTATAGGGACCGGTTTTCTCCACCACGATGCCGCGCTCATCCAGAAACTTCGCCACCAGCGCCGCCGGGATCCCCTCTTCCGCCATCTTCCCCAGTTCGCTCATGCCCGGCGTCAGAATGGTGACTTTGATCGGATCCAGGTACATGTGATCGCGATCGGCCTGAGTAAATCCGTGCCACTCTTCGTCGCCGGGCTGGATCGGCCAGCATTGCGCTTCATCAACTTCTTCCGGCTGCCAGATATCAAAGAACCAGCTGTCAGACTCTTCGCGCAGGCGCTGGATCTCCCGACGGAAGTGCAGCGCGCGCTCCACCGAGCGATTGATCAGTCGTTTACCGGGATTGCCACGCAGCATGGCAGCAGCAGTTTCAATAGAGGAGACGATGGCGTAATTGGGCGAGGTGGTGGTGTGCATCATGTAGGCTTCGTTAAACGTCTGTTCGTCGTAGTCGCCCTTAATGTGAATCATTGATGCCTGCGAAAACGCCGCCAGCAGTTTGTGGGTCGATTGCGTCTCATACACCACTTTTCCCGGGATGCGGTCGCCACTCATGCCACTTTTACCGGCGTAGATCGGATGGAAATTAGTGTAAGGCACCCAGGCTGAATCGAAATGAATCGACGGTACATCCAGTGTCTCTTTGATGTACTGGGTATTGTAGAGCAGCCCATCATAGGTGGAGTTGGTGATCACCGCATGAACCGGCCACGTGGCACGGTCGGTGGCAGCCACCTTGAGCGAAATACTCTCGCGGGTGAACTCCTGCTTCGGGATACCGCCGAGAATACCCAACGCATTGCGGGTCGGCTTCAGCCAGATGGGGATAAGATCGCTCATCATCAGCAGATGGGTCAGTGACTTGTGGCAGTTGCGATCGATCAGCACGGTGCTGCCCGCCGGTGCGGCATACATGCCGACAATTTTGTTCGACGTTGAGGTCCCGTTGGTCACCATGTAACTCTGCTCGGCACCAAAAGTGCGTGCAATGTACTCCTCCGCTTCAAGGTGCGGACCGGTGTGATCAAGCAGCGAACCCAGTTCGGTAACGGAAATTGAGATGTCCGATTTCAGGGTATTGGCCCCGAAGAAATCGTAGAACAGGCAGCCCACCGGGCTCTTCTGAAACGCGGTACCCGCCATATGGCCCGGCGTGCAGAAGGTGTACTTGCCCTCTTTCACATAGGTGAACAGCGCTTTAGTCAGCGGCGGCGTAATGTGGTCGAGATAGTCATCGGTATATTGCCGGATGTGCAGCGCGATATCGTCGGCGGCATTCAGCGCGTACTCAAAAAAGTGCAGCGGCATGCGCATCTCATTGACGCTGATGTCCATCTGCGAGTGGGTGTTGATAAAGGCGTACAGCGGCAGATATTCGTTGAGCTGATTAATCTCACGGCAGAGTTCCGGACTGTTGTGCGCGTCCCAGTCGAAGATGACGCCGCTGATACGCGGATTGTGCTCGATCAGTTTCAGCAGATCGTCACTGTTTTTCGGGTAAAGCAGCCTGAAGCCTTGCAGATTTAACGCCGCGTCGAGTTCGCGTAACGGTTCATCTTTATAAAACACGCCGTGCGCGCCCATGATCGCCAGAATATTCAATGCCCATCTCCCTGATTATTGTGGAACCGGACAAGCATAACCGCTAACCCGCGGAAGGTGTAGCAAGGCGGCTATCGGATGGCGCTGAAAGAGAGGGGAATAGCGTGCGGAGATAAACCGGCGGCATAAAAAAAGCGGACCGGAGTCCGCTTTTACAGATGGGGCTAAATCAGGCGTAGCCGTAGCTCATCAGGCGCTGATAACGACGATCCAGCAGCTCTTCAGTGCTAAATCCATCGAGATCGGCCAGATCGGCCAGCAGCTGCTGCTTCAGTGACTGCGCCATATCAACCGGACGGCGATGCGCGCCACCCAGTGGCTCAGGGATCACGGAGTCAATCAGCTTCAGCTCTTTCAGACGGTGAGCGGTAATGCCCATCGCTTCAGCGGCCAGCGGCGCTTTGTCAGCGCTTTTCCACAGAATGGATGCACAGCCTTCCGGCGATATCACTGAATAGGTGCTGTACTGCAGCATATTCACTTTATCGCCCACGCCAATCGCCAGCGCACCGCCTGAACCGCCCTCACCGATGACCGTACAGATCACCGGCACTTTCAGGCCAGACATTTCACGCAGGTTGCGGGCAATCGCTTCAGACTGCCCACGCTCTTCCGCGCCCACACCCGGATAGGCACCCGGTGTGTCGATGAAGGTGATGATTGGCATTTTGAAACGCTCAGCCATCTCCATCAGGCGCAGCGCTTTGCGATAGCCTTCCGGTGCTGGCATGCCGAAGTTACGGCGAATTTTCTCTTTGGTTTCACGGCCTTTCTGGTGCCCGATGATCATCACCGGACGTCCATCAAGACGTGCAATCCCGCCCACAATCGCTTTGTCATCGGCATAAGCACGGTCGCCCGCCAGCTCATCGAAATCGTCGAAGGCGTTGCGCACGTAGTCAAAGGTGTAAGGACGCAAAGGATGACGCGCCAGCTGAGCGATTTGCCATGCGCCCAAATCGGCGAAGATCTTACGGGTCAGCTCAACGCTTTTCTCACGCAGACGCTGAACTTCTTCATCCAGATTAACGTGTTTATCATCCTGACGACCAATTGAGGTCAGCGAATCGATCTTCGCTTCCAGTTCTGCAATTGGCTGTTCAAAATCCAGGTAATTAAGACTCATAATGTTCCTGTTCTAGTCAAACTCCAGTTCCACCTGCTCCGATCCAATCAACGAGCGCAGATCGTTAAGTAAACGATCGCTGGGCGAAATTCGCCACGCTGCACCAAAGCGCAGCTTCGCTCGCGCGTCGGCTCTCTGATAGTAGAGATGCACCGGAATAGTCCCTGATCGATGAGGTTCCAGAGACTGACGGAGTCGGTTTAATAGCTGGTCATCAATTTGCCTGTCCGTCAGCGAGATAGCAAGTCCGCGCGCGTATTTTTCGCGAGCTTCGTCGATGTCCATGACTTCACGAGCGGTCATTTTAAGGCCACCACTGAAGTCATCAAAGCTGACCTGTCCGCTGACGATCAGAATTCGGTCTTTCTCCAGCAACTGCTGGTATTTATCTAACGCATCGGTAAATAACATCACCTCAAGACGACCGGAGCGATCGTCCAGAGTACAGATACCAATTCGGTTGCCGCGTTTGGTGACCATTACCCGTGCCGCGATCACCAGACCGGCCGCCACGGTAATTTTACCCCGATCGGTAGGATGCATATCTTTCAGCCGCACCCCGCCAACGTAACGCTCAATTTCTTTCAGGTACTGATTAATCGGGTGGCCGGTAAGGTAAAGCCCCAGCGTTTCCCGTTCGCCATCCAGCTGCACCTGCTCAGGCCACGGCGTGACGCTGGCGTACGATTTCTCAACCTGCTCCGGCTCTTCCGCCAGTACGCCAAACATATCAGCCTGGCCAATCGCTTCCGCTTTCGCGTGCTGATCGGCCGCTTTTAACGCGTCACTGAGTGAACTCATCAGCGCAGCGCGATGCGGTCCAAGGCGATCAAAGGCCCCGGACATGATCAATTTTTCCATTACCCGACGGTTGATCTTTTTGGTGTCGGTACGGGCGCAGAGATCAAACAACTCGCGGAAATAACCGCCTTCGTTACGGGCGTCGATGATCGCTTCGATCGGGCCTTCACCGACGCCTTTGATCGCGCCGATACCGTAAACGATCTCGCCCGCGTCATTAACATGGAACTGATAGAGACCGGAGTTGATATCAGGCGGCAGGACTTTCAGTCCCATCCGCCAGCACTCATCGACCAGGCCAACCACTTTCTCGGTGTTATCCATATCGGCGGTCATGACCGCAGCCATAAACTCAGCCGGATAGTGCGCCTTCAGCCACAACGTCTGGTAGGAGACGAGTGCGTAGGCCGCAGAGTGTGACTTGTTAAAGCCATAACCTGCAAATTTTTCTACCAGATCGAAGATCTTCATCGACAGTTCCCCGTCGATGCCCATACTTTCGGCACCGTCGCGGAATACAGAACGCTGTTTGGCCATCTCCTCGGGTTTCTTTTTACCCATGGCGCGACGCAGCATATCCGCACCGCCCAGCGTGTAACCGGAGAGAACCTGGGCGATCTGCATCACCTGTTCCTGATAGAGGATGATGCCGTAGGTCGGTTCCAGCACCGGTTTCAGGCTTTCGTGCTGCCACTGAATGTCGGGATAGGAGATCGCTTCACGGCCATGCTTACGGTCAATGAAGTTATCCACCATGCCGGACTGCAGTGGGCCAGGACGGAACAGCGCCACCAGTGCGATCATATCTTCGAAGCAGTCGGGCTTCAGACGCTTAATCAGATCTTTCATGCCGCGCGATTCAAGCTGGAACACCGCAGTGGTTTCCGAGCGCTGCAGCATATCGAAGCTTTTCTTATCGTCCAGCGGGATAGAGGCGATATCGATCGGCTCCAGCCCCTGCTTTTCCCGGCGCGGGTTGATCATCTTCAGCGCCCAGTCGATGATGGTCAGCGTACGCAGACCCAGGAAGTCGAACTTCACCAGGCCGGCATATTCCACATCATTTTTATCGAACTGAGTTACCGGGAACTGCCCATGCTCATCACAATAGAGCGGCGCAAAATCGGTGATCTTCGTTGGCGCAATGACCACGCCGCCCGCATGTTTACCGGCGTTACGCGTGACCCCTTCCAGCTTGCGCGCCATGTCGATCAGCGCTTTAACCTCTTCGTCCGCGTCATACATGGCGGGAAGCTGCGGTTCAGCAATAAAAGCTTTTTCCAGCGTCATGCCGGGATCGGGCGGGATCAGTTTTGAAATGCGGTCAACGAAGCCGTAAGGATGTCCCAGCACGCGGCCCACATCGCGAATGACCGCTTTCGCCGCCATGGTGCCGAAGGTAATAATCTGGGAAACCGCTTCACGTCCGTACATATCTGCAACGTGTTCGATCACCTGATCGCGCTTCTCCATGCAGAAGTCGACGTCGAAATCGGGCATCGAGACGCGTTCCGGGTTCAGGAAGCGTTCGAACAGCAGGTCAAATTCCAGCGGATCGATATCGGTGATTTTCAGCGCATAGGCCACCAGCGAACCGGCACCGGAACCACGCCCCGGCCCGACCGGCACGCCGTTGTCCTTGGACCACTGGATGAACTCCATTACGATCAGGAAGTAGCCGGGGAAACCCATCTGGTTAATAACGTTGAGTTCAATCTCCAGACGTTCATCATATTCCGGGCGTTTCTCAAGGCGTTCGGCTTCGTCCGGGAACAGGAACTCAAGACGCTCTTCCAGACCCTCACGGGATTTCACCACCAGATAATCTTCGGTGGTCATATCACCGGTCGGGAACTGCGGCAGGAAGTATTCGCCCAGCCGGACCGTGACGTTACAACGCTTAGCAATCTCTACGCTGTTTTCCAGCGCTTCCGGGATGTCCGAGAAGAGCTCGCACATCTCCTCTTCGCTGCGCATATATTGCTGAGGACTGTAGTTGCGCGGACGCTTGGGATCATCCAGCGTATAGCCGTCATGAATGGCAACGCGAATTTCGTGCGCATCGAAATCTTCTGCATTGATAAAGCAGACTTCATTGGTGGCAACCACCGGTATTCCCTCTGCAATCGCCAGTTCAACTGCCGCATGCAGGTAGCTCTCTTCGTCCTGACGGCCGGTACGAATCAGCTCCAGGTAGTAGCGATCGGGGAAATGTTGCTGGTAAAACGACAGGCATTGCGAAACCAGGGCATTGTTGCCGCGCAGCAGGCTGCGACCCACATCGCCACGCCGTCCGCCAGACAGCAGGATTAATCCTTCCTGCAATTCAATCAGCCAGTCGCGGTCGATGATCGGTCCGTCCACGCCATACCCACGCTGATAGGCACGGGAGATCAGCAGCGTCAGGTTCTGGTATCCGGTATTACTGGACGCCAGCACGGTAAGCTGAGTCAGTTCATCCCCCATCAGCTCACTGGCAACGTTGAAATCGGCACCAATGACCGGCTTTATCCCTGCGCTATGTGCGCCACCGTAAAATTTCACCAGGCCACAGAGGTTAGTGAAGTCGGTAATCGCGATAGCCGGCATGCCAAGGGCAGCCGCCTTCTTGATTAACGGCCCGGTTTTCGCCAGGCCATCAACCATCGAATAGTCACTGTGGACACGCAGATGTATAAAACGGGGTTCAGCCATATCAGTTTCCGGTTAAAACAGCGTCAGGCTATTAAAGCGTAAGGGTCTGGCGTGCAGCCAGTACTTCAGCATCGAGCAGCGCATTGCGTACGGGCGCAAAACTGCGACGGTGGTGCGGCGTGACGCCATACTGCGTCAGTTTTTCTATATGCAGCGCCGTCGGATAACCTTTGTGCTGCGCAAAACCATACTGCGGGAACAGCAGATCGAGTTCGGTCATCTCCTGGTCACGCGACACTTTGGCGATGATCGATGCTGCACTGATTTCGGCAACCAGACTATCCCCTTTAACTACCGCCTGTGAAGGCATTGGCAGTGCAGGGCAACGATTGCCATCAATCAGCACATAATCGGGCTGAATGCCGAGGCCAGCTACGGCGCGCTGCATCGCCAGCATAGTGGCATGCAGAATGTTGAGCTGATCGATCTCTTCAGGCTCTGCGCGTCCCAGACTCCATGCCAGCGCTTTCTCTTTGATTTCGTCATACAACGCCAGGCGGCGCTTTTCAGACAGTTTCTTCGAGTCGGCCAGGCCGGTAATCGGGTTTGCCGGATCGAGGATCACCGCGGCAGTAACGACCGCGCCAACCAGCGGACCGCGCCCCACTTCGTCCACACCGGCAATCAGTCTGGCGACAGGATAGATAAAATCAGGCATTCACCAGCTCCAGTACCGCATCCGCTGCCTGCTCATCGGCGTTCCAGCGGATCTGTTGATGTAATTCATGAAACGTCTGCAGGAGTGTTTCTCGCTCAGGCCCGGCATGCAGCAGCGGAGCTAACGCTGCGGCCAGGGCTTCAGGCTGACACTCATCCTGCAGTAACTCTTTGACCAGCTCACGCCCTGCCAGCAGGTTTGGCAGCGAGACGTAAGGGGTTTTGACCAGCCGTTTCGCCAGCCAGAAGGTGGCCGGCTTCATGCGATAACCGACGACCATTGGGCATTTTGCCAGCATGCACTCCAGTGCGGCAGTGCCTGACGCCAGGAGTGCGGCATCGCTCGCAATCATCGCCTCACGTCCCTGACCATCAAGCAGATGCATCGGCAGTTCGGGGGCGGTTTCGGCTTTAATCTTCTCAAACTGTTCGCGGCGACGGGCGTTGACCAGCGGCACCACGATTTCCAGTGCCGGATAGTGACGACGCAGCAACTGAGCGGTTTTCAGAAAATCGGCGCTGAGCATTTCCACTTCCGCACCCCGGCTGCCGGGCAGCAAGGCCAGGCAGAGCGCATCATCGGCAATGCCCAGATGACGGCGTGCAGCCAGCTTATCGGGTTGCAGCGGCATGGCATCCGCCATGGTGTGACCGATAAAACGACAGGGAACGTTATAGCGATCGTAAAAAGCTTTTTCAAATGGCAGGAACGCCAGCACCAGATCGGTGTTACGACCAATCTTAAAGACACGCTTTTGCCGCCATGCCCACACCGAGGGGCTGACATAGTGGATAGTGCGAATGCCAGTGCGTTTAAGATTGCCTTCCAGCGTGATATTGAAATCGGGCGCATCAATCCCGACAAAGACATCGGGTCTGAGTTCGGTAAAACGCCGGGTGAGATCGCGACGGATTGTCAGCAGGCGTCGCAGGCGACCGAGCACCTCGACAATGCCCATCACCGCCAGCTCTTCCATCTCATACCAGGCTTCACACCCTTCTGCCTGCATCAGAGGACCCGCCACGCCGACAAAGCGTGCATCCGGATGACGGGCTTTCAGGGCACGGATCAGACCTGCACCAAGAATATCGCCGGAGGTTTCTCCGGCGACCAGGGCAATCGTTAAGGGACGCGCTGACATGGATTAACGAATTAATCCACGGGTTGAACGGGTGAAGAAATCGTAGAAAGGTTGCACTTCGCTGTGCTGCTGTGCGATGGCTTCGATCTCCGGTTTCACTTCCTCCAGCGTTCTGCCGCTGCGATAGAGCAACTTATAGGCGTTGCGGATAGCGTGCAACGACTCTTTGCTGAAGCCGCGACGCTTGAGACCTTCGATATTGATCCCGAACGGCGTAGCGTGGTTGCCCTGCGCAATAACGTAAGGCGGCACATCCTGCGCCACGCCCGAACAGCCGCCAACCATCACGTGAGCACCGATGATGCACCACTGATGTACCGCTGTCATGCCGCCAATAATGGCGAAATCATCGACCGTCACGTGACCACCCAGGGTGGCGTTGTTGGCGAAGATACAGCGGTTGCCAATCACGCAGTCATGCGCGATGTGAGCATTAACCATCAGCAGATTATCGCTGCCCACTGTGGTGACCTGGCCACCCTGCGTGGTGCCGCGATGAATCGTCACGCTTTCACGGATACGGTTACGATCACCGATCTCAACCCGTGTTGGCTCACCGGCATATTTCAGATCCTGATTCACTTCGCCAATTGAGGCGAACTGATAAATCTGATTATCTTTACCGATGCGCGTGTGGCCGTTCACCACAACATGTGACTTCAGTACCGTTCCTTCACCGATCTCAACATTCGCACCAATAAAGCAAAACGGGCCAATGTGAACGCGGGCGCCAATAATAGCGCCCTCTTCGATGACAGAACTGGGATGGATAGTGGCTGTTGGATCAATCACGAATTATGCCTCCCGGCTGCGGGCACACATCATGGTCGCTTCACAAACGATTTTACCGTCGACAGTCGCCACGCCTTTAAAGCGGGTCAGACCACGGCGGGTTTTCTCGAAAGTGACTTCCATGATCATTTGGTCGCCAGGTACCACAGGGCGCTTGAAACGGGCACTGTCGATACCGGCAAAGTAGTAGAGTTCGCCTGGCTCCAGTTTACCTACGCTTTTAAACGCCAGAATACCGGTAGCCTGCGCCATCGCTTCCAGGATCAGAACGCCAGGAAAAATCGGTTTACCAGGGAAATGCCCCTGGAAAAACGGTTCATTAACAGAAACGTTCTTCACTGCACGCAGGTATTTGTGCTCTTCAAATTCCAGCACGCGGTCTACCAGCAGAAACGGATAGCGGTGCGGCAGCAGCTCTAAAATCTCTTCAATTTTCAGAGTATGAGTTTCAGTAGTCAAAATACTCTTCCTGTCCTAAAAATCTGATGACATCAATAACACGGCCTGCACAGATCAAAATGATCTTCCGCAGGCCGCAAATAGGTTCTGTGGCGCCGGGCTTCCCTGCTTAACATTTTTATTATGAAAGCCGGTCAGTTTTGGGATGGCGGTTAGTCGTCTTTGCCGACCTTGCGCTCGATGGCTTTTAAGCGTTTGCTCATGTCATCGATGTTCATCACCAGCGCTGCAGTTTTGCGCCAGGTTTTGTTGGGTTGCAGCGGAATGCCTGATGAATAGACACCAGGCTCTGTGATAGGACGCATGACCATACCCATACCGGTCACCGTTACTTTGTCACAGATTTCCATATGGCCGTTAATGACGCTGGCACCGCCAATCATACAGTAACGCCCAATTTTCAAACTACCCGCCATGATCACACCGCCTGCAACCGCAGTATTGTCGCCAATAACTACGTTGTGAGCGATCTGGCACTGGTTGTCTATGATAACACCATTGCCGATCAGAGTGTTATCCAGCGCACCGCGATCGATAGTGGTGCAGGCACCTATTTCTACGCGATCGCCGATTATCACCGCGCCTAACTGCGGGATTTTCACCCAGTTACCACGATCGTTGGCATAGCCGAAACCATCAGAACCGATGACGGTACCTGACTGAATCAGGCAATCCTGACCGATTTCAATTTCGTGATAAACAGAGACGTTGGCCCAGAGACGGGTACCGCTGCCGATACGGGTTTTTTTGCCAACAAAACATCCTGCACCAATGACCACGTTATCGCCCAGCTCAACATCCGCTTCGATCACCGCATTGGCGCCAATGGCGACGTTGCTCCCGAGTCGGGCTAAGGGATCGATCACTGCACTGGGGGCAATATTTTGCGCTGGCTGTGGCGTGGTATCGAGTATTTGTGCCATACGCGCATAGGTCAGGTAGGGATCTTTCACCACCAGCGCTGCGGTATTGCACCACTCCAGATCCGCTTCCGTCAGCACCACGGCTGAGGCCTTAATCAGGGCGAGTTGCTCGCGGTAACGGCTGTTTGCAAGAAAAGTGATTTGGCCAGTTGTGGCGGATTGCATAGAAGCAATGCCGGAGATGACGATATCGCCATCTCCGTGCAATTCTGCATCCAACTGCTGGGCTAAATCAGCCAGTCGAATAGATGACATGAATTATTTAACCTGTTTCAGCACGTCAGCAGTGATGTCTTTTGCGTTTGACGCATAAGCCACCGCGTTAGCGTCGATCACGACGTCGTAACCATCGCTGTCAGCGACTTTCTTCACGGCATCCTGAATACGGCTCAGCAGCTTGTTACGCTCTTCCATCTGACGACGGCGATTATCCTGCTCAAAAGACTGGGCTTTTGTAGAGAAAGCTTCACGCTGAGACATGACATCTTTTTCCATACGGCTGCGTTCGCTCGCCTTCATGGTAGAACCGTCACGCTGCAGACGCTGCATTTTGGTTTGCAGATCGCGCTCCTGGCTCTGCAACTCAGTTGCACGGCCTTTGAACTCGTTTTCCAGCTGTTTAGCAACAGTCGCACGTTGCGGTAACTGTTGGAAAATGCTGGACACGTTTACCACTGCAATTTTGTCGGCAGCCTGAACACCAGCGGAGACCGCTAAAGCAAGACCCAGACCTGCGGCACACAACAACTTTTTCACTATAAACTCCTTACCATCAACGTTTGTGTCAGCGACACAGTGTTTGCCCCGGAACAGCAACAGGTGCTGTCCGGCAGCAATACTTCAGCTATGCATCCATGCTCAGAACATTACCAGGTTTTACCAATGTTAAACTGGAACTGCTCTGACTTGTCTCCATCGACTTTCTTCATCGGCTGGGCGTAAGAGAACACCAGCGGGCCGAGCGGTGACATCCACTGTAGCGCAACACCGCTGGATACACGGATATTGTTTGGATCGCTGTAGTCAGGAATGCCCGCCGCACGCGTTTCCGCGGTATTTTCCCAATGGGTATCCCACGCTGTACCGGCATCGACAAACACCGAGGTACGAACCGAGTTAGCATACTTCTCGCTCAGGAACGGCGTTGGCGTAATCAGCTCAAGGCTGGCAATCGCCATGGCGTTACCGCCCACCGCATCGTCAGACTTACAGACGCCATTTGGATCGGCGATTCGGCAGTTCGACGAGTTGTTATTTAAGTAGGCTGCTTTCGGTCCAATGGTGTTGGACTGGAAGCCGCGCACGGTGCTTGAACCACCGGCGTAGAAGTTCTCGTAGAACGGCATCTCTTTGCCGTCGAGACCATCGCCATAACCTACGCGACCACGGCCTAACAGCACCCAGGTACGATCCTGGTTAATCGGCACATACTGCTGAGTATCCAGCGTGGCCTTATAGAAGCTGTTATCCGAGCCCGGAATCGTCACCTTACCGTTCAGGTTGGTACGGTTACCGGACGTCGGGAAGAAGCCGCGGTCCAGGGTGTTATAAGTCCAGCCGTAGTTAAAGGTGAAGTCATCTGCTGAGAAATCACCTTCATCATTGAGCTGCTGCGGCTTGCCGACCGAGTCAAGATAACGCCACATCGCCACCTGAGGCTGCATGTTTGACAGGTCATTGTGGACATAGCCCAGACCGACACGAAGGGTGTTGTTTTCGTTAACCGGGAAGCCAAGCGTGCCATCCAGACCATAACTTTTGTTGGTATAGTCAGAAAGGTCCGCGTTATCTGCTTTAAAGTCGTTGTAGAACAGACGACCACCCAGACTGACACCATCAACGGTGAAGTAAGGGTCAGTCAGCGAGAATTCAGCATAGGTCTGGTAATCGTTCTTGGTCCCGCTGATGCCCACGGTATTACCGGTGCCCAGCCAGTTATCCTGCGTGACGCCGACCTGGAAGCTCACACCACTTTCGGTGCCGTAGCCGACGCCGAAGTTAAAGGTACCGGTGTTACGCTCTTTAACCTTGTAGACCACGTCAACCTGGTCTGGCGAACCTGGCACACGCTGAGTATCCACATCAACGGTTTCAAAGTAACCGGTACGGTTCAGACGCTCTTTACCCTGTTCAACCAGATCGCTGCCCAGCCACGCGCCTTCCATCTGACGCATTTCGCGACGTAACACGGAGTCTTTCGACGTGTCATTGCCTTCGAAACGGACGTTACGGACATAATAACGGTTACCCGCATCCACATTGATATGCAGTTTTACGGTTTTGTCGGCGTCGTTGATTTCTGGCTGTGTTGCCACGCGCGGATAAGCATAGCCGTAGCGGCCCAGCAGTTTCTTGATGTCATCTTCCATTTTCGTGACTTTGGCGCCGTTATAAAGCTCGCCCGCCGGAATCTTGGTCAGATGTTCAATTTCTGCTGAATGGCCCGCCATGCTGCCATTGACGATCACGCCTGCGATTTTGTACTGGTCACCTTCGGTGATGTTCACCGTGATGTAGATGCCTTTTTTATCAGGCGTCAGGCTGACCTGCGTTGAATCGATGTTAAAGCGTGCATAGCCACGATCCAGATAGAAGCTGCGCAGGGTTTCAAGGTCACCCGCCAGTTTCTGCTTCTGATATTTACGATCGCCGACCACGTTCCACCATGGCACTTCATCGCGCAGCTGGAAGCGGGAAATCAGCTCATCGGAGCTAAAGGCTTTATTACCGACGATGTTGATCTGCTGAATTTTTGCAGAGACACCTTCAGTAAAGACCAGCTTCAGATCCACACGATTACGCGGCAGTGGCGTGACCACGGCTTTCACGTTGGCGGTATATTTACCTACGCTGTAGTAGAAATCCTCAAGTCCCTTCTCGATAGAGGAGATGGTGGTACGGTCCAGCGCTTCGCCGACACGGACACCTGAGGCTTCCAGATTTTGTTTGAGCTGATCCTCTTTCACCGCTTTGTTACCGGTGAAGGTAATGCTGGCAATGGTAGGACGTTCTTTGACCTGGACAATCAGCGTTGTACCGTCTCGCAGGACCTGAACATCCTCAAAGTTGCCAGTAGCGAACAGCGAGCGAATGGTATTTCTGACATCATCGTCATTCACCGTATCGCCAACCCGTACTGGCATGCTCAGCAGAGCCGCGCCGACGGCGACTCGCTGCAGCCCTTCGAAATGAATATCCTTCACTACGAAATCGTCTGCACCGTAAACGGTGGCGCTGCTAAACAGCAGCGACGCTATGAGCAACTTTTTCATCGCCATCGTTGTTATGCGTTTTCCTAACACATCCCTCGAATGTTCGCGTTCCAGCGGTTACAAACGTGAGAAATCATTGAAAAGTGCAAGCCCCATTAACAGCACCAGTAAAATTGAACCGATGCGATAACTAAAGTCCTGAACTCGCTCGGACACCGGTCCACCCTTGATCTTTTCGATCGCCAGGAAGAGCAAGTGCCCACCATCTAAAACCGGCAGAGGGAACAGGTTGATGATGCCCAGGTTGACGCTAATCAACGCCAGGAACATCAGGTAGTAAATCAACCCATACTCTGCTGACAACCCTGCACCCTGCGCAATCGAAATTGGCCCGCTCAGGTTGTTCAGCTTCACATCACCGGTTATTAACTTGCCCAGCATGGAGACGGTGAGCTTCATCAGTTGCCAGGTTTTTACACTAGCCTCACCGATAGCCGCAAACGCGCCATACTGTCTTACCGTCTTGTACTCTTCTGGCAGAGGAACAATGCGCGGAATGACACCCGCAAATCCCGCTTTACTGCCAGATTTCGCTTCTGGCGTCATCGTCAGCGCAATAGACTCACCGCCGCGATCCACCTCAAGCGCCATGCTTTTGCCGGGGTTATCCCGGACCTGCGTGACAAAAGTCTGCCACTGCGATAATGGCTGACCATCGACTTTAACGATCCTGTCGCCTGCTTGCAAACCGGCTTCACTGGCTGGCGAGTTCGCCTGCACTTCTGCCAGCGTGGTCTCAATCTGCGGACCGCGTGGCTGAATCCCTAACGCGACGACCGGATCCTGCTTATCAGGCTCAAACTGCCAGTTACGCAAATCCAGCTGTTTCTGCTGGGTCGCGTCCTCGCCAAATCGAGCCACCGTTAAGGTGGTGCTGCTGTCGCCGATTTTACCCACCAGCGCCATACGCACAGCATCCCAGTCAGGCGTTTCGATACCGTCAACAGCCTTAAGTTCCATGCCGGGCGTAATTTGAGCTTCCGCAGCCACCGAACCGTTTAAAATTTCACCGATTACCGGGCGCACGCCGGGCACGCCGTGAATAAACACAACCCAGTAGGCAAAGATGGCAAAGATGAAATTAGCGACAGGACCTGCCGCAATGATGGAGGCGCGTTGCCAGACGGCTTTGTTGTTAAAAGCCTGATGACGAAATTCGGCTGGCACGCTTTCAACACGCTCGTCGAGCATTTTAACGTAGCCGCCAAGGGGAATCAGCGCGATGACAAATTCGGTGCCGTGGCGATCACGGCGCTGCCAGAGCGACTTACCAAAACCAATGGAAAAGCGCTCAACTTTGACGCCACAGCGACGAGCGACCCAGAAATGGCCAAACTCATGAACGGTAATTAATACGCCCAGCGCAACGATAAAGGCGACGAAACTCCAGAGTATGCTCAACATCTTTGCCTGTCCTTAAAGGGTGCGAAACACCAGCAGCAATAAACAGGCAAACACCGGCACCGCCGCAGTCAGACTATCAATACGATCAAGAATGCCGCCGTGACCAGGAATCAGATTACCACTGTCTTTGATGCCCGCTTCACGTTTAAACATGCTCTCAGTGAGGTCGCCCAGCACAGAGGCCAGCGTCGCGATAATCGCGCAAATCACCAGCGTACCGGTGGAAACCGTCAGTGGCGCCAGCGTCGCAAACAGCACTGCAATCAGCGCCGAGGTGACCAGACCGCCCAGGAAGCCTTCCCAGGTTTTGCCTGGTGAGACCTTTGGCGCCAGCTTGTGCTTGCCGAACATCTTGCCAAACATATAAGCACCTGAATCCGCTCCCCATACCAGCAGCAACACAAACAGCAACCACCAGGCACCGGCGAAGTGGTCGGTGTCATAGTGATACTGGCGCAGCGCCACCATGCCCCAGAAAAAAGGGACCAGCGTTAACACGCCAAACAGTAAGCGAAGGGGACGCGAATGGCGCCAGAAGGCCGCAGAAGCGGGATAGGAGAGCACCAGCAGCAGTGCAACGACCCACCACACCAGCGACGCCCAAAGCGATGTCGCGATCTGTGGCAGATGCACCGTGTGTTGATAAGGTGGCAGCGTAAACTGCATCAGCGCCAGCAGCAGACCACAAAGTACAGCCAGCCAGACGCGCTGTTGCCGTGATGCCATCCCTGCAAACTGACCCCATTCCCAGGCTGCCAGCATGCAGATAACGATGGTTGTCAGGGCGAAGCCAACAGGCGGTAACCAGAACAGTGCAGCTATTACCAGCGGAATTAATATCAACGCGGTAATCAGACGAGACTTCAGCAAAGGTTACCCCCAGATTGCTCAGGCGCCGCCTGGTGCAGCGCCGCCAAAACGACGCTCCCGCAGAGAGAATGCATTCAGTGCACCTTCAAAAACGTGTTCATCGAAATCCGGCCAGAGCACATCGGTAAAATAGAATTCAGCATAGGCAATCTGCCACAGCAGGAAGTTGCTAATCCGATGCTCTCCCCCGGTCCTTATCACTAAATCCACTGGCGCCAGCTCCTGCATACAGAGCTGCGACGTCAGGCTCTCTTCGGTAATCTGGTCAGGTCGCAGTAATCCTTCCTGAACCTGTTCAGCCAGTTTTTTCACGCCTTCGATAATATCCCAACGGCCGCCATAGTTGGCAGCAATGTTGAGCGTCAGGCCACTATTATTTGCGGTCAGCGTCTCAGAACGGCGAATACGTTCCTGAATACGCGGGCTGAAACGGCTGGTATCGCCAATGACGCGTAAGCGAACATTGTGTTTGTGCAGGCTCTTCACTTCACTATCAAGCGCCCAGACAAAGAGTTCCATTAACGCGGTGACTTCCTGCGGCGGACGACTCCAGTTTTCACTGCTGAAGGCGTAAAGCGTCAGGGCTTCAAGATTGTTACTGACCGCAAAGCTGACGGCACGGCGTACCGATTTAACGCCAGCTTTGTGGCCTGAAATGCGCAATTTTCCCTGATTTTTGGCCCAGCGGCCATTGCCATCCATGATGATAGCGACGTGGCGCGGACCGTTTCCCTGCTGGTCATCAGTGTTGTTGTGATTGTTAGACGACATAACGCTTAACCAATTCCTTTCATCAGAAATGCTGTGGTTTCTGAATACATTGCGCCCGATTCAAATCCCGACACACTCTCAGTGCCGGGCCACACCGAATTCGGTGACAGACCGTGAAACGCGAGCCAGCGACTATATCATTTTCACCTGAAGCGAACAAATGGCCTCATAACGATCGGCATCACGACGTGAAACGCGGCAACATTTCTGTCGCCAGCGCACGCGCAGTGCGATCGATTTCAAGGACAGCGTCCACCGAATCCGGCTCCGGACACACTTGTGCCGCCATCACCTCACTATTTAGCGCGGCAATGTCGGTGAAGCGGATCTGGTGATTCAGGAAAGCCGCGACGGCAACCTCGTTGGCTGCATTCAGCGTGGTGGTCGCCGCCTGTCCTGCATCACAGGCATCAATGGCCAGTTTCAGACAGGGGTAGCGACTAAAATCAGGTTCTGCAAAGGAGAGCGCCGACATGCGGGTAAAATCCAGCGGCGTCACGCCTGCATTGATGCGCGAAGGCCAGGCCATGCTGTGGGCAATCGGCGTACGCATATCAGGAGAACCTAATTGAGCCAGCACGCTGCCATCGCAGTATCGCACCATGGAGTGAATCACCGACTGTGGGTGGAGTATCACTTCCATCTGCGCTGCGCTGGCATTAAACAACCAACGGGCTTCAATGTACTCAAGACCTTTATTCATCATGGTGGCCGAATCGACAGAGATTTTTCTCCCCATCGACCAGTTCGGATGTGCACAGGCCTGATCTGGCGACATGGCGCTGAGATCCGCTAAATCTGTGTCACGAAAAGGACCACCCGATCCCGTAAGGATAATCGACTCAATGCCATTATCCCGCAGGTCAGCGTAACCTAACTGATGCTGGATGGTAGCCGGTAAACTCTGAAAAATGGCGTTATGCTCGCTGTCGACCGGTAGTAACTGTGCGTTATGATGACGCACGGCCTCCATAAACAAACGGCCGCAGGTGACAAGCGATTCTTTGTTGGCCAGCAGCACCGTTTTTCCGGCGCGAATGGCCGCCAGCGTCGGCAGCAAACCCGATGCGCCAACGATCGCCGCCATCACCTGATCCACCTCATCCAGCGCGGCCAGCTCACAGGCTGCCTGAACGCCGGAGAGCACTTCAGTATTGACCCTGATTGCTCTCAGTCGCTCACGCAACGCAGCGGCGGATGCCTCGTCTGCCATGCAGGCGTAGCGCGGTGTAAAGGCCGCACACTGCTCGGCCATCAGCGCCACGTTATGGCCGGCAACCAGCGCCGTAATCTGATAAAGCGCCGGGTTGGCGCGCACCACCGCCAGCGTACTGGTGCCGATTGATCCGGTGGATCCCAGCAGAGTTAATCGCTTCATGAAGCTATCCGTGTGAAGTCAGCGTGCCCACAGGCACAATGTAAAACGCCGCCAGATGTCGCATTCATACGAATACCTCTCTGTACGGCGTTTTGTCCGGCAGTGATGGGATTAGAAATCCATCAGCTCCGTCTCTTTTTCTGACAGTGCAGCATCAACTTTCTTGATGTACGCATCGGTCATTTTTTGCACTTCATCCTGCGCACGACGTTCGTCGTCTTCGCTGATCTCTTTATCTTTCAGCAGCGCTTTGATTTTATCGTTGGCATCGCGACGGACGTTACGTACCGACACACGGCCCTGCTCGGCTTCGCCGCGCACGATTTTAATCAGATCTTTACGACGCTCTTCTGTCAGCGCAGGCAGCGGAACACGGATGTCGGTACCGGCTGAACTTGGGTTCAGACCGAGATCGGACTTCATGATCGCTTTTTCGACTGCCGGACTCAGTGAACGATCAAACACGTTGATTTTCAGCGTGCGTGAATCTTCCACAGTGACAGAAGCCAGCTGACGCAGTGGCGTCGGCGTGCCGTAATATTCGACGACGATGCCGTCGAGCAGCGAAGGTGAAGCACGACCGGTGCGCACTTTGCTGATGGTGGTTTTGAATGCTTCAACGCATTTTTCCATGCGCGTGTCAGCATCTTTTTTGATGTCGTTAATCACGTTGAAACCCTTGGATTCGGTTTGACCTGGCCAGTTCCGGCGTAACCGGAAGCGGGATCGATAATCATCGATAATCCTGACTGGTGCGCGATGCATTATCATCGCGCTGACAGAATATACCTTATTTTATCTCGCCTCGGGTATTAATGCGTAATCAGGGTGCCTTCTTTTTCACCCATCACTACGCGACGCAGTGCGCCAGGCTTATTCATGTTGAAAACACGGATAGGTAATTTGTGGTCACGCGCCAGGGTAAAGGCCGCAAGATCCATCACTTTCAGCTCCTGATCCAGCACTTCAGCATAGGTCAGTTGCTCATACAGCGTTGCGTCCGGGCTTTTCACCGGATCCGCAGAGTAGACGCCGTCCACTTTGGTCGCTTTCAGCACGACGTCCGCTTCAATCTCAATGCCGCGCAGACACGCTGCAGAGTCAGTGGTGAAGAACGGGTTACCGGTACCGGCGGAGAAGATCACCACGCGGTTGTTACGCAGCAGGCTGATTGCTTCTGCCCAGCTGTAGTTGTCACAGACGCCATTCAGTGGAATCGCTGACATCAGGCGTGCATTCACATAGGCGCGGTGCAGTGCATCACGCATCGCCAGGCCGTTCATCACGGTTGCCAGCATACCCATGTGGTCACCCACAACGCGGTTCATGCCGGCCTGCTGCAGGCTCGCTCCACGGAACAGGTTCCCTCCGCCAATCACCACGCCAACCTGGATGCCCAGTTCAACCAGCTCTTTTACCTCTTGTGCCATGCGGTCAAGCACACTCGCGTCGATACCAAAACCTTCAGCGCCTTGCAGGGCTTCGCCGCTGAGTTTAAGCAGGATACGTTGATAAACAGGTTTTGCGTTGGTCGCCATGGTCAGTTCTTCCTGGAAGATTGGGTGTAAAGGAGAAGTAAATTCTGATCGATCATCCGCTTACCGCAATGAAATTGCTATTGGGATGAAACTGAAAACGTATCTGTTGCGATTCACAGACAAAAAAGAACCGCCATCTGGCGGTTCTTTCAGAGCATTAAGACTGTTTGGACATTGCTGCAACTTCTGCAGCGAAGTCAGACTCAACTTTCTCGATGCCTTCACCAACTTCGAAGCGGATGAAGTTGATAACGTCAGCGCCCTGCTCTTTCAGAGCCTGGCCAACGGTTTTGCTTGGGTCGATAACGAAAGCCTGACCAGTCAGAGAGACTTCGCCGGTGAATTTCTTCATACGGCCTTCAACCATCTTCTCTGCGATCTCTTTTGGCTTGCCAGACTGCATCGCGATGTCCAGCTGAACCTGGTACTCTTTATCAACCACGTCAGCAGAAACGTCTTCTGGCTTAACGAATTCAGGCTTGCTTGCCGCAACGTGCATCGCGATCTGTTTGATCAGATCTTCGTTAGCGCCTTTGGTTGAAACCAGAACGCCGATACGTGCGCCGTGCAGGTAGCTGCCCAGCTCTGCGCCTTCCAGGATAGCAACGCGACGGATGTTGATGTTCTCACCGATTTTAGCAACCAGTGCAACGCGCTCTTCTTCGAACTGCGCTTTCAGAACTTCAACGTCGGTAACGCGATCAGCTGCAGCCACATCCAGAACTTTGTCTGCGAACGCCTGGAAACCGCCATCTTTTGCAACGAAGTCAGTCTGGCAGTTTACTTCCAGAATCACGCCGTAGTCGCCAACGATCTTGGTTTTGATTACGCCATCAGCAGCAACGTTGCCTGCTTTTTTCGCTGCTTTGATTGCGCCAGACTTACGCATGTTCTCAATCGCCAGCTCAATGTCGCCGTTCGCTTCAGTCAGCGCTTTTTTGCAATCCATCATGCCAGCGCCAGTACGCTCACGCAGTTCTTTTACCAATGCAGCGGTAATGTCAGCCATTCCAGAATCCTCGGTTCGTGCCTGTGTACGTTTGCACCAGCAGACACTTATTTGCGGAAAATTTACTCTGTCCCGCCGTCCGGTTGGGGGCGTGACAGACTTAGATAAAATAAAGGGGCCAGTATAGGCCCCTTACAGATCACATCTGAATGCTAAGGGCTCTTATGCAGAGCAAACCTTATTAAGCGTTTTCTAAAGACGCTTCTTCAGCTTGCTCAGCCAGGTCCTGAGAGCGGCCTTCGCGAACGGTGGTCGCAACGGCAGTCAGGTACAGGTTTACAGCACGGATTGCATCGTCGTTACCTGGGATAACGAAATCAACGCCATCTGGATCTGAGTTGGTATCAACGATAGCAAATACCGGGATACCCAGGTTGTTTGCTTCTTTGATTGCGATGTGTTCGTGGTCAGCATCGACAACAAACAGCGCGTCTGGCAGACCGCCCATATCTTTGATACCGCCCAGGCTGTTTTCCAGCTTGGCCAGCTCACGCGCACGCATCAGCGCTTCTTTTTTGGTCAGTTTGTCGAAAGTACCATCCTGAGACTGAATCTCCAGATCTTTCAGACGCTTGATTGACTGACGCACGGTTTTCCAGTTAGTCAGCATGCCACCCAACCAGCGGTGGTTTACGAAGAACTGGTCGCAGCTCAGTGCAGACTCTTTTACCGCCTGAGCAGCAGCACGCTTAGTACCTACGATCAGGATCTTACCTTTACGGGAAGAGATCTTGTTCAGTTCAGCCAGAGCTTCGTTGAACATAGGTACAGTTTTTTCCAGGTTGATGATGTGAACCTTGTTACGAGCACCAAAGATGAATGGCTTCATTTTTGGGTTCCAGTAACGGGTCTGGTGACCGAAGTGAACACCAGCCTGGAGCATGTCGCGCATGGAAACAGTTGCCATGATAAAACCTCTAAAGTTTGATTGGGGTTGGGCCTCCATGTATCCCATACGACCGACCTCTTTCAAGGCACCCCGGCGTATGTGTCGATACATGTGTGTTTTATTACACATAATGAGAGTTATGCGTTTCCTGCTGACCGAAACGGCCATACAGAGAATCGTCGGCGCGCTTTATACCACAACCAGCCCAGGGACGCCAATAAATGATCGCTGACGGAGGTCAGCGCGTTCTCTATTTGGCAGCCCATTTGCTGGCTGCTAACATGACAGCACAGAACTTATTATTGTCGAAAATTTCGACAACTGCGGATTAATTTAATGGCAATTTCAATTAAAACCCCTGAAGAAATCGAAAAAATGCGCGTCGCGGGCCGACTGGCCGCCGAAGTGCTGGAGATGATCGAGCCTTACGTAAAACCGGGTGTGACCACCGGTGAACTGGACCGCATCTGCCACGATCACATTACTCAAAAGCAACAGGCTGTCTCCGCCTGCCTCGGCTATCACGGCTTTCCGAAGTCGGTCTGCATCTCGGTGAATGAAGTGGTGTGCCACGGGATCCCCAGCGATGATCGTCCGTTAAAAGATGGCGATGTAGTGAATATCGATGTCACCGTAATTAAAGATGAATACCACGGCGATACCTCAAAGATGTTTATCGTCGGCAAGCCGACCATTCAGGGCGAACGCCTGTGCCGTGTCACGCAGGAGAGCCTCTATCTCTCACTGCGTCTGATCAAGCCCGGCATCCGCCTGCGCGAACTGGGCCGCGCCATCCAGAAATATGTTGAAGCCAACGATTTCTCTGTGGTGCGCGAATATTGCGGCCACGGTATCGGCAAGGGTTTCCATGAAGAGCCTCAGGTGCTGCATTACGATGCCGATGATGGCGGCGTGGTACTCCAGGCGGGCATGACCTTTACGGTAGAACCGATGGTCAATGCCGGGGATTACCGCATCCGCACCATGAAAGATGGCTGGACGGTAAAAACCAAAGATCGCAGCTTGTCCGCGCAGTATGAGCATACTATTGTGGTGACGGAGAACGGCTGTGAGATTTTAACCCTGCGCAAAGACGACACGCTGCCCGCTATGCTTGTCGCCGAAGGGTAATTCCCCCATTACAGATCAAGCCGGCGCTGAGCCGGCTTTTTTTTGGCTAAAAAAGAGAAGAGCTGCATGAGCGTGAGTCTGTCAGAAGATGTGAAAAACGGTCTGGTCGATTCGCCAGGCGAATGGGGTGACGACCAGCTGACACGTGACATTCTGAAGCCGCGGCTGGAGCAATTTCAGCAACATCTGGCCGCCGCGTTTGATGCCGGTGAACCCGTTGAGCCGCTGATTGATGCCCGCACGCTGTTTATCGATCGGCTGCTGCGTCGCCTGTGGCGCTTCTTTGGCTTTGATGAGATGCCGGCTATCGCACTGGTCGCCGTTGGCGGCTATGGCCGTGCCGAACTGCATCCGCTCTCTGATATTGATGTCCTGATCCTGAGCCGCCAGCCGCTGGATGAACAGGCTGCGCAGCGCACCAGCGACCTGTTAACGCTGATGTGGGACCTTAAGCTGGAAGTGGGCCACAGCGTGCGCACGCTGGAAGAGTGCCTGCTGGAGGGGTTATCTGACCTGACCGTTGCCACTAATCTGATTGAGTCACGCATGCTGACCGGCGATGTGGCGCTGTTTCTGGAATTACAGAAAAACATCTTCAGCGACGGTTTCTGGCCCTCATCCTGCTTTTTCGCCGCCAAAATTGAAGAGCAGCAGGAGCGCCACAAGCGTTACCACGGCACCAGCTATAACCTTGAACCGGACATTAAAAGCAGCCCCGGTGGCCTGCGGGACATTCATACGCTGCAGTGGGTCGCCCGACGCCATTTTGGCGCCACCACGCTGGATGAGATGGTCGGCTTTGGTTTCCTCACCGACGCGGAGCGCAGCGAACTCAACGAATGTCAGGCATTTCTCTGGCGCATCCGCTTTGCCCTGCACCTCTCCCTGCCCCGCTACGATAATCGCCTGCTGTTTGATCGCCAGCTCAGCGTGGCACAACGCCTGAATTATCAGGGCGAGGGCAATGAGCCGGTCGAGCGGATGATGAAAGATTTCTATCGGGTCACGCGGCGTATCGGCGAACTGAATCAGATGCTGCTGCAGCTGTTTGATGAGGCGATTCTGGCGCTCTCCACCAGCGAAAAGCCCAGGCCTATCGATGACGATTTTCAGCTGCGTGGCGATTTGATCGACCTGCGCGACGAAACGCTGTTCCGGCGAGAGCCGCAGGCGATTCTGCGCATGTTCTACGTCATGGTGCGTAACGACAGCATCAAAGGGATCTACTCCACCACTCTGCGTCACCTGCGCCATGCGCGTCGTCATCTTAAACAGCCGCTGTGTCAGATCCCGGAAGCGCGCCGCACCTTTATGTCGATTCTGCGCCATCCCGGCGCGGTCAGCCGGGCGCTGGTGCCGATGCATCGCTACAGCGTGCTGTGGGCTTATACGCCGCTGTGGGGCCATATCGTCGGACAGATGCAGTTCGATCTGTTTCACGCCTACACCGTAGATGAGCACACCATTCGGGTGTTGCAGAAGCTGGAAAGTTTTGCCAATGAAAGCACTCGTCCGCAGCATCCACTGTGCGTCGAGTTATGGCCGCGCCTGCCGCAGCAGGAGCTGTTGCTGATGGCCGCGCTGCTGCATGACATCGCCAAAGGGCGCGGCGGCGATCACTCTATTCTCGGCGCGCAGGATGCGCTCGACTTTGCTGAAATGCACGGCCTCAACTCACGTGAAACCCAGCTGGTGGCCTGGCTGGTGCGTCATCATCTGCTGATGTCGGTGACAGCACAGCGGCGCGATATTCAGGACCCGACGGTGATACAGCAGTTCGCCGAGGTGATGCAGAATGAGAACCGGCTGCGCTATCTGGTTTGCCTGACCGTAGCCGATATCTGCGCCACCAATGAAAGTCTGTGGAACAGCTGGAAGCAGAGCCTGTTACGTGAGCTCTTTTTCGCCACCGAGAAGCAGTTGCGACGCGGCATGGAAAACAGTCCGGATCTGCGTGAGCGGGTGCGTCATCATCGCCTGCAGGCGCTGGCGCTGCTGCGGATGGACAACATCGATGAAGAGCGTCTGCACCAGATCTGGAATCGCTGCCGCGCTGACTACTTCCTGCGCCATACGCCGAATCAGATCGCCTGGCATGCCCGCCACCTGCTGGTTCACGACCTGAAAAAACCGCTGGTGCTGGTCAGTCCGCAGGCCACGCGCGGCGGGACCGAAATCTTTATCTGGAGTCCCGATCGCCCACACCTGTTTGCCGCCGTAGCGGGTGAACTCGATCGCCGTAATCTCAGCGTGCACGATGCGCAAATCTTTACCAGCCGCGACGGCATGGCGATGGATACCTTTATTGTGCTGGAGCCGGATGGCAGCCCGCTCTCTCCGGATCGCCATCCGATGATCATTCAGGCGCTGGAGCAGGCGATAACCCAGTCAGAGTGGGCGCCGCCGCGTACCCGCCGTCCGTCGGCCAAACTCAGGCATTTCAGCGTCGATACCGAGGTCAATTTCCTGCCGACGCATACCGATCGTCGCAGCTATCTGGAACTGGTGGCGCTGGATCAGCCAGGCCTGCTGGCGCGGGTCGGTGAAGTCTTTGCCGATCTCGGGGTTTCACTGCATGGCGCACGCATCAGCACTATCGGCGAGCGGGTCGAAGATTTGTTTATTCTGGCCAACAGTGAACGTCAGGCGCTGGACGAAGAAATGCGAAAAGCGTTGCGACAACGGTTGACAGAGGCCCTTAATCCAAACGATAAAGTGTGACCAGACTCGATTTGTAAACATTAATCTCTTTACTTGTGTCGGGGTATTGCCCGGCATCGCACATGACAGATCAGGAAAAAAATATGCAACAGTTACAGAGCGTTATTGAATCCGCCTTCGAACGTCGCGCTGACATCACACCCGCCAGCGTCGACAGCGAAACCCGTGATGCCATCAACCAGGTGATCGCCCTGCTGGACAGCGGTGCACTGCGCGTTTCTGAGAAGATCGACGGCGAGTGGGTAACGCATCAGTGGCTGAAGAAAGCCGTACTGCTCTCTTTCCGCATCAATGACAATCAGGTGATGGAAGGTGCAGAAACCCGCTTTTACGACAAAGTGCCGATGAAGTTTGCTGGCTGGGATGAAGCACGTTTCAAAGAAGCCGGTTTCCGCGTCGTGCCGCCTGCGGCTGTGCGTCAGGGTGCCTATATCGCCCGCAACACGGTGCTGATGCCTTCTTACGTCAACATTGGCGCCTTTGTGGATGAAGGCACCATGGTGGACACCTGGGCGACCGTTGGCTCCTGTGCGCAGATTGGTAAAAACGTTCACCTTTCTGGCGGCGTGGGTATCGGTGGCGTGCTGGAGCCGCTGCAGGCGAACCCGACAATCATCGAAGATAACTGCTTCATTGGCGCGCGCTCTGAAATCGTTGAAGGCGTGATTGTTGAAGAAGGTTCCGTGATCTCAATGGGCGTTTACATCGGTCAGAGCACCAAAATCTATGACCGCGAGACCGGCGAAGTGCATTACGGCCGTGTTCCTGCGGGATCCGTGGTGGTCTCAGGTAACCTGCCCTCTAAAGATGGCAGCTACAGCCTCTACTGTGCCGTGATCGTGAAGAAAGTGGATGCGAAAACGCTTGGCAAAACAGGTATTAACGAGCTGCTGCGCACCATCGAATGATTTAAGCGACGGGCTGGTTTCCAGCCCGTCATCTTTTCTTTACAGTGATTCCCAAATAACATGCTTCGCGTCGCGAATTAACTGGTGCGTTTAGTTTTTATCCAGGTCATAATCCGCGCCAGTTAAATCCTGTCGCGCAATGTTCATCCCGCTTATTTATGTCTACAGTTGACGGACGTCATGAACAAGTCTGCGCGCTTCTCACTTTCGATGGAAACAACGCTATGTATGACAATCTGAAAAGCTTAGGTATCAGTAACCCGGACGACATTGACCGCTATAGCCTGCGTCAGGAAGCCAATAACGACATTCTGAAAATCTACTTCCGCAAAGATAAAGGTGAGTTTTTCGCGAAGAGCGTCAAATTCAAATATCCGCGCCAGCGCAAAACGGTTGTTGCCGATCACGCGACCCAGGGCTACAAAGAAGTTCAGGAAATCAGCCCGAATCTGCGTTATGTCATCGATGAACTGGACCAGATTTGCCAGCGCGATCAGGTTGAAGTGGATCTGAAACGCAAAATTCTGGATGACCTGCGTCACCTGGAAAGCGTGGTTTCTCACAAGATCACTGAAATTGAATCGGATCTGGAAAAATTAACCCGTAACGGTCGTTAATTTCCTGCCCGACCAGAGAGGCCAGCATTGCTGGCCTTTTTTATGCCGCAAATCTGCACTTCAGCCCTGCTCATCCAGTTGCAAAGCGACATAGAGCAACAGCCTGTCATCAAAATGGCCAAGATTCAGTCCGGTCAGTTCAGAAATCCGGTTCAGCCGGTATTCCAGCGTATTACGATGAATGAACAGCGCACGCGCGGTGGCGCTCGGCTGGACGTTGTGGGTGAACCAGGCGATCAGCGTACGGCGCAGCAAGCCGTTGTTATCCATGCTCTTGAGCTTCGCCAGTGGCCGGGCGAGCTCATTGGCCTGCCAGCCACCCCGCAGGCTGTCGAGCAGCACGGGCAGCACCAGATCCTGATAAAAATAGCTGCGCACCTCGGGCATACGTTGCTTGCCCACCATCATCGTGGTGCGCGCCGTCCGGTAAGAGCGTGCGATGCTGCCGGGTCCGGTAAAGAAGTTGCCCAGCGCGATACGCATCCGAAGATGACCGCTCTCTTTCATCCGCTGTAGTAACTGCTCTACGCGGCGGCGATGATCTTCCTGATCGTGACGCCCATGCCCATTAAGGGCCGGTTTCAGCACCACCATTTCGGTCAGTGACACAATCGCGATCAGATTGTCCCGCTCCGGCGTGGTCAGCAGCGTTTGCAGCTGCTGTAGCTCTGACATCGCGCTGTCGACACCGAGCTGACCACTATCCACTTCCACCACGGCGACCACACGCGGCTGATTGAGATCGATCCCGAGCCGCTGCGCCCATTCGGTCAGCTGTGGCGACAGGGTATCGCTGCGGATCAGGTTCAGCACCAGCTCTTCACGCAGACGGCTGTCCTGCGCCAGCATATGCAGCAGCCGGGCTTGCTCCAGCATCATCTCCGCGGTCATGCAGACCAGCTCGCCATAATGCCGCAGCGCCAGCGGCTCGCCGGTCAGGCCGATCACCCCGACGATGTCACCATCAATGCGCAGCGGCAGGTTAATGCCAGGCCGCACGCCATGGAGATGTTTAGCCACGGCCTCATCGATGTCGACAACGCGCCCCTGAGAGAGCACCAGCAATGCACCTTCGTGCAACTCCCCAATACGTTCCCGGTCACCGCTGCCGATAATCCGGCCCCGCGCATCCATCACGTTGACATTGCTGTCAATAATTTTCATGGTGCGCGCCACGATATCCTGTGCCAGCCGGGCATCAAGGTGATAGGTAGCCATCCATTACTCCTGAAAAAGAGGGGGAGAAACAGAATACGCATGCACAGCACGCAGAACATTGTGCAATTGCACAGAGCCAGGCCGTCATTTGCCGAATTTGCGGTGAGCATCACACTCTGAGGAGGCAGAGAGTGGACATAAAAAAGGCGGACCGCAGTCCGCCTCTTCATCCGTTGCTGTTCGCTTACTGCATCAGCAGATAGATACTACTGTCGCCGCGTTTCACATTCAGCGCCAGAACGGACGGCTTGCTGTCGAGAACTTTGCGCAGCTCACCCAGGTTGGTCACTACCTGCTGGTTAACGCCCTGGATCACATCGCCCTTTTTCAGGCCGATACGCGCCGCAGCACTGCCCGGTTTCACGTTATCAACCCGGACACCTTTGGTACCCGCTTCGATATTGCTGAGATCGGCGCCTTCAATGCCAGTGTAGATGGTCGCGGACTGCACTTTTGACTGGCTGCTCTGCTGCAACTTAACAGAGACATCGACCGGTTTGCCGTCACGCAGCAGCCCCAGTTTCAGGGTGGTGCCAACCGGCAGTGAGCCCACTTCCGCACGCAGCGAAGCAAAGCTGCTCAGCGGTTTACCGTTCATCGACACAATGACGTCGCCCGCCTTAATACCGGCTTTGGCGGCCGCTGAGTCTGGCAGCACCTGGCTGACAAAGGCACCACGTTGTGCGTCGACCTTCATCGCTTTTGCCAGCTCAGAGTTCAGCTCAGTCCCCTGCACGCCCAGCTCGCCGCGTTTCACCTGACCAAACTCGACCATCTGTGCCGTCAGGTTTTTCACCATGTTGCTGGGGATAGCAAAGCCGATACCGATGTTGCCGCCATCGGGCGCCAGAATGGCGGTGTTAATCCCAATCAGTTCACCGTTGAGGTTAACCAGCGCACCACCGGAGTTGCCCCGGTTAATGGCCGCATCTGTCTGGATAAAGTTTTCGTAGTTTTCCACGTTCAGGCCACTGCGTCCCAGCGCGGAGACGATACCTGAGGTGACCGTTTCACCCAGACCATAAGGGTTGCCGATCGCCACGGTATAATCGCCGACGCGCAGGTTGTCAGAGTCAGCGATTTTGACTGCGGTAAGATTTTTGGCTTCCTGCAGCTGAATCAGGGCAATGTCAGAGCTGGGATCTTTACCGATGACTTTGGCGTCATAGCGACGACCGTCGCTGAGCTGTACCTGAATTTTGGTGGCATTATTCACGACGTGGTTATTAGTTACCACATAGCCTTTGTCAGCGTTAATGATGACACCCGATCCCAGAGCACGGAATTTTTCCTGCTGTGTATCAGGCACTGGCGCGCCGCCGTTACCGCCTGCACCGTCGCCGTTCTGGCACATCGGTGAACCCTGGAACGGGGAACCATCCTGGCAGAATGGCGAATTGTCGCCAAAGAATTGCTGAAATTGCTGCGGCATACGCGGGGTTTTCACCGTGGTGGTCCCCTCGACGCTGATACTGACCACAGACGGCATCACCTTCTCCAGCATCGGTGCCAGACTTGGCTGTTGCAGGCTATCGGAAGAGGCCGTTTGCGCAGCAGAAACAGTAACAGGGGCGAGCGCCATGCTCAGGCTCAACGCCAGCGCACTTAACATTAAGGTCTTTTTTTTCATTTTTCGTTTCTCAATAAGATTACTGTTCAGACCATTGCTGTGGTCGAAAGGTGAGATAAATGTTTTAGCGCGAAGTTCCTTTAAAAGTTTAAGGCAAAAGTAAAAATTTATTCGCGCTCTTTACAATTGGCGGCTTATTCTACCGCCATCAGTCGTCGGTACTCATCCCAGGCATAGAGATCGGTCATACCACTGATATAATCCTGAATGAGCCGGAAGCGATAATAACGTTCCCACAACAGACGCTGATATTTATGTTCGACAACCAGATTACGCATCTTATGCAAATAGGCTTTACGGTGTTTACCCGAGAGCTTATGAAAAAGCCGGGTTTCGATCGGATGCTGACGCAGGAAATCTTCATTTATCAGCGTGGTAAAGGCTTCGTAATTAAGGCGCATCAGCGGCTGATAGATCTCCAGCAGCCCTTTAATCACCCGGTAACCCTGCAACTCCAGCTGCTCTACTTCAGAATGATTAAAGACCTGCTGGCGCGCAACGGTTTTAAACAATTGCAGTAAGCGGCCCTCTTCACCCTCATCTTCCAGTAGCGCATGGTTAAAACTTCCATCGAATATAGCAGGAAGATTATCAACAAAACGTTTCACCGCATAGCTTACCAGCACGCTCTGAACATTTACGCGGAGTGACATAAAAAATTGATCGCTGCGGCTTCGGCGTTTTTTACTGCAGGCTTCACGCCAGGCTTCGCCAATAGTCCGGCTGAAAGCGTCATTATTTTTAACCGGCCCCCAGGCTTTATTGAGAAACTCATACAAACTTTCAACATTAAAGATATCTTTTTCTACAGCGTCGTCCAAATCGGCAATACAATAGGAGATATCATCCGCAGCTTCCATTATATAAGTCAGCGGAAAACGGTGGTGTTCTTCCATATTGGTGGCAGCACGCAGGTCGGCAATATAATCCTGCTCAGAGAGATAAAACCCAGGCTTCTTCATGAGTACGCTAAATTCGGCGGGCTTTTCCCCCTGCCACCAGGCAGGCGCGGTATATTTCAGGATGCAGGCGACCTGAGAATAACTGAGATTCAGTTGCAGCAGCGTATGCACCATCCGGATCGCCTGCGCATTGCCTTCAAAGTGACAGAGATCCTGGCGGATCATGGCATTGAGTTGATCAAAGGCTTTACGCTGTGCTTCTCCTTCCACGCCGGCCACCAGCGGATCCACCAGCTCGGCTGAGAGGTTCTCTTCAAACCAGTCGTTAATCGCCGCCTCGCCAAAATGGCCAAAAGGTGGATTACCGACATCATGCATCAGACAGGCCATCTCAATCAGACTTTCAAACGCGCCTTCCAGCTCATCAAGACCATACTGCGCCAGCCCGCCCTGCATCTTCAGGGTTTGCAGGATCTCTTTGGTGATGTAACGCCCGGTCTGCTGCACCTCCAGCGAATGCGTCAGGCGGGAACGAACGGCAGCGTTACGCTCCAGCGGAAACACCTGCGTTTTTTGCTGCAAACGCCGGATAGCGGCGGAGTTTATAATCCGTCCGCGATCGCTCTCAAAATGGCGCGTAATGTAATATTCGCCTTCCGGTTCCTTGCGGCTGTTATAAGGGCGCGAGAAGCTGATCTTCTTCCTGAAATTGATCGCTGACATGGATTACCCCTTATTTTTTCGTGAATTAATCCCCTGAATGCCATGGTAGACTATGCCCTAAATTTTGATTCTTTACATTAGCGGGACTCACTATGAAAGCAGGCATTATTGGCGCGATGGAGCAGGAAGTCACACTGCTGCGCGACAAAATTGAAAACCGTCAAACGCTGTCGCTGGCGGGTTGTGAAATTTATACCGGCACCCTGCAGGGCGTTGAGGTGGCTCTGCTGAAATCGGGCATTGGTAAAACCTCTGCCGCGCTGGGTACCACGCTGCTGCTGCAGCTCTGCAAGCCGGATGTGGTGATCAACACCGGTTCGGCTGGCGGTTTAGCGCCGTCGCTCAGCGTCGGCGATATCGTGGTGTCAGAAGAAGTGCGTTATCACGATGCTGACGTCACCGCTTTTGGTTATGAGCCGGGTCAGATGGCGGGTTGTCCGGCCGCGTTTGTGGCAGACAGCAAGCTTATCGCCGCTGCAGAAGCCTGTATTCAGCAGCTGGATCTGAAAGCCGTACGCGGTCTGGTAGTCAGCGGTGATGCCTTTATCAATGGTGCCGAACCGCTGGCGCGCATTCGTAATCTGTTCCCGCAGGCGATTGCCGTTGAGATGGAAGCCACCGCTATCGGCCATGTCTGTCATCAATTCCAGGTGCCTTTTGTAGTAGTCCGCGCCATTTCCGACGTGGCCGATAAGCAATCTCACCTCAGCTTTGATGAGTTCTTAAGCGTTGCGGCGAAGCAATCTTCGCTGATGGTGGAGAACCTGCTGGCGCATCTGGCGCGTGGCTAAAACGCTACTCCTCTGCTGGCTGCTGCTGTTAAGCGGCAGCCTGCTGGCTTCACCGCCACGCGTGATTACCCTCTCCCCCCATCTTACCGAACTCGCCTTTGCTGCCGGGATTACCCCGATTGCGGTCAGCGCCTGGTCCGACTATCCGCCGCAGGCGAAACAGATTGAGCAGGTCGCAAACTGGCAGGGCATCAAGGCTGAACGTATTCTGCAGCTTAAGCCGAATCTGGTATTAGCCTGGCGAGGCGGTAATCCGCAGCGGCAGATTAACCAGCTACAGCAGCTCGGCGTGCCGGTTAAATGGATTGATCCGCTGACGCTGGATGAGATGTTCACGGCGCTGGCCGATCTGGGCCACTGGAGTCCCAGACCGGAGCAGGCAACTCGCGCTGCCCGCCAGTTACGTCAGCAGGAAGCCGCGCTGCGTCAGCGCTATGCTCATCTGACTGCGGTTCCGCTTTTTTTGCAATTTGGTCAGCAGCCCCTGTTTACCGCCGCCAGAGCCACGCTGCAGAATGAAATTATTACGTTATGTGGCGGCAGGAACATCTTTGCTGACAGCCGCGTCAGCTGGCCGCAGGTCAGCCGTGAGCAGGTGCTGATGCGCCATCCTCAGGCCGTTGTGACGGGTGGCAGTGCGCAGCAGGCGGAAAACATCCGGGTGTTCTGGCGACCGCAGCTGGATGTACCGGTGATTGCCATCAACGAGGACTGGCTTAGCCGGCCAGGCCCGCGACTGCTGCTGGCCGCGCAGCAACTCTGTGCGGCCCTGCATCCCGATGAATAAATCAGCGAATTGATTAAAGTCACTGCGATTTTTGCCGTTGATCAATACCAGAGACGAACGCGCCACGTATGCTCGCCGTCCTTTTAGCGCTCCGGCGCTTTTTTAAAACACCAGGAACCTTATATGACCAGAGCACTGCTGCTGGCCATAGGGCTGTCGATCGCCGGTTCTGCCTTTGCAGGATCGATAAATGGCTCTATTGGCGCCAGACTTGTCATCTATTCACGCTGTGAAATCAACACGGCTAACGGCCAGCCCGCGCCGCAGATCAACTGCGGCAGACAGGCAAGCGCGCAGCCGCGCGTAACAAACGGCCAGATTCAATCGCAGGGAAGTGTGAAGCAAAGTAACCGGCTGGTCACAATAGAATGGTAAACGAGGCCGTCTGTATGACGGCCTGCATTATCAGATACTGAAGGAAGAGCCACAGCCACAGGTGGTTTTGGCATTCGGGTTGGTCACGATAAAGCGTGAGCCTTCCAGACCTTCCGTGTAATCCACTGAACCGCCCACCAGATATTGCAGGCTCATCGGATCAACCACCAGTGAGACGCCCTGCTTTTCAATCGTCATGTCGCCATCATTCATCTGGTCATCAAAGGTGAAGCCGTACTGGAAACCACTGCAACCGCCACCGGTGATATAGACGCGAAGTTTCAGCGCCGGGTTCTCTTCGTCGGCAATCAGGTTCTTCACCTTGGTGGCTGCGGCGTCGGTAAACTGCAACGGCAGTGCTACTACTTCATCACTCATGTTTTACTCCGGTAAACGCCCAGGTCAGAAAACGACCTTAATTACACTATTATCAGCCAGCACCTCAGCGCAATCAAGCTCTGCCCTTCGCACTCTGTGCCGCTTTCACTCCTGTTAAGGGCACAGGGGGCGAATCCACCTTTCGTCTGCTGCCCCTCTTCCGTAGAATGGCGCAATATTTTTATGAACCGCTGGAGCCGAAAATGAGTAAGTCCGAACAACTGTTTGCCGAGGCACAACGCCTGATCCCGGGTGGGGTAAACTCGCCAGTACGCGCATTTACCGGTGTGGGCGGCGTTCCGCTGTTTATTGAACACGCTGATGGCGCCTATCTCTATGACGCTGACGGCAAAGCCTATATCGACTATGTCGGCTCATGGGGTCCGATGGTGCTGGGTCATAACAACGCGGCGATTCGTAACGCCGTGATTGAAGCGGCACAGCGCGGCTTAAGTTTTGGCGCACCGACCGAAATGGAAGTGACCATGGCACAGCTGGTGTGTGAGCTGGTGCCGAGCATGGAGATGGTGCGGATGGTCAACTCCGGCACCGAAGCGACCATGAGCGCTATCCGTCTGGCGCGTGGCTTTACCGGCCGCGATAAAATCATCAAGTTTGAAGGCTGCTACCACGGCCACGCCGATCATCTGCTGGTGAAAGCCGGCTCCGGTGCGTTAACACTGGGTCAGCCGAACTCGCCGGGCGTACCGGCCGATTTCGCTAAACATACTCTGACCTGCACCTTTAACGATCTCGACTCAGTGCGCAGCGCTTTTGAGCAATATCCCGAGTCGATTGCGGCCATCATCGTTGAGCCGGTGGCTGGCAACATGAACTGCATCCCACCGCAGCCGGAGTTCCTGCCGGGTCTGCGTTCACTGTGTGATGAGTTCGGCGCACTGCTGATTATTGATGAAGTGATGACCGGTTTCCGTGTCGCGCTGGGTGGCGCGCAGGCTCATTACAATGTGCGCCCTGATTTGACCTGCCTTGGGAAAATCATTGGTGGCGGCATGCCCGTCGGTGCGTTCGGTGGCCGTCGCGAAGTGATGGCAGCGCTGGCCCCGACCGGTCCGGTTTATCAGGCAGGAACGCTCTCTGGTAACCCGATCGCCATGGCGGCGGGTTTCGCCTGCCTGACGCAGATCGCGCAGCCGGGCACCCATGAGAAGCTTGATGCCCTGACCCGCAAGCTGGCAGAGGGTCTGCGCGAAGCAGCACAACAGCAAAATATCCCGCTGGTGATTAACCATGTTGGCGGGATGTTCGGTCTCTTCTTCACCGATGCTGACAGTGTGACCTGTTACGCCGATGTGACCCGCTGCGATGTGGAGCGCTTTAAAACCTTCTTCCACCTGATGCTTGAAGAGGGCGTTTACTTTGCGCCTTCAGCCTATGAAGCGGGCTTTATGTCGCTGGCGCACAGCGAAGAGGATATTCAGCGCACTGTCGACGCCGCGCGTCGTTGTTTCGCGAAGCTGTAATTGCGGCAGCGTTAGAGGCAAAGACCGGCAGCAGCCGGTCTTTTGTTATTGATGAGGCTTGCCCCGCTCTGTTGTGAGAGGGTGCACGCACAGGAAACAGGGTCAGATCGGAAAGGCGCGAAAGCCGTCATCCTTGACTCGCTCGGCCCGCGCGATTACGCACCTCATCCATGAGGTGCGCCCGTTGCCGGGCCAACGCTTCGCGTTGTTCAAAAACGCTCCCGGCGTTTTTGTCCCTGCCGCGGGACGCTTTCCTCCTCTGACCCAATTTCCTGCGCATTGAGCTTCTTCGTTGTTGTCAGATTCACCCTACTTTGGATCTGGCCGGCGTCTGAAACCAGCCTGCTTTTTCCTCTTAACCTGAACGCCGCAGCAGCCAGATAAAGTAAGGCGCGCCTAAAAAGGTCGCCATCAGCCCGGCTGGGATCTGATCCGGGAATGCCAGCATTCGTCCGCACCAGTCAGCCAGCACCATCAATCCCGCCCCCAGTAATCCTGACAGCAGCAGTTGCGGTAACGCCCGCCGGAATCCCAGCATGCGCGCCATATGGGGTGCCATTAGTCCGACAAAACTCAGCGGACCGATAGTCAGTGTCGCGCTGGCGGTCAGCGCGGCCGCCAGCAGCAGCAGACTCAGCCGCGCAGGCGTCAACGCCATACCGGCCGAGCGTGCGGTAGCGCTTCCCAGCGGCAGCAACGTCAGCCAGCGACTGGCCAGCGGTGCCAGCGACACCAGCACCAGCGCGCAGACTGCGCTCTGAATCGCCTGAGTGCCGCTGATGTTATAGGTCGAGCCGGAGATCCAGCTCAGCAGCCCGCCCATACGCGGATCGCCACTCGCCAGCAGTAGCATCAGCAGGGTGACAAAGGCGCTGTTAAGCGCCATGCCCGCCAGCAGCATTCGTTCCGGCGAAAAGCCGCCCCGACTGGCTACCGCCATGATCACCAGCAACGTCAGCGCCGCGCCCAGCGCACCGGCGGGCAGCAGCCAGGCCAGCGCATCGCCCGGCACAAAGAACATCATCATCACCACGCCAAAAGCGGCACCCGAACTGATGCCCAGCACTTCCGGGCTGGCCATGGGATTGCCGGTCAGCCGCTGAATCAGACTCCCCGCCACGCCCAGCATCAGGCCGGTCACCAGCGCGGCCAGCACGCGCGGTGCGCGCCATGGCAGCAGCGATTGCAGCATCTCACCCGCAGACCAGACCCAGCCCTGCGCATCACGGCCAAACGCCAGACCACCCCACCCCAGCAGCGCCAGGATGGCAAGTCCGGTCAGCGCCCAGCGCAGCAGGTTCTGTCGCTCGGCGGGCACCTTATCACCCTGATTCAGCGCGGGCGGCACCGAACCGGTGCGCAGTCGCGGCAGCAGCCACAGCAGAATCGGGACGCCGAGCAGCGCCGTGGCGGTGCCGGTCGGGATATCGCGCCAGTGGGTGCTGAGCCACAACACGCAACTGTCCGCCAGCCACAGCAGCAGCGCGCCAGTCAGCGGAGCCAGCAGCATCCGGGTGATGAGCCGTCGTCCACCCAGCAGCTTCGCCAGCAGCGGCGCAAACAGCCCGATAAAGCCGATGATACCGGCGACGTTGACCAGCTGCGCGCTGAGCAGGATCGCCAGCCCGAGGCCACCGACACGCGCCACGGAAAGCGCAAGGCCAAGGTTTTTCGCTACGCCATCATCCAGCCCCATCAGCGTCAGCGGACGCAGCAGCGCCAGCGCCAGCACAAACGCCAGCAGCAGGCGCGGCCAGAGTTGCTGCACATTTTCCCAGCTCATCTGATTCAGCGCGCCGGTGCTCCACAGAAACATGCTCTGCAGCTGATCGTGATTGAAGATAGCGAAGATTTGATTCACCGCGCCGCTGTAGAGGCTCAGCACCAGCCCGGCCAGAATCAGCGTTACCGGCGACAGACGTTTGCCCCAGGCCACACCAAACACCAGCGCGCCCACCAGCAGCGCGCCACTGAGCGCGGCAAACTGCTGTGTCAGCGCCCCGCCCGGCAGATGCCACAGTGTTGCCACGGTAATGCCCAGCTGTGCACCGGAAGAGACGCCCAGCGTGGTTGGCTCCGCCAGCGGATTACGCAATATCTGCTGAAACAGCAGACCGGCTAAGCCCAGCCCGGCACCCACCAGCAGCGCCAGTACCGTGCGCGGCAGCAGGCTGTAGTGAAACACCATCTGCGGCAGGCTATCGACCACCGGTGACCAGAGTGCCTGCCACCATTCAGTCTGTGGCAACGCCTGATGCAGATTGACCAGCGTCAGGCTGAGCGCCAGCAGAAACAGCAGGCTGAGGAGGCCTGCGGGAAACAGAGCATGGCGCATCAGTGCGTCTCCAGCGCGCGTTCCAGCACGCGAACAAAGTGCAGCGCCGAGAGCGTCGCACCGTAATACCAGACGGCCGGGACGCGCTGAAAGCGTCCGGTGCGTACAAACGGCAGCGACTGCCACAGCGGGCTGCGCATCAGTTGCTGCATCTCCGCATCGTTATCATGATCAAAGCAGATGACATCCACATCCCCGACCTGCGCCAGCTTTTCAATGCCGATCACCGCGCTGCCCCAGAAATTTGTTTCGCCCTGCCAGCCATTTTTCAGGCCCAGCAGAGTCATCACTTCCAGAAACAGACTGTTTTTGCCGAAGGTAATGGCGTGACGACTGTCGAGCAGCGACATCAGCAGGATAGTGCGTCCGGCATAGGGCGCCAGCCGCTGGCGCGCCGCCGCCAGCTGATCATCGACCTCGCGCAGATGCTGTTCCGCTCGCGCGCTTAATCCAAGGCGCGCCGCCAGCTGACGCAGCGATGCGCGCGCGGCAGTGAGAGGTTTCCCGTCGCCGCTGTGGAGGTCGAAGCCCATAATGGGCGCGATGCGCGTCAGTTTCTCTTTAGGCGGGCCGTAGCCGTTGGAGCAGAGGATCAGCGACGGCTGCATTTGCGCCATCAGCTCAAGATTGGGTTCGGTGCGCAGACCTACATCGATCACACCCTGAGGAAGCGGCGGCTCCCCTACCCAGATATTGTAGTTGTGCAGATCGGCCACGCCCCAGGGCGTGACGCCTAGTGCTATCAGCAGTTCGGTGGGTAACCACTCCAGTGCAATAATCCGACCCGGATTTGGCGTGGCGGCACGCAGGGGAAGCGCACAAAACAGCGGAGAGACTGCCAGCGCCAGCATCAGTCGGCGGCGATTAAGATCGGGCATCATCCTCTCCTTAACAGACAAAACTGACCGGCGCGCCGCCCTGCGGGTGCGGTAAAATGCCCATCGGAATGCCATAAATCGCACCGAGCACCTCAGGCTGCATAATCGCCTCTGCGTCACCTTCGGCAATCATCGCGCCCTGACGCAGCGCCACCAGATGATCGCAGTAGCGTGCTGCCATATTAATATCGTGCAGCACCGCAATCACGGTTAAGCCGCGCTGCTGGCTCAGCGCTTTTATCAGCGCCAGCACCTCAACCTGATGGGCAATATCCAGCGCCGACGTCGGTTCATCCAGCAGCAGACAGCGGCTGTTCTGCGCCACCATCATCGCCAGCCAGGCGCGCTGACGCTCGCCGCCCGAGAGGCTATCTACCAGCCGTCCGGCAAAGGCGTTAAGTCCGACCTGGGCAATCGCATCCTCTACCCGGTCGCGATCTTCCTGACCAAAGCGCCCCAGCGCGCCGTGCCAGGGATAGCGGCCAATCGCCACCAGTTCACGCACCGTCATCCCTTCGGCTGCCGGTAACTGCTGCGGAAGATAGGCTACCTGACGGGCAAAGGCTTTGCTGTTCCAGCGCCCGACGGGCCGCTGATTCAACAGCACCTCTCCGCTGCTGGCCGCGTGGTGACGACCCAGCATTTTTAACAGTGTTGATTTGCCCGAGCCGTTGTGACCGATCAGCCCGGTCACTTTTCCCGGCGGAAAGGTCAGCGACAGTGGCTGAAGGAGAGCCCGGCCCGGCACTTCAAAACTGGCGTTTTTCAGCGTAAAGGTCGCCTCTTCTGCGTGCGGATGCGGCATGGTTATCCCTGTGAACGGGCGCCGAAGCGCCCGGTTAAATCAGAATCTGAAGGTCGCGGTGCCGACAATCTGGCGTTCCGCACCCCAGTAGCAGGCGTATTCACGGTAGCAGCTGGCGACGTAGTCGCGGTCAAACAGATTGTTGACGTTGACGCCCACTGTCGAACCCGGCAAACCGAAACGACCCAGATCATATTTCAGCGCCGCATCCACCGTGGTGTAACCGGCAACTTTAAAGTTCTGGTTCTGCTCAGTGCCAGTGCTGTAAAGCCCCTGGCTCTCACCGACATAACGCACACCCGCGCCGATCGTCACGCCTGACAAAGCGGTTTCGTGGAAGGTGTAGTCGCTCCACAGTGAGGCCATGTGTTTCGGCACCTGTACCGGCGTTTTGCCTTTGAGCTGGGTGTCTTCGGTATATTCCGCATCGGTGTAGGTGTAGGACGCCGTCAGGTTAACGTTGGCATTCAGCGCCGCTTTAGCTTCCAGCTCTACGCCCCGTGACCGGATTTCACCGCTCTGCACGCTGGCAAACGGATGATTAAACGTATCAGGGTCCGCAGTCAGGTTTTTGGTTTTGGTCAGCTGATAAAGCGCTGCGGTGAGCACCACCGGACGATCTTTCGGTACATATTTCACGCCCGCTTCATACTGCTTAGCGCGTGACGGATCAAATGCCTGACCGTCATAGGTCGAACCTGCATTCGGAATAAAGGCTTCGCTGTAGCTGAAGTAAGGCGCGATGCCATTATCAAACACATAGTTCAGGCCGCCGCGCCAGGTAAAGGCCTGATCGTTCTGGCGATCAACGCTATCCGCTACCCGATCGTAAACCGAGTTCATGGCATAGTCGTAGCGGCCACCCAGCGTCAGCACCCAGCGGTTCCACTCCATCTGGTCCTGAGCATAGAGGCCGGTCTGACGCTGTTTGTTGAGATGCTGATAGGAATCGGCAAATGGCGTTACGCTGTTATCGCCATATTGCGGATTAACCGCATTCAGGCTGGAGGCAGTGCCAAACTGTGCGTCGATATCATTGCGGGTACGCTGGAAGTCCACGCCCAGCAGCAGCGTATGATCAACCTGGCCGGTGGCGAATTTCGCCTGCGCCTGGGTATCGACCGCCAGTTGGTTGAGTTTCTCTTCTGAAACCGCCGAACCGCGCGTGATTTCCTGAGTCGCCGGCAGGAAACCATTGCCATAAATGCTGCGGTAATCGGTGCGCAGGTCGGCATAACGCAGGTTCTGGCGCAGCGTCCAGGTGTCGTTAAAGCTGTGCTCGGCGTTATAACCGACCATTTTGGTGTTGCGTGAAATCTTGTTGCTCTGCTCGCCTTCATCAAAGTTGGTTGGCAGTTTGTACTGGCTGCCATCGGCGCGGGTGATCGGTACCACCGTGCCCTGACGCGGCAGCCAGCCGTAATAACCGGTTTCTGGCTCGTTCTGGAAATAGGTCAGCAGGTCAATGCGGGTGCGATCGTCGGGACGCCAGCTGAAAGCCGGTGCGATGGTGTAGCGCTTCTCTTTGTTCATCGCCTGCTGCGCATCCTGACTGCGCGCCTGGCCGGTCAGGCGATAGCTGTAGACGCCGTCGTCGTCCAGCGCGCCGCCAAAGTCAAAGCCGGTCGAGAAGAGGTTGTCGTTACCCATCTGGAACTGCACTTCGCGCAGGGTTTCCTGGGTCGGACGCTTACTCACCAGCGAGACCACGCCGCCGGGATTGCTCTTACCGTAAAGCACCGAAACCGGGCCGCGCAGCAGTTCAGCGCGTTCCAGGAAGTAAGGATCGATGGCAAACTCAGAGTAGTTGTCACCCTGCAGTTTCAGACCATCCAGATACTGATTGGTGTTGGTTTCGCTGAAACCGCGAATCGACAACGCATCAATCACGTCTGAGCTGCCCCGGTTACCGGTCAGCACGCCAGGCGTGTAGTTAAACGCCCCTTTCACACTGGTTACGTTACGCATCTCCATCTCTTCACGGGTGACCACGGAGATGGACTGCGGATTTTTTTCAATGGGGGTATCAGTTTTGGTCCCGGTGGCGCTGCGTTTCGCTGCCACGGTGGGTGCTGGTCCCCAGGCGCTTTCCGCCTCGACGCCGCTGCCGCCATCAGCCGAGACGACCATCGTCTCCGTCTGCGCGGCGTAAAGAGAGGAGCTCAGGCTCAGTGAGATCATGATGCCCAGAAGCGGTCGGGAAAATGTTTTTTTGGTGTTGTCAGAAAAAGTCGTTCGCGCATTCATAAAAGTGTCTCTTAACAATAGGCTCAGGCAGGCGAATCGAAACGATTATGATTATTATAACGCTTAGATAATATGCGAAATTCAGCAGGTACTGCAAGAAGAAATCCCAGTAGTGACGCCGTTTGCAGGCCGATTGACGCGTATTGATCAGGAACAAAAAAAGGGCGCCGAAGCGCCCTTTTTAACCTGTCTGACTGATTTATTTGCCAAACATATCTTTTATCCACCCTGCTACGCCGTCGCTATCTTTCTGCTCCTGCTGTTGCTGCTGGGCCGGTTGTTGCGGCTGCTGCTGTTGTTGCTGCTGCTGATCGAAGAGCTGTTGTTGCTGCTGAACCTGCTGCTGCTGTTGCTGACACAGCGCATTCGGATCCAGCGCCCACACCGGCAGAGAACGCCAGGTACTGCTGCCCGTGCCGCAGACAAAGTTACCGGCAGAATCCACATTCATCAGCGACACATCTTCCGGCGGCGTCAGCTGTAACGGCATCGGGGCCTGAATGTCCAGGTAGCGACGGTAGAGCTGCATCGCGCCGCTGGCACCATAGAGTTTGGTCGGCTGGTTGTTATCGCGTCCCACCCAGGTGATCGCCACTTCTTTGCCATCAATACCGGCAAACCAGCTGTCCACCAGATCGTTGGTGGTACCGGTTTTGCCCGCCAGATGCGCATTCGGGAAACGCGCGCCCAGCGCACGGGCGGTACCGTGGTCAGCCACCTGTTGCATGGTGTAGAGCGTCAGATAAGCGGCCTGCGCCGGCTCAACACGCTGCGCCTGCGGATAGCTCTGATAGAGCACGCTGCCATCTTCCGCAATCACCGAACGCACCGCTGACAGCGACGCGCGGTTGCCGCCGCTGGCAATCGACTGGAACGCCTGAGCCACTTCAACCGGCGTCAGGTTTAAGGCACCCAGCAGCATCGATGGCACCGGATGCAGCTGCTCTTTCGGCACGCCCAGCTTATTCCAGGTATCCACTACCGCATCCAGCCCCAGCGTCATGCCGAGGTTTACGGTCGGCACGTTCATTGAGTTGGTCAGCGCATCCACCAGCATCACTTTGCCGCTGAAGCGACGATCGTCGTTCATCGGTTTCCAGATGCTGCCGTTTGGCTGCTTCAGCGCAATCGGCTCATCGGCGATCCAGCTGTTCAGCCGGTAGCTGTTTGGCTGACTCAGCGCGGTCAGGTAAGTCGCCGGTTTCGCCAGTGAGCCGATAGAGCGGCGTGCCTGCAGCGCACGGTTGTAACCGGCATACTGCGGATCGGCACCGCCGACCATAGCGCGGACTTCGCCGCTGAAACGGTCAACCACCACCATCGCGGTTTCCAGATCTTTCAGACCACGCTGTTTTTTCAGCGTCGGAATGCCATCGATCACCGCTTTTTCGGCCGCATCCTGCGACACCGGATCCAGCGTGGTGAAGATTTTCACCCCTGAGAGATCTTTCACCTTGTCGCCCAGTTTTGCCTGAAGCTCGTTACGCACCATCTGCATAAAGGCCGGCTGCGGCGTAATCACGCCGCCTTTCGGCTGCACGCCCAGCGGACGGGCCGACAGCATGTCATACAGCTCCTGGTCGATCACTTTCTGCTGCTGCAACAGGCGCAGCACGAGGTTGCGTCGTTCCAGCGCCAGTTTCGGGTTACGCCACGGATTATAGAGCGACGCGCCTTTCACCATGCCGACCAGCATCGCCTGCTGATCCAGACTCAGCTCATCAACCGGACGGCCAAAGTAGTAGAGGCTGGCCAGCGGGAAACCGCGGATCTGATCGCTGCCAGCCTGACCGAGATAGACCTCGTTCAGGTAGAGCTCCAGGATGCGATCTTTGCTGTAGCGCGCATCCATGATCACCGCCATGTAGGCTTCACGCGCTTTACGCCACAGCGAACGCTCGTTGGTGAGGAACAGGTTCTTCACCAGCTGCTGCGTCAGCGTACTGCCGCCCTGCACCGCTTTCCCGGCCGTGATGTTCGCCAGGAAGGCGCGGCCAATGGAGTAAGGGCTGATGCCATCATGCTCATAGAAATGGCGATCTTCGGTGGCGATCAGCGTATCGACCAGCAGATCCGGGAAACCGGCGCGCGGTACGAAGAGTCGCTGTTCACCGTTCGGCGACTGCAGCATGGTGATCAGGCGAGGATCGAGGCGGAAAAAGCCAAAATCACGACCGGTTTCAAGGTTTTTAATCTCGCTCAGCTCATCTTTACTGAAGCTCATGCGCGCGTGGATCTGCCCCTCTTTACTGTCGGGGAAATCAAACGGGCGACGCAGCAGATCGATGGTGTTGCCCTTCACCGAAAACTCGCCAGGGCGGGTAATACGGGAGACTTCGCGATACTGAGTACCTTCCAGCAGCGCCACCATTTCACTTTTGTTGTAGGCCATGCCGGGTTCCAGGCTGACCATGCGGCCATAGACGGTGGCGGGCAGTTGCCACACTTTACCGTCAATCCGGCTGCGAATTTCCGAGTCGAGGTAGATGCCCCACGCGGCCATGACCACCACAAACACCAGGAACAGTTTGATTACCCATCCCAGCCAACGGCGTTTGCCGCGCGGCGGTTTTCCACCTTTACCTTTACGTGGCACCGGCGCTTCCTCCTCGTCATCATTAAAATCGTCCTGATCGATATCCTGTTCGATATCCCTGCGTCGTCCCCGGCCCGCACTGCTGCGCGGCGGCAACGGTTTACCTTTGCGCCCTATTGGTTCGCGATCGTTCCCAGACATTACTTTTCTTCTCCAGGCAGTGCTTACGGCAGCGCCGCTACTCTAACTGCTTTCTCGCGTGCCGCATGGCAGAACCCTCTGAATTCGATCCAGCGGACTCAACCCTGCGGGGACATTTTTTTGGTTCGCCTTGTTGGCAAGGCGGTGGCCGGATCCTCGGGCCAGGGATGTTTAGGATAACGTCCCTTCATCTCTTTCCTGACCTCCGGCCAGGCACCGCGCCAGAACGCCGCCAGATCGCGGGTGATCTGCAACGGGCGCTGGGCGGGCGATAACAGCTCCAGCACCAGCGGAATACGTCCTTCCGCTACGGTGGGATTCTGCGCTTCGCCAAACATCTCCTGAATCCTTACCGCCAGCGCGGGCGGCTTCTCCGCATCGTAGCGGATTGGCAGCCGGCTTCCGGTGGGCACAGTGTAATGAGTTGGCAGCACAGTATCCAGCCGCTGACGCTGTGACCATGTGAGTAAATGTAAGAGTGCCGTGGTCAGGTTCACCGCCTGCAGGCTGCGGAGATCGCGTACCGCTGACATCTGCGGCAACAGCCACTGCGGCAGGCTCTCAAGCAGGGTTTCATCGTCGGTCGCGGGCCAGCTCTCTTCCGGCAGCCACCGGGCCGCACACTGGATGCGCAGACGCAGCTGTTCGGCCTCCGGCGTCCAGCCCAGTACCGACAGACCTTTTTCGGCGATCCAGCGCAGCATGGCCGCGTGCAGCACCTCTGGTTCCGGGCGCGCCATCGGCTGGGTTTTCAGTATCAGCGCGCCAATCTGCTCACGTCTGAAAGCACGCAACGTGCCTTTCTCTTCGTCCCATTCCACTTCGGTCCGGCGCTCAATCAGGGCGGGCTGCTGCTGGCACAGCGTTTCAATATCGACCGGCAGTGCCAGCAACATCCGGGCATCCGGTGTGGCACTGCCCTGCAACAGAGCAGGCGCAATCAGCCACTCATTACGCGTCAGGCCATCCTGCTCATCGAGTCTGGCCCCCAGCCCGTTGGCCAGCTGATAGCGACCGCTCTGATCGCGTCGCCGCGCCAGCCGATCGCCAAAGCCCACCGCCAGCAATCCGGCGAAACGATCTTCATCGATGCGCCCGCCACGGATTTTAAGCCGCTGCTGCCACTGCTGCGCCCGCCGCTGCCATTGCGCCTGCGGCCGATGCAGCGCATCACGCAGGTCGGCGCTGCCGCTGCGGGGAGGATCTTCCAGAATCGCCACCAGCAGCGCGGCGCTGGCGACCGCATCCGGCTCATCGCCTGCGGCACACAGTATGGCGGCGAGTCGGGGATCGCATCCCAGCTGCGCCATGCGCCGTCCCAGCGTGTTGAGCAGGCCGTTGTTGTCCAGTGCTCCCAGTCGGGTCAGCTGCTGCTGCGCCGCATCCAGATTTCTGGCGGGCGGCAGATCCAGCCACTGCAGCTGTTGCGGCTGGGTACAGCCCCACTGCAGCAGATCCAGCCACAGCGACGAGAGATCGCTGTTAACGATTTCCGGTTCACTCTGCGCCGCCGCTCGTGATGCCTGCTCCTGCGGCACCAGATGCAGGCAGAGCCCCGGCATCAGTCGCCCGGCGCGACCCGCTCGCTGGATCATCGATGCCTGGCTGATTCGCTGGGTCTGCAGACGCGTCACGCCGCTGCGGGCGTCAAACAGCGCGCAGCGTTCCAGCGCACTGTCGACCACCAGCCGAATCCCCTCAATGGTCAGGCTGGTTTCGGCGATATTGGTGGCAAGCACCACTTTGCGGCGGCCGTCGGCGGCAGGCAGAATTGCCCGGCGCTGCGCCGCCAGCGGCAGTGCGCCATAGAGCGGCGTCAGATCAACGTCGTCACTGATGCGTGATTCCAGCTCGCGCTTCACCCGTTCGATCTCCGCCACACCCGGCAGAAACAGCAGCAGCGAACCGCTCTCATCCCGCAGCAGCTGGGCGACTTCACGCGCGACCGCCTCTTCAAAACGCACATTCTGATTCAGTGACGCGTAACGTCGCTCAACCGGATAGCTGCGCCCTTCTGAGACGATCAGTGGCGCATCCGGCAGCAGCGCCGCCAGCCGGGCATTGTCCAGCGTGGCGGACATCAGCATGATTTTAAGGTCGTCGCGCAGCCCCTGCTGCACATCAAGCAGCAGCGCCAGCGCCAGATCGGCCTGCAGGCTGCGCTCGTGAAATTCATCGAGGATCACCAGCGACACGCCTTCCAGCATCGGGTCGTGCTGAAGCATGCGCGTGAGCATGCCTTCGGTCACCACTTCCAGCCGGGTCTGTGGCCCGACGCAGCTTTCGCCACGCATCCGGAATCCCACCGTGCCACCCGGCTGCTCGCCGAGTTGCTCCGCCAGCCGCTGCGCCACATTACGCGCCGCCAGCCGACGTGGCTCCAGCATGATGATCCGTCCCGGCAGCGCCGCCTGCTGTAACAACTGCAGCGGCAGCCAGGTCGATTTGCCCGCGCCGGTTGGTGCGGCCAGCAGGATTTGTGGGGCGTCACTCAGCGCCGCCAGGATGTCAGGCAGCACCGCGCTGACCGGTAAATCGCTCACAGCAAACTCCGCTTCTGCCTGTGCTAAGATGGCGCGCATTGTAGCATCCATCCGTGATATTTGCCGGAGAGCGCCATGGCGACACAACGCTTATTTTTTGCCATCAGCCTGCCTGACGAGATGCAGCAAGAGCTGGTGCACTGGCGGGCCGATACCTTTCCTGCGGAGGCGGGCCAGCCGGTGGTCGCGGCGAATCTGCACCTGACGCTGGCGTTTCTGGGTGAAGTTGCGCCGGAAACCTCACAGCGCCTGCAGACGCTGGCCTCGCGTATTGTACAGCCCGGTTTTGATCTCGACCTGGATGATGCCGGACACTGGCCGCGCCCCGGCGTGGTCTGGCTCGGCTGCCAGCGCGCACCACGCGGTCTGTTGCAGCTCGCCAGCCTGCTGCGGGCCCAGGCCGCCCGGCATGGCTGTTACCAGAGCCCCCAGCCGTTTCATCCGCACATCACGCTGTTACGCCACGCCACGCAGCCGGTGACGTTACCGCCGCGCGGCTTTCACTGGCGTTTTCGCGTCTCCACCTTTTCTCTGTTCGCCTCTGAATATGCCCGGGGCCGCACCCGCTATCGCGCCCTGGCTAGCTGGCCATTACATTCTCAGGATCCACATGCACTTCTCTCCGCCCCTTAAACCCGCCCGTCTGATCGTCCGTTACAAACGTTTTTTGGCCGATGTGGTGACGCCAGAGGGCGACGTTCTGACAATTCACTGCGCCAATACCGGCGCCATGACCGGCTGCGCCACGCCGGGCGATCGGGTCTGGTACTCGACGTCCGACAGCCTGACGCGCAAATACCCCCACAGCTGGGAACTGACCGAAACACAACAGGGCCACTGGATCTGCGTGAATACGCTGCGCGCCAACCAGCTGGTGGCTGAGGCGCTGGAGCAGGATCGGCTGCCGGCGCTGGCCGGTTATACGCATCGTCAGGCGGAAGTGAGATATGGCACTGAAAAAAGCAGAATTGATTTCCTGCTCAAAGCAGAGGCCCGGCGCAACTGCTATATTGAGGTGAAATCCGTAACCCTTCTACATGAAGGAAAAGGGTATTTTCCGGATGCGGTGACGATTCGAGGACAGAAACACCTGCGTGAACTGGCAACAGTTGCGGCAGAGGGTCATCGGGCCGTTTTGTTGTTTGCCGTTTTGCACTCGGGGATTGAGGACGTTTCTCCGGCACGTCACATTGATGTGGCGTATGCAGAACAACTGGCTCAGGCGCAGCAGGAGGGCGTAGAGGTTTTAGCGTATCAGGCAGACTTATCGGCGGAGGGAATGTTTCTTAAATCGCCGATCAACGTAACCTTGTAATATCTTTTGCAATTTTATGTGTTAAGAATGTTCTGAGCTAAGGGCCAATTACGCTGTTCCTCACAGGCTTGTCAAGGTGTGTTCATGAAGAATTGCCAACCCTGACTGCTTCTGTTATTTATAGCGGCCTGTTTTTTTCCCCAATGGGGGATCGATGTACCCCGCAGACGTCAAATGCAGGCTGGCAGCAAGGCCCCTGCGAGACGAAATTCGAAGGGTATAGTGCGTGTTATCCAGGAGAAGCAACATGCAAGAAGGTCAAAACCGTAAAACATCGTCCCTGAGTATTCTCTCTATTGCTGGCGTCGAACCTTATCAGGTGAAGCCTGGCGAAGAGTATATGAATGATGCGCAGCTGACCCATTTTCGCAAGATTCTGGAAGCCTGGCGTAATCAATTACGGGACGAAGTCGATCGTACCGTTTCTCATATGCAGGATGAAGCCGCTAACTTCCCGGACCCGGTTGACCGTGCCGCGCAGGAAGAGGAGTTCAGCCTGGAGCTGCGTAACCGCGATCGCGAACGTAAACTGATCAAAAAGATCGAGAAGACGCTGAAGAAAGTTGAAGATGACGACTTCGGCTATTGCGATTCCTGTGGCGTTGAGATTGGTATCCGCCGTCTCGAAGCCCGTCCTACTGCCGATCTCTGCATCGACTGTAAGACGTTAGCAGAAATTCGTGAGAAACAAATGGCCGGCTGATGCCGCGTCCAGCCTGTTACCACGCAGTGGAACAACTGCTGTTTTGTCCGCTGCGTGGTCACTTCTGAAACCTATGTCATCCTCCTGTATCGGTCGCTTCGCCCCTTCTCCCTCTGGTGAACTCCACTTCGGATCGCTGATTGCTGCCCTGGGCAGTTACCTGAGCGCGCGTGCGCAAAACGGCGTCTGGCGGGTGAGGATTGAAGATATCGATCCGCCACGGGAAGTGCCGGGTGCCGCCAGCCGTATCCTGCATCAGCTGGAGCACTACGGTTTAGAGTGGGATGGCGAGGTTCTGTGGCAGTCACAACGTCATGAGGCCTACCGTGACGCGCTGGCCTGGCTGCAGCAGCATCGTCAAAGCTATTACTGCACCTGCCCCCGGCGTCGCATTCAGCAGATTGGCGGTTTCTATGATGGTTACTGCCGTGAACGGCAACGCGGACCGGAGAATGCCGCGCTGCGTTTACGCCAGCATGCGCCGGTCTTTGCGTTTGACGATCGTCTGCGTGGCCGTGTGGAGGCGGACAGGCGTCTGGCACAGGAAGATTTTATTATTCACCGCCGTGATGGCCTGTTTGCCTATAACCTGGCGGTCGTTGTCGATGATCATTTTCAGGGCATTACCGAAGTGGTTCGCGGCGCAGATTTGATTGAGCCGACGGTGCGACAGATTGCGCTCTACCAGCAATTTGGCTGGCCGGTGCCTGACTGGCTGCATCTGCCGCTGGCGCTTAACCACGATGGCCATAAGTTGTCGAAGCAGAATCATGCACCTGCGCTGCCGAATGGCGATGCCAGACCCCTGTTGGTGGCGGCGTTACGCTTCCTCGGACAGCCGGTTTCAGGCGGCTGGCAGGACTTAACGCAGGACAAACTGCTGTCTGATGCGGTGGCGCAGTGGAATATCGCTTTGATGCCGCAAGAGAACGCCCTGAAACCGGATGCATAGACAACAGCATTCTCAAACGGTTCTCAACAGGCTATGATTAGCCGCTGATTTTACCTACACCCTAATTGCCACTGTCGAGGTGTCCCATTTTTACCCGAGTAGCTAATTTTTGCCGGAAAGTCCTGAAGCGTGATGAAGAGGAAGCCCCAGCAGAGGTTGAACCAGAGCGTCTGATGACCATCATTCCTCGTGAAAGCCATACCATCTCACGTAAAGACATCAGCGAAAATGCCCTCAAAGTGCTCTATCGCCTGAACAAAGCCGGTTATGAAGCCTATCTGGTAGGCGGTGGCGTGCGCGATTTGCTACTGGGGCAAAAACCCAAAGATTTCGACGTGACCACCAATGCCACGCCTGAGCAGATGCGTAAGTTGTTCCGCAACTGTCGCCTGGTTGGCCGTCGTTTCCGTCTGGCGCACGTGATGTTTGGCCCGGAAGTGATCGAAGTCGCCACCTTCCGTGGACATCATCAGGCGGAAGAGCCGGAAGAGGATCGCAACAGCTCGCAGCGTGCCCAGAGCGGTATGCTGCTGCGCGACAACATCTTCGGCTCAATCGAAGATGATGCCCAGCGACGCGATCTCACCATCAACAGCCTCTACTACAGCGTGGCTGATTTCAGCGTGCGTGACTATGTCGGCGGCATCAGCGATCTCGAACAGGGCATCATTCGCCTGATTGGCGATCCGGAAACCCGCTACCGCGAAGATCCGGTCCGCATGCTGCGCGTCGCACGCTTTGCTGCCAAACTCAATATGAGCATTGCGCCGGAAACCGCCGAGCCGATTCCACGTCTGGCCTCGCTGTTGCGTGATATTCCGCCTGCTCGCCTGTTTGAAGAGTCGCTGAAGATGTTGCAGGCTGGCTACGGCTACAGCACATATCTCAAGCTGTGTGAATATCAGCTGTTCCAGCCCCTGTTCCCGACGCTGGCGCGCAACTTCACCGAAAACAGCGACAGCCACATGGAGCGGATGCTGGCGCAGGTGCTGAAAAACACCGATAACCGCATTCACAACGACATGCGCGTTAATCCGGCGTTCCTGTTTGCCGCGATGTTCTGGTATCCGCAGCTTGAAACGGCAGAACGCATTGCGCAGGAGAGTGGCCTGACCTACTTCGAAGCTTTTGCGATGGCGATGAACGATACGCTGGACGAAGCCTGCCGTGCGCTGGCGATTCCGAAACGTATTACGTCGCTAATTCGCGATATCTGGCTGCTGCAGTTACGTATGTCCCGCCGTCACGGTAAACGCGCCTGGAAACTGATGGAGCATCCGAAATTCCGCGCCGCTTACGATCTGCTGGCACTGCGTGCAGAAGTGGAAAATAACCCGGAACTGCTGCGCCTGAGCCAGTGGTGGGGTGAATTCCAGGTGGCTGCGCCGCCGCATCAGAAAAACATGCTCAATAACCTGGGTGACGATCCGGTGCCGCGTAATAAATCGCGTCGTCCGCGCCGCCGTCCTTCCGCACCGCGTCGTGACAACCAGAACGTCTCATGACACGGGTTTACCTCGCGTTAGGCAGTAACCTGGCCGATCCGCTGCATCAGGTTGATGCAGCGCTGACCGCACTGGATGCGTTGCCGCAGACGCAACGCATCGCTACCTCGCCGTTCTACCGCACGCCGCCTTATGGCCCGCCCGATCAGCCCGATTTTCTCAATGCCGCCGTGGCGCTGGAGACCGATCTCAGTGCCGAAGCGCTGCTTGACCATACCCAGCGGATCGAGCGGGAGCATGGCCGGGTGCGCAAGGCAGAACGCTGGGGTCCGCGCACGCTGGATATCGATCTGATGCTGTTTGGCGAGGCGCACATCAACACGGAGCGGCTGATTGTGCCGCACTATGATCTGCTGAATCGTGCGTTTATGCTGGTGCCCCTGCTGGCGATTGCGCCAGACGCCCGCCTGCCCGACGGCCGCGCACTCAGCACAATCCTGGCTAACCTCGACAGCAGCAGCATCGTGCTGTGGCACGGCTGAGCAGACAAACGCACATCTCTGATTCCGCTCTTTCACGCTATCCAGTAAACTGCGCCCATCAGAATTCCTGAGTTGAGAGCGCCATGAAACCCACCACGATTTCACATCTGCGTCAGGCGAAAGCCAGCGGTAAAAAATTCGCGACCCTGACCGCCTACGATTTCAGTTTTGCCCGCTTGTTTGCCGATGAAGGCATTCAGGTGCTGCTGGTTGGTGATTCTTTAGGGATGACGGTGCAGGGGCATGATTCCACCCTGCCGGTCACGGTCAGCGACATCGCCTATCACACCGCCGCCGTGCGCCGTGGCGCACCACAGGCACTGCTGCTCGCCGACCTGCCGTTTATGAGTTATGCCACACCACAGCAGACCTTTGACAACGCCGCGCAGCTGATGCGTGCCGGTGCTAACATGGTGAAACTGGAAGGCGGCAGCTGGCTGGCTGAGACCGTGCAGATGCTGACCGAGCGCGCCGTTCCGGTGTGTGGTCATCTGGGCCTGACACCGCAGTCGGTCAATATCTTTGGCGGCTATAAAGTACAGGGCCGGGATGAAGCCGGTGCAGAGCAGCTGCTGGCCGATGCGCTGGCGCTGGAAGCCGCAGGCGCACAGCTGATGGTGCTGGAGTGTGTGCCGGTGTCGGTAGCGCAGCGGATTACCGACGCGCTCACCATCCCGGTGATCGGCATCGGTGCCGGCAATGTCACCGATGGTCAGATTCTGGTGATGCATGACGCGCTGGGCGTAACCGGCGGCCACATTCCCAAGTTTGCCAAAAATTTCCTGGCGGAGACCGGCGATGTTCGCGCGGCGATTCGCCACTATATCGCCGAAGTCGAGGCCGGAACCTATCCGGCGGCAGAGCACAGTTTCCAGTAATCCAGGAGAGTCACCGTGTTGATCATTGAAACGCTGCTGATGCTGCGCCAGGAAGTCCGTCGCTGGCGCCAGCAGGGTAAACGCATTGCGCTGGTGCCGACCATGGGCAACCTGCATGAAGGCCATCTGACACTGGTGGATGAAGCACGGGCGCGCGGCGACATCGTGATTGTCTCGATCTTTGTCAATCCGATGCAGTTCGATCGCGCCGATGATTTAGCGCGCTACCCGCGCACGCTGCAGGAAGATTGTGAAAAGCTGAATCGCCACCAGGTTGACGTGGTCTTCGCCCCCTCACCTGCTGAAGTCTATCCGCAGGGCGCGCAGAATCAGACCTTTGTTGAGGTGCCGGTGCTCTCTTCCCTGCTGGAAGGGGCCACACGTCCAGGTCATTTTCGCGGTGTGGCCACTATCGTCAGCAAACTGTTTAATCTGGTACAGCCCGATATTGCCTGTTTCGGTGAAAAGGATTTTCAGCAGCTGGCTATCATTCGTAAGATGGTGGCCGATATGGGCTTCGACATTGAGATTGTTGGTGTGCCTACGGTGCGCGCTAAAGATGGCCTGGCGCTGAGTTCGCGCAACGGCTACCTGACGGCAGATGAGCGTAAGCTGGCACCGGTCCTGAGCCAGGTGATGCATCAGATGGCGACGCAGCTGGAGAATGGCGAGCGTCATGTTGACGAGATCATTGAGGCAGCCAGTGAGGCACTGCTGGCGCAGGGATTGCGTCCTGATGGCCTGGCGATCTGTGATGCGGAAACGCTGCAACCGCTGACGGTGGACAGCCAGCGCGCGGTGGTGCTGATGGCCGCCTGGCTGGGCAAGGCCCGCCTGATTGATAATCAAACCGTTGACCTGACGCAGTAATTCATCCCGCTGCAGGTTATTTTATTTCTCTGACAAGGTTTCTGGCTATGATTCGCACAGTTCTGCAAGGCAAATTGCACCGCGTGAAGGTGACGCAGGCGGACCTCAATTATGAAGGTTCCTGCGCTATCGATCAGGATTTCCTGGATGCTTCCGGCATTCTGCAATATGAAGCGATCGATATTTATAACGTCACCAACGGTCAGCGCTTTTCCACCTACGCTATCGCGGCTGAGCGTGGCTCGAAAATCATCTCGGTCAACGGTGCGGCCGCCCGCTGCGCCTGCGAAGGCGATATTTTAATTATCTGCTCCTATGTGCAGGTAGACGATGCCGAGGCGCGTCAGTGGCAGCCTAAGGTCGCCTATTTTGAAGGTGACAACCAGATGAAGCGTCTGGCGAAAGCGCTGCCGGTGCAGATTGCCTGATTAAAACCTGATTAAAAAAGGGCCGCCGTTAAAACGGGCGGCCCTTTTTATTTCTGCTGCAGTAATTAAACCGGTTTGGTTGTCATCGGCTTCGATGACTTTTTCATCGTAAAGAGGAAATTAAACCAGCCGCGTTTTCTCATCAGACATAATGTCCACGGTAACGCCAGCGCCACCAGGAACGCCGAAATAAACTTCAGGTCATTTACCCAGGCTGACGGGCTTTCAAACTTCACAATCTTACTGAAGAACTGAATCGCCAGATAATGCGACAGGTAGAAGACGATAGAATTGACGCCTATGTAGTAAACCAGTTCAGACTTCAGTTTCAGCGCAATCCAGACAAAGAACGGAACCGATAATAGTGCCAGCGGTGACAATAACGCCTGGGAATGACGTTCCAGTACAAAGATATTCAGGCAGGAGAGCAGCACAAAACTAATTACCGAGATAAACAGCGTCGGGCCATGCTGCACTTTCTCTGCGATATCCACCTGCTTCCTCACGACGTAATCGCCGAGATAGAAGAATACAAACAGATAAAGCGATTTATTGATGTGGGTATTGTCGAAGCTGGCAAACACGCCATCCGCCTCAATCGCTGGCAGCGCCCAGCTCAGCGTCATACAGATGGCAAACACCAGCAGGAACGGCAAGTGACGGGCAAAGATAATCACAATAAAGAAGATAAACAGCGAATGCAGGAACCAGGTCATATCACCGCCACCGGTCAGGTGGGAGAGAATAATATTCATCGGTGATTGCGGCGTATTAGCCATTGAGCTGAACAGGATTTTCAACCCGCCGTAGACGGCAACCCAGACCACAAATGGATAGAGAATACTGCGCACCTTGTTATTAAAAAAAGGACCCAGGCCTTTTCTTAACCCGGCATCGACAAATAAACCTGAAACAAAGAACATCAGCCCCAGCCTTACCGGTGCCAGCATCTCATTTAACAGGCCGCTGAAGGCGGTAAAATGTCCGGCGTTATTATGTACGGCAATAGTGCTGTGCAAAAAAATGATTGCGAGAATACTCAATCCCCGCAGATTATCGATCCACGTTATACGATTCATCTTTTCCTGCCTTTGATTAAAAACTGGCCCTGATTCGGTTGCCATTTTTCTTATTAAGAAGACTCTTAGCCTACTCATTCGTCCCTGAGCAGAGGAATAACCTTATTCCGGCGCTATTCTGATAATTCATAATCAAATAAACAACAGCCAGACTTTAAGGCTATTCTTAAAAAATATTTAATAGTTAAAAATCATTCAGATAGCGAAAGATGTCAGAGTATTATCAGATAATACTTAGGGTTATTTTTTGTGAGTAAGGATGTAAGCGAGGCGTCGGGCGGCTTCAGAGACAAAATATAACGAATGAGGCGGGTTTTAAGGTGATTTTTAAGGCCAGGCAGAACCGTAGTCAGCGTGATTTGCTCTCCACCCAAAAAAAAGCCACGCCCTTATCGCAGCGTGGCCCTTACCATTCAGCTTAACGTCAGGTGCGTAATCCGCGTCCGCGCTGTATCAGCGCATAGACCAGCCAGTAGAACACCAGAATAAAGGCCACCAGCACCGAGAGGGTAAACACCAGCGGCACATCATTAATGCCGAGGAAGCCATAACGGAATCCGCTAATCATATAAACGATTGGATTGAGTTTAGAGACAGCCTGCCAGATCGGCGGCAGCAAACTCAGTGAATAGAATACGCCGCCCAGATAAGTCAGTGGCGTCAGCACAAAGGTCGGGATCAGGCTGATATCGTCAAACGTGCGCGCAAAGACAGCGTTCAGCAGACCTGCCAGTGAAAACAGAATCGCGGTCAGCAGCAGCGTGACCGCCACCATCGTCCAGGAATGCACGTGGAACGGCACAAAGAACAGCGAGATGGCCGTCACCAGAATACCCACGCAGACACCACGCGCCACGCCGCCGCCAACATAGCCGGCAATGATGATGTGGGTCGGCACCGGCGCGACCAGCAGCTCTTCAATGTTGCGCTGGAACTTGGCGCTGAAGAACGACGACGCCACGTTGGCATAGGCGTTAGTGATGACCGCCATCATGATCAATCCCGGCACGATGAACTGCATATAGCTGAAGCCGTGCATTTCACCGATGCGCGACCCGATCAGGTTGCCAAAAATGATGAAATAGAGCGTCATGGTGATGACCGGCGGTACCAGCGTCTGGATCCAGATGCGGGCGAAACGGTTAACCTCTTTGGCCCAGATGCTCTTCAGCGCCACCCAGTAGAGATGTGTCATGCTTTTGCTCCTGTTTTTCCCTGCGTCGTCAGACCCACAAACAGCTCTTCAAGACGGTTGGCTTTATTGCGCATACTCAGCACCTGCACACCCTGCGCGCTAAGCTGGCTGAAGACGCTGTTGAGCCCCTGCTCACGCAGCACTTCCACTTCGAGCGTTGAGGTATCGGTCAGCCGGTACTGGAACCCTTCCAGCGTGGGCAGCGGACTGCGGGGTGCCAGATCCAGGATAAAGGTTTCTGATTTGAGCTTGGAGAGCAGCCCTTTCATTGAGGTGTTCTCCACCAGCTCACCGCTCTGGATGATGCCGATGTTGCGGCACAGCATCTCCGCCTCTTCCAGATAGTGGGTAGTGAGAATAATGGTCGTGCCTTTGGCATTGAGATCTTTCAGGAACACCCACATTGAGCGTCGCAGTTCGATATCCACGCCAGCGGTGGGTTCATCCAGAATCAGCAGCTTAGGCTCATGCATCAGCGCACGGGCGATCATCAGGCGACGCTTCATCCCGCCGGAAAGCATGCGTGCACGTTCAGCGCGTTTTCCCCACAGATCGAGCTGCTTCAGATACTTTTCTGCCCGCTCATTGGCTTCACGACGCTCAACGCCGTAGTAACCCGCCTGATTAACAACGATTTGCATCACCGTCTCAAACGGGTTGAAGTTAAACTCCTGCGGCACCAGGCCGAGCTGGCGCTTGGCATTCACCACATCTTTTTCGAGATCGTAGCCAAACACCCGCACGCTGCCCTCGGATTTGTTAACCAGCGAACTGATAATTCCGATGGTGGTCGATTTACCGGCACCGTTTGGCCCCAGCAGCGCATAAAAGTCACCCGCTTCAACGTTAAGATCGATGCCCTTCAGCGCCTGCACGCCGCCGGGATAGGTCTTGGTCAGCCGGGAAAGTTCCAGTGCATAAGTCATTCTGCATCCATACCCTGTTTTGATGGCATTGCAATGCCGTTTAAATTTATCAGGCCCTGTCATATAGTACGCGCGCGCACTCTGCGCAGTAACCGGTCGCTCAACACCATGACAGACATCAACACCCTGATCAGAAACAACCGCAAATGGTCAAAATTACTGGTTGAAGAAGATCCCAGCTTTTTTGAGCGGCTCGCCCAGGCACAAAAACCGCGCTTCCTGTGGATTGGCTGTTCTGACAGCCGGGTTCCTGCCGAACGTCTGACCGGGCTCGAACCCGGCGAACTCTTCGTTCACCGCAACGTGGCCAATCTGGTAATCCACACCGACCTGAACTGTCTGTCCGTGGTGCAGTACGCTATCGAAGTGCTGGAAGTGGAACACGTTATCGTCTGCGGCCATTACGGCTGCGGCGGCGTGCAGGCGGCGATGGATAACCCGGAACTGGGATTAATCGATAACTGGCTGCTGCACATCCGCGACCTCTGGTACAAGCATAGCGTGTTGCTGGGGGAACTCCCGCCGGATAAGCGCCTGGACAAACTGTGCGAAATCAACGTTATTGAACAAGTCTATAACCTGGGGCACTCCACCGTACTGCAATCTGCCTGGAAACGCGGAAAGGATGTCTCCCTGCACGGCTGGGTATACGGCATTCAGGACGGCTGTCTGCGTAACCTTGATGTGACGGCAAACAGCCGGGAGATCCTCGAACAGCGCTACCGCCACGGCATTGCAAATCTGCGGAAGAACGGCGAGGCCTGAGCCGATCGCAGCGTAAAGCGCGGCATAGCCTACACCAGGCAACAGGTGCAGGCCTTGGAAGAATGTGCGGTAGAGCGGTATCAGGATTCCAGCGGCACCACTTTGCCAATATAAGGCAGATGGCGATAGTGCTGAGCATAGTCGATACCAAAGCCCACCACGAACTCGTCCGGAATCGCAAAGCCGACATATTCGACGTTCACTTCGACTTCACGGCGCTCTGGCTTATCCAGCAGCGTACAGATCGCCAGGGATTTTGGCTGACGCAGTTGCAGAATCTCACGCACTTTGCTCAGGGTGTTGCCGGAGTCGATGATATCTTCGACGATCAGCACATCCTTGCCACGGATGTCTTCATCCAGATCTTTCAGGATTTTCACATCACGCGTGCTGGACATCCCGCTGCCGTAACTGGAAGCCGTCATAAAGTCGACTTCATGCGGCACATCGATGGCGCGACAGAGATCAGCCATGAACATAAAGGAGCCGCGCAGCAGCCCCACCAGCACCATATCGCTGCCGCTGTCGCGGTAGTGGTCGTTAATCTCTTTGCCCAGTTCAGCGATGCGCGTGGCGATTGCCTGTTCAGGGATCATCACTTCAACAGTGTGTTTCATTGCGTTCAGCCCGGTTACGTCAGAAAAGCCCCGGAGTCTATCACAGACGCAGCAGCGACGGCTGCGCGGCCCTATAAGCAAACGATTACGTCGCGAAAATTATTACCCGCCGCCTGCGGCTCGCTGAAATGCGCATTACCTTAGAACATTCTGGCATTTACCAGCATGATTCGCTGCATGGTAGCCTTTATCCAACAGATCGTTACCCTACTCGCGCCGCTGGCCGGAGATCACAATGACTTCATCTTCAAGCAAAAAAACGCATATCGGCGACAGGCCGCTGCACCCTGAAACCCAGATGCTGAACTATGGCTATGATCCCCGCCTCTCTGAAGGTGCGGTGAAGCCGCCGGTGTTTCTGACCTCGACCTTTGTCTTTGACAGCGCCGAAGAGGGACGGGATTTCTTTGATTACGTCTCTGGCCGACGTGAGCCGCCGGAAGGCAAATCGGGTGGGCTGGTCTATTCCCGCTTTAACCACCCTAACAGCGAAATTGTAGAAGATCGGCTGGCGGTCTATGAGCAGGCGGAGAGCTGTTCGCTCTTCTCTTCCGGTATGGCCGCCATCTCCACTGCCCTGCTGACGTTTGCCCGTCCGGGCGAGGTGATCCTGCATTCCCAGCCGCTGTATGGCGGCACCGAAACCCTGCTTAGCAAGACGCTGCACAATCTGGACATCAAAGCAGTGGGTTTCAGCGACGGCAATGATGAAGTCAAAGTGCGTGAAGCCGCTCAGCAGGCGATGGCCCAGGGCCGGGTAGCGGTGATCCTGATTGAAACGCCAGCGAATCCCACCAACAGCCTGGTCAATATCCGTCTGATGGCGCGTATCGCTGATGAGATTGATCAGCAGCAGGGTTCACGACCGATTATCGCCTGTGACAACACGCTGCTCGGCCCGCTGTTCCAGCAGCCGCTGACGCTGGGCGCTGATCTGTCGCTCTACTCGCTGACCAAGTATGTTGGCGGTCACTCTGACCTGATTGCAGGCGCGGCGATGGGCAGTAAAGCGCTGATGGCGAAAGTGCGCGCCCTGCGCAGCGCAATCGGCACGCAGCTGGATCCACACTCCAGCTGGATGCTCAGCCGCTCGCTGGAAACGCTGTCGCTACGCATGGAGAAAGCCTGGCAGAATGCGGAAGCGGTCGCGGCGTTTCTGCGCGATCACCCGAAAGTGGCGAAGCTGCACTGGCTGCCCTATCTGGATGCGGAGAGCGCCGAAGGGAAAACCTATCGCGAGCAGTGCAGCGGTGCCGGTTCGACCTTCTCATTTGATATCGTCGGCGATCAGCCCGCTGCGTTCCGTTTTCTTAATGCGCTGTCACTGTTTAAGCAGGCGGTAAGCCTGGGCGGGACCGAGTCGCTGGCCAGCCATCCTGGCAGCACCACCCACTCCGGCGTGCCGCAGGCGGTGCGTCAGCGTATTGGGATCACTGACGCCACGGTGCGGCTGTCGATTGGCATCGAAAACGCCGGCGACCTGATTGAAGATGTGAAGCTGGCGCTGGATCAGGCGTAATCAACTGACGGTAAAGCCCAGCATCATGCCGGTGTCTTCATGCTCCAGCAGATGGCAGTGGGCCATGTAAGCGTGTTCTGCGGCGGCGACATAGTTGAAGCGTACCAGCACTTCACTGCGCCAGCCGTCGACATTCACCATATCTTTCCAGCCCTGCCGGTGCGGGGCTGGCGGTTTGCCGTTTTCTGAAAGAATACGGAACTGGGTGCCGTGAATGTGGAACGGGTGCAGCATCGCATCGCCTTCACCTGAAATCGTCCACTTCTCGTAATCACCCAGCTTCACCGCAAACGACGGCTTCGTCATATCAAAGGCCTGGCCATTAATCTTATTGCCGTTGCGGAAATCGTAACCGGCGGGCGGCGTATTGCCGTGCATGCTGTGATCCATGCTTTCCATAGGCGGCATCGGCTCTGCCGTCGTTTTCTCCTCCGGCGTCTGCGACATCGTGTGATGACCGCCCTTGCCCATCGCTTTCTCGCCGTAGCGCTGCATCAGCGCCTGCATGCCCTGCTGGTCCAGCTGCGGGTCCATCATCAACTGCAGCCAGCGTGTCGTCAGGCCGTCGGTTGAGGGTAGCGCTGGCAGCGTCGCCAGCTGATCCGGCAGCGTGGCGCTGGCCATCACCCGCAGCGGCAGGATCTGCACCAGCGGCAGCGGCTGGTCAAACGGCGGCAGCGTCATGCCCATCTGCTCTGTCGGCAGCGTCACCAGATCGAAGCTGTTACCGTCAGAAGTATCGATCATCACCTCAAAACGCTCGCCCGGCAGGATCGGCAGCGAGTCGAGCTTTACCGGCTCGGCCAGCAGGCCACCATCGCTGGCGATCACGTAGAGAGGACGTTTATCACTGGCGGCAACATGCAGCGAACGGGCATTGCAGCCGTTGAGCAGGCGCAGACGCAGCCAGCCGCGCGGCACCGCATGCTGCGGATAGTGCACGCCGTTGGTCAGCATCATGTCGCCAAACCAGCCCACCGCGGCGCGCATCACGTCGAGCTGATAATCAATGCGGCTGCCCTCTTTGGTCAGTTGCTTATCCTGAAAAATCAGCGGCACATCATCCACCCCCCACTGCGAGGGCAATCGCAGCGTTCCGCTCTCTTTATCTTCCAGCAGGATCAGTCCCGCCAGCCCCTGAGCCACCTGATGCCCGGTTTTGCCATGCAGATGCGGGTGATACCAGCAGGTTGCGGCGGGTTGATCGGGCGTAAAAGAGACCTGACGCGAGCCGCCAGGCGCAATCACCGCCTGCGGGCCGCCATCCACTGCACCGGGGATTTCCAGCCCGTGCCAGTGCAGTGTGGTCGCTTCGCTGAGCCGGTTATGAATGTTCACCGTCACCGGTTTGCCACTCTGCATCTTCAGCACCGGCCCCAGCAGGCTGCCGTTATAGCCCCAGGTCGGCACCGCTTTGCCGTTCCACTGGGTGGTACCCTGCATCGCGGTGAGGCTGTAGCTGCCCCTGGCATCGGGTTCCAGCAGAGACGGAATCGGCAGCAGCGGACGGGTGGCTGCCATCAGCGAACGGCTCCAGAGCGGTAATGCTCCGGCTGCACTCAGTGCGGCAGTGAGTTTCAGGAAATGGCGACGTTGCATGGTGATCATCCTTGTGGCATCAGAGCGCACAGCCTAAACCCTGACCTTATGGGAAGGTCAAGTCTTACCCGTGCGAATCTGACGAAAAAAGGCGGTGCAGCAGCCCACAGCGGCAAATTAATCGAAAACCTGAGAGCAACTGTGCTAACGTCATTAGCAATATCCATTGAAGAGAACGACTATGAAGCAAAGTATCAGGATCCTGCTGCTGACGGGACTCCTTGGCTTCTCCTCCACCAGTTTTGCCCTGAGCGAATCCGAAGCGGAAGATCTGGCCGATCTCACGGCGGTTTTCGTCTATCTGAAAAATGATTGTGGCTATCAGGATTTACCGGACGCGCAGATTCGCAAAGCGCTGGTCTTTTTTGCTCAGCAGAACAGCTGGGATTTAAGCAACTACAGCAACTACAACATGAAAGCGCTGGGTGAAGATAGCTATCGCGATCTCAGCGGCATCGCCATCACCAACGATAAAAAGTGCAAGTCACTGGCCCGCGATTCGCTGAGCCTGCTGGCCTACGTCAGGTAACGATTCTTCCCTCTGCAGCCGGACATTGACCGTGCAACCACGGTCAGTGTTAGCTATCATATGCCGCCCATCTTCATGGCGATGTCATCAGAGGAGAGCACCATGGCCCACAATGAAACGTGGTATGAAACCCTTCATGCCGGTTTTGGCCAGTATTTCACGGTTGATAAAGAGCTGTACCGTGAGAAGACTGCGCATCAGGATTTAATCATTTTCGAAAATGCCGCGATGGGCCGCGTAATGGCGCTGGACGGCGTCGTTCAGACCACCGAACGCGACGAATTTATCTACCATGAAATGATGACCCACGTTCCGCTGCTGGCGCACGGCGCGGCGAAGAGCGTTCTGATTATCGGCGGCGGTGACGGCGCAATGCTGCGTGAAGTGTCACGTCATCCCGGGATCGAAAAGATTACCATGGTGGAGATCGATGCAGGCGTGGTGACCTTTTGTCGCCAGTATCTGCCGAACCACAGCGCGGGTGCCTATGACGATCCGCGCTTTACGCTGGTAATTGATGACGGGGTGAACTTCGTTAATCAGACGCAGGAAAAGTTTGATGTCATTATCTCCGACTGCACCGATCCGATTGGTCCGGGCGAGAGTCTGTTTACCTCGGAATTTTATGCCGGATGCAAAGCGGCCCTTAATGAAAATGGCATCTTTGTGGCGCAGAATGGCGTCTGCTTCCTGCAGCAGGATGAGGCCGTTAACAGCCATCGCAAGCTGGGACATTACTTTGCGGACGTCAGTTTCTATCAGGCGGCGATTCCGACCTACTACGGCGGCATTATGACCTTTGCCTGGGCGAGTGATAATCCGGCGCTGCGCCAGCTCGACACCGCGACCTTAAAGGCGCGTTTCGAGGCCGCTGGCCTGACCTGCCGTTATTACACGCCAGCAATCCATACCGGCAGCTTTGCCCTGCCGCAATATCTGTTGAATGCGTTATCCGCCGCGTGCTGATAGTGCATTTCTAAGGGGGTGAACGAAATTGCAAAAGCTAAAACTACATGGCTTCAACAACCTGACGAAAAGCCTGAGTTTTTGTATTTACGATATTTGCTATGCGAATACTGAAGCTGAACGCGATGGTTACATCGCCTACATTGACGAACAATATAACGCTAACCGTCTGACGGAAATTCTGACTGAGACCTGCTCGATTATCGGGGCTAACGTGCTCAACATTGCGCGCCAGGATTATGAACCGCAGGGGGCCAGCGTCACGATTCTGGTCAGCGAGGAGCCGATCGATCCGAAAGATATCGATAACTCAGAGCACCCCGGTCCGCTGCCCAACTCGGTGGTGGCTCATCTCGATAAAAGTCATATCTGCGTGCACACCTATCCGGAGAGCCATCCGGCGGGCGGCCTGTGCACCTTCCGTGCGGACATTGAAGTCTCAACCTGTGGCGTCATTTCGCCACTGAAAGCGCTGAACTATCTGATCCACCAGCTGGAGTCAGATATTGTCACCGTCGATTACCGGGTGCGCGGTTTTACCCGTGACGTGAAAGGGATGAAGCACTTCATCGATCACGAGATCAATTCGATTCAGAACTTCATGTCTGAAGATATGAAAGCGATGTATGACATGGTGGATGTGAATGTCTATCAGGAAAACATCTTCCATACCAAGATGTTGCTGAAAGAGTTCGACCTTAAACACTACCTGTTTAACACCCGCCCGGAAGATCTCACTCCGCAGGAGCACAAGCGCATTACCGATCTGCTCTGGAAAGAGATGCGCGAGATCTACTACGGCAGAAATATCCCCTCAGTGGGCCTGAAGACCCTCTGATTATCAGGCGCGCAGCGTTATAGCCCATAACCTGCGCGTCTGCCCTCCTTGTTCCCCCTGCTTTTTCATCACGGCAACCGCCGGAATGAGGTTTGAGCGGGTTTCGGTGGACGCACCCGCGACTACGCGCGAAGAGAATGATGCGTACGCGCGTTAACGGCGCGTTTTAACGGCGAGAGATAAAAATAAACGCGCGGTGCTGCTCTCGTCCTGCTGATCAGGTCAGAGCAACACGGCGCATTCTGTTCAGGCGGAGGTCAGCGCCAGCGTAATCCCGCGCTCGCGCAGCGTGCGGCAGACAGCCTCATCTAACCGGCTGTCGGTCACCACATCCGTCAGGTCATCCACCGGAGAAGCGCAGAATAGCGACCAGGAGCCATATTTACTGCTGTCCGCCAGCAAGACCCGGCGAGCCGCATTGGCCAGAAGATCGTGTTTCAGCCCCGCTTTCTCCTCAGTCGGCGTGGTAATGCCGCGCTCAAGGCTCCAGGAGTTACAGCTGACAAAGGCGATATCGGGATTGATGCTGCGCAGCAACCGCCGTCCATGTTCGCCCACACAGGACTGACTGGAGTCGTCGATACGTCCGCCAATAATCGTCACTTCGATCTGCTTAAACTCAGACAAAAACAGTGCAATGTGCAGATCGGCAGTGATCACCCGCAGCGGCAGATGCGTGAGCTGCCGCGCCAGCTCCAGCATAGTGGTGCCCGCATCCAGCACGACCGCATCGCCCGCCCGGACAAAGCTGGCGGCACATTCTGCAATCGCCTGCTTCTCGGCCAGGTTACGCTGCATCTTCTCCAGCGTGGTCGGCTGGGCAGGAATAAAACGATTCAGGGTAACGCCGCCATGACTGCGGCTGATCACGCCCTCTTTATCCAGCTTAATCAAATCACGGCGAATCGTGGCGGGTGAGGCGGAAATCGCACTGACCAGTTGCTCAACAGTCACCAGATTATGGCTTTTCAGGTAATCCATAATCTGGTCAAGACGGCTCTGTCCCTTCATATATCCCTATGCGAGCTGCATCGCGAGTTTAATAGAGATCGCCATGCTGTCAGACTTCGCTTTACCTGTCCAGGCGATATCAAATGCGGTGCCATGGTCAGCAGAGGTACGGATAAACGGCAGGCCTGCGGTGATGTTGACGCCATCATAAAAGCCCAGCAGTTTAAGCGGAATATGCCCCTGATCGTGGTACATCGCGACCACCATGTCATACCGTCCATCCTGGCACTGCAGGAACACCGTGTCCGGCGGACAAGGCCCGTAGACATCAATCCCCTGCGCTTTCATCGCCTCAATAGCGGGCGCCACGGTGGTGATCTCCTCATCGCCAAACAGGCCGTTCTCTCCGGCGTGCGGATTAACGCCCGCCACGGCGATACGCGGGGCGTTGTAACCGACACGACGCAGGAAAGTGTCCGCCATACCAATCACGGTTTTGATGCGCGTCTGGTTCAGCGTATCGAGGAACTTACGCAGCGCAATGTGGGTCGTGACATGAATCACTTTCAGCTTATCGGTGTAGAGGACCATGGCGTAATCTTTGGTCCCGGTAAGATGCGCCAGCAGTTCGGTGTGACCAGGATACAGATGGCCCGCCGCATGCAGCGCCTCTTTGTTCAGCGGCGCGGTGGCAATGGCATGCACGTCGCCCGCCAGTGCCAGCTCTGTAGCACGCTTCACGCAACGCCACGCCAGATCTCCCGCCTCTTTCTGCACCACGCCAGGTTTCAGCGCGTCGGGATCGGCCAGAGGCTCATCGATGACGTTGATGATGCCGGGCGCAAACCGCGCATCCTGCACCCGGTCCAGCACCCGCAGCTCGGCCTGTGGCGTAATGTTCATTGCCATAATGCGGCGCAGCGTACTGGCACAGCCAATCACCACCGCAGGGATGCCATTCAGCTCACCTTCAGAGAGTGACTTAATGATGATTTCCGGGCTGATGCCCGCTGGATCGCCCATGGTGATCGCAATAATTTTACTCACTCGACTTCTCCTCAATAAAACCAATGGCTGCTACCAGGGTATTTTCATCACCAAAGCCACCCGCTTTGGTCATCACCGGCAGAGTAAATTCACTGTTAAGCAGAACCCCGTGCGGCACACAGCCCGCCACCAGACCCTGAATTTTAAAGCCGCTGGCCCCCAGTGCCTGGGCAACGGCAATCGCCACGTCGCCTCCCGACAGATAGAGCGCATGCGGCAGCTGTGTCCGGCACAGGCTGTGAGTCATTTCGCCCAGCAACAGACTGATCGCTTCGCCCAGCTGCTGGCGGGTCACGCTGTGCTGCTGGCTGAGATGCTCAATGTCGTGACGCTGGGATTCATGCTGGCAGGTGCGGATCACCGTATGGCGACCGGCACGCAGTGCGGCGGCAGCCTGTTCGATCCAGCGATTCCGGTCGGGCCAGGCGGGCTGCTGAAACAGCTGGCGGATATCGACATCTACGATCTCAACTGCCCGCTGGTTAAGCAGCGTGGCGATCTGCTGCTGCGCGCTGCTGCTCATCGATCCCACTACCGCCAGCACGGGCCGCGACGGGCGAACAGAGAGCGCTGCGCCCAGCGCATCGCTTAACCCGGCTGCTCCCACCAGCAGCGGCTTCTCTGTCAGCCGCGCCGCAGCGATTATCAGTCGCGCCAGATCGGCTTCATTTTCGGCATCCACCACCACCACGCCGTGCGCCGCCGCTAACACCGCATCAAGCCGATCGCTGCGCAGCGTCGGGAGATCGATCTCCGTGCCGTCGATCTGCATCTGATCGAGTACGCGGGCGCTGAGGATCGGGGTTTTAGGATCGCTGGCAAATTCGGTGTCTGTCAGTAACCGCTGATTGACCCACACTTTACCTTCGCGTGTGGTGCGGCCCAGTCGTGGCACGGCCGGCGCAACCAGCGCCAGCCTTTTGCCGCTGGCTCGCAGCGCAGCCGCGGTTTCAGCACCGACGTTGCCGCGCAGCGTGGAGTCGATCTTTTTAAACAGCCAGCCCTGCCGAAGCTGTGCGGCGAAGTGCTGCACCACCTGAGCGACGCGCTCTGCGGCCTGGCTGGCGCTGACTGCCCGGCTGTCGGTGCTGATAACCAGCACATCCGCAGCGTCCTCTGGCAACGGCGCCTCAGTACCAAACAGCACATGTACGCGGGCGCCAGCCTGCGCCAGTCCGCTACCCGCATCGTTGGCACCGGTAAAGTCATCGGCGATGACCAGCACCGGGGTTTTCCATAATGATGAGCCCATCCTCACTCCTGTCAGGCGATTGCCGCTGCATTTGATTATATTCAATCATGATTGATTATATGTGAGCAAGTTCAAATTAATCGAAATCGATATGCCTTATAAAATTAGCCACAGAGAGTGACTGACTTCGCATTGCGCTGAGCAAGATTAATCATCCGCTCAGACAGGACAGAAATAAGGGTATGAAATGAACATTAACAGCACGGTGATTAGCGGTTATCAGGCGTTAAACGACATGCGCTATCTGCTGAAGGGGATATCGACAGCAGTCGTGGTCACTGACCGGAACATTGAGGCGATTCCGGCAGTGCAGGCGCTGATGGGTCAACTTCGGGATCAGATTCCGGGTATCAGCGTGGTCAACAGCGTCCCGCCAGAACCAAGCCAGCATGATGTGGCAGCGATTATCGCGACGCTCTCCCGGTCCCATGTCGATATGGTGATTGGCATCGGCGGCGGCAGCGTGCTGGATGTGGCGAAGCTACTCTCAGTGCTGTGCATTGACGCCGCGCCTTCGCTGGACGCCCTGCTGGCAGGCGAAAAACCGCAGCGCCGTACCCGTTCAATACTGATCCCTACCACCGCAGGCACGGGTTCTGAGGCGACGCCCAATGCGATCCTGGCGATCCCGGAGAAAGAGACCAAAGTCGGCATTATTTCACCGGTGATGCTGCCCGATGTGGTGGCCCTGGTGCCGGAACTGACCACCAGCATGCCGCCACATATTGCCTCTTCAACCGGTATTGACGCCCTCTGCCATCTGATTGAGTGCTTTACCGCCAATGTCGCCAACCCGGTCAGCGACAACTATGCGCTGATTGGGATGAAGAAACTGTTCGCTAATCTCGAAACCACCCTGCGCGAGCCAGAAAATTTGCAGGCACGCCTGGAGATGCTCTGGGCCTCTTATTATGGCGGTGCATCGATTGCCCATGCCGGGACACATCTGGTGCATGCCCTCTCTTACCCGCTCGGGGGCAGATATCATCTGCCACACGGCGTTGCCAACGCCATCCTGCTGGCTCCCTGCATGCGCTTTGTCCGTCCGGCGGCGGTGAGCAAATTCGCTCAGGCCTATGATCTGCTGCCCGACGCCGACGTCCGTTTAAGCGATGAAGAGAAATCACACGCGCTGGTCGACTACTTCACCGCGCTGGTGGCGCGGCTGCAGCTGCCTGCCAGCCTGGAAGCCCTGGGCATCAGCCCGGATCACCTGCCCTGGTTAGTGGAAGCCGCGCTCGACGTCCAGCGTCTGATGAACAACGTGCCGATGGCGGTCACCGCCGACGATGTGCGCGCCGTCTACCTGACGCTTTTCCCTTCCTGCCAGGCGTAATGAGGATTGTCATGAATAAGAAAATAAACGGCGTACTGACCGCCATCGTCACCACTTTTGACCGGGAAGGTGCCTTTGATCCAGAAAGGCAGCGCGAACAGGTCAGACGCCAGATCAACGCTGGTAACGGCATCTTCTGCGGCGGAACCAACGGCGAATTCTTTGTGCTGAACGAGCAGGAGAAGATCGCGGTTACCACCACCTGCGTCGATGAAGTTAACGGCCGGGCATCGGTGGTGGCGCATATCGGGGAGATTTCGACCCGTGAAACTATCCGGCTCGGCAAACAGATTGCCCGCCTTGGCGTAGATGCTGTTTCCGCGATCACGCCGTGGTTTGTTCCGCTTAAGCAGCAGGAGCTGATCGACCACTATCAGCGCGTGGCTGATGCGCTTACGGTACCGCTGTTCCTCTACAACATCCCGGCGCGTACCGGCAATACTTTGCAGCCAGAGACCGTTCGTACGCTGGCCGCGCATCCGAACATCATCGGCATTAAAGATTCAGCAGGCAGCTATGAAAGTCTGAGCGGCTTTCTGCAGGCTACCGCCGACTGTCAGGACTTTGCTGTGCTGAACGGCCCGGATTCGCTGATCCACCAGGGTTTTGTGGATGGCTGCTCCGCCTCAATTTCCGGGCTGGCAAACGTGGCACCGGAGGCGATTAACGCCATCTGGGCGCGCTTCCATGCGGGCGATATTGCCGGTTCGCATCAGGCACAGGAGAACGTCACCGGCCTGCGCACCGCGCTTTACAGCATCGGTTTCTCACCGGCCGCCGTGAAAAAAGCGGTCAGCCTGCAGGGCTTTGAGGTGGGTGAAAGCCGCTATGCGGTGCAGTTCAGCGCCGAAGAGCAGCAGCAGATTCGCCAAATCGTGAACCACTACCTGCAATAACGTCCATCACCTTTGCACCCTACCGGTCAGATGAGAACGAACCTGATGGTCGCCATCTGCCAGAACAATCGAGGTCATGATGAAAGCATTTTCAACTGAGAGCACCTTACTGATCGTCGGCATGGTGGTCGCCTATATCCTGTTCACCACCTGGCTCACCTGGCGGCTGCGCAGTAAAACCAGCGGCGACTTTATGGAAGGCTCGCGCGCCATGCCTGCTTTTATCGTCGGCATTATGCTGATGTCTGAATATATCGGGGCAAAATCCACCATCGGCACCGCGCAGGCGGCCTTTGAAGATGGCTTCGCCGCCTCATGGTCGGTGATTGGTGCGGCAATTGGCTTCCCGCTGTTTGGCCTGATTCTGGTTAAGCGCATCTACAACACCGGAAAGATCACTATCTCCGGTGCTATCGCCGAGAAATATGGCAGTTCGACCAAAAATATTATCTCGCTGATCATGATCTATGCGCTGCTGCTGGTGAACGTCGGTAACTACATCAGCGGCGCGGCGGCAATCTCCACCGTACTCAAGATCGACCTGACCCAGGCGGCTTTTATCACTGCGGTGGTCAGCACCTTCTACTTTGCGTTTGGCGGCATGAAAGGCGTGGCCTGGGTCACGCTGCTGCACAGCGCCATCAAGTATATGGGGATCCTGATTATCCTCTATGTGGCGCTGAAAATGACCGGCGGCGTCGCCCCGATGATGGAGAAAATGCCGGCATTCTACTGGACATGGGATGGTCACGTCGGTGCCAGTACCATTGTGGCCTGGCTGATCGGGACCGTGGGTTCGATCTTCTGTACCCAGTTTGTGATTCAGGCGATCTCCTCCACCAAAGATGTGAAGTCAGCGAAGCGCGCCACCTGGGTCGCCTTCTTCTTCTGCCTGCCGATTGGTCTGGCGATGGCGCTGATTGGCGTGGCAGCGAAGTTTGCTCACCCGGATATCAAGAGCCTCTATGCGCTGCCGGTGTTTCTGCAGGATATGTCGCCGTGGCTGGCGGGCATTGTCACCACCTCGCTGGTGGCCTCGATTTTCGTCAGTGTCGGTACCGTGGCGCTGGCCATCGCCTCGCTGGTGGTGAAGGACTTTTACGTGCCTTATCGTAATCCTACGCCAGAGCGCGAATTTAAAATGACACGCTGGATCTCGATTGGCATCGGCTTCTTCCCGCTGCTGTTTGTTCTGTTCTTCCCGGAAGTGCTGAAGCTCTCGTTCTTTACCCGTGCGATTCGTCTGTCGATTACCGTTGTGGCGATCATGGCGTTCTACCTGCCGTGGTTTAAGAGCACACGCGGCGCCAATGCCGGTCTGATTGGCGCCTGCGTTGTCACTTCCGTCTGGTTCCTGATGGGTAACCCGTTTGGTATCGACAATATGTACGTGGCGCTGATCACCCCGGCAATTATTATGGTGATTGACCGCTGTATCCCGTCACGCCAGTCTCAGCCTCAATCGCAACACAATGCACAAAACAGTGGAGCCTAAAATGACTCAGGAAACCGTCACCGCAGAACGCACCGGCCTGCTTGCGCCTCACCCGCAGGATAGCGCGCAGCAGGTTGCGATGCTGCCCTCCTCCTGCCCGCAAAACCACGCGGCTAACCTGCTGCCGCTGCCCGATGGCGATCTGCTTTGCGTCTGGTTTGGCGGCACGCAGGAAGGGATTGCCGATATCTCTGTCTGGTGTTCACGGCTGCGAAAAGGCAGCGATCGCTGGAGTGAAGCACAAAAACTCTCTGACGATCCGGGCCGTTCAGAACAGAATCCGGTGCTGTTTCTCGATCCCGACCAGGTACTGTGGCTGCTGTGGACGGCGCAGAAATCGGGCAATCAGGACACCGCGATTGTTCGCTATCGCCAGTCTCACGATCTGGGCCAGAGCTGGGGGGAGATCAAAACGCTGCTGGATAAGCCTGGCACCTTTATTCGCCAGCCGATTGTGGTGCTGCCCAACGGTAACTGGTTGCTGCCGGTGTTTTACTGCCTGACGCAGCCTGGCGAAAAGTGGGTCGGCAGCTATGACGTGAGCGCGGTAAAAATCTCAGAAGATAAAGGCCAGAGCTGGCGCGACGTCAGCGTGCCTGACAGCACCGGCTGCGTCCATATGAACGTAACCCTGCTGGATGATGGCTCGCTGCTGGCGCTCTACCGCAGCCGCTGGGCCGACCACATCTATCAGAGCCGCTCACTTGATCAGGGTGAAAGCTGGAGCGCGCCACAGCCGTTGTCGCTGCCCAACAATAACTCCTCAATTCAGGTCACGACGCTGCGCAATGGTCATCTGGCGCTGGTGTTCAATGCCATGAGCGCCGAAGGTGCCAGCGAACGCCGGTTGTCGCTGTATGACGAAATTGAAGATGATGAAGAGGAAAGTGATGTTGCCGTCGCCGCTGAGCCGGTGATGCACAGTAGTCGCACCGCTTTCTGGGGTGCGCCACGTGCGCCGATGACGCTAGCTATCTCAACGGATGGCGGTAAAAGCTGGCCGCTGCAGCGCAATCTGGACGAGGGCGATGGCTACTGCATGACCAATAACTCCCAGCAGAAATTAAACCGTGAGTTCTCCTATCCCAGCATTAAACAGGGCCTGGATGGCGAACTGCATATCGCCTACACCTGGTATCGTCAGGCGATTAAGTATGTGCGGGTCGCGGAGTCATGGGTGAAGGGAGGTGATGCGTGATTGAACGGATGGCGCTGGTGACCGGGGCCAGCTCCGGTATCGGTCAGGCGATTGCTGACCGTTTACTCGATGAGGGCTGGCAGGTTATCGGCCTGAGCCGCTCGGCGATAAGCCGGGCAGAAGCGGGCTGGCAGAGTCATCAGATCGATATCAGCGACAGCGCGGCATTGCAGGCTTTACTGGACGCGCTACCGGTGCCGCAGGCGGTGATCCATGCAGCCGGTATGATGCAGGCCGCGCCGCTTGGGGAGCTGGATCTGAGAGCCAGTACACGCTTATGGCAACTGCACGTTGCCGCTGCTGAGCAGCTGGCGAATCATTTTGCACCGCGGATGCTTGTGGGCGGCAGAATTGTGCTGCTGGGCAGCCGGACATCAGGCGGTGCGGCGGGCCGCAGTCAGTATGTCGCCACCAAATCGGCGATGATCGGTATGGTGCGCAGCTGGGCGGCGGAACTCGCTCCGCGCGGCATTACCGCCAATATTGTGGCGCCAGGCGCCACCGAAACGCCGATGCTGCAACAGCCGGGCCGTGCCAGTTCACCGCCCCGTCTGCCTCCCATTGGCCGCTATATTCAGCCGCAGGAAGTGGCCGGGCTGGTCGATTTCCTGCTCTCCCCTGCGGCGGCGGCGATCACCGGCCAGCAGCTGGTAATGTGTGGCGGTGCATCGCTGAGTTAGTTAACAGGCCGGGCTGCTGAGTTCGCCCGGCCTTATAACCGTAAAAGATTGCCTTTCTGTATTACCGTACGGGTTTGCCGTACTGGTTCATAAACTGGCGATAAGCAGCGATCACCAGCTGAAAATCTTCAATGCCGCAGAACGAGAGGCTCTCTTCGTCGTAGTAGTTCATCCCCTCTTCCATACCGTCATCTTCCAGAGCCAGCAGGTTGGCGCGGATCATCACCTCCTCTTCATCCAGCAGAATGGTGTACTCGCTGCCGATCCGCTGCCACTGACGTACGCTGCCTTTGACATCTTCAATGGCGGCTTCAACTTCATCCAGCAATCCCGGATCGTTTTTGACCTCTTCGTTGAACCAGTGGCCGACCGCTTCATGATCCATCGACATGCGAACCTTAATCTGTCCGGTCACATCGCGTAAAAATTCATATTCCATCGCCCGTTCCTCTCAACGTCGTCGTCTCACCTGGTAAGTGTCCGTGCTGCTCTCGCGGCAAAGTGTGACACGTCGCGCATTATTACAGGCTGTCTGCCGAAAGCCAGCTTTTGATCGTCTCTCTACCCCATGCTGAGACGAAAAAAAGGGGCGAATCATCGCCCCTTATTCATGCCTGCAAGGTGAAGAATCAGACCGCGGTCTGGAAAATCACACCATCAGCTTTGTCGGTGTACTGCGTCAGCTGGTCGAAGTTGAGATAGCGATACGTGTCGCTGGCCGTTTTATCGACCTGCGCCATGAATTGCTGATACTCATCCGGCGTTGGCAGTTTGCCAAGCAGAGACGCGACCGCAGCCAGCTCCGCTGACGCCAGGTAGACGTTAGCGCCGTTACCCAGACGGTTCGGGAAGTTACGGGTCGAGGTAGAGACCACCGTCGAACCATCTGCAACACGTGCCTGGTTACCCATGCAGAGTGAACAGCCCGGGATCTCGATACGCGCACCGCTTTTGCCGAATACGCTGTAGTAGCCTTCTTCGGTCAGCTGTGCCGCATCCATCTTGGTTGGCGGTGCCACCCACAGACGGGTTGGCAGCTGGCCTTTGTGGCTATCCAGCAGTTTACCCGCAGCACGGAAGTGACCAATGTTGGTCATGCATGAGCCGATAAACACTTCGTCGATCTTCTCACCCTGAACGTCAGAGAGCAGACGTGCATCGTCCGGATCGTTTGGCGCACAGAGGATTGGCTCTTTGATTTCAGCCAGATCGATTTCGATCACGGCGGCATATTCAGCATCGGCATCCGGCTCAAGCAACTGAGGATCGGCCAGCCATTTCTCCATACCTTCAATGCGACGCTCCAGCGTACGACGATCGCCGTAGCCTTCTGCGATCATCCACTTCAGCAGCACGATGTTAGAGCTGAGGTATTCGATAATCGGCGCTTTATCCAGCTTGATAGTACAGCCCGCAGCGGAACGTTCTGCTGACGCATCGGACAGCTCAAACGCCTGCTCGACTTTCAGATCCGGCAGACCTTCAATCTCCAGGATGCGACCAGAGAAGATGTTTTTCTTACCTTTCTTCTCAACGGTCAGCAGACCCTGTTTGATGGCATATAGCGGAATGGCGTGAACCAGATCGCGCAGGGTAATGCCTGGCTCCATCTTACCTTTGAAGCGCACCAGAACCGATTCCGGCATGTCGAGCGGCATTACGCCAGTCGCGGCGGCAAACGCCACCAGGCCTGAACCCGCCGGGAAAGAGATGCCGATAGGGAAACGGGTGTGCGAGTCACCACCGGTACCGACGGTATCCGGCAGCAGCATACGGTTCAGCCAGCTGTGGATAATGCCGTCACCCGGACGCAGTGACACACCACCGCGGTTCATGATGAAGTCTGGCAGCGTATGGTGCGTGCTCACATCCACCGGCTTCGGATACGCGGCGGTGTGGCAGAACGACTGCATCACCAGATCGGTAGAGAAGCCCAGGCAAGCCAGATCTTTCAGCTCGTCACGGGTCATCGGGCCGGTGGTATCCTGCGAGCCAACCGAGGTCATTTTAGGTTCGCAATAGGCACCCGGACGAACGCCGGTTACGCCACAGGCGCGGCCAACCATTTTCTGCGCCAGCGAGAAACCACGGGTGCTCTCCGCGACATCTTTCGCCTGACGGAATACGGTGCTGTGCGGCAGACCCAGCGACTCGCGCGCTTTGGTGGTCAGACCGCGACCGATGATCAGTGGAATACGGCCACCGGCGCGCACTTCGTCAATCACTACTTCGGTTTTGAGCTCGAAGCTGGCCAGCAGCTCATTGGTTTCGTGGTTGCGGACTTCGCCTTTGAATGGATAGATGTCGATCACTTCGCCCATGTTCAGGTTATTTACGTCCACTTCAATGGGCAGTGCGCCCGCATCTTCCATGGTGTTGAAGAAGATGGGTGCAATTTTGCTGCCCAGCACCACGCCGCCGCCTTTTTTATTTGGCACGTTCGGGATGTCGTCGCCCATAAACCACAGCACCGAGTTGGTGGCGGATTTACGTGAAGAACCGGTTCCGACAACATCACCGACATACGCCAGCGGGAAGCCTTTGGTCTTCAAAGCTTCGATCTGTTTAATAGGGCCGATATTGCCCGCTTCATCAGGCTCAATGCCTTCACGGGCATTTTTCAGCATCGCCAGGGCGTGCAGAGGAATGTCTGGACGTGACCAGGCATCCTGGGCCGGAGAGAGATCGTCGGTGTTGGTTTCGCCAGTGACTTTAAACACGGTAACCGTGATCTTCTCTGCCAGTTCAGGCCGTGACAGATACCATTCCGCATCTGCCCAGGATTGCATCACCTGCTTCGCGTATTCATTACCCGCTTTCGCTTTCTCTTCGACATCATAGAAGTTGTCGAACATCAGCAGCGTGTGTGAAAGGGCTTTCGCGGCAATCGGAGCCAGTTTGCTATTGTCCAGCGCCTCAATCAGCGGATGAATATTGTAACCGCCCTGCATGGTGCCAAGCAGTTCAACCGCTTTTTCAGAAGATATCAGAGGAGAGGTTGCTTCGCCTTTGGCGACAGCCGCCAGGAAACCAGCTTTGACATACGCCGCTTCATCGACGCCAGGTGGGACGCGGTTGACCAATAAATCGATCAAAAATTCTTCTTCACCCGCAGGTGGATTTTTTAGCAGTTCAACCAGCGCGGCCATTTGGGAAGCCTCTAAAGGCTTAGGTACAATTCCCTGGGCAGCACGCTCGGCAACGTGCTTACGGTATTCTTCTAGCACGACGTTATCCTCGCTCTCATTATGTAGGGCTTTCCGACCACCTTGCTCACTTATGGAGAACAATCTTCCCTTTCTCGTCCAGGTTGAGGTGCCCGGTTTCGCGGAGGGCAGAATAGCAGTATTTCGTCTGTTTGTTAATCTGTTTACAAAAATACAACATAATCCACTACGGCCATTCTGCCCGCTTCACTTCCCGCATCAGCCAGCTGAGTCGGCTGAATGGGTCTCTCTGCAGCGTACCGCATTCCACACAAATGGCTGCAGGTTTATGTCAGTTTTGCCGTGGCTTTAGCGAAGTGATTCAAGGAAATAGATAACTGGCAGGAATAGAAGCCGGCGTGTTTATGGGATACAGCGGAGGTGAGCTCAGAAGGATAACAACACCAGGCCGGAAATCAGCCTGGTCTGTTTTGCGCTTAAGAGGATTACAGCGTCGTTTTCATTTCCCGCAGGGATTCCGGCCAGTCACCCGGCCAGACGTAGTGATCTTTCAGAATCCGGGCGCTGTAGTCGAGACAGATTTTCACTGGCAGGTTGGGATAAATTCGCTCCATCTCCTGCACCAGCTCTTCGCTGTTGTTGACCTTATGCAGCGTCTTAATGAAATCTTTGATATAGGTGCGGGTAAAGCCTATCGCCGACGGGCTAAGGGTTGGCGTGGTTCGCGAGTGCCCGGGGATCAGCACTTTCGGCTCCAGCGCTTCGAGCGTATCCAGACTTTCCATCCATTTCGCCATACGCTCCGGCGTACGCATATCGGCAATCCAGACGTGTGCGTCAGCGAAGACCACATCTGAGGCAATCAGCGTTTTAGTCGAGGGGATCCAGAGCGGTGTAACCCGGATACAATCACCGCTGAGATCGCTCAGAATTTTAATCTGCTGCCCTTCCAGCCAGATTGTGTCCTCCTCCAGTTCAGTAATCGGAAAGGTAGTGCGGGCACCATTCTCTTTTAATACCTGCTTACCCCAGTAATCAATTTTGAAGTCGAAGGCATCATTAACGTCTTCGGCGACCTGCTTATAAGAGAAAATTTCGGCATCCGGAAAGACGGATTTAATCACTTCAAGACCCAGAAAATGATCGGGGTGCAGATGCGTAATAAAAATGCGTTTCAGGTCGAGACCAGTTTCGATAATTTCAGCGACTAACCGATGCGCATTCGCCAGCGTAAACTGGGCATCAACTAACATCGCCTCTTTCTCGCCCATGATGAGGGTGGAACTGACACCGAAACCGTCGTGCTGGTCACTACTGATAAAAACCTTCGTCGATAAATCCATTTTTCGTCCTCGCAAGTTACACGTCAGAAGCTACAAGACAGAAACTGCTATTCAGAAGAGGTCGTCATGACCTCTTCTGTGCATGCTTAATTTTTCAGATTGTCCGGAAAATTGGCGGGCAGCTGGTCTGGCGGACAGTCGATCACGCTTTCGTTATTTTCACCCACATCGCGGATTACGGTCAGCGTCGCGAACTCATCAATCACTTCGGTTGGATAAGCCGGTCCCGCTTCGCGGAATTTTGCCATCTCTTCCAGATGATCATTCTGGAAGCAGACGGTTTTTTCCGGGTTGTTCATTACCCAGCGAGGGAAGAAGATGGTGCCGTGGAAAATTTTATCAGCCAGATTAACGGCCAGGCTGACATCGGTACCTGTTGGTTCAGTCCAGGAAACTTTATAGACATCCTGCGCCAGACGAACGACATAGACATGCTGATTTTTAACCCAGCGATTACCGACCATACCGCTGTGAATGCGATAGTCGATGGTGCTGGCATTTTTAATGTAGAGCTCGTAATTCCAGCCGTTGTCATAGGTGTAAACCAGATGTTTGCCGACGATGCCAGACAGGTCATGTTTATCGAAAGTGCTCATGGTTAATTCCTCATTTGTTTTCCTTGAGGAGATTATTGCGCGTTACAAAACCGATTAATAACGCTATTTTTAGCACTAAATCATTTAATTTTTAGATGAGTTATCATGTACAAGACAACACTAGAACAGTGGTATCTGCTTGATGCAGTAGTGAATGAGGGGAGTTTTGCGCTGGCAGCGGAGAAGAACAATCGCAGCCAGTCCTCACTGAGTTATCAACTGAGCCTGTTACAGCAGCGGCTGGGTTTGACTCTGCTACAGCAGGAGGGCCGCCGCGCTGTCCTGAGTGCAGAGGGACATCAGTTGCTCGCGCAGGTGCGTCCGCTGCTGGAGGGATTCGGCGCGCTTGAGGCGCAGGCCAGTGCACTGCAACGCGGCGAGCGTTCGCGCATCGATCTGATGGTCGATGCGACGCTGCCCAAACCCTTGCTGTTCGATGTGCTTCAGACCTTTCAGCAACGCTATCCGCATGTCCGCATCTGGTTCAGCGAAATCGTCCGAAGCGAGACGCCGGACAGACTGGCGGAGCATCAGGCTGATCTCTGGCTGGTGGCGCAATATGGCGACACGCCTTTAGCAGGCGAAAGCCTGATGAGTGTCGATTTCGTCGCCGTCGCCCATCGCGACCACCCGCTGCACCGCGAATCCGCCCCGCTTAATGCTGCTACGCTGGCACGCTGGCCCTGCATTACCATTCTGGATCGTCAGCAACAGCAGCAGTCAGAGGTCAATGGCGATCAGGCGGAGAACTGGTCATTCACGACGCTGTCGGCAGCCATTGAAGCGGTCCAGCATCAGTTAGGTTATGGCTGGCTGCCGGAACAGAATATTGCCGCGCTCTTAGAGAGCGGTGAGCTCCGTCCCCTGCCGCTGCTTCAGGGCCGCCGACGCAATAGTTCGCTGGTGATGTATATCAATGAAGAGAGACTGCCCGGCAACAGCGCCATTGCTGCACTGGCACAGATGTTTATTGAACGGGTGGCTGCATGGGAGATGCGTGGTTAGATGAAGGAGTAGCTTGCTGCCTAATCTTCTGAGAATTCGACTGCCACAGTGCCACAGTCCAGCATCCCATATTGTGTTTTATCGGGTTTACTGGAAACAGTGAAAGGGATAAGCCAGACCTTAGCCGGCCCCTGAATTTTAGCATCCATGAAGGTTATGCCCTGCTGATCTGCAGCCCTCTTCGCTTCCTCCCAGGAACGCCACCTATCCTGATGTTTCAGCCATGCCTGTAAAACTTTTTCCTTAGCCTGTTCGTTACTGTAGTGCAGGCACTTATCCAGATTTTTAGTATCGTAAAACTGCCTGCCCGTTTTTAAGTAGGCCAAAGCCCAAATGCCGACAACCAGCAGACAAATGACGACAGCTAAAACTATCACCGCGGCTTTAACCCGTTTCCTGTTCATTCTGACCCATTTCCTTCAGCAACTTAATCAAAACAGAATTACGATAATGATAAATTTTATCATTTGTAGATTAATGGTTCTTGTGTAAAGGATTTTCTGAAAATGCCAATCTTTTATGCAGATGATAATATATTCCGTATTCCCCACCCTGCCGGATAGTGTCAGTGGATCATATAGGAGTAAAGATGGCTAGAGACGTGCGTTACCAAATTTTTGTCAGTTCAACTTATGACGATCTTTACCCGGTACGTAGAAAGGTTACTGAACATATTCTTAGTATGAATCATATACCCGCCGGCATGGAAATGTTCAGTGCCAGTGGGCGGCAGCAATGGAATACCATACAGAAAGCTATCGACAATAGTGACTACTATGTTCTGATTGTTGGTGAACGCTACGGCAGCATTTCTGAGGAGGATGGGATCAGCTATACCGAAAAAGAATTTAATTACGCTGTATCAAAAAAGATTCCAACTTTATGTTTTCTTCCTGGTAGGAATTTTTCTACAAGTCGTGAACATCGTGAAACGAGCCCTGTATTTACCGAGAAACTTGAAGCATTCAAACATAAAGTCAAACTTCAGTTGTGCGATTTCTGGGAAAGTCCTGATGAGCTGGTGAGTAAGGTTTCTGCTGCGCTTTACAAAATATTTACTGAAGAGCCAGGAACGGGATGGATACGGGGTAATTCAGCTGATCCCGAAGCATTAACGAAGCTTGTTCACGTAATGGAAGAGAATAATCAGCTCAGAAAAAACATTCAGCGCTTGGAAGAACTGAACAAAAAAGAGTCACCCTTACTGTCTCTGCTCATTAACGGCCACGAGATAGGCTCAGATCCATTAGTAATTGACTTACCAGAGCCAGAAGAGCTGGTCACCTATACGCCTGATATACATATAGATGAGATTCCTTTATTTCTTAAAGGAAGGATAAGTGCTCAGGAACTGCAAGAATTTAACGCTTCGAAGCCCACCGCGGAGCAGGTTGATGAGCATAATGAAAAACTGCGATTTTACTATGCAGGACTAAATGGAAAGATGGAGTTTTCCATAAAGAATGCTTCTGCTGTGAAAGCGAATAATGTATCTGTCCGGATTGTGTTACCACCTGGCATCAGGTTGATGTCTGAGTACGAATTCGAAAAGCTTGAAAAGCCTTATCTGAAAGTTCCTGTCAATATAATTGAAGCTAAAAGGACTGCAAACCTGACTATGCCCAGGTTGAGTGATTTTGGAATCCTCTCCGATTTGCGCAACCTTTCGGTAAGCCAGCCGCGGATGTTTAGCGCTCTCCAATTGAATGCCCCGTCCTCAGAACTGTGGATAGCAAAAGATGGTTCAATATCCGGACGAAAGCATTCAGTACGGCAAGCTACAACCGAAAGGCTCATATCCAATATCTATGTGATACCTGAGAGACCCGGTAATTTTGTCATAACAGTCGAATTGCTTTGTGATGAGTTTCGGGAATGGCAGAAAAGCACGCTCGAACTTATAGTCAGTTAACCCGGGAGACTGCTTCAGCGCACTGTCTGATGAGCAGCGCCTGCGTTCCATTAAATTTGTTAAGCCCTGTAGTGCAGGGCTTTACGTTGCCGAGCCGTTTTCTGACAGCAAAATCAGTGACGGATCTGTGAAAGTTCATCTTCTGAGAGACCGGTCATTTTCATGACAGTGTTACGGTCAATGCCGTTCTGCAGCATAGTGCGGGCAACCTCGAGTTTGCCTTCATTTCGGCCTTTCTCGATTCCACGCTGTTCACCAAGCTGAATACCTTTCTCGATGCCCTTCTGCTCCAGCTGCTGTGCGATGGTCATAAGTGCGTCTCCGTGTTGCGGCACACGCTGTGCCAGTTCGCGCACGAAGGCTTCGGAGTCAGCCGACTCGCCTGCCTGCAGTAAATAGTGTATCAGCGCTGTTACCTGGGGTGAAGAAAGATAATCGGCCATCAGTAACGTGGCCAGCCGATCGGTAAGAGTCGCAATGTCACGCTGATGTATGTGCTTCTGTAACAGCGTCAGCGCCGCCATGCTGCGGTGCTCCATGATTTCCTCATCCGGGATCACCGTGACATCCACCAGTGGAAAGGTACTGCCATAGAGGTTTTCCGCCAGCGAAGGGTCTTCAAATTCGTCGAGCCAGCGTGTTGAATACGGATAAGGGCTGCGTTTGCCGGTATAGAACAGTACCGGTATAACCAGCGGCAGCTGCTTATGGCCCGCTTCAAGGTGGCGGTGCATAGCCGCCACAGCGTATCGCATCAGCCTGAATGCCATATGCCTGTCCGGCGTAGACTGATGCTCAACCAGGACGTGTATGTACCCATCCCCGTTACTGGTCTTCAGGCTGTAGAGGATATCGCTGAAATACTGGCGAAGATCGTCTTCAACGAACGAACCGGATTCAAGTTTCAGGGTGCTGAGGTCGCATATAGCGCGCAGTTCGGCGGGCAGATGCAGTTCCATGAAGTCGCGGGCAATGTCCGGCTGTGAGAGAAACTGCCGGAAAGTGGCATCGTGAGGTGTGGGAGTGCTGTTCTTTTTTTTCATCGGGCCTGACTCTGATATTCACATTCGTAGGGGATTACAGGCCAGATGTCTGGCCACCTCCATCATCAATGCGGTTTATCCCCGCTAGCGCGGGGAACACTCTTAATGTATGTGGCTGTAAAATATGATGATTTTACCCTCATAAAAAAATCACCACTAAATTCACGTATTTAAAGATCAGTAACTCACTGATTTGTAAGAGTCAGGAAGAGAATCAGCTGCAGTCCATCCAGATTCACCGGAATATGCATTCTTACGCCGGTTTTATCAATCTGGATAAAAGCATCATCAAAGACATCAACCTGACCATACGTGAGAAAGATCATGGCAACGGCTTAAGGGGTAAAAACTCATAAACGGTGCCTTTTGATTCCTCTGCCACCAATAAATTTAGCTATCACGCGGACTTACTTTTGAGGCCTGTTAATCGGAGCAGTAATACGCTCAAGCGCTACCTGAGCCAGAAAGCCCGAGCGACTTTTGTATTCGGGGTGTGAAGCCACACAACGATCAATCCGATCAATTAACGACCTGGGTAAAGTGACATTGATTTTTTCAGAGCCGCCCAGCAAACGAATGACATCTACATCAACCAATGCCCAGATATAACCCTGATAGTCAGGATTCGTGGCCAGAGTCTCAATGGTGGACACGGCAGGGATCTCATGACCGAGCTCTACACATAATTCGATATGCCCTGTGATAGCCTCTTTGGCGTTTTTAATGGCTTCATCAAGAGTATCCCCGGCAGAGAAACACCCTGGTAAATCGGGAACGATTACGCCGTATGCGTGTTCGTGATCACCCGCTTCAATCGCGATTGGATAAAACATATTTATACCTCTACGGGCAAGCGGGATTAAATTCTCGCTTGTTTCCTGATGCTCTTTACCGTACCGATCGGTAAGTCTTTTTTAGGATGGGGTACTGTAACCAGCCCCGGTTTTGTCGGATGTGTGAAATGGTGATGGCTACCGTCTATCCCTGTCAGAACCCAGCCATCAGCCTTCATTTCGGAAATTAACGTGCTGCTATCCATCCCTGTGTCCTGTCGCGTCCCGATGAAAGCACGATAACTCTAATAACTCTCACAGGCAACGTTTTCAGGGTTATTGGGGTTACCTTTAGTCTTAACCCAAATCGATTCTTGCCATACAGCACCAGAATCCAGGCGAAAAAAAAGCCCCCATAACGGGAGCTTTCTTCTTTAGTAGCAGAAACTTATTTCTTCTTCGCTTTCGCGTTAGGCAGATCGGTGATGCTGCCTTCGAAGATTTCTGCCGCCAGACCGACTGACTCATGCAGGGTCGGGTGAGCGTGGATGGTCAGCGCAATATCTTCCGCATCACAACCCATCTCAATCGCCAGACCGATTTCGCCTAACAGCTCGCCGCCGTTAGTACCGACAATCGCGCCACCAATAATCCGGTGCGTCTCTTTGTCGAAAATCAGTTTGGTCATACCGTCTGCACAATCAGAAGCGATAGCACGGCCTGAGGCTGCCCACGGGAAGGTGGAGGTCTCGTAGCTGATGCCCTTCTCTTTCGCTTCTTTCTCGGTCAGACCGACCCAGGCAACTTCTGGCTCAGTATAGGCAATTGAAGGGATCACTTTCGGATCGAAGTAGTGCTTCAGACCAGAGATCACTTCTGCCGCCACGTGGCCTTCGTGCACGCCTTTGTGCGCCAGCATTGGCTGACCGACGATGTCGCCGATAGCATAGATGTGTGGCACGTTGGTGCGCATCTGCTTGTCGACGCGAATGAAGCCGCGATCGTCCACTTCCACGCCCGCTTTACCGGCATCCAGACCTTTACCGTTCGGCACACGGCCGATCGCCACCAGCACTGCGTCGTAACGCTGCGCTTCGCCTGGTGCTTTTTTACCTTCCATTGAAACGTAAATGCCATCGTCTTTTGCTTCAACGGCGGTCACTTTGGTTTCCAGCATCAGGTTAAATTTCTTGCTGATTTTCTTGGTAAAGACTTTCACCACGTCTTTATCCGCAGCCGGGATAACCTGGTCGAACATCTCAACCACATCAATCTCTGAACCCAGCGCATGATAAACCGTCGCCATTTCCAGACCGATGATGCCGCCGCCCATGACCAGCAAGCGCTTCGGCACTTCTTTCAGTTCCAGCGCATCGGTAGAGTCCCAGACGCGTGGATCTTCATGTGGAATGAATGGCAGTTCGATTGGACGTGAACCCGCAGCGATAATGGCATTATCGAAGTTGATGGTGGTCGCGCCGCCTTCTCCTTCAACCACCAGGGTGTTAGCACCGGTGAATTTGCCAAGGCCGTTAACCACGGTGACTTTACGACCTTTTGCCATTCCTGACAGGCCGCCAGTCAACTGGTTGATAACCTTCTCTTTCCAGCTGCGAATCTTGTTGATATCAGTAGATGGCTGGCCAAACACAATGCCGTGCTCTTCAAGGGCTTTCGCCTCTTCAATCACTTTAGCAACGTGCAGCAGCGCTTTAGATGGGATACAACCGACGTTCAGACAAACACCACCCAAGGTGCTGTAACGCTCTACCAGTACGGTTTCCAGACCTAAATCCGCACAACGGAAGGCTGCAGAGTAACCTGCAGGACCTGCCCCAAGTACTACGACCTGGGTTTTAATCTCTGTACTCATCATGACCTCTTAATTGATATCCGGCGGGTCAGACTTTCTTATAATGCCCTTGTTCCACCGGGACTTTCACCGCAAGAGTTTACAGAATTGTTAACAAACTGCCAACCGCGGCGCGACGAATCGTTACAGGAAGGCCGGCTTCCGCCGGCCTTCTTTACATTTACATAACTAAACGACGAATGTCAGACAACATATTGCCGATGATGGTGATGAATCGCGCACCATCAGCACCGTCGATTACGCGGTGGTCGAAGGAGAGAGAAATCGGCATCATCAGACGCGGAGTAAACTCTTTACCGTTCCACACCGGCTCCATCGCCGATTTAGAGACACCCAGGATAGCAACTTCCGGCGCGTTCACGATCGGCGCGAAGTGCGTAGTGCCCAGGCCGCCCAGGCTGGAGATGGTGAAACATCCGCCCTGCATGTCGCCCGCTGTCAGCTTACCGTCACGCGCTTTCTTCGAAATCGCCATCAGTTCACGCGACAGCTCGGTGATGCCTTTCTTGTTCACGTCTTTAAAGACCGGAACTACCAGGCCATTTGGCGTATCAACCGCCACACCGATGTTGATATATTTTTTCAGCGTCAGTTTCTGCGCATCTTCAGACAGCGAGCTGTTGAAGCGTGGCATCTGCTCAAGCGCCGCCGCGACCGCTTTCATGATGAACACCACCGGGGTGTACTTCACATCCAGCTTACGCTTCTCTGCTTCAGCATTCTGCTGCTTACGGAAGGCTTCCAGATCGGTGATATCGGTTTTGTCGAAATGCGTAACGTGCGGGATCATTACCCAGTTACGGCTCAGATTCGCGCCAGAAATTTTCTGAATACGACCCAGTTCGACTTCTTCGATTTCGCCAAATTTACTGAAATCAACTTTCGGCCATGGCAGCATGCCTGGCAGACCGCCGCCGCTGGCCGCAGCTGGTGCCGCTTCAGCGCGTTTCACGGCCTCTTTCACGTAAGCCTGCACGTCTTCTTTCAGAATGCGACCTTTACGGCCGGTGCCTTTGACTTTCGCCAGGTTAACACCGAACTCGCGCGCCAGGCGACGGATCACCGGGGTAGCGTGAACGTAAGCGTCGTTCTCTGCGAACTCACCTTTGCTTTCCGCTTTAGCTGGAGCGGGTGCCGCGGCTTTAGCGTCAGATTTGGCAGCAGGAGCCGGTGCAGCTTCCTGTTTCGCGGCCGCAGGGGCAGCCGGAGCAGCACCTTCGACTTCGAACACCATGATCAGTGAGCCGGTGCTGACTTTATCGCCGGTCGCCACTTTCAGCTCTTTGACGATACCTGCAAACGGCGCAGGCACTTCCATAGAGGCTTTGTCGCCTTCAACCACAATCAGTGACTGCTCAGCTTCAACTTTGTCGCCAACTTTGACCAGGATCTCGGTAACTTCAACTTCATCACCGCCGATATCCGGAACGTTAACGTCTTTGGCGCCTGCAGCCGCGGCAGGTGCCGATGCCGCTTCTTCTTTCACTTCTGGCTTCGCGTCAGAGGCCGGTGCTGCGCCTTCTGCTTCAAAGACCATGATGGCTGAACCGGTGCTGACTTTGTCGCCGGTGGAAATAGTGATCTCTTTGACCACGCCCGCGAACGGAGCCGGGACTTCCATCGACGCTTTATCGCCTTCCACCACAATCAGTGACTGCTCGGCTTCGACTTTGTCGCCAACCTTAACCAGAATCTCAGTGACTTCAACTTCGTCACTGCCGATATCCGGCACAGCCACTTCTTTGCTGGCAGTGGCCGCAGCAGCGGCTGGCGCTGGCGCCGCGTCCGCTTTTTTCTCTTCGGCGGCGGCAGGTGCTGCTTCCGCAGCGCCTTCAGCATCAAACACCATGATCAGTGAGCCGGTTTCAACTTTGTCACCGGTAGAGATTTTGATCTCTTTCACTACGCCAGCCTGCGGCGACGGCACTTCCATTGAGGCTTTGTCGCCTTCCACGGTGATCAGCGACTGCTCGGCTTCCACCTTGTCGCCAACTTTCACCAGAATCTCGGTGACTTCAACTTCGTCAGACCCGATATCCGGTACCTTAATTTCGATAGCCATTACTCTATTACCTCTTAAGCCAGACGCGGGTTAACTTTATCGGCATCGATATTGAATCGGGTGATCGCGTCGGCCACCACTTTCTTCTCGATCTCGCCGCGTTTAGCCAGCTCACCCAGCGCGGCAACCACCACATAAGATGCATCAACTTCAAAGTGATGACGCAGGTTCTCACGGCTGTCAGAGCGACCAAAGCCATCGGTACCCAGCACGCGATAATCGCTGGCCGGGACATAGCTACGAACCTGCTCAGCGAACAGTTTCATGTAGTCGGTTGAGGCGACAGCAGGTGCGTCGTTCATCACCTGAGCGATGTAAGGTACGCGCGCTTCTTCTGTCGGATGCAGCATGTTCCAGCGCTCACAATCCTGGCCATCACGTGCCAGTTCAGTGAACGAGGTGACGCTGTAGACATCAGAGCCGATACCGTAATCTTTCGCCAGGATCTGCGCAGCTTCACGCACATGACGCAGGATAGAACCTGAGCCCAGCAGCTGCACTTTGCCTTTGCTGCCGTCTACCGTTTCCAGTTTGTAGATACCCTTACGGATACCCTCTTCTGCACCAGCGGGCATTGCTGGCATATGGTAGTTTTCGTTCAGCGTGGTGATGTAGTAGTAAACGTTCTCCTGCGCTTCGCCATACATACGCACCAGACCGTCATGCATGATGACAGCCACTTCATAGGCGTAAGAAGGATCGTAGGAGATACAGTTCGGGATAGTCAGCGACTGAATGTGGCTGTGACCATCTTCATGCTGCAGACCTTCGCCGTTCAGGGTAGTACGACCTGAGGTGCCGCCGACCAGGAAGCCGCGCGCCTGTTGGTCGCCCGCCAGCCACATCAGATCGCCGATACGCTGGAAGCCGAACATCGAGTAATAGATGTAGAACGGGATCATCGGCAGGTTGTTGGTGCTGTAAGAGGTCGCCGCAGCCAGCCAGGATGAACCTGCGCCCAGCTCGTTGATCCCTTCCTGCAGAATCTGGCCTTTCTCGTCTTCTTTGTAGTAAGCAACCTGCTCGCGGTCCTGCGGGGTGTACTGCTGACCGTTCGGGCTGTAGATACCAATCTGACGGAACAGACCTTCCATACCAAAGGTGCGCGCTTCATCGGCGAGGATCGGAACCAGGCGATCTTTGATCGACTTGTTCTTCAGCATCACGTTCAGGGCACGTACAAAGGCGATGGTGGTTGAGATCTCTTTGTTCTGCTCATCCAGCAGCGCACTGAACTCTTCGAGTGCTGGCATTTCCAGCTTTTCAGTGAACTTCGGCTGACGTGTTGGCAGGTAGCCGCCTAACTTCTCACGCTGACCGTGCAGATACGTGTGCTCTTCAGAGCCCTTTTCAAAGGTCACGTACGGCAGTGATTCAATTTTGTCATCTGCAACTGGCACGTTGAAGCGATCACGGATATAGCGCACGCCATCCATGTTCATCTTCTTCACCTGGTGGGCAATGTTTTTGCCTTCCGCGGTGTCGCCCATACCATAACCTTTGATGGTATGCGCCAGGATCAGTACTGGCTTGCCTTTGGTGTCCTGCGCTTTTTTCAGTGCCGCGTAGATTTTCTTCGGATCGTGGCCGCCACGGTTCAATGCCCAGATTTCATCATCGGACAGATCTTTAACCAGCGCGGCGGTTTCCGGATATTTACCAAAGAAGTGCTCACGCACATAGGCACCATCACGGGATTTGAAGGTCTGGTAATCGCCGTCGACGGTTTCGTTCATCAGCTGAATCAGCTTGCCGCTGGTATCTTTGCGCAGCAGCTCATCCCAGCGACCGCCCCAGATGACCTTGATCACTTCCCAGCCAGCGCCGGCAAAGATGCCTTCCAGCTCGTTGATGATCTTGCCATTACCGGTCACCGGGCCATCCAGACGCTGCAGGTTGCAGTTGATGATGAAGACCAGGTTATCCAGTTTTTCACGGGTCGCGATGGTGATCGCGCCTTTGGATTCTGGCTCATCCATCTCACCGTCACCCAGGAAGGCGTAAACGGTCTGAGCAGAGGTATCTTTCAGGCCACGGTGTTCCAGATACTTCAGGAACTTCGCCTGGTAGATAGCCGACAGCGGACCCAGACCCATTGATACGGTCGGGAACTGCCAGAATTCCGGCATTAATTTCGGGTGCGGATAAGAAGAGAGGCCTTTACCGTCAACTTCCTGACGGAAGTTATTCATCTGGTCTTCGGTCAGACGACCTTCAAGGAACGCACGGGCATAAATGCCGGGAGAGATGTGGCCCTGGAAATAGACCAGATCGCCGCCATCCTTCTCACTGCGCGCGCGGAAGAAGTGGTTGAAGCACACTTCATAAATCGTCGCAGAAGACTGGAAGGAGGACATGTGGCCGCCGAGTTCCAGATCTTTCTTCGATGCGCGCAGCACCGACATGATGGCGTTCCAGCGAATTGCGGAACGGATACGACGTTCAAGAGAGGTATTGCCCGGATAATCGGGTTCATCTTCAACGGCAATAGAGTTGATGTAGTTGCTGATTGCAGAAGATCCTGCAGCCACGTTTACGCCGCCTTTGCGGGCTGCACCCAGTACCTGATCAATCAGATACTGTGCACGTTCAACACCTTCTTCACGGATGACCGATTCGATCGCCTGTAGCCAGTCACGAGTTTCAATCGGATCCACGTCATTGTGTAAACGTTCTGACATGGGTGTGTTCCTTATCTGTGTCTAATACGTTGAATAATCGGGAGCCTGTTAAAGCAGATGCAGGCAGGCTCGTCGCACATGTCCGTACGATCTTTGTCGCACGTTATTCCTTACGTTGCTGTAAACGACGCAGGGAGCGTTCTCGACGGCTCTGCTCCCGACTTCTGTCCAGCAAGATTTCCTCTATGAACGCCAGGTGACGGTGTGAAGCCTCGCGCGCTTTTTCTGGCTCACGAGCCACAATCGCCTCAAAGATTCTGGCGCGGTGACCGCTCACTTTTGCCAGCATTTCCCGGCGCGAGTAGAGCAATTCGAAATTCTGGCGAACGTTTTGTTCCAGCATAGGGCCCATTGAGCGTAGCAAATGTAAAAGCACAACATTATGGGCCGCTTCTGTGACAGCAATCTGATACTGCATCACTGCGTCCGCTTCGGCGTCTAAATCGCCGCTGTCCTGCGCCTGCTGGATATTCACATGGCAGTCGCGAATGCGCAGCAGGTCTTCCTCTGTGCCGCGCAGCGCCGCGTAATAGGCGGCGATGCCTTCTAAGGCATGGCGCGTTTCCAGCAGATCAAACTGTGATTCCGGATGGTCGGCGAGAAGCTCAACGAGTGGATCGCTTAAGCTTTGCCAGAGATTCTCCTGCACGAACGTTCCGCCACCCTGTCGGCGCAGCAATAATCCTTTGGCTTCTAAGCGCTGGATCGCTTCGCGGAGAGACGGACGTGAGACATCGAATTGTTTGGCGAGTTCGCGCTCAGGCAGCAGCTTCTCTCCCGGACGCAGGGTCCCTTCCATAATCAGCGATTCGAGCTGTTGCTCGATAGCGTCGGAGAGCTTAGGTTGGCGAATCTTACTGTAAGCCATCATCCCTTCTTATTAAGCCAATCGTCCGGAGTAAATTGGTAATACCAATTGCAAAGAGGTGCCGGTAAAGTAACAAAGTATTCACCTTGTGTCTATATGGTGTCTGCGACATTCACCTGCCCCCAAAGCCTGTGCTGGCGCTAACTTGCGGTTAAAAAAATGAAAAATTCGCGTTACCGCAAATGTTAAATAATTTCACTTTTACCAAACCTTACACCCGCTTAGCGCGTTAGCGCAGCGGCAGACATAAGTGAAAGCTATTCGTCATTAACGGAATTTCATGGCAGAAGTTGCTGTGGACAGACGTGACCAGGACGGCGTTTTTTCAGTCAACTCTCAGCACGAAAGGCGAAAGCAGGTGCAAAGCGATTCGCTTATCACTATTCTTGTCGCCAGGGTAGCAGATGGCACTATTCAGCACGCCAGATACCGTAAAATAATCAATACGTTATTGTAACTACTTCATTACAGCGTCCTGCGCTGCGAACGAAGAATAAAAACATCACGAGGTTTGTATGGAACAACAGCAAGGCGAAGCGCTGAAACGTGGTCTCAAGAACCGCCATATTCAGCTCATCGCGCTGGGTGGTGCAGTGGGAACCGGCCTGTTTCTGGGCAGTGCATCGGTCATTGAATCCGCCGGACCGGCCGTAATTCTGGGCTATGCGATTGCCGGTTTTATTGCCTTTTTAATCATGCGTCAGTTAGGCGAAATGGTCGTGGAAGAGCCGGTCGCCGGCAGCTTCAGCCACTTCGCGTATAAATACTGGGGCAACTTTGCAGGCTTCGCTTCGGGCTGGAACTACTGGGTGCTCTATGTGCTGGTCGCCATGGCGGAACTCACCGCCGTTGGCAAATATGTCCAGTTCTGGTGGCCAGACTTTCCGACCTGGGCTTCGGCTGCCATCTTCTTCGTGATGATTAACGCTATCAACCTGACCAACGTGAAAGTGTTTGGTGAGATGGAGTTCTGGTTCGCCATCGTTAAAGTGGTTGCGGTGATTGGCATGATCCTGTTCGGAGGCTGGTTGCTGTTCAGCGGTCACGCGGGTCCGCAGGCTACCGTGCGCAACCTGTGGGAACAGGGCGGATTTTTCCCGCATGGCATCGGCGGTCTGGTGATGGTCATGGCGATTATCATGTTCTCCTTTGGTGGCCTGGAGCTGGTGGGTATCACCGCCGCTGAAGCCGATAACCCGGAAGTGAGCATTCCAAAAGCGACCAACCAGGTGCTGTGGCGTATTCTGATTTTCTATATTGGTTCGCTGGCGGTGCTGCTGTCACTGATGCCGTGGACGCGTGTCACGTCAGAAGTCAGCCCGTTTGTCTTTATCTTCCACGAGCTGGGCGATGCCATGGTAGCGAATGCGCTCAACGTGGTCATCCTGACAGCGGCGCTGTCGGTCTATAACAGCTGCGTTTACTGTAACAGCCGTATGCTGTTTGGTCTGGCACAGCAGGGTAATGCGCCAAAAGCGCTGCTGAAAGTCGATCGTCGCGGTGTGCCGGTGTTAACGATTCTGGTCTCTGCTGTCGCCACTGCGCTCTGTGTGCTGATCAACTATCTGATGCCGGGTGAAGCGTTTGGTCTGCTGATGTCGCTGGTCGTCTCTGCGCTGGTGATCAACTGGGCGATGATCAGCCTGGCGCACCTTAAGTTCCGTCGTAAGAAAGATAAGCAGGGCGTAACCACGCGCTTTAAAGCGCTGCTCTATCCGGCCGGTAACTGGATTTGCCTGATTTTCCTGGCGGCGATTCTGGTACTGATGGCGACCACGCCGGGCATGGCGATCTCTGTCTGGCTGATTCCGGTCTGGCTGGTGATTCTGGGCGTGGGTTACTTTATCAAGAACCAGACACAGAAAGCCTGATGCTTTACCACGTGCTGCGACCTCCTGCGGGGTTGCAGCACGTCACCCGCGCCTCTCTGACCGTCTCAACTGTCCCGATCCAGTTCACACTTCTCTCCCCGCAACTGTTTTGTCCATCTTCATAACGAATTACTCCCGTTCATCTCGCTGATTTCCTGCCAATAATTCCTGTTCACACTGGATGCGCAGGAGAAAACCATGAAAGGTACAGCCCTCCCGTTTCGGGAAAAACTGGGATATGGCATAGGCGATGCCGGATGCAACATGATTGGCGGTGCCATCATGCTGTTCCTGAACTACTTCTATACCGACGTTTTCGGCCTGGCCCCGGCGCTGGTGGGGACCCTGCTGCTCTCGGTCAGAGTGCTCGATGCGGTAACCGATCCGATTATGGGCGCGATCGCCGATCGCACCCAGAGTCGCTGGGGTCGTTTTCGTCCCTGGCTGCTGTGGGTTTCCGTACCTTACGTCGTGTTCAGCGTATTGATGTTCACCACGCCAGACTGGACCTATCACAACAAGGTGATCTGGGCCTTCGTCACCTACTTCCTGATGTCGCTGACCTATACGGCGATTAACATTCCTTACTGCTCTCTGGGCGGCGTGATTACTAACGATCCCGGTGAGCGCGTCTCCTGCCAGTCATACCGCTTTGTCATGGTCGGCATCGCTACGCTGATACTCTCTCTGTCCCTGCTGCCGATGGCAGAGTGGTTCGGTGGCGAAGACAAAGCGCGCGGCTACCAGATGGCGATGGCGGTACTGGCAACCATTGGCCTGGCGATGTTTCTGTTCTGCTTTGCCACGGTACGTGAACGTATCCGCCCTGCCGTGCCGAGCAATGATGACCTGAAAAAAGATCTGCGTGACGTCTGGAAGAATGATCAGTGGGTACGCATTCTGCTGCTGACCTTCTGTAACGTCTGTCCCGGCTTCATCCGCATGGCGGCCACCATGTATTACGTGACCTGGGTCATGGGCCAGTCGACGCACTTCGCCACGCTGTTTATCAGCCTGGGTGTGATTGGCATGATGGTCGGCAGCACGCTGGCGAAACTACTCACCGATCGCTGGTGCAAACTCAAAGTCTTCTTCTGGACCAATGTCGCGCTGGCACTCTTCTCCAGCGGTTTTTACTGGATCGATCCCCACGCCACCGTGATGGTCGTGGTCGCCTACTTTGTGCTGAATATCCTGCATCAGATCCCCTCTCCGCTGCACTGGTCACTGATGGCCGATGTGGATGACTACGGCGAATGGAAAACCGGCAAACGCATCACCGGCATCAGCTTCTCCGGCAACCTGTTCTTCCTCAAGGTGGGACTGGCGGTTGCCGGTGCGATGGTCGGCTTTCTGCTGTCGATCTATGGCTACAATGCAGGTGCTAAGCAGCAGTCACCTGAGGCGATTAACGGCATCATGCTGCTGTTCACCATTATTCCGGGTGTCGGCTATCTGATTACCGCCGGTGTGGTACGACTGATGAAGGTCGACCGCAAAATGATGATTACCATCCAGCAGGATCTCGCGCTGCGCCGCGAAAACTTCCATGAGTTACACACCGTTCGCCTGCGCGACGGTGTTGTCACGCCAACCGGAGATGTTAAATGACCGCAATCTTGCCGAATCCTTTTATCGAGCAGCGTGCCGACCCCTTTATCCTGCGCCATGAACAGTTCTATTACTTTGTAGCATCGGTGCCAGAGTATGACCGGCTGGAGATCCGTCGCGCCACGACGCTGGCTGGCCTGCGCAGCGCCGAGCCGGTAGTCGTCTGGCGCAAGCCCGAGAGCGGCCCCTTTAGCGAGTTAATCTGGGCACCTGAGCTGCACTACATTGACGGACAGTGGGTCATCTATTTCGCGGCAGCACCGACGCGTGAAATCAAAGAGGGACTGTTTCAGCACCGGATGTATGCGCTGGTGTGTGAGGCGGAAGATCCGCTGCAGGGGGAATGGCAGCCCTGCCGCCGGGTCTTCAGCCAGTTCGACAGCTTCTCACTGGATGCCACCCACTTCGTGCATCAGGGTAAAAACTGGTATCTCTGGGCGCAGAAAGATCCATTGATTCCCGGCAACTCTAACCTCTATCTGGCTGAGTTGCTTAATCCCTGGACGCTGAAAGGCACGCCGGTGATGCTGAGCCGGCCAGAATATGAGTGGGAGTGCGCAGGCTTTAGCGTTAATGAAGGACCGGCGGTTATTCGTCACGGGGATCGGCTGTTTGTGACCTACTCTGCCAGCGCCACCGATGAGAATTACTGTCTGGGGATACTGTCGATTGACGTTGATGCCGACCCGCTTGATGTCGCCGCATGGCAAAAGTCTGCACGGCCGGTATTTGTCTCCAGCTGGGACAACCATCAGTATGGACCGGGTCACAACAGTTTTACCCAGGATGAGGCGGGACGCGACGTGCTGGTATACCACGCGCGTAACTACACTGAAATTGAAGGCGATCCGTTATGGGATCCGAACCGCCATACCCGACTGAAATATTTCAGCTGGCGGGAAGATGGCACGCCTGATTTCGGCGTGCCGCCTGCCGATTACACCAGCGTGCCGTAAATCGTCAGCAACGCGACAGCGACCACCAGTACCAGTGAGGTACGTTTCGCTAACGCCACGGCAACCCGTGGCGTTTCGACTTTATCGGTGTGCGGATCGCGTGACAGTGAGAACTGCGCCAGGGTCGTCAGCACCTGATACTGAGAACGATGCCGATCGGTCAGCGAAGCAAACCAGGCGGGCAGCGCTTTCTCGCCATGACCCAGCAGGGCGTAAGCCACACCCGCCAGCCGCGCCGGGATCCAGTCGAGAAGATGCAGAATGGCATCCACGCCAGATTGTGAACGCGCCATCGGTGTTCCATGCTTTGCCAGCCAGCCTTGCCAGGCCCGCAGAAAAGCGTAACCCACCAGCAGCACCGGCCCCCACGGACCGCCTACCACCAGCCAGAACATTGGCGCAAGGTAGAAACGGAAGTTTATCCAGATCAGGGCATTCTGCAGCTCACGCAGGAACTCGCGCTCGCTGCATTCCACCGGCACGCCATGAATCAGCGTCAGTTCAGCCGCCATCGCCTGATGCGCAGCGTCGTCATCATGACTGGCTGCTTTAAGGTAGCTGTGGTAGTGCTGTCGCACCGACCCGGCACCGATACAGAGCAGTCCGGCAACAATCCAGAAGAGCAGTTGCAGCACGCCAAACAGCAGCCCTTTCAGACTCCAGATCACCAGCGCGGTCAGCGCCATCGCCAGCACGGTCATCAGCAGGGTACGCATCATTGAGAAATGGTGGCGCTGGCGAAAGATCGGCTCCAGCCGGTGTTCGAGCTGCCAGTGCTCGCCCAGTTTAAACAGGCGCTCCCAGCCTAAAACCAACAACAAGGTAAACAACGTCATACTGACTCCGCAAAAATCAGGATTTTTGCTGCGTTAACAGCTGTTTGTAGTAGTCCCAGTCAAAAGCAGGTCCGGGATCGGTTTTGCGTACCGGTGCGATGTCACTGTGCCCCGTGATACGTGCAGGCGTTAACGGGTAGTGTTGCAGCAGTAATTGCGTCACCTGCTGCAAGGCCCGATATTGCGCCTCGCTATAAGGCTCACTGTCTGTCCCTTCCAGTTCGATGCCTATGGAGAAGTCGTTGCAGTTCTCACGTCCTTCGAACTGCGAAATGCCTGCATGCCAGGCGCGTTTATCAAAGGGGACATACTGCACGATCTCCCCGTCACGGCGAATCAGGCAGTGTGCCGCCACTTTCAGCGCGGCGATATCCGCAAAATAGGGATGGGCATCGGGCGGTAAGGTGCCGGTGAACAGTTTATCGATCCATGGCCCGCCAAATTCACCGGGTGGCAGGCTGATATTGTGGATCACCAGCAGTGAAGGTGCCTCATTATCAGGGCGTTCGTTGCAATGCGGCGACGGCACATGACGCACGCGGGTCAGCCAGCCCTGTTTGATTTTCATAGCGGTTTTCCTTATTTCACCTGGCTGAGAATAGCATGAATAATAAAGGATTCTTGCTTCTTAGTGTGCCGGTCTGATGACATTCACGCACTGCGTGTTAAGGATACTAAACAAAATACTATCAGTTGCTGGAACCGAATGGCGGTTCAGGCTATTGTGACCGCCTCTGTCATTTCCCCTTTCAGGAGTAAAACGCCTATGTCATCCCGTGGTTATGATCCCGACAGCCGTCGTCAGGCGCTGATTAAACGCATTGAAAGTGACATTCCGGATAGTGTTGCGCTGGCGTTAAAAGAGGATCTCGGGGGCGAGATCGACGCTGACCGCGATATCACCGCGCAGCTGTTACCCGCCGATACCCAGGCCGATGCGCAGGTCATCACCCGCGAAGCCGGTGTTTTCTGTGGTAAACGCTGGGTTGAAGAGGTGTTCATTCAGCTCGGCTCACACGCGACCCTGATCTGGCATGTCGAAGATGGTGATCAGATCGAGGCTGACCAGCTGCTGTTTGAAATCGAGGGACCTGCCCGGCTACTGCTGACCGCCGAGCGAACGGCGCTTAATTTTGTGCAGACGCTCTCAGGCGTTGCTACCGAAGTCAGCCGCTATGTCGCGCTGCTGGCGGGAAGCCAGACGCAACTGCTGGACACGCGTAAAACCCTGCCCGGACTGCGGACTGCGCTGAAATATGCCGTGTTGTGCGGCGGTGGCAGTAATCATCGGCTGGGCCTCTCTGACGCTTATCTCATCAAAGAGAACCATATTATTGCCAGCGGTTCGATTCGGCAGGCAGTGGAAAGAGCGCAATGGTTGCAGCCCGATGTGCCGGTTGAAGTTGAGGTGGAATCGCTGGAGGAGTTACGTCAGGCGCTGGAAGCGGAAGCCGATATCGTGATGCTGGATAACTTCAGCCTGGAAGCGATGCGTGCCGCCGTCGAACTTAATCAGGGTCGGGCGTTGCTGGAGGTCTCCGGTAACGTCACCGAAACCACCCTGCCACAGATCGCCCTGACCGGCGTGGACTATGTTTCGGTTGGCGCGCTGACCAAGCATGTGCGGGCGCTGGATCTCTCGATGCGCTTTAAACAAAAATAGCCTGCCTCGCCGTCACTCAACACGGTGATTTTGCGACCCTGCTTCCGGCGCAGTTTCGACTGCGCTGTAAGTCTGAAATCTGTTCACATCACGCTTTCCAGTTTGCCCATCTCTGCCTGTCTTTTACTGCCCCCGATTTTTAACCTGTCGCCTTCTTAATACGGAGACGATGTGATGAATTATCAACGTGGATTTACGCTGGTTGAACTGATGATTGTGGTGGGTATTGTGGCAATCTTAAGTGCCATCGGCCTGCCCGCTTATCAAAATTATCTGCAGCGTGCTGCCCTTACCGACATGCTGCAAACCATGGTGCCCTATAAAACCGCTGTTGAGCTTTGCGCCATGGAGCGCGGCGGCCCGACGCAGTGCCAGGCCGGAGAAGCGGGTATTCCTGCTGCCAGGGGATCGCGCTATGTCTCAGCACTGAGCGTGACCAACGGGGTCATTACGCTGACCGGCCAGGAGAGCCTGAATGGGCTGAGCGTTGAAATGCTGCCTCTCTGGGACAGCACCGAGGGCGGCATCAGCTGGCAACGCAGCTGCACCAGCAGCAACAATAGCCTGCGTGACAATTGCCTGCAGCAGTTCCGCTTTGCGGATAAAGGAGCCAGCGATGAGCAAGCCTGATGAGGCGATCGCGGCATTATGTCAGCGCTATCGCGCCCTGGTTTTGCACCATGATGCCAGCCAGCTGCGTGTTGCCGTCGCGGAGAGCGTGCCGCCAGGGCTGGCTGAAGCCCTCCATTTTGCCAGCCAGTGTCAGATTGAAATTGAATGCTGGCCGCAGGCCCGGCTCGACCAGCTTCAGCACGCTGACACACCGCTGGTGGCGCGCGAAGAGGCGCCCACAGAATCAGCGATCGAAGCGACACAGCTGATCCTGCGTCAGGCGCTGGAGCGTCGCGCCTCTGATGTCCATATCGAACCCGGCCGTGATGGCCTGCGGGTGCGTTTGCGTATCGATGGCGTATTGCACCCTCTATCTTCCCTGCCCGTCACCCAGCCTGCTGCGCTACTGGCGCGACTGAAGATCCTCGGCGGACTGGATATCGCCGAACGCCGGTTACCGCAGGATGGTCAGTTCAGTCTGGAGATCGCCGGTAAACCCGCCTCTTTTCGCCTGGCCACCTTACCCATCTACGGTGGTGAGAAAGCGGTGGTCCGGCTGTTGCAGAGTGAAAGCGCGGCGCTGTCGCTGGATAAGCTCGGCTTACCCGCCGCGCAGTTGCGCCTGTTCTGCGCCGCGCTGGCGCAGCCGCAGGGGCTGATTCTGGTCACCGGGCCTACCGGCAGCGGCAAGACGTTTACGCTCTATAGCGGACTCAGTGCCCTGAATACGCCGGAAAAAAATCTGTGCAGCGTTGAAGATCCGATTGAGATCCCCCTGCCCGGCGTTAATCAGACGCAGATCCATGCTAAAAATGGCCTCGATTTTAACCGCGTGCTGCGGGCGCTGCTGAGACAGGATCCGGATGTAATCATGGTAGGAGAGATCCGCGATGCTGAAACGGCGGAGATTGCGGTTAAAGCGGCACAGACCGGACATCTGGTGCTGTCAACGCTGCACACCAACTCCACCGCCGAGACCCTGACCCGGCTACGACAGATGGGTATTCCCGGTTATCTTCTGGGGTCGGCGCTGAAACTGATTGTTGCTCAGCGCCTGGTTCGACGCCTCTGTCCCCACTGCCGTCAGCCCGCTCAGGCGGTGGCGCACTATCCTGCGGAACTCTGGCCCGGTACCTTGCAAACCTGGCGAGCTCCCGGCTGCGACCACTGTTTTTCCGGCTATTTTGGCCGGCTGGCGCTGTTTGAACTGCTGCCGATCAATGCCAGGCTGCAAAATGCGATCGCCGCCGAAATGCCGCTGGAGAATTTGCTCAGCCTGGCGAAACAGCAGGGATTACGCACCCTGCTGGTTTCTGGCCTGGAAGCGGTAAGCCGGGGCGATACCTCGCTGGAAGAGATGCAACGGGTGATTGGGCTGGACGATGGCTGATGCGTCTTTATTTCGCTGGCAGGCGGTCGATAGCCAGGGCCAGTTAGTCAGTGGCCAGCTACTGGCTATCGACAGTGATAACCTGCTGCTGATGCTGGCGCAGCGCGATCTTCTGCCGGTGAGCTGGAAACGAGAAAAAGTGTGGCGTCAGAGGGAGTGCAAGTGGCAGCACAAAACCGATCTGATTCGTCAGCTGGCAACCCTGCTCAAAGCGGGACTGCCGCTGGCAGAGAGTCTGGCTTTACTGGCTGAGGGCCATCCGCATGCAGGCTGGCGTGCTCTGATGCTTGTCCTGCATCATCGGGTACTCAGCGGCGCCCCTTTTTCTCAGGCTTTACGTGAATGGCCGCAGATTTTTCCGGCACTCTATCCGGCCCTGATGGAGGTGGGCGAACTGACAGGTCAGCTGGATACCTGTTGCAGTGAGCTGGCCCGGCAGCAGATCCGGCAACAGCAGTTATGGCATCAGGTGACGAAGGCGCTGCGTTATCCTCTGTTCATTCTGCTGGTGGCGATTGCGGTCACCTGCGGCATGCTCCTGTTCGTTCTGCCAGAGTTCGTTGCCGTCTATGACTCCTTTGATGCCCCTCTGCCCGCCTTTACGGCAGCGGTAATGCAGTTATCTGCCGCGCTTCAGGAGTGGGGAGCGATGTTAGCCATCGGCGTATCGCTGATGCTGGTGGCATGGCATCAGTTACGACGACGCTCTGCGGGCTGGCAGCGCCGTGAGCAGGCGATTTTCCTGCGCATCCCGCTGCTTTCCGGGTTATGGCGTGGCACGCAGCTGACGCAGATCTACACCATTCTGAATCTGACACAGCGTGCCGGGTTAACTTTGCTACAGGGACTGGCTGCCGTTGAAGTGACGCTCTCATCATTGCTATGGCGGGAAGCAATGGCCGGACTGCAGCAGCACATTGCTCAGGGGAATCCTCTGCATCAGGCGCTGATGCATCATCCGCTGTTCACACCATTATGCGGTCAGCTGGTTCGCGTCGGCGAAGAGGCGGGCGCGCTGGATTTAATGCTGGCTCGTCTGGCGGAATGGCATGAGGCAGAAACCCGTGAGCGCGCTGACACGCTGGCTGCTTCGCTGGAACCGATGATGATGATGGTGATTGGCGGCATTGTCGGCACGCTGGTGATTGCGATGTATCTGCCGGTGTTCGGGCTGGGTGATGCGATGCATTAAGGGGCGCAGGCTGCGCCCCGGATGACTATCGGTTGAAAACGCGGTTTTCCTGCTCATTAACCCGAATAAAGGTGGTGCGCTTGGTCAGCTCTTTCAGCCGCTCCGCCCCCACATAAGTGCAGGCAGAACGCAATCCACCCAGGATATCGCGCGCGGTGTCAGCAACCGGGCCACGTAATGGCAGCTTCACCGTTTTACCTTCTGCTGCGCGATATTGCGCGACACCGCCAACGTGACGCTTCATCGCCGATTCGGAACTCATGCCGTAAAACAGCATAAAGCTTTCGCCATTCTCTTCGACCACCTGCCCTTCACACTCATCATGTGCCGCCAGCATGCCACCCAGCATCACAAAGTCGGCACCGCCGCCAAACGCTTTCGCAATATCGCCAGGCACTGAACAGCCGCCATCACTGACAATCTGTCCGCTTAAGCCATGCGCCGCATCGGCACATTCAATGACAGCGGAAAGCTGCGGATAACCCACGCCGGTTTTCACCCGGGTTGTACAGACCGAACCCGGGCCAATGCCGACCTTAACGATATCCGCGCCAGAGAGAATCAGCTCTTCCACCATTTCGCCCGTTACCACGTTACCGGCACAGATGGTTTTAGCCGGGAAGGTTTCACGGGCGCGCTGCAGAAAATCAACAAAATGCTGAGAGTAACCGTTGGCCACGTCGATACAGATAAACTGCAGATCGTCTGACAGCGCCATAATCGCGACCAGTTTATTGAGATCGGCCTCCGAGGTGCCGGTTGAAACCATCACATGTTTCAATACCGTCGCGGGGACGCGCTGAATAAACGCGCGCCACTCATCTACGCTGTAATGCTTATGGACTGCTGTAAGGATATTGAAGCTGGCCAGCGCCTCAGCCATTGAAAATGTGCCGACGGTATCCATGTTGGCGGCGATAATCGGTACGCCGCTCCAGCTCAGGCCCGAATGTCTGAAGGTAAAGCTGCGTTCCAGCTCAACCTGTGAGCGACTTTGCAGCGTGGAGCGTTTGGGGCGGATTAAGACATCTTTAAAGCCCAGTTTTAAATCTTCTTCAATACGCATAAACAGTGTCCTGGTAAGTGGCAATGAATCGTCGTTCACGAAGTAAGCACAGCTCCAGTGACGTTATGATACGCGCCTCTCGCTGCGCGACAAGACTGCGAATTTCACTTTATTTACGCTACAATCCGTTAAATTTAATTGTGCTTTATCGGTGTGATCTGACGCGCATTTTTGCGTTTTTAATTCAGATCATTACCCTGAAGCCCTGTCGAAAAGAGAAGTCAGGTGAGAAACATGCCCTATATCGTCGCGCTTACAGGGGGGATCGGCAGTGGTAAAAGTACGATTGCCCAGGCATTCGCAGCGTCTGGTGTGGAAATTATTGATGCTGACCTGATAGCACGTGAAGTTGTCGAACCCGGCACACCCGCTTTGCAGGCCATTCAGGCGCGCTATGGCACGTCGATAGTGACTGATGAGGGGAAGCTTGATCGTAGCCGGCTTCGCGACATTATTTTTCAGCAGCCGGAAGAAAAAAGCTGGTTAAACGCGCTGCTGCATCCACTGATTAATGCCCGGACGCGTCAATTGATCGCCGAAGCCACCACACCTTATGTGCTCTGGGTGGTGCCGCTACTGGTGGAAAATCAGTTACAGCACCAGGCTGATCGGGTACTGGTGGTGGATGTTGATGAGGCAACGCAGTTAGCGCGCACCCGGCAGCGTGATCATCTTTCCGTCGCGCAGGCGAAACGCATTCTTGCCGCACAGGCGACGCGCCAGCAGCGCCTCGCCTGTGCCGATGACATTATTGATAACAGTGGCGAGCCCGACGACGCCTTGCCGCAGGTTGCCGAACTCCATCAGCGCTATCTCAGGCTGGCGGCAACGAAACAGGATTAATACCATGAGCACACCCGTTCTGTTTGAACACCCTCTGAATGAAAAAATGCGAACCTGGTTACGGGTTGAGTTTTTGATCAATCAGTTAGATGAAATTGTCCCACTGGATAAAACCGTTAATGCGCTGACCTTTTTTCGCCTGATTAGCGAACTGCTCGACATTTTTGAGCGTGGCGATATGCGTACTGAATTGTTAAAAGAGCTGGAGCGTCAGCAGCAAAAGTTACGTGCATGGGCTGATGTGCCAGGTGTTGATATGACGCTGGTTAATGCCCTGCGCGATAAACTTAAAATCCAGTCGACGCAGTTGATGAATGCCCCACGTATGGGCCAGCAACTCCGCGAGGATCGTCTGATTGCCCTGGTGCGGCAGCGCCTGAGCATCCCTGGTGGATGCTGCAGCTTTGATTTGCCAGGCCTGCACATCTGGCTCCATCTGCCGCAGGAAGCACGCGATGCGCAGGTCGAAGCCTGGATGCTGACGCTGGAGCCACTGTATCATGCGCTGGCGATGGTACTGGATCTGATCCGCCAGTCCGGCGCGTTTCATGTGCAGACCAGCCTTAATGGTTTTTATCAGGATAATGCCGAAGGCGCCGATCTGCTGCGGCTGCAATTGTCGCTGGAGGATGCGCTCTATCCACAGGTGTCCGGACATAAAAGCCGCTACGCCATTCGTTTTATGCCGCTTGATAGTGAGCGTGGTGAAGTTCCGGCCCGCCTTAATTTTCAACTGGCCTGTTGTTAGAGGTAAAAATGCAGCAAGAAGTGATGACCGTTGCCTGTCCGCAGTGCGGCAAAGATGTGATCTGGGATGAACTCAGCCCGTGGCGCCCCTTTTGCAGTAAGCGCTGCCAGCTCATTGATTTAGGTGAGTGGGCCGCAGAAGAGAAACGCATTCCCAGCCGCGACGATATGAACGACAGTGACAACTGGAGTGAAGAAGATCGCTGACAGCCGAACCGGATGGGGCGCGCTGCCCCATCCGCTCAGAGTTCGCCGGCGATCAGACGCGCAATCAGCTGATGATTCGCGGGCGGAAACTCCTCCGCGACCAATGCATGCTGATCAACCCAACGCTGTGGCTGACCCTCTTTGCCCCACGGCTCTCCTTTCCACCCTTCAACCAGAAAGAAATGCAGCGTCACGCGCAGATCGTCATAACTGTGGTCTGCATGACCAATCGGGCGTGCCTCGGTGACCTCAATCCCGGTCTCTTCCTGAAGTTCCCTTATCAATCCCTGTTCGGCGCTTTCGCCCGCTTCAATCTTACCGCCAGGAAACTCCCACTTGTTCGCCATGTAAGAGGTCGCCGCGCGCTGGGCAAGGAAAATTTGTTTACTGGCATTGCGAATGATGCCAACTGCAACCTGCAGGTGCTTCATGGAGACTATCCGGTAGTAATGGGTGAATGAAGCCTGATTTTAGAGCATGCCGTAGCGGATGTTAACCGCTTTAGCTCAGCGGAGTCGCTGTTGCCTGGGTGGCAGAGACCATAAAAAAAGGAGCCAGCGGCTCCTTTTTTATTAGCATTCAGTCTCAGGCGATACGGCCATGACACTGCTTGTACTTTTTACCGGAACCACATGGGCAGGGATCGTTGCGGCCGACTTTGCGTTCGCCACTCTGCTCCGCCACAGGCTCTGCTGCTGCCAGCAGATCCTCTTCAACATGGCTCAGCTGCTGTTGCTGTGCCAGACGTTCAGCTTCTTCGCGACGTTGTTGCTCCATCGCTTCAACTTCTTCTGGCATGCGCACCTGGACTTTGCTCAGCGTACTGATCACTTCATATTTCAGTGATTCAAGCATCGCAGCAAACATGGCGAAGGATTCACGTTTGTACTCCTGCTTCGGATCTTTCTGCGCATAGCCGCGCAGATGGATGCCCTGACGCAGATAGTCCATCGCTGCCAGATGCTCTTTCCACAGCGAATCCAGCGTCTGAAGCATCACGCCTTTTTCGAAGTTGCGCATCATTTCTGCGCCAACGATCTCTTCTTTCTCAGCGTAGCTTTCCATAGCATGGGTCATGATGCGCTCACGCAGCACTTCTTCATGCAGGTCAGGCTCTTTATCCAGCCACTCTGCAATCGGCAGGTTCAGATCGAAGTCAGTGCGCAGACGCTCTTCCAGGCCTGGCACATCCCACATCTCCTCCAGCGACTGTGGCGGAATGTAAGTATCAATAGTAACTTTGTAGACATCATGGCGAATGCTGTTGATGGTTTCGCTAACGTCAGACACATCCAGTAGCTCATTACGCTGACTGTAGATCGCGCGACGCTGGTCATTAGCCACATCATCATATTCCAGCAGCTGCTTACGAATATCGAAGTTACGGCTTTCAACTTTGCGCTGTGCATTGGCAATCGCTTTGGTGACCCACGGATGCTCAATCGCTTCGCCTGGCTTCATGCCCAGTTTACGCATCATATTCGAGACGCGGTCTGAGGCAAAAATACGCATCAGCGCATCTTCCATCGACAGGTAGAAGCGAGAAGAACCGGCGTCACCCTGACGACCTGCACGACCACGCAGCTGGTTGTCGATACGACGCGATTCGTGACGCTCAGTACCGACGATGTGTAAACCACCTGACGCCAGAACCGCATCATGACGAATCTGCCATGCCGCTTTAATCTCTTCGATTTGCGCTTCAGTTGGCTCTTCCAGTTCGGCCACTTCAGCGTGCCAGCTGCCGCCCAGCATAATATCTGTACCACGTCCGGCCATGTTGGTGGCGATAGTGACCGCCCCCGGCTGACCGGCCTGCGCAACGATATCCGCTTCGCGGGCGTGGAATTTGGCGTTCAGAACGTTATGTTTGATACCGGCACGGGTCAGTTCGTTAGAGACCACTTCTGATTTCTCAATCGAGATGGTTCCCACCAGCACCGGCTGACCATTGGCGGTGCGCTCACGGATATCTTCGATAATGGCATCGATCTTCTCTTTCTCGGTCATGTAGACCAGGTCAGCCAGATCTTTACGCACCATCGGACGGTTAGTCGGCACGACAATGGTGTCGAGCTTATAAATGGAGCTGAATTCAAATGCTTCGGTATCTGCGGTACCTGTCATACCGGCCAGCTTCTCGTAAATACGGAAGTAGTTCTGGAAGGTGATAGAGGCCAGCGTCTGGTTCTCGTTCTGGATCTCCACGCCTTCTTTCGCTTCAATCGCCTGATGCAGACCATCAGACCAGCGACGACCCTGCATGGTACGGCCGGTGTGTTCATCAACAATCACCACTTCGCCATCTTTCACGATGTAATCCACATCGCGGGTAAAGAGTGCGTGCGCACGCAGCGCCGCAGTGACGTGGTGCATCAGCATGATGTTGGTCGGAGAGTAGAGTGACTCGCCCGCTTCCATGATGCCCTCGCTGACCAGCAACTCTTCCACTTTGACCAGACCGCGCTCAGACATGTGAGCCTGACGCGCTTTTTCATCGACCCAGAAGTCGCCTTCACCCTGATGGGTTTCGGTATCTTCTTTATCCTGGCGAACCAGATGAGGGATGATCTTGTTCACTTTGGTGTAAAGCTCAGAACTGTCTTCTGCCGGACCAGAGATGATCAGCGGCGTACGCGCTTCATCGATCAGGATGGAGTCGACCTCATCCACCAGCGCATAGTGCAGTTTACGCTGTACACGCTCTTCCGGGCTGAAAGCCATGTTGTCGCGCAGGTAGTCGAAGCCATATTCGTTGTTGGTGCCGTAGGTGATGTCTGCTGCGTAAGCTTCACGCTTTGCCACCGCCGGCAGGCCCGACATGTTGATACCAATGGTTAAACCCAGGAACTCAAACAGCGGACGGTTGTTTTCCGCATCACGCTGTGCCAGATAGTCGTTGACGGTAACCACGTGAACGCCTTTGCCGGACAGCGCATTCAGGTAGGCTGGCAGCGTTGCGGTCAGCGTTTTACCTTCACCGGTTCGCATCTCAGCAATGCAGCGATCGTTCAGCACCATACCGCCGATCAGCTGCACGTCGAAGTGACGCATCCCGAACACGCGTTTACTCGCTTCACGCACGGTTGCGAACGCTTCCGGGATCAGGCTTTCCAGCGATTCACCTTTTTTCAGGCGTTCGCGGAACAGATCAGTTTTCGCTTTCAGTTCATCATCAGAGAGCTTCTCAAAATCGGGCTCCATCTTATTGATGACATCCACCACTTTACGCATACGACGCAGGGTACGATCGTTACTGCTACCAAAAACCTTGGTTAAAATTTTGCTTAACATAGTAAATATATTCTCAATTCAGCCGGAGCATTCCGGACTGCGAAATCTTAACAGAGTGAATAAAACCAAAAATATTAGCAGAACAATCGGGCAGGTCCGGCGCGAATGCCATGCACGCTGGCATGCCACTCTACCCATGAACGGGTAACGGCCGTGAAAAGAGGCGGCGTAGAGATCTGCTGCGGTGCAGTGTGCAGCGCAGAATGTGATGTCAGTAAACTATGCAGTGAGTCGATCAGCGCCAGCTTTTGTGCCGCCAGCGGTAATGTCTGTTGCTCCGCCTGCGCCTGGGGCGCCAGCGTGAAAGAGAGATGACGAATAACGGTACGGATGGCGTGCTGATGCCAGTAATCCACGCTGAAGCTCGGGCGTCGGGATGCTTCCTGCAGCCGGATCAGGTGATCAAAGCGTGTGGCATTGCCAAGAAAGAGACTGCTGGCCGGAGATTCAGACGACGCGTTGAGTTCGGAGCTTTGCGCACAGGCTGGCAGGCCAAAGCTGGCCGCTACCATCCCTAACAGGAGATGAGGCCAGAAGTAGCGTCTACCTAATTGTCGCCAGCGCAGAAGAATCCCGATCACAACCTTTCCATCGCGCATGCTCTGTTGCGCTCTTGTTTTCTGGTACCCGCCGCGAGCCGCAACGGATTTCGGCCTGTAAAAGCGCAACAGATAGTATCATTAATGTGGGGCATCCACACCTGGGATTAAAGTGATGGCGAGAGAAAACGCGTGTGATTGTTCAGCAAATCAGCAGAACAGACAACGCTTTGCGAGCGAGGTCGCAGTCATCAGGCGTGTGATAAGAGGCAATAAAAAAACGGCTGGCGCCGCTGACCGGAGAGGGTGTCAGCATAACCAGCCGTTTCACGTTCCGGGGTAATTAAGCCAGAACCAGATTCGGTGCTTTGAATGCCAGCGGCAGTTCAGCTTCGTCTTCGAAGGTTGCCCATTCCCAGGCTTCCTGCTTAGCCAGAACCGCTTGCAGCAGCTTATTGTTCAGCGCGTGGCCCGATTTGAACGCAGTGAATGCGCCAATGATGTTGTGACCACACATAAACAAGTCGCCAATCGCGTCCAGCATTTTGTGACGGACAAACTCGTCCTCAAAACGCAGGCCTTCTTCATTCAGTACGCGGAAATCATCCAGACCTATCGCACAATCTAAGCTACCGCCCAGGCACAGGCCTTTAGACTGCAGATATTCGATTTCACGCATAAAGCCAAATGTACGCGCCCGGCTGATTTGACGAACAAAGGCGTCAGCAGAGAAGTTCATCGCATAACGCTGTGAGCTGGAATCGATAGCCGGGTGTTTGAAGTCGATGGTGAAATCAAGCGAGAAGCCGTTAAACGGTTTGATCTCGGCCCATTTGTCACCCTCTTCCACACGCACGGTCTGCTTAACACGCACAAATTTCTTCGCGCTGTTGAGCTGCTCGATGCCCGCATCCATCAGCAGATAGATAAACGGTGCTGCGCTGCCATCCATGATCGGGATTTCTGGCGCATCGACTTCAACAATAATGTTGTCGATACCCAGACCCGCCAGGGCGGCATTGAGGTGTTCAACCGTGGAAATACGCACGCCTTCATCATTCACCAGGCAGGTACTCAGCATGGTGTCGCGCACGTATTTTGCATCAGCCGGAAAATCTACCGGTGGATTCAAGTCGGTGCGACGATAGATGACCCCGGTATTAGCCGACGCAGGGCGTAATGTCAGGGTGACTTTTTTGCCGGTATGTAAACCGACACCAGTCGCCTGAACAATACGTTTTAATGTCCTTTGTTTGATCATCGTATTATCTCGCAATATCACCTGTCCGACCGCCAGTATACTTTACCAGCGGACAGAGACTTTAGCACAAAGAGCGGAGAATCCCAATTATAGGGTTAATCCTAATCGGCCTGCTTACGTAAAAAGGCCGGAATATCAAGATAATCGGGCTCTTTGTTCGACTGCGCAGCCTGGTCGTTAACGACTTTGGCAGCAGGTTTCTGCTCCTGCGGCAGCGGTGACATACCGTGCTGCTGATAGCGATGATCCATCACTGGCTGACTGGCTGGCTTGTTGGTTACCAGGGTGATTTCAGGACGCTTGTCCATGCCGATACCGGTTGCCACCACGGTGACGCGCAGTTCGTCATTCATTTCCGGATCCAGTGAAGTACCGATCACGACGGTCGCGTTGTCAGAGGCGAAGGCGCGGATAGTGTTACCCACGGTCTCGAACTCATCCAGACGCAGGTCGAAGCCCGCCGTAATGTTGACCAGCACGCCACGCGCACCAGAAAGGTCGATATCTTCCAGCAGTGGGCTGGAGATCGCCATTTCAGCCGCTTCTTCCGCACGATCTTCACCGCACGCGACGCCTGAACCCATCATCGCATAGCCCATTTCGGACATGACGGTACGCACGTCAGCAAAGTCGACGTTCATCAGGCCAGGACGGGTAATCAGCTCAGCGATACCCTGAACGGCGCCTTTCAGCACGTCATTAGCTGCACCAAACGCATCCAGCAGAGAGATACCACGGCCCAGCACTTTCAGCAGCTTGTCGTTTGGAATGGTGATCAGTGAATCGACATGCTTAGAGAGTTCGGCGATGCCCTGCTCGGCAAACGCCATGCGCTTTTTGCCTTCGAAGTTGAACGGCTTGGTGACAACCGCCACCGTCAGGATACCCAACTCCTTAGCCACTTCAGCCACGACAGGCGCTGCACCGGTACCGGTACCGCCGCCCATACCTGCTGCGATGAAGACCATGTCTGCCCCTTCCAGCGCAGAACGCAGTGCTTCGCGATCTTCTTCTGCAGAGTTACGGCCCACTTCCGGGTTCGCACCCGCACCCAGACCTTTGGTAATGTTATTACCGATCTGAATGGTCTGGCCGACAGCTGTTTTACGCAGCGCTTGCGCGTCGGTATTCACAGCAAAGAATTCCACACCTTCGATACGCTCGCGTACCATGTGCTCTACGGCGTTACCGCCGCCGCCACCGACGCCGATGACTTTAATCACCGCGTCGTTGGTTAATTCCATAGGTTCAAACATGATTTCTCTCCGTTATGTGCCTGTCGCCTGGAGATCACTAAAGAAAACAGCATGATCCCCTTTCACAAAAATTAAAACTCTTTTTTTAACCAACTGTTAATACGCTTGAACCAGTTACCTACTGAGACCCGTTTTTCGATCTCTGCATCACCGTTCATGTGCGACTCTTTGCCGTAATGCAACAGTCCCACGGCAGTGGAGTAGTACGATTCCTGCGCATAGTCAGTCAGGCCGGTAATATTCAGCGGCTGTCCGATACGCACCTGCGTATGGAATACGCGTTGCGCACAGGCCGCCAGTCCTTCGATTTGCGCTGCACCACCGGTCAGGACAATACCTGCGGCTAAGTGATGCTTCACGCCCTGCTGACGCAGTTGTTCCTGTAACTGCAGAATCTCGTCATTGACCAGATTCAAAAGTTCGGTGTAACGCGGCTCAATCACTTCAGCCAGCGTCTGACGTTGCAGGCTACGTGGTGGACGTCCGCCCACACTCGGCACCTCAACGTTCTCATCTTTGCCGACAATCGAGCCCAGCGCGCAACCATGGCGCACTTTGATCGCCTCAGCATCCGTTGGTGGTGTGCCAAACGCATAGGCGATGTCGCTGGTAACGACGTTGCCTGCATACGGAATAACCTTAGTGTGCCGTAAAGCGCCGCCGGTATATACGGCTATGTCCATTGTACCGCCACCAATATCGACAACACACACGCCCAGCTCACGTTCGTCTTCAGTCAGAACGGCAAAACTGGAGGCGAGACCGGCAAAAATCAGCTGATCCACTTTCAGCCCGCAACGTTCAACGGCTTTAACGATGTTTTTCGCCATGTCGTTGTGGCAGGTGATCAGATGCACTTTCGCCTGCATACGCACGCCGGAAAGCCCGACCGGATTTTTAATCCCTTCCTGATAGTCAATGGCGTACTCCTGAGGAATGACGTGCAGGATGCGATGCTCGTCACGTACTCTCACCGATTTGGCGGTATGTACGACGTTCTCTACATCATCCTGAGTCACTTCCTCTTCGGAAATCGGAACCATCCCGATTTCGTTCTGACAACTAATATGTTTGCCCGATAAAGCAAGGTAGACGGAGGAGATCTGGCAATCTGCCATCAGTTCAGCCTGATCGATGGCGCGCTGAACGCATTTCACCACCGACTCAAGATCGTTTACGCCACCTTTATCCATACCGCGGGAAGGGCAGCTGCCCACCCCAATAATGTTGACCATACCATCGGGCAGAACTTCCCCAACCAGGGCGGCAACCTTCGCAGTGCCGATTTCGAGTCCAACTACCAGTTTTCTGTCCGTTGCCTTGATCATTGTTGTTTAGCCTGTGCCTGGTTCTGTTGCTGATTACTGTCCTGTGGCTCCATCACGATCGGTGTCCAGCCAACAGAAGCGCCAGAGTCGTATCGTAAATCCACGTAGCTGATACGTTTGCTCTCGTTCTGACCTTGCTGTTGCAGCACCGGGTAGAGCTCAATAAAGCGATTCAGTCGTTTCATGGTGTCGCTGCGGCCCAGTTCGATACGAACATCGTCGCTGGTGACCAGCTGCCATGAACGCCGCGCCGTCATCGACGCCACCTTCAGAGTAAACTTCCGGGCTTTCAGCACATCATCCATGCTGTGATAGCCCGCCAGGACCTCTTTCTCACTCCCTTCCGGCCCGTACAACATCGGCATTGTCTCTTTGCCGACATGACTGGCGGGTACGCTGAAGGAGACACCCTCAGCATCCACCATGTGCAAATCGTTCCAGCGCGCCACCGGTGTGTACTCCACAAGGTGGATCTTCAGTTCGTCCGGCCACTGCTTACGTACGCTGACCTGCTTAATCCAGGGCAGCCGCTCAATCTGCTGCTGCAGGATGTCCACGTCCTGAGACATAAACGTACCAGGCGGACCCAGCGACAAAATCGCCTGACGAATATCATCGTGTGTGGTGTAGTGCGTCTGTCCTGTCACCACCAGTTTTGACAAGGGCAGCCGGGACGCATCGTTCATCCACTTCAGTACCACCAGCCCGCCGGCAACCATAATCCCGATGACGATCAGCAGAAAAACAATGCCGAACAGTCGGGCACCGTTACTGCGCCCGGTGCGAATACGCTCCTGCGGTTCACGGTTTCGAACTCTCATCGCCGCCTGTGACATATCAGTCGGCCAGCTCCAGAATATGGGCAACCAGCTGCGGGAAGCTCATGCCCGCCTGTTTCGCTGCCATTGGTACCAGACTGTGGCTGGTCATGCCCGGTGAGGTATTGGCTTCCAGTAACTGAAAGCGCCCTTCCCCATCGGTCATTACATCAACCCGTCCCCAGCCGCGACATCCCAGCGCACGCCAGGCCGCCAGTACCAGCTGCTGTAATTCCGCTTCACGTTCAGCGCTTAAATCGGCCGGACAGACGTACTGAGTATCGTCAGAAATGTATTTAGCTTCATAGTCATAGAACTCGCTGGCGCTCTTTATTTCAATCGAGGGCAGAATACGATCGCCCACAATCGCGACGGTGTACTCCGCGCCGCTGAGAAACGCTTCGACCAGCACGTCATTGTCGTGCTTAAACGCCATGTCCAGTGCCGCCGGCAGCGCGCTCAGATCGTTAACCCGACTGATGCCCACGCTGGAGCCTTCACAGGCTGGCTTGACGAACAACGGCAGGCCAAGTGCCGCAATTGCCGCGTTGTTTTCTGCGTCCAGACCGGCATCAAACTGCTGACGCGTCAGCCAGACAAACTTTCCTGACGGTAAACCACGTCCCTGCCACAGCAGCTTGGTGCGCAGCTTATCCATAGTCACGGCCGATGCCATCACGCCGCTGCCGGTGTACGGCAGTTGCAGGAACTCCAGCACCGCCTGCAGCGTGCCATCTTCTCCGCCCCGGCCATGCAGTGCGATAAAGGCTTTGGTAAAGCCCTGCTCTTTCAGCATCAGCACAGAGACATCACGGGTATCGATGCCATGCGCATCAATGCCCATTTCCCGTAATCCGGCGAGCACGGCCTGACCTGAGTTCAGCGAAACCTCGCGCTCTGCCGAGGTGCCACCCATTAATACTGCAACTTTATCCGCCATGACGATCCTCCGCTTTGCGTTCCGGCTGGAGCTTAGTGTCAGCCAGCTTGCGGGCAACCTTGCCGACGTTACCGGCTCCCTGCACCAGAATCAGGTCATTGCCTGACAGCAGCGGTGCCAGCATCTCTGGCAGCGCGTCATGTTCCGGCACCAGAATCGGATCCACCTTGCCGCGATTACGAATCGCACGGCACAGCGACCGGCTGTCAGCACCCGGAATAGCGGTTTCACCGGCAGAGTAAACATCCAGCATCAGCAACACATCCACATGCGACAGTACGTTGGCGAAATCATCAAACAGATCGCGGGTACGGCTGTAACGGTGCGGCTGAAACACCATCACCAGTTTTTTATCCGGCCAGCCTGCACGCGCGGCTTTAATTGTCGCGTCCACTTCGGTGGGATGATGACCGTAATCATCAACCAGCATCGCGGTGCCCGGCTGTCCGTTGACCGGCTCTGTCGGGAATTCACCCAGCAGATCAAAGCGACGGCCCGTGCCCTGGAAACTCTCCAGCGCAGCCAGGATAGCATTGTCTTCAATACCCTCTTCACTGGCGACGGCGACGGCGGCTGCCGCATTCAGGGCGTTGTGGCGTCCCGGCGCGTTCAGCGTAATCTGCAGCGGTGCTTTATCCTGACGGATCAAGGTGAAATGCCCCTGCGCGCCACTCTGTTCATAATTTTCAATGCGCAGGTCAGCATCATCACTGAAACCGTACGTGGTGATATGGCGTCCCACGCGTGGGATCAGGTCACGAATAACCGCATCGTCCACACACATCACCGCACGGCCGTAAAACGGCAGGTTGTGCAGGAAGTTAATAAACGTCTGCTTCAGGTTCTCAAAATCGCCCTGATAAGTGTCCATATGGTCAGCTTCAATGTTGGTCACAATCGCCACCATCGGCTGCAGATGCAGGAACGACGCATCGCTCTCATCCGCTTCAGCAATCAGATACCGGCTGTGGCCCAGACGGGCATGAGTGCCTGCAGCTTTGACCAGTCCGCCGTTAACAAAGGTCGGATCGAGACCCGCTTCCGCATAAATACTCGACACCATCGCCGTGGTGGTCGTTTTGCCATGGGTACCCGCAACGGCGATGCCGTGACGAAAACGCATCAGCTCAGCCAGCATCTCCGCGCGACGGATCACCGGGATACGCTGTTCACGTGCCGCCACCAGTTCTGGGTTATCCTGCGAAACGGCGCTGGAAACCACCACGACGCTGGCATCGGTCACGTTTTCGGGGCGATGGTTAAAATAAATGGTGGCACCCAGCGCAATCAGGTTCTGCGTCACCGGGTTAGGGGCCAGATCTGAACCGCTGATATGGTAGCCTTCATTTGCTAACACTTCGGCAATACCGCCCATGCCAGCACCGCCGATGCCGACAAAGTGGATGTGCCGGACGCGACGCATCTCGGGCACGATAGAACGCAGTTTTGCCAATTGTTGTGTATTCATCGCTCTCAGTTACCTGCTATTTCAGTTCGTACCCAGTCCGGGTACAGGTCAGACGCGCTGACCGGAATGATTACTTTGCGGCGCGAGCCACTTCCTGAGCGACCCGTTCAGTCGCATCGGGGATCGCCACCTGACGGGCCTGATCAGCCATCGTCAGCAGTGTTGCGCGATCCCAGTGGCGTAGCTGATCCGCTACAGCCTCCGCAGTAAATTGCGGCTGCTCAAAAATTCTGGCGGCGCCCGCTTTCTCCAGCGGCAGCGCGTTCCAGTACTGCTGGCGATCTTTGTGCTGAAATGGCACGAAAATCGCCGGTAAGCCAGCGGCAGCGACTTCGCTCACGGTTAACGCGCCGGAGCGGCACACCACCACATCAGCCCAGGCGTAGGCGGCAGCCATGTCATCAATAAACTCGGTCACCTTGTGCTGCGTCTGCCCGACCTGCTGATAAGCTTTCTCTGTTTCGGGCAACGACCCTTTACCGGTCTGATGCCACAGGGTGATCTCATCACCCACCAGCGCGGCAACCTGCGGCAGCGTCTGGTTCAGTATCCGCGCCCCCTGACTGCCACCGATCACCAGCACCCGTATCGGGCCATGACGATCTGCCAGACGTTGCGCGGGTAAAGGCAGTGCCAGTACATCAGTGCGAACCGGATTTCCCACCACATCGGCGGCGGGAAACGCGCCCGGAAACGCCTGCAATACTTTCGTAGCGATTTTCGCCAGCCATTTATTGGTCAGCCCGGCAATACCGTTCTGCTCATGCAGCACCACCGGAATACCGCAACTCCAGGCCGCTAAGCCGCCAGGACCGGAAACGTAGCCACCCATGCCCAGCACGACATCCGGCTGCCAGGCTTTCATGATGCGACGGGCCTGACGCCATGCATTAAAGATGCGCAGCGGTGCCAGCAGCAACGCCTTCATGCCTTTACCACGTAATCCGCTGATGCGGATGAAGTCGATGTCGATGCCGTGCTTTGGCACCAGATCGGCTTCCATACGGTCAGCAGTGCCTAACCAGCGGACCTGCCAGCCCTGTTCCATCAGATGATGGGCGACAGCCAGACCGGGAAAGACATGTCCGCCGGTTCCACCTGCCATCACCATCAATCGCTTACCGCTCATCGACCACCTCGGGTAAACGCCTGCGCTTTCGCCAGGCGCGTTTCATAATCTATGCGTAATAAAAAGACGATGGCAGTCGACATAATGATCAGACTTGACCCACCGTAACTGATCAGCGGTAAGGTCAGACCTTTGGTCGGTAACATACCGGCTGCCGCACCGACGTTAACCAGCGCCTGGAAGCTGAACCAGACTCCGATTGAACAGGCTAAAAAGCCGGAAAAACGCTGATCCAGTTCCAGAGCACGACGGCCAATCGACATCGCACGAAAAGCGACGAAGAATACCATTAAAAGTGCCATTACCACACCGACGTAGCCGAGTTCTTCCCCGATGATGGCGAAAATAAAGTCGGTATGCGCTTCGGGCAGATATTCCAGCTTTTGCACGGAGTTACCGAGCCCCTGGCCCCAGAATTCCCCGCGACCAAATGCCATCAGTGACTGGGTCAGCTGGTAGCCGCTACCAAAGGGATCTTCCCACGGGTTCCAGAACGAGGTCACACGGCGCATACGGTAGGGTTCTGCAATAATCAGCAGGATCACCGCAAAGATGCCGGAACCGATGATTGCCAGAAACTGCCACAGTTTGGCCCCCGCCAGGAACAGCATCGCCAGGGTCGTCACAAACAGCACAACCACCGTACCGAGATCCGGCTGCGCCAGCAGTAACACGGCCAGCACCACCATCACGCCCATCGGCTTACAGAAGCCCCAGAAGTTGTTACGCACCTCTTCCACTTTGCGCACCAGATAACTGGCGAGATAGCAGAACAGAGAGAGCTTCGACAGCTCTGCAGGCTGAATACGCAGCGGACCCAGCGCGATCCAGCGCGATGCACCGTTAACCGAGCTACCGACTACCAGAACAATCAGCAGCATCGCGACCGTGACCATCAGCATCACGTTGCTGTAGCGCTGCCAGAAATCCATCGGCACCCGCAGCGTGACCAGCGCCATACATACAGCCAGCACGATGTAGAAGGCATCGCGCTTGGCGAAATAAAAGAGATCGTCATTCAGACGCTGACCCACCGGCATTGAAGCCGACGTCACCATCACGAAACCAATCACCGCCAGGCCCAGCGTCAGCCATAGCAGTGTGCGGTCATAGAGCACCAGCGAAGAGTGATCACTTTCGCGTGCGCCCATGACCCAGTCTTTCAGGCGTCCTGAGAAATATCCCGCCAGTCCGGCGCCAGGAATACGCATCAGCTCAGCTCCTTCGCCAGTTGCGCGAACTGCTCACCGCGCTGCTCAAAGTTTCGGAACTGGTCAAGGCTGGCACAGGCTGGCGACAGCAGAACCATATCGCCTGCTTTAACCTGCGGCGCAATCTGCTCCATCGCCTGGCGCATGGTCTCAGTGCGCACGGCGATCTCCGGACGCAGCACCGCCAGCGCATCGCCATCGCGACCAAAGCAGTAAAGGCGCACATTGTCGCCCTGCAGCCAGGGGATCAGCGGCGTAAAATCGGCCGACTTGCCATCACCGCCCATCAGCAGCCACAGCGTTCCCTTCACCTGCAGGCCATTCAGCGCTGCTTCGGTGCTGCCGACGTTGGTCGCTTTGGAGTCATTGATCCAGCGCACGCCCTGATGCTCATGGACCAGCTGGAAGCGATGCGCCAGACCGTTAAAGTGCGTTAAGGCAGCCAGGCTGGAGGCGCGCGGCAGTCCCACCGCATCGGCCAGCGCCAGCGCAGCCAGCGCATTGGTGTAGTTGTGCTGTCCCACCATCTTCATTTCAGCCGTGTTCAGGACCTTCTCGCCTTTCACCCGCAACCAGATACTGCCCTGCTGCTTGTTAAGGTGGTAGTCCCCGAAATCGACACCAAAGCTGACGCAGCGGGTGTCCGCGCCGCGTACCGGCATCGTCAGGGCATCATCGGCGTTAACGATGCAGACCTGTGCATTCTCATAGACCCGCAGCTTAGCAGCGCGATACTGCTGCATACCCAGCGGATAGCGATCCATATGATCTTCGCTGACGTTAAGTATGGTTGCCGCCGCGGCTTTCAGACTGTGCGTGGTCTCCAGCTGAAAACTGGAGAGTTCCAGTACATAGAGTTGCGCCGGTGACTGCAGCAGACTCAGCGCGGGCAGACCAATATTGCCGCCGACGCCCACCTGCCAGCCTGCGGCTTTCGCCATTTCACCCACCAGCGTAGTCACCGTGCTTTTACCGTTGGAGCCGGTGATCGCCACGATCGGCGCCTGCGCCTCGCGGCAAAAGAGCTCAATGTCACCGACAATTTCGATGCCGGCTTCGACAGCTTCGCTGAGAATCGGATGCGCCAGCGCGACGCCAGGGCTGGCAACAATCAGATCGGCCGCCAGCAGCCAGTCACCGTTGATGCCGCCCAGATGGCGTTCAACCTGCCCGGGCAATTTATCCAGCCCCGGCGGCGAGACACGGGTGTCCATCACGCGAGGCGTTACGCCCTGCGCTAAAAAGAAATCAACACAGGAGAGCCCGGTGAGGCCCAGCCCGATGATGACGACTTTTCTACCCCGATAGTCAGCCATGATTAACGCACCTTCAGCGTGGCCAGGCCAATCAGCACCAGCATTAGCGAAATAATCCAGAAGCGCACAATGACGCGCGGTTCCGGCCAGCCCTTAAGTTCATAGTGGTGATGGATCGGCGCCATGCGGAAAATACGCTGGCCGCGCAACTTAAACGATCCCACCTGCAGGATCACCGACAGCGTTTCAACCACAAACACGCCGCCCATGATCACCAGTAAAAATTCCTGACGCAGCAACACCGCAATGGTGCCCAGCGCGCCGCCCAGCGCCAGCGAACCCACGTCGCCCATAAAGACCTGAGCCGGATAGGTGTTGAACCACAGGAAGCCCAGCCCTGCCCCGACAATGGCGGTACAGACAATCACCAGCTCACCGGCGTGACGCAGATAGGGAATATGCAGATATTCAGCAAACTTCACGTTACCGGTGGCCCAGGCAACCAGCGCAAAGCCCGCGGCGACAAAGACGGTTGGCATAATCGCCAGCCCATCCAGGCCATCGGTCAGATTGACCGCATTACCCGTTCCGACAATCACAAAGTAAGCCAGCAGCACATAAAACAGACCTAGCTGCGGCATGATGTCTTTGAAAAAGGGCACGACCAGTTGGGTCGCGGGGGTATCTTTACCCGCCGCATAGAGCCCGAACGCGACGCCCAGCGAAATCACCGACATCCAGAAATATTTCCAGCGGGCGATCAGGCCTTTGGTGTCTTTGCGTACCACTTTGCGGTAGTCATCGACAAAGCCGATGATGCCAAAGCCGATTAACACGAACAGCACGCACCAGACATAAGGATTCGACGGATAGGCCCACATCAGCACCGAAATGGTGATGGAGGTCAGAATCATGATGCCGCCCATGGTCGGCGTGCCGCGCTTACTGAAATGCGATTCCGGGCCATCGTTACGGACGACCTGGCCAATCTGTAATTTCTGCAGCCAGGCGATCAGGCGCGGCCCCATCCAGAGAGAGATGAATAACGCGGTCAGCAGGCTGACAATGGCGCGAAACGTCAGATAGGAAAAGACGTTAAATCCCGAATAAAAAGCGACCAGATGCTCGGCCAGCCAAACTAACATGTTCCTTTCTCCTTTAAGCTCTGTACTACCTGCTCCATGGCGGCACTACGTGAACCTTTTATCAGGACGGTAATTTCTGAGTGTTCGGACAACAATTGACGCAAACGTTCAGTCAGCGCAGTCTTATCGCTGAAATGTTCGCCAACTTCACTGCTTTCACTGATGAAATGGCTGAATTTTCCGGTGCTCAGCACGCGATCAATGCCTGCATCACGTGCCGCTTGCCCCACTTCGCGATGACAACTTTCGGTCTCTTCACCCAGTTCCGCCATATCACCTGTGACCAGCACCCGGTAACCCGGCATCTCTGACAGGACCTGAACAGCTGCTGTCATCGAACCGACGTTAGCGTTGTAGCTGTCATCCAGCAGCAGCTGATGCGCAGAGAGGCGAACCGGGAACAAGCGACCTGGCACCGACTGCAGGTTTTTCAGCCCCTGCTGAACGGCGCTAAGCGGTGCATCCACTGACAGAGCCAGTGCCGCCGCCGCCAGGGCGTTGGCGATGTTATGCCGACCCGGCAATGGCAGCACGATCTCAGCTTCGCCACGCGGCGTTATCATCACAAAATGAGTACCATCCTGAGCAATGCGGATATCACGGGCGGAGAATTCACACTCTGCCGTCTGCGGTGAGAAACGCCACACGGTTTTATCCTGCAGCGTGCGCTGCCAGTTGGGCCAGTCATTGCTCTCTGCGTTCAGAATCGCAATGCCGTGAGCCGGTAAGCCCTGGAAGATCTCGCCCTTGGCTTTAGCGACACCGGCCAGCGAACCAAAACCTTCCAGATGCGCCGCGGCCAGGTTATTCACCAGCGCGCTTTCTGGTTGAACCAAATCGGTGGTGTAAGCGATTTCGCCCTGATGATTCGCACCGAGTTCGATGACCGCATACTGATGTTCTGTGGTCAGTCGCAACAGCGTCATCGGTACGCCATAATCGTTGTTAAGATTGCCTGCGGTGTAGAGCGTTTCGCCACACTCACGCAGAATCGCCGCCGTCATCTCTTTAACCGAGGTTTTGCCGGAGGAGCCGGTCAGCGCCACTACACGGGCGTTCGACTGCTGACGAACCCATGCGCCCAGCCTGCCAAAGGCGAGACGGGTATCTTCAACCACCACCTGTGGCACAGCGACAGGTAAATGCTTACTTACCAGTAGCGCCTGTGCGCCATTCGCAATGGCATCGCCGGCGAAGTCGTGCGCATCAAAGCGTTCGCCCACCAGCGCAACAAACAGGCTGCCCGCCGTGACTTTGCGGGTATCGGTGGTCACGTCACTCAGCGTTAAATCGCTGCCATGCAGCGTGCCGCCGGTGATCTCCGCCAGGGTTTTTAATGAAACCGGAATCATGCAACGCCTCCCAGCAGTGCCGCAACGGTGGCACGATCGGAGTAGTCGAGACGGCGATTGCCGATGATCTGATAATCTTCATGGCCTTTGCCAGCCACCAGCACGATATCGTCGGGCTGCGCCTGCATAATAGTGTTAGTGACCGCCTGCGCACGACCAGAGACCACGCGGGCGCGGCCTGGGTCCAGCAAACCGGTCAGAATATCTTTTACAATCGCCTGCGGATCTTCGCTGCGCGGATTGTCATCCGTAATCACCACCACATCCGCATATTGCTCAGCAATCGCGCCCATTAACGGGCGTTTGCCTTTGTCACGGTCACCGCCGCAGCCAAACAGGCACCAGAGTTTTCCTTTGCAGTGCAGACGTGCCGCTTCCAGCGCTTTTTCCAGCGCATCCGGGGTGTGGGCATAATCCACGACAACCGTCGGTTTTCCTGCGGCGCTGAACACTTCCATACGCCCGTTGACCGGCTGCAACTGCGGTGCAACGCTGATTAGCGTCGCCAGCGGATAATCCAGTGACAGCAGCGTCGCCAGCGCCAGCATCAGATTGCTGACGTTGAAGGCACCCATCAGCGGACTGTCGATTTCGCCGTTGCCCCAGCTGGAGCTGAAACGAATATGTGCGCCGTTATCGTGGTAATCCACCGCATCGGCTTTAAGCCAGCGCCCGTGGCAGCCCGGCTGGAGGTTATCCTCCATGGTGACCGCAACGGCATCAGGTAAGCGCGCCAGCCAGCGACGACCGACTTCGTCATCCGCGTTAAGAATCGCCTGCCCGACCTGATGCTCAGAAAAGAGCAGCCATTTAGCTGACTCATAGCTCTGCATATCACCGTGGTAATCGAGGTGATCGCGGCTGAGATTGGTGAAGACCGCTGCGGCAAACGGCAGCGCAGCGACGCGATGCTGAACCAGTCCGTGTGACGAGACTTCCATTGCGGTCAGGGTCGCCCCTTTTTCAGCCAGATCGTGCAGCAGATGCTGAACATCAACCGCTGAACCCGTGGTATTTTCTGCCGCCGCTAAGTGACCTACCAGCCCATTTCCGACGGTGCCCATCACCGCGCTGGTCTCACCCAGTAGCGTCGCCCACTGCGCCAGCAACTGGGTGGTGGTGGTTTTACCGTTGGTGCCGGTGACGCCAATCAGCTTCTGTTTTTCGCCCGGCTGCTGATAAAAACGGCCTGCCAGGGCCGAAAGGCGCTGATGCAGCTGCGCCAGATAGATAACCGGTACGCCGTGCATTTCACGGATTTCGCCGTCGACCGCTTCACCCTCAGCTTCCGCCACCACAGCGGCAACGCCCTGCGCAATTGCCTGCGGAATGAAACGGCGTCCATCAACCTGATGGCCTGCAACAGCGACAAACAGATCGCCAGAAGCCGCAATGCGGCTATCCAGGGTCATGTCACGCAGTGGGCGCGCCGGCGCGCCTGGCACCCAGGGGCCGAGTAAATCGCGCAGGTTACGATCTGTCACTTGATTCCTCACTTCTGTTAGTCACCAGCTCATTCTTGTCATTGGTCGGTAACGCGTCCGGCTCGATGTTCATGGTACGCAGTACGCCACCCATGATGGCTCCAAATACCGGTGCAGAGACCGCACCGCCGTAATACTTGCCGGCCTGGGGATCGTTGATCACCACCACCAGCGCGAATCGGGGATGACTGGCAGGCGCGACGCCTGCGGTGTAGGCAATGTATTTATTGACGTAGCGTCCGTCCGGCCCGACCTTTTTCGCCGTACCGGTTTTTATCGCAATGCGATAACCCTTGATTGCCGCTTTGACGCCCCCACCACCGGGCAGCGCCACGCTTTCCATCATGTGCATCACGGTTTTCACCAGTGACTCATCGAAAACGCGTTGTCCCGCGACGGGCGGATCCACTTTGGTGATCGACAGCGGGCGATTAATGCCATAGCTGCCAATCGTTGCGTAGACTCGCGCTAACTGTAACGGCGTTACCATTAGCCCGTAGCCGAAAGAGAAGGTGGCCCTCTCTATGTCAGACCACCGTTGTTTTTTAGGGTATAAGCCACTGCTTTCCCCGACCAGCCCCAAATTGGTCGGTTTGCCCAGTCCAAAGCGCGCGTAAGTTTCTACCAGCGCTGAGGAAGGCATCGCTAACGCCAGACGTGAAACACCGACGTTACTCGACTTCTGTAAAACCCCTGTCAGGGTCAATTCGTTGTAGCGCGCCACATCTTTGATCTCATGACCATTGACGCGGTACGGCACGGTATTCAGGACGCTGTTCTCTCTCACCACACCACGCTGCAGCGCCGTCATCACCACCATCGGCTTCACGGTAGAGCCAGGTTCGAAAATGTCGGTGATGGCGCGGTTACGCATCAGATCTTTTGGCGTATTGCCGAGATTGTTCGGGTTGTAAGCCGGGCTGTTGGCCATCGCCAGCACTTCACCGGTATTGACATCCACCAGCACCGCCGTACCCGATTCCGCTTTGTTAAAGGCAACGGCGTTATTCAGTTCACGGTAAACCAGCGCCTGCAACCGCTCATCAATGCTCAGCGTCAGGTTATGAGCGGCCCGGCTGTCCACCGAAGAGATATCCTCGATGACCCGACCGTACCGATCTTTGCGCACCGTCCGCTCGCCGGGTGCACCGGTCAGCCACTTATCAAAGCTCTTCTCGATGCCTTCAATGCCCTGCCCGTCGATGTTGGTAAAGCCAATGAGATGGGAGGTGACCTGCCCGGCAGGATAGTAACGGCGCGACTCTTCGCGCAGATGAATACCGGGAAGTTTGAGTTTTTTAACGTAGTCGCCGATAGCCGGATTGACCTGGCGCGCCAGATAGACAAAGCGGCCTTTGGGATTGGCATTCACGCGGGCGGCCAGCTGATCAAGGGGAATAGAGAGCGCATCGGAAAGCGCCTTCCAGCGGCTGTCCAGCGTCACGCCGCCACCGGCGTGCAGCTCTTTGGGATCGGCCCAGATAGCGTTGACCGGCACGCTGACTGCCAGCGGGCGTCCGGCGCGATCGCTGATCATGCCGCGTGAGGTGGGCACCGCCTGAACACGCAGCGAGCGCAGATCGCCCTCTTTTACCAGCTTGCCAGGATTAATCACCTGCAGCCAGGCCACACGTGACAGCAATCCACCCAGCGCCAGTAAAATACAGCCGCACAGCAACGCAAAACGCCAGCTTACAAAGCTGGCTTTATCTTCCGGTTTCTTCAATTTCAGCGTTCTGCCTGTGCCGCTCATTCGCTATCTGAGGTCCTTATTTCTGCACCACGATATTTTCTTGTGAAGGATCAACGTGCTGCAGTTGCAGCTTCTCGGTGGCGATGCGTTCAACACGGCTGTGATCGCCCAGTGCATTCTCTTCCAGGATCAGGTTGCGCCACTCGATATCGAGTGCGTCACGCTCCAGCACCAGCTGTTCGCGCTGCGCGGTTAACAGTCGTGTTTTATGGGTGGTAGTCACCACCAGCACGGCAGAAACCACCACAGCGATCAGCAACAGCACCGGAATCTTGCCTTTTCGCAGCAGATCCCCGCCGATAACGGCAGGCAGACTGTGACGCTCATTACCGATCATGCGTCGGTTTTCTCCGCGATACGTAATACCGAGCTGCGCGCACGTGGGTTTTCAGAGACTTCAGCGTCACCCGGCGACATTTTGCCGAGCAACTTCAGTTCACGCCCACCCAGGGCACGCAGCTGATGTTCAGTCATGGGAATCCTGAGGCGGCACCTGCGGCCCGCGACTCTGATCGCGCATAAAGCGCTTCACCAGCCGATCTTCCAGTGAATGGAAGCTGATAACAGAGAGGCGGCCCTGCGGAGCCAGCACTTCAACAGCGCCTTTCAGGGCAATATCGATCTCTTCCAGTTCGCTGTTAATCCAGATACGAATCGCCTGGAAGCTGCGCGTAGCCGGATGCTTAAACTTATCTTTTACCGGCATGGCAATTGAGATCACCTCAGCCAGTTCCCGGGTCCGGGTCATCGGCTGTTCACGATTACGCTCGACAATGGCCCGGGCGATGCGTTTGGCGAATCGCTCTTCACCGTAGGTCTTCAGGACAAACGCGATATCCGCCTCTTCTGCGTGCAGTAACCATTCTGCGGCGGAGTGCCCGCGCGACGGGTCCATTCGCATATCCAGCGGTCCGTCACGCATAAAGGAGAAGCCACGTTCGGCGTCATCCAGCTGCGGTGATGAAACCCCCAGGTCCAGCAAAATGCCGTCAATCTTTCCGACCAGATCCCGTTCAGAGACATACTCTGCCAGCGCGGAAAAAGGGCCATGAATAATTGAAAAACGCGGGTCGGTGATCTCTGCGGCAGCGGCGATAGCTTGCGGATCACGATCGATGGCGATCAGCTTTCCCTTCTCTCCCAGCTGCGAAAGAATCAGGCGTGAATGGCCACCACGACCAAAAGTGCCGTCGACGTAAATACCGTCTTCCCTGATATTGAGGCCGTTAACCGCCTCATCCAACAGCACGGTGGTATGTTTGAAATTTTCCTGCATAGCTATAGCGACAAGTCCTGCAACCGCTCAGATAAAGGCTCCTGAGCCGACTGTTCTGCGTCAATATCGTCCCTGACTTGTTGATACCAGGTCTGTTCATCCCACAGCTCAAACTTATTGAACTGTCCAACCAGCATCACTTCTTTGGTTAATTTTGCGTGCTGCCGAAGCGTATTCGCCAGCAGCAGGCGGCCTGCATTATCCATCTGACATTCACTGGCATGCCCCAGCAGCAAACGCTGCACGCGGCGCTCAAGTGGATTCATACTGGAAAGGCGTGCCAGCTTTTTTTCAATGATTTCCCATTCGGGCAGGGTATAAAGCAACAGGCATGGCTGGTGGAGGTCGATGGTACAGACCATCTGCCCCTGAGACTCCCCAATCAGCAAATCGCGATATCGCGTAGGTACGGCGAGCCGCCCTTTGCTGTCGAGATTGACTAACGTTGCTCCGCGGAACATGCCAGTCTCTTCTCCTCATCACCCATTTACGCCACTTTATCCCACTTTTTACCACGAAACGAGTTTAAGGATCCCATGAAATCCTTGTCAAGCCGGAGCGGCAGGTGAATATCACTATTTACAGAGTGAAGAATTAATCTCTGGCGACGATATAAACGAATAAAAGGGGAAAGTAAAAATTAAGCCGATGAATACCTGAATAAAAAAAACGACCCGGGAAAAAACGACTAAAAATGAAACAATGTAAAGGGCTAAATATTAATCGTGGTTTCTGAGACAGCGGCGGCATTTTAGGGGATTTCCGAAAGGAAGCCCAGCGGCTTAAGGCCAGACGGGAAAGTAAGTTTGTTGAAGTTGTAAGCAGATAATAAAAATAACCCTTTCTGCTTTGTTAGATTTGATGAGCAGAATTTACGCTTTTTTACGTCGACCTGTTTATTTAATCAGTTAAATCGTTAAATAAAATGGGCGGGCAGCGTAATACTGCCCGTGGCTCATTTAACTTTTCGGCTTAATTGTCCGCGACGGTATAAATTACGGCGAATGCGGGTTAACCCGGGTTTTGGTTTTCTGGGTTCATCCAGCGAGGCTAAAACTAATTCCAGCACGCGCTCTGCCACGTCACGATGACGCTGACCTACCGCCAGCACCGGACACTCAAGAAAGTCCAGTAATTCGTGGTCGCCAAAGGTGGCGATGGCCAGCTCGGTCGGAAGCCGTCCGTCTCGTTTCAGCGTCACATCCATCACACCCTGCAGCAAGCCAAATGAGGTGGTAAAAAGCGCCTCCGGCATCGGGTGATCTTCAAGGTATTGTTCAAACAGTGCCGCGGCGGCTGTGCGTTCGAAGCTATTGCAGTAGATATAGTCAATCGGCCGGGGATCGTCTTTCCATGCATCGCGGAAACCCAGCTCGCGCAGGAAACTTACCGACAGCTCGGGTAACGCACCGAGGAACAGCACATTTTTGACCTCAAGCTGACGCAGTTCAGCCGCCAGCATATGAGCATCGTCCTGATCGGCACCCACTACGCTGGTGAAATGTTCACGATCCAGCGCGCGATCTAACGCAATAATCGGCAGGGGATCGTTGATCCAGCGCTGATAAAAGGGATGCTCTGGCGGTAACGAAGTAGAGACGATGATCGCATCGACCTGGCGCTGTAACAGATGCTCAATGCAGCGCATCTCGTTATCGGGCTGATCTTCAGAACAGGCGATCAGCAGCTGATAGCCGCGCTGACGGGCCTGCCGCTCAAGATAGTTCGCAATACGGGTATAACTGGTATTTTCCAGATCGGGGATCACTAACCCAATAGAGCGCGTACGCCCGGCGCGCAGCCCGGCAGCCACCGCATTAGGGTGATAATTATGCTCACGTACCACCGCCATGACTTTCTCAACGGTTTTGTCGCTGACACGATACTGCCGCGCTTTGCCATTGATCACATAACTGGCCGTGGTGCGCGACACGCCTGCCAAACGCGCAATTTCATCCAGTTTCACGATAACCCCACCATCAAATCCGCTTTTACGGCAGAAATAGCCGCAGTTAAGCTATGGATAACTCATGGCTATCATCTAACAGCAGAAAAGTGCGCGGAGCAACCGCTTTTCTGAATGTAACTCGCCTGGCGCATAAAAAATAAAAAAACCCGGCATTTCGCCGGGTTAGGTGAGGATTGATGATGACGCTGCGTGATTAACGCATGATACGATCGCCGCGTGAAACGCCGACGATACCGGAGCGTGCCACTTCAACAATTTCGGCAACGTCGCGGACGGTACTCAGGAAGGCGTCCAGTTTGTCACTGGTGCCTGCCAGCTGAACCGTGTACAGCGTCGGCGTCACGTCGATGATCTGACCGCGGAAGATCTCGGCGTTACGCTTCACCTCTTCGCGGCCATAACCGCTCGCCTGAATCTTCACCAGCATGATTTCGCGCTCAACATAGGCGCCCTGCCCCAGCTCGGTAACGCGCAGCACATCTACCAGCTTGTGCAGCTGCTTTTCAATCTGCTCCAGCACCTTCTGATCGCCCACCGTCTGAATGGTCATCCGCGACAGCGTAGGATCATCCGTTGGCGCCACGGTCAGGCTCTCAATGTTATAGCCGCGCTGCGAGAACAGGCCGACGACACGGGATAATGCGCCGGATTCGTTCTCCAGCAGAACTGATAAAATACGACGCATAATTATGTCCTCTCCGTTTTGCTCAACCACATCTCATCCATGCTGCCACCGCGAATCTGCATCGGGTAAACATGCTCGCTACCGTCAACGGTGACATCCACAAATACCAGACGTCCCTTCGCCAGGGTTTCCAGCGCCAGCGCCAGCTTCTCTTCCAGCTCAGCCGGGTGCTCAATCGCGATCCCGACGTGGCCGTAGGCTTCCGCCAGACGCACGAAGTCAGGCAGTGACTCCATATAAGACTGGGAGTGACGACCGGAGTAGATCATATCCTGCCACTGTTTCACCATACCCAGCACCCGGTTATTCAGGTTCAGCACCAGCACCGGCAGATCGTACTGCAGCGCCGTGGAAAGCTCCTGAATGTTCATCTGGATACTGCCATCGCCCGTTACGCAGATGACTGTTTCATCCGGCAGCGCCATCTTCACGCCCAGCGCAGCAGGCAGGCCAAAGCCCATGGTGCCCAGACCGCCGGAGTTGATCCAGCGACGCGGTTTGTCGAAGGGATAATAGAGCGCAGCAAACATCTGGTGCTGGCCCACGTCCGACGTCACATACGCATCGCCTTTGGTCAGACGGCTGATGGTTTCAATCACCGCCTGCGGCTTGATTTTGTCGCTGGTGCGATCAAATTCCAGGCAGTGACGACTGCGCCAGCCCTCAATCTCCTGCCACCAGTCGTGCAGGCTCTCAGCGCGCTGGCTTTCGCTTTGTGCCAGTAACTCCAGCATCTGCTGCAGCACCTGCTTCGCATCACCGACAATCGGGATATCCGCCGCCACCGTCTTAGAGATAGAGGTCGGGTCGATATCGATATGCATCACTGTGGCGTTGGGACAATACTTCGCCAGGTTGTTGGTGGTGCGGTCATCAAAGCGAACACCAATACCAAAAATCAGGTCGGTATTGTGCATCGTCATGTTGGCTTCGTACGTGCCGTGCATACCGAGCATGCCAACGCACTGACGATGAGTGCCAGGGAACGCGCCCAGGCCCATCAGCGAGGTCGTCACCGGAATATTCAGGCTTTCGGCCAGCTTTAACAGTTCCGCTTCGCAGCCGGCGGTAATGGCACCACCACCGGCGTAGATCACCGGCTTCTTCGCGGCCAGCAATGTGGTCAGCGCACGCTTAATCTGACCTTTATGGCCCTGAATAGTCGGATTGTAGGAGCGCATGCTCACCGTATCCGGCCAGTGATAAGGCAACTTGTTGGCCGGATTCAGAATATCTTTTGGCAGATCGATCACCACCGGCCCCGGACGTCCGGTGGAAGCCAGCCAGAACGCCTTTTTCAACACGGTTGGGATCTCTTCGGTACTTTTCACCAGGAAGCTGTGCTTCACTACCGGACGAGAGATGCCGACCATGTCGCACTCCTGAAAGGCGTCATAGCCAATCAGCGACGAGGGAACCTGACCCGAGAGGATCACCAGCGGAATCGAGTCCATATAGGCGGTGGCGATACCGGTAATCGCATTGGTTGCGCCGGGTCCGGAGGTGACGAGCACCACGCCGACTTCACCGGTGGCGCGCGCCAGGCCGTCAGCCATGTGCACCGCACCCTGCTCATGACGCACCAGAATGTGATCGATACCCCCGACGGTTTGCAGCGCATCATAGATATCCAACACTGCGCCACCCGGATAACCGAATACCTGCTTAACGCCCTGATCGATTAACGAACGGACGACCATTTCGGCTCCTGACAACATCTCCATCTTCTGCCTCCAGGCTTGCGGACCCGGCTCTGTTAATACGCCCGTTAGCGCGTACCACAAAGCCCTGGTGCCTGCTTTGCCAATCAAAATCTTATGTTTATGCATGACAGCGGAAACAACTGCCGCTGTCCGGTTACAGAGAAATCTGTTGAGTTTATTTTTCTGAGAGTAGGTCGATTACCATAACCGCAGTTAACCGGGCAGGCAAACCGCAAACCCACGTAAATTAAAAGGCAGGGGCGTAAAGGCTCTGCCCGATAAGAATTGGCTGCGCGGATTAAACTAATTACGCGGCAGAACCGCAGAGGAAAATGCTGATTAAGAAATTATTTTCAGCGTGATCTAAGAAATAACGAAAACTTATTACCCGGCTGCCCTGGCCCACAATCGCCTGACACTTTTCTTTTCTGGCGTAATTAACCAGTAAATCGCTGAAGCGCATTCGATTATGCTAAAGAGCAGGTGATATATCCTGTATCCTCGTGAGACACCCTCCCGATAAAGTCTTTGATTTTCAACACAATAAAATCAAACACCCGCAGAATCAGTGCTCATTCCCGGGTCGATTGCCTCCGCAGCCACTACGGCGCTGTTCATTACGCTGCCTGACCGTTAAATAACAGAATATCTTCCTCTGGCACCACTAAGAATACCCCTGCATTGAAGGTTGACATCCCTGAGTGATTCCAGTACCAATATGTACAGCACAACATTTTATAAGGTTTGAATCCATGTTTCGTTCTGTTCGCCTTCTCGGTCTACTACTAAACGCACTCAGCTTGCGCGGTAGACTTGTGGGCGGAATCAAACACTGATTCAAACCTGCTGAAAGTTAAAAACCCGCGCCTGTCGCGGGTTTTTTTATGCTCGTTGCCAGGCCAGAAAAAGCATAAGGATGATTACGATGAGCCAGCAAGTCATTATTTTCGATACCACTCTGCGCGACGGTGAGCAGGCATTACAGGCCAGCCTGAGTGTGAAAGAAAAATTGCAGATTGCTTTAGCGCTGGAGCGCATGGGCGTGGATGTGATGGAAGTCGGTTTCCCGGTCTCCTCACCGGGCGACTTTGAGTCTGTGCAGACCATTGCGCGCACCATTAAAAACAGTCGGGTTTGCGGTCTGGCACGCTGTGTGGAAAAAGATATTGATGCGGCGTACGAATCACTGCGTGTTGCCGAAGCCTTCCGTATTCATACCTTTATCGCCACCTCGCCGATGCACATCGCCACCAAACTGCGCAGCACGCTGCCGGAAGTGATTGAGCGTGCGGTGCATATGGTGAAACGTGCGCGTAATTATACCAGCGACGTTGAGTTCTCCTGCGAAGATGGCGGCCGTACCCCGATTGATGACCTGTGCCGGATGGTAGAAGCCACGATTAACGCCGGTGCCACCACCATCAACATCCCGGACACCGTTGGCTACACCCTGCCAGGCGAGTATGCCCACATCATCGGCGAACTGATGAATCGCGTTCCTAACATCGACAAAGCAATTATCTCTGTTCACACCCACGATGACCTGGGTATGGCAACCGGCAACGCCCTGGCTGCCGTACAGGCGGGCGCGCGTCAGGTTGAAGGAACGATGAATGGCCTGGGTGAACGTGCCGGTAACTGTGCGCTGGAAGAGGTGATCATGGCGATTAAAACCCGCCAGCAGATCATGAACGTGCATACCAATATCAATCATCAGGAAATCTACCGTACCAGCCAGATGGTCAGCCAGATCTGCAACATGCCGATCCCGGCGAACAAGGCAGTGGTCGGCTCTAACGCCTTCGCTCACTCCTCGGGTATCCATCAGGATGGCGTGCTGAAGAACCGCGAGAACTATGAAATCCTGACGCCGGAATCGATCGGCTTACACAAAATCCAGCTGAACCTGACCTCACGTTCTGGCCGCGCGGCGGTAAAACATCGTATGGAAGAGATGGGCTATGCCGAGCAGGATTACAATCTGGATACGCTGTATGACGCCTTCCTGAAACTGGCCGATAAAAAAGGGCAGGTTTTCGATTACGACCTGGAAGCGCTGGCCTTCATCAACAAGCAGAATGAAGAGCCGGAACATTTCCAGCTGCACGAATTTAACGTCCAGACCGGTTCCAGCATCACCGCCACCGCCTCTGTCAATCTGGGCTGCGGCGATGTCGCTAAATCGGATGCAGCCACCGGTAATGGCCCGGTTGACGCGGTCTACCAGGCGATTAACCGTATCACCCAGTTCGACGCTGAGCTGGTTAACTACAAGCTGACCGCGAAAGGCCACGGCGAGAATGCGCTGGGTCAGGTCGATATCGTCGTGAGCTACAACGGCCGCAAGTTCCACGGCATTGGTCTGGCGACCGATATTGTGGAGTCCTCCGCCAAAGCGATGGTCAACGCTCTGAACAATATCTGGCGTGCCCGTCAGGTTGAACAAGAATTGCAGCGCAAATTTAAAGATCAGAAGGAAACCGTATAACCATGTCCAGCTCATCTCATATCGCAGTTTTACCCGGTGATGGTATCGGCCCGGAAGTGATGGCGCAGGCTATGAAAGTGCTGGATGCCATTCGTCAGCGCTTTGATATGCAGATCACCACCCAGGAGTATGCGGTCGGCGGCATTGCTATCGATCAGCATGGCGAACCCCTGCCACCCGCAACGGTTGCAGGCTGCGAGCAGGCCGACGCGATCCTGTTTGGTTCCGTTGGCGGCCCGAAGTGGGAGCACTTACCGCCGGCATCGCAGCCGGAGCGCGGTGCGCTGCTGCCGCTGCGCAAACATTTTAAGCTGTTCAGTAACCTGCGTCCGGCTGCACTCTACAGCGGACTGGAGGCGTTTTGCCCGCTGCGCGCCGACATTGCTGCCAAAGGCTTCGACATTCTGTGCGTGCGTGAACTGACCGGCGGCATCTACTTTGGTCAGCCGAAAGGACGTGAAGGCAGCGGCCCGGAAGAGCGTGCATTTGATACCGAGGTTTATCACCGTTTCGAAATTGAGCGCATCGCCCGCATCGCGTTTGAATCGGCGCGCAAACGCCGTAACAAAGTCACCTCGGTTGATAAAGCCAACGTGCTGCAGACCTCGGTGATGTGGCGTGAAATCGTCAACGAAGTGGCCAAAGAGTACCCGGACGTGCAGCTGAGCCACATCTATATCGACAACGCCACTATGCAGTTGATCAAAGACCCGTCGCAGTTTGACGTGCTGCTCTGCTCCAACCTGTTCGGCGATATTCTCTCTGATGAGTGCGCCATGATCACCGGCTCGATGGGGATGCTGCCTTCCGCCAGCCTGAATGAAGCGGGCTTTGGCCTGTTCGAACCCGCGGGTGGCTCGGCGCCGGATATCGCCGGTCAGAATATTGCCAACCCGGTCGCCCAGATCCTGTCGCTGTCGCTGCTGCTGCGTTACAGCCTGAATGCCGATGAGGCTGCCGACAGTATCGAACGCGCCATCAGCCGTGCGCTGGAACAGGGCTACCGCACCAAAGATTTAGCCGGTGATGGCCCAGCGGTCAGCACAGATGAGATGGGCAGCATCATTGCCCGCTTTATCGCCGAGGAAAAATAAAAAAATGAAAACTTTATACCAGAAGTTATTTGATGCACATGTCGTCCACGAAACGCCAGAAGAAACACCGTTACTCTACATTGATCGCCATCTGATCCATGAGGTGACCTCGCCCCAGGCCTTTGATGGTCTGCGCGCCCACGGACGTAAAGTCCGTCAGCCGGGCAAAACTTTTGCCACCATGGATCACAACGTCTCAACCCAGACCAAAGATATCAATGCGTCGGGCGAGATGGCGCGTATTCAGATGCAGGAGCTGATGAAGAACTGCGCTGAGTTTGGCGTACAGCTGTATGACCTGAATCATCCGTTCCAGGGCATCGTCCACGTTATCGGTCCTGAGCAGGGCATGACGCTGCCGGGCATGACGATTGTGTGCGGCGACTCGCACACCGCCACGCACGGTGCGTTTGGCTCGCTGGCCTTTGGTATCGGCACCTCTGAAGTTGAACATGTGTTTGCTACCCAGACCCTGAAACAGGGTCGGGCAAAAACCATGAAGATTGAAGTACTGGGCCAGGCGTCAACCGGCATTACGGCTAAAGATATCGTGCTGGCGATCATCGGCAAAACCGGCAGCGCAGGCGGAACCGGCTATGTGGTCGAATTCTGCGGTCCGGCGATTCAGGCGCTGAGCATGGAAGGTCGTATGACCCTGTGCAACATGGCGATTGAGATGGGTGCGAAAGCGGGCCTGGTGGCACCGGATGAGACCACCTTCAACTATCTGAAAGGTCGTCAGTTCTCGCCGCAGGGTGAGAAATGGGAGCAGGCCGTTGATTACTGGCGCACCCTGAAGTCTGACGAAGGCGCGAAATATGATGCGGTGGTAACGCTGCATGCTGAAGAGATTGCACCGCAGGTCACCTGGGGCACCAATCCGGGTCAGGTCATTGCCGTTGATCAGGTGATCCCGAATCCGGCCTCGTTCGCCGATCCGGTTGAGCGCGCCTCAGCCGAAAAAGCCCTGGCCTACATGAACCTGCAGCCAGGCATCAAACTGACCGATGTGGCGATTGATAAAGTGTTTATCGGCTCCTGCACCAACTCACGTATTGAAGATCTGCGTGCCGCCGCCGCCATCGCCAAAGGCCGCAAAGTCGCGCCTGGCGTGGTCGCCATGGTGGTGCCGGGTTCCGGCCCGGTGAAAGCGCAGGCCGAAGCTGAAGGTCTGGACAAAATCTTCCTGGAAGCGGGCTTTGAATGGCGTCTGCCAGGCTGCTCAATGTGTCTGGCGATGAACAATGACCGCCTGAATCCGGGCGAGCGTTGCGCGTCAACCAGCAACCGTAACTTTGAAGGCCGTCAGGGCCGTGGTGGACGTACCCATCTGGTCAGCCCGGCGATGGCCGCGGCGGCTGCCGTAACCGGCCACTTTGCCGACATCCGTGAACTGACGACAGGAGCTTAAGTCATGGCGAATAAATTTACTCAGCACACTGGCATTGTTGCGCCGCTGGATGCCGCGAACGTCGATACGGACGCGATCATTCCCAAGCAGTTTTTGCAGAAGGTCACCCGCACCGGTTTTGGACAGCATCTGTTCCACGACTGGCGCTTTGAAGATGACGCGGGCACCGTGCCAACGCCCGGCTTTGTGCTGAACAAGCCTGAGTTCAAAGGCACCAGCATCCTGCTGGCGCGTGAAAATTTTGGCTGCGGCTCTTCACGTGAACATGCGCCCTGGGCGCTGACCGATTTTGGTTTTCACGTGGTGATTGCGCCGAGCTTCGCGGATATCTTTTATGGCAACAGCTTCAACAACCAGCTGCTGCCGGTGAAGTTAAGCGAAGAGGAAGTGGATGAGCTGTTCAGACTGGTTGCGGCCCAGCCCGGCATCAGCTTTACGGTAGACCTGGAGGCGCAGACGGTCACCGCTGGCGATAAAGTCTATTCGTTCGAGCTCGACAGCTTCCGCCGCCACTGCATGATTAACGGCCTGGACAGCATCGGTCTGACGCTGCAGCACGAAGCCTCCATTTCGCAGTATGAGCAGAATCAGCCCGCCTTCCTGCGCTGATTGAGTTAAAGCAGGGCGACATCGGGTCGTAATGCTGATCAGTTAAGATTACATTTGTAAAGGCTGTCACGGTCAAACGTGGCAGCTTTTTTTCCGGGCGAGCGAGCCGCAGTGCGGGCCAGCGCACCTCTTGCTGCTGCCGGGCCGTCCTCGCGCCGCTCACGCGGTACCTTCGGCTTTGAGCCTCCACTCTCGTGCCCTTCTTAACAATACACACTGAAGTTTCAGAGCAGGCCGGGGCCGGGCAGGGGCAGGCAATCCGCAGCGCTGAACAGAATGAGTCTGCCAGGAGAGCCCGCAGGACGCGGGCGAAAGGCGGGGCGGCACAGGATGTGCCATCCCCGGCGGTCCGTCAGGCAGAAGAATGAAGTGAAGGAACCGCGCAGCGGCGCGAGGACCGCCAGCCCCTGAGCGGCACCAGACTGCGTTATCACCTGTCGCTTAACTGACTGGCATTACGACATCGGGTCGCCCTTCTTCTTTATACGTCGCGCACCCGTGCCGACATCACCAGCGCCACAATAGCCAGCCCGAATGCCAGCCAGTAAACTGCCTCATGTCCCAGTCGCTCACTGAGCGTGCCCTGAATAACGCCAGCCAGAATCATGCCGGTCGAGATCGAGTTGGTGAACATGGTGGTCGCCGCACCAGGCCGTCCTGGCATCAGATCCTGAAACCACAGCATCCCTATGCCAGCAATAATCCCGACAAACACCGCGTTAAACAGCTGCAACACCATCAGCGACGTGCGGGAATTGAACAGCACCAGCCCCAGATAAAACAGTACGCCAGCCGCCACCGCGATCAGCATTAACCGGCGCTTGCCGATACGCCGCGCGTAATGTCCAGCCAGCAGCATCACCGGGATCTCCAGCCCCGCAGCCGTTCCCATCAGCAGACCGGCCAGCTTCTCAGGCAGCCCCAGCGTGGTGCTGATATAGAGCGGCATATCGATGATATACATCGTGTTGCAGGTCCACATCGCGACTGAGGCCAGGAACAGTAAACGCACATCCCGATCGCGCCAGCCACTTAGCGGCAGCCCGCCGCTTTGCATCAGGGGCTGCGAACGTGGCACCGACGGCACGGTGAACCAGACCAGCAAGATACAGATCAGAAACAGTGCGGCGGCCACCATAAATAGCGTCACAAAGCCGTAGTTCAGCGCCAGCGCGAAGGAGAGCGGCGGCCCAATCACCCACGCCAGCGACAGCTGTGCACGCATCACCGAACTGAACATCACCGCTTCACGCGCCGACTGATCGGCATATTCCCGCGCCAGCGCAAACAGCTGAGGCATCGAGACGCTGGCCAGCGCCGACAGCAGCACGCCCAGCGTCAGCAAGGTCAGATAGTGGCGGGTAAAGGCAAACAGCAGCGCATTGACCAGCGCCATCAGGCAGCAGAAGAGAATGATATGACGACGATCGCCGACGCTGTCAGAGCGCTTTGCCACCAGCATGCTCACCACGATACCGGCCACCGCATTGATGGTGAAAAACAGTCCGACCCAGAAGGGCCGCGCCTGCACCTCGCGCGTCAGAAACAGGCTGAGCGTCGGCGCCTGCAGTGCGCCCGCGATGCCCAGCATGAACGAGGCGACCATAAAAGCGAGGTAAACCGGATTGATGCGGCGCTGCCGCGTTAACAGCGATTTCATACCGAAATCCCTTACAGAACAAACAGAGGGGAAAAAGAAGGGTAGACGATACCGCGCAACATGAAAAAAGCCAGCAGAGATCATCTGCTGGCGGTGTAAATGCACCCTACTCAGAAAAGCACTCCGCTGAACAGCGAAGTCAGGGTCGAACGCCATTCAGTGCTGAATGCCTCCCGCTCTTCCCATAACGCAAAGTTTGCTCTTAAAATAGGGCAAGAAAAACAGAGCGCTTTTCACCGGGAGTTCCTCTTTTATGTCCTCATCACGTCTGAAGCAGCAGTTCATTCGCCTGTGGCAGAGCTGTCAGGGGCAAACGCAGGAGATTACCCTTAGCGAACTGGCTGACCTGCTGCACTGCTCGCGCCGCCATATGCGCAATCTGCTCAACCGGATGCAGGCCGCGGGCTGGCTGATCTGGCAGGCGGAAGCCGGACGCGGCAAGCGTTCACAGCTTACCTTCTGCTATACCGGACTGGCCCTGCAGCAGCAACGTGCCGAGGATTTGCTGGAGCAGGATCGCATCGATCAGCTGGTCCAGCTGGTGGGCGATAAAAATCAGGTACGGCAGATGATCGCCGCGCATCTGGGCCGCAGTTTCCGTCAGGGCAAGCATATCCTGCGGGTGCTCTACTATCGTCCGCTGCTCAATCTGCTGCCCGGTTCGCCGCTGCGGCGCTCCGAAACCCACATTGCGCGACAGATTTTCAACGGCCTGACGCGGATAAATGAGGAAAACGGGGAAATCGAGCCCGATATTGCGCACCACTGGCAGCAGACTTCCCCGCTTCACTGGCGCTTTTTTCTGCGTCCGGCGATTCGCTTTCATCACGGCAGAGAACTGGAAATGGAGGATGTGCTGGCCACGCTTGAGCGTCAGCGCCCTCATCCGCTCTTTTCCCATATCGAGCAGATCGACTCGCCCGCGCCCTGGACGCTGGATATCCGCTTAAGCCAGCCCGACGAGGGATTACCCTGGCTGCTGGGCAGCGTCAGTGCGATGATCCTGCCGCGCGAATGGCCGACGCTGCACGATTTTGCCCGCCAGCCGGTTGGCACCGGTCCTTACCGGGTGATCCGCAATCAGGAGAGTCAGCTGAAGATCGAAGCGTTTGATGACTATTTTGGTTTTCGCGCCCTGATTGATGATGTCTCTATCTGGGTACTGCCCGACATCAGCGATGAGCTGGTCTATGCCGGTGTCCGTCTGCAGGGCGATGGAGCCGATGAGGTTCAGGAGGAGAGCCGCCTTGAAGAGGGCTGCTACTATCTGCTGTTCGACCAGCGTTCAGAACAGGGACGCAACGAGGCGGTCCGGCGCTGGGTCAGCTACCTGTTTAATCCTATCGCCCTGCTCAATCACGCCGGTGTCGGCTACCAGCGCTACTGGTTTCCGGCATATGGCCTGCTGCCGCGCTGGCATCATCGGCGCGACCTGACGCCAGTGGAAAAACCGCCCGGCTTAACCCACCTGACGCTGACCTGGTACAGCCAGCACGTGGAGCATGAAGGCATCGCTAACGCGCTGCGTCCGCTGCTGGCAGAGCATGGCGTCACGCTGGAGACCCGCGAGATCAGCTACGAAAGCTGGTATCAGGGCGAAGCGGAAAGTGATATCTGGCTTGGCAGCGTAAACTTTACCCTGCCGCTGACTTACTCTCTGTTTGCGCAGCTTTATGAGATCCCGTTGCTGCATCACTGTCTGCCGATCGACTGGCACAGCGATGCGGCCCGCTGGCGCGAGAAAACGCTGCCGCTGGCCGAATGGAGTAAACAGTTAGTCGAAGAAGCGGGTCTTCATCCGCTGTTTCACCACTGGCTGCTGCTTGAAGGTCAGCGCAGCATGCGCGGCGTTCGGATGAATACGCTGGGCTGGTTTGATTTTAAATCCGCCTGGTTCGCGCCACCCGCGCTGTGAGGCTTTCGCCCCGGCGCTGAAATGACTAGAATGTGACGTTCTCAACGGGGTGCCGCCTGCCACCAGCAAGCAGCTGAGAGATACCCGTCGAACCTGATTCGGTTAATACCGACGTAGGGATTTGGGAGGCCTCTGTGCTCAGATCCTTTGCGACTCATCCCCTATTCTCCTGAAGGAGCGCAAAGTGTTAAACAAAGTTCTGCCGGTGCTGCTGTTACTCTCCGCCCCCGTTCTGGCGGCTAAGCCGGTTCTCACGGTCTACACCTACGACTCCTTCTCCGCTGACTGGGGCCCTGGCCCGGCGGTTAAAAAAGCCTTCGAGGCGCAGTGCAACTGCGAGCTGAAATTCGTCACGCTGGAAGATGGCGTGTCGCTGCTGAACCGCGTGCGCATGGAAGGAAAAAACAGCAAAGCCGATCTGGTACTGGGGCTGGATAACAATCTGGTACAGGCGGCGCAAAAAACCGGTCTGTTTGCCGAAAGTCAGGTCGATGCCTCGACATTAAAACTGCCCGGCGGCTGGCACAACACCACCTTCGTGCCGTTTGATTATGGCTACTTCGCGTTTGTCTATGACAAAACCCGGCTGAAGAATCCGCCAAAAAGCCTGAAAGAGCTGGTCGACAGCCCGGAAAAGTGGCGGGTGATCTACGAAGATCCCCGTACCAGCACCCCCGGCTTAGGTCTGCTGTTGTGGATGCAGAAAGTCTATGGCGATCAGGCACCGCAGGCGTGGCAAAAGCTGGCGCAGAAAACCGTGACGGTGACCAAAGGCTGGAGTGAAGCCTATGGCCTGTTCCTCAAGGGCGAAGGCGATCTGGTGCTGAGCTACACCACCTCACCGGCTTACCACATCATCGAAGAGAAAAAAGAGAACTATGCCGCCGCGCCGTTTGCAGAGGGCCACTATCTGCAGGTTGAAGTTGCCGCGCAGTTAGCCAGCAGCAAACAGCCGGCGCTGGCACAGCAATTCATGAAGTTTATGGTGTCACCCGACTTCCAGCGCACTATCCCGACCGGTAACTGGATGTACCCGGTAATCGACACGCCGCTGCCTGCCGGTTTTAGCGCGCTCACTGTGCCCGCCACCGCCCTGCAGTTCTCGCCGGAAGAGGTTGCCAGCCAGCGTTCAGGCTGGATCAGCCAGTGGCAACGCGCCGTCAGCCGCTGATGCCGCGCTGGCTTATCCCCGGTTCGCTCGCCACGCTGCTGTTAATCAGCGTGGCGCTGCTGGCCTTCGGTGCACTCTGGAGCGCCGCGCCAGAGAATGACTGGCGCAGCGTGCTGCAGGATGATTACCTGCATCACGTTATCGCCTTCTCTTTTGGTCAGGCGCTGCTCTCCGCGCTGTTGTCGCTGCTGCCAGCGGTGCCGCTGGCGCGCGCGCTCTATCGACGCCGTTTCCCTGGCCGTCAGCTGCTGCTGCGTCTGTGCGCCATGACCCTGGTGCTGCCGGTGCTGGTGGCGGTATTTGGTCTGCTCACCGTCTATGGTCGTGTCGGCTGGCTGGCGCAGCTGTGCCAGCTGGCAGGGATTGATTACCACTTCTCTCCCTACGGTCTGTCGGGCATTTTGCTGGCGCACGTCTTCTTTAACCTGCCGCTGGCGACCCGCCTGATGCTGCAGGCGCTGGAGAGCATTCCGGCGGAACAGCGTCAGCTGGCGGCACAGCTCGACCTGCGCGGCTGGCACCATTTTCGTCTGCTGGAGTGGCCATGGCTGCGGCGTCAGCTGCTGCCGACCGGCGCGCTGATCTTCATGCTCTGTTTCGCCAGCTTTGCTACCGTGCTCTCACTGGGCGGCGGCCCGCAGGCGACGACCATCGAGCTGGCGATTTTCCAGGCGCTGAGTTATGACTACGATCCGGGACGCGCTGCACTTCTGGCGCTGATCCAGCTTGGCTGCTGCATGACGCTGGTGCTGCTCAGCCAGCGCTTCAGCAAGGCCATTCCCGCCGGAACCAGCCAGCTGAACGGCTGGCGCGATCCGCAGGATTCGCGCGGGGCGCAGCTGGTTGATGCGCTGCTGATCCTGCTGGCGCTGATCCTGCTGCTGCCCCCGCTGGCGGCGGTCATCATCGATGGTCTGCACGGCGGACTGCGCGGCGCGCTGGCGCAGCCTGCTCTCTGGCAGGCGACGTTTACCTCATTGCGCATCGCCACCGGCGCCGGTCTGCTCTGTGTGGTGCTGACCATGATGCTGCTGTGGAGCAGTCGCGAGCTGCGCCTGCGTCAGCGCCCGGCGGCGGCAACCCTTATCGACACCAGCGGCATGCTGATTCTGGCGATGCCAGGCATCGTGCTCGCCACCGGCTTTTTCCTGCTGTTTAACGCCACCATTGGTCTGCCGGCGTCGGCGGACGGGCTGGTGATCTTCACCAATGCGCTGATCGCCATTCCCTATGCGCTGAAAGTGCTGGAGAACCCGATGCGTGACGTCGCGGAGCGTTACGGCAGACTCTGTGATTCGCTGGATATCCACGGCTGGAACCGGCTGCGGCTGATTGAACTGCGGGCGCTGAAACGTCCGCTGGCCCAGGCGCTGGCCTTTGCCTGCGTGCTGTCGATCGGTGATTTTGGCGTGGTGGCGCTGTTTGGTACTGCCGATTTCCGCACCCTGCCGTTCTACCTCTATCAACAGATCGGTGCCTATCGCGGTGCTGACGGTGCAGTGACCGCGCTGCTGCTGCTACTGCTCTGTTTGTTGCTGTTCACCCTGATGGAAAAATTACCAGGCCGCCATGCTGACACTGAATAACCTCACGTACCTTTATCAGCATCTGCCGATGCGCTTTAGTCTCAACGCCACCCGCGGCGAGCGCATCGCGATCCTCGGCCCCAGCGGGGCCGGTAAAAGCACCCTGCTGAGCCTGATTGCCGGTTTCCTGCCGGTAACACAGGGCACCCTGATGATTGACGGCCAGGAGCACACCCACAGCGTGCCGGCCAGACGGCCGGTTTCGATGCTGTTTCAGGAGAACAACCTGTTTCCGCACCTCAGCGTGCAGCAGAACATGGCGCTGGGATTGCACCCCGGACTGAAGCTGAGCGCCGGGCAGCGCCAGCAGCTTGCTGCGCTGGCCGATCAGGTGGGATTAGGCGATCTGCTGACGCGCCTGCCGGGCGAGCTGTCAGGCGGACAGCGACAGCGCGTGGCGCTGGCACGCTGTCTGCTGCGTGACCGTCCGGTGCTGCTGCTGGATGAGCCTTTTTCTGCGCTGGATCCCGCGCTGCGCGGAGAGATGCTGCAACTGGTGCGTTCGGTGTGTGAAGCGCGCAGCATCACGCTGCTGATGGTGTCGCACAGTCTGGAAGATGCCCAGCAGATTGCGCCGCGCAGCGTGGTGATTGTGGATGGCCGGGTTTACTGGGATGGCGAGACCCGACAGTTACTGTCGGGCGACACGCGGGAGGCCGACGTGCTCGGCATCCCGCGTCGTTAAGCGATTCAGGCGAAGAAAACCTGCCACAGCAGATGACGGAAAATGGGCATCATCGGATGGAACTGAATGCCGACGAAAGCCGCGACGGCAATCACCAGCCCCAGCGGCCCTGCCCAGCGCAGGCGCTCAGGCGGCAGCCAGGCCGATGCCCAGTCGCGACTCTTGCCGCTGCGCCACCAGCGCCAGCATAACCAGACACCCAGCCAGATCAGCAGTGCTGCGCCGAGTAACAGCCATTTAAAGCTGCCGCCCTGCGCGGCTTTGGGCACATCGATCGCCACACCCGCCAGAATACCGGGCAGCAGATAGAGAGGCGGCCAGAGAATGCAGCCGATAATGTTCGGCGGCAGGAATTTACGCACCGGCAGCTCCAGCATACCGGCCGCCAGCGGGATCAGCGGACGCGTGGGGCCAACAAAGCGTCCGACCAGAATCGTAAACATGCTGTGCTGATGTAGGGCGTGCTCGGTTTTATCCAGCAGGCCTTTATACTTTTGCAGATACTTCCAGCGGTGCAGCGGCCCCTGAAATTTCCAGCCGATGCCGTAGGAAACCCAGTCACCAATCAGGCAGCCCGCAAAGCCCGCCGCCCAGGCCGGATAAAGGCCAAGTTCGCCACTGCCGACCAGCGCGCCCAGACTGGCCATCATCACCGTACCTGGCAGCAACAGCCCGACCAGCGCCAGCGACTCCAGAAACGTCACTAGCGCAACGGCAAACAGCGCCCACTCCAGGGACTGCGTAATCAGTTGTTGAATCCAGGCTTCCATAATCATCCTAAGTAAAAGCAGAAGGCTGGATTGTCCTGAGCCAGCCACACAGCGTCAAGGCAAGAATTGTAGGACAATGTTGACAAAACCGGGTGGCGGGAACTGTATAAATATCCATGTTATACTGAAGCGGTTTTGTCATCCTGAAATGCTGAGTCCGGAGAACATCTGAATATGCCCCGCGCAGGTTTTCTGCTCACCCGCCACTGGCGCGACAGCCCGCATGGCACCGAAATTATCCTCTGGCTCGCGACCGATGCGGGCGCGCAGCGCGTGGTGCTGCCGGTGCAGGAGTCCGTCGCGTTTATTCCTGAGGAATTTCAGGCGCAGGTCAGCGAATTACTGAAAGATGAACGTCAGTTTCGGCTTCAGTCGCTGGCGCTGAAAGATTTTCGGCGTCGCCCGGTTTTCGGCCTCTACTGCCAGCAGAACCGCCAGCTACAGCGCATTGAAAAACGGCTGCGCGAAGAGGGTATTCCGGTCTATGAAGCCGATATCCGTCCGCCGGAGCGCTACCTGATGGAGCGTTTTATTACCGCGCCGGTCTGGTTTGACGGCGAGCAGCGCGGTGACAGCGTGGTCAATGCGCGGCTCAAACCCCATCCCGACTATCGCCCGCCGCTGAAATGGGTCTCGCTGGACATTGAAACCACTCAGCATGGCGAGCTTTACTGCATCGGGCTGGAGGGAGGCGGTCAGCGCCAGGTCTTTATGCTCGGCCCGGCCAACGGTGATGCCAGCACGCTGGATTTCGAGTTGATCTATCTCGACAGCCGGCCGCAGTTACTTGAAGCGCTGAACCAGTGGTTTGCAGAGCATGATCCGGATGTCTTAATTGGCTGGAACGTCGTGCAGTTTGACCTGCGGGTGCTGCAAAAGCATGCCGATCGTTACGGCATTCCGCTGCGCCTGGGACGCCAGCAGGCCGCGCTGGAGTGGCGTGAACATGGCTTCAAACCCGGCGTATTTTTCGCTCAGGCCAGTGGCCGGTTGATTATCGATGGCATTGACGCGCTGAAATCGGCGTTCTGGGATTTTCCCTCATTCAGCCTGGAGTCAGTGTCGCAGCAACTGCTGGGAGAAGGGAAAGCGATTGATAATCCCTGGCAGCGCATGGAGGAGATCAACTGGCGCTTTGCCAACGATAAACCGGCGCTGGCGCGCTACAACCTGAAAGACTGCGAACTGGTGACGCGCATTTTTCACAAAACGGCGATTATGCCGTTTCTGCTGGAACGCGCGGCGGTCAATGGACTGGCGGTGGATCGCCACGGCGGTTCGGTAGCGGCCTTTGGTCATCTCTATATTCCGCGGATGCATCGCGCCGGGTTTGTCGCCCCGAACATGGGTGATGTGGCCCCGGAAGCCAGTCCTGGCGGTTATGTGATGGATTCGCGCCCCGGCCTGTATGACTCAGTGCTGGTGCTGGATTACAAAAGCCTCTACCCGTCGATTATCCGCACCTTCCTGATTGACCCGGTGGGTCTGGTGGAAGGGCTGGCCCATCCTGATGATGCCGATTCGATTGAGGGTTTCCGTGAAGCCCGTTTTTCGCGGCATACCCACTGCCTGCCTGCAATAGTTGAACAGATCTGGCTGGGTCGCGAAGCGGCGAAAAAGCAGAATAATCAGCCGCTGTCTCAGGCGCTGAAAATCATCATGAACGCCTTTTATGGCGTGCTGGGCACCAGCGCCTGCCGCTTCTTTGATCCGCGGCTCGCCTCCTCTATTACGCTGCGCGGTCACGCCATCATGCAGCAGACCCGAACGCTGATTGAGGCGGAAGGCTACGACGTCATCTATGGCGACACCGACTCCACCTTTGTCTGGCTGAAGTCGGCGCACAATGAAGAAGATGCCGCCGCGATTGGTCAGCAGCTGGTGCAGAAAGTGAACGCCTGGTGGCGCGACCATCTGCAGCAGACGCAGGGGCTGACCAGCACACTGGAACTGGAGTATGAAAATCACTTCTGCCGTTTTCTGATGCCCACCATTCGCGGCGCGGAACAGGGCAGCAAGAAACGCTACGCCGGACTGATTCGTGACGCCGCCGGTGAGCGCATGGTCTTTAAGGGGCTGGAGTCGGTGCGAACAGACTGGACGCCGCTGGCAAAAGCATTCCAGCAGCAGCTCTACCACCGTATCTTCCACCGTCAGCCGTGGCAGGATTATATCCGTACTACCGTGGCGCAGTTGCTGGCGGGTGAACTCGACGATCAGCTGATCTACAAAAAGCGGCTGCGGCGTCCGCTGAAAGAATATGAACGAAACGTGCCCCCGCACGTGCGCGCCGCCAGGCTGGCCGATGAGTACAATCGTAAATTAAACCGGCCCTTGCAGTACCAGAATGGTGGCCGGATCCGTTATGTCATCGCCACCGCAGGCCCCGAGCCACTGGAGGCGCGCAGCACGCCGCTGGACTATGACCACTACGTGACGAAGCAACTTCAGCCGGTTGCAGAGGGGATTCTGCCTTTTGTCGAGGGGGACTTTGCTACACTTATTACCGGACAGCTGGGGCTTTTTTGACAGGTGACGAACGTCCTGCCATCCAGTACCATAGCGCCCTTCCTGAAACTCACCGCTCTTAAGTACGCTCCAGGCCTTGTTGTCTGGCGGTAACGCTATTGCCTGAGCTTTGGGAACACCTCTAAAAACGTTAAAATTCGAGCAAAAAATATATGGTTTTTACATTAGGTCAGCGCTGGATTAGTGATACGGAAAGTGAACTGGGACTGGGCACCGTGGTGGCGATCGATACCCGCATGATCACCCTGCTGTTTCCGGCCACGGGGGAAAACCGCCTCTACGCCCGCAACGATTCGCCGGTTACCCGCGTCATCTTTAATCCGGGTGATACCATCACCAGCCACGAAGGCTGGCAGATGCGCGTCGATGAAGTACGCAACGAAAATGACCTGATGACCTATATCGGTACCCGTCTGGATACCGAAGAGAGCGAAGTGATGCTGCGCGAAGTCATGCTCGACAGCAAGCTGGTGTTCAGTAAGCCGCAGGATCGCCTGTTTGCCGGCCAGCTCGACCGGATGGATCGTTTTGCCCTGCGCTTCCGCGCCCGTAAATACCAGAGTGAGCAATATCGCCTGCCAATCAGCGGATTACGCGGCATGCGCACCAATCTGATCCCTCACCAGCTGCATATCGCCCACGATGTCGGCCGCCGCCATGCGCCGCGCGTCCTGCTGGCCGACGAAGTTGGCCTGGGTAAAACTATTGAAGCCGGGATGATCATCCAGCAGCAGCTGCTGGCTGGCCGCGCCGACCGCGTCCTGATCGTGGTACCTGAAACTTTACAGCATCAGTGGCTGGTCGAGATGCTGCGCCGCTTCAACCTGCGCTTTGCGCTGTTTGATGACGATCGCTATACCGAAGCGCAGCACGACAGCGATAACCCGTTTGAAACGGAGCAGCTGATTATCTGCTCACTGGACTTCGTGCGCCGTAACAAGCAGCGTCTTGAGATGCTGGCCGATGCCGAATGGGATCTGCTGGTGGTCGATGAAGCGCACCATCTGGCCTGGTCAGAAGGCGAGCCCAGCCGTGAATATCAGGTTATCGAACAGCTGGCTGAGAAAACCGCCGGGGTTCTGTTGCTGACTGCAACACCTGAGCAGCTGGGCATGGAGAGTCACTTCGCCCGTCTGCGCCTGCTCGACCCTAATCGTTTCCATGACTTTGCCGCCTTTGTTGAAGAGCAGCAGCATTTCCGTCCGATTGCCGATGCCGTCACGGCGCTGCTGGCCGATAAAGCGATCTCCCAGGAGGAGATGAACCGGATCAACGATCTGGTCGGCGAGCAGGATATTGAGCCACTGCTGCAGGTCGCCAACAGCGACCGTGACGGCAAGCTGGAGGCGCGTCAGGAGCTGATCTCCATGCTGATGGACCGCCACGGCACCAGCCGCGTGCTGTTCCGTAACACCCGTAACGGGGTTAAAGGCTTCCCGAAACGCGAACTGCACCAGATCCGCCTGCCGCTGCCTGCGCAGTATCAGACGGCGATTAAAGTCTCCGGCATTATGGGCGCGCGCAAAAGTGCAGAAGAGCGGGCGCGTGACCTGCTCTATCCGGAGCAGATTTATCAGGAATTTGAAGGCGACAGCGGCACCTGGTGGAACTTCGATCCGCGCGTGGAATGGCTGATGGGCTATCTCACCACCAACCGCAAAGAGAAAGTGCTGGTGATCTGCGCCAAAGCGGCCACCGCGCTGCAGCTGGAGCAGGTACTGCGTGAACGCGAAGGTATCCGCGCAGCGGTGTTCCACGAAGGGCTGTCGATCATTGAACGTGACCGTGCTGCCGCCTGGTTCGCCTCAGAAGAGAATGGCGCGCAGGTGCTGTTGTGCTCCGAGATCGGTTCTGAAGGCCGTAACTTCCAGTTTGCCAGCCGTCTGGTGATGTTCGACCTGCCGTTTAACCCGGACCTGCTGGAGCAGCGTATCGGTCGTCTGGATCGTATCGGTCAGGCACACGACATTCAGATTCTGGTACCGTGGCTGGAGCAGACCGCACAGGCGGTGCTGCTGCGCTGGTATCACGAAGGGCTGGACGCGTTTGAACACACCTGCCCGACCGGCCGGACAATCTATGACAGCGTCCATTCGCAACTGATCGGCTATCTGGCCGCGCCGGAAAACAGCGAAGGTTTTGATGCGTTTATCACCGACTGCCGTAAACAGCATGATGCGCTGAAACTGCAGCTGGAACAGGGTCGCGATCGCCTGCTGGAGCTGAACTCCAACGGCGGCGAATCGGCTCAGCTACTGGCCAATGCCATCAGCGAGCAGGATAACGACACCGGTCTGGTGAACTTCGCGCTCAACCTGTTTGATATCGTTGGTATTAATCAGGAAGATCGCAGCGATAACCTGATCGTGCTGACCCCTTCCGACCACATGCTGGTGCCCGATTTCCCTGGCCTGCCGGAAGATGGCTGCACCATCACCTTTAACCGCGATCAGGCGCTGTCGCGCGAAGATACCCAGTTCATTACCTGGGAACATCCGCTGATCCGCAACGGTCTGGATCTGATTCTGTCGGGCGATACCGGCAGCAGCGCACTGTCACTGCTGAAGAACAAGGCGCTGCCGGTGGGGACGCTGCTGGTCGAGCTGATCTATGTGGTTGAAGCACAGGCACCGAAGCATCTGCAACTGACCCGGTTCCTGCCGCCAACGCCAATCCGTCTGCTGATGGATACCAAAGGCACTAACCTGGCGGACAAAGTAGAGTTCGAAAGTTTTAACCGTCAGCTGAATGCGGTTAACCGTCATACCGCCAGTAAACTGGTGAATGCGGTGCAGCAGGATGTGCATGCGATTCTGACTCAGGGCGAAGAGAGCGTGGTCAGCGAAGCGCGTGCGGTGATTGATGCAGCGCGTGCCGAAGCGAACGAGAAGCTGGGCGCAGAACTCTCCCGTCTCAACGCGCTGAAAGCGGTGAACCCGAACATCCGTGACGATGAAGTCGAGGCGCTGGAAAGCAACCGTGAACAGGTGCTGGAAAGTCTCGATCAGGCCAACTGGCGTCTCGACGCGCTGCGCCTGATTGTGGTGACACACCAGTAAGCTCAGGGGCCGCATGGCCCCTTATTTTTGGAAAGCCCCATGGAACCTTACAATCCACCGCGTGAACCCTGGCTGCACATCCTTTATCAGGATGCGCACATCATGGTGGTGAACAAACCCAGCGGTCTGCTCTCGGTACCCGGTCGGCTGGACGAACATAAAGATAGCGTGATGACGCGGGTTCAGCGTGATTTTCCGCAGGCTGAATCTGTCCACCGACTGGATATGGCGACCAGCGGCGTGATGGTCGTGGCGCTGACTAAGGCTGCTGAGCGCGAGCTGAAACGACAGTTCCGTGAGCGGGAGCCTTCCAAGACTTACGTGGCCTGCATCTGGGGTCATCCGGCGAAGGAAGAGGGATTGGTTGACCTGCCACTGATTTGCGACTGGCCAAATCGTCCGAAGCAGATGGTCTGCTTCGAGACCGGCAAAGCCGCGCAGACGGAATATCAGGTGCTGGAATATCGTGCGGATAACAGTGCGCGAGTTTCGCTGAAACCGATTACCGGCCGCTCACACCAGCTGCGGGTGCATATGCTGGCGCTGGGCCATCCGATTCTGGGGGATAACTTCTATGCGCATCCGGAGGCCAAAGCGATGGCGCCCCGTTTACTGCTGCATGCGGAGTCACTAACCATTACCCATCCGGCATTTGGTAATGCCATGACGTTTCGTCAGCCCGCCGATTTTTAAGGTTTACTGCTCGCCTGTCACCGTGGCCTCCTCTGTTGCAGAAGCGGCCACGGAACAGGGTGTTTACTTAAAGCCTTTCTCTTTGCGAATCAGATCGTACGCCGCCTGAATTTCCTGCGCTTTCTGCTTCGCCATCTCCATCATCTCTGGCGGCAACCCTTTCGCTACCAGCTTGTCAGGATGATGTTCGCTCATGAGTTTGCGGTAGGCGCGTTTGATGGTGGTGGCGTCATCGCTGCTCTTCACACCCAGCACGCTACAGGCATCTTCCAGCGTTGGCCCGCGTTGCGCCTGCTGAAAACCGCCTGAACTGCGCTGACCACCGCCAAACTGCTGGCCACCTTCCATCATGCGCAGGAACTGATCGAACTGACCGCGTGAAATGCCCAGCTCTTCGGCAATCACATAGAGCACCTGGCGCTCATTGGGATGCAGTGAACCGTCGGCAAAGGCGGCCTGAATCTGGATCTCCAGGAACATCCGAATCAGATCAAACCGGCCAAAACAGGCGCTGCGCAGTTCACGCAGTTTGCTGCGTAACGGATAATCCGCCTGCTTGCCTTCGCGGAACGCGCGCTGGGCAGCCGTGCGAGAGTCACCGTGCAGCTGCATCCGCTCCATTAACAGCGAAGCAATCTGAATATCCGCTTCCGTGACGCGCCCTTTTGACTTGGTCAGATGGCCCATCACCTGAAAGGTGGTGCTGAAAAACAGCGTCTGTCGGGTCTGATTATTTGAGAAGTAAGCCTTGCCTTGCGCGCCGCGTACTTTGTCAATCATATGGCCAATGATCAAACCGATCACAATACCCCAAAAGCCTGCGCCGGAAAGTAATCCCACCGCCAGACCCACAACTTTTCCCCAGTAGCGCATAAACTCCTCAATTCGCCATGCTTGCGGCTGAAAATTGCATTATCATACCTGTCATTTATCTCAGCGCCTAACGGCAACGCTGACTGACCAGGATTAACACTGGCGCAACGCCGGGCAGTAAGTTAGTCTCTGACCCGATTGTCGGCATGATGCCAGTTTTCATGGAATTCTCGATACCGCGTATGAAAAAACATATACCTACCCTGCTGGCCACACTGATCGGCGCAGCCATTAGCCAGCAAGCCTTTGCCGACGATTTGATGTCGCAGTGTATGTTAGGCGTGCCGAGTTATAACCGCCCGCTGGTGAATGGCGATACGAATCAGATGCCCGTCACCATTCACTCCGACGCCGCCAAAGGGAACTATCCCAACGATGCGGTATTCACCGGTAATGTGAATATTGAGCAGGGCAACAGCCGTATGCAGGCGGATGAAGTCCAGCTTCATCAGCGTCAGCAGGAAGGCCAGACCGCGCCCGTACGTACCGTCGATGCGCTGGGTAATGTGCACTACGATGACAATCAGGTCATCCTGAAAGGTCCGAAAGCCTGGTCAAACCTCAACAGCAAAGATACCAACGTCTGGAATGGTCAGTACCAGATGGTAGATCGTCAGGGACGCGGCGTCGCAGATCAGATGAAGCTGCGCGGCGATAACCGCTACACCATTCTGGAAAACGGTACCTTTACCTCCTGTCTGCCCGGCTCCAACAGCTGGAGCGTGGTGGGTTCAGAGGTCATCCAGGATCGCGAAGAGGAAGTGGCGGAGATCTGGAACGCCCGCTTTAAGATCGGATCCGTTCCGGTGTTCTACAGCCCCTATCTGCAGTTACCGATTGGCGATCGTCGCCGCTCCGGTTTCCTGATCCCGAATGCAAAATATGGCAGCAACAACGGCTTTGAGTTCACACTGCCCTATTACTGGAACATCGCGCCGCAGGCCGATGCGACCATCACGCCGCACTACATGAGTAAGCGCGGCATGCAGTTTGAAAACGAATTCCGTTATCTGACCACGCTGGGTGCAGGTCTGGTTGAATTCGACTACCTCGGCTCGGACAAACAGTACGATAACGACAAAGCGGTGCGTGGCATCGCCGAAAATGACAGCTCCGATCGCTGGCTGTTCTACTGGCGTCATGCCGGTGTCTATGACCAGAACTGGCGTTTCAGCGCGGACTATACCAAGGTCAGTGATAAGTACTACTTCAACGATCTCGACTCGAAGTACTACAGCTCGACCGACAACTACGCCACGCAGAAATTCAGCATCGGCTATGCGGACACCAACTGGGACGCCACGCTCTCCACCAAAGATTTCCAGGTGTTCGGCGATACCACCAGCAATAACGTCTACCGCGCCATGCCGCAGCTGGACGTCAATCTCTATCAGAACGATATCGGCCCGTTTGATGGCCGGGTTTATGCCCAGGCGGTGAAGTTCACCAACGTCAGCAGCCGCTATCCGGAAGCGACCCGTTTACACATTGAGCCAACGCTGAACCTGCCGCTGTCAAACGGCTGGGCCAGCCTGGATACCGAAGCGAAGTTCCTGGCGACCCACTATCAGCAGACTGACGTTGATTTCTATAACAACGCAGCCAATGGTCTCAGGGGTGATAAGAGCGGCGAACTGGATGAGTCAGTCAACCGCACCCTGCCGCAATTTAAAGTTGATGGTCGTCTGGTGTTTGACCGCGATATGAACTCGGCGGTGGGTTATACCCAGACGCTGGAACCGCGCGTGCAGTACCTTTATATCCCGTATCGTAATCAGAGCAATATCTATCCGTACGACTCAACGTTGCTGCAAACCGACTACACCGGTCTGTTCCGCGATCGTACTTATAGCGGCCTGGATCGCATCGCTTCCGCCAATGAAGTGGCTACCGGCGTCACCTCGCGTATTTATGATAACGATCTGGTTGAACGTTTTAACGTTTCTGTAGGTCAAATCTACTCGTTTACCCCTTCTCGTACTGGTGTGAATCAAACCAGTAAAGAAGATGATACCGGCAGCCTGATCTGGGCTGGCGATACATACTGGAAAATCAGCGATCGCTGGGGCGTCCGTGGTGGGCTGCAATATGACACCAAACTCGACAACGTCTCCCAGGGCAATACCGTACTGGAATACCGTCGGGATGCCGACCGCATGGTGCAGCTGAGCTACCGTTACAGCAGCCCGGAGTATGTTGCGACCGCGCTGAACGATAGCAGCCTGGTCACGAATCCTATCTACAAAAACGGGATCTCTCAGGTCGGTACCACCGCCAGCTGGCCGATCGCGGATGCATGGTCTGTCGTAGGCGCTTACTACTACGATACCCGCAACACGCGTCCGGCTTCACAACTGGTTGGCCTGCAATACAGCTCATGCTGTTACGCTATCCGGGTCGGTTATGAACGCAAAATTAACGGTTGGGAAAACAACGACAGTAAGTATGACAACCAAATCTCATTCAACATTGAGCTGCGTGGTCTGAGTCCGAACTATGGCTTAGGCACCAACGATATGCTGCGTCAGGGCATTATCCCTTACCAGCCTGCTTTCTGATGTTGTGATGTTTGACAGGCAATCCCGCAGTGCGGAACCAACAATGGATAAAGTATGAAGAACTGGAGAATGCTGATTCTTGGTGTGGCAATCAGTGCCAACACCGCGTTCGCAGCACCACAAGTCGTTGATAAAGTTGCAGCCGTGGTCAATAACGGCGTGGTTCTTGAGAGTGACGTGGATGGCATGATGAGCACCGTTAAATCTCAGGCCCAGCAGGCTGGTCAGCAGTTGCCGGATGATAAAACGTTGCGCCATCAGATTCTGGAACGTCAGATCATGGACAACATCATTCTGCAGATGGGTGATAAAGCGGGAATTCAGATCAGCGACGAGCAGCTGGACCAGGCTATTCAGAACATCGCTGCGCAGAACAAGATGAGCCTTGATCAGCTGCGTAGCCGTCTGGCTTATGACGGCATGAACTACAGCGTGTATCGTTCTCAGATCCGCAAAGAGATGACTATCGCCGAAGTGCGCAACAACGAAGTGCGACGTCGTGTCACGATTCTGCCGCAGGAAGTGGATACGCTTGCTACCCAGATCGGCTCTCAGAACAGCCAGGGTACTGAACTGAACGTCAGTCATATTCTGCTGCCGCTGCCGGAAAACCCGACGCAACAGCAGGTTGATGAGCAGGAAACGCTGGCGAAACAGCTGGTTGGCGAACTGAAAAATGGCGCTGACTTCGGCAAGATGGCCGTGACCTACTCCGCCGACTCCCAGGCGCTGAAAGGCGGCAACATGGGCTGGGGTAAAATCGAAGAGTTACCGACCCTGTTTGCTCAGGCACTCTCAAGCGCCAAAAAAGGCGATATCGTCGGGCCGGTGCGCTCTGGTGTGGGCTTCCACATCCTGAAAGTGAACGACCTGCGTGGCGAAAGCAAAAATGTCTCGGTCACCGAAGTCCATTCGCGTCACATTCTGCTGAAGCCATCGCCGATCCTGACAGACGATCAGGCACGCGCGCAGCTGGGGCAGATTGCTAACGATATCCGCAGTGGCAAAACCACCTTTGCGGCGGCGGCTAAACAGTACTCTGACGATCCGGGTTCGGCGAACCAGGGCGGCGACCTCGGCTGGACCTCTCCGGAAGTCTTTGACCCGGCGTTCCGTGACGCGCTGCTGCGCCTGCAGAAAGGTCAGACCAGCCAGCCGGTTCACTCCTCTTTCGGCTGGCATCTGATTCAGCTGCTGGATACCCGTCAGGTGGATAAAACCGATGCGGCCCAGAAAGAGCGTGCTTACCGTATGCTGTTTAACCGTAAGTTCGCGGAAGAAGCGCAGACCTGGATGCAGGAACAACGTGCCAGTGCCTACGTGAAGATTCTGGATGGCAATGCGCAGTAATGCCCGTGTGGTGATCACGCCCGGCGAACCTGCCGGGATTGGTCCCGATCTTACCGTTCAGCTGGCCCAGCAGTCGTGGCCGGTTGAACTGGTGGTCTGCGCCTCGCCTGCCCTGTTGCAGCAGCGTGCGGCGCAACTCGGTCTGCCGCTGACGCTGCGGCCCTACCAGCCTGATGTGGCAGCCGAGCCACAGCAGGCGGGTACACTGACTATCCTGCCAATTGAAACGGCAGCGCCGGTCACACCCGGCGAGCTTTGCGTCGCCAACAGCGACTATGTGCTGGCCACGCTGACGCGCGCCTGCGACGGTTGTCTCGACGGTGAATTCGCTGCCCTGATTACCGGCCCGGTGCATAAAGGCGTGATTAACGATGCCGGCATCGCCTTTACCGGCCATACCGAATTCTTCGCCGATCGCGCAGGCGGCCATCGGGTGGTCATGATGCTGGCGACAGAAGAGCTACGAGTCGCACTGGCCACCACCCATCTGCCGCTGAAAGATGTGCCCGCTGCGGTAACCCGTGAATGTCTGCATGAAGTGATTACGATTCTGCATCGTGATCTGCAGCAGAAGTTTGCGATTGCCGAGCCGCATATTTACGTCTGTGGTCTTAACCCTCATGCCGGCGAAAGCGGTCACATGGGGCGGGAAGAGATCGAGACCATCACGCCGGCACTCAATGAACTGCGTCAGCAGGGCATTAATCTGACCGGCCCGCTGCCTGCGGATACCCTTTTCCAGCCCAAATATCTGCAATACGCCGATGCGGTGCTGGCGATGTATCACGACCAGGGCCTGCCGGTACTCAAATTTCAGGGGTTTGGCCGGGCGGTAAATATCACCCTGGGCCTGCCCTTTATCCGGACTTCAGTTGACCACGGCACCGCGCTTGAACTCGCTGGCTTGGGTCAGGCTGAACCGGGCAGCTTCATCACGGCGCTTAACCTCGCCATCACTATGATCAAGAGCAGTAATGAATAATCGCGTCCATCAGGGGCACTACGCCCGTAAACGTTTCGGGCAGAACTTCCTGAACGATCAGTACATTATCGACAGCATTGTCTCTGCCATCCATCCTCAGCGCGACGAAGCGCTGGTGGAGATCGGCCCAGGCCTGGGTGCCTTAACCGAGCCAGTAGGCGAACGCCTCGATAAATTAACGGTGATAGAGCTGGACCGCGATCTCGCTGCGCGTCTGGAAACGCATCCGTTCCTTGGCCCGAAACTGACTATCTTCCAGCAGGATGCCATGACATTCGACTTCGCCGCACTGGCGCAGGAGAGAGGCCAGCCGCTGCGGGTATTCGGTAACCTGCCGTACAATATTTCGACCCCGCTGATGTTCCACCTTTTCAGCTATACTGGTTCGATCAAAGATATGCACTTCATGCTGCAGAAAGAGGTGGTTAATCGTCTGGTTGCCGGTCCGGGTAACAAGACCTACGGTCGTCTGACGGTGATGGCGCAGTACTACTGCCAGATCATTCCGGTGCTGGAAGTGCCTCCGCACTCTTTCACGCCACCACCGAAAGTGGACTCTGCCGTGGTGCGTCTGGTGCCGTATGCCGAGCCGCCGTATCCGGTCAGCGATGTGCGTATCCTGAGCCGCATTACCACTGAAGCGTTCGGCCAGCGTCGTAAAACGCTGCGTAACAGCCTGAGCCACATGGTGGCCGCCGGTGCGCTGGAAGAGTTATCCATAGATCCAACCCTGCGTGCTGAGAACGTCTCGGTGGCGCAATATTGTCAGCTGGCGAACTGGCTGGCGAATCATCAGGGAAAATCGCAGGAGTAAGTCATGAGTGAAACGGCCCGCGTCTCCGTCCATGTGCAAAGCCAGTACGTCGCCTCACAATCCTCACCGGATGATGATCGCTACGTCTTCGCCTATACCATTACGATACGCAATCTGGGCCGTTCCTCAGTGCAACTGCTGGGACGCTACTGGTTGATTACCAACGGTAACGGCCGCGAAACGGAAGTTCAGGGTGAAGGCGTGGTCGGTGAACAGCCGCTTATCGCGCCAGGCAATGAATTTCAGTACACCAGCGGTGCCGTGATCGAAACACCGATGGGCACCATGCAGGGGCACTATGTGATGGTCGACGAACAGGGCGACACCTTTCACGTAGAGATCCCGGTGTTCCGCCTCGCCATTCAGACCCACATTCATTGATTCACACGCTTTTTGCCCGTTAAGTCGGGCACCTTCCTGATGGATAAAACGTTATGAGCACATACCTGATTGGCGACGTTCACGGTTGCTACGATGAATTACGTGCATTGCTGCAACAGGTCGACTTCAATCCTGAGCAGGATACCCTGTGGCTGACCGGCGATTTAGTGGCGCGCGGTCCTGGCTCACTGGAAGTCTTACGCTACGTTAAATCGCTGGGCGATGCAGTGCGTCTGGTGCTGGGCAATCACGATTTGCATCTGCTGGCGGTCTACGCCGGCATCAGCCGTAACAAGCCTAAAGATCGCCTGACTCCGTTGCTGGAAGCGGATGATGCGGATGAGCTGATCAACTGGCTGCGTCGTCAGCCGCTGTTACAGGTTGATGAAGAGAAAAAGCTGGTGATGGGACACGCCGGTATCACGCCGCAGTGGGATATTGAGACCGCGAAAAAGTGCGCGCGTGAAGTCGAAGCGGTTCTCGCCAGCGACAGTTATCCGCTGTTCCTGGATGCCATGTATGGCGACATGCCGAACAACTGGAGTGAGGATCTGACCGGCCTGGCGCGTCTGCGCTTCAGCACCAACGCCCTCACCCGCATGCGCTACTGCTTCCCCAACGGCCAGCTGGACATGATCTGCAAAGATGCCCCGGAATCAGCGCTTCCGCCGCTGAAACCCTGGTTTAACATTGAGGGGCCGGTCGCACGTGACTACACCATCGTCTTTGGTCACTGGGCCTCGCTGGAAGGCAAAGGCACGCCAGAGGGCATTATCGGGCTGGATACCGGCTGCTGCTGGGGCGGAACGCTGACCCTGTTGCACTGGGAGACGCAGCGCTATGTGGTGCAGCCCTCTAATCGCGAAAAAGCACTGGCCTCCAGCGAAAGTCTGGCACCGCCCACGCTATAACGGCGATGCTGGCCATCAGGCCAGCATCCTGTTTTATGCGCCGATAATGCCGCCATCTTCACGGGTGATCATAATCACCGACGACCGCGGACGCGGACTGTTGTCTGGGAAGTGCGAGTCACCCTCTTCGCCGGGATGCTGCACATTCACGAACAGCGTTTTGTAATCGGGCGTGAAGGTAATACCGGTCAGCTCGCACGATTTTGGACCGACCATAAACCGGCGGATTTCGCCACTATCAGGATCACCCACCAGCATCTGATTATTCCCCTGCCCCTGATAATCCTCTTTGTTGCTGTATTTGCCGTCGGTCAGGATCCATAACCGCCCCTGCGCATCAAACCCCAGCCCATCCGGACTGTTAAAGGTATTCTCCGCGGTGATGTTCGGTGTGCCACGATAGATCCCCTCAGGATGCGCTATCGGGTTGCCACACAGCGCATAGATATCCCACTCAAACGTCTGCGCGGTAGCATCGCCTTTCTCATCCCAGCGAATAATCTGACCGTAGATATTTTTTGGCCGCGGATTCGCTGCATTGACCGGCATGCCTTCATTTCCGCGCTTGTTGTTGTTGGTCAGAGTGCAGTAGGCACGGCCGTCATGCGGGTTAACCGCAATCCACTCCGGCCGGTCCATTCGCGTTGCGTTGACCACATCTGCCGCGGCACGCGCATTGATCAAAACATCTGCCTGACTATTGAATCCCTTTTCAGCAGTGAGTCCATTTTCGCCCCACTTCAGCGCCAGCCAGCGCCCGGTGCCTTTAAGCGGCGTGCCCTGCACATCGCCGTTGAACTGCGCCACATAGAGCGTGCCCTTATCAAGCAGCCCGTGATTGGCTTTAGCATCATCCGGAGTGACCTTGTCATCTGAGACAAATTTATAGATATACTCGCCGCGCTCATCGTCGCCCATATAAACCACCAGCTGGCCGGTTTTCGCGACCGTCACGGCGGCATTCTCGTGCTTGAAGCGGCCGAGTGCGGTCCGCTTTACCGGCACGGAGTGAGGATCGAAAGGATCGATTTCGACAATCCAGCCGTGCCGGTTAAATTCGTTGGGATTCTTAGCGATATCGAAGCGGGGATCAAAATCGGCCCAGTTGCGCTCCGGCTCAGCGGCATTCAGGGTATAGCGCTTCTGCTGTGGGGTCGGCGTAAAGTCCGCCTGATGGGTGCCAAAGTAGGTGTCGTAGTTCTCTTCACAGGTGAGATAGGTGCCCCACGGCGTTTTGCCGTTGGCGCAGTTACCAAAGGTGCCCAGGACATGCATTCCCTGCGGATCGGCGGCAGTCTGCAGCGCTTTATCCCCCGCTGCCGGACCGGAGAAGCGCATCGGGGTATTGGCAGTAATGCGGCGGTTATAGTCAGAAGGACGTACCACCTGCCAGCGATTGTCCTCACCCCGTTTGACTTCAACGATGGAGATACCGTGCGCCGCCTGCGACTTTTTGACATCCTCCAGGCTGGTCGCTTTACTGCCGCCGTGGGCGAACAGCGTCGGCTCATTCACATATTCATTGTTAATCGCCATCACGCCGCGATGGTCATTAATCGCGAAGAAGCTCATACCGTCGTTGTTGTCACCGAACTGCTTTTCCTGGTCTTCGGCGCTGTTATTGCCCTGCGGATCAAACGCGGCTGCGCCATTCACCAGCGGATCACCCCAGGAGATCAACACGTCGGCGCGATAGCCAGGGGCTACCACAATCTCATCGGCCGTGGACGCGGCAATCGCCTGAAAGCCCAGCAGTGGGCTGCCCGCAGGCTTCTCCTGCGCCAGTGCGCTGCCCGAGAGCGTCAGGCCGCCGCTGAGAAAGCCGGTCAGGCCGATAGCACCGGAACCGGCAAGGAATTTACGACGCAGTGGATCAGGCAGGCGGTCAGTGCTTAATGCGGAGAGTTCGATTTTCATTAGTGATTGCTTCCTTTGTGTCGATCCCAGAAAAGAAGCAATGCTAATGAATAAAGATGACAGCCAGGTTACAGCCCGGCAGGGGTGGGATTAGCGACGACGGTCAAGGATCTCAAAGCAGTAGCTGTGGGAATTTTGCTCGTCAGCGTCGTGGAATTCGCTGAACGTTGACTGCCACTCATCCGGCTCGTAATCCGGGAACTGCGTATCACCTTCGACTTCCGCATCAATGTGCGTCAGATAGAGACGATCGGCACGCTTCAGCATCTGCTCATAGACGCGGCCACCGCCAATCACCATGATCTCTTCAGCGTCACCGGCTGCCTGTAACGCCTCATCCAGCGAAGTGACCCAGGTAACGCCTTCGGTGGTGCCCGGCTGGCTGCTGACCACGATATTCAGTCGGCCAGGTAACGGACGGCCAATAGATTCAAAGGTCAGTCGGCCCATAATCACCGGTTTCTTCAGCGTATGGCGCTTGAACCACGCCAGATCTGCAGGCAGGTCCCACGGCATGGCGTTCTCCATTCCAATAATGCGATCTGCTGCTAATGCCGCGATAAGACTAATCATGTTAACCACTCACTGAAAAAAATTGGCGCCATGATACGTAAAGGTGAAACTTTCGTCGATAGGGGGAAAGGTCTAATTGCGTAAAGCTTTTCATGACGTCGTTTTTCACGGCCTGTGCAGCGTTTTTCACCGCCTAATCGCGTCAGTTTGCCGCAGCTCGCCAGCGATCGGCCTCAGGCTGGCACAAAAGTCGTGCGCAAAAGAAAACGGCTCCAGGAGGAGCCGTCAGGGTTATCAGAAGTCGTAGCGCAGACGCACCAGATTCATATCACCCAGGTTATCGGTGCTGGAGGTAAACACATGTTCGTAATCGACACGGAAACCGTAGTCGAGGAACAGCACCACACCCAGACCGTTGTCGATGCGCTGATAATCCCGGCCTGTCGCATACTCAATGCGATCGCCCATGACATATGGCTGTACCGCTTTCAGACCATACTGCCCCACCGGAATCTTGTAACCGGCGAAATATTCAATGCCCCACGCGTCGCCGGCAAAGTAGTCATGCACATCTTTGCGTTTGGTGGTCATGAAGTTCTCATACCAGCCACCGCCGGCTGAAAACGTCCAGTTGCCTGGAGTCCAGCTCAGCGCGGTGCCGTAAATGTTCTGATCGTAATCGCGGCTGTCGCCGTTGTTCGGGTTACGCATCGCCGCGCGGGTGTAGTTCCACGCCGTGCCCCAACTCAGATCGTCCGTGATGTGGTAGTCCACACCCAGCGAGCCGCCGCCTTTGCGCTTATAGCGCAGGCCGTTGCCTGGCAGATACTCGTTATCTTCGAACAGATAAGAGGCGTAAAGATCCGCATCGCCGAAGCTGTTTTTATACTTCAGCTGTTTGCGTGAGCGGTAAGATCCGTCGTAGTCGCCGTTGATCCCGTTACCCGGAGCCTGGCCGACCATGTCGTAATCCCAGATATCGGTCTTGGCGCCCACGGTATCGTAATAGACACTGTTCTGCTGACCAAAGGTAAGCTGGCCCCAGGTTTTGCTTTTCAGACCGGTGTAGAGCTGACGACGCGTGGTGTTATTGGCACCGTCCGCATAGTGACGATCCCAGCTGAAGACCGCCGGGACGTTAACGCCCAGCTCGTAGTAGCTGATCCAGCTGACGTCATCAAACAGGTAGTAGTCAGCGCCGAAACGGAAACGGGTGCCGCCGTCAAAACCGTCGCGCTTGTAGGATTTATCATCCACGCCGGTCTGATGATTGAACTGAGCACGAATGCTGCCGCCAAAAGTAAAGTTAAGACGGCTAAGCGGATCGCCTGCCTGCGGATCCTGTTTTAACAGGGTAATTTCCGCCTGGCTGGCGAAAGGAAGAATTGCCATCAGTGCAGCCACTGCACTCAGAGAAAAAGTACGCATTTTCATTTTTTATTTATGTCCTGATACGCTCCAGTGATGAGCGGCAGGCATAGTACTGACGAAAAATCCGCACAGGAAGTGTTTATATTATAAATTTGTGCGAACCGGCCTTATTCGCACCTATAGCTAAAAAATTAAGCCAAATCAGTCACTTTAACGCAAACTCTTTGCTTTCCCTGGACCCTGTTTTCGGATTATCGCCAATAAGATGGTCAAAAAAAACGGCTCCCGCAGGAGCCGTTCAGACAGCTGACAAATTCAATTCAGGTTTTTTTTCCACAATGCATAGGCTCAACGCGCAGGGAACACGGGCAGAAGAGGAAAGCGTCCCGCGCCATGGACAAAAACGTCAGGAGCGTTTTTGAACAACGCAACGCGTTGGCCCGGCTACGGGCGCACCTCAGGGATGAGGTGCGTAATCGCGCGGGCCGAGCGGCCAGGGATTGGCTTAAGCGACTTTCCGATCTGACCGTGTTCCCTTCGCAGGCTCGATCTCACAGCTGACCGGGCCAGATTTTGGTCAAAAAAAACGGCTCCCGCAGGAGCCGTTTTTCACATTACATCGCCTTACATCGCCTTGATCTGGGCATGCATCTCCTGAACGGAGATAACCTGTTCCGTCGGGTCTGCATTCAGCGCCATCGCGGTGGCGAAGCCGCCGTTCAGCGTGGTGTCGTAGTGCACTTTATACTGCAGAGCACTGCGGCGAATCAGTTTCGAATCTTCAATCGCCTGACGACCCGCCGTGGTATTGACGATGTAGCTATACTCGCCGTTCTTCAGACGGTCCTGAATGTGCGGACGCCCTTCGTGCACCTTGTTCACCAGGCGCGGATTGATGCCCGCTTCGCCCAGCACAACCGCCGTGCCATGAGTCGCATCCAGTTCGAAACCAAACTTCTGCAGCTTAGCGGCCAGGTCGACAATACGTTTCTTGTCGCCTTCACGCACCGACAGCAGCGCACGGCCCGACTTCTTCATGTTGCTCTGTGCGCCCAGCATCGCTTTGGAAAACGCCTCAGCGAAGGTGCGGCCCACGCCCATGACTTCACCGGTAGAGCGCATTTCTGGCCCCAGAATCGGGTCAACGCCCTGGAACTTGTTAAACGGCAGCACCACTTCTTTGACAGAGTAGTAAGGCGGAATCACCTCTTCAGTGACGCCCTGCTCTGCCAGCGTTTTGCCTGCCATCACGCGCGCGGCAACTTTCGCCAGCGGGACACCGGTCGCTTTAGAGACGAACGGCACGGTACGCGCCGCGCGAGGGTTAACTTCGATCAGGTAGACTTCGTTGTCTTTCACCGCGAACTGGACGTTCATCAGGCCACGAACGTTCAGCTCAAACGCCAGCTTCTCAACCTGCTGGCGCATCACATTCTGAATCTCCTGACTCAGGGTGTAGGCCGGCAGTGAACAGGCGGAGTCACCGGAGTGGACGCCAGCCTGCTCGATGTGTTCCATGATGCCGCCAATCAGCACCCGCTCACCGTCGCAAATCGCATCAACATCCACTTCGACCGCATCATCCAGGAAGCGATCCAGCAGCACCGGTGCATCGTTGGAAACCGAGACCGCCGTCTGGAAGTAGCGCTTGAGGTCGATCTCGTCGTAGACGATCTCCATGGCACGGCCACCCAGCACATAAGAAGGACGCACCACCAGCGGATAACCCAGACCCGCGGCTTTCTCAACCGCCTGCTCCAGTGTCGCCACCGTGGCGTTGGCGGGTTGCTTCAGGTTCAGGCGATCAACCGCCTGCTGGAAACGTTCACGGTCTTCAGCACGGTCGATAGAATCCGGGCTGGTGCCGATAACCGGTACGCCTGCGGCTTCCAGCGCACGCGCCAGTTTCAGCGGAGTCTGACCGCCATACTGCACAATCACACCTTTTGGCTGCTCAATGCGCACAATCTCCAGCACATCTTCCAGCGTGACCGGCTCGAAGTAGAGGCGATCAGAGGTGTCGTAATCGGTCGAGACTGTTTCCGGGTTACAGTTGACCATAATGGTCTGGTAACCATCTTCACGCAGCGCCAGGGCGGCGTGAACGCAGCAATAGTCGAATTCGATACCCTGACCGATACGGTTTGGCCCACCGCCCAGAATCATGATTTTTTCGCGATCCGGACTTGGATTGGCTTCGCACTCCTCCTCATAGGTGGAGTACATATAGGCGGTGTCTGTCGCGAACTCTGCGGCGCAGGTATCCACGCGCTTATAAACCGGGTGCAGGTTAAACTGCTGACGCAGCTTGCGGATTTCGCTCTCTGCCACGCCCGCCAGTGTCGCCAGCCGTGCATCAGCAAAGCCTTTACGCTTCAGGGCGCGCAGGAACGTCTCATCCAGGCTATTAACCCCTTCACGGGCAACCTGCTCTTCCAGCCGCACCAGCTCTTCGATCTGCACCAGGAACCAGCGGTCAATATTGGTCAGGTTGAACACGCCATCCACTGACATGCCGGCACGGAAAGCGTCTGCGATGTACCAGATGCGGTCTGAACCGGCATCTTTCAGCTCACGGCGGATGCGGGTTAATGCTTCCGGGTCGTCGAGGTGGACTTTCGGGTCGAAGCCGTTAGCGCCTACTTCCAGGCCGCGCAGCGCTTTCTGCATGGATTCCTGGAAAGTACGACCAATTGCCATCACTTCCCCGACCGACTTCATCTGCGTGGTCAGGCGATCGTTGGCACCGGCAAATTTTTCGAAGTTGAAACGCGGGATCTTGGTGACAACGTAGTCGATGGAAGGCTCGAACGAGGCTGGCGTTAAACCGCCGGTGATATCATTCATCAGCTCGTCGAGGGTATAGCCGACCGCCAGTTTGGCCGCCACTTTAGCAATCGGGAAACCGGTCGCTTTGGAGGCCAGCGCCGAGGAGCGTGACACGCGCGGGTTCATCTCAATGACAATCAGGCGGCCATCTTTCGGGTTAACCGAGAACTGCACGTTGGAGCCACCGGTTTCAACACCGATCTCACGCAGTACCGCCAGCGAGGCGTTACGCATGATCTGATACTCTTTGTCGGTCAGCGTCTGGGCAGGTGCCACCGTGATGGAGTCACCGGTGTGGATCCCCATCGCATCGAAGTTTTCAATTGAGCAGACGATGATGCAGTTGTCGTTTTTATCGCGCACCACTTCCATCTCATACTCTTTCCAGCCAATCAGCGACTCATCAATCAGCAGCTCATTCGTCGGTGAAAGGTCCAGACCGCGTTCGCAAATCTCTTCAAACTCTTCGCGGTTGTAGGCGATGCCGCCACCGGTTCCGCCCATAGTAAATGAGGGACGGATAATGCAGGGGAAACCGACATCTTCAGCCACGGCCAGCGCTTCTTCCATGGTGTGCGCAATGCCGGAGCGCGCGGTATCCAGACCGATGCTTTTCATCGCCACGTCGAAACGACGACGATCTTCTGCTTTGTCGATCGCATCAGCCGTTGCGCCGATCATGGTGACGCCAAACTCTTCCAGCACGCCATGACGTTCCAGCTCCAGCGCACAGTTCAGCGCTGTCTGACCGCCCATGGTCGGCAGTACCGCGTCCGGGCGCTCTTTTTCGATGATTTTGCGCACCACTTCCCAGTGAATCGGCTCAATGTAAGTCGCATCAGCCATTTCCGGGTCGGTCATGATCGTCGCCGGGTTGGAGTTCACCAGAATGACACGGTAACCCTCTTCACGCAGCGCTTTACACGCCTGCGCACCGGAATAGTCAAATTCGCAGGCCTGGCCGATCACAATCGGACCGGCACCAAGAATCAGGATGGATTTTAGGTCTGTACGTTTTGGCATGAATTAGCTCCTGATTACTTCGCTTGCAGACGGAATGCGTCAATCAATTCAATAAAGTGGTCAAACAGCGGCGCAGCATCGCCTGGGCCCGGGCTGGCTTCCGGGTGTCCCTGGAAGCTGAATGCGGGCTTGTCAGTGCGGTGAATGCCCTGCACGGTTTTATCGAACAACGAAATGTGAGTTACACGCAGGTTAGCGGGAAGATTGTTCTCATCGACCGCAAAACCGTGGTTCTGCGCGGTGATCATCACGCGATTGTTATCGAGATCTTTCACCGGATGGTTGCCGCCGTGGTGGCCCAGCTTCATCTTCACGGTCTTAGCCCCGCTGGCCAGCGCCAGCAGCTGATGACCCAGACAGATTCCGAACACCGGGATCTCTGTTTTCAGGAAGGCCTGAATTGCGCTGATGGCGTAGTCGCACGGCTCCGGGTCGCCAGGACCGTTGGAGAGGAAGATGCCATCCGGATTAAGCTTAAGTACTTCTTCCGCAGGCGTCTGTGCCGGAACGACGGTCAGACGACAGCCGCGATCGACCAGCATCCGCAGAATGTTGCGCTTGGCACCGTAATCGTAAGCCACCACATGGTAAGGCAGTGATTCAGCGTCGGCCTGCTCTGGCAGCCCTCCCTCCAGCGTCCAGCTGCCCTGCTGCCAGCTGTAGGTCTCAGTGGTGCAGACCTCTTTCGCCAAATCCATCCCTTTCAGTCCCGGGAACGCCTGAGCTTTTTGCAGCGCCAGCGCGGCATCCGGATTATCGCCCGCAATGATGCAGCCGTTTTGCGCACCTTTCTCACGCAGCAAGCGCGTCAGCTTGCGGGTATCGATATCGGCAATCGCCACGATGTTGTTGCGCTGCAGGTAGGCGGATAAGCCCTCTTCACTACGGAAGTTGCTGGCAATCAGCGGCAGGTCACGGATAACCAGGCCCTGCGCATGAATCTGGCTGGATTCTTCGTCGGCGGCATTGGTGCCGACATTACCGATATGGGGATAAGTGAGAGTAACGATTTGGCGGGAATAGGAAGGATCAGTGAGGATTTCTTGATAACCGGTCATTGAGGTATTGAAAACGACTTCTCCCACTGCCGACCCTGTTGCCCCGATGGCCCGACCGTGGAATTGGGTTCCGTCTTCCAGAACCAAGAGCGCTGACTTAATCAAAACATCCTCCAGGGAATAAACAGTCACAATATCTGCATATTAATTCAAAATAGCCGCCTGAATCAATGCAAAAACCGCCTGAATTGTCGATTTTTGGCAAATTGCGCGCATTCTAATGATCGCCCTGGCCATTGTCTACCCTGCGGCGGGATTTTTTCACCCTTATCTGCCTTCTGAGGAAAATAACGGGCATAAGCAGCAAAAAGAGAGGAAAACTCGGCGGAATAATCGTTTGCCAGGCAGCGTAAAAGCAAAACAGAAGCAGCGCGGCCTTTATTTTTGACCAAATGGTCAAAAACAGCATCCGGCAGAGCAAATAAATGAAGAAAACAGGCAAAAAAAGAAGTCAGAGCTAACTTTTATATCGGGAAGGCACATTTAAGGTAAAATTAAGGGCAATGAAAACATTGCCCCTTTTCAATCAAGCGATTATCGATTGAAACAACCACATCACGATGGTTCACAACACTTACAACATCGACAAATCCAGCACATCCCGCATATCAAACAGGCCAGATTTCTTATCTTTCAACCATAAAGCGGACTTAACCGCGCCATTTGCAAAGGTCATACGGCTTGAAGCCTTGTGGGTTATCTCTACGCGCTCGCCAATATCTGCAAACATCGCAGTATGCTCACCGACGATGTCGCCCGCGCGTACTGTCGCAAAACCGATGCTCTGCGGCTGGCGTTCGCCGGTGTGGCCCTCACGCGTATAGACCGCATGCTCATCCAGTTTCCACTGCATCGCATCGGCAATCGCCTCACCCATCGCCAGCGCGGTTCCGGAGGGCGCATCCACTTTATGGCGGTGGTGCGCTTCAACGATCTCAATGTCCGCATACTCCCCCATCACTTTGGCAGCCTTCTCCAGCAGCTTCAGCACCAGGTTAACCCCCACGCTGAAGTTAGCGGCGAATACAATAGGGATATCTTCCGCCGCGGCCCGAATGGCCGCTTTGCCTGCTTCATCAAAACCGGTGGTGCCGATCACCATCGCTTTGCCCTGCTCACGGCAGATCGCCATATACTCCAGCGTGCCTTCCGGGCGGGTGAAGTCGACCAGCACATCAAAATCGTTAATCACCGCGCGTAAATCGTCAGCGATGATGATGCCATTTTTTCCGATGCCCGCTAATTCACCAGCGTCGCTGCCGGTCAGCGATGAGCCCGGGCGAGCCAGTGCCGCACCCAGTTCTGCGCCTTCTGCCTGCTGCGTCGCCTGAATCAGATTACGGCCCATACGGCCCGGCGCGCCCACAATAGCAATGCGGATTGTGTTCATATTTATTCATTCCTAAAACAAAACTATGCATCCAAAGCGTCATCAGGTTAACGATGAGTTAACAGTCACGCCACTATTAATCCGTGATAATAAGAATTTTATGCCAGCCGCCCGTGATTATCAGTAAAAGCAATCACCGCAGCAAATAACGACTTTTTTTGTCAGATTCAAAAAACAAAAAAGGCCGAACAGAGTCGGCCTTTTTATCAGTAATATCGATGAGTTACTGCACGTTACGCACTTCGACACGCAGCTCTTTGGGCACTTCGAAGACAATATTCTCTTCACGGCCAATCAGCTCAATTGCCGCTTCGCCGCCCAGTTCACGCAGCCGCTGGATCACCTGCTGCACCAGAATATCGGGCGCTGACGCGCCTGCGGTGACGCCGATGCAGGCCACGCCTTTTACCCACTCTTCCTGAATATCATCCGCAGAGTCGATCAGCTTCGCCAGCTTACCGGCACGCTGAGCCAGCTCAGCCAGACGGTTAGAGTTAGAGGAGTTCTTCGACCCCACCACCAGCACCACTTCCGCATCTTTAGCCAGAGTACGAACCGCTTCCTGACGGTTGGTGGTGGCGTAGCAGATATCATCTTTACGCGGCCCGATGATCGCCGGGAAACGCTGACGCAGGGCATCAATGATGTCAGAGGTGTCATCCACAGAGAGCGTGGTCTGCGTCATGAAGCTCAGATTGTTTTCGTCTTTTACTGTCAGTCTGAAGACATCTTCCGGTGACTCCACCAGATACATGCCGCCATTAGGGTTGTTGTACTGCCCCATGGTGCCTTCAACTTCCGGATGACCTGCATGACCAATCAGTATTGCCTCAACGCCTTTACGGCTGGCGCGAGCCACTTCCATATGCACCTTGGTCACCAGCGGACAGGTGGCGTCAAACAGCATGGTCAGATTGCGCGCTTTGGCTTCGGCACGCACCGCCTGAGAAACACCGTGCGCAGAGAAGATCAGAATCGCGTTATCCGGCACTTCACTGATCTCTTCAATGAAGATGGCACCACGCTCACGCAGGCTGTTTACCACGTAACGGTTATGCACCACTTCGTGACGGACATAGATTGGCGCGCCATACATCTCCAGCGCGCGCTCAACAATACTGATGGCACGATCAACGCCAGCGCAGAAGCCGCGCGGATTAGCTAACAGGATTTGCATCGTTGGCCTCCAGTGCGGGATCGATTTCCAGCACCTCTACATCAAACTGAATACGACGACCTGCCAGCGGATGGTTGAAATCCACAGTGATAGAGTCACCAGAGATTTCACGGATCACGCCAGGCATTTCACTGCCGCCCATGCCGCTGAACAGCATGATGGCTCCCACTTCCGGCTCACCCGCATCGATAAAGTCCCGACGCGAGAAATACTGGATCAGGTCAGGGCTGACGCCGCCAAAGGCGTCGTCCGGTTCCAGGGTAAACTGTTTAGTTTCACCCGCTTTCAGCCCCAGCAGTGCCTGCTCAAGTGCCGCAGAGAGGCTGCCATCACCGAGACGGAACAGCGCGGGCTTGCCGTTTGCACGGGTCGATTCCGCCGTCGAGCCATCTTCCAGCTTCAGCGTAAAATGCACCAACACCGCGCTTTCGCGCTGTACGGACTCAGTCATCACTTACCCTTTCTGTTTAGCCTGTTTGCCGTTCGGGCTGAAAAAGCCCTCCAGCACCACCAATGCAGCACCGATACAGATGCCGCAGTCAGCGATATTAAATGTAGCGAAGTGCCAGTTACCGACATAGAAATCGATAAAATCGACCACAAAGCCATGGTATGAGCGATCAAACAGATTGCCTATCGCGCCGCCGATGATCAGGGCATACGCGATGTTAGCGATCTTCTGACTGGCATGATTACGATACATCATCACGACCAGTGAGATCACGATAGCCAGCGCAATACCGGCAAAGAACCAGCGCTGCCAGCCGCCTTTGTCCGCCAGGAAACTGAACGCCGCGCCGTAGTTGTGCGCGTAGAACAGGTTCAGGTAGGGCATCAGTGGCTGGGTTTCATGCAGCATCATGTTGTTCATCACCCACTGCTTGCTGGCGAAGTCGACAACAATCACCACCAGCACCAGCCACAGCCAGCGCAATCCGGTTGATAAAATAGGTTTACGCATCAGGCAAATTCACGCTGTTCGCCGTCACCGGCTACGTTAGTGTAACAACGACCACAGACCTCAGCATGCTCAGGATTCTGTCCGACGTCGGTAGTGTAATGCCAGCAGCGCTGACATTTCTCGCCTTCCGCCTTGTGCAGCGCGATTTTCAGACCTTTCAGCAGCTCACTCTGCTGCGCTTCGTCGTTCGCCAGGGCGTAATCAGCCACCTGTGCGCCAGAGGTCAGCAGCACAAAGCGCAGCTCATTACCCAGCGCCTGCAGTTTAGCCGCCAGCTCCGGATCGGCATAGAGCGTGACCGTTGCTTCCAGTGCGCCACCGATACGTTTATCCGCACGCGCCTGCTCGATCACCTTGTTCACTTCGCCACGCACTTTCAGCAGCTCAGCCCAGTAGGCGTCATTCAGCGCTTCATCTTCAGCCAGGCCAAACAGCCCCTGATACCACTCTTCGGTAAAGACATACTGCGCACGTTCGCCCGGCAGGTAGCCCCAGATCTCATCCGCCGTAAAGGACATGATCGGTGCCATCCAGCGTACCAGCGCTTCGACGATATGCCACAGCGCGGTCTGGCAGCTGCGACGCGCCAGGCCATCGCCTTTCGCGGTGTACTGACGATCCTTGATGATGTCGAGATAGAAGCTGCCCATCTCAATTGAACAGAACTGCATCAGACGCTGGATCACTTCGTGGAAATCGTAGTTCTCGTAAGAGGCAACGATATCGGCCTGTGCCGCCTGAGCGCGACCGACGGCCCAGCGATCCACCACCACCATCTCTTCCGGTTTCACCAGATCGGTAGCCGGGTTAAAGCCGCTGAGGTTAGCCAGCAGGAAACGCGCGGTGTTACGGATGCGGCGATAGGCATCGGCAGAACGTTTAAGGATCTCATCGGAGACCGCCATTTCGCCCGAGTAGTCGGTTGATGCCACCCACAGGCGCAGAATATCGGCGCCCAGTTTGTTCATCACATCCTGCGGCGCAACCGTGTTACCGATCGATTTCGACATCTTGCGGCCCTGACCATCCACGGTGAAACCGTGTGTCAGTACCTGACGATAAGGCGCTTTGCCCTTCATCGCCGTGGAGATCATCAGCGAGGACATAAACCAGCCGCGATGCTGATCGGACCCTTCCAGATAGAGGTCAGGCGCATGTCCGTCAAATTCCGGACGCGCATCAACCACGGAATAGCTGGTTGAACCGGAGTCAAACCAGACATCCAGCGTATCCGGCACTTTTACGTAATGATCGGCATCGTCGCCCATCAGCTCGCGCGGATCGAGATCCCACCAGGCCTGAATCCCCTCCTGCTCAACGCGCTGCGCCACTTTTTCCATCAGCGCCAGCGTGTCCGGGTGCAGCTCTTCGCTCTCTTTATGAACGAACAGCGCCATCGGTACGCCCCAGGTACGCTGACGAGAGATACACCAGTCGGGACGGTTCGCCACCATCGATTCGATACGCGCCTGGCCCCAGTCCGGGATCCACTGTACGCCTTTGATCTCCTTCAGCGACTGCGCACGCAATCCTTTCTGATCCATGCTGATGAACCATTGCGGCGTGGCGCGGAAAATAATCGGCGTTTTATGGCGCCAGCAGTGCGGGTAGCTGTGCAGCAGTTTCTCAACGTGCAGCAGCGCGCCCTTCTCTTTCAGCAGCTCAACGATCATGTCGTTGGCTTTAAAGACGTTGACTCCATCCAGCGTCGGATAGGTGCCTGGCAGATAGCGGCCATCCGGTCCGACCGGATTAGCGGTTTCGATGCCATATTTCTGACCGATAACATAGTCATCCGGGCCGTGGCCAGGTGCCGTGTGGACTGCACCGGTACCCGCTTCCAGGGTGACGTGATCGCCCAGTACCACCAGCGACTCAAGCGCCAGGAACGGATGCTGGAATTTCTGCAGCTCCAGCGCCGCGCCTTTACATTCGCCCAGTACCTGCCATTCGCTGACGCCCGCGCGCTTCATCACGCTCTCGACCAGATCTTTTGCCAGGATCAGCGCGCGACCGTCGATCTGCAGCAGCTGATACTCAAATTCCGCGTTTAACGAGATGGCGCGGTTAGCCGGCAGCGTCCACGGTGTCGTCGTCCAGATCACCAGTGAAATCGGACCATTAACCTGTGCCACACCAAACGCCTGACGCACCGCGTCGGCATCAATGGCGTTGAACATCACATCAATCGACGGTGACGTTTTGTCGTAATACTCCACTTCCGCTTCTGCTAAGGCAGAACGGCAATCCAGGCACCAGTGCACGGGCTTCGCGCCTTTGTGCAGGTGGCCGTTGCCGATGATTTTACTCAGCGCACGAATGATGTTGGCTTCGGTACCGAAATCCATGGTCAGGTAAGGGCGATCCCAGTCGCCCAGCACACCCAGACGGATAAAGTCCGCCTTCTGGCCTTCAACCTGTTCCGCGGCGTATTTGCGGCACGCTTCGCGGAATTCAGCAGCGGTGACTTTCTCGCCTGGCTTGCCGATCATCTGCTCAACTTTGTGTTCGATTGGCAGACCGTGACAGTCCCAGCCCGGCACATACGGCGAGTCATAACCCGCCATGCCTTTCGACTTAACGATAATGTCTTTCAGAATCTTGTTAACGGAGTGACCAATATGAATGCTGCCGTTCGCATACGGAGGGCCATCATGCAGGATAAAGTTTTTTTTCCCTTTTTTGGCTTCGCGGATGATGCCGTACAGATTGTCGGCATACCAGCGTTGCAACATTCCCGGTTCGCGTTTGGCCAGATCGCCACGCATCGGGAATCCCGTTTCCGGCAAATTCAGGGTAGATTTATAGTCACTCATCAGATTCTCGATTCCGTTTTTCGCTCAGGTTAAAGCAGCCCAAAGAACTGCCGGGCCGTTACCACATCGTTCGCAATTTGTTCTTTCAACGCCTCCAGTGAGGCAAAGCGCTGCTCGTTTCGTATTTTCTGTTTCAGCACCACATCAATGTGACGACCATAGAGATCCATATTGATGTCGAGCAGGTGAACTTCAAGCTGCTGGCGTAAACCTTTTACGGTCGGACGGGTGCCGATATTGGCGACGCCTGGCAGTGGCTCGGGCGTCAGACCCCGTACCTCCACCGCATAAACCCCTTTCACCGGCGAGACGCTGCGGCGTAAAGGGAGGTTCGCCGTGGGGAAACCCAGCGTGCGTCCCAGTGCATCACCGTGCACAACGCGGCCGGAAATAGTGAAAGGGTGACCAAGCAGCGACTGCGCCAGCGCTAAATCATCCACGGCCAGCGCCTGACGCACGGCAGTACTGCTGATTCGCTTACCGCCATCACAGAAGGTTTCGGTGCTGACGACCTCAAAGCCGTACTCCGCACCGGCTTTCTGTAATAACAGGAAATCACCCTGGCGACCAGCGCCGAAGCGGAAATCATCGCCTACCGCAAGGTACTTTACGTCCAGCTTTTCGACTAACAGGTCACTGATAAAACGCTGGGCGGACAAGGCCGCAAAGCGACGGTCGAACCGCACGCACAACACTTTATCGACGCCGGCTTCCGCCATGTATCGCAGTTTTTCACGCAGACGCGTCAGACGAGCCGGCGCTTTGTCACCGGCAAACAGCTCCAACGGCTGTGGCTCAAAAACCATGACCACCACCGGCAGATTACGCTTACGTCCCTCTTCACACAGCCGCGACATCAGCGCCTGATGCCCACGGTGCACGCCATCGAAATTACCAATGGTCAGAACGCAGCCGCGATGCTGCTCGTTAAGATTATGAATACCGCGGATAAACTTCATGGCTGGCCCAAACCGGTGGAAATCGGCGGATTATACCCTTGAAAGCGACTCAGGTTAACCCGTCAGCACGCCTTTCATGCTTTAGGCGCTGCATTTCCTGTTGCAGAAGCGCATGTTAAGAATTTTGTCGCGAAATACTGTATTCAGCGAGGGGAAGCTGGTAGAATCCTGCGCCATCAAATACGTAACCGAGTGCCGCTCTCAGGGCGACGCTTATTTGCACAAATCCATTGACAAAATCAGGTTAGAAGGGCATAGTCCTCGGCCTTTGATTTGTCTCTATAGAACACATTTGGGAGTTGTACCTTGGCTAATATCAAATCAGCTAAGAAACGCGCCGTAACATCTGAGAAACGCCGTAAGCATAACGCTAGCCGCCGCTCTATGATGCGTACCTTCGTTAAGAAAGTATACGCGGCGATCGCTTCAGGCGACAAAGCTGCTGCGCAGAACGCATTCAATGAAATGCAACCACTCGTGGACCGTCAGGCTGCTAAAGGTCTGATCCACAAGAACAAAGCTGCACGTTATAAGTCTAACCTGACTGCACAGATCAACAAACTGGCTTAATCGCCTGTTGTTAATCGCTTTGTTAAAAAAGCCGGCGCTTACGCCGGTTTTTTTTCGTCTGTACCCTGGCGGGGAAAGAGTTCGCTGAAGTCTGCGTGACAGAGTCGCTGCACCGCCGGATGCTGAATCATCCGCTCCGCGAAGAGTATGTGATACTCCTCTGATACCGCGTCGAGCCGCCCGACTTCATATATCCCCTCACGTTGACCCATCTCCAGCAAAGGCGCGACAAAAATCGCATTCTGTCGCGCACCAAACGCCGTCATCAGTGCCGCATCATCAAACTCACCGAGAATCTCCACCTGCACTCCCTGGGTGCTGATCCAGTTGAGGATTTTGCGCCCCAGCATGGAGCGGCGCCCCGGAATCAGCAGGGGACGCGTCTCCAGGCAGGCCGGAAAAGAGAGATCGCTGAGCGGCTGGGTTGACCAGAAGCTGATCGGGCATTCCCCCAGCTTCACCGAAAACAGCCCTTCCTGTTGGGTGGGGTCGATGGAGCAGTCAGAAATAATCATATCCAGCTTATGCTGACTGAGCTGCTCCAGCAGCATTTCGTGGGTCGATTCAAAACAGCGCAGATGAATTTTCTCCTCTGCGACCACCGCCGTCTCCAGCACCTTGCTGACCAGCTGCTTTGAGAGCGCATCTGCCACGCCAACATCCAGCAGCAGATGAGACTCTTTGCGGTAATTCACAATATCCAGCATCTCCTGACTCAGCATAAACATGCGGTCAGCATAGCGAAAAACCAGCTGCCCCAGCTCCGTCGGTACCAGGCCCCGTCCCTGACGCCGGAACAGCTTGCCCTGCAGGCGCTCCTCCAGTGCCTTAATCTGCCCGGTAATGGTCTGTGGCGTCAGGGAGAGTGCCTCTGCTGCCGCCGTAATTGATCCCGCACGGCAGGCGTGCCAGAAGTAGTAGAGATGATTGAAATTGAGCTGATTCATAGAAAAAAGGAGGCTTACGCCTCCTCTCCATTAGCGCAGTTTAATTCGCAGCAGCGTATAGCCGATGACGGCTGAAAGCAGAGAGCCGGTCAGAATGCCCAGTTTAGAAAAGGTCACCAGCTGTTCATGCGCGGCATCAAAGGCCAGCGAACTGATAAAAATTGACATAGTGAAGCCAATTCCGCACAGCACACCAATCGCCATAATATCGCGTATGGTTGTGCCGTTGGGTAATACTGCCAGCCGCAGTTTTACCGCCAGCCAGCAGAAGAGCGTAATGCCTAATGGCTTACCGATTAACAGGCCGAAGATGATGCCTGACGGTTCAGGCGAGAGGACATCACTCAGCGTAATGCCAGCAAGTGAGATACCGGCATTAGCAAAGGCAAACAGCGGCAGAATCATCCAGTTCACCCACGGCATCAGACCATGCGCCAGATGTTCCGCCGGGGAGTGCCCCTCTTTCTTCTCCAGAGGCACGAAGAAGCCCACAATGACGCCAGCCAGGGTTGCGTGGACGCCCGACTTCAGCACGGCGGTCCAGAGTACGATACCCACCAGTATGTAGACTGAGATTCTACGGACGTTAAAGCGGTTCAGGAGTGCCAGCACGACAATTGCGCCTGCAGCCACGCACAGGGAGAGCACTGAGAGGTCACTGGTATAGAACAGAGCGATAATCACAATGGCACCCAGGTCATCAATAATCGCCAGTGCCATCAGAAAGACTTTCAGCGCAACAGGAACACGGCTGCCCAGAAGGGCCAGCACACCCAGCGCAAAAGCAATATCGGTTGCGGTAGGAATGGCCCAGCCGTTACGTGCAATCTCATCACCATGGTTGAAAAGCAGGAAGATCAGAGCGGGTAACGCCATGCCGCCTATTGCCGCGATGACCGGGAAGATAGCCTTGTCACGGCTGGCAAGTTCGCCGACCATCAACTCACGCTTTACTTCCAGGCCAATAACCAGAAAGAAAAGCGCCATCAGCGCATCGTTGATCCACAACAGCAAGTTTTTGCTGATATCCAGCGCCCCGAAGCGGATTTGTACCGGTTCATTCAGCAACGCCTGGTAACCCTGGGCGGTAGCGGCCGTATTGGCGAGGATCATCGCCGCGACCGCCGCCACGATCAACATCACGCCATTGCTGGCATCACTTTCAATAAAACTTTTTAGCAGATTTTTTAATTTGCGCGGCTTGTTCAACGTTCATCTTCCTGAGCAGAGACAGAATGTTAAACAGTGTAACGATTCATATAGTTCGTTAAAAGCAGCTTATACCGCGCTATATGCTCGGTTTCGCCGAGCAGTAATAGCAGTAAACGTCGACATTTTTATGAGTGCTGCGGTAAGGGAGAGATAATGCAGCCATCACAGGCAGGGGATTTAAAGTAAAAAAAAGCGGAGCCGGGGCTCCAATGCTGGTCAGTTAAGATTAGATTTGTAAAGGCTGTCACGGTCAAACGTGGCAGCTTTTTTTCCGGGCGAGCGAGCCGCAGTGCGGGCCTGAGCACCTCTGCTGCTGCCGGGCCGTCCTCGCGCCGCTCACGCGGTACCTTCGGCTTTGACGGCGTGCCGACGAACCGTTCGGGGATCGGCCCTCCCTGGCCGGCCCCGAACTGTCCACGCTTCCCGGCGTGGACTTCTGGCCCGCCGTCACGCCTCAGCGCTGCGGATAGCCCTTTCAGCAGCAGAGGCGCTCAGGCCTCCACTCTCGTGCCCTTTTTAACACTACACACTGAAGTTTCAGAGCAGGCTGGGGTCGGGCAGGGGCAGGTAATCCGCAGCGCTGAACAGAATGAGTCTGCCAGGAGAGCCCGCAGGACGCGGGCGAAAGGCGGGGCGGCACAGGATGTGCCATCCCCGCCGGTCCGTCAGGCAGAGGAATGAAGTGAAGGAACCGCGCAGCGGCGCGAGGACCGCCAGCCCCTGCGCGGCACCAGACTGCGTTATCACCTGTCGCTTAACTGACTGGCATCAGAGCCGGAGCTCCGCTTTTTATCAGGCAGACTTAACGAGTCAGATCATCAAAGAATTTTTTCACGCCGTCGAAAAAGCTCTTGGAGCGTGGGCTGTTATGCTCGCCGCTCGGGCCGCCAAAACTCTCTTCCAGTTCACGCAACAGCGCTTTCTGTTTCTCATTCAGGCTGACCGGTGTTTCCACCACGACACGACACAGCAGATCGCCGACCGCGCCGCCACGCACAGATTTCACGCCACGTCCGCGCATGCGGAACAGCTTGCCGGTCTGAGTTTCTGACGGCACTTTCAGCTTCACGCGACCATCCAGGGTCGGTACTTCAATCTCACCGCCCAGCGCTGCCATCGCAAAGTTGATCGGCACTTCACAGTAGAGATTGTTCTCTTCACGCTCGAAGATCGGGTGTTTCTTCACCGAGACCTGAACGTAGAGATCGCCTGCTGGTGCGCCCTGCTCGCCCGCTTCGCCTTCGCCGCTCAGACGAATGCGATCGCCGGTGTCGACCCCTGCCGGGATTTTCACTGACAGCGTTTTCGACTTCTCAACGCGGCCATGACCATGACAGGCGTTGCACGGATCTTTAATCACCGAGCCGCGACCATGACAGGTCGGACAGGCCTGCTGAACGGTGAAGAAGCCCTGGCGCATCTGCACCTGGCCTGCACCGTGACAGGTTGAACAGGTTTGTGGCTGCGTTCCCGCTTTCGCGCCGCTGCCGTGGCAGACGTCACACTCTTCCAGCGTTGGAATGCGGATCTCTTTGGTCACGCCGCGTACCGCTTCTTCCAGCGACAGCTCCATGTTGTAGCGTAAATCGGCGCCACGGGATGCGCGCTGACGGCGTCCACCACCAAAGATGTCACCGAACACGTCGCCAAAGATATCGCTGAAGTCTGCGCCGCCGCCACCAAAGCCGCCGCCGCCGTATCCACCGCCACCCATACCGCCCTGTTCAAAGGCTGCATGACCATATTGATCGTAGGCCGCACGCTTCTGCGCATCGGTCAGGATTTCGTACGCTTCCTTGACCTCTTTGAATTTGGCTTCGGCTTCTTTGTCACCGGGATTACGGTCCGGGTGAAATTTCATTGCCAGGCGTTTGTAAGCCTTTTTGATTTCACGCTCGTCCGCGGATTTGGCGACGCCTAAAATCTCGTAGTAATCACTCTTCGCCATGTTTATTTAGCCCTTAACATGATCGCACGGGCGTGGAGAGATCTCCTACGCCCGTGCTGGTTTCAACGGCTGTCAGGCCAACCGTCGCGCCCGGTCAGGGGCAATTATTTCTTGTTGTCTTTCACTTCTTCGAATTCAGCATCGACAACGTCGTCATCTTTCTTCGCTGACGCGTCACCGGCATCCGCTGCACCCGCCTGAGACTGCTGTGCCGCTTCCATCAGTTTGCCGGACACTTCCATCAGCGCCTGCATTTTGGCGTCGATTTCCGCTTTGTCTTCGCCTCTCAGCGCAGTTTCCAGCGCGGCCAGAGCGGCTTCGATTGGCGCTTTGTCATCAGCTGACAGTTTGTCGCCCGCTTCTTCCAGCTGCTTACGCGTGCTGTGGGCAATCTGATCGCCCTGGTTACGCGTCTGTACCAGCTCTTCGAACTTGCGGTCAGATTCAGCGTTCGCTTCCGCATCACGCACCATTTTCTGGATCTCTTCATCGCTCAGACCTGAAGAGGCTTTGATGGTGATTTTCTGCTCTTTACCGCTGTTCTTATCTTTCGCTGACACGTGCAGGATACCATCCGCATCGATGTCGAAGGTCACTTCGATCTGCGGCAGACCGCGTGGCGCGTTCTGGATACCGTCGAGGTTGAACTGGCCCAGTGACTTGTTGTCATTGGCGCGCTTACGCTCACCCTGCAGCACGTGAATGGTCACGGCTGACTGGTTATCTTCAGCAGTCGAGAAGACCTGGCTGTGCTTGGTTGGGATGGTGGTGTTCTTGCTGATCAGCGAAGTCATCACACCACCCATGGTTTCGATACCCAGTGACAGCGGGGTAACGTCCAGCAGCAGCACGTCTTTCACGTCGCCACCCAGTACACCACCCTGAACCGCAGCACCAACCGCGACCGCTTCGTCCGGGTTCACGTCTTTACGTGGCTCTTTACCGAAGAACTCAGTCACTTTGGCCTGAACCAGTGGCATACGAGTCTGACCACCCACCAGGATGACGTCGTTGATGTCTGAAACAGACAGACCCGCATCCTGCAGCGCAACTTTCAGTGGCGCGATTGAGCGAGCAACCAGATCTTCAACCAGTGACTCCAGTTTAGAGCGGGTCACTTTGATGTTCAGGTGCTTAGGACCGGTCGCATCTGCCGTGATATATGGCAGGTTAACGTCGGTCTGCTGTGCAGAAGAAAGTTCGATTTTCGCTTTCTCTGCCGCTTCTTTCAGACGCTGCATCGCCAGTGGATCGTTGTGCAGATCGATGCCCTGGTCTTTCTTGAATTCAGCAACCAGATAGTTAATCAGGCGGCTATCGAAGTCTTCACCACCCAGGTGGGTATCACCGTTGGTCGCCAGAACTTCAAAGGTTTTTTCGCCGTCAACTTCGTCGATCTCAATGATTGAGATATCGAAGGTACCGCCACCCAGGTCATAAACCGCGATGGTGCGGTTACCCTGGCCTTTATCCAGACCGTATGCCAGTGCAGCAGCAGTCGGTTCGTTAATGATACGTTTGACTTCCAGACCTGCGATACGGCCGGCGTCTTTGGTTGCCTGACGCTGCGCATCGTTGAAGTAAGCAGGTACGGTAATAACCGCTTCAGTCACTGGCTCACCGAGGTAATCTTCGGCGGTCTTTTTCATTTTCTTCAGCACTTCAGCAGAGATCTGCGGCGGTGCCATTCTCTGACCTTTCACTTCCAGCCATGCGTCGCCGTTGTCAGCGCCGGTGATTTTGTACGGCATGATTTTAATATCACGCTGTACTTCTTCGTCCTGGAAGCGACGACCGATCAGACGCTTAATTGCGAACAGGGTATTCTGCGGGTTGGTCACTGCCTGACGTTTAGCCGGTTGACCGACCAGAATTTCGCCATCCTGTGTATACGCAATAATTGAAGGCGTGGTGCGATCGCCCTCGGCATTTTCCAGCACGCGTGCTTTAGTGCCATCCATGATCGCAACACAAGAGTTGGTTGTACCCAGGTCAATACCAATAATCTTACCCATCTAAACATCTCCCACTTAAATTCGTTGCCAATTTGGGTTGTGAACCTTTTATGTGGGCGGGTTGTTTGCATTCAACTGCCAGCACATGCTTTTTTTCCAACGTTCACAACGCTCGATGACAAGTAAATGGGGCCGCTTCGATGCGCATCAAGGGCTAAACCAAAAAAAAATTTTTACCTTTGGCCCTGTCGGGATCAAAGAACGCTGCCACAACGCTGAATATGATGCGTCGCCTTGTTCCCCTCAGGGAGCAGGACGAAATCCGTTTATTACATCAACGATCATTTTACTGCCGAGGAACTATGGCAAATTCAACGCTGGCTAACCCTGCCCCGCTGGGATTAATGGGATTTGGCATGACGACCATTTTGCTGAACCTGCACAACACGGGCCTGTTTGCCATGGACGTGGCGATTTTAGCCATGGGCATTTTTTATGGCGGGATTGCGCAGGTGCTGGCCGGTCTGCTGGAGTTTAAAAAGAACAACACTTTCGGGCTGACCGCCTTTACCTCTTACGGCATGTTCTGGTTAAGCTTTGTGGCGATCCTGCTGTTACCTGAAATGGGTCTGGCAAAAGCGCCAGACGAACGTTTCCTGGGGGCCTGGCTGGCACTGTGGGGCATTTTCACGCTGTTTATGTTCGTCGGTACGCTGAAAGGTGCGCGGATGCTGCAGTTTGTTTTCGGCTCGCTCACGCTGCTGTTTCTGCTGCTGGCCGTGGCTCATCTTATGCACCTGCCGGCGCTGGTGGTCTCCGCGGGCTGGGTCGGGATACTCTGTGGAGCCAGCGCCTGCTATCTGGCGATGGGTGAAGTGCTGAACGAAACCTTTGGCCGCACCATTCTGCCGATTGGCGCGAAATCACTCTAAGCCTGCCTTTACGCATAAAAAAGACGCGGAGCCTGGCTCCGCGTCCCCGCATTACAAAGAGTTAATCCCCTGCTGCAGGCCAGGCTCGTGGCTGACATCACGCCGCAGCCAGATCCCCGTCAGCAATCCTACCAGCGCCAGCGCCATCACATACCAGCAGGGTGCCATCTCTGAGACGTTCATCAGCAGCGACACAAAGATCGGTGTCAGCCCGCCAAAGATCGCATAGGAGAGGTTGTAGGAAAATGAGAGTCCGGTAAAACGCACTTCTGCCGGAAAGGCGCGCACCATCACAAAGGGCACCACGCCGACGATACCGACGCTGAGACCCGCCACACCATAAAGCAGGAAGAGCTGCTGTGGATAGAGGGCGGTCAGGTGATAAAACTGCCAGCTACAGATCGCCAGCAGCAGGCTGCCGACACACAGCGTACGACTGGCACCAAAGCGATCGGCCGCGAGTCCGGCAATAATGCAGCCAATGCAGAGCATTACGGTGGAGATGCTGTTGGCCTGCAGGGTCAGCGCGGGCGCGATGCCCTGCTGTTTTTGCAGCCAGACCGGCGACATCAGGATCACCACCACGATGCAGGCGGAGAGCAGCCAGGTCAGCAGCATAGAGATGACAATCGACTTTTTATGCTCTGCCAGCACGGTCTTCAGCGGCAGAGTTTCAGCCAGCGCTTTACGCTGCTGCATCTCAATAAACACCGGTGTCTCATGCAGCCAGCGACGCAGGTACATCGCGACCAGCCCGAACACGCCGCCGAGGAAGAACGGGATGCGCCAGCCGCCATCATGGATCGCCTGCTGCGACATTGAGGTATTGATCAGCGTGGCCACCAGCGAACCCAGTAAAATGCCGATAGTCAGCCCGGCCGTCAGCGTGCCGCAGGCGATGCCGATACGTTTATAGGGCACGTGTTCCGCGACAAACACCCAGGCGCCCGGCACTTCACCGCCAATCGCCGCGCCCTGTAACATCCGCATCAGCAGCATCAGCAGTGGCGCAGCAATGCCAATCGTCTGCCAGGTGGGTAAAGCGCCCATCATCAGGGTCGGCAGCGCCATCAGCAGAATGCTCAGGCTGAACATCTTTTTGCGCCCGAGCTTATCGCCAAAATGCGCCATCACGATGCCGCCCAGCGGACGAGCCAGATAGCCTGCGGCAAAAATGGCAAACGTCTGCAGCTGACGTAGCCATTCCGGAATATCCGAAGGGAAAAAGAGTTCGCCAATCACGGTGGCGAAGAAGACGAAGATAATGAAGTCGTAGAATTCCAGCGCGCCGCCCAGCGCGGCCAGCGCCAGGGTCTTGTAATCCTTACCGGTCAGACGCTGAGTGTGAGTCGGATTCATAATATTCCAGAGGCAAAAGAGATAAAGTTGTAAAGATCTTATTACTATACCGTCAATCTTTTGCCACACCAGCAAGGCTATAGCTTATGCCTGAAATGGGGAATATTTAGTTATTTATCTCACGTATAGCGCTTTTAGGCCGAAATGCTGCTACTACGCTGGAATGCGTTTCGACGTAAGGCCCTTCCAGCAACTGTAAACAATAAGGTACAGATGCAAAGATGCCGTGAACTTTTACGTTGCCCTGCTCATCCTTCAGCCCTTCCAGCGTCTCTTTGATCGACTTCGGCTGACCAGGCAGATTGAGGATCAGCGACTGTTTGCGGATCACCCCGACCTGACGCGACAGAATCGCGGTCGGCACGAACTGCAGGCTAATCTGGCGCATCTGCTCACCAAAACCAGGCATTTCACGATCGGCAACGGCTAAGGTGGCATCGGGCGTGACATCACGTCGGGCCGGACCGGTGCCGCCAGTGGTTAACACCAGATGGCAAAAACGTTCATCGACCAGTTCGCAAATCGCCTGCTCAATCATCGGCTGCTCGTCGGGCACCAGTCGGGACTCAATCTCAAACGGGCTGCTGATTGCGCTGCCGAGCCAGCTCTCCAGCGCGGGAATACCCTGATCCTGATAAATGCCGTTCGCGGCGCGATCGGAGACCGAGATCAGGCCAATGCGTAATGTATTCATGATTAGCTTCGCTGTGATTTACCGCGGTGCGGTTGGAGTAAAAGGGGAATAGCCGAGAGGATAATATAAAGTGAAAGGGTCGGAAAAGGGAAAACCGTGGCAGCCTGCGCCGCCACGGTCAACAGATTACAGCAGTTCTGCCAGCATCTTCTCAAGTTTGCCCTGATCAACGGCAAAATTGCGGATACCTTCTGCCAGCTTCGCAACCGCCATAGGATCCTGGTTGTGCTGCCACAGGAACTCAGACTCGGTCATGCGCGCCGGACGCGCTTTCACTTCGCCGCTGTAGCTCAGTTTACGCTCCAGGGTGCCTTCGCTCTCCGCCAGCTCTTTCAGCAGCGCAGGAGAAATGGTCAGACGGTCACAGCCAGCCAGCTCGATAATTTCGCCGACGTTACGGAAGCTGGCGCCCATCACCACGGTTTCATAGCCGTGCTGCTTGTAGTAGTTGTAGATTTCAGAAACTGAAACCACGCCTGGATCTTCGTGCGCGGCATACTCTTTCTTGTCGGTGTTGGCTTTGTACCAGTCGAGGATACGGCCAACAAACGGAGAGATCAGGAACACGCCCGCTTCAGCACAGGCACGCGCCTGAGCAAAGGAGAACAGCAGCGTCAGGTTACAGTTGATACCCTCTTTTTCCAGCTGCTCTGCAGCACGGATGCCCTGCCAGGTAGAGGCCAGTTTGATCAGGATGCGGTCGTTGCTGATACCGGCATCATTGTAGAGTTTGATCAGGCTGCGGGCTTTGGCGATGCTGCCTTCAGTGTCGTAAGAGAGACGCGCATCCACTTCCGTCGAGATGCGGCCTGGGATCAGTTTGAGGATTTCCAGACCAATGTTCACGGCCAGCTTGTCAGAAACCAGCTGCAGCTGCTCTTCTTTGTTGCTGCTCTGATCACGCGCCCAGCCGATCGCTTCATCGATCAGTTTACGGTATTCAGGAATTTGCGCGGCGTTGAGAATCAGAGAAGGGTTGGTGGTGGCGTCTTGTGGCTGATACAGCTTCATGGCTGCAATATCACCGGTGTCGGCGACGACGGTGGTGAGCTGACGCAGGGAGGTAAGTTTGTCCGTCATGTTCTTTTCTCTTAGTTAACTGTCAGTGTGAAAAAAGGCTGTTGCGATAATATCACGCGGCAACGGTGGCGCAAGGTCAGGGAATGCCGTTTACGATAGCGCGAACAAATAGGTGTGATTCGTCATTCTTTGCGGCTTTTTTGGTACACTGCGAAGCCTGATAAGCAGCCAATGCCCTGTTAAACCAGGCATTAACCGAGGAAGCAACTATGTTGATGGTGATCTCTCCCGCCAAGACGCTGGATTATGAAAGCCCGCTGGCGACAACGCGTTTCACCCAGCCTGCGCTGTTAGAAAAGTCACAACAGCTGATTGAAATTGCGCGCGAGCTGTCACCCGCCAGCATCGCCTCGTTAATGGGCATCAGCGATAAACTGGCGCACCTCAATGCCGAGCGCTTCAACAGCTGGCAGCCCGATTTTTCCCCTAAGAATGCCCGTCAGGCGATCCTGGCATTCAAAGGTGATGTCTACACCGGTTTACAGGCAGAGACCTTCAGCGATCAGGATTTCGATTTTGCTCAGCAGCACCTGCGTATGTTGTCAGGCCTGTATGGCGTGCTGCGTCCACTCGATTTAATGCAGCCTTACCGTCTGGAGATGGGCATTCGCCTGGCGAATCCGGCGGGCAAAGATCTCTACACCTTCTGGGGCGATCTCATCACTGAAACGCTGAATGCTGCGCTGGCGGAACAGGGTGATGAGGTGCTGATCAACCTCGCCTCGGACGAATATTTCCGGGCCGTTAAGCCGAAGACGCTGCGGGCACAGATGATTAAGCCGGTGTTCCTCGACGAAAAGAATGGCAGTTACAAAGTGATTAGCTTCTATGCCAAAAAGGCGCGTGGATTAATGAGTCGCTATGTGATTCAGCAGCGTCTGACAAAGCCGGAACAGCTTAAGGCGTTTGATCTGGATGGCTATCGTTTTGATGCAGCCAGCAGCAGCGAGAGCGAGCTGGTCTTTAAGCGCGCAGAGCAGTAACACCCCGCGCCCTCTGCTTTCCACAAACAGGCTTCCCGCAACCGGGAAGCCTTTCACAGGTTTACTTCAGCAGAAACGCCCGCAGCGAGGCGAAATCACCCTTCATCTGATGCGACAGCAGCGGCAGGTCGGCACGCTCCGCTAACTCCGGTGGCAGCGTCAGGGTCTGCTCAAGGATCGCTTCCACACTTTCGCGGAATTTCGCCGGATGCGCGGTTCCCAGGAACACACCATATTCCCCTTCCTGCAGCTGATCGCGCAGCAGACGCCAGGCGATGGCGGCATGCGGCTCGGAAATGTAGCCCATCTCAGCCAGTTCACGCATGGCGGCGCGCGTGGTCTCATCCGAGACCGCACCACAGGCCAGATCGGTTAAGCGCCAGGTTTTACGGCGGAACAGCTCTTCCACACGCGGCCAGTTATTAGGCTGGCTGACATCCATGGCATTCGACAGCGTAGAGACCGTCTGGTTTGGCTGCCACTCGCCGTTGCCCAGAAAGCGCGGCACCGTGTCGTTGGCGTTGGTGGCGGCGATAAAACGTTTGATCGGCAGGCCCAGCGATTTCGCCAGCAGACCGGCGGTCAAATCACCAAAGTTGCCGCTCGGCACTGACACCACCAGCTGATTACGTTTTTCCTGAGGCAGCTGTGCGACCGCTTCAAAGTAGTAGCAGATCTGCGCCAGCAGGCGGCTGATGTTGATGGAGTTAGCCGAGTTCAGGCCAATCGCGCGCTTCAGCTCTTCGTCATCAAACGCCTGTTTCACCAGCGACTGGCAGGCATCAAAATCGCCGTCGATAGAGATGGTTTCGATGTTGCCGCCCAGGGTACAGAAGAGTTTCTCCTGCAGCGGACTGATTTTGCCCTGCGGATAGAGGATCACCACGCGCACGTTCTTCATGCCGTAAAAGGCGTGCGCCACGGCCGCGCCGGTATCACCGGAGGTGGCGGTCAGAATGGTGATCTGCTCATCTGAGCCTGAGACATACGACAGCATCTGCGCCATAAAACGGCCGCCGAAATCTTTAAACGCCAGCGTCGGGCCGTGGAACAGCTCCAGGCAGGCGATATCTTCGCTGACGGCTTTCACCGGGGCCGGAAAAGCAAAAGCGGCTTTAACACGCTCATGCAGCTGCTGGGCCGGAATCTCGTCACCAATGAAAGCCGAGAGAATTTTGCTGCTGCGGCTGACAAAATCCATCTCCAGCATCGCGTCGATGTCGGTCAGTTCAAACTCCGGCAGTTCCAGCGGAAAGAACAGACCCTGCTGCGAACCCAGACCCTGTTTCACCGCCTGGGCGAAGCTGACCTGCTCGTTGTGATCCTTAAGATTGTAGAGTTTCATGCGTTATCCCAATTGTCGTGCGCCAGCCGTGTCGAGACGGCAGATATGGACGAAGCCTTCATCATTCTGCAGATAGTGCTGGCTCAGCCAGTCAGCCATCCGCTGTGCCGTTTCCATCTGATTGCAAACGGCGAAAAGTGTCGGACCAGAGCCTGAGATACCGCACGCCAGTGCGCCAATATCTTTCGCGGCCTGCCGCGCCTCGGTGAAGCCTGGCAGCAGCCGGGTCCGGTAAGGTTCGGCAATCACATCCTGCATAAGTTTAGCTGCCAGCTGCGGCTGACGCGTATGGCAGGCGTGAATGAAGCCAGCCAGCAAGCGGCTATGCCTGATGCAGTCCTCTTTGCGGTACTGCGCCGGTAAAATGGCGCGCGCTTCTGCGGTTGAGACTTTAATGCCCGGATAGGCCATTACCCACAGCCAGTCATCAAAGCCCGGCACCGCCTGGCTGATAATGTCATTCTCCTGCAGCATCAGCTGAATGCCGCCGAGGAAGCAGGGGGCGACATTATCATAGTGCACGCTGCCCGAGATTCGCCCTTCCAGCTCGCCCATCAGGGTCAGTAACGTGCTGTCGCTGAGAGGCTTGCCGCAAAACTCGTTCATCGCCATTAAACCGGCCACCACCGAGCAGGCGCTGGAACCCAGCCCGGAGCCGATGGGCATGTTCTTCTCCAGCGTCATCGCCACCGGGATCGCTTTGCCGATTTCCTGGCAGAAACGCTGCCAGCACTGGTAAACAATATTCTCTTTCGGATCGGCGGGCAGCTTACTGACAAAACGTCCGGCGTTGGTCAGTGAAAACTGCTCTGCCGCTTCCACGGAGACGCAGTCACCCAGCAGGGAGCCATCTACCGGCGAAACCGCCGCGCCCAGCACATCGAAGCCGACGCTGACGTTACCAATCGAGGCCGGTGCGTAAATTTTTACCATGATTAAACTCCCAACTTCCATGACAGTGTCCGCAGCAGGTCGGCAAAGACACCGGCCGCTGTGACATCATTTCCTGCACCGTATCCGCGCAGCACCAGCGGAATCGGTTGATAGTAGCGGCTGTAAAACGCCAGCGCATTCTCGCCGTTTTTCACCTTATAGAGTGGATCGTTGCCGTCAACGGCGTCGATCTTCACTTTGCAGATGCCGCCCTCTTCAATCACGCCAACATAGCGCAATACTTTGCCCTCATCCTGCGCCTGCGCAACCCGGGCGGCAAAAGCGTTATCCAGCTCAGGCAGACGCTGCATAAACTGCTCAATGTCCTGGATTTCGGTCAGGCTGGCGGGCAGCAGCGGCTCAATCTCAATGTCGCTCAGCTCCAGCTGATGACCCGCTTCACGGGCCAGGATCAGCAGCTTACGCGCCACATCGGTGCCGGAGAGGTCGTCACGCGGATCGGGCTCGGTAAAGCCCATCTCACGCGCCATCGTTGTCGCCTGCGACAGTGACATTCCGTCATCCAGCTGGCCGAAAATGTAGGACAGCGAGCCAGAGAGGATACCGGAGAAGCGCAGCAGCTCATCACCGGCGTTCATCAGGTTCTGCAGGTTTTCGATCACCGGCAGTCCGGCGCCGACGTTGGTATCATAAAGGAATTTACGCCGCGATTTGGCAGCGGCGGCGCGCATCTGCTGATAGTAATTCCAGGATGAGGTGTTGGCCTTTTTGTTTGGCGTCACCACATGGAAGCCTTCGCTGAGAAAGTCAGCATACTGATCGGCGACCGCCTGGCTGGAAGTACAATCCACAATCACCGGATTGAGCAGGTGATACTCTTTCACCAGACGGGTCAGACGACCGAGATTGAACGGCTCTTTCGCTTCGCCTAATGCCGCCTGCCAGTTGCTTAAATCGATGCCGTGGACGTGGGTTAACAGCGCCCGGGAGTTAGCGATGCCGCAGACGCGCAGGTCGATATGCTTTTTCTTCAGCCACGCCTGCTGGCGATGTAACTGATCCAGCAGCGCGCCGCCGACGCCGCCGACGCCGACCACAAACACTTCGATTACCTGATCGGTGGCGAACAGCATCTGATGCACCACGCGAACCCCGGTGATCACTTCATCATTGTTCACCACCACCGAGATTGAACGCTCGGAGGAGCCCTGAGCAATCGCCACGATATTGATATTGGCGCGCGCCAGCGCCGAGAAGAATTTGGCTGAAATGCCGCGCAGCGTGCGCATGCCATCGCCCACCACCGAAATCACCGCCAGGTTTTCAATGATATCCAGCGGATCCAGCAGGCCATCTTTCAGCTCCAGATAGAACTCCTCCTCCAGCACCTGACGCGCCCGCGCCAGCTCGCTCTGCGGCACGCAGAAACTGATGCTGTATTCGGAAGAGGATTGGGTGATCAACACCACCGAGATGCCGGTGCGCGACATCGCCGCAAAGACTCTGGCCGCCATCCCGACCATCCCTTTCATGCCAGGACCGGAGACGTTGACCATCGCCATATTATTCAGGTTGGTGATGCCTTTTACCGGGTTCTCATCCTGTTCGCCTTCTGCTCCAATCAGGGTGCCGGGTGCCTGCGGATTGGCCGTGTTTTTGATCAGGCAGGGGATCTGGAACTGGGCAATGGGCGCGATGGTGCGGGGATGCAGCACTTTGGCGCCGAAATAGGAGAGCTCCATCGCCTCCTGATAGGACATCGACTTCAGCAGGCGCGCATCCGGCACCTGACGCGGATCGCAGGTATAGACGCCATCCACATCAGTCCAGATTTCACAGCAGTCGGCGCGCAGACAGGCGGCCAGCACAGCGGCTGAATAGTCAGAACCGTTACGGCCCAGTACGACCAGCTCGCCTCGCTCGTTACCAGCCGTGAAGCCTGCCATCAGGATCATGTTCTGCGGCGGAATCTGACTCGCTTCAATGCGGCGAGTTGATTCGGCGATATCAACAGTGGATTCAAGGTAGTGGCCGACCGCCAGCAATTTCTCCACCGGATCGATCACGCTGACCTCATGGCCGCGCGCCTGCAGCAGCGTTTCCATGATCGCAATCGAGAGTTTTTCACCGCGGCAGATAATCGCCGCGTTGACGCTGTCCGGGCACTGTCCCAGCAGGCTGATACCGTGCAGAACCTGCTTCAGCTGCGCAAACTCCAGGTCAACGCGGGTTTTCAGTCGATCGTACTCAAAGCCCGGCTGCGCGTCAGCCAGTCCCTGCAACAGCTCGCTGAAGATGCGTTCGGCGTCGCTGATATTCGGCAAAGCATCCTGACCACTGATGGTTTTTTCAATCATCGCCACCAGATGGTTAGTGATCTTTGCTGGCGCAGAGAGCACGGTTGCAACCTGTCCTTGTTGCGCATTACTTTCCAGAATGTCAGCGACGCGAAGAAACCGCTCCGCATTCGCTACCGAGGTCCCGCCGAATTTCAGCACTCGCATAATATAAACTCTCCTGAATTTAAGCCGAAAAAAAAGCCCGCACTGTTTAGGTGCGGGCTTTTTTTCTGTTTTTCCTGTATGCGTCAGCCCGCACCGTTACCTGTGGTAATGGTGGTGGTAATAATTGTGGTGTTCAGGCTGATTTTACGCATTTAGATTTATTTTCTGTCTGTTTTTGTCTGTCCGTCTTGCTTCCAGAAGTAAAGCAAAGCGCACATTAAGTCAACCCGATTTGTCCAGCGGACAGATTTCCACCACTGCGCACAGCCACCGGTGAAAGCGTAAAACGCTGTTCGATCGGTTGCTATGCAGAAATTCCCTGCGATCTGTTGCTGTAAAATCAGCTTTTTGCCGAGGATTTATCTGTGAGTTTTTTTTCAATATCGTGCAGCAGACGATGCAGCATCGCACTGTCGCGCTGTTCCAGCAGCCCCACCCGCTGATCAATCCAGTCTGACAGCTTCTCATCATCACTGACCTCCAGTTGCGCCAGCAGCTGATGGAAACGCTGACGCAGCGCCTGCAACTGCTGCCCATCCGCCGCAGAGGCTTTTGGTGCCTCAACCTGATTCAGCTTCGACAGCTGATAGCAGTAGACCATCACCGCCTGTCCGAGATTGAGTGAAGGATAGTCATTCGCCATCGGGATGCCGGTCAGCAGGTCTACAAGCTCCAGCTCCTCGTTGGTCAGCCCGCTATCTTCGCGGCCAAACACCAGCGCCATACTGTTTACCCACTGGCGTTTCTCCAGCAGTTGCGTTTCAACCTGCTCCGGTGTGGCGTAATAACGAAACTTTGCCCGGCTGCGCGCGGTGGTCGCGACCGAAAAATCGATGTCCGCTAACGCGTCGGCCAGGGTTGCAAAGGTCTGAACGTTGTCGAGAATTTCGCCGGCACCATGTGCCACCCGGCGCGCGGCGGGATCCTGCCAGGCGTCACTGGCAACGATGCGCAGCTGGCTGAATCCCATGGTTTTCATGGCACGCGCCGCAGCGCCGATATTTTCTGGCCGCGCGGGCGAGACGAGAATCAGGGGAAAAAGCATATTTATTCCATTGGTCCATTAACATAACGCCATATTAACATGGCTGTTAATGATTCAGTCGCCAGAAGGTAATAAGAAAATCGTGTGTTAACCATGTTAAAACTGGTTAAAAGTGATGGCCTGAATCTTTTTATCCCTGAAACGAGCTTTATTAAAGAAATCATTATTAAACCATTTAACTTCAAAGAGATAGAATGTGATTTCCGGCGGGTTTTATTTTGGCCCGACTGCGTAAAAAATGTAACGGAAATGATGCTTTTTGTGAGCTAAACAGGCAATCTGCGAGAAGTTTTTCACAAAAGTGTTAACGTGCTACAATTGCATTTGATATAAGTCAACGAAGCGTTGTTTTTATGCTTATCGGTTGTAGTTGGTGCTGTTAGGTTGCTGTTAATACAGTTAGGATATGCGCCATTATCATTAACGCCCGGGGCATGCAATTTTCATCCTGACTGGCTGAGCTAATACTGTTGTTGACGTTGATAGATGGCTTATCAAAATATGATTTCGTACAACGGTTCAGCGCGGCCCGCCGCTCTCGATGATGGAGAACGCCATACCGCTGTACGCCCTGTTTTCAATTTGTTGGCAAATTTTAGGTAGCTAAACATGCAGACCCCGCACATTCTTATCGTTGAAGACGAACTGGTCACGCGTAATACCCTCAAGAGTATTTTTGAGGCGGAAGGTTATGTGGTGTATGAGGCGACTGATGGTGCTGAAATGCATCAGGTGCTGACCGACAATGACGTTAACCTGGTCATCATGGACATCAACCTGCCCGGTAAAAACGGCCTGTTGCTGGCCCGTGAACTGCGTGAGCAGGCCAATGTCGCCCTGATGTTCCTGACCGGCCGTGACAACGAAGTCGATAAAATTCTTGGTCTGGAAATTGGCGCTGACGACTACATCACCAAACCGTTTAATCCGCGTGAGCTGACTATTCGTGCCCGCAACCTGCTGTCGCGCACCATGAATCTGGCCATGCCAGGCGAAGAGCGTCGTCAGGTGGAGAGCTACAAGTTCAACGGTTGGGAGCTGGATATCAACAGCCGCTCACTGATCAACCCGAACGGCGAGCACTACAAACTGCCACGCAGTGAGTTCCGCGCCATGCTGCACTTCTGCGAAAACCCGGGTAAAATTCAGACCCGTGCCGATCTGCTGAAAAAAATGACCGGCCGCGACCTCAAGCCACACGATCGCACTGTCGATGTCACCATCCGTCGTATTCGTAAGCATTTCGAATCAACGCCGGACACGCCAGAGATCATCGCCACCATTCATGGTGAAGGTTATCGCTTCTGCGGTGACCTGCAGGATTAAGCCCCTGTCAGACGCGGCAAATAAAAAACGCCCCTGCGGGCGTTTTTTTTGTCCTTAGCGTGACGGCATAATCAGTGCCACGGCATAATTGGCACAGCGCTAATCGCATTTTTCGGTGAGCCATCAACCACTTTATCGGAATAGGTCAGATAGACCAGGGCGTTGCGCTTTTTGTCGAAGAAGCGTACAACCTGCAGCTTCTTGAAGATCAATGAGGTGCGCTGGCGGAATACCACTTCACCCTCTGCTTTGCCCTGCGCGATTTTATCACTCAGTTCGACCGGACCCACCTGCTGACAGGAAATCGCGGCATCAGAGGTATCTTCTGCCAGACCCAGTCCGCCTTTAATACCCCCGGTTTTCGCCCGGCTGATATAACAGGTTACATTTTTAACGTCCGGATCATCGAAAGCCTCAACGACAATCTTGTGGTCAGGCCCGAATATCTTGAATACCGTATCAACAGAGCCAATCTGTTCGGCAAACAGCGGGCTGGAAAAGGTCAGCGTGGTCAGCGCAGCGATCATAAGTCGGAATATTGTCATGGAGTTACCATTGCAAATGGAATAGATGAGAATGTAATGTACTGTTAATCGAGTTAATGACCAAACCAAAACGGGTTGAAGCCCGTACTGATTTAGCACAACCTTCCCCGGAAAACGGCCCACGTCTTTTGAGCAATGAGTGCTAATATTCTTCGAATGCGTTTAGCTGCACCACCAGAGTATGAGGATGTTTTATGGACCAAGCCGGTATCATTCGCGATTTGCTTGTCTGGCTGGAGAGCCATCTGGATCAACCCCTTTCACTGGACAATGTTGCCCAGAAAGCCGGTTACTCTAAATGGCATTTACAGAGGATGTTTAAAGACGTAACCGGACACGCAATAGGTGCCTATATTCGTGCGCGTCGTCTGTCTAAAGCCGCCGTGGCGCTGCGCCTGACCAGCCGCCCGATTCTGGACATCGCACTACAGTATCGTTTTGATTCACAACAGACTTTTACTCGCGCATTCAAGAAGCAGTTTGCTCAGACACCGGCGTGGTATCGCCGCTCTTCCGACTGGAACTCATTCGGTATTCGCCCCCCTATTCGCCTGGACGATGAGACGCAGCCGGAACCGGCTTTCGTCACCTTACCGGAGACGGTGCTGGTAGGACAAACCCAGAACTACACCTGTATTCTGGAGCAGATTTCCAGCTACCGCGACGAAATGCGTATTCATTTCTGGAAGCAGTTCCTGCTGGAAACCGACACGGTGCCGCCGGTACTGTATGGCCTGCATCAGGTGCGCGCCAGCCAGGACAAAGATGATGAGCAGGAGATTCTCTACACCACGGCGGTGCCTGCTGACAGCGCGGTTAACCTGCACTCCGGCCAGAACGTGATTCTGGAAGCGGGCGACTACGTGCAGTTCACCTATACCGGCCCGCGCGTCAATCTGCAGGAATTTATCCTGCTGCTCTATGGTACCTGCATGCCGACGCTGGGGCTGACCCGCCGTCAGGGACAGGACATCGAACGCTTTTACACCGATGGCGGTAAAAAACGCGCTGAGCCACCGACCGAGATCCGTTGCGAATATCTGATTCCCATTCGCCGCCAGACCGTAGCCAGCTGACGTTAAGGCTGCCGTCATCGCGACGGCAGCCTCAGGTAAATCAGCGTTGAAGCTCGTCGAGTGCAGGCGCATCCAGATGGGAAATATCCCCCGCCGTCTCGACAATCCAGCCTTCTGCCAGCCAGGCGCTCTGCTGATAATCAACACGTGAGAGTGAGCAGTTACGCAGACGCAGACGACGTTCCGCATAGGCGGGCAGACCGAGGATCGTGCTAACCAGCGCCCCCAGCGCCATACCGTGACTGACGAGCAGTGGACGGCTTCCGGCTGGAAGATCAAGACAGGCATTCAGCGCGGCGTGCATGCGCGTCGCCATCTCAGTCATCGACTCCCCTTCAGGAATACGGCCCCCTTCGGTACCGTTGACCAGCGTGGCGCGCCACTGCTCTTCTTCCGCGGTTAAGCCATCCAGCGGACGCTTCTCCAGCACCCCCATATTCAGCTCACGCAACCGCGGATCAAGCGTGACTGAGCAACCGCAGGCATCCGCAATAATCTCCGCGGTGCGGCGCGTTCGCCCCAGATCGCTGGCAATAATGTGCGTAATGCCCAGATGTTTCACGCGCTCACCCACCTGCCAGGCTTGCTGCTCACCTTTTTCCGTCAGCGGACTGTCGGACTGACCCTGAATGCGACGCTCCGCATTCCATACCGTTTCACCGTGACGAACAAGATAGACCTGTAGCATGTTAGTTTCCGTTATACTGCGACAAAAATCGCTTTAGAGCTTACCCCATCAGGCGTCATTGTTGCAGTCAGTCTGCACACGGAGAGCGCGAAACAACCGGCGCGTACGGAAAGTACGTGAGGATTGTGAGCACTGCCCGGGTTCAGAATGACAAATCAAACAGCCCGATGGGCCAGGCGCTTAATCACCTGAGGGTTCAACCAATTATGTACCATGTTGTCGCAGCCACCACCAATCCAGCGAAAATTCATGCGATTGCTCAGGCATTCAACGACGTTTTCGGCGAGGGATCCTGCCATATTGAAGGGGTCGAGGTCGATAGCGGCGTAGCAGCACAACCGTTAACCCATCTCGAAACGCGAACTGGCGCACGTCAGCGCGTGATGAATGCCCGGCAGGTCCGGCCAGAAGCGGCGTTCTGGGTAGCGATTGAGGCGGGCATTGAAGATGACAGCGCGTTTGCCTGGATGGTGGTAGAAAATCAGAAGCAGCGCGGCGAATCGCGTTCGGCCAGTTTCACCCTGCCGCCGGTGGTGCTGGCGGGTCTGCGTGAAGGGCGGGAGTTGGGCGAAGAGATGGCGCGGTTAACCGGCATCGAAAATATTAAACACCAGGGTGGCGCTATCGGGGCGTTCACAAACGGCCTGCTCAGCCGCTCCAGTGTTTATCATCAGGCACTGATTCTGGCGCTCTGCCCGTTCATCCATCCGCTTTACCAGCAGTGATCAGGCGCGTCCCAGACGCGCCTCCAGCCAGCGTTTCAGCTCCGGCGGCGCCTCTTTCAGGCTGTTCGAGCCACGGGTAATGGTCGCGATGCCAACGCCGAGCTCATTTTTCAGTTCGCGCTGGCTCATCTCGCCGTTCATTAACTCTTCGATAATCCGCAGACGGGTGCCGAACGCTTCCCGCTCGTCGGGCGTCATCATCAGGTGCATCAGTGGCAGCGCATGACCATCAGCAAAGGCCTGCTGCATCAGCACGACAAAGCGTTGCCAGCTATCTTGTGCCGGATGCGCATCGGTGGGGGAATCAGAATGGGTCATGAAGAGGCTTCCGTACTCACTAAAGAGTACGGAAGCTTAGCACAGCTAGTAACGGCGATTCCACTCAGCATCTGACAGGATCTTGTCAGGCTTGCCCATGAAGTGACGATAGTAGGCGTCGTACGCCAGCACATTCTTCACATAGCCACGCGTTTCAGAGAACGGGATGGTCTCGATAAACGCGACGGCATCAAGATTGCCCGCACTGGTTTTCTGCCAGCTTCGCACCCGGCCCGGCCCGGCATTGTAGGCCGCCGAGGCGAAGATCCGGTTCTGATTGAACTGCTGATAGACATATTCCAGATACTGGGTGCCGATCTGAATATTGGTTTCCGGATCGAGCAGCTGGCTGGTGTTGCTGTAGCCAGGGATGTTGTACATCTTCACGGTATGCGCCGCCGTGGCAGGCATAATCTGCATCAGACCGCTGGCGCCGACCGGTGAACGCGCTTTCGGATTCCAGGCGCTCTCCTGACGCGAAATCGCCATCGCATAGCTTGGCGGGATCTGCTTCACCGCGGTGTTGCGCTCATAGACGCTCTGCCACGCCAGCGGGAAACGCTCTTTCAGGCTGTCCCACATTTTGGCCGTGATGGTCGCCTGCACGCTGAGATCCCACCAGTCCTGCTCATTGGCGTAGCGCGCCAGCATCTGCTGCTGCGTGTGCGTGCGGCTGCCGATGAGATTGCTCCACTCGCTGCGCGCCAGGTTATCCAGACCCCAGTACATCAGCTCGCGAACGCGGGCCAGTTCCGGTCCCTGCACCGTGGCACTGTCAGGCTTCGGCGCTTCATCCACCTGCAACGGGTAGTCAACGCCCAGCCGCTGCGCGGCCACCATTGGATAGAAGCCACGCGCCTGCATCAGTTTGCGCAGGATCTCTTCCGCTTCCTCTTTGCGATCTTTCTCAAACAGCAGATCGGCCTGCCAGTACTGCCATTCATCTTTCTCTTTGGCTTCCAGCGGCAGACGGGCGATCCAGGTGTTAAGGCCGCGTCGGTCATGCTGAGAGAGTGCCAGTCGTACCCGGCGTTCTACCAGCGCGGTAGACTCGCTGTTCATCACCACCGCATCGCGCCAGCGTGCCTGCTCAGAGGTGAGATCGCTGCCCATCATGCGCCAGACCACAATCTCCTTCAGCGCCTGCTCATCCTCCGGTCCCATCTTCTGCGCCCGGACCAGGATCGGAATCAGGCTGCGGGCATTTTCCATGTCCTGCCGCGCCACACGCGTAAAGGCGTAAATCGTCGCCTGGCGGGTAAAGTCGGTTGGCCCGACGGCGCTGGCGAAGGTGCTGACCGTTAACGGGTCCTGCTGCAGGGCCTGTATCGCGTCAGACATGGTCTGATAGTCAGTTGGCAACGTTTTCGCCAGATAGCTCACCAGGCTGTCGTTGCCTGCTTTCATCGCCAGCCGGATACGCTCCAGGATCGTAATTGGCGAAATCTGACCGGACGCCTGCCAGACCGAAAAGAGCTTATCGCAGTCCGCGGGCAGCGCCGTGCCACGCAGCCAGATTTGCTTCGCGCCGTCAAACGCGGCCTGCTGCTGACCGGTGGCCCATTTGGCGTAATACCAGTTACAGCGTGCCTGCACCGGCTTAGGTTCGGTCGGACTGAAGTTCAGCACACCCTGCCAGTCCTGTCGGTAAGCCAGCACATTAATAAAGCGGGTGCTGAGCGAACGCGCGGGTGGCAACGTTGGATACTGGCGAATAAAGTTCTGTACCGCCAGGGTGGTCTCCTGATCGAGATCCTGTGCCAGCAGGCGATATTGCAGATAAGGATAGAGCGGATAATCCTGTAGCGTGGGCAACAGCTGATCCACGGTGGCCATCTGATTGCTGTCCCAGGCCTGTTTAATTTGTTGATAACGTTGCCGTTGTTGATCAAGCGAATCGGCCCATGCGCTGCTGGCCGTGCCGGCCATGCAGATCCCTATCATCCAGTTACGCCACTTCACCACGTAAATCTCCTCTGTTGCTGGGGCCGGCGAGTTGCCAGACAGTCTTCATGCTAACCAGGCCACCGGACTCTTGCCATGTTCTTCACAAAATTTACGCATACGAAAGGTAAACGCACCGTCATCGTTCAGCGTGCGCGCCGTAATTGTGCAAATTATCATCAGAAAATCTTATCACTGAACGCATTAAACTGTTGAATCATTGCGTTAAAAAAGTGGCACAGCCTTTGCTCTGTTGAATTCCATCTTGTATACCAGCTGGAATTCTTCGTATGACTTCAACCTTTGGCCTGACGCTTCACGCCTGGCAGCAGCGTTATCAGCAGGCGCCGCAACAGATTACGTCACTGCTGAGCGCCCACCTGGCGGCTCTCGACACGCACGATAATGCCTGGATCTATCTGGCGACACCGGAGCAGTTAGCGGCTCAGATTGAGCCACTGCTGGCGCACTATCAGCGCGATCCCGGATCGCTGCCGCTGTTTGGTGTTCCCTTCGCCGTCAAAGACAACATTGATGTGGCGGGCTGGCCGACCAGCGCCGCCTGCCCCGCCTTTACCTATACCGCCAGCGAAGATGCGGTCGCCGTCGCCCGGCTGAAAGCCGCCGGCGCGATAGTCATCGGCAAAACCAACCTCGATCAGTTCGCTACCGGCCTGGTGGGCACCCGCTCCCCGTTTGGCACGGTCAGTAACACCTTTGATGCCGATTACGTCAGTGGCGGCTCCAGCTCCGGCTCCGCGTCGGTGCTGGCTCGCGGGCTGGTCGCCTTTTCACTGGGCACCGATACCGCGGGATCGGGCCGCGTTCCGGCGGGCTTTAACAATATTGTCGGACTGAAGCCGACCAAGGGCTGGTTCTCTGCACGCGGCGTGGTGCCCGCCTGCCGCCTCAACGACACGATTTCCGTGTTTGCGCTGACGGCAGAAGATGCCTTTAGCGTCGCCAGCGTCATGGGTGGCTATGATGCCGGTGACGCCTATTCGCGCATTAATCCGCGCACCGCCCCGGCCAGCCTGCCCGTCCATCCCCATTTTGCGGTACCTTTGAACCCGGAGTTTTTTGACGATGCCGCCGCCGAAGCCGCCTGGGACCAGGCGCTGGAGGCGTTGCAGGCGGGTGGCGTGACGCTACACCCTATCGACTTCACCCCGTTCAGGAAGCTGGCTGAACAGCTTTACTACGGTGCCTGGGTCGCCGAACGCACGGCGGCGGTGGGCGGGATGCTTGATCGCCCGGCGGAGATGGATCCGGTGGTACACGAGATTATCGCCAGTGGCCTGAAATACAGCGCAGTCGATGCCTATAAGGCGGAGTATCTGCGGGCCGAACTGACGCGTCAGATTCAGCAGACGCTGGCACAGTTTGACGCGCTGGTGGTGCCGACCTCGCCCACGATTCATACCCTGGAGGAGATGAAGCAGGAGCCGATTCACTTCAACTCGCAGTTCGGCACCTATACCAACTTTACCAACCTTGCCGACCTCGCCGCGCTGGCGCTGCCCGCACCGTTTCGCAATGACGATCTCCCGGCAGGCATCACGCTGATTGCGCCCGCCTGGCACGATCGGGCGCTGGCTGAGTTTGGCATTCGCTGGCAGCAGCAGCTTGCTCTGCCACTGGGCGCGACCGGCCAGCCCTGCCCTGCCTGGCGCACCAGCCTGCCCGCCTCCGCCGACCATGTCCGGCTGGCGGTGGTGGGCGCGCATCTCACCGGAATGCCGCTTAATTTTCAGCTCACCGATCGCCATGCCGTCTGGGTGGAAGAGACGAAGACCGCGCCACACTATCGCCTGTTTGCCCTGCTGGAGGGCGCGATCAAAAAACCCGGCCTGATGCGTGACGAACAGGGCGCCGCTATCACCGTGGAGCTGTGGGATATCCCGCTGGCGCGCTTTGGTGAGTTTGTGGCGGAGATTCCCGCACCGCTGGGCATCGGCAGTCTGACGCTGGCGGATGGGCGGGTGGTGAAAGGCTTTATCTGCGAAGGCGCGGCGCTGAACAACGCGCTGGAGATTACTGAGACGGGCGGCTGGCGCAACTGGCTGGCATCACAGGGGAGTCACTGATCATGTTCACCACCGTACTGATTGCCAACCGCGGCGAAATTGCCTGTCGCGCCATTCGGACGCTGAAGCGCCTTGGCGTCAAAAGTGTCGCGGTCTATTCAGATACTGACCGCAACGCGCAGCACGTTAAGCAGGCGGATATCGCTATCGCGCTGGGCGGCGATAAAGCCAGCGACAGCTATCTGCGCATCGACAAAATTCTGGCGGCGGCTCAGCAGAGCGGCGCCCAGGCTATCTGGCCGGGCTACGGTTTTCTTTCAGAAAGCCAGCCGTTTGCCGAAGCCTGTGAAGCGGCGGGGATCGCCTTTGTCGGCCCCACCGCGCAGCAGATTGGTGAGTTCGGCCTTAAGCACCGTGCCCGTGAGCTGGCAGCCAGTGCGGGTGTACCAATGACGCCCGGCACACCGCTGCTTGCGTCGCTGGAGGAGGCGATGCAGGCGGCCGATAAGATCGGCTATCCGGTGATGCTGAAAAGCACGGCGGGCGGCGGCGGCATTGGCCTGACGCGCTGTGCCGACGCCGGAGCGCTCGCCAGCGCCTGGGAGAGCGTACGCCGTCTTGGCGAGCAGTTCTTCAGTGATGCGGGCGTGTTTCTGGAGTGCTGCATCGATCGCGCCCGCCACGTAGAAGTGCAGATTTTTGGTGACGGTAACGGCACTGTGGTCGCGCTGGGTGAACGCGACTGCTCACTGCAGCGCCGCAATCAGAAGGTGGTGGAAGAGACGCCCGCGCCCGGTCTGTCTCCGGCGACGCGTGACGCCCTGCTCGCCTCGGCGGTGCGGCTCGGCGAGCGGGTGAACTACCGCAGCGCAGGCACCGTGGAGTATATCTACGACGTCGACCAGCAGGCCTTTTACTTTCTGGAAGTGAACACCCGCCTGCAGGTGGAGCATCCGGTCACTGAGTGCGTCACCGGACTCGATCTGGTGGAGTGCATGTTGCAGGTGGCGGCGGGCGATGCGGTTGACTGGTCACGTCTGCAGCAGGCGCCGCAGGGCGCCGCCATTGAAGTGCGGCTCTATGCGGAAGATCCACTCAAGAACTTTCAGCCCAGCCCCGGCCTGCTAACCGGCGTAACTTTCCCTGACGGCGTGCGGATTGACAGCGGCATCGAAACCGGCAGCGAGGTCTCCAGCTTCTACGATCCGATGATCGCCAAACTGATCGTGCATGCCGACACCCGCGATGCGGCGCTGAAAAAACTTCGCCATGCGCTGGATGCCACTCAGCTGCACGGCATCGCCACCAACCTCGACTATCTGCGCCAGATTACCGCCAGCGACGCGTTTCGCAGCGGCAACGTCTGGACGCGCTACCTCGACAGCGTGGTGCCTGCCTCCTCCGTGGTGGAAGTGCTGCAACCCGGTACCTTCAGTTCGGTTCAGGACTATCCTGGCCGCCTCGGCTACTGGGATATCGGCGTGCCGCCTTCCGGCCCGATGGATGACTTCGCTTTCCGGCTGGCTAACCGCATCGTCGGTAATCATGACGCGGCGGCGGGGCTGGAATTTACCCTGCAGGGGCCGACGCTGCGTTTCCACTGTGATGCCATCGTGGCGCTGACCGGTGCTGACTGCGACGCCACGCTGGAGGGCGAACCGGTCAGCACCTGGCAGCCGCTGGCGGTGAAAGCGGGAGAGACTCTGGCGCTGGGACGCGCCCGGACGGGCTGCCGCAGCTATCTGGCCGTGCGTAACGGCTTCGACGTGCCGGCGTATCTGGGCAGCCGCAGCACCTTTTCGCTGGGCCAGTTTGGCGGTCACGCCGGACGCACCCTCCGGGTTGCCGATATGCTGGCGATCTCCCAGCCTGAGCGGGCAGCCTGCACCACGCCTGCCCCGGTCAGCGATCCGCAGCCGCTCGATGCGGCGCTGATTCCGCACTACGGCAGCGAGTGGCGCATCGGCGTGCTCTACGGCCCGCACGGCGCACCGGACTTCTTCACCCAGGCCGCCATCGATGCGTTCTTCGCCAGTGACTGGCAGGTGCACTACAACTCCAACCGCCTCGGCGTGCGGCTGGTCGGCCCGAAACCGACCTGGACCCGCGCCAACGGCGGCGAAGCGGGCCTGCATCCCTCCAACGTTCACGACTGTGAATATGCCATTGGCGCGGTCAATTTCACCGGCGACTTCCCGGTGATCCTGACGCACGACGGCCCGAGCCTCGGCGGCTTTGTCTGTCCGGTGACCATTGCCAAAGCCGAGCTGTGGAAAGTGGGCCAGGTTAAACCTGGCGACACCATCCGCTTCCACCCCATCACCGCAGACGATGCGCTGGCGCGGGAAAAAGCGCAGATGCATCTGATTGAGACATTGCGGCCTGAGCATCCGCCCACGTTTGCCGTGCCGTCACTGGCCGAAACTGCCCACGGCTCCGCCACGATTCTGGCCGCTCTGGAGGCCACCGCCAGCACGCCGAAAGTGGTCTATCGCCAGGCGGGCGACAAATATGTGCTGATTGAGTATGGCGACAATGTACTGGATCTGGCGCTGCGTCTGCGTGTCCATCTGCTGATGAATGCGCTGACGGCGCAGGCGGAGCCTGGCGTAGAAGAGCTGTCGCCTGGCGTGCGTTCGCTGCAGGTGCGCTACGACAGCCGCATCATTCACCAGTCCGGGCTGATGTCGCTGCTGCTGGCGCTGGAAGCGACGCTGGGCGACGTCAGCACGCTGAAAGTGCCCTCCCGCGTGGTGTGGATGCCGATGGCATTTGAAGACAGCGCCACGCTGGGCGCCGTCAGCCGCTATCAGGAGACGGTGCGCGCCAGCGCCCCCTGGCTGCCCAACAACGTGGACTTTATCCAGCGGATTAATGGCTTAAGCAGCCGCGATGAGGTGCGCGACACCCTGTTCGACGCCAGCTATCTGGTATTGGGGCTGGGCGACGTCTACCTTGGCGCGCCCTGTGCCGTTCCGATCGATCCACGCCATCGCCTGCTGAGTTCCAAATACAGTCCGGCGCGCACTTTCACCGCCGAAGGCACCGTAGGGATCGGCGGCATGTACATGTGCATCTACGGCATGGATTCGCCCGGCGGCTATCAGCTGGTGGGCCGCACGCTGCCCATCTGGAATACCTTCCTGAAAAATCCGCAGTTCGCTACCGATGCGCCGTGGCTGCTGCGCTTCTTCGATCAGGTGCGCTTCTATCCGGTGAGTGAAACCGAACTGACCCAGCTGCGCGAAGATTTCCGCGAAGGCCGCGCCAGCCTGCGTATTGAAGAGACACAGTTTGATTTTGACGCCCACCAGCAGTTCCTCGCCGACCACGCCGCTGAAATTGCAGCGTTCCGCCAGCGCCAGGCCGCCGCTTTTGAACAGGAAGTGCAGCTATGGGCGCAGGAGGAGCAGAACGCGTCGCCGGAGGATGAAACGCTCACCAGCGTCAGCGAAGAGGAGGAGAACGGGCTACCGGTGCAGGCGGATCTCAATGGCAACATCTGGAAAGTGCTGGTGCAGCCGGGCGACGAGGTCAGCGCCGGGCAGACGCTGATTATCGTGGAGGCGATGAAGATGGAGCTGGCGATTATCGCCCCGCAGGCCGGTCGTGTGACGCGGATTGCCTGCCAGGCGGGCCGTCCGGTCAGTCCTGGCGATAACCTGCTGTGGCTGGAATAAGGAGCGGTAATGACAACGCAACCCCACTCCCCTAAAGCCCGCCCGGAAGCGCTGGCGGAACGGGTTTATCAGGCGCTGAAGGCCGATATCTTCGCCTTTCGCCTGATGCCCGGCGATCGCTTCAGCGAAAGCGAAATCGCCGGACGGATGGCGGTCAGCCGCACCCCGGTCCGTCAGGCGCTGTTCCGGCTGGAACGCGAAGGCTTTGTCGACGTCTGGTTTCGCAGCGGCTGGCAGATTAAGAACTTCGATTTCGCCTGGTTCGAATCGCTGTATGACCTGCGCACCGTGCTGGAGTGCGAGGCGGTCAAACGCCTCTGCGCCCTGCCCGCGCCGCAGTGTGCCGCGCTGTTAAACGAACTGAACCAGTTCTGGTGCGAGGCGGAGGCGCTTACAGAGGGCCTGGTGGTGTCGCAGCATGACGAAGCGTTTCACATGACGCTGGTGGCGGCAGCGGGTAACCCGGAGATGGCACGCATTCACGCCGAACTCACCGAGAAGATCCGCATTATCCGCCGGCTCGACTTCACTCGTGACGATCGCATCTGTGCCACTTATCAGGAACATGCACAGATTTTACAGGCAATTTTTCAGCAGCAGACCGCCGGGGCGCAACGCATCCTGACCGATCACATCGCCGTGAGTAAGGCGGAGGTCAGAAAGATCACGCTGCACCGTCTTCAGCAGGCCCGGCTCCAGCTCACCGAATAACACAACAACTACTCAGGGGTTTCAGATGATGAAAAGACGTTCGTTGATCAAGGCTTTCGCCCTCTCCGCCACCGTTGTCAGCATGGGGTTCGCCTGGAGTGTGCAGGCGGCTGACACCATCAAAGTGGGGATCATGCATTCGCTCTCCGGCACCATGGCGATTTCGGAAACGCCGCTGAAGGATGTGGCGCTGATGACCATCGATGAGATCAACGCCAAAGGGGGCGTGCTGGGGAAAAAGCTGGAGCCGGTGGTGGTCGATCCCGCCTCTAACTGGCCGCTGTTTGCCGAGAAGGCACGGCAGCTGCTGACTCAGGATAAGGCGGCGGTGGTGTTTGGCTGCTGGACCTCGGTGTCGCGCAAATCGGTGCTGCCGGTGTTTGAAGAGCTGAACGGCCTGCTGTTCTATCCGGTGCAGTATGAAGGGGAAGAGATGTCACCCAACGTCTTCTACACCGGCGCTGCGCCTAACCAGCAGGCGATTCCGGCGGTGGAGTACCTGATGAGCGAAGATGGCGGCAGCGCGAAACGCTTCTTCCTGCTTGGTACCGACTATGTCTATCCGCGTACTACCAACAAGATCCTGCGCGCCTTCCTGCACAGCAAAGGCGTGGCGGATAAAGATATCGAAGAGGTCTACACGCCGTTTGGTTACAGCGACTACCAGACCATTGTCTCCAACATCAAAAAGTTTGCGGCTGGCGGCAAAACGGCAGTGGTTTCCACGATCAACGGCGACTCCAACGTGCCGTTCTATAAAGAGCTGGCGAACCAGGGGATTAAAGCCACTGACATTCCGGTGGTCGCCTTCTCGGTGGGCGAAGAGGAGCTGCGCGGCATCGACACCAAACCGCTGGTGGGGCAGTTAGCCGCCTGGAACTATTTCGAGTCTATCGATAATCCGACCAACGCGAAGTTTGTCGCCGACTACCGCGCATATGCCAAAGCACATAACCTGCCGAACGCCGCCACCGTCGTCACCAACGACCCGATGGAAGCGACCTATGTTGGCATTCATATGTGGGCGCAGGCGGTGGAAAAAGCGGGCACCACGGATGTGGACAAAGTGCGGGCGGCGATGGCCGGTCAGACCTTTAAAGCGCCGGATGGCTTTACCCTGACCATGGATCAGACCAACCATCATCTGCATAAGCCGGTCATGATTGGCGAAGTGGAAGAGAACGGCCAGTTCAGCGTGGTGTGGCAGACCGATCAGCCGGTACGTGCGCAGCCGTGGAGCCCGTACATTGCCGGTAACGACAAAAAACCCGATCACCCGGTGAAGACCGCGCAGTAATCGCGGGTTGCTGATAGATACGCAGCGTCACCCGCTGTGAAGCGGCAGCACGGCACCCCGCCGTGCTGCCCTCCCCTGACGAGGCTCCTTTTATGAATCTATGTCGCTGCTTTTTCAGCCTGCTGCTGCTGATGCCGCTGTTGGCCAGTGCCGGACCGGCGGCTGACTTTGCCGCCGCCAGCCGCAGTCAGCAGGCCACGCTGCTGCAGCAGTGGGCCGCCGCACCGGACAGCCATCGTCTGCCGCTGCTGGAAGCGCTGCATGCCGAAACGGTGGTCATCGACCAGAATAAACAGCCGTTCAGCCAGCAGGGATCCACGCTGCAGCCGCTGGATGCGGTGGCGCAGCCCACGGGCAACCTGAAAAAGCTGTTTATGAACAATCGCCTGCGCGTGCTGGTTAACAACGCGCTGGCCGCCCACCAGCTTGTCAGCACTGATACGGCCCTGCGTCTGCGTGCAGCGCAGCAGCTGCAAAGTGAGGGCGTTGCCGACCAGCTGCCGCTGCTGGAGCAGCGTTTTGCCGCCGAGCAGGACAGCCGGGTTCATGCCGCACTGGCACTGGCGCTGGCGAATCTGCAACTGGCGGATGGCGAGCCGATGGTGCGCCTGCGGGCGGTGAAACTGCTGGGTGAGTCCAGCGATCCCAATACGCAAGCCAGCCTGCAACGCCTGACCCAGCCCGCGAATGAGCCGGACGCCACGGTACGGGCCGCCGCGGCGGAAAGTCTGCAACAGATTCAGAAACGGCTGATGTGGGGCGATCTGCTGGGGCAGGCCTTCAGCGGCCTGTCGCTGGGTTCCATCCTGCTGCTGGCCGCGCTGGGTCTGGCGATCACCTATGGCCTGCTCGGGGTGATCAACATGGCGCACGGTGAAATGCTGATGCTCGGTGCTTACGCCACCTGGTGGGTACAGAGCCTGTTTCAGCAGTTTGCGCCGCACTATTTAGCCTGGTATCCGCTGCTGGCGCTGCCGGTCGCCTTTCTGGTCACCGCCGCCATCGGCATGGCGCTGGAACGCACGGTGATCCGCCATCTCTATGGCCGTCCGCTGGAGACGCTGCTCGCCACCTGGGGGATCAGCCTGATGCTGATCCAGCTGGTGCGGGTGCTGTTCGGGGCGCAAAACCTGGAGGTGGCGAATCCGGCGTGGCTTTCGGGTGGCTTGCAGCTGCTGCCCAATCTGGTGCTGCCGTGGAACCGCATCGCGGTGATCCTGTTTGTGGTGTTTGTGCTGGCGCTCACCTGGCTGCTGCTGAACCGGACCCGCCTTGGCATGAACGTGCGCGCCGTGACCCAGAACCGCGCCATGGCGGATTGCTGCGGCGTGCCGACCGGCCGCGTCGATATGCTGGCGTTTGGCCTTGGCTCGGGGATTGCCGGGCTGGGTGGCGTGGCGCTGTCGCAGCTCGGTAACGTCGGGCCGGAGCTGGGCCAGGGCTACATTATCGACTCGTTCCTGGTAGTAGTACTGGGTGGCGTCGGTCAGCTGGCGGGCACCGTGGTTGCCGCGTTCAGCCTGGGCATTCTCAACAAAGTGCTGGAGCCGCAGATTGGCGCCGTGCTGGGCAAGATCCTGATTCTGGTGATTATCGTGCTGTTTATTCAGAAACGTCCGCAGGGGCTGTTTGCGGTAAAAGGAAGGGTGACTGACTGATGACGCAACCCATCACGCTTCGCGTGGCGCGCACCGCGCCGCGCCTGACCATCAGCATCGGCCTGGCGATTACCGTAGCGCTCCTGGTGATGCCGTTTCTGGCGCTGCTGCCCGCCACGCATCCGCTGGCGATCTCCACCTATACCCTGACGCTGGTCGGCAAAATCCTCTGCTACGCGGTGGTCGCGGTGGCGCTGGATCTGGTGTGGGGCTACGCCGGACTGCTGTCGCTGGGCCACGGCCTCTTTTTCGCCCTGGGTGGATATGCCATGGGCATGTATCTGATGCGCCAGGCCGCAGGCGAGGGTTTACCCGCCTTTATGTCCTTTCTCTCCTGGCGGGAACTGCCCTGGTTCTGGACCGGCACCGACTATTTCGCCTGGGCGCTCTGCCTGAGCATGCTGGTGCCGGGCCTGCTGGCGCTGATTTTTGGCTTCTTCGCCTTTCGCTCGAAGATTAAAGGCGTCTACTTCTCCATCATGACCCAGGCGCTGACCTACGCCGGGATGCTGCTGTTCTTCCGCAACGAAACCGGTTTTGGCGGCAACAATGGCTTTACCGGCTTTACCACCCTGCTCGGCTTTTCGGTGACGGCAACCCCCACCCGTATCGGGCTGTTTATCGCCACGGTGCTGCTGCTGCTGCTGAGCCTGGCGATCGGCTTCGCCCTGGCGCGCAGCAAATTTGGCCGGGTGCTGACTGCGGTGCGGGATGCGGAGAACCGCCTGATGTTCTGTGGTTACGACCCGCGCGGTTTCAAGCTGTTTGTCTGGACGCTCTCCGCCGTGCTGTGCGGCCTGGCCGGGGCGCTCTATGTGCCGCAGGTCGGCATTATCAATCCGGGTGAGATGTCACCGGCCAACTCGATTGAAGCGGCAATCTGGGTGGCGCTGGGCGGACGTGGCACGCTGATAGGCCCGCTGCTGGGCGCGGCGATTGTTAACGGCGCACGCAGCTTCTTCACCGTCGCCTTTCCCGAATACTGGCTCTTTTTCCTGGGGCTGATGTTTATCCTGGTCACGCTGTTTCTGCCGCACGGCGTGATTGGCCTGCTGCGCCGGAGGAAAAAATGAGTGATGCCCTGTTTACCCAAACTCAACTGGCGGATCGCCATCGGGTGCAGCGCGATCCGGTGCTGCAACTGGAGAAGATCAGCGTGTCGTTTGAAGGCTTCCGGGCGCTGACCGATCTTTCGCTGCAGATCGGCGTCGGGGAACTGCGCTGCGTGATCGGCCCCAACGGTGCGGGCAAAACCACGCTGATGGATGTGATCACCGGCAAAACCCGGCCCGATGCCGGCCGGGTGATCTACGACCAGGACAGCGATCTGACCCGTCTCTCGCCGGTGGAGATCGCCCGCGCCGGGATCGGCCGCAAGTTCCAGAAGCCCACGGTGTTTGAGGCGTTAACCGTGTTCGAAAATCTGGAGATCGCGCTTAAAGCCGATAAATCGGTCTGGGCCAGCCTGCGCGCCCGCCTCAGCGGCGAACAGCGTGACCGCATTGATGAGGTGCTGAAACTGCTGCGGCTGGGCGGCGAACGCCAGCGTCGCGCAGGCCTGCTGTCGCATGGCCAGAAGCAGTTTCTGGAGATCGGCATGCTGCTGGTGCAGGAGCCGCATCTGCTGCTGCTGGATGAACCGGCCGCGGGCATGACCGATGCCGAAACGGACTACACCGCCGAGCTGTTCCGCAGCCTGGCGGGCAAGCATTCGCTGATGGTGGTGGAGCATGACATGGGCTTTGTCGAAACCATTGCCGACCACGTGACAGTGCTGCATCAGGGTCAGGTGCTGGCCGAGGGTTCGCTGCGCGACGTGCAGGCCAACGAGCAGGTTATCGACGTTTATCTGGGGCGCTGAAATGTTACAGGTTACTGAACTGAATCAATATTATGGCGGCAGTCATATTCTGCGCGGCCTGTCTTTTGAGGTAAAGATTGGCGAAATTACCTGTCTGCTGGGGCGCAATGGCGTGGGGAAGACCACGCTGCTGAAATGCCTGATGGGGCTGATCCCGGCGAAGTCGGGCGAGATACACTGGCAGCAGCAGCGCATGAATGGCCGCAAGCCGCACCAGCGGGTGCAGGCTGGCATCGCCTGGGTGCCCCAGGGGCGGGAAATCTTTCCGCGTCTGACGGTGGAAGAGAATCTGCTGATGGGGCTGTCACGCTTTCCGGCTGCGCAGGCGCGTGAAGTGCCGGAAGAGATCTACCAGCTCTTTCCGGTGCTGCTGGCGATGAAGTCACGCCGGGGCGGCGACCTCTCTGGCGGTCAGCAGCAGCAGCTGGCGATTGGCCGGGCGCTGGCCTGTCGGCCCCAGCTGTTGATCCTTGATGAGCCGACCGAAGGGATCCAGCCTTCGGTGATCAAAGAGATCGGCGCGGTGATCCGCCAGCTGGCGCAACGGGGAGATATGGCGATCCTGCTGGTGGAGCAGTTTTATGACTTCGCGGCGGAGCTGGCGGACAGCTATCTGGTGATGTCGCGCGGAGAAATTGTGCAGCGTGGCCGCGGCGATACCATGGAAGCAGAGGGTGTGCGCGGCCTGGTGGCAATTTAAACCCGGCTCAGAGTAAGCCGGTCTCGACAGAAAAGTGGCGCTGTTCACCGTGCGCCAGGGTGATCAGCGTGCCAGCCTGCTGCGCGGCAAGAAAGCCCTCTGGCCGGCAGGTGGCGGGCAGAATATAGGCCGCCACCTGCTGATCGTGGTTGTGCAGCAGCCAGCGAGTGGCGTGCGGGAACTGTGCGGTAGAGAAGCGCGTCATCAGCGCATAGCCCTGCGGCGCATGCAACTCAAACTGCACCTCATCGCCATACTGCGGCAGATCGTCCGCGAAGAAGACGATCTCCGGATCGCAGAGTTGCGGCTGATCGAGCTGCTGTAACGCCTGCGGATCGCGCGCCAGCCGATCGGTGTAATCCCCCCAGGCGGGCGTCGGTCGCAGATGCGCCGGGATCGAGCGACGCAGCTGGAATGCCTGTTCGGGGATCGACTGCCGGAAGCGGCCCTGATCGATCCACGCGCTGTTAAGGTGACACATATACTGCAGCGGCATCGGCGCGCCAGCCAGATTAGTGACGGTCATTTCAATCGTCAGCCGGGGCTGATCGGCCGGAATGCGGACGGCGGGTGCGGCCAGGTAGTGATGGCCGAAGCCTTTGACATATTCACACTCCCCTTCCAGCGACAGCGTCTGATCCTCCAGCACCAGCCAGGCGCTGTCCATGCGGGCGCAGGCCATCTCACCGTGCAGCGGATGATCGTCCTCTGGTGCGGGACAGCCGTTGGCCAGCAGTCCCGAATGAAACGCAAAACAGCCATAGGTGTCGATGATCGAATTTGCGGGCAGCGGCTGCTTAAAACTGTGGCCCATGGTCAGGTTATGATCGTCGAACTCTGCGTCCCAGATCATCTGCCCGAGAAACGGCAGCACGGTCACGCTGCCGCGTAGGTTATGAATGCGCACCGCCTCAATGCCCGCCGGATAGCGAAACAGCTCAACCCGGAAATCATCGCTCTCTAAAAGCACCCAGGGTGTGGTGTGAAACTGTTCACGCGCTAAGGGTAAACGGGTTTTCATGGTAACTCCTCCGCCAGACGACCGGTCGCAACCGGCTGTTTTTTATGGCGCAGTTCGCCATAGAAGTAGAATCCGACCCAGGCGAAACAGAGCAGCGAGACGCCAAATGCCAGCTGCATAGAACCCAGTGAGTCCGAAACCAGGCCCTGCAGCGCCGGGACAAAGGCCGCACCGACAATCGCCATCACGATAAACGCGCCCGCGACTTCGGTGTATTTGTTATCGACCGTCGCCAGCGTTCCCGCGTAGATCGTCGCCCAGCAGGGACCAAACAGCACGCTGACAAAGACGGCGGCGTAGACGGCGGTAAAGTTCGGCACCAGCATCACATAAGCCAGCGTCAGCACGCCCAGCACCGAATAGGCAATCAGCACCTTCTCTGCGCGGAAACGGGTCATCAGGAAGTTCGCCACGAACTTGCCGATAAAGAAGCAGATGAAGCTGTAGATCATAAAGTTTGAGGCGTAACGTTCATTAGTCGCCCCCAGCGTCAGCGCCAGACGAATGGTAAACGACCAGACGGCCACCTGCATGCCGACATAGAGGAACTGGGTCACAATTCCGCGTTTAAAGTGTCGGTTGCCAGCCAGATAGCGGAAAGTCTCGCCCAGCGAAGGGCGCGATCTCTCGCTGCTTTCGGGTTTACAGCGCGGATAGCGGGTGAACATAAACAGCAGCATCACCACCACCAGCACCATCACCATCACCAGATATTTGTAGGGCTCCAGCGTGTGTTCCAGCATCGTCAGGCGGAACGCATGCGCCTGCTCTGCCGTCATGGTCGCCATCTGACTCTCCAGGCTGTCGCCGTCCTGGAACACCAGATATTTGCCCAGCACAATCCCCATCAGCGCACCGATCGGATAGAAGGTCTGGCTGACGTTGAGGCGCAGCGTGGCGTGATCACGATGGCCAATCATCGAGCTGTAGGTGTTGGCGGCGGTTTCCAGGAAACTCAGGCCGATGGCGATGGCAAATATCGCCGCCAGGAACATGGTGTAAGTCGCCATGTGCGAGGCGGGATAGAAGGCGATACAGCCGGCGATGTAGAGCGCCAGGCCGATCATGATCGCCATCTTGTAACTGGTCTTGCGGATCACCAGCGACGCGGGGATCGCAATCAGAAAATAGCCGCCATAAAAGGCACTCTGCACCAGCGCACTGGCAAAGTCGCTCAGGGCAAATACGCTTTTAAACTGGGTGATCAGGATATCGTTAAGACTCGCCGCACAGCCCCAGAGCGGAAAGAGGCACGACAGCAGAATGAACTGGAACAGCGGCGTTTTATTCAGATAGCCATCAGATTGCTGAACAATTTTCTGTTGCATGGCAGACCCTCAGTTACGGTTGAGAAAGCGCTGGAAACTCTCTGCGTCGGGATAGGCGCGCTGGGTGCCGCGCCCGGTGACGCTGCAGGCGGCATAGGCAGACGCCTGGGTCATGGCGGCGGCCACATCGCCGGTTTCCACCAGCAGATACGCAAAGCAGCCGATAAAGGCATCGCCCGCGCCGCTGGTGTCTACCGCCTGAACCGGTGTGGCATCCACGCGATGGATCTCGTCGCCGCTCATCCAGACCGATCCCCGGCTGCCCAGGGTGATGATCAGATTTTTAAGGCCGCGCTTCAGCAGCGACTGTCCGGCGAGGATCACCTCTTCATCGCTGCTGACCGGCAGACCGGTGAGGATCTCCAGCTCGGTTTCATTGGGCATAAAGAAGTCGCATTTGCAGGCGTAATCAATATCAAGCGTGGCGACGGCCGGAGCCGGATTAAGGATCACGTTGATCTGATGCTGGCGGGCAAAATCGATGGCGTAATAGACCGTCTCCAGTGGGATCTCCAGCTGCAGGATGATCAGCTGGCAGGCTTTCAGCGCCTCTGCCGCGTCGTCGATATCGGCCGGTTTCAGCTGCTGGTTAGCACCCTTGATAATCAGAATGCGGTTCTGCGACTGGTCATCGACAAAAATTGGTGCCACGCCGCTGGAGGTGCCCGGTGCGGTGGTGACGAAGCGCGTGTCCACGCCCTGTTGTTGAAGATTTGCAACGGTGTTCGGAGCAAAGAGATCGTCACCGACCTTGCTGACCATCATCACGTTGCCGCCCATTTTTGCCGCCGCGACCGCCTGGTTGGCCCCTTTACCGCCGCAGCCAATGGCAAAGTCGGGCGCTTCAAGGGTTTCGCCCGCTTTCGGCAGGCTGTTGGTATAGGTAATCAGATCGACCATGTTTGAGCCGATGACCGCAATTGTCATGACCTTTTCTCCCGGATGTTTTTTAAACTTAAAATGTTATTAAAGTAACAATAACAATTCTTAAAGGTTAAATATGTGACAAAAACCACATCCTGAGGCGGTGATAATAGGCAAATTACGCCATAAAAGGGGATTTTCAGTGTTATTATTATAACAAGCTAACATCACTGAACGCGCTGTATGAAAGCCACAACCGCCTGTGGTGACGTGCCGATATCACCACGCGCTGACAGCACGGCGGAGGTTTGCGGCCCTCACGGAATGCGGGTAAGATTGACTGCCAGCCTGGCGGATGAGACGCAACTCATTCAAATCTGTGAGGTTTGTAGCGTATTGACGTCGATCCCGGCGTCTTTCCTCCGCACTGCAGGATAGGGAACAGAGAGATGACCATGGAAACCCGGCGCGACGAACGCATTCACAAGCTGACGCAGGCGCTGAAACGCACCGACAAACTGCATCTGAAAGATGCGGCCCAGCTGCTCGGCGTCTCAGAGATGACGGTTCGCCGCGATTTAACCGAGCCGGGCTCCAGCGTGGTCCTGCTGGGCGGCTATATCGTCAGCGATCCGAAAAGTCATGCCAGCCACTATTTTGTCAGCGATCAGCATGGCCAGAATGCCGCCAGAAAGCAGCGACTGGCACAGGCGGCCGCCAGCCTGATCAATGAGAACGACACGGTCTTTTTTGACTGCGGCACTACCCTGCCCTACATCGTAGATGCGATTCCCGACACCCTGTCGTTTACCGCCATCTGCTGCGCCATGAATACCTTTCTGACCCTGAAAGAGAAACCGGCCTGTAACGTGATTCTCAGCGGCGGTGAATTTCATGCCGACAACGCGCTGTTTACGCCGATTGGCGTGCATACCATCCTTGACGATCTCTGCCCGACGCTGGCCTTTATCTCTGCGGCGGGCATCGATAAAGATCAGGGTGCAACCTGCTACAACACCAATGAGCTGATGATGAAACATCACGCCATGCTGCGCGCCCGAAAGTCGGTGCTGGTGGCTGACAGCAGTAAATATGGCAAGGTGCTGCCTGCCCGCATCGCCGAGCTGCAGCGCTTTGATCTGCTGGTGAGTGACAGCGCGCCCGATCAGGCGTTGCAAAACTGGCTGGCCCAGCAGGCGATCCCGCTGCGCCTGCCCTGACGCCTCTTTCTGACATCCTCTCCTGACTCTGTCAGCGATTGAGTGTGGAAATCAGTCAGTTATGCCTGGATCGCCCGGCATCGGCTCCGCCACGCTAATATTCGCCGCCCCCCGGCTGGGATTAAACGGTGAAAAAGGCTAAACTTCGACATCATTCAAACGACCAACAGACCCAGAGGCTCAAACCAACGTGGCTCAATTCGTCTATAGCATGCATCGCGTCGGCAAAGTGGTTCCGCCGAAGCGACATATCCTGAAAAACATCTCGCTCAGCTTCTTCCCTGGCGCAAAAATTGGCGTACTCGGCCTGAACGGCGCGGGTAAATCTACCCTGCTGCGCATCATGGCTGGCATCGATAAAGATATCGAAGGGGAAGCGCGTCCGCAGCCAGGCCTCAAGATTGGCTACCTGCCGCAGGAACCGCAGCTTAACCTTGAACACACCGTGCGTGAGTCGGTAGAAGAAGCGCTGTCAGAAGTCGTTGGCGCACTGAAGCGTCTCGACGAAGTCTATGCGCTCTATGCTGAAGAAGATGCAGACTTCGACAAACTGGCCGCGGAACAGGGCCGTCTGGAAGAGATCATCCAGGCTCACGATGGTCACAACCTGAATACCCAGCTGGAACGTGCTGCCGATGCGCTGCGCCTGCCTGACTGGGACGCGAAAATTGCCACCCTTTCCGGTGGTGAACGTCGTCGCGTCGCCCTCTGCCGCCTGCTGCTGGAAAAACCAGACATGCTGCTGCTGGACGAACCAACGAACCACCTGGACGCCGAATCTGTCGCCTGGCTGGAGCGCTTCCTGCACGACTTCGAAGGCACCGTCGTCGCGATTACGCATGACCGTTACTTCCTGGATAACGTTGCAGGCTGGATTCTGGAACTTGACCGCGGTGAAGGGATTCCGTGGGAAGGTAACTACTCCTCCTGGCTGGAGCAGAAAGATGCGCGTCTGGCGCAGGAAGCCTCCTCTGAAGCCGCTCGTCGCAAGTCGATTGAGAAAGAGCTGGAGTGGGTGCGCAAAGGGCCAAAAGGCCAGCAGTCTAAAGGCAAAGCCCGTCTGGCACGCTTTGAAGAGCTGAACAACACCGACTACCAGAAGCGTAACGAAACCAACGAACTGTTCATTCCGCCAGGTGCCCGTCTGGGTGACAAAGTGCTGGAAGTCAGCAATCTGCGTAAGTCTTATGGCGACCGTGTGCTGATTGACGATCTCTCGTTCTCGGTACCGAAAGGTGCGATTGTCGGGATTATCGGTCCGAACGGCGCGGGTAAATCAACGCTGTTCCGCATGATGTCTGGTCAGGAACAACCTGATTCCGGTGAGATTGTACTGGGTGAAACCGTCAAGCTGGCCTCTGTGGATCAGTTCCGCGACAGCATGGATAACGCCAAAACCGTGTGGGAAGAGGTTTCCGGCGGTCAGGACATCATGCGCATCGGTAACACCGAGATGCCAAGCCGCGCCTATGTCGGCCGCTTTAACTTTAAAGGCGTCGATCAGGGCAAACGCGTAGGCGAACTGTCGGGTGGTGAGCGTGGTCGTCTGCACCTCGCGAAGCTGCTGCAGGTTGGCGGCAACATGCTGCTGCTCGATGAACCAACCAACGACCTGGACATTGAAACCCTGCGCGCGCTGGAAAACGCCCTGCTGGAGTTCCCGGGTTGTGCCATGGTGATCTCGCATGACCGCTGGTTCCTGGACCGTATCGCCACGCACATCCTGGATTATCAGGATGAGGGCAACATCGAATTCTTCGAAGGTAACTTTACCGAATATGAAGAGTACAAGAAGCGTACCCTCGGCGCCGAAGCGCTGGAGCCGAAGCGCATCAAGTACAAGCGTATGACGAAGTAACGATGTCAGGGGGAGGCTCAGGCCTCCTCCTGCTTCACCAGTGACGTTTTAAGGGCTGAATGCAATGAAGAAAAAAGCTGAGCGGCCAGTGGCTAAAAAAGCTGAAGCGATTTATGAAGCCACTAAAGTCGCAAACTTTGCCGCAAGTTCCCTGCTGGAGGGGATACGTATTTCAGCAGATGCTGAATTATCGACCCTGGAACAGGTTCGACGCCGCTATAAGCAGTAGCAGGAAGCCAACGTGAATCGTTATCTTGTCTGGCGAGATCACTACTGTTATCCCGATTCCGATGTGCTGATCAATCGCTATGATATTCGCGAACAAACCCTGCTGGATCAGGCTGAGCGTGATGTGACCGCGCTGACCATTCACACCATTAAGCTCTCTCATCCTCCTTTTACCCTTCAGTCACTGTGTCACATTCATTACTGCCTGTTTAACGAGCTTTATAGCTGGGCGGGGCAGATACGCGATATCTCTATCAGCAAAGGAGAGACCCGCTTTTGCCAGCCCGCTTTTATTCTGCGTGAAGCGGAGAAATTATGTGCAAAACTGGCATGTGAAAGATGGCTTGAGCAGGCTGACCATGAAGCTTTTTGTCATCAGGTTGCCTGGTATTACTGCGAGTTCAATATCCTGCATCCCTTTCGGGAAGGAAACGGTCGGGCATTACGCATTCTGTTCGAACATATCATTCTTCACGCAGGCTATCAGGTGAACTGGGAAGGCGTGAGCCCCAGCGACTGGTTAGCGGCAAATATCGCGGGTTACCAGAGTGGCCCGGAAAAAATGGCGGCACTCTTCCTGCGCCACATTGTACCGGTCAGCGATAAAACTCCCTGAACACCGGTGACTGCAGCGCGAACTCAATAAACCGCGCCAGCGCAGGTGAATTCAGTTTACGGCCCGGATAGACCAGCCAGAGCTCATTCCCCTCGATTTCCCATTCCGGCAATACCGGCACCAGCCGGGGATCCGCCATCGCCCCGTCGGTCAGAAAGTGCGGCAGCAGCGTAATGCCCGCATCGCCCAGCGCAGATTCGCGCGCATAGAGTAAATTATCCGTGAGATGGCCTGGCGGCAGCAGCCAGCGGTAGAACTCGTCATCGCGCTGCAACACCCATTCATTCCAGGCGCGATGCGCTATACAGCGGTGGGCCGACAACTGCTGTGGATGAACCAGCGGCGGATGCTGATCAAGATAGCGCTGTGAAGCGACCAGCAGTCGCGGGCAGTTGCCTATCCGGCGGCCAATCAGCGAGGACTCCTGCGGCTGACCGGTGCGCAGCGCTACATCAAAGCCCTCCTGCACCAGATCACGCATCTCATCGGAGATCGAGACATCCAGCGTCACATCGGGATAGAGACGTAAAAACGCCGCGTTACAGCGCGCCAGCAGCGTGGCACCAATCCCCGCCGGGCTGGTGATGCGCAGACGCCCGCTGGGGTTTTCGCGCAGACTGGCGATCGCCTGATCGGCGCGTTCACTGGCCTGCATCATCTCCTGGCAATGCAGCAGATAGCGCTCACCGGCAAAGGTCAGATTGAGCTGGCGGGTGGTGCGGTTCAGCAGACGAATCCCCAGCCGCTGCTCCAGCTGGCTGATGCGCTGACTGACACTCGATTTTGGCAGCCCTGCGCGTTCTGCCGCGCCGGTAAAGCTGCCGCACTCCGCCACCAGCGCAAACAGTGCCATATCCTGCCACTGACGAAATGCCATTGTTCACCTCAGACGAACACTCTATGAAAGATTGTCCATCTTATCACCGCTAAAATCAGGTTCTACACTTAAAGCCTGTTCCGAATCATCAGCCAGTCTGCCACGGACAGCGTGGCACAGACTCCTGCGGAGTGTGAGCACTCTTCAGGGCCAGAATGGCAACTACCAGATCCAGGCTTCCAGCCTGACTAAACAGGAAAAATGTATGTCTATTCGCGCTATCGCAATTAATCCGGAAAGTCCTGAAAACTTCACTGAAATTTTCCCTGACACCCCAGCGCCAGGGGAGTATGACCTGCGGGTCGAAGTCAAAGCCGCGTCGGTCAACCCGGTCGATACCAAGGTTCACAAAGGGGCGAAGAAGAACGGATTAGAGCAGCCACGCATCCTCGGCTGGGATGCCAGCGGTGTGGTGCTGGAAGTGGGCAGCAAAGTCAGCAACTTTAAGCCAGGCGATAAAGTTTTTTATGCGGGTGACCTGACCCGTCCTGGCAGTAACAGCACCGAGCAGCTGGTTGACTCACGCATCACCGGTCACAAGCCAGAGAGCCTGGACTGGGCGCAGTCGGCCGCGATCCCGCTGACGGCCCTGACCGCCTGGGAAGGACTGTTTGAGCGACTGAACCTTGAGTCAGCAACGGAAGATCAGACGCTGCTGATCGTGGGCGGCGCAGGCGGCGTCGGATCGCTGGCGATCCCGCTGGCAAAACTGCGCAGCAAGGTGAAGATCATTGCCACCGCTTCGCGTGAAGATTCCGCGCAGTGGTGCCGCGATCGCGGCGCCGATCTGGTGATCAACTACAAAGATATGATTGGAGAGCTGGAAAAACAGGGCATTAAACAGGTCGATTATATCTTCTGCCTGAATGATACCGACGGTCACTGGGAAACCATGGCAAAGCTTATTGCCCCGCAGGGTCATATCTGCACCATCGTGGAAAACGAACATCCGCTGTCGATGGATCAGCTGAAGCTGAAGAGTGCTGCCCTGCATTTCGAGCTGATGTACACCCGCAGCATGTTTAACACGCCGGATATGGCGCGTCAGGGTGAGATTCTGGATGCCGTCTCGGCGTTGCTGGATGAAGGTAAGCTGCAAACCACACTGAGCGAGACGCTGCACGGCTTAAGCGTTGAGACCTTAACCGCCGCCCATCAGCGCGTACTGGAAGGCCACATGCGCGGCAAAGTAGTGATGGTGTATTAATGCGCTGACCCGGCTGCCCTGCGGCAGACCGGGTTACAGCATGCGTTACGGCTGGGCGTTTTTCTCGCCCAGCATCGCTTTCACCAGTTCAATGCAGCGCAGGAAACGGGTGTCATAATCATCTTCCTGCACGTGCAGGAATTCGATGTTGTTTTCCCGCAGCATCGTCACCAGCATCGACTGAAACTCCCGTCGATCCACGGAACTGCCCAGGCTGCGCAAGCCATCGGCAACCCACGGCACGTTGTTCTCCAGCAGGATCACCAGATCAAAGCGATATTCATCGATCAGTGCCTGCACAAACGGATGTTCACGCCCTTCATACTTCAGACAAAACGCCTGCGTGGTCACAAAGTCGGTGTCGATAAACGCCACTTTATTGGCGTATTTAACCGCGAAATCGATGTACTGCGCCTGGCCCAGCGCGATCTTGTCGTAATCTGAATATTGCAGCGCCATTTCATCACCGCCCAGGTGGGAGAAGACATAGTCGCGGCCATATTCCCAGGCACTGGTGGTATTGAAGATGTTGGCGAGTTTATTCACCAGCGTCGATTTACCGCTCGACTCCCCGCCGAGGATCGCCACGGTGCGCACAAAGAAAGGTTTCACTTCGGTCGGGATATAATCCCAGAAGCGGAACGGATCCTGACGGATCTGCGCGCCGCTGATGCTCATAAAGGATCGGCTGGGATCGACCAGTACGGTCTGAATGCCAAGATGCTGTTGATACATCTCCGCATCGGGCGCTTCGCTGGTGTAGATGCAATCCGGCGCAATACCATGCTCGCTGAGAAACGCGCTGACGCCCTTACTCCAGACATCCCAGCCGTGTGGATAGGGCTCAATCCCCTCCTCATCAAAGGCGTGAATGCGGATATTTTTCTGATACTTAAAGGTCTGCAGCAGCCAGCGCAGTCGATCGCTGACCGTGGGCTGTTGTGACATCGCGCTGTTCTCAAACAGTTCGCGGTCACGTGGCTCGTCGTAGCCCATAATGATATGCAGCTCATCGACCTGGCTACAGGCGCGCTGAATCAGATAGATATGGCCGGTGTGCAGCGGATAGAATTTACCAAACACCACGCCGACCGTTTTATCGCGTCGCGGAAACTCCAGACCCAGAAAACGGTGCAGCGCCTCCAGCTTTTGCGCGCTGGGGCTTTTGATTTTGGCATTGAGCAACTGGCTCAGATAGCCTTTGGTCATGCCGCTGGCATCAGCGACCTGTTGCAGCGTGTGGCCCTGCTGGCGAATGGCCGTTTTCAGATAATCAAACGACGACATGTCGTGCCTCCTGCATCAATGCGGTTAAGGTGGGAGCGGCCTGCCAGCGGCTTTTCGCTGGCGGCCGCAGGCGCGTTACAGATCGTCCAGAATCGCCAGCGCATCGGCCAGCTTCTTCGCGCTGAAAACCTGCATCCCGGCAATCGGTTTTTTCGGTGCATTCCCTGCCGGCACAATGGCGCGTTTGAAGCCATGCTTCGCCGCTTCAGCGATGCGCTCCTGACCGCTGGGCACCGGACGGATTTCGCCCGCCAGTCCCACTTCGCCGAAGATCACCAGATCCTGCGGTAACGGACGATCGCGCAGGCTCGACACCATCGACAGCATCAGCGCCAGGTCAGCACTGGTTTCGGTGACTTTGACGCCGCCGACCACGTTGACGAACACATCCTGATCCGCCATCTGCAATCCGCCGTGACGGTGCAATACTGCCAGCAGAATCGCCAGGCGGTTCTGCTCCAGACCTACCGCCACGCGGCGTGGATTGCCCATCATCGAGTGATCGACCAGCGCCTGAATCTCCACCAGCAGCGGTCGCGTTCCCTCCCACAGCACCATCACCGAACTGCCCGAGGTGATCTCTTCGCCGCGCGACAGGAAAATAGCTGACGGGTTGCTGACTTCACGCATGCCCTGCTCGGTCATGGCAAACACACCCAGTTCATTGACCGCGCCGAAGCGGTTTTTATGACTGCGCAGGGTGCGGAAGCGGGAATCGGCATCGCCATCCAGCAGCACTGAACAGTCGATACAGTGTTCCAGCACTTTCGGTCCGGCCAGGGAGCCATCTTTGGTAACGTGACCAACCATGATGATCGCCACGCCGCGCGTCTTGGCGAAGCGCGTCAGGTAAGCGGCGGTTTCACGCACCTGGGCGACGCTGCCGGGCGATGACTGGATCTCCGCCATGTGCATCACCTGGATCGAGTCGATCACCATCAGTTGCGGCTGCTCCTGTTCGGCGATCAGGCAGATTTGCTCAATGCTGGTTTCCGACAGCATATTCACATTTTCGGTGGGTAATCCCAGACGATGGGCGCGCATTGCCACCTGCTGCAGTGACTCTTCACCGGTGACATACAGGGTTTTCATCCCCTCTGACAACCGGCACATCACCTGCAGCAGCAGCGTGGATTTGCCTGCGCCGGGGCTGCCGCCAATCAGAATGGCGCTGCCCGGCACCACCCCGCCGCCCAGCACCCGGTCAAACTCTTTGAAACTGGTCGAGAAGCGCGGTAACGCCTCCAGGCTGATTTCAGAGAGCTTCTGCACCCGGCTGGTTCCGGCGCTGCCGGCATAGCCACTCAGGCGCTCGTTACGCGCAGCCGCGGGCGAGGCGGCAATGCGCACCTCGGTGATGGTGTTCCAGGCGTGACAGGCGCTGCACTGCCCCTGCCAGCGTGGGTAATCTGCGCCACATTCGTTACAGACAAATGCGCGTTTTGCCGCTTTGGCCAAATCAATACCTCAGTTAACGCTCTTCGTGGATCAGGCTGCCGGTGAGGATGCAGAACACCCCCATTAAATCGGCATGGCGAATGGTGACCGCAGTCTGCTCATTCACCTTAGGTTTAGCATGGAACGCAATGCCCAGCGCTGAGGCTTTGATCATCAGCAGGTCATTGGCACCATCGCCGATCGCCACCGTCTGTTCCGGCGCGATGTCAAAACGCTGCGCCAGCTTCTTCAGGGTATCGGCTTTGTATTGTGCGTCGACAATCGGTCCCAGCACGTTGCCGGTCAGTTTGCCGTCGCGAATTTCGAGTTCATTAGCAACCACCGCCGACAGATGCAGCTTGTCGCGCAGGTATTCGGCGTAGTAGGTAAAGCCGCCAGACGCGATGGCAACCTGCCAGCCCAGCGCTTGCAGCTTCTGCGTCAGGGTGGTTAAGCCTGGCATCAGCGGCAGGGCATCACGCACCTGTTTCAGTATATTGGCGTCCGCGCCCTGCAGCGTGGCCACGCGCTGACGCAGGCTGGCGGTGAAGTCGAGTTCGCCGCGCATCGCACGTTCCGTGACTTCCGCCACCTGCTCGCCACAGCCCGCCAGTTTTGCAATCTCATCGATGCACTCGATCTGAATCGCGGTGGAGTCCATATCCATCACCAGCAGGCCTGGCGTTTTGAGATGCGGGATTCTGCCCAGCGGCGCGACATCCAGTCCGGCGTCGTGCGCCAGCTTGCTGGCAAACGGCGTCAGCGATCCCGCCAGGCGAATCACCTGATACTCATCGACGTTCCAGGCGCTGACGATCACCATGGCGGCACCCAGCTGGTGCTGGTAATCGGTCAGCCGCTGCTTATCCAGCCCGCGGCCATACAGCAGCCAGCCGGTACGGCCAGCGCGATAATCCAGCGGCATCACTTCATCACCGCTAAGAGAAAGGGGCAAACCCGGCCAGAGGGAGACATCGGCGGGAAGATCGCACCAGGTTAAACGATTTGGCATCAGAGCTCCTGTAGGGACAACAAAACCACGCAAGAGGCTACCTTGTCTGCGCCGCTTCTGGCAACATAATCTCCAGGCTTTCTGTTGTGATATGACCCGGATGATTAATGGCTAAAACCGCACTGAAATTTCGCTTACATCGTACCGTGATCGTTCTCATCTCGATGGCGCTGCTGGTCGTGCTGATGCAGGGCGCATCCTGGTTCAGCCTCGGCCATCAGGCGGCGCGTTCTGAACAGGTCGAGGAGCTGGCGCATACGCTGACCAGCCAGGTGGCGTTCAGCCTTAAGCCGTTGATGGACAACAGTGAAAATAACCGGACTCAGATAGAAGCCATTCTTAATCAGATGACGGCTAACAGCCGTATTCTGGATGCATCGGTCTATGACGGCGACGGAAGTCTAGTGGCGCACAGCGGTGAAAACATCAATGTACGCGATCGGCTGGCGCTCGACGGCCAGCGCGCGGGCAGCTATTTCAACCATCAGATTGTGCAGCCGCTGGCCGGAAACGAGGGTCCGTTGGGCTTTTTGCGCGTGACGCTGGATACCCACGTGCTCGTCACCGACTCGCATCAGGTCGATAACACCACCAATATTCTGCGTCTGATGATGCTGCTGGCGCTGGCAATTGGCATTATTCTCTCACGCACTCTGCTGCGCCACCGCCGCACCCGCTGGCAGCAGTCGCCGTTCCTGCTCACCGCCAGTACACCGGTGAAAGAGGATCGGGATGAGGACGACGAGAAGAAAGAGTAGTGTTCCGGCGCTGCTGTAAAGATAAAACAAGAAAGGCCCGCTATGCGGTAATGCCAGTCAGTTAAGCGACAGGTGATAACGCAGTCTGGTGCCGCTCAGGGGCTGGCGGTCCTCGCGCCGCTGCGCGGTTCCTTCACTTCATTCGCCTGCCTGACGGACCGCCGGGGATGGCACATCCTGTGCCGCCCCGCCTTTCGCCCGCGTCCTGCGGGCTCTCCTGGCAGACTCATTCTGTTCAGCGCTGCGGATTGCCTGCCCCTGAGCGACCCCGGCCTGCTCTGAAACTTCAGTGTGTATTGTTAAAAAGGGCACGAGAGTGGAGGCCTGAGCGCCTCTGCTGCTGAAAGGGCTATCCGCAGCGCTGAGGCGTGACGGCGGGCCAGAAGTCCACGCCGGGAAGCGTGGACAGTTCGGGGCCGGCCAGGGAGGGCCGATCCCCGAACGGTTCGTCGGCACGACGTCAAAGCCGAAGGTACCGCGTGAGCGGCGCGAGGACGGCCCGGCAGCAGCAGAGGTGCTCTGGCCCGCACTGCGGCTCGCTCGCCCGGAAATAAAGCTGCCACGTTTGACCGTGACAGCCTTTACAAATCTAATCTTAACTGACCAGTATTACCGCTGTGCGGGCCTTTTTTATGGGAAAGATGCTGATTTGCGAGGCGTCTTGCGTTAGCCGATGAGCAGCGCTTCCAGCTCGCCCAGTGATTTGACCTGCCAGGTGGGCTTAATATGTTCCGGCAATGGCCGGGTGCCATGATCGAGCCAGCAGGTTTTAATACCGGCATTCATGCCGCCCAGAATGTCTGACTCTGGCGTATCACCCACCATCAGCACCCGCTCACGATCCGGGTTGCCCATCAGATTCAGTGCGTAATCAAAAATCTCTGGCGCCGGTTTTGGCTGGCCGACCTGCTCGGAGATTACCAGCGCCGAGAAGTAATCACGGAAACCGGTGCGCTCCAGACGCGTCTGCTGCAGCGCAGTAAAACCGTTGGTGATGATGCCCATTTTCACCCGGCCATGCAGCTGATTCATCAGGCTGACCGCGCCCGGCAGCGGCGTGCAGATCTCTCCCATTGCGCTGAGGAAGCCGCTGTTGAGGATCTCCGGCGCAACGCTGAGCTTTTCGCTCCAGTGATTGAAACGCTGAGTCTGCAGCTGTAACGCGGAGATAGCACCGTTCTGATAATCGACCCACAGCGGCTTGTTTATCGCCTGATAATCGCTGTAATCCTGGTCGGTGAACTGCACGTCATAACCGGCGAACAGGCGCTGCAAACCGGCATAGGCGTCGAAATGAAAAAGGGTATCGTCGGCATCAAACAGGATGCAATCCCAGTTATCAATCATTAAAGCTCCTTAACACCGCTACGGCGTCAGTGCCATGAGAATGGCATCTTCACGGCCGCTGGCGGTGGGATAATAGTTGGGGCGACGACTGACCTGATTGAATCCAAGCTGTTCATAGAGCGCGATGGCGGGCAGGTTCGAGGCCCGCACTTCCAGCCACAGCGTCAGCACGTCGCGTTTGATCAACTCATCGATCAGATGCTGCAACAGCTGGCGGCCCAATCCCCGGCGCTGAAAAGCGGGATCGACCGCGATGTTAAACAGCGAGGCTTCGTCCAGTACCACCTGCGTAATCGCAAAGGCGGCCATTTTGCCGTCAACGTCGAGACGTAAATTGATAAAGCGCTCGCCCTGATTGCTGGCAAACGTCTTTTCACTCCAGGGAAACGCGTGACTACGACACTCAATGGCGAAGGCCTGCGCCAGATCGTCAGGGGTGAGTAAAGAGATGGCTGTCATGGTTACACATCTGTTGCCAGAGCGCGCGTTTGGCGACGCCGCTGCTGATCAGTTCATTAAAAGAGGCGCTGGTTAATGCCACGCCATTGAAAGTCTGTTCGCTCTCTACGCCGAGCAGCCAGCCCGCGCAGTTCAGCGTCTCCGGCAGCATTTGCAGCTGATCCGGTGTCACGGTCATTACCTGAGCGGGTTGCAGATTGAGGGCATGCAGCACATCGCGCATCAGCGGTTCATGTAAACCGGGGGGCGCGTCAGCGACAATAATTAACTGCGTGTCCGGTGCCAGCGTGACGGCAATTTCGCCCTGAAGCACGCGCGGGCGGCGCAGTTGGTACTGCGTAATTCCCATTTGCTGTAAAAGCCAGTCGCGCCTGGACGTCATGGTGTTACCTGTTCTGCTGCCTGAATGCGACGCTATGCTAGCAAACCCATCGAACATGCGCCAACAAACCACTATAATCCCCGCTCAGATCTTACAGGAGCCCTACATGTCTGCTTTTACCCCGGCCAGCGAAGTCATTCTGCGCCACAGTGATGAATTTACCGCCCGCCATGTTTTATTTGCTGGCGATCTGCAGGATGACCTGCCCGCTCAGCTGGAAACCGCCTCGTCGCGCGTTCACACCCAGCAATATCATCACTGGCAAAACCTGAGCCGCCGTATGGGCGAGCAGGCGCGTTACGGAATGGTTGCGCAGGCCGAAGATGTGCAGGGCTGCGATACCCTGGTCTACTTCTGGACCAAGAATAAGCCGGAAGTGCAGTTCCAGCTGCAGAACCTGCTGTCGCTGCTGCCGGTGGGCTGCGACGTGTTCGTGGTCGGTGAAAACCGCAGCGGCGTGCGCAGCGCCGAAGGCATGATGGAGTCATGGGTGAAGCTGGAGAAGATCGACAGCGCGCGTCGCTGTGGTCTCTACCACGGTCGCCTCGACAAACAGCCTGAATTCGATGCCAGCACCTTTGGTCACCAGTATCAGCTCGATGGTCTGACGATTCATACCCTGCCTGGCGTCTTCAGCCGTGACGGTCTGGATAGCGGCAGCGCCCTGCTGCTGTCGACCTTTACCCCACACACCAAAGGTAAAGTGCTGGATATGGGCTGTGGCGCGGGCGTGATTGCCGCCTCGCTGCCTGCTCGTTCGCCTAAAGTGCGTCTGTGGCTGTGTGACGTGCATGCAGCGGCGATTGAAGCAAGTAAAGCGACGCTGGCCGCCAATGGCATCGAGGGCGAAGTCTTCGCCAGCAATGTCTTCTCTGACGTGACCGGTCGTTTCGACATGATTATCTCTAATCCGCCCTTCCATGAAGGCACTCAGACCAGCCTCGACGCCGCACAGGCGCTGATTCGTGGTGCGGTGAAGCACCTGAATACCGGCGGCGAGCTGCGTATCGTTGCTAACACCTTCCTGCCCTATCCGCAGGCGCTGGATGAAGCCTTCGGCAGTCACGAAGTCATCGCGCAAACCGGGCGCTTTAAAGTTTACCGTGCCGTCTATGGTCGCGGTGCCAAAACGCGCTAAGGGTTTTTCCTGCTGTTAACTGCTTTGCCGGGCTGAAAACGTTGCTTTTTACAGCGATCGTTTCAGCCCGACGAAATAGTTGTTGACGCAAAGAGTAAAATCTCTAGAATGCGCCTCCGTGGTTGTAACATTCTCAAGGTGTTACGGGTATGCGAAGGTGGCGGAATTGGTAGACGCGCTAGCTTCAGGTGTTAGTGTCCTAACGGACGTGAGGGTTCAAGTCCCTCTCTTCGCACCAAAATCACAAGTTTCATATCGCGAGCACTGCGCGAAGGTGGCGGAATTGGTAGACGCGCTAGCTTCAGGTGTTAGTGTCTTAACGGACGTGAGGGTTCAAGTCCCTCTCTTCGCACCATTGCGGTGATATGAACAGACAACTCGATGCGAAGGTGGCGGAATTGGTAGACGCGCTAGCTTCAGGTGTTAGTGTCTTAACGGACGTGAGGGTTCAAGTCCCTCTCTTCGCACCAACGTTGTCATCTTCAGGCCTTTCCCGCTCATCTCTTCTGTTCCCCTGTAGTTTCGTTTTACCCCCTGCTCGTTTTACCTTTTTCAGTTGTTCTGTTTTCCGGTCGCTTTACCTTTTCCAGCCGCTTTATCCTGTACGCCGGTTTTAACCACTCCGCTTATGTTAATTCAGATGAAAATTCACAGAGACAGCCGCCAGTCCGCCCGCTAACGCCAGACAGGATGGCAGCAGCAGATAGTGACGCAGCCGCTGGTTAAACAGCATCACGACTGTCAGCAGCAGCGCAACCGTCATCACCATCCGCCACTGGCTGAAGCTCGGTTCCCATAAGGCGAACAGCGGCAGCGCAATGCACGGCAGCAACACGCCCCACGCACTATCCAGCTTTTTACCCAGTGCCCAACTGACTCCCCACAGGCCGCAGGCCGCGATAATCGCTATCCCCATGACACAAACCTCAAATGATAAGCATTCCCATTATCATATGACAGTTTTGCCTGCACTGCAGCCTGTTTTTGTCACGCCCGGCAACGAAGATGACAGACCAGTTGGAAAATGCTAGATTGCGGCCGATAACACCTTTAATAACAGCAACAGCAATAATTTGCTCATTGTCTGGCAGAACCTGGTTTTGCTGGCGTGTGCTTTGGTATTTCAGGGTCGTCACGAGTACTTATAATGAAATTACAATCTTATGAAGAACTGAAACAGAGTAAATACCGGCTTTCAGTCATGCTTTTTCTGTTTCTGAATATCGCCGTTTCGCTATTTCATCTGCTGCCAATAATGAACAGTGAGCAAAGTGAGACGACCCTGCCGGTAATGAGTGTCGCGGCCTTTAGCGGCATCATGTTAATTGCTCTTTTAATATGGCCTAAAGTAAAACTTCCCCTGTTAAATCCTGTGGCGCTGCTGCTGGGAATGCTCTGGGCCTGGCATATTAATTATCGCTTTCATCAGGTGTTCTATTTTGATGGTGGCTTTCTTATTATCAGTTTGATTAGTGTGTTATTTATCAGTGCCATCGCCCTGAGCGACTATCTGGGGGCTTTTTGTCTGCATGTCACGCCACCGGTGCTCACCGTTTTATTGCTCGACAATGCGCAGCACCTGCCGCTGATCCTGCTGACCATTACGCTGCCGCTGATTGGTTTTTCACTACAGCATCTGATGCGCCGCCGTGCCGACAACTTTACTCTGCGCCTGATGCATCAGCTCTACGAAGAGAAAGAGACATTCAGCGACCTCAGCATGCTCGACCCGCTGACCGGGCTTTATAACCGTCGTGGTCTTAAGAACCGGCTGGATAATATTCTGGAAAACCATGCTGGCAGCCACTATGTGCTGCTGCTGGATATCGATCACTTTAAGTCCTATAACGACAATTACGGGCATGCGATGGGCGATCAGGCGCTGGCGCGGGTCTCTGTCGCAATTCGTGATGCGGTGCGTTCACGCGATGTTGTCACCCGCTATGGCGGCGAAGAGTTTCTGGTATTGATGACCAATGTGAACAGTTCCATCGCCATGAAACTGGCAGAGCGAATCCGTCAGTACGTGCTGGATTTAGAAATTCCTCATCTTTTTAATGAAACCGTTTCAACCCACGTCACCATCAGTGCCGGCATCGCGCCTATTTACGATAATGAATTTGACCTGGCGGTCGCCAATGCTGACAGCGCATTATATGTGGCTAAAAATCAGGGCCGGAATACCATTCTCGCCTGGGAAGATTTACCCCGAAAACAGCATCAGACCGCCAGTGAACATGCATAATTAAACGTAACGCCATCGGTAATCACTGAAGCTTCGGCGCGATATGCCCGGCTCTTTGCTGCTCTGCCCGATCGGATAACTGACCTCAACCCTGCCGTTTTCCCACCCGCAACGACGATTTTTTACACGACTTGTAGAGTTAATCAATAACGATTATCATTTGCTTTCTTATCTACACTTTTCGCGAGTCGTCATGGCAACCGTTTCAGCTCAGGAACAGCGTTTTAACGCTCAGTCGATGATCTTCCGGCAGAATGACCGTCCACTGGCGGAAAGTCTGCATGAGCGGCTGCAACAACAGCGCAGCTATCTGCTTGAATCCACGAAGCTCAGCCAGCCTGCGCCGCGCGACACGCTGACCCTCGCCGCCTGGTCACAATCAGAAGCCTTTACCCCAATTATTCAGCGCTACAGCGATTATCTCTATCGCGATCATCCTGATGCCGTTCGTGAAGCGAAACCGGTGCTGTCACTCTGGGCGCAATGGTATTTTGGCCTGCTGCTGCCAACACTGATCATGGCGCTGTTGCAGGAGTCGCGTGCGCTGGACTGCTCGCCAGAGCATATCCGCGTCGGTTTTCATGAGAATGGTCATCCGGCCACTTTCTGGATCGATGTGCAGGAGGATGAAGAAGCGCGCTATCTTAACCCTCAGCAGCGTATCGATCGGCTGATTCAGCAGCATCTGATCCCGGTGGTCAATGGTATTACGCAGCATGGTGATATCAACGCCCGACTCATCTGGAACAATATGGGCTACTCATTTCAGTGGTTCCTGGGTGAGCTGAAAAGCCAGATCGATGAGTCGCTGGTGCTGCAACTGGAGCAGGCGCTGTTCTTCAACCAGCGGCTGCTGGATGGCAGCGAAAACCCGCTCTACCGCACCATGATCCCGCGCAACGGCGAACTGGTCCGTCGCAGCTGCTGCCAGCGTTATCGCATTCCCGATGTCGAACAATGCGGCAACTGCACCCTGAGCGGCAGCTAAACAGACTTAATTACGCTGAATTCTCCGTTTATCTCGTTTACAGGCACTGAGGCTTGTGGCAATTTTTACGCCTTCGATCAGCCTGGAGAGAAAGATGAGCCTGGAGTCCGTGCGCCAGTTCTTCGCCGAACACGCCCCTGAAATTGAAATTATTGAACTGGCCGAAAGCACTGCGACGGTCGGGATGGCTGCCCGCGCCCATGGCGTGACGCCAGGAGAGATTGCCAAAACCCTGTCACTGAAAGTGAAAAACGACGTGGTGCTGATTGTGACACGAGGCGATGCCCGGCTGGATAATCGCAAGCTGAAAGCGGCGCTGGGGGCGAAAGCGCGAATGCTGAGCGTGGACGAGGTGATTAACTGGACCGGCCATCCGGTGGGCGGCGTCTGTCCTTTCGGTCTTGAGAATCCGCTGACCGTTTACTGTGATGTCTCACTACGCAGTTTCGAGGAAGTCCTGCCCGCCGCCGGCGCTATCCACAGCGCCGTCCGCATTACCCCACAGCTGATGGCTGAACTGACTAACGCCCGCTGGGTCGATGTGTGCGAAGCAATGTAATGCCGGGTATCAGCTCACACAAGCCCTGCACCTTCTGCCCGCGTCCTGATGCGGCTGACAAACTGACGGATACCGTCAGCGTTTGATGGCCACCGCGCCCTTCTGGAAACCGATCCGCTGCCGCCAGCACGCGGGCGAGTTAATCGCCCACGACATCAGGATTTCAGGCGCTTAAATGCCTGTTCAATAATCGATAACAGCAGCGTGTTATCGACACGATGCAGCACATGCACCGATGCGCCGCACTGCTCAGGCACGCCGACAGTGAGCCGAAGGGGCTGACGATAACGCCAGCTTTTGCCGCGCGTCGCACCGGGACGCAGTTCAATATCCACCCGGTAATCGATGCCTGCCGCGACCCGCTGATTCAGCAACCAGGCGACTACCAGCGCATCGTGGATCCAGCATCCCGCCAGATGCCGGGTCGCCATCGAATAGTCGATCCACGGACGCAGCGTGTCGCGCACAAATTCGGTCAGTGGATGATCGACGGCGGTCAGGCGGGTCAAATCCTGCTGGGTCAGCAGCGTCTGCGTGGTGACATCCATCGGAACCAGCGTTACTGCTGCACCACTGTGCAGCACCTGATGGGCCGCTTCCGGATCCAGTCCAAAATTGGTGTCTTTGATATAATCATCCAGCGTAAATACGCCGCCCATAATGACAATTTCCGCCACAGCGTCGGCCATGGCGGGATAGCGCTGCATTGCCAGCGCCACATTCGTCAGCGGGCCAATCGCCACCAGGGTAATCTCGCCCGGATTGTCGCAAATCAGTTTGCCGATAGCGTCAGCGGCATCAATCGCATCCGCCGCGACATCCGCTGGCTGGCGCACGCCCTGCCACATCTCACCCAGCGCAAGCTGATTGACCCGGTTATCCAGCGTCTCGCGCCACGGCGCAGGATCTTCCTGTAGCGCCTGCGTCGCCCCCTGGATTACCGGGATAGATAATCCCAGCCGGACGATCAGATCTTTGGCGACGCGCGCGCCAACTTCACATGGCGTGTTACCGGCCACGGTGGTGATCAATTCCAGCGACAGTGCAGGTGAAGCTAAGGCCAGCGCAATCGCCAGCCCATCATCGGTGTTGGCACCCGCGATACCGTTGCCGGGATCGCAGTCAATAATAATTCTTTTCATATTTTTATAGGCTAACTCTGGCTTTGCGGCTCACAGCCGCAGGATTCACCGATTTCAAGGTAGTGTGGAAACTCCTTTAATTGCGCTTCGCTCTGTCCCTCTTTCAGCATATGAATCGCAGAGCGAGCCATCTCACGCAGTGGCTGGCGCACGGTCGTTAATGTCGGGACGTGAAACGAGGAGTGATTGGTACCGTTAAAACAGACCAGCGCCACATCCTGTGGCACACGGATCTGATGTTCGGAAAAGGCGCGAAGCGCGCCAATCGCCTGACCTTCGTTGCTGGTAAACAGTGCACGAGGCACACGACCCCGGGCGATCATGGTTTGTGCCGCAGCGTATCCGCCCTGTGGGGTGTAGCTGGCGGGAAACATCAGCGATTCATCAATCGGCAGCCCGCGATCCTGCATGGCATCACGCCAGCCCTGAATACGATCCTGCGCGTTAAGCATATCGACCGGGCCGCTGATTATGCCGACCTGCTGATAACCATGACTCAACAGATGTGCCGTCACCTGCCAGGCGGCCTGACGCTCATTGACCCGCAGCATGTTAACGCCCGGCTGAGGCTCAACCCGCTCCAGCATGACCAGTGGCGTACCGCTGGCTTTAATCAGGTCAATGTAAGGATGGCGATCGACGCTGTTGTAAAAGAGTCCATCGACCTGCCGATTCAGCAGTCCCTGAATTAACTCCAGTTCGCGCTTCCGGTCATCACCTGCATCACCCAGCAGCATAACGTGGCCGTGATTCATCGACTCCTGCAACAACACGTGCGCCATTGAGGCCACAAAAGGATTGCCGATGTTGGGCACCACCAATCCGAAGGTTTTGGTGTTACCGGATGCCAGTGCGCGTGCTGCCGCATTTGGCCGGTAACCGGTGGCTTTAATCGCCTCCAGTACCCGCTGACGGGTCGCCTCGGCAACCGGGCGAGGCCCGTTATTGATGACATAACTGACAACTGCCACTGAGGTGCCTGCCGCTTTCGCAACTTCACTTCGGGTCACTTTTCCCGTTAACGACTTAGGCACATCACGTTCCTCCATAAAAAAACAGGCCGCTTTACACGGCCTGCTGCTTTTCGCGCTATCCTGGCAGATGGCATCCTCAGGCAAAGCTAGATGGCATCTTCAGGCAGATTGAGATCCCGCCCTCGCGTTTCAGGCGCGACAAAGGTGGTAAAGAACCCAATTGCGGCCATCGCCGAGAAATAAACCGCAATCGGCCACCAGTGACCGGTATAAGAAAGCATAGCAGCGGCAATAAGTGGTGCGGTTCCGCCGGACAAAATGGAACCCAGTTCTTTAGCCACTGCCATTTTGGTGTAGCGATGATGAACGCCGAACATCTCCACGCCCCATGCCGCCTGCACACCAAAAATACCCAGCGACGCCAGCGCCATACCGACCACGATAACCGGGATCACCAGCATCGGTTCACGCGTGTCGAGCAGCGTAAAGGCGGGCCAGGCGTAGAACATCAGTAACAGACAGAACACGCGATAAACCACCCGGCGACCAAAGCGGTCAGAGAGCCAGCCCGCTAAAGGAATGATCAGGAAACCCAGCAACGACGCGAGGAACACAGCAGTGGTTGGTACGGACTTGTCGACCATCAGCACCTTCGCGACGTAACCGACGATGAAGCCCTGCGCCAGATAGGAGGGGCCATTTTCGCCGATACGCAGGCCAACCATGGTCCAGAAGGCACGGGTACGCTGGAAGAAAGGCCGCTGATCCACCACCGGAGCGGCCAGCACGCCTGCGCGTTCCGCTTCCATCTCCGCTTTTCTGCGCTCAAACACCGGCGTTTCGCGCAGATGACGTCGAATCCACAAGGCAACCAGCGCAATCAACGCACTGCTGAGGAACGGAATACGCCAGCCCCACTCCAGCAGGCTCTGCTGATCCATTTGTACCACCAGCAACCAGACCAGCGAAGCCAGCAGTGTGCCGCTGTTAGAACCCAGCGCAATCACGGAAGAGATCAGTCCGCGACGCTCTGTCGGCGCATATTCGCCCAGCATCACCGTGCCGCCCGATAACTCCGCGCCAGCGCCGAAACCCTGCGTAAAGCGCAGCAGAACCAGACAGGCAGGCGCCCAGACGCCAATAGAGGCATAGCTCGGGATTAAGCCGATAAACGTCGTGGAAGCGCCCATCAGAATGATGGTGGAGATCATCACCACCTTTCGGCCTTTGCGGTCACCGAGCCAGCCGAAAAAGAGTGCGCCGATAGGCCGGGCAACAAAGCCCACTGACCAGGTAGCAAAGCTGGAGAGCAGTGCCATGGCAGGGGTTGATTCCGGAAAGAAGACGTCGCCGAAGATAATACCGGCCGCCAGGCCATAGAGCGCGAAATCCGCGTACTCCATTGCCGTTCCGAGCCAGCATGAGAAAGTGGCGCGCCAGAAATCTTTGCGGCCTGAAGGGGTGTTAAACCGCTCATCGGCGGCTGAAGTGGATGACAGTGATGCCTGCTGATTAACGGAGTTGTGTGCCGTCATAACCCTATCCCTGAATGAGTATGCAGATCGATAAACGCCCGTCCATGGGTCGATTCCCTGATAAAAGCGGAAATTCCCCGGTGACGACGTTCAGTTGACTAACCATGATGAAAGGTTAAAGGATTCCCTGGTGTTGGAATCTTGTTCTTCGCCCCATTTCGCCGGTGTATTTTTCACCGGTCGCTTAAACTGAGCGAATGTAACTTAACAATCGATGGGCCTACTGTGCATCGGGCACCGTGAGCAATCACTGGGGACCTAGTGTATCTACGCGCGTAGATAAATCAATAGATCCTGATGAAAATTATTAGTAAAACTTCACTATCACATCCCGTCATCACGCATTTTTAGCGCAAATTCAGCCAGTTACCCGCAACACATCGCCTGAAAAAAATCACCATCGACTATAAGTTACCATTTTCTCTTATGTTTAAGCGTTATAAGACAGGGTAAAATCCTTTCATCGCGCTCTGTTGTCGCACACGCCTGTGACCATGAGATGACACGTGTATTTAATCTGAAAAATCGCTGTAAGCGCAGACAATACGTTACCCTGACAAAAAGGGCGGACAGAGATGCTATGAAAATTATCCTGATGCGACACGGTAAACCTGACCACCAGGCTGCGGGTCGCCAGAGCGTGCAGGCACTGGCAGACTGGTGCGAAGCCTACGATCTGTCACAGGTTAGTGACGGACCGCCGCCGCGCAGCATCGAAATTGCCCGTCAGGCTACGTTTATTGTCTGCAGTCCCCTGCCCCGCGCGCAATCCTCCCTGAGCCAGCTCGGTCTGCAGCCCCATGAGGTTGATGCCGTGTTCAGCGAAGTCGCCGTGCCACTGCTGCGAACCGGCGCGGTGCAGCTGCCTACCCTGTGCTGGCTGGCCCTGTTGCGGCTATTGTGGTTCTGCGGGTATGCGGGTGAAGCGGAGTCGCTGCAACATGCGCGCAGCCGCGCCTCCGCGGCGGCAGAGAAGCTGATCGATCACTCACGGCATGGCACGGTGCTGCTGCTGGGCCACGGCATCATGAATAAGATGATTGCGCGCGAATTACGTAAACGCGGCTGGCAGGCGGAGAAGCACGCCAGCAGCCGCCACTGGAGTTCCGCGATCTATCATCGTCCGTTTATCTGACCGATTGGAAAATAACCCAGCACCTCACAACCCGTTCCGACACGCGGCGTGGCAATCACTTTACGCTGCGCCAGATCGATCACGCTCAGCGTGCCATCATCCTGATTGGCAATCAGCAGCTGTTGCCTGTCTGGCGTAAAACAGCCGTCCATCGGCATGTTACCTACCCGGATGTCGCCCAGCGGATTCAGCAGATCGTCAAACAGCGTCACCAGCGGTTCCTGATCCCCTATCGCCACCAGTTGCTCGCCATCGGCGCTGAAGCGTACCACCTGACAGGGCCGTTCATGACCCGGCAGCGTCAGGCGCTGGCGAATGCGGTGGCTTTGCCGATCAATCACATAGAGCAACGGTGCATCAGCGGCGCTGGCGACCAGATAGGGGTGTTTCGGAGAGGCAGCGATGCCCGCAATCGGCCCGGGCAGCAGGATGGTGTCGATGACCCGCCCCTCTGCTTCACAGAGATCCACCACGGTGATGGTCGCATCCTCTTCGTTATCGGTGAACAGCTTGCGGCCGCTGGGTGACAGCGTCAGGCGATGCGCGTTGTGAGAAGGAACTGGAATGATTTTTTCCACTTTGTCGCTCTGCGGATCGATCACCGCCACTGCGGCACTCTGCTCACAGCAGAGATAGACTTTGCCATCGCGGCCCAGCTGCCCGCTGTGGGGTGCCCGCAGCGGCGACAGATCGATAAAGCCACTGATCTCCCGACGCTGTAAATCGATAATCGCCACTTTGTGACCCGGATGCGGGTTATTACCATGAACGCCGTCGCCAAAAATGGGTACATAGGCTTTACCCCAGGGGGCCAGCATCAGGAGTTCATGCGGCCGCGGTGGAAAAGCGTTCAGTTCCCGCTCGACCGCGAAGGTTTCCGGATTAAGAAACAGGACGCGATTACCCTGCTTATCAACCGCCAGTAACCCGTAAGATTCACTCTGCATGCGCGCTCCTTTCTCAGTAAGTTCTTCTTAAGCGTAGACAATCCTCTTCAGGCTGTCTGATTCCGCGGATTGATGAGCCGGGCTTACACCACCAGTTAAGTACAATAGCCACTGTTCCTGTGGCCCGGGCCGCAGGATAACGCGCAGGTTAAGAATAATATTCAGATATTCCTTAACTGCGTTTATTCCCGCATTTAAATAAATGATTAACAGTGACGACATTATTATTTTCATAACGTGACCGGATTATTTCCGTATTATCCTAAAGTCAAAAAAAGACATAGCTAATGTGTAAATAATGTTTTATTAAAAAGGTGCAGTGCAATTAAACAGCCGTGAGGAAACTATCGCGCGCTCCAGCACTGCGTCGCCACCAGGGAAAACTATTCATTAATTCCCGCACTCATCGGGATTGCAGTCAGTATGTAATTCCGGCCGTTCCCGCCGCTGGCGGAACGGGCAGAGCCTGCACTATGACGGGAAAATAAAAATAACAGGTGTACCATGACTTCACATCGCCAACGTCCAGCGCATAAAATCTGGCGTAACTGGAAAAGAATATCGTTCAGTAGCCAGATGTTATGGAATAGAAAACAGCAGAAACTCTGTCGGGCACCGGAATATGATCCGGGTCAGGAAGATAATGTCGTATTGATCGCGCAGCAGAAAGATCTGCCGGAGATTCCAAAAATCGTCTGGATGGTCTGGCATAACGATCACCTGCCTGCCTCAATGGCGCTGAATATCAGTAAAATCCGGCGGGACAACCCCGACCACCAGGTTTATCTGATTACGCAGCGCACCCTGTCGCAGTGGCTGCCCGATCTCAACTTTATCTCTTCCGATCTGACGCTGGCACATAAAAGTGAAATCATCCGGCTTGAGCTGATTCACCGTTATGGCGGCATCGGCATTGATTGCAGCACATTGCTGTTTGAGAATCTCGCCTGGGTGCATCGCGTTCACGAAGCGCGGTCAATGGATCTCATTGGTTACTATAACGAGCAATCGACGCTGAATCTGCTTGCGCCGGTCACCGAGAGCTGGTTTCTTGCTGCCGCCCCGCAAAATCCGTTTATCCGCGAATGGCTGAAACAGCTGGCACCGGTTAAAAACGTCGGTATCCGCAACTATTTCCATGAGCTGAAGAAGCGTGATGATTTTCCGCTGATTGTGCAGAATATGGAGAATCCGTCTCGTCAGCTCCTGTCGCTGGCGCAGCAGGTTGCGATGCGGGAATACCGGCGGGCGAATCTCTATCTGCGTAAAAGTGAAGCCAGCGCCTGGTTCTATCAGCGCCTGCATGCCGACAGCAGCAGCGCCTTTGCGCAGTCTGTGATGTTTCAGCAGCGGCCACAGACGCCGCCACCCATTATAAAATTAACCGGCAACGAGCGGCTGCATCTCGACTTCAATCTGCGGCTTGGTTTATATAACCGCAGCAGCCTGATTGGCGAGATGATGCACACCACGCCACCTGCGCTGGCATTGCCTTCAACGGTCAAAGCGCGCGCGTAGCCAGTGTGTAAACGTGGTGACCGCGCGGGGCACCTGCGCCGCCCAGGGTCGTACGATCCACAGGCGGGCGGCAAAGGCCTCAACCGGCTGCCACGCAGGCAACACCTGCTGCAATGACCCTGCTGCCAGCGCCTCCCGGGCGCTGAAATCGGGCAGCATAGCGATCCCTAACCCCTGCAGGGCCGCATCGCGTATCGACTCGCTGTTGTTAGTGGCAAAGCTGCCCTGAATCCGTATCTGGACCTGTTCGCTATCCGCGGAGGTGGTAAATCGCCAGCGCGGTGATTCGACGCCGCGTGGATAGTAAAGGCAGTTATGCTGCGCCAGATCCTGCGGCGACTGCGGTATCCCCTGTTCGTTGAGATAGGCGGGTGATGCCACCAGTAATGTCCGTGTGTCACACAGCGGCAGTGCCACGTGGGTTTCCGGCAGGGTGTCGCTGTGTCGAATGGCCAGATCAAATCCCTCGCTGCTCAGCGACACAATGCGGTCAGTCACATCCAGCTGCAGACGCACCTGCGGATAATCACGCAGAAATTCACCGATAATCGGCACCAGTTGCTGACGGGCAAACGCCACCGGTGCGGTAATGCGCACCAGGCCACGGACCGGCCCGGCGATGTCCCGCACGCTGAAAAAACTCTGTTCAATGCGGGCAAAAGGCTCGCGTAGCTCCTCCACCAGCTTCTCACCGGCAGAGGTCAGCCGCACGCTGCGCGTAGTGCGTTGTACCAGCAACACACCGGCCATTTCCTCCAGCTCTTTAATTTTCTGACTCATCGCCGCCTTGCTGACGTCGAGCCGCTCTGCCGCGCGGGTAAAACTGCCCTGCTCTGCCAGTACGGTCAGCCAGTGCAGATGATCCCAAAGCGTATCCGTTTTCATCTCTTTCATCACGATTGTTCACTATAGTGAATAATCATTTCAGGCTACGCGCTTTTTCCCGCCGGATAAAGGGGTCACCATAGGGTTCTTAATCACCGGGAGGAGTTCGCTATGCCACTGCTGCAATTTGATGTTATCCAGGGTCGTTCAGAATCAGAGCTACGTACACTGCTGGATGCGGCACACCGCGCCGTGCTCACGGCCTTTAAGGTGCCGGAACGCGATCGCTACCAGATTGTTCAGGAAAACAAGCGCTATCAGATGGTGTTCCAGGATACCGGACTGGGATTCAGCCGGAGCGATAATCTGGTGATGGTGCGGGTCTATACCAGCCCACGCAGCAGTGAACAGAAACAGCTGTTCATGGCCGAGCTGGCGCGTGAGCTGCGTGAGCATTGTGGTGTGCAGGGCAACGATTTAATGATCAGCTTTATCACCAATGACAAAGGTGACTGGAGTTTTGCCGACGGCGAAGCACAATATCTCACCGGCAAACTCTGAAAATCGCCCTGACTTCTGCTCTGCTGACGGTGCGCGCCAGCCACCGTCACGCCTGATAACCTCACTTCTGAAATGACAATAAACCAATCTGCTCTTCACCGCACAAATCGGGCCGGATATGTTGCAGCCGGATTACAGCCAATATAGATTGTCGAAAAACCATCCCCCGAAGGTGGCCGGTTGCGTGAAGCCTCGCGTAGCCCTGAAGAGAGGATTTGCCGTTGTCCGAATTGGTGTCCGTCGCGTTGTTTCTGGCCGCTATTGCAATCTATTCCTGTAAAGCCGGGCGTAACAAATTCTGGTTTATTGTCGTTCTTATTCTGCTGGTGCTTTTCGTTGTGCTGAACGCCACCCTCTATGCCAGCAACTATTTTACCGGTGACGGCATCAACGATGCGGTGCTCTATACCCTGACCAACAGTCTGACCGGCGCGGGCGTCAGTAAATATGTAGTGCCGGCGATTGGCCTGATCATCGTACTGTTTCTGCTGTTCTGCCTGCTGTCGTGGATTCTGCGGCGGCGTAAGCGTCCGCATCACATGGGCTGGTCGCTGCTGGCCGCCGCCTGCGCACTCGGCTCGGTGCAGACTACCCCGGCCTTTCGCCAGGTCGCGACCCTGATTGTGTCGCATACCCAGCTGGCAGATTCTGACTTCGACAACTTCTATAAAGTGCCGCGTAATCGCATTGAACAGCCGCACCTCAACGTGGTTTACATCTATGGTGAAAGCTTAGAGCGCACCTATTTTGACCCTATCGCCTTTCCCGGCTTAGCGCCGGAGCTGAGCCGGCAGAAAGAGCAGAGCATCGACTTCAGCGAAACCGAACAGCTGCCAGGTACCGATTACACCATTGCGGGCATGGTCGCCTCACAGTGTGGCATTCCGCTGTTTGCCCCGTTTGATGGCAATGCGTCAGCATCGCTCTCCAGCTTCTATCCTCAGAACGTCTGTCTGGGCGACATCCTGAAGAACTCCGGCTACGAGAACTGGTTTATTCAGGGTGCCGATCTGCGTTTCGCCGGGAAAGATGTCTTCCTGAAATCACACGGTTTTGATCCCGCTAACCTTTATGGTTCGCAGGAGCTGAAAAGCCGCGTCGCCGATCCCACCTACCGTAATAACTGGGGTTATTACGACGATACGGTAATGGATGAGGTGTTTGAGAAGTATCAGGAACTCTCTCAGGCCGGTAAACCTTTTGCGCTGTTTACGCTGACCGTCGACACCCATCATCCTGACGGATTTATCTCACGCAGCTGCGATCGCAGGAGCTACAGCATTGAGGGCAAACCGAATCAGTCATTCAGTGCGGTCGCCTGCTCGCAGGAGCATGTGTCGCGTCTGATTGCGCGCATTAAAGCGTCGCCGTGGTTCAAAAACACCGTGATTGTGGTGAGCTCGGATCATCTGGCGATGAACAACACTGCGCATCCGTGGCTGGTCAAACAGCCCCGTCGCAATCTTTTCATGGTGATCCGTGGTGACAAGCCGCAGGCGGAATTGATGGAGGCGAAGCGCAGCACGCTGGATAACGGCGCCACCCTGCTCGATATTCTCGGCGGCGATAACGCGATTGGCCTGGGCCGCAGCAGCCTCTCATCGCTTTCACTCTCCACCCAGTTCGACGATATGAAGAGTAAGGTGACGAGCTGGAAGCCCGACATTATCCAGCTGTGGAACTTCCCGAAGAAGATAGACAACTTCACGGTGGATCAGGCGAAGAATATCTTCAGCTTCTCGGGAACCACCTTCAAATTGCCGATTCTGTTCCGCATCAGTGATAAGCACGTTGAGCCGATGCCGGAGGGGGAATATTCGGCACCGCTGCGCTATCAGCTGGCGGATTTCGCCTCAGCCGATAAATTTCTCTGGGTGGATCGCTGTTTTAAAATGGCGCGACTCTGGCAGCCTTCGCTGGCACTTTCCGGCGATCTCTGTGTGGCGATGGGACAGCTCGGCGGCACGCCGTCGGTGACGCATGTCGACAAACCGCAGTGGAAAGGCAAAGTCCGTTTCCCCGAGAGCGCTATCAGCGATGCGCGTTACCAGCAGAACCTCGCGCAGATCCGTATTGAAGATAACAACATTCGCTACAGCGCCGATAGCTTCAGGCTTGACGTGCCTGGCGCACCGGAGAGTGTTAAAAGCTTCAGCGGCATCTCACGGCCAGAGAGCTGGGGACGCTGGTCTAACGCTAATCTCGCGCCCGAGGTTCATATCGACTATATCGATGCGCTGCCCGCGAAGTTCGATCTGGTGATCACCGCGCGTGCGTATGGCCCCAACGCGCACCGGGCGATTCCGGTGCGGGTCGGCGATCAGCAGCAACTGCTGTCACTGAGTGAAGAGATATCGACACATACCCTGCATTTTGATAACCCAGGCGCCAGCCATCGTCTGGTGATTGCACCACCTGAACCGCAGCTGAGTAACACCGGCAATATCACCGGTCAGGATCCGCGCAAACTGGGCATCGGCATGGTTGAAATTAAAATCGTGCCACAGCCCTGACGCCCGCTTTTTTCTTTCCGACTCTGCGGATTTCCGCAGAGTCGCCTCATCCTGCCATCAGCTAAATGTTGCGAGACAGCCCGCACTCTGCTGCACGTTACTTGTTGTACTAATTGATATTTTTCGGCGAGACGCGCAAAATATAACCGGCTTAGTGGCGATACGTCTTTTGCCTGTCATGATGCCGTTATCGCTGAAGTGCACAGGGAGGTGTCGTGATGACAAGCACAATGATGAGTACCCACAAAGCCTTTAAAGCGCTGCAACAGGCAGGGATCGACGATCAGCAAGCGGAGGCGATGGTGGAGGTGTTTACTGATATGCAGCAGAGGCAGCCAGGCGGACAGGTTGGAAAGCAACTCGGTCAGATTCAGACCAAAGCCAACCATATAGATATTCGGCTCGGGCAGCTTACAACCAAAGTCGATCAGATAGATGGGCAGCTTGGTCAGCTCACAACAAAAGTACATCAGATAGACGAGCGGCTTGGCCATGTTGAAAGAAAAACAGACAAACTGGCCATCCGTTTTAATCAGTTAGAAGCCAAGGTGGATAAGCTGGATGTCGCTCTCAGTGAAATGAATTTCCGATTAACTTCGGCTGTGGACAGCCTCAGAAATGACGTTGTTACCCTGACCACCGATATGCGCTGGATCAAACGGTTATCTATTCTCATGACCACCACCCTGCTGGCGGCGGTCCTGAAAGATATTTTAATGTGATCCCGTTATCACCCTGTCAGGGTCTGTCGCGCAGCGCCTCCAGCTTTTCGCGCTGCTGACCGTCGGCGGTAAAGTTATCCTCCGCCAGCCAGCGCTGCAGGCCCTTTTTCACCTGCGGCCATTCGCTCTCGATAAGCGAGAACCAGCTGGTGTCACGTGAACGCCCTTTGTAGATGATTGCCTGACGGAAATCGCCTTCATAACGAAAACCGAGACGTGCCGCTGCCTTACGGGAAGGGGCATTACAGCTATCGCATTTCCATTCATAGCGGCGATAACCCAGCGTCTCAAAGGCGTAACGCATCAGCAGGAAATGCGCCTCCGTTGCCATGCGGGTCTGCTTCAGCCGGGCCGAAAACATGACATGCCCGACTTCCATCACGCCATGTTCAGGCTGGATGCGCATTAACGACAGGCTGCCTACTGCCTGGTCGGTGGCGAGATCGATCACGGCAAAATGCAGCGGATCACGACTCATTTCAAGCTGTGCGGCATACGCCTGCCATGCCGGACGTTCGGTAAAGGGACCGGCAGGCAGGTAAGTCCAGTCACGCCCATCTTCAGCCAGCGCCCATGCCTCAAACAGTGCCTCAGCATGACGCGCCACACTGAACGGCTCCAGCCGACAAACTTCGCCAGTAAAAACCTGATGCTGGGGCAGAGGCCGGGGCTGCCAGTCTGGCATTGGCTCACCGACCGGCTGTCCGAACTGATTGGTATGTTGTGGCATGTTGTCTCCTGGCTACAGATTATCTCTGCAGATTGCCACGATCATAATTGATTAAAAAGGACCAAAACTGGCGAAAATGATAGAACCATTGCCTGCGAACGCATCAGCCAGGCGATATACCGGTTACCGGGCTGGCCGGGTTAACCCTATTATTTCCCACTGATGAGGCTGGCCGGTGCGGCAATGGACTGGCGAATCATCAGACGGGCATCAAAGCGCGGCATCGGTCCGACGGCTTCGCCGCGTATCTCCGCGATCAGGCGTCGTGCCGCTTCACGGCCCATCTCATACACCGGTTGCGCTACCACCGTCAGCGGTGGCGTGACAATCTCACTCCACGGAAAATTGTCATACATCACGAAAGAGAGATCAGCAGGGATTCGCAGTCCGCGCTGCGTCACTTCGCGCAGCAGCCACATCGCCACCACGCTGTCAGAAGCCACCAGCGCAGTGGGCGGCTGCGGACGCTGCCACAGCTCGGCCACGATACGGGCAATCTCCGCTTCGTCCAGCGCATTCACTTTCACCATCGTCGGATCAAATTCCAAGCCCGCGGCAGCAAATGCCTGCATCATGCCGCCCACGCGCTGGGCGACCGGCGTCAGGCCAAAATCCCCTGGCGTGCTGTAGTCGGTTGCCAGTGCCATGCTGGTGATATAAGCGATGTGGCGATGGCCCGCTTCCAGTAACTGCGAGGTTGCTTCTGCAGCCACTTCGGTAAATTCGCAGCAGATCGCCTCCACATCAAGGTCAGTCACTGCGCGATCAAATAATTTCAGCGCTCTGCCCTCTTCCAGTACCTGAGTCAGGTGACTGTTGTGATGGTGTTCTGAACAGCAGGGCGCAACGATGATGCCGTCGACCCGCTTTTCCAGCATCACCCGCACCGCATCCTGCTCAGCCTGCAACTTCTCATCGCTGTTACTGAGCAGCAGATGGTAACCGGCAGTGCGCGCCACATCCGCCATGCCGCGCAGCGCAAGACCAAAATGGGGATTCTCAATGTCGCCGACAATCACACCAATGGTATTGGAACGTCCGGTGTTCATACTGCGGGCCAGGGCATTCAGACGGTAGCCCAGCGCGGAGGCCGCGCTGTTGACCCGCTCCTGCACCTCATCACTGACTGCCCCATAGCCACCCAGCGCACGCGCCGCCTGGGCTTTGGATACTTTTGCTGCGCGCGCCACATCCGCTACGGTGGGCGCTTTAGATTGTCGTTTCTGGCTGGTCATAATTATTTTGAATCACAGGTTGATGACAGGAATATTGACGCCGAAAAAAGGCTGTGCTTAAACTCATTGTAACCCCTTGAGACCGGTCTCACAACATCAGTGTCTTAAGGTGCCACCTGTGTTGAGACCGGTCTCAATTATAACCGCTGGCTCAACAGTCTCTGATGTTTAAACCTGCAAAAACGGATGAGCTATGAAATCGCAAACCACCCTGGGCAAACTGCTCGGCACCACGCTCGCACTCTGTTCACTGTCGTTCTGTACGCTGGCTGCCAGCGATAACAATCCCTATGGGCTGATCGAACCGGGTCAGCTACGCATCGCCAGCGTCGGCGACTCAAAACCTTACACCTTCACGGATGCCAGCGGTCAGTTCACCGGCTTTGACGTCGAATTCTTCAAAGATGTCGCCCATCGTATCGGGATCGATAAGGTCGATTTTATTGGACAGGACTTCTCGGCCATCATGCCGGCGGTGGCCAACGGTCAGTATGACGCGGCGGTAGCGGCCATCGGCATCACCCCTGCGCGTGAAAAGACGGTGGATTTTTCAACCGGCTATCTGGCGGGATTTCTCACCGTGCTGACCCGCCACGACAGCGGCGTGAAGAATGTCGCCAGCCTGGCAAAACACCGGCTCGGGGTGGTTCAGGGTACGCTGCAGGAGAGCTATGCCGTCGAACACTTCACCCAGACCGATCTCGTACGCTTCCCGGATAACAACAGCGCAGTCTCTGCGCTCAACAACGGTACGCTCGACGCGATCTTCCTCGACTACGAGGCGGCAAAAAGCTACGCCGACCGCTTTAAGCTGGTCTCTGCCGCCGACATCCCCTCATTTGATGCACCGGCCGGCATTGCCATTGCCAAAGGCAAACCCGCCTTCAAGGCCGCGCTGGACAGCGCCATTAAAGCAGCCATGCAGGATGGCACCTGGCAACGGCTCTATCAGAAGTGGTTCCCCGGATCGCCGATGCCAAAACAGTATCTGCCTGGCGGGCAGTAAAGATGCGGACGTTCGCGTCCTGAGTTAACCGGGGGATCCCCCACCCTGCATGGAGACGGCGATGGACTTGCTCACGATTCTTTCCCGCACCTTCTTTGATTTTCCATCAATGATGGAAGTACTGCCGCAGATGCTGACCACCGGGCTGGTCAACACGGTGATTATCTCGCTGGCGGCAACGCTGCTCGGCACGCTATTCGGCCTTCTGCTGGCGCTGATGGGCATCTCGCCCTCACGCTGGCTGCGTCTGCCTGCCCGGCTCTATACCGATCTGTTCCGCGGTCTGCCATCGATTCTGACCATTCTGCTGATTGGTCAGGGCCTGGCGCGCTTCAGCTATCAGCTGTTCGGTCCTACGCCCTATCCGCTGGGGATCTTCGCCCTTAGCCTGATCGCCAGCGCCTACATGGGCGAGATTTTCCGCGCCGGTATTCAGAGTGTTGAACGCGGCCAGATGGAAGCCTGCCGTGCGCTGGGGATGAGTTATGGCCGGGCAATGCGACTGGTGGTGATCCCGCAGGGGATCCGCCGCGTACTGCCCGCCATCGTTAACCAGTTCATCGCCATCATTAAAGATTCCTCGCTGGTTTACCTGCTGGGCCTGATGACACAACAACGGGAACTGTTTCGCGTGGGCCAGGACGCGGCGGTGCTCACCGGCAACCTCTCGCCCCTGATGCTGGCAGGGCTGTTCTATCTGATTATCACTGTGCCGCTGACGCACATGGTCAACTATGTCGATGTGCGTTATCGCACCGGCCGACGTCGCCTGACTGCCCCGCAAAGTGGCTTAAAAGAGGTGGAGGAAGTCAGAGCGCCCGGCGGCGCACTGGTCACTCATCCCCGGATCGGAGGCAACCATGAATAACCTGAACAGCATCACTGCCGCGAGCTGGCACGGTGCCAGCCTGGAGCTGCGCGATCTGACTCTGGCTTACGGCCCGATTGAGGTGTTGCGTAACGTCTCGCTGCGGGTCGCGCCCGGCAGCACCACCTGCATTATCGGGCCATCCGGTTCGGGTAAGTCGACGCTGCTGCGCGGCATCAACCGGCTGCATGAACCGCAATCGGGGGATGTACTTCTGGCTGATCGGTCAGTGTTGCGCGACAAGCCAGATGCGCTGCGGTTACGGATCGGCATGGTGTTTCAGCATTTCAATCTCTTCCCCGATCACAGCGCGCTGGAGAACGTGGCGCTGGCACCGTGGCGGGTTAAAGGCCTGCCCAAAGCGCAGGCGATGGCGATTGCGCGTCAGCGGCTGGAAGAAGTGGGTCTGGGTCAGCGCGCCGATCACCGGCCACGCGATCTCTCCGGCGGCCAGCAGCAGCGTGTCGCGATTGCCCGCGCGCTGGCGATGGATCCCGAGGTCATGCTGTTTGATGAGGCGACCTCCGCGCTCGATCCCGAACTGGTGAAGGGTGTCCTGACGCTGATGGCGGATCTCTGTCGTCGCGGCATGACGATGGTTGTGGTGACACATGAAATGGGCTTTGCGCGCAAAGTGGCGGATCAGGTGGTGTTTATGGACGAAGGCGAGATTGTTGAAGCCGGGCCGCCGGGCGCCATTTTTGATACGCCACAGTCGCCGCGACTGCAACGTTTTCTCTCTGAAGTGCTGTAACTGAGCAAGGAACCTGATAATGGCGGTAAAAACTGAAATGAAAGTAGTTGTACTGGGCGGTGGCGTAATAGGTGTCTCGACGGCGCTGGAGCTGACAAAACGGGGAGCGGCGGTGACCCTGGTGACCGAAGCCGCGCTCTGTTCTGGCGCATCGGGACGTTCACTCTCCTGGCTCAACTCGGCGGGTGAACGCTCCCGCCCCTATCACGCGCTGCGCATGGCGGGCATTGATCGCTATCGCACCCTGTTTGCTCAACAACCTACCCTCGACTGGCTGCGTTTTGATGGCGGGGTCTGCTGGTTCAGCAATGATGCAGCAGGAACGCAGGCGCGGCACGCCTATGAGAAAGCACACGGCTACGACTCACAACTCATGACACCTGATAACGTGGCGCAGGCGGATGCGACGATCGATCCTGACGCGCTGCCGTCGCAGGCGATATTTAACCCCGGTGAAGGCTGGGTCAGCCTGCCGCACCTGTCAGAGTATCTGGTGAATCAGTTCCGGGCGCGGGGTGGTGAAGTGATTGAACACGCCGGTAAAGCCAGTGTGATCACCGATCAGGGCCGGGCCTGCGGCATTCGCAGTGAGCTGGGCGAACTGCGGGCAGATGCGGTGGTGGTCGCCTGCGGGCCCTGGACACCGGATGTGATTGCGCCACTGGGCGTGACGATTCCCAACGGATCGCCCGTCTCCATGCTGGTGATCACTGAGCCGGGCAAACATGAACTCAAGGCGGTGCTGAACACGCCTCGCGCCGCCATCCGGCCAAACCCCGGCAACCGTTACGCCCTGGATCATGACTGGTACGAGGCTGATATCCAGAAGCTGGCCGGAGGCGATTACCATATTGATAAGCAGGTTGTAGCAAAGCTGGCCGAGGAAGCGAGTCAGCTGTTACGGGGTGACGAGCCGCTCAGCGTCCAGAGCTGGAAAATTGGCCTGAAGCCGATTCCAGGCGATGGCGATCCGGTGCTGGGGCAACTGCAGAAGGTGCCGGGCTGTTATGTGGCGTTCACGCATTCGGGCGCAACCCTGGCGCTGATTGTCGGTGAATTACTGGCGGAGGAGATTGTAAGCGGTGAAAAGCATCCGATGCTGGCAAGCTTTGGTGCTGAGCGTTTCAGCTAAAAAAAGCCGGTCATCACGACCGGCTGATTTTTACCGCTTATTTTAACCGCGCTTATTTTAACCGCGGAAGAAGATATCGCCCGATTTACCCATGACGATTTTGCCGGTGTCATTGGTAATAAGAATGTAGTTGGCGTTGATATAGGCCCAGTGGGTATTTTCCTGCGGAGCAGGCAGATTACGCTTTTGCCACTCATTGATGGTGTACGTTTTATCGGTGTACTTCTCTGGCACTGTGTCACCGATTTGGTACTGTTTGTAGTCGATGATGATGGTGCTGAGGTCGTAATTAGGGTGCGCGCCATTGGAAGGTGCCGGCGTGGTCGGCGTAATACCATCATTAGATTGTGAGCTGGTCGGTGCCTGGCTTTGCGCGCCACCGGCATCCGGCTGAACGCTGCCCGTATCAGGCGTAGCGGGCTGCGCATCCGGATTAGCAGGCTGAATCTGCGGCGGTGGCGGAACGGTATCCGTTGCTTCGCCAGCGGCTTGTACAGCGGGGATCAGGCTCAGCGAGCCAACCAGTAATCCCATTGATAAAAGTACACGTTGAGTCCTGCGCATAATGATTTCCACGTTGAATTTTGACAGTCAGGCTAAAGACAATGTTTATCGCACTTCAGTTCCGGCGCACTGACGCTATGTGTAAGGAAAAACAGCGCTATTCACTTTACTGCACACAGGCCAGGTAGCGGATCACTGTCCGACCACTTTATCCTGAGTTGCCAGATCGACCAACAACGCAATGCCTAAATAGTTACTCCAGTTAAAGCCGTTCTGCAGCACCACAATCGCATTGCCGTTACGTTTATCGTAGCCGATAAAACTGGCATAGCCGCCGATATAGCCCACCTGATAGGTGATCTGCTGCCCTTCGAAAGTGTCGGTCACCCAGGCGATATTCTGCGCCTGCGCGCCCTGCTGATACCACGCCTGATCTACCGCCGCGAAAGCCCGGTCCCGCGCAGCATCACCGGTAGCGCTGAGATGTGCGCGCAAATAAGCACTCAGATCGCGCGCATTACTGTAGAGACTGGCCGCGGCCACCATGTTGCCGTGAAAATGCCAGTCAGGCGTCAGCGTGCCGCGGCGAATAAATTTCGGCTGATCGCCTGCATGGCCCAGCGCACGCAGCGGATAGCCCGCCAGCGTTTCCGGTACAAAACTGCTTTGGTTCATCTTTAACGGTGTGAAGATAAGCTGTGATGCCAGCGTCTGAATATCCTGATGACAACGCGTGCGCAGGATATAACCGAGCAGCGCATAGCCGAGGTTAGAGTAGTGTGGCATGCGTACCGCAGGTGCAGAGAAGTCCGCCAGATAACTCAGCAGCTTGTCGCTATCAAGATTGCCATAGAAGTTCTCGCCGGTGTCCAGATAACGAACGAACTGCTGCAGCATCGTCAGATCCATATCCTGTCGCGGCAGACCCGAGGTGTGCGTCACCAGCTGCAGCAGCGTGATGCGCCGCGCGTCAGCGCTGAGGCGAACGCCTTCCGGCAGAAGATCCGCCAGTGTATCGCTCCAGCGCAGCTTACCCTGATCAACCAGCTGGATAATCACTTCTGCCGTCACGCCTTTACTCAGCGATCCCAGCGCAAACAGGGTATCGGGCGTGATCGGATAGCGATGCACACGATCGGTGACGCCAAAAGAGTAATCGCGGGTCGGGCCACCGCGATGAATGACCGCGATGCTGATGCCGGGAACCTGCTTCTGTTGCATGTAATGCTGCACGATGTCATCGACATTTTCATGAAAGGTGGCGTGTGTCAGATAAACGCGATCGCCCACCGGGGCGGAGGTTTGCGACAGGGTTCCACATCCCGCCAGCAGGAAGATAAAGGCTGGCATGAATCGCGTCATTAATCTGCTGATCCACTGGCCACCAGGGGTCAGCCGTGCAAGGGAGACTGCAACAGCCGGCCTGCCAGTAAATCCATTTTTCATATATTAATCATTTACTTATTATTATTTAACACGTAACTGTCTGGCTGGAGCGCAAAAATGTACCATAAAGTGCTGTGGGCTATCGCCTGCACAACGGGGTGAAAGTGGTGCTAAACGCGGTTTAATCACCGCAGCTCGCCCGAACAGGGTTAGCTGTGTTGCAGTCCACAAGGGTGTACACTGCTGCGGTTTTAAGGCTCAACGCCGCTGAAATTTTGAAATGCCCGGGAGGCAACCGCATGAAAGAAGGCCCACTGTCCGAAAAAGAGCTGCAATGGCTGGAAGATATGCTGGAAAAATATGGCAGCGAAGCATCGATTATTGATGTCTCCGAGCTCGACGGCCTGCTGACTGCCGTTCTCTCCGGTCCCGTCACCGTCGAGCCAAGCCAGTGGCTGGTGGCACTGTGGGGTGGCGAGAAGCAGATCCCAAAATGGAGCAACGAGCGTGAAATGACGCGCTTTATGTCGCTTTGCTTCCAGCATATGAATGATGTGGCTGACCGCTTATCTGAATTCCCTGAGCAGTTCGAACCGCTGTTTGGCATCCGTGAAATGGAAGGTCTGGAATTTACCGTGGTGGAAGAGTGGTGCTTCGGCTACATGCGCGGTGTCGCGCTGACCGACTGGACTGCCCTGCCGCAGGACCTGCAACCCGCGCTGGACGCCATCGCTCTGCACGGCGTGGAAGAGAATCTTGAAAAGATCGATGCCATGACGCCGGACGAGATGGAAGCCAGCATTGAAGCTATTCGTCCTGCTGCGCTGGCGCTGCACGATCACTGGATCTCCCAGCCAGAAGCGATTCCCGTTCCCCAGAAGCCTGTCGCGGCAGAGAAGCTGCCCGGCCGCAACGATCCCTGCCCGTGCGGCAGCGGCAAAAAATATAAGCAGTGCTGTCTGCACTGATCGGCTCCTTAGCCTCACGATCTGCCGGGCGGCGATTCAGCCCGGCATGCTTCTCTCACGATCCACGACAGTTTGACCTGCATCATTCTACCCACTCCCTTACCTGAATAGACTGCTCACGACTTGAACAGCTTCGTGCTTATCGCTAAGGTAAGCGCGATTTTACCCGCCAGGAATAAACATGATCACCATCGCGCTTATTGACGATCACCTTATCGTCCGCTCCGGCTTTGCCCAGTTGCTGGGCCTGGAATCGGATTTCCAGGTCGTAGCGGAATTTGGTTCTGGCCGTGAGGCGCTGGCAGGTTTACCGGGCCGGGGCGTTCAGGTCTGTATCTGCGATATTTCGATGCCGGATCTCTCCGGGCTGGAGTTGCTGAGCAAGCTGCCGACGGGCCTGGCCACCATCATGCTGTCAGTCCATGACAGTCCGGCACTGGTGGAACAGGCGCTTAATGCCGGTGCGCGCGGATTCCTCTCTAAACGCTGTCGTCCCGATGAGCTGATCGCGGCGGTGCGCACGGTCTCCACAGGCGGCTGTTATCTGACGCCAGAGATTGCGATCAAGCTGGCCGCCGGTCGGCAGGACCCGCTGACCCGACGCGAACGTCAGGTGGCGGAAAAACTGTCACAGGGCATGGCGGTAAAGGAAATTGCCGTTGAGCTGGCGCTGTCACCGAAAACCGTACATGTCCATCGCGCGAATCTGATGGAGAAGCTCGGCGTCAGCAATGATGTGGAGCTGGCGCGCCGCATGTTTGATGGCTGGCAATGAGCCCCTGTGTTTCGCGGCTGATCTCCATTGTCGCCAGCTTTTTCATCTTCTCGGCGGCCTGGTTCTGCCTGTGGAGTATCAGCCTGCACCTGGTGGAACGCCCGGAGCTGGCGGTGCTGCTATTTCCGTTTGGCCTGCGTCTGGGGCTGATGCTGCAATGTCCACGCGCTTACTGGCCGGTGTTGCTGGCAGCTGAGTGGATCATGCTGATCTGGCTGGCGAAGGTGGTCGCGCTGGCGCATCTGCCGCTGTTAATGGCGGGCAGTGTACTGACGCTGCTGCCGGTGGCGCTGATCTCCCATTACCGCCATCAGCGTGACTGGCGCACGCTGCTGAGCCAGGGCGCGGCTCTGATCGCCGCGGCGCTGCTGCAATCCCTGGCGTGGGCGGGACAGCAGGAGATGCTGAACGCGCTGCTGCTAACGCTCACCGGTGGTCTGACGCTGGCCCCGACCTGCCTGGTCATCTGGCACTACCTCACCAGCACCCGCTGGCAGCCGCTGGGACCGGCGCTGGTCTCGCACCCGGTCAACTGGCGCGCCCGGCATCTTATCTGGTATCTGCTGCTGTTTGTCATCAGTCTCTGGTTGCAGCTTGGCCTGCCCGCTGAACTGTCGCGCTTTACGCCATTCTGTCTGGCGCTGCCGATTATTGCGCTGGCCTGGCACTACGGCTGGCAGGGTGCGCTGATTGCTACGCTGATGAACGCAATCGCGCTGATCGCCAGCCAGACCTGGCACGATCATCCGGTCGATCTTCTGCTCTCGCTGCTGGCGCAAAGCCTGACCGGACTGCTGCTGGGTGCCGGTATTCAGCGGCTGCGCGAGCTGAATCAGTCGCTGCAGAGTGAGCTGGCACGCAACCGGCGCCTGGCGGAACGGCTGGTCGAGACAGAAGAGAACGTGCGCCAGGAGGTGGCGCGCGAGCTGCACGATGACATCGGTCAGACGATTACAGCAATCCGCACCCAGGCGGGCATTGTGCAGCGCCTTGCGCCGGATAATGGCCGGGTGATCCAGAGCGGCGTCCATATTGAGCAGCTCTCACTGGGTGTCTACGATTCAGTGCGGCGACTGCTGGGACGTCTGCGACCCCGCCAGCTAGATGACCTGTCACTTGAACAGGCAGTTCGCTCCCTGATGCGTGAGATGGAGCTGGAGGATTGCGGCATCGTCAGTCACCTTGAGTGGCGTATTGATGAGACGCTGCTGAGCGAAGCGCAGCGCGTCACGCTGTTTCGCGTCTGTCAGGAGGGGCTGAACAACATTGTGAAACACGCCAGCGCCAGCGCCGTGATGCTCAAAGGCTGGCAACAGAATGGTCGCGTTTTGCTGGTGATTGAAGATGATGGCTGCGGTCTGCCGCCAGGTTCCGGTCAGCAAAGCTTTGGTCTGGTCGGGATGCGCGAACGCGTGAGTGCGCTGGGCGGATCGCTGACTATCTCCTGCACCCATGGAACCCGCGTCAGCGTGCATCTGCCGCTGCGTATGGCCTGAGGAACCACCGTGTTTAACTTTCTGAAAACGCCCGCTAACGCCGCTCCGCTGCAGGACAAAAGTGAGATTGACAGCCGCTATCGCTACTGGCGACGGCACATCATGTCGACCATCTGGATCGGCTATGCCCTGTTCTACTTTACCCGCAAAAGCTTCAATGCGGCAGCGCCGGAAGTGATCGCCAGCGGCGTGATGATGCGCACCGATATTGGCCTGCTGGCGACGCTATTTTACATCACCTACGGCCTGTCGAAGTTCTTCTCCGGCATCGTCAGCGACCGCTCCAACGCCCGTTACTTTATGGGGCTGGGGCTGATCGCTACCGGCGTGGTCAATATCCTGTTTGGCTTCTCCACCTCACTGTGGGCCTTTGCGCTGTTGTGGACCATTAACGCCTTTTTCCAGGGCTGGGGCGCGCCGGTCTGCGCGCGCCTGCTGACCAGCTGGTATTCGCGCAACGAGCGCGGCGGCTGGTGGGCATTATGGAACACCGCGCACAACGTTGGCGGCGCGGTCATCCCGATCGTTATCGGCGCGGTGGCGCTGCACTATGGCTGGCGAATCGGGATGATGATTGCGGGCAGTTTAGCGATCCTCGCCGGACTGTTTCTCTGCTGGCGTCTGCGCGACCGGCCTCAGACTGTCGGCCTGCCCGCGGTAGGCGACTGGCGACAGGATGAGATGGAGATGGCGCAGCAGCAGGAAGGCGCAGGTCTGAGTCGCAAGGCGATCCTGACCCGCTACGTGCTATTCAACCCCTATATCTGGCTGCTGTCACTCTGTTACGTGCTGGTCTATGTGGTTCGCGCGGCGCTCAATGACTGGGGAAATCTCTACATCTCCGACACGCTGGGGGTGGATCTGGTCACGGCCAACTCGGTAGTCACCCTGTTTGAGCTGGGCGGTGTGATAGGTGCACTGGTCGCGGGCTGGGGCTCGGACAAGCTGTTTAACGGCAACCGTGGCCCGATGAACCTGATTTTTGCAGCCGGGATTTTACTTTCCGTCGGCTCACTGTGGCTGATGCCCTTTACCAGTTACGTGATGCAGGCAGCCTGCTTTTTTACTACCGGTTTCTTTGTCTTTGGCCCGCAGATGCTGATTGGTATGGCGGCAGCCGAATGTTCCCATAAAGATGCGGCGGGCGCGGCAACCGGCTTCGTCGGCCTTTTCGCCTATCTTGGTGCGTCACTCTCCGGCTGGCCGCTGGCGTGGGTTATCGACGTCTGGCACTGGAGCGGCTTCTTTGCGGTGATTGCCACAGCGGCGGGGATCTCCGCGTTACTGCTGCTGCCGTTTTTAAATGCTCAGGCGCCGCGCGCCCTGCCTGAAGCGTGATACGCCTCTCCTTTTTGCCCCGATTGGGGCAAAACTAAGAAATTTTCCTGGTTTCGCCTGGATACTGTCTCAGGCCAGTCTGGCGGCAGGTTTTTACAATGCCAGCCATTCGCTGCCCATTGCAGCGATTCCAACCAGGAGAATCCCCTTCCATGCTGGCATTCCTCAAACAGGTGCGCAGACCGACGCTGGATCTGCCCATCGAACTGCGGCGCAAGATGTGGTTCAAGCCGTTTATGCAGTCCTATCTGGTGGTCTTTATCGGCTACCTGACCATGTATCTGATCCGCAAAAACTTCAATATCGCGCAGAACGATATGATCACCACCTACGGACTGAGCATGACGCAGCTGGGGATGATCGGTCTGGGCTTCTCCATCACCTATGGCGTCGGGAAAACCCTGGTCTCCTATTATGCTGACGGCAAAAATACCAAGCAGTTCCTGCCGTTTATGCTGATCCTCTCGGCCATCTGTATGCTGGGTTTCAGCGCCAGCATGGGCACCGGTTCCTTCAGCCTGTTCCTGATGATCGCCTTCTATGCCTTAAGCGGATTCTTCCAGAGTACCGGCGGCTCCTGTAGCTACTCCACCATCACTAAGTGGACGCCGCGCCGTAAGCGTGGCACCTATCTTGGCATGTGGAATATCTCGCATAACCTCGGCGGTGCCGGTGCGGCAGGCGTTGCGCTGTTTGGCGCCAATGTGCTGTTCAACGGCCACGTAATTGGGATGTTTATCTTCCCCTCTATTATCGCGCTGATAGTTGGTTTTATCGGCCTGCGCTACGGCAGCGACTCTCCGGAATCTTATGGCCTGGGCAAGGCCGAAGAGCTGTTTGACGAAGAGCTGAGCGATGAGGACAAAGAAGCTGAAGATGAGTCGATGACCAAATGGCAGATCTTTGTCGAGTACGTACTGAAGAACAAGGTGATCTGGCTGCTCTGCTTCGCCAACATCTTCCTCTATGTGGTGCGCATCGGGATCGATCAGTGGTCAACGGTTTACGCCTTCCAGGAGCTGAAGCTCTCTAAAGAAGTGGCGATTCAGGGCTTTACCCTGTTTGAAGTCGGCGCACTGGTGGGCACACTGATGTGGGGCTGGTTATCCGATCTGGCCAATGGCCGCCGTGCGCTGGTCGCCTGCGTTGCATTAGCGCTGATTATTGCCACGCTCGGGATCTATCAGCATGCCAGCAACCAATATGTTTATCTGGCGTCGCTGTTCGCACTGGGCTTCCTGGTCTTTGGCCCGCAGCTGTTAATCGGCGTCGCCGCGGTCGGCTTTGTACCGAAAAAAGCGATTGGCGCAGCGGATGGTATCAAAGGCACTTTCGCCTATCTGATTGGTGACAGCTTCGCCAAACTGGGCCTGGGCATGATTGCCGACGGCACGCCGATATTTGGCCTGACCGGCTGGGCGGGCACCTTTGCCGCACTGGATGCCGCTGCTATCGCCTGTATCTGCCTGATGGCGCTGGTTGCCGTGATGGAAGAGCGTAAGATTCGCCGCGAGAAACGATTGCAGCGTTTGAAGATGGCGTAAAGATAAAATCAGGCCCGGCGTAAGCCGGGCTTTCCCGCCAGGTTCTGCCCTCAGCCATTGATGTAGCCCCACCAATCTGATCACTGCCAGTCAGCCCGCCAAACCCTCCCATCCCCTTTCACTTATTCTTTCACCTCGTCCCCGATTATTTAAGAAATTCACTGTCAGGTGGTCAGCCTGACCACCAGGTTGTGGCCATTTTTTAATATTTACATGGCATAGTGCCTTTGTTTAGATGATAACTGACAAGGCGAATAACGGATTAAGCGGAACCTGATGATGATGAAGGCGCTGACTGAACGGCAACTGACGATTATGCGACAGCTTATTTCTCATAACAGTTATGTGAGCCTGCACGCTATTTCAGAAAAAACAGCAATCACCACCCGAACCTTACGCCGCGACATCGCCGATATTAACGAAAAACTTTCTGACCAGGGAATCAATCTCAGTGGAAAAAGTGGGAGAGGGATCACAATTAAATTCGCTGATGCGCAGTCGGAAATAGCCGCGCGCCGGATTTTCTCAACCGAGGTGGATGATTTCAGCAGCAACTTCAGGATGCTGAAAATAGCATCGGATTTATTAATGCTGTCACCAAAAGGTTCATCCATCAGCGAACTGGCGGATAAATATTTTATCAGCCGCGCTTCGATAGTGAATGATTTAAAAACATTAGAAGCATGGTTACATCAGTTTGATTTAACCTTGTTAAAAAGTCGTGTCGGAACCAGCATAAAAGGCAGCGACCATAATATTCGCATGGCGATGAAAGCGCTGGTGTTAAAATCGATTTATAACCGTCAGGACATGATGGAAAGCCGTCTGGATGAAAGCACGCTGCAGGAGCTTTCAGAGAAGTTTGGTCAGCAGGCTGTCCATTTTACCCTGCAATTAATTAATTTTATTGAACAGCAACTGCAATATACGATAAGCGATCCTTACTACATCAATTTATTTACGCATATTCTGGTACTGATCCACCGCAGTCACTCGCCGATGCACAGGACCGACGCCCGCGCGGTGTCGATGAACCGGGTCAGCGACCATCACGCCTGGCAGGTGTCACTGGCGGTGATAGAACGCATTGAGACCGCTTACAACACGGTACTGGTGGCCGAGGAGTCTCACTCCATCTATCAGTATCTGGTCTCCTCCGGTAAGGCGGGCGGTGAGTCACCACAGCACGATGACTCGCTGATTTCAGAGCGTGAGACCCGCTTTGCTGAGGCGCTGATCGCCCGGGTGGCGCAGCGCATCAACATTGAAATCACCACCGACCAGAACCTGCAGGCGTCATTGTCCTCGCATATCAAGCCGATGCTGAACCGCCTCAGATATCACATCCGGATTAAAAATCCGCTGCTGCATGATATCCAGACCGAGCTGGGAACGGTGTTTGCCGCCGTGAAAGCGGTAATCAGCCAGCTGACGCAGGAGTACAGCCTGGATGAGATCAGTGATGACGAAGTGGCTTACCTGACGGTGCATATTCAGGCAGCCATCGAAAACAGCATCAAGGTAAAACGGGTCTTGCTGGTCTGCTCCAGCGGTCTGGGCACCTCGCAGCTGCTTTACGGACGCATTATCCGCGCCTTTCCCGACTGGAAAATTATCGACATCGTGCCAGGGAAAAATATTGCTGACTCCCTGAAACGACATGAGTGTGACGTGGTGATTTCCACCATCCGGCTGGAACCGCTGGAAAAACCGGTGGTGTATGTCTCTGCCCTGTTCTCGACGAAAGATATCGCAAGAGTAACGGAGTGTCTGGTATCGAATTCGATTAATTAATGATAATGGAGAAGCAAAATGACGACAGCCGTGGCTATTAACGAAGTATTAAAAGAAGAGTGCATTATTCTCGATGTCGATTGCCAGACCAAAGAGCAGATTATTTCTCAACTGACCGACCTGCTCTGCCAGACCGGGGCCGTCACCGATAAAGTCGCTTTCCTGAAAGATGTTTATCTGCGTGAGGAATTAGGCTCTACTGGATTTGAAAATCATATTGCTATTCCGCACGGCAAATCTGCCGCCGTCGCCAAAACCCGCATTGCCGTGGGTCGTTTACGCCAGGATATTCCGTGGGAGACCATCGACGGCACTAAAGTCCGGCTGGTTATTCTGTTCGCGGTAAAAGAGTCCGATAAAGATGTGGGCCATATCAAAATGCTCGCCAAAATATCCATTGCGTTAGGCGATGAGGATGTCGTCGAGCAATTGCTTAATGTCCCGCATCGCGAAGAGATGTTTCATTTACTGTTATCCCGATCGGGAGCCTGAATAAACCGGAGAGCAACATGAATTAAAAAATTAAGGAGGTATTCCAGGTTGTAGCCATCCCTTCAGACCGAAAAACATAAATATAAAATTTTCACTGGAGAACATTTATGAACATTATTGCCATTACCGCCTGTCCTACAGGTGTCGCCCACACCTACCTTGCCGAAAGTAATTTAAAAAAAGCGGCTAAAAAACTGGGCCTGAATGTATTAGTTGAAACCCAGGGTGCGATTGAAAGCGAATATATTTTCAGCGAAGACGATATTCATCGGGCGGACGTCGTGTTGATCGCCGCAGATAAAAAAGTTGAGATGGCACGCTTCCAGCATAAAAACGTGATTGAGGTGCCCGTTACCCGTGCCGCGAAGGACGCTGAAGGCCTGTTAAATGCCATTGTTAACGGCGAGCTGGCTCCCAGGCTGGCCAACTCCGCTCCGCAGGCCAGTGCATCTGAACCGGCTAACAGTGCCCGCGAGGCGTCGGGTTCCCGCTCCTGGATTTCAGAGATTTATGTGCACCTGATCACCGGCGTGAACCTGATGATCCCCTTTGTGGTGGCGGGCGGCATTCTGATCGCGCTCAGTTTTTCATTCGGGATTACGGCGGCCACACCAGGGGACGCTAATTTCAGCCCGATAGCGAAGATGCTCTCTGACATCGGTGGCGGTTCCGCCTTTGCCCTAATGCTGCCGATTCTGGCGCTGGGGATCAGCCAGTCTGTCAGCGGCAAAGCGGGCATCGTGGCGGGCGCCGTGGGCGGGATGATGGCGATCCACACCGGCTCCGGCTTTCTCGGCGCGCTGATTGCCGGCTTCCTGGCCGGATACATCACGCTGTTGATCAACAACCATATCCATCTGCCCAAAGCGGTTGCCGGGCTGAAACCTATTTTAATCGTGCCTCTGTTAAGCGTGCTGCTGACCGGCGCACTGATGTCGCTGCTGATTGGTGAGCCGATCAAAATGCTGCTCGGCTGGCTGACCGACTTCCTCAGTTCGCTGGGTAACACCAATGCGGCCATTCTCGGCCTGCTGTTCGGCATGATGGTGGCCTTTGATATGGGTGGCCCGCTGAATAAAACCGTCTGTATGTTTGCGATTGGCCTGATGTCGAGCGGGGTTTACGGACCGATTGCCGCCTGTATGGCGGCGGGCATGGTGCCACCACTGGGCATCGCGCTGGCGACCACCCTCTTCCGCCGCAAGTTTACCGAGCAGGAGCGCGAGACCGGCAAGGTCACCTACATTCTCGGTCTGTCATTCATTACCGAAGGCGCGATCCCATACGCGGTCGCCGATCCGCTGCGTGTCATCCCGGCCATCGTGGCAGGTTCCGGGTTAGCGGGCGCACTCTCAATGATGCTGGGCTGTGCCTCCCGCGCCCCGCACGGCGGCATTTTCGTCATCTTCATTCCTAACGTGATCAGCAATGTCATGGGTTATCTGTTTGCGATTGCCGCAGGCAGTTTACTGACAGCACTGATCCTGCTGTTCCTGAAAAAAGATATCTCCGTTCCTGCAAAACAAGGATAAAACCTATGCTTTACAACATGAAAGATCTGCTCAGCGTTGCCCAGCGTCATCAGTTTGGCGTTGGTGCGTTTAACATCGCCAGCGCGGAGTTTGGCCGTGTGGCGGTTGAGACTGCCGAGCGACTGGATTCACCGCTGATTCTGGAGATCCATCCTGAAGAGATGGCCTTCACCGGCCCGGAATTTATCGGCTATCTGCGGACGCTGGCGATTCAGGCGCGCGTGCCGGTGGTGATCCATCTGGACCATGGCCGCTCGCTGGAAGAGGTGATGAAAGCGATCTACGCCGGTTTTACTTCAGTGATGATTGACGCCTCCTCTCATCCTTTTGAGCAGAACATTGCGCTGACGAAAAAGATTGTCGAGATAGCGCACACGATTAATGTCTCTGTGGAAGCGGAGCTGGGCACCATCGGCGTGGCGGAAGGCAGCGGCGAAGGCGGCAGTAACGAGATTCTCTACACCGATCCGCAGCAGGCCGAGACCTTTGTGCGCGAGACCGGCACCGACACGCTGGCGGTTGCCATCGGTACCTCGCATGGCCTCTACCCCAAAGGTAAACAGCCAAAGCTGGATATCGAGCGCCTGCAGCAGATCCGTAAGTTGGTTGATATCCCGCTGGTGCTGCATGGCGGTTCGGGCAACAAAGACAGCGAGGTCGCGGAATCAATTCGTTATGGCGTCGGTAAAATCAATATCTCCAGTGATATGAAGAAGGCGTTCTTCGTGGCGCTGGAACAGGAGCTGAAGCTTGGGGGTCACGAGCCTAATTCCCTGTTTGTTAAACCGATGCAGGCAGCGAGTGAAGTGGTCGCGGCGAAGATGGCGCTGTTTAGTTCGGTGGGGAAAGCGGCGTTGTATCGGTAAGGGATTGTGTGGCGTGGATGGTGGCTTGAAGACTGCCAGGGAGGCTGGGAAAAGGCACCGATGAATAGGTGCCTTTATTAGATGTTGTACAACCGGATAACGCGGTCGTAACGTTTTTCGAGCATGCATGGAGGTCGTCACTAAATCCCCCATTACACCCCGGTAACGTTTTAATTACTGCTTCACTGCCAAGGAGAACTTAGCTATACCACAGGAAACAGGATTTTAATCTCAGGACCGAACATTCCAGTCATCCGTATACTGCACATTACCATCAACGTAACGCCAGGTGATTTTGTCGTACATCAGGGAAAGGCTTTCCATATGGTTGATCTGCGAGTTTCCTGCCATTTTAGCATTTGGCATCCCCGGATTAATGCCAGTCACCTTCACCCCTTCGATAGTCATAACAAAATAGCATTCCTCTTGCCCGGCATGGTTAATGCGATACCAGCGAATCTCCGCACTTTTCAGCGTCTGACCAGTAGCAACGGCTTTGTATAAGTATGGGCTGGCGCTATCAAACTCTTTTTCAATCATAATGGGAGAGTGTGATCGCTTGCCGGTGATTTTACCGTTGGCACTATCCACTGGAATATTTAAACCGTGACTGAAGCCAACAATTTCGATAGAACCATCACGATCCTGAACGTCTACAGATCCCTTAATATCTGCACCGCCGTCATCTTTAAGCCACATGTAAGCTGGAATAGGCATTTTACAAACTCCTTTTGAATGTGCATTTCTTCATAATAAAGTAATAGCAGAAAATGGCTAAAATCAGGTTGAAAGCCATAAGTGCAGCCATAGCAACATCTGAAAATTTTTCTATGTCCGGAAAAACAGCCTGATAAGGTACAAAGCGGACGAATAACCAAAGCAGCATTACAAAAATGATTATTTTTATCAATCGTCGCACGGTAGAGAAAGCCCAATCTTTAGGGAGACAAGACGGGGTCACTTTGTGAGTAAGGCCGTTAAAAAGGGTGATAATCGAACTCATAACCGGAATGCTGATTAGAGTATTAATGAAAATAGAAAAGTAATCTCGCAACGACTCCCAGGCCTCTAAGTCAGGTTCACCCAGAATGAAATGGGTAACGTTCAGAGCGCTTTGGAAATCAAATAAGGCTGTTATAGAGTCAACTAATCCATCATAGGGAACTTCTTTAGCTACGAACAGCATAATCACAGTAAAGAGCGCCAATTTTATAAAGAGACTAAGGACATGTTTTGCCATTGGCAATTACCTCAATCGTTCCATAGGCCTTTAACTTCCTCATACAAGGAACCTCTATTTTCTGGGTCCTTAATAATGCATTGCGTAACAGGGAAAAATCAGAATCATGCGGAAGTGTGATACAACCCTCAGAAAGAACGCCGGGGTGCAAACGAAAGTTACCACGCTTAACGCTATCAACCCAAGTGTAATCATCAATTGCCCAATCATCCCGCCATATTGCAAACCATTCGGAATGCCTGAACGTAGCACCGCTGGCAAAATGATTATAAATATCCCTTACACCGGCATTTAGTTGTGATCGGAGGCCTCCCTCAGGACGGTCAACAATCCAGTATTTACCCGCTGGTACAGGCCCCTCTTTAGGAATCATTCCACAGGCACCACGATTACGATAAGCACCATTGCCAGAGAACGCTAAAAACGTTCCCACACCCGGAAAGGATAACGGTGAGTAGTCAGCATCATTAATAACAAACTTTCCATGTAGAGCCATTGATAATCCTTGCATCTATAATCCTTTGTGCGCTTATCCTACGCTGGTGAAAAGAAAATGAGCAATAATTTTTCCTGGAAAAAGTCTGAGTTTAAGAAATAGGATGATTATGTTAGTAATAAGTCACTTAACAGATGTAATTAATATGCGTTTATGGCTTGTTATTTAACCTGAGAGTAACAGAGATGTTATAGCTCAACAACCATGTATAAATGACAAGCTTGTAACAAGCTTACTATTAATTAATATTCCACGTGTACTGCATGGCGGTTCGGGCAACAAAGACAGCGAGGTGGCGGAATCAATTCGTTATGGTGTCGGTAAAATCAATATCTTCAGCGACATGAAGAAGGCATTTTTCGTGGCATTGGAGCAGGAACTGAAACAGGGCGGACACGAACCTGATTCAATGTTTACGAAACCGATGCACGGGCGATCGTCCTCGTCAGCCGGGTTCTTGCTGGCAGAGCGTTTGATTACAGCAGAGTGGCTGGGTCGGTGGAGGATTAAGGGTGATAAGGTTTAGTTACTTCCCGTCTGAAACGTCAGCTGACGGCGCTGAAAGAATAGCGCAGCGTTTATCCAGTAGCGACTCAACGGACGCCCGATTGCCCTTATCCCAGCCGCGCCGGGTAGTTAGCAGGATAAACCCTTTCTCTCCCGAAAACGTCGCCGGGATGAGCGCCACACCAGACTCTGCCAGCTGCGGCGGCGACAGATGGAAATGGCGCGCTACGGAGGAGACAGGATAGATCCCCATCGCCGTCGGCTGTATAACGCGACGGGCATAGTAGGTGTGATTCAGCAATCGGTCGGGCAAGGGTCGCCAGTCATTATTAATATAGGGGCGCTCGGCCTGAAGCTGGCGATAGACATCTTCCCGCAGGCAGGTCAGATGAATATGTAGTTGATTCTGGCTGCGGCCATAAGCGGAATTCAGCGCCATGCCGAGCCGATCCTCAGGCACTTTAGCGCCATAGGCCGCCATCAGACGATAGCGCATTAACCAGGCGTAGCCGAAATAGTCGGGACGTCCGGGGCGCGACAGCGCAATGCTCTCAATGCCGGACATCGCCATCGTGGGCACAAGAATAAAGTGCAGCCTGTGGCGAGGATTCTGGATAATACTGAAGCCCTGCGTGTTGTCCTGCGGCAGATAGATTTGCTGGCAGGGAGCCGGATCGCGACGATAGTGATAGTTATTCATGCAGAGGTCATGCGTGACCGTCCACAGCGCGTCAGAGCGGGCGCATCCTGTCAGCAGCAGCACGATGACCAGCGGCAGAGACCGGCATCGCCGTAACAATTTCCCGTTCAGGCGACTCAATTATTCAGAACCCTGGTCAGCTCAACCTCATGGGTTGTGGGATTAAAGTACAGATAGAACAGATCCCCATCCAACTTATCAGGCCTTGCCCATATTTCCTTCTCGCCCAGACTGCGATTTTGCTTCACGTATCCCAGCTTTTCGAGATAAGCCTGCAGCGATGCAGTATCTGTAGCCCCCTTAAATACGATACTATTTGAAGGTGAGTATCCGTCGCCAGGGTGCGCTTCAAAATAGTAGTTGTCCGTTATACGCGGCGCGTTTTCAATGTCCTTGTCTGTCAGTGTGTGATAGCTGAAGAAGTCATTTTCTTTATAGACAGTCGTTTCATCAGAGCCCGATGCAATAAGCCAGAAAAACAAGCCAATGAGAATGAGGACGGTGGCAGCCACAAGTGCGGACCACTTAAACAGGTTTTTCATTGCCTCGTCCCCATGAATAAGAGTGATGTCCCATCATTGGTAACTACCTTAACTACCGCAGATGTGAAGTCGTTAAGCCTGGCCTGATGACATGCGTGCGTTTATGAGAATCAAAGGGCCGTTATGCCCCCTATTCTTTTGGATAAGAAAAATCAGCAGTGACTAAATGCGACATTGATTTATCAGATTGAACATCATAGGCGAAATAGTAACGTTCTCCAGTTGTGAACTTAAATCTAAACACAGGAAGGCACTCACCTTTTGGAACATAAACAGGTTTGTCATCAAAAACCTTGTGAAGAGAGTTGCTTTTATCGCTGTTGATTTGAATGGCAGTAATCCTTTCTTGTGGCTCCAGTGGCGACACCACACAAACTTGCTTGTCTTTGATAAATGCCGTTGTAGATTCGCGCTCCACCATTCGGTCGCCAGGCCCAGGGCATCCCGTTAAGAGAAATATGGCACCCAGCATCATCTTGTTTTTCATGATTAACGCCCCTTCCCTGTTACGCTTTTCTGATAAAGCGTGGGGACATCCTGCAACATATTATTGCCCCTGTACATCCCCATGCGCCCTGTCCTCTGATAGAAAAAACACTTACTCATCCCATAAACCAGTAGTAACCAATAGTCAGCTAAAATAGAGACTTACTGTTCAGGAGAGTAATCAGGTTACTGGCCTGCTTACACGACCTGATGTGCCTCCAGCTGATTAACACTCGCTTGTCATCATCTATATGGCCAGTGAAAGCGCAGGCGTTAAGCCGGCTGCAGGGTTGACCTGAACGTTTGCCATCAGGCTCTATGTCCGAAACCCACAGGGGTTAGCGCAGCAGAACTGACGACCCGGTAACGCCGGAGAGCCGAAGGCGAGCATGAGCATCAGGATTTAAAAACCGTCAGCAGTCAGATACTGACTCGGCGTCTGTTTAATTACGCCTGCCAGCATGAGTTTTGTTATGAAAAATGCTGCTGTCGGTTCACTCCAGTCAGCAATTACTTAAAATCGCGAATCATTATTCGAATGTTCCTGCTGTCCCCGCAGATCTTTGTGAATCCCGATAATTCATCTGTAGTCTTGTAAGCTGCTCTTTCCATCCGTTTTGTAAAGCAAAAATATCCAGAACTTTGCTGGCAGATGTCGTTTGCACTGTCCTTTAACTGGTTTAAAATACGATTAGCAACAGCTAACGAAGCGGATTATACTGGTTTATCCACTCATCCCGGAGGTAGAAACTGACGTGAAGGATACATACTACAACGATACAAGAATCAATTTGTTAATCCAGAATGAACTGAATGCATTCTTTGAGGATTACAAGGGTATTATCTATGCCTACGCCATTATGAACAAGAAAGACCCTTCACAGATGCGTATTATTAATAACAACCCTGAGTGGTTCGATATATACCTTGAAAGAAAGTATCAGTTTATTGATCCTGTCATCATTCAGAGTTTACGTTGTATTGAAGATTTTTATTGGGAAAACAACGTCATTCTGTCAGGCGGCTACAATCTCACGCGAATTTTCAATGAAAGTTTTCAATATAATATTTTCCAGGGGCAGACATTCCCTCTGCATGACTACCTGAACAACCTGGCTTTGCTATCCATTATCAGTCAGAAAGATTCTGGTATTGATATGGAAAAAAATCGTTCGAAAATAGTTAGTTTCCTTATTAAATTGCATCAGAAAACGCTTAACTTATACAGTCAACACCATCAGAAAAAAAACGTTTTTTTGTCACCGCGTGAGCGACAAATACTTAAGTGGGTCGGCGCCGGGAAAACATACGCCGAAGTTGCGGTCATTTTATCTATTGCGGAGCGCACCGTAAAATTCCATATGGGCAACGTCATGAAAAAGCTCGGAGTGAATAACGCCACACATGCGGTAAAACTAGGGACGGAGCTCCGGCTGCTGGACAACTGAGCCAGCGTTACGGGTTAAAGATGGCGTAAGTGCCGGGACATCTCACGAAGCCAGCCACTGGCTTTGTCCCTGGTGATAATATCTTCCACAATGCTCATGCTGGCAGGCATGAAAATGTAGTAGATAACTTCTCCTTTTTCAGAAAGGCCTTTCTGAATAACTTCTATTTTCCAGTTCGCATGGCGAAATATTGCATACATGCCGCGACTTGCCACAGCGTACATCCCCCGATAGTTTCTCTTCATGCAATAAAAAATCATTGCAAGGAATAACACTTTACTGGCGGGCAAGCCATGAAGGCCTGCAGAGTCACGTCTTTCTTTATCTAAAAACAGCCGGCTAATCTCACAACAGGGGATATCTGTGGGGAGACCACTTATACCCTCGAAATATTCATGAAAAATTTCGCTCATCATCGTCGGCTGCGTTGAATCTATAAACCGTGCACCACATAGCAACTTCCCGTTATGCATGCCCAGCAGGTAAGTCGTATTTTCGTTGTCAAATTGATCCTTTTCCATGCCGTCAATGCATTCGACTTTCCAGTCGAGCCTCTCACGAAATGTTTTTCTTCTGAGCCGGTAGAGTTCGGTTGATAATTCTGGCGGAAATTCATCGTAATCACGCAAAAAAAACTCAATAGCAGAATTCATTCGTTCATTCCTGATAATCACACATGGGAACCATTACCCCTGTCTTTTAAGACAGCTTTTATTACACCTGCACAGACCCTATACTTAAAAAAGTACCTGACCACCAGGCACTCACCATGCTTAGCGGTCAGGAGGTCAAAGACCAAGTCAACACCAGGGAAAACCCACCCGCGATTATCTGATATTTCAGGTACCGGGTACAGAGTGCAATAAGCGCTCAAACGATAATTATATTAAAATACGAAAAGCATCAATTAACTATAGTTTAATTATTGCCCTTTATAATTTTAAGGGGCAAGCTTTCCTGTTGCATTGACTAAAGCAACTATTATCTAATCTGTGATACAGGTTAACCGTGGCTTTCCCCACTTGACACTAATCAGTTGCTGAAGACATCGCCACCAAACTGTTCAGCCGTTATACGAAACCCCTCACCATTATCGTTACAGATACCGCCAGCAGCGAGTAACCGGCCGACGTCTTTGATGTTAAGCGTTCCGTAGGTTAAAGAGGCTCGCGAGGATGTAGTCTGAAATTCCATCGTTCTACTTTACGCATCCTGATAGTTAACCGTTCCCGATGCGATGTCGGGAGCGGCTTTTCATTCAGACGACTTTCTGTTTACCGGCAATGACCTGAATAAACTCCTGCACCTGCTTTTGTTTCCGCGCCGACAGCTTGCATACCTGGCGCAGAGACTGCATCAGTTCGCTCTCCTGCCGGGCGGTGAGCACAATACAGCCTTCCATTACCTTTACATCTACTGCTGTGCCAGTGGCAAAACCGGCAGCTTCCAGCCATTGTCCTTTCATAGTGATGGCGGGTATACGGCTGTAATCCGGATAGCGGCTTGCATAGCTAACGGTTAATTTCCGGTTATCTGCAGGAGAGACTTCTGGTTCAGACAGTTGTGCAATAGAATGGGCGTCAGTCATGATTACTATTCCCTATAAATAGTGATTGTGATTAGCGGCGCGGGTGTGTTGGCGCACATCCGCACCGCGCTAAATACCTGTATATATCATCAGGAAAGAGAAGAAAAGTCCAGCTAAAACAGAGTGAAATAAGTAATTTATAAAATCATTTTAATATAAAGCGTAAGTTTTATCTGGCAGGAAATAATAAGGAACACGCCAGGAAAATAGCTCAAGAGCATTAGCCCTGGATATCATAAAATTACCAACAGCTATTCTTCCTGACTCAATAAGTAGAGAGTTATCAGGGAGAGTTTAACTTTCTTCCTCATTGTATTCTCGCCAGGTTACTGCACTAATCCTTACAGTCTCATATTGTTGCTCATGAGATGGTGTTTCAATACATTTAAGAATTTTCCCGGCCTCAATTTTTCAGTGTAGGGCTTAAAGCTGATTTCTCTCAATTATCGAGGTTAAAATTGTTCTTTCTGCGCCGTGATTCAGTCAGGTTTCCATTTAATGCTGCAGCCAGTACAACTCACTCAAACCAATACCTTCAACCCATGCTTCTGCACTACGGTAAGCAATTTCAGCGATAATCCACCTGGACGCTTTACCCCACTTTCCCATTTCTGCACCGTTGACACACTGGTGTTCAGATAGCTGGCAAAAACGGGCTGGCTGACGTTCAGCTTCTCACGCAACGCCTTAATCTCGATGGGTTGCAGCTCATCCACATTGTTGAGGCACGCTTTATCAAAGTTGCGCATCGTTTCCTGCGGGATAGCATCGACGCTTAATAATCCAGAAGCCGCGCTGTGGATGGCCTCAAATGCAGGACTGTTAAATTTACTTTTTACAGTCACGGCAAATCTCCACCAGTTCTTTACTCTTAATCAGTGCCGTGATCTTTTCATCGCTAAGAGCAGCATAGTGCTTTGCTAACTCGCGAAATCCGGCCAGCTCGCGATTATCAATATTTGCCATATCCTGTTTGGCATAAAGGAACGTGTAAAACCAGTGCTCCCCACTTTTCACCAGGATAATGGCGCGATCGCGATTCTGGTTCAGCGCTTCTTGTAAACACCACCACCAGGATGATTGGTATTTTTCCTCTATAACCCCTCTGTCAGAGGTGCCAGACAATAATTTACATGTAGTCCCAAAATACCTTTTGATTAGTCGCCTGAATATCGCCAGACACTTCACTCTTCTTAAATGAAGGGATAGTCTTAAACCTCACTCAACATCGGTCGTTTTGTAAGCTGTGTTCAATGGTAGCGTTAATAGGGACATTATGCTTCATCACTATCAGGCAAAATCAGTGGATGATATCTACCTTGATGACTTTCCCTACATCATCCACCCGAATACGGCAGCGCGTTACCTTGAGGAAACCGCTCGGCCAAATAGAATCATCCGGGAGTGGGATTTACCGGGCAACTATGGTCTTTTTGTCAGCCGATATCGTCAGTTCCACTTTCAGCAGCCCTGGATGGCGTACCGGGACGTGCTGGATGACATTCGATCCGGGAAGGTTGTTTTACTGGGAAATGACGCAATTGGTCATGTCATAACGGGGGTGCAAACATCCTCTGGCAACCTCCGAAATGACCTGCCTTTGTTCCTACACTCCCGGCTTAGCTACTTGATCTCACATCAACTAAAACGCCCGGTATACTGCGTTCTTCCGTCAGCACCCATTCAACATGCTCAGGCTGCAAAAACCATCAACAGTAAAGCAGCGGGTCGGCTTCTGGCCGCTGGGGGTGTTTACAACGGCAATATTGAGGGATTCAGGAAGACCGCAGAGCAACTCGGCGGGGATGCACCAGCGGGTTACGAACAGGTCATGGATAACAAGGGGTTACTTATCACCGGTGCATCTGTTGCTGCCGGGCTAACAATGGGAAGAATGCGATTTCCTGAGTTAGAGAAACCAGAAGTATTCGGGGCTAAAGGCACATTTACGTCAAGAACATTTGACCCAGAAAAAGCAGGTGGGGCAATAGAGCACCTGACAACAGACGGAATAAAAATCACTCATGAAGGGATTCAAATCGTAGAAAAACACATATCACGGTTTGATCCCGATCCTGGCAACGACTTTATGGTTTCCAGATTGAAAAAAATTGCAAACGGTGAAATACCTCCTGAAAAAGTAGACTTGAATTACTATACTCATGAGTGTCGAGAATATCAGCGTTACTGTAATTTAGGTTGGGAAACAGGCAGGCCAGCCGATGACATTGAATCTTATGATTTATGGAACAACACGCACACTGCAACTCTCGAAGATTATAGAATAACTGGCGATGACCTTTATCATCCGGATGCCCCATCATGGTAAACAACACTGAACTAAACATTCTTAAGCTGTTAGCTTCAAGAAATGACGTAAATTGGAATTGGTATAATCTTGATCGCGCTATGTCAAAGCGAAAAATGGATGGAGTGGGTAATGTTGCACGGCTTATTAGGGGCTTATCCGAAGCGGGATTAGTTGACATAATACCAAGAACCCCAGCAGGTATGGATCACTATCAGATATCAGAGCAAGGCTCTCGACTTCTGGAAGAACTTGATCATCAAGATTTAATCCAGACCGATTTATCATAACAGTCGTTTCAGGAACCGCCTCAGAAGCTCTGTTGGCGGTTCAGCCATTCATTTTTGGTTAATGGCTTGATGAAGTATCTCGCCTTAAAACATTCCGGGAAGGCGTCATTCACACTTGGCATAATTTCTCATGATATCAAAGAAATACGTGTTAACCACTACAAAGCTCAACGTCCTGAAAATCATGGCAGAAAAAGACATAGACTGGACATGGATGATACTGGATCGCACCCTTGCTACACGGGGTATTCCCGGATTTAGCAATGTTGCGACGATAGTAACCAACCTGATGAACGATGGAATGGTAGATACTGTTTATAACGAGACCTCATCAAAACCAAGGTATCGCGTATCTGAGCAAGGACACCAGTTATTGGGGCAAATCGGCAAGGTTATAAACCCATCCGATATCCCATGATTTGTGGCTAATTATTATGGATACGAGACATCTCAGGCTTTGCTGTATGGACCTTCATATAACCATGGCTACGAAAAATCTTTCTTCCGGATCATGTGCAGGTAAAACCTTATCGAAACGGGATGGACCCCAAGATCTGCCTGCATCCATTACCTGATGGGGATTGAGGCAGGTTGATTCAGGCTTTGGAAGCATAGATCCCAGGCACAAAAAAGCCGCCCTTAAGCGACTTAAATTTACATACCTGGTGCGAAGGCCGGACCAACAAACTCTATTTAACCAATTGTATTTATATGGTTTTTTATAAAAAAAACAAAGTAATGCCCCCTTATTTGACCACCATCTAAATTTCTATGCCTTTATCAAAAAGCTGAAATATTTCTAATGAAACTGGCGAAGTCATTGACATAGCAGAAAAACAAGGTAAATATTCCTAAAATAACTTAAACCATGTTTTGAGGAAATTTTATGGATGAGGAATTACAACAACTTATAAAACTTAAGGTTCTCAGTAAGCCGCCAGAAGTTACTGTATCGACTGGTTTTGTACACAATAAATTAACTGGCTGCGATAATCCTTACAAGATTACATTAGGCTGGGATTTAATATCGGCTTATGAATGCGATAAACAATGGACCAGCTTCAGACTTCAAATAGCTGCTTTGTTAGCAACAATGTCAGAGCCAGATCGTCAGAAAGAGCTGCAAATGATTCCGAATGAGGACGGGCATTGGAAGTGGTTGGACAAATCAGCCTTACTGAAAAAAGATGAGTATAAATGGTTTTTCTTTAAGACGGACAATAGTATTGAAGCAGTCTGCCTGATATATCATCCAAAAAAATCAGTAAGTTCGAAAAAAGATGTTTTCTATATTGAATTTATAGCGGTGGCCCCATGGAATAGATATAACCCCTGCAGTGAAAAAAAGCACAAAAATATAGGCTCAATTCTTTTAAAAGAAATAATGAAATATTGCACTATTAAGTTAAATTTCGAAGCTGGTATGTGCTTACACTCCCTTCCTCAAGCTAAAAGCTTTTATGAGGAAAAGCTTGGAATGGTTCACTTTTCTGATGAAGATAAGGGGCCTTTATATTACTACGAAATGAATGATCATAAGTTCATAGAGTTTATGAGGGCTTAAAATGAAAGATGATTATGAAGAAACATTCTTAGGAAAATATAGTTCATCCGACTTCGGTAGCTTTTACCGAGAATATGAATCTTGCATTATAGATTTGAAAAATGCACCCTGTGAATTTAAAAAATTACTAAAAAAAGATATAAAAAACAACTTGAAAATAGACGACATTTTCCAGAGCCGCGATCAATTGGAAAATCACAGGAAGTTTTTCCGCAAGAATAATAAAGCTAATGATTACGTTACTGATTATTGGTTATCCAAAGTCAACAAAAAATCCAACATTATCAGGTTGTTCAATAACATAGAATTTAATGAATTTACTATTGAACAGGCATTTGATATCTTATCTGTTAATTTTACTACAGCATCATTCCTTGAGATGCCATATTTATTGCTTAAGTATGGAATTATACTTGTTTATGAAAAGTCAATCCCGGGCCTAAATGTGGATGGTGTCGTTTATAAAAACTCAAATGGGAATCCTGTCATTGCTCTTAGCATCAGACATAACAGACTAGACAATTTCTGGTTCACATTAGCGCATGAGATTTCTCATATAATTTTGCATTACGACCAACTCGACACAATAATTATTGATGATTTTGATAAGTTAGATGAAGAGCATATTGAATATGAAGCAAATAGATTAGCGGCTGATTTATTAATTCCTCGGGCGACATGGAGAAGTAGCCCTGTGAAGTCATCCTCAAAATCATATGATGTTATAAGTTATGCAACAGAAATAAATGTTCACCCTGCTATAATTGCAGGAAGAATCCGGCGAGAAACTAAGAACTATAAAATACTTACTGATATTATATTTAAAACGGATTTAAGAAAGGAGTTATTTTAATGGACAACTATATACCTTTTTTGAAATTTAAAGGAAGTGAAATCAGTGCAATTAAGGCACTGGAAAAAAAACACAAAGGCAACGAGTTTGTTCCGTTTTTTGATTTCCCAAGAAAAAAGCCAAAAAAATCAAGAAGACTGGATGCCCCGCTCCCAAGCACAAAAGATGAGCTTTTTGCCAAAGACATTGTTAGATTATAAAGAAAATTTGAGCTCAATTTATCTTTTCTAAAGAAATTCTATTTAGACAACTTTGACGTGGAAGACACAATTTCTTATAAAGGGCAATATACTTACAGGAGTATTATTCAAACATTTGGACCACTTGGTATGATACCGGTCATTGGTTTAGATCGCCATAGTGATCATTTACCTAGCATTCTTGATGGCCTACATAGTGGGAATTTAAAACCTGATCAAATAGCAATCAGGCTTACATTAGACGATTTTGAATCATATAAATTCTCCCAAAAAGAATTGCTAAATATACTTGATGCCGTCTTTCTTGAGTTTGAAAGCATTGAAATAATATTTGATTGCAGAATATGCCATTCAAATAGTGGGCACAATCTCGCCGTAATGATCACTGATTTCATAAATGAATTACGAAAAGAAATTTATGAAATCTCTAAATTTATTATTAGCGGCTCATCTATACCAGCATCAATTAAAGATTTGATAGAACCAAGATCTGAGAAAGACATCAGTCGTGAAGAATTGGTTATTTTTCAAAAAATGCTTTTAATTACACCTCAAGCTCAAATAAGTAAGTTATATTTTGGGGATTATACTTGCGTCAGTCCTGACTATTCAGACGTCGAACTTTTTGACGAGGATATGGATAATGTTACTACTGCAAAAATAATATACCCATATAAAAACAACCTCCTAGTTATACGTGGAGGCAGATTTAAAAGTGACAGAAAACAAATCAAAGACCTCGCAACTAAATTAGTCAACAAGAGCCATATTTATCGTGGCGATGTTTATTCAAATGGAGATAAATATATACATAATCAATCTAATGGAATTGGCAGTGCTGCAACTGCAGCATCCATCGTTCCACATTTGATAAACTTACACTTAACTTACATGCTTAATAAATGAACTTTGCCGTAATATAAGCGCAGAGCTGATTTTTTCACTCAGCTCTTTTTTACCCATCTCCTCTGCCAATATAAAACCAATATTTTCTCTCGTCATGTCTCTTCTCTTAAGAAGAATTTCCATTTCGGATAAAATCCCAAGCATTTCTTCCTTCCATAAAGTCTGCACAGCAATTTTTTTATCAAAAAATGGGTTGCTAAGTGCTTTCCTTAAGTAATAAAGGATTATTTTACCTGCAACTTCCTTTGCAATTATTATCCCCCAAAAACTTGGGGTATGCTTTAGAGCTTTTCTGCCATGTTTTTCTGTTGTAACCAATGTTATCTTTCTAAAAGCAGCATTATAATATTTCCCCTGAGTTTTTAAACGTTCAATTTTGTCTCCCTCACCTTTAATTTCAAAACAATGGCTTTCTCTATATATAGCCACTACGTCTGCAATTGCATTTCCATTACTGACAGACAGCTCATGTATGATACGCTGGGGCCGATTCTTTTTATTTATTAGTGATCTTACTAGTGTCTCTCGTATCGCCCTATCATTAAGCATTTTAATTTACCTTTTCTTAAGTAGAACCATTATACAATCTATCTATATAAATTAATATCAAGCTCCACTTGTTTTACTGATTGAGCACCGCATAAGTATTATGGGCTCTATACCCTGTGTAAAGCTATAAGCCATAGCGCGCAATGCTATCCCCGCCACGCCTGCCCGCTTTATGCATCACTTTTCATGCAGGTGCATGCTACGGGCCTGGCCGCGCCCGGCATGGCCTGAACGAGGCAAAGCGGCGCATGATTTTGCATGCAGATCCATGCACGCTATGCATGCATTGCTCTCAACAAGGCGGCTGACCAGAAAAAGTGCATCAGAAAGACAAAGCATAGGCATAAAAAAGCCGCTGGCCGGGCAGCGGCTGTGCGGGATTAATGAACCTGGCGGAATGCAGAACCGTAACGTCCCAGCGTCTGACATTCTCTTACCGTTTCCGGCGGTGCTTCCGGTATGTTTTCCGGCTGTGGCGGTGCGGTAATGACCTTTGTGATGCTCTCATTCGTCTTGAAAGTGCATGAGCAGCCCAGGTTAGTGCACTGATGATAACGCTCTTTCACCTGTTCGGACATATAGCGGCTCGATTTGGTGTGCGCTGCACTTTTGCAGTAAGGGCAGTGCATCATTTCTGGCTGCCCTCCTGAAGCTTTGCACGCTACTCCCGGATTGATTCAGCCAGCTTATGGCGACGCATAGGATGGCGGTAAAGCTCCATATCAATACCCGTTAACGGCAGGCGCTACAGACCAATATTCTCCAATAGCGGAGCCTCTTCCATTACGCTGTCCGGCAGGGCCGCCGCTGCTTGCGTCAGTGCTTCACCAACCTGATAAGCCACGTCTTTAATCCGGTCCCGGTCGTCTCCGGCAAACGTCGGGGAAAGTTCTTCACGACGGATACGCAGTTTAATAGCACACAGCGGCGACGGACTCACGTTGCGCAGGGCTGACTGCCAGTGAGCATCTGCAAGTCCGGTAGACGGGAGGCCACATCCAGCCGACCGCTTTGCTCTACTTCACGCAAAGGATGCAATAGATCCCGTGTCGTTAAGTCGGCGATGTTCCGCTTTCCGATAGCTGGAAGTATGTTGCGCTCCATATCCCGCCATACTCTCTCTGCATGGCCTACCGACCAGTGTTTGTTACTCGCATGCCAGTCGCGAGCCACTTTCTCAAAAGTGTTAAGCGTAGCCTGCTCTTGTTGTTTAATTTCTTCTTTTGGCATTGGGGCTGATGCCATAGGCAAGCAGAAGGCGGATTTCATCGCGTTTTTCGCGCGCTTTAGCCAGCGTGATCAGGGGATATGTACCGCGTGCAGCTCTGCTCTCTTTGCCTTCATAGCGATATTTAAGATACCAGCGTTTGGATCCGCTTGGTTTGATGAGATCATATATCCCAAGACCATCAGTGAGCTTGTATTTTTTTCGCGAGGCTTTGCGGTACGGGCCGCGAAGTCAGTTATAGCTATTATAGGAGGGTCAAAAGTTTATCGAAGCGAAGTGCCCCTATCTTGACCACCCCCAACGATGCTGGATGTCAACGGATATACCCGGACGAATTTGGACCAAAAAAAAAGCCTTTCGGCTTTAATTTTATGGGCTTACTGACTGCCCAAAACGTTCTCGTATCTCTTGCTGGTGCCGAAGGCCGGAATCGAACCGGCACGCCTCGCGGCGGTTGATTTTGAATCAACTGCGTCTACCGATTTCGCCACTTCGGCACTGAAGGGTATGCGGAAAACGTTGAGGATTATACCGTTACCCCCTGTTTCCGCAACCCTTATCGGCAGGCTAAGGTGCAACTGCTGAAAAAAACGTCTTTCGGGTTCTCAGCGACGCTGCGTGACATCCTTGTCAGAAATTCTTCACTCACCCTCGCCCGCCCCGCCGTAAAGCAGTCGCTTCAGCCATCATGTTTCACTGGCACATCAAAAGCTCTAACCCGAAACAGGCTTCACGTCCGTTACCAGAGTTGGCAGATCCCAGGTGCCGCCCGCATGGATATAACGACACATACCGGTCCCGCCGTCATAGCTTTTGCGGAAAGACTGGCCGTCCCACACCCAGCTTTCCTGGCTCATACAGTCACCGATCCCCCGGCCTTTCTGCACATTGGTAATCTCGCCCTTGTCATAATCCGACCCGGAAATCGTCACCAGCTCCGGCGTGCCTTTGAGCTGGTTATCAATGACCCAGTAGCCATATCCTTCGTTATAAGCGGCACGCCAGCAGAGCGCCGAAAGCAAAGCGTGTGTGTCGTCCAGTGGCGTAAGAGTGAGTCCGTCAGTTTCCGGATCGCTGTTTTCTGCAGGTGAATACAGGCTGTCGCACGTGTCATCGTCATTATGATTGACCGTTGCAAGCAGTCGGGTTTTCAGCGCGTCCATTTCTGGTGCGGTCAGCAAACGGGGTTCGCCACTGAGGGTTTTAGCCGCCTGAATAACCGGTGCGGGCACAGCCTTAGCCACGCTGCTTTCCGGTTTACTGCCCTTTTTGGTGAGCGCGCCTGGCGTGCCGATACGGCCCTGCACGTCGTCCGCTTTCAGCAGCACGGCATAAGCGCCCTCGCCGGAAAGCAGGAACGGCTTTGTGCCGCCTTTAAATTCGACTTTACCGCTGCCTTTGACGGCGCTGATTACCGCATCGGTCTGGCTGGCAGACAGCCGCCAGTTGTCATCAGCCGCCACCAGATCGCCAGCTGATTTTCCGTTGATCCACAGCGTCAACTTTTCCGCCGGTTTGCTGTCATCTTCGGTGTCGCCCAGCGTCACCTCTCCCACTGTCTCCGTTCCAGGTCCAGCGGCACGGGTGAGCAGGATGGAGCCGGATGGATCCTCTTCTTTGGCATAACCCGCAATGCGGCAGGTCAGGGTGTTATCACAGACAACTTCCCAGTCTTTGTGCTCAAGCGTTTTTCCGCTCTGGGCGGCCTGAGCCGACAGGGAGAACGCCGCCAGCACGAAAAGCATTGGTTTACAGTTCACTTTATTCCCTCAGGTTGTATTTCTGATATCAACACAGGTATCACTCTTTCACCATCGGTGTGAGGGAACCCAAAGCCATTGTTAATCGCCGCCAGGCTTTGAAAAAAGGCTACGCTCCGTCCTGGACGATGCGCCTATCGGGTAACTCTCTCTGTTTTGTTAAGCGCTTCAACCAGCACGCTGTGCAACTGGCCGACAGAGAGATCGCGGACAACAGGCGCAGGAATACCGCGCAGACGTCTGCAAAGATAAACAATGCCAAAAAAATCGATGCCTTCACTATGGAAAAGATATTCGTTTTCTTTCAGAAAGAACGCCTTCCTGAAACCACCTTCTTCTGCAGAAAAGCTCACGCCGAAAACTTTTTCGGCCTCCTCCAGCAATTCAACACCATCATCGCCGGTAATCCCCAGATCCTTTTCCAGCCAGGTGTTTTCATCGATTATTTCACGTCTGCATCCTGCAAAATCGCGGACAAAAGCGATAACGTCCGCCATTGAGGGTTCCATATCATTGCTCATGCTAAAGCGCTCCGCGCCATCCTGTCATTTTACAGTCGCCCCAGGGTCATTTCCTGCACCTCAGCCGCTGGATTGGCCTCTTTCACGGCGGCAAGAAAACCGGCAAAATCCCGATTAAAAAGGGTGTAGTTGTTCAGGACTCTGAACTCCCTTCCGGTTTTATAAGCTCCGGTAACGTAACGAACCAACCATACCCGGCGACTGCTGACTTCAGTTCCGGTAACTTTTATCCTGATAATATTTTCCAGCGGAACTTTGCAAAGCGTTTCGCCTTCACGCTGCTGATACAGGAAGTCGCTGTCATAGTAATAATCTTCCGTATTCATGCCCAATTTTTACAATATCGGAGTGTTAGCCGATATCTTTTTCATCTCGCCAGGAGAAGGAGGGAGCCCTTTTTTAAAGGGCAAAGGCTTGAAGCAATACCAGATGAGCAAAATGAAGAAAGCTAACGACAGCAGTGAGAAAATAAAATAAACAAACTGATGCATTTAAATGACCCGACCTGTTCGGATAGCTCCTGATTATATCGAAGAAGATATGACGCCGTTATCCGTTTTTACCGCACTGCCCGATCATCTTTCAGTGCAGTACGATCTGTCTGACGAGTGCCAGTTCCAGACAGCGCTGCGCACCTGCCGCACAACTGAGTTGCCTGAATAAATCCGGCTATGGCCCAACGTTTTAGCCTGAGAATCCTCCCTCTACTTACCTCTCACGCTGATGTTGTCTTGATTGTCTTACAGCGCCTGTTCGCCCTTAGAAACGCCCAACTCCTCCCCACCTTTACGATTTACATTTACCTGCATTTGTTATGTGATCCTGTTACGTGATTTTTTCGAGCTGTCTCGCAAAACAGGATCCTGCATGCGCTTTTACCAGGCCGATCCCCGCCTTGAAAACTACTGGCGCGGCGTTATCCTTTTTGGCAAAAACGTCGCGTCCTATAAGTTTGCTCTTGCCCATGCGCTGTACGACCTGAAGCAGCCGGACAACGATTTAATTACGCTGGAAGCGCTGGCCGTGCCTTTTGTGCGGCATTTATGTGCCCACCTGCGTCATGCGCCAAAGCAGATCACCAGTAAAAGCAGCGAATTTCTGGAGGCATGCAGACAATTCAACGCAGGCGAAATCAGCGAAGAACAGTTAATTGCTATTACCGTCAAACGCGGGTTCGCTAACGTCATCGATGCTTTTCATAATGTGAATCACGCCGAGATCGACAAACGCTTTTTCCTGGATGAACGGCGAAGCCATAAAGGCATTAGGCTTACGGATAACTTTTATCAGCTGACGGAAAACGAACAGTTTGCCAGTCTGAAAGCGGAAACGGATGCCAGATGGCGGCTGGTAGAAGAAGCCTGGGCGATGAACGTTTCACGCAACCTGATTGCGGTTGATTATGACGATAATGACAAGATGCTTTTCAGCCGCCAGAGCGGTCGCCGCGTCACCATTACCAGCTGCCGCAGCAGCCTGAACGGCTACCAGAAAGGCCGGTGCTTTTACTGCTTTCGCGCCATTGGCGTGACGGGTGGCGAAGAGAACCTGGCGGATGTCGATCACTTTCTGCCACTGATGCTCAGCGAGCAAATCGGCAACCTTAACGGTGTCTGGAATCTGGTGCTGGCCTGCCAGACCTGTAATCGCGGCGCCCAGGGTAAGTTTGCGCGTATCCCTTCGATAAAACTTTTGCAGCGACTGCATGATCGAAACGAATACTTTATTAACAGTCATCTGCCACTGCGGGAGACGTTAATCCGCCAGACCGGCGGAACGCCGATACTGCGGCATAGTTTCCTGCAAAACAGCTGGGATACGGCAAAATTTTCCCTGCTCCACGAGTGGCAGCCAACGGCACAGGGAGACAGCCTGTTTTGAACAACGAAGATTATTACCGGCAGAACGCTCAGCGGTTTTTTACCGATACGGCCAGCGTGGATATGTCTGCGCTTTACCCGCCTTTTATTGACTGCCTGCCGCCGGGCGCTCGCATTCTTGATGCAGGCTGTGGTTCAGGTCGTGACGTTAAAGTCTTCAGCGAAATGGGTTTTATCGTCGAAGCCTTTGATGCCTCGGCGGAGCTGGTTGCGCTGGCCCGCCAGTTATCCGGAAAGGCTGTAATGCAGATGCGCTTTCAGGATGTGGATGCGGTTGAAAGATATGACGGTATCTGGTGCTGCGCCTCGCTGCTGCATGTTTCCAAAGCTGAACTACCCGGCGTCATGACAAAACTGGCCATGGCGCTGAAGCCTGGCGGCGTAGGGTATCTCTCTTTTAAATATGGCCGCGGCGAACGGGAAAAGGACGGGCGCAGATTTACGGATATGGATAGGGCTGGGTTACTGAAACTGGTAGATGGGGTAAATACACTCGGCGGTGACATTCTGGCTACAAATAAGATAGGGATAAAAAGAGAGGCTGGCACTAAGAACATAGCGGTAAATAGATTCGCTCTTAAAGCAGAAACAATCTGGCAGACCGGTGATGTACGTGCGGGACGCGGCGACGAAGTCTGGCTGAATGCGATTATCAGGAAAAAATAACGCAAAAGAGCCAACCTCTCGGTTGGCCCCTTCTTGCATCTTGCATGCTCAGCATCGGGCATCAGTGGTGCCCATTAGCGCCTGTTGTTGTCAGGATAAGCGCCTCAATGCGAGTGATCGTGCAGTTTGTTCCCGACCTTATCCTTCACTTCGCTGGCTTTTTCACTCACCTTCTCAGTCAGGCTCTCTTTGTGGTCACGGTTATGTGCACCTGGTGACTGCGTGCCTGCTGCGGCGGTCGCAGGTTTTACCCCTGCGATCGTACCCGGCAGTTCGCGCTCCAGACCACCTCGTGCATGGTCGATATCCACTTCCTGACGACGCACCGTGTCGTTAATGGTCTCGGTACGATCGCTGCCGTCGGTACGCACCACCACTTCTTCTTTCACGTGGGTCGTTTTGTTGATTACCGGCTGCTCATGGGTCTCAGCGACCTCGACGGTTTTCTCGGACCAGTCCACTTCACCAGCCAGCGCGGGTTCATTCACCGAACGGCGGAAGATGTCAGCGTGCTGCTCATGCAGCGAGATATCTTCAGATACGGTATCGGTCACGGTATAGCGGCGTACGCGGGTGGAACCTTCGCTCACCAGACGTTTACCCACTTCAACCTGCTCTTCGGCCAGACGCAGAATGTCAGCTTCGCTCTCATCACCGGTCAGTGAGGTGCGTCGCGGTTCAACCTGTCGGTCGTTGGTCTCACCAGCAAACTGCTTGCCTGCCGTCGTCGGGTTGATGCCCGGCGCGGTGGTGCCATTCTCAACCGAGCTTTGCATACGTGACGGAACGTCCACCGAGTCATGAGAATGGAGAATGGTCATGGCGCGAGCCAGCTTCTCCTCCTCGGTGCGGATGGTCAGCACGACGCCGCCCTTGTCCATCGCTCTGGTGTAAACATCGGCCTGCTCTTTATCAACGGAGTGACCAAACAGACGCTGCCAGATGCTGGGATGGCGGATAGAGTGTCCTTCCTCCTGCAAACGTTCTCCACTGATAAGACTGATGTCCCGATCAGAAAAGCCTGCTTTCACGAGATTTCTTTTCGCGGCCTCTGCCTGAATTGCAGAATCGAACAGTGTTACGATTTTTTCATGTGCCATGATAGGTTCCTCTCTGTTAGCTAATTTGATCGTCATCTCTTTCAACGTTCACCTGCTGCTCACGTCGGGTCACCACTTCCTGAAAAGGAACATTCTCCTGCACTTTTCGGATGTGGATCTCTTCTTTAAGCACCAGCTTTCTGACGATTTGGATTTCTTCCTCTACTACCGGGACAATCAGTACACCGTTCTCTTCCCTGATTTCGGGCATCGTTTCAACGGGTTGCGCTTTCGCTACATGCTCAACCTCAACCTTCTCCCGGTTAAGCAGTGTACTGATGACCTCGTCATGCTCAGTTGTGGAACGGGTAACACGGACATGTCCATCCACAATCTTTTGCTTCGTCAGGGCTATTTGCTCTTCAGCGAGTTTAAGCGTGACCTCTGCATTATTATTGTGCTCTGGCTGTCCAGCCATAATATCGCTCCCGTTAAATTAAATATCTGCCACAACTGCCTGACACAGTGATTAAGCATGAACACTCTGGCTGATTTCGCAAGCCGGAATAATAAAAAATTCCGCCAACTCAATTTAATTACGGCACAAAAAACCGCATCAAAAAACAGCAACCTGGCTTAAATCACCGCTACGCTAAAAATAAAAAATAACTAAAATACATGAAGTTATATTAAGCTGATTTCGTAGGTAAATATTACCAGACCAGACGCAAGCGCTTAGAAAGCACGCTATAAGCAAAGCGGTAACTTTAATTTAAACCAGGACAATTCCTGATAAAAGTGGTGAGGATATTAAATAATGTTTCCGCGGGATGTGCTTATTACAGCCTTCAGTTAATCACTTCACAGAATAATAACACCCACAAGCATCTGAATATTTTATCGCTCTTATTACAGAAGATTCCCAAAGTGCTATTTAAGACGCTTTTTATAAAAGGAAGTCAGGAACTTTCTGCCCGTCAGCCTTTCTTAGGAAAACTGAATAAGCACATACCGAGGTTGAAATGAAGCAAGCACAACGCAGTGCGTGGGGATGGGGACTGGCGGCACTTCTGGTCGCAGGCAGTGCATCAGCGGCAAGCTGGCAGGATCAGCTGAGCAGTGCAGCATCGCAGCTCAGCCAGCAGAACAACGGCAGCACCACCGGCACCACACAGCAGAATGGCGGCATGTCGCTTTCTACCATTACCAGCATGCTGGGCGGCGGCGATAAAGCGGTCAGCGCCAACAGCATGACCAACGCCGCTGGTGTGATGCAGTACTGCGTCGAACACAACGTGGTGAAAAACAATGTGCAGTCGGTAAAAGATCAGGTGCTGAGCAAGCTCGGTCTGAACACCACCACCGCGCAGGAACAGAAAACCGATTACACCCAGGGCGTGGCCGGTCTGCTGAATACCGGTAACGGCCAGCAGTTGAATCTGCAAAGCCTGAGCAACTCGCCGATGGGTGAGAAGCTGAAAACCAAAGCCTGTGACGTAGTGCTGAAGCAGGGCAAAAACTTTATCTCCTGATCTCCTTCCCTTCTCTCTCCCCTCTCTGCTCTGAGGGGAGCGTTAAACGCCCCCATGCTGTGATGCCTGACATTCCCTTAACCTGGGGTTGAGCGCTATAGTGTTGTTTTGATTTCTACAGGACAGCACGCATGAAAGGCATCAACATCGCACTTTACTTCGACCCCGATCAGATTCAGGCCTGCGTTCACGAACAGGACGACAGCTATGTCACCAAAAAATTCGAGTATGACGATGGCGTGATTGAAGAGATCTACCAGTGGCTGGAGCAGTACGAACCCAAACGTACCCACATCTGCGTGATTGAAAACGAAACTGCCGAGCTGCTGGCGGATGAGCTGGTCGACAGCGGCTTTCGCGTCCATCAGGTCACCATGCATCAGCTGCTGAGCTGGTTCGCCACCGAGCCCCCCTCCACGCCAGACGGCACGCCGATGCGCGCCATGCTGCGTTTCCTGGAAGATGAACATCCGCGTGAATATGAGTCGCGCACGCCGCAGACCGAAGCGCTGATGGAGATGTTCGACGAGCTGGACGCGCTGGAGATGGTGGATGACGCCGACGACGAAGACGCGCTGCCAGGCGATCTGTTGCGCGCCATGAAGAAGCACAAAATCACCGCCAGCGCCGCGGCCCAGCGTCTGCTGCCGGACATCAATGAGCGTATCCGCGAGCATCTGATGCAGTATCCCGAACTGATGACGCCTGAAATCCTGCAGGACTTCTTCCCGGAACTGCTTGAGGCGCTGGAGCGTCCTAAGCACTAATCACCACGGAAAAGGCGATTTGTCATGCTGGAGTTAATTAAAGCAGTCAGCCTGGGGCTGGTGGTGATCCTGCCGCTCGCCAATCCACTCACCACCGTGGCGCTGTTCCTGGGGCTGGCGGGTGAGATGAACTTCCAGGAGCGCAACCGACAGGCGCGCCAGGCTTCAATCTATGTCTTCGCCATCATGATGGTGGCGTGGTATGCGGGCAGCGCGGTGCTGAATACCTTCGGCATCTCCATTCCTGGCCTGCGCATGGCGGGCGGCCTGATCGTCGCTTTTATCGGTTTTCGGATGCTGTTTCCGGCTAAACCTGCCGGCCATTCTGTCGAAGCAAAGCAGAAACTGGATGAGCTGGATGAAGCCAAAGAGCCGGTGAATATCGCCTTTGTGCCGCTGGCGATGCCGAGTACGGCGGGGCCGGGTACCATTGCGATGATCATCTCCTCTGCCTCGACGGTAAGAAGCGGCGTCGACTTTCCGGCCTGGGTCATCACCGTCGCGCCAGTGCTGATCTTCCTGCTGGTGAGTCTGATCCTGTGGATTTCACTGCGCAGCTCGGGTGCCATCATGAAGCTGGTGGGTAAAAGCGGCATTGAGGCGATATCGCGCCTGATGGGATTTTTACTGGTCTGTATGGGCGTGCAGTTTATCATTAACGGCGTGCTGGAAGTGGTGCGCACCTTTCACTAATCCGGGATTTCCCCTCTCCGAACGGGCAGAGGGGAAAACTCGATTACTTCAGCGTTTTACGCACTTCAGCAACCTGATCTTTGCTCACCGCTGGCGCGGTGTTGCTCCAGCCCTGGCGAATAAAGGTCGCCAGCTGCGCCACCTCTTCATCACTCAGACGCTGACCAAAGCCTGGCATCGCCAGTTTCGACGGGGCCTTCGCGGTGGAAGGTTGCTGTGCGCCGGCCAGGATGGTGTGGATCAGACCGGTTGGATCCTTGGCATTGACGATCGTCGCCTGATCCAGCTCCGGGAAGATCCCCGGGGCGCCTTTGCCGGTCACGAAGTGACAGGCACCGCAGTTATCCAGATAGAGACGCTCGCCTTCGCTCAGGTTCTTCGCGGCAGTGAGTTTCGCTTCCGTTGCCTGCTGCGCCTGCACGTTGTACGCCTGCAATGGCGGGTTGCCGCCCAGGAACTTCAGGTAGGCCGCGATGGCTTTCAGATCGGCGTCGGTCATGTGTGAGCTACTGTGCTCAATCACCGAGGTCATCTCGCCACCCACCGCCGCTTTATCGTTACGGCCGGTCTGCAGGTAGTCCACCACTTCCTGCTCGCTCCAGCGCGGCAGGCCACGCAGTGACGGCACATCCCAGTTGTTCAGGCTGCCGCCTGCCAGGAATTTATCGTCACCGCTATCCAGCGCTTTCTCGTTCATGCCCAGACCGCGCGGCGTATGACAGCTGCCGCAGTGGCCCAGACTCTCCACGATATAGGCACCGCGATTAACTTCTTCAGAAGCGCCACCAATCGGCTGGAACGGCTTATCCGAGGCGAACGCCCAGTTCCAGAAACGCATGCCCCAGCGCTGGCTGAACGGGAAGCTCAGATCGGTTTCCGGCGGCTGTTCTGCGCTTGGCTGCACGCCTTTCATGAAGTAGACGTAAAGCGCGTGGATGTCGGCATCACTGATTTTGGCGTAATCAGGATAAGGCATCGCCGGATAGAGATGCGAACCGTCCGGTAATACCCCTTTGCGCACCGCGTCAGAGAACTGCTGCTCGCTGTAGTTGCCGATGCCGTGCTGCTTATCGGGCGTGATGTTGGTGGAGAAGATGGTGCCAAGGTTCGACTCAATCGCCAGCCCGCCCGAATAGTCAGGCTTACCAGGCAGGGAGTGGCACGCCATGCAGTCGCCCAGCCGCGAGAGATATTCGCCCTGCTTAATCAGTTGCGCTTCATCTTCGGCGTGAACCGGCAGCGCAAATCCGCTGGCTAACAGCACCGCGTTGGCAAAGATAAAAGATTTCAGTTTCAGCTTATTCATGCGCTTATGCCTGTACCAGTGGGCCGGGATTTTTCAGATACTGATCTTTGATCGCCTGTGCCGCCATCAGGGTGATCGCACCGATGGTATCGGTCGGGTTCGCCTGGAAGTTCTGCGGGAAAGCGTTGCCGCCCGGCACAAAGACGTTATGCACGTCCCAGCTCTGCAGATACTTGTTCAGCGCCGAGGTTTTCGGGTTATCGCCCATCACGGCCCCGCCCACGTTGTGGGTAGAGACATATTTGGTCAGATCGAAATCCGCGCCCATTGGCAGGAAGCTCATGCTCATGCTGTCAGGGTTCAGCTCTTTCGCGATATTGCCGACGATGCCTTTCAGGTGCTGCTGCAGCTTCAGCTCATTCTCTTTCCAGTTGAAGGTCATGCGCAGCAGTGGCAGGCCACGGTGATCGTTGTAGTTCGGATCGAGATCCAGATAGATATCGCGGTAAGACTGACAGGTGGTGGTGATGCTGATCTTCATTGAATGACCGTACCACTCCTCCAGACCTTCCTTGTATCCCATGCCCCAGGTCGGCGTGCCTTTTGGCAGCGAGGTGCTGATCGGCGTACCGGTCGCCTGTGAGCTGTGGATCTTCGCGCCGCCGAGGAAGCCGAGTGATGGGCCGTCGAAGTTGCCTGGCGAGATATCGTTAAACATCTGGCCGGTCGCGCCCGCCGTCGCATACGGATTGAAGTTTTTATCTTTAAAGAACAGCGTCGCGCCGCCGTTGGACAGGAACGCGTAGTTACGCCCTACCACACCCTCTTCGGTAATCGGGTTGTAAGGCTTGCCGATGCCGGAGAGCAGCATCAGACGCACGTTGTAGAGCTGGAAGCTGCTCAGCACCACGATTTTCGCTGGCTGGAAGCACTCGTTGCCCTGTGCATCGATGTAGATCACGCCTTTCGCGGTTTTCTTATCATCGTTCAGCACGACCTTGATCACTTCCGCATTCACTTCATAGGAGAAGTTCGGCATACGCTTCAGTGAATCCATTACGGCGGTCTGCGGCGACGCTTTGGAATAGTTCAGGCAGGGATATTTACTGCAGTAGCCGCAGTAGTTGCACGGCGCGATCTGGTTGCCGTACGGGTTTTTCCACGCACGCGACACGCAGGCCGACGGGTTCGGGAACGGATGGTAACCGAGTTTGGTCGCCACCTCTTTGAACATCACGTTGTTCAGCGTGTCATCCAGCGCAGGCAGCGGATAAGGCTCAGAACGCGGGCCTTCAAACGGATCGCCGCCTTCCAGAATTTTGCCGCGCAGGTTGCCGGTGTTGCCCGACTGGCCGCAAATCAGTTCGAATTTATAGTAGTAAGGTTCGATCTCTTCCCAGCTGAACGGGAAGTCCATCACCCGCATATCATCCTGCAGAATGCCCGGCTTGTAAGCCTCGTCGACATAGGTCTTCAGTTTGATATCGGTTGGTGTCGGACGGATCAGTACCGCCGTCCAGTGCAGACCGGAACCGCCTACGCCGGTGCCCGGAGCAAACGCACCCCATTTACGGGTTGGCAATGCCGTCTGGCTGCTGTTGTAGCGGACGGTGACCGCCACTTCGGCGGGGGTGGCAAACACTTTATTGCGCACCGCATAGGCGTATTCATCCGCCGGTTTCGGGTAGGCGAACTCGTCATAATCGCGATCGCCGCCGCGCTCAAGGGCGCGCACATCCAGACCTGCCAGTGCCAGCTCGATGCTCATCAGCGAGCCTGCCCAGCCGAGGCCGCAGACCACGACGTCGACTTCTTTTTTAGTAACCTGTGCCATGATAATCCTGTTTCAAATACCTGATGTGGACGCGCCCTACGCGCGTTCGCCCTTCACACTGACCGGACCCAGCGGATAAGGAACGTTGTGCTGTTTCACCCATTCGGTGAAGCTGGCACGCGCGCCGGGGAAGCCGATGGCGATCCAGGCTTTCATGCCTTTATTACCGCCGTACATCGGGTCAGCAAGGTAGCCATGCTTGGTATCGGAAAGCAGCTGACTGAAGAAATGCGCAGGCTTAAGATCGGCTTCGCCCAGTGCAGCAAAGTCGATCTCGTTTTTGTTTACCTGGGTCAGCACCGCATCTTTCTCTTCCAGCGTCAGCGCATGAAACGCTTTCTGATGGGTGTTCTGCGACCACTGATTAATCAGCCGGATACCGGTCTGATACATCTGCTGTGGGCGGAACGGGATCTGGTAACCCATGGTTGCGGGCGCCTGCGTATTGAACGGCCCCTGCATGTAGATTTCGCTGCCAAACGCTTCGCTGTGCAGCTGCTGATCGATAAAGATCGGCACGTTAGTTTCCAGCGCGCCCGGCGCTTTGCCTTTGCCGCCTGCCGGAATCAAACGGTCAGTGGCGGCCAGGATAAACTGCCACTCATCGGCACTAAAAAAGATCGGTTTGTAATCGGCTAACTCCGGTGCGGCCATCTCTGCCGCCTGTGCCGCAGTAATGCCTTTGAAGACCAGTTCACTTAATGGCAACGCCAGCAGTGAACCGAGCAAAAATTTACGCCTGGTGGTGGGTTTTTCTAAAAGCATATCCGCACGACTCTCATCTGCTAAATACCCGCTTTATTTGTTATGAAGCTGAAAGGCTGAGTGCAGGCGGAAAATTCCCCGCAGAGATCAACGCACGCGGCACAGACGACGGCAGAACAGACAAGGGCAGGTAGAATTATGGTTCGGTGACTAACGGAACTTATCGGTTAATAACCTGGCAATCTTAGGGATATAGATATGTCTGGATGTAAAAATTGAATTTAAGATGTGTCTTAGTAAAAGTTTATCATGGTGTTGCGAAAGGGTTGCGGAGAGGTAAAAGATTTACAGCGCGAAAATCGGGGGTAAAACCGCATAAACATCGGGTATTTAACTCTTTTAACGCAGGAATGAGGGTTATTATTTTCGCCCTGACATCATCACGCCAGATAACCGATAAAAAAATATCATACTTCCATACAAGAGAATCATTCTTATCGTTAACACTATAGTGACTTTGATAGTCATACAATCAGACTGTGCGCAATTTGTGATCGGCTGAGTAAAACCGGCTTTATTCCGCCCGCTGTAAAATGACAATAAAATAATTACTGACCGTCATTATCTTATTTTGTCTCTTTGCCTGAATGACTACGCTAATAATTGTGCAAAGCTCATAAGAAACCCGCATTTGGAGATTATCCGGCGCCCGATAGAGTAGAGCTATCAACGACTCAGGATAACCCTCCATGCGAAAAACACTCTTGTCCCTGTTTACGGCTCTGGCACTGGTTCACCCGGCACACGCCGCCACGCCTGGCGACACGCTGGTAATTGCCGTTCCGCTTGATGGCATCATCAGTTTCGACCCGGCGGAAAGTTTTGAGACCGTCAGCAACAGTAGCCTGCGCAATATCTACCAGACGCTGCTGGAACCTGATCATCAGAATCCGCAGCAGCTCTCGCCGCTGGCTGCCACGAGCTGGCAGGCAGGCAAAACACCTCATAGCCTGGTGTTTGATCTTAATCCGCAGGCCCGCTTCGCCAGTGGTCATCCCGTGACCGCACAGGATGTGGTCTTCTCATTAACCCGCGCGGTAAAACTCAATAAAGCGCCCTCTTTTATTCTGGGTGAATTTGGCTGGACGCCAGAAAACATCGATCAGCAGTTCACGGTAATTAATGACCACCAGCTTGAGCTGCGCTGGCCAGCGGAGATCGGCAGCGATCTGGCGCTGCGCCTGCTGACCGCGCCAGTCTCCTCCATCGTCGACAGCAAACTGGCACAAGAGCACGCCAGCAACAACGATTACGGCAATAGCTGGCTGAAGGTGCACTCCGCCGGTAGCGCCGCCTATGCCATAAAACAGTTTGTCCCGCTGCAGGCGCTGGTGCTGGAAGCCAATCCCAATAGCATCCGGAAGCCGCATCTGAAGCGGGTATTGCTGAAAGGTGTGGCCGATCCGGGCAGCCGCCGTCTGCTGATCCAGCAGGGCGATGTGGATGTCGCCTATCAGCTCGGCCCGGATCAGATTACCGCGCTGAAGAACACCGCCAATGTGCGTATTGATGCCTTCCCGTCCAGCCTGGTTTATTACATCGGCTTTAACACTCAAAGCCCACAGCAACCGGCGCTGGGGAATCCGGCGCTGTGGCAGGCGGCACGCTGGCTGGTTGACTATGACAGCCTGGCGAACCAGCTGCTGAAAGGTCAGTACCGCATTCATCAGAGCTTCCTGCCGGACGGCTTCGATGGTGCACTGAACACGACACCGTTCCATTACGATCTGAAAAAGGCACAGGCGATACTGCAAAAAGGCGGCATCAAACCTGGCACCCATATCGCGCTGACGGTGGTGAACCAGCCGCCTTACATTGATGTGGCGCAGGCACTGCAGGCCAGCTTTGCCAAAGCGGATGTGCAGCTTGATATCCAGCCGGTGGCGGAATCGGAGCTGTGGAGCAAAATGCGCAGCCGGGACTTCCAGGCCATCTTTACTTACTGGGGCGCGGACTACATCGATCCCAACACCAATGCCAGCACCTTTGCCTATAACGTGCCGGGCGGCGGCAAAACCCTGGCGTGGCGCGTCGGCTGGACGATTCCGGAGCTGAGTGCACAGACCCGCGCCGCCGCCGGAGAGAGCGATGCGGTGAAACGTCGCAACCTCTACACCGGGCTGCAAACCCGCATCCAGCAGGATTCTCCGTTTGTCATGCTGTTACAGGGCGCAACCCAGGTGGCGGTGCGCAGCAACCTCAGTCATCTGCAGCAGGGCATCGGGGTCAGCCTGCTCAATTTTGAAGAGGTTCAGAAGTAAACCACTGTTGCAGGCCGCTGTTCCCCGGGCAGCGGCCTTTTTTTGGTGAATAGTTCTCCTCCTGTGCCGCTCCGGCTTGCTATCCTTCAGGCATAATCCAATGCCTGAGAGTGGAAAATCATGACTTCCCCGCTACTGATTGCCCGTACGCCAGACGTCGAACTTCATCTGTTGCAGCAAATGGCCAACCGCCATGGCCTGATCACCGGCGCGACCGGCACCGGTAAAACCGTTACGCTGCAGAAACTGGCTGAATCGTTCTCCGCCAGCGGCGTGCCGGTCTTTATGGCTGACGTTAAAGGCGATTTGACCGGCGTGGCGATGGCTGGGCAGTCCAGCGAAAAACTGCAGGAGAGGCTGGCGAAAATCGGCGTCACCGACTGGCAGCCGCAGAGCAATCCGGTGGTGCTGTGGGATATCTTCGGCGAGAAAGGCCATCCGGTTCGCGCTACCGTCTCCGATCTCGGGCCGCTGCTGCTGGCGCGGCTGCTGAACCTGAATGAGGTGCAGAGCGGCGTATTGCAGATTATTTTCCGCATCGCCGATGACCAGGGTTTGCTGCTGCTGGACTTCAAAGATCTGCGCGCCATGACCCAGTACATCGGTGACAACGCCAAAAGCTTCCAGACCCACTACGGCAACATCAACAGCGCCTCGGTCGGCGCCATCCAGCGCGGGTTACTGACGCTGGAGCAACAGGGCGCGGAGCACTTCTTTGGTGAACCGATGCTGGATATCGCCGACTGGATGCGCGTCGACAGCAACGGCAAAGGCGTCATCAACATCCTCTCTGCTGAGAAGCTCTACCAGATGCCAAAACTCTACGCCACCAGCCTGCTGTGGCTGCTGTCGGAGCTTTATGAGCATCTGCCGGAAGCGGGCGATCTCGATCAGCCAAAGCTGGTGTTCTTCTTTGATGAGGCGCACCTGCTGTTTACCGACGCGCCGCCGGTGCTGCTGGAGAAAATAGAACAGGTCATGCGGCTGATCCGCTCCAAAGGGGTCGGCGTCTGGTTCGTCACCCAGAACCCGGCAGATATTCCCGATCGGGTGCTGGGCCAGCTCGGCAACCGCGTTCAGCACGCCCTGCGCGCCTTCACCCCTAAAGATCAGAAAGCGGTAAAAACCGCCGCCGATACCCTGCGCGCCAATCCGGCGTTTGACAGCGTCGAGGCGATTCAGGCGCTGGGCACCGGCGAAGCGCTAATCTCCTTCCTGGATGCCAAAGGCAGTCCGTCGGTGGTAGAACGGGCCATGGTGATCGCCCCCGGCTCACGTATGGGTCCGGTCACAGGCGATGAACGCAACGGCCTGATCAACCATTCACCGCTCTATGGCAAATATGACAGCGAAGTTGATCGCGAATCGGCATTTGAGAAGCTGCAAAAAGGGTTTCAGGCCGCCAGCGATCAGGCCAGCGCGCCTCCGGCGAAAGGCGACGATGTCGCGGTAGATAACGGCATTCTCGGCGGGCTGAAAGAGATCCTGTTTGGCCGAACCGGCCCGCGCGGCGGCAAGCACGATGGCGTGGTGCAGACCATGGCGAAAAGCGCCACGCGCCAGATTACCAATCAGATCATCCGTGGCGTACTCGGCAGCCTGCTGGGTGGTCGTCGCCGATGAAACCGGCTCTCTGCTAAGATCAGGATATGGATAAACAACACGAACTGAAACGGACGAAACGTCTGGCGCTGCTGCTGTTACTGCTGGCTGCAATTACCTTTATCGTTACGCTTTTTCTGCCGCCCGGCTTCTGGGTCAGCGGCGTAAAAGCGATTGCGGAAGCTGCGATGGTCGGCGCGCTGGCGGACTGGTTCGCGGTGGTCGCCCTGTTCCGGCGCGTGCCGGTGCCCTTTATCTCGCGTCATACCGCCATCATTCCGCGCAACAAAGATCGTATCGGTGAAAACCTCGGTCGCTTTGTGCAGGAGAAGTTTCTTGATACCGACTCGCTGCTCAATCTGATTCGCCGTCACGATCCTTCCAACCTGCTGGCGCAATGGCTGAATGCGCCCGGCAATGCTGACCGCATCGGACGTCATCTGCTGCAGGTCATGCGCGGCTTCCTTGATCTGACCGATGATGCGCGGATCCAGACCTTTATGCGCCGCGCAGTACATCGCGCCATCGACAAGGTCGATCTCAGCCAGACCAGCGCCCTGCTGCTGGAGAGCCTGACGAAAAACAACCGTCATCAGGCGCTGCTGGACGCGGCAATCGAACAGCTGCTGAAGCTGCTGCATAAGCCCAGTACCCGCGAGTTTATTGCCATGCAGCTGGTGCGCTGGCTCAAACGCGAGCATCCGATCAAAGCCAAAATGTTGCCGACCGAATGGCTGGGCGAGCACAGCGCCGAGCTGGTGGCAAACGCGGTCGATTCACTGCTGGATGATGTGGCGCTGGATCAGGGCCATGAGCTACGCCTCGGCTTCAATCGGGCGGTCGACAAGCTGATCGTTAAACTGCAGAACGACCCGGAGATGGCAGAGCGTGCCGAGGAGATCAAAGGCTGGCTGAAAGAAGATGCCTCATTCAATCGTTACATCGGCGAGCTGTGGAATGATATGCGCAACTGGCTTAAGGCGGATCTCAGCAGTGATGACTCACGGGTGCAGGAGAAAGTGCGCGGTGCAGCCTTATGGCTGGGCGAAACCCTGGCGGCCGACCCGGCGCTGCGTGACTCGATGAATCAGCATCTGGAACAGGCCGCACGCAGCGTTGCGCCAGAGTTTGCTGGCTTCCTGACGCGTCACATCAGCGACACCGTGAAGAGCTGGGATGCACGCGACATGTCGCAGCAGATCGAACTTAATATCGGCAAAGACCTGCAGTTTATCCGCATCAACGGCACGCTGGTTGGCGGCACCATCGGGCTGCTCCTCTACCTGTTGTCGCAGCTGCCCCAGTTACTCCCGCTGCTGAGCCGATAACCGCCTGGTTTAGCCGGATGTGGGTGGATAGAGGCCAAACTCGGCAATAATGGCGCTAACAAAGCTGCGGATTTTCACCGTCTGGCGGCGGCCCGCCGGGATCAGCACATGCATGGGTCGTGCTGGCCCGGCATAATCGGGCAGCACCTGGACCAGCCGACCCTGTCTGATCTCTTCAGAGAGAATGGTGGCCGGCCCCAGGGTAATGCCATACCCCTCCAGCGCCGCATGCAGGAGCGCTTTCCAGTCATTCGACCGCATGCGCCCCTGCGGATGCACCTCTTCAACCTTACCGGCCTGGCTGAATACCCAGCGGCAGGGTTTTGAGGGCGACCAGATGCCATAAACGAGACAGGCGTGGTTCACCAGCTCTGCTGGCGTGGCGGGCACACCGTGCCGCGCCAGATAGGCTGGCGACGCGCAGGCTATCAGCCGGTAGGGCTGCAGTGGATGGGCGATGATCGAACTGTCCGCCAGCGCACCAATCCGGATCACCACCTCATAACCCTCTTCAAACGGATCGACCAGCCGATCGCTGAGTTCAAGATCGACCTGCGTTTCCGGAAACCGGTCAAGATAGCGGGTCACAAACGGCGCCAGGCTAAAAGAACCAAACGTGACCGGGGCGCTGACCTTCAGCGTACCGGACGGCCGCTGCTGCATATCCAGCGCGATCGCATCCGCTTCCTGCACCTCTGCCAGCACGATTTTGCAGCGTTCGTAATAGTTGCGGCCCACATCCGTCAGGCTTTGTCGTCGGGTGGTGCGATGCAGAAGCAGCGTACCGAGATGCTTCTCCAGCATGGCGATATGCTTCGCCACCATCTGCGGTGAGATTTGCAAATGCCCGCCTGCGGCGGCAAACGAGCCCGATTCCGCGACGGTAACGAACACGTTCATGCTGATAAGCCGATCCATGATTCCCTCCTGTTGGTTGTTTATATTGCGTCTGTTTGTCGATTTATTCACCTCCTGTTTTTAATTAAGGTCAGTGCGTGAAACTCATCGAGGAGAAACGTATGAAAATAGGCATTATTGGCGCAGGCTTTGTTGGCCGGGCGATTGCAAAACTGGCGATTCAGGCGGGACATCAGGTGATGCTCAGCAACTCGCGCGATCCACGAACGCTGTTCAGCCTGAAACCGATGATTGGCTGTGAAACCGGCACCGCCACCGAGGCCGCAGAGTTCGGTGACGTGGTGGTGATTGCCGTGCCGCTCACGGCAACGGAACAACTTCCGGCCACAGAATTGTGGGGAAAAATCGTGCTTGATGCGGTCAATTACTATCCCGACCGCGATGGCGAAATTGAAGAGCTGCTCAATGGCAGCATCAGCACCAGTGAACGGCTTGCCCGCCTGCTTCCTGGCAGCCGCATCACTAAGGCATTCAATGCCATCCGCATGACCGATCTTGAAACTCAGGGCCTGCCGCCGGGCGATGCTAACCGGCAGGCGTTACCGCTGGCGGGGGATGATAGCGAAGGGAAAGCGACCGCCACGGCATTATATGAAGCCTTTGGATTTGATGCCGTGGATGCGGGCTCGTTAGCGGAAGGCTGGCGTTTCGAGCGTGGGACGCCCGCCTATTGCGTAGCCCTGAACAGAGAGCAACTCACCAGGACACTGAATGAGACGACCCGGCACTCCGCATAAACAGGGCATCAGCGCAGAATAAAGCCGCTGAAACCGCATCTTCCAGACGGAGACCAAACGTAAAGCGATGGAAGCCTGTCCTGAGCCTGAACACCGGTCACAAAAAAGGCCGCTTGCGCGGCCTTTTCTTTTACTGCATTCATTGCGCTTAGCGCCGCTTAATCAACATAAACATACTGATAGCGAAGAACGCAAAACTCGGCAGAATCGCTCCCAGAATCGGCGGCAGACCGTAAACCAGGCTCAGCGGGCCAAAAATCTGGTCCAGCACGTAGAACAGGAAGCCAAAGCTGATACCGGTTACGACACGCACACCCATCGACACGCTACGCAGCGGTCCAAAGATAAACGACAGCGCCATCAGCATCATCACCGCCACCGACAACGGCTGGAAGATTTTGCTCCACATATTCAGCTGATAACGTCCCGATTCCTGGCCGCTCTGCTTCAGATATTTGCTGTAGCTATGCAGACCGCGAATCGATAACGCGTCAGGATCCAGCGCAACCACACCCAGCTTGTCCGGCGTCAGATTGGTTTTCCACTCGCCACTCAGACTCTGTGAACCGGTAATCTGCTTAGGATCGGTCAGGTTAGACTCATCAACCTGCGACAGTATCCAGCGCTTCTTAGCCGCATCCCAGGTCGCCGTCGCCGCGTAACGCACACTCTGCAGACGACGCTGATCGTTAAAGCTGTAGATGCTCACGCCATCAATTTCGTTGTCGCCTTTAATGCGCTCGATAAAGATAAAGCTATTGCCATCTTTCGCCCACAGACCGTTCTGCGTCGACACCAGTGCGCCACCGTAAAGCTGCTGCGCCCGGTAGTTACGCGCCATCTGCTCGCCCGAGGGCGCAACAAACTCGCCAATCGCCATAGTCAGCAACACCAGCGGAATCGCCGTTTTCATCACTGACAGCGCAACCTGCATGCGGGTAAAGCCCGCCGCCTGCATCACCACCAGTTCACTGCGCTGCGCCAGCGCGCCCAGTCCCAGCAGTGCGCCCAGCAGGGCCGCCATCGGGAAAAAGATCTCAATATCTTTCGGTACGCTCAGCAGGGTGTAGTAACCGGCACTCAGCGCGTTGTAGCTGCCCTGGCCGGTCTTGCGCAGCTGATCGACGAACTTGATGATGCCGGAAAGCGACACCAGCATGAAAAGCGTCAGCATGATGGTATTGAAAATGGTTTTACCGATATAGCGGTCAAGTACGCGAAACATCAGACCGACCCTCCGCGGGTAAAGCGGGCGCGAATCCGACGCATCGGCACCGTATCCCACAGGTTAAGGAGCACCGCCAGCACCAGATAGCTGATATTCACCACCCACATCCAGAGCGCCGGATCGAGCCGCCCTTTCGCGCCGCTCGACTTCAGCGAGCTCTGCAACAGGAAGAAAATCAGATAGAGCATCATGGCGGGCAGCATCGACAGCACGCGCCCCTGACGTGGGTTCACCACGCTGAGCGGCACCACCATCAGCGCCATCACCAGCACCGCAAACACCAGCGTCAGACGCCAGTGCAGCTCGGCCTGAAACTCAGGTGTCTTATTCGCGAACAGGTCAGTCAGACTCGCCTGTTCTGCATCGTTAGGATCGAGCGTTGCCGCTTTATAGCCTACGATTGCCTGATAATTGGTGAAGTCGGTGATACGGAAATCACGCAGCAGAGCGGTGCCCTCAAAACGGGTGCCTTTATCCAGCGTCACCACCTGCGAGCCATCTTTATGCTGCTCCATGTGACCGCTGTCAGCCAGCACCACTGAAGGACGCGCGTTACCTTTTGGCCGTAACTGCGCCAGGAACACGTTACCAAAGTTGTTGCCCTTCACATCCTCGACAAACAGCACGGCGCTGCCGTCGCTGGAGGTCTGGAACTGCCCGGCAGCCATTGCTGCCGCACCCGGGTTCGCTTTGGCGTTCTGCGTCACCTCATCCTGATAGCGGGATGACCACGGCCCCAGCCAGATGACGTTTACTGCCGCCACTATCGAGGTAAACAGCATCAGCACCATCGCTGCTTTCACCAGGACGGCCTTACTCAGGCCGCAGGCGTGCATCACGGTAATTTCACTTTCCGTGTAGAGCCGCCCCAGCGTCATCAGGATCGCCAGAAACAGACTTAAGGGCAGTATAAGTTGTGCCATTTGAGGCACACCGAGTCCTAACAAGGTCAGAACGAGGTTTGTCGGCACTTCGCCATCCACCGCGGCACCCAGGATCCTGACTAACTTCTGACAAAAGAAGATGAGTAGCAGGATAAACAGGATAGCCAGCTGGCTTTTGAGCGTTTCCCGAACCAGATATCTAATGATGATCACGCTTAGTACGCCTGTGAAAACTTGTCTTTTTGCAGGAAAATCGCTAGTTTCAACGCTTATCAGCCATTTTTCTTCATCAATGGCCGTCGCCGTAGCTAAATTTGTATGAAAAACGCGTCCGGGTGGTGAAAAAACAACATCTTGTCACCCTGATTCATTATGACCTCCAGCAGCAGAATGTCATGCTGCGACGATGAATAAATGGGTCATGAGCGCGCTACATTCTAGCGGCAGCAGCGGCCGTTGTCTTTAAGATTCAGGAGAGTGCATGGAGTTCAGTGTAAAAAGCGGAAGCCCGGAAAAACAGCGCAGTGCCTGCATTGTCGTTGGCGTTTTCGAACCGCGTCGTCTGTCACCGATTGCCGAGCAGCTGGATAAAATCAGCGACGGCTACATCAGCGCCCTGCTGCGCCGCGGCGAGCTGGAAGGAAAAGTGGGCCAGACACTGCTGCTGCATCATGTGCCAAATATCCTGTCCGAGCGTATTCTGCTGATTGGCTGCGGTAAAGAGCGTGAGCTGGATGAACGCCAGTACAAGCAGGTCATTCAGAAAACCATTAACACGCTCAACGACACCGGCTCAATGGAAGCGGTCTGCTTCCTGACCGAACTGCATGTCAAAGGCCGCAACACCTACTGGAAAGTGCGCCAGGCAGTAGAGACCTCTAAAGAGGCGCTCTACAACTTTGACCAGCTAAAAAGTAACAAAGCGGAGCCACGTCGTCCGCTGCGCAAGCTGGTCTTTAACGTGCCGACCCGCCGTGAACTGACCAGCGGCGAACGGGCTATCCAGCATGGATTAGCGGTCGCTGCCGGTATGAAAGCGGCTAAAGATCTCGGCAACATGCCACCTAATATCTGTAACGCCGCCTATCTGGCGTCACAGGCGCGTCAGCTGGCGGATGCCTTCAGCAAAAATGTCACCACCCGCGTCATTGGCGAACAGCAGATGAAAGAGCTGGGCATGAACGCCTATCTCGCTGTCGGGGCCGGTTCGCAAAACGAATCGCTGATGTCGGTAATTGAATACAAAGGCAATCCGGATGCGGAAGCGCGCCCGATTGTGCTGGTGGGTAAAGGGCTGACCTTTGACTCCGGCGGCATCTCCATCAAGCCTGCCGACAGCATGGACGAAATGAAGTATGACATGTGCGGCGCGGCCGCCGTCTATGGCGTGATGCGTATGGTGGCAGAGCTGAATCTGCCGCTGAACGTGGTTGGCGTGCTGGCGGGCTGTGAAAACATGCCGGATGGCCGGTCGATGCGTCCGGGCGACGTGCTGACCACCATGTCTGGCCAGACGGTTGAGGTGCTGAACACCGATGCCGAAGGCCGCCTGGTCCTGTGCGATGCGCTGACCTATGTTGAACGTTTCGATCCGGAAGTGGTGATTGACGTGGCGACGCTGACCGGTGCCTGCGTGATTGCGCTGGGTCATCACATCAGCGGCCTGCTGTCGAACCACAATCCGCTGGCGCATGAGCTGATCAGCGCCTCGGAGCAGTCAGGCGATCGCGCCTGGCGTCTGCCGATGGCGGATGAGTTCCAGGAGCAGCTGGAGTCCAACTTTGCCGATATGGCGAACATTGGTGGCCGTCCCGGCGGCGCGATTACCGCCGCCTGCTTCCTGGCACGCTTTGCCCGCAAATATAACTGGGCACACCTGGATATCGCCGGTACCGCCTGGCGCTCCGGCAAGGCCAAAGGCGCCACCGGACGTCCGGTGCCGATGCTGTCGCAATTTCTGTTGAATCGGGCAGGATTGAACGGCGACGATTAAGCGCCCTCTTTTCTGACAGCAAGGGCGGATATCATTCCGCCCTTGATCTTCTGATGAGCAAACCGATGAAAAACGCAACCTTCTACGTGCTGGAAACCGATGCAACGAGCGATGGCCTTAGCGCCGTTGAAGCGCTGGTGTGCAATCTGGCGGAAACACGCTGGCGGGCCGGAAAGCGGGTGTTGATCGCCTGCGAAGATGAACAGCAAGCCATTCGACTTGACGAAGCGCTGTGGCAACGACCGGCAAACGCCTTCGTGCCGCATAATCTGGCGGGTGAAGGCCCGCGCTACGGTGCGCCGGTTGAGCTGGCCTGGCCACAGCGTCGCGGCAGTTCACCGCGCGACCTGCTGATTAGCCTGCTGCCCCACTTCGCAGATTTTGCTACTGCTTTCCATGAAGTGATAGACTTCGTTCCTTACGAAGACACGCTCAAACAACTGGCGCGCGACCGCTATAAAGCGTATCGCAGCGTTGGATTCCAATTGAATACGGCAGCGCCACCACAGCCGCAAACGACATAGCAGAAATGGAAAAGACATATAACCCGCAAGATATCGAGCAGCCGCTTTACGAGCATTGGGAAAAGCAGGGCTACTTCAAACCGAATGGCGATACCAGCCAGGAAAGCTTTTGCATCATGATCCCGCCGCCGAACGTCACCGGTAGCTTGCACATGGGTCACGCCTTCCAGCAAACCATCATGGACACCATGATCCGTTACCAGCGCATGCAGGGGAAAAATACCCTGTGGCAGGCGGGTACGGACCACGCGGGCATCGCCACGCAGATGGTGGTTGAGCGCAAAATTGCGGCTGAAGAGGGCAAGACGCGCCAGGACTATGGCCGTGATGCGTTCATCGACAAAATCTGGCAGTGGAAAGCAGAATCCGGCGGCACCATTACCCGCCAGATGCGCCGTCTGGGCAACTCCGTCGACTGGGAGCGCGAGCGCTTCACCATGGACGATGGCCTTTCCAACGCCGTGAAAGAGGTGTTTGTTCGCCTCTATAAAGAGAACCTGATCTACCGTGGCAAACGCCTGGTGAACTGGGATCCAAAACTGCGTACCGCAATCTCCGATCTGGAAGTGGAAAACCGCGAGAGCAAAGGCTCGATGTGGCATATCCGCTATCCACTGGCTGACGGCGCAAAAACCGCCGACGGCAAAGATTACCTGGTGGTCGCCACCACCCGTCCGGAAACCCTGCTGGGCGATACCGGCGTCGCCGTTAACCCGGAAGATCCACGTTACAAAGATCTGATCGGCAAATTTGTGATGCTGCCGCTGGTTGGCCGTCTTATCCCTATCGTTGGCGACGAACATGCCGACATGGAAAAAGGCACCGGCTGCGTCAAGATCACCCCGGCGCATGACTTCAACGACTATGAAGTCGGCCGTCGTCACAAACTGCCGATGATCAACATCCTGACCTTCGACGGCGATATCCGCGACCGTGCTCAGGTGTATGACACCAATGGCGAAGCCAGCGATGCCTGTTCCGATGAGATCCCGGCGGCTTTCCAGAACATGGAACGCTTTGCGGCGCGTAAAGCGATTGTTGCCGCTGTCGATGAACTCGGCCTGCTTGAAGAGATCAAACCCCACGATCTGACCGTGCCTTACGGCGACCGTGGCGGCGTGGTTATCGAGCCGATGCTGACTGACCAGTGGTATGTGCGTACCGCACCGCTGGCGAAAGTCGCGGTTGAAGCCGTTGAAAACGGCGACATCCAGTTTGTACCGAAGCAGTACGAAAACATGTACTTCTCCTGGATGCGCGATATTCAGGACTGGTGTATCTCCCGTCAGCTCTGGTGGGGTCACCGCATCCCGGCGTGGTATGACGACAACGGTAACGTCTACGTCGGCCGCACCGAAGACGAAGTGCGCGCTGAGAACAACCTGGCCGCCGATGTGGCGCTGCGTCAGGATGATGACGTGCTGGATACCTGGTTCTCCTCAGGTCTGTGGACCTTCTCCACCCTGGGCTGGCCGGAAAACACCGAAGCGCTGCGTACTTTCCATCCGACCAGTGTGCTGGTCAGCGGCTTCGACATCATCTTCTTCTGGATTGCCCGCATGATCATGCTGACCATGCACTTCATCAAAGATGAAAACGGCAAACCACAGGTACCGTTTAAAACCGTCTACATGACCGGTCTGATCCGTGATGAAGAAGGTCAGAAGATGTCGAAATCCAAGGGCAACGTGATTGACCCGCTGGATATGGTCGACGGCATTTCACTGGAAGCGCTGCTGGAAAAACGCACCGGCAACATGATGCAGCCACAGCTGGCGGAGAAAATCCGCAAACGTACCGAGAAGCAGTTCCCGGACGGCATCGAGCCATCAGGCACCGATGCGCTGCGTTTCACTCTGGCGGCGCTGGCCTCTACCGGTCGCGACATCAACTGGGACATGAAGCGCCTGGAAGGCTATCGCAACTTCTGTAACAAGCTGTGGAACGCCAGCCGCTTTGTGCTGATGAACACCGAAGAGCAGGATTGCGGACAGAATGGCGGCGAAATGACGCTGTCGCTGGCAGATCGCTGGATCCTGACCGAGTTTAACAACACGGTGAAAGCGTACCGTGAAGCGCTGGATAGCTACCGTTTCGATATCGCGGCTAACCTGCTGTATGACTTCACCTGGAACCAGTTCTGCGACTGGTATCTGGAGCTGACCAAGCCGGTCATGAACAGCGGCAGTGAATCTGAACTGCGTGGCACCCGTCATACGCTGGTTCACGTGCTCGAGGCGCTGCTGCGTCTGGCGCATCCGATCATTCCGTTTATCACTGAAACCATCTGGCAGCGCGTGAAGGGGCTGAAGAATATCAGCGACGACACCATCATGCTGCAGCCTTTCCCGCAGTACGATGCGGCGAAAGAAGATGCCGAAGCGAAAGCGGACATCGAGTGGATGAAACAGGCGATCGTGGCGGTGCGTAATATCCGTGCCGAGATGAACATCGCACTGAGCAAGCCGCTGGATGTGCTGCTGCGTGACTGCTCGCCTGCGGCACTGCGTCGCGTTGAAGCTAACCGCAACTTCCTGTCGCGCCTGGCGCGTCTGGAAAGCCTGACCATTCTGCCTGCGGGCGAGAAAGGTCCGGTGTCGGTGACCAAACTGGTTGAAGGCGCAGAGCTGCTGATCCCGATGGCGGATCTGGTGGATAAAACCGCTGAGCTGGAGCGTCTGGCGAAAGAGCTGGTTAAGCTGGATGTAGAAATCGAGAAGATCGAGACCAAGCTGGCGAACGAAGGCTTTGTTTCGCGCGCCCCGGAAGCGGTGGTGGCGAAAGAGCGCGAACGCGTAGCGGACCTGCAACAATCAAAAGCAAAACTGATTGAACAGCAGGCGGTCATTGCGGCGCTCTGATTGATTCCTCGCTCTGAAAAAACCCTGCGCTCTGGCGCGGGGTTTTTTAAATCATTTTTTCGATGACACCCTTCCCGTCCTTGTTTCAGCAGCAAGATGATCATGACTCTTTTCTAATACAGACAGGCATCTTTTTTCCCGGTCACTTTCTGACGTTAACTGAGTAAGCGCCGTGCGGGCTTTTAAAAAGTACGCATCTGTTTCATCCGGCGTCGGCTCAATAAATGGCATGCCGCATAGCTTATTAACATTGCCTTGATTAACGTATTTCATTACCGCGCCAGGATTTTCAGGTAGAGCATAGGCCATCGCGATGTCCAGACCTTCCTGAAAAGAGGTTGCGCCTAAGAATGGCGATCGATTAAGAATGGGGTAAAGTTCAATCCAGCGTGTCCGGCCCTGAGAAAGATATTCTGTTATCTTGTCATAATCAGCATCTGAAAGTGAACTGCTGTCGTTATTGCGGGATGCCGTAATCACTTTATCTGACAAAACATGTTCTGCAGAATTGAACCTTCCTGATGAACAGGAGACGGAAAAAAATGCTAATAGCAAAATAATGAGCCATTTCATTTCACTATTAACTCCCTGTCGCCGCTATCCGCAATACTTTTTCTTACATTGAAAGACGCGACAATACAGCCATTCGAAGCGGTACCAAAGCCGTTATCTCCATGAATAAGAAATCCGGCGCGACCACACATATTGTTACCCGCATAAGGTATCAGACGGAGAACAAATCGTCCGGCTGTAGGATGCTTTGCTATAGGACTGGCAATCTTATACTTTCCTGCTGGCAAAGGACCTTTGTTCACCTCACATGCTAATGCAGGATCGTCTTTATATCCTTCAGCCCCGGCATATAACGCATCGAATTTATAGACACCATCTCGTGTAAAAGATCGCTTCCTGACGTCATAGACCCATGTCATACACGCTCCTTAAAATGACTCACAGAATTGCAGCGCCATTGATAGTTGAATTATGTGCGTTCCTTCCATGAATCGGAGTGCTGAATATTGCCATCACAGTACTTCCAGGTGATTTTTTCGTAGCGCAGCGTTACTGACTCAAGATGGTTCATATTTTCAATGGATTTGATGTTATGCATGAGTGGATTAACCGACACCACTTTCACTCCTTCAATGAACATATTGAAGTACTCCTCTTCCTGGCCAGCGTGATTAATACGGTACCATTTTATTTCAGCTGACCTGAGTGTTTGCCCGGAGGAGACTGCTTTATAGAGATAAGGGCTGGATGAGTCGAATTCTTTTTCGAATTCTAATGCACTATGAACACGCGTCCCTGTGAGTTTACCGGTGTGAGGATCGACCGGTATGCTCAAACCATGCATGAAACTAAGTACTTCAATACTTCCTTCTCGATATTGGACGTCAACTGATCCTTTGATATCTGCGCCACCATCATCTTTCAGCCATAGGTAAGCTGGAATTGCCATGAAATTAATCCTTTAATTAGCGTTAAAGGTATTAACTTACAGGAGTAGCAGTCAGCATTTTTGATTCACATCAATTAAGACAAACAAATTGATTGTGAAGTAATCAGCACTATTAAGACCAGAAGATAGAAACAATCCCTTATTACTGAACATAGTAATGTGTAAATGATAAAACAGATTTTCAAGTGACGTTAAAAAACATGACGCTTTTAAAGCCTCCCTGCATTGTCAGGAATATTGCTTTTACATGACGATAATGTTACTTCTGGTAAATGTCTAACCGATTTACATAGCTCAACTCCCACATGATTTCTGACTCTCAGCACCTCCAGGTGCGGCCGATTACTGCCGCCGATAATCCGCATATCGCCCAGGTGATCCGCGATGTTTCCGCGGAGTTCGGCCTGACGGCTGACAAGGGCTACACCGTTTCCGATCCGCAGCTCGACCAGCTGTTTGAGCTCTACAGTGCCGAACAGAGCGCCTACTGGATTGTTGAGTATCAGGGCAAGGTGGTCGGCGGCGGCGGTGTTGCGCCGCTCGCCTGCAGCGCACCCGATATCTGCGAACTGCAAAAGATGTACTTTCTGCCAGAGGTGCGCGGTCAGGGTCTGGCACGCGAACTGGCGCTGCGGGCGATAGAACATGCACGCAGCCACGGTTTCCGTCGCTGCTATCTGGAAACCACCGCCAGCCTGACGCGGGCCATTAAACTTTATGAGTCACTCGGCTTTGAGCATATCGACAGCGCGATGGGCTGCACAGGCCATGTCGACTGCGAAGTGCGTATGTTGCGGAAGTTATAAGCCGCGCTCTACGTAACTCATATCGTTGATGGATTCAATCACGAACTCTCCGCTGTCGGTATAGCGCAGCCGGGTTACGCTCGCATTGTCCAGCGTCTGGTTTAACGATGTATCGCCAAGCGCCTGCAGTAGCGCTGTAATCGCCAGGCCATGCGTGACCACCAGAACGTTACCGCCGCCCTGCTGCCGGGCCTGCTGCGCTATCTCAGTCAGGCTATCGACCATTCGCTTCGCAACCTGCTGATAGCTTTCGGCCATGCCTGCTGATTTAATGCCTCTCAGTGCCGGCGTGCCTGACGCTTCCGCCTGCCGGATAGCGTCTATGATCCTGTCGACATGAACCTTGCCTTTGCCATAGGCCTCCATTAGCGCCGTATCGGATGCAAATCCCAACTGATGGGCGGCATCGTTCAACATATTATTATTCAGATCGCCCTCATACAGGCCAAAGCCCACTTCCCGCAATTCCCGGCGTTCGTTCAGCGGCAGCGGCGTTTTCCATGCCTGCATCACAAGCTGCGCGGTTTCTCTCGCTCTGCCAGCATCGCTGGACCAGACGGCGATAAACGGGATCGTCTGCAGACCGCGTCCCAGCTTTTGCGCCACCTCTACCCCCGCTGGCGTTAGCGGAGTATCTGCCCATCCCTGCGCGCGATGCACCGTGTTGAACATCGTTTTACCATGCCGCGTAACGTAGAGAGTGACATCGGCGGCAAGGGCTTCGCCTGCGACAGCCCCAACCACAATAAGAATCAGCAACGCTTTAAAAATTCTTTTCATCGTATTTTCCTTATCTGAACAGATTTAATTTATATTCAACCGCGATCTCTGCAGAAAGGCTGGGAGAACGCATATATTTCCCTTGCGCATTAAAAACCGGAGTTTCTTTATTATTCTTGTATGACCAGCCATAACCGAATAGCGTAAAGACCGATAAATCCTTCAGGACCGGATGGGGTTCGATGAAGCGGTTTATGAGCGCGACTTCCCCCGAACGTATACGCGTATTACGATAATTAAACTGTCCATAGTTAATCTGAAATCCGCTAAAAATGCCTTTTGAAATTTCAAATTCCGTCTGCGACACCAGCGCCAGTTCTTTATCACGGGTATAATCTTTTCCGGCAGAGGTCAGGGCGTTGAAACGCCCACGGGTATTTTTTGTCAGCGGGCGCACATAATATCCCACCGCATTATGTTTGGGCGCCGAAGTCCAGGCGGCAGCGAATTTCTGTGTCCATCTGTCGTTAATCCAGTCTGCTTCACCGACATAGTGCCACGCGTGGTTATCGAACGATCTTTTGCTGGCCGCCATGCTTTTATAATTTTCCAGCCCCTGACTGCCATAAATTTGAGAGGACAAGCGCCAGTCCGGCGAGAGCGAGTAATTCGCTTCGATAACATGACGCCGCTGGTAGGCTTCCGCTTCGCCAAATGCGTAGGCGAGACGTCCGCGATCACCGGTATAGCTCAGTGCGCCGGTATAGATCGCATTAATTTTTCGTCGGTCCTGGGTTTGCAGGGCAAGACTCTCCGGCGAGTCGTGGCGAAGCGTTTTGGTCACGTAAGCCAAATCCAGCCGTATCTTCTGCACGTTCAGCGCGCCGCTATAGCCTGAGTAACTGTTGCGTGACAAGCGGTCCGTGGTGGTCAGCACGCCGATGTTTTTAAACTCCTGCCAGCCCACTTTTCCTTTAAATCCCGCATTCGCGTCCCCCAGCTTCACTTTCAGATAGCGTTCACCAAACTTGCTGAAGCCCTGCGCGTCAGCTTTTTGCTGATGACCGCCGCTGTCGTAAAGCAGGCCGCGCGTGGCAAAGTAGTCGCTGGCTCCCAGCCTGATCGCTCGGGTATAAGTTGCATCGAAACCCAGCCAGTCCCACTGATAGCCGGAACGAAAATTCAGGCTTGACGCCTGTCCCCAGGCATTATGAACAGCGGTAGGCTGCGCTTCATTTTCCTTGAGATACTTCCAGTGATTACGCAGTCTGAGATCGAGTTGCGAATCACGCAGGAAAGCAGTGTCAGAGAACGATAATGCGTCGGAAAAGTCAGCCCATGCGCCAGGTGGCTGCAAAAACAGTAAAATAAATAACGGAATACCGCGCTTTCCCCTCATGTTAATGACTCCTTCCATTAAATGCTTATTAGCAAAACTGGACGCCAAAAAAAAGTCGCTGATTCTTTTCCCCGGCTATAGCCGGTGCAAAAAAAACCTGATTCACAACCCTCTCTGGCAAAGAGGCGTTATGAATCAGGTTTTGCTTGAAAAATAACAATCCTAATCCGGCAAGAGCACTATAGTTATTCCGCAAAGAAAAAACAGAAGAGATAAAATATTTTGTGAGGGGTCACTCAAATTATATTTTTCGGAGGTAACGCGTTCATATTAGATTAACAGTTAATACTTATCTTTTTATTATTAATAAAATCAACCCGGTTCAATATAAAAAATAAACGGCCATCGTAAGAGCGCCGTTTACTCTAATCAGAACGCCGGTACGCCGCTGTGAAAGCGTAATTCGTTGTCGGGTTCGCTAATTAACCGCCCTTCTGTTGCCCCAATCACCTGCACCCGCGGCGTGATATCTCTGGTGGCAATCTGCGCCGCCAGGGTTAAATAGTCCTGATAATGCCGCGCCTCTGAGCGCAACAGCGACAGATAGAACTTCGCCAGTTCGTCATCAAGATAAGGTGCCAGACTGGCGAAACGTTCGCAGGAGCGCGCCTCGATGTAAGCGCCGCATATCAGCTTATCCACCAGCGTTTCCGGTTCATGGGTGGTGACTTCGCGCAGCAGCGATTTGGCATAGCGGCTGGAAGTGATCTTCTGATAGACCAGCCCGCGCGACTGCATAATTTCCCACACCTGATAGAAGTGATGCAGCTCCTCTTTAATCAGCAGCACCATCTTCTCCACCAGCTCATCCGCCCACGGCAGCGCATTGCGCACGATGATACGTTTTGTCAGGTTCTTATGGGCGTTGATAAAGTCGCTGTCGCCATCTTCGCGGAAGATAAAATCTTCATAGGGTTTCAGCCACGCCAGAATGGCGTCGCCGCTGGGTTTGTCGGCAACATATTTGCGGATCAACCACACCGCGGTCTGTGCGGCTTTGAGCTCGCACACCAGATGGTCGGTTAACAGCAGGGTCAGATTTTCCGGCTTGCGCGCCTCATCAATCCAGGCCTGTGGCGTGCGGCAGTGCAGAAACTGATAGATCGGTTCAAGTAAGGGTGCGTAGTTCATGATGTTAAAACAGGTGGCAGGGGTGACAGGCGGAGAACTCTCCGCCCCGGCTACTTAGTGGCGAATACCATCATCATCTTCATCTTCGATGGCGTCGTCATCTTCATCTTCGGCATCGGGATCTTCAAAATAGGTACCCCAGCCGTCGTAATCGACGTTGTACTTACCAATCAGGTTCACCAGCTGCTCAACCTGCACATCGATCAGTTCAGGCTTCAGGGCGGATTCGCTGATGATGTCGACGCACATCACGGTGGTGCCATCTTCCAGCTCCAGCTCTTCCGGCTCGGTCACTTCATAACCCAGCTTGAACGCATCAACGGCCGCTTTTTCCAGCGAATCAAAATTATTGCATGAGAGATGGTGCTCGATGGTATAGAGCGCATCAGGATCGCTGCCATCCTCCAGCAGCTCTTCAATAATCTGCCGCGTCTCTTCCTGCTGCTCTTCCAGTAATGCTTCATATGCCATGACGATATCCTCTCTGAGTTCGGCAATAATCAATTATTTTCCCATACTGCCCGTCGCGCCACTACACAAAACGAAAAGTTTATTAGCCCCGCACTTGAAAATGCATATTCATACGGTTAGATTGAATTTTAATTCACTTTAATGATTACCGGAGTGTTGTATGAGTCAGCTGTATCAGCGCCATTTCCTCAGGCTTCTGGATTTTACTCCCGCCGAAATTGATCACCTGCTTACCCTTTCCGCTGAATTGAAACGGGCGAAAAAAAGCGCCCAGGAAGTGCAGCATCTGAAAGGTAAAAACATCGCGCTCATCTTCGAAAAAGACTCGACCCGTACCCGATGCTCTTTCGAAGTTGCCGCTTACGATCAGGGTGCAAACGTCACCTATCTTGGCCCGAGTGGCAGCCAGATCGGCCATAAAGAGTCGATGCGCGACACCGCGCGGGTGCTGGGCCGGATGTACGATGGCATTCAGTATCGCGGTTACGGACAGGAACTGGTGGAAACACTGGCGGAACATGCCGGTGTGCCGGTGTGGAACGGCCTGACCACCGAGTTTCATCCGACCCAGCTGCTGGCCGACCTGCTGACCATGCAGGAGCATCTGCCGGGCAAAAAACTCAGCGAGATGACGCTGGTTTATGTGGGTGATGCGCGCAACAACATGGGCAACACCATGCTGGAAGCCGCCGCACAGGTGGGGCTGGATCTGCGTCTGGTGGCACCGAAAAGCTGCTGGCCAGAGGAGCAACTGGTGGCGCAGTGCCGTGAAGCCGCGCAGCAGACCGGCGGGAAAATCACCCTCACCGAACATATTGCCGACGGCGTGAAAGGCGCTGACTTTATCTACACCGATGTCTGGGTGTCGATGGGCGAAGCCAAAGCGGTGTGGGCCGAGCGTATCGCGCTGCTGCGTGACTATCAGGTGAACCGGGCGATGCTCGATCTGACCGGCAACCCGCAGGTTAAATTTCTGCACTGTCTGCCCGCCTTCCACGACGATCAGACCACGCTGGGCCAGCAGATGGCGGAACAGTACGATCTGCCCAACGGCATGGAAGTGAGCAACGAGGTGTTTGAGTCACCACACAGCATTGTGTTCGACCAGGCTGAGAACCGGATGCACACGATTAAAGCGGTAATGGTGGCCACGCTGGGCCAGCGCTGATCGACCAGCACCGCGCAGCTGAGGACGCTGAGTCGCGCCCGCTCATAGCGGGCGATTCACCGTCTGATCTGGCCCGGCCTCCGATCGGCCAGGCAGGCGCAAACGTTTTCCTCTTGCTGACCCACCGCGAACGGGTATAATGCGGCCCAATTTGCCGGAGGAAATATGCTACAGCACAGCGGACAACTTGACGCTCAATCACGCCTGACCGCAGGCGGTGCTACTGTTTCTTTCGGTCATCGACCCGATCTTAAAAAAGCCCCTTAAGCAGGGGCTTTTTTTTGTCCGCAATCCGGCCGCGCAGAGGAGAAAGCTATGGCTAACCCGCTATATCGCAAACACATTATTTCAATTAACGACCTCAGTCGTGAAGAGCTGGAACTGGCGTTGCACACCGCCGCAAAGCTGAAAGCCCACCCGCAGCCGGAACTGCTGAAGCACAAGGTTATCGCCAGCTGCTTCTTTGAGGCGTCTACCCGTACCCGCCTGTCGTTTGAAACCGCCATTCATCGCCTCGGCGCGTCAGCGGTGGGCTTTGCTGACGGCAGTAATACGTCGCTGGGCAAAAAAGGCGAAACCCTGGCCGACACCATTTCAGTGATCAGCACCTACGTCGATGCGATCGTGATGCGTCACCCGCAGGAAGGCGCGGCGCGGCTGGCGACCGAGTTCTCCGGCGGCATCCCGATTCTCAACGCCGGTGACGGCGCGAACCAGCATCCGACCCAGACACTGCTTGATCTCTTCACCATTCAGGAGACGCAGAGCCGTCTTAATCAGCTGAATGTGGCGATGGTCGGCGACCTGAAGTATGGCCGCACCGTCCACTCCCTGACCCAGGCGCTGGCGAAGTTTGACGGCAACCGCTTCTTCTTTATCGCGCCCGATGCGCTGGCGATGCCAGCCTATATCACCGACATGCTGGATGAGAAGAATATCAGCTGGTCACGTCACGACAGCTTTGAAGAGGTGATGCCGCAGCTCGATATCCTCTACATGACGCGGGTGCAGAAAGAGCGGCTCGATCCGTCAGAATATGCCAACGTCAAAGCGCAGTTCATTCTGCGCGCTGCCGATCTCGCTACAGCGCGCGACAATATGAAGGTACTGCACCCGCTGCCGCGCATCGACGAAATCACCACCGATGTCGATAAAACCCCGTATGCCTGGTATTTCCAGCAGGCGGGTAACGGCATCTATGCGCGCCAGGCTCTGCTGGCACTGGTTTTAAACAGCGAACTCGCCCTGTAAGGAGATACCCCCATGACGCAGGACAACAAACTGCAGGTCGAAGCGATCAAACGCGGCACGGTCATCGACCATATTCCGGCGCAGATCGGCTTTAAATTGCTCTCTCTGTTCCGGCTGACCGAAACCGATCAGCGCATTACTATTGGCCTGAATCTGCCCTCAGGCGAGATGGGCCGCAAAGATCTGATCAAGATTGAGAACACCTTTCTCACTGACGATCAGGTCAATCAGCTGGCGGTCTATGCGCCCCATGCCACGGTCAACCGCATCGACGATTATGAAGTAGTGGCGAAGATCGCCCCGACGCTGCCGGACCACGTTGAACGGGTGCTGACCTGCCCGAACAGCAACTGCATCAGCCGCAGCGAGCCGGTCTTCTCCAGCTTTGCCGTGAAGCAGCGCGCCGACGATGTCCATCTTAAGTGCAAATATTGCGAAAAAGAGTTCGCCCGCCATGTGGTGCTGGGTCACTGGTAATCGCCCTGCCCGACCTTATAATGGGCAACACCGGCGGCATGGCCGCCTGACGACGTAATCAAAGGAGCAATGATGTCTCGTGAAATCAGTACTGAAAAAGCCCCTGCCGCTATCGGCCCCTATGTTCAGGGTGTCGATCTGGGCAGCATGATCATCACCTCTGGCCAGATCCCGGTGGATCCGGCGACCGGCCAGGTGGCGGATGACGTTGCCGCACAGGCGCGTCAGTCACTGGAAAATGTGAAGGCGATTGTTGAAGCAGCGGGTCTGAAGGTCGGCGACATCGTGAAGACCACGGTGTTCGTGAAAGACTTAAATGACTTCGCCACGGTCAATGCGGCTTATGAGGCGTTTTTCACCGAGCATGAAGCTCACTTCCCGGCGCGTTCCTGTGTCGAAGTGGCGCGTCTGCCAAAAGATGTGAAGATCGAAATCGAAGCGATTGCCCTTCGTCGCTAATCTCCGTTGTTAACATCTATTGTTAACGAGGGCGCCCGCCTCTCTCCGGCTATCCCGGAGAGAGGCGGTGAATCGCTTAACGCTTAGCCGGTCGCCACAGCCACAGCAGCGCTATCGCCAGCGCAAACAGCACGCCAAAACCGACGCCCGTCGCCACCGCAGGTGCACCCGCCTTGATCGCCAGCGTATAGAACCCCAGCATGATCAGCATGGCGCTGTTCTCACCCAGATTCTGCACCGCAATCGCATTACCTGAACCGACGCTCTCTTTGCCCCGCGCCTGCAACAGCGCATTCAGCGGCACCACAAAGAAACCGCCCAGCGCGCCAATCAGCATCAGCACCAGATAGGCATTCAGCAGAGAATGCTGCAGCGCGAAGACGACGACCATCACACCAATCAGCACACCGGCTGGCATACAGCGACGCACCGTTTCAAGCGTCACCAGCTTCGCCGCCGCCGCCGCCCCAATCACAATCCCGATCGCCACCATAGCATTCAGGGTCGTTGGTGTGGTGTTGTCACTGATGCCCAGCGCCACCGGCACCCACAGCACCAGCAGAAAACGCAGCGTCACGCCTGCGCCCCAGAACAGGCTGGTGCCGAGCAGCGAAAAGCGCGTCTCCGCATCACGCCATAGCAGCGCGGCAGCACTGAAAAAACTGCGTACCATCATACCCAGCTGCCAGCTCTGACCAGGACGCGCCGCCTGCAGTTTCGGGATAAACAGGTTGGCTACCACGGCAATGCCGTAGGTCACCGCACAGATCCCCAGCGCCGCCAGCAGATGCCAGTCAGCCAGCATCCCGCCCGCCACTGAGCCGAGCAGAATGGCGGCGATGGTCGATCCCTCCATCAGCCCGTTGGCTTTCACCAGCTTCTCACCGTGGGTAATCTCACCGAGGATGCCATATTTAGCCGGGGAGTAGGCCGCTGCGCCAGCGCCCACCAGGGTATATCCGAGGAAGGGGTTGAAGCCGAAGCAGATCACCAGCGCGCCCAGCAGCTTCAGGCTGTTGGCGAGCATCATCACCCGCCCTTTTGCCATGCTGTCCGCGACCTGACCGACAAACGGTGCCAGCAGAATGTAGGCTGCGACAAAGAGCATCTGCAGCACCGGCTGGCTCCAGTCGGGATAGAACTGGCTTTTCAGCACGGCCAGCGTGGCAAACAGCAGCGCGTTATCGCCGAAGGCCGAAAAGAACTGGGCGATAATCACGGCGATCATGCCGCGTGACATCAGCGGCGCATTACGATCAAGGCTCATGCCTGCTCCTCTTCCGCCATTTTTTTCAGCGTGACGTAATCGGGTTTACCGCTGCCCAGCTGCGGCAACTGCTTCATCACCCGGATATCACGCGGCAGCGCCAGTTCTGGCGCACCCAGCTCGCGGGCCGCTTTCTGCAGGCTGTCGCGCGCCAGTTCAGCGTCGGTGGTGAACAGCACCAGCGCCTCACCACGCTGACCATCCGGGCGCAGCGAGGCGGCATGTTGTTTATCCGGCGACGCCTTCAGAGCGATCTGCTCGACGATCTCCAGCGACACCATCTCACCGGCAATCTTCGCAAAGCGTTTGGCACGCCCCTGAATCTGGCAGAAACCGCCGTCATCAAAGCTGACGATATCACCCGTGTCATACCAGCCCGATTCCTGATTGCCTTCGCCATCGTCGGCGACCGGCACTTCCAGCACGCCTGGATTCTCGACGCGCAGATAGCCCTTCATCACGTTCGGTCCGCGCAGTTGCAGCCGTCCGCCCTGCTCAATGCCCGGCACCGACATCAGCCGCGAATCCATGCCCGGCAGAATGCGTCCGACGGTGTGCGCCTTCGCCGCCATCGGCACGTTAATCGCGACCACTGGCGCGCATTCGGTTACGCCGTAGCCTTCAAGAATGCGAATGCCATACTTCTCCATGTAGAGCTGACGGGTGTTCTCCTGCAGCTTCTCCGCCCCCGCCACCACATAGCGCAGGCGGGCAAAATCATAGGGCGCGGCAAAGCGCGCGTAGTTGCCGAGGAAGGTCGAGGTGCCAAACAGCACGGTGCAGTTGCGGTCATAGACCAGCTCCGGCACGATGCGATAGTGCAGCGGGCTGGGATAGAGGAACACCTGGGCGCCGGTCATCAGCGGCGTAAACAGCCCGACGGTCAGACCAAACGCATGGAACAGCGGCAGCGCCGACATAAAGCGGTCGCGCGGGGTGAAGTCGGCGATGGTGCGGATCTGTTCAACGTTCGCCAGCAGGCTTTTATGCGAATGCACCACCCCTTTGGGGTTGCCTTCCGAGCCGGAGGTAAACAGCACCATCGCGGCGTCTTCCGGCTGCTGGGGCAGCTGCGCGCGATGCGGCATCAGCAGATGGGCGACGATCCACAGTTTGTCCTTACTGGTCACGGTATCTTTCAGATCTTCCAGATAGATCCACTGCACATCATCGAGCCCCTGCGGCAGATGCCACAGGTTGCCTTTGTCCAGGAACTGGCGAGACGTGAAGACCGTTTTGATCTGCGCGGCGGTCAGTGCCGCCCGCATGCCGTTCACGCCGGCCGTATAGTTGAGCATCGCCGGAACGCGTCCGCGCAGGGATGCTCCGAAAATCGCCGCCGCCGTGACGGTGGTATTGGGCAGCAGCAGCCCTACCACTTCGCGCGGCTGGCTGTAGCGTTCCAGAATACGGCCCACGCCCAGCGCCTTCTTCAGCAGTCCGTTGTAGCTGTCAGGTTTGAAATTGACATCTTCGATGCAGCGCTTAAACGCGCCATAACGCGTACGCGCCGCCAGAAACGCCTCAAACAGGGTTTCACGCGGACGCACCGCCATGCGCGCTTCCATCATCACATGATGCAGATGCTCACCGGCCAGCACGCGCCGATCGCGCGCCCGTTTCGCCTCCGGCATCGGAATGCGGGTGGCGGGCAGAATCGTCAGGGTGATGCGGGGGAACAGGCGACGTTTAAACACGCCCGCCAGACGACCAAACGGCGTGTACTCTGCGCCTTCAATGCGCATCGGCACCACATTCGCGCCCGAACGCGCCGCGACAAAACCCGCCCCGCTGTAGATCTTCATCAGCGAGCCGGTGACGGTAATGCGTCCTTCCGGGAAGATCACCACCGGACGGCCACTGTCGATCAGCCTGACCAGCTGTTTGAGCGCCATGGGTTTGGTGGGATCGAGCGGCACATAGTCGATAAAGGGTTTAACCAGCCGCATAAACCAGCTTTCGCTGATGGTCGAATAGACCGCATAGACCGGCTTAATCGGCAAAAATAGCGCCAGCAATATGCCGTCGAGAAACGACATATGGTTCGGCGTGATCAATACCTTCTGCTTATGCAGTTCGGCGACGTCGCCACGCAGTTCGACCCGCCATAACAGGCGAAATATCAGGCGCAATAGTGTGAAAACCATGCCGGCTCCTTAGCATCGTGAAAATAGCCCCTCACGATGCAGGATTTGAGGCGGTTCGACAACAGAATTATCGGTAACCTGACGCCGCCTTCAGGGTGCCTGCCAGCCACCGCCCAGTGCCGCAATCAGCGCCACACTGCTGACCCACTGCGTGCTCTGCAGCGTCAGCAAACTCTGCTGCGCGCTCAGGCGGCTGTTTTCGGTGGTCGCCACATCCAGATACGTAATCATGCCCGCCTCATACTGCAAACGGGTTACCCGCGCAGAGGTCTGCGCCGCGTCGGTGGCGCGCTGCTGCGCGGCGATCTCACCCTGCAGCGTGTTCAGCTCCACCAGCTTATCTTCCACCTCCTGCATTGCGGTCAGCACTGTCTGACGATAGGTCGCAACGCTGGCATCCCAGCCCGCTCGTGCCTGATCGACCTGTGCTGCGGTCGCACCAAAATCCAGCAGCGTGCCGCTCAGCTCCGGCCCCAGCGACCAGACGCGATTCGGCAGCGAGAAGAGCGAATGCAGCACGGAAGAACTGACGCCACCGCTGGCGCTCAGGGTCAGGTCGGGATAGTAACCGGCCACCGCCACGCCCACCGCAGCATTGGCCGCGGCCATGTTACGTTCGGCGTAAGCAATGTCGGGACGGCGCTGCAACAGCTCGCCCGGCAGGGCTGCCGGAATCGCGGGCAGCGTGGCCGTCAGCGGCGCGGCGGTCAGGCTGAATTCAGCGGGTGCTTTGCCGATCAGCAGCGCAATGGCGTGCTCCATCTGCGCGCGCTGCCACTGATAATCCTGCGCCGAGGCGCTGGCGCTCTCCAGCTGCAGCTGCGCCTGAGCCAGGGTGGCACGCGACGCGGTGCCCGCCTGATACTGGCTGGTAATCACTTTCAGATAGCGCTGATAAGCATCAACGCTCTGCTGATAGAGCGCGATTTTCTGATCCATGATGCGCAGCTGGAAATAGTCCTGCGCCAGCTCAGACTGGGCGCTCAGGGTGATATTGGCCAGTTCCGCCGCGCTGGCCGAGGCGCTGGCGCGGTTCTCCTCCAGCGTGCGTCGCAGTTTGCCCCACAGGTCCAGCTCCCAGCTGGCACTCAGCTCCGCCTGATGGCTGCTGCTGGTGGTGCGAACGCTGCTGTCAGTCGCGTGGCTGCCGCTGCGCGTCACGCTGCCGTCATAGCCCAGCGAGGGAAACAGCGCCGCACGTGACTCACTCGCCAGCGCCTGTGCCTGCCGGTACTGCGCGGCATAATTCGCCACGTTCTGGTTCGAGATGCTCACCTGGTTCAGCAGCCCGCTCAGGGTGGCGTCGTGATAAACCGCCCACCATTCGCCTTTACTTTGCGCATCAAGCGGCGTCGCCTGCTGCCAGCCTCTGGCCTCTTTATAGTGGACCGGCACAGACACCGCGGGGCGCTGATAGTCGGGACCGACGCTACAGCCGCTCAGCAGCATCACAACAAAGGGGATAAGCGGTTTCATGGATCAGGATTCCGTAGGGCGCAGACGACGCCATTGACGTTGAGTGGCACGGCCCAGACGATCAAGCCAAAGATAAACAACCGGCGTGGTAAACAGCGTGAGCAGCTGGCTGAGCGCCAGTCCGCCCGCAATAGCGATGCCCAGCGGGCTGCGCAGATCGGCATCACCGCCGCTGCCCAGCGCCAGCGGCAACGCGCCGAAAAAGGCGGCCAGCGTGGTCATCATGATGGGCCGGAAGCGCATCAGGCACGCCTGGGTGATCGCCTGCTGTGGCGACATGCCCTGCTGCCGCTCCGCGTCGATGGCGAAATCGATCATCATGATGGCGTTCTTTTTCACGATGCCGATCAGCAGGATGATGCCAATCAGCGCGATCACCGTGAGCTGCGTGCCGGTCAGCAGCAGCAGTAACAGCGCGCCGACGCCCGCTGACGGCAGGGTCGAAAGAATGGTCAGCGGATGGATGTAGCTCTCATAGAGCACGCCGAGCACAAGATAGACCGCCGCCAGCGCCGCCAGAATCAGCCACGGCATGGTCGCGGTCAGCTGAGAAAAGGCGGCGGCGGTGCCGGCAAAACCGGCATGAAGGGTCGACGGCAGGCCCAGCTTCGCCATCGCCTGTTTTATCAGTTCCTGCGCCTGTTCCAGTGACACCCCCTCGTTGAGATTAAACGCCAGGGTGCTGGTCGCGGCCTGGCCCTGATGCGCCACCGACAGCGGCGCGTTGCCGCCGCTGAAGCGGGCCAAGGCGGAGAGCGGCACGCGGTCACCGCTGTCGTTAATCACATAAAGCTGCTGCAACGTATCAGGATTGGCGGTGTCGCTATCCTGCAGTGACATCACCACGTGATACTGATTCAGAGTGTGATAGAGCGTGGCGATCTGCCGCTGGCTGAACGCATTGTTCAGCAGCGTATCCAGCATGTTCACGTTGACGCCCAGCCGGGTGGCGCGATCACGATCAATGTTCAGCTCTACCTCCTGGCCGCCGGTCTGCGAATCGGAGTCCACGCTGTTAAGCTCGGGGATCGCCGCCAGCGCCGCCTGCACTTTCGGCGTCCAGGTGCGCAGCAGATCGAGATCGTCCGCCTGCAGGCTGTACTGATACGTGGCGTTGGCGCTGCGTCCGCCAATGTGCAGGTCCTGCGCCGCCATCAGGAACATCTGCGCCCCGGCGATGTGACTGGTTTTGCGCGTCAGCCGGTTGGCCACCTCGGTGGCGGTCGCATCGCGCTGATCAAAATCTTTAAGCCGCACAAAGAAGTTGGCGCTGTTGCGGGAGCCAAACATCCCGCTGCCCATCGACGACATCACACTCTCTACCGCCGGGTCTTCCTGAATGATCTGCGTGAACATCAGCATTTTCGGCTTCATCGCCTGGAACGAGATGTTCTGATCGGCGCGCAGCGCACCCATCAGCAGCCCGGTATCCTGATTGGGGAAGAAGCCCTTCTGCACCACGACGAAGAGAAAAACATTCAGTAGTACGGTCAGCAGCAGGCTGAGCAGCGTCAGTTTCTGATGGCGCATCACCCAGGCCAGCCCGCGCCCGTAGGCGGCCAGCAGGCGATTCAGCTGGTTTTCAATCAACTGATAAAGCGGATGCGGCCGCTGGCTGACGGGCGGCTTTGGTTTCAGCAGGCGGGCGCAGAGCATCGGCGTCAGGCTCAGCGAAACAAACAGCGAGATCAGCAGCGACACGGTGAGCGTCACGGCGAATTCGCGGAACAGCCGCCCGACAATGCTGCCCATCAGCAGGATTGGGATGAACACCGCGATCAGCGACACGGTCATCGACAGCACGGTGAAGCTCACCTCCTGCGCCCCGCGCAGCGCTGCCCGCAACGGGCTCAGCCCGCGCTCAATGTGACGGGTGATGTTCTCCAGCACCACAATCGCATCATCCACCACGAAGCCGGTGGCGATAATCAGCGCCATCAGCGACAGGTTATCCAGGCTGTATCCCAGCAGATACATCACCGCGCAGGTGCCGATCAGCGACACCGGCAGTGCCAGCGCCGGAATGATCACCGCCTGCAGATTGCGCAGAAAAATAAACACCACCGCAATCACCAGCAGCACCGCGATCAGCAGCGTCTCTTCGGTGTCATACAGTGAGGCGCGCACGCCAGGCGAACGGTCAACCACCACCTTCAGCTGGCTGTCAGCGGGCAGACTCTTTTCCAGCTGTGGCAACTGCGCTTTTATCGCGTCGATGGTTTCCAGCATGTTGGCACCCGCCTGACGTTTGATACCGATCATCACCGCCGGTGTGGCATTCAGAAACCCTGCCTGATAGCGATCTTCCACCGAGTCATAGACCGTGGCGACGTCGCGCAGTCGCACCGCCTTGCCCTGCTGATAATTGATGATCAGATCGCGGTAGCTGGCCGCCTTCTCCAGCTGGCCGTTGCTGTCCACCAGCCACGACTGGTCACTGCCCTGTAAGATCCCTTTAGGCAGATTAGTGGTGCTGTTGGCGACGGCGGCACGCACCGTCTCCAGCGAGATGCCGTAATGGGTCAGCTTCAGCGGCTGCAGATCAATCCGCACCGCCGGTAAGGCGCTGCCCATCAGCGACACTTCGCCAACGCCCTGTACCTGCCCCATCGCCTGTTCGATTTTGCTCTCCGCCAGATCGTAGAGTTCGCCTGGTGTGCGGGTGGCAGAGGTCAGCGCCAGCATCACTATTGGCGCGTCTGACGGGTTGGCTTTGCGATAGGTCGGCAGCGAGGCCATTGCGCTGGGCAGCAGGCTGCGCGCTGCGTTGATTGCCGCCTGAACGTCGCGCGCCGCGCCATTGATATCGCGGTCCAGTTCAAACTGCAGGATGATGCTGCTGGAGCCCTGCGAGCTGCTGGAGGTCATCTCACTGATACCGGCAATCTGCCCCAGCGAACGTTCCAGCGGCGTAGCGACCGTCGCCGCCATGGTTTCCGGGCTGGCGCCTGCCAGGCTGGCGCTGACCATGATGGTAGGAAAATCGACCTGCGGCAGCGGTGCTACCGGCAGCAGCCGGTAGCCCAGCGCGCCCAGCAGCAGGATCGCCAGCGTCAGCAGCAGCGTCGCCACCGGACGAAAGATAAACAGCCGGGTCAGATTCATTGCCCGCTCCGCGCCCGCTGCTGACGGCGTTTCACCCAGGCGTTACCGCGCTGCGCCAGCCCATCAAACAGGAGGTAAATGACCGGCGTGGAGAAGAGCGTCAGCACCTGACTGACAATCAGCCCGCCGACAATCACCAGCCCCAGCGGCTGACGCAGCTCCGCCCCGGAGCCGGAGGCCAGCATCAGTGGCAGCGCACCCAGCAGCGCCGCCATCGTCGTCATCAGAATCGGGCGGAAGCGCAGCAGGCAGGCCTGATGAATCGCGTCGCGCGCGCTGAGTTGCTGATGGTGTTCCGCCTCCAGCGCGAAGTCGATCATCATGATGGCGTTCTTTTTCACGATGCCGATCAGCAGTATCACCCCAATCAGCGCAATCAGGCTGAATTCGGTGCCCGCCAGCAGCAGCGTCAGCAACGCGCCCACCGCCGCCGACGGCAGCGTAGAGAGGATGGTCACCGGATGGATAAAGCTTTCGTAGAGGATGCCGAGCACCACATACATGGTGATCAGCGCCGCCAGAATCAGCCACAGCGTGTTGCCGGTAGCGCTCTGAAACGCCGAGGTTTCCCCCTGATAACGCAGCGTGGTGCTCTCCGGCAGATGCAGCTGCTCCCGCACGTCCGCGATCGCCCGCTGTCCATCCTCCAGCGAATAGCCCGGATTAAGGTTGAAGGAGATCATCACCGCCGGGAACTGATTCAGCCGCATATGCATCAGCGAACCGGTGCGCTGGTGGATGGTGGCGATAGAAGTGAGTTTGACCATGCCGCTGCTGGTCGGGCTGGCGCTGGTGTCAGAGGCTGAAGTGGACGTCGACGAAGACGACGATGTTGACGAAGACGTTGACGCTGATGAAGCCGTACTGGTGGATGACGACGCCGAACTGCTGCTGCCGGACGATTGCAGCCAGACATCATCAAACGACGCCGGACCCTGCTGGTATGCCGGAGCCACTTCCAGCACCACCCGATACTGATTCGACTGGGTGAAGATGGTCGAGACCAGCCGCTGACCAAAGGCGTTATAGAGCGCGGTGTCCACGTCCGAGGCAGTAATGCCGAAGCGCGCCGCTTTATCGCGGTTCAGCTCAACGTAAGAGACGCGCCCCTGATCCTGCAGGTTACTCACCACCCCATTAAACTCGGGCCGCTGCTGCAATGCCGCCACCAGTTTCGGCGACTCGCTGACCAGATTTTCACTGTCGGCATCATCGAGGGTGAACTGATACTGACTCGGTGAGACCTGATCGTTGACGGTGAGATCCTGCGCCGGTTGCAGATAGAGCCGGATGCCCGGCACATCGGCGGTCGCCTGTTGCAGTTGTTTAATCACCTCACCCGCTTTCACATCACGCGAGCCAAACGGCTTCAGGTTGATCTGCAACCGCCCGCTGTTAAGGCTGGTGTTGGTGCCGTCGATGCCGATCGTCGATGAGACGCTCTCCACCGCCGGGTTTTTCAGGATCCGCGCCGACAACGCCTGTTGCCGCGTTGCCATGGCGTTAAACGAGACATCCTGTGAGGCGACAGTAATACCCTGAATCAGCCCGGTATCCTGGGTCGGGAAGAAGCCTTTCGGCACCATTATGTAGAGCAGCGCCGTCAGCCCGAAGGTGGCCAGCGTCACCAGCAGCGTCAGTTTCTGATGGTTCAGTACCACGGTCAGCAGCCGGTCATAGCCGCGCACCAGGCGGTCGAACAGTTCGCCGCCCTTGCGGGCAAATGTTGACTGCTGTTCGGGCGGAATGTGGCGCAGCAGATATGCACACAGCATCGGTGTCAGGGTCAGCGACACCAGCATTGACACCAGAATCGCCACCGCCAGCGTAATCGCGAACTCCCGGAACAGTCGCCCGACCACATCGCCCATAAACAGCAGCGGGATCAGCACCGCAATCAGCGAAAAGGTCAGCGAGATGATGGTGAAGCCAATCTGCTGGGAGCCTTTCAGCGCGGCTTCCATCGGTGACTCGCCCTGCTCCAGCCGCCGGGAGATGTTCTCGACCACCACAATAGCGTCATCAATGACAAAACCGGTGGCGATGGTCAGCGCCATCAGCGACAGATTATTCAGGCTGAAGCCCGCCAGATACATCACACCAAAGGTGCCGACCAGCGACAGCGGCACTGCCACGCTCGGGATCAGCGTGGCAGCAACGTTGCGCAGGAACAGGAAAGTCACCATCACCACCAGCGCAATCGACAGCATCAGTTCAAACTGCACGTCGCTGATCGAGGCGCGAATGGTCTGGGTGCGATCGGAGAGAATGGTCATCTTCACCCCCTCCGGCAGTGCCGCCTGCAGCGCGGGGAGCTGCGCCTTGATGTTGTCCACCACCTGGATGACGTTCGCGCCCGGCTGACGCTGCACGCTGATTACAATCGCGGGCTGGTTGTTGGCCCACGCCGACTGGAAGCTGTTTTCCGGGCCCTGTTCAATGTGGGCGATATCTTTCAGGCGCAGCGCCGCGCCATTCTCATAGCTGAGGATGAGGTTGCCGTACTCGGTTGCGGTGCGCAGCTGGTCGTTGGCGTCAATGGTCACCGAATGATATTTCCCGTCAAAGCCGCCTTTGGAGCCATTGACGTTGCTGTTGCCAATCAGCGTATTTACCGCCTCCAGCGTCAGATGATGCGCCGCCAGCGCCTGAGGATTCATCTGCACCCGAATCGCCGGCTGGTGGCCGCCCGCCAGCGTCACCATCCCGACGCCGGAGATCTGCGACAGCTTCAGCGCCACCCGGGTGTTGACCAGATCCTGCACCGCGGTCAACGGCAGCGTGCTGGAGCTCGCCGCCAGCGTCACCACCGCGCTGTCCGCCGGATTGACCTTTTTGTAGGTCGGCGGATTGGGCAGGTCGTCGGGCAGCAGGTTATTCGCCGCATTGATCGCTGCCTGCACCTCCTGCTCGGCGACATCCAGCGACAGATCGAGGCTGAACTTCAGGGTAATGATCGAGGAGCCGCTGGCACTGGTGGAGCTCATCTGGCTCAGCCCGGCCATCTGCCCTAACTGGCGCTCCAGCGGTGAGGTGACCGACGATGCCATCACATCCGGGCTGGCACCCGGATAGAGCGTGGTGACCTGAATGATCGGATAGTCGACCTGCGGCAGCGCCGAGGTAGAGAGGAATTTCCAGGCAAAAATGCCGGCGATCAGCACGCCGACCATCAGCAGAATGGTGGCGACCGGACGCAGAATAAACAGGCGCGACGGGTTCATTTCGACACAGCACCCGCAGCGGCGGGCGTCTCATCGGCCAGCGACACTTTGCTGCCGCTGGTCAGACGATCGATCCCTTCCGTCACCAGCCGATCGCCCGGCGAAACGCCGCTGAGGATCGCCTGCTGTTCGTCTCCGAAAGCGGGACCAGTGGTGACCGCTTTGCGCGTAACGCTGTGATCCTGATTGATCACAAAGACAAAGCTGCCGTCGCTGCTCAGCTGCAGCGCCTGGGCCGGGATCACCGTCGCGCCTTTCAGCACCCGGGTCTGCAGCCGCAGATTCACAAACTGATTGGCAAACAGCGACTCATCCTGGTTAGCGAACACCGCTTTCAGCGCCACGGTGCCGGTGGCGGTGTCGATCTGGTTGCTGATGAACTTCACTTCGCCACTGCCGAGCTGATGCTGGTTGTCCTGATCATACAGCGTGGCGGGCAGGCTCTGCCCCTGATGCAGCACGCTGACCAGCGTCGGGATTTCGCTTTGTGGCACGCTAAAGGTCACGGCGGCAGGCTGCATCTGGGTGATGGTCACCAGACCGGTGCTGCTGGCACTCTGAACCATGTTGCCGGGATCGACCTGACGCAGGCCGACGCGCCCGCTGATCGGGGCGGTGATCCGGGCATATTCAATGCTGAGTCTGGCACTGGCGATCTGCGCCTGATCGGCGGCGACGGCACCGCGATACTGCCCGACGGTGGCAATCTGGCTGTCCAGATCCTGACGCGCCAGTGCATCCTGCGCCGCCAGTTTGCGGTAGCGCGCCAGCGTCAGCTCCGCACTTTTCAGCAGCGCCTGGTTTTCGCTGAGTTCGCCCTGATACTGGTTCAGCGTGGCCTGAAAGCTGCGCGGATCGATCTGCGCCAGCAGCTGCCCGGCGCTGACTTTCTGCCCCTCGGTAAAGAAAACCTGCTCCAGCTGGCCGTCAACGCGGCTGGTCACCGTGACGCTGGCGTTGGGGATGACCGTGCCGAGTGCATTCAGCCACACCGGCACATCCGCCGTGCTGGCGACACCGCTGTGAACCAGCGTTGCCCCTCCGCCCATCATGCCATGCGCACCCGGTCTGCCCGACGGCATCCCCTCGCCCGGCCCGTGACCTGCCGCCAGCAGACGCCAGATAACCCCAGCGACAATCGCCGCCACCAGCAACAGGAGCAGCCATTTAAGCCCAAAGGAACGCGCGGGGCGAGAAAGGTGAGTCATCGTCGAACTCTTCAGATAAGCAGAAAAAGAAATCCCGGAACGTGCGGAATGCGGCAGTGAGCGGCGGCGGACAAAAAAGCGCCAGGCTTCACGGCGGCCATTATCAGTGAAAGGCGACGCGCCTTTCTATTGGCAAACTGTCAGGGTTTCGTTAAGAACGATGTTGATTTAGCGGCGGTTTTTACAGCGGTAACGGCAGGCTCAGGCGAGCAGGCAAAAAAAACCCACGCATCTGCGTGGGTCGGTGTAATAACAGGGTCTCACTGCCGAAGCGGTGTTGTTTTCACACCCATCAATACCTCTGGGACTGCTATCCTCGCACTGATTGACCGCGCGGAGACAGCAGGAAAACGCAACCGAATTCGGGGAAGTGCAACGAGGTGTGAATATCCTTCACGCCTCGCTTACACTCTGATTTTTCTAAGATTTATCTGAAGGAGTGGCGGCCGGTTTGGTGTAGATGGCATCCGGTGCAATATTCATGTGTTTCAGTACCGGCCCCATGATATTGCCGAACACCGGTGCAGCAACCGAGCCACCGAAGTGATCGCCCGCCGTCGGATGGTTGATCATCACCACCAGCGCCACTTCAGGATGGCTGGCGGGAGCGAGACCGGCGGTGTAGTTGACGTAGCCGCCATCATACTTGCCGCTGGTGCCCATTTTTTCCGCCGTACCGGTTTTGGTTGCCAGACGGTAGCCCGGCACCGCAGCTTTCAGCCCGGTTCCGCCCGGCAGGACGTCACTCTCCAGCATGTGCACCACCTCTTTCACCGTTTCCGGGTTGGCGACCTGGCGTCCCATGACCGGTGGCGTAACGCGGGTGATCGACAGCGGACGGTAAATGCCATAGGAGCCGAGCGTGGCGTATTCGCGGGCAATCTGCAACGGCGTCACACGCAGGCCATAGCCAAAGGAGAAGGTGGCCCGCTCGATATCTGCCCAGCGGGTGCGGTGCAACGGAAAGTAGCCGACGCTTTCGCCGGTCAGCCCTAAGCCGGTCGGTTTGCCAAGGCCGAACGCATGATAGGTGTTGACCAGCGCTTCGGCGGGCATCGCCAGCGCGAGGTGTGACACGCCGATGTCGCTCGATTTTTGCAAAATGCCGGTCATGGTCAGGCGCGGCCAGTGGCCGACGTCGCGGATCAGGTGGCCGTTAACGCTGTAAGGCGTGGTGTCGATCACCGAATCCGGGCGCACCAGGTGGCGCTCCAGCGCTTCCATCACCACTAACGGCTTGACGGTCGATCCCGGTTCGTAGCTGTCATTGATGGCAGAGTTACGCATCTGCGCGGGCGTTGCCCCTTCATAATTGTTGGGGTTGAACGACGGATAGGAGGCCATCGCCAGAATCTCGCCGGTGTCGATTTTCACCAGCACGGCCGCACCGGAGTCCGCCTTGTTGATCAGTACGCCGTCGCGCAGTTTGCTGTAGAGCGTGTACTGGTCATATTTGTCGATGCTGAGCTGTACCGTCGGCGGCTGGGTCGGCGGCTGATAGTTGATCATCGCGATGATATTGCCCGCGGCATCCTGCCGATAGACCTCTTTGCCCGGCTCGCCCTGCAATACTTTATCAAAGCCCTTTTCCAGTCCGTTCAGGCCGACGTTATCCGCCCCGACGATGCCGATCAGCGGCGCAGAGGCCTCGCTCATCGGGTAGAAACGGCTGTCGTCATAGACTTCGCTGATGCCTTTCAGCTTCAGCTCTTTAATATCTTTGGCGATGCCCAGCTCGACTTTACGCCCCAGATAGAGGAAGCGACGTTTCGGGTTGGCGGTGATCTGCGCCGCCAGCTCTTCGGGACGGGTGTTGAGCGCCGCCGCCAGATAGGCCCATTTGGCACTGGTAAAATCGGGGTTGCTCTCCAGCACGCGCTGCGGATCGGCAATCACGTCGCGCGACGGGACGCTGAGCGCCAGCGCTTCACCGTTACGATCCAGCAGCGTGCCGCGACTGGTCGGCAGCGTCACGGTACGCAGCGATCGCTGATCCGCTTCGTGCTCCAGCATCGGCTGATTCAGGAACTGCAGGTCCGCGACGCGCGCCAGCAGCACCACCAGACAGGTCGTGACACCCAGGCAGATCAGTCGGAAACGAAAAGGGTTAAACGGCGCTTTTATCTGGTCTTTTCCCAGTAGTTTTTTAATCCGGGGCATGGCATTCCGCTGCGCAAAATAAAGAGAAAGGGGCTGGTGCCAGCAGTTATAAAGAAAGCGCTGGCCGTATAACAGGAAAACTGTGTATCAGTTCGTTATCGGCAGCCGATTTCTGGCAAAAAAAAACCTGCGCATCTGCGCAGGTTGGTGTAATCAAGAAAATCTATTGATGTTCACCCATCAATACCTCTGGGACCCTGAATGTAGCAAGAGGGATCGATCGGCTGCCATCTCTCAAACGCAACAGTTACCGGCAAAATGTAACCAGCCATGAGATCCTTACGCTATTGTGCAATCCTGATGTTTTTTGATTTCCACCAGGCAGCTCATGGCGTTTGGCCCCTGCGTCAGCGACGAGGTGCCGATGTCGAGCGTCAGCACGTTGGGGTTACCCGCGCGATCGTGCGGCTGCCACGCCTTGCCAAAGCCGGGATCAAACCAGGCGCCGGTGGCGATAATCACCACGCCCTGCGTCACGCCCTCGGTGATCCGCACGCCCGCCAGCATCACGCCGCGTGCGTTGCTCACCTCTATCTCGTCGCCCTCCACCAGCCCGCGCGCGGCCGCATCCTGCGGATGCATGTAAAGCGTTTCGTGTCCGGCGGTTTTATTACCCTGCACCGTTTCTGTAGCATCCAGCTGACTGTGTAACCGGTCGGAAGGCTGAATTGAGATCATGTGCAGCGGATAGTCGCGGCTGACCGGCGAACCGAGCCACTCCTGCGGTTCACGCCATTCCGGATGGCCGGCGAAATCGTCCAGCTGGTAGTCCGCAATGGTCTGGCTGAAGAGCTCGATTTTGCCGCTGGCAGTTTTAATCGGATTGGCCTGCGGATCGGCACGGAAATCATCCATAAACTGATAGGGTTTGCCCCCTTCGGGGATCTCCACAAAGCCGCGCTGCCAGAACTCCTCAAACGACGGGAAATCGATGCCTTTACGCTGATGCGCCGTCGCACACTGCTGATAAAGATGGGCGATCCACTGCATCTCGTTGCGCCCTTCGGTGAAGGTATCGCGGTAGCCGAGGCGCTCCGCCAGGTCAGCAAAAATATCGAAGTCGTTGCGCGCCTGATGCTGCGGTTTAATCGCCTGATGCATCGCCAGCACAAAGCGGTCACGGGAGGAGCCGCCGATGTCATTGCGCTCCAGCGTGGTGGTCGCGGGCAGTACGATGTCCGCCATCTGCGCGGCGGGTGTCCAGACGATATCCTGCACCACGACCGTATCGGGCCGCTGCCAGCCCTCCACCAGCCGGTTGAGCTGCTGGTGATGATGGAAAGGATTGCCGCCCGCCCAGTGCACCATGTGAATGTCGGGATAGTGCAGGGTTTCGCCCTGAAAGCGGTAAGGCTGGCCGGGATTGAGCAGCATATCGCTGATCCGCGCCACCGGAATCGACAGCCCGGAAGGATTGGGGCCGGTGCTCATCATCGGAGCAGGACCTTCCTGGCGCGGGTTGCCGACGCTGTTCATCGAACCGTGACCAAAAGAGAAACCTGCGCCCGGCAGGCCTGGCTGGCCAAGCATCGACGACAGCGCAATCATCATCCAGTAAGGCTGCTCGCCGCGATGGGCGCGCTGAACGGAATAGGAGCAGGTAATAAAGCTGCGCTTGCCGGTGAGCTGCTGCGCCAGCTGCACAATGCGATCGGCCGGGATGCCGGTGATACGGCTGGCCCAGCCGGCGGTTTTCGCCACGCCGTCGGTTTCGCCCAGCAGATAGGCGCGCAGCTGCGGCCAGCCGGTGCAGTGGCTGGCGAGAAACGCTTCGTCAACTGCACCGCGCTGGGTGATCTCATGACCCAGCGCCAGCATCAGCGCCACGTCGGTGTTGGGGCGAATCGGAATCCACTCGGCGTTAACAAATTCCGGGCAGTCATCCCGCATCGGGCTGATGTTGATCACCGGCGTGCCTTTGGCCGCCAGCTGCATCAGCGCCGGTTTCAGGCTGTGCTGCCCTGCGCCCCCCGAGGCGACCTGGGCGTTTTTCAGCGCCAGCCCACCAAAGGCGACAAAAATTTCGGCATGTTCCACCACCTGCGGCCATTCGGTGACGCGCCCGGTCAGCGGCATGTAGGTGCCAATCACATAGGGCAGGAAGAACTGCGCGGCGCCCCAGCTGTAGTTACCCTGCTGATCAACACCGCCGCCGCCCTGAAAGTAGAAGCGACGAATCAGGGTGCGGGCATGGTTAACACGTCCGGCCGATGACCAGCCGTAGGAGCCGTTGAAAATGCCCGATGCGCCATAGCGCTCGCGAATGCGGCGATTCTCCTCCGCCACCAGATCCAGTGCGGTTTCCCAGTCGACGGCAACAAAATCCTCCCGGCCACGCAGCGTACGGTCGCTTTTTTCGCGTGACTTCAGCCACGAGCGCCGCACCATCGGCTGACGAATGCGTTTGTCGGAATAGACCAGTTCAGGAATGGTGTGGATCATCGGTGACGGATCGGCATCGGCGAAGAAAGGTTCGCAGCCAATCAGGCGATCGTTTTCAGTGACGGCGGTAAAGGCGCCCCAGTGCGCCAGATGTGGCACTTTGGTTTTCATCGTTGTTTTTCACGGTAGCCAGGTGGGAGATTGAGCATAGCATGGTGCGACGCCTCAGCAGAAGACGTGCAGCAGTGACCGTTTTTACCCCTTTTTGCGACGACGCTGGCATTCTGTCGGGTTGATGTGTCCGCCCTTTTCCGTAACACTGATGCGATGTGTAAACGTTTTCCCCAAAGCAGGTCAACGCATGGCTACCATAAAGGATGTTGCGCGACTGGCTGGCGTTTCTGTCGCCACAGTCTCCCGTGTAATCAATAATTCTCCCAAAGCCAGCGACAGCTCCCGACAGGCCGTAGGTCAGGCGATGGAGCAGCTTCAGTATCACCCGAACGCCAACGCACGCGCGCTGGCGCAGCAATCGACCGAAACGCTCGGCCTGATTGTCGGTGACGTCTCCGATCCCTTTTTTGGCGCAATGGTTAAAGCCGTGGATGAGGTTGCAGGTGACACCGGTAACTTTTTGCTGATTGGTAACGGTTACCATAATGAGCAAAAAGAGCGGCAGGCGATTGAACAACTGATGCGTCACCGCTGCGCGGCGCTGGTGGTTCACGCCAAGAAAATCCCCGATGCAGAGCTGGAAGTGCTGATGAAGCAGGTGCCTGGCATGGTGCTGCTGAACCGGCTGATAAAAGGCTTTGAAAAGCGCTGTATCGCGCTCGACGATCGCTACGGCGCCTGGCTGGCAACCCGTCATCTGATCCAGCTTGGCCACCAGAATATCGCCTTTATCTGCTCGACCCACACCATCTCCGATGCAGAAGATCGCCTGCAGGGTTACTACGATGCGCTGAAAGAACATGGCCTGCCGTGCAGCGATCGGCTGGTCACCTGGGGCGAACCAGATGAAGTGGGCGGTGAGCAGGCGATGACGGAACTGCTGGGTCGCGGCAAGAATTTCACCGCCGTCGCCTGCTACAACGACTCAATGGCCGCCGGCGCGCTGGCGGTGCTGAGCGATAACGGTGTTCGGGTGCCGGAAGAGATGTCGCTGATCGGCTTCGATGATGTGCTGGTTTCGCGCTATGTGCGACCGCGCCTCACCACCATCCGCTATCCGATTGTCACCATGGCGCAGCAGGCGGCCCAGCTGGCGCTGGCGCTGGCCAACAATCAGCCGCTGCCGGAAGTGACCCACATGTTCAGCCCGACCCTGGTGCGCCGCCACTCGGTCAGCGGCCCGGCCTGAGGACGCTATGGCCGGTTAATCCGGCCGCAGCGTTTACTGAAAGGCGCGCAGCAGCGTCTCCAGCGGCCTGACCAGCGCAATCACTGTTTCATCCTGTACCTCTGCGGCGGCATCCAGTGTCGCACGCATCTCCGCCACTTCACTGGCACCAAACGCCTGATTGCGAACGTAAGCATTAACCAGCGCGAGGCCCATGGCGCTCAGCGCCTCGATCTGCTGCACGCTCTGTGCCAGCGGCTTCAGCGTTGCACTGGCGTTAATGATCGGCAGCACCGCGCTGGTGTTAGCCTGCCAGCGCTGCAGCGGCGCGCGAACCGCAGAGGCGGCAGCCGGATTATTACGATTGGCGATTAACACGGCGACCTGCTGCTCCAGCTGACGTACCGCCTCACTCTCAGCGGGCAGTACATCTGCCAGCCGGTTCAGGGGTTCATGGTAGTCGTAATGGCCCGCCTGAAACTTGAGATGCTGACGCGTGTAGTATTGCGCCGGTTCCAGCACCTCGGCCAGAACCCGCAGTGGGGCGATGTCATGCCCACTGGCCAGCCGCATCATCTGCTGCTCCGTCTGCGCATGTTGCAGCGTTCCGACCGACACGCTGCTCCAGCGATCCATCGCCGCCAGCCGCGAATACATCGAGTCGGTATTGGTGACATCCTGCGCCGACCATAACCGCTCGGCCACCACGAAGGCGCGCGGCCACAGTTTGGTATCAATAATCTGGCTGTTGATGTTTTCCGCCCACAGCGCCGCCTCGCCACCCAGCAGATTTTGCTGCACCTGCTCAGGTGTGGGCAGCGCGGGCGCGATGCCCGCAGGCGTCTGCGCCAGCCGTTGACCGCTGGTGGGATAACGCACGTTGCCTACCTCTGCATAACCTTTAAGAGCGTTCTGTTGCAGCGTGACCACCGGCTGGAACGGCCCCATCCAGCTATCCACGCTAAACCGCACCTGCCGCGTCGAGAGCCAGTTAATCTGACTGACCATCCGGCGGGCTTTGCCATCGAAGTCGATAAAACCGCGCCAGCCTGGTTCTCCCTGTATCAGCGTAAAGCTGCCCTTCACCGGGCTGCCTTTCAGCCGCGGCATGGTGAATGACCAGCTCTGCGCCTGATCGCCTGGCCGCAGACGATCCTGGCCGTTGAGGCCCTGTGGCGTGACCTCATTGCGGTAGTGATAGCTGGCAGGCTGAGGCTGATCGAGGTAGAAACCGGTGGAGAGGATGCCGCGGTAGTTCTCTTTTGCCAGCGCGCTCAGCGCATCCTGACCCTGCCACGACTGGATCAGAATGCTGCGCGGCAGATCGGGATGGGCAATCTCATCCCAGCCCACCATCTGACGGTGATGGGCTTCCAGGATCTTCTCTACCCGCTGATTGAAATATGCCTGAAGCGCATGGGCATCTTTCAGATCGTGATCGCGCATAAACTGCTGGATAGCAGGCGAGTCGTTCCACTGTGTCGGATCCACCTCATCGCCGCCAATGTGCAGCCAGGGATCGGGGAAGATCGCCGCCATCTCACCCACCAGCGTGTCGATCACCTGATAAACCTGTTCGTTGCTGGGATCGAGCAGCGGTTTAAAGACGCCCCAGCCGCGCTCCATCTGCCAGGGGCCGGGTGCGCTAATCAGCTCTGGCATCGCCACCGCCAGCGCGGACGCATGTCCCGGCATATCCAGCTCGGGCACCACACGCACCCCGCGATCGGTGGCATATTTCACGATCTCCCGCATCTGCTGCTGGCTGTAATAGTTGCCATCGCTGGCTTTCTGCTGCAGCTGGGGATAGTGGCTGGAGGCGAAGCGCCAGCCCTGATCGTCAGTAAGATGCCAGTGAAAGACGTTCATGCGCGCGGCGGCGATGCCGTCGATCTGACGTTTAAGCGTCTCCACCGGCATAAAGTGACGCGCCGTGTCGATCAGCACGCCGCGCCACGGAAAGCGCGGATGATCGTGGATGGTGACGTAAGGAATGGTTGTCCCCTGTGCGCCGTTTTGTATCAGCTGCAGCAGGGTTTCCATGCCGCGCATCGCGCCGAAACGGCTGGGCGCGGTTAACAGGACGCCGTCGCCATCGACCTGCAACTGATAGCTCTCATCGCTATCAGGCAGCGGCTGCGGATCCACCGCCTTCGCAATGACGATGCGGATAGTCGGTACTGCTATCGGCTGGGTGGCGGGCAACAGCGGCCAGCCGGTCTGATTACTGATCCGCTCCAGCCAGCGCGCTTCAGCACCCGCCAGATGATCGCCAGAGATTTGCAGCGTCAGCTGCGGCGTCAGGGTAAGCGTGCCGCCGCTGGCGGGCTGTTCCACCTGTTGCGGCCAGGGCATCAGCGGCAGCGAACTGGCCAGGGCGATTGGGCTGAGGGCCGGGAGCAGGAGCAGGAGCAGGAGCAAAGAACGGGGTAACCACATTGGCGGGCATCCTTGTAACGTCAACGTTTTGACAGGGCAGAACGTTGATTAAAGTTGCTGCACGCCAATCCGCCAGTGGATCCTGCAGGAAACCTGAACCAGCACCCGATTTTTTACATCAGCCAGAGTTTTCCAGCGGGTTGAGGCTTCCTTGTTTCAGGTCAAATCTGATCGCAATAATTCTCAGCAATCACTACATGTAGCGAATAGAATCCTTTCGACCCCTATATGTAGTTTATGGAGAGAGAAATGGCGACGGTGGTAATCAAGCGTGATGGATGCCGGACAGGCTTTGATGCGCAGCGTATTGAGCAGGCCGTGGCGGCGGCGGCACGGGCAGCCGAAGTAGAAGACGCGGCCTGGTGCGCGCAGGTCGCTGAGCGCGTGGCATTGCGGCTGGCCGATTGTCCGGAAGTGGATATCCGTGAAATTCAGTGTGCAGTAGAAGAGACGCTGATGGCGGGTCCTTACCCTCAACTGGCCCGCGCCTACATTGAATACCGCCACGATCGCGATGTCGCCCGCGATCGTCAGAGCCAGTTACATCACGCCATTCGTGGACTGGTCGATCAGACCAATGCGGCGCTGCTGAACGAGAATGCCAACAAAGACAGCAAAGTGATCCCGACGCAGCGCGATCTGCTGGCCGGGATCGTGGCAAAACACTACGCACAGCAGCAGATCCTGCCACGCGATGTGGTGCTGGCGCACGAGCGCGGCGAGATCCACTATCACGATCTCGACTACTCCCCTTTCTTCCCGATGTTCAACTGCATGCTGATCGATCTGAAAGGCATGCTGACCAACGGTTTCAAAATGGGCAATGCTGAAATCGAGCCGCCTAAATCGATCGCCACCGCTACCGCCGTGACGGCGCAGATCATCGCGCAGGTCGCCAGCCATATTTACGGCGGCACCACCATTAACCGTATTGATGAAGTGCTGGCCCCGTTTGTTGAGCAGAGCTATGCCCGGCATCTGGCGATTGCTGAGCAGTGGCAGATCCCGCAGGCCGAGCAGTATGCGCGCCAGCGTACGGAGAAAGAGTGCTACGACGCCTTTCAGTCGCTGGAGTATGAGGTGAATACCCTGCACACCGCCAACGGCCAGACGCCGTTTGTCACCTTTGGTTTTGGCCTGGGGACGGACTGGGCGGCCCGGCTGATTCAGCAGTCGATTCTGCTTAACCGGCTGGCCGGACTGGGTAAAAATCGCAAGACGGCGGTGTTCCCTAAACTGGTGTTCAGCATTCGCGAAGGCGTCAACCGCCGGGCGGGCGACGTTAATTACGATATCAAACAACTGGCGCTGAAGTGCGCCAGCAAGCGGATGTATCCCGACATCCTCAATTACGATCAGGTGGTTAAAGTCACCGGCTCGTTTAAAACCCCAATGGGCTGCCGTAGTTTCCTGGGCGTTTATGAAGAGAACGGCGAGCAGATTCATGAGGGCCGCAACAATATCGGGGTAATCAGCCTGAACCTGCCGCGCATCGCACTGGAAGCGGGCGGGGATGAAGCGCGCTTCTGGAGGCTGCTCGATGCGCGACTGCAGCTGGCTAAGCGGGCGCTGATGACGCGGGTGGCGCGGCTGGAGAAGACCAAAGCGCGCGTCGCGCCCATCCTCTATATGGAAGGCGCCTGTGGCGTTCGGCTGAATGCGGATGATGAAGTCGGTCCTATTTTCCGTAATGGCCGTGCGTCGCTGTCGCTGGGCTATATCGGCCTGCATGAAACCCTGAATGCGCTCAGCGGCGGTCATCAGCATCCTTACGATGACGCGGCCCTGCGCGCCAAAGGGGTAGAGATCATTGCTTACATGCGCGATGCCACCGAGCGCTGGAAAGCTGAAACAGGCTATGGGTTCAGCCTTTACAGCACGCCAAGTGAGAATCTGTGCGACCGTTTCTGCCGTCTTGATGCGGCGCAGTTTGGCCTGGTGCCAGGCGTTACCGACAAGGGCTACTACACCAACAGCTTCCATCTCGACGTTGAGAAGAAGGTCAATCCTTACGACAAAATCGACTTTGAAGCGCCCTATCCGCCGCTGGCGAATGGCGGATTCATCTGTTACGGCGAATACCCGAATGTGCAGCACAACCTCAAGGCGCTGGAGGATGTCTGGGATTACAGCTACGACCGCGTGCCCTATTACGGCACTAATACCCCGATTGATGAGTGCTACGAGTGCGGCTTCAACGGCGAGTTCACCTGTACCAGCCGCGGCTTCACCTGTCCGAATTGCGGCAACCACGATCCGGCGCGCGTCTCCGTCACCCGGCGGGTCTGCGGCTATCTGGGCAGCCCGGATGCGCGGCCCTTTAATGCCGGTAAACAGCAGGAAGTGCAGCGTCGGGTGAAGCATCTGTCTGAAGGACCGCTGGGATGATGCATATCCATCGCTACTATGATGTGGATATCGTTAATGGACCTGGCACCCGCTGCACGCTGTTTGTCGCTGGTTGCGAACATCAGTGTCGCGGCTGTTATAACCAGAGCACCTGGCGGCTCGACTCCGGCGTGCCCTTTACGCTTGAGATGGAGGAGCAACTGCTGGCGGATTTGCAGGACACCCGCATTCCGCGCCAGGGATTGTCGCTGAGCGGCGGCGATCCGCTGCATCCGCATAACGTGCCGCACATTCGCCGTCTGGTGAAACGGGTGCGACAGACGTGTCCCGGTAAAGATATCTGGCTCTGGACCGGTTACCGGATGCAGGAGCTGAATGCGGCGCAGCGCGCTGTGCTGGTCTATCTCGACGTGCTGATCGATGGCCGTTTTGTCGAAGAGGAGAAGGATGCCACGCTGCAATGGCGCGGCAGCCGTAATCAGATTATCTGGCAGTTACGCTGAGTGGCGCGGGATTTCGCCAGACTCAATGATTTTGACGCTCTCACTCCCCGGCGTAAAAGCCTGCTGGTGCAGACAGCGTGCCACGTCGTGCGCGCTGACCGCCCGCCAGTTGCCCGGCAGGAGCGAGAACAGCGGTCCCGCCAGGCTTTCACCCCGGCGCTTCTGCGCGCGATCCCCTAGCAGCAATGAAGGCCGCACCAGCGTCAGGCGCGGCCAGCCCTGATGGCGCAGCGCATTCTCCATTTCGCCTTTGACGCGATTATATAAAAACGGTGAGTGACGACTGGCCCCGTGCGCGCTGACCACCAGCATCTGCTTCGCCCCCAGACGTAATCCGCTTAACCCGCTGTCCACCACCAGGGTGTAATCAACGTGGATAAAAGCCTGTTTACTGCCCGCCTGCTTACGCGTGGTGCCCAGGCAGCAGAACACCGTGTCCAGCGAGCTTTGCAGCGGCCCGAGGACATCGGTGAGATCGGCCTCAACCGGATTCACCACCTTGTTCATCGCGGGCAGTGGCCGACGGGTTGGCGCGATGATCTCATCGACGCGTGGATCCTCAATCAGTAAGCGCAGCAGATGCGACCCGACTAAGCCGGTGGCACCGGTCAGTAATACGCGATTCATCTCAGATTCATCCTTATTTCACTGCTGACTGGTTAAAAGATAGCTGATCTTAACGGGCTGGCTTGCGTTCTCACTCTCAGCGACCAGGCTTATAGCGTTATCCGGAAAGCGCGTCTCGCGCTCCACATGCTGAAGGAGGAAAAAAATGAGCAAGAAAGTGGCGGTTTTAATTACCGATGAATTTGAAGACTCAGAATTTACCTCACCTGCGGAAGTTTACAAACGCGCTGGTTTTGAGGTGGTTACCATTGAGAAACAAGCCGGTAATGTCGTTAAAGGCAAGAAAGGCGAAGCGGAAGTGACCATCGATCGCAGCATTGATGACGTCAGCCCGGCTGAATTTGACGCCCTGCTCCTGCCTGGCGGTCACTCGCCCGATGCCCTGCGCGGCGACGATCGTTTTGTCGCTTTTACCAAAGAGTTTGTCGCCAGCGGCAAGCCAATTTTTGCCATCTGCCACGGGCCACAGCTGCTGATTAGCGCTAACGGCGTGCGCGGTCGCAAGATGACTACCGTTAAGGCCGTTGCCATTGACCTGATCAATGCCGGTGCCGACTTCCATGATAAGGAAGTGGTAGTAGACGACGATAAGCTGGTCACCAGCCGCACCCCGGCCGATTTACCGGCCTTTAATCGTGAATCCCTGCGGATCCTCGAAGCGCTGTAAGCCGCGACGCCCTTTTCTGCTGAAAAGGGCGTTCCTATTTCTCCCGCTGCCAGGCAATTTTCTTGCCGAATCCCAGCGCATTATCCGTCATCTTCACTTCATCCAGCACAATCTCCCACAGCGGTGCCGACACTTTGCGTGAGACCGGAAAACGTTTCTGGTAAGCGGCTCTGGCGATCTGCTCTGTTGTCTCCTCCAGCCGTTTGACATGACCACGATACTGCACGCCTTTAATCAGCAGCACGCTTCTTGGCTGGCCATTGACGGTGCCCGCAACCTGCGGATTCTGCACCATTAACTCACCGTGGCGGGTATCGGGTTCCGTCATGATCCAGAAGGCCATGCGCGTCTCGTCAAAGACGTAGTAGCAGTTAGCGCACCATAGTTGATCGTCGGCGGTACAGCAGAGTGAAAGCACATGCTGCTTTCTCAGATAGCGAACCAGATGGGCGTGATCGGACAAGATAAACTCCTGGCGGTGCACCGGAGAGTGAAGCGCGCTACACTGCCCGGCACCTTTTTTTGGGAAATGATTGCGATGAGTCAGCAGTGGCAACTCTACATCGTCCGTACGGCGAAAGGGAGCCTGTACACCGGTATCACCACGGATGTGGTGCGTCGGGTCGCTCAGCACCAGAGCGGACGCGGCGCCCGCGCGCTGCGCGGCAAAGGGCCGCTGGACCTGGTGTTTCACTGTGACGCGGGCGATCGCGCCAGCGCCTCCAGACTGGAGTATCAGGTCAAGCAGCTGACTCGCCAGCAGAAATTACTGCTGGTGGCGGGCCAGCCCGGCTGTCTGGAGAGCTGGCTGGGTATTACGGCTGGCGATTAAAGGGTTCGGCGAAGTCGATCTGCCCTTCCGCCCCGTCATACGCATTATCCGCCAGACGGTAGACCTGGAACGTTGCCTCTGTGCCCGGCCAGCGGCTGCGCAGGCCGTGGCGTGCCGCCGGTTCAAAACCAAAACGGTTGAACAGCGCCGGATCGCCCAGCACCACTACCGCGCTGTAGCCAAATTCATTGAGCGTATCCAGCCCCTCATAGATCAGCTTGCTGGCAATTCCCTGACCGCGCAGCGTCTCATCGACGGCCAGCGGTGCCAGCCCAACCCAGCCGCGATCTTCACCCTGCACGCTGACCGGACTGAATGCGGCATAACCCAGCACCTGTCCCTCGTCATCCGTCGCGACCACACCTAAGGTCAGCAAGCCATCTTCACGCAGCGCCTGAGTCAGTTCCGCCTCTGCAGAGGTACTGAAGCAGCGTCTGAGCAGCGCGTCGATGCCTGCGGCATCCACGCCAATTTCACTACGAATCAACATGCAGCACCTGCGCGCGCCTGTGCGGCCTTCGCGTCCTGTTTCATGCCGGCGTCGACAAATGCCGCCATCTGCTCAATTGCCGTGCGTAACGCGGTGGGCATAGCCTCGGGTTCAATAGCATCCATTACGTTCTTCACCTCAAGTCCCAGTTCAGTGTCACCTTCAATCACCAGCCGGCGTTGAAAGAACAGCATGTCGGGATCTGCTTTACGTGCTGCCACCAGCAACAGATCATTGGCATTGCCCCGAAACCAGACATCCGCTTCGGACTGTTGCAATACCGCCAGTCGGCCGTCCTGCAGCGTGGTTATCCATTGCAGATTGAGATCGGCAATTTCAATACCCAGCAGTCGACCATCCAGAAAGTCTAACTCACCTTCAGCCAAAGCATGACGAAATTGCCAGTTTAAGAGTTGTTGCAGAAGCAACTTTTTGACCGGGAATGGGGTGAACGCAGCGGGTAACCCTAAGATTTTAGGACCGTTTTTCACACAATGGGCATGTATCCGCTCTAACACTTTCGTCACTCCCTTCAGAAAATTTTACGTATATTGCCATATCCTTTTCTGCGCGCCTCCTCTGAGATCAATAAAAACCGCTGCCATGCAGGTAAAAAAAGCGCCGCCGGGCGGATGAATTTGAATTTCACTGCCCCAAATCAACACGCTGCCCGGACCAGATGCCTAGACTCGACGCCCATCTGCATGTTGAGAGGAATATCTATGGAACTGCTCTGCCCGGCAGGAAACTTACCCGCAGTGCGCACCGCTGTAGAGAATGGCGCTGATGCGGTGTATGTGGGGCTGAAAGATGACACCAATGCCCGTCATTTTGCGGGTCTGAATTTCACCGATAAGAAACTGGCTGAAGCCGCGCGCTATCTTCATCAGCATCGTCGCAAACTGCATGTCGCGATCAACACCTTTGCCCATCCGGATGGCATGGGTCGCTGGCAGCGGGCGATTGATGTGGCGGCGCAAAACGGAGCCGACGCGCTGATCCTGGCGGATATCGCCACGCTGGAGTATGCCGCGACGCACTATCCCCAGGTTGAACGTCATCTTTCTGTACAGGCTTCGGCAACCAATCTGGAGGCGATTCGCTTTTACCATCGCCACTTCAATCTGCAGCGTGTGGTGCTGCCGCGCGTCCTGTCGATTCACCAGGTTAAACAGCTGGCGCGCAGCACACCGGTGCCGCTGGAGGTGTTCGCCTTTGGCAGCCTGTGCATCATGGCGGAAGGCCGCTGCTACCTCTCTTCCTGGCTGACCGGTGAATCGCCTAACAGCGCCGGTGCCTGCTCTCCGGCGAAGTTTGTGCGCTGGCAGCAGACGCCGCAGGGCATGGAGTCACGTCTTAATGAAGTGTTGATCGATCGCTACGCCCCGGACGAAAGCGCGGGTTATCCGACACTTTGCAAAGGACGCTATATGGTTAACGACAAGCGTTATCACGTGCTCGAGGAGCCCACCAGTCTGAACACGCTGGAGCTGCTGCCGGAACTACTGCGGGCAGGCATCGCCTCGGTGAAAATCGAAGGCCGTCAGCGCAGCCCTGCCTATGTCGCTGACGTGGCGCGCGTCTGGCGTCAGGCAATTGATCGCTGCAAGGCGCAGCCGGAACAGTTTGAAGTCGCACCACAGTGGATGCAGACGCTGGGCGATCTCTCAGAAGGTTCGCAAACCACGCTGGGTGCTTATCACCGTGAATGGCAATAAGGAGTCATGATGCAATATGCCCTTGGGCCGGTGCTCTGGTACTGGCCGACCGATACGCTGGAAGATTTTTACCAGCAGGCTGCCCGCAGTAGCGCGGATATTATCTACCTTGGCGAAGCGGTGTGCAGTAAACGTCGCGCCACGCCCTATGCCCGCTGGATGGCGCTGGCTCGTGAACTCGCGGCCAGCGGCAAACAGGTGGTGCTGAGCACGCTGGCGCTGCTGCAATCGCCCTCTGAGCTGAAAGAGCTGCAGCGTTACGTAGAGAACGGTGAGTTCCTGATTGAAGCCAATGATATCGGCACGGTTAACATGGCCGCTGAGCGTCATCTGCCCTTTGTCGCGGGTCCGACGCTCAATGTTTATAACGCCGACACGCTGCAGCTGCTGGTCAAAGAGGGCATGACGCGCTGGTGTATGCCGGTGGAGATGTCACGTGACTGGCTGCTACAGCTGCTGGAGCAGTGCGAGACGCGGGGTATCCGGCAGCAGTTTGAGGTGGAGGTGCTGGGCTACGGTCATCTGCCGCTGGCGCTCTCAGCGCGCTGCTTCACCGCCCGCTCGGAAAACCGCGCGAAAGATGATTGCGAAACCTGCTGTATCAACTATCCGACAGGCCGGCGCGTCAACTCACAGGAGGGGCAGCAGGTGTTCGTCCTCAATGGCATTCAGACCATGAGCGGCTACTGCTATAACCTGGGTAACGATCTGGCTGGTATGCACGGCCAGGTCGATTGCATACGGCTCTCGCCGCAGGATGTGACGACGCTGGCAGAGATCGACCGTTTCCGCGCCAATGAAAACGGTCAGGCTCCGCTAATGGTCGCAAAAGGCAGTGATTGTAACGGTTACTGGCGCAAACTGGCGGGCATGACGCTGGCATCCTGAATAAAAGCACATACCGGCTATATTCCTGCTGAGGTTAGCAGTTTTAATATAAGGAATGATGCGTAATACTAAATGGTGCAGGCCTTAACTTAACGCCTGCGCCATACAACGGGAGTAGTCATGTCTGATAAAAAACCTCTTCGCCTGTCCGTGCTGGATCTCGCGCCGATTCCACAGGGCGCGACCGCTCGGGATGCGTTCCATAATTCGCTGGCGCTGGCGCGTCAGGCTGAAAAACTGGGCTATCAACGCTACTGGCTGGCTGAACATCACAACATGACGGGGATTGCCAGCGCAGCCACCTCCGTGCTGATTGGCTATCTGGCGGCGAATACCGAGACTCTGAAGCTGGGCTCCGGCGGCATTATGTTGCCTAACCATGCGCCGCTGGTGATCGCCGAGCAGTTTGGTACGCTGGCCTCTCTCTATCCTGGCCGTATCGATCTCGGCTTAGGTCGCGCGCCAGGTTCTGACCAGCGCACCATGATGGCACTGCGCCGTCATCAGGCCAACATGCACATCGACACGTTCCCCGAGGATGTGGCTGAACTGATTAGCTGGTTCGATGCCGAAGCGGATGCGCAGCCGCCAGTGCAGCCTGTACCCGGTCTGGGCCTGCAGATTCCGGTCTGGCTGCTCGGCTCCAGTCTCTACAGCGCACAGCTTTCAGCGAAAATGGGCCTGCCGTTTGCGTTTGCCTCCCATTTTGCCCCTGACCAACTGTTCCAGGCGCTGCACGTCTACCGTGAAAACTTCCAGCCATCGGCGCGTCTCGACAAGCCTTATGCCATGGTCTGCATTAACGTGATCGCCGCAGACAGTGAGCGTGATGCGCGCTTCCTGTTTACCTCGCAGCAGCAGCAGTTTATCAACCTGCGCCGCGGCAAACCGGGCCCGTTACCGGCACCGGTTGAAAATATGGATAACCTCTGGTCGCCATCAGAACAGTATGGTGTACAGCAGGCGCTCAGCATGTCGCTGGTCGGCGATACGGACAAAGTGCGTCATGGGCTGGCCTCGCTGATGCGTGAAACCCAGGCGGATGAAATTATGGTCAATGGCCAGATTTTTGATTCCGAAGCGCGCCTGCGCTCCTTCGCCATTGCGATGGAAGCGGCTAACAGCCTGTAATCAGTTCTGCGGTGGGCGCAATCTCTCCGGGCTCACCGCCAGCTGACGACTATCCCTGGCCGGAGATTGCCCATACAGGCGGCGATACTCCCGGCTGAACTGTGACGCGCTCTGATACCCCACCCGATAGCCTGCCGTACCGGCATCCAGCTTTTCTACCATCATCAAACGTCGCGCCTCATTCAGCCGCAGTTGTTTCTGGTATTGCATCGGCGTCATAGCCGTCACGGCTTTGAAGTGATGATGCAGCGAAGAGATGCTCATGCCGACACTGCTGGCGAGCCGATCGATCTTCAGTGGCTGATGAAAATTTTCCCGCAGCCAGCGGGCAGCCTGCGCGACCCGGTTGCCCGGCCGCTCAGCCAGCGCCATATTCAGGATGCGCGAACCTTCCGGCCCGGTCAGCAGCCGGTAGAAAATCTCCTGCTCAATGAGCGGGGCCAGCGCCTCAATGTCCTCAGGATGGTCAAGCAGGCGTACCAGCCGGATAACCGCATCCACCAGCAAAGGTGAGACCTTATGCACGGTGACGCCGCGTTCACTGTCTGGTGTCACCAGCGGCAGCGTCGGGGGAAACTGTTCGAGGTAGCGCATCAGCCGGGATTCATTGATGGCAATACCAATCCCCAGATTGGGTTTTTCCGGCGTGGCGACGGTGACGCAGGCGCGCACCGGCATATCCAGCGTCACCAGCAGCAGATCGCCCGGACCATAGTGCAGCACCTCATCACCGATATGCAGCGCCTTACCGCCCTGTGCCACCAGGGCAAAACTGGCCCATTGAGCAAAGTGCATCGGCTCAGTCGGTGCTGAAACCCGGCCAAAAAACAGGCAATCTATGGCACTTGAATGCCGCCCATCCTCCGGAGCATGACGGGCAATTAACTGTGCCAGCCCCTGCCACTTCTCACTCTCTGTCACTGTGTTCTCCCCTCCCGCTATCTGTGCTGATATTACCTGACGCTGAGCGGAATACCTGTCCCGTTGCGTTACTTTTGCAGGATCGTGCAAGAAGCTTGCAGGATTGCACTACCCGCTTTTCGGCGCCAGCGCGCATAGTCTTTCGACGCAATCATTACGGCGGAGAACAACATAATGAAGGCACTGCAGAATAAAATCGCGCTGGTAACAGGCGCCTCAAAAGGCATTGGTGCGGCGATTGCCATCGCTTTTGCCACGGCTGGCGCCCGCGTCGTGGTCAACTATCGTCAGGATGAAGTGGGAGCGGCTGACGTGGTCAGCGATATCGTCAACCTGGGCAGTGAAGCCGTGGCGGTACAGGCAGATATCTCTCTCCTGCGGGATGTGGAACGGCTGTTCGCCACCACCGCAGAGTGCTTCGGCGCGCCCGACATTGTGGTGAACAATGCGGGCAGTTTTCATCACGGCGAGTTTGCGGCGCTGACGCTGGAGGAGATGCAGCAGCAGATTAACGTTAACCTGCTGGGTACGCTGATGGTCTGTCAGCAGGCGATTCGTCACTTCCCGGCGCACGGCGGCAGCATTATTAATCTCAGCGCCCTGAACAGTAAAAACAGCACGCCAGGTTCCGTGCTCTGGGCGGCAACCAAAGGCGCAGTGGATACCCTGACCCAGGGACTGGCGCGCGAGCTGGGCGCAAAGAACATCCGGGTTAATGCCCTGGCACCAGGCATGATTCTGACGGAGGGATTACTGGCCGCGAAGAGAATGAGCCCGCAGCTCAAAGCGCAACTGCTGGCTGCCACGCCGCTGGGACGCTTTGGTCTGCCGGAAGATGTGGCGCAGGTTGCGCTGTTTCTGGCCTCTGAAGAGTCCGCCTGGGTCAGCGGCGAGCGCGTGATGATCAGCGGCGGTGCCTGACAGGCATAAAAAAAGGGAAGCCATTGGCTTCCCTTTTTGTTACGACGCTAAGTCGTTATGCATCACGACGACGTGGAGCGGCGGCTGCGCCCTCTTCACGACGTGGACCACGGCTACCTTCACGGTTGAAAGTACGTCCGCCGCCTTCACGACCACCTTCACGGCGTTCAGAAGAGAAGCGACGACCACCTTCACGGTTAGCTGCGCCCGGACCGCCTGCACCTGGACCGCTGCGACGCTCACCGCCAGCACCAGCTGGACGACGGTCACCACGGCCTTCGTTCGGCTGTGCATCACCCAGTAACTGCATATTCATCGGCTTGTTCAGAATACGGGTACGGGTAAAGTGCTGCAGCACATCGCCTGGCATGCCTTTCGGCAGCTCGATAGTCGAGTGGGTACCGAACAGCTTGATGTTACCGATGTAACGGCTGCTGATGTCGCCTTCGTTAGCGATAGCGCCAACGATGTGACGAACTTCAACACCATCATCGCGGCCTACTTCGATGCGGTACAGCTGCATTTCGCCAACGTCACGACGTTCGCGACGTGGACGATCGCCATCACGGCTTTCGCGGTTTTCACGCGGAGCACGAGAATCGCCACGCGCTTCACGGCTGTCACGACGGCCATCACGCTCGTCACGATCGCGGTATTCGCGACGTGCCGGACGCGGTGCTTCTGGTGGCAGAATCAGAGGACGTTCGCCCTGTGCCATCTTCAGCAGTGCGGCTGCCAGTGTTTCCAGATCCATTTCCTCTTCTGGCTGCATTTTAGCCAGCAGAGCACGGTACTGATCCAGATCGCTGCTTTCCAGCTGCTGCTGAACTTTAGCAGCAAACTTAGCCAGACGACGCTCACCCAGCAGTTCTGCGTTAGGCAGTTCTACCTCAGGAATAGTCAGCTTCATGGTACGTTCGATGTTACGCAGCAGACGGCGTTCGCGGTTCTCAACGAACAGCAGCGCACGGCCAGCACGACCAGCACGACCGGTACGGCCGATACGGTGAACGTAAGATTCTGAGTCCATCGGGATGTCGTAGTTAACAACCAGGCTGATGCGTTCAACGTCCAGGCCACGGGCCGCAACGTCGGTTGCAATCAGAATGTCGAGACGACCATCTTTCAGGCGCTCAAGCGTCTGCTCACGCAGAGCCTGGTTCATGTCACCGTTCAGCGCGGCGCTGTTATAGCCACTACGTTCCAGCGCTTCTGCTACTTCCATGGTTGCGTTTTTGGTACGCACGAAGATGATGGCAGCATCAAAGTCTTCTGCTTCCAGGAAGCGAACCAGTGCGTCTGTTTTACGACCGTAAGCGGTCCAGTAGCTCTGGCTGATATCAGGACGCGTGGTCAGGCTTGACTGAATACGCACTTCCTGTGGATCTTTCATGAAGCGTTTGGTGATACGACGAATCGCTTCCGGCATGGTTGCAGAGAACAGCGCGGTCTGATGATCGGCTGGAATTTGCGCCATGATGGTTTCAACGTCTTCGATGAAGCCCATGCGCAGCATTTCGTCTGCTTCATCCAGCACCAGGCCACGCAGGTTAGAAAGGTCTAACGTGCCGCGTTTCAGGTGGTCAAGCAGACGGCCAGGCGTACCCACAACAACCTGTGGTCCCTGACGCAGTGCGCGCAGCTGCACGTCATAACGCTGGCCGCCGTAAAGGGCAACCACGTTCAGGCCACGCATGTGTTTAGAGAATTCGGTAACTGCTTCAGCAACCTGTACCGCCAGTTCGCGGGTAGGTGCCAGCACCAGGATTTGTGGCGCTTTAACAGTAGGATCAATGTTATGTAACAGCGGCAGAGAGAACGCCGCGGTTTTACCACTCCCGGTCTGCGCCATGCCTAACACGTCACGGCCCGCCAGCAGGTGAGGAATACACTCAGCCTGGATTGGGGATGGCTTTACGTAGCCCATGCCATTCAGTGATTCAAGGATGTCGGCGTTCAGGCCAAGGTCAGCAAAAGTGGTTTGAATATCAGTCATGTAGTACACGTGCCTCTTAGATTGCGGCGGCCAGTCTACATAACTCGTCGTGAAAACTTTCAGTCATTTTCATCAAAAAGTGTGAACCGGCTCAAATTAAAAGTTTTGACGAACAGAAAAGCCTTCATCCTTTAAGATGATGACTTAACAGGTTTTACAGGCAAATTAAGTTCGTCAGCTATTGCTGGTCAGATTCTGATAAATCGTCTTGTGCCTGGCCGAGTTGCGCCAGTTCCAACAATGCGTATCGGTGTTCAACAAAGTTATTGACGTTGTTGGCCACCGCCAGTTTGAACAACGCTTTCGCGTCGTCCTTCTCCCCCAGACTTAGGTAGTACTTACCTAAATAGAAGTTGGTTTCACTGAGATGTTCAGCGAGCGAGGTGTTATCCGTTGCGTCCGCCTTGAGACTTTCCATCAACGTTTTCTCGTTGATATCTCCAAGGTAGAACTCGACAATATTCCATCCCCATTGATCTCTGACCGCTTTGTCGTGACGCTGTTGAAGCGCGACTTTTGCCTTGTCGACATCCATCTCACGTTCAACGAGATAGAGCCACAAACTGCGGAAAGGATCGTTAGGATCGTCTTGATAAAACGCCAGCAGATCATCTTGCGCTAACTTGTATCGACCGCCGTAATAGAGGGCGATACCACGGTTTAAATGCGCATAGTTGTAAGTTGGATCAAGCTCAAGTACAGAATCAAACGCTTCATAGGCGGCATCAAAGTTGCCCGCCTGCGTTAAATATATGCCTAAGTAGTTAAACACTTCGGGCATATCTGGTCTTATAGACAGCGCTTGCGAAAAATCGTTCCGCGCTAATGCCCGCAGACCTAAACTATCATACAACACTCCGCGCTCATATAACAGCTGTGCGCGTTCATCATCGGTGAGAGCGCGACTGGCAAGAATTTGTTCCATGCGCGCCAGTATCACTTCCTGCTGCAGTGTGGGCTGTAAAGGCACTGCAAGAACTTCGTTCTTACGCCAATTGGAGTTGCTGCATCCTGCCAGCGTCAAAGCTGTCGCAACAAAACACCAGCGCAGAAAAGGCTTCATTTCCCACTCCCGAATACAAACATTGGGATAACCATCCTGTCATCCGCCTGCTGTGCACAAGGATTCCCGCCCTCGCGATGATACAAACGCCCCTCTCTGCCAGGCAGAGAGGGGCAAATCAGCAACGACTTATTCAGCAGCGTCAGGCGTGGTCACCGCGACAGCTTCTTCAGCCTGCGGCTTAGATTCTGTCGCTTCTTTGATGCTCAGACGTACACGGCCCTGGCGATCAACCTCCATCACCTTAACCGGTACTTCCTGACCCATCTGCAGATAGTCAGTCACTTTCTCAACGCGCTTATCAGCGATTTGTGAAATGTGAACCAGACCTTCTTTACCACCACCGATTGCAACGAAGGCGCCGAAGTCAACGATACGGGTCACTTTACCACTGTAAACGCGGCCCACTTCGATCTCTGCGGTAATCTCTTCGATACGACGAATCGCTTCTTTCGCTTTCAGACCATCGGTCGCAGCGATTTTCACGGTGCCGTCATCTTCAATTTCAATCGTTGTGCCGGTCTCTTCGGTCAGTGCACGAATCACTGAGCCGCCTTTACCGATCACATCTTTGATCTTGTCAGAGCTGATTTTGATGGTGTAAATGCGTGGTGCGAATTCAGAAATCTCAGTACGCGGCGTGCTGATAGCCTGTTCCATAACGCCCAGAATGTGCAGACGTGCACCCCGGGCCTGGTTCAGCGCTTCCTGCATGATTTCACGCGTGATGCCTTCGATTTTGATGTCCATCTGCAGCGCGGTGATACCTTCACGGCTACCGGCTACTTTGAAGTCCATGTCGCCCAGGTGATCTTCATCGCCCAGGATGTCAGACAGAACAACAAACTTCTCATCTTCTTTCACCAGACCCATTGCGATACCGGCAACGGCGGCTTTGATTGGCACACCTGCATCCATCAGCGCCAGTGAGGCACCGCAGACAGAGGCCATTGAAGAAGAGCCGTTAGATTCGGTGATTTCAGAAACAACACGAATGGTGTAAGGGAAATCTTCCGCTTTAGGCATTACCGCTAACACGCCGCGCTTCGCCAGACGACCGTGACCAATCTCACGACGCTTCGGCGAACCTACCATGCCGGTTTCGCCGACAGAGTATGGAGGGAAGTTGTAATGGAACAGGAAGCTGTCGGTACGTTCGCCCATCAGCTCATCAAGGTTCTGCGCATCGCGGGTCGTACCCAGCGTTGCAGTAACCAGTGCCTGCGTCTCACCACGGGTGAACAGTGATGAACCGTGTGTACGTGGCAATACGCCAGTACGCACGTCCAGACCACGGATCATATCTTTTTCACGACCATCGATGCGTGGCTCGCCATTCAGGATGCGAGTACGAACAACGGTTTTTTCAAGGCTATGCACGATATCGCCGATTTCTGAACCATCCAGCGTTTCATCTTCAGCCAGCAGCGCAGCGATGGTTTCGTCTTTAATGACGCCAACCTGGGTGTAACGCTCCTGCTTGTCAGTGATGCGGTAAGCATCGCTGATGCGCGCTTCTGCCAGGGCAGCAACGCGAGAAATCAGTGCGGTATTGGCCGCTTCTGGCTGCCAGTCCCAGCGTGGTTTGCCCGCTTCAGCAACCAGAGCATTAATGTTTTCGATAACAATCTGCTGCTGGTCGTGACCAAAGACCACGGCGCCCAGCATCTGCTCTTCTGACAGGATCTCAGCTTCAGATTCAACCATCAGAACGGCATTCTGCGTACCGGCAACCACCAGATCCAGACGAGACTGTTTCAGCTCATCTGCGGTTGGGTTCAGGACATATTGATCGTTGATGTAACCAACACGCGCAGAACCAATTGGGCCATTGAACGGCAGACCAGAAAGCGCCAGTGCAGCAGAAGCACCGATCATGGCAACGATGTCCGGATGAACCTGTGGGTTCACAGAGACAACAGTGGCGATAACCTGAACTTCGTTAACAAAACCTTCCGGGAACAGCGGACGAATCGGGCGGTCAATCAGACGCGAAATCAGGGTTTCGCCTTCGCTTGGACGGCCTTCACGACGGAAGAAGCTGCCTGGGATACGACCAGCAGCGTAAGTACGCTCCTGATAGTTCACGGTCAGTGGGAAGAAATCCTGACCTGGTTTAGATTTTTTCTGACCTACTACAGTGACGAATACTGCAGTATCGTCCATGCTCACCATAACAGCGGCTGTCGCCTGGCGAGCCATCATGCCGGTTTCCAGCGTGACGGTATGTTGACCATATTGGAATTTGCGTACGATCGGATTCAGCAAAATCAAAGTCCTTAACTTCGGGGCATGGCTATCTGTAGCCCGCCATTGATTACCAATCTTCAGTTGCATCCTCGCGACTAATGACAACCCTCGACCGCCCCTGCGGTAAAGCCTCTCATTAGCCGCGCGAAATTCTGCAAACTAAAGATCACACTAAGCAACAATACATCAGTTTGGTCCGGATTGCTGCCGATTGCTCGAAAAAAGGGGCCATAAAGGCCCCCTCTTCACGAAACTCGCACAAATCTGATCGTAAGCTGCACAGAGTGCAAAAGCCCGCATAATGCCCCGACGATCAGATTCTTCAGACTTAGCGACGCAGACCGAGACTTTCGATCAGGCTGCTGTAGCGTGCAACGTCTTTACGCTTCAGGTAGTCCAGCAGCTTACGACGCTGAGATACCATGCGCAGCAGACCGCGGCGGCTGTGGTGGTCTTTTTTGTGCTCAGAGAAGTGACCCTGCAGATGGGTAATCTGCGCGGTCAACAGGGCAACCTGAACTTCAGTTGAACCGCTGTCGTTAGCACCACGGCCATATTTAGCAACGATCTCTGCTTTAGCTTCTACGCTTAGAGACATAATAAACTCCAGTAATAAATGAATGTATGGGTGCCGATCTCTAATTCAGCATCCCGCTTTAAAGCCGCGCTATTCTACTCTGCGCCCGATAGCAACGCAAATGCCCCATCAGCGAAAAGTGAACGCCTGGCTCAATCCTGATACTCAACCACTAAACGACGTGGCGCAAGCCGGCCATCGTCGGCAATTTCTGCCATACCGATAAACTTACGCGCTTCGCCTTCCGATACCCTTACCAGCCCCTGCGCAGGCGCATTGCTGGCCTGTACCGGCTGTCCCTGGCGGAAGAAATCTGCCACGGCAGGCGGGATATTCACTTCAGGGAAATCAGAGGCGGGGCTGTCCATTGGCAACAACAGCGGATCGAGCTGCGTTTCCAGTGAAATGCCGGCTTCTGTGGCTTCCGTCAGCAGGGTGTTGAGCTGTTCCAGCGTCACCATCCTTTCATACGGATAACGGGCAACCTGAACGCGACGCAGCATAATCACGTGCGCACCGCATCCCAGCTTTTCGCCCAGGTCATCGATGATGGTGCGGATATAGGTGCCTTTGGAGCAGTGAATTTCCAGCTCCAGCTCATTATCCTGCCAGCGAATAAATTGCAGCTCATAGACAGTGATCGGACGCGGTTCACGCGCAATCTCAATGCCCTGACGCGCATATTCATACAACGGGCGTCCCTGATGCTTCAGTGCCGAAAACATCGAAGGCACCTGCAGCGTTTCGCCGCGGAAGCTCTCCAGAGCACTGTCCAGATCGGCCTGACTGAAGCTGACCGGACGCGTCTGCACGATGTTGCCATCGGCGTCTGACGTGTCGGTCCGCTCGCCCAGTCGGGCAATCACGCGATAGCGTTTGTCGGAATCGAGCAGATACTGCGAAAACTTAGTCGCTTCACCCAGGCAGATCGGCAACATGCCGGTAGCCAGAGGATCCAGCGCGCCGGTATGTCCTGCGCGATTCGCGTTAAAGATACGCTTCACTTTCTGCAGGACATCATTCGACGAGACGCCTTGTGGCTTATCCAGCAACAACACGCCATGGACGTCGCGACCGCGACGACGCGGACGACTCATTACGCCTCCTCGTCATCGCCAGTGGCGTCCGGACCACGGCGCTCAGTATCGTTCTTCACGACGCTGGTGACGAGATTGGACATGCGCATCCCTTCGACTAACGAGTTGTCGTAGAAGAAAGTCAGCTCAGGCACGATACGCAGACGCATCGCTTTGCCCAGCAGAATGCGGATATAACCTGACGCTTCTTTCAGCGCTTTCAGGCCATGTTTAATCGCTTCTTCATCTTTGTCGTTGAGGAAAGTCACGAACACTTTTGCGTAAGCGAGATCGCGTGAGACTTCAACGCCTGATACGGTGACCATCATGCCAAGACGTGGATCTTTGATCTCACGCTGCAGGATCATCGCAATCTCTTTTTGCAGCTCTTGTGAAACGCGCTGCGGGCGACCAAATTCTTTCGCCATCATTATTTCTCCCAAATAATTCGGGAGGCCAGAGGCCTCCCAAATTGCAACACATCAGCAGTCTATTACTCGATGGTGCGTTTAATTTCGATGATTTCAAACACTTCGATCATATCGCCAACGCGAACGTCGTTGTAGTTCTTCACGCCGATACCGCACTCCATGCCGTTACGCACTTCGTTGACGTCATCTTTAAAGCGACGCAGAGATTCCAGCTCGCCTTCGTAAATTACCACGTTGTCGCGCAGGACACGGATTGGATTGTGACGCTTGATGTTACCTTCCGTCACCATACAACCGGCAATCGCGCCAAACTTCGGTGATTTGAACACATCGCGCACCGCAGCCAGACCGATGATCTGCTGTTTGTACTCTGGTGCCAGCATGCCGCTCATCGCCGCTTTAACTTCGTCAATCAGGTTATAGATGACAGAGTAGTAGCGCAGATCCAGGCTTTCTGCGTCAATGACGCGACGCGCAGAGGCATCGGCACGAACGTTGAAGCCAAGGAGGATGGCGTTAGAGGCAGCAGCCAGGGTCGCATCGGTTTCGGTAATCCCGCCCACGCCTGAACCCACAATCTTCACCTTCACTTCGTCGGTGGAGAGTTTCTGCAGGGAGTCGGAGATTGCTTCCACAGAACCCTGAACGTCAGCTTTCAGAACGATGTTCAGTTCAGACACTTCGCCTTCGGTCATGTTAGCAAACATGTTCTCGAGCTTAGATTTCTGCTGGCGAGCCAGTTTAACTTCGCGGAATTTGCCCTGACGATAGAGCGCAACTTCACGTGCTTTCTTCTCGTCACGTACCACGGTCGCTTCATCACCCGCAGCCGGCACGCCGGACAGGCCCAGAATCTCAACCGGGATAGATGGACCCGCTTCCATGACTTCGCGACCCAGTTCGTCACGCATTGCACGAACGCGGCCATATTCGAAACCACAAAGAACGATGTCGCCTTTGTTCAGCGTACCTTCACGTACCAGCACGGTGGCAACCGGACCACGACCTTTGTCGAGGAACGATTCGATCACCACGCCGCTCGCCATACCTTCACGGATAGCGGTCAGTTCCAGCACTTCCGCCTGCAGCAGGATAGCGTTTAACAGGTCATCAATGCCGGTACCCGCTTTCGCAGAGACATTAACGAACATGTTTTCGCCGCCCCACTCTTCCGGAATGATACCGTACTGAGTCAGTTCGTTTTTAACACGATCCGGATCCGCTTCTGGCTTATCGCACTTGTTCACTGCAACCACAACCGGCACTTTAGCGGCTTTGGCGTGCTGAATAGCTTCGACAGTCTGTGGCATCACGCCATCGTCTGCTGCAACCACCAGGATAACGATATCGGTCGCCTGCGCACCACGTGCACGCATCGCGGTAAACGCGGCGTGGCCCGGGGTATCCAGGAAGGTAACCATACCGTTGTCGGTTTCAACGTGGTAAGCACCGATGTGCTGAGTAATACCGCCCGCTTCGCCAGAGGCGATTTTAGTGGAACGAATATAGTCCAGCAGGGACGTTTTACCGTGGTCGACGTGGCCCATGATGGTGACAACCGGAGCACGAGACTCCTGCGCAGCATCAGTATCACGATCGTCCATTACCGCTTCTTCCAGCTCGTTCTCACGACGCAGGGTCACTTTGTGGCCCATCTCTTCGGCAACGAGCTGTGCAGTTTCCTGGTCGATGACCTGGTTGATGGTCGCCATGGCGCCCATTCTCATCATCGCTTTAATGACCAGAGAACCTTTCACCGCCATTTTGTTAGCCAGTTCGGCTACGGTGATAGTTTCGCCAATCACAACATCGCGGTTAACGGCCTGCGCTGGCTTGTTGAAGCCCTGCTGCAGTGCGCTAGGTTTGCGATGCTTGCCGCCTTTACCACCACGAACCTGCGCACGCGCTTCTTCACGGTCAGTTTTGGCTTCAGAGTGTTTGTTGCCTTTTTTCGCCGGACGCGCAGCTTTAGCCGTAGTACGCGCACGCGCACGACCTGCTTCAACCTGACGGTCGTTTTCGTCTTCCGCCTGACGGGCATGGGTCGAAGTGGTGACGTGATAGTCGCCTTTATCCTCTTCTTCCGGTTTTTCCCATTCAGCTGATTTCTCTTCAGCCAGACGGCGGGCTTCTTCTGCTACGAGGCGGGCAGCCTCTTCAAGCTTACGGCGGGCTTCTTCTTCAGCTTTACGCTTCAGTTCGGCAGCTTCAGCTTCGCGACGGGCTTTGTCTGATTGCGCAGCCCTGGTCACTTCGTCGGTAGGTTGATTTGTCACTTTTTCATTTTCCGCTGCTGCACGTTTGGCCTTGTCAGCGGCTTCGCGCCTGGCTTTATCTTCGGCTTCACGTTGCGCTTTCTGTTCAGCTTCGCGACGGGCTTTTTCTTCAGCCTCGCGTTGCGCCTGCTCTTCCGCTTCACGCTGCGCCTCGGCTTCAGCTTCTGCCTGAGCTTGCTCAGCCTCTGCATCACCCTTCACATAGGTACGCTTTTTGCGGACTTCAATTTGCACCGACTTACTTTTACCCCCGGTGCCTGGAATATTCAAGGTGCTGCGCGTTTTACGCTGCAGCGTCAGCTTAGCTGAACCGACCTGACCGTGTTCACGGTTCAGATGAGATAGTAAGGTTTCTTTCTCTTGCTGGGTCACCGCGTCATTTTCAGACTTAGGGATCCCCGCATCAGCAAATTGCTGTACCAGGCGATCGACCGGAGTCTGAATTTCTGCGGCCAGCGATTTTACGGTTACATCTGTCATGCTGTTCCTTCCTGTTATTACGCGTCATCGCCGAACCAGCAGATATTACGTGCGGCCATAATCAGCGCGCCGGCTTGTTCATCAGACATGCCTTCAATATCCGTCAGATCGTCAACACCTTGCTCAGCGAGATCTTCCAGCGTGCAAACGCCTTTCGACGCCAGGCGGAACGCCAGCGCACGATCGAGGCCTTCAAGATTCAGAAGATCCTCAGCGGGCTCCTGATTTCCAAGACTCTCTTCTTTCGCCAGTGCCAGGGTGGTTAACGCATTTTTTGCTCGTTCACGCAGGGCTTCAATGGTCTCTTCGTCGAGGCCGTCGACTTCCAGCAGCTCGTTGATTGGCACGTATGCCAGCTCTTCCAGCGAGGAGAAGCCCTCTTCCACCAGTACGGTGGCGAACTCTTCGTCGATGTCGAGATGTTTAGTGAACATATCGATCGCTGCATGTGCTTCAGCCTGATGCTTAGCCTGCAGATCATCGACGGTCATCACGTTCAGCTCCCAGCCACTCAGCTGTGAAGCGAGACGCACGTTTTGGCCGTTACGGCCGATCGCCTGAGCCAGATTGCCAGCTTCTACGGCGATATCCATGGTGTGGTTATCTTCATCAACCACGATTGACGCCACATCGGCCGGAGCCATGGCGTTAATAACAAACTGCGCCGGGTTATCGTCCCACAGCACGATATCGATACGCTCGCCGCCCAGTTCACTGGAAACTGCCTGAACACGCGCGCCGCGCATGCCCACACAGGCACCCACCGGATCAATACGTTTGTCGTTGGTTTTGACTGCAATTTTAGCGCGCGAACCCGGATCACGGGCAGCGGCTTTAATTTCAATCAGTTCTTCGCCAATTTCTGGCACCTCGATGCGGAACAGTTCAATCAGCATTTCTGGTTTAGAACGCGTCACGAACAGTTGCGCGCCACGCGCTTCCGGACGTACAGAGTAGAGTACGCCACGAATACGGTCGCCTGGACGGAAGTTTTCACGCGGCAGCATATCTTCGCGCAGAATCACCGCTTCGGCATTGCTGCCTAAGTCGAGGGAGATGTTGTCGCGGTTAACTTTCTTCACCACGCCCGTGATAATTTCGCCTTCCTGCTCACGGAACTGATCAACCACCATTGCGCGCTCAGCTTCGCGCACTTTTTGCACGATAACCTGCTTAGCGGTCTGGGTGGTGATACGGTCAAAGGTGACCGATTCAATCTGATCTTCGACATATTCGCCCAGATTGAATGCTTCATCTTCGAAGCGGGCCGCATCCAGCGTGATCTCGCGCGTCGGCTGTGTCACCTCTTCTACGATTTCCCAGCGGCGGAAAGTATCGAAATCGCCACTGCGGCGATCAATGCTGACGCGTACCTCAATTTCCTGCTCGTACTTTTTCTTGGTCGCAGTCGCCAGCGCGCTCTCCAGCGCTTCGAAGATTTTCTCACGCGGCAGGGCTTTTTCGTTAGAAACGGCTTCTACAACAGCTAAGATCTCTTTGTTCATCCTGGTTAGCCTCAATCCGGACTTTTAAAAGTGGGGGACCAGGTTCGCTTTCTGAATATTACTCAGTGCGAACACTTCATCGCTACCCTCAACGTGCACCGTGATCATCTCGCCATCAACTGACTTAATGGTTCCCTGCCATTTACGGCGGTTCTGCACGGCCATACGCAACACCAGACTCACTTCTTCACCCATAAAGCGGGTGTAGTGTTCTGCAGTGAACAGAGGACGATCGAGTCCCGGTGAAGAGACTTCTAGGTTGTAAGGGACCGTAATGGGATCTTCAACATCCATTACCGCACTTACCTGGTGGCTGACATCGGCGCAATCATCGACATTGATGCCATCTTCACTATCAATATAGATGCGCAGGATAGATGTGCGACTACGAACGAATTCAATTCCAACCAGTTCGTAACCCAGCGCTTCTACGGGAGCCGATACCAACTCTGTCAATTTTTGCTCTAATGTGGACAAGCCCACCCCCAAGACATAAAAAAAGGGCCTATAGCCCAGTATTACGATTCGCTAATAACAAAAAACCCCGAATATTCGGGGCTTTTAATCACTGGACCCTGTATGCCGCAATGCGGCCCGGACTCCATCCAAAGAATTTTCTTTCAAAAAATAACCGTGAATGCGTCCGTCGATGCATACAGTATATTTGAAAAAGAACTCAAAGGGAAAATTGGTTGCGGGGGCCGGATTTGAACCGACGACCTTCGGGTTATGAGCCCGACGAGCTACCAGGCTGCTCCACCCCGCGTCCGAAAACGTGGCGAATAATACTCCAGACCTGCATAAAATGCAAGGGATACTGCTATTTGGTACCGAGGACGGGACTTGAACCCGTAAGCCCAATCGGGCACTACCACCTCAAGGTAGCGTGTCTACCAATTCCACCACCACGGCACTGCACTGACCACAACGATTCGTTGTGCTGACGATCTTACTTAGGAATATCGCTGCCCGGCGTTACCGGTTGAGCTGGCTTTTCAGTCTGTTGAGAAGACTGTGCCGGCGCAGAAAGATTTTCCCACTCGCTTCCTTTAGACGCTTTATTGCTGTTCAGATTACCCAGAACCAGGCTGATGATGAAAAACAGCGCTGCTAAGATGCCGGTTGTACGAGTCATGAAATTACCTGAGCCCGAAGAACCAAACACCGTACCGGATGCGCCTGCACCGAATGAGGCTCCCATATCAGCGCCTTTGCCTTGCTGCAGCATGATCATACCCACGAGGGCGATAGCTACAATAAGGAAAACTACTAAAAGAGCTTGGTACATATCATCCTGTTCCTTGCACGGTAATCGTACAGTTAAAGCTTCAACCAGTATTGATGGGGAGTCTCGTCATCACCCATCAGAAGCGGGTGTGAATACTAACCAAAGGCGCATATCTCTGCAAGTGCAATTTTTACTACCCCTACTGTTTGCAGAAAAAAACGCCATCCCGGTGATTTTACAGGCAGTTCAGCACCCTGCAGACCGCCTGTTACGGTTTTAAACGGCCTTGACCTGGTCGGCGATGCGATTCGCCAGTTCGGTGACCTGCGCCTCATTTTCGCCTTCGACCATGACACGAATTAATGGCTCAGTACCTGATTTACGCAGCAGAACGCGTCCGCGACCCGCCAGCGCTTTTTCCACTTCAGCCGTGACAGCTTTTACCGCGTCACTCTGAAGCGGATCATGTTCGCCCGCAAAGCGTACGTTAACCAGAACCTGCGGCAGCATCTTCATGCCACTACAGAGATCGTGCAGGCTCATATGGTTACGCACCATCGCAGTGAGCACTTGCAAACTTGCAACGATACCGTCACCGGTTGTGGTTTTATCCAGCAGGATCACATGACCGGAGTTCTCTGCACCGAGACGCCAGCCCTTCTCCTGCATCTTTTCCAGTACATAACGGTCACCGACTTTGGCACGGGTAAACGGAATGCCGAGCTGTTTCAGCGCTAACTCCAGCCCCATGTTACTCATCAGCGTACCCACGACGCCGCCACGAAGCTGTCCCTGACGCAGGGCCTCACGCGCAATGATGTAGAGGATCTGGTCGCCATCAACTTTGTCACCCAGATGGTCAATCATCATGATGCGATCGCCGTCACCGTCGTAGGCCAGGCCGATATCAGCCTTCTCTGCCAGCACGCGCTGCTGCAGCAGTTTGAGATCGGTGGCACCGCACTCTTTGTTGATGTTCATGCCGTCTGGCTGGACACCGATAGCAATCACCGTCGCGCCCAGTTCACGCAATACATTCGGCGCAATGTGGTAGGTGGCGCCATTGGCGCAGTCGACCACAATTTTCAGGCCATTCAGATTCAGTTCGCTGGGGAACGTCCCTTTGCAGAACTCAATGTAACGCCCTGCTGCATCGACGATGCGGCTGGCGCGGCCTAACTGCGCTGATTCAACGCAGGTAATCGGCTTTTCCATCTCCAGCTCAATCGCCTCTTCGACGTCATCGGGCAGTTTGGTGCCCTCGGACGAGAAGAATTTAATCCCGTTGTCGTCAAACGGGTTATGTGACGCTGAAATCACAATGCCCGCCTCTGCGCGGAAAGTACGGGTCAGATAGGCGATGGCTGGTGTCGGCATCGGGCCGGTAAAGGCGGCCGTCAGGCCTGCTGCGGCGAGACCGGCTTCCAGCGCGGACTCCAGCATATAGCCAGAGATACGGGTATCTTTGCCGATGATGATCTTCTTTGAACCGTGGCGCGCCAGCACTTTACCTGCGGCCCAGCCCAGCTTCAGGACGAAATCGGGGGTGATGGGTGCTTCACCGACTTTGCCACGAATGCCGTCTGTACCGAAATATTTACGATTACTCATGATACTCCTTTTGCTCTTCGGGTCGCTTCGACCACGCGCATCGCTTCAGCCGTCTCTTTTACATCATGGGCGCGAATAATCTGCGCGCCCTGCATAGCAGCAATCACCGCGCAACTCAGGCTGCCGGTTAAACGCTGTGACGGGCCGACGTTTAACAGCTGGCCAATCATCGATTTACGCGACATCCCCACTAACAGCGGCAGGCAGAAGTGGTGAAAATCGCCAAGATGAGCCAGCAGTTCATAATTGTGGCTGAGATTTTTACCGAAACCGAAGCCCGGGTCGAGTATCAGACGCTCTTTTTTAATGCCCGCTGCTTCGCAGCGCGCTATCTGCTGAGCGAAGTAAGTGTCCACTTCGCTTAAAATATTTTCGTAAACCGGTGCCTGCTGCATGGTGCGCGGTTCGCCCTGCATATGCATTAAACAGACGGGCAGCCCGGTCGAGGCGGCGGCTTCCAGTGCTCCGGGTTCAGAAAGCGAACGCACGTCGTTTATGATGTGAGCACCTACTCGCGCGGCTTCCCGGATGACGTCAGCTTTAGAGGTGTCCACTGAAATCCAGACTTCGAAACGCTGGGCAATGGCATTGATGACCGGAATCACCCGCTCCAGCTCCTCCTCCACACTCACTTCATCCGCGCCAGGACGGGTTGATTCCCCACCCACATCGATGATGGTTGCGCCTGCATTGACCATCTCATTGGTATGCGTCAGCGCATCGACCAGCGCGTTATGCTTTCCACCATCTGAAAAGGAGTCCGGCGTGACGTTAAGAATGCCCATCACATGTGGAAAAGATAAATCGAGATGGGAATCACGGGCGAACAACTTCATGGCGGAAACTCCTTGCTGATCAATATCTGGATGTAAAAAACCCCGGACCAGCCGGGGTTTTGTCTGACGATGTTGCGTCTTATTTGTTGTACTGCTCTGACATGGTATTGCCTGGGTTTGGCGTACGCGGTTCATCAACCGGACGTGGCGCCTTAGGCGTACCGTTGCTGTCTGAGTTGCTGCCTGGATCTTCCCAGCCCGCTGGCGGACGCACTTCGCGGCGCGCCATCAGGTCGTCGATCTGCGGTGCATCAATGGTTTCATACTTCATCAGCGCGTCTTTCATCGCGTGAAGGATGTCCATGTTCTCACCCAGAATCTGACGAGCACGCTGGTAGTTGCTGTCGATCAGGTGCTTAACTTCCTGATCGATGATGCGGGCCGTTTCATCAGACATATGTTTCGCTTTCGCGACAGAACGTCCAAGGAACACTTCACCCTCTTCTTCTGCATAGAGCAATGGACCCAGTTTTTCAGAGAAGCCCCACTGCGTCACCATGTTACGTGCCAGATTGGTCGCAACTTTAATATCGTTGGACGCACCGGTAGAAACACGTTCTGCACCGTAGATGATCTCTTCTGCCAGACGACCGCCGTAAAGCGTTGAGATCTGGCTTTCCAGTTTCTGACGGCTGGCGCTGATCGCGTCGCCTTCAGGCAGGAAGAAGGTCACACCCAGTGCGCGACCGCGCGGGATAATCGTTACTTTATGAACCGGATCATGCTCTGGCACCAGGCGACCAATAATGGCGTGGCCTGCTTCATGGTAGGCAGTTGACTCTTTCTGCGATTCCGTCATCACCATGGAGCGACGTTCCGCACCCATCATGATTTTGTCTTTCGCTTTCTCGAACTCCACCATCGAAACCACACGCTTGTTTGAACGGGCCGCGAACAGCGCTGCTTCGTTAACAAGGTTGGCCAGATCGGCACCCGAGAAGCCTGGCGTACCACGTGCAATGATCGCTGCATCAACATCAGTTGCCAGCGGCACACGACGCATATGCACTTTCAGGATCTGCTCACGACCGCGAACATCTGGCAGGCCAACAACAACCTGACGGTCAAAGCGACCTGGACGCAGCAGCGCAGGGTCCAGGACGTCAGGACGGTTAGTTGCGGCGATAACGATAATACCTTCATTACCTTCGAAACCATCCATCTCAACCAGCATCTGGTTCAGCGTCTGCTCACGTTCGTCATGTCCACCGCCTAAACCGGCGCCACGCTGACGACCGACTGCGTCGATCTCATCGATAAAGATGATGCATGGAGCCGCTTTTTTGGCCTGTTCGAACATGTCACGCACACGGGATGCACCGACACCGACAAACATTTCCACAAAGTCAGAACCGGAGATGGTAAAGAAAGGCACCTTCGCTTCGCCGGCAATCGCTTTTGCCAGCAAGGTTTTACCGGTACCCGGTGGCCCCACCATCAGAACGCCTTTTGGAATCTTACCGCCCAGCTTCTGGAAACGGCTTGGCTCACGCAGATATTCCACCAGCTCAGCAACTTCATCTTTCGCTTCGTCACAACCTGCTACGTCGGCGAAAGTGGTTTTAATCTGGTCTTCCGTCAACATGCGGGCTTTGCTCTTGCCGAAGGACATCGCGCCCTTACCGCCGCCGCCCTGCATCTGACGCATAAAGAAGATCCACACACCGATCAGCAGCAACATCGGGAACCACGAAATGAAGATTGAAGCCAGCAGGCTTGGTTCTTCCGGCGGTTCGCCAACCACTTTGACGTTTTTGGTCAAGAGGTTATCGAGCAACTTGGGATCGTTGACAGGAATGTAGGTCGTGTATTTATTGCTGTCTTTTTTAACGACGTTAATTTCACGCCCGTTAATACGTGCCTCGCGGACCTGATCCTGGTTCACTTCCGACAGGAAGGTTGAATAATCAACCCGACGGCCATTCGACTCGCTGGGCCCAAAGCTCTGGAATACTGACATCAGCACGACCGCGATGACTAACCAGAGAATCAGGTTTTTCGCCATGTCACTCAAGGGATTAACCTCATATTACAACGGTGTTAACAGATAGCGTAGGGTACTATAGATCCCGCATACATGGAATCGCAGCAAAACTGCGGACTTCTCCAGCAATTTGGTTATAGTTTGCGCCCAGTCGCCACAATATACACTTCACGTGAACGTGAACGTGAAGCGTCCGGCTTACGAATTTTCACTTTCGTAAACAGGGAGCGAATTTCCCGCAGGTATTCATCGAAGCCATCTCCCTGAAACACTTTCACTACAAAACTGCCGCCAGGTGCCAGGATATCCCGACACATCTCCAGCGCCAGCTCGACTAAATACATCGACCGGGGAATATCTACGGCAGGTGTACCACTCATATTCGGCGCCATATCGGACATGACAACCTGAACTTTTTGATCGCCAACGCGTTCAAGCAGCGCATTGACCACCGATTCTTCACGAAAATCGCCCTGAAGGAAATCGACACCGACTATCGGATCCATTGGCAGGATATCACAGGCAATGACTCGCCCTTTGTTCCCAATTTGCTGTACCACATATTGCGACCAGCCTCCGGGTGCAGCACCCAGATCTACCACGGTCATGCCGGGTTTGAAAAGCTTGTCACCCTGTTGTATTTCATCAAGTTTAAACCAGGCGCGCGAACGCAACCCTTTTTTATGCGCCTGGAGCACATATTTATCGCTAAAGTGTTCCTGAAGCCAGCGGCCGGAGCTGGCCGAACGCTTTTTACCCGTCATAATATTTCCAACTAAATCGTCATCGTAGCGATAAACCTGCACGCAATGGGTTGCGTCGATTTGGTGATATACCCGAGATGGCGGTAGAATGAACCGTTTTCAATCCCTGAGTAAGTAAAAAACTACGATGAATCTAAGTACCAAACAAAAACAGCACCTCAAGGGCCTCGCCCATCCGCTCAAGCCAGTGGTTATGCTGGGTGGCAATGGCCTGACTGAAGGCGTGCTGGCCGAAATCGAGCAGGCTCTGTCGCATCACGAACTGATCAAGGTAAAAATTGCCTCGGAAGATCGTGAAACGAAACAGCTGATCGTTGAGGCTATCGTGCGTGAGACCGGTGCCAGCAACGTACAGGTGATCGGCAAAACGCTGGTGCTGTATCGCCCCTCTAAAGAGAGCAAAATTTCTCTGCCACGCTAAGTGGGCAAAGAAAGTGACATGCTCTTACCTCAGATAAAAGGCCGCAATGCGGCCTTTTTCCTTTCTTTACATTGTGCTTTAACGCTTTTCAAAGCGTAGCAACATCTTAAAGGTATTCCACCTTCAGGATTTCATACTCAACGTCGCCGCCCGGGGTTTTCACAATAGCCACGTCATCGGCCTCTTTACCCACCAGGCCACGCGCCATCGGCGAATTGACCGAAATCAGATTTTGCTTAAAGTCCGCTTCGTCATCGCCCACAATGCGATACGTGGCTTCTTCGTCGGTTTCGACGTTCAGCACGGTAACGGTTGCACCGAAAATCACGCGTCCGGTTTTCGGCATCTGAGTGACGTCGATAACCTGCGCATTGGAGAGTTTGGCTTCAATCTCCTGAATACGGCCTTCGCAAAAACCCTGCTCTTCACGCGCAGCGTGATATTCCGCGTTCTCTTTTAAATCGCCATGTTCGCGTGCATCAGCGATAGAGGCGATAATGCGCGGGCGCTTCACGGTTTTCAGCTCGTTCAGCTCTTCGCGCAATCTTTCAGCGCCTCTTAACGTCATCGGAATCTGATTCATTTAAGCTCCTCGCCATCTTTCCTGTTTAACGATGTCATCCTGACCGGTGACTGCAGAAAAAAGCGTTCTGCGGCGCATTAGCCCGTTTTTGCAAATAAAAGAATCCTGACCCGGAGATGCTTCCAGGCCAGAAAAGAGTTTTGCAATTTGATACGTATTTTACCCCAGAGTTCCCTGCGGGTCATCGTTTACTTTGCACCGTCCAGCGACGTAGTATTGACGCCCTCACCTGCCAGTTACCGCGAGATTATGCGATTTTCACGACTTGTTACCGGATTAAGCTGCGCATTTATGCTGCAGGCACACGCAGCGCCAGTTGATGAATACATGCAGTACCTGCCAGACGGCGCCAATCTGGCGCTGATGGTACAAAAAGTAGGCGCATCAACACCGATTATTGATTATCACGGAAAACAGATGGCCCTGCCCGCCAGTACCATGAAAGTGGTGACGGCGCTGGCAGCATTGCTGGAACTGGGTGGCGACTTCCGTTTTCAGACCACTTTTGAGACTCGCGGCGCCATTATCGATGGCACCCTGAACGGCGATTTAGTTGCACGTTTCGGCGGTGATCCCACCTTAAGCCGTCAGGATCTGCGCAACATGGTGGCGGCGATAAAGAAGCAGGGCATTAACCATATCAAAGGCAATCTGGTTATCGACACCTCCGTTTTTGCCAGTCACGATATGGCGCCGGGCTGGCCGTGGAACGATATGACCCAGTGCTTCAGTGCTCCGCCGGGTGCGGCAATCGTTGATAAAAACTGCTTCTCGGTGTCGCTCTACAGTGCTAATACGCCGGGTGAGAATGCCTTTGTACGTATCGCCTCCTATTATCCGGCGCATATGTACAGCCAGGTGCGCACCATTGGCCGCAACAGCGGCGAAGGGCAATATTGCGAGCTGGATGTGGTGCCGGGCGAGCTGAACCGCTACACCCTCACGGGTTGTATGCGCCAGCGCGCGGAACCGCTGCCGCTGGCATTTGCGGTACAGGATGGCGCGGCCTGGGCTGGCGAAATCCTCAAGGCGGAACTGCGGTCATCTGAGATTGACTACAGCGGGCATCTGGTGCGACAGACGCAGGTTACCGAACCGGGTACCGTGCTGGCATCGACCCAGTCCGCGCCGCTGCATACGCTGCTGCACACCATGTTGAAGAAGTCAGACAACATGATTGCCGACACGGTGTTTCGCACCATTGGTCATCACTACTTCAATGTGCCCGGCACGTTCCGCGCCGGACAGGATGCCGTTCGCCGCATCCTGAAAGCCAAAGCCAATGTCGACATGGGTAATAGCATTCAGGTGGATGGTTCAGGTCTCTCCCGCCATGACCTGATTTCGCCGCAAACCATGATGCAGGTATTGCAGTTCATTGCGAAGAATGACAACACGCTGGATTATATTTCGATGCTGCCGCTGGCAGGTTACGACGGCACGCTGCAGTATCGCGGCGGGCTGCATGAGGCGGGGCTGGATGGCAAAGTCTCGGCGAAAACCGGCTCACTGCAGGGCGTCTATAACCTGGCGGGCTTTATCACCACCTCCAGTGGTGCGCGGGTGGCATTCGTGCAGTTCCTTTCCGGTTATGCGGTCCCGCCGGAAGATCAGCGTACCCGCCGTATTCCGCTGGTGCGATTTGAGAGCCGTCTCTACCGCGATATCAATCAGAACAACTGATTATTCAGTCATAAAAAAAGCGCAGCGGTCAGATCAACCGCTGCGCTTTTTATTGCCCGTCCATCAGAAGCGGGTATTCACGCTCATATACCAGGTGCGGCCCGACTCGTTAAAGGTATTGGCCCCTGCGCCATAGAGCCACGCTCCGGTGGTGGCATTGCCGGTGGTCTGCGCGTTGCCCTGCCGGAAATGGCGCTTGTCGAACAGGTTGTCGATACCCACGGTGACGCTGGCATATTTATTAACGTCATAGGTGCCGCTCATGCCCACAACCGAATAGGGGCTCACCTGATCGGTGGCGCTACCGGTGACGGCGTTACCTTTATAGTCATATTTCTTCGGTACCTGTTTACCGTACCAGGTCAGGGTCGTTTGCAGGGAGAGGTCCTGCATCGCCTGCCAGCTCAGCGTCGAATTGAGCGTATATTCCGGAATAATCGACAGACGATCGCCGGTCTCTTTATTCTTACTCTGCAGCATGTAAGTGAAGTTATTGTTCCACGTTACGCTGTCGGAGAACGGGACATTGACCGTGCCTTCCAGCCCCTCGACGACCGCTTTGGGCACATTTTCCCATTTGTAGATGTCGGTTTTGCCGTTAGATGCGGTGCCGGTTGGCGCCGTGCCAGCCTCGATCTTGTTACGGTAGTCGTTGCGGAACCAGGTCAGGCCCGCCTGGTAGCCGTCGCGCTTCCATTCGACCCCAATCTCTTTATTGATGCTGTTTTCCGCTTTCAGATCGTCATTACCCATCAGATAACAGGCACCGGCACTGGCGGCGCAGCCCTGACCATTGCTGTAGAGCAGATAGTTCGGGTTGGTCTGATAGAGGCTCGGGGCTTTATAGGCGCGCGCAATACCCATTTTCAGGGTGAACTCATCGCCTAATCCCTGTGACAGGTTGAGCGACGGACTCCAGTTATCGCCGACAATCGAATGGTGATCGAAGCGCAGGCCCGGCGTCAGCATGGTGCTATCGGTCAGCTCAATATTGTCTTCGGCAAACAGCGAGAAGATTTCCGCCTGTGAATAGGGTGTGCGGCCGGTCGTAGCGATACCGGGAATCGACCCGTAGCTGGCGGCCTGAGTCGTCGATGAAGGATCCTTCATCCGCTGCTGATTCCATTCCGTCCCGAAAGTCGCGGTCTGGTTCACCAGCCATTCAAACGGCACACTGATCTCACTGTGCAACAACACATCATCCAGCTGGATGGTATTGAAGTTGCTGTTGGCGAAGATGCCTTCGGTGCCGCCCGCCAGCCCCTCATTCAGACGCGCGTTGCGGGTGTTCTCATATTGCGCGTAGGTATTGGTGCTGATGCCATTATCCCAGGCACCGGTCCACTTAACAGAAAAGTTCTGCCGATAGAGCCGGTTGGTCTCGTCACCATATTTGCTTTTCACCAGGGCGTTGGTATTGGTGTTCTGCGTGTCCCCGGCATAGAGGTTGCCCTGACGACTGTAACCGGCCCCCACTTCCAGCGTCTGCATCGGCGCAAATGCCCAGCGCAGCAGGCCATGAATATCTTTGTTGATCGAGCCTTCCCGGCCCGCCGGGTACGATCCGGCGTAACTGCCGGTGCGGTCTGCGGCGTGCCCTTCATTAATGTCGTAAGCATCAGCCTGCGTTTTTGCCAGACCGCCATAGAGCCGGAAACTGACATCCTCGCCCAGTGGCCCTTCAAGGCTGAAGTTGGTGCGACGGGTCGCGCCCTCCTCCTTGTGTTCCGGCACGTTGTAATAGGCGCTCCATGAGCCGTGCCACTGATTATCCATCTCTTTTTTGGTGATGATGTTCACCACGCCGCCCGCTGCACCGTTACCGTAACGAGCCGCTGCCGGACCGCGGATTACCTCAATGCGCTCAATGATCTCTGGCGGCACCCAGTTAGTGTCGCCGCGCGTATCACGCTCGCCACGCCAGCCAAGCCGAACCGCGTTGCGGCTGGTCACCGGCAATCCATCGATCAGAATCAGGGTATTTTCCGGCCCCATGCCGCGGATATCGATCTGGCGATTGTTTCCGCGCTGGCCGCTGGTGGAGTTACCGGTCAGATTGACGCCAGGCATGGTGCGAATAATTTCGGCGACATCGCGTGCGGGTGGATGTTTTTTTATTTCGTCGGCGGTGATGGTCGACACGCCAGGTGCCTGCAACGTCTGCTCGGCGGCGGTCACCATCATGGTGTCGTCGTGGAGGGTATCGGAGGGGCTGCTGTCGATAACCGGTTCGTGGGTGGCTTCAGCAGCCACGGCACCGGCAGAAATGAGAGAGGCGGTGAAACCCAGTTCAATCATAATGGCTAACGAAAGCCGGGATAACTTTTTCATTTTTCTGTTCCTGGAGTGCCGGCGAGGATGCCACTGCCGGCGTGCCGGTAAAAAAGTAATAACCTTGCCTGCAACGTTTTCCCCTTGTCGCCGGGCCAGCGTCAGAACCGCTTTGCATCAGTCTGAAAGCCGGTGCGGCAGAGAGGATGCGCGCGCTCCCTGTCGGGCGGAAACACCCTATTGCAAATGCAAATAATTATCAATACTATTATTCATAACATGTATGACCCTAATCAAGGGTGATCGAAAGATGGCGCGTATGACGTGGTTAAGTGAAGAAACCGGCAGTGAACGCTGGTGGCAACAGCAGCAGCAACGGGGCATTCCTCTGGTTGAAGCTGGCGAAAAGGGAACCTGTCAGGTCACCTTTTTCTGGCGCGATCCCCAGGGTGACACGCAGCACTCCGATACCCGGCGCGTCTGGATCAATATTACCGGCGTAACCGATCATCATCATTCAGCGGTCCCCTCCTCCTTAACGCCTGTTCCCGATACCGATGTCTGGTGGTGGCAAACCGCCCTGCCCGCTGACTGGCGCGGCAGCTACTGCCTGATTCCTGATAGTCAGGAAGAGACTTTTACCGGGCAGGCCGATATGCAGGCAGTGCGCCAGTGGTGGAGTCAGAAATTCCCGCAGGCGCAAAGCGACCCGCTGAATCCTCTGCGAAGCTGGGCGGGTGGACGCGGAATGAGGGTCTCGCCACTGCACCTGCCACACGCGCCGGATCAGCAGGTGTGGCGTGCGGTTGATGAGGGCCGTGCCGCCGATATTCCGCTGCAACACTATTGGTGGCGCAGCGAACGGCTGGGGAACCAGCGTCAGATCTGGATCTCTGTTACCGGAGACGCCAGTGCAGGCGATCGTCCGCTGGTACTGCTGCTGGATGGTCAGTTCTGGGCACAGAACATGCCGGTTGCCGGCCCGCTTCAGCAACTGACAGAGGCAGGCGAACTGCCCCCTGCGGTCTATGTCATGATCGACATCATCGACCGCGAACACCGCACGCGTGAGCTGACCTGTAACCCTGACTTCTGGCTGGCGATTCAGCACGAGCTGTTGCCGCAGGTTCAGCGCTGGGCGCCGTTTCGTGCCGACAGCACGCTGGTAGCGGGACAAAGTTTTGGCGGCCTTTCTGCCGCTTACGCCACCCTGACCTGGCCGGAAACCTTTGCTGGAGCGATCAGCCTCTCCGGTTCGTTCTGGTGGCCCGCGCGCGGCGATCCCAATGGCTGGCTGCCACAGCAGTTACAACAGGGCTTACTGCAGGCACCCCCTCGCCGCTTCTACCTGGAAGCGGGACGACGCGAACGGTTGATTCTGGCAGCAAACCAGCAGTTTCAGCGCGATCTGAACGCTGCCGGACATCAGGTCAGCTATCACCCGGTCGAAGGCGGTCACGATGCGCTGTGCTGGCGCGGCGGACTGCTGGCAGGCCTTAAAGCCATGTGGCAATAGCCCTAACCCGCTTATATTCCGCCTTCTGCGCGCCACTGAAAGATATCTATGCAGGACAGCGGCGTTAGCGCGCCCGGTGACTGCGGACAGGAGACCGACATGCAACAACTTAACCCTTTCGACGATCCGCAACAGGATTGTCAGGTGCTGAAGAACGATCAGCAGCAGTACAGTTTATGGCCCGCCTTTTGTGCGGTTCCGGCAGGATGGCAGCCGGTGTTTGGCCCCGGGCCACAGGCTGACTGTCTGAGCTGGCTGAATGAAAACTGGCACGATATCCGTCCAGTTATGACGCAGGACAGAGGCGAAAATGTCTGAGATCACCCTCAACCCGCAGACAGAACAAAAAACGCTGCCGCTGGTGGCCGCTCAGCCCGGAATCTGGATCGCTGACCAGCTATCGCCCTATTCCAATGCTTACGCCGTGGCGCATTTTGTCGAACTGCGCGGTGCGCTGAACAGCGCGTTGCTGTCACGGGCCATAATTGCTGGCATGCAGGAAGCGGACACACTGAATATGGCCTTTGGCGAGCTGGAGGGTGAACCGCTACAGTGGCCTGAACCCCAGGCTTTCCGCGAGCCTGAGGTGGTCGATCTGCGCGACGCCGCCGATCCGGAGGCCGCAGCACGTGCGCTGATGCAGCAGGATATGACCGGCGATCTGCGGGTGCTGAGCGGCGCGCCGCTCTACCATCACAGCCTGTTTCGGCTGGATGAGGATCACTGGTACTGGTATCAGCGATACCATCATCTGGTGGTCGATGGTTTTAGTTTCACCGCCCTGACCCGCCGTATCGCCAATCTCTACAGCGCCTGGCAGCGCGGCGACACGCCGGAGCCAAGCCCGTTTGTGCCGTTCAGCGACGTCGTTGATGAATATCAGCGCTATCAGCAATCTTCGGGCTGGCAGCGCGATCGCCAGCACTGGCTGGAGAAAGGCGCGCAGCTACCTGCGCCCGCCTCGTTGTCCGCTCTGCCGCTGGCCGGTCAGAGCGCCAGCACCGACCTGCTGCGCCACACGTTTGCCGTGGATCGCGACACGTTTCAGGCTTTGCTGACGCACACCGGGCAGCACAACCTCAGTGCCGCGGATACCGCCTTTGCGCTGGTGGCGTTATGGCTGGCGCGCCTCACCGGCCAGCATGCGTTCGCCGCCGGTTTCATCTTTATGCGCCGCATCGGCTCGGCCGCGCTCTGCGCCACCGGTCCGGTGATTAACGTGCTGCCAATGGCGGTGCATTACGATCCGGCACAGCCGCTGACGGCACTGGCCGGGCGTCTGGCGGACGAAGTCAAAAAAATGCGTCGCCATCAGCGTTACGACGCTGAACAGGTGCAGCGCGATCTGGGTCGCTCCGGCGACAGCGATCCGCTCTATGGGCCGGTAATCAACCTGAAGATGTTTGATTACCAGCTCGATTTCGCTGGCATCAAAGGCGTAACCCATCAGCTGGCGTCAGGACCGGTACGCGATCTGGAGATTGCTATCTACCTCAGCGAACAGGGCGACCTGACACTGGAGTTACTGGCTAATGCACAGCGCTATAACGACACAACGCTAAAGCAACACGCCAGCCGCTTTGGCCTGCTGCTTCAGCAGCTTGCCGTCCGGCCAGCCAGTGCCTGTGGCGAGCTGGACATGCTGATGCCGGAAGAGCATCAGCAGCTCGCGGCGATCAACCAGACTGCCGTAATGCTGCCTGCAGAAACCCTGAGCAGCCTGCTGCTTCGGCAGGCACAGCGTTCGCCGCGCGCTCCGGCACTGGCAGATGAGGGGCATCAGCTTAACTATCAACAGATGCAGCAGCAAGTCGCCGCGCTGGGGCAGCAGTTGATTGCGCAGGGAGTGACGCCGGGTGATATCGTCGCCGTAGCGCTGCCGCGTTCGGTCTTTTTATCGCTGGCGCTGCAGGCGATCGTCAGCGTGGGGGCAACCTGGCTGCCGCTTGATACCGGCTACCCGGACGATCGGTTACAGATGATGCTGGAAGATGCCGCGCCGAAAACGCTGATCACCTGTCGTGAACTGGCCGAGCGGCTGGCGGCACTCTCACCCGTCGCGCCGCTGTTTTACGACGCGCTGTTAACACCCGTGGATAGCGTGCTGATGCAGGCCCCGCGTCCACAGGATGGCGCATACATCATCTATACCTCCGGCTCGACCGGTCGGCCAAAAGGGGTGCTGGTCAGTCATGAGGCGATCGTCAACCGTCTGTTATGGATGCAGGATCGCTATCCGCTCGGCAGCGATGATGTGGTGTTGCAGAAAACCCCGAGCAGCTTTGATGTTTCGGTATGGGAGTTCTTCTGGCCGCTCATCGTCGGCGCACGGCTGGTGATGGCTCCGCCCGATGCTCATCGCGACCCGGACGCGCTGCAGCAGCTGTTTGCCCGCTACCGCGTGACCACCACCCATTTTGTTCCGTCGATGCTGGCTGCTTTTGTCGCTTCGTTGCAGGAAGGTGACGCGATAGCGCGCTGCGCCACCCTGCGCCGGGTTTTCTGTAGCGGCGAAGCGCTGCCCGCAGAGTTATCGCGCCAGTGGCAGGCGCTGACCCGTGTGCCCTTGCATAATCTTTATGGCCCGACCGAAGCAGCGGTTGATGTCAGCTACTATCCGGCCTTTGGCCCGGAGCTGGCGGCCGTCGAAGGGGCCAGCGTGCCGATTGGCTTCCCGGTCTGGAACACCGGCTTACGGATTCTGGATGCGCGTCTGCAGCCGGTGCCACCGGGCGTGGCTGGCGATCTCTATCTGACCGGCGTGCAGCTGGCGCATGGCTATCTTGATCGTCCCGACCTCACTGCCAGCCGGTTTGTCGCCGATCCGTGGGGTCACGGCTCCCGGATGTACCGCACTGGTGATGTGGCGCGCTGGCTGCCGGATGGTGCGGTGGAGTATCTGGGCCGCAGCGACGATCAGCTAAAAATTCGCGGGCAGCGTATCGAGCTGAACGAGATCGACCACGCCATGGCTGCGCTACCTGGCATTGAGCAGGCCGTCACACATGCGGTGGTGCTGGGGAGCAGCAGCGATCAGCAGGGCGATGCCCGCCAGCTGGTCGGCTATGTGGTGGCTGATGGCCCGATCGATACCGACGCAATGCGTCAGACTCTGGCCTCACAGTTACCGGCGCATATGGTGCCGGTGGCGATTGTTCAGTTGGCGGCGTTACCGCTCAGCAGCAACGGTAAACTGGATCGCAAAGCGCTGCCGCTGCCGCAAACGCAGGCAGCGCTGGCTGGTCGCGCGCCGCATCCCGGACTCGAAACGACACTGGCACAGGCGTTTGCCAGGCTGCTGGAGTGCGAACCGGTGAGCGCCCAGGATGATTTCTTCTCGCTGGGCGGTCACTCGCTGCTGGCGATGCGGCTGGCAGCACAGCTGCGCCGGACGCTGAATCAGCCGGTGTCAGTGGGCCAGATCATGGTGGCATCCACGGTAGAAAAGCTGGCGACACTGCTCAGCAGCGAGCCCGCGGATGTGGCTCGTGCCGGATTTGAAGCGGTATTACCCTTGCGACGCGGCACTGGCCCGACGCTGTTTTGCTTCCATCCCGCCTCCGGTTTTGCCTGGCAGTTCAGCGTGTTGCAGCGCTATCTGGATGCACGCTGGTCGCTACTCGGCATTCAGTCACCCGACATCACCAGCCCGCTGAACCAGGCGCAGCAACTTGACGCGGTGTGTGAGGCGCATCTGGCGACGGTGCGTCAGCAGCAGCCACAGGGGCCTTACTATTTCCTGGGCTACTCGCTGGGCGGCACGCTGGCGCAGGGTATCGCCGCGCGGCTGGAGGCCGAAGGTGAAACCGTTGCCTTCCTCGGACTGCTGGATACCTGGCCGCCGGAGACGCAGAACTGGGATGAACGGCGCGGTGAAAACGTGCTGGATCCGGCGGTGCTGGAAGAGGTTAATCGTGAGCGCGAGCAGTTTATCGCTGCGCAACGGCAGCAGGCCGGTGAAGGAATGGAGGCACTGTTTACCACCATTGAAGCCAACTACGCCAGTTCAGTGCGCCTGCTGGCAACAGCGCGCAGTGCCCGCTTCACCGGACACGCAACCCTGTTCCTGGCGGAACAGACGCAGCAGCCCGGTCAGGATGCGCGCCGCGCCTGGGCGCCCTATGTCGGCGAGCTGACTATCTGGCCGCTGGACTGTGCGCACGTCGAGATCATCTCACCGCGCATGTTCGAACAGATTGGGCCACGACTGCAGCAGTGCCTGGCGTCGCTGGATCCCTGAACCGTTCTGACTTTGCGCTTTCTTCGGGTGGAGAAAGCGCAGGTCAGCCTCTTCCCAGCGGCACAATCATCGGCGTACCGGCCACCGGATCGTTAATGATGATGCAGCGCAGGCCGTAGATCGCTTCTATCAGTTCCGGCGTGACGATCTCCGCCGGTTTCCCTTCGGCAATGATTTTCCCGTCTCGCATCGCAATCAGGTGGCTGGCATAGCGGCACGCCTGATTGAGATCATGCAGCACCACCACCAGCGTACGGCCATGCTGCTGATTGAGATCCTGCATTAATTCCAGCAACTCAATCTGATGGGCGATGTCGAGCCAGGTGGTCGGTTCATCCAGCAGCAACAGTGGCGTCTGCTGAGCCAGCACCATCGCAATCCACACCCGCTGCCGCTGGCCGCCAGAGAGCGTATCAACCTGCTGCTGCGCTAAGTCTGCCACGCCGGTAGCCTGCATTGCCTGCTGAACAGCCGTCTCATCTTTCTGTCGCCAGCGACCAAACAGCGACTGGTGCGGATAACGCCCGCGCGCGACCAGTTCGCTGACGCTGATGCCCGCTGGTGCATTCGAGCTTTGCGGTAGCAGCCCCAGCCGACGCGCCACCTCTTTGGTAGCGTAGTGAGCAATCGCATTGCCATCCAGCAGCACCTGGCCTTTCAGGGGCGAGACCAGGCGGCATAAGGTACGCAGCAGCGTCGACTTTCCACAGGCATTTGGGCCAATAATAACGGTCAGTTCACCGTCGGGGATCGCGACGGTGAGATTCTCCGCCACGATTTTTTTGTCATACCCCAGCGTCAGCGCGTCGCCCTGCAAACGTGTTTTCACTGTCATTGGCGTCGCGCCTCCCGTACCAGTAAAGCAATCAGATAGAGTCCGCCCAGGCTAACCGTGATGACGCCAACCGGCAGCTGATAAGGCAGGAAAAAGTGCTGCGCGGCGTAATCCGCGGCGGTTAACAGCAGCGCGCCGCACAAGGCAGCCAGCGGCAGCGCGCCTTTGATACCGCCACATAGCCGACGAGCAATCTGCGGTGCCAGCAGCGCAATAAAGGAGACAGGACCGACCAGCGCGGTAGAGGCGGCGGTGAGGATCACGCCCGTCAGCATCAGCAAAACGCGGCTGCGTTCAACCGGTACGCCCAGCGCGCAGGCGGTGTCGTCACCCATCTCCAGCAGACGCATGCGCCGGGCCAGCATGCTTGTCGCCAGCAGCGCCAGCAGCAGCACGATAATCACCGGCGTCGTTTTCGCCCAGGTAATGCCGTTGAGTGAACCGGCGCTCCAGAGCCCGGCGCTCAGTGCCGCCTCCAGTGAGGCGCTGATAATCAGCCAGCTGTTCAGCGCCATCAGCAGCGCCCGCACGCTGATGCCCACAATGATCAGACGAAAGGTCTCCACGCCGTTGCGCCAGCTCAACAGCCAGACCACGCCCGCCGTGAGCAGTCCGCCAAGCAGTGCCGCCAGCGTCATGCCCTCCATGTTTTGCTGGAACAGCACCAGTGCCACCAGCACGCCGCTGTAAGCGCCGGTATTGAAACCCAGAATATCGGGGCTGCCCAGCGGGTTGCGCAGCAGCGACTGAAAAATTGCCCCGCTGACGCCCAGTGCCGCACCAATCAGCAGCGCCATCATGACACGCGGCAGTCGCCACTCCAGTACAATCAGCTGTATGTTACGCGCCGCCTCGCCGTTGATAAGGGCCCACAACTGGCTGGCGGAGATCGGTAAGGTGCCGCGCGTAATGCTCAGAAAGGTCAGCACCCCGCAGGCCACCAGCAGCATCAGCGCATTAATCATCACCCGTTTCATAGCTGCCCTCTTCCCGACTTGCGGCGCACCAGCACAATCAGCATCGGCGCGCCCAGTATGGCCGTGACAATCGACACGCGCAGTTCGCCCGGTACCAGCAGCCGTCCCAGAATATCGGCGGCCAGCAGCAAACAGGGGGTGATAAGAAGGGTTCCGGGCAGCATCCAGCGATGATCGTTACCCAGCAGCCAGCGGGCCAGATGTGGCGTCATTAAGCCGACAAAAGCGATGGGGCCGACAGCGGCTGTCGCCGCCCCACTCAGCAGCGCAATAGCCAGTAATCCCACCAGCTGGGTACGCATCACCCGGGTACCCAGCGCGGTCGCCATATCACCGCCCATACTCAGGCTGTTGAGCGAACGCGCCAGCAGCAGCGCCAGCAGGCTACCGGCGACTACCGCCGGAAAGGTGGTGCGCAGAATGGCAAAATTGCGGATATCCAGCGAGCCACTGTGCCAGAAACGCAGATGATCGTAGATGTCAGGATTGAGTAGCGATAAACCAGAGGTTAACCCCTCCAGCACCGCGCCCAGCGCCACGCCTGCCAGCGTCAGACGCACCGGATTAACGCGGCCACCGCCCAGCGCACCGGTCAGCGCCACCAGCAGGGAGGCCAGCAGTGCGCCCGTAAAGGCAAAGCCAAGCCAGTCCGCGGGGGAGTCAGCGCCAGACAGGGCGATGCCCAGCACTACCGCAAAGCCTGCACCGGCGTTGATACCGAGAATGCCGGGATCGGCCAGCGGATTGCGCGTCAGGCTCTGCATCAGCGCGCCCGCCAGACCTAAACTGATCCCGGCCAGCAGACCCGCCAGGGTGCGCGGCAGTCGGGCATCGCGCACGATGACACAATCGACGCGGTTACAGCCGCTGAATAAGGCCTGCGTGACATCATGAAAGGGGATAGATTTGGCACCCAGCATCAGGCTGAGCGCGAGAAGCAACAACAGCAGCATCCCTGAACCTGCTATTGCACGAAGTTGACGCATAACGTTTAAACCTTCACCGATTCATTGAGATCGCAGCACGAGTCATTATGATAATGATACTTGTTATCGTTATTAGTGATTTTTTGTATGTTACCATGACTCCCGGACTCAATGATGAGGAAAATGGGTGCAAAAAAGCGACGTTATGAACAAACCCTCCCACTTTATCGATCTCAGCCTGCTGAGAACCCACCCCGCCTTTCGCGCCATTTTTATCGCCCGCTTTATCTCCATCGTCGCCCTCGGCATGCTGGCGGTGGCGGTACCGGTTCAGATTCAGCAGCTAACGCAGTCGCCGCTGCTGGTGGGGCTGGCGGTGACGCTGGCCGGTGCCGGCATGTTTATCGGCCTGCTGACCGGCGGCGTGCTGGCGGATCGCTATGAGCGCCGACGTCTGATCCTGTTTGCCCGATCCACCTGTGGCCTGGGCTTTGTCGCCTTATGCATCAATGCCCTGCTCCCTTCGCCGTCGGTGATCGCCGTCTTTGTGCTGGGACTGTGGGATGGTTTTTTCGGCGCGATAGGCGTCACCGCGCTGCTGGCGGCGACGCCGGCGCTGGTCGGGCGTGAAAACCTGATGAAAGCAGGTGCGATTACCATGCTGACGGTGCGCTTTGGCGCGATTCTCTCCCCCGCCATTGCCGGACTGGTCATCGCGCAGGGCGGTGTGGCGTGGAACTACGGACTGGCGGCGTTCGGCACGTTGCTGACGGTGCTAACCCTGCTGCGGTTGCCGCGGCTGGCGCCACCGCCGCAGCCGCGTGAGCATCCGCTAAAAGCACTGGTCAGCGGCGTGCAATTCCTGTTTGCCAGCCCGATCGTTGGCATGGCGGCGCTGGTCGGCGCGCTGGTGACGTTAGCCAGCGCGGTGCGCGTGCTCTATCCGGCGCTGGCGCCACACTGGCAGGTCGGTGTGACGGAGTTAGGGCTGATGTATGCCGCCGTTCCGCTGGGTGCTGCCACAGGTGCCCTCACCAGCGGACGGCTGGCACAGTCACCGCAGCCGGGCCGCCTGATTCTGGCGAGTGCTATTGCTGCTTTCGTCGCGCTGGCTCTGTTCAGCCTGATGCCGTGGTTCAGCGCGAGTCTGGTCTGCCTCGCGGCCTTTGGCTATTTCAGTGCCATCAACAGCCTGGTGCAGTACGCGCTGATCCAGACGCTGACGCCTGATGCGCTGCTCGGCAGGATCAACAGCCTCTGGACAGCGCAGAATGTCACCGGCGATGCGATAGGTGCAGCGATGATTGGCGCGATGGGTTCGCTGCTGTTGCCGCAGCAGGCGGCCAGCCTGTCTGGTCTGGCAGCCACCGTGCTGGGCATCGTCATGTGGCTGCTGATGGCGCGTCTGCGTCGCTATCAACCGCCTGCACCGGCGGAAACGGGATCATGATTTAACGAACAGCGTCTCCAGCCGCGTCAGCAAATTGCTGGCGCTGTAGTAGTCGAGCCGGAAGCTATCCAGCCCCAGCGCATAGACCGCTTTTGCGCGCACAGCTGGGGTCTGCGCCAGGAAAGGGTTGCTCATCACCTGTGCGGCGGTGGGCTCTTCGGCGGCAAACAGCAGATATGATTGACCATTAAGGCCTGCCGCCAGATTTTCTCCTGACAGTTGCAGGATATCTTTACGCTGTCCCATGCTGTGACCAGACTGAAGAGTGGCCGGCGGCGTCGCCAGAGTGAAGCCCAGTTGCTGCAGTAATTTCCCCTGCGCCGACGCATCCGTCCACAGATTGACTGCCCGGCCATCCCCGTTCCACACCATCGCTGATACCGGCTGCGGCGGCAGGGTCAGCTTCGCTTTCAGAGCCTTTTCTCGCGCATCAAACTCAGCTTTCCGGGCGGCAGCTTCCGCTTCATGCCCGGTCACCTCACCCAGCAACGTCACCAGTTGCTGCCAGCTTTTATCGTCGTAATTCACCACCAGCACCGGCGCAATCGCCGCGAGCTGATCGACCAGTTTGATCGCCGAATCATTCCCTGTGGCGCTGACCACAATCAGGTCTGGCGCTTCAGCAGCAATCGCTTCTGCACTGGGCTCACCAATGTAGAGACGTTTTACGCCGCGCTGTTTGGCCACTTCGCCCCACTGACGGAAGAATCCCTGCTTATCAGCCAGCCGACTGCCGGGTGCGGTTGCGCCACTGGCGATGACCGGCGCATCAATGGCCAGCAGCGAGCCTGTCAGGGTAACGCTGGTCGAAACGATACGCATCGGTGCCTGGGTCAGCGTGATATTGCCTGTTGCCCCGGCGACAGTACGCGGCCAGCCGGTCTGGGCAGCAGCGGTAACGCTGAACAGGCTGATGCTCAGGAAAAACAGCGCTATCGCCGATGTGACACCATGTTTACTCATAGATTTTCGTCCACTTTTACCCGGAAAAAGAGAGAGACCATTTGTGCTGATTTAACCGGCCATGCCAGCTGAATCGCCGCGTAATTATTGACACTTTCGGCTAATCAACGTAGGTTACTGGCCCACAATACAAATGATAATCATTATTAGTTATCTTATCATTTATAGGTGGGAATTATGGTGGAATCGCTGGCGTTTGAACATCCCTTGTTGCAGGATTTCCCGGCACTCTGCCGTGGCTTTCTGTTTACCTCTCCCTGGCAAAGCCTGACCACACAGGGCTGTTTTACTACCCTTACCGCGCCGGTGAGGCAGGGTGAGCAGCTGACAGGGGAGTTTCAGCAGCAACTACAGCACCATTTTGCTTCAGCCAGAAAACAGGGCATTGCCCATCCCATTCTGGTGGGTGCAATCCCCTTCGACGTGGATCAGCCCGCTGCGCTGTTTATCCCTGAGTCGTATCAGACCTTTAACCGTGACGATCTCAACGCCAGTGCCTCTCTGGCTGAGGCTGAACTGCCGCAGGTGCGTCGCCGCACGGCGGTGCCGGACCATGACATTTTCATCGACATGGTTGCGCAGGCGGTGGCGGCTACGCAGCGCGGCGATCTGGATAAAGTGGTGTTGTCGCGGCTGATGGATATCGTGGCGGAACAACCGGTTGATACGGCCGCCCTGATGCAGCGCATCGTGGCGCAGAACCCTAACAGCTATCACTTCCATCTGCCGCTGCCCGATGGTGGCGCGCTGGTTGGCGCCAGCCCGGAACTGATGATTCGTAAGCAGGGCCGCCAGTTCAGCTCCTGTCCGCTGGCCGGTTCAGCGCCGCGTCATCGCGATCCGCAGCGTGACCAGGCCTCTGGCGACAGCCTGATGCACTCAGCAAAAGATCGTCATGAGCATAAGCTGGTCACGGATGCGATGCGCGCGACGCTGCAACCGCGCAGCCGCCTGCTGTCGGTCCCCGAGACACCCTCACTGCTGACCACTGCAACATTGTGGCATCTCGCTACGCAGATTCAGGGTGACGTGCTGGACGATCGCGAAAATGCGCTGTCACTGGCCTGTCTGCTGCATCCGACACCGGCCCTCAGCGGCTTCCCGCATCAGCGTGCTCAGACGCTGATTCAGCGACTGGAGCCATTCGAACGTCAGCTGTTTGGCGGCATCGTCGGCTGGTGTGACGATCAGGGCAATGGCGAATGGGTCGTCACCATTCGCTGCGGTACGGTGAATGGCCCGCGGGTGCGGCTGTTTGCGGGCGCAGGCATCGTAGCGGACTCACAACCTGAATCAGAATGGCGTGAAACCGGCGTCAAACTCGACACCATGCTTCGCGCTTTTGGACTGCAATAAAGGAACCTGTATGACGATTTCCTACAGCCGCTGGCCGGACGATCTGGCTGCACGTTACCGTGAAAAAGGCTACTGGCTCGATCTGCCGATGACCGACATCCTGGAACGTCATCGCGACAGCGAGAGCGTAGCGGTGATTGATGGCGAACGACAATTTACCTATCGCCAGCTGGCGGCGCTGAGTGACAACCTGGCCGCGGCATTGCAGCGTCGCGGCCTGAAGTCAGGCGATACGGCGCTGGTGCAGCTCGGCAACGTGGCGGAATTTTACCTGACGCTGTTTGCCCTGTTCAAAATCGGCGTTGCCCCGGTTAACGCCTTGTTCAGCCATCAGCGCACCGAACTGGCCGCCTATGCCAGTCAGATCTCGCCGAGCCTGTTAATTGCCGATCGCAGCCACGCACTGTTCGCCGATGATGTGTTTATTACGCAACTTCGCCGCGATCAGCCTTCACTCCAACAGGTGATCCTGCGTAATGACGCTCAGACGGAAAACAGCCTCGACGCCCTGCTGGCTGAACCCGCGGGCAACTTCATCGCAACCCCGACCGCAGGCGATGAAGTCGCCTTTTTCCAGCTGTCAGGTGGCAGTACCGGTACACCGAAACTGATCCCACGTACCCATAATGATTACTACTACAGCATCCGTGAGAGTGACGTTATCTGCGATGTTACCGCCGACACCCGCTACCTGATCGCCCTGCCCGCCGCGCATAACTTCCCGATGAGTTCGCCGGGCGCGCTGGGCGTTTTTTACGCGGGCGGACAGGTGATCTTAGCCGCCGATCCCAGCGCAACACTCTGCTTCCCGCTGATTGAAAAGCATCAGGTCACCGATACCGGCCTGGTTCCGCCCGCCGCCAGTCTCTGGCTGCAGGCGATTCAGGAATGGGGCAGCAATGCTGCGCTGGCCTCGCTGCAACGCATTCAGGTCGGTGGCGCAAAGCTGGGCGAAACGCTGGCCGCGCGCATCCAGAACGAGATCGGCTGCACCCTGCAGCAGGTATTTGGTATGGCGGAAGGTCTGGTGAACTACACCCGACTGGATGACGATGAGCAGACCATTCTCACCACGCAGGGACGCCCGATCTCCCCGGATGACGAGGTGTGGGTCGCCGACGATCAGGGTAATCCATTGCCAGCAGGCTCCATCGGTCGCCTGATGACGCGTGGTCCTTATACCTTCCGCGGCTACTACAACAGCCCGGAACATAACGCCGCCAGCTTCGATGACCAGGGCTTTTACTGCTCTGGCGATCTGATTGAGATCACGCCCTCTGGCAACATCATCGTGCAGGGCCGGGAGAAAGATCAGATCAACCGGGGCGGCGAAAAGATCGCAGCCGAAGAGATCGAAAACCTGCTGCAGCGCCATGCGGATGTGATCCACGCTGCGCTGGTCTCCATGAGCGACGAGCTGATGGGCGAAAAGAGCTGTGCCTTTATCGTCACCCGTCAGCCGGTTAAACCGGTGGCGCTGCGTCGTCACCTGCGTGAACTTGGCGTGGCAGAATTTAAGCTGCCCGACCGTATTACCTGCGTAGATGCCCTGCCGCTGACCGCGGTCGGAAAGGTGGACAAAAAACGTCTGCGCCAACAACTTGCCGATCAACAAGCGCAAGCCTGATCTGTCCGGAGATTTTCAATGGCTATTCCACAACTGACCTCTTATCCGCTGCCAGCCGCCACCGAGTTGCCCAACAACAAAGTGAAATGGATGCTGGAGCCGGGCCGTGCCGCCCTGCTGATCCACGATATGCAGCGCTATTTTCTCAACTTCTGGGGCGAAGATAGCCCGCTGGTTGAGCAGGTAGTCGACAATATTGTCCGCCTGCGTCGCTACTGCAAAGCGCAGGGCATTCCGGTGTTTTACACCGCTCAGCCAAATGCGCAGAGCGATGAAGATCGGGCGCTGCTCAACGACATGTGGGGACCGGGCCTGAATAAACATCCCGATCAGCAGAAGATCGTGGATGCGCTGGCACCGGATGAGGACGATCATGTCCTGACCAAATGGCGCTACAGTGCATTTCACCGCTCGCCGCTGGAGTCGATCCTGCAGGAGATGGGTCGCGATCAGCTGATTATCACCGGCGTCTATGCCCATATTGGCTGCCTGACCACCGCCACCGATGCGTTTATGCGCAATATTCAGCCGTTTATGGTGGCCGATGCGCTGGCTGACTTCAGCCGTGAGGAACATATGATGGCGCTGACCTACACCGCGGGCCGTAGCGGAAAAGTGGTGATGACCGCCGATCTGATGCCTGTGCCACTCAGCAAAGATGATTTGCGCGCGTTGATCCTGCCGCTGCTGGAAGATGATGAGGTGCCGGAAGATGATGAAAACCTGATTGATTACGGTCTGGACTCAGTACGCGTGATGGCGCTGGCGGCACGCTGGCGTCAGGTACATCGTGATATCGATTTCGTCAGCCTGGCGAAAAATCCGAGCATTGATGGCTGGTGGGCGCTGCTGACGCGGGAGCCGGCGAAATGAGCCACACATTCGACTTCAGCGGTAAAATCGTCTGGGTAACCGGTGCCGGCCAGGGTATCGGCTATCATACTGCGTTAGCCTTTCATCAGGCTGGCGCACAGGTCGAGGCCTTTGATCAACGTTTTAAGGGCCATGATTACCCGTTTCCCTGCCACACGATGGATGTAGCCGATCCGGCTCAGGTCAAAACGATCTGCCAGCGCGTATTGGCCGTGCAACCGCGCATTGATGTGCTGGTCAACGCAGCCGGTATCTTACGGATTGGTGCCACCGATGAGCTGTCGTTTGCCGACTGGCAGGCGTGTCTTAACGTCAATGCGGGCGGCGCGTTTAATCTGTTCCAGCAAACATTGCCACGCTTTCGCGAACAGCGCGCCGGTGCCATCGTCACTGTCGCGTCTAATTCGGCTCATGCCCCGCGTATTGGCATGTCCGCTTATGGTGCTTCAAAAGCGGCGCTGCGCAGTCTCTGTCAGACCGTGGGTCTGGAGATGGCGCCCTATGGCGTGCGCTGCAACATCGTTTCACCCGGTTCCACCGACACCGATATGCAGCGCAGCCTGTGGCACACACCGACGGGTGAGCAGGAGATGATTGCCGGCTTCCCGGATCAGTTCAAGCTGGGTATCCCGCTGGGCAAGATCGCGCAGCCGCAGGAAATTGCGGCCACCGTATTGTTTCTCGCGTCGGATCTTGCCAGCCATGTGACGCTGCAGGATATTGTGGTTGATGGTGGCGCAACCCTGGGAGCCTGATGATGACAGCGATCTGGAAGCGATCCATTGATCTTCCCGCCCTGAATGCGCTGGGTGAGAACTCTCTGGTGGCCCATCTGGGTATCGTTTTTACCCTGATAGGTGATGATTATCTGGAAGCGACGATGCCGGTCGATGCCCGTACGCAACAGCCGTTCGGGCTGCTGCATGGCGGTGCGTCCGTGGTGCTGGCGGAGTCGATGGGCTCAATTGCCGGATATCTGGCGGTTGAGGAAGGCAGCAGCGTGGTTGGCGTAGAAGTGAATGCCAGCCATCATCGTGCGGTTTCTGCCGGTCTGGTGCGGGGAATTTGCCGTCCACTGCATCTGGGTAAACGCAGTCAGAGCTGGCAGATTGAGATTCGGAACGGTCGGGATCAGCTGTGCTGCAGTGCGCGACTGAGTGTGGCGGTGATGAGCTAGCTGCAGAAAGAACAATGCCCCCTTTCAGGCCTGAAAGGGGGCATTGCATATCACGCTGTAGCAGGCGATCGGTTAACGCTGATAGATAATTTCAACGCCTTCGTCGTCTTCATCATCCCAGTCGTCATCCCACTCTTCATCTTCCACTTCAACCGTGTTTTCAATGGTTTCTTTGTGGTAATCGTCCCACATGAACTCCACTTTCTCCGGCTGCTTCTCTTCAAGCTCCGCTTCTTTCGGATTAGCGTTGATGAAGCTCATCACGTCCCAGCAGAGTTCGTTGACACCGGTACGGCTTGCGGCAGAAATCAGGTAATACTTATCTTCCCAGCCCAGTGCTTCAGCCACCGCTTTAGCCCGTGACTGCGCTTCTTCTTCACTGATCAGATCAATTTTGTTGAAGACCAGCCAGCGTGGCTTGTTGAACAGCTTCTCGCTGTACTTTTCCAGCTCGCCGAGAATGATGCGGGCATTTTCAACCGGATCGCTTTCATCGATAGGGTCGATGTCGATCAGGTGCAGCAACACGCGGCAGCGCTCAAGGTGCTTCAGGAAGCGAATGCCGAGGCCTGCGCCATCGGCTGCGCCTTCAATCAGGCCAGGGATATCGGCCACGACGAAGCTCTGCTCGCTGTCCATACGAACCACGCCCAGGCTCGGCACCAGCGTGGTAAACGGATAGTCCGCCACTTTTGGCTTCGCTGCCGATACGGCACGGATAAAGGTCGATTTACCGGCATTCGGTAAGCCCAGCATCCCGACATCTGCCAGCAGCATCAGCTCCAGCTGCAGATCGCGCTTTTCACCTGGGGTACCCATGGTTTTCTGGCGCGGACTGCGGTTTACAGATGATTTAAAGCGGGTGTTACCCAGACCATGCCAGCCGCCTTTGCCGACCATCAGTTTCTGGCCGTGACGCGTCATGTCGCCCAGTGTCTCGCCGGTACCCTGATCGATAACCCGGGTGCCGACCGGCACTTTAACTTCGATATCTTTACCGCGTTTGCCAGTACAGTCGCGGCTCTGGCCGTTCTGCCCACGCTCGGCGCGGAAAGATTTTTCGAAACGATAATCGATAAGGGTGTTGAGGTTTTCATCAGCGATCAGATAAACGTCACCGCCGTCACCGCCATCACCCCCATCAGGGCCGCCTCTCGGGATATATTTTTCGCGGCGGAAGCTTACGCAACCATTACCGCCATCACCGGCGACGACCAAAATTGTCGCTTCATCTACAAACTTCATTTTCTATCTCCGTCACACAATCGCCTGCAGCACTCTGCAGACGGGTCCGCCAGGGTCTTCTGCGCTGACCAGCGGCGGATAAATCAGGATTGGCTTTCGCCAGTGCGTACATAAAGTGTACAGCAAACTTTTGTGATGCGTCGCTTTTACCGCAACAGACCGCAGAATGTAAAAAGCCCCGCAGGAGCTGCGGGGCCTTCAATTCGTGCGTTCAGACGTTAAACGTCTGCGTCACGACAACCTTACTCAGCAACGATGCTGATGTATTTACGGTTGTTCGGACCTTTAACTTCGAACTGTACTTTACCGTCTGCGGTAGCAAACAGGGTGTGGTCACGACCACAACCTACATTGGTACCGGCGTGGAATTTGGTGCCACGCTGACGAACGATGATGCTACCTGCCAGAACAGATTCGCCACCGAAACGTTTTACACCCAGACGTTTTGCATTGGAGTCACGACCATTTCGAGTCGAACCACCAGCCTTTTTATGTGCCATTTGTCAGATCTCCTCTTATGCCGTGATACCAGTGATTTTCACATCAGTGAACCACTGGCGATGGCCTGCTTGCTTACGGTAGTGCTTACGACGACGAAACTTAACGATCTTAATTTTCTCGCCACGACCGTGAGCAACAACTTCTGCCTTGATCATTCCGCCTGAAACCAGTGGCGCGCCGATTTTCACGTCTTCGCCATTAGCAATCATCAGAACCTGGTCAAACTCAATCGTTTCACCGGTTGCGATGTCCAGCTTTTCCAGGCGAACGGTCTGACCTTCGCTTACTCGGTGTTGTTTACCACCACTTTGGAAAACCGCGTACATATAAAACTCCGCTTCTGCGCTTGCCTTTTAGTTCATCAGGCGGCGCGCTAAATATTCACAATAGGGCGCGAATTCTACGCAAAACTCCAGAAGAAGACAAGAGCACTTTGCACACTCTTGCAGAAAAAAAACACAGGCTGAATGCAACCGTTTCTCAGGCAGAAAATTCAAGTACAATCAGTAACAGATTACCTGAACGCTGGCTGGGTAAAAGCACTTACCATGGCAGAGATAACGAGTCATAGCTGAAAAGACGAATGAACTTAGAACAGATTAATGAATTAACCGCACAGGATATGGCTGCCGTTAACCAGACCATCCTCGACCAGCTGAATTCAGATGTCTCGCTCATCAACCAGTTGGGCTACTACATCATCAGTGGTGGGGGCAAGCGTATCCGTCCCATGATTGCCGTGCTATCCGCACGTGCCATGGGCTACAAGGGCGATCTGCACGTGACCAATGCGGCGCTGATCGAATTTATCCACACCGCCACGCTGCTGCATGACGATGTCGTGGATGAATCCGATATGCGTCGTGGCAAAGCGACCGCGAACGCGGCGTTTGGCAATGCGGCAAGCGTGCTGGTCGGTGATTTTATTTACACCCGCGCCTTCCAGATGATGACCAGCATGGGTTCGCTGCGTATCCTGGCGCTGATGTCAGAAGCGGTAAACGTGATTGCTGAGGGCGAAGTCCTGCAGCTGATGAACGTCAACGATCCCGACATCACCGAAGAGAGCTACATGCGCGTGATTTACAGCAAGACCGCGCGTCTGTTTGAAGCGGCCTCGCAGGCCTCGGCGATACTGGCTGAAGCCACACCTGAAGAGGAAAAAGCGCTACAGGATTATGGACGCTATCTGGGCACCGCTTTCCAATTAATTGACGACTTACTGGATTACAGTGCTGATGGCGAGACGCTGGGCAAAAATACCGGCGATGATCTGAGTGAAGGCAAACCCACGCTGCCACTGCTGCATGCTATGCAGCACGGCTCACCTGAGCAGGCGAAGATGATCCGTGAAGCCATTGAGCAGGGAAATGGCCGCCATCTGCTTGAACCGGTACTGGAAGCGATGAATCAGTGTGGTTCACTCGAATGGACGCGCAGCCGCGCCGAACAGGAAGCGGATAAAGCCATTGAAGCCTTGCGTATTCTGCCCGAATCGCCGTGGCGCAGTGCGCTGGAGTCGCTGGCGCACATGTCAGTTCAGCGCGATTTCTGATCCCTCACGGAGCCTGACAGGCTCCGTTTTTACGTCCCTGCTCTCACTTCTTTTTGTTATCTCTTAGCTGTTGCACTCCTTTTGCATGCCACCCCACAGATCAGATGCTGGATCCAAATATTACTGGAAACTAATGGGAACTATTTGCTATAAAAACCTCAATCTTTCCAGATAACGGTAAAAAGGAAAGCTCACGTCCTGCTGGACGACGCAATGACAGGGAAAAGGAGAACAGGATATGCAAAAAAGGATGGAAGACTGGCACCCGGCTGACATTATCGCGGCGCTGCATAAGCGTGGAATGACACTCGCGGCGCTATCACGCGCAGCAGGTCTCAGTTCATCAACGCTGGCTAATGCGCTCACGCGTCCATGGCCCAAGGGCGAATGGTTGATCGCTGACGCGATCAAGGTTCATCCTTGTGAGATCTGGCCCAGCCGCTATTACGATCCCGAGACCCACTGCCTGCTGGATCGCAGAAAACGTATCCGGGCGCCTGTCGATCATTCCGATACCGCCTGAAAACTCAGGCGATCCTCAGGCGAAAAAAAACCAGCCCCCAAAGGGGGCTGGCTCTTTCAGAGCATCTGCGGGATTACTCTTCGCTGACGCGCTCGATGTTTGCGCCCATGGCTTTCAGCTTATCTTCGATGTGCTCATAGCCACGATCGATGTGATAAATGCGATCAACAAACGTCGTTCCTTCCGCAATACAACCGGCCAGAACCAGGCTGGCAGACGCACGCAAATCGGTCGCCATCACCTGCGCACCTGACAGGGTTTCAACCCCATGACAGATCGCCGTGTTGCTCTCAATCTCAGCATGTCCGCCCATACGAATCAGTTCCGGGATATGCATGAAACGGTTTTCGAAGATGGTTTCGGTAATCACGCCCGTGCCTTCCGCGACCATGTTTAACAGTGTGAACTGCGCCTGCATATCGGTCGGGAAACCTGGATGCGGTGCAGTGCGCACATTGACCGCTTTTGGCCGCTTGCCGTGCATATCCAGACTGATCCAGTCTTCGCCGGTTTCGATATCGGCACCCGCATCACGCAGCTTGGCCAGCACAGCATCCAGCGTATCCGGCTGGGTTTTGTGACACATCACTTTGCCACCCGAAATGGCGGCAGCCACCAGGAAGGTACCGGTTTCGATACGATCCGGCAGGACACGATAAACACCGCCACCCAGACGCTCTACGCCTTCGATGGTGATTTTATCGCTGCCTGCACCACTGATTCTGGCGCCCAGGGTGTTAAGGAAGTTGGCGGTATCGACAATTTCCGGCTCACGCGCCGCATTCTCAATCACGGTGGTACCGGTCGCCAGCGTCGCAGCACTCATGATGGTCACGGTCGCGCCGACGCTGATTTTGTCCATGACAATCAGTGCGCCCTTCAGGCGGCCATTGACTGACGCTTTCACGTAGCCCTCTTCCAGCTTGATCTCGGCACCCAGCTGTTCAAGACCGGTAATGTGCAGATCAACCGGACGCGCGCCGATAGCGCAGCCACCCGGCAGGGAAACCTGACCCTGACCAAAACGCGCCACCAGCGGGCCCAGCGCCCAGATTGAGGCACGCATGGTTTTGACCAGATCGTAAGGCGCACAAAATACATCTACCGCGCTGGCATCGACATGCACAGAACCGTTGCGTTCCACCTTCGCACCCAGCTGGCTCAGCAGCTTCATGGTGGTATCAATGTCGCGCAGCTTTGGCACATTCTGGATCTCGACCGGCTCTTCAGCCAGCAGCGCAGCAAACAGAATAGGAAGCGCGGCGTTCTTTGCCCCGGAAATGGTTACTTCACCACTTAAGCGGGTGGGGCCTTGCACACGAAATTTGTCCATTAACACGGCTCTCAATTAACTAGCTAAAGATTGGACTCGCCAGCGACGAGTTCACCCCGCTGGGGATCAGAAACCGTTGAGTTTACGGTCACGCGCCCATTCAGCGGGAGTATAGGTTTTGATAGAGACAGCATGAATGCGGTTATCCGCGATAAATTCCATCAGCGGCGCGTAGACAGCCTGCTGCTTTTTCACGCGGCTCAGTTCGCCAAACAGTTCGCCTACGGCGATCACCTGAAAATGGCTGCCATCATTGCTCATCACATGCACTTCATCTAAAGGCAATGCTGCCATCAGCACGGCCTGAATTTCACTGTTTTCCATTGGGCTTAACTTCACTTAATAATAATAAGGCTGACATAGTAGAGGAAAGCGGCTGACTCTTAAATACGCAAAAGCCCCTGTTGAAAACAGGGGCTTAGCATAACAACCGGATATCAGGCGCTTTTATCCGCAGAAACAATAATCTGTTGCAGATTGTAAAGCGTAATCAGCGAATGCAGTTTGTCGCTGATGCCCGTAAAGCGAGGGGTAATACCCTGTGCCCGCGCGATTTCCCGCAGATGCACCAGCAGGGCAAGCCCGGAAGAGTCCACACGCTCCAGCGCCGCGACGTCGATGGTATCGACATCTTTAATCAGCGTTTCACGTTGCTGCCACAGGCTCATCAGCGTGTCGCGATCCAGTTCGCCTTTCAGTAATAGCGTGCTGGCTTCCCGCTCCCAGCGTAACGATTCGTGCATTATTGTTGTTTATCCAGCGTGATTGGCTGTGCCGCAGAAGATTTCAGCTGCGCCGTCAGACCATCGATACCTTTGGTACGTAACAGATCGCTCCACTCATTTTGTTTGGTGGTGATCATGCTGACGCCTTCAGCGATCATGTCATACGCCTGCCAGTTACCGCTCTGGCTGTTTTTACGCCACTGGAAGTCGAGGCGAACCGGTGGACGACCATTTGGGTCGATAATGGAAACGCGAATAGCGACAATCTGGGCATCGCCTAACGGCTGCTCAGGTTGAATCTGGTAGCTCTGTCCGTTGTACAGTGCCAGTGCCTGACCATAAGCCTGCGCCAGATAGTCACCAAAGGCGCTGAAGTAGGCTTCACGCTGAGCGGGCGTCGAATCACGATAGTAGCGGCCCAGCACTAACGCGCCCGCATATTTGATCTGTACATAAGGCAGCAGCTCCTGACGCACAATCTGACGCAGGTAGTTAGGGTCCTGCTTGATTTTCGGCTGCTCGTTTTTCAGACGGGTGAACGTCTTTTGCGCCGCTTCATTCATCAGTTTGTAGGGGTTGCTCTGATCGGCTGCGGTTGCCGTCAGCGGTACCGCAACCACCAGCATGGCAATCATCAGTAAACGTTTAAACATGGTATACCCTCTTCTTTAAGGTTGAGCCGGTGCCGCAGGCGCAGCACTGTCGCCTTCCTGCGCATCCTTGTTTTCACTGTTTTGTTTATTATCGCCGCTCTTATAAAGGAACTGACCGATCAGGTCTTCGAGCACCATGGCGGATTTCGTATCGCGCAGCGTATCGCCATCTTTCAGCATCGCCGAACCCAGTTCAGGATCCTCAAATCCTAAATTGAGTGCCAGGAATTGCTCACCCAGTAGTCCCTGAGTGCGAACCGCCAGCGAGCTGGTGTCTGAAATTTTATTCGCATACTGATCGCTGATGTCCATGGTGACACGCGGCAGCAGCGTTTTCGGCTCTAACTCAATGTCGGTCACCCGGCCAATCACCACCCCACCAATCTTGACCGGCGAACTGGCTTTGAGACCACCAATATTGTCAAAGGTGGCGTAGAGCTTCCACGTCGGCTCGGTGCCCATTGACTTTAAATCGGCGACGCGCAGCGCGAGAAACAGCGCCGCCAGCAACGCCATAATCATAAATATGCCAACCCAGATTTCGCTTTTTTTGCTTTGCATTGCATCAATTCCCAAACATCAGTGCTGTCAGCACAAAATCCAATCCGAGCACCGCCAGTGACGCGTGCACCACAGTGCGCGTCGTCGCGCGACTGATCCCTTCAGAAGTTGGAATCGCATCATAGCCGTTAAACAGCGCAATCCACGTCACGGTAATGGCAAATACCGCACTTTTAATCAGGCAGTTAACCACATCGGCACGAAAATCGACGGCATTCTGCATCGCCGACCAGAAGAAACCAGGATCAATCCCTTTCCAGCTCACCCCGACCAGCGCCCCACCGGCAATCCCTACCGCGGTAAAAATCAGCGTCAGTAACGGCATACTGATAAAACCGGCCCAGAAGCGCGGCGAGACCACCCGGCGCAACGGGTCAACCGCCATCATCTCCATACTGGAGAGCTGTTCGGTGGCCTTCATCAGGCCGATTTCGGCGGTCAGCGCAGACCCTGCCCGTCCGGCGAACAGCAGCGCGGTCACAACCGGCCCCAGTTCGCGCAGCAATGACAGCGCCACCAGCATACCGAGGCTGGTTTCCGCGCCATAGGTGTTTAAGACCAGATAACCCTGAAGGCCAAGCACCATGCCGATAAACAGACCGGAAACCACGATGATCAGCAGCGACAGCACGCCGACGCTATAAAGTTGTTTAATCAGTAGCGGCGTGTGTCTGCGGAACGCTGGCTTGCCCACCAGCGCATGAAAGAGCATGAGTCCTGCGCGTCCAAAACTGGCGCACGTTTCAATTCCCTGACGTCCAAATGTCGCCAGCGCCTTCAACACCATCAGTTTAGTTACTCCCTGAGCCGGTTAAATCAGCGAGATAGTCGCCGGCAGGAAAACGGAAGGGAACCGGACCATCCGCATCGCCATCAATAAACTGGCGAACGCGCGGGTCATTGTTCGCTCGCAACTCCGGCGTGGTGCCGTGTGCGATAATTTTTTGTCCGGCCACGATATAGGCATAGTCCGCAATACTCAGTACTTCCGGTACGTCGTGCGAGACCACAATACAGGTCAGGCCCAGAGCATGGTTCAGTTCATCAATGAGTTTTACCAGCACACCCATCGTGATCGGATCCTGACCGACGAAAGGCTCATCAAACATGATCAGTTCCGGCTCCAGCGCGATAGCGCGCGCCAGTGCCACACGACGCGCCATTCCGCCCGACAGCTCCGCGGGCTTCAGCTGGGCCGCGCCACGCAGACCCACCGCTTCCAGCTTCATCAGCACTGTGCTGTGCAGCAGCGGAGGAGGCAGACGGGTATGTTCACGCAGCGGCCAGGCAACATTTTCATAGACCGTCAGGTCAGTAAACAGCGCGCCAGACTGGAACAGCATGCTCATTTTTTTGCGCGCTTCGTACAATTTAGTGCGAGACAATGACGGAATGTTTTCACCACGGAAAAAGATTTCACCGCTGGTCGGCTGAAGTTGCCCCCCAATCAAGCGTAGCAGCGTGGTTTTTCCTATCCCCGACGGCCCCATTATCGCCGTCACTTTGCCTTTTGGCACGGTCAGCGAAATGTCATCGAAGATGGTGCGATCTCCGCGCGAAAAACTCACGCCACGAACCTCAACCAGATTCGATTGCTGCTGGATCATTATAACCTCTTGTAAGGATCGGGCGTAAACATGGGGTACGATGGTAGCCTGTTCGGTCCTGATTCACGATAGCTTTACAGAAACTTACCGCTAAGATTTGGCGAAAATGGTCATTAAATTTACTTTTGCCGTCCGGACGGTCAAAATCAGCGCCTGTCTCGCCAAACAGAACCTTAAACCGGTCGGGAAAGGCATTGCCGGCCTGGGTTTTTACGCAAGGATTTTTCATGTTCGTAGCTTCTGCACTGCTGATTATCGGTTTGCTTTTACTGGCATATGGTGCCGATCGTCTGGTGTTTAGCGCCTCTATACTGTGTCGATCATTTGGCATCCCGCCACTGATTATTGGCATGACCGTTGTCAGCATCGGCACCTCGCTGCCAGAGATGATCCTCTCCTTTTCCGCCGCGCAGCATGGCCAGATGGATCTTGCTGTTGGCACCGCGCTCGGCTCGAATATTACCAATATTTTACTCATCCTGGGTGCCGCTGCGCTTATGCACCCGCTCAGCGTCCATTCTAATCTGATACGCCGTGAACTGCCGTTAATGTTGCTGGTTACCCTGCTCAGCGGTTTCATGCTGTTTGACAATCAGCTTAGTCGACTGGATGGAATAGGCCTGATCGCCATTGCCGCGATTTATCTGATGGTGGTGATTCGCATTGCGCGTAAAGCAGAACGGGATAACAACGACACCCTGACCCGCGAGCAGCTGGCCGAGCTGCCACGCGAAGAGAGCGGAAATACGGTGGCCTTTCTCTGGCTGGCCGTCGCGCTGATTATCCTGCCTATGTCGACACGAATGGTGATCGACAATGCCACGGCGTTTGCCGACTATTTTGGCGTCAGCGAGCTGGTGATGGGCCTGACGCTGATCGCCGTGGGCACCAGCCTGCCCGAGCTGGCAACGGTTATTGCCGGTGCGCTGAAAGGCGAAGATGATATCGCGATCGGCAATCTGATCGGCGCCAACATTTATAATATTGCCATTGTGCTGGGTCTGCCGGCGCTGATTCACCCTGGCAGTGTCGATTATCACGCCTTCGCCCGTGATTACTGGGTGATGCTGGGAGTCAGCGTGCTGTTTGCCCTGCTCTGCCTGCTACGTCGCCGCCGCGTTGGCCGTACGGCAGGCTTATTTTTACTCTGTGGTTTCTTCGTCTGGGTGACGCTGCTGTGGATGCAGCCGGCATTCATGGACGGCTAACAAGGACAGACTCACTATGTCATATCAGCAACCAACAGCATTTGATTTCCAGCAGGCGGGGAAAACCGTACTGCGCATTGAGCGCGAAGGTCTGGAACAACTCGATCAATATATTAACGACGATTTCGCCCGCGCCTGCGCCCTGATCTACGCCTGTCAGGGTAAAGTGGTGGTGATGGGCATGGGCAAGTCTGGCCATATCGGCAAAAAAATGGCGGCGACCTTTGCCAGTACCGGCACGCCCGCTTTTTTTGTTCATCCGGCCGAAGCCAGCCATGGCGATCTGGGCATGGTGAGCAAAAATGATGTGGTCATCGCCATCTCCAACAGCGGTGAGTCGAACGAAATCCTCGCGCTGATTCCGGTTTTAAAGCGTCAGCACATTACGCTGATCTGCATGACCGGACGGCCTGACAGTGCGATGGGCCGGGTTGCCGATGTGCATCTGTGTGTCCATGTTCCGCAGGAAGCCTGCCCGCTGGGTCTGGCACCGACCACCAGTACCACAGCCACGCTGGTGATGGGTGACGCGCTGGCGGTTTCGCTGCTGGAAGCGCGCGGCTTCACCGCCGAAGACTTTGCTTTGTCCCATCCTGGCGGTGCGCTGGGCCGTAAACTGCTGCTGCATGTGGCTGATATCATGCACAGTGGCGATGAGCTGCCGCACGTCACACGGGACGCCTCGCTGCGCGATGCGCTGCTGGAGATTACCCGCAAAAATCTGGGGCTGACGGTGATCGTCGACGACCTGATGAAAATTGAAGGTATCTTTACCGATGGTGACCTGCGCCGCATCTTTGATATGGGCATCGATTTCCAGCGCGCCACCATCGGGGAAGTGATGACGCCAGGTGGCATCCGCGTCCGGCCTAATATGCTGGCGGTGGAAGCCCTGAACCTGATGCAGACCAAAAACATTACCTCGATTCTGGTGGCCGATGACGACCATCTGCTCGGTGTGGTACATATGCATGACATGCTGCGCGCTGGCGTAGTCTGAACAGGAAGAGAAAATGCAACAGGCAACCCACCCGATTGAAACCTGCTACGGCCCGGTCAGCGCTGACGTTATGGCGCGCGCCAGCAGAATTCGTCTGCTGATCTGCGATGTCGATGGCGTGATGTCCGACGGAGTGATCTACATGGGGAATAATGGCGAAGAGCTGAAGGCATTCAACGTGCGGGACGGTTACGGCGTTCGCTGTTTGCTGACCTCCGATGTGGAAGTGGCTATTATTACCGGCCGCAATGCCCGTCTGATGGAAGATCGCTGCAAAACGCTCGGCATCCGTCATCTTTATCAGGGACAATCGGATAAGCTTTTGGCCTATCGTGAACTTCTGGATAAACTGTCTCTTTCCGACGACCAGGTCGCCTACATCGGTGACGATCTGATCGACTGGCCGGTTATGGCGAAAGTGGGTTTAAGCGTGGCGGTGGCGGATGCACATCCGATCCTGTTGCCGCGCGCGCATTATGTCACGCGGATTGCCGGTGGACGCGGTGCAGTTCGCGAAGTATGTGACCTGATCTTAATGGCGCAGAACAAATTTGAGGATGCCAAAGGGCAATCAGTATGAGTAAAAGCAGGCGTTGGATAACGCTGATTCTGACCTTGATTGCACTGGTTTTGATCGGCTGGAATCTTACTAACCAGGATGACGATGGCACGCCAGTCGGCACGGACAGTCAGTCACCGACCTACACCAGTGCTGATTCACACACTGTGGTTTATAACCCGCAGGGCGCGCTGTCATATAAACTGGTCTCTGACAAAGTGACCTATTTCTCGGATGATGAACTGAGCTGGTTCGACAATCCGGTCATGACCACCTTTGATGAGAACAAAATCCCTACCTGGACGTTACGCGCGGATAAAGCAAAGCTCACCAAAGATCGTATGCTTTACCTGTATGGCCATGTTGAGCTGAATACGCTGACGCAGGATTCTCAGCTTGAGCGGATCAAAACCGATAACGCCCAGATTAATCTTGTCACTCAGGACGTTACCTCTGATGACCAGGTGACATTGTATGGCCGCAGTTTTAACTCCACCGGCATGAAAATGCGCGGCAATTTACGGACAAAAAACGCCGAGTTAATCGAGAAGGTCAAAACCTCTTATGAAATTCAAAATGAACAAAAATAGCCTGAAGCTTTTACTGGCCAGCATGCTGCTGGCAACCAGCGTTCCGGCGCTGGCTCTGACCGGTGACTCGGACAAGCCCGTCAATATTGACTCGCAGAATCAGGCGCTGGATTTGCAAGGCAATGTCGCGACCTTTACCGGCAATGTCATCGTGACGCAGGGCTCAATTAAAATCACGGCAGATAAAGTCGTGGTGACCCGTCCGGGCGGCGACAGCAAGAAAACCATCGTTGACGCCTACGGTAATCCCGCCACCTTCTATCAGATGCAGGACAGCGGTAAGCCGGTGCAGGGCCATGCCGCAAAACTGCACTATGAACTGGCTAACGATTTCGTTGAACTGACCGGCAATGCGTTCATTGAGCAGCAGGACAGCAACATCAAAGGCGATCGTATTACCTACCTGGTGAAAGAGCAGAAAATGCAGGCTTTCAGTCAGGGCCAGAACAAGCGCGTCACGACTGTACTGGTGCCGTCGCAACTTCAGGACAAAGGTTCGTCCAACAGCGGAAAGAAGAGTAACTGATAGCTATGGCCACATTAATCGCAGAAAACCTGGCGAAGGCATATAAAGGCCGTCGCGTGGTAGAAGATGTCAGCCTGCAGGTAAAATCCGGCGAGATTGTCGGCCTGCTGGGCCCGAACGGTGCCGGTAAAACCACCACCTTTTACATGGTAGTGGGCATTGTGCCGCGTGACGCTGGCCGCATTATTATTGATGATGAAGATATCAGCATCCTGCCGCTGCATGCCCGTGCGCGTCGTGGCATCGGCTATCTGCCGCAGGAGGCATCGATCTTCCGTCGCCTCAGCGTCTACGATAACCTGATGGCGGTCTTGCAGATCCGTGACGATCTGACCGAAGAGCAACGCCAGGATCGTGCCCGTGAGCTGATGGAAGAGTTTCACATTGAGCACCTGCGCGACAGCATGGGCCAGGCACTTTCGGGTGGTGAGCGACGTCGTGTTGAGATTGCACGGGCGCTGGCGGCTAATCCTAAATTTATCCTGCTGGATGAACCTTTTGCCGGTGTTGACCCCATCTCCGTTATCGACATTAAGAAGATCATTGAGCATCTGCGTGACAGCGGCCTCGGTGTGCTGATTACCGACCATAACGTACGCGAAACGTTAGCGGTCTGTGAGCGGGCTTATATCGTCAGCCAGGGGCACCTGATCGCACACGGCACACCGAATGAAATTCTTGCGGATGAGCAGGTTAAGCGGGTTTATTTGGGTGAAGAGTTCAGACTCTGATAAGGTGTCGTTAATACCGATGTTTACCTGGGAACGATCATCCTGTCTATGAAGCAAGGTTTACAACTCAGGTTCAGCCAACAGCTGGCAATGACTCCGCAATTGCAACAGGCGATTCGCCTGCTGCAACTCTCTACGCTTGAACTCCAGCAGGAGCTTCAGCTTGCGCTGGAAAGTAATCCGCTGCTTGAGCAGACTGACCTGCATGAAGAGATCGATTCACGGGAGTCTTCAGAGGCCGAGGCGCTGGATACACGCGAAGCGCTTGAGCAGAAAGAGATGCCTGATGAACTGCCGCTGGATGCGACCTGGGATGAGATCTACACCGCGGGTACGCCTTCCGGCACCGGCACCGATTACCAGGATGATGAGTTACCGGTTTATCAGGGCGAAACGACCCAGTCGCTGCAGGATTATCTGATGTGGCAGGTCGGACTGACGCCGTTCAGCGATACCGATCGCGCCATTGCCACCTCTATTGTCGATGCTATTGATGACACCGGGTATCTCACCGTTTCGCTTGAGGAGATCCTTGACAGCATCGGCGATGATGAGCTCGAAGCGGATGAAGTTGAAGCGGTGCTGAAACGCATCCAGCGCTTTGACCCGATTGGTGTTGGCGCGCGCGACCTGCGTGACTGCCTGCTTGTGCAGCTTTCACAATATGCGCCCGAAACGCCGATGCTGGCAGAGGCGCGCCTGATCGTCAGCGAACATCTCGATCTGCTGGCAAACCACGATTTCCGCAGCCTGATGCGGGTCACACGCCTCAAAGAAGAGGTGCTGAAAGAGGCGATGCTGCTGATTCAGTCGCTGGACCCGCGTCCGGGTCAGTCGATCAACACCGGCGAACCAGAATATGTCATTCCCGATGTGCTGGTACGTAAGATCGGCAGCCGCTGGACGGTTGAACTCAATGCCGATAGCGTGCCACGTCTGAAGATCAATCAGCACTATGCGGCAATGAGCGGCGCGACGCGGAACGACAGCGACAGCCAGTTCATTCGCAGTAATCTGCAGGAAGCCCGCTGGCTGATTAAGAGCCTGGAAAGCCGCAATGATACCCTGCTGAAAGTGACGCGCTGTATTGTTGAGCAACAGCAGGCCTTTTTCGAGCAGGGTGAAGAATTTATGCGCCCGATGGTGCTGGCGGATATCGCCCAGGCCGTTGAGATGCACGAATCGACCATCTCCCGCGTTACCACGCAGAAGTATCTGCACAGCCCGCGTGGCATTTTTGAACTGAAGTACTTTTTCTCCAGTCACGTTAATACGGAAGGTGGCGGTGAAGCCTCCTCTACCGCGATTCGTGCCCTGGTGAAAAAATTAATTTCGGCGGAAAATCCAGCCAAACCCTTGAGCGACAGTAAACTGACCTCCATGTTATCTGATCAGGGGATCATGGTGGCACGGCGTACCGTCGCCAAATATCGTGAGTCTTTATCCATCCCGCCATCGAACCAGCGTAAACAACTGGTTTGAAAGAAATGAGAAGGAAGACCTATGCAGCTGAACCTGACCGGGCAACACGTTGAAATCACTCCACCTCTGCGTGAATTCGTCAACGGTAAATTTGCCAAACTGGAACACTATTTTGAACATATCAATCAGGTCTATATTGTCCTGAAGGTTGAGAAAGTCACGCAGGTGGCTGACGCAACACTACACGTGAATGGTGGCGAGCTGCACGCCACATCCGAAGCGGAAGATATGTATGCGGCCATTGACGGACTGATCGATAAGCTCACCCGTCAGCTGACCAAACACAAAGATAAACTGAAAAAACACTAACCTTCACGCTAGCGACGCGCGCCTGGCGCGCAGAGCCGACAGGATGGGGCGGATAATCCGCCCCGTTTTGTCATCTGAGCAGGCGCCGTTTGTCACACGCGTCAATACGCGCTGGCGGTGAATGGCCTGGTGAACACGCAAGTGAAACGATAATGAACAACGATCTCACACTGGAATTGAGCACAGTGCTTTCGCCAGACTGCACCCGCAGCGGCGTCCACTGCCAGAGCAAAAAACGTGCGCTGGAAATCATCAGCGAACTGGCCGCTAAGCAGCTCAACCTGCCGCACCAGACGCTTTTCGAAGCGATCCTGACCCGCGAACGCATGGGCAGTACCGGTATTGGTAACGGGATAGCCATCCCGCACGGCAAGCTGGAAGAGGATACGCTGCGCGCGGTTGGGGTGTTTATCAGCCTCGAACAGCCGATTGCGTTTGATGCCGTCGACAACCAGCCTGTCGATCTGTTGTTTGCCTTACTGGTCCCGGCTGACCAGTGCAAAACACATCTGCACACCCTGTCACTGGTGGCAAAGCGTCTGGCAGATAAAACGGTTTGCCGTCGTCTGCGCGCAGCGCAGAGTGATGAAGAGCTCTATGCCATTATTACGGAAGTCCAGTCGGAGCAGTAACGCGTCTTTACCGGCCGGGTGCCGGTTTTAAAACGGGAGAGAAGGTCATGGTGCTGATGATCGTTAGCGGTCGTTCAGGCTCGGGGAAGTCAGTGGCGCTCCGTGCGCTGGAAGATATGGGGTTCTACTGCGTTGATAACCTGCCGGTCGTGCTGCTGCCTGAGTTAGCTAACTCGCTGGCTGAGCGCAATATTTCGGCGGCGGTCAGCATCGACGTGCGTAATATGCCCGAATCCCCGGAAATTTTTGAAACCGCACTGAATAATCTGCCTGATACATTTTCCCCTCAGCTGCTGTTTCTCGACGCCGATCGCAACACCCTGATTCGTCGTTACAGCGATACGCGCCGTCTGCATCCCCTCTCCAGCAAAAACCTCTCGCTGGAGAGCGCGATTGATGAAGAGAGCGATCTGCTGGAGCCACTTCGTTCACGTGCCGATCTGATCATCGACACCTCAGAGATGTCGGTGCATGAGCTGGCAGAGATGCTGCGTACCCGCCTGCTGGGCAAGCGTGAACGTGAGCTGACTATGGTGTTTGAGTCGTTTGGCTTCAAGCATGGCATTCCGATTGACGCTGACTATGTATTTGACGTGCGCTTTCTGCCCAACCCCCACTGGGATCCCAAACTGCGTCCGATGACCGGCCTCGATCGTCCTGTGGCGGCCTTCCTTGATCGCCACACTGAAGTGCATAATTTTATCTACCAGACGCGCAGCTACCTTGAACTCTGGCTGCCGATGCTGGAGACCAATAACCGTAGCTATCTTACCGTGGCGATTGGCTGCACCGGCGGTAAACACCGCTCAGTCTATATTGCAGAACAGCTGGCAGATTACTTCCGTTCACGGGGTAAGAATGTGCAGTCACGCCATCGTACGCTGGAAAAGCGCAAATCATGACCGTCAGACAAACTGTAGAAATCAAAAATAAGCTGGGCATGCATGCACGTCCGGCGATGAAGTTATTTGAGCTGGTGCAGAGCTTTGATGCCGAAGTATTACTGCGCAATGAAGCGGGCACTGAAGCCGAAGCCAGCAGCGTGATTGCGCTGCTGATGCTCGACTCGGCAAAAGGCGGCCACATTGAGATTGAAGCCAGCGGCCCGGAGGAGATTCCGGCGCTGGCAGCGGTCATTGAGTTATTTGAAGCGGGTTTCGATGAAGATTAACGCTTAGTCGAGCTGATTACGCTGCAGGAAGCCTTCCCCGCCAAGCTGGCGCATCTGACGCAGTATCCACTGCTGCCGCTCTCTGACATAGCCTGAGGGTGCAGCAGCACGATAACGTATCGGATTAGGCAGCACCGCTGCCAGTAAGGCGGCATCTGCTGCGGTCAGCCGGCTGGCAGGCTTATGGAAGTAACGCTGAGAAGCCGCCTCAACGCCAAAGATGCCCGGCCCGAACTCCGCAATATTGAGATAGACGGTTAAAATACGCCGCTTCGTCCAGACCGTTTCAATTCCTACCGTCAGACCCGCTTCCAGACCTTTACGCACCCAGCTGCGACCATCCCAGAGGAACAGATTCTTCGCCGTCTGTTGAGACAGCGTGGACGCCCCACGCATCCGGCTATCGCTGTTATCCAGTACGGACTCAATCGCTGCCACATCAAAGCCCCAATGGGTGGGAAACTTTTGATCTTCTGAGGCGATAACGGCCAGCCCCATCCAGGGCGAAATCTCGTCATGGCCGACCCAGTCTGAATGGGCGACATAACTAAAATCACCGCGTAACCAGGCTCCGATCTGTCGTTCAGCCATCACCGCTGAGAACGGCACGGGTAAGAACGAAAAGAGTAAAATGCCCGCCAGCCATATTCCCAGCCACACCAGTACGATACGACCAACAATACGTCTGATACGCTGTCCGACGCTTCCTTTATGCTTGTTCATGCAATCTTCCCACACTTGTTTCAGACGTTAATCAATCACTCATGTAATCACTGCTAAAAAAGCAGCCTTTTTACGATTATCGCTGAAAACTGACAGGCTGTTTCCAGACTTTATTCAATCATTTTGCATCAACATGCTGCAACAGTTCGAAATAGTTCAAGTACTTCCGCAAAAAAGGAATCGGTTCCATTCATTGCCATTGCTTAGCATCTTTCCAGATAAACACTTAATCATGAGTAATAAGCGCCCGCATGAATCATTTACCATGCTTAACTGTTATTATTTTCTTAATCCTGCCGTGCCCAAAGGTTAATCAGAATTATCGTTATAACGGATAAATAAGCAGCGCTTAATGGCGTCACGGGTTGCCAGAATGGCACTATTTCCTTCCAGTAATAACCCTGATAGCAGAACGACAGAAGGACAAACTTTTAGATTCTTTTTTATCATTCCAAATCGTTTTGGATAATTCGTGTCATTTCAGGCAGCGCGCTTGCAATATCAGCGCGTTAGCCTCATTCAAAAGGCAAATGTTAACGGCGGCTCACTTTGGTGCTGCTCAGCTTCAGTTTCCCTGCCCGGCAGCATTAAAACTACACGAAAAAGCGTAAAACTGATTAAAATAGCAGCAACACAGCACAGAAATTAATTCCTTACTTGACTGTGTTGCCAAATTAATGTTTTCTGTATTTAAACGCTGCTCAATATCACAAATTTTAATGAATCTTGTCGCATGAGAAGATGAATTTGCTAAGGTGATGACAGTGTTAACCAATACCCTGCGGCTGCATTAATTATTCAAATCATAGCGGCCGCAATGATTTCCCTGGTGTTGGCGCAGTATTTCGCGCACCCCGGCCTCGGCTGGGGTCATTTTTTTCCGGGGTATCACTTATCCTGCTCTGCCACCCAGTCGCGTAATACCTGCACATCGTGTCGCCATTCATGCTTCAGCTCATCAATCCATTCACCTACATTGTCCCACCACGCCGGTAACTCCGGACTCTGAATCTGTTTCGCCAGCATCTGCAAACGCTGCAGCCCGACCGAACCCGCCGCCCCTTTGATTTTGTGTCCCTCTTCAGCAATGCCTTTCTGATCGCGCGCCATCAGATTCGACTCCAGCACCGCAAGGTAGTCCGGCATCATCTTTTCAAACATCGTCAGGCTTTGGGTAATCAGGCTGGGACCAACCAGCTCGATATACTGTTCGAGCATCGCGACATCCAGCAGCATTCGGGTTTTGTCATCGCTGACATCAGCGATCTCCTCTTCCGGTTCTGTCTGATAATCCCAGTACTTTTTAATCATCGCAGTGAGTGCCGGCACTGCCAGCGGTTTGCTGAGCACGTCATCCATTCCCGCGTCGAAGTACTCTTTTTTGTCTTTGAGGACATTGGCGGTAAGAGCAACCAGCGGGGGCAGATGCGTTCCCTGGTACTGCTGGCGAATCGCACGTGAGACATCCAGCCCGGTCATATCGGGCAGCTGAATGTCCAGCAGCACCAGGTCAAACTCCAGCGGGTCAAACATCGCCAGCGCCTCGCTGCCGGTCATGGCGACCTCTACACTGCAGCCCAGCTTCTCCAGTACCGAGCGCGCCACAATCACATTAAGCTCAATATCTTCAACCAGCAGCACGTGCAGCGCAGGCAGTGGCAGGCTATCGTCCACGCCTTCATCCTCCACCTCTTCAGCAATGCGTGGCGCTTTGATCTCTACGGTGAAGCATGACCCCTGTCCCGGCGCACTGTGCACGCGGATATCACCGCCCATCGCCTGCGCCAGGCGGCGTGATACCGCCAGCCCGATGCCGGTACCGGTAGCCGGTTTACCGCCATGCTGATCTTTGACCTGATAATACATAGCGAAGATCTTGTCCTGCTCCTCCTGACGGATACCCATGCCGGAGTCCTGCACCTCAAAGCGCAGCGTCTCGTCCTGCTCATAGGTTACCCGCACCACGATCTCGCCCTGCTGGGTGAACTTCACGGCGTTACCAATCAGGTTCCACAGAATCTGGCGCAGACGCGTTCCATCGGTCGAGATCATATGCGGCAGCGGCAGTTGCGGCGCGAGCACAAACTTCAGCCCTTTCGGCTGTGCCAGCAGGCCAGAGAGGTTTTCTAAATCGGCCAGGAAACCGGTGAAGTCGAGCGGCTGATTATCCAGCTGTACTTTACGGCGCTCGATTTTGTCCACCTCAATCACATCATTAAAGATATTGCCCAGCGTGATGGCGGAGACGTGGATGGTTTTGAGATATTTCAGCTGTTCCTGATTAAGGTCGGTGTCCAGCAGGATGCGGCTCAGGCCGACAATGCCATTAAGCGGCGTACGAAGCTCGTGGCTGATCGTAGAGATAAAGGTGGTCTTCTCCCGGCTGGCGTTCTCTAACGCGTCCTGATAGCGCTTACGTTCGGTTATATCGCGGCCAAAGCCCATCAATCCGCTGCGCTTACCCACGCGGTCGTAGTAAGGCACTTTACGGATCTCGAAGCAGGCTTTGCGTCCGTCGGGATATTGCAGCCACTGTTCATAGGTCAGCGAGACGTTGTGGCGGAATACCTTTTCGTCCGTTTCCAGCACCTTAGTGGCCGCTTCATCATCATAGATATCGCGCGGCGTCAGGCCAATCAGCTGCTTTTCGCTTTTGCCGGTCAGCAGCTCCATTGCACGGTTGCAGCCGGAGAACTGTTTATCGATGTTGCGATAGAACACCAGGTCAGGCGAGGCATCCAGGAAGGAGCGCAGGAAGGAGGATTGCTGTTCCAGCTCAATCTGTGCCTGCTCACGACGCGTTACCTCTTCACGCAGCTTATCCATCACCTGTTCGCGTGCCAGCTCCGCCTTTTTACGATCGCTGATCTCCTGATTCAGCTGCGTAATGGTCTCTTTCATCTGCTGATTGAGTTCCAGATCCCGGGTACGCATCTCTTCCAGCTTATCCACCAGCCGTGCCAGTCGTTGCCGTGACTCCTCCAGCTGATCGACCACCACCGAGAGAAAATAGACCGCCCAGGGCGTGATCAGCAGCCCGAAGAAGACCGAACGCACCACGTCAATGCTCTCGACATGGCCCCGCAGTACCATCGTGACCGCCATCTGGACAATCATCGCCAGCACCACCAGCGCAGACGCCAGCAGCAGCGAGAACCTCACCAGTCCAAGCTTCACCATTAAATCAACGTAGTACTGCGCCAACAGACGAATTTGTTTCATAACAACTCCCTGGAAGAGAAACAGCCTCATAATAGCGCAGTTAACCCGCTGCCGTCGCAGCACGTCGCGTGGAGATAAGGGATCAAATGCGCTTTTATGGTGCAGCAGCCTCGCCGATCGGCGACGTTAAGGATAAAGCGGTTAAAACCCTTGACTGACTGTGCCAAATGAATAATCTGTAAGGCCGCCAGCGAATCACCGATTTCTCTGTACGGCCTTTTTTCAATATCCTGGCAGCGTCCTGTTGCACAGGCACACCCTTTTATATGCATAGCCATTCATCTTTAATGCTGTTTTAAGCATGCCCATGCTGATTAATTTTTCTTATAACCAACCGCGGTTTCATTCAAATAACCGGACATAAGAAAAACAGATACATGCTATGCATCATGGGTGCTGAACAGCATTTAATGCTGCTTAACACCCTGTCACCAGCATGGTGCAGAGATCTGACGCCTGCACTACAGTGAGTCAGTTCACATTTATCGGCCTGTCGCCAGGCACCAGAGTGATACATTTTAAACCTTAAAAATAATTAAATTCATGCACTTAAGCAGATAAAACGCATGATAATCCCGTCTGACCGCCCTATTTGACCTGATTACGCTTTCCCGATAAGTTGGAAATCCGCTGAAAGCTTTCCAGACGGGCCATTGTCTCGGCATATCTATGCAACAAGAAGACTCCCGCGTGGTTTAAGTCATCTCCTTTAAGAGACCGGAAATCAGAGAGCAGCTCAATTAAGGACGTTTTACCGATGTCTGGAGAGAAATGCTCAGGGCTATGACGCGCGCTCGACAGAGCATGGCGATGAAAATGATAGCGCCCCCGTTGCGCTCAGACCCTGAAACAGTGCAGGTAATGTCAAAGCAGTTTAAGGAGACCCTCAATGTCCACTAAAAAACCTCAATCCTATGGCTTGTATGATCCGACAGCAGGCAGTGACAGCTGTGGTGTAGGTTTCATTACGCGTAAGGACGGCGAGCAGACCCACGAGATTCTGCAGATGGCGCACAGCGCCCTGTGTACGGTGCCTCACCGCGGCGGCATGTCAGCGGAAGGCGTTGGCGACGGCGCGGGGGTCAACGTTGATCTTTCGCTGCAATTCTTCCGCAAAATTACCGGCCAGCCGCTGGAAGCGGGACGCTTTGGTGTCGGTAACTTCTTTGTGCCGAAAGATGCTGAGCTGCGCGCGAATGCCGAACGTCTGGTGGATGAAACCCTCAGCAGCTTTGGTCTGCCGGTACTCATGAAGCGTGACATGCCGCTCGACAGCAGCGTGACGCGCCCGGCAGCCGCGCAGTTCCAGTTACCGATTCTGCAGTGGATTTTCACTGCGCCACAGGATGTGGTGGATCAGAACGACTTCGAAAAACGCATCTACCGTGCCCTGTTAACCATTGAAGCCCGAGCTTTCACCGAAAGCGAATTTGGCGGCCTCTATCCGCTGTCGCTGTCGTCACGCACGCAGGTGTTCAAAGCCCGTCTGAATTCCAATGAAGTGATCCCTTACTTCAAAGATCTGACCGATCCGGATCATCAGGTGCGCGGGCTGTTTTTCCATACCCGCTTCTCCACTAACACCGATCCCCATACCACGATGGCGCAGCCGTTCCGCCTGATGGCGCACAACGGCGAGCTGAACACTGACCGTAAAAACCGCATCGCTGAGTCCGCGCTGGCGCTGGCCCGTGGCAAGACCATCGTGCGGCCTAAAGGCCAGTCCGACAGTTCGCGCCTGGATCAGAGCATCCACAGCCGTCTGATGGAAGATGACCTCGATCTGATCACCGCCGTGGTGTCGATGATGCCGCCCGCCTGGGAAAACGACAGCGCGCTGTCGCCAGAAGTGCGTGACATGCTGGAGTACTTCTCGCTGTATGAAGAGAAGAACGACGGCCCTGCTGCCTTAATCTTTGGTAATGGCGAAGTAATTGGCGCCCGTCTTGATCGTCTGGGTCTGCGTCCCCTGCGTTCAGTAGAAACCGCTGACTATATCGGTGCGATGTCGGAAGCCGGCCAGATCGCCTTCCCACCTGAAAGCGTGTTGCGTCGTGGGCGTATCGAAGCGGGCGGTATGCTCTATTTCGATCACCGTGAAAAACGCAGCTATACCACGCTGCAGGCGCTGGAAAAACTGGCCGCAGAGAAAGATTATTCGGCGTTGCTGCGTGAAGCGCGCGTCGGTCTTGACGATCTGCCCGAGATCCCGGCAGAACAGCAGGGTTCACCGCTGCGTTATCGTGGCGATCTGAAAACGTATCAGCGCTTTGTTGCCTACTACTACAATCAGGAAAGCTTCAAGTTCATGATGGACCCGATGCTGAATACCGGCGCAGAGAAGATCTCTGCGATGGGTTACGGCAACGCCATCAACGGCTTATCCGATCATGAAGGCGGTATGGCGCACTACTTCTCTCAGCGCTTTGCGCAGGTCACCAACCCGCCGCTGGACTCTATCCGCGAAGTGGATGGCATGACGTTGCGTGTCGCGCTGGGGGCAAAACCCCATCTGGGCCGCAGCAAAGGCCGTCAGATTGTGGTGCCGACCCCGATTCTCAGCCACCTCGATATGCTGCGTTTACGCGAGCAGACTATCGCACCTTATGCCCGCTTTGAGATGCTCTATGAGCCGGTGATCGGCAAAGATCTGCTGAGCACCACCGCGAACGCGAATGCCCTGGAAAAGGCGATTGATGACCTGGCGCAACAGGTGGTTGATTTTGCCCGTACCCAGGGTGGCATCGCCGTACTTACCGATCGCCATATCTCTTCAAAGCACGCCGCGATCCCGATGCTGCTGGTGGTTTCCGCCATCAACCAGCGCCTGATAAAGGAAGGGTTGCGTCTGGATGTTTCTCTGGTGGTTGAAAGCGGCCAGAGCATCTCGTCGCACCACATTGCCGCCACACTTGGCTTTGGAGCGTCAGCTATCTATCCGCTGGGCGTACAGATGCGCGCAGAGGAGAAATTTGGTGAAGGTGAAGAAGGTAACAAAGCCTTTAAGCGCTATGCCAAAGCGGCTGAAAAAGCACTGATGAAAACCATGGGCAAAGTGGGCCTCTGTACCGTTGAGAGCTACAGCAGCGGCGAGTTCTTTGAGCCTAACTTCCTCAACACCGATGATCCGGTGCTGAAAAAATATTTCCCGAATATCAAAACGCCGGTGGGCGGCGCAGGCTTCGCGACGATCGCGCAGATGGCCGTTGACTGGCACCAGAGCGCACTGAAGATTCAGGGCGAATCTGAAGTTCCGTTGCTGGGCCTGTTCAAAGAGCGTGCAGAAGGCGCAGGTCACTCCTACGGCACCATCGCCGTGCGGACCTTTATCGATATGACCGAAGAACCGATTCGCTTTGCCGACAAAGCGCGCGAAGAGGACAACTTCATCCGCCTGATGACGCTGGCTAAACTGGATAATGCGTTTGGCATCAAGCCTGAGACCTTTAAAGACAGCAGCTTTGAGCGCATCCCGGATGAGGTGATCAATAATTTCGCGATTACTGCTGATTACCGTCAGTTCTCAAGCCTGATGTATGAAGAGCGTAAACGTCGCCCGGCGGCCCTGCGCGACATCCTGACATTCCCGGCTGACCTGACCCACATCGACAGCGAAGCGGAGTTCCGCCGCAAGCTGGGACGCTACTCGCTGACCAACAACGGCTTTGCCATTCGTGGCATGGAGTGTGAGGCGGTAGATGGCAGCCTGAATCACTTTATGCTGCGTCTGACCGATGCGATTGAAGGACTGAAGCCTGAGAGCGAACGCCTGCAGAACCTGTCACGCGCCCTGAAATCCCGCTTCGGCGACGATATTGAAAGCAGCGAAGTGGTGACTGGCGGTCTGAAAGTGACCGCTTACGGTAAAGCGGCCGATTATCTGTCACGTATCTTCACCACCCTGCCTTCACTGCCGCTGAGCGAAGTGCAGCCAGCCTGTGAAATTACCCGTACCTTTGCCTCCGGGGCGATGAGCCACGGTGCGCTGGTGGCTCCCGCTCATGAAGCGGTCGCGCACGGCACCAATATGGTCGGCGGCATGAGTAACTGCGGTGAAGGCGGCGAGCATTACTCCCGTCACGGCACCATTCGTGCCTCACGGATCAAACAGCTGGCTTCGGGCCGTTTCGGCGTCTGGGCTGCCTATCTGGCGGATCCGATGCTGGAAGAGCTGGAGATCAAAATTGGTCAGGGTGCGAAACCTGGTGAAGGCGGCCAGCTACCGGCGGCCAAAGTTACCGTCGAGATTGCTGCCGCGCGTGGCGGTACGCCTGGCGTCGAGCTGGTCTCACCGCCGCCGCATCACGACACCTATTCCATCGAAGATCTGGCGCAGTTGATCCACGACTGCAAAGCCGCGCGGGTGCGCGTTATCGTCAAGCTGGTCTCGTCTGAAGGGATCGGCACCATCGCGGTCGGCGTGGCCAAAGCGGGTGCAGACGTGATTAACGTTGCGGGTAACACCGGCGGTACCGGCGCTGCGTCGGTGACCAGCCTGAAATATACCGGACGCGTGGCTGAAATCGGCATCGCTGAAGTCCACCAGGCGCTGTGCGCCAACGGCCTGCGTGAGAAAGTGCTGCTGCGCTGCTCTGGCGCCCAGCAGACCGGCAGCGACGTGGTGAAATCTGCGCTGCTGGGCGGCGACAGCTTTGAGTTCGGTACGACGGCGCTGATGATGCTGAAATGCGTGATGGCGAAGAACTGTAACGTTAAGTGCCCGGCTGGCTTAACCACGAATGCCGAAGCGTTTGATGGCGATCCGCGTCAGCTGGCGCAGTATTTCCTCAACGTGGCGCATGAAGTGCGTGAAATCCTTGCGCGTATGGGCCTGCGTTCCCTGCGTGAGGCACGCGGTCGCTCTGACCTGTTGCACCTGATGGATCACCCGCTGGAAGTGGGCAAGCTCGACTTACGCGCCATGCTTACCGTGGTGCCTGAGCTGAAAATCGACAAGCCGGTTTATCTGGAAAAAGATTTTGAGCTGGATGATGTCTGGATTGAGCAACTGAAGCTGTCGCTGGTGGATCAGGGAAATCCTGACGTCACTCTGGGCAACAACATCGTGCTGAATAACCGAAACAAAAGTGTCGGCGGCCAGCTGGCCATCGATATTGAGCGGATGCTGAACCATCAGCTGAGTTCTGAGCAGCTGCAGGCGATGCCTGCCGTAATGACTGACGATCGCGGTCGTCGCTATCTGGCCCCTGAGAGCGTAAAAATTTCCACCACCGGTTCTGCCGGTCAGTCGTTTGGCGCCTTCTGCAACGATGGCATGCAGCTGACCCATTACGGCACCTGTAACGACGGTGTCGGCAAAGGACAGTGTGGCGGCGAACTGATCGTGATGTCGCCTGGTGGCGGCGCGCAGGATGCCGATGGCAACGTGCTGATTGGTAACTTTGCGCTGTTTGGCGCGACCGGCGGACGTCTGTTCGTGCAGGGCCAGGCCGGTGACCGTTTCGCGGTGCGTAACTCCGGTGCCACCGCCGTGGTTGAAGGCGTCGGTGACTTCTGCTGCGAATATATGACCAATGGCGCCATCCTCAACCTGGGCACCTTCGGTAAAGGATTTGGCAACGGCATGAGCGGCGGCTTCGCCTACCAGTACGACCCCTATGGATCGCTGGCCAGCCATGCTGCCGGTGATTCAGTGCAGTTCGGCTCGATTGCCGATCAGGATGAAATGGCCCAGGTGCACAAGCAGGCGGTGCTGACCATGCTGAACTGGCATCTGGAGGCGACGAAATCACCGCGTGCCGCCTGGCTGCTGGAGAACTGGGAAACGGAGTGTCACCACTTTGTTTACGTGATGCCGCGCTCGCTGCTGCTCTATCAAGATGGCGGCGAGATTCTGAAAGCCAAGAGCCGCAAAGATCTGCTCGAAGAGCTGTCGACGGCGCTGGCAGGCCATCAGGTGGCGAAGTTTAAAGCCGCATGGCGTCAGGGTAAAACCATCGCCAACGGTGCCGTACCGGCTTATGGCGCGACCGATACGCTGGAGATGTTTGTCCTGCTGAACAACTACACCGTGCTGAGCTTTGCCCAGCAGCTGGCGCTGGGGAAATTACCGAAAGGCACCCCGGTTGAAGATGCGGCAGTTGAAAAAGCGGTCCGTAATCTGTTGATGACGGAAGACTTTTCGCTGATAAGCAAGCTGCAGCGTCATGCCCGTTCCGCTATCGAGAGCTACAGCGATGATGAACTGGCGAGTCTGATTGGTACTAAACGCATGTCAGATTACAAAGCGGCGCTGACGCAACGTAACATCCGCTCCATGGACAGTCTGGCAACCTATGGCTGGATCATGTATCAGGATGCCTGTAACCGGGAAGTGCTGGGCCACCTGCCTGACTTTGAAGAGCTGTTTGCACGAGCGGCATTGCCGGAAATCGCCGCTGCGGTGGGTAAACTCTCCTGACAGTGATACTGATCAGGCTGAACTGAATATTATTAATTGATCATTGCCCGGATTAATCGTTGTACCGGACAGATGCAGCACCGCTCTCCCCTGTCGCACACGCTGCGGCGCGGGAAAGCGGAACCGCTTTCACACCGGACAATGCCACTGATGACGGGCGAGAACGGGATTGAGTAAAAGTACCCATGAAAATTCCTTATATTCCAGAAGATGCACCTTTTAATGGCGATCAGAAGTACTGGCTGGCTGGCTTTCTTGCGGGTCTGCACTCCCGTTTGCTGGTATTAGAAGACAAGCAGCAACCCGCCGCGGGCACAAGCGCAGCCGCGACGACGCAACTGCACATTCTTTATGGCTCACAGACCGGCAATGCTGAAGCACTGGCGCAGACCGCAGCGAAATCTGCCCGCGCTAAAGGACTGGTGCCGGTGGTTCAGGCGCTGGGCGATGTCGATCTCGACGTATTTGCCACCATGCGCCATGTACTGATCGTCACCTCGACCTATGGCGAAGGTGAAATGCCGGACAACGCGCAGCTGTTCTGGGACGCGATCTCTGCCAGTACCGCACCGCGTCTGGAGCAGATGCATTTCGCCGTGCTGGCGATTGGTGATACTGGCTACGATGGCTTCTGTCAGGCGGGCAAGTTTATTGATATGCGCCTTGAGCAGCTGGGCGCGAAACGCGTGGTTGATCGTATCGATTGTGATATCGATTTTGAGGAGCCTTCCAGCGAGTGGCTGAACAGCTCAATGCCACAGTTTGCCGCCAGCGCGGGCAGCAGCGGCACCGTGCTGGAAAGCGCGCCTGAAGCGCCAGTCATTCCAGGCAGCAACAAATCCAATCCATACGCCGCCGCGCTGATCACTAACAAGCGTTTGTCAGGCGAGCAGTCGGCCAAAGATATTCGTCATTTCGAGTTCGACCTGTCTGACAGCGGCCTGAAGTATGAAGCGGGCGATGCGCTGGGCGTAATTCCGGTCAACGAGCCGTCGCTGGTCAGCCTGCTGCTGACCCAGCTTAACGCGGACTACGAGACGCCGGTGCCCGGCTTTGATCGCAGCCTTGGCGACCTGCTGACCTATCAGTTTGAGATCTCAGAGCCGTCACGCAAGTTAATCGAATGGGTCGGGCAGAACACCACCAACCAGGAGCTGCGTCATGTGTTACAGCATGATGATAAAGATGCGCTGGGCGTATGGCTGTGGGGCAAAGATACCCTTGACCTGCTGCAGCTTGAGCTGACGCGCACGCTGGCGGTACCCGAGTTTGTCGCGCTGCTGCGTCCGCTGCAGCATCGCGCTTACTCTATTTCGTCCAGTTCTAAAGCCCATCCTGATCAGGTGCATCTGACCGTTGCCTCGGTGCGTTATCACAGTGGTGGCCGTAATCGCGGTGGCGTCTGCTCAACCTATCTGGCCGAGCGTGTGCGTCGCGGTGAAAAGCCCGCCATCTTTATCTCACCCAATAAATCGTTCCGCGTGCCTGCCAACAACAGCGCACCGCTGATCATGGTGGGACCAGGTACCGGTATCGCACCATTCCGTGCTTTCCTGCAGGAGCGCCAGGCAACCGGCGCGCAGGGCAAAAACTGGCTGTTCTTCGGCGATCAGCATCAGGAACATGACTTTATCTATCAGGATGAATTACTTGCCTGGCGCGATAATGGCTTGCTGACGCGTCTGGATCTGGCGTTCTCACGCGATCAGGAGAAGAAAATCTACGTGCAGAGCCGGATGCTTGAACAGGGCGCTGAGTTGTATGCCTGGCTGCAGGAAGGGGCTTACTTCTATGTCTGTGGCGATGCATCGCGTATGGCGAAGGATGTGGATAATGCGCTGTATGAAGTGGTTCGCCAGTTTGGTGGTCTCTCCACCGAGCGCGCTGCTGACTATGTCGATCAGCTGAAGAAAGAGAAGCGCTACCTGCGCGACGTCTATTGATCGCGATGGTCTGCTGAAAAAATCCGGCTTGCGCAGGCAGCCGGATTTTTTTATGGCCGACAGGCAAAAAAATACCCGTCGGATGGACGGGTATTCGCTGTTATGTCACTGCTATTTCACTACGCGCAGTGAAGGTCGTCCACCACGTGGCGGTGGATCGTCATCAGGCGGTGTCTCGTCATCGCTGGCATCGTCAGGACGATCACCATCAATCACCGACATCATAGTCTCTTCCTGACCCTCTGACGCCTCATGCGTGCCCAGCTCGTAAGCCGGTTCCGGTTCAAACATCGTCCCGGCGCCATTTTCACGCGCATAGATTGCCAGAATCGCCGCCATCGGCACGTTAACCTGGCGAGGAACGCCACCAAAGCGGGCGTTGAACGACACCTGATCATTCGCCAGATCGAGGTTACCGACAGCACGTGGCGCAATGTTCAGGACAATCTGACCATCGCGCGCATACTCCAGCGGCACCTGCACACCCGGCAGATTTATGTCGACCACCAGATGCGGCGTCAGCTGGTTGTCGAGCAACCAGTCATAAAAGGCGCGCAGCAGATAGGGACGACGTGCAGTAAGTTGCGACATTTCCATACGTTAAGCCCGGGCTTGCAGCCGCATTTCACGTTCAGCTTCAGTTAATGAAGCGAGGAAGGAGTCACGCTCAAATACGCGATTCATGTAACCTTTCAGCTCTTTTGAACCTGAGCCGATCAAATCGATACCCATTGACGGCAGACGCCATAACAGCGGAGCCAGATAGCAATCAACCAGGCTGAACTCTTCGCTCATGAAATAAGGCGTACGGCCAAACAGTGGCGCGATAGCCAGCAGCTCTTCACGCAGTTGCTTGCGTGCCGCTTCCGCTTCCTGACCGCTGCTATTCTCTACTTTCCTCATCAGGCTATACCAGTCCTGCTCGATGCGGTGCATCATCAGGCGGCTATCACCACGGGCAACCGGATAAACCGGCATCAGTGGCGGATGCGGGAAGCGCTCATCTAAATATTCCATGATGATGCGTGATTCATACAGCGTCAGCTCACGATCTACCAGCGTCGGTACCGTGCGATACGGATTGAGGTCAATCAGATCCTGCGGCAGGTTATCCATTTCGACCTGCTCGATCTCTACGCTGACACCCTTCTCCGCCAGGACGATACGTACCTGATGGCTGAAAATGTCAGTAGGACCAGAAAACAGCGTCATTACCGAACGTTTGTTGGCAGCGACAGCCATGAAAACCTCCAAGTTTGTTCACAAAAAGATACTGCGAATAGCCAACCACACGGCGACTCACTTGCTTATCGAACTCGCACGCAACCTGGTTAGCTGCGTCACAGATACTGACGCCCCGACAGTGGGGAGGCGCATAACGCACCGGCCTGCGGGCGCAAAGTGACACAGAGTTTACCAGATTTTAGGCTGCTTGTGGGCGTGGAATGAATCTTTGCAGGTAAATTGAGCGCGGCGTTACGGTTTTCGCGGACAGTTTATGGGAAGGCAGAAAATAAAAAACCCGCCGAAGCGGGTTTTTTGAGCCAATTGCCGCAGCCGGAGCTGCAAACAATTAACGCTTGGAGAACTGAGGACGACGACGTGCTTTACGCAGGCCGACTTTCTTACGTTCAACCTGACGCGCATCACGCGTTACGAAGCCAGCTTTACGCAGCTCGCCACGCAGTGATTCGTCGTATTCCATCAGAGCGCGGGTGATACCGTGACGGATCGCACCAGCCTGACCAGAAATACCGCCACCTTTAACAGTGACATAGAGATCGAATTTACCAACCAGGTCCAGCAGCTCAAGCGGCTGACGAACTACCATGCGGGCAGTTTCGCGACCGAAGTACTGTTCCAGAGAACGTTGGTTAATTACGATGTTACCGCTACCCGGCTTAATGAATACGCGAGCGGTAGAGCTTTTGCGGCGACCAGTGCCGTAGTTTTGAGTTTCAGCCATTGCCTTTAATCCCGATTAAATGTCAAGAACTTGCGGTTGCTGTGCCGCATGGGTGTGCTCGTTGCCTGCGTAAACTTTCAGTTTACGGTACATAGCACGACCCAGCGGGCCCTTCGGCAGCATGCCTTTAACCGCGATCTCAATCACACGCTCAGGACGGCGAGCAATCATCTCTTCAAAGGTCGCCTGTTTGATACCACCGATGTGGCCAGTGTGGTGATAGTAGATCTTGTCAGTACGCTTGTTGCCGGTTACAGCAACTTTTTCTGCGTTCAGAACGATGATGTAATCACCCGTATCAACGTGCGGAGTGTATTCCGCTTTATGCTTACCACGCAGACGGCGCGCCAGTTCAGTCGCCAGGCGACCCAAAGTTTTGCCCGTTGCGTCAACTACAAACCAGTCACGTTGGACGGTTTCTGGTTTAGCTGTAAAAGTTTTCATCGAAAAGCTTACCCAAATTAAGTTACACGTTGGTGAAATCCCAAACGCTTAAGTAAACGAATGAGGCTCACACGACCATTTTGACCAGCAAGCCACCCCTTCGGATAGAGTTACTGGAACACAGAGGATTTGGGAAAAAAATCCTTTGCTGTAACGTGGGGTCGCAAGATTATAGAGAAGTCGGTTACAAAAATCGAACCCTATTTCGGTATTTATCCCGATTATTCTCACGGCAGGTGCGGTAAACGCAGATACTCTTCGCTCTGCATCTCCTGAAGTCGGGATAAACAGCGCTGGTATTCAAACTTCAGCCGCGTGCCCTGATAAATCTCGGTCAGTGACGTTTCTGCCGCGACCACCAGCTTCACATGCCGTTCATAGAACTCATCGACCAGTGCGAGGAAACGCCGTGCCTGATCTTCGGTTTTGTAGATCATCACCGGCACGTCATACAGCAGCACACTGTGAAAACGGCGCGACAGCGCAATATAGTCATGCTGGCTGCGCCCTTCGCCACACAGAGTGGTGAAATTAATCGCCAGCACGCCCTCGCTGACGCCCAGCGTCGGCATCTGGCGGTGATTAATTTCCAGAACCGGCGCATCTTCAGGCTGGCTGCCCGACAGTGCTTTAAACATCCGCGCCATTTCAGCGTGCGTCTCTTTGTTCAGCGGAGAGTTCCACAGGTGCGCGGAGGTCAGCGTGCGTAACCGGTAGTCGATACCGGCATCCACATTCATCACATCACAATGACGTTTGATCTGCTCGATGGCAGGCAGGAAGCGCGCGCGCTGCAGACCATTACGATAGAGATCATCAGGCGGAATGTTCGAGGTGGCCACCAGCGCAATGCCGCGTTCAAACAGCGCTTCCATCAGCGTGCCCAGCAGCATCGCATCGGTGATATCGGAGACAAAAAATTCATCAAAACAGAGGATATCCGTTTCTGCTTTGAATTTGTCCGCAATAATCAGTAACGGATCGCTCTGCCCCTGAAGCTGCGTCAGCTCTTCATGCACCCGCAGCATAAAGCGGTGGAAGTGCAGACGCAGTTTGCGATCGCCAGGAATAGACTGAAAAAAGAGATCCATGACCCAGGTCTTACCGCGACCGACACCGCCCCACATATAGAGTCCACGTACCGGTTGTGGCGTCTCGTTTTTCTCTTTACCGATCAATTTTGACAGGCGACCCAGCAGGCCGGATGTGGCAGGCGCGGCGGATTGTTGCCGGGCAACCAGCGCCTGCTGCAGCGCGTCTAAACGGGTAATCGCTTCACGTTGTACGTCATCGGGCCTGAATTCGCCCTGCGACAGCGCCTGTTCATAGCGTGAAAGCGGAGTTGAGGTTTGCATTGTTGTTTCAAAGTCCCTGAATGGTGTCTGATTCATACCACGGTTGCTGAAAAAAAGGCCGTTCTACACTAAGCCATGCTGCTCCAGAGTTCCACATCCATAAGATTAACGGGTATAGTGACTATTATTGAAATGGTGCAATGCCCTACGGAACAATGGAAATAACACGGGAGTCATTATGACCTGGGAATACGGGCTAATTGGTTTAGTGGTTGGTATTATTGTCGGCGCAGTCGCCATGCGTTTTGGCAACAAAAAGCTGCGTGAGCAGCGCAGCATGCAGTACGAGCTGGAAAAATCGAAAGCGGAGCTGGCGGATTATCGCGAAGAGCTGACCAATCACTTCGCGCAGAGCGCGGAGCTGCTGGACAACATGGCGCGTGATTATCGTCAGCTCTATCAGCACATGGCAAAAGGCTCAAATGACCTGCTGCCGAATCTGCCTGGCCAGAAAAATCCGTTTGCCTATCAGCTGACTGAAGCCGAAGCGGACAACGATCAGGTGCCGGTGCAGATGCCGCGCGACTATTCTGAAGGCGCATCCGGTTTACTGCGTGGCGAGCGCCCTGCCCGCGACTAATCTTTTTGGGGCGCAGCCTGTCTGCGCCCGCTGTTTTTGCGAACCCTGACCGCAAACGACTGTCACACTTATTAATTCCTCCCACCTTTTGCAGCGAGAGCGTTGTAGCAATGAAAAAACAAGCACGCCTGTTTAGCGCATTAGCCCTGAGTATTGGGATGAGCCTTGCCGCCGCGCCAGACGCGATGGCAACGCTGCCAGCACAAATTGCGGGCCAGCCGCTGCCGAGTCTGGCACCGATGCTGGAGAAAGTGTTACCTGCCGTGGTCAGTGTGCATGTGGAAGGCACTGATTCGGGTGCACAGGCTCAGGATATTCCTGAACCGCTGAAGCGTTTTTTTGGTCAGATGCCTGGCGGAAATAGTCAGCCACAGCCGTTTGAAGGTTTAGGGTCTGGCGTGATCATCGATGCCGCGAAAGGCTACGTGCTCACCAACAATCACGTGGTCAACGGTGCGGATAAAATCAACGTACAGCTTGGCGACGGCAGTGAATATGAAGCCAAACTGATTGGCCATGATGAGCAGACCGATATCGCGCTGATTCAGATTCAGGGCGCAAAAAACCTCACGCAGGTGAAAGTCGCGGACTCTGACCAGCTGAAAGTGGGTGATTTCGCGGTGGCGATCGGTAACCCGTTCGGGCTGGGACAGACGGCCACCTCCGGTATTATCTCCGCACTGGGCCGCAGCGGCCTGAACCTGGAAGGACTGGAAAACTTTATTCAGACCGATGCCGCGATCAACCGTGGCAACTCAGGCGGTGCGCTGGTCAACCTTAACGGCGAACTGATCGGTATCAACACCGCGATTCTCGCCTCCAGCGGCGGTAACATCGGTATCGGCTTTGCTATCCCGAGTGATATGGCGATGAACCTCGCGCAGCAGCTGATTAAATTTGGTGAAGTGAAGCGCGGTCAGCTCGGCATCAAAGGCACTGAAATGACAGCCGATATGGCTAAAGCATTCAATGTCGATGCGCAGCGCGGCGCCTTTGTCTCTGAAGTCTTACCGCAATCTGCCGCGCAGAAAGCGGGCGTGAAATCAGGCGATATCATTACGTCGATCAACGATAAGCCGATTACCAGCTTCGCTGAGTTGCGCGTCAAAGTGGGAACCACGCCGCCAGGTGAACAGGTTAAGCTTGGCCTGCTGCGTGAAGGTAAGCCATTAACGGTTACCGTTACGCTGGAGCAGAGCGCACAGAGCACCGCCAGCGCACAGCTGATGTCACCCGCGCTTCAGGGCGCAACCCTGAGTGATGGACAGACTAAAACCGGTGATAAAGGCGTGAAGGTCGATACCATCGAAAAAGGCACACCGGCTGAACAGGTTGGTCTGCAGAAAGATGATGTGATTATCGGCGTTAACCGCAACCGGGTTCAGACCATTGCTGAAATGCGTAAAATACTGGAAGGGAAACCGCCGGTACTGGCACTGAATGTGGTGCGCGGCGATGAAAGTATCTATCTGTTGTTGAGATAAACCTCGCATTACGGCGGACACAAGCACGTGTGTGTCCGCCGCTCTCATGCTATTCTCCCCTGCGATCTCCCCTGGCGTAATTTAACACCATGTTTCTTAAACTTTTGCGTGCCGTGGTGCTGGGCCTGATTGTGGCGGGTATTTTGCTCGCAGCACTGCCTGCACTGCGTATGGGCAGCGACGCCCTCTATAACCACGAAAATATTACAGACGAAACGCCCTTTAGCTTCAATCAAGGGGTGCGCCGCGCCGTGCCTGCCGTTGTGAACGTTTACAATCGTAGCGCCCACGGCAACAACAATCGTGGCATCACGACCCTGGGTTCAGGGGTGATCATGAATGCAAAAGGCTACATCCTTACCAATAAGCATGTGATCAATAATGCCGATCAAATTATCGTGGCGCTGCAGGATGGCCGCTTCTTTGAAGCGACGCTGGTGGGTTCCGATGGTATGACCGATCTGGCGGTACTGAAGATCACGGCCTCCGGCCTGCCCGTTATCCCCATCAATCCAAATCGCCAGGCGCATATCGGGGATGTGGTGATGGCTATCGGCAACCCCTATAACCTCGGTCAGACGGTCACGCAGGGCATTATCAGCGCCACGGGCCGGGTTGGCTTAAGCTCATCAGGCCGACAGAACTTCCTGCAGACCGATGCGTCAATCAATCAGGGTAACTCCGGCGGCGCGCTGATTAACTCGCTAGGCGAGCTGATGGGCATTAACACCCTGACCTTCGATAAAAGTAGTGATGGTGAAACCCCGGAAGGGATTGGTTTCGCCATTCCAACCGTTTTAGCCTCGAAGATCATGGATAAGCTGATTCGTGATGGTCGGGTGATCCGCGGCTATATCGGCATTACCGGGCGTGAGCTGCCGCCGCTGCATGGACAGGGGAGCAATCTGGATCGGGTTCAGGGCATTATTGTCAGCGTGGTCACGCCAGATGGGCCAGCGGATAAAGCCGGGATTCAGGCCAACGATGTGCTGCTCAGCGTTAATGGCAAGCCGGCCATCTCCGCGCAGGAGACCATGGATCAGGTTGCAGAAATTCGCCCGGGTTCAGTGATTGATGTGCAGGTACTGCGAAACGATCAGAAACTGACGCTGCCGGTCACCATTCAGGAGTTTCCTGACAGCAGCAGTTAGCTGAAACCTGTGCCAGGTCAGGGATGGCCCGGCTGATCGCAAAGAAGGCCGCCATCCATGGCGGTCGGCCTCGCCATCCTGGCTCGGACGCTTTGCTCTTCATCCGGGCCAACCCTTCCCCTCTAATCCGCCATCGTTTGTGATTAACCGATTAGCAGCGATCCACCGGAAACGCGATGACATCGCTCAATGACTCCGCTTTCAACGCCAGCATGATCAGGCGATCGATACCCAGTGCGACCCCGGAACAGGCAGGCATGCCATGCGCCAGCGCATCCAGCAGATATGTATCAATAGGATGCACAGGCAGGCCGCGCGCCGCACGGCGACGGTTATCCTGCTCAAAACGCTGACGCTGCTCACGGCTGTCGGTCAGCTCGCGGAAACCGTTCGCCAGCTCAATGCCTTTGTAATAGACCTCAAAGCGTTCGGCCACGCGGTGATCTTCGGTGCTAATCTCCGCCAGGGCTGCCTGGCTGGCCGGGAAATGATAAACGAAGCAGGGTTTATCCTGACCAATCTTCGGTTCCACACCCAGCATAAACAGCAGCATCAGTAAGGTATCGCGATCCTCTTCTGCACGCGCCAGCTCGCCTTCACCCAGTTTCTCTGCCGCTTCACGCAACTGCGCTTTATCCGCTGACAGCGGATCCAGCTCAAGATGACGGATAAACGCCTGCTGATAGGAGAGCGACTCAGCGCTGTCACACTCCAGCACCTGCTGCATCAGATCGTCGACTTCGTTCATCAGACGGTACATATCATAATGCGGCCGGTACCACTCCAGCATGGTGAATTCCGGGTTGTGGTGACGTCCCGCCTCTTCGTTGCGGAAGCTGCGCGCCATCTGATAGATCGGGCCACTGCCCGCCGCCAGCAGGCGTTTCATATGATATTCCGGGCTGGTCATCAGCCAGAGATCGCGCCCCTGCGCAGCGCCAGGCCCGACAAAACGCGTCTGGAATGGCACCAGATGGATATCGGTAATGGTGGCCTGGCTCATCGCCGGCGTATCCACTTCCAGCACGCCGCGATCGGCAAAGAAACGACGCACTTCTGCTAAAATAGCGGCGCGTTTTAACAAATTGGCGATGGATGCGCTTGGTTGCCAGCTTGCCGTTTCGCTCATGGTGATGACTCCTGATGCAAATTAGGGGGGAAGTCTACCTGCAATGCCTGCGGCAAACAATCTCGTGCCCGTACTGCCAAAAACAGCGTTTCGGCTTCTATACTTAAGCGGTTAAATCACAAAGGAATCCCACTATGTCTCCATGGAAAACAGTTGTTGCCAGCCTGAGTGCTTTTCTCTCTGTCGCCTGCAGCACTACGCCGCCAAAGAACGTCACGGTCGTAGATAACTTTGACAGCCAGCGATATCTCGGTCAGTGGTATGAGATTGCCCGCCTTAACCACCCTTTTGAGCGCGGACTTGAACAGGTAACGGCAAACTACAGCCCGCGTGAAGATGGCGGCCTGAAGGTAATCAACCGTGGTTATAACGTCAAAAAGCAGCGCTGGCAGGAGAGCGTCGGCAAAGCCTACTTCACCGGTGAACCCACGCGGGCTTCTCTGAAAGTCTCTTTCTTCGGCCCCTTCTATGGCGGCTATAACGTGATTGCTCTCGATCCTGACTACCGCTATGCGCTGGTATGTGGACCGAATCGCCACTATCTCTGGATACTGTCACGCACACCACAACTGGAACCGGGCGTAAAAGAGAAACTGGTTGATCAGGCGCGTCGGGATGGTTTCCCGGTTGAAGAGTTAATCTGGGTAAAACAGAAATAGTGCAGAATCTGACAAGCCGGTACGAAAAGCATTTCGTACCGGTTGGAATAACAGGTTACTTCGTGCTGTTCTGAATCGCCTGGCCGCCCGCTTCGACATCTTCACCTACGCCACGCGTTGTATTACAAGCTGTGAGCAGGGAAGAGAGCACCAGTACAGAGAAGATTGCAGCAATACTTTTCTTTAACATAACAATGTCCTTTTTGATGGATGTAAAGTACAGCGCTTTAAGCATAGCCGGATTTCCGGCAGTTGCTGCTGGCGAGACTCTAAAAAGGACAATCAGTTAAGGTCATTTTGCTGCACGCGAAATGGCACCACCTAAGTGAGAGACATCTTCGCCAAAACCGTGGAATGTGTTGCAGGCGCTTAACGCAGAGGAGACCAGCAACGCGAACGCGATTAATTTTGCCAGCTTGATCATTTTTTTCTCTCAGACAAGAAAAAGGCGCACCAGAAGATGCGCCTGCGAATCTTATTTCACGCGTGACACGTATTCGCCAGAGCGGGTGTCAACTTTCACCACTTCGCCCTCTTGCACGAACAGTGGCACTTTCACCACGGCACCGGTAGAGAGTTTAGCTGGCTTGCCGCCAGTCCCTGCGGTATCACCTTTCAGGCCTGGATCGGTTTCGATAACTTCAGCTTCGATAAAGTTCGGCGGCTGAACGGCGATTGGACGACCGTTCCACAGCGTAACGATACATTCAGCGTTATCCTGCAGCCATTTCGCTGCATCGCTTACCGTCTTCTCTTCAACCTGGAACTGCTCAAAGCTTTCCGGATGCATGAAGTGGTAGAACTCACCGTCGTTGTACAGGTAGTTCAGGTTGGTATCTACTACGTCAGCGCCTTCGGCGGAGTCGGTAGATTTAAAAGTTTTCTCAACGCGAGAACCCGTCAGCAGGCGACGCATTTTAACGCGCGCGAATGCCTGACCTTTACCCGGTTTAACGAACTCACTGGATTCGATGGCATACGGCTCGCCTTCGAACATGATTTTAAGACCGGGACGGAAATCGTTGCTAGAATAAGTCGCCATGAAGGCCCTCTACGAAAATTGACACTGGTACTAAGCCAAAAAAATGGCACACATTGTAACCCTAAAAACACCTTCCAGAGAAGATTGGTTGCAGCAACTTGCGGATGTTGTCACCGAACCTGATGAATTACTGCGGATTTTAGCCCTTGATCAGCACACTGAGCTGGCTGAAGGTGCGGATGCGCGGCGTCTTTTCGCCTTACGTGTACCGCATGCGTTCATCCGCCGGATGAAAAAAGGCGATGCGCACGACCCGCTGCTGCTTCAGGTACTGACCCGCCGCCAGGAATTCACTGATGCGCCAGGTTATAGCACCGATCCGCTCGATGAACAAAGCAACGTTGTACCTGGATTGCTGCATAAATACCGAAACCGGGCTTTATTGTTGGTAAAAGGCGGCTGCGCCGTCAACTGTCGCTACTGTTTCCGCCGTCATTTCCCCTATCAGGATAATCCCGGCAACAAGCGTAGCTGGCAGGCTGCACTGGACTATATCGCCGATCATCCCGAGCTGGATGAGATCATTTTCTCCGGCGGCGATCCGCTGATGGCGAAAGATCATGAGCTCGCCTGGCTTATCGCCGCGCTGGAACAGATCCCGCATCTGAAACGTCTGCGCATCCACAGCCGTTTACCGGTGGTGATACCGGCGCGCATTACCGATCAGCTCTGTCAGATGCTCAGCGAGACGCATCTGCAGGTGGTGATGGTGACGCACATCAACCATGCGCAGGAGATTGATGATGAGCTGCGTGAGGCGATGAGCAGCCTGAAGCGTGCCGGTGTCACCCTGCTGAATCAGAGCGTCCTGTTGCGTGGCATCAACGATAATGCGCAGACGCTGGCCACCCTGAGCAATGCGCTATTTGATGCCGGCATTCTGCCCTACTATCTGCACGTGCTGGATAAGGTACAGGGTGCGGCGCATTTCTTTGTGTCAGATGACGAGGCCCGCCAGCTGGTGCGTGCATTACTGTCACAGGTCTCCGGCTATCTGGTGCCAAAGCTGGCGCGTGAAATTGGCGGAGAGCCAAGTAAAACACCGTTAGATTTACAGTTACGTCAGGAATAAAAACGGCCAGCAAAAGGCTGGCCGGTTCAATTTGGCAGACTGCCTGATTCACATTATGGGCACTTGTAGACCTGGCCGGTCATTTTGCTGTCGAGTGGCGCGAACGCGGACAACAGGTTCTGCGTCGGACTGGTTGCTCCATAAATCACGTTACCGCCCATCTCCGCTGCGCGATTGCGCAGGTCGTTTGCTGCGCCACGCAGTGCGCTGGTTTCGCCGCCTGCACCGCTCAGCCAGTTGCTCTGAGAGCCGGTAATATTGCCCAGAAGCTGACAGGTATTGCCAGGCTGCTGATCGGTGAACGTCACGCGCTGTCCTGCTGAAGAGAGTTGCGTAGAGCTGCTGCAGCCCGCCAGCAATAACGCGCCAGCCGTCAGTCCGAGCAAGAGGTTAATCCGCATTGTAATCCCCATTTATTATCATCAGAGTCGGGTGGCAGCGTAGCAGAAAAAGGATTTTTCTTTCTGCACATTCATTGCCCTTATCCCGTTATATCGTCTCAATATTTCACGCCGCTTGCAGGCTGGCAAGCGTGCCGATGCTGGTGAATAAAATGAAGCCAGTCGATCAGTCGGCGCAGCCGCAGACAGCGTGACATATCAAGAGGAAAGACGAACGATTGCGCCTTACTTATACTATTTTCCCACCCAAAAGAAAAACCCCCGACCGTTTCCGATCGGGGGTGATGTCAGAGCGTGATGCCCTTAACCGGTGTAGCCATTACGTCGTGCATTTTCGATGCAATCGGCTTTGTTAACGTAGCCCTGACTGGCGGCGCCGGTAATATTGCCGTTGGGCGCCGTTCTTCTCCAGCGCCACTTGTGTGCTTCGTCCTTATAAAATTCCCATTTATCTTGCATTTTAATTTTCCTTAATCTGTTGTTTATCCCTTTCAGAGCGCGCTATTTTGCGCCGGGATCCACGTTAGAGCATCCCGCCCTGACTAAACCATGATGCAGAACATAAAAAAAGTTAATGGGTTTTTCCTGCTGCTGCCAGCATTCAGACGCTGAAAAAGAAAAACCCCCGACCGTTTCCGATCGGGGGTTCTTTGATGACTTAAGCAGTCAACGGCAATTACATCATGCCGCCCATACCGCCCATGCCACCCATACCGCCAGCGCCGCCGCCTAAATCAGGTGCGTCGCCTTTTGGCAGGTCAGTGACCATACATTCAGTTGTGATCATCAGACCCGCAACAGAGGCCGCGTACTGCAGAGCAGAACGGGTCACTTTGGTTGGGTCCAGGATACCGAAGTCGATCATGTTGCCGTACTCTTCAGTCTGCGCGTTGTAACCGTAGTTACCGTCGCCCGCTTTCACGTTGTTAGCGACAACAGATGGCTCTTCACCGGCGTTAGAAACGATCTGACGCAGTGGAGATTCCATCGCGCGCAGCGCAACTTTGATACCGACGTTCTGATCTTCGTTCTGACCACGCAGATCAACCAGCTGTGCTGCCACGCGAACCAGCGCCACACCACCACCAGCAACCACACCTTCTTCAACGGCAGCACGGGTTGCGTGCAGCGCATCTTCAACGCGGGCTTTCTTCTCTTTCATTTCAACTTCAGTTGCTGCGCCTACTTTCAGAACGGCTACGCCGCCTGCCAGTTTCGCTACGCGTTCCTGCAGTTTTTCTTTGTCGTAGTCAGACGTTGCTTCTTCGATCTGCTGACGAATCTGGGTTACACGGCCCTGAATTGTCGCTTCTTCACCCACACCGTCGATGATGGTGGTGGTGTCTTTGTTGATCACAACGCGTTTTGCCTGGCCCAGATCTTCCAGAGCCGCTTTCTCCAGTTCCATACCGATCTCTTCAGAGATTACGGTACCACCGGTCAGGATAGCGATATCCTGCAGCATAGCTTTACGACGGTCGCCGAAGCCTGGTGCTTTAACCGCAGCCACTTTCACGATGCCGCGCATGGTGTTAACCACCAGTGTTGCCAGCGCTTCGCCTTCAACATCTTCCGCGATGATCAGCAGTGGTTTGCCGGCTTTCGCAACGGCTTCCAGCACTGGCAGCATTTCACGGATGTTAGAGATTTTCTTGTCAGCCAGCAGGATGAACGGTGATTCCAGTTCAATCGCACCGGTTTCTGGCTTGTTGATGAAGTAAGGTGACAGGTAGCCGCGATCAAACTGCATACCTTCAACCACATCCAGCTCATCCTGCAGGCCGGTGCCTTCTTCAACGGTGATCACGCCTTCTTTACCCACTTTCTCCATCGCCTGAGCAATCAACTGGCCCACGGTTTCATCGGAGTTAGCAGAGATAGTACCTACCTGCGCAATCGCTTTAGAGTCAGAGCAAGGAACAGACAGCGCTTTCAGTTTCTCAACCGCAGCGATAACAGCCTGGTCAATACCGCGCTTCAGGTCCATCGGGTTCATACCCGCTGCGACCGCTTTCAGGCCTTCGGTGATGATAGACTGTGCCAGTACGGTTGCAGTGGTGGTACCGTCGCCCGCAGCGTCGTTCGCTTTAGAGGCAACTTCTTTCACCATCTGCGCGCCCATGTTCTCGAACTTGTCTTCCAGCTCGATTTCACGTGCCACAGAAACACCATCTTTAGTGATGGTCGGTGCACCAAAAGATTTATCCAGGACTACGTTACGGCCTTTAGGACCCAGGGTAACTTTTACTGCATCTGCCAGTACGTTCACGCCACGCAGCATTTTTACGCGTGCGTCATTACCGAATTTTACGTCTTTAGCTGCCATCTTTAAATATCCCTTAAATTCGTTTCGTTCAGTGAATTACGCGTAAAAATTACGCTTCAACAACGGCCAGAATGTCGCTCTCAGAGATGATAAGCACCTCTTCGTTGTCGATTTTCTCGGTTTTCGCGCCGTAACCTTCGCTGAAGATCACGATGTCGCCAACCTTCACGTCCAGCGGCTTAATGTCGCCACTCTCAAGGATGCGGCCATTGCCGACAGCCAGTACTTCACCACGGGTGGATTTACCGGCTGCGGAACCGGTCAGCACGATGCCGCCAGCTGATTTAGCTTCAACTTCTTTACGCTTGACGATAACGCGATCGTGCAATGGACGAATTTTCATTTGATAGCTCTCCTTTGAGAAGTCCAATCATTCAGTTTTGGGGTTGAACACCGGGCTGCATGGCTTCCGGCCTCGTGACCAGAGAGATAGGGCCGCTATCACCTACTTTCAAGGGGGCGGACAACAAATTTTTTACCTGTGAGTGATAAGTGATGGCTTTTTGAACAGATGATGGGGCAAATAAAAAACGCAACCCGAGGGTTGCGCTTTCAGAGGTGACAGCTGCGGTTAACGATCCTTGTGATCGTCATGATGCTCAAGGCGATCGCTGTCTTTACGCTCGAACTCGCCATCCATGGTGTAGCCGCTGTCTGGACCGGCTCCCGGTCCCCGCCAGACGCGCAGATGAGGCATCAGCTTCAGCGTCAGATGTTTCTGCACCGGTGGCAGCAGCAGCAGCAGGCCCAGCAGGTCGGTAAAGAAACCAGGCAGCAGCAGCAGGAAACCGGCGATGATCAGCGACACGCTTTTGATCATCTCATTGGCCGGGCTTTCATTACGTGCCAGCTTCTCCTGCATCAGCATAAAGTTTTTCATGCCCTGATTTTTGACCAGCGAGACGCCGATGCACGAGGTGAAGACCACCAGCAGCATGGTAAGCAGCACGCCCATGACGTGTGCAACCTGAATGAAGAGGGAAATCTCAATCCAGGCCAGAACGAAAAAGACTAATAACGGTATCCAGCGCACCGTACTCTCCTGTAAGTAGGGGCTGAACGGCAGCGTGCCGGTCAGCAGAAAGCGTTCATCCTGAGGATGATAAGAAAAGAGATGGGCACCCGCGCCGCCATTTTCAACCGATCCTGTCAAATTTATCCTGCGGGGTTAATTTTGTAACCAACTTCACATATCGTTAACCAGGCTGCAGCATTAAGTGATCTGCATGCGTGCTTTTCATATGCATCAGAATATGATCGCACACGCCCCTATGAAGACGGATAATATGTCGGCACGGGTACACCACGACAAAATAAACACATCCTTTGTGATAGTTAGCGGCAACAACAAGAAGGTTATCATGGCGAACAACATTCGTATCGAAGAAGACCTGTTAGGTATGCGCGAAGTTCCGGCGGATGCCTATTATGGCGTTCATACTCTGCGTGCGATTGAGAATTTTTATATCAGCAACAGCAAAATCAGCGACATACCTGAATTTGTCCGCGGCATGGTGATGGTAAAAAAAGCGGCGGCGATGGCCAACAAAGAGCTGCAGACCATCCCGCGCAACATTGCCGATACCATCATTAAGGCCTGCGACGAAGTGCTCAACAACGGCCGCTGTATGGACCAGTTCCCCGTGGATGTTTATCAGGGCGGTGCCGGGACCTCGGTCAACATGAACACCAATGAAGTACTGGCGAACATCGGCCTGGAGCTGATGGGCCACCAGAAAGGGGAATATCAGTACCTCAACCCCAACGATCATGTGAACAAATGCCAGTCTACCAACGACGCTTACCCAACCGGTTTCCGCATCGCGGTCTACAGCTCGCTACTGAAACTGCTTGATGGCATCAGCCAGCTGGCCGAAGGCTTCCAGCACAAAGCCGATGAGTTCCAGACCATCCTGAAAATGGGCCGTACCCAGTTGCAGGATGCCGTGCCGATGACCCTCGGGCAGGAATTTCACGCCTTCAGCGTACTGCTGAACGAAGAGACCAAAAGCATTCTGCGCACCGCGGAACTGCTGCTGGAAGTGAACCTGGGCGCGACCGCCATCGGCACCCGCCTCAACACGCCGGAAGGCTATCAGCACCTGGCGGTACAGCGTCTGGCGGAAGTCAGCAACCTGCCGGTGGTGCCAGCGGAAGATCTGATTGAAGCAACCTCCGACTGCGGCGCCTATGTGATGGTCCATTCATCGCTGAAACGTCTGGCGGTGAAGCTCTCTAAAATCTGTAACGACCTGCGCCTGCTCTCCTCTGGCCCGCGTGCTGGCCTGAATGAAATCAACCTGCCAGAGCTGCAGGCGGGTTCCTCTATCATGCCCGCCAAGGTCAATCCGGTTGTACCGGAGGTGGTAAACCAGGTCTGCTTCAAAGTGATTGGCAACGACATCACCGTGACGATGGCCTCTGAAGCGGGCCAGCTGCAGCTCAACGTGATGGAGCCGGTGATTGGCCAGGCGCTGTTTGAGTCGATCAGCATTCTGACTAACGCCTGCTACAACCTGCTGGAGAAGTGCATCAACGGCATTACCGCCAACCGCGCAGTGTGCGAAGCCTATGTCTTCAACTCGATTGGTATCGTGACTTACCTCAACCCTTACATCGGCCACCACAACGGCGACATCGTCGGTAAAATCTGTGCGGAAACCGGTAAAAGCGTACGTGAAGTCGTGCTGGAGCGCGGCCTGCTGACGGAAAGTGAGCTGGACGATATCTTCTCGGTGCAGAACCTGATGTACCCGGTTTATAAAGCCAAACGTTATACTGATGAAAACGAACAGTAAGGTTTAACCGACGCTGGTTAACCAAAGGCACACCGCGATCAACACGGTGTGCCTTTTTTTTTGTTAAACAGCACACCCGGCTATTACCGGTTTATCTTTCAGGAGTCATTCATGTTTGTGGTTGAGCTGCTTATCGTCTTGATGGCGATCTGGTTGGGCGCACGTCTTGGCGGCATTGGTATCGGGTTCGCAGGCGGAATGGGCGTGCTGATCCTGACGCTGGGATTTGGCATGGCACCCGGTGCTATTCCGTTCGATGTGATTGAAATCATCATGGCGGTGATCGCCGCGATAGCCGCCATGCAGGTGGCAGGCGGCATGGATTATCTGGTGAGCCTGGCGGAACGCCTGCTGCGCCGCCATCCACGCCACGTTACGCTGCTGGCCCCACTAGTGACCTACCTGATGACGCTACTGGCCGGTACCGGACATACCGCGTTCTCAACATTACCGGTGATTGCCGAAGTGGCGAAAGAGCAAGGCGTTCGCCCTTCCCGGCCGCTGTCGATTGCGGTAGTGGCTTCGCAGATCGCGATTACCGCATCACCCATTTCAGCCGCAGTGGTTTTCTTCGCCACTTTGCTTGAGCCGCGCGGCGTCAGCTATATCACGCTGCTGGCGATTGCCATCCCCTCAACCATGGTGGGCCTCTTCCTGGCGGCTCTGGTGACTAACTTCTTAGGCCGTGAGCTAAAGGATGATGAGGTTTATCAGGCGCGTCTCGCCAAAGGCGAAGTCACGCTGCGCGGCGCCAGCCTCTACCAGGCAAAACCGGGCGCGAAAAAATCGGTGCTGCTGTTTCTGACGGGCATTGTGGCCGTGGTGCTTTATGCCACCGCGACCAGCGCCAGCGTCGGGCTGATCGTCAATCCGCCACTGCCACGCAATGAAGCGATTGTGGTGTTTATGCTGACCATCGCCACGCTGATCAGCCTGACCTGCAAACTCGACACCAGCGAAATCCTCAGCGCCAGCACCTTTAAGTCCGGCATGAGCGCCTGTATCTGCGTGATGGGCGTCGCCTGGCTGGGCGATACCTTTGTGAAGGCACATCTGGCGGAGATTCAGATGCTGGCGGGCGACACGCTGAAAACCTATCCGTGGATGCTGGCGCTGGTGCTGTTCTTCGCCTCGATGCTGCTCTACTCGCAGGCTGCGACCACCAAAGCGCTGATGCCCGCCGCGCTGCTGCTGGGCGTTACGCCGCTTACTGCCATCGCTTCCTTCGCGGCGGTTTCAGCGCTGTTTGTGCTGCCGACCTACCCGACCCTGCTGGCCGCAGTAGAGATGGATGACACGGGTTCGACCCGGATTGGCAAGTATGTGTTTAACCATGCCTTTATCATTCCCGGCGTGATCGCCATTGCGCTGTCGGTGCTCTCTGGCTTCGTTTTTGGCGGATTGCTGCTATAAGCGCACTCCTCGTGTTACGGATGGAGCGTGCTATCATCGGCGCTCTTTAAAACAGGAGTTACAGGATGAATGCTGTCGTTATCCTCTGCACCACGCCCGATCAGGCCACGGCGGAGCACCTTGCTGGCTTAGCGCTGGAAGCCAGGCTGGCGGCCTGTGTCACACTGCTGCCGGGCGCCACCTCCTGGTATCTCTGGCAGGGAAAAATGGAGCAGAGCAGCGAAGTCCAGATGCTGCTGAAATGCGACAGCGATCATCAGCAGGCGCTGTGTGATCTGCTCAAAGACGCTCACCCTTACGATGTGCCCGAACTGCTGGCGCTGCCGGTTCAATATGGAGACAGTGAATACTTGTCATGGCTGCACGCATCTCTCGCTTAATTACGCTTCTGCTGACGCTGTTTATCGGCCTGCAGGCGCACGCTTCACTCTTTTCAAATCCGACGACCAGTCGCTTTGTGCCGGTTGATCAGGCCTTTACTTTTGACTTCGACCAGCAGGGCGCGCAGCTCAACCTGCACTGGAAAGTGAAATCGGGTTATTACCTCTATCGCCAGCAGATCCACATCACACCGCAGAACGCGACCATCGCGCCGTTAACGCTGCCGGCTGGTCAGCCGCATGAAGATGAATTCTTCGGCAAAAGTGAAATCTATCCGCAGGATCTGACGCTGCCGGTGACGCTGCAACAGGCGGCCAGCGGCGCCACGCTCAGTGTGACTTATCAGGGCTGTGCCGCCGCCGGATTCTGTTATCCGCCAGAGACGCGCAGCGTTCCGGTAAGTGCGGTAACCGCCAGCAGCGCACCGCCGCCGGTCAGCGCTCAGCCCGCGCCCGCCAGCCCGCTGCCTTTCTCGCCGCTCTGGGCGCTACTGATTGGTATCGGTGTCGCGTTTACGCCCTGCGTACTGCCGATGTATCCGCTGATCTCCGGCATTATCCTTGGCGGACAGCGCCACTATTCGCTGGGCCGGCTGTTCGCGCTGGCGATGGTCTATGTGCAGGGGATGGCGCTGACCTACACGCTGCTGGGAGTCGTCGTCGCGGCAGCGGGCCTGCGCTTCCAGGCCGCGTTGCAGCATCCTTATGTGCTGTTCACGCTCTCACTGCTGTTTATCGTGCTGGCGCTGTCGATGTTCGGCCTGTTTACGCTGCAACTGCCCGCCAGCCTGCAAACCCGCCTGACCCTGTGGAGTAATCGTCAGCAGGGTGGCTCGCTGCCCGGCGTCTTCCTTATGGGGGCACTGGCGGGTTTGATCTGCTCGCCCTGCACCACGGCCCCGCTCAGCGCCATTCTGCTTTACATCGCGCAGAGCGGAAATCTGTGGGCCGGTGCCGGGACGCTGTGGCTCTATGCGGTCGGAATGGGATTACCGCTGATCGCCGTGACCCTGTTTGGCAACCGGCTGCTGCCAAAAAGCGGCCCGTGGATGCAAACCGTTAAAGAGGGCTTTGGTTTTGTCATCCTGGCGCTGCCGGTCTTCCTGCTGGAGCGGGTGCTGGGCGATGCGTGGGGATTGCGACTCTGGAGCCTGCTCGGCGTGGCGTTCTTTGGCTGGGCGTTCAGCGTCAGCCTGCGCGCCAGCAGTGGTAAGTGGCGCGTAGTGCAGATTATCATGCTGGCCGCTGCGCTGATCAGCGCACGCCCGTTGCAGGACTGGGCCTTTGGCGGACCGGCGCAGCAGCAGGCTGTGGCACCGCTGCCGTTCCATACTATCCAGACGCCGCAGCAGCTCGATAGCGCGCTGCAGCAGGCCCGTGGCCGCATCACCATGGTCGATCTCTACGCTGACTGGTGCGTCGCCTGCAAAGAGTTTGAAAAATATACCTTTAGTGACAGCGCCGTGCGCGATAGCCTGAGTCAGGTACAGCTGCTACAGGCCAACGTCACCGCCAACAACGCCAGTGATAACGCGCTGTTGCAGCACCTTCAGGTGCTGGGCTTACCGACGATTTTGTTCTTTGATGCGCAGGGCCGCGAAATCGCCGGATCGCGCATCACCGGGTTTCTCAATGCCGCCGACTTCCGGGCGCATTTGCAGAAACTTACCCCGTAAACAACACTGGAGTCAGGTCATTGCCCGGTGCATTACCGGGCCTGCATACCAGAGGAGAGTCACTTGCAGCGTGAACAGATACTCGAGCATGCATTGAATGTGCTTGAACAGAACGGCCTCGCCGCCACCCTCTCATTGGAAACCCTGGCGGGATCCGAATTAACCCGTGACCAGCTTCAGCAGTTCTGGCCCGATCGTGACGCCCTGCTCTACGATGCGCTGCGCTATCACGGGCAGCAGATTGATACCTGGCGACGCCAGATCCTGCTGGATGAATCGCTGTCGCCCGACCAGAAGCTGATGGCACGCTATGAGGTCCTGAGTGAGCAGGTCAGCAAAGGACGCTTTCCAGGCTGCCTGTTTATCGCCGCCTGCAGCTTCTACCCGCAGCCCGATCAGCCCATCCATCAACTAGCCGAACAGCAGAAACGCGGCTCATGGCAGTTCACCCACGACATTCTGGTGGAGCAGGCGCTGGACAACCCCAGCATGGTGGCCGATCAGATGGAGCTGATTCTTGAAGGCTGCCTCAGCAAGCTGCTGGTGAAGCGCAATGTGCAGGATGTCGCCACCGCACAGCGGCTGGCGGAGGATGTTTACAGCATCGCGCTGTGCCGTAAAAATGGCGCGCTGGCCTGAGGTTTTACCCGCTTTGACTGAAAATCAGGCAATCAGTCACGTTTCCAGGGGTTTTTTAGTGAAAGCCGTTGACGACCCGCGGCCTTTACGGTTTAATGCGCCCCGTTGCCCGAATAGCTCAGTCGGTAGAGCAGGGGATTGAAAATCCCCGTGTCCCTGGTTCGATTCCGGGTTCGGGCACCAAAATTTAAAGAACCCGCCTCTGGCGGGTTTTTGCTTTTGTGGAACGAACCCGTTATCGAAGGTTCGATACACTCGCCACATCCTGTGGCTCGCCCTCTGCTTCAGCACGCCACCCACACTGCACCGGCATCCGCCGATTTCACGCACTGCGCGACCCAGCGCACGCCCATTAATCCGGCATGCACGTCGGGATACCAGAAATCCTGCAGGAAGTCGGTGTCACGGCGATCGGTGGCATCCATCGCCAGTGCGAAGCGACGATAAAGATTGGACCAGGCTTCAAATAACCCCTCGGTATGCCCTCCGCCAATGCGGTCCTCTTCCAGCGCGCGCGGATTAAGATAGCCCATGCCGCGCTCCAGAATGCGCACTGGCTCGCCCTGCACTTCATAGCGCAACTGGTTCGGCTGCTCATCCCACCATTCCAGACTGGCTTTCGATCCGACGACCCGAATCTTCTGCCCGTGCATCGATCCGGCATTCACCGCCGACGCCCATAACGTGCCGACTGCGCCGTTGTCATACTCCATCATCACAAAGGCGTTGTCCTCCAGCGGCGCACGCGACGCGACAAAGCTCTGACGCGAACAGAGCAGACGCGTCACTTTCAGCTGTGGCAACATCGTTTCTGCGATAAATAACGGATGCGTCGCCAGGTCGCCTAACACGTAACTCGGGCCGACAAAGCGCGGATCAACCCGCCAGCGGGTGCTTTCACTCTGCAACTCCACCGCCTCATTATGGAAGCCGTGGGCAAACTGCATGTTAACGATGCGGATCTCACCCAAAGCCCCTTCGGCGATCATTTCCCTGGCTTGATGAACCAGCTGATGCCCGGCGTAACCGTAGGTGACGCCAACAACCTTCTGCTTCTCCCGGCTCAGCTGCTCCAGCTCATCCGCCTCTTCGACCGTAAAACAGAGGGGCTTCTCGCACACCACATGCAGCCCGGCATTAAGCGCCGCGCGGCAAATGGCGAAATGAGTATTATTAGGCGTGGCGACAGACACCGCCTCAATGCCATCTTCACGCGCGGCTTCCCCGGCGAACAGGCTGGCATAATCGGGATAACAGCGGTCCGGTGCCACACCCAGCGCCTGACCAAACTCACGCCCGCGTGCGGCATCAATATCAAACGCCCCCGCCAGCAGCACAAAGTTTCCGTCACGCTGTGCTGCAGAGCGATGGATATAGCCAATCTGGCTGGTGCCGCCGCCGCCGATCATGCCCCAGCGCAGCGAGCGATTAGCCGCTTTTTTACCGTTAATCATGCTGTTGTCCTCAGAATCCTGTTGATCGGAGATAGTCCAGGCTGGCTTTAACATCCCGCAGACTGGTGTCGGCATGGCGCGGATCACGCTCCTGTTCGATGGTGATCCAGCCCTGATAGTTACGCTCAGTCAGCAGCGTGCGCACCGCCGGATAGTCAATTGCGCCCTGCCCCAGCGGACACATCACCCCCTGCGCGCAGGCAGTGAAAAAGTCGAGTCCGCGAGAGAGGGCGTCTCGCCAGACCCGCTGGTTAACGTCTTTGAAGTGGAGGTAATCGATGCGGGTCCAGTACTGTTGCAGTGAAGCGACCGGATCCATCCCGGCGTAATAGAGATGGCCGGTATCCAGACATAAACCAGCCACCTGATGCGGAATATCACTGACCAGCCGCGCAAGCTCATCGGCAAACTCAATGCAGCCGCCCGCATGCGGATGGATCACCGGTCGCACGCCATACTCCTGCCAGGCAATCTCACTCAGAATGGTGATGTGTCGCATCATGCGCTGCCAGTCGTCAGCGGAGAGCCGTGGCGCTTTTTCTGACTGACCGGCATATTTCGCCCGCTCCGGATTCCCGAAGTCGATGACCACCAAATAAGGCGCGCTGGCGCCGGGCGTTCTGGCGGCGGTTGGTACGCTGGCCAGGGTACGGCACAGGTTGTGGGTGAGCGTGACCAGTTCAGGGAAATGCGCTTCACTGACCAAATCATCAAAAATCGTACCCGCCACCAGCGAAAGCTGATGCGCATTAAGCTGCCGGGTCAGTTCGGCTGCATCCGCTGGCAGATAGCCCCAGGGGCCGAGTTCAATACTGGGATAGCCAGCCTGAGCGGCCTCGGTCAGGACTTTCTGCCATGGCGGCAGCCAGGGATTAGCGGGATCGTCGACGCCCCAGCTACAGGGCGCATTAGCAATGTGAAAGGTCATGATATCTGCCTGTGCAGTGAGAACTGCTGGCAGTATCAAATGAAAATTTCATCTCAGACAACAATGAACGTTTCATTTTTTGATAGAGATCGCGTTTAAATATTTCTTTATATGATAGCTTTCTATCAAATACCCGCTAACCTGCTCTTTCTACAGGTTTTCACGCGTCACGATTTCAAAGGGTACGGTCACCTGAGCAAAATGGTCGCGCTGTTCCATCCGGCTGTTGAGGCAGGTGGCGATCACCGCCGCAGCCATGGCATCAATACGATGGCGCAACATCAGCGTAATGGTGCCATCAATCAGCGCCAGCTCATCGCCGGGCAGCGGACCGTGGCACAGCAGATCGATCTGCCTGCGTCCGCTGTCACGCAGCGCCTGCACCACGCCCTCTATGCCGCCGCAGGGCGCATAAATCATCACCAGATCATCATGGGTGTCCAGCAACTGCCGGGTCGCCTGATAGCCTCCTTCACCCGACTCATGCGTTTTTAACGGTTCCAGTACCCGCTGGCTGATGCCTGACTCGCGCAGGTAAGAGCGGAAACTGATCTCGCTGCTCTCCTGGCAGGTAAAGCGGTGATCGCCCAGCAGCACCCCAACGCATCCCGGCTGACGCAGCAGATGCTGTGCCATCCAGGCCGCCGTACGTCCCGCTTTCTGATTATCAATGCCGATAAACCCCGCATGCTCACAGGGCGAGAAATCAGAAAAGAGCGCGTAAACCCGTACGCCCAGTCGTGACACATCCTGAATCGCGTGACGAATCAGCGGATGATCCAGCGCCACCAGCGCAATCACATCACTGCGCTGTGCCAGCAGACGCAGCGAGTGCGCCACCGCCTCCACTTCATGAATATCATGCCAGCAGAATTCAGGTTCGCTGCCCTGTGGCTGCTGCGCCTTCAGCTGCTGTTTCAGCACCTCGCCGAGTTGCTGATAAAACGAATAACGGGCAGGCAGCAGGATAAAGCTCACGCGAACTATTGCCGCAGCGAGCAGCGATGTTGTCCGGATGTGTGCCTGCGTCAGGTGATAGCCCAGCTCGCGGGCCGCAGCCAGCACTTTCTGCTCGGTCACGCTGCGCACCGGCGCGCGTCCATTCAGCACCCGATCCACGGTGGCCACGCCCACGCCCGCCGCCTGCGCAATAGCGGTCATCGTCACTTTTGACATCATCCTTCTCCCTGCTTCTGCTCTCTGTAGCGCTGGCTGACGGCTACGCCTATATATTCTGTTGTCTGAGACATCAACACTCTATCGCGGCACAGCCATTTCCTCTCATTTATTTGATAGAAAGTCAGCGTTAATCTTGATCGTCCTCGCAAAATGAAACATTCATTTCTTTCTGCATTCTCTTTAAAACGCCCATTTGCTAAAACGGATAAAAATCCTGCGCCGATCGGGTTGATGGGATCACATCATTAAAAGGTTAGAGCGACGACGGCGGGCTTTCTATAGTGGAGCCCTGAGCAGCACCTGCCTGCACGTATAAAAGGAAAAGTTATGTTCCCTTCAACGCTTCCGGTTCCACGCCTGACCGCGGCCAGCCAGGTACCACAGTTGCGCTGGGGCATTATCGGGCCGGGCTGGATCGCCGACCATTTTGCCCATGCACTGCGCAAGCATACCCACCAGCAGATCACGGCGGTGGCTGCGCGTGACCCGGCAAAAGCACAGGCCTTTGCCGACAAATGGTCAATCAGCCATGCCACGGGCAGTATCGACGTGCTGCTGGCGCGGGAGGATGTTGATGCGGTCTATATCGCTACGCCCCACAACCACCATTTTCCCGATGGTCTGCGCGCGATTGCCGCCGGAAAGCATCTGCTGATTGAAAAGCCGCTGGCGCTGAATGCTCAGCAGGCGACACAGCTTAAACTGGCCGCCGCTGCCGCGAACCTGCTCTGTATGGAGGCGATGTGGTGCAACTTCACACCGAAATATGACGTTATCCGTCAGCTGCTGGAGGATGGCGTGCTCGGCGATGTTCACACCCTGATTGCCGATCATGGCGAGTTTTTCACACCAGACCATCGCATCTTCAACGCCGATCTGGCGGGCGGCCCGATGCTGGATCTGGGCAGCTATCTGGTGGCGCTTAGCGTGTTTGTTGGCGGCGGTGCGCCTGACACGATCGTCGCCCGGGGCCAGCCCGTCCCGGCTGGGCGTGTAAACGGTCAGACGTCGATGCTGTTTACCCATCAGCACGGCATGCATTCGGTGCTGAATACCACCCTGTTCAGCAACACGCCAGGCGGCGCGGTGATCGCCGGACGCGAGGCCACGCTGGAACTGGCGGGCCAGTTCTATGCGCCTGGTAACTTCACCCTGACCTCCAGCGATCGGCGTCATCGCCTGCAGTGGCAGGAGCCTGCCAGCCGCTATGAACAGCTCTGTCATGAAATTAACCATTTCGCCTGGTGTATCGGTCAGAACCGGATCGATTCACCCATCCATTCGCTTGACCAGGCGATTACCACCCTGGCCACGATGGACAACGTCAGGCAGCAGATTGGCGTGACCTTCAATGAAGAACAGCAACCTTAATGTGCCCGGAGCAGAAAGATGAAAATCGCTTTTGATGTGGATGTGATTAAAGATTTAGGCATCACCCGTATGGTTCATCAGGTGGCCGACTGGGGATACAAATATATCGAACAGTCGCCGCATCCGCAGATCAACCCGTTTTATAAACATCCTAAAGCCAGCCGTGAAATCATCACCGAGTATAAGAATGCGTTAAACGCCACCGGGCTGGAGATCTCCTCGTTTATCGTGGTCTATCGCTGGTCCGGCCCGGATGAGCTGCGTCGTCAGGCGGCGGTGAAGAACTGGAAGCGGATGATCGAGATCGCGGTTGAGATGGGTGTGCAGGTGATCAACACCGAGCTCTCCGGCACGCCTAACGAGCCGGAAATCTGTGAAGAGATGTTCTATCGCTCCATGGAAGAGCTGCTGCCAATCATCGAACGTGAAGGCATCCGCGTCGAAATCCAGGCGCATCCATGGGATTTCTGCGAAGAGAACAACGAAACCGTGGATATCGTGAAGTCGTTTCGCAGCGATAACGTGAAGTATATTTATAGCGCACCACACACTTTCTTTTATGACAAAGGCAAAGGTGATGTGAAACCGATGCTGGAGTATGCCGGTGACGATCTGTCACACATGCTGATCGCCGACACCATGAACCATACAAAACACTGTCGCTACATCGTTAACCCGCCAGGGGTGGATGCCACCATTCACCAGCATGTCGGCGTGGGCGAAGGCGAAGTGGACTTCGACACCCTGTTTAAAACGCTGCGCGACACCGGCTTTGCTACCCGCAGTTATAAAGTCGGCGGTGAACCGATCATCGCGGCGTCTCTGTTTGGCTACCCGGAAAAGATAAAGGTTCAGGCGGTAGAAACCCGCGAACTGATTGAGCGTGAACTGCTGTAACCCTGCCTGCCGTGCAGTCGCTGCTGACTGCACGGCCACCTCCGCTCAGGATAACGAACCACCTGCCTGACACACTTTTATTCACTTTTCTCCTGTGCCGCTGCCCGCCTGACATCAGCCCCCTGCAGCACGGCCTTGCGCAGCCAGCAGAGTTAAACCCCCTTCGCAGCACCTGCTACACTCCAGACCAATACCACACCATAAGGCGAACTTTCATTATGTCGGAAAATGCATATCAGCCCGCAAAAGTCTGGACCTGGGACCCTGAAGCCAAAGGCAACGGCGCTAAAACTAATCGTCCGTTCGCTGGTCCCACCCATGAAAAAGCGTTGCCGGTCGGCAAGCATCCTTTACAGCTCTATTCGCTTGGCACGCCTAACGGCCAGAAAGTGACCATCCTGCTGGAAGAACTGCTGGCGCTTAACGTCAACGATGCGGAATATGATGCCTGGCTGATCCGTATCGGCGAAGGCGATCAGTTCTCCAGCGGTTTTGTCGACGTAAACCCGAACTCGAAAATCCCGGCGCTGAGCGACCACTCAGCAACGCCGCCGATTCGGGTATTTGAATCGGGCAACATCCTGCTCTATCTTGCGGAGAAGTATGGCTACTTCCTGCCGAAAGATATCGCTGGCCGCACCGAAACCCTGAACTGGCTCTTCTGGTTACAGGGCTCAGCGCCTTACCTCGGCGGTGGTTTCGGTCATTTCTATCACTACGCGCCAGAAAAAATTGAGTACGCCATTAACCGCTTCACGCTGGAAGCGAAGCGTCAGCTCGACGTGCTGGATCGTCAGCTGGCAGATAACCGCTATCTGGCCGGTGATGACTACACCATCGCTGATATCGCCACCTGGCCGTGGTACGGCAACATGGTGCTGAATGACCAGTATGGCGGTGCCGAATTCCTGGATGTGCAGTCCTATAAAAATGTGGTGCGCTGGGCGAAAGAGATCGCGCTGCGACCTGCTGTGATTCGTGGCCGCAAGGTCAACCGTGTCATGGGCGACCCGGCCGATCAGCTGCACGAGCGTCATGATGCCGCTGACTTCGATACCAAAACCCAGGATAAAAAAGCTTAAGGAGAGACCTGTGAGTGCATATGTTGTATTTATTCGTGATAACACCCTGAACCAGGACGAAATGGCGATCTATGCCGAGAAAGCGGGCGAGGCTCGCGGCGATCATCAGATCAATCCTCTCGCCTTTTATGGCGAACTGGAAACGCTGGAAGGACAGGAAGCGGAAGGCGTGGTGATTCTGGAATTCGCGAGCCGCGAAGCCGCACATGCCTGGTATGACAGCCCGGAATATCAGGCTGCCAAAGCGCACCGTCTGAAAGGCGCGAACTATCGCGTGGTGCTGGTAGAAGGTGTGGCTAAGTAAAGATTCAGGCGGCAGCGATGCCGCCTTTTTTTATTGCAGTGTGATACGCGCCACGCCATCCAGCCCCTGACTGCTGTGATCGTCATTGAAGCCCTGCTTCAGGGTGACGAACAGGGTCTGCCCGTCCGGTGAGACCAGCAGACTGTTGGGGTGGCTATCAAATGACCAGCTGTTTTTCACCTCATAGGTGGTGCCATCCAGCTGCAGCACCTTCTTCGATTCGCGCTGGCTGATATAAATCTCATTGCGCTTGCCATTAAACTTAATCCCCAGTGAGTCGCCCGGATTCAGACGCTTAATGACCTTGCCGCTGCGCTCATCAAACACCAGCGTATTTTTCGCTTTTGAATTATCCGTAACAAACAGGCGACCGGTTGCCGGATCCTCGGCCATATTCAGGAACAGATACTCCTGCCCGTCACCCGCCGTCAGGCGCTGCTCGATTTTGTTATTGCGCGGATTGATCACCAGGATTTCTCCGCTGCCGTTCGCCGCATAAATCCGGTCGCTGACCGGCGAGAAGATGATGCCTGTGACCCACTTCCCGGCATTTTTTATCCGGGTTTTCAGCGTCAGGGTTTTGGCATCAACCACCCAGATCACGCCCGGATCACCCACGCCGCCGACATAGAGCAGCCCGTCATGCAGAAAGATTTCACGCGTGCCATAGGGCATGCCTTTCTCGTTTTTCTCGTCAAACATCAGGCGCTTCAGCACCTTACCGTTATCAGGATCGATTTTAGAGATACCGCCATCCAGCGTGTTGGTGGCGTAGAGTGCGCTGCCGTCAGGCGCACTGATCAGACCAAAGTTTTTCAGGTCGAAGTGTCCCGCGCCGGTGCTCTGCAGCGTGGAAGCATCAAGACGGTAGATCATGCCGCCGCTGATATCTTTAAATCCCTGCGCGCTGGCGACATAGAGGGCATTTTTTGCTGGCAGATAGGCCATCTCATACAAACCTTCACCCAGCTCGCGCTGAATCAGGTTATCGGGACTGGAGGGCTGCATCACCACCGGCGCGCTGGCATCCACTTTTTTCGCCGGCATCTGGCACGCCGTCAGGCTGAAGGTGGTCACCATCGCCAGTGTAAGTGCCGCTGTACGCGGACTGAACAACGCTTTCATACTTAACTCCCCTATCTGCCTGCTGCTCCCGGCTGGCCACAACGCAGAGGACAGGCAGGAAATAAAAAGAATAAGAATCATACGCAGCCGCTAAAACGCTGTAAACGCAGCGGCATGATGACGCAACCGAATCAGCTTAATGCGGTATGTTTATTGTCCGCAGGCGTCTGGCCGCGCCAGAAACTGCCTTTAAAAGCCTGGCTAATCAACCGATTGCAGATTGCTCTGCAGAAACCCCACAAATGCGGTAATACGCGCCGGAAGCTGACGCTGCGCCTGCCAGACCGCAAAAATATCGCCATCCGGTGCCTGCCAGTCGGGTAACACCGGCAGCAGTTCGCCCGTCGCCAGACTGTGCTGCGCATCCCACCAGGAACGCAGCAAGATGCCATGCCCATCCATCGCCAGCCGCATCGCCACTTCGCCATCGTTGGTGATCAGACTGCCGCGCACTTTCTGATTGATGCTCTGTTCGCCGCTGGTCAGTCGCCACAGGGTAAAATCGCTGTCGTGCTGGCGCAGTAAAATGCAGTTGTGTTGTGCCAGATCGCGCACTGTCTCCGGCAGACCGTGCCGGGCGGCATAGGCGGGTGAGCAGCAGAGAATGCGCGGATTGGTACGCAGTTTGCGCGCCACCAGCCGTGAGTCGGGCGGTTCCCCGACGCGGATATCAATATCCATGTGGGCATCAAGAAAATTAAGTGGCTGGCTGCTGAGCTGCAGCGACAGCGAGAGTTCCGGGTGCAGCGCGGCAAAAGCCGAGACGCAGGGCGCAATATGCCGACGGCCAAAGCCAAATGAGGCGTTGATGTTAAGTGTGCCGCGCAGCTGGGCGGTCTCGCCGCTGACCGCCTCTTCCAGCGCCGCCAGCTGATCCAGCAACGGACGCGCGCCCGCCAGATAGCGGCGCCCTTCCGGCGTCAGCTCCAGTCGTCGCGTGGTGCGGCGCAGGAGTTGCACACCAAGCCGCTGTTCCAGCTGGCTCAGACGTTTGCTGACCGCCGCCAGCGACAGTCCCAGTTCGCGCGCCGCCGCAGTCAGGCTATCCAGCGCAGCCAGGCGAACAAAGAAGGCTAAATCATCGGTGGAGGTGCGGGATTCTCTACTTTTATTCAACACTGGATTGCCTTTCAGGCTCATTATTTCCCCGTAAGCGACAGTTATACTGCGTACACAATTCGAACATCAACCGGAAAGGTACCCTGTGACTGACAAAATTCACTCTGTTGCCGTGATCCCTGGCGACGGCATCGGCAAAGAAGTGATGCCGGAAGGCGTCCGTGTAATGAATGCGGCCGCAGAGAAATTTAACATTCCGCTGCGCTGGGAGTGGTTCGATTACGCCAGTGCCGACTACTGGCAGCAGCATGGCAAAATGTTGCCTGACGACTGGTTTCCACAGCTGAAAGCCTTTGATGCGATCTATTTTGGCGCAGTCGGCTGGCCCGATGTGGTGCCCGACCACGTTTCACTGTGGGGCTCGCTGCTGCAGTTCCGCCGGGAGTTCGATCAATATGTGAATCTGCGTCCGGTGCGACTGATGCCAGGCGTCAAAGCGCCGCTGGCGAACCGTCAGCCCGGCGATATCGACTTCTATGTGGTACGCGAAAACACTGAGGGTGAATACTCCAGCGTCGGCGGCACCATGTTCCCCGGCACCGAACGTGAAGTGGTGATTCAGGAGACGGTGATGACGCGCACCGGCGTCGATCGCATCCTGAAGTTTGCCTATCAGCTGGCGCAGAGTCGGCCGAAGAAACACCTGACCTCCGCCACCAAATCGAACGGCATTGCCATCACCATGCCCTACTGGGATAGCCGCGTTGAAGCCATGGCCGGTCAGTTCCCCGATGTTCGCGTCGATAAGTATCACATCGATATTCTCACCGCTAACTTCGTGCTGCATCCGGACTGGTTTGATGTGGTGGTCGCCAGCAATCTGTTTGGCGATATCCTCTCCGATCTCGGCCCGGCCTGTACCGGCACTATCGGCATCGCCCCTTCGGCCAATATCAACCCGGAAGGCCTGTTCCCCAGCCTGTTTGAACCGGTTCACGGTTCTGCGCCCGATATCGCCGGTAAAGGTGTCGCCAATCCCATCGGACAGATCTGGTGTGGCGCGATGATGCTGGAGCACCTCGGCTACAAAGCGGCAGGTGATGCGGTGTTAGACGCGATTGAACGCACGCTGGCAGCGGGTGAGCACCTGACGCGCGATCTCGGCGGCAGCGCCAGCACCGAACAGCTCGGTATGGCCATCGCCGCCGCGCTGTGATTTAGTCCGGCAACTGCACCACGCACTCGGGGTGCCAGCCTGGCGGTAACGGTTCCGGCCGTATTATCGCCAGGCTGTGCAGTTGCAGGTTCTCCACCCCGCGTGCGAACAGGCCCGGCAGCCCGCCGGGATAGCGCTCTACGCCAAAAGCTTCTCCGGTTTTCGGGTCAAGTTTGTAGGCGTTATCCAGCCCCATGCCGGTCGGGGAGTCCGGGTTACAGGGCGGCCGTACGTCATAGTGTCCCTGTGCAACCGGTGCCACGGTCTGCCGCATCTGCAGCTGGCTGATGACCACATCGCGTATCCAGCCCGGTTCTGCCGCATGCAGGTTAATCGCCCCTTCCGCCACGCCCGTAACGTTACTGAACTGCACCTGCTCTACGATGCCTGGCGTAATGGCGGGATCGCGACTGCGCACCGAAATATGCAGCGGATCGGCTTTTCCCCAGTGACAGGGCGGCGCATGGTGACAGGCAAAAGTCAGATTACTGAACAGCAGACGCCGCATCGCGCCACCGTCACGCGACAGAATGCCGATGCCACGGTTGGAATCAAAAATGGTGCAGCCGGTCACCGTGACATCTTCCACATCATCCCAGGTTTCAGTGCCGATTTTAAAGGCGCAGCTGTAGCTACGCAGCAGGCAGTTGGTGATCATAATCTGCCGCGCCGGACGCCGCAGCGCGGCCGGTTTATGGGTGGTTTTGATGCAGATGGCATCATCGGCGGCACTGAGATAGCTGTTGCTGACAAACACCGCTTCGCAGCTGTCGATATCGAGCGCATCGGTATTCGGCATGGTCATGGCATTGTCGATGGTGAGGTGGTCGATATGCACATGGCGACAGCTCACCAGATGCACCGTCCACATCGGCGCCTGCACGATGGTAAAAGCGGTCAGCGTTACCTGCTCACAATCTTCAAACACAATGATCCGCGGCCGGTCCGTACGCGGCAGGCGATAGCCCTGCTCGTCACGCTCAGCGGCAAACCAGGCTTCACCGTCACCGTCTATACGGCCGGTGCCGCTGATGGTGATATTGCGCTGGCCCAGCGCATAGAGCAGCACATTGTGGGACTTCTCAGCACAGCTCAGCGCCTGTACCGCCTGGTAATCAGCCAGCCGCTGACTGGCGATCAGCACCGCGCCCGCTTCAAGATGGAGTTCAAAATCAGAGGGCAGATTCAGGCAGCCGCTGCGATAACGCCCGGCAGGCAGGGTCAGACGGCCACCGCCCGCCGCCGCAATCTGATCCATAGCGCGTTGCAGCACGGCCGTGTCCGGGGTTTCGCCATCGGCGACAGGGTGAAAATCAGCAAGGGAAAGGTGCATCATGCGTCTCCCGCAGGATTGAGGAGGAGGAATTGCAGCACGATACGACGCGGCAAACCTTTGTCTGGCCGCCAGTGCGCCGTTTCGTGCGGGCTATCACAGATTACTTCACGGCCCCTTCGGTGACGCCGCTGATGAACTTGCGCTGGAAAATCAGGAACACCACGATCAGCGGCATAATCACAATCATCGCGCCCGCCATCAGCACCGGAATGTCGATGGTGTTTTTGTTCTGGAAAAACATCATGCCAATTGGCAGTGTGCGTAACTCATCCTTGTTGACCAGAATCAGCGGGATCAGGAACTCATTCCAGGTCCAGATAAACAGCAGCAGCCCCAGCGTTGAGAGGGTCGGCCAGATAGCGGGCACCAGAATGCCCCACAGAATTTTGACCCGCGATGCCCCATCCATTACCGCCGCTTCCACCAGTTCTTTCGGCACCTGCTGGAAAGCACTGGCGATCATCAGCGTGGTAAAGGGCAGCGACAGGGCGATTTGCGGCAGGATCAGCGCCAGATAGGTGTTGGTCAGCCCCATCCAGCGCAGCTCGTGATAGAGCGGAATGATAAAGGCTTCACTCGGCAACACCATCCCCAGCGCCAGCATCGCTCCGATGACTTTTTTACCAGGGATTTTCAGCCACGCGAAACCGAACCCGGCCAGAATGCCCAGCAGCACGCTGAACAGCACCACCGGAATCACCACCAGCACTGAGTTGAGGAAGTAGACGTTGAAGTGTCCCTGTTGCCACGCGGTCAGGTAGTTTTTGAAATTCAGCGAGGCGGGCAGCGTGAAGACCCCCTGAAACAGCTCCATCTGGGTTTTGAACGACGTCATCAGCGCCATCAGGAACGGCAGAATCGTCATCAGCGCCACGATCCAGATCAGCGCGCGTGAAATCACCGGCGTGCTTCGCATCAGTAACGCTCCTTTAAGGCCAGATGGATCAGATAGTTAATCCCTAAAACAATGACCATGCTGAACACCGCCACCGACGAGGCGTAGCCAAAGTAGTGCAGATCAAAGCCCTGCTTATACATAAAGATGTTGGTCACCATGGTGGAGGTGCCCGGGCCGCCCTGCGTCATCACATAGACCAGGTCAAAGGCTTTCAGGCTGGCGATCACCGTCAGCAGCAGGGCAATCCGCAGCTCGGGTCGCAGGCCTGGCAGCGTAATGCGCATAAACTTCTGGCGACGCGACGAGCCATCGAGATCGGCCGCTTCCAGCAGTGAGGGATCCATGCGCTGCAGGCCCGCCATAAACAGAACCAGACAGAAGCCGAAGAAGTACCAGGTGGCGACCAGACCCACGGCGGGCAGCGCCCAGGTAAAATCACCCAGCCAGGAGAGTGCCAGCTGGGGCAATCCTATTGCGCGTAATATCTGGTCGATCGGACCAAACGCCGGGTTATAGAGCCAGCGCCACACCACGCCCAGCACCGCCATCGGCATGATGTAGGGCAGGAAAAAGAGAATGCGCAGCACGCTGCGTTCGCTGTTGTTGCGCGTGTCATACAGAAAGCTGCAGAGCAGCAGGCCGACGCCAATCGGCAACAGGGTATAGAACAGCATCAGGATGGCGTTATTGCCCAGTGCAATCCAGAACACCGGATCGCTGAACATCCGCAGATAGTTGCTGACGCCGCTAAACACCGGCAGCGAGGTGCCGTCCCATTCGGTAAAACTGATGCCCAGCGAGGCCAGTAGCGGGAACAGCAGAAACACCGCATAGACCAGCACCGCAGGCAGAACATAGAGAAAATTACGCCAGCCACTTAAATTCAACATAACTCTACTCGTGGTTCAGAACGAGGCTCAGGCCCGGCTGTTCGCCGGGCCTCCGGCTTAATGCTTCAGTGTTTTCAGGTAACGCTGATAGTTGTTATCAAAATTAACTACCATCTGATCGGGTGTCTGACGGCCTGCCAGCAGCAGTTGAACGTTCTGATTCAGCTCGGCGTTCATGGTGGGTGTCGCCCAGTCCACGTAGTGACCTAAACCGTCGTAATCATTGAGTGTCAGCCAGACCTGATACGCCTCGGCCAGCAGCGGATTGTCCGCTGGCATTTTCGCCGCTTTATTGGTGCTGGCAGGCAGGAAGCCCACCTTCAGCCAGCGGTTCGCCATGGCATCAGAGACCATATAGTTGATGAACTTCGCCGCACCTTCCTGCTGATCTTTGCCTTTGGCAGTGCTGGTGATGGAGAACGCCAGATCGGTACCGCCCACCATCAGCGGTTGCTTCACGCCTTCACCGGCAGGCATCGCGGCAAAGTGAATATCTTTGTTGTCTTTAAACTGGCCGAGATACCAGGTGCCGCTGACCAGGAACGCAGCCTGGCCGTTCTGGAACAGCGTCGCCGCATCGTCGTGACCGATGCCCTGGAAGCCAGGGAAGAAGTACCCTTTGTCGGTCCAGCTCTTCATCATAGAGGCGGCATTGACCAGCTTGCTGTCTTTGAAGGTGCCGCCCACATCGTAAATCAGATTATCCAGCGTCTTGCGGTCGTGGCTCTCAATCTGCGCCTGCCACAGGGTGCTGAGCAGCTGCTGGCCCATGTTGCCATCCAGCAGGCCGAGCATCATCGGCGCGGTGCCCTGCTGCTTCAGTTTCGCCATCGCGCTTTCCAGTTCAGCCAGCGTTTTCGGCACGGCAATACCCGCTTTATCCAGCAGCGCTTTGTTGTAATAGAGCCCGACCATCTCGCCCAGGCTGGCGACGCCATAGAGTTTGCCGCTGCCAAACTCGCCGCTGTCTGACCAGCGGTTACGTTTCAGAATCGAGTCCGGGAAGCGTGTGGTCCAGCCGTTGCTGGCGGCGTAGCTGTCGAGTGGCAGCAGCAGCTTATCTTTAACCAGCGAGCCCATATCACCGCCGCCCTGGTTGACCTGAGCGATCTGCGGGCCATCACCGGCGGTCAGCGCCAGCTTCAGGGGAATACGGGTATCTTCAAAGGAGTGAACCGAGCGGTTAATCACAATGCCGGGATTCTGCTGGGAAAACTCTTTAATCCCTTCATCTACCGCGGCAGTCTGCTCCGGGTAGTTGTAGATATCCCACTCATTCAGGGTAACGGCGGCGTGGGCGGCATGCGAGACGCTGCCCGCCAGCAGGCCCGCTGCCAGCAGCCGACCCACATTGCGAATTCGGAACGAACGAACGGAGGAAACAGACATTATGCTCACCTTCTTCAGACCAGGATCGGCATCCTTTCATCTCACCGCCTGACATCCTGCAGGCTGCAGCCGCACACAAACGCACTCACTCATACTTACTTTAATAAAAAAATAAAGTCAAACAGCCTGCGCGGGGAATTGCAACGCTGTGAGCACGCGCAAATAAACAGCGACATGGCGTGAAATTCAGCACACTGCGCTGGCATTTACGCGATTAACCGTGGCGGTGCGTCGCCAGCTACTTTTTCTGCAGCAGGAGATGCCAGTGCAATCATTGCAAAATAACGTCCTGATAAAACATACGAAAATCCTATCACGCTCACACTTTCCCCCTTTCACTGGCCGTGAATCTGCTGCCAGCCGCCACGATCCGGGCGTGTTGGCGATCACAGTTGTGCATCCCGATGCCGGTAAACATTGCCGAAGCGCCCGTGTTAGTGAGATAAGGTAATTATTCTATCTTGAAAACTAAGTCCACTTTCATTAACGTAACTTTTATCTGCGGATCTGTTCAATCCCTGACCGATTCACTCACTCACGAGAATTCACCATGGCGAATCAAGGTGTCATTCGTCCGGCCACCCCGGCGGACTACCCGGCGCTCTACCGCATCTGCCTGGAAACAGCCGATGCAGGTGGCGATGCCCGCGCGCTCTATTCCGATCCTGACTATCCCGGCCAGCGTTTTGCTGTGCCTTATGCGCGTTTCGCGCCTGACTTTGCTTTTGTGCTGGAGCGGGACGGTGAGGTGCAGGGTTATGTGGTCGCCGCGCCCGATACCCGCGCGTTTGAAGCGCAGCTACAGGCCGAATGGTGGCCGCAGCTGCAGGAGAAATATCGTGATCGCAGCGCCAGCGCGCCGCTCGACAGCAAAGTGCTCGACGCAATACGCCATCCTGACCAGGCCGCTGACACGCTGGTGACGCAGTGGCCCGCTCATCTGCATATCAACCTGCTGCCGGCGGCACAGAAAGGCGGCTGGGGTCGCCGGATGATTGAGCATGAGCTGGCGGCGCTGCGCGCTGCCGGTGTCACTGGTGTCCATCTTGGCGTCAGCCTGCAGAATGAGCAGGTCTGTGCCTTTTATCAGCGCATGGGGTTCACCCCAATCCTGCGCAGCAATGCCATCTACATGGGCCAGTTACTCTGAGTGAGGTAGCCGATGACCAGCCTGCGCTTGCAGAATGTGAAGAAGTCTTATGAACACGTTAATGTCATTCATGGCATCGATCTGACGATCAACAGCGGCGAATTTGTGGTGTTTGTCGGGCCATCCGGCTGCGGCAAATCGACACTGCTGCGGATGATCGCCGGGCTGGAGGAGATCAGCAGCGGTCAGTTGCTGATTGAGGAGCAGGACATGACGCAGCAGCCCGCCACCGAGCGCGGCATTGCTATGGTGTTTCAGTCTTATGCGCTCTACCCCAACATGACGGTGCGCGGCAACCTGGCCTATCCGCTTGAGGTAATGAAAAAGTCCAAAGCGGAGATCAACGAGGCGATTGCCCGGACGGCCGCCCGCCTGCATCTCACCGAACTGCTCGACCGCCTGCCGCGCGCGCTCTCTGGCGGACAACGGCAGCGCGTGGCGATTGGCCGGGCAATTATCCGTCATCCGCGTATCTTCCTGTTCGATGAGCCGCTCTCTAACCTCGATGCCGAGCTGCGTTTGCAGATGCGGATTGAGATTGCGCGGCTGCACGCCTCGCTCGGCAATACCATGATTTATGTCACCCACGATCAGCTGGAAGCGATGACGCTGGCTGACCGCATCGTCGTGCTGCGTCAGGGCCGCATTGAGCAGGTCGGCGCACCGCTGACGCTCTATCACGACCCGGATAACCTGTTTGTCGCCGGCTTTATCGGCTCGCCAAAAATGAACTTCCTGCGGGCGGAAATCAGCGCCACGGGCAAGGGTGAAGTGCAGCTGCGGGTGCCGGAACTGAAGATTGAGGGGCTGGTGCTGAAAATCGCCGCCGACTGCCGCGAGGGGCAAACCGTGACGCTGGGAATTCGTCCCGAGCATTTCCAGCCTGCCGCGCAGACGCCGGAGGCATTGCGCTTTCACGGCGAGCTGGCCTATGGCGAAATGCTGGGCCACACCAACTATCTCTACCTGGATATCGGGCGTGAAGAGATGCTGGTGGTGGAAGAGCGTGAAGCAACCACGCGCGATCTGGGAACCCAGGTTGAACTGGGCTTTTCTGCCGCACACTGCCTGCTGTTTGATGATCAGGGGATGCGCCTGCGCTAAGGGAAGCGCGGAAACAAAAACGGGCGCCGTGGCGCCCGTTTTTATTCGAGGGATAACTCAGGTAACCGGCTCTTCATCGGCCTGCGCCGCCAGCAGATCAAGCAGCCGGTTGACAGCAAAACCCGCCGCGCCCAGCGCCCACATGCGGTTCGATTCAGTCAGGAACTGCAGCGGCGTCATGTGCGGCGTCAGTTTAAGCCGGTAGGCCTGGAAGCTCTGGGTGATGTGATCGAGCAGAATGCGTGACGCCATGTGCGGCTCCATCGCCAGATAAACCACATCCGGATCGTAAGCCACCGACAGGTTCGCCAGTGAAATTCCCAGCTCGCGTCCTGCCTCTTCCAGCACCGCCAGCACCTCGGGCGTTGGCCGCTGATCCAGCGCCTGCAACGTGAGGCCTTCCACCGGTTCCTGCTCAGCAAGCCGTTGCAGAATGGCGCGCGATGAGGCGACATCTTCCAGCAGACGCAGTGAGCCGTCGCCCACCAGCCCGTTGCCAATCTCCCCCGCCTTGCCGTGACGACCGCGGTAGAGCTGACGATTCAGGATGATGCCCGCCCCGATCCCTTTGCCGTAGGTGGCGATCACCGCCGACTGCGCGTTGCCGAGCTGACCAAACACCAGCGCCGCCATTGCCATGGCGTTGGCGTCATTCTCGATAAACACCGGCAGCGAAAAACGCTCTTCCAGCAGGCGCGCAATCGGGACGTTGTCCCAGTCGAGCACTTTGGATCGGATACAGTAGCCGTTTTCGGCATCGACCAGTCCCGACAGGGCCAGGCCAATGGCGCCCACCCGCTTCTCCTCAACGCCGCGCAGGAATTTCGCCAGCGCATCGCCGAGCTGGCGCGGCGTCAGCGTGCCTTTCGGCATCTGCTGTTCGCCCAGCAGATTGCCGCTGAGATCGGTCATGACGATCAGGTTGCGTTCCGCATTGAGCTGAATGCCAATCACGCTGGCGCGATCGGGATTGAGCCCAAGCAACGTTTTTGGCCGCCCCATCGACACGCGACGCAGCCCCAGCTCCTGCACGATTTCCTGCGCCAGCAGGCGATTAGTCGCCTGCGACACGGTCGACATGCTCAGTCCGCTACGAACTTTCAGGTCTGACTGGCTGATCGGCGCATTTTCAACAATCAACCGCAGAATGCGCGCGGTTACGTTGGGAGCGGTCATAAATTCCTCGGGTTATCCGGCTGAGGATGCTCAGCCAGCTTCAGATCGGTAATCGGGCAGGCGTCAGCTGCTGCGCCAGTATCAGCGCCCCGCTCAGGGCATCGCCCTGCGGCGTCACCAGCCGGGCCTGAATATCGTCATCCAGCCAGCGCTGAATCGGCGTGGCCAGTCCCCCCATCAGCGCCACGGGTCCGCTGCTCAGGGCAGTCAGACGGCGGACCATCAGGCCGATATCGGCTGCGGTCTGATGCAGCAGATCCTGTGCATGACCATCGCCCGCGTCGGCGGCCGCAAAAATCTGTGGCACCACGCGAGCCCAGTCTGCAGGCGTCGCTGAGCGCGTCCAGAGCAGCATGGTTTCCGGGCTGTGGTCGAACTGCGCCATCAGCTGCCGGGTAAGTGCACTCTGGGTAATAATCGCTTCATGGGCCAGCAGCGCCAGCCGCAGCGCACGACGGCCCAGCTCAGCGCCCGATCCCTGGTCAGACAAGGCAAAGCCCCAGCCGCCAAGCAGCGTAAACTGTTCGCCATCCCACGCGGCTCCCTGACTGCCGGTGCCGATAATAAAGACGGCGCCAGGTGCGCCGCCATGGGCGCCCGCACAGGCGATCTCCACATCGCTGACCACCTGTAACGCCGCGCAGGCAGGTTGCCAGCTGGCGAGCCGCGCCTGTACCGAGGTGACGTTCGCACCGGCTAATCCGGCCACCAGCGCGGTTTGCGTCAGCGCCTCCGGGGCGAATCCCGCCTGTGACAATACCCGTTCGATCAGCTGCCCGACGCAGGTCAGTGCCGCGTCATAGTCTGACCAGACGTTGGCAGGCCCGCCGGTGGCTTCAGCCAGGATGCGACCCTGCAGGTCGGTTAACCGCGCGCGACACTGTGTACCGCCGCCATCAATGCCCAGAAGATAGTGTGGTTGCACGCGCTTCCTTCCCTGATTAAGGGTTATAGCCATAATGAGCGAACGATAGGATAAAAAAACTTAAATCGCAATAACAAATAAATATAGCAAAATCATATCTGAATTTTCTTCTTATTTTACATCATGATAACAAAAACTCCCTCGCAAAACGCGCAGTGCGTTATTGACATTAGTTTTTCTGTCGTAATAAGTTGGTGGTCAGATTATCAACAGGCGCGCCCGATCACAGGCGGGCTATGCATCATGCGATTTCAGGAGCAGGGGTTTAACATGAAAGTAGGCATTATCGGTCTCGGCTTTCGACTGTCCCACGTGATCAAAGAGTTCAGCAAAGCCGACGACGCCTTTTCGGTAGTGGGTTATTACGATCCGGCACCCGCCGGACTGCCTAATCTGCACAGCTTTGGTATCGCGCCCGGCCAGGCCTTTGCGTCAATCGATGCTCTGCTGGAACATGGCGGAATGGATGTCGTGCTGGTTGGCTCACCCAACTTCCTGCATCTGGAGCATGTGGGTCAGGCGCTGGCGGCGGGTTACACCGTGTTTACAGAAAAGCCGGTGGTGATCAATGAAGAGCAGACCATGGAGATGGCGAAGCTGGTACGTCAGTATGGCGAAGCGCGCATTCTGGTCGGCCTGGTACTGCGCTATTCCCCGCTCTATCATGATTTGCTGGCGGCACGCGATGCGGGTCAGTTGGGTGAGATCACCTCGATTGAGGCGACAGAACATATCAAGCCTTATCACGGCGCATTCTTTCAGCGCGACTGGCGCCGTCTGGAGAAATATGCCGGCCCGTACATTCTGGAAAAATGCTGTCACGACATCGATCTCTATCAGGGCCTGTTGCAGGAGCGCCCGATCCGCGTCGCCAGCTTTGGTGGCCGGAAATCCTTTACTCCCGCTCATGCGCCGCAGGGAGCTATCACCGCTGACTCAGAACTTTATCACGTGAAGCCCAGCGGCTGGTCGAGCACCGATGCGGTGTTCGACAGCGATGCCGATATTGTCGACTACCAGACTGCCCTGATTGAGTACGAAGGCGGCGCGACGCTGGCCTTCCACGCCAATCTGAATGTGCCGGATGAGTTCCGCCGTTTCTGTGTCATGGGCACCGACGGCATGGCGGAAGGCGACTTCGTGCGCAACTACTTCCGCGTACACAACGCGCGCAGCGGCGAGAAAGAGGTCGATACCGCCTACAGCGGCAATGCGTATGATGGCCATTACGGCGCAGATGCGTTGATGGCTGAAGAGATCGTTAAACATATTAAACAGGGAACACCGCTGAAAGTTTCAGTAGTGGACGCGCTGGAAGCGGGCCTCACGGCAATTAAAATCGATGAGGCTCGTAAAACCCGCAGCGTAGTGGACATGCGTGAAAGCTGGCTAACATTTGACGCCAACCTGGGAAAAACCGGGGCCTGATGGCCCCAGCCTGCGGGTCGGCCTCCCCCTCTGACCCCAGGATTTTAATGGCAGTATGACTGGTAACTTCCTGTACTGGCCTTCGGGCCAGTGACAATATTGAGGTTGAGCTGGCTCGGGAAACCGTTGCCAGCGACAACTCAACCGCCCCTTCTCCAGCCCTCTTCTCCGAAGGCGTATTTGATTAAGCTGAAGGCAGCGCTTAATGAAGGTTTTTTTCATTCCGGGCGCAGACCGAGGGGCGCTGGCAGTGAAGGTATTCATACAGCAGCAGCATTCCTACCGGGTTATCCTCCAGATTTTCGAAATCAACGTGAGTTTTTTCCAGAAGATATTTTCTCAGGGCGCTAACCGGGATGTTTTTATGGGAAGCCAGCGCCCGGCACAGCTGCGCCACGATCTCGCACTTTACTGAATACGGCACATCAGGATTATAAATTTCCGGAATGGAGTGAGTCTGATTCATAACGGTACCCTCTATAAGCGCTTAAGCTGACTGAGGAGGCCACAGGCCTGCCGATGAGAGATAAGTTATAGCAAGGAACGCGTTTTCGTGTAAATCAGGAACGTTTTGAAAGGCGTTCCGGAGCTTTGCGTTCGTCCGGTTTGCGTTTCAGTCAGAGGCAACTTACATACTCACAGCGAATGGATGGCGCTTTTGCGTCTTTGCGCAAGGCATAGGCTCCCTGAGACTGCACTCAATTCTACAACCGCATCTGCCTCACCAACCTCGGTTGTTCAAACCGGATCCACCTCATTCTCCAGCTTCTGACGCCGCCGCAGATGCGGAAACAACTTCATCCACAGCGCCACCACCACCAGCGTACCGATGCCGCCAATCGCCGCCGCCGGTGCCGCACCCATCCAGGCCGCCAGCAACCCCGACTCAAACTCGCCCAGCTGATTCGACGTATTAATGAAAATCGCGTTAACCGCATTCACCCGACCGCGCATGGTATCCGGCGTATCCAGCTGCACCAGCGCACCCCGGATCACCATACTCACCATATCAAAGCCACCCAGCGCACAGAGCGCCACCAGCGACAGCCATAACTGCGTGGAAAGCGCGAACACCAGCGTCGCAACGCCAAAGCCCGCCACCGAGCCAAACATAATCATCCCGACATGCTTCTCCAGCTTGTGGCGGCTCAGCCAGATGCCCACCAGCAATGCTCCTACCGACGGCGCCCCGCGCAACATCCCCAACCCCCAGGGCCCGGTATGCAGAATATCTTTGGCAAAAATCGGCAGCAGCGCCGTTGCACCGCCCAAAAGCACCGCAAACAGATCGAGCGAAATTACCCCAAGTACATCTTTGCGCTCACGGATAAAGTGAATCCCGGCAAACAGATTCTTCATATTCATCGGCAGACGAGCCTGCACCGGACGCTCATAACGCAGCAGACTCACCAGCGTCAGCGAAACCAGATAAAATAGCCCGGAAACGCCATACACCACATGCGGCCCGGCGACATAAAGCAGCCCGCCAATCGTCGGCCCGACGATAACCGCTGCCTGACCGCCCACGGAGTTCATCGCCATCGCACGCGCCAGAATCGAAGGTGGCACCAGCGACGGCAGCATCGAAGACATCGCAGGCCACTCCAGCGCTTTCGCCACTGCAATCATAAACACCAGCCCCCACAACGCGGTCTTATCGGGGGTATGGAATAAGGTAAGCACCACTAATGCCAGCAGTGCGGCAAATTCCACCAGCTGACCCAACAGCACGATCCGCCGCCGGTCATATTGATCCGCCAGATGGCCCGCTGGCAGCGCCAGCAACACCGACGGCAGAAACTGCATTAAGCCAATCATCCCTAACGCCATCGCGCTGTTGGTCAGCGCATAGATCTGCCAGCTGATTGCGACCGAGAACATCTGAAAACCAAATGATGAGCAGGTACGCGCCACCCAGAAGGCGACAAATGTCCGATGTCGCCACAGCGACTCTTCCGCTGCCGATGCCATAAATCCCATGTCTTATCCCAAATCAGGTGAGGAAACCCGCGTCGTTGCGCGGTGTTATTGGTGTGGTGATTGTCGGCTTCACGATAGCAGACCGGATGCGAGCAGAAGGCCTGTGGCTCCAGCGCTGCCTCCCTGTGCGATAAGCAGCGTCCCTGTCCGGCCGAGGCGCGTCAGACCCCTCATGATTATTACCAGCCTATTGGTCCCGACTATTGAATATATTCCAGCACATCATCAGACGCCAAAGGAATTATCGTTTCTTTGCTAACAGGTTTATTTACTTTCTCAGGCAACAAAAGGATGATTTGGATTAAGCATGTGATCTATATTTATTCACGCGTTTAGAAAAATGCGACTTTTTATATGCTTAATTAACAACAAATCCTTTCTATTGAATTTCATAGAGATAATGAAAAACAGTTTATATAACCCCTATGTTACTGAACCAATCCATCACGTTAAGCGTAATGTCACTGGCATTTGTTATAGCGTGCCTTATCTTCAGCAAAACCAGGATAGCGGCAATATACTTAATACAAACAACATTATTTCATTACACAATCAAATTGCTACTGAAGCAGCATTAATGGTTGTGCCGGTGGAAGATATTCGATTACGGGGAATGATCGCGGTTCCGGATGCCTATACGCATTTACAAAATGCGCGTGTCCGGATTGGAATTAATTATTCCAGTCTGGCAGCACACAGTACGTCACTGCTTGAATTAACAAAGAAATTTGATTTCTGGCTTTATGATTTTGCGCCGCCGGGTGCAGACTGGCGACTGCTGGAATCTTTTCCTTTTTCAGGAATTGTTTTAACCGAATCTTTCTTTAATGATAATTATGAGAAGTTTACCTTTCCCTTTTTTATGGCGACGTTTCGTGAAAAAGGGGCAGAGGTAATCGTACGAAGTCATACGCCGCCCTTAACCGCTGAGCAGTTTGCTGAGATAAATATCAGCGGCTGGCAACAGCAACGCTCGGACGGCGATCTTATTAGCTGCTGATTCACAAATCCTGCCTTCCGGCGTTAAGGGCACACGGCGGTGCGCTTAACGTCCTTTAATCCCCCATAAAATGTCGTTTTATTCCAGTTGTTAAGCGGTTTAAGCCAAAAAAATCAAACCTCGATCTGATTTTGCTATAACATTTAACACAAAGGGATCGTCTGTCTTAACGGAAGAGATACTTCAGAACACCCTAATCATTTGTACTTGATAACTGGAAACAGCCTATCTGGTTGTTTTCGTGTGTTTTATGGCAACGAAACGAGGTCGATATTATGGGGAAAAACTCCTCATCTTTTGGCGTAATTCGTTTCCTGACGGTGCTGTTCGCAGTGCTGACGGGCGCGTTTATGCTGATTGGCGGTGGCTGGTTAGCCGCCATTGGTGGTTCCTGGTATTACGTTTTTGGCGGTGTGGTGATGCTTATCACCGCTTATCTGCTTTCCCGTCGTAAAAGCACTGCGCTGGTTCTCTATGCGCTGCTGCTGATCGGCACCCTGATCTGGGGTGTATGGGAAGTGGGCACCGACTTCTGGGCACTGGCACCACGCACCGATGTGCTGGTGATCTTCGGTGTCTGGCTGATCCTGCCGTTTGTCTATCGCAGCTTCAATGCGGGCAGCAAAGCCGCGCTGGGTACCATGGCTGTGGCGCTGATTGCCAGTGCCATTGTGCTGGCCTATGCGGTATTCAACGATCCGCAGGTCATCAACGGGTCAGTACCAGAAACCGCTGACAACGCCCCGCAGGCTGCGCCGCTGAGCAACATCCCGGATGCTGACTGGCCCGCTTATGCGCGCGATCAGCAGGGAACCCGTTTCTCTCCGCTGAAGCAGATTAATCACCAGAACGTGAAAGAGTTGCAGGTTGCCTGGCAGTTCCAGACTGGCGACATGAAAACCCCTAACGATCCGGGTGAAATTACCGACGAAGTCACGCCAATTAAAATCCGCGACACGCTTTACCTCTGTTCGCCACACCAGATCCTGTTTGCACTGGATGCGGCCACCGGTAAGCAGAAGTGGAAGTTTGATCCGGGCATGAAGGTCAACCCGACCTTCCAGCACGTGACCTGTCGCGGTGTTTCTTACCACGAAGTGCCGGCAGCCGCCGATGCAGCGAACACTCAGCCTGCGCTGTGTTCACGTCGTATCTATCTGCCGGTCAACGATGGTCGTCTGTTTGCACTGGACGCAGAGACCGGCGAACGCTGCCCGGCATTTGGCGTCAACGGCGAGCTGGATCTGCAACACAAACAGCCTGTCACCACTGCGGGTCAGTATGAGCCGACCTCACCGCCGGTGATTACTAACACCACCATCGTGATGGCGGGTGCGGTTACCGATAACTACTCAACCCGCGAGCCGTCAGGCGTGATTCGTGGCTTTGATGTGAATACCGGCAAACTGCTGTGGGTATTTGATCCAGGCGCAAAAGATCCTAATGCCATTCCGGCTGATGAACACACCTTCACCATGAACTCTCCGAACTCATGGGCACCGGCAGTTTACGATCCGAAACTGGATACCGTTTACCTGCCGATGGGCGTGAGCACCCCGGATATCTGGGGCGGTAACCGCACACCAGAGCAGGAGCGTTATGCGAGCAGCGTGCTGGCCCTGAACGCCACCACCGGTAAGCTGGTCTGGTCTTATCAGACTGTGCATCACGATCTGTGGGATATGGATCTGCCGTCGCAGCCGACGCTGGCTGACATCACCGACAAAGATGGCAACACCGTACCGGTTGTCTACGCGCCAGCGAAAACCGGCAACATCTTTGTACTGGATCGCCGTACCGGCAAGCCAGTCGTGCCTGCGCCGGAAACGCCAGTGCCACAGGGTGCTGCTAAAGGCGATCACGTTGCCGCCACTCAGCCCTACTCTGAGCTGACCTTCCGTCCGAAACAGAATCTCACGGACAAGGATATGTGGGGCGCGACGATGTTTGACCAGCTGGTGTGCCGCGTGATCTTCAAGCGCCTGCGCTATGAAGGTCCGTTCACTCCGCCATCTGAGCAGGGTACGCTGGTGTTCCCGGGTAACCTCGGTATGTTCGAATGGGGCGGCATCGCAGTCGATCCTCATCGTCAGATCGCGATTGCTAACCCAATGGCGCTGCCGTTTGTCTCTAAGCTGATTCCACGTGGCCCAGGCAACCCGATTGTGCCGCCGAAAGGCGCTGAAGGTGGTTCAGGTACTGAAACCGGTATTCAGCCTCAGTATGGCGTGCCGTATGGCGTCGAGCTGAACCCGTTCCTGTCACCGTTTGGTCTGCCATGCAAACAGCCTGCCTGGGGTTACATCTCCGCGGTGGATCTGAAGACCAACAACGTGGTGTGGAAACAGCGTATCGGTACCGTTCGCGATAGCGCACCGGTTCCGCTGCCGTTCAAAATGGGTATGCCGATGCTGGGTGGTCCTATCACCACCGCAGGTAAGGTGTTCTTCATTGGTGCGACCGCAGATAACTACCTGCGTGCTTTCAGCACTGATACCGGCGAACTGTTATGGCAGGCACGTCTGCCAGCAGGCGGCCAGGCGACACCAATGACCTATGAAGTGGATGGCAAGCAGTACGTTGTCATCGCGGCAGGGGGTCACGGCTCGTTTGGTACCAGGCTGGGCGATTATGTGATTGCCTACGCGCTGCCAGACCAGAAGTAATTCACGCAGCTGTGAATAAACTAAGGCGGACTCCGGTCCGCCTTTTTTGATCGCACTACTTTTTCATGCCACGCCAGTTGAGCCAGGCGCAAAACAGCATCACCACGCAGGTTGCCAGAAACACCGGCCGCATCCCGAATGCACCGCCCACCAGTCCACCGAACAGCGGGCCGCTGACCTGGCCGATATATTGTGCCGATGTCGAATATCCCAGCATCCGCCCAACCTGTGAACCCGGCACGTTATGACGAATGATCGCCGTGATGCACGGCATCAACCCGCCCAGCGCCATCCCCATCAGAAAACGCAGCAGCACCAGTTGCCAGGCCGCCGTGATAAATGCCTGGGGTATCAGCAGCAGCCCGCTAACGACTAAACCGCCGGTCAGCACCCGCCAGTGCCCTACCCGATCGGCCAGCCGACCCAGTCGTGGTGCCGCCAGGACCGTGCCCAGCGCCGCCGCGGACATCACCAGTCCGGCTATCAGGGTGATCTGGTGGTCGCCCTGCACAAACTCGCCCACGTAAAGCGTAATAATCGGCTCAATCGACATGCTGGCGAAGATCAGCAACATGCCAGAGAGCCACATCAGCCGTATCAGGCTGTGATTAACCGGCCCGGCTTCAGGATGCGGTTGCTGGCTGGCGCGCGATGTAGCGGGAGCACGTGGCTGCTCTTTGAGTAAAAAGGTGGTGGCGAGGAAGGCGAGAAAAATCACGGCACCGGTCAGCCAGAAAGTCTGACGAATCCCGATCAGTGGCGGTAGCACACCGCCCAGCAGCGGTCCGACCACGTTGCCGGCCATAATGCCGGAAGACAACACCCCCAGCGCCCAGCCAGTCTGTGCTTTCGGCGTTTGCGCCGCCACCAGAATGGTCGATCCCGACGCGTAGCCGCCCAGCAGCCCCGCCAGCAGGCGCAGCGCCACCAGTTGCCACGGCGCGGTCGCCATGCCAATCAGCGACATCGCAATCGCCATCCCGAGACTGGCCCGAATCAGCATCAGCTTACGACCATAGCGGTCAGCCAGCCTGCCCCACAACGGCGCCGTCAGTGCGGCGCTGAAAAAGGTCGCGCCGTAGGCAAGGCCGGACCAGCGGGCGATAGCCGCAGGCTGCTCAACGCCGAGTTGCTGCACATAGAGCGGCAGGAACGGCAGCAGCAGCGTCATCGCCACGATAGTGGTAAAAGAGCCGACGACGCAGACCCCTAAGTTACGTCGCCAGTGCTGAAACTCTGCAGTTTCGGGTGACTGTTGCATGATGATATCCGGTAAGTAATCAGGGATACAGGCTAACCGGCGTAGCGGAGTAACAACAGTCGCGGCGGGATAGTTACTCTGTGACGATGATTGTTGTCAGCAGGCAACAATCAGCCTGTATTCAGCGCCGCAACCAGGGCATCGCACAGCAGCGTCACGGGTGAGGCCGGTTCAGGCGTGTCGTGCAGCAGCAGATAACTTTGCAGACGATCCATCTGCCACTCCGGCAGCAGTTGCTGAATATCCCCGCGCGCCATCGCCTCCTGGGCCATGTAGGAGGGCAGATAGGCGATGCCGCTCCCTGCCAGTGCCGCATTGAGCAGCGCCATGCTGTTATTGGCGCGAAAACGGCTACGTACATCCAGTGCCAGCCGCTGTTTATCACGGCGGAACGGCAGTGCGGCGGTGTGCGCCGGACCATGAAACATCAGCAGGTCGTGGCGTGGCAGCATCTCAGGATGTGTGATAGCGGGTCGCTGCGCCAGGTAGGCGGGCGCGGCATAGAGCCCCCACTCGATTTCGCTCAGTACCCGAAAATTGCCCTGCTGTGGCGATCGGGATCGGATCACAATCGCCAGATCCGCCTGATCATCCAGCCGATCGTGACTGCGATCGGTCAGATCAAGATCGACATTGATATGCAGATGCCGACGCAGAAAGCGGTTAAGGACAGGGACTACGCACTGGCAGCCAAACGTAACGGGTGCCTGCAGCCTGACATGGCCGGCGGGCTGCTGATGCACCTGCTGCACAAAGGCTTCGGCGCGCTGCACTTCGGCCAGCATCCGCACACAGTAGGAATAGTACGCCTGGCCCAGCTCGGTCAGCGCCAGCCGCCGGGTGGTGCGTTGCAGCAGCCGGATACCGAGCCGCAGCTCCAGACGGGCGATCTCCCGGCTGACATGGGATTTGGACAAGCCGAGTGCGCGTGCCGCCTCACTGAAACTCTGTAATTCCACAACCCGTGCAAATACCAACATGGCGGTTAAATTCGCGCCGTTTTCCATGTTTCCCGACTCCGACAGTAAAGGGATGCTGGCAACAAACTAACACGTTCGGGCGGGGTCACTGTGGCTGATGGGTAAAAAAAGGCGAGGCGAAGAACACGTGGAGAGAAGCGCAAAGCGCGGGCCGACCTTCCCGTCCGCAGGCTGTGACGGGAAGGTCTTATCAGGCATCAGCTGGCCATCGCCAGAGGGAATAGCAGCCGATCCGGCTCGACGCGACGCTGACGGCGCAACTGGCCAGGCGTCACCATAAAGTAGTTTTTAAACGTGCGGGTATAGGCCTGCTGGGTATCAAAGCCATAGTTCATCGCCACCTGCAGTATCGCTTCGTTGCTGCTCAGCAACGTGAGCGCAGACTCGGTTAAACGGCGCTGACGGATATATTCTGCCAGTGAAAAGCCGGTATGCTGGCGAAACAGCCGTTGCAGATGCCAGCGCGAATAGCCCGAGCGGCGCGCCACCTCATCCAGATGCAGATCGTGTCCTAAGTTGTTCTCAATCCAGTCCAGCAAACTCCGAATAAACTCGCGCTGATTCATGGTTCCTCCTGTTGATGCTGATGTGCAGTGGAGCCACTCTACCCGCTAAAATTTATCCCTTAATTAGCAGAAAATTAGCGCAGAATTAGCAACGGCGGAAACGGAGGCGGGATCGCGCGGCCAGCGGGGCTTTAGTGTGAAAGTTCGTGAAGAGATTGCTGCTGAAAAAAGGCAGAAGATAAAAACGCTGAGTCAGACAAATTTATTTCTGCATCATAAGTGACGGGGGCATTCAGCCCTGTCAGGCGTCAACATGTTTGAGATATCGCTGATATTCCTGAGCCAGAAAATCAACGCCTTCCTTTCGGGTGACATAATCAACATCAATTGAGGTTATGGATGTTACATCAGGCTGATCAGGATAAAGATGCAGGTAGGTCAGATACCAGTACATAACAGCCTGACCGCCTACAGTAATAACCGGTGACGGAAGTTGTCCGGCGTTATCAATAAGATAACGGTTGAGTTTAAGGATCTGTTCTTCTGGAGGAATAGCGTGCAATGTCATAAAAAAAGCCCACCTGTATGATGAGCTTATTTTACTACCTGGCTGATTTCAGCACGGCGTGACATCAGAAAAATGCGAGGCTGCGTCCACTTTTTGCAGGCACAATACCCTGAGGACGTTTTTCAAGCACGCGGCCTGGAGCCTGACCATTTCGGACGGCTTCAACACGCTCCTGATACTCGCGCTGATGTCTGATTTTTGCTTCCTGGGCTGACATACTATTCACCGCTGAAATGTCTGGCATTAATCTGTTGCTCAAATATACGTCACCCCATTTACGCTTGCAATCGCTGGCATCTCAATGGATATGGATGGGGACATCAGGCCACCTGACTCCTCCATAAAATACCGGTGACGGCGGTCCGCGAAATAATTCATGCTGTGGCAAGGCGGCAAATGCGTGAGTCCCCAGGAGCTGACATCAGTCAGTGACTGGGATGAGCAAAAGCAGCCAACGCCGCCACAGTGCGAAGTATGACGGCGGATAATTCTGGCCTAACAATTGGTGAGTAAACTCCCCTCATCTTTCTGAAGGAGATCAGCCATGCGCGTGTTACTGGTTGAAGATGATGAAATGATCGGCGCGAACCTGCAGCAGGCATTGGAGGGGGCGGGCTGGTCGGTGGACTGGGTGCGTGATGGCATCTATGCCCAGAATGCCTGGAGCGAAGGCGGCTACAGCTGCGTGCTGCTCGATCTCGGCTTACCGCGCGATGATGGCCTGCAGGTACTGCGCCGGGCGCGCGGGCGTGGCGACGCCACGCCGGTGCTGATTCTTACCGCACGCGACACGGTGGCGCAGCGGATTCAGGGACTCGACAGCGGCGCTGACGACTACCTGCTTAAACCGTTCGATTTACAGGAAGTTATGGCCCGGATGCGCGCGATTACCCGACGCAGCCACGGCGCAGCAGACTCGGTGCTGGGCAGCGGCGATGTGCAGCTGGATATGATGACCCGCGAAGTGCTCTACAAAGGACAGCGCGAGCAGCTTACGGCGCGCGAATATGCCCTGCTCTACGCCCTGCTGGAGCGGCCAGGCGCTATTCTGTCGCGCGAGCAGCTGGAAAATCGCATCTATGGCTGGGGCGATGAAGTCAGCAGCAATGCGGTGGATGTTCTGATCCACGGGATGCGCCGCAAGCTGGATAACGACGTGATCCGCAATGTGCGCGGACTGGGCTGGCGGGTACCGGCAATATGAAACCCTTCACCTTTATGCGTTCATTACGCAACAAATTACTCTCTACGCTGCTGATTATTCATCTGCTGATGATCGGCGGCGTCACGTGGTATTTCTTCAGCTGCTACGGCGATATGGTCGGCACCATGAAGGACGATCAGCTGGCAAAAATCGCTGATGCCTGGTCCACCAATAAACAGATGCCCGCCCTGATGCCGATGCTTATTGCGCCTGACAAGGCGAAGAGCGCCTTTGTGGTGCAGCTGTGGGACGACCGGGGTCAGTTACGAGCCAGCTCATGGCCGGAGCTGCAGGCTCCGCTGCAAAATCAACGGGGCTATCGCGACGTGCATGTGGGTCAGTGCGATGACTGCGAATGGCGCATCTATACCCGGCCCGGCTTACCTGGCAGCGAGATAAAAACTATCCAGGTGATGCACAACCTCAGCTACATGAAGGCATTGATGGTCAAGCGGGCGCTGTCAGCGATCATTCCGTTGATCCTGATGATGCCGCTTTCACTGCTGGTGATCTGGCTGGTGGTGCGCAAGATCACCCGGGATCTGCAGGTCGCTTCGCGTCAGATTGCCGCGCAGGAGACGCACCATCCGCACAATGTCTCACCCGAAGGCTTGCCGGATGAGATCCTGCCGCTGGTGGCCGCCTACAACTCGCTGCTGAGTAAGTTGCGTGAGGCCTGGTCGTCGCAGCGTCAGTTCCTGGAAGATGCGGCGCATGAGCTACGCACGCCGGTAACAGCGGTGACCTTGCAGCTGGAAAACCTGCGTCAGCATATCCAGCCAGGCGAAGCGAGCCGGCAGTTCAGCCAGCTGGAAGCGGGCGTCACACGCACCCGTCATCTGGTCACGCAGTTACTTAATGTCTCGCGTCAGGATGACCAGAGCGTGGTCGCCAGCGTCGAGCATATCGAACTGGACGATCTGCTGAAAGAGAGCATTGAGCAGCTGATGGTAGTGGCAGATAAACGCGGCATCGATATCGGCTTTAATGGCTCCACGCAGTATCGTCTGCAGGCCAGCCGTTCCGAGCTGCGCAGCCTGTTCGATAACCTGATTGGTAACGCCATGTTGCACACGCCGGAGGGCAGCCTGGTCGATGTGCTGCTGCATCGGGTCGCAGGTAAAACAGTGGTCGATATTGTCGATAACGGGCCAGGCATGCCGGAATCCTTTATCGAACGCGCCTTTGACCGTTTTACCCGTTCACCTGACGTTAAAGCCCAGGGCAGCGGGCTGGGATTATCCATTGTGCGCAACGTCGCACAGAAGCATCAGATTCACGTCGCCCTTTCCAATTGCATGACGCCACAGGGTGCCATTTGTGGTTTGCAGGTTCGCGTCACCCTTCCCTGATCCCGCCCGTTTGATCACGAACCAGACAACGTAAACGGTTGCCTGGTTCCGTTCGATCCTGGTCATTATTGTGAAGCGCATCACATTTTAGCTGAATTGTAATGCAACACTTTTTGACAAACGTGAGCAAAATCTATTTTCTATCGATCTGTTACAGGCACGCTACGCGGGCTGAAGAACTGGCTGTTATTTGCTGTGAAACCCTCATTCCCATCAAGGGACCGATTTCTCTCTGACTGCGTCTGCTGTGCGGCGGTCAAAAGCATGTGGCTGATAATAATGAAATTTAAAACGTTGATAGCAGGTGCCGTGCTGGCATGTTCATTGAGTGGCGCTGCGCAGGCCGCTGAAAGCGATCCGCAGTATGTCTCCGACTGGTGGCATCAGAGCGTTAACGTGGTAGGCAGCTACCACACCCGTTTCGGACCGCAGTTTAACAACGACGTTTATCTGGAATATGAAGCGTTTGCGAAGAAGGACTGGTTCGATTTTTATGGCTACCTCGATCTGACCAACTTCTTCGGCGCAGGCAACAGCAACGCCAACGGCATTTTTGATCACGGTTCACCGATGTTTATGGAGATTGAGCCGCGCTTCTCTATCGACAAACTGACCGGCACCAGCCTGGCGTTTGGTCCGTTCAAAGAGTGGTATTTCGCTAACAACTACATCTACGACATGGGCCGCAACAGCGATAGCCGCCAGAACACCTGGTATATGGGTCTGGGCACCGATATCGATACGCACAGCGATGTCGGTCTGTCGCTGAACGTCTACGCCAAATATCAGTGGGAAAACTACGGTGCGGCGAATGAAAACAGCTGGGATGGCTATCGCTTCAAGGTGAAATACTTCGTGCCAATCACCACACTGTGGGGCGGTAATCTGGGCTATGTGGGCTTCACCAACTTCGACTGGGGTTCCGATCTCCGCGATAAAGGCGGTTCATCACGCACCAGCAACTCCATCGCCTCCAGTCACATTCTGTCACTGGGTTACGATCACTGGCACTTCTCTGCGGTGGCGCGTTACTTCCACAACGGCGGACAGTGGGCGGATGGTCAGGAGCTGAATTTCGGCAACGGGCCGTTTGAAGTGAAATCGACTGGCTGGGGTTACTACCTGGTGGCGGGTTATAACTTCTGATTACGTGCGGCGGCCTGAATAGCGCCGCCGCGCTTTAATCCGGGCAGTTGCCATTAATTAATACGGCGCCGCAAATTGCGACGCCGACTGGCCCGATTATTCCTGCGGCTTCTCGACATTGATGCGCCACGGAATGTTGAACTTATCAATGAACATCGCGAATCCGTTCGACCAGAACGTCTCCTGCCACTCAGTTGTCACCTTGCCGCCTGCCGACAGTTTCTCAAACCAGGCTTTACCCTTTTCGACATCGTTAGTTGAGAGACTGACCGCGTAACCGGCATGCTCGGACGCTGGCGGCTGATCGGTGTTGCCATCGCTCAGCATCAGCTCACCGTCACCAATACGCAGCTGGGCATGCATGATCTTTTCTGGCGGCTGCGGCGCGGCAGACTGATCGCCGACCTGCTCACCCTGATCCGGCATATCACCGAATTTCATTTTAGAGAGCAACTCTCCCCCGGTCGCCTGCAGGTAAAAGTCGATAGCCTCTTCGCAACGGCCATAGAGAAACAGATAAGGACTGACTTGCATCGTAACCTCTATATTTGTCGGGTGGATTTTTTTCAGTACCTTAACAGTGTAGACGATCGACTTTACTCGCTGATTTTACTGGCAATAACGGCGAAAGAGTTGTGCCATATAACTGCTCATTGGGGTCAGCGTCGTGTCTTTGCGCTGGATCAGATAGAAGATCGCTTTCGGCAGGGGTTCGTCGAGCGCCAGCGCCACCAGCGACCGACCCAGAATCGGGTCGTCAATGACGTCGACCGACAGAATACTGATGAAATCGCTTTGCGCCACCAGGCTGGTGCAGGCCATAAAGGTTTCACAGGTCACCACGATTTTGGGTGCCATGCCGCGTTCGCCAAACAGATCGTGCAACAAGCGGTAGTAACTGCCTTTGGGCGTTGGCATCGTCCAGTCCGCCTGCTGTAACTCCGCCAGAGAACGCGCCTTTTCCAGCGGATGGCCTTTGCGCACCACCACCTTGTACTCGCGCTCCATCATCCGCTCATACATCAGCTCCTGATCGAGATGGCTCTGATCGTAGGTATTAATAGTGAAATCGAGCGCGCCCTGACGCAGTTCATGCACCATCGACACCAGCTGGCCTTCGACGATGCGCACCTTCACCAGCGGATATTCGCGATGAAACTGATTAATCACCTGCGGCATAATGGTGCGCGCCACGCTGCCACCGACGCCGATATTCACCTGACCGCCACCCAGTCCCAGCCGCTGCTGGATATCCTCTTCGGCGACCCGCAGTTCTGCCAGCACCAGGCTGGCATGCCGAAAAAAGTTATCACCGATATCGGTTAACACCACGCCCTGCTGACGGCGGATAAACAGCTTTGCCCCCAGCTCGCGTTCCAGTTCCTGAATCGCTTTGGTTAACGCCGGTTGTGACAGCCCGGAAAGACGGCTTGCCGCCCGGATACTGCCCTGTCGCGCCACGTCAACGAAGGCGCGCAGCTGATGAAGCTTGAGATTGGCAGACATAATTTTGCGATAACCGTTGTTTATCAGTCACAAGATATTCGCATCTTATGCCGGTCAATACCATTGTGTAGATTCGGAGCAATGCATAAAAAATCAACAACGAGGAGAGAGCCGATGAAACCCCTTTCAGACCACGTCAGCACCCGGCTGCCACAGCTGCAACAGTGGCGTCGCGACTTCCATCACTATGCCGAATCGGGCTGGCTGGAGTTCCGTACCGCCACCTTAGTCGCTGAAGAGCTGCATAAGCTCGGTTATCAACTGAAGCTCGGCCGTGAAGTGATCGATGCCGATGCGCGGATGGGCTTGCCCGACGACACCGTGCTGAAGCAGCAGGAAGTGCGCGCGCTGCAACAGGGCGCGCTGCCGCAGTGGATCAGCCACTTCTCGGGCGGATTCTGCGGCATCGTGGCAACGCTCGAGACCGGCCGTCCTGGCCCGGTGATGGGCTTCCGCGTCGATATGGATGCCCTGGATCTCAACGAGAGCCAGGCTGACGATCATCTGCCGCAGCGTGAAGGGTTCGCCTCCTGCAACGCAGGCATGATGCACGCCTGCGGGCATGACGGCCACACCACCATCGGGCTGGGTCTCGCCTCGGTGCTGATGGCGATGAAAGATCAGCTCAGCGGTACGATTAAACTGATCTTCCAGCCCGCCGAAGAGGGTGTGCGCGGCGCCAAAGCGATGGTGGCGGCGGGCGTGGTCGATGACGTTGATCGCTTCACCGCGATTCACATCGGCACCGGCGTGCCGGCAGGCGAAGTGGTGTGCGGCAGCGACAGCTTCCTCGCCACTACCAAGCTGGATGTTCACTTTACCGGCGTCGGTGCCCATGCGGGCGGTCGTCCTGAAGAGGGGCGCAATGCCCTGCTGGCCGCCGCACAGGCAACGCTGGCGCTGCATGGTTTAACCCAGCACAGCGGCGGCGTGGCACGGGTCAACGTGGGCGTGCTGCAGGCGGGAACCGGCCGCAACGTGGTAGCCGACGGCGCCCTGCTGAAAGTCGAAACCCGTGGCGTGACCAATCAGGTCAACGACGACATCTATCAGCAGGCGCTGCGGGTGATTGCCGGTGCGGCGGCGATGTATGGCGTTGAGCAGCAGGTCTCGCTGATGGGGGCCGCGCGCAGCTGTACCCCGACGCAGCCATGGGTTGATTTCATCCATCAGCAGGCGGACGCGCTCGGTATCTTCAACTCCGTGGTCGATCGTAAAGCGCAGGCGGCGGGTTCGGAAGATGCGACCTACATGATGGAACGGGTAAAGCAGCGCGGCGGTCAGGCCTCTTACGTCATTTTTGGCTGTGAGCTGGCGGCGGGTCACCACAATGCGAAATTCGACTTTGATGAGCGGGTGATGCCGGACGCCATCACGCTGCTGGCGACGCTGGCGCTGAACCAGGCGCAGTATGGGGGCTCACGATGATGGAAGACTTTATTGCCGACTATATCGCTCGTCATCAGCTTCGTTTCAGCACGTTCAGTGACGCCATCTGGGACACACCGGAGACCCGCTTTGCCGAAACCCGCTCGTCAGCCCTGCTTTCTGATGCGCTGGCAGAAGAGGGATTCAGAGTGGAACGCGGCGTGGGTGGCATCGATACGGCGTTTATCGCCAGTGCGGGCAGCGGCAAGCCGGTGATTGCCATCCTTGGCGAGTTCGATGCGCTGGCGGGCCTGAGTCAGCAGGCGGGCTGCGCCCGGCCACAACCGCTGGAAGCCAACGGCAACGGACACGGCTGCGGTCACAACCTGCTCGGCACGGCAGGTGTTGCGGCGGCCTGCGCCGCGAAAGCCTGGATGGAACAGCATCACACGGGCGGCACGGTTCGCTTTTACGGCTGCCCTGGCGAAGAAGGCGGTTCGGGCAAGACTTTTATGGTGCGCGAAGGGCTGTTTGACGACGTTGATGCCGCCGTGACCTGGCATCCGGAGGGGTTCAGCGGCATGTTCAATCTGCGCACCCTCGCCAATATTCAGGCGGCGTTCAGCTTCAAAGGGGTTGCGGCGCACGCGGCCAATTCTCCCCATCTGGGCCGAAGCGCCCTGGATGCCGTCACGCTGATGAATACCGGGGCCAATTTTCTGCGCGAGCATATTGTTCAGGAGGCACGTCTGCACTACGCCATCACCAACAGCGGCGGTGTTTCGCCAAACGTGGTGCAGGCCGATGCGGAGGTGCTCTACCTGATCCGCGCCCCGGAACTGCCACAGGCGCAGGCGATCTATGAACGGGTGATCAATATCGCCAGGGGTGCAGCGCTGATGACCGACACCACGCTGACCGTACGTTTTGACAAAGCCTGCTCGGATTACGTCCCGAATCGCGCGCTGGAAGCGGTCATGGAGCGTTATTTGCATCAGTTTGGTTTGCCCGACTACAGCGACGAAGAACGCGCGTTTGCGGCTGAACTGCGTGCCACGCTCACTGATGACGATCTGCGCAATGCCCGGCTCAATGCCGCCCGAACCGGTAGTGAAGCCGGTCACGCCTGGGCTGAACAACTGGGCGACAAGCTGTTTATGGATGAGGTCGCGCCCTATGCGGTCACACGTGATCTGCTTTATGGCTCCACCGACGTCGGCGATGTCAGCTGGGTGACGCCGACTGCACAGTGTTTTGCGCCCTGTTTTACCTTCGGCACGCCGCTGCACACCTGGCAACTGGTGGCGCAGGGCCGCACCAGTATCGGGCATAAGGGGATGTTTCTGGCGGGCAAAGTGATGGCGGCCACGGTGCTAACGCTGTTAACGGATCGGCAGGCGCTGGCTGGCTGCCGGGCCGAGTTTGATCGGGTACGCGCCGCACAGCCCTATCACTGCCCGATCCCGGCGGGGATCACACCAACAAAACTGGCCGAATGAGCCAACGGCCGTGTCTCTGACGCGGACCACTATAAAAAAATATTGCAAACACTTCCCCGATTCAGCGGTGCCGGAACTGAACTCACCGCCTGTCGCACAACGCGACCGGCGTCAGGCCTTGCTACCGCCGATAAAAGGGACACAAGACGAGAACCAATACCATGGAAGCAACATCCGAGAACCGCAGTCCTGGCCGGCTCTTCAGCTGGATCGAGCGCGCGGGGAATAAAGTCCCCAACCCGTTTTTACTGTTTGTCTATCTGATCGTGGTGCTGATGGTGGCGACCGCCATTATCAGCGCGCTGGATCTGGCGGTGAAGAACCCGAGCAACGGCGAAATCGTGCGGGTGAATAACCTGCTGAGCGTCGCAGGCATTCAGTGGATCCTGCCAAATATCATCAAAAATTTCAGCAGCTTTACCCCGCTGGGATCGATTCTGGCGCTGGTGATTGGTGCCGGACTGGCGGAAAAGGTCGGCCTGCTCCAGTCGCTGATGGTGAAGATGGCGTCACGCGTCAGCCGCCGTTATGCCAGCTACATGGTGCTGTTTATCGCCTTTTTCAGCCATATCTCCTCGGATGCCGCGCTGGTAGTGATGCCGCCGCTGGGCGCACTGATCTTTCTGGCGGTGGGCCGTCATCCGGTGGCGGGCCTGCTGGCCGCCATTGCCGGTGTGGCCTCCGGCTTTACCGCCAACCTGCTGATTGTCACCACCGATGTGCTGCTCTCGGGCATCAGCACTGAAGCGGCTAAAGCGGTCAGCGACACGGTGCATGTCAGCGTCATCGATAACTGGTTCTTTATGGCCACGTCGGTGATTGTGCTGACGATTGTGGGCGCGCTGCTGACCGATAAATTTGTCGAGCCGCGACTGCCAAAGTGGCAGGGCAACGGCGAGAAGCTGGCGGCGCTGACGCCGCTTGAAAACCGCGGTCTGCGGGCTGCCGGGATCGCCGCGCTGCTGTTTATCGCCCTGATGGCGCTGCTGGTGGTGCCGGAAAATGCACCGCTGCGCAATCCCGCCACCGGCGCCATTATTCCCTCGCCTTTTATTCAGGGCATCGTGCCGATCATCATTCTGTTCTTCTTTGTGGTGGCGATTGCTTATGGCGTGGTCACCCGACAGATCCGCCGTCCGGATGATATCCCGCAGCTGCTGGTCGATCCGATGAAGGGCATGGCGGGTTTTATCGTGATGGTGTTTCCGCTGTCGCAGTTCGTGGCGTTCTTCAACTGGAGCAACATGGGAAAATTCATGGCGATCGGGCTGACCGATGTGCTGGAGAGCGCAGGCGTCAGCGGCGCGCCCGCTTTTCTCGGCCTGATGTTCCTGTCGGCGTTTCTCTGCATGTTTATCGCCAGCGGCTCAGCCATCTGGTCGATTCTGGCGCCGGTCTTTGTGCCGATGTTTATGCTGCTCGGCTTCCATCCCGCCTTTGCCCAGATGATTTTCCGCATCGCCGACTCCGCCGTGCTGCCGCTGGCACCGATGTCGCCGTTTCTGCCGCTGTTTCTCGCCTTTTTGCAGCGTTACCAGAAAGATGCGCAGCTCGGCACCTATTACGTGCTGATCTTCCCCTATCCGCTGGTGTTCTTTATCAGCTGGATAGCGCTGCTGCTGGTGTGGTATCTGCTGGGTCTGCCGATCGGGCCAGGCGTCTGGCCGAAGCTGCCGTAAAGCTGAGTGCCACGGATGGCAAAACCTGCAACGTACGTTGCTAAATAGTCAGCAACGACCCTCTCGGCAACGGCGGATGAATTGACTATTCTGCTATTTCTTCGCTTGCTAACGGTTAACTATTTTAATAAGCCTCCGACCGGCTGCGAGTCGTCTCTACACTGCCTGAGGTTCACGCTGACATGACCACCTCCTCCACCAGCCTGCCACCGATGCACGCTTCATCGGCGGCCCGTAACAGCTTAGCCGCTCGGGTTGATGCGCTGCCCTCCTCCGCCGGATTGTGGCGCTTTATTACGCTGCTGGCGCTGGGCGGCTTTTTTGAGCTTTATGACCTGTTTGAAACCGGCTATATCAGTACCGGCCTTCTGTCGGCCGGCGTATTTCACACGGGTGCGGCAGGCGTGCTGGGCTTCTCCGATCAGGCGGCCTTCGCCTCAGCCACTTTTCTCGGTCTGTTTTTTGGTGCCAGCCTGCTGGCACCCTACGCTGACCGCTTTGGTCGCCGTCTCACCTTTATGTGTGCGCTGCTGTGGTACGGGCTGTTTTCACTGCTGATGGCGTTCCAGCAGAGCGCAGAGATGATTATTCTGTTCCGCTTTCTGGTGGGGATCGGGCTGGGCGTCGAGCTGGTGACCATCGACACCTATCTGTCGGAATGGGTGCCGACCCATCTGCGCAGCCGCGCCTTTGCCTTCTCCTTTTTCGTGCAGTTTTTATCGGTGCCGGCCGTGGCGCTGATGTCGTGGTGGCTGATTCCGCAAACGCTGTTCAGCCTTGAAGGCTGGCGCTGGGTGGTCATTGCGGGCGCGGTCTGCTCGCTGGTGATCTGGCTGGTGCGCAGGAACCTGCCGGAGTCGGCGCGCTGGCTGGCGCAGCAGGGTCGTCATCAGGAGGCGCATCAGGTGCTGTCCACGATGGAGCAACGCTGCGGCATCCCGGCAGGACCCGCTTTTTCAGCCGACGACGCCGCGGCGCAGCTGCCAAAACGGGGGCGCTTCAGCGAGATCTGGTCACCCGCTTACCGCAAGCGCACCCTGATGCTGGTGGTGATGAATTTTTTCCAGGCGATCGGCTTTTTCGGCTTTGGTAACTGGCTGCCTGCGCTGCTGTCAGGCCGCGGTGCCACGGTGACGCACAGTTTGCTTTATGCCTTCTTCATCACGCTGGCCTATCCGCTGGGATCGCTGATCTGTAGCCGCTACGCCGATAAGCTGGAAAATAAGTGGCAGATTGTCCTGTCGTCGCTGATGACGGTGGTGTTCGGCACGCTGTTCGCCTTCCAGACGCAGCCGGTATTGCTGATTCTCTGCGGCTTCCTGATCACCTGGTCCAACGCCTGGCTGACCTTCAGCTTCCACGCCTATCAGACCGAGATTTTCCCGACCCATATTCGTGCGCGGGCGGTCGGCTTCTGCTACTCCTTCAGCCGTCTCTCTACGGTATTCAGCAGTATTTTGATTGGGGTGATCCTGCAGTATGCCGGTACGCCAGGCGTGATTACCTTTATCGTGCTGAGCATGGTGATGGTGATGCTGTCGGTAGGGATTTATGGGCCGAAAACGCGCGGTATCGATCTGGAGAATATCTAAAAGAAAAGGCCGTCATCCTGATGATGACGGCCTTTTTTACTGCCGATTATTTGCCTTCCAGTACCCGGATATCTGCACTGCCCAGCCGATCTTTCTCATCTTTACGCAGCTCAGCGACCTGTTTCGCGCTGACCGGCTCCGACGCCTTGTTGCCCCAGCTGTTACGCACGAAGTTGACCACGTCCGCCACCTGCTGATCGTCAAGACGCCAGCCAAATGCTGGCATGGTAATGGTCGACGGCGCGCCATTAACGCCAGGCAACTGTCCGCCCACCAGCACGATATGAATCAGTGAGGTCGGATCGTCCGCCAGTACTACCGGATTACCGCGCAGCGCCGGATAGAAACGTTTATAGCCGCTGCCATCGGTTTTATGGCACGCCGCACAGCTGTCGACGTAGGTGGCTGCCCCCGTCGCACTGTCGTCACCTTTCCACAATGCTTTGGCGGTGGCGTCATCGACGCTGAAGGCTGCCTGATGCGGATCTTTCGCGCCCAGCGACTTCAGATAGCGCGCAATCGCCGTGATATCTGACTCGCTCAGGTGCTGCAGGCTGTGTTCCACCACGTCGGTCATGCCACCAAAAGCAGCGGTCTGATCGTTGCGGCCATAACGCAGGAACTGACGCAGGTCCTCTTCGCTCCAGCGACCCAGTCCATCGCGGTTGTCGCCACGCAGATTGCTGGCGGTCCAGCCATCAATCGGTGCGCTGCTGCCCGCCAGATAGTCGCTGCCCTCATTGTTGGTCAGCGCCTTCTCCTGCATCGTGATGCTGCGCGGCGTGTGACAGGCCCCGCAGTGACCCAGTCCTTCTACCAGATAGCGACCACGTGCCAGCACCGGATCTTCCTGGGCTGCAGGCTGGAACGCTTTCACGTCGGGCGCAAAAATTCCGCGCCAGATCGCCAGCGGCCAGCGCATCGACAGCGGCCAGGGAATGTCGCTCTCCCGGTTTGGCTGCCCGACCGGCGCAACGCCATGCATGAAGTAGGCGTAAAGCGCCTTCATGTCTTCATCGCTGACCACTGCATAAGAGGGATATGGCATCGCCGGATAGAGCGTATCGCCATTTTTCGCCACGCCCTGACGCACCGCTTTCTGGAAGTCGTCGTAGCTGTATTCGCCAATGCCAGTAGCGGGATCGGGCGTAATGTTGGTGGAGTAGATGGTGCCAATCGGTGTTGCCATCGGCAGCCCACCGGCAAAGGCCGCGCCGCCTTTGCTGGTGTGGCAGGCCACACAGTCACCGGCTCGCGCCAGATACTCACCCCGTTTGACCAGATCGTCCTGGCTGCTCTCCGCCAGGGCGGCGAACGTCAGGGAGCCAAGAATCAGAGCCAGAATGCCATTTTTCATCGCCATGTCCTTATGCCTGCACCAGTGGGCCTGGGTTTTTCAGGTAGTGTTCGCGAATCGCTTTAGCTGACCAGTAGGTCAGCGCCGCCACCATGCCGGTCGGGTTGTAGCCCAGTCCCTGCGGGAAAGCTGATGCGCCCGGTACAAACACATTCGGCACATCCCAGCTTTGCAGATAACGGTTAACCGCACTGGTTTTTGGATCGTCGCCCATGATCGCCCCGCCACTGATGTGGGTAGTCTGATAAACCGTGGAGTCGAAATGGGTGCCAGGCTTTTTCGCGCCGCCGATGATCATCTTCGGATTCATCGCTTCCGCGATATTGCGCATCTTGCCGACCATGAACTGCGCCATTTTGATGTCGTTCTCCTGCCAGTCAAAGGTCATGCGCAGCAGCGGCTGTCCATAGGCATCTTTGTAGTTGGGATCGAGATCAAGGTAGTTGGCGCGATAAGACTGGTGGGCGCCGTGCGCATCCATCGACAGATGATGGGTGTAGGTATCCGCCACCGCCGCTTTCCATTTGCTGCCCCAGTTGGGCGTACCCGCCGGCACCGGCAGGCCGGAGATCGGTTTGGTGCCCGCCTGGTTAACCCAGAATGGCGAACCACCAACAAAGCCCAGCGGCCCATGGTCGAAGTTATCCGCGTTGAAATCATCAACCGCAACGCCTGCGCCACCCGCACCGATAAACGGATTAGTGGTGGTGTTCTTATCAAACAGCGCCTTCAGCGTAGAGAGGTTCTGATAGGCGAAGTTGCGGCCTACGGTCCCTTCGTTGGTAATCGGGTTGTAGGGTTTGCCGATGCCCGACAGCAGCATCAGGTGAACATTGTGGAACTGGAAGGCGGAGAGGATCACCAGGTCAGCGGGCTGAACCTGCTCGCGGCCCTGCCCATCCACATAGGTCACGCCGGTCGCACGCGTTTTGTCCTCGCTGAGATTGACCCGCAGCACATAAGAGTTATTGCGCAGCTCAAACTTCGGCTCCTGACGCAGCGCAGGCAGGATATTGACGTTAGGCGACGCCTTGGAATACATGTAGCAGGCGTAGCCGCTGCAGTAACCGCAGAAGTTGCACGGCCCCATCTGTGCGCCGTAGGTGTTGGTATACGGACCCGAGGTATTGGCGGACGGCAGATCGTAAGGGTGATAGCCGACCGACTCTGCCGCCTGAGCAAACAGCTGCGCCGAGTAAGTGCGCTTCTGCGCGGGCAGCGGGAAGTTATCTGAGCGATCGGGTGCAAACGGGTTGCCGCCTGTATCTTTGCCGACCACTTTGCCTTTGATACTCCAGGCGCTGCCTGAGGTGCCAAAAACCTTTTCCGCTTTGTCGAAGAACGGCTCCAGCTCATCGTAGCTGACGCCAAAATCCTGAATCGTCATGCCTTCCGGAATGAAGTTCTTGCCGTAGCGCTCTTCGTAATGGCTGCGCATCCGCAACTCAACCGGATCGACACGGAAATGGACGCCGGACCAGTGAAGACCCGCGCCACCGGTGCCGGTGCCGGGCAGAAACGCCGCCAGCTGACGATAGGGCACTGCGGTCTGCGACGCATCATGACGAATGGTCACGGTGCTTTTGGAGAGATCCTGGAAAAGCTTTTTGCGGACGTTATAGGTCAGCTCATCAATGGACTGCGGATAGGAGCCATCGGGATAGGTATCACGATGCGGTCCGCGCTCCAGCGCCAGCACGTTCAGGCCCGCTTCGGTCAGCTCTTTCGCCATAATGGCACCCGCCCAGCCGAAGCCGACAATCACCGCATCCACTTTTTTCATTTCGTTTGCCATGCTTAGCTTCTCTCCCCGCGAATCGACACTGACGGGAACGGATAACGTTCGCCGCGCTCTACCCAGTCCATAAAGTCGGCGCGTGCGCCAGGGAAGTTAATCAGCTTCCAGCCGACCATGCCCTGATTCCCGCCGTGTATAGGATCGCTGAAGAAGCCTTCACGGGTATTCTGCAACAGGAAACTAAAGAAGACTTTTGCCGGCAGCTGGCTGAATTCAGCACTGCCATTTTCCATCGCCTGCAGTAAGGCATCCTGCTGCTCGCCACTGAGCTGGGCGAACACCTTGCCGTGCTGCTTTTTGCTGTAATTATCGGCATCGGCCAGACCGAGGCGGTAGATCTGCTGTGGCACCAGCGGCAGCTGATAGCCCAGCTCTTTCGGCAGGTCGGGGTTAAACGGCCCCTGCATATACCAGTTCGACCCCGTGGCATACGGCGTATTCATCTGACGATCGATAAACTCAGGCACGCCCGCTTCCAGCGCACCAGGCCCGCGTTCATCGCTGGGGATAAGCCGTGCCACGGCGGCGGTAATAAAAGCAAACTCTTCGGCGGTGAACCAGTTCGGCTGGTAGTCGCGCGCCTGCTGTGGCGTGGCCGGGGTTTCAGCCGCCTGTGTGGCCAGCGGCAGGGAGAGTGCACCCATCGCTGTGGAACCTACCGCCATTGCAGGCGCCAGGGTGATTGTCTTCAGCAAAAAATCCCTGCGTGAATGACCCTTTTTTTGTTCTGACATGACATTGCCTCATTCCCGCGCTGACCGGCGGTATGAAAAAAATAGGTGGTTGCGTTGTAATGGTTTTTATCAGCAGATACAGGCCAGGAGCCTGTTTGTTACCGGTAACAAACAACCTATTGTAACACTGCCATTCACAAAGATTTAGTTCCAGGAAACAAAACCGCACAATTTCATTAACATCTATCCCCCTCCTGTCATTAGCAGAAACAACAGACTACAGACAGCGACCCGTCAAAAACGTTATAACAGGCAACACACAACAGCGGAGTGCCTATGTTTAAGTCTTTTTTTCCGCGGCCAGCGCTGTTTTTCAGCTCTGCGGCTGTCTGGAGCTTAGTAGCGATTTTTGCCTGGTTCGGCTTTGCCGCGCATCTGCCCGGCATCTGGCCCACCTTTGAAACAGCAATGAAACAGCCCCTGCCGACGACGGCAGCGCGTTTTATCGCCGTGAGTCAGCTCTGGTTCTACCTCTATTACTGGATCATGGTAGCCATTTTTGCCGGGGCCTGGCGGTTGATTGATGCGCATCCATGGCAACGCTGGTCAGTCTGGGGCTCCGCGCTGATCATCTTTGTGACCTGGTTTGGCGTGCAGGTCGGAGTGGCCATTAACGCCTGGTATGGACCGTTTTATGATCTGATTCAGAAAGCGTTAACCAAAGCGGGATCGGTGCAGATTGCGGAGTTTTACCATGAGGTTTTCTCTTTTCTCGGCATCGCATTAATCGCAGTGGTGATTGGCGTACTCAACTCCTTCTTTATCAGCCACTGGGTTTTCCGCTGGCGTAGCGCCATGAATAACTACTACATGCACAACTGGCAGCGTCTGCGTCATGTCGAAGGTGCCGCACAGCGTGTGCAGGAAGACACCATGCGGTTTGCGACCACGCTGGAAAACTGGGGTGTCAGTTTCATTCAGGCGATTATGACGCTGGTGGCGTTTTTACCGGTGCTGGTCGCGCTCTCCCATCACGTGAAAGATATTCCCATCCTCGGCAATATTCCTTACGCACTGGTAATTGCCGCTGTGCTCTGGTCAGTGTTTGGTACTGGCTTGCTGGCGCTGGTAGGGATCAAGCTGCCGGGGCTGGAGTTCCGCAATCAGCGGGTTGAAGCCGCCTACCGTAAAGAACTGGTCTACGGCGAAGACAATGCCGATCGTGCCACACCGCAGACGGTTCAGGAGTTGTTCAGTCGGGTGCGGGTTAACTACTTCCGTCTCTACTTTCACTATCTCTACTTCAACATCACCCGCATTCTCTATCTGCAGGTTGATAACGTGTTTGGTCTGTTCCTGCTGTTTCCATCCATTGTGGCGGGCACCATCACGCTGGGCTTACTCAACCAGATCACCAACGTGTTTGATCAGGTGCGCGGCTCGTTCCAGTATCTGATCGCCTCCTGGTCGACGCTGATCGAACTGATGTCGATCTATAAGCGTCTGCGCAGCTTTGAACAGATTCTGGATGATGTTCCGCACGATGAGATGATGCGCGAAGCGTCGGAAGAGGTGTAACGGGTTGGAAAGAGAGAAGCCACGATAATGTGGCTTCTCTCTTCTAATCACAGATCAAAAGCTATTCTTTTGCCTGTCGGCAATTTGACATCGATACTTATCTCGCCTCCCAGAGCCGTAACGTAACGCTTCAGCGTAGAAAGGCGGGGATCATTATCAGCCTGTTCCATTCTGGCGATAGTTGGCTGTTTCACACCCATTGCGTGCGCCATCTCTGTCTGTGACAGGTTAAGTTCTTCGCGCAACATGTGTAGCGCGATAACCTGCCGCATTGCATCGACTTTTTTGGCAATGCGTTCGCGACTCTCCGGACTTTGATTTGCCATCAGCTCTTTTAAATTAGCCATTATCCCCTCCATTCAAATATTTGCGGAATTCAGCATCTGCCAATTTGATCATGTCTTTATAGAATTTCTTTTCCTTAACCCCGGTTTTATCGCCTGCACACAACACAATGCCGCGGCGAGAAGGATCAAAAGCAAAGAAGGCCCGTATCGGTTTGCCTTGATGCTGCACTCTTAATTCTTTCATATTCGGAAAATCAGAGCCGTCTACGGTATCAGCAAACGGCCTCGCTAAATGCGGCCCATACTCAGACAGGATAACTATCGCGGCGAGCATATCCTCCTTCAGTTCCTCACTCTGAGCCTTAAACCACTCATCAAATCTTTTGGTTGTATCCACATCCCACATCGCAACATCCTTATAGCGAATAAGCTATAAATGATGCTATAGCCTGTTCGCTATAAAGGCAAGTGTCTCGCGGGCCGCCAGGGCAAAAGGATATCCCAGACTACAAAACGGCTTTGAAAATAAAAAAAGCCACTCGTCAGAGTGGCTTTCTCGTTTACAAAGACCGGATGTAAAACAGCTTCAATACAGCAGTGTCCGGGACGTCACGCCTTACAGTGCAATACGCATCACGCTGTCAGGATTTTTTGGCGGCGCCTTACGCGAGCCAGGCTGTTTCACGCTGACATAAAGCACCTTGCCGTCTGCCGAGAGTGCCAGACTGTTAGGCAACGCCGGGGTTTTTACCGTGCGCTTCACCTTATAGCTGCTGGCGTCGATGATGCTGACTTCACCCGCTTTGCGATGGGTGACATAAAGCTCATCGCGATCACCATTAAACAGCACCGCCAGTGATTCCGGCACATCAATCCGCTGAATCACCTGCTGATTACGCAGATCAACCACCAGCACCTGCGCCTGCTTTGAATCCGTCAGGAAGGCGCGCTGACCGCGCGTATCCAGCGCGATGTTCAGGAAGAAGTGCTCTTTATCGCCGTCAATCTTCTGCTTTTTCTCAATGGCATTGGTGCGCGCATTGATCGTCACCAGTTCACCATCACCGTTGGTGACGTAGACCTTTTGCGCGTCTGAATCTACCGCCAGGCCGGTGCCCATTTTACCGGTATTCGGGATGGTACTGACAAGCTTCAGCGTGCTGCCATCCACCACCCAGACCACGCTTTGCGGTCCCAGGCCGGTGATATAAACCCGGTTAGTTTTAGCATCAACCGCCACCTGACGCGGCTGCAATGGGCGCACTGTCTCACTGCGCTTACGGCTATCCAGCACCAGCGTGTTGAGCACTTTGCCGCTGCTGGCTTCAATGGCCGTAACCGAGCCGTTTACGGTGTTGCCGATGTAGAGCACGTTGGTTTGCGGGTTGATCGCCGCGCCGAACGATTTCAGCGCCGTGTTGATCGACTGCTGTACCGCCAGCGTCGCCGGGTCGAGACGGAAAACTGTGCCGCCGTCACCGCTGCTGTTCTGCGCTGTCGCCACGAACAGCGCGTTATCTTTCGGGCTGACTGCCAGTTCATAGACGCCTTTACCCACAGCCTGATTGAGATCTTCAGCCTGCACCGCCAGCCATCCTGAGGCAGAGAACAGGGCCGTAGCCAGTAACAGCGGACGCAGGGTCCGGCACGTATTGGTAATCGCTTTCATAACTTCTCCATAGTTAATCCACTGCAGACGCAGTGAAAAGAAAGCCCGACATTGCAACCAGAAACAGCTGACCAGCAGTCAGATGCAGAATTGTTTTTGAGAATAATAATTATTTCGGGGGGAAAGGGACAGGATTATTAGCGGATAAACGCCGCCAGGACGCCCAAAGGCGTCCTGTCAGCACAAGAGGGTAAAACTTAACTTATTTCAGCAGCTCAGCGGTCATGTGAACGCCGTTGTTGGTGTAAGCTTCAGTGATCTTATATGAAGCACCAGCTTCCTGAGCCTGCGCAGCGATTTTCGCTTCAGCACCATCCAGCGTAGAGTCGATGGCGGTCACAGATTGGGCGAAGCTGGCGAATGGCAGAACAGAAAGCGCGATAACAGCTGCAAAAGTTTTGATAGATTTCATGGTCAATTCCTCGGTTAATTTTTATCAGGTAAGGCGTGCTGCCTTGTTGAGAGATATATTAGTCCGGAAGTTGATCAGTAAAAAGCGGAGGGTTTTGCTTAACTCGTTCAGTAAAATTGATGATAAAAAGCACATTTCGCACAGTTATCACTCAAAAGGTTAATAATCTACCACCATTAAAAAAGGCAGCATATATTGCTGCCCTTGAGGATTTAACCGTGATGTCGTACCCGGGTGAAGATGGTCAGCGCGGCCAGCAGCATCAGCACTCCGCTGGCAACGAACACACCGCCTGCGCCGCGCAGGTCAAACATCCAGCCGCCCGCAGCTGCACCGACAGTAATCGCCAGCTGGATGGTGGCAACCAGTAAACCGCCGCCCGACTCCGCATCATCCGGCACCGCGCGCGAAATCCAGGTTGACCAGCCGGTTGGCATCGAACCAAACGCCATACCCCAGATCGCCACGCCTGCGCCTACCATCCAGCTGACATCGCCAAAGCTTACCAGCAGCAGCGCGGTGACACTCATCAACAGCGCCATGCCACTCAGGGTCAGTGATACGCTGCGGGTGACCAGGAAACCGGCCAGCGAGGTGCCAAAGAAGTTCGCCACACCAAAGGCCAGCAGCACCAGCGACAGCTGATTAAGGTTGAGCTGCGCAACGCTTTCCAGAAATGGACGCAGATAGGTAAAGAAGGCAAAGTGACCGGTAAACATCATGATTACCGCCAGCATTCCCCAGCGCATCACACCAATACGCAGCAGCGCCAGCACCCCGCCGTTGCGGGCTTTGTTCTCTGCCGGCATGGCGGGCAGGGTAAAGAACTGCCACAGCAGCGCCACCGCACCCAGTCCGGCAGTCAGCATAAAGATGTTGCGCCAGCCCACCAGTCCGCCGAGATAGCTGCCCAGTGGCGTAGCGATAATCGTCGCCAGCGAGATACCGCTGAAGACGATAGAGAGCGCACGCGGCACCTGATCGGTGGGAACCAGGCGCATGGTGATGGCGGTTGAGAGTGTCCAGAAGCCGCCAATGGCCATACCCAGCAGCACCCGCGCCAGCAGGATCACCGTCAGGTCAGCCGCAAACGCCACCATCAGTGCCGACGCGATCAGCAACAACGAAAACACCAGCATGACGATGCGGCGGTCGATGCGCCGCGTGACGCTGCCGGTGACCAGACTGGTAAACAGCGCCACCAGCGCGGTGATGGTGACGGTCTGTCCCGCCTGGCCTTCGGATACGCCCAGGCTGTGGGCCATCGGCGTCAGCAGACTCACGGGTAAAAATTCGGCGGTGATGAGGCTGAACACCCCAAATGCCATAGCAAATACCGCGCCCCACGCGGGACGGGTCGGCGAGGAAACCTCATCAGCCACTTCGGTTGTCAGACTCATGCTGCTTCTCCGGAAGATAAAAAAGTGAGTGTGAGCATAGAACGCCGTGTCAGGACGATCTATGATGCTTACACCTTCATTTTTGATAATTCGTCTGGAATCATATGAGCCACTATGGAGATCTGACCAGTGAACTGCTGATGGGGATGCGCCTCTATGGCGTGAACTATCAGCGTATCGCAGTGAGCGCGCCGTTTGGGCTGCGTTATGATCACGCGCCGGGCCGGGCGCAGTTCCACTTTGTCGGACGCGGCTCACTGATGGTGCGCAGCGCCTCCGGCGAGGTGTTTCAGCTCAACAGCGGCGATGCGCTGCTGGTGCCGCACGGCAAACCCCACAGCCTGATCTCCAGTGAGGAGGCGAGCTGCCAGTGTATTAAGAACATGGCGAGCAAGACGCTCTGCGACAGCGTCTGCGCCATTGCAGCCCCGGAAGATGCCTGTGATGACGAGCACAGCGTGCTGTTATTCAGCGCCTGCATGGCGTTTGAGCTCGGCGGCATGCAGCCGCTGATCAATACCATGCCCGATGTGATGCTGGTGAGTACTCTGCTGTCGCAATACCCGGAGATTCAGCCGATTCTGGCGGCGATGGAGCGGGAGTCGCTCACCCGCCAGGCGGGATTCGCCGGTATTCTGTCGCGTCTGGCAGACGTGGTTGCCGCGCTGATTGTGCGCGGCTGGGTAGAGAACGGCTGCGGCGAGCGCAGTGGGCTGGTGCAGGCGATGCGCGATCCACGTCTGAGTCAGGCGATTGCTGCGATGCATCGGGAGCCGGGCGAAAACTGGACGGTGGCGCGGCTGGCCAGCGTGGCAGGCTGTTCGCGCTCAGTGTTTGCCGGACGGTTTCTCAATGCCACCGGCATGACGCCGCTGCGCTATCTGACGGAGTTGCGGATGCGGCTGGCGGTGCAGCGGATTGTGAACAACGGTGAAGCGGTGGAAGCCGTGGCTTATCATCTTGGCTACGGCTCGATTGCGGCATTCAGTCGCGCCTTTAAACGGATTGTCGGTCAGTCACCAGGCGCACTGCGTGCCGGACGCGACGGCACGCAGGCGCTGGCCTCTTAACCGGGCTGCTTAATCTCTTCTCTTAACGAAAGACGCTGATCGCTTCGACCAGACGGTTAGCCTGATGAGTCATGCGGCCTGAAGCCTCGGCGCTTTCTGTCACGCGGGCGGCATTCTGGTGGGTGATATCATCAAGATCTTCCACCGCTGAACTGACTTCGCTGAGCGCGGTCGCCTGTTCGGCCGTGGCGGCGCTGATCTGGGCGATCAGTGCGGTGACATTCTGCACCTGCGACACGATATCCTGCATCGTGCGGCCTGCCGCGCTGGCGTGCTCATTGCCCGAGTTGACCCGGCTGGCGCTGGTTTCAACCAGCATTTTGATTTCGCTCGCGGCTTTGGCGCTGCGCTGCGCCAGGCTGCGCACTTCTCCGGCGACCACCGCAAAGCCTTTGCCCTGCTCACCGGCCCGCGCCGCTTCCACGGCGGCGTTCAGTGCCAGAATATTGGTCTGGAACGCAATCCCGTCGATAACGCTGGTAATATTGGCAATCCGCTTTGAACTGTCAGCAATTTCGCCCATCATGCCCATCATTTCGGTCATCACCTCGCCGCCTTTGCTGGCAGCGTGGCTGGTGCCGGCTGAGAGGGTATTCGCCTCATGCGCAGTTTCAGTGTTGCTCTTCACCGTGGCGGTCATTTCGTTCATGGTGGCCGCAGTCTGCTGCACGTTGGCAGCCGCCTGTTCGGTACGGCGGCTGAGTTCGTTGTTGCTGCGGGCGATGGCGTCGCTGGCGCTCAGCACATTGATTGCCTGGCCGCTGACATCATCCACCAGCCAGCGGAACATCAATCCGAGCTGACCGATGGCGCGCAGCGTCACACCCACCTCATCAACGCGGTCCATCTGCTCCACTTTATGGCTGGCACCGGTTGCCACGCTCAGCGCCTGTTTGCACATCCGCTCAATAGGGCGTGAAATCTGCTGCTCCAGCCACAGGCTGCAGAGCAGAAGCAGCGCAGCCATTCCCGCGGTAAAACCTGCCAGTGCCGCTGGCGTCATGCCCAGCGCCCAGACGCCTGCCACCGAGAGGGGCAGTAACGTCAGCAGCGTTGTGCGGATCCGCCAGCGAAGGGGCAGCGTCTTCAGGATTGAGGCGGGACGACGCCAGCCGCTGCGAACCAGCAGGCCTTTGTGAAAACGTCGCCCTCTGGCGCGGCCTTCACGAAAATCCTGATAGAGCACCTCAGTCTGACGCACTTCCTCTGCCGTGGGTTTGGTGCGCACCGACATGTAGCCCTGCACTTTACCGTCGCGTACTACCGGAATGGCGTTGGCCCGCACCCAGTAGTGATCGCCATTTTTACGGCGGTTCTTGACCAGTGCCGTCCAGGGTTCACCCTGTTTCAGCGTCGCCCACATGTCGGCAAACGCTTCTGATGGCATATCGGGGTGACGCACCATGTTATGCGGCTGGCCGTTGATCTCGTCGGCGGTGAAGCCGCTCGCCTCGATAAACGCGTCGTTAGCGTAGGTGATGTGGCTGTTAAGATCGGTGGTCGACATCAGTGTCGCATTATCGTCGAACAGATATTCACGCTGAGAGACAGGCTGGTTGTTACGCATCAAAAGTCCTTGGAGACCCGACGTCCTGCACGCGACGGTCTGAGTGTCGGCATGAAAACTGTGGGCTGAGAGATAACGATTACCTTTTTTTATGTTTTCGGCATGCTTCTGCCTACTCTTTAGCGTTTAAGTTAAATTAGTGGCAATAATAAAGCCGCTTTGTAGCGGCTTTCACATTTTTGGTTGATTATCCATCCGTTAGCCGGACTGGAGAATTCCGGCAGCGGGTCAGCTGAGGTCGACATTACGGGTGCCAAACCACCAGGTGAGCAGGAATCCGCCGATCCAGGCCACCATCAGCCCGGCCAGATAGACCGCCATGCCAGCGAAGATCCCCTGGCTGGAGGTCATCAGTGGCAGCGTGACCAGGCCGGAGGGGCCGAATACCGTGTTCATCCCGACCGGCAAGCCCAGCCACGCCACCAGCCCGATAAAGAACCCGCCCAGCGCACCGCCGCCACAGGCGGTGATAAAGGGCTTGAGGCGCGGCAAAGTGACGCCGTAGATCAGCGGTTCACCGACGCCAAGCAGCCCCGGCACGATAGCGCCTTTGATCTGCGCCCGCAGCAGCGCCCCTTTTTCTGCTTTGCACCACAATGCCAGTGATGCGCCGACCTGGCCTGCTCCCGCCATCGCCAGAATCGGGAAGAGCGAGTTAAAACCCTGGGTTTCCATCAGCGCAAAGTAGACCGGAATAAAGCCCTGATGGATGCCGAACATCACCGCGATCAGGAACAGCCCGGCCAGCAGCGCACAGCCAAAGGGATTGTTATTGAGATGGATAAACAGCCACGACATCCCTTTAAACAGTTCGCCGCCCAGCGGCATGATCAACAGATAGGTGATGGCGCCGGTGATCACCAGCGTAAACAGCGAGGTGAGGATCATATCAAGATTATCGGGAATGATTTTGCGCAGCTGTTTTTCAATCCACGCCCCGATAATCGCCGCCATCAGCACGCCAATAATGTTGCCGCGCGGGTCGATCGCCAGGCCAAAGAAGTTTTCCATGCCGCTGTAGTAGCCGGTGGTAGCCGTGGGCACATAGCCGAGCACAAACAGCGAGGCGATGATTGCGCCATTGACGCCGCTGCCGCCAAACGCTTTCTGCGCGTTGTAGCCAATCAGGATGCTGAGAAAGGTGAACAGCCCTTTACCGAAGACTTTCATGTACGCCACGGTATGCAGCAGCCAGGGCGCGTGGTCACCGGGTGCGTTGAGGTGGAGACTCTGTTCAATCAGCGTGGCAAATCCCAGCAGCAGCCCCGCGCCGATAAAGCCCGGAATCAGCGGAGTGAAGATGGTGGCGAAGCGCGACAGGAACTGATGCACGCCGCTGGTCTGTTTCGCCTTTAGCTGCTGCTTCTGCTGCGCCGCAAGCAGGCTTAGTTCCGCTGTTTGGCCCTGCGGTGCCAGCGCGGTATCACCCTGAGCCAGCAGGTTCTGCATCCCTTCGGCGGCGGTTTGCGCCTTGCCAGGTCCCAGCACAATCTGTAACTGTGCCTCGCTGTCGATAACGCCTAAGACACCCGGCAGGCTTTTTAACCGTGCCAGATCACTCTCTCCCGGCTGATTGAGCGTCAGGCGGAGCCGCGTCATGCAGTGACCACAGGCCGCGATATTTTGCGCGCCACCGACCGCCTGCAGGATGTCGCGCAACAGTGCCTCGGTGATTCTGGCCATTAGCGTGCTCCCGCTGCCTGTAAAGCCTGACGGATAAAGCCCTGATGCTGACTGAGCAGCGCTTTCGCCTCATCGGCAGCCAGGTCAGCCAGCACCATCAGAATGGCGGTTTTGCAGTGTCCGCCACAGGCGGTGAGCGCGGCGCTGGCCGTCGCCTCATCACAGTCAGTAGCCTGCATGACGATGTTAACCTGACGCTGTACCAGTTTCTGATTGGTGGCTTCCACATCGACCATCAGGTTGCCGTACACTTTTCCGCTGCGGATCATCGACCCGGTAGTGAGCATGTTGAGCACCAGTTTTTGTGCCGTGCCCGCTTTCATACGGGAAGACCCGGTGACCACTTCCGGGCCGACCACCGGCGTGAGCGCAATCGCGGCAACCTGCGACATGGCGCTGCCTGGATTACAGGTGAGCGATACAGTAGTCGCGCCAAGTTCGTTCGCGTAAGCCAGTGCGCCCAGTACGTAGGGTGTCCGACCGCTGGCGGCGATGCCAACCAGCACATCGTGGCGGCTGAAGCGGATATCTTTCAGATCCTGCGCGCCCTGCTCCCGGTTGTCTTCCGCGTTTTCTACCGCCTGGAGTATGGCGGTATGACCTCCTGCAATCAGGCCGACCACCTGCTCGCGGGGTGTGCCAAAGGTAGGTGGGCATTCGCTGGCATCCAGTATGCCCAGCCGACCGGAGGTGCCTGCGCCGCAATAGATCAGTCGTCCACCGGCCTGGAATGCGGCGCAGATGGCGTCAACGGCGGCGGCAATCTGCGGCACGATGGCCTCAACCGCCAGCGCCACCTTTTTATCTTCATCATTGATGACGCGAAGCATCGCTTCGGTGGAGAGTTCGTCAATATTCTGGCTGGCCGGGTTGCGGCCTTCGGTGATCATCTGGCTGAGGTCGAGTTTCATGGCGGGCTCCGCAAAGGAATAAATTATTCAAATTACTAACTATCATAACGAATGATTAATTCATTGGGTGAGATCTTTTTTCGATGGATGTGGGGTGAGTCATGTTGCGGGGGATCAGGTTGGGTGAGTGATGAGTATAAGCATTCCGGCGTGGGTGCGGTGCATGTGAGTGCAATCGCTGGGAGACCGGGACAGGTCAGAAAAGGTTCACCTGATCGTAAAGACGCATTTGTCATCCATGACGCTCGGCCCACGCGATTACGCACCTCATCCATGAGGTGCGCCCGTTGCCGGGCCAACGCTCTGCGTTGTTCAAAAACGCTCCCGGCGTCTTTGTCCCTGCCGTGGGACGCTTTACTCTTCAGGTATCAGAAAACAGTGAGCAATTGCCTGCCTCATAATGGGTTCTGAGGGCACCATTCGACATCGCGAGGGAGCCGCGTCAGCCAATTAAAACCCACCAATCGCAGGTTAAAAGCGCATCCATTTAATCAATATAAAGTTGTGACGTTCTGCAGCCATATAAAGCAGCCAGCTTCTCAAGCGTTTGTTTTTGAGGTTTCTTTCTCGACTCTAACTTCGACACGCCAGCCTGCGTGATGCCCAGTTTATTCGCCACCTCTTCCTGTGACATGTGACGATGCAAACGCCAGGCAACATGCAAAGGAACGGATTGCCGTCGGCTGATTTTCATTACATCGTGAGGAATCGTTTCATCATCGTCTGGACCCACTTCATAAGGGACAGACTCAAACACATCATCTAAATGACGTTCAGCCATGAGCTTATTAAACAGCTCTATAGGGATGACAGCACCAGTGCGGTTCCCGCGCTCGTCCGTCAGAAACTGTATAGCATTCATGGGTAATCACTCCTTACTGGTACGGCAGGCAACACTGTCTGATCGTCTGCCTGTGCTGCGGAACGCTAAACCCGGCTGCACAGAACTTATTGATGACGCACATTGCTCCTGCCACACTGCTAGCGCTTTTTGTACGTGGTCGATGTTCTTCTTACGACTTCAAGTATATCTATCACTACTGGCTGACCTTTCTCTATCTTCCAGAGTACGCGGTAGTGACCTACTACCAGCTTCATGCGCTTCTGTTTATCATCAGTCAGCTTTTCGACTTTCAGATGGGGAATATCCGGCCATTTAGCCAGCGCCTCTACAGCATCTTCAATAGCGTTGCCCTCTTTCTGAGGCAGCCCATAAAGCTGTTTCAATGCCTTTTTCGTCCAGTTAATTTCTGGCATCCGTCAACACTCCATGTTGTCAAAGAAGACGGTCAACTTACCGCAACGAAATATAACTATAATCAATCATAATCACAATACCCCTGTCGTATAAACATGGTTTTTAGTTATAAAATTATAACCTTTTAATTTTCAGTCAACCTGTATATCTGCCATGAAAAATCTCATAAAAAAAAGGCCCAACTTTCGTTGAGCCCATTCTTACGTTAATGCCGTGTTCAGCTTGCGGTCTGTGTCCGCAGCTCCAGCTCATACTCTTTCGCCTTTTCGACGTCGAACTGGTTTTCCCAGCGGGCAATCACCAGCACCGCCAGCGCATTACCGACCACGTTCAGCGCGGTACGCGCCATATCCATGATGCGATCAACACCGGCGATAAACGCCAGACCTTCCAGAGGAATGCCGACGCTGCCCAGCGTGGCCAGCAGCACCACGAAGGAGACGCCTGGCACGCCAGCGATACCTTTAGAGGTCACCATCAGCGTTATTACCAGCACAATCTCGTCGGTCAGCGACAGGTCAATGCCATACAGCTGCGCAATAAAGATCGCTGCGATACTCTGATAAAGCGTTGAACCATCCAGATTAAACGAGTAACCGGTCGGCACCACGAAGCTAGTGATCGCTTTCGGCGCCCCGTAGGCTTCCATCTTCTCCATGATACGCGGCAGCACCGTTTCCGAGCTGGAAGTAGAGTAAGAGAGAATCAGCTCATCCTTCAGGATACGCATCAGCGTGGTAATCCGCAGCTTACAGAAGCGCGCCACTCCGCCCAGCACCACAAAGGCGAAGAACAGAATTGCCGCGTAAACCAGCAGCACCAGCTTGGCCAGTGGCCAGAGCGAGGCAAAGCCGAAGTTAGCAATCGTCACCGCAATCAACGCAAACACACCCACCGGGGCATAGCGCATGATCATGTGCGTCACTTTAAACATCGCTTCAGAAATGCCACGGAACAGGTTCACCAGCGGATCGCGCTGTTCTGACGGCAGTGACGACAGGCCTAAGCCAAACAGCACCGAGAAAAAGATAATCGGCAGCATGTCGCCCTTCGCCATTGAGGCGAAAATATTCTGCGGGATCAGCGACAGAATGGTGGTGACCAGGCTGTGCGGACCGCCCTGTACCTCTGCCGTTGTCGCTTCATATTTAGAGATGTCCACCGTTGCCAGCGTTGACATATCAATGCCGGTGCCGGGTTGAAATACGTTGGCCAGCGTAATACCGACCACAATGGCAATGGTGGTGATCACTTCAAAGTAGAGAATCGTTTTGACGCCGATGCGTCCCAGCTTCTTTGCATCACCCACGCCAGCGATGCCGACAATCAGGGATGAAATCACAATCGGTACCACAATCATCTTGATAAGATGAATAAAGATATCGCCTGCCGGGCTGAGAATGTTGGTGACTAACCATTCACGATTGTCTGGCTGATTATGCAACACAGCACCCACAACGATGCCAAGCACCAGGGCTGTCAGAATCTGCCAGGCCAGGCTGATTTTAAAACCTTTCATAACGTGTAATTTCCTCAGTCAAAACCCGTTTCTCTCTACTGCGAAGGTGCAGAAGACAATACACACAGGGAGTGAGCAAAAAGCCCGGTAAATTAGAGGGTGTCTTGAAACAGCGCCTCGTATGAAAATCTGATGATTCCCATACCCATTTTCAGACGCGGTCTGAGTTGATACCTGCAGAACAGGGGCGAGATAAGTACCATTTTCACTGTGGTAAATGCAACCCCTGGCGGATCCGATTAAAAGTTCACCATCTAAGCAGCATAAAGTGCTGCCAGAGCTGAAAAACCCTAACCTGCTGTTATGAAAAGTATTACTTCGATGAATTTACGCATAGCTATGCAGAAACGCTTAAAAACTGATCCGGCGCGTTTGCTCGCTTTTTATTCAGGATGAAAACGTAAAAGCGATGCCTGACTTCTCCAGCGCCGCCAGAGCGTTAACCTGATAGATCAGAATGGCTTAACGCTTCTTGGGGGATGTGTATCACGTGATCTGTGGCGCAAAAAAGAAACAAAGCTTTGGCGCAGGCTTTAATTAACCATTGATTGACATATCATTAACATCTTCAAGGAGATCCGCCATGAGCCAAATACACAAACATCCCGTTCCAGAGAATATTGCAGCAAACACCCTGATTACTGCAGAACAGTATCAGGCGATGTATCAGCAATCTGTCGACGATCCAGACAGTTTCTGGGGCGAACAGGGCAAAATCCTTGACTGGATCAAGCCTTACAGCAAAGTGAAAAACTGCTCGTTTGCACCAGGTAACATTAACATTCGCTGGTACGAAGATGGCACGCTCAACCTGGCGGCAAACTGCCTTGACCGTCATTTAGCCACGCGCGGCGATCACCCGGCGATTATCTGGGAGGGCGACGACGCCAGCGAAAGCAAAACCCTGACTTTCCGCCAGCTGCATGCAGAAGTCTGTCGCTTCGCCAACGTGCTGGAACTGCTGGAAGTGAAAAAAGGCGACGTGGTGGCGATCTATATGCCGATGGTGCCGGAAGCCGCAGTAGCGATGCTGGCCTGTGCGCGTATCGGTGCCGTTCACTCGGTGATCTTTGGCGGTTTCTCACCAGAGGCGGTCGCGGGCCGCATCGTCGATTCCAGCGCCTCGCTGGTGATCACGGCCGATGAAGGGATCCGCGCCGGTCGCAGCATTCCGCTGAAGAAAAATGTCGATGACGCGTTAAAAAATCCTAATGTCACCAGCGTGAAAAACGTGGTGGTGTTCCAGCGCACTGGTAAAGATGTGGGCTGGGTTGAAGGCCGCGATCAGTGGTGGCACGACCTGATGCTGAACGCGAGCACCAACCACGCTGCCGCAGAAGTCGGCGCAGAAGATCCGCTGTTTATCCTTTATACCTCCGGTTCAACCGGCAAACCCAAAGGCGTGTTGCACTCCACCGGCGGGTATCTGGTCTATGCCGCGACCACCTTTAAGTTCGTTTTTGATTATCATCAGGATGATATCTACTGGTGCACCGCCGATGTTGGCTGGGTGACGGGCCACAGCTATCTGGTTTATGGCCCGCTGGCCTGTGGCGCCACCACACTGATGTTTGAAGGGGTGCCGAACTGGCCAACGCCGAGCCGTATGGCGGAAGTGGTCGATAAACATAAAGTCACGCTGCTCTACACCGCGCCCACTGCAATCCGTGCGCTGATGGCGGAAGGTGATAAGGCGATTGCCGGCACCGACCGCAGCAGCCTGCGCATTATGGGATCGGTCGGTGAGCCAATTAACCCGGAAGCCTGGGAGTGGTACTACAAGAAAATCGGCAACAGCCGCTGCCCGATTGTTGATACCTGGTGGCAGACCGAAACCGGCGGCTTCATGATCACGCCGCTGCCGGGTGCGACCGAACTGAAAGCGGGTTCCGCCACCCGACCGTTCTTTGGCGTGCAGCCCGCGCTGGTGGATAACGAAGGTCAGCCACAGGAAGGCGCCTGTGAAGGCAATCTGGTGATCACCGAGTCGTGGCCGGGTCAGGCACGTACCCTCTATGGCGATCACGACCGTTTCGAGCAGACTTACTTCTCTACCTTTAAAAATGTCTACTTCAGTGGTGATGGTGCCCGTCGTGATGAAGATGGCTACTACTGGATCACCGGACGCGTCGATGACGTACTCAATGTTTCCGGTCACCGACTCGGCACCGCCGAAATTGAATCGGCGCTGGTCTCGCACCCTAAAATTGCCGAAGCGGCGGTAGTGGGGATTCCGCACAGCATCAAAGGCCAGGCGATTTATGCCTATATCACGCTGAATCATGGCGAAGAGCCGTCGCCGGAGTTGTACACCGAAGTGCGCCAGTGGGTCCGTAAAGAGATTGGCCCGATAGCCACACCGGATGTACTGCACTGGACCGACTCACTGCCGAAAACCCGCTCCGGCAAAATCATGCGGCGTATTCTGCGCAAAATTGCCACCGGGGATACCAGTAATCTTGGTGATACTTCTACGCTCGCCGATCCTGGCGTAGTAGAAAAACTGCTTGAGGAGAAACAGTCGATCAAAATGCCTTAAGCGCACGCTGTCCGGCGGGAAGATCGCTTCCCGCCACACCCGCCCTACGCAGTCTGTTTCGGTAGTCACAAATATTATAACCAGCTGAATCCGCGCCCTGTCGCGAGGTTCTCGCCTGCAAGCCCTCTGGAGAAAATGTGATGAATGACGCCCTTTCGAATCAGGATGCCATCAATCAACAGATTGAGCGTAATCCCCTTTTTCATGAATTAGTCCGTAAGCGCCAGGCGTTCGCGACGCTGCTGTCGCTGATCATGCTGGTGCTCTATGTCGGCTTTATCCTGCTGATCGCGTTTGCCCCCGGCTGGCTCGGTACGCCGCTGCATGCCGGCACCAACGTCACGCGCGGTATCCCGATTGGGGTCGGGCTGATTGTGATGTCGTTTGTGCTGACCGGCGTCTATGTGTGGCGTGCCAACGGTGAGTTTGACCGTTTAACGAAAGCGATCCTCAGCGAGGTGAAATCATGACTCGTCTCACCTTATGGCTGCTGGCCTTAATGCTGCCGTTTTCAGCGCTGGCTGCCGATGCGATAACCGGTGCCGTGCAGCGCCAGGCGACCAACTACCAGGCGATTATCATGTTTACGATTTTCGTCGGGGCCACGCTGGGAATTACTTACTGGGCCTCAAAGCGCACCCGATCACGTAATGACTACTACACCGCGGGCGGCAATATTACTGGCTTCCAGAATGGCCTGGCGATGGCGGGTGACTTCATGTCGGCCGCCTCGTTCCTGGGCATTTCGGCGCTGGTTTACACCTCCGGTTATGACGGGCTGATCTACTCGCTCGGCTTCCTGGTCGGCTGGCCGATGATTCTGTTTTTAATCGCTGAGCGACTGCGTAACCTGGGTCGCTACACGTTTGCCGATGTCGCCTCATATCGTCTGAAGCAGATGCCGATCCGCACCCTGTCAGCCTGCGGCTCGCTGGTGGTCGTGGCGCTCTACCTGATCGCGCAGATGGTCGGGGCCGGTAAACTGATCCAGCTGCTGTTTGGCCTTAACTACCATGTTGCGGTAGTCCTGGTCGGCATTCTGATGGTGATGTATGTGCTGTTTGGCGGCATGCTGGCCACCACCTGGGTGCAGATCATCAAAGCCGTGCTGCTGCTGTTTGGTGCCACCTTCATGGCGGTCATGGTAATGAAGGCGACCGGTTTCAGTTTTAATACGCTGTTCACCGAAGCGATGGCGGTCCATCCAAAAGGCATCGCGATTATGCAGCCTGGCGGACTGGTCAAAGATCCTATCTCGGCGCTGTCGCTGGGGCTGGGGCTGATGTTTGGTACGGCCGGATTGCCGCATATCCTGATGCGCTTCTTTACCGTAGCGGATGCTAAAGAGGCACGTAAAAGCGTCTTCTGGGCCACCGGCTTTATGGGTTACTTCTACTTCCTGACCTTTATTATCGGCTTCGGTGCCATCCTGCTGGTGGGGGCTAACCCGGCCTTTAAAGATGCCAGCGGAGCGCTGATTGGCGGCACCAATATGGCGGCGGTGCATCTGGCGAACGCCGTGGGCGGCAGCACCTTCCTGGGCTTTATCTCTGCGGTTGCCTTCGCCACGATTCTGGCCGTTGTCGCAGGCTTAACCCTGGCAGGTGCGTCGGCGGTGTCTCACGACCTCTACGCCAGCGTGTATCGTAAAGGTCAGGCGAGCGAGAAAGATGAGCTGCGGGTTTCAAAAATTACCGTGCTGGCGCTGGGCGTGGTGGCGATTGCGCTGGGTATTCTGTTTGAGAAACAGAACATCGCCTTTATGGTCGGGCTGGCCTTCTCGATTGCGGCCAGCTGTAACTTCCCGATCATCCTGCTGTCGATGTACTGGTCAAAACTCACGACGCGCGGCGCGATGGTGGGCGGCTGGCTCGGTCTGCTGACCGCCGTTATCCTGATGATCCTCGGCCCGACGGTGTGGGTACAGGTGCTGGGCAACGCGAAGGCGATTTTCCCCTATGAGTACCCGGCGCTGTTCTCCATGGCGGTGGCTTTTGTGGGCATCTGGCTCTTCTCGATTACCGACCATTCGCAGCAGGGCGCAGAAGAACGTTCACGCTTCCGTGCACAGTTTATCCGCTCGCAGACCGGCACCGGCATCGAACAGGGCAAAGCGCACTGATCGTGGCTTTTCGTTCATAACGAGCAGGCAATAAAAAAGGGCGGCTACCGAAGTAGTCGCCCTCTTCTTTTGCGCAGCAGAATCAGAAGCGCAGCGATGCACCCACGTACGGGCCATCGACCAGCACGTTATCTTTGCGTCCATCTTTGTTGTTCAGTTCGATGTACTGATAACCCACACGCAGGTTAAGCAGTGAAACCGGCGTGAAGCTCAGGCCGCCACCGGCTTCCTGATAGCTGTCGAGCTGATCGGTGAAAGACTCTGGCGCGTAATAATATTCGCCATACAGGCCCCACATGCTGTTGAAGCTGTAGTGTGCTGCACCACCCAGCGCCACCGCAAATCCATCTTTTCCATCTTCAGGATGGGTGAAGATCGCTTTTGCGGTCGGCGCCAGACGCAGCGGCCCGAAATCAACGTTGTAACCCAGACCGGCACCGTAGGTGCTGCCGTCATGGTCGCTACGCAGCCAGTTACCTTTCAGAAACAGACCGGGTGTTGTGGTGCCCAGACCCACATTCAGGTTGGTGTTGTGTTCGCTGACATCAACACTGCCTTCAATCGCCTGAGCGGCACCGCTCATTAAAACCAGCCCGAGGGCGCTCCCGGCAACAAGTTGCTTAAACATGATTCCACTCCGTGAAAGGACAATTAATTCGGCCGCAAGGTTAACAGCCTGAAATGGGGAGACAACAAAATCTGGAAAACTTTACGTAAAAATACGTGTTTCAGCGCAGACCAGCGTCTGTGCGACGGAGTGTAGCCTATATTGTCCACATCAGGTGCCTAATCAGCGGGGCCAGCACCACGGTCACCACGCCAGAGAGCATCATCACCAGGCTGGCGACCACGCCCTCCTGCTCGCCAATCTGATAGGCGCGTGCCGTGCCGGCACCGTGGGACGCCGCACCGAATCCCGCGCCTTTCGCCACGCCCTGCTTAATGGCGAGCCGCAGAAACAGCACGTCGCCGATTGCCATGCCAAACACGCCTGTAATTACCACGAACAGCGCCACCAGATCGGGCTGCCCGCCAATCGGACCCGCCGCAGCCAGCGCAAACGGCGTGGTGATAGAGCGCACGGCCAGGCTGCGCTGAATCGACTCTGGCAGGGTTAACAGTCGCGCCAGCCAGACGGAACTGCAGACGGCGACCAGCGTCGCGGTCACTACGCCCGCGCTCAGCGACAGCCAGTGGCGCTTAATAATCTCCACGTTCTCATAGACCGGCACCGCAAACGCCAGCGTCGCTGGCCCCAGCAGCCAGAGCAGCCAGTGGTTTTCGGCGATGTAATCCTGCCAGCTGATATGCGTCAACAGCAGCAATGCCACCAGCACCAGCGGCGTCATCACCAGTGGCATCAGCAGCAGCGTCCGCCAGCGGCGGTAAAGCCGTTTATTCAGTGCATAAACCAGCAGCGTAACGGCTACACACAGCAGGCTGAGCAGAAAATCACGCATGCGGATCCTGCTTACGCGCGGCACGCGCGACTTCATACTGATAAAGCCGGTCCACCACCCAGGCAGTCGAGGCCAGCACCAGCAGCGTACTGACACCGATCACCACACAGATGCGCCAGCCATCAACCCGCAGCAGATCGCCATAGTTCACCACCGCCACCACCGCCGGAATAAAGAACAGCAGCATCTCGGCCAGCAGCCAGCGTGATCCGGCTTTCACCCAGTTCAGCGGCACAATCCGCGTCACGATTAACGCCAGCAGCAGCAGCATCCCGACGATATTGGCGGGCAGCGGCAGATGCAGCCAGCTCACCAGCCGGTCGCAGGCGATAAACAGGACGATATAGAAACCCAGCTGGAGCGGCAGGCTGAGCCATTGCACTGCGCGGTTGCTGCGTAAAGTGAGCGCTAACGCCATCACCTTGTCTCCCCGATTAAATTGATGTCACCAGTATAAATCGTCAACAGAAGGTGAAAAAAATGAATTAAAATTATCGAAATCATGCCTGAAAGGAATAGTTATGGATGTCCGCGCCCTGCGTTACTTTACTGAAGTCGTACGCCAGCAGAGCTTTACCCGTGCGGCGCAGAAGCTGTTTGTGACACAACCGACCATCAGCAAAATGCTGCGCCAGCTGGAGGAGGAGCTGGGCTGCACGCTGATCCTGCGCGATGGTCGTCGTCTGCACCTCACCGACAGCGGCCAGGCGGTCTATCAACGCGGCCTGGCGATCCTGCAGGAGTTTCATCAGCTGGAAGCGGAGATTGGTGACATCAACCAGCTCAAAACCGGTGAGCTGCGACTGGGTATTCCGCCGATGGTCGGTATGCAGATTGCCGGTTCGATTTCCGCGTTTCGCCGCCGCTATCCCGGTGTGAAGCTGAAAATCTCTGAGTTCGGCGGTCTGACCGTCCAACAGGCGGTGCTGGCGGGCAGTCTGGATATCGCCCTGACCGCGCTACCGGTCGATGCCGAGCTGCCGCTGAACACCCTGCCCCTGATGCATCATCCGCTCTGCGTACTGCTGCCGCGTCGCCCGGAGTGGCTCAGCCGCCAGCAGATTGGACTGGCAGAACTGGCAGAGCATCCACTGCTGATTTTTAATGAGGAGTTCTCGCTGAATCGTCAGCTGATGCAGGCATTTCAGCGGCTCAACCTGACGCCAACGGTGGCGGTTCGCAGCGGACAGTGGGATTTTCTGGCGGCGATGGTGCAGGCGGAGATGGGGCTGGCGATTCTGCCGGAGCCGATCTGTCAGCGGCTGGATAAGCAGTCGCTGCTGTGGCTGCCGCTGGAATCGGAGCTGAAGTGGAGTCTGGGATTGATCTGGCGGGAAGGGAGTTATCTGTCGCGCAGTGCGCAGGCGTGGATAGCCTGTTGTCGCGAGCATTGGCCGGATGAGCCGCCGCGCCTGTCGGTGTGAAAGGCTGGCACGCCGCATTAACGCGCAGGCGTGCCAGTCAGGACTTACTCCTCTTTTTCAATCAGCAGCGCTTCCAGCAGATCCAGGTCGTGCAGTAACTTCTGCATCGTCTCATTGGAGATTTGCTGGGTGGCGCGCAGATGATAGACCTCAGCACGTTCGGCACGCAGTCCGGTCAGGCGGAAGCGACGCTCCAGGTTCTCGGCGAACAGCGCGTGTTCAAGGTCATTCTTCCCTTCAGCGCGACGACGTAAGTTGCCAATCACCCGCAGACTCACCTCTTTAAGCAGCTCCGGATCGATGTTCTCTTCCGACTCATTCTCCAGCCGCTCTTCCATCTTGTGCAGGCTCTCAATGGCTGCGCCTGCCATTACCGCACGCGCATTCTGCAACTCGCGACGGTGTGCGCCTTTATCAATAGTATCAATGCCGCGCAGCAGAATCGGCAGAATCACTACCCCTACCAACAGCGAGAAGAGAATCACGCCGGTGGCGATAAAGACCAGTTCATAACGCGCCGGGAAAGGCTCGCCGTTGGTCAGGAACAGCGGAATCGACAGGACACCGGCCAGGGTAATCGCGCCGCGCACACCCGCAAAGGAGGCGATCAGCAGTTCACGCAACGAGTAGTTGGAGAACTCCAGCGGCTTCTTCTTCAGCAGGCGTTTGCTGAAGCGCTGCATAATCCACAGCCAGCCAAAACGCACGATCATCAGCGCGGCATAGACCAGCCCGATATCGGCAAACAGCATCCAGAGCTCGACGTTCGGATCGGCCTGCGCCTGATCAACAGAGGTCTGCAGAATATCCGGCAACTGCAGGCCCAGCATCAGGAAGACCATGCCGTTAAAGACGAACTCCAGCATCTGCCAGACGCTGTTGGCACGCAGGCGCATCGCCAGCGGTGCCTGACGAATAATACCGGAACGGGTGATGGTCATACCGGCAGCCACGGCCGCCAGGATGCCTGAGACACCCAGATGTTCAGCAATCAGGTAAGAGGCGAACGGCAGCAGCAGCAGCAGTACGGTCTGGGTAGCCGGATCGTCACCGCTCCAGCGGCTGAGCAGGCGCAGTGACTTACCGTAGAGCCAGCAGATCGCGACACCCGCAATCAGACCACCCACCGCCACTTTCAGGAACTCAACGCTGGCACCGCCCCAGGTAAACACCATGGTACCCATGGCGACTGCCACGGCAAATTTCAGCGATACCAGGCCCGAAGCGTCATTCATCAGGGCTTCGCCCTGCACGATCGACATAATCTTCTTGGGAATACGGCCTTCACCGACAATGCCTGAGAGCGCCACGGCATCGGTCGGTGACAGCACCGCCGCCAGCGCAAAGGCAGGGATCAGCGGGATACCAGGTACCAGCCAGTAGATCAGATAGCCGATGCCGATCACGGTAATCAGGACCAGCGCCAGTGCTAAGCCAATTATCTCGCGACCATGATGCAGGAACTCACTGATCGGCGTCTTCCAGCCATCCGCGAACAGCAGCGGCGGAATAAAGAGCACCAGAAACAGCTCCGGGTCAAAGTCGACATGCAGACCAAAAGTTGGCCAGGCCAGCATCGCACCCACGGCGATCTGAACCAGCGGCAACGGGATCTGAAAAGGGAGGATACGAGCCGCGACGCCAGAGAGCGACACGACCAGCGTCATGATGAGAATTGTAAAAAAGATTTCCATGCTTTCCTTAGGCGTCGTTTCTTTCAATCATTGGTTAAGCGCTAAAGTGTAAAACAAACTGCGGTGAAGATTGTCAGCTACGCGTGCGCCGGGCGGGAAAATAGTGAAAAATTCCGGACGTGCAGCCGCACGCCCGGTTGTACAGTCAGATCGCCCAGCCACCGGCGTAAAACGCCACCAGCGCGATAGCAATAATGACGGTGCCGACGTTGAGCTTGCGCCATTCCCCCGCGAAGAGACGCCCCACGACCAGGCTGGCGAAGCCGATCATAATGCCGGTGACGATGTTACAGGTGAGCACGATAATCACCGCCGTTAACAGGCCCGACATCGCATCGACAAAATCATTAAAGTCGACTTTCGCCACATTACTGAGCATCAGCAGACCCACATACATTAATGCAGGCGCGGTGGCGTAAGCCGGCACCAGATACGCCAGCGGTGACATAAACAGAATGGCAAGGAACAGCAGGCCGACCACAATCGCGGTAAGACCGGTTTTACCCCCCGCCGCCGTTCCTGCCGCCGATTCGATATAAACCGCAGCCGGTGACGCGCCCACCAGACCCGCGAACAGGCTGCTGACGGAGTCGCTAGTCAGCGCACGGCCACCATTGATAATCTGGCCCTGTTTATCCAGCAGATTTGCCTGACCCGCGACCGCGCGAATGGTGCCGGTCGCGTCAAAGACCGCCGTCATCACCAGTGCCAGCACGCTTGGCAGCACGACCGGCTGCATCGCGCCCATAATGTCGAGGCTGAACAGCAGCGACTCACCGCTGGCATCACGCAGGCTCGGCAGCGCAAACAATCCTTTGTAGCTCACCGCCGGATCGAAAATCAGCCCCAGCAGCGAAATGGCGATAATTGTCATGAGAATACCGCCGGGCATCCGGCGCTTCTCCAGTCCAATAATTGCTGCCAGTCCCAGCAGCGTCATCATTACCGGAAAAGTGGTGAAGTGCCCCAGCGCCACCGGCAGGCCCGGTGCCGGGTTTTTCACTACCAGGCCTACACCGTCAGCCGCAATCAGCAGCAAAAACAGGCCAATTCCGACGCCGGTGCCGTGCGCCACGCCCATCGGCAGGTTACGCAGGATCCAGGCTCGAATGCCGGTCACTGAGATCAGGGTAAACAGCAGACCCATCAGGAACACCGCGCCCAGCGCTACCGGCACGCTGATGTGCTGGCCCAGCACGAGGCTGAAAGCGGTAAAGGCGGTTAAGGAGATTGCACAGCCAATCGCCATCGGCAGATTGGCCCACAGTCCCATAATGATGGAACCAAAGCTGGCAACCAGGCAGGTGGCGACAAACACGGCAGTAGGGGGAAAACCGGCCTTGCCCAGCATTCCTGGCACCACGATAACGGAGTAGACCATCGCCAGGAAGGTGGTAAGTCCGGCCAGAATTTCCTGGCGCACGCTGCTGCCGCGCGCCGAGATCGAGAACCAGGCGTCCAGTTTTCCACTGGCCGGGCGTGATTCAGTTGACATAGTTGAGCCTCAAAAATTTTTGTTGTGTGGATCGCTCTGCGACCATCGCTGTCCCTGGAATAAGCGGGTAGACGGCGTCACTGTCGGGTTTTACCCGGCAGGCAAACGTTTACCTTGCCGCAGATAGTTGGCCGCCAGAAGCGGCCAGATAAAAAGGCATGCGATTATCCGGCGTTTAGCGGCACATTTTCAACTGTCAGAGGGAGATTCTTCAGCATAAAGATCAGGCTTAAGTGGCCAGCAGCCACGTGGCCCAAGCCGACGTCAAACGCTGACGCCCTGAAGTTAACGCGATTTTCAGGGGGATGCGCACCGGCGCAGCCGTGATGAGACACGACCCGCCAGTGGAAGAGGGGAATTAACCTGGCAGCGAAAGCTCGCCGCCCTGATCGATCGCGCGCTGCCAGGCGGCACGCTGTTGCACAGTCTGCAGCCATTTCTGGCTGGCGGGCATCTGCTCCAGTCCGACACGTCGCGCAAGCGCCAGCAGCGGAAAGCTCATCTGGATATCAGCGATACTGAAGCGCTGACCGGCGAACCAGGGATTTGCAGCCAGATGCTGTTCGATCATCTGCATGTGTGGCTTAAGCTGTTTATCCAGGAACGCTTTCTGCACGCCTTTACCGAATGCCGCCCCGACCGGACGCAGCAGCCACGGCACCGGTGCTTTACCCATCTGACCGAAGATCAGCTTCATCACCAGCAGCGGCATCAGCGAGCCTTCGGCATAGTGCAGCCAGTAGCGGCACTGCAGCCGCGACGCCTCATCACTCACTTTGAGCCGGAACTCGTGATCATATTTCTCTTCAAGGTATTCGAGAATGGCACCTGACTCTGCCACTACCTGGTTCCCGTCGGTAATCACCGGTGATTTTCCCAGTGGATGCACTTTTTTCAGCGCCTCCGGGGCCAGCATGGTCGGTTCGCGTTGATAGCGTTTAATCTGGTACGGCACTTCCAGCTCTTCCAGCAGCCACAGCACCCGATGCGAGCGCGATTTCTCAAGATGGTGAACGGTGATCATCATGATTCCCTGTGTTTTGACCTTCACCAAGTATAGACGTCACTCCACATCCGGATGTTTATCATCCTGTTCCGGGTCAAGCAGCACCGCACCCGAGCCCTGCTGACCCAGCCGGTCGCCGGGATTGCGCAGCGGGCAGTCGCGCATCGACAAACAGCCGCAGCCGATACAGCCATCCAGGTCATTACGCAGGCGGGTCAGGGTTTCAATGCGCTTATCCAGCTCTTCGCGCCAGTGCTGCGTCAGCGCATCCCACTCCGGTGTCGACATGCGCTTGTCAGGCGGAATGTGATCCAGGCTGTCACTGACCGTTGCCAGCGGAATGCCGATACGCTGCGCAATCTTGATAATCGCGACGCGTCGCAGCACGTCACGGCTGTATCGCCGCTGATTGCCGCTGTTGCGGGTGCTGAAAATAAGTCCTTTTGTCTCATAAAAGTGCAGCGCCGAAACCGCCACACCGCTGCGGCGCGCCACTTCACCCGGTGTTAAGACCGGTTTCGGATAGTTGCGTTCTTTTTTCATCAGGCTCTTTACCTCAAGTTAACTTGAGGAATTATACTCGCTCTCCATCAAAACCACTAAACTCCCATTACCGCTTATTAAGCACCAGAAGGATGAGACCATGATGCAAGAAGAGATCATTCATTCCCTGACGCACTGGATTGACCAGAACCTGGATAAGAGCCTGTCGATCGATGAGGTTGCCGCAAAATCGGGCTATTCGAAATGGCATCTGCAGCGTATGTTCCGTTCGGTAACGAAACAGACGCTGGGTGGCTATATTCGCGAGCGCCGTCTGACGCTGGCAGCGGAAGCGCTGTCACAGACACAGCGGCCGGTTTTTGATATTGCGATGCAGTATGGCTATGACTCGCAGCAGACCTTCTCCCGCGTGTTTCGTCGTCAGTTTTCACAGACGCCTACCGCTTACCGCCATACCATGCGCCGCCAGGCGATTCAGCGCCCTCGCCTGCTGAGTTTTGGCTGCAATGACGGTATCAGTAGCTTCACCCAGCGCACGACCGGCGAGTGCTGTCCGGTTCGTTGACCCCTCAGATGCGCCCGCCCGGGCGCATCTGACTGATTTCCCCGCCGTTCTTCTTCTACTGCTCACTATTCCCTCACGCCGCTACCATACCAGAGTCAAATTTTGTTCAAAATTTAAAATCGGGTGATATAATGTGACTCAAGTCACACTTTGAACCTGGGTTGACGGCGAAAAAGCACCCCCTGACACACTTTTCCGCCGCCGGTGATGTCCGCAGATTGTCAGGAATACTTACTGATATTGAGGTCCGGCCGATGGCTACGTTAACCGCCAGTTTACTTGTTATGCGTTGGGAATTGCTGAGCGCAATCATGATGTTTTTTGCCAGCACCCTGAAAACCAAACTTCGTCAGGATAGCCGTCACGTGATGGCATTTATGTGTGGCGGGATTGGTTTAGGCATGACCTGCTGGTTTGTTACCGGTCTGATGGGCATTACCCTGAGCATGGATAACGTGCATAACTTTCTGGAAATCTCAAAGCATGCCTTTATCGATGTGATGAGCCAGGCGCCTGCTGACTGGCCGATGCCCTGATTTTTGCGCATAAAAAACCCCGCTTAGCGGGGTTTTTTATATTGCTGTGTGTGCTTAAATTTTCTTCAACATGGCAGGAATATTAACATCCTGCACTGTAACGCCCGGGCTCTGCGTTCCGCGGCGGTCCTGAATCCACATATCTCCCATCATCTGATTTAAACCACGATCTAATCCGGTGACCAGTCCTGCACCTGGGGTGAAGGTCAGTTCGCCAAAGTAGATGCGCTCGTCATGGATATACCAGTCCACACGCACGTAGTCGAAATCACTGGCCAGCTTCTTGCTCAGTTCGAGCGCATGTTCCAGTGACGGCATAATCGGTGAGACATCCAGACCGGTATCGCGAATCTTGTGATAGGCCTCATTGAGGTTATTCACGTAGAAATTCATCGACAGCAGCGGCTGGCAGCGGTTGTAGATCACCTGCAGCACATATTCGAACTTGCCATCACGCTTGTTGAACATATGAAACTTGTAATCAATCGGCGCGCTTTTGCCATCACCAATGTACTTCTCAACCAGGATACGTGGCTTGATGTAGCGATAGTGAATCTCACGCGCTTCGTTGGCGAAGTCGGTCTTCAGCCAGCGATAGCAGTCATGAATGATCTGCTGCTTGCGCAGTGCGTCTGGCTCCTCCAGCAGAATCTCTACCATGTTGGAGGCGTGGTTCGGCTTGATCACCGTCCCCTTCCAGCAGGGTAAGCTGTTCAGCGTGGTCGGGTCAGTCGTTTCGTGTACCAGCGGGATCAGGTATTCATTACCGATTTTTTCAGCAATGAATTCGCGCACCGAGTACTTATCTGACAGACGACCATAGCTTTGGTAATCGCCGAAGATAAACTTACGGTACAACACCTTCTCGTTGAACACTTTTGGCTGACGCAGATTGGGCAGCTTTCTGAACTTATGGAAGTAGTAGATGCGGTCCTGATAAGCCCAGGGCATCTTCTTAATAAAATACTGCACACTTCTTCTGAGTTCTTCTTTCAACTTGAGCATATCTGACCTCATTTGTATGTTTTGTAGTTGAGTGAGGAAACCTGAATCTTTTGAATGACGCCGTTTTTAAAGAAGTAATTCATTACGGTCAGGGACAAAAGTTCTGAAAGGAAAACGCTCCACGCGGCCCCCATGATGCCGTGACCCTGGATCAACCACCAGGAGAGCGGCAAACTGATGACCATCAGGCAGATGATTTTCCTCAGCAAGTAGTTAAATCCTCCCTCTTTGACCATGTAGCGATACGCTACGGTCCCCATTGCCGAAAAGCTGGTCGCTATCGACAGCAACGTAATGAGACTTCCTGACTGTGTGAATTCCGGGCCGTACAACGCAATGATGATCCGCTCGCCATAAAGCGAAATGATCAGCAGCATCAGCAATGAAACCGCCATAACATAGCCATTGAGCCGCGCAGCCAGCTTAATGGCGACCTCGCCGCGCTCCCTGAAGATTTCAGTGAAGCAGGAGGTGATGAGCGCCACCGGGATAAAAATCCATGAGGCGGAAATGGTATTCGCCGCCGCAAACAGCCCGAGGTCGCGCGCGGGTGCCGTGCCTGCCAGGAACATCTGCGCCGCTTTTACCTGCACAGAGATAAAGATGCTGGAGATCGCCAGCGGCAGACCGGCATACATCAGATAACGCAGATAGGCCGTGCGCTTTTCGCGTGGTGGCATCTGATCCTGATGGTCCTGATAGAAGTTGTGACGCTTAATCAGATAAGGCACCAGAGTCACTGCGACAATCGACAGCGTCAGCCAGAGCGGATTAAGACGCAGCCAGGCGACGGTGAAGCTGATGCCGAAACTCAGCAGCATGCCCACGGCGTTGGCGATGGTGTTAAGACGCGAGGCAAGACGCGCGTTGTTATAAACGCTGAAGGTGTCCTGGGTGACAAAAACCGAGGCAACAAATGAGGCCAGTGCAAACGCCAGGAAATTTTCCTGCATGTTGTACCAGACCCAGATTAAGACTGGCACCGAAGTGACCAGCAACAGCACCATTCTCATCGTGCGGGCGATGGTCATCAGGCGCAGGCCTTTTGACGCATTTTTGCTGACGCGTTTAAACAGAATGGTTTCGGTGCCAAAGATTGCAACGGTTTGCACCATCGCAAATAGTGAAGTAGAAAACGCCATCTGGCCAAACACCGTTGGGCCAAAGGATTTCGCCACGTAAGACGTCACAAAAATGACGCCAAAAACGGAGATGATCTTCTCAGACATCATCCAGGCGGCATTAGACATTACGCTCAATTTCATCGACTCTTCCTTAGTATTACTCAACTACAACCGCTTCGGTACAACATCCCTGTAACGAATTAATAAGCGCTCAGTGGGCCTGGCGAAAATGTAAGACTTCAGACCAAGCTGGTCCGAAAATTGAGATGTAAATCATGATCCGGAGTGTTAATTCAGGATAATTCTTATTATAAATGGCGCGAATCACTTCAGATGGAAACGATTTCAGGCTGAAAATAAAACAACCTTTTAGAGCCCTTCCCGCCATATTAATCAAGTCGGTCAGGCTAAATATCCAATGTACGTAGAATTTTTTCGTATTTTGGATGCGATGAATTTATAACAAAAATCCCCCTCCAGGAAGGCACGCCCACCGGATAAGAATAAAATAAGATTTATCCCATGATGATATTTATTCTAAATATCTTAATTTAGGCTTCGCAATTCAATTCGCGCACTTTAATACTGCCTTAATAGAATCTTACAGTGCCAGAAATTATTAAAGTCATTCTCATCCATTAATCGATAAGAAAGGTAAGAGCATTTATGAGAAAGTCACGATACAGCGAAGATCAAATCACAAATGCCATTAAAGCTTCTGAATCGGGCGTGAAAGTCAGAGAGATTTGTGAAGAGTTAGGCATCTCTGAAGCCACGTTCTACAGCTGGAAGAAGAAGTTTTCTGGGTTGTCTTCGGAAGAAGGCAGAAAAATCAAAGAGCTGGAAGAAAAACTGCAGAACATCACGCGTGAACTGCAGACGCTCAACTCGGACAAAGAGATGCTGCAGAGTGTTCTGAAGCACTTCTTTACCACTAATGAAAAACGTCAGGCTGTGGATTTCCTGCAGGCCACCTTTGACATTGGCACCCGTCGCAGCTGCCGCTTATTAGATATCAGTCGCAGCGTATACCATTATCCGTCAGGCACGGAGAACCGCTAAACCCCAATGCTACCGCGCTTTTTAGACTTAACGCTGAGATTTGTTCTTACCAGAAGAGATGAAGATCATTTAACAGGACAATTGCGGCACCCTTTTCCGCTCCATTTATAACTAATGAATGGCTTCACGGCTAAGCTTCTTTTTTTGCGGTAAAATTGATTCACAACAGCAAACGTCTCGCATTCTACGGCTACTCTTCCCTTCCCAATCTCGTTTACGCGGGATTGGGCCCTCCCTTTCTTACGTAAGCCCAGCTAATCGTCGGAACTAAATCGTCTCAATATCATTAAGCCAATTTAAACATCGCGCAAAAAACAATCACCGTATATTTGAGTTAATGCTGGACCTGACTCAAATTTTTGCGGCTGCGTTTAATTCCGGGGAATGGGTTAATGGCATATACTTTCTCCAGGATTAATCCAGGATAAATAGTTTATTGCTCCTTATCACTAACGTTATGTGTCTATCTTTTCGCTCTCTTCATTGCGCATCATTGATGCCAGAGATTAATCTTTAATTATTAACGCAGCGGCGGAGTTTTCTTACTCATTCATCACTGAGTGAAGTTAATAGTGGTTTTCAGCCTCCCTTTCTCAGGACCATACCGCAATAAAAAGCCGCTGATAAAAGCATAACGTCCATAATGCTGCGCGATTTTTCCTGATTAATGACCGATATCTGAACAGTTCCTCCCTGGCAACGCTAAACATGGCTATGTTCAGGAGACCATCAGTCCCGTTTTTTCACTGACAAACAGGGGATGAAAGAGGCTTTCGGGGGTAAAGGCACGATTACGCAGAGGCATGAAATCGATTTCGCGGCACAAATCTGCCGGAGAGCGAGCAAATCGGGGTAGGGTTTAATCTTAAAAAGCCGCGCGGCGTGTTATCCGCGCGGCAGAGGTCTTTTGGCGATCTTCGCGGTTTACTCTTTAATCGCGACGACGAGAGGCTGCGGTTTGATGCGCATTGCCCACAGGACACCAGCCATCAGACAAATAATCCCCGTCACGGTGAGCAGGGGTGGCCAGCTTTGATACCAGAGAAAAGTCCACAACAGGCCGAAAAGGATCTCAAAAACAATCAGTGGCCCCATCAGTACGGTGGGCAGACGCTGGCTGGCAGCGTTCCAGCATAAGGTCCCCAGCCAGGAACAGAGCAGACCAATCGCCAGCATCAGGGAGATAAACACCGCAGGACGCGGCCCAAACGGCAGCGAAAAAGCCGGCTGTTGCCAGGCGAGCTGCGAGCTGACCAGCGCGTACATGATTAGTGCCATCGGCAGCGTCACGACCCCCTGCGCTGTTGCCCAGGTCGAGGGCCGCAGTTCGGGATGGGTACGCAGCCAGCGGGCATTGCGCAGCGGATACCAGGTCCAGCAGACCACAGCCAGCAGCGCCAGCGCGATACCGGTCAGATAACGGCTGAGATCAAGAGTGTGGCCCTGACTCTGTAGCTCCGCCGCATTCACGCAGAGTAATCCGGCCGCCATCATGACCAGTGCCGGAAACAGCCGCCGCCACGGCAGGCGTCCTTCAAGATGGCCGTAACAGAGATTGGCCGTCACAGCGATCACCACCGGCAGCGTGCCGATAATCATGGTGGAGACCGGCCCGCCAGTGCGCTGAATGGCGTTCGCCAGAAACGCATAGTAGAAGAGGTTTCCCACCAGCGAGAGCTTTACCGCTTCACGCCAGTCAGCCCGGGCCAGCTTGCGCAGGCGATGACGACCGTGCCAGGCCAGCGGCAGCGCAATCAGCCCAAACGCCACATAACGTCCCGCCGATTGCAGCGCGCCAGGATAGTCAGGCACCAGCAGCGGCCCGACAAAGATCAGCCCCCACAGCAGTCCGGCGGTGACGGCAAACATGACACCAGCAAACATAATTTCTTCCTTATATAGCTTTTTCGTTCAGTGTGGCGGGTTCGGGCGGGGAATGCTTGTAGCAGATTGCGGTGGTATCAGGGCTGGCGCACCTGCTTTTGATAGCGGCCCGGCGTGATGCCATAACGGTTTGCAAAGGCGCGGGTCAGATGAGCCTGATCGGTTAATCCCACCGCCGCCGCAACGCTGGCAGCCGCTTCACCCTGTGCCAGCCTTTGCTTGGCGTCGTAAAGCCGGAAAGCCATCAGCATCTGATGCGGCGTAACGTGATAGTGCTGACGAAAGGCGCGTAAGAAGTGCCACGGCGAAAGCGAGGCCAGCGCCGCCAGCTCATCCAGCCGCACCGGTTCTGCGAGGTTTGAGCGCAGAAAATCTCTTACCTGATCAAAACGATGCCGTGCATCCGGTCTGCCCTGTGAGGACATGCGTGCCAGCGGACGAATCTGCAACAGCAGTTCAGCCAGCAGGCTCTGGCGCGCCAGTGGTGATTCCGCCTGCCAGAGTGTCGCCAGCGTGCGGGAGAGCGGCCGCGCCACGCGCGGATCGGTCAACAGCGCCTCGTTGAACCACCAGCCGCGATCGCCGGTCAGTTCATCCATCAGCTGCGGCTGAATGTAGATCATCTGGTAGCGCCAGCCCTCTTCACACGCTGACTCACCGGTATGCAGTTCATCCGGATTCATCATGACCAGCGAGTTCTCCGGCGCAGTATATTCGGTGCCGCGGTAGCGAAAGCGTTGCGCGCCCGCTTCAATGGTGCCGATACCAAAGGCTTCATGGGTATGGGGTTCAAATGCGTAGCGGGAGATGTGGGCCTGATAGAGTTCCACACCGGGCAGTTCGGCGAGTTGCTGAAACCGGGCGCGGTCTTTCTCACAGGGGAAACTCGCCGGAACACCTTCCACTTCTCTCTCCTTATTTAACCAGTCGGTTTAGCATGCCTGTGACAGGGGGGAAAATGCAAAAGATTGCTTTCCACAATGCCTCAGGTAACACTGCTTTTTTCAAACCAGATGGGATTAAGCATGGCACAGCGGGTAGTCGTGGTCATTGATATGCAGAATGGCGTCTTCAGCACGCCACGCTTCGACACAGCGGGAAGGATTGCACAGATTAACCGGCTGACCGAACGCGCCGATATCACAATATTTATCCAGCACCGCGAAGGCGAGATGTGCGAGGGTAATGCGGCTTTCGAGCTGCTGCCAGAAATCGCTCAGCCTGCTGGCGCACACTATGTGACCAAAACTGCCTGCGACAGCTTCTGGCACACCGACCTGGCCACGCTGTTAAAGAGGCTGGCGGTAGAGGAATTTGTGGTGTGCGGTTGTGCCACTGACTACTGCCTGGATACCACAATAAAAGTCGGTGCCAGTGCGGGCTATGCGATTACCGTTGCCGCCGATGCGCACACCACGGCAGATCGCCGCTGGGTCAGCGCCGAAGCACTGATTAACCAGCACAATGATGTGTGGGCCTCACTGCTGATCCCCGGCAACGTGCCACGTGTGCTGAGCACGGAGGCGATTCTGGCGGAATGGTCGTAGCTGGCCGCCAGACGCCGCGCATAAAAAAAGCCCGCAAAGCGGGCTTTTTTTGTACTCTCTGGCCAACGGAATCAGAACGGAATATCGTCGTCGAAATCCATTGGTGGTTCGTTGTTGTTGCTGGCCGGCGCGCTCTGTGGCTGCGGCTGCGGACGGGACTGCGCGCCGCCACTGAACTGGTTATTGTTGCCCTGCGGCTGCTGCGGCTGACCCCAGCCATTGTTGTTGCCACCGCCCTGCGCGCCACCACCGGCTGGAGCGCCTGCACCGGCATTACCGCCCTGCTGACGGCCACCCAGCATCTGCATGGTACCACCAACGTTAACCACGACTTCGGTGGTGTAACGCTCCTGGCCACCCTGATCCTGCCATTTACGGGTGCGCAGCTGGCCTTCGATATAGACCTGCGACCCTTTTTTCAGGTATTCACCCGCGACTTCAGCCAGTTTGCCAAACAGCACCACACGGTGCCACTCAGTGATCTCTTTGTTTTCACCGGTCTGCTTGTCGCGCCAGCTTTCCGACGTAGCCAGCGTAATGTTGGCAACAGCGCCACCATTTGGCATATAACGTACTTCCGGATCCTGACCCAGATTCCCGACAAGAATCACTTTGTTAACGCCACGACTGGCCATGTTGCTGTCTCCCGATGAGTTAATGCATACATTCTAATCTATCAATTCTAACACGTCCTGCGGTCTGTTTCCCACTTTCGAGCGGGGTTCCAGTTTTAATCCGCTGCGCGCCGGAGGCTGAGAGTACTGGATATTTATTCAGTCTATTTTTTGTGCCATAATGACACGTTTATTCTGGCCGTGTCGGCAAGGCGCGGTGAGTGCTGCTAATCCGGGAAAGGTGAATGGATAAGATCGAAGTTCGTGGTGCCCGCACCCATAATTTGAAAAACATCAACCTGACCATCCCACGCGACAAACTCATTGTGGTAACCGGCCTGTCAGGTTCCGGTAAATCCTCACTGGCGTTTGATACGCTGTATGCGGAAGGTCAGCGCCGCTATGTGGAGTCGCTCTCTGCGTATGCGCGCCAGTTTCTTTCGTTAATGGAGAAGCCGGACGTCGATCATATCGAAGGTTTGTCGCCCGCCATTTCCATTGAACAGAAATCCACCTCGCACAACCCACGCTCGACCGTGGGAACCATCACCGAGATCCATGATTACCTGCGTCTGCTGTTTGCCCGCGTTGGCGAACCGCGCTGCCCGGATCATGATGTGCCGCTGGCGGCGCAGACCGTCAGCCAGATGGTCGATCAGGTGCTCTCCCAGCCGGAAGGCCGTCGCCTGATGCTGCTGGCGCCGGTGGTGAAAGATCGTAAGGGTGAGCACACCAAAACGCTGGAGAATCTGGCGACCCAGGGCTATATCCGTGCGCGTATTGATGGCGAAGTGTGTGACCTCTCCGATCCGCCAAAACTCGAGCTGCAGAAGAAGCACACCATTGAAGTGGTGATTGACCGCTTTAAAGTACGTGAAGATCTCGCAACCCGCCTGGCGGAATCGTTTGAGACCACGCTGGAGCTCTCCGGCGGGACGGCCATCGTGGCGGACATGGATGACAGCGCCGCAGAAGAGCTGCTCTTCTCGGCTAACTTCGCCTGCCCGATCTGTGGTTACAGCATGAGCGAGCTGGAGCCGCGCCTGTTCTCGTTTAACAATCCGGCGGGCGCCTGTCCGACCTGTGACGGCCTTGGCGTACAGCAATATTTTGATCCTGACCGCGTGGTGCAGAATCCTGAACTCTCGCTGGCGGGCGGTGCAATCCGCGGCTGGGATCGCCGCAATTTCTACTACTTCCAGATGCTGCGTTCGCTGGCGGAACACCTCGATTTTGATATCGAAGCGTCGTTCGGCAGCCTGCCAGAAAACGTACAGAAAGTGATTCTGTACGGATCAGGCAAAGAGAGCATCGAATTTAAGTACATCAACGATCGCGGCGACACCTCGGTGCGCCGTCATCCGTTTGAAGGGGTGCTCAATAACATGGAGCGCCGCTACAAAGAGACCGAGTCCTCAGCGGTACGCGAAGAGCTGGCGAAATTTATCAGCAACCGCGCCTGTGCCAGCTGTGAAGGAACCCGTCTGCGTCGTGAAGCGCGTCATGTCTTCGTGGAGAACACCACGCTGCCGACCATCTCTGAGATGAGCATCGGCCATGCGATGTCCTTCTTTGAAAACATGAAACTCAGCGGCCAGCGTGCGCAGATCGCCGAGAAAATTTTGAAAGAGATTGGCGATCGCCTGAGCTTCCTGGTCAACGTCGGCCTGAACTATCTTTCGATGTCGCGTTCCGCCGAGACCCTGTCCGGTGGTGAAGCACAGCGTATCCGTCTGGCCAGCCAGATCGGTGCCGGTCTGGTCGGCGTTATGTATGTGCTGGATGAGCCTTCAATCGGCCTGCACCAGCGCGACAACGAACGCCTGCTCGGCACCCTGATTCATCTGCGCGACCTCGGTAACACGGTGATCGTGGTTGAGCATGATGAAGATGCGATTCGTGCCGCTGACCATGTGATCGATATCGGTCCGGGTGCGGGCGTACATGGCGGCCAGGTGGTGGCTGAAGGCACGGTTGATCAGATCATGGCGCAGGAAGCGTCACTGACCGGCCAGTTCCTGAGCGGCAAGCGTGGCATTGCAGTGCCAGAGGAGCGCGTCAAAGGCGACCCGGCCAAAGTCCTGAAGATTACTGGCGCACGCGGCAACAACCTCAAGGATGTCACGCTGACGCTGCCGGTCGGGCTGTTCACCTGTATTACCGGTGTTTCCGGCTCGGGTAAATCGACCCTGATCAACGATACGCTCTTCCCGATTGCCCAGCGGGCGCTGAACGGCGCGACCATCGCCGAACCGGCACCTTACCGTGACGTGGCGGGACTGGAGCACTTCGACAAAGTGATCGACATCGACCAGAGTCCGATTGGTCGTACACCGCGCTCCAACCCGGCCACCTACACCGGCATCTTCACCCCAGTGCGTGAACTCTTTGCGGGCGTGCCGGAAGCGCGTTCGCGCGGCTACAATCCGGGCCGCTTCAGCTTTAACGTGCGTGGCGGACGCTGTGAAGCCTGTCAGGGCGATGGCGTGCTGAAAGTCGAAATGCACTTCCTGCCGGACATTTATGTGCCGTGCGATCAGTGCAAAGGCAAACGCTATAACCGTGAAACGCTGGAAGTGAAGTACAAAGGCAAGAGCATTCACGAAGTGCTGGAGATGACCATCGAAGAGGCACGTGAGTTCTTCGATGCGGTGCCGGCGCTGGCGCGTAAGTTGCAGACGCTGATCGATGTGGGTCTCACCTACATCCGCCTCGGTCAGTCCGCCACCACCCTTTCCGGCGGTGAAGCCCAGCGCGTGAAGCTGGCGCGTGAGCTGTCAAAGCGTGGCACCGGTCAGACGCTCTACATTCTGGATGAACCGACTACCGGCCTGCACTTTGCCGATATCCAGCAGCTGCTGGAAGTGCTGCATAAGCTGCGCGATCAGGGCAACACCATCGTGGTGATTGAGCACAACCTGGATGTGGTCAAAACTGCAGACTGGATTGTCGACCTGGGTCCGGAAGGCGGTAGCGGCGGCGGTGAAATCCTGGTAGCTGGTACGCCAGAAACCGTGGCGGAATGTGAGAAATCACATACCGCGCGCTTCCTGAAGCCACTGTTACAGAAGTAATTCTGTCAGGCCCGCCGCGTGCGGGCCTTTTACTCTCCCCTGTCGATTCAGCCAGAAAATTGCAGAATCAGGCAAGATTCAGACATGTATAGGCATATACGCTTTTCCCCACGCTGACTATCCTTAAGCGGTTCCTCTTTGGCACGCCCCTGGCGTCGCCCTGTTTTCGCAGCACATCAACGCTGCTGCACTTCATCGAATAACACTCACGACACATCGAAACTGGAGACACCATGAATATTACGCATGCGTATGCTGCTCAGGATGCAAAATCCAAACTGGCACCGTTCGATTTTAAGCCGCGTGAGCTGCGCGCCCATGACGTTCAGCTTGAGGTGCTGTTCTGTGGCGTCTGCCACTCAGACCTGCATCAGGCCCGTAATGAGTGGAAAAACACCATTTTCCCCGTGGTTCCGGGTCATGAAATTGTCGGTCGCGTCACGGCCGTTGGCCCGCAGACGCAGAAATACAAAGTCGGCGATCTGGTCGGCGTAGGCTGCATGGTCGATTCGTGCCGCAGCTGTCCGAGCTGTCAGCAGGGTCTGGAGCAGTATTGTGAAAACGGCTTTGTTGGCACCTATAACGGTGAAGATCGTGAAACCGGCGCCATTACCTACGGTGGTTACTCAACGTCGATGGTGGTTGATGAGAGCTTTGTGCTGCGCATTCCCGAGAACCTGGAGCTGGCGGGCGTGGCACCGCTGCTGTGTGCCGGTATCACCACTTACTCGCCGCTGCGCCACTGGAATGTCGGCCCGGGCAAGAAAGTGGGTATCGTAGGCTTAGGCGGCCTGGGCCATATGGGCGTGAAAATTGCCCATGCCATGGGCGCACATGTGGTGCTGTTCACCACCTCGCCTTCCAAAATTGAAGATGGCAAACGTCTGGGTGCCGATGAAGTCGTGATCTCCAAAGATGCGGAGCAGATGGCGCAGCACGCCAACAGCTTCGACTTCATTCTGAACACTGTTGCGGCTCAGCACGATCTCAACCCCTTCATCACCCTGCTGAAGCTGGATGGCAACATGACGCTGGTGGGTGCACCGGAGCACGATCACCCGGCACCGCAGGTATTTAACCTGATCTTCAAGCGTCGCAGCATCGCCGGTTCACTGATTGGCGGCATCGCAGAGACCCAGGAGATGCTCGATTTCTGTGGTGAGCACGGCATTACGTCAGACATTGAACTGATCGCGATGGACCAGATCAATGAAGCCTATGAGCGCATGCTGAAAAGCGATGTGAAATACCGCTTCGTTATCGACATTAATACCCTGCGCGAACAGCCTGCCGCGTAACACGTTGCCTCTGAAACCCTCTTGCTCAGGTAAGAGGGTTTTTTATTGCCATTTAGCGGGCCGTTGCAACCTGCTGGAATGAGGCATCGACCAGATAGTAGATCTGCGAATCTTTCAGCGAACCGTCCAGGAACAGCGTGCTCCAGTGTGACTTGTTAAGATGCTCGCTGGGAATAATATCGCTATGCTCTTCGCGCAGTAATTCGGCCAGCGCAGGCGTCGATTTCAGCGAGACCGCTGGCCGCCCTTTCGCCTCATGTACCATCGCAAACAGCACGCCGTTGCTTTTAATCTGCGTGGCTTTCCAGTCACTGTGGACGCTCTGCTCCGCGCCCGGCTTACTCATGCAATAGGTCAGTAAGTCTGAGTTATTCATTACGATTCCCCTTGTAAAGTGGCGACAATCCGCCTGGCACCGCCCTCAATGCGATGCTCGCCCAGCCAGATACCCTGCCAGGTGCCCAGCACCAGACGTCCCCGCTGAACCGGTAATAACAACGAAACCCCTAAGGTCGACGATTTGATGTGCGCCGGCATATCATCCCGCCCTTCGTAGTCGTGCTGATAAGGCGCATTCTCCGGCACGTGCCGCATGAAATGCTGCTCCATGTCGCTGCGCACCGTCGGGTCGCAATTCTCATTTAAGGTTAACGACGCCGAAGTGTGCTGCAACAGCAGATGCAGCAGACCGGTTTTGATATCACGCAGTCCGGAGAGCGAGTTCACGATCTCATCGGTGACCAGATGAAACCCGCGCGGCTTCGCGCTCAGCGTAATAGTTTGTTGATGCCACATAGCTTATTCCTGAAACGGTTACCCCGTTTAAGTGTGCAGCATGTCGCCGAAAGGTAAACCCTGACCCATAAAAAAACCGCCAGAGAGCACCCTGACGGTTTTTTTTACAGCCTGGCGGCAGAGTTACATCACGGCGGCAAACGCTTCAGCCACCTGATGCACATTTTTGCTGTTCAGACCGGCCACACACATGCGGCCGCTGCCCACCAGATAGATGCCAAATTCGTTGCGCAGACGATCGACCTGCTGCGCACTCAGGCCGGTGTAGCTGAACATGCCACGCTGCTTCAGCAGGTAGTCGAAGTTTTTACCTGGCAGTGCAGTGCTCAGCACGTCCACCAGCGACTGACGCATGTCCAGAATGCGTAAGCGCATCGCTTCCACTTCAGCCAGCCAGCTGGCTTTCAACTCGTCATCGTTGAGTACGCGCGCGACAACCTGCGCACCGAAATTCGGCGGGCTGGAGTAGTTGCGGCGAACCGTGGCTTTTAACTGGCCCAGCACACGCGCTGACTCTTCGGCGCTGTCACAGACGATAGAGAGACCGCCCACGCGCTCGCCATAGAGCGAGAAAATTTTGGAAAAGGAGTTGCTCACCAGGGCTGGCAGGCCCGCCGCCGCGACTGCACGCAGCGCATAGGCATCCTGCTGCATGCCGGCACCAAAGCCCTGATAGGCGATATCCAGGAAAGGAATCAGCTGCTGTGCTTTCAGCACCTCAACGGTCTGATCCCACTGCGCATCGCTCAGGTCAGCACCGGTCGGGTTATGACAGCAGGGATGCAGCAGCACGACGCTCTGCGCTGGCAGGGTTTTCAGGGTGCTGATAAAAGCATCAAACCGCACGCCGTGGGTCTCTGCGTCATACCAGGGATAGGTATTTACCTCAAAACCTGCACCATTAAAAATCGCGACGTGGTTCTCCCAGGTCGGATCGCTGACCCAGACCGCAGACTGCGGGAAGTAGCGCTTAAGGAAATCCGCGCCCACTTTCAGCGCGCCAGAACCGCCCAGCGTCTGAATAGAGGCGATACGGCCCGCGTTTAACACCGGATGATCGGCACCAAACAGCAGCGGTGCAATCGCACTACGGTAGCTGTTCAGTCCTTCCATTGGCAGATAGAGCGATGCCTGATGCGGCTCAGCATAGATCTGCTCTTCGGCAGCGGCTACAGCCTTCAGCTGCGGGATGATGCCCTTTTCGTCGTAATAGAGGCCGATACTCAGGTTAACTTTGTGTTCGCGTGGGTCTTGTTTGAAGGCTTCCATCAACGACAGAATCGGATCGCCAGCATAGGCATCAACGTTTTGAAACACGGTGTAGGTCTCCATGATTGGTCCAGAGGGAAGAGGCGGATTAAACCCGATAGCGTCCCGGACGGTGGTTCATTGCAATAATCAGATTCAGGATCACCGCACCCGCAATCGACGCGAGCAGGATGGGGCCACTCACCACAAAGAGTGACGCCAGCACGACGCAGGTATCGACCACCATTTGCAGCTTCCCCGCGCGGATCCCAAAGCGATCCTGTAGCCACAGCGCCAGAATATTGATGCCGCCCAGGCTCGCCTTATGACGAAATAACACTATAAACCCGATTCCCATGATGACGTTACCGAACAGTGTCGCATAGAAGGGGTTAAGGTCAGAAAAGTGGACGAACAGCGGGTGCAGCTGGGTAAACAGCGACACCAGACCGACGGCGCAGAAGGTTTTCAGCGTAAATTCCCAGCCCATGCGTTTTACCGCCAGCCAGTAAAAAGGGATGTTGATCAGGAAAAACGCGCTGCCGAACGAAAGCGGCGACAGGTAGCTGATCAGAAAGGCGATGCCTGCGGTGCTGCCGGTCAGCGCTCCCGCCTGTTTCAGCATAATGACGCCGAACGAGACCATCAGGGTGCCAAGCACCATCGCCAGCGCATCTTCAATGCGCGAATGCGGGACGCGGGAGGGTTCTGCGATGTTATCCATGGGGTTTTCTCAGAGCAAAGGATGCGGTTTCGATGCAAAAAACGCACCATCGCCACAGCACTGAACTGCTGTAAACCGGGTGCCAGCGATATCCCATTGATATCTAAGGCGCTTTAAAAAAGAACTTTGTGCATAAATTCCGGCAGATACCGTCAACCTATGCGTTAAAGTCCGACTCTATGCGCGCTCTTCGCATTAATTGCCGCAAGTGTGCACCAAAAGCGCACAGCGCGCACCTTTTTAGCGCGTCTTCTGCTCAGGCAGCATCATCAGCCCGTTCTCTTTCATGCGTCCCAGCACTACCGAGGTTTTCACATGGGAAACGCTCTGGTGGCCCGCGACTAACTGGCTGATTAACGCACTAAGGGAATTGAGATCGGCCACTGCCACTTTAAGCAGATAGTCCGCATCGCCGGTGGTTTTATAGGCATCCACGATCGCCTGTTCCTGCTCCACCATCCGGTGAAAGCTCTCAACATATTCTGCGGTGTGGTTAATTAAACGCACCTCAATCAATCCCACCATGCCAAGCCCGATGGCATCGGGCGACAGCCGGGCATGATAACCCAGGATCAGATTAGCCTGTTCCAGATTGATACGACGGCGGGAACATTGTGAGGCAGAAAGGCCGACCAGATCGCTGAGTTCCTGATTGGTCAGACGGCCGTTGGATTGTAATAAAGTCAGGATTTTAAGGTCGTAATCGTCTACGTGAGTCATTCCGTTTCCACAGCGTGATGGGCGTCGCTTTGTTACAGATAACCCGATAACCCGAGAGGTTGTCCAACACTATTTTGTGATGATGGGGGCTGTCATGCACAGATCGTGCATGACAGCACAAACCGGGGATTATTCGTCGTCGTATTGCGGGCCAGCGTAGTTGTCGAAGCGTGACCACTGACCGTTAAAGGTCAGGCGTACCGTACCGATCGGGCCGTTACGCTGTTTACCCAGAATGATCTCCGCGATCCCTTTAAGATCGCTGTTTTCGTGGTAAACCTCATCGCGATAGATAAACATGATCAAATCCGCATCCTGCTCGATCGAGCCCGATTCACGCAGATCCGAGTTGACCGGACGTTTATCGGCTCGCTGCTCCAGCGAGCGGTTAAGCTGCGACAGCGCTACAACCGGCACGTTCAGCTCTTTGGCCAGCGCTTTCAGCGAGCGGGAGATCTCAGCAATTTCCAGCGTACGGTTGTCCGACAGCGACGGCACGCGCATCAGCTGCAGATAGTCGATCATGATCATGCTTAATCCACCGTTTTCACGGTAGATACGCCGGGCGCGCGAACGCACTTCGGTGGGCGTCAGGCCGGAAGAGTCATCAATGTACATGTTCTTCTTCTCCAGCAGGATGCCCATGGTGCCGGAAATACGCGCCCAGTCCTCATCATCCAGCTGCCCGGTACGAATGCGGGTCTGATCGACGCGGGAGAGTGACGCCAGCATACGCATCATGATCTGCTCGCTGGGCATCTCCAGACTGAAGATCAGCACTGGTTTTTCCTGCAGCATGGCGGCGTTTTCGCACAGGTTCATCGCAAAGGTGGTTTTACCCATCGAAGGACGTGCTGCGACAATAATCAGATCAGAACCCTGCAGGCCCGCGGTCTTTTTATTCAGATCCTGATAGCCGGTATCGACGCCGGTGACGCCATCGTGCGGTGTCTGATAGAGCGATTCGATACGGGAAACGGTCGATTCCAGAATCTGCTCGATGTTTTTCGGGCCAGCATCCTTATCCGCGCGCGCTTCCGCAATTTTAAAGACGTTCGACTCCGCGAAGTCGAGCAGCTCTTCGCTGTTACGCCCCTGCGGATCATAACCGGCATCGGCAATCTGGTTAGCGACGGCGATCATCTCACGCACCACCGCACGTTCGCGCACGATGTCAGCATAGGCGCCGATGTTCGCCGCGCTCGGGGTGTTTTTCGCCAGTTCCGCCAGATAGGCGAAGCCGCCCGCCATCTCCAGCTCGCCACGGGTTTCCAGCGATTCGGAGAGCGTAATCAGGTCAATAGGTTTGCTGTTTTCCAGCAGCCGCTGCATCTCTGAAAAAATCAGCCGATGCGAGCGGTTGAAAAAATCATTCGCGACGACGCGCTCAGAGACATTGTCCCAGCGCTCGTTATCCAGCATTAACCCACCGAGCACCGACTGCTCCGCTTCCAGCGAATGCGGGGGCATTTTCACGCCTGCGAGCTGGCGATCCTGCGTTTCGTTCGATTTGTTGGTGGGTTTATTTCCTGCCATAGTGAATGCATTACCGATCTTCTGTGGGGACGCGCAAGTATACCTTAGTTGGGGTGCGTGCCTCACCCTCATGATGAAACAATCACAGGAGTCAGAATGGCAAAGCGTATTCAGTTCAGCGCACATGGCGGCCCGGACGTTTTAGAGTGGACAGATTTTGAACCTGCTGACCCGGCCGAACATGAAGTGCAGGTAGAACATCGCGCTATCGGGATTAATTACATCGATACCTATGTTCGCAGCGGGCTTTATCCGGTCGCCGCTTTTCCCTCTGGCCTGGGTACAGAAGCCGCAGGCGTGGTGTCGCGGGTTGGACGTGGCGTGACATTATTTAAGCCCGGCGATCGCGTGGTCTACTGTCTGGCGTCGATGGGAGCCTATAGCGAAGTGCACAACGTGGCGGAAGATCGCCTGATGCATCTCCCGGAGGCGATCAGCTTTGAGCAGGGCGCAGCCAGCTACCTGAAAGGGCTGACCACACAATATCTGCTGCGCCAGACCTATAAAATCAGCGCCGGTGAGACCTTCCTGTTTCATGCCGCAGCGGGCGGCGTCGGGTTAATTGCCTGTCAGTGGGCAAAAGCGCTGGGTGCCCATTTGATTGGCACAGTCGGGTCAGCAGAAAAGGCAGCGATGGCGAAAAAGGCCGGCGCCTGGGCGACGATTAACTACCGCGAAGAGAATATTGCGCAACGCGTCAGCGAACTGACCGACGGGAAAAAAGTGGGCGTAGTTTATGACTCCGTGGGCAAAGATACCTGGGAAGCATCGCTGGACTCATTGCGCCGTCATGGGCTGATGGTCAGTTTTGGCAATGCTTCGGGTCCGGTGACCGGGATAGATCTCGGCATTCTGAATAAGAAAGGCTCGCTGTTTGTGACCCGCCCTTCACTGTTTGGCTATATCACCAACCGCCAGGAGCTGGAAACCGCCAGTGCCGAGCTTTTCTCGCTGCTGGCGAGTGGCGCAATTAAAGTTGATGTGCCGGAGCAGCAGAAGTTTGCGCTGAAAGAGGCCAGCAAAGCGCACCAGATGCTGGAGAGCCGCGCCACGCAGGGGTCCTGTCTCTTAATTCCATAGTAGTGAGCAACAAAAAGGGCCTCCCGCGGGAAGCCCTTCTCTTTTTTTATTTTTTGTTCGCGCTGGTGTAGGGACAGCGGCGATGAATTCGTGTCGAGTCGATGGCACATCGATTTGACGACAGGCATCCTGCCAGAAAACATAAGTAAAAAATATGTTTAATTGCAGATCAGCCCCGACCAATCTATCACACTGTGATCTTCACCGCATTTAGCGCCAGCCTTTGCGGTCTAACCTGTTGATCTTACGCCGCAGCTTGCGACGTGCTCGCTCATCGCTGTCGCCAAAAAAGGCACGATGCAGCCAGACCGCAATCACCGCCAGCACCAGCCACGGCAACACTTTAATAACAATTGCAAACAGTCCACCGACAAACATCACGATGGTTGCGACCACCAGTGCCGCCAGCACGCCTAACAGCGAAACGCCGGTCAGCAACAGCATCAGGAAAAACCCCAATACGAATAAAATTTCCACGTCAGCGCTCCTTTTTGATTCCGATTGTTATAGTTATTACAAAAAACGTGCCAACAGTTAACTCATTGATTTTCTGCTGATAAGAGATAAACATAAGAGCGCAATCTGGTGAGAAAAACCACATAATGGCGTAAAAAAAACCAGCATTCAGAGCTGGTTTTTTCGGGTTCAGGTGAGGCGTCAGGCTTCCTGCGGGATTTTATCGGCGACCAGCGCCAGCGCCGCCTCCAGCACACGGACATCGGCACCGGGTTTGTGGGCATTTTCACTCAGGTGGCGTCGCCACTGGCGGGCGCCCGGGATCCCCTGGAACAGACCCAGCATATGGCGCGTGACATGTCCCAGATACGTCCCCTTTGCCAGTTCCGCTTCAATATAGGGATACATGGCGCGCACCACTTCAACCGGGTTCGCCGCCGGATGCTGACGACCAAACAATGTCTGATCGACCTGCGCCAGAATGCCGGGGTTTTGGTAGGCTTCACGTCCCATCATCGCGCCGTCAAGGTGTTGCAGATGGATCTGTGCCTCTTCCAGGGTTTTCACGCCGCCATTGAGGGCGATAGTCAGTTGCGGAAAATCGCGTTTCAGCTGATAGACGCGGGGATAATCCAGCGGTGGAATCTCGCGGTTCTCTTTCGGGCTGAGGCCGGAGAGCCAGGCTTTACGCGCATGAATGATAAATGTCTCACACTCACCGCGTCCCGCCACCGTGCCGATAAAATCGGTCAGGAATTCATAGCTGTCCAGCTCATCGATACCAATGCGGGTTTTCACCGTGACCGGAATTGAAACCACGTCGCGCATCGCTTTAACGGCATCTGCGACCAGATTCGCCTCGGCCATCAGGCAGGCGCCGAAACGGCCATTCTGCACCCGATCAGAGGGACAGCCGACATTAAGATTCACTTCATCGTAACCGCGCTGCTCTGCCAGCTTCGCGCACTGCGCCAGTGCCGCCGGATCGCTACCGCCAAGCTGCAACGCGACCGGATGCTCAGCCTCACTGTAAGCCAGGTAATCCCCTTTGCCATGAATGATTGCGCCCGTAGTCACCATTTCGGTGTAGAGCAGCGTGTCACCGGTCAACTGGCGATGAAAATAGCGACAGTGACGATCGGTCCAGTCGAGCATAGGGGCGATAGAGAAACGTTGCGAAGAGAAATTAGGCATGAAGCGCAGACAATCCGGTAATTAAGGGGTGATGGAATTCTGTGCAAGGATAACACAAGGGCGGGCGATAGTGCATCGCCCGCCCCCGAACAGTCTGATTAACGCGCTTAGAAGTTAAAGCCCAGCTGCATCATCGCGCCCCAGGTGTTGTTAGCACCTACAGAGCCCGCCAGATCCAGATGGACGGCTTTGTTAAACGGTGACAGACCAAAACCGGCCGTAGCGACATTTTCGTCGTTAGAACGCATGTCCGCACGATAACCTGCACGCAGCTGCAGCCAGTCAAGTACGCGGTATTCCGCACCCACTGCCGCATACTGGCTGTTATCCTGAGTTTTGAAGCGTTTGGTTTCAGTCAGATCCACATCGCCCGTCACGGTAAACGGACCTTTATCCCAGGCCAGACCGGTGGTGACCAGCGGGCGAATCTGGTAGGTGTCGCGGAAACCATTGACCTCTTTGGTCTGCAGATCGCGTGAAACCAGGTTCTGTCCGGTTACACCCAGCGTCCAGTTTTCAGCAAAGGTGGTCGCCAGACCGGCATCAACGTTAAAGCCGGTGTCGGTGCTGCGATACTGGCTGTTATTGATGTCACTTTTGTCGTAGTTGTAAATGCTGGCGGTGTAGTTATAGAGCCAGGTTTTCTGCACTTTCGGTGTGACGCCTACCGATACTGGCTGACCAGCGATGGTGAACTCATGCGCCACCGCAACACCATAATCGGTGACCAGCGCCGCTAAGCCATTAGCGCTGGAGCGCAGGTTATTTTGATCGCCAGGACGAGGAAGCACTGTGCCGTTAGCCACACCGCGCAGATAGTCGATATCGCTCTGGACCACATTGGCACGCACGTGCGCTGAGCCATAGGCTTTGGTGATAAAGGCGAAAGGCAGCGTCTCGTCAGGGATAGTGACGGCCAGGGCAACCCCGGCGTTACCGTCCGCTTTGTTGCCGCGTAAATCATTTAGCTGGTTGGCGACATCGCCTGAGGCGGCGCGCACTTCAGGATAGCCACGCAGATAATCAGCGAAGGTTAAATTACTGAGCACGTCACGGTAGCGATCCACGGTGTCCGTAATATCATCCACTTTATCTATCAGCTTATCTTTGTCAGTCACCTGAATGCCCGCTGAGGGAAAAATAATGCTGACGCTATCGTCGGGTTTGGCGCGTGTCATTAATGCCGGGTTCGCCAGCACTGCGGAGCCATAAAGAGAAGATGCTACGCCGGTGCCGCCCATGGCGTCATTACGTGCATCATACCAGGTCCCTGCCGCCATGGCGGAAGAAGAAAGGAAAAGCGCGGTCGTTGCAGCCGTGTAGATCAGCGCTGAACGTTGAGCGGATTTTTTCACCATTTGCCTGCCATCACCTGAGAAATTGCCATTGAAACATTCAATGACTGAATAGTTTGTTAGCCCTATTGTGAACCCTGGCTAACGCGTTATTGCTGTGAATTCAAAGGAAACAGTGTCTTAATTCAAAGGATTGGACGTTTTCCAATCAAAAAACCGTTGTAATTGTTCAAACTGCATTGGGATATTTCAAATAATGCCAGACTTTTCTTAAGTCTTTCTGAACATTACTTCTTAACTCAGTGAGATGCAAAGCAAAATGCCAACAAATTCCGCTTCAGGTGGATTCAGAATGGATCTGATTTGTCGTCAGATTTGAGATAGAAGACGGCTTAAATTCTGAATATGCTGCTTTATCAGGCAAATGATGCTGTTTTTTCAGACGAAAACCAACCTCAGCGCCGCGAAACTATGTGTGATAAAATAACATCACTTATCCAGCGGAGAATTTTCATGACAAACATGACGTCGCAGCAAATTTTGATTCAGGCCGAAAAGATGTGCCTGCAGCGCGGTGTGCGTCTGACTTCGCAGCGTGCTGAAGTGTTGCGCCTGATGGCCGAGCAGCCTGGCTCGATCAGCGCCTACGATCTGCTGGATCAACTCCGGGTCAGCGAGCCACAGGCCAAGCCACCCACGGTTTACCGGGCGCTCGATTTCCTGCTGGAGCAGGGTTTCATTCATCGGGTGGAATCCAACAACAGCTACGTCATGTGTCACCATTTTGAGGCACCAGCACATACATCGGTGATGCTGGTCTGTGACCGCTGTGCCGCCGTTACAGAGAAGCAGGCGCAGGGCGTAGAGAAGATTATTGCTGGTCTGGCAGGTGAAGCGCAGTTTGCATTACGCCATAGCGTGATTGAAGCGCATGGTTTATGTGAAAATTGTGCTGCGGTTGAAGCCTGTACGCACCATGAAAGCTGCGAGCATGACCATCAGGATGAGGGTAAAAAGCGGGGGAAACGCGGGTAATCGGCACATCCTTGTGCGGTTCCGGTGAGGGCCCACCGGAACACATTCAGCTGATTATCAAGCTATTGTCTGATTACCAGCGGTGATCTTTGTTCTGACCTTCCCAGTCGCTTACTTCGCGCTCGGCTTCATCTTTGGTAGAGCCGTAACGCTCCTGGATTTTACCGACCAGCTGATCGCGTTTACCTTCGATAACCTGCATATCATCGTCGGTCAGCTTGCCCCATTTCTCTTTCATTTTGCCTTTGAACTGCTTCCAGTTGCCGCTTGCTTCGTCTTTATTCATGGCAGACCTCCAATCCTCGGGTTTTAATGATTATCTTGCTACTTAACAAAATAACGATACAAAGCGCTGGTTAACTGCGCTGCATAGAGTTAATTGTAGTAGCCAATTTCTTAACCGTGGAATAATACAGAATAATCCGTATCGGCTTGCGTGCAGCCACGGCTGACTCAGGCATCAAACCAGCTGTTCTGACGCCAGTGCTTACGCCAGATGAGCCACAGCGACAGGCCTCGCAGCGCCAGGAAAACCGTGACTGCCAGCCAAAGACCATGGTTACCCAGCACCGGTACGCTAAGCAGCGTCAGAAAATAGCCGGCTGCGGCAACTACCATGCTGTTACGCATCTCGCGCCCGCGCGTCGCCCCGATGAACATGCCATCCAGCAGATAACACCAGACACCGATCAGCGGCATAATCATCTGCCAGACCAGATAGCGGTCCGCTGTCTGCTGGAGTGACTGAAGAGAGGTCAGCAGGGTAACGATTTGCGGGCCAAAAATGGCATAGATCAGCGAGAAGAACAGCGCCACCACCACCGCCTGCCGACAGGCAGAGTGCCAGACGCGCAGGAGTTTGCTGCCATCTTTTGCACCATGCGCCTCACCCGCAAAAGCTTCAACCGCATAGGCAAAGCCATCCAGCGCGTAAGCCGTAAAAGTGATGAACATCAGTAATACTGCGTTAACCGCCACCACATCCGGACCCAGCCGGGCACCCAGTACGGTCAGCGAGGCGAAACAGAGCTGCAGCATCAGAGAGCGCAGCATGATATCCCGGTTCAGTCGCAGCAGCCGGCCGCTGTCACCGCGCCAGCTCTGCTTCAGCAGGCTAAGCGTAATTCCGCGCAGTTTTAACACCCGCCAGACCATGATGCTGCCGACACCCAGCGTAATGTATTCCGCCAGCGCCGTGGCGGTTGCCGCCCCCGCGACACCCCAGTGCAGCCCCATCACCAGCCAGAGATCGAGCACGATGTTAACCAGGTTGCCCACCACCAGCAGGATCACCGGCGCGCGTGCATACTGCACGCCCAGCAGCCAGCCCAGAATGACCAGGTTTGCCAGCGTGGCAGGCGCACTGAGCCAGCGAATCTGAATAAACAGTGCCGCCTGTTCGAGTACATCGGGATTGCCGCCAACCAGATGGGTCGACAGCTGAATAATCGGATAACGCAAAGCGATGAACAGTACGCCCGCCAGCAGCGCAATGATCAGCGGCTGAGTCAGCGCGCGTGCCAGCGCCATTTTATCGCCCGCGCCAAATGCCTGCGCCGTAAGGCCAGTGGTACTCATTCGAAGGAAAAGCAGCAGCATAAAGAGGAAGCTGGTCACTGTAGTCCCGACCGCAACCCCGCCAAGATAGACAGGGCTGTCGAGATGACCAATTACTGCAGTATCGACCACTCCAAGTAAGGGAACGGTGATATTTGAAAGGATCATCGGCAGCGCAAGCCGCCAGAGATTTTTATCGGTTGCCGTAATAAAGCGCATTCGCCGTTCCGTGCTCAGTGTCGCTGCGCAAAAGAGGCAGCGACAAAATTAGGGCAGACAGAATAGCATCAGAGAAGGCGAATGCACGCTGGCAGAAGAATCAGAGCCACTCACCGTTGCGCACCACGCCAACAGCCAGACCTTCTATGGTCAGTGACTGCGCACGGGTATCGACAACAATCGGGTCAAAATCGCTGTTTTCCGGCAGCAGATGCACGATAGCACCCTGCTTTTTCCAGCGCTTAACGGTGACTTCATCATCAATGCGGGCAACCACAACCTGGCCGTTACGCACATCCTGGGTTTTATGCACCGCGAGCAGGTCGCCATCCATAATCCCGATATCTTTCATCGACATTCCGCTGACGCGCAGCAGGAAGTCAGCAGACGGCTTAAACAGGCCCGGATCGACCTTGTAGTGGGTTTCGATATGTTCCTGCGCCATGATCGGCTCACCGGCAGCAACCCGGCCAATCAGCGGTAGCCCTTCTGAGGCTTCTTCTTCCATTAACAGTCGAATGCCGCGCGATGCACCGGAAACGATCTCGATGACGCCTTTGCGCGCCAGCGCTTTCAGATGCTCTTCTGCCGCGTTCGGCGAACGGAAGCCCAGCTGCGCGGCGATCTCGGCACGCGTAGGCGGCATGCCCGTTGAAGAAATATGGTCGCGAATCAGGTCATAGACCTGCTGCTGCCTGCTGGTTAATGCTTTCATCCCGCCCCCTGGTTGTTTATACAGTCGCTGTGAGTATATACAGGTATTGGTGAAATGGAAACCGATTGTCAGGGAAAACGCGCCCTCAGACGCGTTATGGAAGGCTTATCGCAAATGTGTCCAGAGCAGCGCGATCCAGACGAAGAGTGCCAGTAAGATGCTGATCAGCACCGCCGCCGAGCCCATGTCTTTTGCCCGGCCCGCCAGCGGATGATGCTCCTGACCGATGCGGTCGACCACTGCTTCAATGGCGCTATTGAGGATTTCAACAATGACCACCAGCACCACCGCCCCAATCATGAGGATGCGGGAGACCACATCGACATCCAGCCAGCACGCAATAACAATAGCGGCCAGCGCAGCCAGCGCTTCCTGCCGAAACGCCGCTTCATGTTGCCAGGCGGCACGCAGTCCCTGCCATGAGTAACCTGCAGCTTTTACTATTCTGATAAGTCCGGTGGCATTATTTGCCATGATGTGGGAACCCTTTCATCGGATTGACGTCAATGTCTGGGCTGCGTGCAATTGGCACCACCACAGATCTTCGCTGCGCTTTCTGGTATGCTTGCGGCGCTTTGCTAACAAGAGGCTTCATGTTGTCTATGTCAGGTTGGCGTAAACTCTATTACAAACTGCTTAATTTACCACTGTCGTTTTTGGTAAAAAGTAAGGCCATTCCGGCCGATCCCGTGTCTGAACATGGTCTGGATCCGACCCGACCTATTATGTATGTTTTGCCTTACGATTCGAAGGCCGACTTACTGACTTTACGCGCACAGTGTCTGCGGCATCATCTGCCCGACCCGCTCACTCCGCTGGAGATTGATGGTTCTCTGCTGCCGCGCCACGTCTTTATCCACAATGGCCCTCGCGTCTTCCCCTATTTTGTGCCCAGCGTTGAATCCGTGAAAATTTTTCACGATTACCTGGACCTGCATCGCAATAACCCTAAGCTGGATATTCAGATGCTGCCGGTCACGGTGATGTTTGGCCGCGCACCAGGACGTGAAGTCCAGGGCGAAGCAACGCCACACCTGCGGGTGCTGAACGGGGTGCAGAAGTTTTTTGCGGTGATCTGGCACGGGCGCGACAGTTTTGTCCGCTTCTCGCCGACGGTGTCGCTGCGCCGCATGGCAACTGAACACGGTACGGATCAGTCGATCGCCCAGAAGCTGGCTCGTGTGGCGCGCATTCATTTTGCCCGCCAGCGGCTGGCGGCGATTGGCCCGCGCTTGCCGGCGCGTCAGGATCTGTTTACTCGTCTGCTGCAATCCAAAGCGATTGAAAAAGCAGTAGAAGATGAAGCTCGCAGCAAAAAAATCTCCCATGAGAAAGCGCAGCAGAACGCCGTCGAAATGATGGAGGAGATTGCGGCAAACTTCTCCTATGAAGCCATCCGCGTAACTGACCGCGTGATGGGCTGGCTCTGGAGTCGGCTCTATCAGGGCATCAACGTCAATGGCGGCGAAAAAGTCCGCCAGCTGGCGCAGGATGGCCACGAGATTGTCTATGTGCCGTGCCATCGCAGCCACATGGATTATCTGCTGCTCTCCTATGTGCTCTATCATCAGGGACTGGTGCCGCCGCACATCGCAGCCGGGATCAATCTCAACTTCTGGCCAGCCGGCCCGATTTTCCGTCGCCTGGGCGCTTTCTTTATTCGTCGTACCTTTAAAGGCAACAAGCTCTACGCCACGGTATTCCGCGAATATCTCGGCGAGCTATTCACCCGCGGCTATTCGGTTGAGTACTTTGTCGAAGGTGGCCGTTCACGAACCGGTCGCCTGCTGGACCCTAAAACCGGCACCTTAGCCATGACGCTGCAGGCGATGCTGCGCGGCGGAAATCGCCCCATCACGCTGGTGCCGATTTACATCGGCTATGAGCACGTGATGGAAGTGGGCACTTACGCTAAAGAACTGCGCGGCGCGGCGAAAGAGAAAGAGGGCTTCATGCAGATGGTGCGCGGCTTACGCAAGCTGCGCAATCTCGGTCAGGGTTACGTGAACTTTGGCGAACCCCTGCCGCTGGTCAACTATCTCAATAAGCGGGTGCCGGAATGGCGCGATGCCATCGATCCGATTGAGCCGCAGCGTCCCAGCTGGTTAACCCCAACCGTCAACGATATTGCTGCCAGCCTGATGGTGCGTATCAATGAAGCGGGCGCGGCTAACGCCATGAACCTCTGTGTCACCGCCCTGCTGGCGTCACGTCAGCGCTCACTAACCCGTGAACAGCTGATTGAACAACTGGAGTGCTATACCCAGTTGCTGCGCAACGTGCCTTACTCGCCAAATGCGACCGTACCCGATCTCTCAGCGGAAGCGCTGCTGGATCACGCCATGGGTATGAATAAGTTTGAGAGTGAAAAGGACAGCATTGGCGACATCATCATTCTGCCGCGAGAGCAGGCGGTGCTGATGACCTACTATCGCAACAATATTCATCATATGCTGGTGATGCCGTCGCTGATTGCCGCCATTGTTCAGCAGCATCAGACGCTGAGCGAAGCAGAACTGCTGCGTCAGGTGAGCCTGATCTACCCGATGCTGAAGAGTGAGCTGTTCCTGCGCTGGCAGACTGATGAGCTGCCGCAACTGCTGACCGAACTGAGTCAGGAGCTGGCGCGTCAGGGCCTGATTACGCTCGAAGCTGGCGAATTGCGCTTTTCCTCAGCGCGCTATCGCACGCTGCAACTGCTGGCCGCCGGTGTGCGTGAAACACTGCAGCGCTATGCTATTACGTTCTCCATTCTCAGCGCCAAGCCGACGATTAACCGCGGTACGCTGGAGAAAGAGAGCCGGACGCTGGCACAGCGTCTGTCGGTGCTGCACGGTATCAATGCCCCGGAATTCTTCGACAAAGCGGTCTTTACCTCACTGGTCCTGACCCTGCGCGATGAAGGGTATATCAGCGACAGCGGTGATGCCGATGTTGCGCAGACCCTGGCGACCTGGCATATGCTGGCAGACCTGGTCACCAGCGATGTCCGTATGACGATTGAAACCGCTGTGGCGCACGACTGACCCCAGCGCGCATAGTAAAAAGGCGACCTCATGAGGTCGCCTTTTTTGTGCCTGAATCCTCTGTCAGAACAGCTGGCTGAACGGCGGGGTGTTCATCAGCACACCGAGGAACAGCACCATTCCGACATAGTTGTTATTGAGAAAAGCCTGGAAACAGGGTTGCCGCTCGCGTCCGGCGATCAGCTTCTGTTGATAAACAAACAGCGCGGCGGCCAGTAATAGCGTCCAGTAGAAGGCGCTGTTCAGATGCAGCATGAGGCCAACCAGCGCCATCAGCAGCAGCGTCGCCAGTTGCAGCAGACCAATGATTAGCTTGTCGAAACGGCCAAAGAGAATCGCGGTCGACTTCACGCCAATCTTCAGGTCATCATCCCGATCCACCATCGCATACTGAGTGTCATAGGCGACCGTCCAGCAGATGTTGGCGATAAATACCAGCCAGCAGACCAGAGGTAAGGACTCACTAACTGCGGACCATGCCATGGGAATGGCCCAGCCAAAGGCAGCACCCAGCACTACCTGCGGCAGGTGGGTATAACGCTTCATAAAGGGATAGACCCAGGCCAGCGCCAGCCCCACCACTGAGAGCATAATCGTCATCATGTTCATGGTCAGCACCAGCGCAAAAGCCGCCAGAGCCAGGATCACGAACAGCAACTTAGCCTCTTTTGCACTCACCGCGCCGCTGGCCAGTGGCCGATGCTTCGTGCGTTCGACATGACCGTCTACTTTGCGATCGGCGTAGTCATTGATCACACAACCGGCCGCACGCATCACGATGACACCGGCAACAAACACCGCCAGCACCGGCAGCGGCGGGATCGCCATGTCAGCCAGCCATAATGCCCAGAGCGTTGGCCACATCAGCAGCAGCGTACCGATCGGCTTATCGATACGCATCAGGCGCGTGTAGGCCCGCCATTTATTTATACTTAAGCTATTTTGCACCACAGGATCCTCAGACCAGATCGCGATAGAGCGGCGATGCCGGTAAAAACAGTTCAGTCAGCAGCAGCGGTTTGCCGGAGAGACGCAGGCGTGAACGTCGTCCCCACAATCCCTCCACCTGCCCCGGCTCAATAAAATCGCGGGTCAGCGTTGAAGAGGAGAAGAGATAGCGACCCAGCGGCCGGGTGCCCAGCTGCTGCAGCATCGCTTCTGGCCCGTTAAGGGTGCTTTCCGGCACCAGCGTACGGCCAGCCAGCCAGGGCTGATCGTCGCCGAAAAGCAACACTTCGCGCAGCCAGAAGCGTTGATCGTCTGGCAACAAGCTCTTTTCATCACCCAACTCGCTGGCGTCGATAAAGCCTTCACGCAGCGGCTGAACCGTGACCCGCTGACAATGTTGTTCAAAACGGCGCGTCATTGAATCCTCCTCCATCAGCCAGTCGAGCAATGGCGGCGCAAGGGTTGCCTGCGACGGAGAAAGCCAGTTGAGCGCACGTAATAAGCTGAGCGCGTCTTGCGACATAGCACCACTCCCAATAATTTTCAGGACGCTAGTTTAGCGCAGAGACGCGATGCGAACACCTGCCGTCATGACAGACGGCAGGGGGATTACTCGCGTTTCAGGCGGTTGCTGTTTGCCAGCCACAGGGTGACCACCAGAATCAGAATCGCCGCAGAGTAACAGAGCGTATCGAAGGGATTTTTATGGTCGACGATAATCAGGCGGATAATTGCCGTGATACCGATATAGACAAAATAGCGCAGCGGAAAGTGATATCCCGACTGAAAGTACTTAACAATCAACGCAATAAATTCGAAGTAGAGGAAATAAATGACAATTCCCTCAATCAACAGATAGGAGGATGACTGCTCGCTGGTGTTAAACAGTACGTTTGCCAGATGGATAGTTTCTTTGCCTAAAAAGACGATCAGGATGATCGCCAGACTCAGCAGACCCAGATTCAGCACCCATTGCAGTACCGTTGCAAGGTGGCGGGCCAAAGGATTTTTGTCACTCATGTTGCGCCTTAAAAAAGGAGTTGTTAGCGCGCGGTATCATGCGCGAGTGTGACGCAAATCACAATAACTCCTCAGGCCTCCACATCAACACAGAGCGCATCGTAACGCCAGTATTCACAGTCGCAATCAATCACCTCTTTTTGCTGGTTGCGATTGATGCGGGTGATCAACAAACCAGGGCTGCCCGGTGCCACATTCAGCATGGGTGCGGCGACCTCCGGCAGCGGGCCGGGCAGGATGGTGAAGCGCGCGCCGCCGTAACGAATGCCGTAGCGCTGGTCATAGAGATCGGTCAGTGAGCGGGTCAAATCTTCATCAAGCAGACCAGGGAAAAAACGCGGATTGAGGTAGTGTTCAACATAGAGCACCGCACGCCCGTCGATGCGCCGCAAACGGCGGATGCAGTACACCGCCGAACCGGATGCCAGCCGCAGCGCCGTCGCCACGCTGTCGTGCGCCGCGACCTGTTCGGCGGCGATGACCTCGGTAGCCGCCTGCCGTCCCTGCTCCATTGCCATGGCATGAAAGTGGCTGTGATGCAGCGGGTTATAGATCAGCCGCGGCGGTGCGATAAACCAGCCGCGACGCAGTTCCCGGTAGATCATCCCCTGGGCTTCCAGCTTGCCCAGTGCTTCCCGAAGGGTAATCCGGGTCGTGCTGAACGCTTCGCTTAAGGCACGCTCCGCCGGCAGTCGCCCGGCGCTGAACTCTCCGGCCTGAATACGCGTCAGCAGGACGCTGGCGATCGCATCCGCCGTTTTGAGTGCTATCGACTCCACAACAGTAGCCTCATTTTGGTGCGACTCCGCACTCTTACTGTTCAGGTAAACGCGCCTGTGACAGGCGAACGGGTCACATCTTTCATCGCCCATCCCCCGCACAGCGCCGCCCTGTCATAAATCGTTCATATACAGGGGCTACATTGGCTCGGTTCTTGCTGGACTAGACCAGCCAGGCCCATCAACTTACACCCGGAGCAACTGAGATGAAAGCGTTTATCGCCTCTGTAGTAGCCAGTGCTGTAGTGCTCACCCTGCCCGTTGCGCAGGCCGCCGATAACGACCTTGCCGCACTGGAAAAAGCGGCACGCAGTGAAGGCCAGGTCAACAGCGTCGGGATGCCGGATAGCTGGGCTAACTGGAAAGATACCTGGAACGACATCAGCAGCAAATATGGCCTTAAGCACAGCGATACCGATATGTCATCGGCGCAGGAGCTGGCGAAATTCGATGCAGAAAAAGAGAACGCCAGCGCTGACATCGGTGACGTGGGTGCCGCCTTTGGCCCGATCGCTGTCGCTAAAGGTGTGACCCAGCCCTATAAACCCACTCACTGGGATCAGATTCCGGCCTGGGCAAAAGATAAAGATGGCCACTGGGCGCTGGCCTATACCGGCACCATCGCCTTCCTGATCGACAAGCAGCAGGTTAAAGATATCCCCCACAGCTGGGCCGATCTGAAAAAAGGTAAGTATGTGGTTACTATCGGTGACGTCGGCGTGGCAGCTCAGGCGGCTAACGGCGTACTGGCGGCAAACTACGCCTTAGGTGGCGATGAGAAGAACCTGAAACCGGCGCTGGCTTTCTTTGCCGATCTGGCCAAACAGGGTCGTCTTGGCGTTACCGATCCGGTGATTGCCAATATCGAAAAAGGCGAAGTGCAGATGGCGGTGGTGTGGGACTTTAACGCCCTTAACTACCGGGACCAGATCGACAAAAACCGCTACGAAGTGGTGATCCCGTCTGATGGCTCCGTGACCTCCGGCTACACCACCGTCATCAACAAATATGCGAAACACCCTAACGCCGCAAAACTGACGCGCGAATATATCTTCTCAGACCAGGGACAGATCAATCTGGCGAAGGGCTATGCCCGTCCGATCCGTGCTGAACATCTGACGCTGCCAGCGGACGTTCAGGCTCGCCTGCTGCCGCAATCTGAATATAAAAATGCCCGTCCGGTGAAGGATCAGGCTGCCTGGGATAAATCGTCGAAAATGCTGCCGCGCCTGTGGCAGGAAAACGTCATCATCAACATGCAGCAGTAATTCGCGGCAGGGAGAACGGAATGAAGACCATTCTGGTAGTGCTGGACGGCCTGAGCAATCAGGTCGCACAACATGCAATGGGTTACCTGCATGCCGAATGTTCGCAGGGCAACGGGTTTTATTACCGTATGACCTGTGAATTACCCTCGCTGTCACGCCCGCTTTATGAGTGCATTCTGACCGGTATTCCGCCGGTCAGAAGCGGCATTATTCATAATGGCGTCAGCCGGTTAAGCCGCGAGCGTAGCATCTTTCACTTTGCGCGAGCGGCGGGACTGACGACTGCGGCGGCGGCCTACCACTGGGTGAGTGAGCTTTATAACCGAACGCCGTTCGTTCCGGCGCGCGATCGTCACACTGACGCGCCGGACCTGCCCATTCAGTATGGCCATTTTTATTCTGACGATAGCTATCCCGACTCGCATCTGTTTGAAGATGCAGAGAGCCTGCGGCTGCGTCACGATCCCGATTTTCTGCTAATCCACCCGATGAATATCGACGATGCCGGTCATAAATCGGGCCTCTCTTCGCCACAGTACCGCAACCGGGCACGCATCGCAGACGGCCTGCTGTCGCAGTGGATGCCCTTGTGGCTGGCTGAGGGCTATCAGGTGATGGTGACCGCCGATCACGGCATGAATGACGATCGCTCCCACGGCGGTATTCTGCCGGAAGAGACCACAGTGCCGCTGTTTGTCTTTGGCCGGGCTTTCTCGCTGCAGCCTGACCTGGCACCGCAGCAGACCGATCTGTGCGGCACGCTGTGTGAACTGCTTGAGGTGGCGCATGACAAGCCGGTCTGTCGCGGCCTGCTGGCGGAGTCGAAGAGATGAGAGGAAAAGGAGTCGCGCTGCTGCTGCTGTTACCGTTCACCCTGTTCTGGGTCGCCTTTCAGCTGGCACCGCTGTTGTGGATCGCCATTAACAGCTTCTGGAGTGAGATGAACAGCCAGTGGGGCTGGGATAACTATCAGGACATTCTCACCTCGCCCTTCTACCAGCAGGCGTTTCGTTTTTCGCTGGATATCTCACTCTGGTCAAGCGTCTACGGCTTACTGATTGCACTGGTCACCGGCTATTCACTGCATCAGCTCGGCGGCGGGCGACTGCAGCGCTTTCTCATCGCTTTTACCAATATGACCAGCAACTTTGCCGGTGTCCCGCTGGCGTTTGCCTTTGTGATTCTGCTGGGGCTGAACGGCTGCCTGACATTGCTGTTGCGCCATTATGGTCTGGTTGAGAGCTTCAGACTCTTCTCGCGCAACGGCATGGTGCTGGTCTACACCTGGTTCCAGATCCCGCTGGGCGTGCTGCTGCTCTACCCGGCGTTCGACGGGCTGAAAAAAGAGTGGCAGGAGTCCGCTGCGCTGCTGGGTGCCAGCCGCTGGCACTACTGGTGGCATATCGGCCTGCCGATTCTGTTTCCGGCGCTGCTCGGGACCTTTGTGATCCTGCTGGCAAATGCACTGGGCGCTTACGCCACGATTTATGCCCTGACGACGGGTAATTTCAACGTGGTGCCGGTGCGCATTGCCGCGCTGGTCTCCGGCGATATCTCGCTGGATCCCAACACCGGTAGTGCGCTGGCGATGCTGCTGGTGGCGATTATGGCGCTGATCACCCTGGTGCAGCAATATCTGGTGCGCCGTAGCTATCTCAATGCGAAACAGCCATGAAAGGAGCCGCCATGTCACGTGCTGAGCACCTCTATCACCGGATAATGGTCGGGTTACTCTTTACCCTGCTGGCACTGCCTTTACTGGCCACACTGCTTTATGCACTGTCGTCCGACTGGAGTAACACCATTCTGCCACAGGGCTATAGCCTGAAGTGGTTCATCCAGCTCTGGAGCGACCCGCGATTTCTGACGGCGCTGGGCCATTCGCTGCTGATTTGCCTGGGTGCGCTGCTGTTCTCGCTGGTGCTGGTGCTGCCTGCCATGTTTGTAATCGCTTACTATTTTCCTCGACTGGATGCGGTGATGAACGTCCTGATCCTGATGCCTTTCGCCGTGCCGCCGGTGGTGTCGTCAGTGGGATTACTGCAACTCTACTCTTCGTCACCGCTGATGCTGACCGGCACGCCGTGGATCTTAATCGGCTGTTATTTCACTATCGCGTTACCCTTTATCTACCGGGCGCTGGCGAACAATATGCAGGCGATCAACCTCAAAGAGCTGATTGATGCCGCGCAGTTGCTGGGTGCCAGCACCTGGCAGGCGGCGCTGTGGGTCGTGCTGCCCAATCTGCGCAAAGGGATGCTGATTGCCGTGCTGCTCTCTTTCTCCTTCCTGATTGGCGAATTTGTCTTCGCTAACCTGCTGGTCGGCAACCGCTATGAAACCCTGCAGGTTTACCTCTTCAACATGCGTAACGGCAGCGGTCACTTCACCAGCGCGCTGGTGATCTCCTACTTCTTTGTGGTGCTGCTGGTTACCTGGCTGGCCAACGCCCTGAATCCCGAACGAGGCTGAATATGAGTTACCTTGAGGTCAGAGAGCTGAACAAGTCCTATGGACCCACGCCCATTTTTGAGCAGATCGATTTCAGCGCCGCTGAAGGGGAATTTGTCACCCTGCTCGGCCCCAGCGGCTGCGGTAAATCGACGCTGCTGCGTTGTCTGGCGGGATTAACCGGCGTCGACAGCGGTGAAATCAGGCTGGAGGGCAAAGATATTGTACCGCTGGCCCCGCAGAAGCGCGCCATCGGTATGGTGTTCCAGAGCTATGCGCTGTTTCCCAATATGACGGTAGAGAAGAACGTCGCATTTGGCCTGAAGATGCAGAAACTGCCCGAAGCGCAGATTCGCCAGCGGGTACTGGAGGTGCTGGAGCTGGTTGAACTCAGTGATTATGCACGCCGCTATCCGCACCAGTTGTCAGGCGGGCAGTGTCAGCGCGTGGCACTGGCACGTTCGCTGGTGACGCGTCCGCGTCTGCTGCTGCTGGATGAACCGCTGTCAGCGCTGGATGCACGTATTCGCCGCCATCTGCGCGATCAAATCCGGCGCATCCAGCGCGAGCTGAATCTCACTACCCTGTTCGTCACCCACGATCAGGAGGAGGCGCTGACGCTCTCCGATCGTATCGTGCTGATGAACCGGGGCAAAATCGTGCAGAACGGCGATGCCGAAGCGCTCTATACCCAACCGGTCGATCTCTTTGCCGCCGGATTTATTGGCAACTACAACCTGCTGAGCGCTGAGCAGGCGACGCGACTGACCGGGCAGCCTTTCCATAGCCAGGTGGCCATTCGCCCGGAATCGATGTTGTTTACCGCGCCGGGCCAGGGCATTCCTGCGCAAATCCTCAGCCACAGCCTGCTGGGCAACGTGATCCGCTATCGTATCCGGGCGCATGATGTGGAACTTTCGATTGATGTGCTTAACCGATCGGCGGCGGATTTGCACCCCGCTGGCAGGAAGATTGGTCTACAATTAGAGATGTCGACTTTGCGCCAGGTGGCTTAAAACACAGGAAAAAATCACGCATAGCACGGCAATCCCCTTCACAGATTGCTCTCTTCCGTCAGGCTGGCAGTCTGTGCTTTAAGCCTGACATTCGAGGAGCGACACCACGTGTTAACCCTGCTTAATTTACTCTCTGCGGTGGCCCTGCTGGTCTGGGGCACGCATATCGTACGAACCGGCATCATGCGGGTCTACGGTGCCGATCTGCGCCGCGTCCTGAGTCGCAGCATAGAAAAAAAACCGATGGCGTTTCTGGCGGGCATTGGCGTGACCACGCTGGTGCAGAGCAGCAACGCCACCACGCTGCTGGTGACCTCTTTTGTGGCGCAGAATCTGGTCAGCCTGACGCCCGCGCTGGTGGTGATTCTTGGCGCGGATGTCGGCACCGCGATTATGGCGCGTATCCTGACGTTTGATCTCTCCTGGCTCTCACCGCTGTTTATCTTCTTTGGCGTGGTGTTCTTCCTCAGCCGCAAGCAGACCCGTGCGGGTCAGTTAGGCCGGGCCAGTATCGGCCTGGGCCTGATATTGCTGGCGCTGCAGCTGATTGTCGAAGCGGCTCGGCCGATTACCCAGGCCGCCGGTGTCCAGGTGCTTTTCTCCAGCCTGACCGGCGACGTGATGCTCGATGCGCTGCTGGGTGCGGTGTTCGCTATCATCAGTTACTCCAGCCTGGCCGCGGTGCTGATCACCGCGACGCTCACCGCCACCGGCGTGATTTCGTTCAAGGTGGCGCTCTGTCTGGTGATTGGTGCCAATCTCGGTAGCGGCCTGCTGGCGATGATCAACGCCAGCGGCTCGAATGCCGCGGGCAAGCGCGTGGCGCTCGGCAGCCTGCTGTTCAAGCTGATCGGCTGCGTGTTCATCCTGCCGTTTGTCGATATTGTGGCGGAGTGGCTGGATAAGCTGCCGGTCAACGATGAAGAGTTAGTGATTTTCTTCCATGTGTTTTACAACCTGATCCGCTGCGTAGCGATGGTGCCGTTTGCTGACCTGATGGCGCGCCTCTGTCGTCGTATGATCGCCGACGACGTGGATAACGCGCTGCACCTCAAGCCGAAACACCTCGATCGCAGCGCGCTGGATACGCCGGCGCTGGCGCTGGTGAATGCCGCCCGCGAAGCGTTGCGCATGGGTGACGTGCTGGAGCAGATGCTGGAGGCGTTTAATAAGGTGGTGCATGGCGAATCCCGCGAGGAACGCACGGTGCGCAGGCTGGATGATGATGTCGATGTGCTCTATACCGCCATCAAACTCTATCTGGCGCGGATGCCAAAAGAGGACCTCCCCGAAGAGGACTCACGTCGCTGGGGCGAAATCATTGAAATGTCACTAAATCTGGAGCAGGCCGGGGACATCATTGAGCGGATGAGCGGCGATGTCGCTGACAAGTCACTGGCAGCGGGCCGCGCGTTCTCTGCCGAGGGATTAAAAGAGCTGCAGGAGCTGCATGAGCTGCTGATCGCTAACCTCAGAATGAGTCTGTCGGTGTTTCTGTCACACGATATCACCAGCGCTAAACGTCTGCGCCGCGCTAAACATCGTTTCCGTCTGATGATCCGCCGCTACTCTCATGCGCATGTTGACCGCCTGCACCAGAAGAACGTGCAGAGTATTGAGACCAGTTCGCTGCATCTCGGTTTACTGGGCGACATGAAGCGCCTGAATTCACTGTTTTGTAGTGTGGCCTACACGGTGCTGGAACAGCCCGACGATGAACGTGACTATGAATAAAACTGAGCGGAGTGAATAACCTGCCGCGCCGGAGCGGCGATCGTCCGGCGCGGCAGCAGTGAGATGCGGCGCAGTGTAATAATGCGCCGCCACTGTTACTTCTTCTTAATCGGCTTTCCTGACCAGTAACCCGCCAGCAGTGAACCTGACAGGTTGTGCCACACCGAGAACAGCGCGCCTGGCAATGCCGCCAGCGGTGAGAAGTAGAGTTTGCCCAGCGTCGCCGCCAGACCGGAATTTTGCATGCCGACCTCCAGCGCCAGGGTACGGCAGGTTGACTCATCGAAGCCAAACAGCTTACCGCCCCAGTAGCCGCCAAGCAGGCCAATCGCGTTATGCAGGATCACCGCCGCGATCACCATCAGACCCACCGATCCAATAAAGGCCTGACTGCCCGCCACCACCGCACTGATGATCAGCAGAATACAGACCATCGAAAACGCAGGCAGCCAGGGTTCCACCCGGCGAACCACGCTGTTCATACTGTGATGAATGATCAGTCCCAGGGAGATGGGGATCACGACGATCTTCACGATGCTCAGCAGCATGCCAGCCACATCAACCTGAATGTGGGTATCAACATAAAAGCGGGTTAACAGCGGCGTGGCGAACACACCCACCAGCGCAGAGACTGACGAGATGGTCACCGACAGCGCCACATCCCCCTTCGCCAGATAGATCATGACGTTGCTGGCGGTGCCGCTGGCAACTGAGCCGACCAGAATCATACCGGCAGCCAGATCGGGCGGCATATGAAACAGTTTTGCCAGTCCCCAGGCGGCTAACGGCATCACCAGATAGTGCAGAAAGGTTCCGGCAATCACCGGCGCAGGTCGGGTCAGGACCCGTTTAAAATCGTCGATATTCAGGGTCACACCCATGCCGAACATAATCAGCATCAGCAGATAAGTGACCCAGGGTCCGATGCCGAGAAACGTACCTGGAGAGTAATAAGCGGCGACAGACAACAGCACGGCCCAGAGCGGGAACAGGCGGGTTAACGTGGCGAGCATAGCCAGACTTCCTTATAAGAATGTTATGTTTTATGCAGATTTGCCATAGAGAGTCATCATGCAGGAACGACTGCCGTGACGAAGGCGGGATCATAACATTTCATTATCATGGCGTAAGGCGAAGATGGGGCGAGGCGGCAAAATGCGGATCGACTGCTGCCGATCCGCTGCATATCGAAGAAATTACGCTGCTTTTTCCTCTAAACCGCGGTAGATCAAACCACCAATCACGGCACCGATAATCGGCATTAACCAGAACATCCACAGCTGAGAGATCGCCCAGTCACCCTGGAACAGGGCTGCCGCGGTGCTGCGTGCCGGGTTAACCGAGGTATTGGTTACCGGAATGCTGATCAGGTGGATCAGGGTTAACGCCAGGCCGATCGCAATAGGTGCAAAGCCTTTCGGCGCGCGTTCGCTGGTGGCACCCATAATCACAATCAGGAAGATAGCGGTCATCACTCCTTCGGCGATCATACCTGACTGCAGGCTGAAGCCGCCCGGCGAGTGTTCACCGTAGCCATTCGCCGCAAAGCCGCTGGCCGCTGCACTGAAGTCGCCTTTACCGCTGGCGATCAGATAGAGCACCGCGCCAGCGGCAATGCCGCCTGCCAGTTGCGCGATGATGTAAGGAATGGCCTGAGACGCGGGAAAACGTCCGCCTGCCACTAATCCCAGGGTCACCGCCGGGTTAAAGTGCCCGCCGGAGATGTGACCGACCGCATACGCCATGACCAGCACGCTCAGCCCGAAAGCCAGCGCCACGCCCATGAAGCCAATGCCCAGCTCCGGGAACGCAGCTGACAGCACGGCACTTCCACAACCGCCGGCCACCAGCACGAAGGTACCCAGCGCCTCTGCGACTAACCTTTTCATGATATTTCCTAAATTTGGGTGAATTGATTCAGCGGCGGGATTATAAATCTGCGGGAAGGGAGCGCAATGCAGGTGCACGAAATGCGCAGAGAAAGGGGTTGCCATTTGGCAATAACAGAATGTAACTTTATGTATTAAGGGGATTTATCGAAAGTCGCGTGCCGGGGAGTAATGAGGGAGATATGAACCATTCTTGCCGTTTTTCAGGCCGCGCTGACGCGGCCTGAATGGCAGAGAAGTTTACTCGAACAGATTACGATGCAGCGTACGTACCACGCTTTCAGCATCGTTGCCCGGTACCAGGAAGCAGAGGTTGTAGCTGCTGGCACCGTAGCAAATCATCCGCAGGTTGAACGGGTCGAGCACACCAAATACCTCTTTGCCGACGCCGCACGCTTTTGACAGCTGATTACCGATAATCGCCACCAGCGCCAGATCTTCTTCCACTTCAACCCGGCACAGCGACGAGAGTTCAGTCAGTAAAGCCTGGGTCAGCAGGCTGGCACTGGTTGAGGTCGATCCGGTGGTGTCGAGCGTCAGCGCCACGCTCACTTCAGAGGTGGTGATCAGGTCAACCGAGACGTTATGACGCGCCAGAATATTGAAGAGTTCAGCAAGAAAACCAAACGTATGCAGCATGTTAAGGCTGTGCAGCGTTAGCAGCGTCTGCTTACGGCGTAGCGCCAGCGCACGAAACAGCGGCGGGTTGCGGGTTTCATTGCAGACGCGGGTCCCACCGGCTGCCGGATCCTTACTGGAACCGACGAATACCGGAATACCCCGGCGTACAGCGGGAAGCAGCGTCGCCGGGTGCAGCACTTTCGCGCCGAACGTCGCCATTTCAGCGGCTTCTTCAAAAGTAATTTCATCAATACGCTTCGCCGTCGGCACCACGCGCGGATCGGTGGTGTAGATGCCCGGCACATCCGTCCAGATATCCACACGCGCCGCATTCAGCGCTTCGCCCAGCAGCGCGGCGGTGTAATCACTGCCGCCGCGACCCAGGGTGGTGGTGCGCCCTTCGCTTTCACTGCCAATGAAACCCTGAGTAATGACTAATGCCTGCTCAATGCGCGGCTGTAACTGCGCCGTCGCCTGCTCCGCCAGCACCTGTACATCCGGTACTGCCCGGCCAAAATGATCATCGGTACGCATAACCTTGCGGACATCGAACCACTCCGCGTTAACCTGGCGTTCACGCAGAATTTCCACAAACAGCAGTGATGACATCAGCTCACCGTGGCTGACCAGTTCATCGGTCAGAGCATTTGAGGTGGCCAGTGAGGCGGCTTCGGAAAGCATGCTGATATTGTCGATCATCCGATCAATTTCATCGCGGATCACTTCCGGACGCTGCAGGCGATCAACAATGGCGTACTGGATACGGCGGATATCATCAAGCAGCACAGCGCGCTGGGGAGCCTGCTGGCCTTCAGCCAGCGCAACCAGCAGATTAGTAATGCCCGCCGAAGCAGAGAGCACCACCAGACGCGTGCTGGCGTCCTGCAACACCACATCGGCGCTGCGGTTCATCGCTTCAAAATCGGCTACGCTGGTGCCGCCGAATTTTGCCACTATCAGTGTTTGAGACATGTAGGACCTCGTGTCAGGTTATCTTGTTCTCGCCGATGAAAGGGTCGAGAAACATTCTTTCAGCCAGGCACAAGGAAAGAGCAGAAACGGGCGGACAAGATCGGATAGACGAGTCACCCAGAAGCGCCCCACCTTGCGAAACGTCGACTGCAGACGTTTCTGGTGACAACCCAGAGGATTCAGCCCCTGTAGCCGACAGGCAGCACACCGCGTGCTGACCCACCTCGGCGTCGCTCCCCATCATGTGTTTTCACCGGATACGGTTCCTCCAACACACTGCCTGGGCGACGCGCCTCTTCTGGCTTGCGCACAGGTGCGCAAGTAGGCGCATAGATCTAGCCTTTTCTGGACCTGCTGTCAATGTCAGCGATGCCCGGAGCGCCGCATCAGAAAACAAATGACTCTGCGTCGCAGCGGCTACAGTGCTTAATGGGTTCAGCCCATGCAGCAATCCCTGATACGGCACAACGTTTTGCGCAGACTTTCGCGTCACACTTTACCGCGCGTTGCCTCTGCGGTCCGCTGGCTGTTCGCGCCAGTGAATGCTGGCGATAAACAGCGGCGTTCAGATCGCCTGTCCGGCGCGCGCTGACAAAATTTTTCCTTTCAGTTACAACTGTGGTCATACTGAAACGCTAAACGGGCATGATGTGCCTCCGATGGAATGACGGTTCTTAATATCAACAAGAGTGTTGCCATGAAAAATATCAATCCGACACAAACCGCAGCCTGGAAAGCGCTGCAACAGCATTTTGAGCAGATGAAGTCGGTAGAAATTGCCGATCTGTTCGCCCAGGATGCCGATCGTTTTGCCAAATTCTCTGCCACCTTTGATGATCAGATGCTGGTGGATTTCTCCAAAAACCGCATCACCCAGGAAACCCTCGATAAGTTACAGGCGCTGGCCAAAGAGACCGACCTGAGCGGTGCCATTAAGTCTATGTTCTCGGGTGAGAAGATTAACCGCACCGAAGATCGTGCGGTGCTGCACGTCGCGCTGCGTAACCGGAGTAACACGCCGATTCTGGTGGATGGCAAAGATGTGATGCCAGAGGTCAACGCGGTGCTGGATAAGATGAAAGGCTTCTCTGAGCGCATCATCAGCGGCGAATGGAAAGGCTATACCGGTAAAGCGATCACCGACGTGGTGAATATCGGTATCGGCGGCTCTGACCTCGGCCCGTTTATGGTGACTGAAGCGCTGCGCCCGTACAAAAACCATCTGAACATGCATTTTGTCTCTAACGTTGACGGCACCCACATCGCCGAAACGCTGAAAGACCTCAGCCCGGAAACCACCCTGTTCCTGGTGGCATCGAAAACCTTCACCACCCAGGAAACCATGACCAACGCCCACAGCGCGCGCGACTGGTTCCTGAAAACGGCAGGCGACCAGCAGCACGTAGCGAAACACTTTGCTGCGCTGTCGACCAACGCCAAAGCGGTGGGCGAATTTGGTATCGACACCAACAACATGTTTGAATTCTGGGACTGGGTTGGCGGCCGCTATTCACTGTGGTCAGCGATCGGCCTGTCGATCATTCTCTCGATTGGTTTCGATAACTTCGAGCAGCTGCTGAGCGGCGCACATGCCATGGACCAGCACTTCGCCTCTGCGCCGGCTGAGCAGAACCTGCCGGTGCTGCTGGCACTGATTGGCATCTGGTACAACAATTTCTTTGGTGCTGAAACCGAAGCGATTCTGCCTTACGACCAGTACATGCACCGCTTTGCCGCCTATTTCCAGCAGGGCAATATGGAGTCAAACGGCAAGTATGTGGATCGTGCCGGTCATCCGGTGGACTACCAGACTGGCCCAATCATCTGGGGCGAACCTGGCACCAACGGTCAGCACGCGTTTTATCAGCTGATCCACCAGGGTACCAAGCTGGTTCCGTGCGACTTTATTGCGCCGGCCATTACCCATAATGCGCTCGCGGATCACCATCCGAAGCTGCTCTCTAACTTCTTTGCCCAGACTGAAGCGCTGGCGTTTGGTAAGTCACGCGACGTCGTAGAGAAAGAGTTTACCGATGCCGGTAAATCTGCAGAGTCTGTAGCCCATATCGTGCCGTTCAAGGTGTTTGAAGGTAACCGCCCGACTAACTCCATCCTGCTGCGTGAGATTACCCCTTACAGCCTGGGCGCGCTGATTGCCCTGTATGAGCACAAAATCTTCACTCAGGGTGCCATCCTGAATATCTTCACTTTCGATCAGTGGGGTGTGGAATTAGGTAAGCAGCTGGCGAACCGTATTCTGCCGGAACTGGAAAACGAGGACGAAGTTACCACTCACGACAGCTCCACTAATGCCTTAATTAACCGCTATAAATCCTGGCGTTAATCGGCGTTAATTTCATCGGGCGGCCACTTTGCCGCCCTTTTTTTGACTGTTTTTACATCTGAATGGGCTGTTTATATCGTTGGAGAGCATGGGTTGTCAGGGAAAAGTCTTAAAATAACCTAAGATAATTCTGAACATCGATGCGCTGAACGGGCCAGCATAAAGTATAGAATGGTCCTGAAATCGGGTAATCTCTATTGTTAGCTATTGATTCATAATCATATTCAGTTTCAGCAATCCTGAGTAAATTCTGATTATTCTTATTCCGTACCAGATATTAATAAAAAAGAACATTACGCTTTGCAATTGATTCGCCAGCAGCGAAATATCTGGCATCAGCCCGAAATATTCCGATATAAAAAGTAGTTATCCCCAATCCAGCTAATTAAATCACGCGCCCACCCCGCTATTCACCCTGGTTTTTCCGGTGCTGAACTCTGGTATTTTGTTGCCCTATACTGAACGCGCCCGCAATGGGACTGTCCGTCGATTTTGCCGCAGTCTGACTGCGTTGCAACCTCAGCGGACAGAGATCCTTCATTCACTCAATGCAGGAAACGCTGTTATGAAAAAAACTATGGTTGCCGGTGCAGCCTTGATCTTGGTTGCCGTCTCTTCCAGCGCATTTGCTGCGCCGGAAGAAGCTGGTACCGCAGCTGGCGCGCAGGCGGGAGCAATCTCTGCTGGCACGTCGACCGCTGTGGGTATCGGTGCACTTGGCGCGCTGGTCGGGCTCGGCATTGCCGCTTCTGGCGGTGGTGACGGTGCAAATACCGGTACAACAACCACGACCACGACGAGCACCACTCGTTGATGGATGCCCGACCCCCGTCTGATTGCTGATCTGCAGCAAACGGGCAGAGGCTGAACCACTGACTTCGGTGAGTGAGGACGCTGAGCCACGTAACCTGTATTTCTGCAGCCGGAACGGGACGGGCAGAGCACCTTTAAACATAACCACACGCCTGTGTGGTTATTTTTTACTTTGGCATGACTTATCAGGGACACACAGTGCGCCAACTTCCTCTGCTGCTCGCTTGCCTGCTGCTGCAGGCCTGTACACAAACGCAAAAAGGTCTTGAACAGACTCTGCTGCTTGCGGTTAACGGTCCGGACGACGTGACCGTTACCGATCAACAGGTCAACAATCTTCCCTATGCCAGTCTCTATGCTCGACTGAATGAAGGTCCGCGCATTTTTGTAGTGCTCGGCTACAACGAGAAAGGTCAGCAGAAATGGGTGACACAGGATCAGGCGATGCTGGTGACACAGCATGGCCGCCTGGTTAAAACCCTGGGCTTGCCAGATAACCTGCTGAGCGTCAGCAATCTGCAACAGGATCCGCTCGCTGACAGCCTGCATATCAGCAACGGCGCAGGCTGGACCCGCATCGTGCAGTGGACCGAACAGGGCAAGGTTCGCGGCGCGACTGTGCGTTCAACCTTCCAGCGCGGCACCGACGAAGTCCTGACCGTGGCGGGCAACCGCATTCCGTGCCGCGTCTGGCATGAGCAGGTGAGCATCGACAGCAGTAACCGCGAGTGGGAAAACACCTTCTGGATTGATAACAGCAGCGGCGATGTGGTGCAGGCCCATCAGATGCTGGCGGCAGACGCCTTCCCTGTAGATATCACTATTCTGAAGCCGGCGAAATCATGAAAAAAATCACTTTTTTGCTGGCCGGGCTGAGCCTGTTCAGCGCCGCAGAAGCGCAGGCAACTGCGCAGGTTATCGTTCATGCACCGCACAACGGCGGTCAGGCTGAGCTGAGCCAGGTCGCGGATCTCTCCCAGCTGGTGACTCTGCCTCCACTGCAGGTCAACACTGACTGGCGTGCGACCTTTATTGCCGAGCGCGGCGCCAGCGCGGTGGCACAGCAGCACTATCAACAGACGCTGGGCGCGTTACGTGCCTGGCGTGCCGACAGCAGCGGCGATCGGGCGGCGGCCATTGATGAGGTGATCCGCCAGCTGAGCGCCATCAAAGTAGCAGGTCGACAGTTCACGTCGCTCGACCCGGACTGGATCCGTCTGCATCCGGCTGACAACCGTCGGCTGGAAGGCAGCTATGACCTCTATCTGCAGGCCCCCTCAGATTCTGTACTGCTGCTCGGCGCGCTGAGCGGCGCAGGCAAAGTGAGCTGGCAGCCGGGTAAATCAGTACGCGACTATCTGGATGGTCATGACGCACTCTCCGGGGCAGAACGCAATTTTGTCACCGTGATTGCACCTTCAGGCGCCACACAGCAGGTGCCGGTTGCCTACTGGAATCATCGCCACGCGGAAGTGGAGCCAGGCAGCATTATCTGGCTCGGCTTTTCGTCATGGAGCCTGCCAGGCAGCTATGAAGATCTTAATGAACGCATCCTTTCCGTACTGACTCACCGGATACCAGACTGATGAAAAAACGTTATCTCTTCAGCCTGTTGGCTGTTTCCGTGGCGGCAGCCTGTCAGGCGCAGGCTGACACCTGGCCCGAGCCGGTGGGCCCTTCACAATCCGATTTCGGCGGCGTGGGTCTGATGCAGGTGCCGACGGCGCGCATGGCCAAAGAGGGCGAGTTCAGCCTCAACGCGCGCGACAACGATCAGTACCGATACTACTCCGCGTCACTGCAGCTCTTTCCCTGGCTGGAGACCACTGTGCGGTATACCGACGTGCGCACCCGTCAGTACAGTGCGGTCTCAGAATTCAGCGGCACGCAGAGCTATAAAGATAAAGCCTTCGACCTGAAACTCCGTCTGTGGCAGGAGGGCTTCTGGCTGCCGGAAGTGGCGGTGGGAACCCGCGATCTGGGCGGTACCGGTCTGTTCGACAGCGAATACCTGGTGGCGACCAAAGCATGGGGACCGTTCGACTTTACCCTGGGGCTTGGCTGGGGCTATCTCGGCAACAGCGGCACCGTGAAGAACCCCTTCTGCTCATACAGCGACAGCTATTGCCAGCGTCCGCAGGTGGGCGAAGCGGGTTCAATCAACGGCTCGCAGATGTTCCACGGTCCGACGGCGCTGTTTGGCGGCGTGGAGTATCAGACGCCCTGGCAGCCGCTGCGCCTTAAAATGGAGTATGAGGGCAACGACTACCAGAATGACTTTGCTGGCCGCCTTGAGCAGCGCAGCAAGCTCAACGTCGGCGCGATTTATCGCGTAACCGACTGGGCTGACATCAACGCCAGCTACGAACGCGGTAACACCTTTATGTTTGGTGTCACCATTCGCACCAACTTCAACGATCTGCGTCAGGCGCACATCGACAGCGAGAAGCCTTCCTACAATCCGCAGCCGCAACCTAAGTTGCTGGAGCCGACGGTGGTGGGCACTCAGCTGACCGATCTGAAATACAATGCCGGTCTTGATGGTCCGCGTATTCAGACTCAGGGTCACACGATCTATGTGTCAGGCGAGCAGACGAAGTATCGCGATACCCGTGAAGGGATGGATCGTGCGAACCGCATCATCATGAACCACCTGCCTGACGGCATCGACACCATCAATGTCACCGAGTCGCGCTTTAACATGCCACAGGTGACGACTGAGACGCAGGTCGCCAGCCTGCGTAACAATCTGGAAGGCTATCCGCTGGGCCATGAGCAGCCACTGCAACAGACCCGCAAAGAACCGGTCGATCCGGGTACCACTGAGCAGGGGATGTTTATCCGTCAGGATCGCCTGAACTACAGTCTGTCGCCGGTGCTGAATCAGTCGGTGGGCGGCCCGGAAAGCTTCTATATGTATCAGGTCGGCGTGATGGCCAGCGCTGATTACTGGCTGACGGATCACCTGCTGGTGGGCGGTAGTCTGTTTGGTAACCTCGCCAACAACTACGACAAGTTCAACTACAACGGCGCACCGGCGGACTCTTCGCTGCCGCGCGTGCGTACCCATATCCGCGACTACGTTGAGAACAACGTCTACGTCAACGATCTGCAGGCGAACTATATGGGCCACCTCGGTAACGGCTTCTATGGTCAGGTTTACGGCGGGTACCTGGAGACGATGTATGGCGGTGTGGGCGGCGAGCTGCTCTATCGTCCGGTCGATGCGAACTGGGCGGTGGGCGTCGATGCCAACTATGTCCGTCAGCGTGACTGGGACAACATGATGCAGTTCAATCGCTATAAAGCCTCAACCGGCAACCTGACGGGTTACTGGCGTCCATGGTTCATGCAGGATGTATTGGTGAAAACCAGCGTCGGTCAGTATCTGGCGAAAGATAAAGGTGTGACGGTCGATGTGTCGAAGCGCTTCGACAGCGGCGTGATGGTGGGTGTCTATGCCACCAAAACCAACGTCTCGTCTGAAGAGTATGGCGAAGGCGACTTCACCAAAGGCTTCTATATCTCTATCCCAATGGATCTGTTCACCGTGACGCCAACGCGCGGTCGCGCGCAGGTAAACTGGGTGCCGCTGACGCGTGATGGCGGTCAGATGCTGGGTCGCAAGTACCAGCTGTATGATCTGACGTCCGATCGCGACGCGCGCTTTAATTAAGCAGATGGCGGCCTCAGGGCCGTTTCATGCGGTTAACAGAAAGCAGGCTCAGGGAGCATACGCCTGAAGCAAAGCATAGCAATGAGATCGCGCCTGCTCAGGGAACCCGGTCAGATCGGAAAGGCGCTAATGCCATCCCTGGCCGCTCGGCTCGCGCCGTCCCTGGCGCGGGACGCTTTCCTCCTCTGACCGGGTTCCCTGCGCGTTGAGTTTCTTCATTGCTGCCAGATTTAACCGGAGCTGGATTTGTCAGCAGTCTGAAGCGGCCCTCAGGCCGCTTTTTTATTTAGTCCGCGTCGTAGCCGAGATTCGGCGCCAGCCAGCGCTCAACTTCCGTTAACGACATCCCTTTGCGTACCGCATAATCTTCCACCTGGTCACGCTGGATCTGCGCTACGGCGAAATAGCGGCTGTCAGGATGGCTGAAGTACCAGCCAGAGACTGACGCGCCCGGCCACATGGCAAAGGATTCGGTGAGCTTCATGCCGGTCTGTTCTTCCACCGCCAGCAGACGCCAGATGGCGGCTTTCTCAGTGTGCTCCGGGCAGGCCGGATAGCCTGGCGCCGGACGTATCCCCTGATAATTTTCCCGAATCAGCTCTTCATTGCTGAGATTTTCGTTAGGCGCGAAGCCCCAGATCACCTTACGTACCCGCTCGTGCAGGTATTCGGCAAAGGCTTCCGCCAGACGGTCAGCCAGCGCTTTCACCATGATCTTGTTGTAGTCGTCATGCTGACGATCGTACGCCTCCGCCAGCGCATCCTCTTCCAGCCCGCCGGTCACCGCGAAGGCACCGAGATAGTCCGCTTTGCCGCTCGATTTCGGGGCCACAAAATCCGCCAGACAGTAGTTGGCGAAGTCGGTTTTTTCGGTCTGCTGGCGTAAGTGATGACTCACACACAAAATCTCATCACGCCGCTCATCACTGTAGAGATGAATATCATCGCCGACACGGTTAGCCGGAAAAATACCGACCACGCCACGTGGCTTCAGCAGCGACTGCTGGCTTAATCTGTCGAGCATCGCATTGGCATCGGCAAACAGACGCTGCGCCTCTTCACCCACCACCTCATCCTCCATGATGCGGGGATATTTGCCCGCCAGCGACCAGGTCATAAAGAACGGCGTCCAGTCGATGTAGTTGCGCAGTGTTTCAATGCTGGCCTCCACCTGGCTGACCCCGGGACGGTGCGGCATGGGTGGCGTGTAACTCTCCCAGTCAATTGAGGTGGCGTTATCGCGCGCCGCCTGCAGCGAGACCGGCGGCGTGCGCGGCTTTTTGCGTGCATGCTGAATGCGCACGGTCTCGTACTCTTTGCGGGTTCGGGCGACGAAATCCTCTTTTAACGTGGAGGAAAGCAGCGACGACACCACGCCAACGGTGCGTGAGGCGTTCTGCACGTAGACCGTCGGGCCACTGTAATGCTGCTCAATTTTGACAGCGGTATGCGCCTTCGAGGTGGTCGCGCCGCCAATCAGCAGCGGTAAGGTAAAGCCCTGACGCTCCATCTCTTTCGCCATGTTGACCATCTCATCCAGCGACGGCGTAATCAGGCCTGATAAGCCGATGATGTCCGCATTCACTTCGCGCGCCGTTTTAAGAATTTTTTCACCCGGCACCATCACGCCAAGGTCAATGATTTCGTAGTTATTACACTGCAGCACCACGCCGACAATATTTTTCCCGATGTCGTGTACGTCGCCTTTGACCGTGGCCAGCACGATTTTACCGTTGCTGCGCCCCGCCTCTTTGCTGGCTTCGATAAAGGGCTCCAGATACGCCACCGCCTGCTTCATCACGCGCGCCGATTTCACCACCTGCGGCAGGAACATCTTGCCCTCACCGAACAGGTCACCGACGACGTTCATGCCGGACATCAGCGGGCCTTCAATCACCTCTATCGGCCGTGGTACCTGCTGGCGCGCCTCTTCGGTATCCTGCTCGATAAACTCGGTGATCCCCTTGACCAGCGAATACTCCAGCCGTTTCACCACGTCCCAGCTGCGCCATTCCGCTAGCTGTTTTTCCTGCGAGCCATCGCTTTTGCCGCCAAGGTATTTCTCCGCCAGCGCCAGCAGCCGCTCGGTGCCATCATCCCGCCGGTTAAGAATCACATCCTCTACCGCCTCGCGCAGTTCTGCCGGCAAATCATCATAAATCGCCAGCTGGCCTGCGTTGACGATGCCCATATCCATGCCTTTACGGATGGCGTAATAGAGAAAGACGGCATGTATCGCTTCACGCACCGGATCGTTGCCACGGAATGAAAACGATACGTTGGAGACGCCGCCGGAGATCATCGCATGGGGCAGCTCGCGCTTGATATCTTCGCAGGCACCAATGAAATCCATGGCGTAGTTGTTGTGTTCGTCGATGCCGGTGGCGACCGCAAAGATGTTGGGGTCGAAGATAATATCTTCCGGCGGGAAGCCGACCTGTTCGGTGAGGATCCGGTAAGCACGGCGGCAGATCTCAATTTTACGGGCGCGGGTATCCGCCTGACCTACTTCGTCAAACGCCATGACCACCATCGCCGCGCCGTAACGCCGGACCTGACGGGCATGATGGATAAAGGCCGCTTCACCCTCTTTCATCGAAATTGAGTTCACGATCCCTTTGCCCTGAATGCACTGCAACCCTTTCTCAATCACCTCCCATTTTGAGGAGTCGATCATGATCGGCACGCGGGCGATATCCGGTTCGCCAGCAATCAGATTCAGAAAGCGTACCATCGCCGCCTCGGCGTCGAGCATGCCTTCATCCATGTTGATGTCGATGATCTGCGCGCCGCTCTGCACCTGCTGCAGCGCCACTTCCAGCGCATCGTTATACTTCTCTTCTTTGATCAGCCGTTTAAATTTTGCCGAGCCGGTGACGTTGGTGCGCTCACCGACGTTAACAAACAGTGACTCTGCGGTGATGTTAAGCGGCTCCAGACCGGAGAGACGGCAGGCCACCGGAATCGTCGGCAACTGACGCGGTGCGACGCCTTCAACCGCCGCCACCATGGCAGCGATATGTTGCGGTGTGGTGCCACAGCAGCCGCCAATAATGTTCAGGAATCCGGCGGTGGCCCATTCACCAATCTGCTGCGCCATCAGTTCCGCATCCAGATCGTATTCGCCAAAGGCATTGGGCAGACCGGCGTTGGGATGGGCGGTCACGTAGCCTTCAGCGATGCGCGACAGTTCCGCCACATACTGACGAAGCTCGTCGGGTCCCAGTGCGCAGTTCAGGCCAAAAGAGAGCGGTTCGGCGTGACGCAGCGAGTTGTAAAAAGCTTCGGTGGTCTGGCCGGAGAGCGTTCGGCCGGAGGCGTCGGTGATAGTGCCGGAGATCATCAGCGGCAGCGCCACGCCCAGCGCTTCCATCTCGGTCTGCACCGCATAGACGGCTGCTTTGGCATTCAGCGTATCGAACACCGTTTCAATCATGATGATGTCGGACCCGCCCTCCACCAGCGCACGGGTCGATTCGCGGTACGCCTCCACCAGCTGATTAAAAGTGACGTTACGGTAGGCAGGATCGTTGACGTCGGGTGAGATCGAGCAGGTGCGGTTGGTTGGGCCGAGCACACCCGCGACATAACGCGGACGATCCGGCGTTTTCGCCGTCCACGCATCGGCGCAGGCTCGCGCCAGGCGGGCCGCTTCAAAATTGATCTCCGCCGATAAACGTTCCATCTGGTAGTCCGCCATCGCAATCGACGTGGCGTTAAAGGTGTTGGTTTCGAGGATATCCGCACCCGCCGCCAGATAGGCGTCGTGGATCTCGCGGATCACCGCCGGTTTACTCAGCACCAGCAGATCGTTATTGCCTTTGAGATCGCAGGACCAGTCAGCAAAACGGCTGCCGCGATAATCCTCTTCTTCCAGCTTATAGCTCTGGATCATGGTGCCCATACCCCCATCCAGCACCATAATGCGTTGTGCGAGCTGCTGTTTTAACGCGTCGATTTTATTGCTCACTGTTGCCCCATTCACGTCAGTCTGCTGGCGGAAAAGCCCGTTTTTCATTCTGGCACAAGCTGGTCAGGCGACAAAGTAACCTCGACTGAGAGATTTTCAGGTCACGGCTGTACAGGTCTGACCAGAAAACCAGCGTTTGCAAAGCGCGCGATTAAAACGAAAATGATTTCCACAATGTAAAAGGAGAAACAATGATGGCAACGCCGGTTCCTGTTAAGCGCGGCAAGAAACCCCGTGGCACCCCTGTCGCCGCACCCGCGGGCGGTCAGGTGCAATCGCTGACCCGTGGCCTGACGCTGCTGGAGCTGATTGCTGACTCACATGGCAGCGTAGCGCTGACCGAGCTGGCTCAGCAGGCGGGTTTGCCTAACTCCACCACGCATCGCCTGCTCAGTACCATGCAGCAGCAGGGTTTTGTCCGGCAGGTGGGCGATCTCGGGCTGTGGACGATCGGCGCACACGCCTTCGTGGTCGGCAGCAGTTTCCTGCAGAGCCGTAACCTGCTGGCGCTGGTACACCCGGTGCTGCGTAGCCTGATGGAGCAGTCCGGTGAAACGGTGAATCTGGCGGTGCTGGATCTCAGCGATCACCAGGCGGTGATCATTGATCAGGTACAGTGTACCCAGCTGATGCGAATGTCCGCGCCGATTGGCGGCAAGCTGCCGATGCATGCGTCTGGCGCAGGCAAAGCGTTTCTGGCCCATCTGGGCGATGAGCAGGTCACCGCCCTGCTGCATCAGAAAGGATTGCATTACTACACGCCGAAAACCCTGATGTCGCCGCAGAGTCTGAAAGAGAATCTGGCGCTGGTGCGCAAAGCGGGCTTCTCATTTGATGATGAAGAACATGCGCTTGGACTGCGTTGTGTCGCCGCGCCAATCTATGACGAACATGGCGAGGCGTTTGCCGCGCTCTCCATCTCCGGCCCCATCGCCCGCATGACTGACGATCGGATTACTGAATTAGGTGCACTGGTCATCCGCGAAGCGCGCCAGGTTACGCTGGCGTACAGCGGTCGTTAACTTTATCTGCGCCGTAGCAGACGCTGAAACGCTGCGTCTGCCGCCAGGCGATCACCTCTTCCACATGGCCCTGGGCGATGCGCTGCTGCTGCGCGCGCCACCAGCGGGCGTCGAATATCTCCGGATGCAGTTGCAACAGCAATGTGCCGGTAGCAGCTTCACTGCATAACGCATAGCGGAAGGTTTCCGGGAAGACATCGTCCGGCCCGACGCTGTACCAGGGCTCGGCGCTGAGTTCATCCTCCTCATAGCGCGCCGCGGGCACATCCCGGAAGTGCAGCTCCTGCATCGGGCGAATCTCATCGTAATCGTAAAAAATCACCCGGCCATGGCGGGTGATGCCGAAGTTTTTAAACAGCATGTCTCCGGGAAAGATATTGGCCGCCGCCAGCTGTCGGATGGCATTGCCATACTCTTCAATCGCGTGACGCCGCTCTGCGGCATTCGCCTGGGCCAGGTAGAGATTAAGCGGCTGCATACGGCGCTCCAGCCACAGGTGACGAATAATCAGGCGATCGCCTTCGATATGCAGCTTCTCAGCCACGCAGGCGTGGAGTTCTGCCAGCAGCGCCGGTGAGATGCGCGACAGCGGCAGCGCAAACTGCTCGAACTCCTGCGTATCCGCCATACGTCCCACGCGATCGTGCTCTTTGACCTGCTGATAACATGCGCGGACCTGCGCTTCCGTCACCTCTTTTTGCGGCGCGAAGCGATCCCTGATGACCTTGAACACCCAGTCAAAGCCCGGCAGCGTGAAGACCAGCATCACCATGCCGCGCACGCCGGGTGCGATCTCAAAGGCCGTCTCATTCTCTGCCAGCGCCTGAAGATACTCGCGATAGCTCTCGGTTTTACCGTGCTTCTGGCAGCCAATCGCCATATAGCGCTCCGCCAGGGTTTTGCCAGGCAGAATCGGTTGCAGCCAGGCGACCAGCGCCGCAGGCACCGGCGCATAAACCATGAAATAGGCGCGGGCAAAGCCAAACACAATGCTGGCGTCATTCACATCGGTCAGACAGGTGTCGATCCACAGTTCGCCCGTTTCACTGCGCTGGATCGGCAGCAGACAGGGCAAGATGCCTTCCGGCAGATGCAGCCGCGCCACCAGCCAGGCGGTTTTGTTACGATAGAAGAGTTCACTGTTGACCTCGAGCCAGCCCTGGTTCAGCCGGGGAAAATGCGACTGCAGGTGGCGGACAATCCAGCCGACGTCGCGAGCGCGCTGCTGCCACGGCAACGTCAGCGGTAAATCGCTCAACACCTGATCCACCAGTGCCAGCCAGCCCCGCTCCGGCTGATAACGGCGCGATAACGGGCGCAAAGGTGTGACCGGCGCGGTCAGGGATTGAGAGCTGAAGATAAACAGCCGGTCAGGCTGCAGATCGGCATGTCCATGTAACCGGCAGTAGACAGAATTAAAGAAGCTTTCGGCAATTTCATGCCGTGGATAGCCGGGCAGCAGGCTTTGATAGTGGTCCTTAACCCGCAGCCAGAACATCTCATCCCAGCTGGCCGCACCGTTCAACACCCGCAGTTGATCGGCAACCAGGCTGACGTGATGGTCATAGAGATGAATACGGGCCTTCATGGCATGTTGCACCGCCTGCCATTCCGCCTGCTCAAACCGCTGCTGTGCGCCAGCAGTGATGTCGAGAAAGCGACCATACTGTGCATCAAAACCCTGCAGGATAGTGTGGGCGATCAATGATTCGCGTGGCGGCATAATCAGCTCCGGTAAACGCCCGCCCGCGGTTTGCGGACGGGGAATCAGTCAGAGGAAAAGGGTCAGAACTGATGCTCTTCGGTCGAACCGGTGAGCGCGGTGACCGAGGACTTACCGCCCTGAATGATATTGGTTACCTGATCAAAATAGCCGGTGCCCACCTCTTGCTGATGCGAAGAGAAGCTGTAACCGCGATCGCGGGCAGCGAACTCAGGCTGCTGAACCTTTTCAACATAGTGACGCATCCCTTCGCCCTGGGCGTAGGCGTGGGCCAGATCAAACATGTTGAACCACATGCTGTGGATGCCCGCCAGCGTGATGAACTGGAAGCGATAGCCCATGTCGCTGAGCGCCTGCTGAAACTTCGCGATGGTGCGGTCATCGAGGTTCTTCTTCCAGTTGAACGACGGTGAACAGTTGTAGGCCAGCAGCTTGCCGGGGAAACGCGCATGAATGGCGTCGGCAAAGCGCTGCGCCATCGCCAGATCCGGCGTTGAGGTTTCACACCACAGGATGTCAGCATAAGGTGCATAGGCCAGCCCGCGACTGATCGCCTGTTCAATGCCGGCGTGGGTGCGGAAGAAGCCTTCTGCCGTCCGGTCGCCCTGAATAAAGGGACGATCGTATTCATCGCAGTCTGAGGTAATCAGATCGGCGGCGTCGGCATCAGTTCGTGCCAGCAGCACGGTTGGCACGCCCGTCACATCGGCAGCCAGCCGTGCCGCCACCAGTTTCTGAATGGCTTCCTGAGTCGGTACCAGAACTTTGCCGCCCATGTGACCGCATTTTTTTACCGCCGCCAGCTGATCTTCGAAGTGGACCGCCGCCGCGCCCGCCTGAATCATCGCCTTCATCAGCTCATACGCATTCAGCACGCCGCCAAAACCGGCTTCAGCATCGGCCACAATTGGCAGGAAGAAATCGGTGTGGCGGCTGTCCCCCGCTTCAATGCCGCTGGACCACTGAATCTGATCGGCGCGCTGAAAGGTCTGATTAATGCGCGTCACCACTTCCGGCACCGAGTTCACCGGGTAGAGGGACTGATCGGGATACATCTGCCCCGCCACGTTGGCATCCGCCGCTACCTGCCAGCCAGAAAGGTAGATCGCTTCGATGCCCGCTTTGGCCTGCTGCAGTGCCTGCCCGCCGCTCAGCGCACCCAGGCTATTGATATACCCTTTCTTCGCCTCGCCATTCAGCAACGCCCATAATTTTTCCGCACCGCGCTCTGCCAGCGTACAGGCGGGCAAGACCGAGCCGCGCAGATTGACGACCTCTGCTGCGCTGTAAGGGCGGGTAATGCCCTGCCAGCGTGCGGTCTGCCAGAGTTGTTCCAGTTGATCGATTTGTTGAGTACGTGTCATGGCAATAGCTCCTCTGTTCAGGGGATCAGGCGATAGCCTGGCAGGGTAAGAAAGGAAACCAGCTCGCGCTCGGTGGTGATCTGAGCCATCAACTGCGCCGCGTCGTCATAGCGACCGGCGCTGAAGTGGGCTTCGCCCAGCGCGTTTTGCAGCAGATGCAGCTCTTCGTTAAGCCAGCGCAGAAACAGTTCAGCTGTGACCTGCTGGCCGTTGTTCAGCATTTGCTGATGATGAATCCATTGCCAGATTGAGGTGCGTGCGATCTCAGCGGTGGCGGCATCCTCCATCAGTCCGTCAATCGGGACACAGCCGTTACCGCTGATCCACGCCTCAAGGTATTGCAGCGCAACACGGATGTTGGCGCGCATACCGGCTTCGGTGCGCTCACCCTGACAGGGCGCCAGCAGCTGCTCCGCAGTGATCGGCGCATCCTCTTCCCGCATGACCTGCAGCTGGTTTGGCCGGTCGCCCAGCGCAGCGTTGAAGACCGCCATCGCGGTATCTGCCAGACCAGGATGAGCAATCCAGGTGCCGTCATGCCCGTTACCTGCCTCCCGCTGCTTATCTTCCGTCACGCGCTGCAGTACCCAGGCATTGCGCGTGGGATCTTTAGCGGGGATCAGCGCTGACATCCCGCCCATCGCAAAAGCCCCCCGCCGATGACAGGTTTTAATCAGCAGTCGCGAATAAGCGTCCAGAAACGGCTGAGACATGGTGACGGACTGGCGATCCGGCAGCACGCGATCCGCATGCTGTTTCAGGGTTTTGATATAGCTGAAGATGTAATCCCAGCGGCCACAGTTGAGGCCAACAATGTGATCGCGCAGATTCCACAGGATCTCATCCATCTGAAACACGGCGGGTAAGGTTTCGATCAGGACAGTGGCTTTGATCGTGCCACGCGGCAGATCAAACTGATCCTCGCTGAAACTGAAGATCTCACGCCACCAGGCGATCTCCTGCCAGCTCTCGGTTTTCGGCAGATAGAAATAAGGCCCGCTGCCTTTGGCCAGTAACGGCCGGACGTTGTGGAAGAAATAGAGCGCGAAATCAAACAGCCCGCCCGGAATTGCCTTCCCCTGCCAGCTGACATGTTTTTCTGACAGATGCAGACCGCGCACCCGGCACATCAGTACCGCAGGGGTAGCGCCGAGCTGATAAATTTTGCCTTTGTCGCTGGTATAACTCAGGGTGCCCTGTACTGCTTCGCGCAGTGTCAGCTGCCCTTCAATCAACTTCGACCACTCCGGAGACAGCGAATCCTCAAAGTCGGCCATAAAGACTTTAACGTTTGAGTTCAGGGCGTTAATCACCATTTTCCGATCGGGTGGGCCGGTGATCTCGACCCGACGATCTTCTAAATCTGCCGGAATAGATTGAATACGCCATTCACTGGCTCTTATGGAAGCCGTTTCCATATTGAAGTCTGGCAGATAGCCCTGGTCATATTGCTGCTGACGCTGCTGGCGAGCCGATAACAGCACTTCGCGTTGCGGTGCAAAGCGTGCGACCAGCGTCTCTAAAAAAGAAACAGCCTCGGGCGTTAACAGCTGCTGTTCTGCATGGCTAAAGGGCTGGCTGAAAATCAGGGTATGGCTGATCACTGAGTCTGTCATGCTGGCGTTCTCCTGTATTCAAAGGATCGAAAGCAGCGGATCCACACGGTGTTTATTTTGTGAGCTACAGGATCAGAGCATAAGCATTTATTTTTTTAAATCAAAAACTATTTCCATTTTTAAATATAAATTAACCTATCCTTATGTTTTATATGAAATAAAACTTTAATCCATTAAAGGAATCGCTTTCAGTTAACGTTTTAAAGGCGAAAAAAAACCGTGTTTCCATCGGCTAACACGGTTCAGTTGATCTTCAGACAGGACTATTCCAGCGTTGGGTTCATGTGACGCAGATCGAACGGCGTGATCTGGTAAACGTAGTAGTTGAGCCAGTTCGAGAACAACAGATTGCCGTGACTGCGCCAGGTGGCGCGGGGTGGCAAGGCCGGATTATCCTGCGGGAAATAGTTATAAGGGACTTCCGGATTCACCCCCGCTTCATAATCGCGATGATACTCACCAGACAACGTCAGGGCATCATATTCCGGGTGACCGGTAACAAACACCAGACGTTTGTCTTTACTCGCCATCAGATAGGCCCCGGTTTGTTCCGATTCAGCAAACAGCTCAAGATCGGTGTAATCCGTAATCAAATGGGTGGGGAAATCAGCATAGCGTGAGTGCGGTGCGAGGAAATTATCATCAAAACCGCGGGTCAGTAACGCATGGGGATGCAGTATCTGATGCTCATAGACACCAGACAGTTTGTTATGCCGGGTTTGCTTTGGAATGCCATACAGAATGTTAAGCGCGGCCTGAACCGCCCAACAGACAAACAGGGTTGAGGTGACATGCTCATTTGCCCAGTGCAGAACGCGCTGAATCTGTGGCCAGTAAGCGACATCATTAAAATCAACCAGCCCGAGTGGTGCACCTGTCACGATTAAGCCATCGTAGTTATCATGCTGGATATCTTCAAAATTGCAGTAGAAGTTGTTGAGGTGCTCAGTGGGCGTATTGCGTGACTCGCGGCTGTCGATGCGCAGCAGCTGAATATCGATCTGTAAGGGCGAGTTGGAAAGCAGACGCAGAAACTGATTCTCCGTTTCGATCTTTTTCGGCATCAGATTCAGTATGAGCACTTTAAGCGGGCGGATCTCCTGAACACTGGCGCGCGACGATGTCATCACAAAGACATTTTCGTCACGCAAAAAATTCACTGCCGGTAATTCGTCGGGAACCCTGATTGGCATAACCTGCTCACCTCTTACAACCATATAAACGTTTAGACATCTGGATGCCCAACATTAGCCTGATCGTTGTAAGATGTCGAGGTTTGATGCAGAAAATGAAAATGTTTCAGCTTAACGTGGCAAAGTGCAGACGTGAAAAAAGCCCCGCACTTCCGTGCGGGGCTTCTTCACTTATTTAATGCCTGGCAGTTCCCTACTCTCGCATGGGGAGACCCCACACTACCATCGGCGCTACGGCGTTTCACTTCTGAGTTCGGCATGGGGTCAGGTGGGACCACCGCGCTAAAGCCGCCAGGCAAATTCTTTGTGCTCTGTCCTGTGTCTTTTGTGCTGATGCTGCGTTGGCCGCCCTCGCGCTACTCCGTCACATACTTCAGTATGCTCCTTCGTATCGCTCGGTTGCCGCCTTGCCTCAGCGCAAAATCCTTCGGACTTCAGTCCGCAGGACACAACTGTATCCGGGAACAAGCTGAAAATCTGTCTCTCAAAAACGCCTCTGGCGTTGTAAGGTTAAGCCTCACGGGTCATTAGTACCGGTTAGCTCAACGCATCGCTGCGCTTACACACCCGGCCTATCAACGTCGTAGTCTTCAACGTCCCTTCAGGACTCTCAAGGAGTCAGGGAGAACTCATCTCGGGGCAAGTTTCGTGCTTAGATGCTTTCAGCACTTATCTTTTCCGCACTTAGCTACCGGGCAATGCCATTGGCATGACAACCCGAACACCAGTGGTGCGTTCACTCCGGTCCTCTCGTACTAGGAGCAACCCCCCTCAATTCTCCAGCGCCCACGGCAGATAGGGACCGAACTGTCTCACGACGTTCTAAACCCAGCTCGCGTACCACTTTAAACGGCGAACAGCCGTACCCTTGGGACCTACTTCAGCCCCAGGATGTGATGAGCCGACATCGAGGTGCCAAACACCGCCGTCGATATGAACTCTTGGGCGGTATCAGCCTGTTATCCCCGGAGTACCTTTTATCCGTTGAGCGATGGCCCTTCCATTCAGAACCACCGGATCACTATGACCTGCTTTCGCACCTGCTCGAGCCGTCACTCTCGCAGTCAAGCCAGCTTATGCCATTGCACTAACCTCACGATGTCCGACCGTGATTAGCTGACCTTCGTGCTCCTCCGTTACTCTTTAGGAGGAGACCGCCCCAGTCAAACTACCCACCAGACACTGTCCGCAGCCCGGATCACGGGCCTACGTTAGAACATCAAACATTAAAGGGTGGTATTTCAAGGTTGGCTCCACGCAGACTGGCGTCCGCGCTTCAAAGCCTCCCACCTATCCTACACATCAAGGCTCAATGTTCAGTGTCAAGCTGTAGTAAAGGTTCACGGGGTCTTTCCGTCTTGCCGCGGGTACACTGCATCTTCACAGCGAGTTCAATTTCACTGAGTCTCGGGTGGAGACAGCCTGGCCATCATTACGCCATTCGTGCAGGTCGGAACTTACCCGACAAGGAATTTCGCTACCTTAGGACCGTTATAGTTACGGCCGCCGTTTACCGGGGCTTCGATCAAGAGCTTCTCCTTGCGGATAACCCCATCAATTAACCTTCCGGCACCGGGCAGGCGTCACACCGTATACGTCCACTTTCGTGTTTGCACAGTGCTGTGTTTTTAATAAACAGTTGCAGCCAGCTGGTATCTTCGACTGGCTTCGGCTCGGGGAGCAAGTCCCTCCACCTACGCGCCAGCGTGCCTTCTCCCGAAGTTACGGCACCATTTTGCCTAGTTCCTTCACCCGAGTTCTCTCAAGCGCCTTGGTATTCTCTACCTGACCACCTGTGTCGGTTTGGGGTACGATTCTGTGTTACCTGATGCTTAGAGGCTTTTCCTGGAAGCTGGGCATTTATCACTTCAGCACCGTAGTGCCTCGTCGTCACGCCTCAGCGTTAATAAGGGACCGGATTTACCTGGACCCTCCGCCTACACGCTTAAACCGGGACAACCGTCGCCCGGCTGATATAGCCTTCTCCGTCCCCCCTTCGCAGTAACACCGAGTACAGGAATATTAACCTGTTTCCCATCGACTACGCCTTTCGGCCTCGCCTTAGGGGTCGACTCACCCTGCTCCGATTAACGTTGAACAGGAACCCTTGGTCTTCCGGCGAGCGGGCTTTTCACCCGCTTTATCGTTACTTATGTCAGCATTCGCACTTCTGATACCTCCAGCATGCCTCACAGCACACCTTCGACGGCTTACAGAACGCTCCCCTACCCAACAACACATAGTGTCGCTGCCGCAGCTTCGGTGCATGGTTTAGCCCCGTTACATCTTCCGCGCAGGCCGACTCGACCAGTGAGCTATTACGCTTTCTTTAAATGATGGCTGCTTCTAAGCCAACATCCTGGCTGTCTGTGCCTTCCCACATCGTTTCCCACTTAACCATGACTTTGGGACCTTAGCTGGCGGTCTGGGTTGTTTCCCTCTTCACGACGGACGTTAGCACCCGCCGTGTGTCTCCCGTGATAACATTCTTCGGTATTCGCAGTTTGCATCGGGTTGGTAAGCCGGGATGGCCCCCTAGCCGAAACAGTGCTCTACCCCCGAAGATGAGTTCACGAGGCGCTACCTAAATAGCTTTCGGGGAGAACCAGCTATCTCCCGGTTTGATTGGCCTTTCACCCCCAGCCACAGGTCATCCGCTAATTTTTCAACATTAGTCGGTTCGGTCCTCCAGTTAGTGTTACCCAACCTTCAACCTGCCCATGGCTAGATCACCGGGTTTCGGGTCTATACCCTGCAACTTAACGCCCAGTTAAGACTCGGTTTCCCTGCGGCTCCCCTATACGGTTAACCTTGCTACAGAATATAAGTCGCTGACCCATTATACAAAAGGTACGCAGTCACCCCCATAAAGAAGGCTCCCACTGCTTGTACGTACACGGTTTCAGGTTCTGTTTCACTCCCCTCGCCGGGGTTCTTTTCGCCTTTCCCTCACGGTACTGGTTCACTATCGGTCAGTCAGGAGTATTTAGCCTTGGAGGATGGTCCCCCCATATTCAGACAGGATACCACGTGTCCCGCCTTACTCATCGAGCTCACAGCATGTGTGCTTTTGTGTACGGGAGTATCACCCTGTACCCTGCGACTTTCCAGACGCTTCCACTAACACACAAACTGATTCAGGCTCTGGGCTGCTCCCCGTTCGCTCGCCGCTACTGGGGGAATCTCGGTTGATTTCTTTTCCTCGGGGTACTTAGATGTTTCAGTTCCCCCGGTTCGCCTTGCAGCACTATGTATTCATGCTGCAATGATGCACAGAGTGCACCGGGTTTCCCCATTCGGACATCGACGGCTGTAGCGGTTCATATCACCTTACCGTCGCTTTACGCAGATTAGCACGTCCTTCATCGCCTCTGACTGCCTGGGCATCCACCGTGTACGCTTAGTCGCTTAACCTCACAACCCACAGGCGTTTTTCAACGCTGCGAGTTGCAAGCATTTGAGAGACTCGAACGCATCGCATTGTCATTCCTTAATTACGGAGGAATAACGCGCTGCGTCGTTTCAATTTTCAGCTTGTTCCGGATTGTTAAAGAGCAATATCTTAAACATGACTCGTAAGTCATCTTTAAGATATGTGGGTAACATCTTTCACCTGTCACCAAGCTTTGGCGTCCCCTAGGGGATTCGAACCCCTGTTACCGCCGTGAAAGGGCGGTGTCCTGGGCCTCTAGACGAAGGGGACAATTAAGTCTGTCTTCGAAAGACACTTTGCTCGTTATTTTCTATCAGACAATCTGTGTGGGCACTGCGCGGGAAGGTATCTTCAGGTAAGGAGGTGATCCAACCGCAGGTTCCCCTACGGTTACCTTGTTACGACTTCACCCCAGTCATGAATCACAAAGTGGTAAGCGCCCTCCCGAAGGTTAAGCTACCTACTTCTTTTGCAACCCACTCCCATGGTGTGACGGGCGGTGTGTACAAGGCCCGGGAACGTATTCACCGTGGCATTCTGATCCACGATTACTAGCGATTCCGACTTCACGGAGTCGAGTTGCAGACTCCGATCCGGACTACGACGCACTTTGTGAGGTCCGCTTGCTCTCGCGAGGTCGCTTCTCTTTGTATGCGCCATTGTAGCACGTGTGTAGCCCTACTCGTAAGGGCCATGATGACTTGACGTCATCCCCACCTTCCTCCGGTTTATCACCGGCAGTCTCCTTTGAGTTCCCGACCGAATCGCTGGCAACAAAGGATAAGGGTTGCGCTCGTTGCGGGACTTAACCCAACATTTCACAACACGAGCTGACGACAGCCATGCAGCACCTGTCTCACGGTTCCCGAAGGCACTAAGGCATCTCTGCCAAATTCCGTGGATGTCAAGAGTAGGTAAGGTTCTTCGCGTTGCATCGAATTAAACCACATGCTCCACCGCTTGTGCGGGCCCCCGTCAATTCATTTGAGTTTTAACCTTGCGGCCGTACTCCCCAGGCGGTCGACTTAACGCGTTAGCTCCGGAAGCCACTCCTCAAGGGAACAACCTCCAAGTCGACATCGTTTACGGCGTGGACTACCAGGGTATCTAATCCTGTTTGCTCCCCACGCTTTCGCACCTGAGCGTCAGTCTTTGTCCAGGGGGCCGCCTTCGCCACCGGTATTCCTCCAGATCTCTACGCATTTCACCGCTACACCTGGAATTCTACCCCCCTCTACAAGACTCAAGCCTGCCAGTTTCAAATGCAGTTCCCAGGTTAAGCCCGGGGATTTCACATCTGACTTAACAGACCGCCTGCGTGCGCTTTACGCCCAGTAATTCCGATTAACGCTTGCACCCTCCGTATTACCGCGGCTGCTGGCACGGAGTTAGCCGGTGCTTCTTCTGCGGGTAACGTCAATCGACGCGGTTATTAACCGCATCGCCTTCCTCCCCGCTGAAAGTACTTTACAACCCGAAGGCCTTCTTCATACACGCGGCATGGCTGCATCAGGCTTGCGCCCATTGTGCAATATTCCCCACTGCTGCCTCCCGTAGGAGTCTGGACCGTGTCTCAGTTCCAGTGTGGCTGGTCATCCTCTCAGACCAGCTAGGGATCGTCGCCTAGGTGGGCCATTACCCCGCCTACTAGCTAATCCCATCTGGGTTCATCCGATAGTGAGAGGCCCGAAGGTCCCCCTCTTTGGTCTTGCGACGTTATGCGGTATTAGCCACCGTTTCCAGTGGTTATCCCCCTCTATCGGGCAGATCCCCAGACATTACTCACCCGTCCGCCACTCGTCACCCGAGAGCAAGCTCTCTGTGCTACCGTCCGACTTGCATGTGTTAGGCCTGCCGCCAGCGTTCAATCTGAGCCATGATCAAACTCTTCAATTTAAGTTTGATTTGCTTAAACAAGTTAAGCGGTGCTCATCTGTAAAACGTCATAATGAATTTCATTATGTGTTCACTCGTGAGGCTTGATATTTTTTTACGTCCGGAGACGCTGATATCAATCCTGCGAGTGCCCACACAGATTGTCTGATAAATTGTTAAAGAGCAGTGCGAACAGTGCGTTAGCGTCCTGTCGCGAGGTGGCGTATATTACGCTTTCCTCCTGCAGAGTCAACCTCTATTTCAGAAGTTTTTCTCCGGCGGAGCAGTCTCCTGTGCCTTTCAACCTGTCATCCCGTTGCCGGTGTGCCGTGTTGATGGATGCGCATTATAGGGAGTTGTCTGAGAGGCGCAACCCATAAATTGCATAAAAAAGAGCGTTCGCTGCATTCCACAGCAAAAGCGGCTGTTATACGCAGTTACACACAATGTTATCCACATTAGTCGGGCCAGATAAATTTAGGCGAGCATCACGCAAACGTTTTCGCTACAATGCCGGGCGAAGTTCCGGACCCCCCTTTTCGGGGCGTTACCTGAGGTTTTTGATTTTTTCTTCCTGTATAGAGAAGAGAAAACCGCTGTAAAGCCTGATGTAACGCTCTTATATACGCGAAACAAAGCCAAGGGATAAACCACCATGCAACAAACTCGTCCTGTACGCCGCGCATTGCTCAGTGTCTCTGACAAAGCCGGTATCCTCGAATTTGCTCAGGCGCTCTCAAGTCGCGGTGTCGAACTGCTCTCCACAGGCGGAACAGCTCGCCTGCTGGCGGATGCGGGTCTGGCTGTCACAGAAGTCTCTGACTACACCGGTTTCCCGGAAATGATGGATGGACGCGTCAAAACCCTGCATCCGAAAGTGCATGGCGGCATTTTAGGTCGTCGCGGCCAGGATGATGCCATTATGGCGCAGCACGACATCAGCCCAATCGACATGGTGGTCGTTAACCTCTATCCCTTTGCACAGACCGTCGCCCGTGAAGGATGTTCACGGGAAGATGCAGTGGAAAATATCGACATCGGTGGCCCGACCATGGTGCGCTCTGCTGCCAAGAACCATAAAGATGTGGCAATCGTGGTCAGCAGCGGCGACTACGATGCGATCATTGCCGAAATGGATGCTCATGAAAATGGCCTGACGCTTGAGACTCGTTTCGATCTGGCGATCAAAGCGTTCGAACACACCGCCGCGTATGACAGCATGATCGCTAACTACTTTGGCAGCCTGGTGCCCGCCTATCACGGTGATCGTAATCAGCCCGCCGGCCGTTTCCCGCGTACCCTGAATCTGAACTTCATTAAGAAGCAGGATATGCGCTACGGTGAAAACAGCCATCAGGATGCTGCCTTCTATATAGAAGAGAACATCACTGAAGCTTCAGTGGCGACGGCCCGGCAGGTTCAGGGCAAAGCGCTCTCCTATAACAACATTGCTGACACGGATGCTGCACTGGAGTGCGTCAAAGAGTTCAGTGAACCCGCCTGCGTCATCGTCAAACATGCGAACCCTTGTGGCGTAGCGACCGGTGACTCTCTGCTGGCAGCCTATGAGCGTGCTTACCAGACCGATCCGACCTCCGCATTTGGCGGCATCATCGCCTTTAACCGCGAGCTGGATGAAGCAACTGCGCAGGCCATTATCAGCCGCCAGTTTGTTGAGGTGATTATCGCGCCAGCCGTTTCTGAGGCCGCGCTGAAAATTACCGCCGCGAAGCAGAATGTCCGTGTCCTGATCTGCGGCCAATGGCAAAACCGTACTGCTGCACTGGATTTCAAACGCGTCAACGGGGGTCTGCTGGTACAGGATCGCGATCTCGGCATGGTCGATGCCAGCCAGCTGCGCGTCGTCAGTAAACGTCAGCCAACCGAACAGGAACTGCGTGATGCGCTGTTCTGCTGGAAAGTAGCGAAGTTCGTTAAGTCTAACGCCATTGTTTATGCACGCGACAACATGACCATCGGTATCGGTGCCGGACAGATGAGCCGTGTCTATTCCGCTAAGATTGCCGGCATTAAAGCAGCCGATGAAGGGCTGGAAGTAAAAGGATCAGCCATGGCGTCGGATGCCTTCTTCCCGTTCCGTGATGGTATTGATGCGGCAGCCGCGTCAGGCGTGAGCTGCGTCATCCAGCCTGGCGGCTCCATCCGCGATGAAGAGGTAATTGCGGCGGCAGATGAGCACGGCATTGCCATGATCTTCACCGACATGCGTCACTTCCGCCATTAATCGTTCTGGAGAGAAACAGATGAAAATTTTAGTAATCGGCAATGGCGGACGTGAACATGCTCTGGCCTGGAAAGCTGTCCAGTCGCCGCTGGCGGAAACCGTGTTTGTGGCACCGGGTAACGCGGGCACCGCATTAGAGCCTGCGCTGCAGAATGTCGCGATTAGTGCAACTGATGTCCCTGCCCTGCTTGAGTTTGCCCGGCGTGAAAAGATTGATCTGACGATTGTCGGCCCCGAAGCGCCGCTGGTGATTGGCATCGTGGATGCCTTCCGTGAGGCCGGGCTGGCTATCTTTGGTCCGACTCAGGCCGCTGCGCAGCTGGAAGGCTCTAAAGCTTTCACCAAGGATTTCCTGGCGCGTCATAAGATCCCGAGTGCGGAATACCAGAACTTCACCGAGGTTGAGCCCGCTCTCGCGTATCTGCGTGAGAAAGGCGCCCCTATCGTCATCAAAGCCGACGGCCTGGCCGCAGGTAAAGGCGTGATTGTGGCGATGACGCTGCAGGAAGCTGAGGATGCGGTTCAGGATATGCTGGCCGGAAACGCCTTTGGCGATGCCGGACACCGCATTGTGATTGAAGAGTTTCTGGATGGCGAAGAAGCCAGCTTCATCGTGATGGTGGACGGCGAGCATGTGCTGCCCATGGCCACCAGCCAGGATCACAAACGCGTGGGCGATGGCGATACCGGTCCGAACACCGGCGGAATGGGTGCCTACTCTCCGGCTCCGGTTGTCACCGATGAGATCCACCAGCGCGTTATGGATCAGGTTATCTGGCCGACCGTGCGCGGCATGGCGGCTGAAGGCAACGTCTATACCGGTTTTCTCTATGCCGGCCTGATGATCGATCACACCGGGCAGCCGAAAGTGATCGAATTCAACTGCCGCTTCGGCGATCCGGAGACTCAGCCGATCATGCTGCGCCTGCAGTCGGATCTGGTCGATCTTTGCCTGGCCGCCTGTGACGGTAAACTGGATCAGAAAACGTCACAATGGGATCCCCGCCCTGCGCTGGGTGTGGTGCTGGCGGCGGGCGGTTATCCGGGTGACTACGCTCAGGGCGATCAGATTCACGGTCTGCCACTCGAAGAAGTGGCTGACGGCAAGGTATTCCACGCCGGAACACGGCTGGAAGAGGACCTGGTGCTGACAAACGGTGGCCGCGTGTTGTGCGTAACCGCGCTGGGCGACGATGTGGCCGCGGCACAAAAGCGGGCTTATGAGCTGACAAAACCGATCTCATGGCAGGGCAGCTTCTGTCGCCGCGATATCGGCTACCGCGCCATTAATCGCAAATAAGTTCAGGGGGCACCAGGTGCCCCCTTTTCAATTCACATATCTTCTTCTGTCGGCTGCTGTGAGCAGTCATCTTGCTGACTGACCCGCAATAGCTGTATCCCTTCCGGCGCTTCAAGCCATGACACCATCAGCGGTGCCGATACGCGGCGTTGCTGCTGTGTCAGCATCTGCAGAGCGTCGGCGTCAAAAGCGGGTCTGACCTGCTGGCCTTCGCAACTCTCCAGCACATTGTTTCCCAGCCAGTGTCCCTGTCTGAGGAACACCTGACCGCTTAATAGCGCATCGCTGAGGTTACGCATCCGCTCGGCATCAAACTTATAGAGCTCAACCGCATCCGGGCTGACCGCTTCACGCCGGCCTGAAAGCTGGCGCTGCATAAAGTTAAGACCGCCAGCCTGGTCAAAGCGCAGGGTCACATCATCAGGCTGGTTGCCCTTCACCTGACGCTGAATGCTGATCAACGACTCTTCCAGCCAGACATAATCCGTCACTTCACCCTCACCGCCACTGAACGGCGTATAGAAGGTGCGGATATGGACCGACTGGTGGTCGCTGTTTTTACGCCAGATACGAACAACACCACGATCGGCAAGATAGCCACTGGCAGAAAAGGGGGGAATATCCGGAGTAGAGCTGCAACCGAAAAGAAACAGGGAGAGAAACAGAACAGATAAACGCTGAAACAGCGGGGTCATGATGGCTGGCCTCTTAAACAAAAGGGGCGAAACGCCCCCTGTTTTAAAGCTTAACCGCAGTGCGACGTCTTACTTAACGGCGTCTTTCAGCGCTTTACCAGACACGAATGCCGGTACATTTGCTGCAGCGATTTTGATCTCTTTGCCAGTCTGCGGGTTACGACCGGTACGCTCAGCGCGGTGGTTCACTTTAAAAGTACCAAAACCAACCAGTTGTACAGCATCACCATCTTTCAGAGACTCAGTGATCGCAGCCAGAGTAGATTCCAGCGCTGCCTTTGCCTGGGTTTTAGACAGGTCAGCTTTTTCTGCGATCACATCAATCAGTTGAGTCTTGTTCATAAGTTATCCTTAAAGTGTATTTATCGCTTGCTAAGCAACGAGTGCGAGGGAAAAGCCATATTCTGGCACTCTTCTGCCTGCACGCACCGATAGCCACAATTTTCAGCCCCCCAAATGTAGACCAGACAGGGGGCCAATGTGAAGCCTCCAGGCGCGCTAATTCGGGCCTGAAGTCACGTTTTATCGCCTTACTGCTGGAAATTTATACCGATGTTGCTAATTCCCGCTTCACGCAGGTCAGATCGCAGACCTTTAATCAATTCAAGGTCGCGCTCTTCACACTCCGCCAGCAGGCGGAAAATCTCCCACTGAAGGTCCCACTCATCGATGATAGCCGGGTTTTCACGCAGCTCTTCGTCGGTCATTTCGCGTCCAGCCTGGGTCATTTCCAGCATGGCGATAGTAGTAATTGAGGTCTCGCTGACTTCAATTGCATGCTCAAGAGTTTCACCGCTCAGCTGCGCATGGACGACTTCGCTTAATGCCACACAGGCATCGATAGCCGGATAAACGCCGTAAACCTCAAACGCATCACCATCCGGAATGGCGGCTTCGAGCTTTTCCAGCTGGCTGTCGAAGTTAATCTTCGCATCTTTGACCGTCAGGTTTTCCCAGATCAGATCAAGAATGCGGCGATAGAGTGCCGGATCGGCAAATTCAGTCTGCTCGCAGAACGCACGATAGTTGGGATACATGCGCTCGCACAGGCAGGCCATAAAAGTAAGGTGCTGCCAGCTTTCCAGCTTCGCCAGACGCAGATGAACGGGATTTTGTAACATAAAGGTGGCTCTTATTCGTTTCGCTGGCCGCAGTGTAACTGCAAAACCGCAGCACAAACAGTGTTAAAGCGCGTTTTGCCAGCGCTGGAAAGCGGTTCGGTTCGAGGCAACCGCGTCGGCCCAGCGGGTCGGTTCCGGCAGCCGGTAACCACGCGTACAGTTTTCGACCCACTGCAGCGCGGTATCCAGGCTGACACGATGGCCGGTGGCGACAAACAGCGGATTACACCGCAGCTTGCTGCGCCATACCCAGCCTATCTGCTCGCCTTTGTCGATCAGTGGCTGACGACTGCCAGGCTGCGCATCCAGATCGGCAAAACGGCCACACAGGCGACTTTTCGCGACACCAATGGTGGGCACATCGACCAGCAGGCCAAAATGTGACGCGACGCCAAGTCGTCGTGGATGCGAAATACCATGTCCATCCACAAACAGCAGGTCCGGCTTTTGCTCCAGCATCTGCCAGGCGGCCATCAGCGCTGGATATTCACGGAATGAGAGAAAGCCCGGAATATAAGGCATGGTGGTCTCAACGCGTGCGATGCGGTGCTCCACCAGCTTTAAGGAGGGATACTCCAGTATCACCATCGCCGCCCGGGTGATGGTGCCTTCCTGCTCAAATCCAACGTCCGCCCCGCCGATAAAGCGGGGTGGCAGCACATCAAAGTCATCTTCACGCACCACATCAGCGGCGCGTTGTAACTGCTCAGCGCGAAGTGCGGCAATATCCATGATTACTCCTGATGCCAGGGACGTGATAAACGGTGTACCGCCTCAACAAAGACGCCCGCATTTTCCGGTGGCACATCCAGATGAATACCATGCCCCAGATTAAAGACATGCCCGGTGCCCGAGCCAAAGCGCTCCAGGATCCCAGCCACTTCCTGTTCGATACGCTCAGGTGCCGCATAGAGCATAGAAGGATCCATGTTGCCCTGCAGGGCGACTTTGTCGCCCACGCGACGGCGTGCGTCATCAATATCGGTGGTCCAGTCGAGACCCAGCGCGTCACAACCGGTGGCGGCCATCGCTTCCAGCCACTGTCCGCCGCCTTTGGTGAAGAGCGTCACCGGCACGCGGCGACCGTCGTTTTCACGCAGCAGGCCATCGACAATTTTGTGCATGTAATGGAGTGAGAATTCGCGGTAATCACGACCGGTCAGCACGCCGCCCCAGGTATCAAATACCATAACGGACTGCGCACCGGCGCGGATCTGAGCATTGAGATAGAGGATGACGCTGTCGGCCAGCTTATCCAGCATCGCGTGGAGCGTAGCGGGATCGGCATACATCATCTTCTTAATTTTGGTAAACGCCTTGCTGCTCCCGCCTTCCACCATATAGGTGGCCAGCGTCCACGGACTGCCAGAGAAGCCAATCAGCGGCAGGTCGCCGTTCAGGTTCTTACGGATGGTACGGACAGCATTCATCACATAGCCCAGCTCCATTTCGGGATCGGGCACCGGTAAACGCTCAACGTCAGCGCGACAGGTCACAGGGTTTGAGAAACGCGGGCCTTCGCCGGTTTCAAAGTAGAGACCCAGTCCCATCGCATCCGGAATGGTCAGGATGTCACTGAAGAGGATGGCGGCATCCAGCGGATAACGGCGCAGCGGCTGCAGGGTGACTTCACAGGCCAGCTCGGCGTTTTTACACAGCGACATAAAGTCACCCGCCTGGGCGCGTGTCGCTTTGTACTCCGGCAAATAGCGCCCGGCTTGTCGCATCATCCAGACCGGCGTGACATCAACCGGCTGACGTAACAGGGCACGCAAATAACGATCGTTCTTCAGTTCACTCATCTCAACACTCTCTCAATAACAGGCGTGTAGTGTAGCACTTTCACACTTCGGCGCGGCACAGAGCGACGGTATCTTCAATCAGGCGGCGCGCCACGGTGCCTGGCGGTGGCAGCAACGGCAGCTCATCAAAACGGAACCAGGCCGCATCCAGCAGCTCTTTACCATCGTGCTGCAGATCGCCGCTGTCATACTCCGCCATAAAGGCTGTCATCAGCGATTGCGGGAAGGGCCACGGCTGGGAGGTAACGTAACGGACGTTTTTGACGCGGATATTGCTCTCTTCCATCACTTCGCGGGCAACGGCCTGCTCCAGCGTCTCGCCCACCTCCACAAAACCCGCCAGCACGGTGTAGACCTTGTTGCGATGGCGGGCATGATTCGCCAGCAGGATTTCATCACCGCGACGGATAGCCACAATGATGCAGGGTGCGATCTGCGGATAGTAACGCTCGCGACAATGGCTGCAGAGACAGGCAAATTCATGTTTGCTTTGGTGCATTTCATGGCCGCAATAGCCGCACCAGCGATGAGAACGGTAGAATTCCGCCAGTTGCACACCGCGACCCACCAGCTGAAACAGCGCCACATCCTGATCGATCAGCTGTCGTACTGAGAACATATCGGCAGAACGCGGCTCACAAATCAGCCAGACTTTTTCGCCCTGCCACTCACCGATGGTCCGGGCTTTACTACCGGTCAAACCAAATTTTTCGGCGTTTCCGTGGGGTAAATCACCTTGTGGTAACCAAAGTTTCTGTTCATGGCTGACAATCCACCATCCAGCGTCTACGCTTGAGATTTCGCATTGCATTTATTTCGTCATCCTTAGCGTCAACTCGCACGCTGAAGTCCTGATGTTAAGTGTGTAGATAAACAACTATAACTCACATGGAGTTAGATATGCTTAACCAGTTAGACGTCCTGGCTGAACGCGTAGGTGGCAGTAATGAACTGGTCGATTCGTGGCTTGAAGCCCGTCGTCAGCTACTGGTGACCTATTATCACCTGGTCGGACTTAAACCAAACAAAGAGGCGCTGACGCGTCTTGATGAGCAGGCTCTGGACAACTTCTGTCACGGTCTGGTCGATTATCTTTCTGCGGGTCACTTCAGTATCTATGAACGCGTGATCAGTGAAATGAGTGGCGACAGCCCGATGATTGCCGCCGCACAGATCTATCCACCGCTGGAAGCCAATACTGAGCGTCTGATGCAGCTGTATGACGGCCACCTGCAGCAGGCAATCGACGACGAGAACTGCATGACCTTCCAGCAGGCACTCTCCGAAGTGGGTGAAGTGCTGGAAGCACGCTTTACGCTGGAAGATAAGCTGATCCAGCTGGCATGGGATAACCAGCTTGTCCCCCCGCCGGTTGCCAATGACAGCCATATCGCGCGTCCGGCTTAATCATCATCTCCGGCAAAGGGGTTGAGATTATCCCGTAGCCCTTTTATGCTGAACAGGTTCTGAGGAGAGTGCTCCAAAGAACCTTTTTGATTTTTGCTTTGAAATATAAGGTTTTTACATCTGGCTCTGTTATCAGACACCAGCGTAAAAACAGCTTCTTGTCGGAGTGCCCAGTTGGGCTGAGACCGTTAATTCGGGATCCGCGGAACCTGATCAGGTTAGAACCTGCGAAGGGAACAAGAGTAAATATTCTCTGTATGCCAGCATGCTAACGCTGTCTATACGGTTACTCCTTCCGAACTCCGGACAAGCATCGTTCCCCCTTAACAGGATGATTGCTATGTCTGACCAAAAAACAACCCGTCGTGAACAGCGTGCCCAGGCGCAGGAATTTATTGATTCCCTGCAAAGCGGCAGTGCATTTCCCCAGTCCCGCCGCATCTGGATTACCGGCAGCCGCGAGGATATTCGCGTTCCCATGCGTGAAATCGTGCTAAGCCCGACTCACATCGGCGGCAGCAAAGAACAGCCTCTCTATGAGCAGAACGAAGCGGTACCGGTCTATGACACGGCGGGTGCCTATGGCGATCCCGCGGCACAGATCGATGTTCATCGGGGCCTGGAAAAGCTGCGCGCCCGCTGGATTGCTGAACGCGACGACAGCGAACTTCTCGAACAGAACAGCTCGGGTTATACCCAGCAGCGGCTGGCTGACGAGGGGCTGGATCATCTGCGTTTCGATCAACTGCCGACACCGCGCCGTGCCCGCGCAGGCTGCTGCGTCACGCAATTGCACTATGCCCGCCAGGGGATCATCACCCCGGAGATGGAATTTATCGCACTGCGGGAAAACATGGGCCGTGAGCGAATCCGCAGTGAGGTATTGCTGCAACAGCATCCCGGCCACAGTTTTGGCGCGCATCTGCCAGCCAGTATCACGCCCGAGTTTGTGCGTCAGGAGGTCGCTGCCGGACGCGCCATTATCCCTGCCAATATCAATCACCCTGAATCGGAGCCGATGATCATTGGCCGCAACTTTCTGGTTAAGGTCAATGCCAACATCGGTAACTCGGCGGTGACCTCTTCTATTGAGGAAGAGGTGGAAAAACTGGTCTGGTCGACTCGCTGGGGTGCCGATACGGTGATGGATCTCTCTACCGGTCGTTATATTCATGAAACGCGCGAATGGATTTTGCGAAACAGCCCGGTGCCAATCGGTACAGTGCCGATTTATCAGGCGCTGGAAAAAGTGAATGGCGTGGCCGAGGCGCTGAACTGGGAAATATTCCGCGATACGCTGCTTGAGCAGGCGGAACAGGGTGTCGATTACTTCACTATCCACGCTGGCGTGCTGCTGCGTTATGTCCCGATGACGGCGAAACGTCTGACCGGGATTGTATCGCGGGGTGGATCTATCATGGCGAAATGGTGCCTGTCGCATCATCAGGAGAGCTTCCTGTATCAGCACTTCCGGGAGATTTGTGAAATCTGCGCCGCCTATGATGTCTCCCTGTCGCTGGGCGATGGCCTTCGTCCGGGTTCCATTCAGGATGCCAACGATGAGGCGCAGTTTGCCGAACTGCGTACCCTGGGCGAACTGACCCGTATTGCCTGGGAATATGACGTTCAGGTCATGATTGAAGGCCCGGGGCACGTCCCGATGCATATGATCCGCCGCAACATGACCGAACAGCTCGACCTGTGCGATGAAGCCCCCTTCTACACCCTTGGCCCGCTGACCACCGACATCGCGCCCGGCTATGACCATTTCACCTCCGGTATCGGTGCTGCCATGATTGGCTGGTTTGGTTGCGCCATGTTGTGTTACGTCACGCCCAAAGAGCATCTGGGTCTGCCGAACAAAGAGGATGTGAAGCAGGGGTTGATCACCTACAAAATCGCGGCGCATGCCGCCGATCTGGCGAAAGGCCATCCGGGTGCGCAGATCCGTGATAACGCCATGTCCAAAGCGCGCTTTGAGTTCCGCTGGGAAGATCAGTTTAATCTGGCGCTGGATCCCCATACGGCGCGGGCTATGCATGATGAAACCCTGCCGCAGGAGTCGGGCAAAGTGGCCCATTTCTGCTCGATGTGTGGCCCTAAGTTCTGCTCGATGAAAATTTCCCAGGAGGTGCGCGAGTTCGCAGCACGTCAGGATACGCGCGCCGAGCCCGTTGAAGTGGGCATGGCGCAGATGTCAGACCGTTTTCGTCGGCGCGGCGGTGAGCTTTATCATCCCGCCGATGCCATTAAGGAGGAGTAACGATGCCCGCATTTCCCGCTACCGCCCCGCGCCTGGGGCTTTATCCGGTGGTTGATAGCCCCGACTGGATTGAGCGCCTGCTGAAGATGGGCGTTCGTACACTGCAGCTGCGCATCAAAGATCAGCCCGATGAGGTCGCCGAGCCCGCCATCGCTCAGGCGATTGCAATGGGTAAACGCTATGACGCGCGCCTGTTTATCAATGACTACTGGCAGCTGGCGATAAAGCATCAGGCTTATGGCGTGCATCTGGGTCAGGAGGATCTCGATGTCGCCGATCTTGCCCGGATTCATCAGGCAGGATTGCGTCTGGGGCTCTCCACCCATGACGATGCTGAACTGGACCGCGCACTGGCAATCCAGCCCTCTTACATCGCGCTTGGACATATTTTCCCGACGCAGACCAAAGAGATGCCTTCTGCGCCGCAGGGCATTGAGCAGCTGAAGCGGCATCTGACGCGCCTGACGCATATCCCCACCGTGGCAATTGGCGGTATTTCGATTGCTCGGGCACCTGACGTGCTGGCAACCGGCGTAGGGAGTATTGCGGTGGTGAGTGCGATTACCCAGGCAGATGACTGGCGTGAAGCAACACGTACTTTGCTGGCGCTGGCAGAGCTTCACCAATAAGGATTTGTGGAAGCAGTCCCGCATAGCGGCTGCAAAACCAGTAACGCCAGCGTTTCTGCCGGGAAAGCGGTGCGCAAAAGCGTAAGTTGCCGCTGGCGTGCTCTGATCCAAAACCTTAACGTGGCCTCCGTCAGGTTAAGGTTATCTGACCAGGGCCGGTTCCCTCCTCTTGCCGGCCCTGCTTCTTCTTTTCGCTATGCGAGAGTTGAAGCTGAAATCTGCGTTTCATGCTGGCACGAGAGCATGGCGCGTTCGACGGCTGCACCCACCAGCGCCAGCGCCTTCTCAGTCTGCTCGTTGATCGGCAGCCCGTAGTTTAAGCGCAGACAGTTACGGTATTTACCCGAGGCCGAAAAGAGTGAGCCTACGGCTATCTGAATTTTTGACTCGCGCAATTCGCGATTGAGCCGGACCGCATCAAACGCTTCGGGGAGCTCTATCCACATCAGAAAACCGCCCTGAGGACGGGAAACGCAGATGCCGCAGGGAAAGTAGTGGCGCACCCAGCAGCTAAAGGTTTCATAGTTACGATGATAGATTTGCCGCATCCGGCGCAGATGGGGCTGATAATGGCCCTGGCGGATAAACTCGGAGACCGCATGCTGAGGCTGTGTGGCGGTGGAACCTGTGACGATATATTTCATGTGCAGTACACGGTCGCGATAGCGGCCGGGTGCAACCCAGCCGACACGCAAACCTGGCGCCAGCGTTTTGGAAAAGGAGCTGCACAGCAGAACCCGGCCATCGAGATCCAGCGCTTTAATGGTCGCTGGGCGCGGATATTCCCAGGCTAACTCACCATAAACATCATCTTCAATGACCGCCGCGTCAAACCGCTGCGCCAGGGCAAGCAATGCCCGCTTACGCGGCTCAGGCATGATAAATCCCAGCGGATTATTACAGTTCGGTACAACAACGACTGCTTTAATCGGCCATTGATCAAACGCCAGTTCCAGCGCTTCCAGGCTGATGCCGGTTACCGCATCAGTCGGGATCTCAATGGCACGAATGCCAAATCCGCGCAGGGTTTGCATGATCCCGTGAAACGAAGGCGACTCAACAGCAATGATATCGCCCGGCTCGCAGACCGCACGCACGGCTACCGATAAGGCTTCATGGCAGCCGGTGGTAATAACAATGTCATCGGCGGTGAGCTGGCAACCGCTATCTATCGCCAGTCGTGCAACCTGTTGCCGCAGTGCGAGAACACCATAGAGGTTGTCATAATTGAGCAGCGCGATGTCCTGCTTCTGAGCCTGTCGGCTGAAGGCTTTCCACAGCGGCTTAAGCGTCGGTTGGGTCAGATCGGGCATACCGCTTCCCAGCTGCAACACATCATCTTCCAGACGGCTGTTAATCAGCTCCAGCACCGCATCCCACTGCGTTACCTCAACCGGCCGCTGTGCGGGACGGGTCAGCGCAGGCATCGGGGGCGTCGCCTTACGCGAGGCCACAAAATAGCCAGAGCGCGACTGCGGCGTAATCATCTGCTTCTCTTCCAGCAGATGATAAGCCTGCTGCACGGTGCTGATACTGACGCCATGTTCGGCACTCAGACTGCGTACCGAGGGCAGGCGCTCACCACTGCGATATAAACCTTGTTCGATACGCTGAGCCAGCAGCGTGGCCAGATGTTCATATCGCGTCATTGTATTTCCTCTGACTCAGTAGCTGAGCATTAACCGGTACAGTTATGCCTCTTTTTTACCATTCAGATCGCCATTACCGCAATCTGTATGTTAAAGAAAGGTGATTTTTGCGTCTGTATCATACAGAGCGATCCGCTGAGAATAGTCCTCAGACAATTCACTGAGGGCACTATCATGGGATACGACGAGAATCGCGCAGCTAAACCGTTTACAGGCACGCCTTACCAGCTGGTTCGCTATCTTTGGCGCAGCTATAAACGCTGGCAGCTGAGGCGTGAGACGCGCGTCATCCTGTCGAAGCTGAGTGACAGTCAGCTGAAAGACATTGGCCTTGGCCGCAACGACTGGAATGTCTGAATCAGAGACAAAAAAAAACCCTGCCGAGGCAGGGTTTTTATCAGGCAAAGGACGATTAATCGTCTTTGTTGCCGCCGAGACCGGCGTTCAACAGTTCAGCCAGGCTGGCTGAGGCTTCATCCGCAGTAACCTGCGGTGCAACCGGAACTTCACCTGCCGCTTTGCGGCGCATACGATCCTGATGGTACGCATAACCGGTACCGGCCGGGATCAGACGACCCACGATTACGTTCTCTTTCAGGCCGCGCAGTTCATCGCGCTTACCTGCTACTGCTGCTTCGGTCAGGACACGCGTGGTTTCCTGGAACGATGCTGCAGAGATGAACGATTCGGTAGCCAGTGACGCTTTGGTAATACCCAGCAGGTCACGCATGAAGGTTGCGCCAACTTTTCCGTTCGCTTCCAGATCACGGTTAGAGATCTTGATGCGAGAGAATTCAGCCTGCTCACCTTCCAGGAAGTCTGCACTTCCTGCGCTCACGATGGTTGCTTTACGCAGCATCTGACGAACGATGACTTCGATGTGCTTATCGTTAATCTTAACGCCTTGCAGACGGTAAACTTCCTGCACTTCGTTAGTGATGTAACGGGTCACCGCATGCACGCCACGCAAGCGCAGGATGTCATGTGGAGACTCTGGGCCATCGGAAACCACGTCACCGCGCTCAACACGTTCACCTTCGAACACGTTCAGCTGACGCCATTTCGGAATCATCTCTTCGTACGGCTCACTGCCATCCAGCGGAGTGATGACCAGACGACGCTTACCTTTGGTCTCTTTACCGAAGGAGATGATGCCGCTGATCTCCGCCAGAATAGCTGGCTCTTTCGGACGACGCGCTTCGAACAGGTCAGCAACGCGTGGCAGACCACCGGTAATATCCTTGGTACCGCCAGATTCCTGCGGAACACGCGCCAGCGTGTCACCAGCACTGATCTTCACGCCATCTTCCAGCTGAACAATCGCTTTACCAGGCAGGAAGTACTGGGCCGGCATGTCGGTGCCCGGGATCAGAACGTCGTTGCCGTTGGCATCAACAATTTTCAGCGCAGGACGCAGATCTTTACCGCCCGCAGTACGTTCAGCACTGTCCAGAACCACCAGCGAAGAAAGACCGGTTAAGTCATCTGTCTGACGGGTAATGGTCTGGCCATCAACCATGTCCGTGAAGCGAATGAAACCGCCCACTTCGGTGATGACTGGCATGGTATGCGGATCCCAGTTTGCGACGGTTTCGCCCGCTGCAACCTGCTCACCATCACCTTTCGCCATGGTAGAACCATAAGGAACTTTATAGCTCTCTTTGGTACGACCAAATTCGTCGATCATTTTCAGTTCAACGTTACGCGAGGTGATCACCAGCTTGCCTGCCGAGTTCGTTACCGACTTAGCGTTGGTCAGCTTGATGGTACCTTTGTTCTTCACCTGAATGCTGGATTCAGCAGCCGCACGTGATGCCGCACCACCGATGTGGAACGTACGCATCGTCAGCTGTGTACCTGGCTCACCGATGGACTGTGCCGCGATAACACCGATCGCTTCACCTTTGTTGATGATGTGACCACGTGCCAGGTCGCGACCATAGCAATGCGCACACACACCAAAGTCGGTTTCACAACCTACTACTGAGCGGACTTTCAGGCTGTCGACTGAGTTCAGTTCCAGCACGTCACACCAGTGCTCATCGAGCAGCGTGTTGCGTGGAACCAGAATATCAGCAGTACCCGGCTTCAGAACGTCTTCAGCGGTCACACGACCCAGAACACGTTCACGCAGTGGCTCTTTAACGTCGCCACCTTCGATGACAGGTGTCATCATGATGCCTTCGTGTGTACCACAGTCATCTTCGGTAACAACCAGATCCTGTGCAACGTCAACCAGACGACGCGTCAGATAACCGGAGTTCGCCGTTTTCAGTGCGGTATCCGCCAGACCTTTACGAGCACCGTGGGTTGAGATGAAGTACTGGAGTACGTTCAACCCTTCACGGAAGTTCGCCGTGATTGGTGTTTCGATGATGGAGCCATCTGGCTTCGCCATCAGACCACGCATACCGGCCAGCTGACGAATCTGTGCAGCAGAACCACGCGCACCGGAGTCAGCCATCATAAAGATGCTGTTAAAGGAAACCTGTCGCTCTTCTACGCCGTCACGGTTAATAACGGTTTCGGTTGAGAGGTTTTCCATCATCGCCTTGGCAACACGTTCGTTGGCCGCTGCCCAGATATCGATGACTTTGTTGTAACGTTCGCCGGCGGTTACCAGACCAGACTGGAACTGCTCCTGGATCTCAGCCACTTCTGCTTCCGCTTCGGTGATGATTTCCACTTTCTTCTCTGGAATAACCATGTCGTCGATGCCGACAGACGCGCCTGAACGGGCTGCGTAAGCGAAACCGGTGTACATGGTCTGGTCAGCAAAGATAACGGTCGGCTTCAGGCCCAGAATGCGGTAACAGGTGTTCAGCATTTTGGAGATAGCTTTTTTGCCCAGCGCCTGGTTAACGATGGAGAAAGGCAGACCTTTTGGCACGATCATCCACAGGATGGCACGGCCAACAGTGGTGTCGATGATGCTGGTTTTAGCAACCCACTCATCCTGCTCATTTTTCTCGTGTTCGGTGATACGCACCTTAACGCGAGCATGCAGCGATGCGAGGCCAGCGCGATAAATACGCTCAGCTTCTTTCGGGCCAGTCAGCACCATGCCTTCGCCTTTGGCGTTAACACAGTCACGGGTCATGTAGTACAGACCCAGTACAACGTCCTGAGAAGGAACGATGATTGGCTCGCCGTTCGCAGGTGACAGGATGTTGTTGGTCGACATCATCAGCGCACGCGCTTCCAGCTGGGCTTCCAGCGTCAGCGGTACGTGAACAGCCATCTGGTCACCATCGAAGTCGGCGTTATATGCCGCACAAACCAGCGGGTGCAGCTGGATTGCTTTACCTTCGATCAGAACCGGTTCAAAGGCCTGAATACCCAGACGGTGCAGCGTAGGCGCACGGTTCAGCAGAACCGGGTGCTCACGGATCACTTCGTCGAGGATATCCCAGACAACCGCTTCTTCGCGCTCAACCATTTTCTTCGCGGCTTTGATGGTGGTGGCCAGGCCACGCAGTTCCAGCTTGCCGTAAATGAACGGTTTGAACAGTTCGAGTGCCATTTTCTTCGGCAGACCGCACTGATGCAGGCGCAGGTATGGACCTACGGTGATAACCGAACGACCAGAATAGTCGACACGTTTACCCAGCAGGTTCTGACGGAAACGACCCTGCTTACCTTTGATCATGTCAGCCAGCGATTTCAGCGGACGCTTGTTGGAACCGGTGATCGCACGACCGCGACGACCGTTGTCCAGCAGTGCATCGACCGCTTCCTGCAACATACGCTTTTCGTTGCGCACGATGATATCTGGCGCAGCCAGATCCAGCAGGCGTTTCAGGCGGTTGTTACGGTTGATCACGCGACGATAAAGATCGTTCAGATCCGACGTTGCGAAACGGCCACCATCCAGCGGTACCAGCGGACGCAGATCCGGTGGCAAAACAGGCAGCACGGTCAGGATCATCCACTCTGGCTTGTTGCCAGACTGTACGAACGCTTCCAGCAGCTTGATGCGCTTGGTCAGTTTTTTACGTTTGGTTTCGGAGTTAGTTTCGTTCAGCTCTTCACGCAGCTGCTCGCACTCCTGCTCCAGATCCATGTTTTTCAACAGGGCCTGGATCGCTTCGGCGCCCATTTTGGCGTCGAACTCGTCACCGAACTCTTCCAGAGCGTCAAGGTACTGCTCTTCAGTCAGAATCTGACGCTTCTCGAGGTTGGTCATGCCACCTTCGATTACTACGTAAGATTCAAAATAAAGCACGCGCTCGATGTCACGCAGTGGCATATCCAGCAGTAAGCCGATACGCGATGGCAGTGACTTCAGGAACCAGATGTGCGCAGTCGGCGACGCCAGTTCGATGTGGCCCATACGCTCACGGCGTACTTTAGTCTGGGTCACTTCAACGCCGCACTTCTCACAAATCACACCACGGTGTTTCAGGCGCTTGTATTTGCCGCACAGGCACTCATAGTCTTTTACCGGCCCGAAGATACGGGCACAGAACAGACCATCGCGCTCTGGCTTAAAAGTACGGTAGTTAATGGTTTCTGGCTTTTTCACTTCACCAAAAGACCAGGAACGGATCATGTCTGGCGAAGCCAGCGCAATTTTGATCGCATCAAACTCTTCGGTCTTAGTTTGCGCTTTCAGAAACTTAAGTAAGTCTTTCACGGATTAGCTCCCGTCGGAGTGAGACTCAGAGGGCGTCCAACCGAAATTGAACGCCCCGTAACCAGTACAATTGCGAGCGCTTTAAACCCTGCGCTTTCAGGCGGCGGCGAACCGCAGCCTGAAAAGGGGGTTACTCGTCTTCCAGCTCGATGTTGATACCCAGCGAGCGAATCTCTTTCAACAGTACGTTGAAGGATTCCGGCATGCCCGGTTCCATCTGATGGTTACCGTCAACGATGTTTTTATACATCTTGGTACGGCCGTTGACGTCATCAGACTTAACGGTAAGCATTTCCTGCAGGGTATACGCGGCACCATATGCTTCCAGTGCCCATACTTCCATCTCACCAAAGCGCTGACCACCGAACTGTGCCTTACCACCCAGCGGCTGCTGAGTAACCAGGCTGTAGGAACCGGTTGAACGTGCATGCATCTTGTCATCAACCAGGTGGTTGAGTTTCAGCATGTACATGTAGCCAACGGTTACCTGACGTTCGAACTGCTCACCGGTACGGCCGTCAAACAGGGTAATCTGACCGGAAGAAGGCAAGCCGCCGAGCTGCAGCAGCTCTTTGATTTCGCTCTCTTTCGCGCCATCAAACACCGGAGTGGCGATTGGCATACCTTTCTTCAGGTTCTCAGCCAGACGCAATACTTCGTCGTCGGAGAAGGTGTTCAGGTCAACTTTCTGACGCAGATCGCTACCCAGGTCATAGGCGCGCTGGATGAATTCGCGCAGTTTCGCGACGTCTTCCTGCTTTTTGAGCATGGCGTTGATCTTCTCGCCGATGCCTTTCGCTGCCATACCCAGGTGGGTTTCCAGAATCTGGCCGATGTTCATACGCGATGGTACGCCCAGCGGGTTCAGAACGATGTCAACCGGCGTGCCGTTTTCATCGTAAGGCATATCTTCGATCGGGTTGATCTTAGAGATAACACCTTTGTTACCGTGACGGCCTGCCATTTTGTCACCCGGCTGAATCTGACGCTTAACAGCCAGATAAACCTTGACGATTTTCAGCACGCCTGGTGCCAGATCATCGCCCTGGGTGATTTTACGACGCTTACCTTCGAGTTTTTTCTCAAACTCGTGCTTCAGCTCGTCGTACTGCTCTGCCAGCTGCTCCAGCTGGTTTTGCTTGGCTTCGTCAGTCAGACCCAGTTCCAGCCAGCGCTCGCGCGGCAGCTTGTCCAGTTTGTCTGCTTCAACGCCACCAGAAATCAATACGTTCTGGATACGGCTGAACAGACCCGCTTCCAGAATCTGCAGTTCTTCAGACAGGTCTTTCTTGGCCTGCTTCAGCTGCATCTCTTCAATTTCCAGCGCACGTTTGTCTTTTTCCACGCCATCGCGGGTAAAGACCTGAACGTCGATCACGGTGCCTGACACGCCATTCGGTACGCGCAGTGACGAATCTTTCACGTCAGAGGCTTTTTCACCGAAGATAGCGCGCAGCAGTTTCTCTTCTGGCGTCAGCTGGGTTTCACCTTTCGGCGTAACCTTACCAACCAGAATGTCGCCACCGGTTACTTCAGCACCGATGTAGACGATGCCTGACTCATCCAGTTTAGAGAGTGCAGCTTCACCCACGTTCGGGATATCAGCGGTAATCTCTTCCGGCCCCAGTTTGGTGTCACGCGACACGCAAGCCAGTTCCTGAATGTGGATAGTCGTAAAGCGATCTTCCTGAACCACACGCTCGGAGACCAGGATGGAGTCTTCGAAGTTGTAACCGTTCCACGGCATGAACGCTACGCGCATGTTCTGGCCCAGTGCCAGTTCACCCAGATCGGTGGACGGGCCATCTGCCAGCACGTCGCCGCGCTCAACCGGCTCACCCAGAGAAACACATGGCATCTGGTTGATGCAGGTGTTCTGGTTAGAACGGGTATATTTGGTCAGGTTATAGATGTCGATACCGGCTTCGCCAGCATGCATTTCGTCTTCGTTAACTTTGATAACGATACGTGATGCGTCGACGTACTGTACGGTACCGCCACGTTTGGCAACGGCAGTTACACCGGAGTCAACGGCAACAGCACGTTCCATACCCGTACCAACCAGCGGCTTATCAGCACGCAGAGTCGGAACGGCCTGACGTTGCATGTTCGCACCCATCAGGGCGCGGTTAGCATCATCGTGTTCCAGGAACGGGATCAGTGACGCACCGACAGAAACGATCTGTTGAGTCGAAACGTCCATGTAGTCAACCTGATCGCGGCTGAACAGACTTGATTCGCCTTTGCTACGGCAGGTGACCAGGTCATCAACAAACGCGCCGTTATCATCAAGAGGGGCGTTCGCCTGAGCGATAACGTAGTTACCCTCTTCGATAGCAGAGAGGTAGTGAATCTCGTCAGAAACCAGACCGTCGATAACACGGCGGTAAGGCGTCTCAAGGAAACCGTACTCGTTGGTCTGTGCATACACAGATAAGGAGTTGATCAGACCGATGTTCGGGCCTTCAGGGGTTTCGATTGGGCAGACACGACCGTAGTGCGTTGGGTGTACGTCACGCACTTCGAAGCCGGCACGCTCACGCGTCAAACCACCCGGGCCGAGAGCAGAGATACGACGTTTGTGCGTAATCTCTGACAGCGGGTTGTTCTGATCCATAAACTGAGAAAGCTGGCTGGAACCAAAGAACTCTTTCACCGCGGCCGAAATTGGCTTCGCGTTGATCATGTCCTGTGGCATCAGGGTATCAAGGTCGCCCAGTGACAGGCGCTCTTTCACCGCACGCTCAACACGTACCAGACCGACACGGAACTGGTTCTCAGCCATTTCACCGACTGAACGAATACGACGGTTACCGAGGTGGTCGATATCGTCCACTTCGCCTTTACCGTTACGGATGTCGATCAGCTTCTTCATCACTTCGATGATGTCATCTTTGCTCAGGATGCCTGAACCTTCGATTTCATCACGCAGCAATGAACGGTTGAACTTCATACGACCCACAGCAGAAAGATCGTAACGATCTTCAGAGAAGAACAGGTTCTCAAACAGGTTCTCTGCTGCTTCGCGTGTTGGTGGCTCACCAGGACGCATCATGCGGTAGATCTCAACCAGTGCGCTCAGACGATCGCTGGTTGGGTCGACACGCAGGGTCTCGGACATATATGGACCGTGGTCCAGATCGTTGGTGAACAGCGTTTCGATGCGCTTGTGACCGGACTGGCTCAGTTTGGCCAGCAGATCCAGTGACAGTTCCATGTTCGCTGCAATGATCAGCTCACCGGTGCTCTCATCGATGTAGTCTTTAGCGACCACTTTGCCCGCGATATATTCAACCGGAACTTCGATGTGCTGAATGCCATCTTTTTCCAGCTGACGGATATGGCGCGCAGTAATACGGCGTGCTTTTTCGACGTAGACGGTGCCGTTCGCTTCGATATCGAAGGTCGCAGTTTCACCGCGCAGGCGCTCAGGCACCAGCTCCATCTGCAGCTTGTTGTCGCGAATTTCAAACACCACTTTCTCGAAGAAGATATCGAGAATCTGAGGTGTAGTGAACTGCAACGCACGCAGGATGATAGTGGCCGGCAGCTTACGACGACGGTCAATACGGACAAACAGGTTATCTTTCGGGTCAAACTCAAAGTCGAGCCATGAACCGCGGTAAGGGATGATACGTGCGTTGTAGAGCACTTTACCCGATGAGTGGGTTTTACCCTTATCGCTATCAAAGAACACGCCAGGACTACGGTGCAGCTGAGAAACGATAACGCGCTCGGTACCATTGATAACAAAGGTACCATTGTCGGTCATGAGCGGAATTTCGCCCATGTAGACTTCTTGTTCTTTAATGTCTTTTACGGTGCCTTCTGGCGCTTCGCGCTCATAGACCACCAGACGCAGTTTCACGCGCAGCGGTGCCGAATAGGTCACGCCACGGATCTGACACTCTTTCACGTCAAAGACAGGTTCACCCAGGCGATAGCTGACATACTGCAACTCAGAGTTGCCGCTGTAGCTCGCAATAGGGAATACAGAGCGGAATGCAGCTTCCAGTCCGTACTGACCTTCTGGATCTTGCTCGATAAACTTCTGGAACGAGTCGAGCTGGATGGAAAGGAGATAAGGTATGTCCAGTACTTGCGGACGTTTACCAAAATCCTTACGAATACGTTTTTTCTCGGTATAGGAGTAAACCATAGGGTTCCTCAGCTAGCTGACAAGTCGACCCACGCTGTCCGTCCTGACAGGACAGTTCATGCAACACGATTTTGTTTGATTCACTGGCTGCGCAGCAGCAGTGCAATACCTCTTTCTATCACGCTTAAATCATTTCATCGCTGTTGCGAGGGCAGGGAACCCGCACAGGTAGAGCGGTATATTAAGTCGTCGATAGAGAAAGATATTGAAGAGTAACAATGGACAAACAGTGTGAAACCCCATTGAGACCCTGTAGCGCAAAAAGGCTGGTGACCAAAAAGTCACCAGCCATCAGCCTGAAACTACTCAGACTGCAACCCGAAGGCTGTCTTACTTAACTTCAACTTCAGCGCCAGCTTCTTTCAGAGCAGCTTCAAGTGCAGCTGCGTCATCTTTGCTGATCGCTTCTTTGATTACGCCAGTTGCTTCAACCAGATCTTTGGCTTCTTTCAGGCCCAGACCAGTTGCAGTACGTACGGCTTTGATTACTGCAACCTTGTTCGGGCCAACAGCTTTCAGGACTACGTCGAATTCAGTTTTTTCTTCAACAGCTTCAGCCGGGCCCGCAGCAACAGCTACAGCAGCAGCAGCAGAAACGCCGAATTTTTCTTCCATAGCAGAAACCAGCTCAACTACTTCCATTACGGACATCGCTGCAACAGCTTCCAGAATTTGGTCTTTAGTAATAGACATGACAATTGTTCCTAAGAATCAGAAAAAGTTTATACGTAAGCAAGTACGAAGAAAAGAAGATGGCCTTAAGCCGCTTCTTTTGCATCGCGTACAGCAGCCAGAGTGCGGACCAGTTTGCCGGCAGCGGCTTCTTTCATGGTCGACATCAGACGTGCCAGTGCTTCTTCGTAGGTCGGCAGCGTTGCCAGACGGTCAATATTGGCCGCCGTGATCAGCTCACCTTCAAAGGCTGCAGCTTTGACCTCAAATTTTGCATTCGCTTTCGCGAAATCTTTGAACAGACGAGCAGCAGCGCCCGGGTGTTCCATAGAATATGCAATCAGGGTCGGACCAACAAACGTGTCTTTCAGGCACTCAAACTGAGTTCCTTCAACGACGCGGCGCAGCAGGGTGTTACGAACAACACGCATGTAAACGCCAGCTTCACGGCCTGCTTTACGCAGTTCGGTCATTTTATCAACGGTAACGCCACGGGAATCCGCAACAACCGCTGAAAGCGCACCTTTGGCTACTTCGCTGACTTCAGCAACAATCGCTTGTTTGTCTTGAAGATTTAATGCCATTAGCTTTTGCTCCTGGATTTGACCGGGAAAGGATTTCCCCGGAACTCACTTCACTTACTCACCCCAAAGGGAAATAAGCGCTCGAACACGGTGAGCAGAATCCAGCTAAGAAAAAATTCTTTTGGTTCTGTCACCGTCTACGCAGGGTATTAAGCGGAATATCCGGAGATAAGCCGCTCCTGCGGTCTTGGACGGAGGCCAGGATAAGGCCTGGCTCCAACCTAAATTCTGTGCGACGCAGCAGAGTCAGAGGGAAAGGCGATACACGCAACAATCAGTTCTGGCTCTCTGGTGTCCTGTTCCGTTAATAACAGAACAACGGGCGTAAGATTCTAGGTGAATTTTTCGCCCGTTTCAAGCAGCAATTAGTTTGCTGTTGCGTTCAGACCAGCCTGGTCAACGGCAACGCCGGCGCCCATGGTGGTTGAAAGGCTAACTTTCTTGATGTACACGCCTTTCGCCTGAGATGGTTTTGCTTTTTTCAGCGCAACCAGCAGAGATTCCAGGTTTTCTTTCAGTTTGTCAGCGTCAAAGTCCACTTTACCGATGGTAGTGTGGATGATGCCGTTTTTGTCGTTACGATAACGAACCTGACCCGCTTTAGCGTTCTTAACCGCTTCAGCAACGTTAGGCGTTACAGTACCGACTTTCGGGTTTGGCATCAGGCCACGTGGACCCAGAATCTGGCCCAGCTGGCCAACAACGCGCATTGCATCCGGAGAAGCAATAACAACGTCAAAATTCATTTCGCCTTTCTTGATCTGATCAGCCAGGTCTTCCATGCCTACCAGCTCAGCGCCTGCTGCTTTAGCAGCTTCAGCGTTGGCGCCCTGGGCGAAGACAGCAACACGTACTGAACGACCAGTACCGTGTGGCAGAACGGTCGCGCCGCGAACGTTCTGATCAGATTTACGTGCATCAATGCCGAGGTTGACAGCAACGTCAACGCTTTCAACGAACTTGGCAGTAGCCAGTTCTTTCAGCAGAGCAACAGCTTCAGCAATATCATACTGCTTGGTCGCGTCAACTTTGTCGCGAATTACGGTCATGCGCTTGGTCAGCTTAGCCATTTCTTAGTCCTCTACTACCAGGCCCATGGAACGAGCAGTACCTTCGATTGAGCGAGTCATCGCTTCAACGTCAGAACCAGTCATGTCCGCAGCTTTGGTTTCTGCGATTTCACGTACCTGAGCACGAGTCACTTTACCGACTTTATCTTTGTTCGGCTTACCAGAACCAGACTTGATGCCCGCTGCTTTTTTCAGCAGTACGGCAGCCGGAGGCGTTTTGGTAATGAAGGTAAAAGAACGGTCGCTGTATACGGTGATAACAACAGGAGTCGGCAGACCTTTTTCCAGAGATTCGGTCTTAGCGTTGAACGCTTTGCAGAATTCCATGATGTTAACACCCTGCTGACCCAGAGCTGGACCAACCGGTGGACTTGGGTTCGCCATACCAGCTGCAACCTGCAGCTTGACGTAGGCTTGGACTTTCTTAGCCATGATATTTCCTCAATTGGGTTATAGCGCCTGTAAAGGCTCCCCGTGATAACGATTTACACGCTGTTGCCAGCGCATAAAAACAAAAGGCGCGAAATTGTAGTTAAATTTCGCGCCTGCTGCAACAGCTAATTTGTGAGCGGAAAGAGGTTAACCTTTCTCCACCTGACCGAAGTCGAGCTCAACCGGCGTCGCACGTCCAAAGATGGAAACGGATACCGTCAGGCGGCTCTTCTCGTAATCCACATCTTCAACCACACCGTTAAAGTCAGCAAAAGGACCGTCATTAACGCGAACCATTTCACCTGGCTCAAACAGCGTTTTCGGACGAGGCTTGTCGCCGACCTGCTGCAGACGGTTCATGATCGCATCAACTTCTTTATCGCTGATAGGTGCCGGACGGTCAGATGTACCGCCGATGAAACCCATCACGCGTGGGACGCTGCGTACCAGGTGCCAGCTGGCGTCATTCATCACCATCTGAACCAGTACGTATCCCGGGAAAAACTTGCGCTCGCTCTTACGACGCTGGCCACCACGAATTTCAACGACTTCTTCAGTCGGAACCATGACGTCGCCAAACAGCTCTTCCATGTTGTGCAATTTGATATGCTCGCGCAGCGATTGTGCTACGCGGCCTTCAAAACCGGAAAACGCCTGTACGACGTACCAGCGTTTCTTTGGAGCTTCAGACATCTCAGAACCTCAGGCCAGTGATAAACGATACCAGACGGACCAGAATACCATCCAGCCCCCACAAAATCAGTGACATCACGGCAGTAACCGCGGCAACGATTAACGTGGTGTGCAGCGTTTCCTGGCGGGTTGGCCAGATAACCTTACGCATTTCTGTTCTTGCTTCACGAGCAAAAGCCACGGTCGCTTTGCCTTTGGTCGTTAAAAGCGCAATGCCGCCAGCCGCTGCAATCAGTACAACTACGGCTAAAGCACGCAGTGGCAGTGACACATCACGATAGAGGTAGTTACCTACAATCGCTGCAAGCAGCAGTAACACGACTACTACCCACTTTACCGCTTCCAGGCCACGCCCGCTCCCTTGAGCTTCGGTATTCGCACTCATAAACCAACCTGCCACAATAATTCAGAAACTATTCTGCCCCGCAGTGCGAGGCGTCCAAACCGAATGAGCTTTTGGGGCGTAACTCGGTATCCAACGCCGCATAACAGAGCCTGTCTCAGCAATGATTATGATTCAAAAAATCACTGATGAGCCAGGTTCTATGAAACAGCGTGCAAAAAGGGCATCAAATGATGCCCTTTCCGTGTGCATTGCGTCAAACGTTATCGGTAATTATGCGATAACTTTAGCAACAACACCCGCGCCAACGGTACGGCCGCCTTCGCGGATTGCGAAGCGCAGACCTTCGTCCATTGCGATTGGGTGGATCAGGGTAACAACCATTTTGATGTTGTCGCCTGGCATGACCATCTCAACGCCTTCTGGCAGCTCTACTGAACCGGTTACGTCAGTTGTACGGAAGTAGAACTGTGGACGATAGCCTTTGAAGAACGGAGTATGGCGGCCACCTTCGTCTTTAGACAGAACGTAAACTTCTGACTCGAACTGGGTGTGCGGCTTGATTGAGCCTGGCTTAGCCAGAACCTGGCCACGCTGGATGTCTTCACGCTTGATACCGCGCAGCAGAACACCACAGTTTTCGCCTGCCTGACCCTGGTCCAGCAGCTTACGGAACATCTCAACACCGGTACAGGTTGATTTCGCAGTATCTTTGATACCCACGATTTCAACTTCGTCGCCGACTTTAACGATGCCGCGCTCAACACGACCGGTTACAACGGTACCACGGCCAGAGATTGAGAATACGTCTTCGATTGGCAGCAGGAACGGCATGTCGATCGCACGGACTGGATCCGGGATGTAGTTGTCCAGGTGTTCAGCCAGCTCAACGATTTTTGCTTCCCACTCAGGAACGCCTTCCAGCGCTTTCAGAGCAGAACCACGAACGATTGGGGTGTCATCGCCTGGGAAGTCGTACTGTGACAGCAGGTCACGTACTTCCATCTCTACCAGTTCCAGCAGCTCTTCATCATCAACCATGTCACACTTGTTCAGGAACACGATGATGTAAGGAACGCCAACCTGACGACCCAGCAGGATGTGCTCACGGGTCTGTGGCATTGGGCCATCAGTCGCAGCAACAACCAGGATCGCGCCGTCCATCTGCGCAGCACCGGTGATCATGTTTTTCACATAGTCGGCGTGGCCTGGGCAGTCAACGTGAGCGTAGTGACGTGCAGCAGTCTCATACTCAACGTGTGCGGTGTTGATGGTGATACCGCGGGCTTTTTCTTCAGGCGTGCTGTCGATCTGATCGAATGCACGAGCCTGGCCGCCGTTGGTTTTAGCCAGTACGGTAGTGATAGCTGCAGTCAGGGTGGTTTTACCGTGGTCAACGTGACCGATGGTGCCCACGTTTACGTGCAGTTTGTTACGTTGAAATTGCTCTTTAGCCATCGCTAGTCCCTCTAAGACACGGATATATCAATGATATCATCACATTAACCAGGCAATGCCTGACTGCAAGGAAGTTACAGAGAAAATCAGGAGGGAGATTAAAGGAAGTGGTGCTGATACCCAGAGTCGAACTGGGGACCTCACCCTTACCAAGGGTGCGCTCTACCAACTGAGCCATATCAGCACATCTGGAGCGGGCAGCGGGAATCGAACCCGCATCATCAGCTTGGAAGGCTGAGGTAATAGCCATTATACGATGCCCGCATCCTGGAACTCGGCTACCTGTTCTTTCTGTAGCTTGCAGATAACAGAGATGTTTCTCTATTATCTACTGCCTGTCAGCGAAGCTGACCGACTTTGACTTCGCTAACGCTCAGTCTGAATTCAGGGTGATAAGTGACTCACCTGACAGATAAACAGGTTGTTTATCTGCGTACCCAACCGCGAGGTTGAGATGGTGGTGGGAGAAGGATTCGAACCTTCGAAGTCTGTGACGGCAGATTTACAGTCTGCTCCCTTTGGCCGCTCGGGAATCCCACCTACTTGATGGTGCCGGCTACCGGAATCGAACTGGTGACCTACTGATTACAAGTCAGTTGCTCTACCAACTGAGCTAAGCCGGCATCAAGTGGAGCGCATTCTAGGAAGGTCGGGCTCTGGATGCAACTAAAAAATCGCTTATTTTTTTCTATCGCTTACTATTTGTGCAAATCATCGCATTTTAGTGTTTTTGTGCAGAATATTTGTGCAATCTGGTCCTGTTTTCATAGGATCAGTCAGCCCGCGCTAATGCCTCACGCCTCTCCCTGGGTCGCTTTTCAGCAGGTAAATGATCTGCAGGCAGTATTTTTATTTCACACGCCTGTACCGAACGATGCTTTTTTGACCTCGCCTGCGCTTTTTTTTCATGTGCAGGCACTTTTCTGTAGAAAGCAGGCCTGTTTTGACATGCGTGTCCCTTATGTCGGTACGACGATGACCAGGCGTGCAGCCTTTCAAAATGACTCTACGCCGTTGTTCGTTTGCTGAAGTTCTTATGGGACATATTGAATCTGTACCGCATCAGCCTCTCTCTATGCCCTTATAGCGGCGTTTTGTCATTCAGACGTTGTCAGATGTAAAAAGCAGATAAAAGCCGCACATGCGCTGTGATGACCTGCAATATCATAAACAACGATAAAGCAGTAAAAATTAAAGCCACCATGATGTTTTGTGGGTATGCCGACGAAAGCGAGATCACGTTTATCTTTTTACTTCTGTTAAAAGCCATACTGGTGATACCCTCCAGCCCATTGTTCTCACTGATAAACCAGCGATTCGTGATTCACTTCACCTGTGCTGTCCTGCTTATCGGATAACACGCGGTTGATAGCCATGAATTTGCGGTCAGATGCATGCTTATGGATAAAACGACCCCCCTGACAACGCCTTATTTAGAGTTCACTCGTGAGCAATGGGCTGCATTACGTGATTCCGTTCCTATGACGCTGTCAGAGGAAGAGATCGCGCAGCTGGAGGGCATCAACGAGGATCTCTCGCTGGAGGAAGTAGCGGAAATTTATCTGCCACTTTCGCGTCTGCTTAATTTTTATATAAGTTCTAACGTACGCCGGCAGGCTGTACTGGAGCAATTTCTGGGCACCAATGGCCAGAAAATCCCCTATATCATCAGTATTGCGGGTAGCGTAGCGGTCGGTAAAAGCACGACTGCGCGTGTCTTGCAGGCTTTGCTCAGCCGCTGGCCTGAACATCGCAAAGTCGAATTGATCACTACTGATGGCTTCCTTCATCCTAATGCCGTGCTGAAAGAGCGTGGGTTAATGAAGAAAAAAGGATTCCCGCAATCCTACGATATGCACCGGTTGGTCAATTTCGTCTCCGATTTGAAGTCGGGAGCCAGTCAGGTGACTGCTCCGGTCTATTCACATCTGATTTATGATGTCATCCCTGATGGCGATAAAGTGATACAGCAGCCTGATATTCTGATTCTGGAAGGTCTGAATGTATTACAGAGTGGAATGGACTATCCCCACGATCCCCATCATGTCTTTGTTTCAGACTTCGTCGATTTTTCTATCTATGTTGATGCAGAGGAAGATCTCCTGCAAAGCTGGTATATCAATCGATTCCTGAAATTCCGCCAGGGCGCATTTACCAATCCGGACTCCTATTTCCATCATTACGCCCAGCTTTCAGAAGCAGAAGCGGTTGAAATTGCTGGTAATTTGTGGAAAGAGATTAACTGGCTTAACCTGCAGGAAAATATCCTGCCGACGCGCGAACGAGCCAGCCTGATTATGACCAAAAGTGGCGATCATGCAGTCGATAAGGTTCGCTTGCGTAAATAACTGCTGTCATAAAAAAGCCTGCGCTGCTGCAGGCTTTTTTTACTCAGACAGGACGCAGTGATATTTCTCCACCCACCCAGGCTTTTATTTCGCCATCCTGTTCCAGTAACAGGCCACCCTGGCTGTCTACGCCTCGCGCAATACCATGGACCTCACGTTCACCGATAAGCAGCTTAACCGGCCGGTTAATAAAGTTATCCAGCGCAGCCCAGCGTGCGACAAACGGGGTTAATCCCTCCTGCTCAAAGAGCGGCAGAGCTTCGCGCAGACTGTTGATCAGACGTGCCGCAAGCTCATTGCGGTTTACCGTTACCCCGGCCTCCTGCAGGTTAATCCAGCCCTGATTAATCTGTGATGCATCGGCTGTTCGCATCGCCAGGTTAATCCCTGCACCAATCACGATCTGCGCAGCATCGCCGGTTTTACCTGTCAGTTCGACCAGAATACCCGCCAGTTTACGATCGTTAAGGTAAATATCATTGGGCCATTTTACGCGGACATCGTCGGCCCCTAATGAACGTAATGTCTCAGCCATGATAATGCCAATTACCAGGCTCAGGCCCATCGCCGCTGCCGGCCCCTGCTCCAGACGCCAGTACATAGACATATAGAGGTTAGCGCCAAAGGGCGAAAACCACTGACGCCCACGACGGCCGCGACCTGCCTGCTGATATTCCGCAATGCAGGCAGCACCCGACTCCATTTCATGCATACGTTCCAGCAGGTACTGATTTGTGGAATCAATCACCGGGATTACCGAGACGTTACCCTGCGTAACCTGTGAGAGTATCGCCTGCTCATCCAGCAGCTGTATCGGGGCAGAGAGACTGTAACCTTTACCTGTCACGGTATAGACGTCAAGACCCCAGCTTTTTAACGTCTGGATATGCTTATTTATGGCTGCGCGACTCATGCCCAGCGTTTCACCCAGTTGCTCACCGGAATGAAACTCACCATCCGATAAGATATCAACCAGCTTTAGCGGAACATTATGGTCTTTCATGCGATCACCCCGACGGCATTACACTCACCCTGCGCCTGAATAAAGCGCACTTCGGGCTCAAGCCAGACATCAAATTTTTCACCAACCTGAGCGCGTACGGTTTTTGCCAGCGCAACGATATCGCCGGGTGTGGCATTTTCAGCGTTGATCAGCACCAGTGCCTGTTGCTGGTGAACTGCCGCGCCCCCGATGCGATACCCCTTTAGCTGGCACTGCTCGATAAGCCATCCTGCTGCCAGTTTGATTTCACCATTTGGCATCAGATAGTGTGGCATAGCCGGAAAATGCGTCAGTAGTGAGCTGCACTGCGCCTCGGTGACGACAGGATTTTTAAAAAAGCTGCCTACATTACCGGTGACTTTCGGATCGGGTAATTTGCTCTGCCGCATCTGGCATACCGCGTGATAGACATCCCAGGCATTGGCCGTCACCGGATTGAGCGTTTTCAGATCGCCGTAGGTTAATACCGGTTGCCATTGCTTAGGCAATATTATCCCGACTGCGACGATGACATAGCCTGACTGGTAGTGATGTTTAAAAATGCTGTCACGATAGCCAAACTCACAGGCTTCACGATCGAGACGTTCTGTCTGACCACTGTGCAGATTAAGTACATCCACGTATTCGCAGACGTCTTTTAATTCCACGCCATAAGCACCTATGTTCTGAATCGGTGCCGAACCGGTCATACCAGGGATCAACGCCAGATTTTCCAGGCCTGTGATCCCTTTTTCCAGCGTGCTTTTAACCAGCTGATGCCAGTTCTCACCTGCCCCAACGTGCAATTTCCAGCACTCATATTCATCCTGAATTTTGATGCCTTTGATGCGGTTCAGCACCACTGTACCGGCAAAATCTTCCAGGAAGAGGACATTGCTGCCTTCACCGAGCACAAGGAAAGGCGTTTGATCACTCTGGCTGGCCTGCCATGCTGCCAGAATGGCGGCTGGCGTCTCGGCGACGATGCGTTTCTGTGTATGTACTTCAAGCCCAAGCGTATTGTCGGCTTTTAAGGAGGGATGCTGGCTGGACATTTGACGGCCTTTACTGAGTTATCTGGCCGTAGTTTACCGTATCAGAGAGGGGTTCTCAGGCTGTTTTCGGGGGTTATGATGAGGTTTTTCACGATCTGCAGACGTAAAAAAGCCCCGCACTTCCGTGCGGGGCTTCTTCACTTGTTTAATGCCTGGCAGTTCCCTACTCTCGCATGGGGAGACCCCACACTACCATCGGCGCTACGGCGTTTCACTTCTGAGTTCGGCATGGGGTCAGGTGGGACCACCGCGCTAAAGCCGCCAGGCAAATCTTGGTGCACGAAACGAATCTTTTACGCCATGACCGCGTTGCCATCGCTCAGCCACACCGGTCACATACTTCAGTATGCTCCCGCTGACGTCCTCGCTCTGCGCCTTGTCATGCCGCAAAATCTTTCGTTTCCGCTAATTTTTATCCGGTACAGGCTGAAAATTGTGTCTCTCAAAAACGCCTCTGGCGTTGTAAGGTTAAGCCTCACGGGTCATTAGTACCGGTTAGCTCAACGCATCGCTGCGCTTACACACCCGGCCTATCAACGTCGTAGTCTTCAACGTCCCTTCAGGACTCTCAAGGAGTCAGGGAGAACTCATCTCGGGGCAAGTTTCGTGCTTAGATGCTTTCAGCACTTATCTTTTCCGCACTTAGCTACCGGGCAATGCCATTGGCATGACAACCCGAACACCAGTGGTGCGTTCACTCCGGTCCTCTCGTACTAGGAGCAACCCCCCTCAATTCTCCAGCGCCCACGGCAGATAGGGACCGAACTGTCTCACGACGTTCTAAACCCAGCTCGCGTACCACTTTAAACGGCGAACAGCCGTACCCTTGGGACCTACTTCAGCCCCAGGATGTGATGAGCCGACATCGAGGTGCCAAACACCGCCGTCGATATGAACTCTTGGGCGGTATCAGCCTGTTATCCCCGGAGTACCTTTTATCCGTTGAGCGATGGCCCTTCCATTCAGAACCACCGGATCACTATGACCTGCTTTCGCACCTGCTCGAGCCGTCACTCTCGCAGTCAAGCCAGCTTATGCCATTGCACTAACCTCACGATGTCCGACCGTGATTAGCTGACCTTCGTGCTCCTCCGTTACTCTTTAGGAGGAGACCGCCCCAGTCAAACTACCCACCAGACACTGTCCGCAGCCCGGATCACGGGCCTACGTTAGAACATCAAACATTAAAGGGTGGTATTTCAAGGTTGGCTCCACGCAGACTGGCGTCCGCGCTTCAAAGCCTCCCACCTATCCTACACATCAAGGCTCAATGTTCAGTGTCAAGCTGTAGTAAAGGTTCACGGGGTCTTTCCGTCTTGCCGCGGGTACACTGCATCTTCACAGCGAGTTCAATTTCACTGAGTCTCGGGTGGAGACAGCCTGGCCATCATTACGCCATTCGTGCAGGTCGGAACTTACCCGACAAGGAATTTCGCTACCTTAGGACCGTTATAGTTACGGCCGCCGTTTACCGGGGCTTCGATCAAGAGCTTCTCCTTGCGGATAACCCCATCAATTAACCTTCCGGCACCGGGCAGGCGTCACACCGTATACGTCCACTTTCGTGTTTGCACAGTGCTGTGTTTTTAATAAACAGTTGCAGCCAGCTGGTATCTTCGACTGGCTTCGGCTCGGGGAGCAAGTCCCTCCACCTACGCGCCAGCGTGCCTTCTCCCGAAGTTACGGCACCATTTTGCCTAGTTCCTTCACCCGAGTTCTCTCAAGCGCCTTGGTATTCTCTACCTGACCACCTGTGTCGGTTTGGGGTACGATTCTGTGTTACCTGATGCTTAGAGGCTTTTCCTGGAAGCTGGGCATTTATCACTTCAGCACCGTAGTGCCTCGTCGTCACGCCTCAGCGTTAATAAGGGACCGGATTTACCTGGACCCTCCGCCTACACGCTTAAACCGGGACAACCGTCGCCCGGCTGATATAGCCTTCTCCGTCCCCCCTTCGCAGTAACACCGAGTACAGGAATATTAACCTGTTTCCCATCGACTACGCCTTTCGGCCTCGCCTTAGGGGTCGACTCACCCTGCTCCGATTAACGTTGAACAGGAACCCTTGGTCTTCCGGCGAGCGGGCTTTTCACCCGCTTTATCGTTACTTATGTCAGCATTCGCACTTCTGATACCTCCAGCATGCCTCACAGCACACCTTCGACGGCTTACAGAACGCTCCCCTACCCAACAACACATAGTGTCGCTGCCGCAGCTTCGGTGCATGGTTTAGCCCCGTTACATCTTCCGCGCAGGCCGACTCGACCAGTGAGCTATTACGCTTTCTTTAAATGATGGCTGCTTCTAAGCCAACATCCTGGCTGTCTGTGCCTTCCCACATCGTTTCCCACTTAACCATGACTTTGGGACCTTAGCTGGCGGTCTGGGTTGTTTCCCTCTTCACGACGGACGTTAGCACCCGCCGTGTGTCTCCCGTGATAACATTCTTCGGTATTCGCAGTTTGCATCGGGTTGGTAAGCCGGGATGGCCCCCTAGCCGAAACAGTGCTCTACCCCCGAAGATGAGTTCACGAGGCGCTACCTAAATAGCTTTCGGGGAGAACCAGCTATCTCCCGGTTTGATTGGCCTTTCACCCCCAGCCACAGGTCATCCGCTAATTTTTCAACATTAGTCGGTTCGGTCCTCCAGTTAGTGTTACCCAACCTTCAACCTGCCCATGGCTAGATCACCGGGTTTCGGGTCTATACCCTGCAACTTAACGCCCAGTTAAGACTCGGTTTCCCTGCGGCTCCCCTATACGGTTAACCTTGCTACAGAATATAAGTCGCTGACCCATTATACAAAAGGTACGCAGTCACCCCCATAAAGAAGGCTCCCACTGCTTGTACGTACACGGTTTCAGGTTCTGTTTCACTCCCCTCGCCGGGGTTCTTTTCGCCTTTCCCTCACGGTACTGGTTCACTATCGGTCAGTCAGGAGTATTTAGCCTTGGAGGATGGTCCCCCCATATTCAGACAGGATACCACGTGTCCCGCCTTACTCATCGAGCTCACAGCATGTGTGTTTTTGTGTACGGGAGTATCACCCTGTACCCTGCGACTTTCCAGACGCTTCCACTAACACACAAGCTGATTCAGGCTCTGGGCTGCTCCCCGTTCGCTCGCCGCTACTGGGGGAATCTCGGTTGATTTCTTTTCCTCGGGGTACTTAGATGTTTCAGTTCCCCCGGTTCGCCTTGCAGCACTATGTATTCATGCTGCAATGATGCACAGAGTGCACCGGGTTTCCCCATTCGGACATCGACGGCTGTAGCGGTTCATATCACCTTACCGTCGCTTTACGCAGATTAGCACGTCCTTCATCGCCTCTGACTGCCTGGGCATCCACCGTGTACGCTTAGTCGCTTAACCTCACAACCCACAGGCGTTTTACAACGCTGCGAATTGCAAGCATTTGAGAGACTCGAACGCATCGCGTTGCCATTCCTTATTACGGAGGAATGGCGCGCTGCGTCGTTTCAATTTTCAGCTTGTTCCGGATTGTTAAAGAGCATAATACGTCGCAGCACACCGTCGCCGGTATGCTCTGAGGTATTTCAGAAAAAAACAGATAAACGGTATGGTGGAGCTAAGCGGGATCGAACCGCTGACCTCCTGCGTGCAAGGCAGGCGCTCTCCCAGCTGAGCTATAGCCCCATACAGTTACTGCAGAGACCACTACTACCACTCAACCGAGTTACATTCTTCAGGAGAAGGATGTAATTTCTTTTCAGGCAAGGCATGCGGAAGGGACGTTTACTCAGGTAAACGACCGCGCGCATAACGCAGCATGAGAAGAAATTTGGTAGGCCTGAGTGGACTTGAACCACCGACCTCACCCTTATCAGGGGTGCGCTCTAACCACCTGAGCTACAAGCCTGTAGAGGTTTTTTCTGCTCGTTACTTTTTTATCAGACAATCTGTGTGGACACTGCGCGGGAAGGTATCTTCAGGTAAGGAGGTGATCCAACCGCAGGTTCCCCTACGGTTACCTTGTTACGACTTCACCCCAGTCATGAATCACAAAGTGGTAAGCGCCCTCCCGAAGGTTAAGCTACCTACTTCTTTTGCAACCCACTCCCATGGTGTGACGGGCGGTGTGTACAAGGCCCGGGAACGTATTCACCGTGGCATTCTGATCCACGATTACTAGCGATTCCGACTTCACGGAGTCGAGTTGCAGACTCCGATCCGGACTACGACGCACTTTGTGAGGTCCGCTTGCTCTCGCGAGGTCGCTTCTCTTTGTATGCGCCATTGTAGCACGTGTGTAGCCCTACTCGTAAGGGCCATGATGACTTGACGTCATCCCCACCTTCCTCCGGTTTATCACCGGCAGTCTCCTTTGAGTTCCCGACCGAATCGCTGGCAACAAAGGATAAGGGTTGCGCTCGTTGCGGGACTTAACCCAACATTTCACAACACGAGCTGACGACAGCCATGCAGCACCTGTCTCACGGTTCCCGAAGGCACTAAGGCATCTCTGCCAAATTCCGTGGATGTCAAGAGTAGGTAAGGTTCTTCGCGTTGCATCGAATTAAACCACATGCTCCACCGCTTGTGCGGGCCCCCGTCAATTCATTTGAGTTTTAACCTTGCGGCCGTACTCCCCAGGCGGTCGACTTAACGCGTTAGCTCCGGAAGCCACTCCTCAAGGGAACAACCTCCAAGTCGACATCGTTTACGGCGTGGACTACCAGGGTATCTAATCCTGTTTGCTCCCCACGCTTTCGCACCTGAGCGTCAGTCTTTGTCCAGGGGGCCGCCTTCGCCACCGGTATTCCTCCAGATCTCTACGCATTTCACCGCTACACCTGGAATTCTACCCCCCTCTACAAGACTCAAGCCTGCCAGTTTCAAATGCAGTTCCCAGGTTAAGCCCGGGGATTTCACATCTGACTTAACAGACCGCCTGCGTGCGCTTTACGCCCAGTAATTCCGATTAACGCTTGCACCCTCCGTATTACCGCGGCTGCTGGCACGGAGTTAGCCGGTGCTTCTTCTGCGGGTAACGTCAATCGACGCGGTTATTAACCGCATCGCCTTCCTCCCCGCTGAAAGTACTTTACAACCCGAAGGCCTTCTTCATACACGCGGCATGGCTGCATCAGGCTTGCGCCCATTGTGCAATATTCCCCACTGCTGCCTCCCGTAGGAGTCTGGACCGTGTCTCAGTTCCAGTGTGGCTGGTCATCCTCTCAGACCAGCTAGGGATCGTCGCCTAGGTGGGCCATTACCCCGCCTACTAGCTAATCCCATCTGGGTTCATCCGATAGTGAGAGGCCCGAAGGTCCCCCTCTTTGGTCTTGCGACGTTATGCGGTATTAGCCACCGTTTCCAGTGGTTATCCCCCTCTATCGGGCAGATCCCCAGACATTACTCACCCGTCCGCCACTCGTCACCCGAGAGCAAGCTCTCTGTGCTACCGTCCGACTTGCATGTGTTAGGCCTGCCGCCAGCGTTCAATCTGAGCCATGATCAAACTCTTCAATTTAAGTTTGATTTGCTTAAACAAGTTAAGCGGTGCTCATCTGTAAAACGTCATAATGAATTTCATTATGTGTTCACTCGTGAGGCTTGATATTTTTTTACGTCCGGAGACGCTGATATCAATCCTGCGAGTGCCCACACAGATTGTCTGATAAATTGTTAAAGAGCAGTGCGAACAGTGCGTTAGCGTCCTGTCGCGAGGTGGCGTATATTACGCTTTCCTCCTGCAGAGTCAACCTCTTTCTCAGAAGTTTTTCTCCGGCGGCGCAGTCTCCTGTGCCTCTCAACCCGATTCCCGTTGCCGGTGTTCCGTGTCGATGGAGGCGCATTATAGGGGAGTTCGCGCGGGCTGACAAGTGTTTATTACGAAAAGATTATCGTTCGCAGTAATTTTCATCAAATCGCGCTATTTCGCTACGATTTGCCTGGTAACTGTGCAAAATCATTGGCAAAAGTGCTTACCTGCTGCCAGTCCGTGTACTCCACTTCTTTCGTCGAATCTGTCTCACCACCGGTCATGCGCATAATCAACTGGATCATGACGCGATCGAACCAGCGATAGCGCGGATAATAGAGCGCGCCTGCGAACACGGCACAGCAATCAGGCTGCCACGGCGAGTGTGCCAGGAACTTCTGCGTATAGGCATTGGTTTCAGGAGAGCGCTTCTCAGGTTTGCGCGCCGTCAGGTTCACCGAAAAGAAACCGCTGGTTCGCTGCTGCAACTCATGAAGGTGTTGTTTAACGAACTTATCGACGACCGGCTGAAAATGGCCATAGCGGATAGATGCGCCAATTAACACACGATCATACTGTGCCCAGTCAGGCAGAGTGGCATCCTGAATGTTCAGTACATCACACTGCTGCTGCTGACGGATCACATCAGCAATAGAAGAGGCAATCTTCTTGGTTTGTCCGTCGCGAGTGGAATAGAGAATCAGCGCTTTCATGTCAGCATCCTTATTAATTATTCACGCCAGAAAGTAGGCGTAAACAGCACCAGCAAGGTGAATACCTCGAGACGCCCGAATAACATGGTGGAAATAAGAATCCATTTCGCCACGTCATTCATTGAAGTGAAGTTATCAGCTACGACCCCTAAGCCAGGGCCGAGGTTATTGAGCGTCGCGGCAACGGCAGCAAAAGCCGAGAAGTCGTCAACGCCGGTGGCGATGATCGCCAGCATGCTGATCAGGAACACCAGCGCATAAGCCGAGAAGAATCCCCATACGGCTTCAAGGATACGTTCCGGCAGCGCCCGGTTGCCCAGCTTAATGGTGTAGACCGCATTGGGGTGAACCAGACGCTTAAGCTCACGGTTACCCTGCTTGCATAACAGCAGTATGCGAATCACCTTCAGACCACCGCCGGTTGAACCGGCACAGCCGCCGATAAAGGCGGAGCACAACAGCAGTACCGGCAGGAACAATGGCCAGCGTGCGATGCTGTCGGTCGTGAATCCCGCCGTCGTCGCCATGGAGACCACCTGGAAAAAGGCCTGGTTCAGCGTCTGCCAGCCACTTTCATAGACATTATGGAACCAGAGCACCAGGGTACAGATCAACACCAGCGTCAGCTGAACGCCAATAAACATGCGGAACTCAGGGTCGCGCCAGTACACACGCAGATTGCGTCCGCTTAACATGGCAAAGTGCAGGCCGTAGTTGCAGCCGGAGATCAGCAGAAACACCGCCACGATGGTATTGATAGTGCCACTGTTAAAATAGCCGATACTGGCATCATGGGTTGAGAAGCCGCCAATGGCGATAGTCGAGAAACTGTGGCCAATGGCATCAAACGCTGGCATTCCCGCCAGCCACAATGCCAGCGCACAGGCTATCGTCAGCAGGACGTAGATCAGCCAGAGTGTTTTAGCCGTCTCGGCGATACGCGGTCGCATTTTATTATCTTTCAGCGGCCCCGGCATTTCAGCGCGATAGAGCTGCATGCCCCCGACGCCCAGAATCGGCAGTATCGCCACGGCTAATACGATGATCCCCATACCGCCCAGCCACTGCAGCATCTGCCGATAGAAGAGAATCGCCTTAGGCAACGAGTCCAGCCCCACCAGCGTGGTGGCACCGGTGGTTGTCAGGCCAGAGAAAGATTCAAAGAACGCATCCGTCACCGAAAGATGCGGCTGTTCGGCAAAGATAAAGGGCATCGCCCCTACGCTGCCCAGCACCGTCCAGAACAGGACCACAATCAGAAACCCTTCCCGCGGTTTGAGTTCGGTTTTCTTTTTGCGATTCGGCCACCACAGCAGCGAGCCGATCACCAGCGCCATCATAAAAGTCTGGCTAAACGCCCGCCCTGCGCCATCGCGATAAATTAAGGCGACCAGGCCGGGCAAAATCATCGTCACTGAAAAGAGGATCACCAGCAGACCGACTATGCGGGTAATGGCGCGAAAGTGCATTCAGCCGTTCCTTTAAATAAAAGAGATGAACATCATGGTGTGAGCGGGATCAGCGATAACGCGCCCCGACTAAAGTCTGACAGATTTTTTTTGAACCCGTCGATCTGTCCGTAAGGTACAGCCAGCGTCAACGCAATACGATCCTGAAACTGGCTGTCGGTCACCTTACCTTCAAAACGCTGTACCAGCCGTTCAATATCACTGAGCTGTGCATAGTCACATTGCAAAGTGAACAGCTTCATCGGCACTTTGCGCTGCCGTGGCAGCTGCTTAAGCCCCTGCTGGACGCCACCACCATATGCTTTCACTAAGCCGCCGGTTCCCAGCATGATGCCACCGTAGTAACGCACCACCACAGCGGTAATCTCGCCAATATCCGCGCCCATCAGTTGCGCCAGCATCGGTTTCCCTGCCGTACCCGAAGGTTCACCATCATCAGAGAAACCGAGTTGCTGAGAATCATTCGGCGCGCCCGCTACCCAGGCCCAGCAGTGATGCCGGGCAGTGGGATGCTCGCTTTTAACCTGCTGGACAAACGCGCGCGCTGCCTCTGCACCCTCGGTGTGCGCCAGTAGCGTAATGAAGCGACTCTTTTTGATTGTCTCCTCACTGCTGCTTACTGGCACAGCGGGAATATCAAAGGCCTCCATCAGGCCAGATGCAGATCGCGGGTCATGTTCTCAACGCGATGCGCATGGATCACCACGTTATCCTCGATACGAATCCCGCCATAAGGCCGAAGCGCATCAATGACCTGCCAGTTAAAGTGCTGACTGAAACGACCTTCACGCAGCGGCTTCAGTAACGAATCAATAATATAGAAGCCCGGCTCAATGGTTAATACCATGCCCGGTTGCAGCACGCGGGTGCAGCGAAGATAAGGATATTGCGCTGGCGCGGCGAGATGGGTGCCCTGCTCATCCTGCATAAAACCGGCAACGTCATGGACCTGCAGACCCAGCGGATGCCCCAGGCCATGTGGCATAAACGGACCGGTCAGATCTTCAGCCACCAGCGCTTCTTCGCTGATTCCCTGAACCAGCTCAAACTTCAGCAACATCTTCGCAATACGCTGATGCATCTGAAGGTGGTAATCGGTGTAGCGTACGCCCGGTTTCAGCGTGGCTATCAGGGCCAGCTCTTCAGTGTTCATCGCCTCAACCATTCTGGCATAGAGCGAACTGCTCTGCGCCGCATAGCTGCGGGTCAAATCAGCGGCATAGCCAAGATACTCGGCACCCGCATCAATCAAAAAGCTATGGCGTTTCGCCGGTGGCTGATGATCCAGCCGGGTGTAGTGCAGCACCGCAGCGTGCTCATTCAGCGCAATGATATTGCCGTAAGGTACATCGGTGTCGCGATGACCGGTAGCGGTCAGATACGCCTGATTGATATCGAACTCACTTAAGCCCGCCGAGAACGCCTCTTTCGCCGCGCGATGACCGGCAACCGCCAGCTTCTGCGCCTGGCGCAGACAGGCGAGTTCATAATCAGTTTTGATGCTGCGATGGAAGTGCAGGAAGTCGATTACCGCTTTGGGATTAATATTGCCAGAGGCGATGCCGAGCTGAGACGCACGCGCGTTAACCGGGCCGATATAGGCGACGTTATCACGCTGTGCAGGCAGCAACTGCGCTATCTCATCCGCATTTTTCAGGCCGATAACGTCGACATCCCCGGTCCAGAAGCTATCCGGCAACGGTTCAACGTTATGCCAGTAATCCACCGGAGAGTAGAACCAGAGTTTCGGTTTGTTCACCCCATCAATCCAGAGCCAGCAGTTGGGCACCTGCGTCACCGGCACCCAGGCCTTGAACTGCGGATTCACCTTAAACGGATAAGTGTGATCATCCAGAAACACCGTCAACAACTCACCGGAATGGATCAACATCGCATCCAGTTTATTGCGTGCCAGCACCTGCTGCGCCCGTTGTTGCAACGTGGCGATGTGCGCGTGATACAAGGTCTTCAGTGAATCCATTGACGTCTCTCCAGTGTCGCGAAATGGCCGCAGTTTAGCATACCCCTTGCGCAGATGCCGAAGTCGGCGCAGCTGTGATCTTGTTAGCAAATAAGCAAAGACCAGTTTGCAAAAAATTAACATCGCTCCCACACTCACGATCATCTGGTATGACCAGATCACTTTTCGCGGTTTCAGGAGACGCACATGCTCTACCAAGGCGCTAACCTTACTCTTCACTGGCTGGACGATGGCATCGCCGAGCTGGTTTTTGACGCTACGGGCTCGGTCAACAAGCTCGATACGCAAACTGTCGCCAGCCTGGGCGAGGCAATAGCTGTGCTGGAGCAGCAGCCAGAACTGGGCGGCCTGCTGCTGAGCTCCGCTAAACCTGCCTTTATTGTAGGGGCAGATATCACCGAGTTCCTTTCACTGTTTGATGCACCCACCGAAAAACTGAGCCAGTGGCTGAGTTACGCCAACAGCATCTTCAATCGTCTGGAAGATTTGCCGGTACCGACTCTGGCCGCCATTGACGGCTATGCACTGGGCGGCGGATGTGAATGCGTACTGGCAACCGATCTGCGTATCGCTACTGCGGACGCCCGTATTGGCCTGCCGGAAACCAAACTCGGCATCATGCCGGGATTTGGCGGCAGCGTGCGATTGCCGCGCCTGCTGGGCGCCGACAGTGCGCTGGAAATTATTGCGGCGGGAAAAGATGTCGATGGCAATGCCGCTCTTAAACTCGGTCTGGTCGATGCGGTGGTGTCTCGCGAGAAACTGCGTGAGGCGGGAATCACTATGCTTAAGGCCGCTGCCACTGATGGCAGCTGGCGCGCCCGCCGGGCCCCTAAGCTGGCTCCGCTGAAATTCAGCCCGATTGAAGCGGCCATGAGCTTCACTATCGCGAAAGCCATGGTGCTGCAAACCGCAGGCAAGCATTATCCCGCTCCGCTGATGGCGGTAAAAACCATTGAAGCTGCAGCCAGCCTTGGCCGCGATGACGCGCTGAAGCTTGAAACCGCAGCGTTTGTGCCGCTGGCCCAGTCTGATGAAGCACGCGCGCTGGTCGGCATCTTCCTCAACGACCAGTACGTGAAAGGTCTGGCGAAAAAGCGCGGCAGCGAAAGCGGCGCACCCGCTCAGGCAGCGGTACTGGGCGCAGGCATCATGGGTGGCGGCATCAGCTACCAGTCTGCGTGGAAAGGCGTGCCGGTCAGAATGAAAGATATTAATCCACAGGCGTTAACGCTGGGGATGAACGAAGCCAGCAAGCTGCTCAATAAGCTGCTGGAACGCGGCAAAATCGACGGCAACAAACTCGCCAGTGTGATCGCCACTATCCAGCCCACGCTGGATTACGCCGGTTTTGAACAGGCTGATGTGGTGGTTGAAGCGGTGGTAGAGAATCCGCTGATCAAGGCAAAAGTGCTGGCGGAAACCGAACAGCATCTGCGTGAAGATGCGATTCTGGCCTCCAATACCTCGACCATTCCCATCAGCCAGCTGGCGCAGGCGCTGCAGCGTCCGGAAAACTTCTGCGGCATGCACTTCTTCAATCCGGTACCGCGTATGCCGCTGGTAGAGGTGGTTCGTGGCGAGAAAACCAGTGAAGCGACCCTGAGCAAAGTGGTGGCCTGGGCCAGCAAAATGGGCAAAACCCCGATCGTAGTGAATGACTGTCCGGGCTTCTTTGTTAACCGGGTGCTGTTCCCCTACTTCGCCGCTTTCAGCCTGCTGCTGCGCGACGGCGCCGATTTCCGTCAGATTGATAAAGTGATGGAAAAACAGTTTGGCTGGCCGATGGGCCCCTCATGGCTGCTGGATGTGGTCGGCATCGATACCGCGCACCACGCGCAAAGCGTCATGGCTGACGGTTTCCCGGATCGTATGAAGCATGACTATCGTGATGCGATCGATCTGCTGTTTGATGCCGGTCGTTTTGGCCAGAAAAATGGCAAAGGCTTCTGGCGCTGGGAAGAAGATAAAAAGGGCAAGCTGACAAAAGTGGCTGATACCGAAGTGGATACGCTGCTGGAGCAGGTCTGCCAGCCTAAGCGGGTCTTCAGCGACGAAGAGATCCTGAATCGCATGATGCTGCCAATGCTGAATGAAGTAGTGCGCTGTCTGGAAGAGAAGATTATCGCCTCGCCAGCTGAAGCGGATATGGCGCTGGTCTATGGTCTCGGCTTCCCGCCTTTCCGTGGCGGCGCTTTCCGCTATCTCGATACCCTGGGCAACAGCAATGTGGTGGATCAGGCCCGGCGTTATAGCGCGCTCGGAGGCTTATATGCCCTGCCTGCGCTGCTGGTGCAGAAAGCCCATCAGCATGAAAGCTGGTATCCCGCCGCCAAACCGATTGATGAAGCCGCGCTGAAAAGCGCCTGAGGGCAAAAAGATGGAAAATGTGGTGATTATTGATGCGGTGCGCACGCCAATGGGACGTTCAAAAGGCGGCGCCTTTCGTCACGTGCGCGCTGAAGATCTCTCTGCGCACCTGATGCGCGAACTCCTGAGCCGCAACCCGGCGGTGAACCCGACATCACTGGACGATATCGTCTGGGGCTGCGTACAGCAGACGCTGGAACAGGGATTTAATATCGCGCGTAACGCCGCGCTGCTGGCCGAAATCCCGCATTCAGTGCCGGCCACCACCGTCAACCGACTGTGTGGCTCTTCAATGCAGGCGCTGCATGATGCGGCCCGCGCCATTATGGTCGGTGATGCGCAATGCTGTCTGATCGGTGGCGTGGAGCATATGGGACATGTGCCGATGAATCACGGCGTCGACTTTCATCCCGGTCTGGGCCGTACTGTGGCAAAAGCAGCAGGCATGATGGGCTTAACGGCTGAAATGCTGGCACGGATGCATCATATCAGCCGTGAGCAGCAGGATGCATTTGCCCTGCGTTCACACCAGCGGGCCTGGCAGGCCACCCAGCGTGGGGACTTTGCAACAGAGATTGTCGCCACCTATGGTCACGACAGCGACGGCATTCTTAAACGCTATGACTTCGATGAGGTGATTCGCGAGGAGACCAGCGCCGAAGGACTGGCGGCACTCAAACCCGCCTTCGATCCGGTTAACGGCACCGTCACGGCGGGTACATCGTCGGCGTTGTCAGATGGCGCGGCCGCCATGCTGGTCATGAGTGAATCACGCGCCCGTGAACTGGGGCTGACACCGCGCGCGCGCATCCGCAGCATGGCGGTGGTGGGCTGTGATCCTTCGATTATGGGTTATGGACCGGTACCGGCCAGCAAACTGGCATTGAAACGGGCGGGACTGAGCGTCAGTGATATCGATGTGTTTGAGCTGAACGAAGCCTTTGCCGCGCAGACGCTGCCCTGCATCAAGGACCTAGGTTTGCTGGAACGGATGGATGATAAGGTCAATCTGAATGGCGGCGCGATTGCGTTAGGCCATCCGCTGGGCTGCTCCGGCGCACGCATCAGCACGACATTGCTGAATATTATGGAGCGACGCGATGCCCGTTTTGGCCTCGCCACCATGTGTATCGGACTGGGTCAGGGCATTGCGACCGTATTCGAGCGTCTGTAATACGTTGAGTCTTACTTTGTCAGATTTACCCGCCGTAAACCGGCGGGTTTTTTCTGTCTGCTACAGGCTGCTACAGGGAATCAGATAAAGGCAAACGCATCGCCATACATCTGTGACTCCACTGCGCTACGCTCGGCACAGAAACGATCGCGGGCAATCTTCGCCATCTCAAAACGTCCGGCGATGTAGATCTCATGCTCGCTCAGCGTACTGAAATCCTGCATTACTGCCGTCAGTACCGTGCCTGAACGGCCCTGCCAGCCCGCTTCAGGTTGCTCGACAACCGGGATCACCTTCAGGTTCGGGTGCTTCACCGCCAGCGCATCCAGCTCTTCCAGATCGTACAGATGCTTGAGCTCACGTCCGCCCCAGTAAATGGCGATATCGCGCTCTGGCTGTTCCGCCAGTGCAGTGAGCAGAATCGAACGGGCATAGGAGAAACCGGTGCCGCCTGCAATCAGGATCAGCGGCTTGCTGCTCTCTTCACGCAGCCAGGCATCGCCGTGCGGCATATCAACCGTGATCTGGCGATCGTTACGGATGCGATCCATGACGGCCATGGCATAGAGGTTCAGATCGGACGCGCCGATATGCAGCTCAATGATATCTTTTTCCATCGGCGTTGAGGCCAGTGAGAACGGACGCTTGTCACGCTCGTCCATCACCACCATCAGATACTGTCCCGCGCGAAAACTGAATTCCGCTTCAGGGATCAGGCGAACGCGATAGACCGTGTCGGTAATCGCCTCAACCGAAGTTACTTTACAGCTTAACGTTGTCATGCGTTCCCTCTGTCGGGTCGTCTTTATGGTTGTGCTCGCCATCAACGCTGTGGCGGCTGATCAAAAATACCTAGCTCATCCCAGATAGCATCAATGCGCGCGGTGACCGCAGGATCTTTGACGATAGGTGTACCCCATTCGCGCTGCGTTTCACCTGGCCACTTATTGGTCGCATCCATCCCCATCTTCGATCCCAGCCCGGAAACGGGCGAAGCGAAATCGAGATAATCGATTGGGGTATTTTCCACTAATACCGTATCGCGGGCCGGATCCATACGCGTAGTGATCGCCCAGATCACGTCGTTCCAGTCACGCGCATTAACGTCATCGTCACACACAATAACAAATTTGGTGTACATGAACTGCCGCAGAAACGACCAGACGCCAAACATGACACGTTTGGCATGCCCCGCGTACTGCTTTTTAATCGTCACGACCGCCAGCCGGTATGAACATCCTTCTGGCGGCAGATAGAAGTCCACGATCTCCGGGAACTGCTTCACCAGAATCGGCACCAGCACTTCATTCAGCGCCACACCCAGCACCGCAGGTTCATCTGGCGGACGGCCGGTATAGGTGGAGTGATAGATAGGCTTATGGCGCTGCGTAATATGCGTAACGGTAAACACCGGGAAGCTATCTACTTCATTGTAGTAGCCGGTGTGGTCGCCGTAAGGTCCTTCCGGCGCCATATCGCCCGCTTCGATATACCCTTCCAGCACGATTTCCGCACTGGCGGGAACTTCGAGATCGTTCGAGAGGCATTTCACTACTTCGGTTTTATTGCCGCGCAGTAAACCGGCAAACGCATATTCTGACAGCGTATCAGGCACCGGCGTTACGGCCCCAAGGATAGTGGCGGGATCGGCACCCAGCGCCACCGAGACCGGAAAACGCTCACCCGGATGCGCTTTCGTCCACTCCAGATAATCGAGCGCACCGCCACGGTGCGACAGCCAGCGCATGATCAGACGATTTTTGCCGATCACCTGCTGCCGGTAGATCCCAAGATTCTGCCGCTCTTTGTGCGGGCCGCGCGTCACGGTCAGCCCCCAGGTAATCAGCGGTGCCGCATCGCCCGGCCAGCACTTCATCACCGGAATCCGCGTCAGATCGACTTCATCGCCGCTGAACACCTCTTCCTGACAGGGTGCATTGCGCAGGCGTTTGGTCGGCATGTTCAGGACCTGCTTAAACTGCGGCATCTTATCGAACAGATCGCGGAAGCCTTTTGGCGGCTCCGGCTCTTTCAGGAAGGCCAGCAGTTTACCCACTTCACGCAGTGCGCTGACCTCTTCCTGGCCCATGCCCATTGCCACACGCTTTGGTGTGCCGAACAGATTGCACAGCACCGGCATGTCGTACCCTTTCGGGTTTTCAAACAGCAGAGCCGGGCCACCGGCACGCAGAGTGCGGTCGGCGATTTCGGTCATTTCCAGTTCAGGATCGATCGACTGGGTAATGCGCTTTAGCTCACCGCGCTGTTCGAGCAGCGCGAGAAAGTCTCTTAAATCGTGATATTTCATGCGGCTTTAGCTTTCCGGCCAGAGTGAATCGGCCATTATAGGTCTGATTAAGCGGTTATGCTGAGGTTTATATGGCAGCGTCATACGCACTGAAAGGGAACCAGCGGTTGTAACGCGCGGGCATCGTGATACCCCTGAATCGGCTCGCCGTGGCGAAACAGTTTAAAATCTTCGTTTCGCACGCTGTGATAGCGCAGCTGATTGTCGTGAACGTGCAGAAAACTGCCTTCACGCAGTGCAATCACCGACTCAGTCGGATTAACTGCACAGAACTCTGCCAGCCGTTCGTCACGGGTTTCGCCCATATGACTGCTGACGCTGGCATCCAGATAGTGGGGATTAATCTGCACCGGAAAGAGTCCCAGCGCAGGCAGCACCACGCTGCTGCGCACCGGCATATCGTTCGTGGTACGGATTGAGGGCGTCGCCACGTTGCAGCCTGCGCTCCAGCCGACATAAGGTACCTGCCGCTCCCGCACCGCGCGCTGAATCGCCCCGATCAGACCCTGCTCATGCAGCATCTGATTCAGGAACCACGTGTTGCCGCCGCTGACTAAAATCAGCTCTGCCTGCGCAATCGCTTCAGCCGGTGAGGCGAATGCCTGAACCCGCTCAACCTGAATGCCCAGTGAGGCACTGAGTTCGGCGGCGCGTTGCTGCTGATCGCCACGAATAATCGCATAGGGGATCAGTACCGCCGAGCGGATAGCGCGTCGGGCGATCATGGCGTGCAGCTGCGGCTGCGCATAGCCCAGCAGCGGCGCATCATCCGCCAGCTTGCCGTTGCTCAACAGAAAGAGTTCCATCAGAGGATCCTTTTGCAGATGTGATGGACATTGAGTCTGATACAGAGCAATAGCAGACGTCAATTTTCAGTCACCTTTTCTACTGCCATCGGGCATCTTAAGAAAAGTCTCAGTTTATTTTCTTTGCGGGACGCTTTACCCTGCCCCTGCGCTATAACTCTGGCAGCAGGTTTGCTATTCTTAGCGTCCATTCAATGGGAGCAGTTATGGAATCCTGGTACTTACTCTATTGCAAACGTGGACAGCTACTGCGCGCGAAGGAGCATCTGGAGCGGCAGGAAGTGCATTGCCTCAGCCCGATGATCGCTCTGGAAAAGATCGTGCGCGGTAAACGCACCACCGTGAGTGAGCCACTGTTCCCGAATTATCTGTTTATCGAGTTTGATCCGGAAGCCATTCACACCACGACGATCAGCAGCACCCGTGGCGTCAGCCACTTCGTGCGCTTTGGCACGACGCCCGCGACCGTGCCTTCAGCCGTGATTGAAGCGCTGGAAACAGACGTCCCGCAAATCCTGCTTGACCCTGAAACGCCGCAAAGCGGTGATGAAGTGGTCATCACCGACGGGACGTTTGAAGGGCTGCGCGCTATCTTTGCCGAGCCGGATGGTGAAACGCGCTCAATTCTGTTGCTTAATTTGCTGAACAAGCAGGTGATGCGCAGCGTCGACAACAAGCAGTTCCGCAAGATTTAAGCCAGTCTGAATAACGTCCGCGCATTATGGTCGATGCGGGTCGCCAGTTCCTCAGCACTCTCACCACGCCATGTCGCCACCTGGTGCACAATATGCGGTAAAAAGCAGGGTTCATTACGGCGCGAAGTCGGGCGTGGACGCATGTCGCGCGGCAGCAGATATGGGGCATCCGTTTCCAGCAGCAGGCGATCGGCCGGAATCAGTGGCAGCAGCTCGCGCAACTCCAGACCACGGCGCTCATCGCATACCCAGCCCGTAATCCCTACCGATAATCCCATGCCCAGACAGGCTTCCAGTTCATCACGCGTGCCGGTAAAGCAGTGGATTACCGCGCCAGGCAGTTTTGGCAGCCAGGGCGCCAGCACTGCGGCGAAACGCGCATGGGCTTCGCGGCAGTGCAGAAAGACCGGCATATTGAGTTCTGCCGCCAGAGCCAGCTGCGCATCAAACGCATACTCCTGCTGCTCATGAGCCGACAGATTGCGATTGAAATCGAGTCCGCATTCACCGATGGCAACCACTTCCGGTTTTTCAGCCAGGCGACGCAGGGTGCTGGCAATTTCCGTTGACCATTCGCTGGCATGATGAGGATGGACGCCCGCGGTAGACCAACAGAAGCCCGCTTGATCTTCAGCCAGTCGCTGAGCCTGCTGGCTCTCCAGCGCGTTAGTGCCGGTAATAAGCATGCCGGTGACGCCCGCATCACGCGCGCGTTTAACCACCTTTTGCCGGTCGGAGGCGAATTGCGTGCTGGTCAGGTTTACACCGATATCAAACATAATTTTTCCCACAGTTTATAAACAAAAACCGCCCATCAGGGCGGTTTGGATTGATCGCTTCCCGCCAGTGCGGGTAAAGCTGTCCGCATCAGGAGTCGGTATTCTCTTCTTCATCCTGTAACCGGCGGCCTTTACCCACATAGTAACGGGAAAAGAATACGCCGACTTCAAACAGGCAGTACATCGGAATAGCGAGCAAAGTTTGGGAAAAAACATCCGGCGGTGTGAGCAACATCCCGACCACGAAGGCGCCCACCAGAATATAGGGACGTTTCTTCTTCAACTCTTCCGGGCTGGTGATACCGGTCCAGCACAGCAACACAATCGCCACCGGCACCTCAAACGCCACGCCAAATGCCATAAACAGCGTCATGACAAAATCGAGGTATTTGGAGATATCCGTTGCTACAGTCACGCCGATCGGCGCTGTCTTGGTGAAAAAACCAAATGCCAGCGGGAAGACCACGAAATAGGCAAAGGCCACGCCGAAGTAGAACAGGAAGGTGCTGGAAAACAGCAGCGGCATAACCAGCCTGCGCTCATGACGGTAAAGCGCCGGGGCGACAAATGCCCAGACCTGATAGAGGATCACCGGCACCGCAAGAAACACCGACACTATAATGGTCAGCTTAATCGGGGTGAAAAACGGTGAGGCCACATCGGTCGCGATCATGCTGGAGCCCACCGGCATCTGGCTGATTAGCGGTGCCGCAACCAGCTGGTAGATGTCGTTGGCGAAATAAACCAGCACCAGGAAAATCCCTAATACGGCGATGATGCAGTTCAGTAGTCGCTTACGCAGCTCAATCAGATGACTGATGAGCGGTTGGGTATCTTCAACGGCCATTATCGTTCATCACTTGCAGAAGAGGGGGTAGCGGACTGACGCGCAGGATCGGCCGGCCTGGCGACGTCGCCAGTGGGTGCCTGTGCCGGTGCGCTGGCAACAGCGGTTGGTGCGGCAGAGGATTGCACCGCCGGACCTGATGAAACCGCTGAAGAAGCCGGTGCAGGAGCAGTGGCGACGGCAGAAGGTGCGGCAGAGGGCTGCACCGCCGGGGCTGAGTCTGAAACCGCAGACGGTGTCTGTGCCGGGGCACTGGCCTGATGTTCTGCTGTAGCCGGTGTCGCCGAAGGCTCAGCCGGAGCAGGCGCGGGCCTGTGCTGAGCCGAATGGATGGTGTTTGCCTCGTCTTCCTCTTTTTCAATGTCGATGCTCTGACTGACCGAGCGTTTCATTGAATCCGCAGTTTTACGCAGCTCTTCCATCGACTCTTTCAGCTCAGGTGAGAGCGTGCCACGGCCCGCTTCTTCCACCTTTTTCAGGCTCTCCTGCAACTCCTGCAGCTTGAGCTCCTGCGCCAGTTCATGTTGTACATTGGCTGCCAGCGAACGAATCGCCCTGATCCAGCCGACCACGGTTTTCACCGCAACCGGTAAACGTTGCGGGCCGAGTACAATCAGCCCGATCACGAACACCAATACCAGTTCACTAAAACCAATATCAAACACGGTTTACACCTGCTTGTCGTTCTTGGCTTCTTCTTTGTTAGCCGAAGTTTGCTGTTTGTCCGCCAGCGTTTTGGCAGCGAAGTCAGCGTCCTGCTCTTTCGGTTGATCCTTTTTGTCGTCCTCGTCACCCATGGCTTTTTTGAAGCCACGAATCGAAGAACCCAAATCTGAACCCAGATTACGTAATTTGTTGGTACCGAACAGAAGTACAACAATCACGGCAATGATTAACAATTGCCAGATACTGATACCGCCCATGAGATAGCCTCTAATATTCTGTGAAAACGATGAGGTAATGCACCACAGAGTGCCCTTTTCAACCGGGCCTGAGCCAGCGACATTACCTTTTTTTAGACGGACGTGACAATCAGTTTGTCTTACGCCAGCCGATTAACCAGGAGACAATTCCTGCGGCCATCAAAACCGCCGGGAAAAAGTCCCAATCCGGTCGGGTGAGCAGCACAGCCGTTCCGCTTAACAGCAACGTTGCACCGACGCCGAACAGGTAACGCGCCTGATGGTGCCGGACGCGCTGCGCATTCATATCGCCCACTAATTTATCGACGCTGTGCCGCAAAAGTTTGTGCTGGCGCATGCTGTCGTAAAACAGCTCCGGCAGCTCAGGGAGCTTCTCAGCCCAGAATGGCGCTTTCTCTTTTACCGCACGGATAATAGCCGGTAATCCCACCTGATCTTTGATCCACTCTTCCAGGAAGGGCTTGGCTGTCTTCCACAGGTCGAGCTGCGGATAGAGCTGACGGCCGATGCCTTCAACATAGAGCAGCGTTTTTTGCAGCAGGACCAGCTGCGGCTGCACTTCCATATTAAAGCGGCGTGCGGTGTTGAACAGGTTCAGCAGCACATGCCCAAAGGAGATTTCAGCCAGCGGTTTTTCAAAAATCGGCTCGCAGACCGTGCGAATCGCAAACTCGAAATCTTCTACGTTGGTATCGGGCGGCACCCAGCCTGAGTCAACGTGCAACTCCGCGACCTTACGGTAGTCACGGTTGAAGAAGGCGATAAAGTTTTCAGCCAGATAGCGCTTATCTTCTTTGTTCAGTGAACCCACGATACCGCAGTCGATGCCGATATATTGTGGATCTTCCGGATGTTCATAGCTGACAAAAATATTGCCAGGATGCATATCCGCATGGAAGAAGCTGTCGCGGAAGACCTGGGTGAAGAAGACCTGCACGCCACGTTCTGCCAGCAGCTTCATATTAACGCCATGACGCTCCAGCGTGGCTACGTCTGAAATCGGAATGCCGTAGATGCGCTCCATCACCATCATGGTTTCGCTGCAGTAGTCGGAATAGACTTCCGGCACATAGAGCATGCGGCTATCTTCAAAATTCCGGCGCAACTGAATGGCGTTGGCCGCTTCACGTAACAGATTCAGCTCATCAAGCAGGGTTTTCTCATAATCGCGCACCACCTCGACCGGACGCAGACGACGGCCATCCGGCAACAGGCGCGGGACCCAGCGGGCCAGGCGATAGATCAGCTTCATGTCCGCCCGAATCACCGGCAAAATATCGGGGCGAATCACTTTGATCACCACTTTCTTGCCAGTTGATTTCAGCGTGGCGGTGTGCACCTGCGCAATGGATGCCGAAGCCAGTGGCTTGATATCAAAATCATCAAACCAGGTTTCAATCGGCGCGCCCATTGAAGCTTCAATCTGCGCTTTGGCTTTGACGCCATCGAACGGCGCAACACGGTCCTGCAGGATCGCCAGTTGATCGGCAATCAGCGGCGGGAAGAGATCACGACGGGTCGACAGCATCTGGCCAAACTTGATCCAGACCGGACCCAGCTGCTCCATCGCCATGCGCATACGTGCGCCGATCGGTTCATGCTGATGCAGATTAGGGATCCAGAAAACAGAGCGACGCCACAGGCGAAACAGGAAAGTGAGGCGTGTCTGAGGAATCAGTTCATCAAGGCCATAGGTCAGAAACACCTTCATGATCAGATATAAGCGGCGGATCTCTCCAAAACTCATTTTGCCTCCAGCTGCGCCAGACGCGCATCAAGCGCCTCAAGCGAACGTTCCATCGCGTCGACCTCCTCAGAAAACCAGGCTAATTCCAGCGAGCCAGGCGCAACACGCCACTCTTCGGTTATGGCCTGTCCGAGATAATCCTGGCGACGCTGCACTTCACCTTTGAAAAAGCGTAATGCCTGTTGTGAGCGCTGGCTGATCCCCTGTGCGGCGATATCGCCGACCCAGGGAGCCAGATATTCTGCCGGATCCAGCTCAGCCAGATCCATCAGCGCAGAGAACTGCTGCACCACCTGCAGGTCACCTTCAACCTGCAGTTCACCGCTACGGATCAGCGGCGTCAGCTGCTGGCGATCGCGCAGCTTCGGCAGGGTTTTCAGCGAGGTGATCACCGTGCAGTCACTGCGATCCTGCCAGTCAGCTAACACATCGACCTGCTGTTCACTGAAGACCAGCACCAGCGGATGAGAGAACTCATTCAGGCGCAGCGTCAGCACTTTGCCATTCAGGCGTTGCCGCGCCGGTTTCAGGCCACGATCGCGATAGAGAATACGGTTCAGCGCCGTTTCCAGGCCCGCGGTAATCAAGGGCGTCAGGTTCATTACCATCTCACTCAGAACTTAAATCCACGATGCAGCGCCACAATGCCGCCGGTCATATTGGAGTAAGTGGTATTTTCAAAACCAACATCGTTCATCATCGCTTTCAGGGTCTCCTGATCGGGATGCATGCGGATCGATTCGGCCAGATAGCGATAGCTCTCTGCATCCTGCGCCACCAGCTGTCCGATACGCGGCAGAATGTGGAACGAGTAGGCGTCATACGCTTTGCTCAGCGGATCCAGAACGGGTTTAGAGAACTCCAGCACCAGCAGGCGTCCGCCCGGCTTGAGTACCCGGAACATAGAGGCCAGCGCCTTCTCTTTTTCCGTAACGTTACGCAGGCCAAAAGAGATGGTAATGCAGTCGAAATAGTTATCGGGGAAAGGCAGGGCTTCGGCATTGGCCTGTACGTAACTCACGTTGCCGACCACGCCCTGATTGCGCAGCTTTTCGCGGCCCATCTTCAGCATGGAACTGTTGATATCGGCCAGTACCACCTGACCCGTTTCGCCCACCAGGCGAGAAAATTTAGCCGTCAGATCGCCGGTACCCCCCGCCAGATCTAACACGCGCTGACCGCGACGTACGCCGCTGCTGTCAATGGTAAAACGCTTCCAGATACGATGGACGCCAAACGACATCAAATCGTTCATCAGGTCATATTTTGCCGCTACGGAGTGAAACACGTCCGCGACTTTGTCAGCTTTTTCGCTTTTGGCGACCGTCTGAAAGCCAAAATGGGTAGTTTCCTGCTGTGATTCATCTGCCATCGGTTTTACCTGCTCCACAAACAATACTTCCCGAAGTGTATCAGAGTCACGGAAGTCAGGCACGCTGCGCCCATACTATTCGTGGAGGCGCCTCACATGCATCTCACTCTCATCCGCATCACTGTCATCATCTGCATCATCAGCCGCCCGGTTTTCCGGCATGGCACGTTCGGCCAGCTGAGGATTGATTGGTCGTTTGATCTCCACGCCCAGCGCTCGAAATCCTTCAGTCTGCGCAATCAGATTGCCGCGCCCTTCCGACAGCTTTTTCATCGCCTCGCGATAGCTGTTCTGTGCTTTATCCAGGCTGTGACCAATGCCGCTCATGTCATCGACAAACAGCCGCATCTTGTCATAGAGCCGCGTTGCCCGATCGGCAATACGCTGCGCATTGCGGCTCTGATGCTCATAGCGCCACAGATTATTAATGGTACGCAACGCCACCAGCAGCGTGGTGGGGCTGACCAGCATGATGTTCTGCTGCAGCGCCTCACCAATCAGCTCAGGCTGGCGGTCAATGGCCAGCAAAAAGGCGGGCTCCACCGGGATAAACATCAGCACATAATCCAGCGATCGTAAGCCGGGCAATTGTTGATAATCTTTTCGTCCCAGCAGGCGGATGTGCGCCCGCATGGCAGCGACATGTTCCTGAATAGCCTGCTCTCGTTCGATCTCATCATCCGCATTGAAGTAGCGCTCATAGGCCACCAGCGTCATTTTGGCGTCCACCACCACATCTTTGCCCTGCGGCAGGCGCACAATCACATCCGGCTGCATCCTGCCCTGCTGTTCTGACTGAATGCTCACCTGGGTTTCATATTCGTAGCCTTCACGCAGTCCGGAAGCTTCCAGTACCCGGCTCAGCACCACTTCACCCCAGTTACCCTGGATTTTATTATCGCCCTTCAGCGCTTTGGTCAGGTTAAGCGCCTCCTGCGCCATCTGCGCATTCAGCTGCTGTAACTGCCGGATTTCATGGGTCAGGGTATGTCGCTCACGCGCTTCTGCGCCAAAGCTTTCATGAACCTGACGACGGAAGCCATCAAGCTGTTCACGCAACGGACCAATCAGCCCGTCCAGACTTTGCCGGTTCTGTTCATCGACGCGACGGCCGCTGTTTTCGAAAATACGGTTGGCGAGGTTTTCAAACTGGGCGCTAAGGCGTTGTTCGCTGTTGGTCAGCAGGCGCTGTTTCTCTTCTGCGGCGAAACGGGTCTCTTCAAGGCGAATGGTCACCTCACGCAGCTCCGCTTCCTGTGCGCTGTTGACCTCCAGCTGATTGCGCAGTTCACGATTAAGCTGCTCACTTTCATTACGCCAGTAATCAAGCTGTTGCAGTCGCTCATTGGCGCCGCTCAGCGCGCCGTGCAGCTGACGAAGCTCCTGCTCACGCTGCTGCGTCTGCTGCTGAAGCTGTTCGATTTGCTGCTGCTGACGCTGTTGCGCCTCTTCCTGCAGACGGCGCTCGGTCTGGAAACTGGCGACCTGATGGCCGGCACGTAACTGTGCCAGCATCCAGCCAATCCCTAACCCGGCAAGCGCCAGACAGGCGCTGATAATGATGTGCTGATCCATGATTTCCCCCGCGACTCAGGCTGCTGAGGGAAAGGTAGAGTCGCACTGTATGAATGTCCAGATAATTTTAGCAGGATTCAGCGCCTTACAGCGCCACCACCGTGAGCTTGCCAGCCTGCCACTCATCAATCAGAAAAAACGGCATGGGCAATAGCCATTCACCCTTTTTAACCTGCGCCAGATAGTGCCAGGTTGTCCCGCCCGAGGTGATCGCGACGCGCTGTCTGCTTCCCTCAGCGGCGCTGGATTTGCCGGTCATACTGGCAAAACCGGCATTGCTGCCCACATGGAAATGCGGCGTCTGCCAGCGCACGGGGGCATGGTCAGGCCACGGCTGGGCCTGATGAAAATGAAACAGCGCATCGTGGCTCAGGAGGCTTTCACGCACCGTCGGCCACAACGCCACCTTGAGGAAATATTGATCGGTGAAGCGCTGGCTGCCCTGATACTGCGCAATGAAATCGCGCATCGCCTGTTCCACATCCCGGAAGACGCCGTGACAGCCGCCCCACATCCCTGCCAGCAGCAGCTCAGTATGGGAGAAGTAGTCACGCATATGGTGGAACCAGTAAGGCGACGCCAGCCAGGCGTTAACCGCCGCCGCTTCGCGCTCCGAGAGCAGCGAGTCGGCATCACGCACGATAAAACGCTTCACGCCAGGATCGTCCATCACCAGGAAACGCCACAGGGTCGGAAACAGCGTTTTCTCGTGGGACATATCGATCAGCTGGACGTGCGGCTGGTCAAGGCGCTGCCAGACATGCTGCGGCACGCTGTCATCGAGGTAGATGCGGCAGACCCAGCCGGGATAGAGCTCAGGCGCCACTTCAACGTTTTTGATTAAGGTTTCACAGTAGCGCGGCTGATCGCCATAGAGGCAGAAAGCGATGACATTCTGGTGCGGATGAGTGAGATCGACAGGCTCCGGTTGCGGAGCGGGAAACGTGGCGCGCTGCCCCTGACTGAAACGCGCATCAGAGCGCATCAGCGAGGCCAGCCCATGACGCGCCACCTCATCCTTTTTATCCAGCCAGCCACACACTTCGGTCAGGCCATCCAGCCAGGTTTCGGAGGCGGTAGCCTGCACCGCGGGCGGCGACTGATAAATCTTCTGGTAGATTTTGTACGATTTATTGTACTGACCCAGACGCAGCAGGCAGAGCGCGTAGTCGCTCAGCACCTGCATCTGATTGGGCATCGTGCGCAATACCTCTTCACAGCATTGAGCGGCCAGCGCATAGTCGCCCTGTTGCATGGCGGCACGGAAACGTTCGGCACTGCGTTCCAGCATGGCTTTGAGTGCGGCCGGATTAGCACCAGGGGCAGGACGTCGGACGGGAATAGTATTGCGCATAAAAACTCTCAGGTTTCACTGATATTACGCGCCGTTAACTACCGGCCGCAGGTTTTGAGTCTGGACAAAAAACCTGCTGCCAGACGCGGTCGTTATAGTAAGCGACGCGCCGCTTCGACCACAATCTTCACTGCGTCACTTTCTGTCTGTTTCATGGTGACCGCATCCGGGATCTCTTTCTGAGTGCGGTTCACAATCACGCCCGCCACCATGCCGGCTCGCAGACCCTGGCTGGCGCACATGGTTAACAGTGTAGCGGATTCCATCTCATAGTTGAGAACGCCCATATCCTGCCACTCTTTCATCGATCCCCTGAAGCGACTGACTACGCGGCCCGAGACGGTGTCGTAGCGCTCCTGACCCGGATAGAAGGTGTCAGAAGAGGCGGTGATGCCGATATGCGTTTTCGCGCCACAGGCTTCTGCGGCGGCAACCAGCGCGGTGGTGCAGGCGAAATCAGCCACTGCCGGAAACTCCATCGGCGCAAAATGCAGGCTGGCCCCGTCCAGGCGAACGGATGCGGTGGTCACCAGCACATCGCCGACATTGATATGCGGCTGGATAGCGCCCGTGGTACCGACACGCAGGAAGGTACGTACGCCAAGCTGTGCCAGCTCTTCGACCGCAATCGAGGTCGACGGACCGCCAATGCCGGTTGAGCAGACCACGACCGGCTTACCATCAATTTTTGCCAGCCAGGAGGTAAATTCACGGTGTGAGGCGAGATGCGTGGCATCTTCCATCAGTCCGGCAATTTTCTTCACGCGCTCCGGATCGCCCGGCACAATCGCCAGGGTGGCGCCCTGCAGATCGGCTTTGGTCAGGCCAAGATGGAAAACGTCAGACTGTGTCATTTTCAGACTCCTGTTAAGGGAAGGTAGCGCGCCACTCTACGCCAGCACGCCCAATAAATATGTGACAAAATTCACTTAAAAAAATGAAAGTTACATTTCCCGAAAGATAAATTGTGACAACAATCACACAATAGCATCTTCCTGGTGCGGATAGCTCTCGGTGGGGCTGTGTCAGGGTCAGCGCAATGTTAAAGAGGAGGATGATTTTATTCGCTGCTGATTCTGTGACCCGACACCTGGCGCATACGCTTTCCGGCCAGGCTATAGTTACGTGATTGCGCAAATGCTTGCACGGAGAGAATAATGAAACCCAGTGATAATATGGCACAAAAACCGGCGACGGGCGGCTTTGCCCCTGCCGTGCAGCCCACCGCCTCCACCACCATCATTACCGATAGCCCGGCGATTCAGGCGGGTGAAACCTCAGTGCCCAGTCAGGGCGAAAACATGCCGGCATTCTTTGCAAAACCCCAGTCAGCGGAAGGCCCATGGCCTGTCGTGCTGGTCGTGCAGGAGATCTTTGGTGTGCATGAACACATCCGGGATATCTGCCGCCGCCTGGCGCTGGAAGGCTATCTGGCGATTGCGCCTGAGCTCTATTTCCGCGAGGGCGATCCCGCTGAGTATAACGATATCCCCACGCTGTTCAGCGAGCTGGTCAGCAAAGTGCCTGACAGCCAGGTGCTGGCCGATCTCGATCATGCAGCCAACTGGGCCGCACGCAACGGCGGCGATATTCGTCGCATGGGCATCACCGGTTTTTGCTGGGGTGGCCGAATCAGCTGGCTCTACGCCGCGCATAACCCGCAACTGCGCGCCGCCGTGGCGTGGTATGGACGACTGACCGGTGAGCGCACGCTGAAGCAGCAGAAGCATCCTATTGATATTGCGGTCGATCTGAATGCGCCAGTATTAGGTTTGTATGGTGGCCAGGATGAGGGTATCCCGCTGGAGAGCGTCGAGCAGATGCGTCAGGCACTGCATGCCGCCAATGCAACCGCAGAGATCATCGTCTATCCCGAAGCGGGTCATGCCTTTAATGCTGACTATCGTGCAAGCTACCATGCTGAATCTGCCAATGATGGCTGGCAGCGGATGCTGGCCTGGTTCAGGCAGTATGGTGTTGCATCGCAGTAAATAAAAAAGGGGCGCTTATGCGCCCCTGATTTTTTCGTCCACCAGACCCGATTCCCTACGCCGTTTCTCCACGCAATTTCTTCGCTGCCGTCACCATGTTCGCCAGCGCCTGACGCGTTTCCGTCCAGCCCCGTGTTTTCAAACCGCAGTCCGGGTTCACCCACAGACGCGCTTCCGGAATACGTTTCGCCGCCTTAAGCAACAGTGCTTCTATCCACTCCACGCTGGGGACGTTAGGCGAATGGATGTCGTAGACGCCGGGGCCGATTTCATTCGGGTAGTCGAAGTTTTCAAACGCCTCCAGCAGGTCCATGTCAGATCGCGAGGTTTCGATGGTGATCACATCGGCATCCAGCGCCGCGATAGCGTCCATGATGTCGTTGAACTCGCAGTAACACATATGGGTGTGAATCTGGGTTTCATCCCGCGCCACCGCCGCATTCAGTCGGAAGGCCTCCACCGCCCAGTTCAGGTAGGCGGCCCACTCTGACTGATGCAGTGGCAGACCTTCACGCAGCGCAGGCTCATCAATCTGGATAATCCCGATGCCGGCATTCTCCAGGTCTTCGACTTCATCACGCAGCGCCAGCGCGATCTGTTTCGCGATGGTTTCGCGTGACACATCTTCACGCGGGAATGACCAGCAGAGGATGGTTACCGGACCGGTCAGCATCCCTTTTACCGGCTTGTTGGTCAGCGACTGGGCATATCTGGCCCACTCAACGGTGATCGCCTCCGGACGACTGACATCGCCGATGATGACAGGCGGTTTCACACAGCGTGAACCGTAGCTCTGAACCCAGCCATTCTGTGTAAAGACAAACCCCTCCAGATGTTCGCCGAAGTACTCAACCATGTCGTTACGTTCCGCTTCACCGTGAACCAGCACATCCAGCCCCAGCCGCTCCTGTTCGAGAATCGCCTGCTTAATGTGCTCCGCGATGCCGGTGCGGTAATGGTTGCTGTCGAGCCGGCCCTGTTTAAAGTCGAGGCGCAGGCCGCGAATTTCAGTGGTCTGCGGAAAAGAGCCGATGGTGGTGGTAGGCCAGGCTGGCAGATTGAAACGCTGACGCTGCAGGACCGCCCGCACCGGATAAGCGCTCTGGCGTTCACTGTGCTGTGGGGTAATGGCCTTAATACGCTGGCCCACCGCCGCATTATGCACGCGGCGGGAGTGAGCGCGGGCGTGTACCGGTGCGCTCCAGGCTTCCAGCGCCGTCGCATCGTTGTTGTTGAGTGCCTGACTCAGCAGTGATAGCTCGGCACATTTCTGCAGCGCAAAGGCGAACCAGCTTTTGACTTCATCATCCAGACGGGTCTCGACGCTCAGGTCGATAGGGCTGTGCAGCAGCGAGCAGGAGGAGCCGATCCACACCTGTTCACGCGCTCTGGTCAGCGGTTGCAAGCGGCTGAACCAGCGGCTCAGATCGGCGCGCCAGACGTTGCGTCCGTTGATCACGCCGAGCGACAGCAGCCAGCTGGCGGGCAGTTGCTGATTCAGTTGCTGAATATCATCACGACCATGGACCAGATCGACATGCAGCCCCTGCACCGGCAGCGCACGAATCACATCAATGTTCTGGCCGATGCTGTCAAAATAGGTGGTCAGCAGCAGTTTGCTGTGACCCTGCAGTGCGTCATACGCCGGCTGGAAGGCTTCGCGCCACGTCTGCGGCAGCTCCAGTGCCAGAGCGGGTTCATCAATCTGTACCCATTCGATGCCGCGCTTAGCCAGTTCCGCCAGCACCTGCTGATAGACCGGCAGAATTCCCTCCAGCAGCGACAGACGTTCAAACGGCTCACCCTTCACTTTACCCAGCCACAGATACGTCACCGGCCCCAGCAGCACTGGCTTGATGTTGTGTCCCAGCGCCAGTGCCTCATCCACCTCGTCCAGCAGTTGGGTCCAGGTCAGTTTAAACGTCTGACCCTGGGTAAATTCTGGCACCATGTAGTGATAGTTGGTGTTAAACCATTTGGTCATTTCTGCCGCCGCCGCAGGCTCACCGGTCGGCGCACGACCGCGTCCCAGGCGGAACAGGGTGTCGAGGTCTACGGTGCCGGCTTTGTTCTGATGACGCGCGGGCACGTTACCCAGCATCAGGCTGGTGGTCAGCACATGGTCATACCAGGCGAAATCGCCGACCGGCAGCAGATCGACGCCCGCCTCTTTCTGTTGTTGCCAGTGTCGTGCACGCAGCTCACGGCCCGTCGCCAGTAATGCCTGCTGCGTGCTGTCGCCAGCCCAGTAACTCTCCAGCGCTTTTTTCAGTTCACGGCGCAGGCCAATACGGGGAAAGCCGAGGGTATGGTTCAGGATAGTCATGTGCTGTTCTCCAGATAATCTTTCACTTTGGCTGAAATGGGCAGCCAAAGATGTTTAGCCGTCCAGATGTTTACACTGCTATACTCTGCGGGTACTGTATATTGCTCAAGCGCAATATGTTCATTTTCGATGTGAAGGACTCTCATGATCGAACTCAAGCACCTGCGGACGCTTCAGGCTCTGCGCAATACGGGCTCGCTGGCGGCGGCGGCGGCCCAGCTTCATCAGACGCAATCGGCGTTGTCTCATCAGTTCAGCGATCTGGAGCAGCGGCTGGGATTCCGCCTGTTCGTGCGTAAAAGTCAGCCGCTGCGCTTTACGCCGCAGGGCGATATTCTGCTGCAGCTGGCAGAGCAGGTGCTGCCGCAGATTCAGCAGGCATTGCAGGCCTGCCATGAGCCGCATCAGACCACGCTGCGGGTGGCGATAGAGTGTCATAGCTGCATCCAGTGGCTGACTCCCGCGCTGGATAAATTCCGCCAGAGCTGGCCGCAGGTGGTGATGGATTTCAAATCGGGCGTGACCTTTGATCCTCAACCCGCCCTGCAACAGGGTGAGCTGGATGTGGTGCTGACCTCCGATATCCTGGCGCGCTCGGGTCTGTTCTACTCCCCGATGTTTGATTATGAAGTGCGGCTGGTGCTGGCAACGGATCACCCGCTGGCGCAGGTTGAGCAGATTTCGCCGGAAGATCTAGCCGATGAGGTGTTGATGATCTATCCGGTGCAGCGTCAGCGTCTGGATATCTGGCGTCACTTCCTGCAGCCCGCAGGCGTCAGTCCGGCACTGAAAAGTGTGGATAACACCCTGCTGATGATTCAGATGGTCTCGGCACGTATGGGGATTGCCGCGCTGCCGCACTGGGTGGTGGAGAGTTTTGAGAAGCAGGGTCTGGTGGTCACCCGCACGCTGGGCGATGGCCTGTGGAGCCGTCTTTATGCGGCCGTGCGCGAAGGGGAGCAACGTCAGCCGGTGCTGGAAGCGTTTATCCGCTTTGCCCGTCAGCACGCCTGTGAGCATCTGCCTTTTGTGCGCGACGCCGCGCTGCCCGGTGCGGTGTTGCAGCGATAATCTGGCGGGCACAAACCTGCGCGAAGGCGGGCAAAATCCCCTATAATGCGCAGCCTGTCGACTGACCACGAGAAGATTTCACCATGACTAACAATGATATTCTGCGCAGCGTGCGCTATATGCTCAACCTGAGCGATGCCAAAATGGTGGAGATTTTTGCGCTGGCGCAATGTGACGTGCCGCTGGCGGATATTCAGGCGTGGCTGAAAAAAGATGACGATGCTGCGTTCCGTCCCTGCCCCGATGTGCTGATGGGTTATTTCCTGAATGGCCTGATCTTCTACCGTCGCGGCAAAAGTGAAGATGCGCCCGCGCCGTCGATTGAGCGCAAGATGACCAATAACATCTTCATGAGAAAGCTGCGTATCGCTTTTGATCTGAAAACCACCGACATTCCTGATGTACTGAAACGCGTGAATTTTACCGTTTCACAGGCTGAGATTGGTGCGATTTTCCGCAAACCTGATCATAAGAACTATCGCGAATGCGGCGATCAGATTCTGCGTAACTTCCTGAAAGGGCTGGCGATGATTCAGCGTCCTAAGAGTGAAAAGCCTGCTTAACGTCTGTGGCTGATCGCTTCGGGTACCTGCGTGGTCAGAAGTGGCGCATCTGATCGCAAAGAAAGCCTGCATCCATGCAGCACGGCCTCGCCATCCCTGGCTCGGACGCTTTGCTCCTCAGTTGCGCCACCTCTTCCCTTAAGCTTCTTCATGGCTTTTTAATTAGCAACACCAGGCCAGCCCTGGGGAGTGAAAGCGGGTCATCGGTAGAGCCTTCGTCGCAGGGGAAAAAAGCGCCGGGAGCATTTCTGGACCATCCTGGAAGATTCCTTCGCGATCGCACACGCCAGCTCCATCGCGAATGCTCTACGTTTCAGCGCTCCATCCCCTCCTTCATATTCGCTCTGAGCCCCTGGTTCAACTGCGATGATGCTGTTAAGTCTCCAGGGCTGGCGCGTCTGAAGAGCGAAGCGTCCGGGCCAGGGATGGCCCGGCCGATCCACAGGGATGTGAGATTCCTTCGCGATCGGACGCGCCAGCCCGGGAGGCCGCTCCCATGCAACAGCCCTGTTTATGATCGGTCACCGCGCCCCACCACCCAGCGCTTATGCACCCACAGCGAGGCGAGGATCACCATTGCGCCCGCTATAAAGCTTGGCCAGTGCGGTTTCTCCTGCCAGATAGCCAGATTCACCAGCAGCCCGGCAGGAACGTGCATGTTATTCATAATGCCCAGCGTGCCGGCATCGACCTGGGTCGCACCATAATTCCACATAAAATAGCCGAGACCGGAAGCCGCAATGCCCAGCCAGACCAGAATGCCCCACTGCAATGAGGTGGTCGGCAACTTCTGCGGATTGCCCCAGGCACACCAGGCGATCACCGCAATCAACACCGCACCCAGATAGAACCAGGAGAAGGCCGTGTGCTGCGGCATCGGGCGGGTCTCCTGCAGACGCTTATAGCCCACCATTCCCGCCGCAAAGCAGATATTTGCCAGTTGCACTAACAGCAGACCAAACCAGAAATGATCGCTGACTTTGTCATAGCGAATAATGGCCGCACCTGCCACAGCCAGCAGTGCACTGAAGATATAACCCATGCGCAGTGGACGACGGCTGATCAGATCGTAAATCAGCGTCACATAAAGCGGCGTCATCACCGTGAACAGCAGGAATTCCGACACGCTAAGGTAGAGATAGGCTTCGAAACTCAGCAGATACATCACGCCCAGCTGCAGCATCCCGACCAGCATGTAAAGCAACAGCGTTGAAGGGCGATGACCACGCCAGCGCAGGAAAGGTAAAAATACCAGCGCAGCCAGCGCCAGTCGCATCAGTACAGAGAACCAGCTGTCCACCTGCCCGGCAAGGTATTCGCCAATCAGACTGAACGAAAAGGCCCACAGAATGGTGGTAATAATCAATAAAAACACGGTGACGACCCCGAAATTAACAGGCCGTCAGTGTAAACAATGTGCTGCCATCAGGCTGTGAAATCTGGTTGACATCTGATTACAAACCAGGCGATCAGAATAGCCATCGGAAAAGGGCTTTCGCTTCCTGACATAACTGTCTGCATAAAGATCTTTCAGCCAGATAAAATGCGCGAAATGATCCATCGCATGATCACTTCCGCTCCAGAATGTAATAAAAGTGTAACAAATGTGTCATTCATCACAGTAACGTTGCGCAACTAACACTATTCTTTGCGCGAAATGGAACATTCTGCGTCCATTTTCTTCTGCTCTTTTCCTGCCCCAACCTGCTGGGAATTAAAAACCATAATGTGCCCTGGAGGGCCTCACTGATGCTGAGCATTTTTAAACCTGCACCACGTCAGCCGCAGGTGGCGGAGGATCACGTTGATCCGCTCTACCGTCGTCTGCGCTGGCAAATTTTCATCGGGATCTTCTTTGGTTACGCCGCCTACTATCTGGTCAGAAAAAACTTCGCACTCGCCATGCCCTACCTGGTAGAGCAGGGTTTTTCACGTGGCGATCTCGGTTTTGCCTTATCCGGCATATCCATCGCCTACGGCTTTTCAAAATTCATCATGGGATCGGTCTCTGACCGCTCAAACCCGCGCGTCTTCTTACCGGCAGGCCTGATTCTGGCTGCGACAGTGATGCTGATCATGGGATTCGTTCCCTGGGCCACCTCCAGCATTATGGTGATGTTCGTGCTGCTGTTTATCTGCGGCTGGTTCCAGGGCATGGGCTGGCCACCTTGTGGACGTACCATGGTTCACTGGTGGTCGCAGAAAGAGCGCGGCAGGATCGTTTCGGTCTGGAACTGCGCCCATAATGTCGGCGGCGGTATTCCGCCTCTGCTGTTCCTGCTCGGTATGGCGTGGTTCAACGACTGGAAAGCGGCACTCTATATGCCGGCGTTTGGCGCCATCGCCATTGCGATTCTGGCCTTTGCGCTGATGCGTGATACGCCGCAATCCTGTGGTCTGCCACCGATTGAAGAGTACAAAAACGACTATCCGCCCGACTATGATGCCAGCCACGAAGAGGAGCTGACGGCTAAACAGATCTTCATGAAATATGTGCTGCCGAACAAGCTGCTGTGGTACATCGCGCTGGCCAACGTGTTTGTTTATCTGCTGCGCTACGGCATTCTCGACTGGTCGCCGACCTATCTCAGAGAAGTAAAACACTTCACGCTGGATAAATCGTCGTGGGCTTACTTCCTGTATGAGTATGCGGGGATCCCCGGAACGCTGCTGTGCGGCTGGATGTCGGACAAAGTGTTCCGCGGTAATCGCGGTGCGACCGGGGTGTTCTTTATGACGCTGGTAACCATCGCGACCGTGATCTACTGGCTTAACCCGGCGGGCAATCCTGGCGTCGATATGGCCTGCATGATTGTGATTGGCTTCCTGATCTACGGTCCGGTGATGCTGATTGGTCTGCACGCGCTGGAGCTGGCCCCGAAAAAAGCGGCGGGGACGGCGGCGGGCTTCACCGGCCTGTTCGGCTATCTGGGTGGATCGGTGGCGGCCAGCGCCATTGTCGGTTACACCGTCGATTACTTCGGCTGGGACGGCGGCTTCATGGTGATGATTGCTGGCTGTGTGCTGGCGGTTATCCTGCTGTTACTGACCATGGTCAGCGAACACAAACACAAAAAGACCCCTGCCTGACGGCAATAAAAAAAGGGCTGGATATCCGGCCCTTTTTTACGCTGGCGGCTTAAGCAAGATAGAGCGTGCGCAGCGTCTGCGGCACGGCATCATCGGCATTTGAACCGATCACATCCAGCTCCGGCAGCGTATCTTTCAACCGCTGATGGGCGTTCTGCATGATAAAGCCCTTACCCGCCATGCTCAGCATCTCCACATCGTTCATGCCGTCGCCAAAGGCGATACAGCTTTCCAGTGAATGGCCCAGCGTTTTCGCGACCGCTTCCAGCGCATGCCCTTTCGACACGCCGCCCGCCATCACTTCCAGACAGGTAGGCAGTGAGAAACTGACGTTAACCCGATCGCCCCAGCGCGCTTCAATCGCCTGTTCCATCGGGATCAGATGCTCGGGATTTTCGCAGGTGAAAAAGACCTTGCTGATATTATCGGTTGGCAGCAGACCCGGCTCATAGACCTGATAGTTGAACACCGACTCGCGGAAATAGTCCTGCTCAGCCGGGCTTGAGCGGCTGACAAACCACTCATCGTCGCGGTAAACGTGGGTCAGGATATCGCTGTGATGATATTGCAGGCCAAACAGATCGCTGGCGATATCCTCATCCAGATTATGACTGAACACCAGTTCGCCCTCTGCGTTGTGCACGCGCGCGCCGTTTGAGGTGATCATATAGGCCGGAATCGCCAGGCTGTCGCGCATCTGTCCGACATCGATATGATGACGGCCGGTGGCGAATATAAAGTGAATATCTTTCGCGACCAGCTGCTGCAGCGTTTCACGCGCAAAAGGGGTCAGACGATGTTCGGGAGAAAGCAGCGTGCCATCCAGATCGGATGCAACGATGTGATACATGAAAACCTCGGGTATCTGGTTCTGCCGGCCTTAACCGGTCGGATAAATAACGTCAGTGGTGCGAGGAAAAGAAGTCGACCACTGCATTGAGTGCTTCGGCGCGCATCTCATCCTTTTCAAACAGGATCTCATGACGCGCACCGTCGATCACCCGTGGCTTATTGCCCTCACACGGATGACCCGCCGCTGCCATCGCGGCACAAAAAAGGTCCTGCGAACGATTGTCGACCACCCGATCATCGCTGGCCTGTAACAGTAGCAGTGGTGTGGTGATCTTATCGACCTGACTGATGATGTTGCGACCTGCATGGATGCCTTCACGTACCCAATGGTAGGTTGGCCCGCCAACGCGAATCGCCGGATCGTCCGCATAAAAGCGCAGATTTCGCCGGTAACGCTCGGTGCTGTGCGTCAGCCGGTTAATGCCAAACGGATGCGCACGCCAGCGGCCGGTGCCGAGCGCATAGCCATCGCGCATCGCCGGACGCTTCTCCGCCCAGTCCAGGATCCGATGGGCCAGAAAAGAGGGCAACGGTAAAGCAATGCCAAACATCGGCGCCACCAGCGCGACCGCATGAAACGCCTGCGGCTGACGCGCCAGAAACAGCGTTAAGATTGCGCCGCCCATGGAGTGAGCCAGCGCATAGCGCTGCTGGTAGTGACCGCTGATAATCTCTTTCAGATAGAGCGTTTCAAGGTCGTCGACATAATGGGTAAATTCCGCCACGTGACCGCGGTGTGAATCTTCCAGCAGGCGATCGGAACGCCCCTGACCGCGATGGTCAAGGATCACCACATCAAATCCGCAGTGAAACAGATCGTACGCCAGCTCAGGATATTTTATGTAACTCTCGATGCGTCCCGGCACAATCAGGATCACACGCTTGTGTTGCGGTGATGTGAAGCGGACGTAGCGCAGCGTCAGATTACCCACGCCGGTAAACTCAAGCTCTTCGCGGCTGTGCCAGAAATCGAGCAGTGGCCCGGTAGCGAAGGCAGCAAAGGCTTTTTCTCGTCGCAGCCAGCTGGCTTTGTGTTGATTCATTCGCCCTCCTGATGACCGGATAAAGAGTCCTGAATGCCATGCGCAGGCCGTAGCGCCGCGCTTATTTCTGGCGTATTGTGTCACAATTCCGCTACTAAAGAGAGCCTGACCCATGACCATCGAATGGTGGCTGACCTATCTGCTTACCACTACAATTCTCAGCCTGTCGCCCGGTTCCGGCGCAATCAACACCATGAGTACCGGTATCAGCCACGGCTATCGCGGCACGGTGGCCTCTATCTCCGGTTTGCAGGTCGGCCTGGCGCTGCATATCGTGCTGGTCGGCATCGGTCTGGGCGCGCTGTTTTCTCAGTCGCTGCTGGCGTTTGAGATTCTGAAATGGGCCGGTGCGGCCTATCTGGTCTGGCTGGGTATTCAGCAGTGGCGCTCAGCGGGTGGCATTGATCTGGATGCAGTCGCCAGAGCGATGCCGCGTCGTCGCCTGTTCAAACGCGCCGTGCTGGTTAACCTGACCAACCCGAAAAGTATCGTCTTTCTCGCCGCCCTGTTCCCGCAATTTATTCAGCCGCATCAGCCGCTATTTATGCAGTATCTGGTGCTGGGCGTCACCACCGTTGTGGTCGATATCATCGTGATGATTGGCTACGCCACGCTGGCAACGCGGATTGCGGGCTGGATTAAGGGACCAAAACAGATGAAGTTAATGAACCGCATTTTTGGCGGGCTGTTTATGGCAGTAGGCGCGCTGCTGGCCAGCGCCAGAAAAATCGCTTAACGTCTGACGCGCCGAATTCGGCGCGAAAGATTATCCCTTCTTCCCTGGCCCCGCTACGGCGCTGTCAGTGGAACCGCACGCAACACAATGATGCCCGGCTTCGAACGCATATATTCCCTGAACGGCGCATCGACAACTTTTCGATTAACGGCCAGCGAAGAGGCGTTCCTGAACCACAAGCGGCCATCATGCCGGACAGCAATCCCCACATGCGTAACATCCAGGCTCTGACTGGTGGCGTAAACCCCCACGTAATCGCCGGTCTGAATCTGGTTCAGCACCTGCGGTGTGATCGCCCGGGCCGGAATGTAAGTGACAGGACGTGCAATCACACCCAGACCGGGCACCTGTTCTGCTCCGCTGGCCTGACGATTCAGGTGCTTCACCACCGTCACCGTATCCGGGCTAAGAGTGCGGGTCACGTCATCGGCATTGCGCGGGCTATCGGCAAACCAGTCGGAAAAAAAGTGGCGACGATTCCGGTAGCTGACCTCACCGCCAGCGTAGCGGGTCCGAATCAGGTTAGCCTCAAAGCTGGCACGATCGTGGCTGCGGCTCAGCGCCTGCACGTAATCAAGCAGCGTGTAACAATCCACACCGTTGAAATTGATCACCAGCGCTTCCGGACGCGTGGGAGAACCGATCAGCGTATCCGCTTCATAGGGTGTCCCGAGAAACGTCGCAGAGATCCGGCTAATCCTTTCGCCCTGCGTCTGATCGACATCGGGCAGCGTCTGCATCAGGATCGAGGTGACCTCATCGGTCTGGCCCGGCTCTGGCGCAGGGTTGCGGGCGGCATCCGGCGAGGCGCAGGCGCTGATACAGGCCGTCATCAACACCAGTAATATGAACTTCACTCTCATCATCCTCTCCATAAACGTTGCGCCTGCTTCCCGACTTTAATGGAGATATGGATATGAATGATTAATAAAGAGTGACGATTTATCTGCGGTTGCAACAGCAAAACTCCCTGAGCCCTGGAATGTGACATCCGTCACACAAGCAAACTCTCTGGAGGAAGCGACAGCAAGGGAGGTTTCTGCCGGAGGCGCAACGCGCACGCCGGCATAAGGGCTGAAACGGTGTTTAACGCGAAAGAATCAGGTGGATACCAAAACCGGCAAACAGTACGCCGGCCATGCCATCGACCCATTTCGCCAGTCGCTGATACTTGGCGCGGATCCACGGCAGCGCAAAAATCGCCGCCACCAGGGTAAACCAGGCAAAAGTTTCACCGACAATCAGCAGGAACAGACCCCAGCGCTCCGCCGAACCGACATCGTCGCCAACAAATAGCGAGAAGACGCTGCCGAAGTAGATAATGGCTTTAGGATTCGACAGGTTCGTCAGCAGGCCTTTGAGAAAGCTCATGCCGCGTTTCGGCAACGCAACCACCGGCTCATCCTGCTGCGGCTGTTTATGACGCTGACGTGCCGAGCACATCAGCTGCCAGCCCATCCACAACAGATAAAGTCCACCGCCGACCATGATGATCTGATGCAGCCAGGCCATTTTTTCCAGAATCAGATGCAGCCCCATCAGCGCCACACCCGCCCAGACCACAATGCCCAGCGTAATGCCCAGTACACCCATCATCGCCTCTTTGCGCGAGCGGCTGGCGGCAGTCTGTGACACGAAAAAGAAATCGGGGCCGGGGCTCATCAGCGCCACCAGATGCACCAGCGCCACAGTGGCGAATAACATCAGCATAATCAGTGTCCTTTACTCTTCATCATCAAGATGCTCTTTGATCATCACCAGGAAAGGTTTGCCAAAGCGCTCCAGTTTGCGGTGACCCACGCCGTTGACGCTGAGCATCTCGGACGCGCTGACCGGCATCTGTTCTGCCATCTCTATCAGTGTGGCGTCATTGAACACCACGTAAGGCGGAATATTCTCTTCATCGGCGATCGCTTTTCGCAGCTTACGCAGCTTGGCGAACAGTTTGCGATCGTAGTTGCCACCGTGAAACTTCGCCGGACTGCTGCTTTTTGTTTTTGCGGTGATTAAACGCGGCACCGCCAGCATCAGTGGCACTTCACCACGCAGCACCGGCCGCGCCGCTTCGGTGAGCTGCAGAGCCGAATGCATAGCGATGTTCTGCGTCACCAGCCCCAGATGGATTAGCTGACGTAACACGCTCACCCAATGTTCGTGGCTCTGATCTTTGCCCAGTCCATAGACCGGCAGTTTGTCATGGCCCTGCTCTCGGATACGCTGATTGTTGGACCCGCGCAGCACCTCAACGATATAGCCCATACCAAAACGCTGACCCACGCGGTAGATGCCGGAGAGCGCTTTTTGCGCTTCAACCAGGCCGTCATACCGTTTAGGTGGGTCGAGACAGATATCGCAGTTATCGCACGGCTGCTGGCGGCCCTCGCCAAAATAGTTCAGCAATACCAGACGGCGGCAGGTCTGCGCTTCAGCAAACGCGCCCATGGCGTTGAGTTTGTGTCGCTCAATATCCTGCAGCGGTCCGGGCACTTTCTCTTCCAGACATTTACGCAGCCAGGCCATATCGGCCGGGTCGTAAAGCATCATCGCTTCGGCAGGCAGACCATCACGTCCGGCTCGCCCGGTTTCCTGATAATAGGACTCGATGTTGCGCGGGATATCGAAGTGGACCACAAAACGGACGTTGGGCTTGTTGATGCCCATGCCAAAGGCCACCGTCGCCACCACGATTTGCAGATCGTCACGCTGAAACGCTTCCTGCACCCGGCCACGCTGCTCGCTGTCGATACCGGCGTGGTATGCCCCGACGCTGAACCCCCGGCTTTGCAGTCGCGCGGCGGTGTCTTCCACCTTCGCCCGGCTGTTGCAGTAGATAATGCCGCACTTGCCGCGCTGATCCTGAACGTAACGCAGCAGCTGATCGGTGGGTTTAAATTTCTCCACCAGCGTGTAGCGAATATTGGGGCGGTCAAAGCTGCTGATCTGGATCAGCGGATCCTGCATATGCAGCAGGTTAACGATGTCGTTGCGGGTGGTTTCATCCGCGGTCGCGGTCAGCGCCATTACCGGTAATTCCGGGAAGCGCTGACGCATCTTGCCGAGTGCGCCATATTCCGGACGGAAATCGTGGCCCCACTGGGAAATACAGTGCGCTTCATCCACCGCCAGCATCGCCGGTTGCCAGTGCGCCAGACTGTCCAGGAAGTTATCCATCATCAGACGTTCCGGGGCGATGTAGAGCAGCTTAACCCGACCGGTTCGGCAGTCGGCCATCACCGTCTGCTGCTGATCGCGCGTCATGGTGGAGTTGAGATACGCCGCCGCCACGCCGTTCGCCAGCAGCTGATCGACCTGATCTTTCATCAGCGAGATCAGCGGCGACACCACCAGCGTCAGCCCCTCGCGCACCAGCGCAGGGATCTGATAACAGAGCGATTTACCACCGCCGGTGGGCATCACCACCAGACAATCGCGCCCGCTCAGCGCCTCATTGATGATCGTCTGCTGACCGGGACGAAAATGCTGGTAGCCGAAGGTATCCTGCAATACCTGCTGCGCCAGCGCTTCCTGATTAAGAACTGCCGAGGTTGCCACGCGATTCCTGTCTTTCGTTATGGATTAGAACAAGTCGTTAAGTGTTACACCCACACCCAGACGCGTCTGGCGATGGTTGTAATCGATCAGTGATTCACCGTAACCGCTAAACACCTGAGTATAGAAGCGAACGTGCTCAGTGATAGGGTAGCTCCAGCCCAGGGTCGCGCCGCCATAACCGCTGTTCCAGTTATAGTTGCCCTCTACGCTGAAGATATTGTCGCCGAGCTTATAGCCCAGACGGGTGCGGTAGTAACCCATGTATTTGGTGATATCGGGATTATCATCGCTGTTCGCCCCTTCAGGGATACGATACCAGGGTTTGATTTCCGCCAGGAAGTTACCATTCTCTGCCATCAGACGCGCATAGACGCGGTTCCAGCTGCGCGAGGTGGGATCGCTTCGTCCATTGGATTGGTGATTCAGACCCACTTCGACATCACGCAGTGTCCAGCCCGCCAGCGAATAGTCGGTCGCCCAGCCCAGGAAAATCTGCGGCTCATAGTTGGTCTCACGGAATGGCGATGACTCAGCGCTATTCGACAGCTGCCACCAGGAACGCTGGGTGTAAGAGGCTGCCAGCACCGAGTTGTCGCCCAGAATACCGCGCCACAGCGGAAACGCCAGGCTGAGCTGGAATTTCACTTCATCTTTGCGGGCATTCTCTCCCCAGTTATAGGAGGAGATCGCCTCTTTATTGAGGTCGCTGGTATAGGTATAAAGCAGATAGTTGTTCTCGTAAGGATAGAGAACAAACGGGTTATCATGCTTCTCCAGCAGGTTAGCAATAATGCTGCCCTGAACCTGTGGCGCGTCATGAACCTCTTTAATATGGGCTTCATCCGCCTGCGCCAGCGCAGGAAATATCAACATTGCCGCCAGCAAGGCGCGATGCTTACGCATAAAATTCTCCGGTGAGCAGCTGCGTATCAAAGTAACTGAAAGGGTGTCGTAAAAAGCAGGCCATTCTACACGCAAATGGCAGTGAGCATGAGTGCTGATTTCTTAAACTGGAAACACCCTCGCAGGCGGCATAGAATACACAACTCATTCATGTTCCGCGCCCCTCTGGCCCGATTTTTTCAGGACACATCATCATGTCATCACCCGTGCTGACACAGCAGGACGCTCGCCAGCTGGTCGGCGAAATTTTCGTTTATCACATGCCGTTTAATCAGGCGCTGGGCCTGGAACTGATGCGCCTTGACGCAGACTACGCAGAGATCAGCTTCAATAACAAAACCATGCTGGTGGGCAACCAGGCGCAGCAGATTCTGCACGGCGGCGTTATCGCGTCGGTACTGGATGTGGCGGCGGGCATGGTCTGCGTCAGTAATGCGTTAACCCGTCAGGAAAGCATCAGCGAAGCGGATCTGCGCCAGCGTCTGTCACGCATGGGTACCATTGATATGCGCGTCGACTATCTGCGTCCCGGACGCGGCGAACGCTTCACCGCCACCAGCAGCCTGCTGCGCGCCGGTAACAAAGTCGCCGTGGCGCGCGTGGAACTGCACAATCAACAGGGCGATTATATCGCCACGGCTACCGCCACCTATCTTATCGGCTAACCACGCCATTGAATGGAACGCATATGGATACGCAACAAACCCGACAGGGCGTTGGCTTTGCACTGGGCGCTTACTTTATCTGGGGCATTGCGCCCGCTTATTTCAAACTGGTAAAGCAGGTTCCCGCCACGGAAATCATGACGCACCGGGTGATCTGGTCTGCACTGTTTATGCTGTTACTGATTACCCTGAGCCGCAGCTGGCCCGGCGTTCGCAGCGTGTTGCGCCAGCCTAAAAAAGTGCTGCTGCTGGCGCTGACGGCCGTGACTATCGGCGGCAACTGGCTGCTGTTTATCTGGGCAGTCAACAATCAGCATATGCTGGAAGCCAGCCTGGGCTACTTTATTAACCCGCTGATCAACGTGGTGTTCGGCATGCTGTTTTTGCGCGAACGGTTTCGCCGTCTGCAGTGGCTCGCCGTGCTGCTGGCCACCGTCGGTGTGCTGGTGCAGCTGTGGCAGTTTGGCTCGTTACCGATTATCGCGCTGGGCCTGGCGCTGAGCTTCGCCCTGTATGGCCTGGTGCGCAAAAAGATTCAGGTCGATGCGCAGAGCGGCATGCTGATTGAAACCCTGTGGCTGTTTCCACTGGCGGCGATTTACCTGTTTGGTTTTGCCGACAGCGCCACCAGCCACTTATCCGCCAACCCACTGAGTCTCAACCTGAAGCTGATAGCGGCGGGCATTGTAACCACCATTCCGCTGATGCTGTTTGCGGCAGCCTGCAGCCGTCTGCGACTTTCCACCGTAGGCTTCTTTCAGTATCTCGGCCCGACGCTGATGTTTGTGCTGGCGGTCGCGTTTTACGGTGAGACCATCACGCCAGACAAGATGGTGACCTTTGGCTTCATCTGGCTGGCGCTGCTGGTATTTGTCTGCGATGCGGTGGCGTTTTCATTCCGTTCCCGTTCGCGCATAGCGTGAAATAAAGCGCGCTAAAGCCGGGCCGGTCAGCAGGATGGTAAACAGACGCAACGTCTGCAACGCCATCACAAACGCCATGTTGACCTGGGTTCCTGCCGCAATGATCGCCACCGTGTCCAGCCCGCCTGGACTGGTGGCGAGATAGGCCGTCATCAGATCGATATCCAGCATTCGCGTCAGCATCCACGCCAGCCCGCCACACAACAGCATCAGCCCGAAGATCGAGGCCAGCATCTGCGGCAGCGTGCGCAGTGCCAGCAGAAAAATCGGGCGGGTGAAACGTAATCCCACGCTCCAGCCAATCAGTGCATAGGCCACGGCCAGCAGCCATTCCGGCACCTGTAACACCGCGATGTCGCTACTGTGCAGTGCCGCACCCGCCAGCGCAGGCAGCAGCAGCGCGCCAGAAGGAATGCGCAGTCGTGTGCCCAGCCACGCGCCTGTCAGCATCACCACCAGGGTGACAACAAAGCCATGATTCAGCGGTGGAAACCAGAGCAGCGAGACGCTGTGCGCCTCATCACCCAGCCCGATGCGCGCCACCAGTGCGGCCGCCGAGGCGACAAACAGCACCCGCAGATATTGCATAAATGCGACCAGCCGCACGTCAGCGCCAAAGTCACCCGCCATCGCCACCATGGCCGATGCACCGCCCGGCGACGATCCCCATGCGCCGGTCGGGCCAGGCAGATGACTGAAGCGCACCAGCAGAAAACCTGACAGGCCGCTGGCCGCCAGCGTCAGCAGCAGCACCGTCAGCACGATCGGCCAGTCCTGAATCAGCGGTGCCAGAATCGAAGGCGACAGACTCTGCGCAATCATGCAGCCCAGTACGGCCTGAGCGAGCAGGAACAGCCGTTTATCAATTCGCAGCGTGGCACCCGACAGCCCCATCACTACACCCACAATCATCGGTCCCAGTAACAGCGCAGCGGGCACATGAAAATAGTGCAGCACCGCGCCAAGCAATACCGAGATCAGCAGCAGCAGCGTCCACTGCGCGCGCAACGAAAAAGCGTCCATAAGAAGTTAATAATTTGTAAAAACAGGAGGGTAAGATTACGCAGAAATGGGGACAGGAGCCAGCAGAACGGGCCATCTCAGATGGCCCGTTCTTATTTTAAAGCCAGTTTTTACGCTTGAAATAGAGATAAGGCGCCAGTCCGGCCAGAATCATCAGGCCGATCGCGGCCGGATAACCAAAGCTCCACTTCAGTTCCGGCATAAACTCAAAGTTCATCCCATAGCTGGAGGCCACCAGCGTCGGCGGCAGAAACACCACGGAGACCACCGAGAAGATCTTGATGATGCGGTTCTGCTCGATGTTGATGAAACCCATCGCCGCCTGCATCAGGAAGTTGACCTTCTGGAACAGTGATTCGTTATGCGGCAGCAGCGATTCGATATCGCGCAGAATTTCACGCGCCTGCTCCAGCTGATTGCCCGGCAAACGTGCTTTGCGTACCAGGAAGTTCAGGGCGCGCTGGGTATCCATCAGACAGAGACGCACCTTCCAGCCGATATCTTCCAGTTCCGCTAATCGCGACAGCGCCTGATCGTACTCTTCGCCCTGCTGACCTTCCATGATCACCCGGCTGAGTTTCTCCAGTGCGCTGTAGATGTTCTCGATTTCGTCCGCCAGCTGCTCGATTTTGGTTTCAAACAGGTCGAGCAGCAGCTCAAAGGCATTGCCGTCGATCAGGGTCTGATTACGGGCGCGCATGCGATAGAGACGGAACGCAGGCAGCTCACGTTCGCGCAGCGTGTAGAGACGACCTTCACGGATGGTGAACGCCACGGTGGAGTTACCGGCGTGATCGTCAGCATCTTCATAGAAGAAGAAGGAGTGGATATGCAGACCATCTTCATCTTCGAAGAAGCGTGCCGAGGCCTCGATATCCTCCAGCTCAGGCCGTGTTGCCAGACTCTGGCCTAGCTCAGATTGCACGCGATCACGTTCGCCCTCTTCCGGCTCGATCAGATCGACCCAGACAGAGGTCGTCAGTTTGTCGTTTTCGTCTTCCAGCTCCAGTCGCGTCAGGCGGCTGTGATCCAGTTTAAATGCGCTCAGCATAGCAATACTCCCCATTGCAGACTAAATGGGACAAGGCAGTCCGCCGTTCCTCAACATGGAACGGGCAGCCTGAACACGGAAACAGAGTTTCAGAGATAAATCAGTGCTGACTCGCGACGGAATCAAAAAGGGAGGTCGCTGATAACCGCTAAGGCTACCCGCGTAAAGAGGTAGCCTTAGATGTTATTCCTGGAATCCAGGTCATTGAGCCAGCATCGACTGGGCGTGTCCAAGGCATTGTCCTCTCATGATAATAGTGGGCGCATGTTACGCTGAGACGAAAAAGCCGTCAACCGCACGCTAAAGCGTTTCAAGCTTCGCGTAAGCCGCCACCAGCCACTTGATTCCCTGCCCCTGAAACGCCACCTGAAGACGGCTATGCTCGCCGCTGCCTTCCAGATTAATGATGGTGCCTTCGCCAAATTTTGCATGATGAACACGCTGACCCAGCGCGAATCCACTGTCATTTTTGGTCACCGGGGCACCCATCCGCTGATGGTTTACCGGACGGCTGACGCTGGCGCGCAGACGCACTTCTTCTATGCACGCTTCGGGCAGTTCGCCGATAAAACGGGACGGCCGGTGATACACTTCCTTACCATAGAGTCGGCGGGTTTCGGCGTAGGTCAGCGTCAGCTTGAGCATCGCACGGGTCACGCCGACATAAGCCAGACGACGTTCCTCCTCCAGCCGGCCACCCTCATCCAGTGACATCTGGCTCGGGAACATGCCCTCTTCCATGCCGACGATAAACACCTGGCTGAACTCCAGCCCTTTTGCCGAGTGGAGCGTCATCAGCTGAACCGCATCCTGCCATTTGTCTGCCTGGCCTTCGCCCGCTTCCAGCGCGGCGTGGGATAAAAAGGCCTGCAGTGGCATCAGATCTTCATCTTCATCCTGATAGCTGAACTGCCGCGTAGCGGTCACCAGCTCCTCAAGGTTTTCGATACGCGCCTGACCCTTCTCACCTTTTTCCTGCTCATACATCAGCCACAGGCCAGAGTCTTTGATGACCCGGTCAGTCTGAACATGCAGCGGTAACTCGGCGGTTTCGGTTGCCAGTGAATCAACCAGTTCACAGAAGCGTTGCAGCGCAGACGCGGCCCGGCCAGCCAGCGCACGGCTTTGCAGCAGTTCACGCGTTGCCTGCCACAGCGTCATCTGACGTTCACGGGCCGTCTGACGCACCACGTCGAGCGTGCGATCGCCCACGCCGCGCGTCGGGGTATTCACCACGCGTTCAAATGCCGCGTCGTCATTGCGGTTCGCCATCAGACGCAGATAGGAGAGCGCATCTTTGATCTCCTGACGTTCGAAGAAGCGCATGCCGCCATAAATACGGTACGGCATGCTGCTCTGCAGCAATGCCTCTTCCAGCACACGCGACTGGGCGTTGCTGCGATAGAGAATGGCGCAGTCGTTAAGCGCGCCGCCGTTCTCCATCCAGACTTTGATGCGGTTAACCACGAAGCGTGCTTCATCCAGCTCATTAAAGGCGCAGTAGATCGAGATCGGTTCGCCATCGCTGCCTTCGGTCCACAGCTCTTTACCCAGGCGACCATTGTTGTTAGCGATCAGGGCGTTGGCGGCTTTCAGGATGTTATTGGTTGAGCGGTAGTTCTGCTCCAGACGGATCGTTTCCGCGCCGGGGAAATCCTGCAGAAAGCGCTGAATATTCTCGACCTGTGCGCCGCGCCAGCCGTAGATCGACTGGTCATCATCGCCCACGATGATCACCCGGCCACTGTCGCCCGCCAGCATCCGAATCCAGGCATACTGAATGTTGTTGGTATCCTGGAACTCATCCACCAGCACGTTGGTAAAGCGTTCGCGGTAGTGATTAAGAATGTGTGGCTTGTTGAGCCATAACTCATGGGCGCGCAGCAACAGCTCGGCAAAGTCGACTAAACCGGCGCGATCACAGGCTTCCTGATAGGCCTGATAGATGCGCAGCCAGGTCTGCTCAATCGGATTGCCGTAGCTTTCGATATGCTTTGGTCGCAGGCCTTCATCTTTTTTGCCATTGATGTACCACATGCCCTGACGCGCAGGCCACTGTTTGTCATCAAGGTTCATTGATTTGATCAGGCGCTTGAGCAGACGTAGCTGATCTTCGCTGTCGAGGATCTGAAAATCCTGTGGCAGACCGGCGTCAAGATGGTGGGCGCGCAGTAAGCGGTGCGCCAGACCGTGGAAGGTTCCGATCCACATTCCGCCCTGACTGGTGCCGATCAGATGCTCGATACGGTGACGCATCTCCGCTGCCGCTTTGTTGGTAAAGGTCACCGCCATAATCGAATAGGGCGAGCAGTTCTCCACCGACATCAGCCAGGCAATGCGATGCACCAGCACCCGCGTTTTACCACTGCCCGCGCCTGCCAGCACCAGCAGGTTACTGCGCGGTGCCGCAACGGCAGCGCGCTGATTGTCATTCAAACCATCGAGCAGTTCAGAAACGTCCATAAGCACCGATTACCAAAGAAAAAAACGCCGTCGTCACACTGATTATTCCGCCTGCCGTAAGGCATTATCGCTGCCAGTCAGGCGGCGCCACAGACGCCGGATAAGGGACGGCGGCAAAACAGAAAAGAGGAGACGACTGGATAAATTTACAGCCATTATAGCAGTGAGGTGAGTGATGCCAACCGCGAAATTTCGACGTGCGGCAACAGGCGCGCATCAGGGATATGCATCAGGTTGCCCTGCCGCAGGTTAATCCAGCAGGCCTGCAGCCCGCAGCGCAGTGAGCCCGCCACGTCGGTGGTCAGGTCATCACCCACGTGCAGAATATGGTGTGGCGCGATATCAAGGCGTTGCGCGGCAAGCTGATACATATCCTGCCACGGCTTGGCGCGCCCGTCTGGCCCGGCCCGCAGCGTGAAGCGGAAGTATTCTGCAATGCCCATTTTCTCCGGGCAGGCGTTGCCGTTGGTGACCGCCACCAGCGGGATTTTCTCCGCCAGGGCTTTCAGCGTCTGGTGCGTCTCATCCGGCATCTCGACCTGACTCCGCCACTGATGGAAGACCGCCATCACTTCTGCCGCACCCGCGGAGGCTTCAGCGGCAGAGAGGCCGATATTCAGCATCGCCAGCTCAACCGAACGGCGTCGCCACTCCGAAACATCATGATAGATATCAGGTTCGCGCTGCAGCAGCTCATCGCGCAACTGCTGATAATCCTGCGGCGTGAAGTCACGCAGCGCCGGATGAAAAGCCTGTAACGCGGCATGGGACTCCAGGGTGGTACGACGGATGACCGGGTAGTTATCGTAGAGAGTGTCATCAAGGTCGAAGGTCATGGCTTTTATGGCCGACAGCGGACGATAAAACTTCATTCGTTCTTTCCTCGTTTGGCGCGGGGATGCGCAGCGTCATACACCGAAGCCAGATGCTGGAAATCGAGATGGGTATAGATCTGGGTCGTCGACAGGTTTGCATGGCCCAGCAACTCCTGCACGGCGCGCAGGTCACCACTGGATTCCAGCAGATGCGTGGCAAATGAGTGTCGTAGCTTATGCGGATGGATATGGCTGGCCACGCCCTGTCGGATGCCCCATTCGGCAAAGCGTTTCTGCACGTTGCGTGGCGAGATGCGGTTGCCGCGCGTCGAAAGAAACAGCGCATCATCCTGGCCGCCAAAGGTTTCACGCAGCGGCAGCCAGTGCTGGATCCAGGCGACCGCCGTGCGACCAATCGGTATCCGGCGCTCTTTGCTGCCCTTACCGACTACCCACACTTCGCCTGAATCGAGATCGACGTGGCGACAATCCATATTCACCAGTTCAGAGAGACGCAAACCGCCGCCATACATCACTTCCAGCATCGCCCGATCGCGCACCGCCAGCGGATCGCTAAGGTCGATCTCCAGCAGCTGGTTTACTTCATCAACATCAATGTTTTTAGGCAGATGGCGCGCTTTACGCGGCGTCATCACCCCTTTGGCCGGGTTGGCAGAAAGCAAACCCTGGCTCACCTGCCAGTCGAGAAAACTGCGCAGGGCGGAGAGCCGCAGCGCGAGGCTGCTGGCGGCCAGTCCGGCGCGACGGCTGCGCGCCGCCATGCTGCGCACCTGCGCCGGTTCCAGCTGTGCCCAGCTGCTGAGCTTCATCTCATCAGCAATCGCCACCAGCGCGGCAAGCTGTCGCGCATAGCTGCTCTGGGTTAACGGACTGAGCTGGCGCTCCACTTTCAGGTAGCGCAGAAATCCGTCGACGGCCTCCTGCAGCGCGCTGCTCATGCGCGTTCAACCCAGCGGGAGAGCAGATCAGGCATCATCTGCGACAGATGCTGCAACAGCAGTGTCCCCATGCCCGATTGATAGTGCTGGCTGTCACGACTGCTGAACACCAGCACGCCGAGATCGCCCTCCTCACCCATTAGCGACATGGCAACCGACCCGATCGCTTTGGCCTGCGGCAACAGCAGCAGCAGTTCCGGCCCATTAATGTTGCCAAGATAGTGATGCTGGTTACCGAAGCGCTGAATACGCAGCGGTTCAAACGCCTGACGCGAGAGGCTCAGCTGAAAGAAATCGGAGGGCGCGCCCAGCAGCCATTTATCACTGAACAGCCGCACATTGGCACCCGCCAGGCCCAGCTCACGCGCCCAGCGATGCAGACGGTTGAGCATATCCTGCAGCGAGTCAGCCGCGGCCAGATGGCTCTCCAGCGACAGCAGACGATCAAACAGTTCGTGGTTAGCGCTGGCCTGCTCCATCAGCAGCGTGATCTCTTCTTCCAGCCGCTGAATATGGTTGCGTTGCCGCGCCATATGCCATTCGACCAGCGAGACGCTGCCACGCACCGGATGCGGCACGGCCATCTGTTCAACTGCACGGGCATTGCGGATAAAGAAATCGGGATTCTGCCGCAGATAATCACTGACGGCCTGATCGTCCAGCAGAACCGAACTGTCAGCCTGCTCTTCGATATTTTTCATAGATGAATAAACCCATCGTAGACGTGTGTCGCAGGCCCGGTCATATAGAGCGGCTGACCGGCGCCTTTCCAGGTGATGTGCAGCGTTCCGCCAGGCAGGTCGACACGCACTTTGGCTGCCAGAATGCCCTGCTGAATGCCACATGCAACGGCAGCACAGGCGCCGCTGCCGCACGCCTGCGTTTCACCCGCTCCGCGTTCGTAGACGCGCAGGCGGATATGTTCGGGATTGATGATCTCCATAAAACCGACATTGACGCGATCCGGGAAGCGTTCATGACTCTCCAGAATCGGACCCAGCAGTTCAACCTGCGCGGTTTTGACACTTTCGACCTGGATAACGCAGTGCGGGTTGCCCATCGACACCGCACCCAGCATCACCGTCTGTTCGGCCACGCGCAGCAGATAGAGATTTTCGGCCTTGTTGGCGCGGAACGGCACCTGCTGAGGCTCAAAGTTTGGCTCGCCCATGTTCACGCGCACCTGGTCGTCAGGCGTGACGGTCAACACCATGCGGCCATTCTGCGTACTGACCCGGATGTCACTTTTGTTGGTCAGCCCTTTCAGCTGAACAAAGCGGGCAAAGCAGCGCGCACCGTTGCCGCACTGTGCGACTTCACTGCCGTCAGCGTTGAAAATGCGATAGTGGAAATCGAGATCGGGATCGTAAGGCGGTTCAACAATCAGCAGTTGATCAAAACCGATCCCCAGATGACGATCGGCCAGCCGGCGGATCAATTCCGGCGAAAAGAAGACGTTTTGTGTCACCGCATCCACAACCATAAAATCGTTGCCGAGACCGTGCATTTTGGAGAACTGCATTTTTTGCTCCGCCGGATAAGCCATCAGATTAGTTCGCTTTTACGCCTGAATTGCCGGTAACCAGCCCGCCGACATCGGCTTTAGAGGCATCCGCTTTCTGGCGGTCGGTTGGGGCTTGTTGTTTCTTCGGCTGATCCTTCGGCGGGAAGTAGAGCGGTCCTTTCAGACCACAACCTGCAAGGCTGATTACTGCCAGTGTCATGGCCAACAGGCTTATTACTTTCTTCATTCTTTATGCTCTTCATGTCCTTTACCTGGATGCTTATCATCGCAGTTGAAGGTGGAAAAGCAACAGGAAATGCCCGCAAATAGCGTGAAGCGGGTGACAAGCCGGGAAGATAGCGGCCACCTGCAGAGCGCAGGCAGCCCGTCAGCATCAGTGCACCTGATAGCGTGGCTGATAGTCGCTGTTGTCGTTGTCAGGCTGCGAGGTACACAGCTGCGTCAGCGTCTGGCTACGGAACGGAATCACCTGGAATCGCTCACCGGTGTTCACAATCTGGTAGAACTGCGGCAGGTTGAAGTTGATAAAGCTCGAACCATAGGTAAAGCGATCGTGCGATGAGGAGTAGAACCGGCTGACATCGCGCACCAGCTCCTCTTTACTGCCTTCACAGTGATGATAGACCTCAACCCGATTGGTCTCATCGAGGATGTAGATATTGAAGCCGCGCTCATCAGTGGTGTTTTCAAAGAAGAACTGAATAATGCCTTCGCTGGCATACCCATTGACCACCGGTGGCAGCGGCGTCTGATTCGTTTCGACTTTGATCGACAGCCCGTGCAGCTTGTTGTTGGAGATCGCGCCATAAAACTCAACCGCGTTTTCCAGCTTCTGCACCGAAACGCTCATGCGTTCAAAGAACAGGCCCCAGGTCTCGCCCGCCATACGCAGCGCTTTAAAGCGACCCGGCTCCTGACGTGTGCTGGAGAGGCGCAACTCAATGCATTCTGAGACCAGTTGCTGTACCCGCGTCCGAATCAGACCGCGCAGATGCTGGCTGTAGCAGAACACTTCCACCGTATCGGGCGGTGCAGCATCCTGATGCATCTTGCCGAGAATGGTTTTCAGCCCTTCGATCATCGCCTGTTCGCCGCTGAAGTGCAGCGTACGCACCTCATTCCAGGAGTTGCGATAAAGCAGATCGATGCTGCCAATCAGGCACTGCTGCTGCTGACCAAAACTAAAGACATCCAGCTTACGGAAGTCGAAGTGCACCACCTGATTGCGGAAGGCCGCCGTCGGATCGTGTTCAAGGTTAACAATAATCGCAAGGTGCCGGATTTCGCACGGACTGTAGAGCGCTTTTGGCGTCGGCGAAGGCAGACGCAGCGGGAAGTGGCTGGAAACATCGTTAACCAGCTCCTGCAGACGCGCCAGATCGCAAACCTCATTGCCTTTAATATGCAGCCGGGTTTTACGGGTCAGCAGTCCATTGAACCACGCCCACGCCACCAGCTTGTTCAGGTAGCGGTTATATTCCAGCGGTTGATGGCTGATAATCGAATCCATGTCCGGCGCCTGGTTATAGAGATACCAGCCGGAACGGTTGGCGCGGCCAGGCGGCACATGAATAAAGGTCAGATTGGGTTCGGAGAGATCGGGCGAAATCTGCGGATTCACCAGCGTCACTTTGCCCGGCAGCGCTTCAAACGCAGCATACAGTTTACGGGTCAACACACCGATATCCTGCGGGCTGGCGCTGACGCTTAAGTTATTGCGGCGGGCAAAGCGGATCAGGTTGCGATAACTCTGCATCATCGCATCCAGCAATTCATTATGGGCTTCGCGCACCCGCTCGATTTTCCACTCAGCGCGGTTGTCCAGAATGGCAATCTTCTCTTCGTTCCAGCCCCACTCTTTGACCAGCTGCGATAAAATTTCGCGACGCCAGCCGGTGCGGTGCTGATGATCTTCGGTGCTGAGCTTTTCACACACTTTGAGGTAGAAGCAGCGACGCACCAGGTCAAGACGCGGCTGATCGTCAACGCTGGTCAGATAGTGCGTAACGCGCTCCAGCATCATGCAGTAAGGATCAAGCCCGAAGCAGATGATTTCACCGTCATGCAGGCGCTGTTTAATATCCATCGCCAGCAGTTGCGTATTCGGGTATTCCCAGCTGTACGCTTCCAGCAGCAGCGTTTTCAGTACGGCTTTATACGGGGAGTCGATGCTTTTATAAAGCTGCCACAGGCTGGCGCCGAAATACTCTTCCGCCGACAGCGTGCCGAGGCCGCCAAGATCGAGCCACTCATTAGGGGTCAGCACGCCTTTGGCGTAGAGCGACATTACGTAGTCGTCGTAATTGTGCTCTTCTTCGCCCGGCACCATATTCCACAGGATCCGTTTACCCGCCATACGAACTGCCGTACGGTAGAACTCATCCAGCAGTAAAATGTGTTGTGTTGAACCGCAATCTTCACCGCCCAGACTGCCGCTTTCGTTGTGGCGGAAGCGGTTTTCATCAATCAGAAAGAAACTCACCTCTACGCCCATCGAAACGCACCACTTCTGCAGCAGCGTACATTTGCGCTGCAGATTCAGACGCTCTTCATTATCGAGCCAGGATTGATGGCAGACCCAGATATCGAGATCCGAGACGCTGTTCTGGCCGACAGATGAGGTGCTGCCCATAGAATAGATAGCCGTGATCGGCATTTCGCCTTTCGGCGCATCGGCATGACGCAGATCGCTGTCGCCGGTGAGATCGGCCAGCAGCTGACGCTGATTTTCATCAGGCGTGAAGAAGCTGATGCCATGTGGAACGCTACCTTCAAGGTAACCCGGCATCTGCGGATGTTGATAATGTAATAAGGTTGGCAGCAGACTGTAGACGCGCTGAAAAGCGGGTCCCATAGCAGCCAGCGCACGATCAACGCGCAGCTGGTTAATTGCATCCAGTCTCTGTTTCAGTGTCTCAATGTAGAGGTACAAGACGTTTCGCCTGATTGTCCCAGTGTTTAAGCACCCTGTTTCCACACTCTGCCGCTTATAAAGTAAAAAAGTGGGCAGATAATTGCTGGAAACGTGATCAATCTAACACCCTGCAGATTGACCGTAAAGAAAGTTGCGCTACCTGACAGTTTAGCACGTTCTTACCAGCTTCCCGCCTTTTCAGCTCTGGTTCCCACGTTATGGCTTAATAAACCGGCCTGAAACCGCACGCAGGCCGTTTTCAATCCGTTGAAACTGACAGTCTTCACCCAGAGATGATAGGATATTCAGTGAACGATAAAAATGGTTAACAGCATGTTAGACAAAATTTTCAGAATTGCTACAAGACAAAGCCCGCTCGCATTATGGCAGGCACATTATGTACAGCAACGACTCATGAGTGCCCATCCGGGACTGCGCGTTGAGCTGGTGCCTATGGTCACGAAAGGTGACATCATCCTTGATACGCCGCTGGCAAAAGTGGGTGGCAAAGGGCTGTTTGTCAAAGAGCTTGAGCTGGCGATGCAGGATGGCCGTGCCGATATGGCGGTGCACTCGATGAAGGATGTGCCGGTCAATTTCCCGGAAGGTCTGGGCCTGGTAACCATCTGCGAGCGCGACGATCCGCGCGATGCGTTCGTTTCTCATCATTATGACTCCATCGACGCGCTGCCACAGGGTGCCATTGTCGGCACATCCAGCCTGCGCCGTCAGTGCCAGATTAGTGCGCGCCGTCCGGACCTGGTGATCCGCTCGCTGCGAGGCAATGTCGGCACCCGCCTCGGCAAGCTTGATGCCGGAGAGTATGACGCGATTATTCTTGCTGTCGCCGGGCTGAAACGCCTGGGACTGGAAGATCGCATTCGTCAGGCGATGCCTGCCGAAGTTTCCCTGCCCGCCGTGGGTCAGGGTGCGGTCGGCATTGAATGCCGTCTGGACGACACCACCTTAATTGGCCTGTTGCAGGCGCTGAATCACGATGATACCGAAGTCTGTGTCCGAGCGGAGCGCGCCATGAATACCCGTTTAGAGGGTGGCTGCCAGGTGCCAATCGGCAGTTTCGCGGTGCTGGAAGGCGATGACCTCTGGCTGCGCGGCATGGTCGGCGCACCGGATGGCCGGGTCATGGTCAGCGGCGAACGCCGGGGTCCCCGCGCTCAGGCTGAACAGATGGGCATTTCACTGGCCGATGAACTGCTCAATGGCGGCGCGCGTGAAATCCTGCAGGAAGTTTACCAGGGGCAGCCGCCGGCATGACCATTCTGGTGACGCGCCCGGAACCCGCAGCGGCAGAGCTGGTGTCACGCCTGCATGCCCTTGGCAAACAGGCGTGGAGCCTGCCGCTGATCGAATTTGCGCCGGGCGCTGATCTCACCTCTCTGCCACAAAAGCTCGCCGCACTTCGCCCTGGCGACCTGGTTTTTATCCTTTCTCAGCAGGTTATACATTACGCACAACACACCGTCACAGCATGGCCCGCTGAGCTGGACTATTATGCAATTGGTCGCAGCACCGCCCTGGCGTTTCATACCGCCAGCGGACAGCAGGTGACCTGGCCTCATGCGCATGAAACCAGTGAAGAATTGATCCGGCTGAATACCCTTCAGCAGGTTGCGGGTAAACGTGCGCTGATCCTGCGTGGCGATCCCGGACGCGAGTTGCTGGCTCAGACGCTAACCCGGCGAGGTGCTGAGGTGTCGTTTGCAGCCTGTTATCAGCGCTGCCAGAAGTATTATGATGGACCCGTTGAAGGACGCCGCTGGCGCGATCGCGGTGTCTCCGTGCTGGTGGTGACCAGCGGTGAAATGTTACAACAGCTTTTTTCGCTGTTCCCCGCAGTTGATCGCGAGGAATGGCTGCTCAACTGCCGACTGGTTGTCGTCAGTGAACGTTTGGCTACCCTGGCCGCAGGATTGGGTTGGCAGGATATTCAGGTAGCCGATGGTGCCGATAACGATGCGCTGCTGCGCGCGTTACGCTGAACTTTAACAATGGGATGTGCCACATATGACGGAACAAAAAGACTCCTCCGCCATGGTTGAAGAAACCACCCCAGCGGTCGACCGCTCTCCTTCCAGCAACAGCACACCACCGCGTAATGCGAAAAATGGTGGCATGGTGCTGGGTGCAGTTGCGATTGTCATTGCGCTGGCGATTGGTGCGGGTTTATACCTTAACGGGAAACATCAGGCTGATTTACAGGCACAAACCAATCAGAAGCTGAGCGAACAATTAAGCGCGTTGCAACAGCAGGCCAGCAGCGACAAACAGCAGCTGACTCAGCAACTGAGCGGCGCCGAAACCGCGTTGCAGACAGCCCAGACACAGCAGAACGCGTCAGCAAAAGAGCTGGAAACCCTGCGTGAAAAAGTGGCCGTGATTTCTGGCAACGACGTGCGCAGCTGGTTGCTGGCACAGGCGGACTATCTGGTGAAACTGGCTGGCCGCAAACTCTGGAGCGACCAGGATGTCACCACCGCCGCTGCTCTGCTGAAAAGCGCCGATGCCAGCCTGGCCGACATGAACGATCCCAGCGTCATGAATGTGCGTCGTGCGCTGACCCAGGATATCAGTAACCTCTCTTCGGTTACGCAGGTCGATTATGACGGCGTGATCCTCAAACTGAACCAGCTGTCGAACAACGTTGATAATCTGCGTCTGGCCGATAATGACAGCGATGATGCGCCGATGGACAGCGATGGCGGTGAACTGTCAGGTTCCGTGCGCGAATGGCGTCAGAATCTGGTGAAAAGCTGGCATAACTTTATGGATGATTTTATTACCATCCGCCGCCGCGATAACACCGCCCAGCCGCTGCTGGCACCTAATCAGGATGTTTACCTGCGTGAGAATATCCGCTCGCGTCTGCTGATTGCTGCTCAGGCGGTACCGCGTCATCAGGATGAGATTTATAAACAATCTATCGACACCGTGTCCGCGTGGGTTCGCGCCTGGTACGACACCAATGATGCCGCTACCAAAGCCTTCCTTGCCCAGCTGGATGAGCTGAGCCAGCAGAACATCAATATGGACCTGCCGGATAACCTGGAAAGTCAGCCGTTGCTGGAACAGCTGATGCAGACCCGCGTCCGGAACCTGTTAGCGCAACCTTCTGCCGCTGCTAATCAGCAGGGAGGCTAAGCATGCTTAAGGTATTTATCCTCTTTATCCTGCTGATTGCTGGCGTGGTGCTGGGACCGATGATTGCCGGTCATCAGGGTTACGTGCTGATTCAGACCGATAACTGGAACATCGAAACCAGCGTCACCGGCCTGGTCATTATCCTCATCCTCAGCCTGCTGGTGATTCTGGCCGTGGAATGGCTGCTGCGCCGCGTGCTGCACACCGGCGCGCGTACCCGTGGCTGGTTTACCGGACGTAAACGCCGTCGCGCCCAGCGTCATACTCAGTCGGCGCTGATGAAGCTGGCAGAAGGCGACCACCGTCAGGTGGAAAAACTGCTTTCTAAAGATGCCGATCACGCTGATGTGCCGGTGGCGAACTACCTGCTGGCAGCAGAAGCTGCGCAACAGCGTGGTGACGAAATCCGTGCCAATCAGCATCTTGAACGTGCTGCAGAGCTGTCGGAGAGCAACACCATTCCGGTAGAAATTGCCCGCGCACGTATTCAGCTGGCACGTAACGAAGATCATGCTGCGCGTCATAGCATTGACCGTCTGCTGGAAGTGGCACCGCGTCATCCTGAAGTGCTGCGCCTGGCCGAACAGGCGTATGTCCGTACTGGTGCCTGGAGTGCATTGCTGGATATTCTGCCCGCCATGCAGAAGGCGCAGGTCGGCGATGAGCTGCATCGTGATGCATTACAGCAGCAGGCCTGGCTGGGTCTGATGAATCAGGCGATGGCCGACCAGGGCAGCGATGGGCTGAAGCGCTGGTGGAACGATCTGAGCCGCAAAACCCGTCAGGAAACGACGCTGCAGGTGGCCATGGCGGATCATCTGATTGAATGCAACGATCACGACACCGCGCAATCGATCGTGCTGGAGGGCCTCAAGCGTCATTATGACGATCGTCTGGTACTGCTGATGCCTCGCATCAAAAGCGGTAATCCGGAAGCGCTGGAGAAAGTATTGCGCCAGCAAATCAAACAACACGGCGCAACACCGCTGCTGCACAGTACGCTGGGGCAGTTGCTGATGCGTCATGGTGAATGGCAGCAGGCTGCTGAGGCACTGCAGCAGGCGCTGGCACAGCGTCCTGACGCGTTTGATTATGCATGGCTGGCGGATGTTTATGATCGTCTGCGTCGCCCGGAAGAAGCGGCGAAGATGCGTCGTGAAGGGTTGTTGCTCACACTGAAGAACAATCCCAACGCCTGATCCTCTTTTCATACCTGATAAAGCCGGGCTTGCCCGGCTTTTTTGTGCCCGCAATCTGCCAGCACGCTTTCGCAGGCAAAAAAAAACACCTGCCAGTGGCAGGTGTAAGATCAGGTCGGTAAGACAACCGGGAGGTACCTGACTCAACGTGGTGTCTGTTAACCCTGTAAGGCTTTCGCGATACAGGCAGGCAGACAACAGGTACCTAAAATTGGCTCTGCATCATTCCCAGGTTTATGTAGCATCAGCAGACATAAGAGGTGGAATGAGCATCTACAGCAGAAGTATTGCACAAGCCATGCCAGGTTTATGATTATTTTTAAAATCACAATAAATCAGCATGTTAAAGAATTAGCTCAAAGCTTCATTCAACAGGCCTGTCGGGAAATGTCGGTATCCAGCGACAGCTGGCATTTTCTCTGTCTCTGAATGGAGACAGCAAGGCAAATCTCTCTGTGAAATCAACAATAACAATGACTTATTTGTCGGCAATTCACGACGCTGTTGCTCCTGCTTATATTGCGAACGGAATCAAAGCCTAGTAACTCTGGTTGCAACGGATAAGCTCACACGCTGCCCGCTCTCACCGCTGTGCGGGCTAGGGTTTACAGCAATGAAGATGCTTAACGCGCAGGGAATACGGTCAGAGGAGGAAAGCGTCCCGCGCCAGGGACGGCGCGGGCCGAGCGGCCATGGATGGCATTAGCGCCTTTCCGATCTGACCGTATTCCCTTCGCAGGCTCGAACTCACCGCTACGTTGTTCCACAGCATGCGCCCCGGCTCAAACCTCCTTCGGAGGTCCTCATCCTCTTTTCTGCAGACGAAAAAAAACCTGTCTTTTCAGACAGGTTTCTAAAATGGTCGGCGAGAGAGGATTACTCTGCTCTGCGAGCAGCGCCCTGCGGGCCGTTGCTGAAGCAACGTTGTCTCGCTACGCTCGGCTCAAACCTCCTTCCGAGGTCCTCATCCTCTTTTCTGCAGACGAAAAAAAACCTGTCTTTTCAGACAGGTTTCTAAAATGGTCGGCGAGAGAGGATTCGAACCTCCGACCCACTGGTCCCAAACCAGTTGCGCTACCAAGCTGCGCTACTCGCCGATTTTTTTAACTGTTTTGCCTGGTGCGAAGAGAGGGACTTGAACCCTCACGTCCGTTAAGACACTAACACCTGAAGCTAGCGCGTCTACCAATTCCGCCACCTTCGCGTTTCCCAGCAAAATCTGGGGTGGCTAATGGGACTCGAACCCACGACAACTGGAATCACAATCCAGGGCTCTACCAACTGAGCTATAGCCACCACAATACTTAATGTCACAAGTTAAAAACCTGCAGCATTTAAATCTCTACTGCCAACCGCGGTAAATCAACCACCGAAGCTCATGCGCACAAACGATATGGCGCGCCCGACAGGATTCGAACCTGAGACCTCTGCCTCCGGAGGGCAGCGCTCTATCCAGCTGAGCTACGGGCGCGTAGCGCCGTTGCGGATGTGCATACTAGAGATAAGCGCCCATCGTGTCTAGTGCTTTTTAAATAAAAAGACGCGTTTGATTACGCTTTGTGCATTTTGTCGACAAATAGTGCATTTCCACTCTCACAACGCGTAAAAATGCGGCATTTATCAGCAATATCAGAGATCGCCACGCCAGTGATAGCGCAAATATTTAAGCAGTTTTAATTGCCGGCGCAGGCGGCCAGGCTGCCGAATCAGACGATAGAGCCACTCCAGACCCAGCCGCTGCCAGATCTCAGGCGCTCGCTTCACATGGCCGGTGAAAACATCGTACGTTCCACCCACGCCCATATAGAGCGCATCAGGCCAGTGCGCACGGCACGCCAGCATCAATAGCTCCTGACGGGGCGACCCCAGCGCTACAGTCACCAGCTTCGCGCCGCTGGCCGCAATCCGGGCAAACAGCGCATCCTGATCGGCTGGCGCAAAATAGCCGTCCTGCGCCCCGACAATATTCACATTCCACTGACGACGTAGCTTATCGCAGGTTTCATCCAGCACCTGCTGACGACCGCCGATAAGAAATACAGGCGTCCCTTCCCGCCCGGCGCGTTCCATCAGCGCTTCCCATAAATCAGCACCCGCAATGCGCTGCACCGACGCGTGTGGATACTTTTTACGAATCGAGCGCACAATGCTGATGCCATCGGCGTATGCATATTCCGCCTGCGCTAACAGCGTACGTAATCCCTCATCCCGCTCAGCGGTCAGGATCTTCTCCGCATTAATCGCCACTAAAATACCGCTGCGTACGCTGTGCGGCGGCATCAGAAAATTCACCGCCGACGGCATGTTTTCGAAGCCATACAACTCAACGCCGCGAATCCGGTACTGCGGCGTCTCAGTTAACTTTGTCATATCTTCCGTCAATCCCAGAGGCTACTCAGAGCGGGCTGTGCAACACCCGCCTGCTGCGGTCGCGAATCAAACCTGCGCGATCCAGTAACCAGAAAAGTAATTTAGCCATGCCCAGACAGGCAGCAAAAATGATGCAGAAAAACACCACGCGTGAACCGAACGCATCAAGGCCTTCGCGTGCCAGCACGATCATGTTAAAGACCGCGCCAAAACAGAAGCTTTGCAGGATGGCGCCGGTGTAACGGTTGGTCTCAAGACAGCCACGCTGATAGATTGCATCAAAGGCTTTTATAATCATCCCTACCGCGACCGCACCGATCGGAATCGCCCAGACGCCGCCCATCACCACCAGCGACCCTATCAGCGTGGGTGAAATCGCCAGGCCAGAATGGTTGTTCAGCACTTCCCAGGTGAAGTAGTTAGCACTGTTTAACACTGCCAGCGGCCGATCCGGCCAGAGCCAGGTCGGAATGAAAACGTAGAAATCACGCCACAGCGGTGCCAGCCCCTGAAACTCAATTCTGGCGTAGTTATCCAGCAGCAAGGCGAGATTCTCCCACGGCGAGAAGGTATCACGCGTCAGATACAGAAAGGTATAGAACGCTTCATCGCCCATAACGTCGAGGTTATAGCGGCGCAGTGCCAGCCAGAACATTCCTGCAATCGCCAGCACGCCCGCCGTTGCCAGCATCCACAAAGTGATCCAGCCACGGGTAATCCCGATAAACAGGAACAGGGCAAACGCAATAATGATATTGGCGCGGGTACCGCCCACCAGCGCGTAGGTCAGTAAACCAAAGGCAACGGTCACCACCAGGAACAGCAGCCAGTTGCGGCGCGTCGGGCTCAAAAAGTAGGGGATCAGCATCGCCGGAATAAAGAAATAGAAGAAGCGCTTAAGCGCTACACCCGATACTTCACTGGAGAAAATCTGGTTATAGGCGGTCAGGCGGAACAGCAGAAAACCGTTATGAATGAAGAACACCGTCACCGTACCCAGCGCCACCAGCGCCAGGATCACGCAGGTCAGATGGGTTTCGACGCGATTCATCTGCAGCCAGGGCTTCGCCGGAGACGCGCTGGCGGGTTTCAGCCGCACTTTATAGCTGACGTAATAAATGGCGTAAAACGCCGTGGCCGACAGCAGCGCCTCCAGCAGGTTCTCAACCGGCACCACTTCGACATTAAAGCGAAACACCAGCACGGAGGTCAGCGGGAAGCCGAAGTAAAAGGTCAGTAAGAACAGCAGCGTGAAGAACAGATGAAAGTTAAAACGGACGCGCTTAAACTCCCGCCAGGTCAGGGTCAGAATAAAAACCAGCGACAGCAAATAGACCACCAGCAGGCCGCCAAACTGCATAAGACTCATGACAACTCCCCTTCGCTGAGCTGTAACGCGGCCCGCCAGCCCGCCAGATAACCCGGCGCAAAAAAGGCGATAGCCTGTTTATCACAGCTCATCAGCTGACGACGTGCCTCGGCGATCACCGCAGGCGACAGCGTATCTTCGCTGAACAATACCGGAAGCTGCTGCTCTGCCACATCACGCCAGAATGGATTTTTGCGGGTCAGGACAAACGGCACGTTGGCCTGAATCAGCAGGCAGAGTGTTCCCACCCCTTGCTGACGTTCAAACATAAAATAGCCGACATGGCAGCGCGCCAGCAGGGCTAAATAATCATCAAACGCCAGGTTTTCACGCATCAGATTCACCTGCCCGTTCGGGAACAGCGCATCGGCAGTGGCCTGAATCTGGCTGATATAAGCCTCATTACCTGGCGGATAGCCCAAAGGGACCTCGATACGCACCTGCTCGCCAAACTGCGCGTGAATCGCTTTTAAGCCTTCGATATGCCGGTTACTCGGATCGCCCGAGTTGCCCAGCAACAGCGTAAAAGGCTCCGACGGGACAGATTCAACGGCTGCAGCGGGCATTCTGGTGGGAAAATAGAGCAGTGAACCGGGTACGCGCCGATGGCGCTGCTGATAGTGATGCAGATCGCCACGGGTCGCAAAAACCTGCGCAACCCGCCCCTGCGCTATCCGGCGGACCAGATAGAACAGACGGAACTTCAGGCTGCGCGAATCTTCATAAAGATCGGCACCCCAGACGTGCCAGAAGAGCTGTGAACGACGCAGCTTACCGCTGAGTAACGCCAGCCAGATCCACGGGTTAAACTGTCCGTGGCAGAAAAAACGCTGCTGACGATTTCTGGCCCGCTGCACTACCGCCTGCGCCAGCGCTTTCTTACTGGTAAAGCACTCGATCTGCAACGCACTGAACGGCGCCAGGCTCTCAGGCTGCTGCGTCACCACCATAAAATGGCGTGGCGCAGCCGCAGGCTGCTCAACGCTGAGTACGTCGTTGAAAAAGCGCAGCACCGTAAGATTGTGGTGGGGAATGTCCGATCCCAAAACGTGAATTAAAGTCATTTTTTCCGGCAGTAAACAATAAAAGCGCCACAACACAGGGCAAAGTAAGCCATATAGGTAAACATATAGGCCTGCGCCGCACCCGCCGCGCCATGTAACGGGATCAACCAGCGTGAAAACAGCGTCAGCAACAGGAACTGGCTGATTTCAGTCAGAACATAAAAGCGCAGCGAGGCTTTGGCGATAACCAGATATCCGAAAACATAGGCGCCGACCTTAAAAACATCGCCGCACAGCTGCCAGACAAAGAGATCGCGCATCCCGCGAAACGCTTCAGAGAACAGCAGGCTGATGGCGAAATCGCGCAGTACCCAGACACCCAGGCTGGCAACCGCTACGGCGGGCAGGACAAAGCGCAGTGCACGGCCAATCTCGCGCGCGATGTCGCGTTTGTTATCCAGCCGCGCCAGCGTCGGCAGCAGCCAGACGCTAAACGTCGCGGTAATAAATTGCAGATAGGCATCGGAAATGCTGGTGACGCCCTGCCACAATCCGACCTGTGCCCAGCCCTGCTGCTCCGCCAGCAGATTACGCATCAGCACCCAGGCGACCGGCAGGGTCACGGCGGTGATCAGCGCCATCAGGGTATATTTTGCCAGATTACGGGCCAGCTCAGGATGCCATTGCGGTCGCAGCCAGCTAAGCGGCAGCGGCGCACGGCGTTTCAGCATCAGGAGTGCAGGCAGCAGCAGCAAAGCCGGCACCAGCGCCAGCCCGGTCAGCGCACCCTGATAGCCGCCCAGCCACCAGCAGAGCAGATAGCCCGCCACGCCAATCAGGCTGCCGAGAATCAGCGCCAGCGCATTACCGCGCGCGTCGCGATAGCCCTTCAGCAGCGCCAGGGTAAAGTTGGCCCAGGCGATGCCGAGCTGAAGAAAGGCCACCACGCGGATGACGCCCTGATAGCGGTCGTGACCAAACAGCGCGATGCTGATGGGTGCCGCCGCCAGCAGAAACAGCAGCGCCAGCACACCGGAAAAGCCCAGTACCATGGTTGATGCCGTGCCCACCATCGCCCGCAACTGTTCGGGCTGCTGCTGATACTGCGCCACATAGGTGGTGACGCCATTAAAGATGCCTGCGCCCGCCAGCACGCCCAGCACGGTGATCAACTGACGGAAGTTCCCCGCCTGGCCGACACCCTCGGGTCCGAAGCTGACCGCCAGCAGTTTGACGACCAGCAGGCCGGCCACAATTTTTACCAGCGTGGACGATGCGGTCCACACTGAGGCTCTGGCTAATGACATCAGGAAAAGAAGCTCAGCAGTGAGCTGATAACCGTGCTCTGATTGTTATCCGACAGGTTATAAAACAGCGGCAGACGCAGCAGGCGTTCACTTTCCCGCGTGGTAAAGCGATCGTCGCCGACAAACTGCGAGAACCGCTCACCGGCGGGCGAACTGTGCAGCGGAATATAGTGAAACACCGTGAGTATCTCGGCTTCTTTCATCCAGTTTATCAGCGCCTGACGATCGTCCTGATCGCGCAGTTTGATGTAGAACATGTGCGCATTGTGTTCACAGCTGGCGGGGATCACCGGCAGGCTGATGCGTCCCTGAGCCGCCAGCGGCTGCAGCGCATCGTAATAACGCTGCCAGATGCGTAACCGCTGCTGGTTAATACGTTCAGCGGCTTCCAGCTGCGCCCAGAGATAGGCTGCCTGCAGATCGGCCATCAGATAGCTCGATCCCATATCGCGCCAGGTGTATTTATCGACCTGACCCCGGAAGAACTGGCTGCGGTTGGTGCCTTTTTCCCGCACGATCTCGGCGCGCTCGACCAGACTGGCGTCGTTAATGAGCGTCGCGCCACCTTCGCCGCCGGCGGTGTAGTTCTTGGTTTCGTGGAAACTGAAGCAGCCAATATGACCGATGGTGCCGAGCGCACGACCTTTGTAGCGTGACATCACGCCCTGCGCCGCATCTTCAATCACAAACAGCTTATGCTTTGCCGCCAGCGCCATAATGGTGTCCATTTCACAGGCCACGCCTGCGTAATGCACCGGCACAATGGCGCGGGTTTTTTCAGTGATGGCCGCTTCGATCAGCGTTTCATCAATGTTCATGGTGTCCGGGCGCACATCGACAAACACAATGCGGGCGCCGCGCAGCACAAAGGCGTTGGCGGTAGAGACAAAGGTGTAGCTCGGCATAATCACTTCATCGCCGGGCTGCAGATCGATTAACAGCGCCGCCATCTCCAGCGAAGCGGTACAGGAGGGGGTCAGCAGCACTTTTTTGCTGCCAAACCGCTGCTCCATCCACTGCTGACAGCGACGGGTAAATCCACCATCGCCGCACAGCTTGCCGCTGTTCATCGCCGACTGCATATACTCAATTTCTGTGCCCACAATCGGGGGCGCATTAAATGGAATCATGACCTTTCCTGTAAAACCAGTACGCGGTGCTGTCGAGCCGGGCACCGCTGCGTAAATAGAGGCGCATTGCCGTGAGATTGCTGAGCTGGGTAGCAACCCGAAGCTGAGCCAGCTGTCGTACCCGCGCCCAGTCTGCCGCCGCCAGCATCAGTCGCTGACCCAGCCCCTGGCCCTGCGCGTCGGGCAGTACGCCCAGCAGGCCAATGCGGGCATCGCCATCCACCGCGCGCAGCGAAACAAATCCCTGCAGCTGACCCGCGGCATCGCTTGCCACCAGACACTGATCGTCAAACGCCCCGCGTACCGCATTTTCAATCCACTGCGCATAGAAGCGTCCGCTGGCGTCCGGCGCATACCAGGGCGCGCGAAAACGACTCTGGCTGAAGAGCTGTGAGGCAGCATCGCGCAGTAGCGGGATCTGGGCTTCGCGCGCAATGCGAATTCCCGCCTGCCGTTCAGTCTGTTTCAGCGCCAGCGTCAGATCTGCTTCGCCTTCTGCCAGCCGGAACTGATGCTGCTGCAGCGTATCAATCAGTGCCGTCTCGCTGGCAGCGACTTTTATCTGCATCAGCGCACAGGGATGACGCAGCGCCTGTTCCAGCGGAATGTCACCTTGCGGCTCCAGCCGCACGGTATCAACACCGAAGAATGCGCTCTCCCAGCTAAGGGGATTAATATTGACGTGGACGGGCATGTAATAAATCCAGCAGGTATTGGCCGTAGCCGGTTTTTGTCAGCGCTTCACCCGCGGCCCGCAGCTGGTCATCACTCAGCCAGCTGTTGCGCCAGGCAATCTCTTCCAGGCAGGCAATTTTAAAGCCCTGACGTTTTTCCACCGTCTGCACAAACATGCTGGCTTCCACCAGGCTGTCGTGCGTGCCGGTATCCAGCCAGGCAAAACCTCGTCCCAGCAGTTCGACCGTCAGCTCACCACGCTCCAGATACATCTGGTTAATGGCCGTGATTTCCAGCTCGCCCCGCGCTGAGGGTTTCACCTGTTTCGCGAATTCAATAACCTGATTGTCATAAAAATAGAGCCCGGTTACTGCCCAGCGCGATTTCGGCTGCTGTGGTTTCTCTTCAATCGAGATCGCCTTGAAGTTATCGTCAAACTCCACCACGCCGAAACGTTCCGGGTCCATGACCTGATAGCCGAACACCGTTGCGCCACGATTCTGTTCAACAACTTTGCGGAGCTTGGGGCTGAAGCCCTGGCCAAAATAGAGGTTATCACCCAGAACCAGGCAGCAATTATCCTCGCCGATAAAGGATTCGCCGATGATAAAGGCCTGCGCCAGCCCATCGGGACTTGGCTGCACCGCATAGCTGAGGCGTATCCCAAATTCACTGCCATCGCCCAGCAGCCGTTCAAACTGCGCCCGATCTTCCGGCGTGGTAATTAACAGGATGTCGCGAATACCCGCCAGCATCAGCACGGAGAGCGGATAGTAGATCATCGGTTTGTCGTAAACCGGCAGAAGTTGCTTTGATACTGCACGGGTTATCGGGTGTAACCGCGTGCCCGACCCTCCCGCTAAAATGATGCCTTTCATCGCTGCTCCTTACGCGGGTTTATTGCGATAAGCCAAGGCGTTCGCCCTGATAGCGGCCATCCAGAATAGCCTGCCACCAGGTGGGATTGGCCAGATACCATGCCACGGTTTTACGCATGCCGCTTTCAAAGGTTTCCTGCGGTACCCAGCCAAGTTCATGCGCGATTTTACTGGCATCAATGGCATAGCGCTGATCGTGACCGGGGCGGTCAGTGACATAGGTAATCAGGTCGCGGTAATGCGCCAGCCCGGCAGGTTTCTGCTCTGCGGCCAGCTCTTCAAGCAGGCTGCAGATAGTTTCAACCACCTCAATATTGCGTCGCTCGTTATGGCCGCCAATATTATAAGTTTCGCCTGGCTTGCCATGGCTGACCACCTGATAGAGTGCGCGGGCGTGATCTTCGACGTAGAGCCAGTCACGAATCTGCTGTCCGTTGCCGTAAACCGGCAAGGCTTTCCCGGCCAGCGCATTGATGATGGTCAGCGGGATCAGCTTCTCCGGGAAATGGCAGGGGCCGTAGTTATTTGAACAGTTGGTGACCAGCGTGGGCAGACCGTAAGTGCGCAGCCAGGCTCGCACTAAATGGTCGCTGCTGGCCTTGCTGGCGGCGTAAGGACTGCTTGGCGCATAGGGTGTGGTTTCGGTGAAGTAAGCCTGGCTGTCGTGCAGATCGCCAAAGACTTCATCTGTCGAGATATGGTGGAACAGAAAGGCGGTTTTGCGCGCGTCATCCAGGTTTTGCCAGTAAAAACGCGCGGCTTCCAGCAACTGATAAGTCCCGACAATATTGGTCTCGATAAAGGCTACCGGCCCGTCAATCGAGCGATCCACATGGCTTTCAGCCGCAAGATGCATCACACAGTCTGGCTGATGACGGGCAAACACCTGATCAAGTGCCGGGCGATCGCAGATATCGACCTGCTCAAAATGAAAGCGGGGCGAGTCGGCAACGCTGGCGAGTGACGCCAGATTTCCGGCGTAGCTGAGTTTATCGACCACCACCACCTGATGTTCGGTTTCTGCGATCAGAAAGCGCACCAGTGCAGAACCGATAAACCCGGCACCGCCCGTGATCAGAAAACGCCTCATCGCCACACACCTTTGGTGTCGACAATCCAGTTCTGCTGAACGCTGGCGCCATCAATGGCGCGGAAGGCGCGGTGATCGACCAGCATCACCAGAATATCGGCCTGTTCCAGCGCCTGCCCGGCAGAGACCAGCACGGCTTTGTCGGCCAGTGCGTCAGCAAGCTGCTCAATATGGGGTTCAACCACCCAGGTGGTGCCGCTGTGCCACTCTGCAATTTTCTGTGCCACGCCCACCGCCGGGCTTTCGCGCAGGTCGTCAATATTGGGTTTAAAGGCCAGGCCAAAGCAGGCGATGGTGATATCGCTGGCGCGCTTGCCGGTCTGTGTCAGGCAGTCCGCCAGCGCGGTTTTCACCTGGTCCAGCACCCACTGCGGCTTGGCGTCATTGACCTCGCGCGCGGTGCGGATCAGCCGGGCTAATTCAGGATTCTGCGCCACGATGAACCAGGGATCGACGGCGATACAGTGACCGCCGACGCCTGGGCCCGGCTGCAGAATGTTGACGCGCGGATGGCGATTGGCCAGCGCAATCAGCTCCCAGACGTTAATCCCCTGATCGGCACAAATCAGCGACAGCTCATTGGCAAAGGCGATATTCACGTCACGGAAGCTGTTTTCTGTCAGCTTACACATCTCGGCGGTTCGGGCGTTGGTTTCAACGCATTCGCCTTTTAAAAACAGCCGATAAAGCTCGCTGGCGCGGGCGGAACAGGCTGGCGTCATGCCGCCAATCACCCGGTCGTTGTTAATCAGCTCAACCATCACCTGACCAGGCAGCACGCGCTCCGGACAGTAGGCCACAAAAATATCGGGCGTATCACCGTGCTGAGGAAAGCGCAGGTCGGGACGCGCCGCCGCCAGCCAGTCGGCCATCTGTTCGGTGCTGCCCACCGGTGAGGTCGACTCCAGAATCACCAGGTCGCCCTTTTTCAGTACCGGCGCAATCGACTCCGCCGCGGCTTTCACAAAGCGCAGATCGGGCTGATGCTCATCTTTAAAAGGGGTCGGTACGGCGATAAGAAAAGCGTCGGCGGCTTCCGGCTGCGTGGTGGCGCGCAGATCGCCACGCGTAACAGCCGCATGCACCACCTGATCTAAATCGGGTTCCACGATATGGATCGCGCCACGATTGATGGTTTCAACGGCGCGCGCATTGATATCCACGCCCACCACTTTTTTTCCCTTTGAGGCAAAAACGGCTGCCGTCGGCAGCCCAATGTATCCCAGTCCAATCACGGAGATGGTTTCAAAACTCATAATTCGGCTCGGTTATCTTTTAAGGCTTGTAAAATACGACCACAGGCTTTGCCATCGCCATACGGATTATGGGCGTGGCTCATCGCCTGCCAGGCAGCGTCGTCAGTCAGCAAGGTACTGACCTCCGCCACGATTCGGGCGATATCGGTCCCCACCAGTTTGACGGTGCCGGCGTCGACCGCTTCAGGCCGCTCGGTGGTGTCACGCATCACCAGCACCGGTTTACCCAGCGAAGGCGCTTCCTCCTGAATGCCACCGGAGTCAGTGAGGATGAGCCAGGCGCGGTTCATCAGCCAGACAAAAGGCAGATACTCCTGTGGTTCAATCAGAATGATATTCTCAATGCCGCTGAGAATCCGGTTTACCGGCTCGCTGACATTGGGATTAAGGTGCACCGGATAGACAATCTGCGCCTCGGGATGCTGGCGGGCAATCTGCGCCAGCGCGCTGCAGATACGTTCAAAGCCGCCACCAAAGCTTTCGCGACGATGTCCGGTGACCAGCACCAGTTTCTTATCCGGGTCGAGAAACGGATAGCGCGCCGCCAGTTGTGCATTCAGATTGCTGTCATCCAGCACCCTGTCGCGAACCCACAGCAGCGCATCAATGACCGTATTGCCGGTCACGATAATGCGCGCATCGGGCAGATTTTCCTGCAACAGATTCTGACGCGATCGGGAGGTGGGGGTGAAATGCAGATGGGCAAGATGCCCGGTAAGTTTACGGTTACCCTCTTCCGGCCATGGCGAGGCGAGATCGCCGGTACGCAGACCGGCCTCCACATGGCCGACCGGAATCTGATGATAAAATGCCGCCAGGCTCGCCGCCAGTGTGGTGGTGGTGTCACCATGCACCAGCACGATGTCCGGTTTGAAGTCGAGCAGAACGGTTTTCATGCCCTCTAAAATGCGGCAGGTGATCTCGGTCAGTCCCTGCTCGGGACGCATAATATTGAGATCGTAGTCCGGCTGCAGCTTGAACAGGCGCAGCACCTGATCGAGCATTTCGCGATGCTGTGCGGTGACGCACAGTCGCGATTCGAAAGCGGGATCCTGCGCCAGCGCCTGCACCAGCGGTGCCATTTTGATCGCTTCGGGACGAGTACCAAATACCGTCAGAACTTTCACACTGTTTCTCTCACTCATGCGTGTCTGACATCAGACGCGGACGACGTGCCAGCGCCACTCCCGCGCCTGTTAATGCCCCAATGGCACCCCACATAATCATCATGAACAGACGTCGCGGACTGTCACGTGATACCGGCTCTTCCGGCGTACGCAGATAACGGTAGGTCTGGAACTGGCTGTTCAGTTTTGGTCCGGTCTGCAGCGTGGTCAGCATTGCTCTGTTCTGATCATAGCTGATATCAAACTCCGGACCGGTAGCGCGCAGCGTATCCAGCTGTCCCTGTAAAACGGGCTGGCCCAGCAGGAACAGGTCGCTGTCTGCCAGATTTTCACCCGCTTCACGCGTCTGTTTCTCATTGATGCCCTGCTGGCTGGCGATCTTCAGCGCCTGCTCCAGCCGATGCTGCTGGCGCTGAAACACCGCATTAGCCACATCTTCCTGACGTTTCACCTGCGCCTGCAACTGGTCGGTACGCGCCCGCCAGGCACCTTTTAGCTCATCATTCAGATGACGCGCGGCGCGCTCACTGGCATAGGCGATGTACTGACGCAGCAGATTATTGGCGTCGCCAGCGGTTTCCGCTTTCAGTTTGACGTTATCGGGCAGGTTATGTGCCGCGTCAGCGGGCGTGAACAGGATATTGCCGATCATATCGTCGAGCAGCGCGGCATCATTATGCGCATTGCCGGTTTTACGACTCTTGTAATAATCCGTTTGCTGCCAGAACTCACGACGTGTATCCCAGGAGGCGAGTTGCATGGTGAACTCCTGATAAACCTGATCCATCACCGTAGGTGAAGGTGCGGCCAGGGTTAAGGCGTTGTTGCGCACATCCAGATTGGTCAGGAATTGCTGCTGCGCATAGTAAGAACCCAGCATGTTCACCGTCGGACGATCGGTGATCGCCGTGGTGCTCCAGACCTGTTTCAGCAGCAGCGTGGCCAGCCAGGCGACCAGAGCAAACAGCAGCGCCAGCCCGATAATCCAGCGCTTGCCACGCCATAAACGGCAGCAAAAGCTGCGAATATCCAGTTCGTTGTCCACAACGTCAGAAGGCATGGCAGAGGTATCCTTTATCAGCTCTTTTCAGGGTAATTTGTTTTTTGCTTCGCGATGATGGCTCAGACGGCGCTTAATGCGGCGGACACGTCGCGCCACGCGCCACGCATGTTTGAGGCAGTAGCCGTAAACCATAAACGCGCCCAGGAATAGCAGCAGCATCACCCACTCCGGGATAAATGCCAGATATTCGCCCAGCACACCGATACCGGCGAGAATAGCCGCCGCAACGGTAATCAGTACAAAGGCCTGACGGGAGGTAAAGCCGGCACGCATGATCAGATGGTGGATGTGCTGACGGTCAGCCGAGAACGGACTCATGCCTTTACGCAGGCGACGATACATAATCGCCACCATATCCATCAGAGGAATGGCAATAAGCCACAGTGCGGTAACGGGCGTGATGGGATGGCTCAGACCCTGCGTCGTTTCCAGCAGAATCCAGATAATGGTGAACCCGATCATGGTGCTGCCGGCATCGCCCATAAAGACTTTGAAGCGACGGCCAAGGAAGCCGAGGTTAAGCAGAATATAGGGCAGCGTGGCGGCAATCATCGCAAAACACCACATCGCGAGGCTGGTCTGGCCGTCGAAGTAGAGGATGATCCCCATGGCGGCAAAAGTGACCGAGGAGAGTCCGCCCAGCAGACCGTCGATCCCATCCACCATATTAAAGGCGTTTATCGCGGCCCAGACGGCAAACAGCGTCAGCACATAGCCGAAGGGCCCCACGATAAGCTCGAACGGGCCGACGATAAAGCCCAGGCTAAGCAGATAGAGTTTTGCGCCAAACATCATCACCAGTGCGACAATCGCCTGCACCACCGCGCGGATCTTGACGCTGATATCGAAACGGTCATCCAGTGCGCCAACCAGCACCAGAACACCGGCGCAGCCCAGATAGAGCAGCGCGTGAGGCAGATAGTAGTTGGTAATGGCAAACGTGAAGCAGATACCTGCGAACACAGAAATGCCGCCCACCAACGGAATCGCGCCATGATGGCGTTTACGTGAGTTAGGCTTATCAACTAAACCAATTTTTTTAGCTGCTTTTCGAGCAAAAAAGAGGAAAGCCAGGGAAAAGAGAAAAATTAAACCAAGCTCAGTACTCATAGTGAGTAAATTCACGTTAAACGCTCTCAGCTAACATCCCGCACAACAATACGCGAAAAAACGCGCCTATCGCTGTGTCGGATTCCGAATTCTGCATAAAGAGACAGACGAACGGTCAAAAGTTCGCCATCGCTACCACAGTCATTATAAATGCTCCTGCCAGTGTTCAATCCTATAGCTCACAAATGAAAAACGCCACGTTGAGACGTGGCGTGAGGTCGATTTTCTGCGCATCTGGACTAAAAAAGCCGAATCTGTGGTTCGGCCAGGCAGTATCGGATTAAGAACGCTTCATCATATCGAAGAATTCATCATTAGTTTTGGTCATCGCCAGCTTGTTGATGAGGAATTCCATTGCGTCGATTTCGCCCATCGGGTGAATAATCTTACGCAGGATCCACATCTTCTGCAGCTCTTCCTGAGAGGTGAGCAGCTCTTCTTTACGCGTACCAGAGCGGTTGTAATCAATCGCCGGGAAGACGCGTTTTTCAGCGATTTTACGGGCGAGATGCAGTTCCATGTTACCGGTACCTTTAAACTCTTCGTAAATCACTTCATCCATCTTCGAACCGGTATCAACCAGCGCGGTCGCGATGATGGTCAGGCTACCGCCCTCTTCCACGTTACGTGCAGCACCAAAGAAACGCTTTGGACGATGCAGGGCGTTGGCATCCACACCACCGGTCAGGACTTTACCTGAAGCAGGAACCACGGTGTTGTAAGCACGTGCCAGACGTGTAATGGAGTCGAGCAGGATGATGACATCTTTCTTGTGTTCAACCAGACGCTTGGCCTTCTCGATCACCATTTCAGCAACCTGAACGTGGCGTGAAGCTGGCTCATCGAAGGTTGAGGCGATAACTTCGCCTTTCACCAGACGCTGCATCTCGGTGACTTCTTCCGGGCGCTCATCGATCAGCAGTACCATCAGGGTACAGTCCGGATAGTTGTGCGCCAGGCTCTGCGCGATGTTCTGCAGCAGCATGGTTTTACCGGCTTTCGGTGGTGCAACAATCAGACCACGCTGGCCACGACCAATTGGCGATGCCAGATCCAGTACGCGAGCGGTTAAATCTTCCGTTGAGCCATTACCCCGCTCCATACGCAGACGTTTATTTGCGTGCAGCGGCGTGAGGTTTTCGAACAGAATCTTATTACGCGCATTTTCCGGCTTGTCGTAGTTAACTTCGTTAACTTTCAGCAGCGCAAAATAACGTTCACCCTCTTTCGGTGGACGAATTTTGCCAGAGATGGTGTCACCAGTGCGGAGGTTGAAGCGGCGGATTTGACTAGGGGAAACGTAGATATCATCAGGGCCGGCGAGGTAGGAGCTGTCTCCGGAACGGAGGAATCCAAATCCATCCTGAAGGATCTCCAGCACGCCATCACCGAAGATGTCTTCGCCGCTTTTCGCGTGCTGCTTCAGGATTGAAAAGATAATGTCCTGCTTGCGCATACGAGCCTGGTTTTCCAGTCCCATATTTTCGCCGAGAGTAACCAGCTCAGCAACCGGCGTATTCTTTAATTCGGTAAGATTCATAGTGATGGGTTCTTAAACTCGGGGTAATACTCGGAATGTTTGTCGTGAATGGTATGGCAACTAATCCATGCCGTTAATGGCTCTTTTCGGCTCTTCCTGACGATCATCGTATGGAATGGCGATCGGTATGCAGGGAGATGTCCGAATGTGATGCCAGAGTTGGAGCTAACCGTAAGATTGCTGAACCGTTCTATCTTTATAAGGTACAGGGCGACAGGGTTCAACAAGGGAAAACTTTTAGATGCTAACTACAAGGTAAGTTCGTAATGCAGTGCTGGTAAATTAGCACGCCTGAAAGCGAACGTCCAGCAGCAGGAGATAAATTCACCACTGCCGGACATTCAGCCCTGAATTACGCCAGATTGGCGTTCAGGAACTCTTTCAGCTGGCCTTTAGACAGCGCGCCCACTTTGGTCGCGGCGACTTCGCCATTTTTAAACAGCAGCAGCGTCGGGATACCACGAATGCCATACTTCGGTGCCGTGCCTGGGTTATCATCAATATTCAGCTTAGCGATGGTCAGCTTGCCATCATACTCTTCTGCAACTTCATCAAGGATTGGCGCGATCATTTTGCAAGGACCGCACCATTCAGCCCAGAAATCTACCAGTGTAACGCCGTCGGCTTTCAGCACGTCGGTGTCGAAACTGTCATCAGTCAGATGAACGATTTTATCGCTGCTCATGTTTTACTCCACAAGATTATGCCTGGCGAATTGGCGTAAAATATACCAATGTTGGTTGACTTTATTTCATCGGATACGCTTTCGTAAAGCGATAGTAAGCTGATATTCTACCACACTATGAGCAAAACACACTTAACTGAACAGAAGTTTTCCGACTTCGCCCTGCACCCAAAAGTGGTGGAAGCCCTTGATACTAAAGGCTTTCAATACTGCACGCCGATTCAGGCGTTAGCTCTGCCTTTTACGCTTTCAGGGCGTGATGTTGCAGGCCAGGCGCAAACCGGTACCGGCAAAACGATGGCGTTTCTGACGTCAACGTTTCATCATCTTCTCTCTCATCCTGCGGCGGAAGGTCGTCAGGTTAACCAGCCACGGGCATTAATTCTTGCGCCGACGCGTGAACTTGCTGTGCAGATTCATGCAGATGCAGAACCCCTTACCGCCTCAACCGGCCTGAAACTGGGTCTCGCCTATGGCGGAGACGGTTATGACAAACAGCTTAAAGTGCTGGAGCAGGGCGTTGATATTCTGGTGGCTACCACCGGTCGCCTGATCGACTACGCGAAACAGAATCACGTCAACCTCGGTGCTATTCAGGTCATGGTGCTGGACGAAGCCGATCGCATGTTTGATCTCGGCTTTATTAAAGATATTCGCTGGCTGTTCCGTCGCATGCCGCCGGCGACTCAGCGTCTGAGCATGCTGTTCTCGGCGACCCTCTCCTACCGCGTCCGTGAACTGGCGTTTGAGCACATGAACAGTGCTGAATATGTGGAAGTGGAACCGGAACAGAAAACCGGCCATCGCATTCAGGAAGAGCTTTTCTATCCGTCTAACGAAGAGAAAATGCGCCTGTTGCAGACCCTGCTGGAAGAAGAGTGGCCCGATCGCGCCATTATTTTCGCCAACACCAAGCACCGCTGTGAAGATATCTGGGGCCACCTGGCTGCCGATGGACATCGTGTCGGCCTGCTGACCGGCGACGTTGCTCAGAAGAAGCGCCTGCGCATTCTGGATGACTTCACCAAAGGTGATGTGGATATTCTGGTCGCCACTGACGTGGCTGCTCGCGGTCTGCACATACCGGCTGTTACCCACGTCTTTAACTACGATCTGCCAGATGACTGTGAAGATTACGTTCACCGTATTGGCCGTACCGGTCGTGCAGGCGCCAGCGGTCATTCAATCAGCCTGGCCTGTGAAGAGTACGCGCTGAATCTGCCTTCGATTGAAGAGTACATCGGCCACAGCATCCCGGTCAGCAAGTACAGCAGCGAAGCGTTGTTAACGGATTTACCGCCGCCTAAGCGTCTGCAACGCAGCCGTTCCGGCAATGGCCCGCGTCGCGGAGGGAATAACGCCAATCGTCGCGGTGCTCCACGCAACAACAACCGTAAACGTTCAGGTTAAGGCCACCATGCTAAGCGCATCGTCACTTTATGCAGCGATTGATTTAGGGTCTAACAGCTTTCATATGTTGGTGGTGCGCGAGGTCTCTGGCAGTATCCAGACCGTTGCAAAAATTAAGCGCAAGGTTCGCCTTGCTGCCGGTCTGGATAAAAATAACCTGTTGTCAGCCGACGCGATGTCGCGGGGCTGGCAATGCCTCAGACTGTTCTCTGAACAACTGCAGGATATTCCCCCCGATCAAATTCGCGTGGTGGCGACCGCCACGCTGCGTCTGGCTGCCAATGCGCAGACCTTCCTCGACACCGCCCAACAGATCCTTGGCTGTACCATCAACGTCATCAGCGGTGAAGAAGAGGCGCGCCTGATTTATCAGGGCGTGGCCCACACTACTGGCGGTTCCGACCAGCGTTTAGTGGTCGATATCGGCGGCGGCAGCACCGAGCTGGCTACCGGCGATGGTTCGCACGCGTCGGTGTTGTTCAGTCTGTCGATGGGCTGTGTGACGTGGCTGGAGCGCTTCTTCAGCGATCGTCATCTGGCAAAGGAGAACTTTGACCAGGCCGAGCTGGCGGCACGTGAGATGATTCAGCCTATTGCAGCGCAACTGCGTGAGCAGGGCTGGCAGGCCTGCGTTGGTGCCTCTGGCACGGTTCAGGCGCTGCAGGAGATCATGGTGGCGCAGGGCATGGATGAGCGCATCACGCTGAATAAGCTGCAGCAGCTGAAGCAGCGCGCCATTCAGTGCGGCAAACTGGAAGAGCTGGAAATCGAAGGGCTGACGCTGGAGCGGGCGCTGGTGTTCCCCAGCGGCCTGTCGATTCTGATCGCCATCTTCCAGGAGCTCAGTATCGATAGCATGACGCTGGCGGGCGGCGCACTGCGTGAAGGACTGGTCTACGGCATGCTGCATCTGCCCATCGACCGGGATATCCGAACCCGCACGCTGCATAACGTCCAGCGCCGTTTCAGCATTGATGTCGAGCAGGCGGATCGCGTGCGTCAGCTGGCGGAGAGCTTTTTCCGTCAGGTTTCCACGTTGTGGAAGCTGGATCAGCGCTGTCGTGAGTTGCTGCTCAGCGCCTGCGCGATCCACGAAATCGGCCTGAGCGTTGACTTCCGTCATGCGCCGCAGCATGCGGCGTATCTGGTGCGTCACCTCGATCTTCCTGGTTTCACACCGGCGCAGAAGAAGCTGCTGGCCTGTTTACTGCAAAACCAGAGCGGCAGCATCGATCTGGCTTTGCTGACGCAGCAGAACGCCCTGCCGCCGCGGCTGGCAGAACGGATGTGCCGTCTGCTGCGGCTGGCGATTATTTTCTCCACCCGCCGTCGCGATGACACCCTGCCTGCGGTGCGGCTACAGGCAGACGATGATGCCCTGCATCTGACCCTGCCCGCGGGCTGGCTGGAGGCCCATCCGTTGCGCAGTGAGCTGCTGGAGCAGGAAAGCCATTATCAGTCTTACGTCCACTGGTTATTAACCCTGTCGTAATTGCCGTCGCGTGAGGCGAATCTCCTTCGCCTCCTGCACTGGTTTAACTCTTTTTCGCCTTATCCAGCATCGCTCTCAGACCGGCCACCCGGCTCTGACCAGTTTTCATCCGCTCCTCCGCACTGACCACTTTGCGCTCGGTCTCCCATTGCAGATCGTCCTGCGGCAGTTCCAGCAGAAAACGGCTCGGCTCCGGCCGGATTAATTCGCCATATTGCCGGCGTTCGCGACACAGGGTAAAGGTCAGCTCTTTCTGTGCCCGTGTGATCCCCACGTAGGCCAGGCGACGCTCCTCTTCGATATTATTTTCATCGATACTGCTCTGATGCGGTAACAGCCCCTCCTCCATGCCCACCAGGAACACATAGGGGAACTCCAGCCCTTTGGAGGCGTGCAGCGTCATCAGCTGCACCTGATCCAGCTCTTCATCGCTTTCACCGCGCTCCATCATGTCGCGCAGGGTAAAGCGCGTCACCACCTGCGCCAGCGTCATCGGCTCATCGATATCGCTGCCCTCAAGCATTTCGGTCATCCACTGAAACAGCGTGTTGACGTTCTTCATCCGCATCTCTGCGGCTTTCGGGCTGCCGGAGGTTTCGAACAGCCAGCTTTCGTAGTCGATGCCGCGAATCAAATCACGCACCGCGTTCACCGGCTCACGTTCGGTCAGCTGGATAATCTCATTCAGCCAGTGCGTAAACCGCTGCAGATGCTCCAGACCGCGACCACTCAGCGTCTGCCCCAGACCGACATCAAAACTGGCGTTAAACAGGCTCTTGCTGCGCAGGTTGGCCCACTCACCGAGCTTCTGCAGCGTAGCCGGGCCAATCTCACGGCGCGGCGTATTGACGATGCGCAGAAACGCGCTGTCATCCTCAGGATTGGTCAGCACGCGCAGATAGGCGAGCAGATCTTTGATCTCGGGCCGTGAGAAGAACGAAGTACCGCCAGAGATGCGATAAGGGATGCGGTTCTGCATCAGAAACTTTTCAAAGGTCCGGGACTGATGGTTGCCACGATAAAGAATCGCGTAATCTTTGTACTGCGTCCGGTTGATAAAGTGATGCGCGATGAGCTCGCCAGTGACCCGCTCCGCTTCATGCTCTTCGCTGTTGGCAGTAAGCACCTTCAGCTCGCTGCCCTGCCCCAGCTCCGAAAAGAGCCGCTTCTCAAAGACGTGCGGGTTATTGGCAATCAGGATATTTGCCGCTTTCAGTATGCGCTGCGAAGAGCGGTAGTTCTGCTCCAGCTTCACCACCTCCAGCGCCGGGAAATCCTGATTCAGCAGCACCAGATTCTGCGGGCGTGCGCCGCGCCAGGAGTAGATAGACTGATCATCATCGCCCACCACCGTGAAGCGCGCCCGAGCGCCCACCAGCAGCTTAACCAGTTCATACTGGCTGGTGTTGGTATCCTGATACTCATCCACCAGCAGATAGCGGATACGCTGCTGCCAGCGTTCACGCACCTCCTGATTACGCTGCAGCAGCAGCGTCGGCAGCAGAATCAAATCGTCGAAATCGAGCACGTTGCACGACTTAAGATGCTGGCTGTAGAGGGCGTAGCAGTGAGCAAAAATATTATCCTGCTGTGATCGCGCCAGCGCGGCGGCGCCCTGCGGATCGATCAGATCATTTTTCCAGTTCGAGATGGTGGAGATGAGCTGCTGTAGCAGCGTCTTATCCTCTTCCAGCCACTCTTTTGTCAGCTCTTTCAGCAGGGCGAGCTGATCCTGATCGTCGAACAGCGAGAAGTTTGACTTCATGCCCAGCGCCGCGGTTTCGCGTTTGATGATCTCCAGCCCCAGCGTATGGAAGGTGGAGATGAGCAGACCGCGCGCCTCTTTGCGGCCCAGCGTCTGCGCCACACGCTCTTTCATTTCGCGCGAGGCTTTATTGGTAAAGGTCACCGCGGCGATGTGGCGCGCCTGATAGCCGCATTCACGGATCAGATGGGCGATTTTATTGGTAATCACGCGGGTTTTGCCCGATCCCGCGCCCGCCAGCACCAGACAGGGACCGGTAACAAATTCGACGGCACGTTGTTGGCTGGGGTTTAAACGCATAGGAGAAATCGCCTGATTGAATCAAAAGAAAGGGGTTTATACTGGGCGGCAATTATACACAACCGAGATACCAACATGGCGAAAACCGCGGCGGCTTTACACATCCTCGTCAAAGAGGAAGCGCTGGCAAAAGAGATTCTGGCGAAACTGGCGAAGGGTGGCAATTTCCAGCAGCTGGCAAAGAAGCACTCAACCTGTCCTTCCGGCCGGAATGGCGGCGATCTGGGCGAGTTCCGGCAGGGACAGATGGTGCCGGCCTTTGATAAAGCGGTCTTTACCTGCCCGCTGCTGACGCCTTACGGGCCGGTAAAGACCGGCTTTGGTTATCACATTATTAAAGTGCTCTATCGCAACTAGTTACTTCTTCTGCTTCATCTGCTGCAGGACGGTGCTGCACTGGTTGTCTTCGTTATCACTTGGAGAGATCAGTGCCAGCAGCGCCGCCGCCGGGCCCACTACTGCGCCCAGTGCCACGGCAGCGGCACCACGTGCCAGCAGTGGCCCCGTTTTCACGCCCGCATCAGGATTTTTAAAGGTACCACGCACATAGAGCGGGGAGCGCAGCGTTACGATGCGGACGCCCTTACTCTCCGGATTCACCGACAGATCCAGCCGCTCACTGGCGAAGTTCGCGTTGCCTGACACATTGATAATCGCGTTCTCGGTATCAAACACAAACAGGTTAGGCGTTGCCACACCGTTCTGCAGTTTGAGATCGGTGGCGGCGCAGTTGATACGCACCTGGTCATCGCCAAACAGTTTGCCCACCACGTAGTTACCGACGTTGAGTCCGGCAATCTCCATCAGGCTGCGGCTGATCAGACCATCATTCATCAGCAGCTTAAGTTGCCCGTTGCTGGTCGCCAGCAGATCGGCTACGGAGTTACCGGTGCCAGTAAAGCTGGCATCGCCATTGAGCTGGCCACGGCTGTTCTTCATCGCCTCCACATTCGGGAAGAGCTGACGCAGCTGCAGCTTACGGACATGAAGATCAACCCGACCACGCATCGGCGAGTGATCGCCCTCCAGCCGGATAGTGCTGTTGAGATTGCCGCCCGCCACACCAAAGCGCAGCGGATCCAGCAGCAGATCACCGTTTTTCAGCTGTAAATGGGTATAGAGATCGCTTAACGGCAGTGAATTGCTGTGTTCGATCCGTTTGCCGCTGAACTTCACGTCGGCATCCATCACGTCCCAGTTTTTGGTTTCGAATTTATCGTGTGGTAGCACGCGGTCTGCGGGCTGATTCGATTTCTCCCCGCGCCGGGCTTTGGCCTGCGCAGTTTTTTCACTGCCTTTGCCAGAGTCGACGCCAATCAGCGGCCCCAGATCGGCCATGCGCAGTTGCTCAGAGGTCAGCTCGCCGCTGAGTGTCGGGCGGGGTTTGACCTGACTGTAGATCAGCGAGCCATGAATATCGCTGTCGCCAATATGTCCGTTGAATTTCTCATAGCGGTAAACCGCGCCCTTTTCGCCGCTGAATTTAGCAATCAGATGGCCGTCGGTTTCATAAGGTGGCGTGTCAGGCAGCAGGACGCCGGTCAGGCCATAGAGATTGGCCAGCGTATCGCCCGAGAAGCGCAGTCGCACGTTAAGCCCGCCGAGGTTCATCGGATCCTGCAGACCGCCGGTCACCTGAACGCGGGTGGTGCCGTTGCGCAGATCGGCCTGAATCGGGAACGGGGTGTTCTGACTGCGCAGTGACAGCATGCCGCCAATCTTACCGTCGCCGCTGAGTGACTCATTGTTATAAGTGCCCTTCGCCTGCCAGCCAAAGACGAAGTCGCCTGCGCCCTTCTGCTGGTCATTGCCTCCGGCAATCTGCGTATACGGCACCGGTTTACCCAGCGGATTAACCTGCACCGTGACATCTGCGCGGTTAATGGCATCGCGATAACGAATCTGGCCCTGATCGAACAGAATATTATCCAGACGGAATGACCAGGCCGATGGCGCAGCACTCTTCTCATCCTTGCCGCTATCGGCAAGGGTAAAGGTCCAGTTGTTCTTTTTATCCGCGGTCTGGATCAGACGCGCATCCGGTCGCTGCAATTTAATCCACGGGATGAAAAGTTCTTTGTGCAGCAGCGACAGCGGTGACAATGTGGCATCGACCCGCTGCAGATGTACCATGGTGACGTCGGCAATGTCAGGCGGATTCCCCAGCATGATATCTTCCGCATGGATCTGCGGCCACGGCACCCAACGCCGCCAGCCTGCCTCGTCGCGATTTCGTGCCCAGTCGATACCCAGATCCCCGCGTATCGCAAAGGGACGGTTTAACTCGGTTGAAACTTTTTGATTGATGGTGGGCTTCAGGCGATTCCAGTCAAAGGTCGCGATGACGACGATAATCACCACGATCAACAACACCAGAATTCCTGCTACCCAGCTGACTATTTTCCCGGTACGCGACATTACGCTTTCTCCTTGCACATTCACGGTCTGCGTTAAAGATAGTCGAGACCGCGGGCAACAGCATCAGGGAAGCGGGATAGTAAGATGATTCAATTCAGAAAAAGGGGTTTCTCAGCCATTTCGTTAGCATAAGCGGTAAAAAAAGCCGACATTCCCGGCGTTTATCCCCGAGACCAGGGCTAATGGCCGCCTTTAAAGGTAAATTAAAACACCGTTTTAAAAGCATTGACGTCTGCCATACCAGACGCGAGACTAAGGCGATATTTCACTACAGGTCTGAAACCATGACGCAGAAAAAAATCGCCATCATCGGCGAATGCATGATTGAGCTGTCCGAAAAGGGTGAGAACATTAAACGTGGCTTTGGCGGCGATACGCTCAATACGGCCGTTTATCTCGCCCGCCAGGTTGATGAGCAGCAGTTACGGGTCGATTATGTCACTGCGCTGGGTACGGATTCGTTCAGCGATCAAATGATCGCGGCCTGGCAGCAGGAGAAGGTCAATACCGACCTGATTCAGCGGCTCGATAATAAAATGCCGGGCCTGTATTTCATTGAAACCGATGCCGACGGTGAGCGCACCTTCTGGTACTGGCGCAGTGATGCCGCCGCGCGTTACTGGCTCGACAGTCCGCAATCAGCAGAGATAGCTGAACAGCTGTCGCACTACGATTATCTCTATCTTAGCGGCATCAGCCTGGCGATTCTGCCGCCTGCCAGTCGTGAAAAGCTGATGGTGCTGCTGGCGCGCTGCCGGGCTAATGGCGGCAAGGTGATTTTCGATAACAACTACCGCCCGCGTTTATGGGCCGATCGGGCCAGCACGCAGGCCGCTTATCGCGCCATGCTCAACTGCACCGATATCGCCTTCCTGACACTGGATGATGAACATCTGCTCTGGGGCGAAGAGCCGCTGGATGACGTTATCGCGCGTACCCGTCAGGCGGGTGCCAGCGAAATCGTGATTAAGCGCGGTGCAGACTCCTGCCTGGTGGTCACCGGCGATGCGCCGCTGATTGATGTGCCTGCGGTACGTCTGCCGAAAGAGAAAGTGATCGATACCACCGCAGCCGGTGATTCGTTCAGTGCCGGTTATCTGGCTCGCCGTCTGACCGGCGCCTCTGCAGAGGTCGCCGCGCAGCGCGGACACCTGACTGCCAGCACCGTGATTCAGCATCGCGGCGCGATTATTCCGGCAGAGGCGATGCCTGACTGACAGAGCAGCAGCCAGCGTCGTTGATACAGGCACTGATCGTGCCGATGCCAGAAAATGCGCCCGAGGGCGCATTTTTTTAGGCTGCTGGTAACGTCTGGCTGCGTGACTGTAACCGATGCTATCCGTTCCCAGATGAGACTGGCACGTTAGCCCCTGCAGCGTGGCGGTGTGATCCTGACGCTAAAATCATTATGTCGCCTTAAGAACGCACAGCGTGATATCCGGTAAATTGCGGCTAATCAAGCGGGCCGTGCCAGCTATTTACCTTAAGCGGAAAAATTGTGGTTAATAATAGATCCCCTGCGGTCGACTCCTTCAATCTCTCTTATAATTTATTTATTAAAATTAATAAGTTAAACAAACAGATCCACCACCAGGCATAGTCCGAATCTGGTCAGATCCCCCCTTTTCGGATGGACGACTGCCTGAAAAAAGACCATCTTTTAATCAAAAGACAGCAGGACGCTGTTCTCTCCGGCCGCGAACAAAACAATTAAAATATTCCCCGCATCAGGATCTATTTATGCACACAGAAATTATTAATATCTGGCCACACGGTGATGCGCCAGGCGCCAGCGATTCGCGCGCACAGCCGCAGATTGTCGACATGGCAAAAGAGTATGAGCCTTACGATCGGGCCGCTACCGGCGTGCGTTGCCCGGAGATGGCGATCTGGCATCCGGTCGAATCAAACGGGATTACCCTGCTGGTCGCACCGGGCGGAGGCTATCAGCGCGTGATGATCGATCGTGAAGGCAGCGCCCTGGCGACATTCTTTACCTCAATGGGTTACACCCTGGCGGTGATGACTTATCGCCTGCCCTATGATGGACATCACGAAGGGCCCGACGCGCCGCTGGCCGATGCTCAGCGCGCGGTACGCGTCCTGCGTGAACGGGCGCAGCGCGGCCTGAATGGTAAATATATCGTCATGATGGGCTTTTCGGCGGGTGGTCACGTGGCTGCCAGTCTGGGTACGCGTTTCGCAGAGAAACTCTATCCGGTGCAGGATGGCGCAGAAAACTTCTCGCCGCGTCCGGATGCGATGGTACTGGTCTATCCGGTAATCAGCATGCGGGACGGCATCGCCCATGAAGGAGCCAGAACCCGCCTGCTGGGTGCCTGGCCCGATCAGAAAACCATTGACGCTTATTCAATGGAAACCCGGGTTCATCCGCTGGTGCCGCCAACGCTGTTGATCCACGCAGCCGACGATGATGATGTATCAGTGAATCACAGCATGGCGTTTTTTGGCGCGCTGCGTGAGCATAAGGTCCCGGCAGAGGTGCATTTCTATCAGAAAGGCGGGCACGGATTTGGTATCCGCGGCGTGGCAGATTTGCCCCTCGCCAGCTGGCCGATGTTAGTGACCGAGTGGCTCAGGGCAAAAACCTGACTTTATGCGGCTGGCGGAACGTCTTTGACGTTGCTATCCGGCGGACTGGCTTCATTGCTGGTCGCCGGTGCCGCTGGTGGTGCCATCACTTTGTCCCAGTTGTTTTGCAGGCTCTTCACGTTGGTTTCCGTTTCGCCTTCCGGCTGAATCAGTACCATCATCAGTTCCTGCGTCAGCTGCTGACGCAGCTCCTGGTTTAACTGTTCGCGGGTCAGGCCGGCCAGGAAAGTCTGACGCAGCTTCTGATACTGCTCAGGTGCGATATCGACTACGGCGTTCTGCTGGGAGCGCAGGCGCTGGCTCATCAGCACATCCGTATCGGTGCGGGCATAGGTGGTAAACAGCTTGTTCAGCTCCAGCAGCTTCTGCGCCATCAGCGCATCAAACTCCTCCTGCGGCAAGCCTTTGTCACGCACGTTTGCCAGCTCACGCGCCACCAGATTCATATTCTGCGCCAGATTTTCGTTGCGTCCATCCAGGTTGATGGAGCACTGCGCACGCTGATAAAGCACACGGCAATCAAATCCCACCTGTATGCCCTGTGCCTTGCTGTCACTGAGCGCACGCTGGACATGCCAGAACAGCGCTTCACGTGCCAGATCGCCCTGCCAGTAACGCTGCAGATTCTGGGAGTCACGAATCGGTTGCCACGGCGTATCCCACACCAGCGAGAGGCGATCCTGCGTCATGTTGCTGCTGACCAGATTTACCGGCTCGTGCGGCAGCGGCGACAGGGTGGGCAGTGGCGCAGGCGTTTCACGTTTACCGGTTAACGCCGAGAAGGTTTTATTGATCTGCTCAGAGAGGTTGCGGCTGTCAACATTCCCCACCACGTAGAGCGTCATCGCATCCGGGGTGTACCACTGATGATAAAAATCATTGAGCTGGGTTAAATCAACCGGCGCGCGTGGTTGCGCTGCGGGGTCATGCGCCAGCAGCGCGGAGCCTTTCAGGCGGTAGCGCCACCAGACATCCTGGGTATCTTTCGGCCAGGTCGCCACCGGATCCGATGCCGCCAGCGCGGTATTGACCACCTGTTCGGTGATGGCCATATTGCCTGCCGTGGCCGCCAGCCAGTTCAGCGCTTCTTTCAGCAACTCGGGGCGGTTATTCGGCAGGCTCAGATTATATTGGGTGGAATCATAGGAGGTGATCACAGGTGGCAGCGGATGCTGAGGATCCATCGCCTGTTGCCATAGCGCGCGCTGCTGATGGTTATCAAGCGCGGTGTTGTGCACCATCGCCAGACGCGGCAGCAGATGGCTGAAGCCGGCCTGTTGCGCACTCTCTACCAGCGAGCCGGTATTCACCACCAGCCGCAGTTCAATACGGTCACTGGGGCGTTGCGGTGTGGCCAGTAACTGCCAGTTAAATCCATTATCCAGCTTGCCTTCCTGCCAGGCCGGATCCGGTTGCAGCGTTTCTGCCTGGAGACCAAAGCTGCTTGCCAGCACTAATCCACCAACCAAAAGCCGAATTCTGGTGCCCTGCATGTGAACCCCTACTCAAATAATTCAAATATCGTTATCACTGGCGCATATTGCCGCTGTTATTAACGAATCGGCTGGCGCCGAATCGCGCTGTTATCCAACAACAAAGTGTTTGACCACAGGAAGCTCAGGATGTCGCGTAACGAAGTGAAAAACGTCAAAAAAAACAAGTGGGGTTTATTATGCAAATGCCCGCTGTCAGGGCAAGCGACAGCGGGCATTTGTGGGGATTTAAGTGAAATTCAATGATTAAATTGAAGATTCAGACGCTTTATTCTCCTTATTCCGGCCTGCCAGCGTGTCGGTCAGCTGTTTATGATCCAGCTGATCGACCCACTTCGCCACCACCACGGTCGCCACACCGTTACCGATCAGGTTGGTCAGCGCACGGGCTTCGGACATAAAGCGGTCGATACCGAGAATGAGCGCCAGACCCGCCACCGGCAGATGTCCCACCGCAGAGAGCGTCGCCGCCAGCACGATAAATCCGCTCCCGGTTACCCCCGCCGCGCCTTTGGAGGAGAGCAGCAGCACCACCAGCAGCGTAATCTGATGGAAAATGTCCATGTGCGCATTGGTCGCCTGAGCGATAAATACTGCCGCCATGGTCAGGTAAATCGAGGTGCCGTCCAGGTTAAAGGAGTAACCGGTGGGGATCACCAGCCCTACTACCGATTTCTTGCAGCCCAGCTTCTCCATCTTATCCAGCATGCGCGGCAGCGCAGACTCGGAAGAGGAAGTGCCCAGCACAATCAGCAGCTCTTCTTTGATATAGGCGATGAACTTAAAGATGCTGAATCCGGCGAACAGGCGTGCAATCAGCCCCAGCACGATCACCACAAACAGAATACAGGTGATGTAGAAGCAGATAATCAGCTGGCCGAGCTGCACCAGTGAGCCCACGCCATACTTGCCGATAGTGAACGCCATCGCGCCAAATGCCCCTATCGGTGCCAGACGCATAATCATGTTGATGATGCCGAAAATCACTTTTGAGAAGCTTTCAATCACGTTGAAAATCAGCGTGCCAGTGTTACCCAGACGATGCAGGGCAAAACCAAACAGAATGGCAAACAGCAGCACCTGCAGAATATTGCCGCTGGCAAAGGCGCCAATCACGCTGTTGGGGATGACATCCAGCAGGAAAGCGACGATGCCCTGCTGTTCTGCCTGTTGCGCATAAATCGCCACGGCTTTGGCATCCAGCGTGGCAGGATCAACGTTCATCCCGGCACCTGGCTGCACCACGTTAACCACGATCAGGCCGATAATCAGCGCGATGGTGCTGACAATTTCAAAATAGAGCAGTGCAACCGCGCCGGTCCGTCCTACCGCTTTCATGCTTTCCATGCCAGCGATGCCGGTCACCACGGTACAGAAAATCACCGGGGCGATAATCATCTTGATTAACTTAACAAAGCCATCTCCCAGCGGCTTCATCTGGGTCCCTAACTCCGGGTAAAAATGGCCTAACAAAACGCCGATGCCAATCGCCATCAGCACCTGGAAATAAAGGCTTTTAAAAAGTGAGGTTTTCATAAACAGGTGTCCACTAACGCCGTGAGGTGATGTTGTCGGATTCGTTATTGTGACTGGCGGGCAACAGAGGTGGCGCCTGACAGTAACCCGAAAATAACACTCTGTTTACGTGATTAATACAGGGTGATAAACGCCCAGGAAACCCGGGGATCGTAATTCTGAACTGAAACGCTTCAGCAAGGGGTTTTGTAACTAAAATTCTCGCAAAATCAATGAATCAGGCAATTATTGCGGTAGTGAGGAGTTTTCGATCCATGCCTGATTGAATCGGGTCAGAGGCAGCGCTTCAGCATACAGATAGCCCTGTCCGATAGAGATGCCGCGCGCCAGCAGCCAGTCACGTTGTTCTGCTGTCTCCACGCCTTCGGCAATCACCTCCAGATGGATAATCTCGGCGATGGCCGCCACGATGCAGACCATGGTGTCGTCATGCGGCAGCGCCGCCACGAAGCTGCGATCCATCTTCAGCTTGTTAACCGGCAACGCTTTCAGCTGATGGAGGTAGTTAAGGTTGGAGTAGCCCATGCCGAAATCGTCCAGAGCCACGGCCACGCCAGTCTGCTGCAACATCCGCAGCATCGATATCGCCTGTTCAGCATCATCAAGCTGAGCCGTCTCTGTCACTTCCAGCACGAAGGTGCCAGGTGCGATGCGGTGGCGCGTCAGCAGGGATTGCAGATGAGAGACCACGCCCGTGTCACGCAGTTGCACAGCGGAAATATTCACACTCAGCGGCAGCATAATGCCCTGTCGCTGCCAGCCTGCCAGAATGCGGCATGCCTCTTCAAACACCCAGCGGCCAATCGCGCTAATCACACCAATCTCTTCGGCACTGGCAATAAACTCTTCGGTCAGACCGTAGCTGCCGTCGGGCTGGCGCATACGCAGCAGCGCTTCCGCGCCGACTAACGTGCCGGTGCGCATATCGACCTGCGGTTGCAGATAGAGGGCGAACTGCTCATTGTGCAACCCCTGCAGAATGTCATGCTCCTGGGTCAGACGTTTTTGCGCGCGCTCGGTTAACGCGGCGTCAAAGAACAGGATCTGATTTTTGCCCTGATGACGGGCCGACATCATCGCTGAGGTCGCGCGGCCAAGCAGATCACTGGCGCTCAGCGGCTGATCATCGCGCAGCGCCAGACCAATGCTGACGTTAGGACGCAGCTGCAGCTGATAAAGGTTGACCGGCTGATTAAGGCGAATCATCAGGTTACGGGCCAGACGCAGGGCGCGGAACGGATTACTGGCGCGCTTCATTAACAGAACAAAGTCGCTGGTCCCGGTCTGCGCCAGCAGAGTATGGTCATCCAGCGTATTACGGATCTTCTCCACCAGCGTCAGCATCAGCGTATCGCGCTGCTCATCGCTCAATACGCCGTTGGCTTCCTGCAGGGTTTCAATGCGGATCACCATCAGCCCCAGCGGCTGTTCCGGACTGCTCATGAACTGCTCGACCAGCGCCAGAAACAGGGTACGGTTGGGCAGATCGGTCACGGGAAAATGGGTGGTCAGCCGGCTCATCTCATCATGTATCGACTCCAGCACCTGCTGATTGCGGTTGTAGCTGCGGATCAGCATGCCGATTTCATCATCGCGGTGGCTCTGCGGCAGTGACAGCTTATGCGTCAGAATCGACTGCGGCGGCAGCTCCTGCAGCTCCCGCGAGAGATTGCGCAGCGGATGCACCACCAGCCGGTTGATACACCAGCTGATCGCCACTGACAGGATCAGTGCCAGCAGCAGATAGGTGATAATCATGGTCGAGAGCGTGCTGAGAATAAACTGGTAGACGCGCGTCGAGTTAGCCTGCAGCACCAGATAGGCCAGCGGTTTCGGCATCCCGGTATTTTCCACTGAGTAGAGCGGCAGGGTAATCTGCACCGGCAGCTCAAACAGTCGCGCCACCAGACGCGGCACCGGTTTCTCCGTTTCGAAGTCGGCATGCAGAGCCTGAAACGCATTCGGCAGCACCACATCGGCGCGCGATAAAATACCGGCAGGTTTCAGTGAATGGAGAATGCGTTCGGCCTGAGAAATATCGGCGCGCAGTACCGCTTCCGACAGCGGCTGGCGGACGGTGTGTGCGATATTCTCCATCTGCTGGGCGTAGTCAATCCTGCGCTGCTGCACAAAATGAAACAGTTGGATGACGATAAAGATGCTGATGGTGATAACCGCAACCAGCGAAACCGTCGCCATCTGCTTTATCGTAAGTGACCGGCTTACGCGCAAAAATATTCTCCTGACGATGAAAAAAGCCCAGATAGCAGACAGTACAATGCCCGCCAGTATATCCCATAAACTGACTTTTTTACCGTCTGAAAAGTCCGGCTTTTTCCGGTCGGGATTATTTAAAATCCGCGTAAGGGGTCAGCGGCTGTGGCGGCATATCCAGATCCCCTTCCCAGCCTGCGGCAGAGTAACGCACGTAGATAAGACCGTGACTCGGGGTGTAATCCTTCGCCTGTTGAATATCGACGCCCACCCCGATAAACCAGTCGGGCGTGATACGACGTTCAACCACGCCCTGCAGCGTATACCCCGTGCCGCTACCGGTGCTGCTGGCGGAAACGGGATTGCTGGCAAGGGTAAAGCCGGGATTGACCGGATAGCGCTGCTGCGCATCGGTTTTCGAATGTGACCAGGAAACCGAGCCGCCCAGGTCGAACGACCAGTTTTCTGTCCGCTGTCGCCAGGTGACCGGCACGGAAAAGGAGAGATACTGCTGCGGACTGTAGTAGCCGCCCTGACCGAAGGTGTAATCGCTGAGATCCTTCTGATAGTGCCAGAGCATACTGTTCAGCCCGATGGTGGCCCGGCGATTATCGCTATTAATGAGCTTGTAGTAGTAACCGGCCATTAAGCGCTCGCGACTGTTATCCGCAACGTTTTTACCGGTGATCTGATGCGCGCTGATGTCGCCCCAGACACCGTGTGCGCCGCCCTGATCGTAACTCAGCCCGATGCTGCCACCCGTTGCCACTACGCCGCCCCAGCTTTTTCCACCGTTGGCTGATGGATCGCGCGCGCCCGCGTAGGAAAGCAGCGAACTGGCGATCGGCCGTCGCGAGGCGGTCAGCGTCACGCCAAGATCCCTGACGTCAGTTTTCCAGCTCAGGCCGCCGGTCCAGTTGGTCACCTCAAAGCCCAGCGGCGTGGTACCCAGATCCGCTGACCAGCGGTCATTATGCCAGCCGACGCCCAGCGCAGTGCCCTCGGCGCGCTGACTGGCATCGCGGCTGCATCCGCCGGAACTGGCGTCGTCGCAGCTACCAAACTGCTCGTCGAAGCTGCCGTTACGGGTGGTAAAACTCCCTGCCGAGACGTCCACCCGGTCGAGACGGAAAAAGCCGCGTCCGTCAGCAAACGGACTTTCCGCCTGCAGCATGGTGGTATGGGCAGTAAAGTCGGAGACCCCAGCCGTACCCTTATTGCGTGAATAGTCCTGCTGCACCGTCAGCGTGCTCTCACGCTGACGATAGAGATCTGCGGTGTCGCTGCGAATACTGCGCTTCAGCCAGTCATCCTGTTCCTGAGAGCGTGTCGCGCGGCTGATACTTTCGCCGCTGCCGATACCGCTGGCCGTCATCGCCTGACGATAATCCGCCAGCGCGATCTCTGGCTGCTGCTGTGCGCGCTCCAGCCGTGCCGCATCACGAAACACCAGTGCCTTATCCTGCGAAGGCGCCAGTGACGCAGCGCGCTGCTTCAGGCTGGCAAAGCGCACGGCAGCCTGCGTGGTTTCGCCCACCGCCTGCCATGCCAGCGCGGCGCGGCGATCGGCATTAAGAGTGTTGGGCTGGGCTGGCTGCTGCTCAAGTGCCTGCCGTGCTTCGCTGTTGCGCTGGAGGGCAACCAGCGCTTCGATTCGTCCCAGCGCCGCATCGCCGCTATCCGGCTCGCGCGACAGCACCTGCTGATAGGTCTCCAGTGCCTGCTGTGCGTCCCCGCGAGCCAGCGCCCAGTCGGCCAGCGTCAGGTCGCGTCGGCTGGAAACCGGCTGCTGGTAAAGCAGCGTCACTGCTGCCCGCTCCTGCCCTGCCGCACGAAGCGCTTCGGCGCTGGCAAAAATTTTATCCTGCCCGAGCCGGTCAGCCAGCTCATGCATATTGCTGTTCCACTGCGTTTCAGGCAGGCGATGCAGCGTTGCCAGTGCGGCGTCATCATTATCCCGGCTGGAAAGGTAGAGCGCGGCGGCGTAGAGCGCGGTCGCATCTCCGGGATGCTGCTGTTGCAGCGTCGCGATCTGCGCATCCGCCTGTTGGATGGCCCCACCGTCGCGTAGCGCGCTCGCCAGCCGATAACTCAGCCAGACGTCATCCGGCTGCAGCGCCAGCGCCGCCCGATACTTCTCTGCCGCCTGCGGCCATTTATTCTGCCGGGCGAGCGCATCGGCCTCGGCGCGCAGGCTGTCACTGCGCAGCGCGCGCAACGTTCCCGCCATCTCGCGCTGCTGCCCGGCGGGCAAGGTATTAATAAATTCCAACTCGCGGGCGGCGGAAACCGTTTGGTAAAGTCCCGCCAGTCGTCGCACAGCGGTGATATTCGTGCCATCCAGACGTCGCGCCTTTTGCCAGTACTGTTCAGCCGCCGCCCTATCTTTGCGCGCCATCGCCACATCGCCCAGGCCAATCAGGGCATAGCTGTCGGTGCTATCAATTTTCTGTGCGGCGCGGTAGGCGCGTTCGGCCCCCTCAACGTCATGCTGCGCCAGCGCCTTGTCGCCCTGTTCGACCGCCAGCCAGTAACGGTTAGTCTGCAGCAGTGACTGCCATTTGCCGATCAGCGTGCTCTGCTTGCCCGCCTCAACGGCGCGTTCCAGCCAGAGCACCGCCACATCACGATGGCCGGCGCGTGCCTGAGTCTGCCCCATTGCACCCATCAATTCGGCGTCGTTGGGGTTATCCTTCAGTGCCCGGCTAAGCGCTGCCATCGCATTATTCACATCGCCCGCCTCGACCAGCGCCAGGCCACGCATCCGCTCGCGATAGGCGGGATCGGCGAGCTGCGCCTGCTGCTTCGCCAGCACTTCCGCGCCCTGCTGGTGCGCGTCGCCGTCGGTAAAAACAGCCAGATAATCCTTTAACTGCGCCACGCTGCTGTCGCTGACCGGCTGATCGTTGATCTGCTGCAGCCAGAGATCGGCGGCGGCGCGTCCGCCGTTGCTGTTTGCCAGCTTTTTCAACTGCGCTATCGCCTGCTCCGGCTGCTGTTGATCAAATGCCATGCGTGCAATTTGCAACTCAACCCCGATATTGCCCGGGTAGCGCTGCTCCAGCGCCTGCAGCTGCTGGTAAGCGACGCTCTCCTGACCGGGAGTGCGTGCCAGCAGCCGCCAGTATTCCAGCGCCGTGTTCGCATCCGGAAAAACCCCTCCGAACAACGCGTCGTAAGCACTTTTCGCCTCCGCCAGGCGCCCCGAGGTGGCGAGCAGGCGCGCCTGCTGCAGCTGCTGCCGCCCATCCGACGACATCAGCGTCAGGCCGACGGCTGATTCACGCGTCGCGGCGGAGTCGGGCGCAACCTTTTTCAGCTGCTCCAGCAGCATCTGCGCTTTAGGGATATCGCCCTGACGCAGCGCCAGCCGCAGGCGAGCCGCCAGCACCTGCGGATTATCAGGATCGATCTTCTCAAGCCGGTAGAGCGATTGCTGCACCAGATCGTATTTGTTGGTCGACTCGCCGGTGCGTACCTGTGACAGCAACCATTCGACCGGCGACACCTCCGGTCCGTCGACCGGTGCAGCCAGCCCCGGCAGCGCACTCAGTGCGCCGAGCAGCATGCCTGCCCGCAGCACCTGTGCGTTATTCATCTTCATCCAGTAAACGACGACGGGTAATAATTCGCATCAGACGCCAGGTCATCAGCGCAAACAGCACCACTACAAAGAGTGCGCAGAGTGCCAGCCAGAAGGGATGGACGGAGAGTAGCGACCAGAGACGCTCCCACCACGGCAGATGACCAACGTAGTAGCTCTCTCCCACGCGCAGACTGTTAACCCCTGACTCGCGGATCACCACGGTGGAGCCAGACATCGTGCCACGCTTGCCGCTGTCACCCATCGCCTCGTTGAGCAACTGCCAGCTACGCGGCGTGCCATCGGCGAGCAACGCGACAACGCTGCGCTGATCGTAAAAAGGTGACTGGAAGCCAATCACCGTTGCCAGCGGGCCGCGGGAGCTGATAGTCGTCGTGCTTTCTGCCGCCTGCTCGCGCTGACTTTGCGGGTTCACTTCCGGAGTGATTTGTCGCACAGGCTCTTTCAGCCAGCTGGCGGTGGCGTCGACCAGCGCCGGGATCCGCTGGTCATCCTGAAGATCTTTGGGGATGACACCGATCATCAGCAGATCCACATCCTGCTTCTTCGCCGTGGCCCAGTCATCGGTCAACTGAACGCGCAGCGCCGGATAGCCGGTTTGCGCACCCATATTGCCCAACGTATTCAGCAGCGTGCTGACCTGCTCTGCATCGGGTTTTGGCGGCATCAGTACCAGGGTTTGCGCCAGATCGGCGTAGCGGCTGAACGGAAAGCCCGCATTCGCCCAGGCGCGCAACGACGGCATTTCGATGTAGTGGCGATAGCCGGAAAAATCGATGCTGGAATTGTCGTCCACCACCACATGATGCGTTATCGGCGTTGCGGTTTCACAGCGTCCATCCGCGTTGCCGCTGATGGTGATGTTGGCGTAATCAAAATCAAAGCGCAGCTGATTCACCACCCCGAGGCGCAGCGCCGGAATCAGCAGCTCATGGCTCTTGTCCAGCATTCCCTGAATCAGCGGAATATGCAGCAGCTGCTGACCCGTCGTATTTTTCGGCGGCAGCGGATAATCCTGAATGAACTGATTATTCAGGTTGACCGCCAGCCGTGAGCCATCCGACTGGAAAGGCGCGGTATAGCGATAGCTCAGATCCATGTCGATACCGCGCGCGCGAACCAGGAAGAGATCGGGCGGCAGATTGAGGGTCAGGCTGACGGGATTAGGCTGCACCCCATCAGACTGCAACTGATTCTCATATTGCGTCAGTTCGGCGAAAGTGGTGCGGCGATCGGTCCGCACCCAGTTAGGGGCGTCATAAGCCTGGCGCGGGGAGAGCAGCTTAACGCTGTCGATGGTTGAAATATCGCCGCGCAGCAGCAGCTCACCCTGGGCAATACCCTGAACCGCCGTCAGCAGGTCCTCATCGTTGCGTCCCAGAATCAGCAGCATTTTTTCATACGGATTATCGGGCTGGCTGACAATCTCTACTGTGGGTTTTGTCACCGGCGGCAGATCTTTCAGGAAATCCGGGCGCGCTTCGTTGGTGGCAAACACCACCGCATGCTGCTGTTGCGGTAGCTGGTTATACAGCACCGGGAAACGCTGCCCGCGCCAGCCCGTTTTGCTGCCAAACCAGGAAGCAAGAATGGCGGCGGCCCGCTGCTGCGTGACATCCGGCTGGGCGCTGAACACCATCGGCAGGGTCAGCGGTCGCGTATCCCGCGAATCAAAAAAGGGTTCCGGGAAGTGGGAGAGGTCATTTTTCAGCGGCAGTTTTTGCAGCGTCAGATCGATGCCGCTCTGTTTGCCGATATCCAGCCAGATTGCGCTATTGGCAGGATTTTCACAGACGTTGGCGTAGTGGCCCACCAGCTCGAAACGCACGCGGTTAAAGTCGGCAATGTAGCGCGGATCGATCGACAGCTGCGTCTGGATCTCTTTGCCCAGCTGTTCCGGCGTCAGAGTGATCAGACCGACCAGCTCATCATTGAGATAAATCTTCAGCTGCGACAGCGTTGGCAGCAGTGCGGGCGAAGGCCGAAAGCTGAGGTTCAGCAACGCGCGCGTCACCACCTCATCGCTGCGCACACCGAACTCAATCTGTCCGGTAGTGCGGGTGCCACGCAGCGTCATGCTGCCAGGCGGCGGTGCCAGCTGGGCAAAGCTCAGTTGGCTGTTCCGCAGCGGTGCGCCGTTATCCTGCGGTAAAGATTGCACAGGCGTTACACCATTGATGTTTGCGGGCGCGTCCTCCTGCGCGGCGGCACAGCTTAACGTTGCACTGCCCAGCAGCAGAGCGGCAAACCACCTGTTTACTCTCGGTATCGTCATATCATCAACTCAATGCGTTTTTTGAAGCTGGCACACGTCCGATGCCTTGCGGCAACAGCGAAGCCAGCCAGCTCACCCCAACGGTAAGCAGGTTAAACAGCCGACGTAACTGCGGCGGGCCATATTCCGCCAGGCGCAGGTAACCTTTGAAACCGAGGATCATGATATCGGCGAGGCTCTGGACCGGTTTATCTTCCGGAAAACCGTCCTGCCACAGCGCCCAGGTATCGGCGCGGGCGAAGGTACACTGGATAAATTCAATATGCTGCTGAGTGGTCAACTGATGGAGACGCACGCCAGCCCGGTGGCCAAAGACACGCTGCACCTGGCACGGGAAGCTGAACTCCTGCTGTCCACGACGCAGCAGCAGCCACACTTTTTCATTCTCCCGCAGCGCATCCGGCTCGCGCATCTCCAGCCCGACGCCGCCGTCAGAGTAGTCACGCAGCGTACAGGGCAGCATATGACCATCTTCGCGTGCAATGGCGGCCGGCATGGCGATCTCCACCCGGTGCGCCTCACGGATCTGCCGTGCTTCAACCGAAACCGCTACCGCACCGCCAAGAATAATCATGTTGTAGAGCACCCAAATCAGGCTCACCCATACCGTCAGTACCTCATTGGCCGGACCGTGCTGCATGCGCCAGAACGCCATCAAAACCCCTGCGAGGTTGAGCAGCACCAGCAGCATATAGGGCTTGGTTATCACCCAGTCCAGATGCTCCTCCTCCACCAGCCCGCCTTTTGCGGTGACGTTAAACTTCCCTTTATGAGGATTGAACAGCGCCACGGTGGTAGGCCGGGCGATATACCAGGCCAGCACCGTCTCGTAGACCTCGCTCCAGAAAGAGTGTCGCCAGCGTCCCTGAATACGCGAGTTGGTGAGGCTGGTATGCAGCATATGGGGCAAAACATAAATGGCGATCGCCAGCGCAGGTGCGTAGATGATGTAGGCATGACAGAGCAGAAACGCCAGCGGCGCCAGCAGGAAGACCAGCCGCGGAATGCCAGAGAGAAAGTGCAGCATGGCGTTGGCATAACAGAGCCGCTGTACCCACTTCAGCCCCTTACCAAACAGCGGGTTATCAAGGCGGAAGATCTGCACCATACCGCGTGCCCAGCGGATGCGCTGTCCGATATGCGCTGACAGACTTTCGGTCGCCAGTCCGGCCGCCTGAGGAATGCGGATGTAGGCCGAGGTGTAGCCGCGCCGGTGCAGCCGCAGCGAGGTATGGGCATCTTCGGTAACGGTTTCCACCGCAATACCGCCAATTTCATCCAGCGCGCTGCGGCGCAGCACGGCGCAGGAGCCGCAGAAAAAGGTGGCATCCCAGGTATCATTACCGTCCTGCACCAGCCCATAAAAGAGCGAACCCTCATTGGGCGTACGACGAAACCGCCCGAGATTGCGCTCAAACGGATCAGGCGAGAAGAAGTGATGCGGCGTCTGCATCATCGCCAGCCGGGGATCTTTAATAAACCAGCCCATGGTCATCTGCAAAAAGGCGCGCGTCGGCACATGGTCACAGTCGAAAATCACCACAAATTCGCTGCGGCAGTACTTTTTCAGCGCGTGATTGATATTGCCGGCCTTGGCGTGCTCATGGGTGGGACGGACGACATAGTTGATACCCACGCTGGCGGCAAAGTCGCGGAATTCCGGCCGGTCACCGTCATCGAGCAGATAGATATTCAGGCGGTCTTTCGGCCAGTCGATGCCCATGGCAGCGTAGATGGTGGGTCTGACCACGCTGAGCGGTTCGTTGTAGGTTGGCACCAGCAGATCGATGCCTGGCCACTGATCCCGATCGACAGGCATCGACACCGGCTGACGGTTAAGCGGCCAGAGCGTCTGAAAATAGCCCAGCACCAGCACCACCCAGGCGTAGGTCTCTGCCGCAATAAGCAGCAGACCAAACACCAGACTCAGCGGATCGTCCCAGTTCAGCGTCGAGGTATAGCGCCACCAGAGGTAGCGGCACGATACGGTCAGCGACAGCACAATCAGCATCATGGTCGGGAAACGCCCCGGGACGCGTCGTACCAGCATCGCCAGACTCCAGAGCAGTACCACAAAGATAAACTGCGTCATCAGACCAAAGGGCTGGCTGATACAGAGCAGCGCCAGCAACGTCGCAAACAGGGCGGTGACGGCGAAGAGGCTGCGTCGCACCAGCGGCGACAGCCGCTTCAGCCACTGTTCGATGCGCACATCGATTCCCTGGGTCTGTGAGTGGGCAACGGCCTTGTCCAGCCAGCGGTAGCCATGGTGGCGCCAGCCAGACAGCGCACCGAGGCCACGGAAACCGCCACGAGCGCGATCGCTCTGCGGCAGGATCACCAAAAGCCACAGCGTCTGGATCAGATAACGCAGGATATCCAGCGGTCGCGGCCGCTCCGGCGAAATGTGCGGATAGAGCCGGCGGCGCTGCTGAATAATCCGCTGCCAGCCTGGTGTTTCGAAGCGAAGCAGCATCAGGCCCAGCACCGACCAGAACAGATGGAGCGCACTGGCGAAGCGGGACGCGCCATTGCCTCGCGCGGTGGTATAGCCCCTGTGCAGCGATTGCCAGGCGGGCGCTGTTAACAGCCAGCACAACGGATTCAAGAGCTCACTCCATTCAGATTGAGCAGCAGCCAGCTTGCCAGCGTGATGATCTCTTCACTGACCAACGCATGTGGCCGGTATTCACCGACCGGCTGCTTCATCATCAGCGCTTCTGCCAGCGCCTCATCCCGGTGGATCAGCAGCGGTATCAGCGGATTCAGCGAGGCCATCCAGAGCTGATGCAGATCCTGCTGCAGACGACTGTTGGCATTAAACTGATTGATAATAAACCGGGTGCGCGCCGGAAACTGGCGCTGGCTAAGCCGTAAATGGCAATTCGCGTCTGGCTGAGTGACGCACAACAGGCTGTCCAGCGTCGGATAGAGCGTTTCATGCCAGGGCAGGGTATCGGCAGGCAGATCGAAAATAATCCACTGATAGCGCGCCCGCAGGTCCGGTAATGCCTGGAGCAGCGGCGCGGCGATCGCCTCATTCTGTCTGGCAATAGTCAAAGCATGCTGATGGGACAGCACCCCGTGAGGCAGCAAATCAGGACCATCGGGATAGCGAAGCCCGCTGTGCTGCCAGTCACCGCCCTCACACAGTGCTTTCATCCAGCCATTATCCTGCTGAGCGGGCAGATTAAAATGCACGCCGAGCTGGCTGACCGGGGAGCCATCGATCAACAATACTCGTTCGCCGAGTGCCGCCAGCGCCCAGCCTAATCCGGCACAAAGAGAAGTCGTGCCGACGCCGCCCCGTACGCCCTGAAGCGCGATCTGTGGCATCAGCGATCGGTCTCAGACTGGCTGGCAAGGGTTTCCGCTAATAGCGGCCAGCGCGACACGATCGCTTTCAGGCGCTCTTCACGCGCAATGTCGACATAGCGGAAAGAGTGCAAAGAAAACGCATCGCGCAACGCGCTAATATCATCCTGACGATCGCCATCAGCGGCAACAGGGTTATAGAGATTGTGGTTTTTCATTACTGTTCGCCAAAAATAAAACAACGTCACACTCAGGATGACCGACTGCGCGTAAAGGAAAGTTGAAAAATATTTCCAGAAACGCGGCAATTGCAGAACAATGTGAGCCGGCCTGTGATTAGCAATGTTTAAATTTCTCAGGTTACATCCCGGCCTGTCTATAATAAGCTAGCCTGGACTGGAAAAATAACGAATTCAATATGAAAAATTCTTTTTCGCTGGGGCTGTTGCATGTTCAGCCTGAATTAACGGCATTGCAAACGCCCGGCTGTTATTGGGTGACCTGTGCGCGGCAGGATGACGCCCGCACTTTTATTCGACAGGTAATTTCACATCAGCAGGCCGTAACGCTGATCAGCGCTGACCAGCCGCCGCGTGATTTGCTGACGCCCGACCCACCTGGCGGACCCGATCGTATTCCGCTGTTTTCTCTTTCCAAAAGCAAAGGCAGTTTGTTGCAGCTGGAAAGTGATTTTCTGCGCACGCTCGGCAGTAAAAATGGGTTAGTGATATTTAATAGCAACGCAGCGCAATGGGATAAGCTTGATGAAGCAGAATTATCCCGCTGGATAAAGGGCATGCGTCAGACGCTGCATAAAAGAAAGCTCACCCTTTTAATCGTGACCTCCGGCACCACAATAATAAATCTGAGTAATCATCTTCAGCGTTATTTTCGTCAGCTGGATGGCGTTGCGCATTTGAGCTTTCAGCAGGATAGCTGGCAGTATCGAATTAACTGGTGGTATGCCGCGGAACGCCTGCTTGCCGATCGGGCAATACGTCTGGGCTGTGAAAATGAGCGATTTTTTACCTTAAATGAAAAGCAGGAACCACTGAGCCTCAACGATGAGCAGCATTATCTTGCGGACAACATCGTGCTCGAGGGCGCGCCGCCGCTTTCACGCCAGTGGCAACTGTTCGAGGATAATGAGCAGGTCTGGTTGCGGGCGCAGCAGGCCAATGCCGCAACGGTGATTTTCAGCCTGACCCGCAGCGAATATATCAACGAACTGGCGAAGATGGTGCACAGCCTGCGTCGTACACGCGGCAACGGATTGAAAATTGTGGTGCGCGAGATGGGTGCCAGCCTGCGTTATAGCGACGAACGTCTGCTGCTGGCCTGCGGTGTAAACGCCATCGTCCCGACCAACGCCACAATGTCGCGCTTTCTGACCACGCTGGAGGGCCTTCAGGGACAGGTGTTTAACCGTCGCGTTCCCGCCAGTCTTGAGGCGTTAACCGCTTCGTTGCAGCCTCTGCATGAGAAAGGCTACCTGCGTCTCGATGCCTTCTGTCAGTCAGTCGGCCAGTTGATCAGCAATACCCTGCTGCCGGAAAATGATAAGGGCCTGCTGGTCGCGTTGCGGCCTGTGCCACAGCTTAAGCCTCAGCAAATCCTGACGCTCTGTAAACCGCGCCGCTTTGGCGACCTGGTCACGGTACTGGAAGATCGTGTCATCCTTTTCCTCTCTTCCTGCCGCTATAACGACCTTGATAAGGCATTGAAATATATCTTTTCTCTGCCTCACGACGAGCTGTTTGCTAACCGGATGGTCTGGTTTGAGGATAATCAGATCCTCGCAGAAGTCAGCAATATTAAGAAACTGACGCCGATGGCAATTCAGGATCTGGCTCCGGTATCAGAGACGGCCCGCGCCGCCGTTGAGAGCCGGCCTGAAACACATGAACGCGCTGCACCGCAGCCCATCACTTTACTGCCGGAGAACAAAGCCTGATGAATCTGATGGACTGGGTACAAATTGCGCTACTTATTCTGGTTATCCTGCTGTTTTTAAAGCCATTATATCAAAAATGGCTACCCCGTCGCTGGAACGGCATCATGAATCGTCTGTTGCCAGCGCGCGCGCTTAAATCGGAAGGTCACTGGCAGCGTCAATCCTCTGAAACGGATAGAAAAAATTAATGAATACTGATCAACCCGCGGCGGCCTCCTCTTCCCGCTTCTGGTCCTCCTGGCGCGGACTGGGCGGCTGGAATTTCTACTTTTTACTGAAGTTCGGCATGCTGTGGTATGGCTATCTCAATTTTCACGCCCTGAGCAATCTGGTGTTTCTCGCCTGGCTGCTTTTTCCGTTACCCTCGGCGCGCCTGCATCGCATCCGCCAGTTGATCTCGATTCCGGTTGGCATCGCGCTGTTCTGGCACGACACCTGGCTGCCAGGACTCAGCAGCATACTCAGCCAGGGCGATCAGCTGGCGGGCTTCTCTGCGGCCTATCTGCTCGACCTGGCCGATCGCTTTATTAACTGGCAAATGGTGGGAGCCGCCTTTGTGCTGCTGGTTCTCTATCTGTTTGTTTCACAATGGGTTCGCATCACGGTGCTGGTTTCCCTGATGCTGATCTGGCTTAACGTGCTGACGATTGCTGGCCCGGCGATGTCGCTGCTGCCGACCCGGACGGCTACGCCACAGGTCGTATTGAATCAGACACCCAGCGGCGGCCAGCCAGCCGCCACGCCGGATGGACTGGAGCAGTCTGCGCCGCCGACCAGCGCGAATCTCACCGCCTGGCTGAACCGCTTTCATGAAAGTGAACGCCAGCGCGTGACGCATTTTCCCGACAATCTGCCTGCCGATTCGCAGCCTTTCGACATCCTGGTGATCAATATCTGTTCGCTCGCCTGGTCTGATATGGATGCTTCTCAGCTGCGTAACCATCCGCTGTGGCAGCATTTCGACATCATGCTGAGCAATTACAACGCCGCAACCAGCTACAGCGGACCGGCGGGTATCCGACTGCTGCGTGCCAGTTGTGGCCAGACCTCGCATAGCGATCTCTATAAACCTGCCGATCCGCGTTGCTATCTGTTCGACAATCTGGCGAAGCTGGGCTTTAAAGAGCAGTTGATGATGGATCACACTGGGGTATTCGGTAACTACCTGAAGGAGGTGCGCGAGGGCGGCGATATTCAGGCACCGCTGATGTCACAGGCGGGTATCGCACCAGAACTGACATCATTCGACGGCTCGCCGGTATTCAACGATGCGCAACTGATGCAGCGCTGGCTGGACGACCGCAGCAAAAGCAGCGATGCACGCAGCGCCACCTTCTACAATCTGATCCCGCTGCACGACGGCACCCGTGAACTCGGCAGCACCAAAACGGCACCGTGGAAACCGCGCGCGCAACTACTATTCGATCAGCTTGATGCCTTTATGACGCAGCTGGAGAAGTCGGGCCGCCGCGTCATGGTACTGGTAGTGCCCGAGCACGGTGCCGCGCTGCAGGGAGACAAAATGCAGATGTCCGGCCTGCGCGATATTCCCAGCCCGGATATTACTCACGTACCGGTGGGCATTAAGTTCGTCGGAATGAAGGCGCCGCATCAGGCTCAGCCATTGAACATTGATGCGCCGACCAGCCTGCTGGCCTTGTCAGAGATTGTGTCGCGCGTCGTAGATGGGCAGGTATTTAATGCCCCGAATGTGAATATGTCGGTGCTGACTGACAAGCTGCCACAGACGCCGGTGGTGTCGGAAAATGACGGTGCAGTGGTGATAATGTATCAGGGCAAACCCTGGATCAGGCTGAACGGCGGCGACTGGGTCGCCTATCCGCAGTAACGCGTAACCGCCGGGTTGCAGAGCCGTGACCCGGCAGTTAAAGGCGGGTCAGGCGCGGCGCCTGCTCCCTGTTGAGCGCGTGGCTGTCGATGGCAGAATAGCGGCCAGTGCCGCCATTCTGCCAGTTATCAGCGCTTCTCCTGAAACGCCTGCCAGGTCAGCAACTGCAGACTGGCAGAAAAGTAGTTCTGATCCGCAGCCAGCTTATCGCTCAGATAGCCGGTTTCATTCAGCGTCAGGTCACGTACCGCCAGCAGCCCGCCCTCAAGATGGTAAGGTGCTGGGGCATTCGCCAGCACGTCGAACCAGGCGGGTGTCAGCATGCGGCTGTAACCCTGCCAGACGCGCTGAAACGGCACCAGTGCCAGACTGTGCGGGTCATACCACCAGATGTTCAGCGGCACGCGAATCGCATCGTAACTGAAGCGGTTCGAGTAGCCGACGGCCGGGGCAACCGAACCGTCGGCATTCAGTGCGACCCAGTCCATTGGCAGCCCGGTTTTGCCAAAGCTCAGCTTACCCAGCAGATCAAAGCCATCGTTAATCAGCTTATCCCAGACCTGAAGATGGCTGTGTTCACCAAACTCGCGCCATGCCTGAAACAGGAAGTAAGAGGGATTGAGCACCACATAACTGACTTTGTTAAAGCCCTGCGCACCCGGCAGCATCACGGTGTGGCCGCCAAAGCTCGTGACATCCAGCCTGATAATGGCGCGCTGAATACGGTCAGATTCCTGCTGGTAGCTCTCCACCTGCCATTTCTGTGCAGCACGCTGTAGCGCCCAGGCCAGCAACACATCGCCATCCGCGGCGTTATTCTTGTCGGCGACCGGGTTGTCACTGCCCGGCACGTAGCGCCAGTAAAAAAGCTCGGTCTGCGGATTACGCAGCTGGCTGCGCGTCCACTGCCACAACCGATCAAAGGTGGCGCGATCGTCGTTGGCCACCGCCAGCAACATGCCATAACCCTGGCCTTCGGTATGACTGACGTTGTTATTGGCGGTGTCAGTGATCCGCCCTTCTGAGGTCACAAAGCGACTTTTAAAAGTCTCCCAGCCGCTGGCACTCGCCTGCGCGCTGCAGGCCAGCAGTAAAACAGAGCAGAGCCAGACCCGCCAGAGTGGATTACGTTTCATTTCCGATCCTATTGATATCGATAGTGCAGCGTGCTGCCATCGTTGAGTTCAAGCGTAACCGGCACAATGCTGCTGCCGCCCTGGCCCTGCAACCAGCCCGAAAAAAGTCCGGCCATCACCGCACCAAACGCCGCCTGCCAGTCAGCCGGAGAGTGGATGTTGTCGCCTGCCGGTAAGGCGTGATACGCAATCAGCAGCGCCTTCTCTTCCGGCTGAAGCTGCACAAAGCCCCAGTTAAACCGCGCCAGTTGCAGATTGCACTCGCGCTCCAGATCCTGCACGGTACGCGACTCTGGCAAAGGATAGCGGTTCGCCAGCGATTCCCCCATCTTATAGAGAAAGGCTTCCGCCTCCTGCTGACCGGCGTTGGCGATCATCCCGTCAATCAGCACGCTGACCAGGTCAAACCAGCCTGGCTGATACGGATGCGATACCCCCGAATGCTCACTCATTACTTCTCTCCGAACAGGTAACGGACATAGAGCTGCGCGCTGCTTTCGTTGTAGTCACCAAAGGTGTCATAACCCAGCTGGCCGCCAATCGTCACATCTTTATTGAGTTTGTAGTCCGCCCCGGCGTGCAGGTTGTAGCCGATGCCGTTTTTACTGCCGCCGGAGTAGTAAGCGTCTTTCACGCTGCCGCTGGCGGCAAGGGATTCCAGCTCTGACTGCAGGCTGGCATCCGCCGGGAAGTACGCGCTCTTATCCTGACTGTAGGTCTGATAACCGGCTGCACCGCCAATATTCACTTTCAGATCGTCAAACTTGCGTGAGAACTCTATCGGGAACGAGACCGACGCGTAGTTCTGCGGGCTGAAGTAGCCGCCCTGACCGTAGCTGAAGTAGCTGAGGTTTTTCGAGAAGTCCATCCACGACAGGCTCATGCCCACTTTCAGCTCGCGATCGTCAGTGTGAAACGGACGAACGTAGGCACCGGCAGTTGCCTGCAGGTTGTTGTTGCTGGCGACATTCTCGCCGAGATAGCTGTAAGCGCCCGCGCCGGCGTAGAAGCCCGCATCGCCATTGTCGTAGCTTAACAGTGCGTTAGCGCCGTTTTTGGTGACGCGTCCCCAGCGTTTGCCGCTGGCTTTATCTTCTGCGCCGACGTAAGAGAGCAGGCTGTCGGTAATCGCGCGGCGCTCACCGGTCAGGATCAGCGTCAGGAAGTCGGTGAGTTTCGGTGACCACTGTACGCCCCCGACCAGAGTACTGAGATCCTGGCCCAGCGGCGTACTGCCGATATCCACTTTATAGCTGTCGCCCTTCAGCGCCAGATTCAGCTCCACGCCTGAAGCGGTTTGCGAATCGGTGGTGGCGTTCGGCAGGTCATTCACCGTTGCACCGCCTGCAGCCACCACCCTGCCCTGACTCAGCGCATTGGTGCCGAAACGGCGCCAGGCATCGGCTGCGCCACTGCCCGCCGTAAGTGAGACCGGCGTGGCGGTAAAGTCGAGGCGCGCCGTTTCAAACGGCACGGTAGAGAAGGTCAGCGGCGCTTTAGCTTCCGTCAGCTTGCTCAGGCCCGACTCGCCATCACGCCCGCGCACCTGCACCATGCCCTGACTCCAGCTGCCGGTTTTTTCCTGCAGCGAATCCATCATGGTGTCGACGTCGTGCAGAATCTGTGACTGTTGAGCAACGGTTTCGCTGCCCGCGGCCGGTTCGCCCTGCGTTGTCACGCCAGCGGCAACGCCCGCCGGTGCCGCCTGCCACGGCAGCACGGTGCCGTAGCTGGATGGTGAACGTCCCACCGGCGAAGTATCACGGTTGATAAACGGATTATCCGCCAGCGCCAGTCCGCCCACGGTCGGCACGCTGCCAGGCTGCGCGCCCTGCAGGCCAATCAGCTGACCGCGCGCTGAACGCAGATAAGCCATCGCCTGAGAATGCTCGCCATTGGCTTCCGCGACCCGCGCCAGCAGCAGCAGACGATCCGGTGTCTGAGTCGTACTGTTAAGGCCGCGACTCAGCTCATTAGCGCGCTGCACATTGTTCTGCGCCAGCGCGACGTTGATGGCCCCGACGCGCGCATCCTGCGTCGGCGTATCCTGGGTCATCAGGTAGTCATAGACCACGCCCGCATCCCGGTTCATCTTGCCGTCCTGGTAGAGACGGGCCATCGCGAACATCAGATCGCGGTTCTGCGGATCCTGCTGCAGTGCACCAATCAGCTTGTCATACGCCACCGCGTACTGACGCTGCTGCCGCAGACGATCCACTTCGTTAATCAGATAGCCATTGCGAATACCGGCCAGTTGCGTTGGCGTACTGCGCGCCTGCAGTTCCGGATTGCTGAGGAAGCGCTGCGCCTCACTGCCGAGGCCCGCCTGATTCAGTACCGTCATCTGCGCGGCATAATCGCCCGCATTGCCCTGCACGCCACGCTGCAGGTTAGTCCGCACCACCGAAACGGCGCTGGTGAGATCGCCCGCCTGCGCCAGCTTCTGCGCCAGGTTTCCGGCATCAACCGGGTTGGTAGGTGGATTAACCGTGAGCGCCTTCAGGGTATTGGCGGCGGCAGCCGTCGCGCCCTGCGCCAGATACTGGTCGGCCGTGCTCATCTGCAGATTGAAATTAACCCGCTGCGCCAGTTCACGCATCGCCGCCGTCTTCGCGTTAGCGGGAATGCGCGACAGCAACGTGCTGGCCTGCTGCCAGCCGCCGCTTTCGCTGGCGTTAAGCGCACCGGCATACAGTTCGCTGGTGCTGGCCCCGTTGCGCATCACCGGCTGCATCACGTTAGCCGCCAGCAGCGTGTCGCCCTGCTGACGATAAAGCCGGGCTAAATCAAGCCGCAGCCAGCCATCCGTGGGATAGCGCTGAATACCCTGCTGCAGCGTCGCGATGGCAGCGGCATTGTTACCAGCCGCCAGTTGACGCTTCGCCTGCTGACGCAGCGCATCGGCTTCATTGGCCCGTGGCGTGACGCTCTGGCGAACGCTGTCCGGCAATGCACCCAGCAGCGTGTTAGCTTCGGTGCCCCGATTCTGCTGACGCAGAACGTAGAACAGTCCCTCTTTGGCGCTGCGGTTATCCGCATCGCTTTGCAGAATAGTGCGATAGAGTTGCTCCGCCTGCTGTGGCTGATTGGTGCGGCGCAGCACGTCGGCGCGGAACAGTCTGGCGGCCAGCCCTTTTTCGCCGTCAGCCTGCACCAGCGGTTCGCTTAATGTCAGCGCCTGCGCCGTGTCTCCGCTTTTCAGTGCCTGCTGGGCGCTGGCCAGCTGTGCATAAAAACGCGCATCGTCAGCCTGCTGCTGACGCGATGAACCCTGATCGCCGCCGAGCTGAGCAGACCGCTGCAGATAATCCGCCGCTTCCTGATAACGTCCGGCTCGCTGGGCCACATAGCCCATGCCCGCTAACGCATCGGCATCCTGCGGATTCGCACCCAGTACTTTTTCAAAGCTGGACTGCGCACCGCCGACGTCACCGCTGTTCAGCGCGCTGAATCCGGCCCCTTTTTCTGCGCCGCCGACGTTTTTACGGTAGTAGTCGATGACGGCGGAGTCCTGCGGATGACGCTGCTGCCAGGTCTGATAGAGCGCCGCATCTGACGGCTGCGGACCGAGCCACAGCAGCGCCTGACGCAGTGAGCGGTCGGCATCCTGATTACCGCTCGCCAGCGAACTCAGCACCTCAATGCCTTCGCGACGGGTTGTTTCCTGATAGGTCAGCGCTTTACCCAGCGCCAGCCGCGCGCCGGTGTCCTGCGGATGCTGAGCCGCAAACTGGCGCAGTGCCTCAACCGCCTGCGGCAGCAGCGTACGGTCGCCCGCCATAGTGAGATAATATTCTGCCGCGACGCTGGGTGGTGGCGCATTGCCGCTGAAGGTGTTGCGCCAGGTCTGTAACGCCGCCGGAATATTGCCGCTGCGCGCCTGCTGACGCGCCAGCGCAAGCTGCGCCTGCGGAATGGTCTGCATCTGGCGCGCGTTATCCAGCTCGCCAAGATGCGGATCGTTGGGGGAGACCTGACTCAGACGGGCGCGATACTGCGCCGCCGCCGCAGTGTCGCCACCCTGCTGTGAATAGAGCGCCAGCAGGTAGAGCGCCTGAGTGTTGTTGGGTTCAACCATCAGCACCTTTTGCAGTGAGGCTGTCGCCAGGTCGTCATGCGCTTTCTGATGCCAGTAAGAGGCCTGATCGAACAGCGCCTGCAACGCCGGATTGGCGCTTTCCGCCGCCAGCAGCGGCTGTGACAGGGCCAGCGCACTGCCCAGCAGCAACGCCTTACGGATACCGGCACTTAACAGATTTTTTTTCATTATTATTATCCTTACTTCCTGCCGGAATCACGGTCCTGCTTTGGGTTCAGACGTCGCCAGGCGTGACGCTTCAGCATCACCCAGGCCGCACTGCCCACCAGCGCGGAGAGCAGCATCGCCGCCACCGCCAGCAGCACCGAGTGCTGGTTGGCATACCACACCACCATCATGTACCAGGGCAACTCACCGCTGGGAAACTGCGCGCCGACGCGGAAACTGCGAATGCCGTTTTCATCGGTAATAATCGCGGTATCGCCACGAATGCCGGCGTTAATCTGCGCTGAACTCAAATCGTTATGCAGTCGCAACAGCTGATCGTCGCTGGTTGCCACCGTCATCACCACCAGCCGATCGCGGTTCCATGGCGATCGGTAGCTGAGGAAGCCTCGCCACGCTTCGTTGGAGGAGAAGTAACGATCGGCATCCAGCTGCTGACGGCTCCAGTCACCGGTCAGCCAGCCGCGTAATTTTTCCAGCGTGTCAGGCTCTTTCACCCCAAAAGTGCTGCTGGTGGCGTCATAAGGGGAAGCCGCCAGCATCGCCTGATTAAAGGCGCTGTTGCCGGTGGTGCTCACCGCCAGCAGATCGCTCTGCTGTATGCGCGCCAGATGGGTTCCGCCAGTCGGCAGGCCAAACAGTACCTGATTCTGTGTCAGCGCCAGACCGGTGGCTTTACCAGCCCGCGCCGCCAGATCCAGCAGCGTTGACAGTTCAGCATCGCTGGGCGTTTCCGGCAGCAGCAGCGTGGTCTGGCTGAAATCGGCCAGACGTGAGAACGGGAAAGAGGCACCCACAAAGTAAGAGAGGTTCGGCAGCATGCTGAAGTGACGGGTATGGCTCAGATCGATCCATGAATCCTCTTCAATCCGGCTCTTGATGTTGTTGTTCAGTAACACACCGCAGGGCGCATCAGCCCGCGGTTTGATATTGAAGTAGAGCGCCAGCTGGTTATCGCCATAGATCAGGTAGGGTTCGAGATTAAGCTGATACTGCTCCTGACGCGCATCACCGCCCAGACGGTGCCAGGCGTTCTCCAGCAGGCCGACTTTGTTCACCGTCAGATTGCGCAGAAAAGTGCCGTTAAGCATGACGTTAAGGAAGGAATTATCCTCATCGATCCAGCTTTCGGACGGGAAGCGATAGTGCAGATTGACCGGCACTGTGTCGCCATCCCACAGGAACAAATCAGGCGCGGCGCGGAAGTTAACACGCAGCGCATCATGCCAGATGCCGCTACTGGTCAGACTCTGATCTTTACGCAGCAGTTCGCTCAGTCGTACCGGACGGTCAGTGTTAATCCAGCGCGGGGCATCGTAAGGTTTGCGGTTTGCAATAGTCTGTGCGGGGACCTGCAGATGACTCTCATCCGTCGTCAGTGGCTGCGTCGTCAGACGGTTCGCCGCCTGACGCAACTGCTCCTCATTGTTGCCACTGACCAGCAGCAATTTGTAAACCGGATTATTGGGATTATCCACCACCTGCAACATCGGACCGTTACTGGCCGGGAAAGTCAGGGTGCCGATCCGGTCACCAGGATGACCAAACAGGATGCCGTTGTGTTCCGGCAGTTCGCCGCGCACCACCGGGAAACGGATGCCGCGATAATCACTCTGAATGCCGAGCCAGGATGTCACCAGTGCCGCCGCGCTGACAGCATCGGCTGAAACATGACTGGCAAAGCCCACCGTCACGGTGGACGCCGTCATCCGCTGAGGATCCAGGAAGGGGCGCGGGAAATTACGCAGGCTGGTGCCGATATTGAGCTTCTGACCCTCAAGGTGCAGCGATGTGTTCGGCAGAATGGTGACCTGATACTGCTGTGCGCTCTCTCTTTCACACAGCAACTTGTCCGCATCATTGATTTTAAAACTCAGATTGTTCGCCGACACCACCATCGCCGCCGGAATATCCAGCTCATAGTCGCTGACATCGCTGTCCGTCGCACCCAGCGGCAGCGTGCCGAGCGGCTGACCATTCAGCATCAGTTGCAGCGACGTATTGCGTGCCGCCAGCGCAGCTGAGACGCGCAGCGTCAGATTAAGTCGCGCATTGGTGATGACTTCATCGCCGGGCAGGGTAAAGGTGATGCCCGACTGAAGCTGGCCGCCGGTCAGCGTGATGCCGCGCGACTGGCCCATCTGGGCCACTGAAATAACACTACTGATTGGCTGATTGATGGCAGCCGCGATCGGCGGCTGCGCTTCTGCAACCGGTGCAGCTACCTGACCTGGCGCGTAGGGCAGCGCACTGGCGGCCGCTTCCAGCGCGGGATCGGCACTGCTCAGGCCCTGCGGCAGGGGTACTGCTGACAGCGCGCTGCTGTCCTGGGTCACCGCGCCGGTGGCGGCCATCGGCGCGGTGGTCTGGGCAGAAGCCGCCGCCTCACCGGTCGATGACGCGGTCTGAGGCGTTGAGGTCGCGTCACCGGTCACTGAAGATGGCTGAGTTTGTGATGTCGCCTCGCTACCTGGGGCGTAAGAGGCGTTCACCGGGGGTGCCATGGCATTGGGTGATGCACTCTGTGGCGCCGATGCCGGTGCAGATTCTGCGGACGGTGTCGCAGATGGCGCATTTGCCGCTGGTGACACTGACGGCATTGCAGACTCTCCACCGCTGACCGGGACCGCTACCTGGTCTGAACCTGCCGTCTGGGTGGAACCATTATTCATGGGCACCACAGATGCCGCATCGCTGGCCGGAGCCTGATTTGTCGCGGGTGCAATGACGGTGGCATCGGCAGGCTGCGTGCTGGAAGCAGCATCAGGCGGCGTCGGAGCCGGACTGTTTACCGGCGCACTGGCAGGCTGCGTGGTGGAAGCAGCATCAGGCGGCGTCGGGGCTGAACTGTTTACCGGCGCAGCACTGCTGTTATCAGCAGTAACCGGCGTTTCCGCGCCAGCGGGCGTCAGCCATAACGCTGCGGTCAGTGAACTGACCAGCAAAGTTTGCGTCAGGATCTTCATGCCGCCCCATCCTCTTTCGCCGCCGCGGCAACCGGGTCGACATTTTTACGTTTATCGTGGCGGCCTTTCCAGGTCAGCCAGAACAGCTCAAAGACGGTACGGATAATAGTGCCCAGCGAAATCAGCGGGTTGTCCTGCTTATACTCCGGCTGAATCCAGGCATCAGCACGAGCCAGCACCACACGGACCAGTTCGCGACGACGCGCCAGCGGCATCGCCTCAAAGCGCAGACGGATGCTCTCATCATCGCCGGAAATCTGACTGACCGGGATAGTGATCGCGCCGGATTTCAGCAGCAGATCAATCTCTTCAATCTCATCAGTTTCATGACGTCCATCGGGTGCATCAAGCTGCGCGCCGCCCATCGAAAGGTTGCTGGTCTGGGTGCGCGATGAAATGCCGCTGGCGTAATGAATAATCGCCGGGATTTGCACTTCAACACGGATGGTTTTACGCACCTGCTTGGTTTCGCGCGCCACGGCAATTGCCGCCATCAGAATGATCAGGCTGAAGATCGCCCAGCCGACGTTGAGCGCGATAACGTAAGGATCGACGCCAAAATAGTCATGCATCACGGCGCGCACCACGCCGGCTACAATGCCAATGCCCAGCAGCAGCGCCACAATCACATGCGGACGCACGATGTGGAAATCGAAGAAGCCCTGATCCAGCACGCCGCCTTTATCGGTCACGTTAAACTTGCCATGTTTTGGCGACAACAGGGTCAGAATGGTCGGGATCACCAGATGGAAGCACATCACCGTCTCATAAATTTCACCCCAGAAGGTGTAACGGAAACGGCCATTCATTCGTGAGTTAACGTAGAGCGACATCACCAGATGGGGCAGCACATAGGCAAAGATCAGCGAGGCCGATGAGTGAATAATATTCAGGTTAAACAGCAGGTAAGCCAGCGGTGCGGTCAGGAAGGCAACGCGTGGCAGGCCAAACTGGAAATGCAGCATGGCGTTGAGATAGCAAAGACGCTGCTGCCACTTCAGGCCACGGCCAAACAGCGGGTTATCGACGCGGAAAATCTGTGTCATGCCACGCGCCCAACGGGTACGCTGAATGATATGCAGGCCCAGACGTTCTGTTGCCAGACCGGCAGCCAGCGGGATCGACAAAAAGGCTGAGCCCCAGCCCAGTCGCTGCATTTTCAGGGCGGTGTGTGCATCTTCGGTCACGGTTTCAACGGCAAAACCGCCAATCTCTTCCAGCGCTGAACGACGGATCACCGCACAGGAGCCACAGAAGAAAGTGGCATTCCAGTTATCATTACCCTGCTGCACCGGGCCATAAAACAGCGAGCCTTCGTTTGGAATGCTGCGTGCGGCGCGCAGGTTACGCTCAAAGGGATCGGGAGAATAGAAGTAGTGCGGCGTCTGTAGCAGCGCCAGCTTCGGATCTTTCAGGAACGGTCCGACCGTCGCCTGCAGGAAGGTGCGCGTCGCCACGTGGTCGCAGTCGAAGATGCAAATCAGCTCACCTTTGGTGATTTTCATCGCATGGTTGAGGTTCCCGGCTTTGGCATGTTTATTGTCGTCACGGGTGATATAACCCACGCCGACATCCGCCGCAAAGCGGGCAAACTCGCTGCGCTTGCCATCATCCAGCAGATAGACCCTGATTTTGTCACGCGGGTAGTCGATACACTGCGCCGCGAGTACGGTGTCGCGCACCACATCAAGACTTTCATTGTAGGAAGGCACATAAATATCGACCGTCGGCCACAGGCTGGTGTCGTCCGGTAAGGGTTCGATGGTGCGTTTTAATGGCCAGGTGGTTTGCAGGAAGCCAAGAATTAAGATCAGCCAGACGTACAGCTCCGCCAGATATAAGCCAATGCCTAAGATAGCTTCAACTTCGGAATTAAAGTGCAGCGTCTCGGTGGTCCGCCACCAGATATAGCGGCTTGACATCAGCGCAGAGAGAACCACCATCACCACCGTTATTTTGCGGCTCTTGCTGAAACCCAATAAAAACATCATGCCGATGCTGATCAGACCAAAAATATACTGTTTCTGGCTGTCCATTGGCGTAATGATGATCACCGCCGCAACGGGTGCAAGCACCAGCAGCAGCAGGTAAAACCCGATTTTACTCATGATTCACCCTGAGAAGAGCTGTGTAAGTCAGTCGCCTGGCGGAAGCCGACTAAAAGTGGTTTGTGCGGATGGGAGCCTGAACTTCGCCATTACCCACGGTGATATTCAGAATGCTGCTGACCCTTTTCGCGATCAGTTCAATATCAAATGCCGCTGCGGAGGCGGGACTGAAATCGTAAACAGACTGCTGCGAAGCATTGGCTTCACCCACACTTTCATCACGGTGAACCACGCCCAGTAAATTATCGCCCAGGCGCTGCTGCATAAACGCGGTGACATCGCGATTGATATTCCGGCGGTTGTCACACTGGTTAAGGATAAAATAGTGACCCTGCTTATTATTGAGAGGCTTACCGATCATCCGGTTCTCTTCAATCTGCGGTAATAACGATACTGATGCGGTATCGGCTAACATCACCACTAAATGCATATCGGCCAGCGTCGTCATTGCTTTAAGGGCGGGGCCTGGGCCTGGCGGGAAATCAGCCACGATCACCAGACCGGGATAATTGAGCACCGTATCCAGACCGCGCTTAATAAAGTGGGGATCTTTCATCAGGTTCTCTTCGAACCGTTCGCGCTGCGGCTCCGTGACGTCGCCATAGGGCAGCACAAAGATATTGCCGCCAGTGGTAAGAATCGACTGGCTCCAGTCCGCCTGCTCTTCTGAGCGCGCCACAAATCCGCGGCCATCATGAAGCGGCACGCCAAAGTGAAGACGCAGTGCATTCTGCACATCAAAATCAATCGCCAGAACTTTGCTACCGGAACGCGCCAGACTCCAGGCCAGATTCGCCGCCAGCGTGGTTTTCCCCACGCCCCCCTTCGGCGAGCACACACAAACTAATGGCATAGCGCAATCTTCTCCAGTAACGGTTTGAGTAAGGTTTCTTTCGGCAGATTAATCTCGCGCGAGCGGAACAGCGCACCAAATCGTCCTGGCTCAGAATGGGTGGCGGTGGGTGCGACGACGGGCTGAAGCTCCGCCACGGTGGCAGGCCGGACCGGCTCAGCACGCAGCGGGGTCGCAGGCTCAGCCACGGCCGCTTTTTGCAGTGGTGGCGGTGGCGGTGGCGGAAAGAGTGATGAAGGACCGCGTTCAGTCGTGCTGGTTGCTGGCAGGTTACTGCCTGACAGGCTATCGAGAATCGAGGTGCGGGCTGCCATTGCCGGTTGCGCAGTGAGTGCGGCATGTCGTGCCGGAGCCCCAGGCGGTGGAGCCGTAAACTCATCACCACGCAGCGGCTGAGGTTGCGGCAGGTCAATACGCTCGCCGCCGCCAAACGGTGTCTGATGTTCTTCTTTCGCCAGCTGGCGAATCAATGCCCATTTACTGTGTTCCGCCGCTTCCTGCGTCTGGCCAGACATATCTTTAAAGTCGATGTCGAGCGTTTGCGTTTTCTCTTTAAAACGCTGCAAATCATCGTAATTATTCTTCATTGGCCATGGCCTGCAACAAGGTGGGAATTTTCCTGGAATATAACACATCCCTTTAATATCAGTCAGAAAAACCTGATTACAAAAAAAGCAATTTCAATCAAATTGTTTAATCATAAAGATTCAATAGTGGCGGAAGAAAGCCTCTGCCGAGTCATTACCGCTGATAATTAATAAGTAATACTTAAGTTAAATTCATTAGCCCTCTTTTAATAATTTTTCAGAAAATACCCCTCTTACAACCTCTGGCACTGCCAGGCTGACTCCTGTAAACAGCGTTTCAAAGAGCGTTCAGGCTGCCGCAGGCGCAAAAAAATCGCATTTCTGCCATAAGTGATTGAGGCTATTTATCTTTTTTCACTGCAAATATCGCCAGAATAAAAACAGGTTAAAACTGATAACGGAAAAAGAGGAGGGATAACCAGGAAGTGCTCGCTGACCTGCGAGCAGTGCGGCTTGCAGCTGAGTTGAGATAAAAAAAGGCTCCAGAAAGGAGCCTTTGGCTGGGGGCCAGGTGATTGCTCAACTGACTTTCTCTGCCGCACCCACTGGCTGATTTTCATCCTGATCAACCGCGAAGCAGGCAATCTCCTGTCCGCCATAGTTTTTCAGCTTCGGCTGCAACTGCACGCAGGTGCCAAAACGTCGGTGGCAGCGCGCATTAAAGGCGCAGCCCGGCGGTGGATTGAGCGGGCTCGGCAGCTCGCCGGTCAGCTTAATGCGCTCACGACGGTCGTCTGGATTAAGCCGCGGCGTCGCTGACAGCAAAGCCTGAGTATAAGGATGGCGCGGGTTGGCAAAAATTGCCTCTTTGCTGCCCTTCTCAACGCACCGGCCGAGATACATCACCATCACCTCATCGGCAATGTGTTCCACCACCGACAAATCGTGCGAGATAAAGACATAAGAAAGCCCCATATCCTGCTGCAGATCCATCATCAGGTTAAGCACCTGGGCACGCACCGACACGTCGAGCGCCGAAACCGGCTCATCGGCAATCAGGACGTCCGGATCGAGCATCAGCCCACGTGCGATGGCGATACGCTGACGCTGCCCGCCTGAGAACATGTGCGGGTAGCGGTCGTAGTGCTCGGTTTTCAGGCCGACTTTTGCCATCATCTCCAGCGTCTTCTCGCGGCGTTCCGCGCGGGTCAGCTGGGTATTAATCACCAGCGGCTCTTCCAGAATCTGGCTTACTTTTTTGCGCGGATTGAGTGAGCCGTACGGGTTCTGGAACACGATCTGGATTTTCTGGCGACGCAGCTTCTGCGCCTGGGGATCATGTTTCAGCAGATCCTGACCGTGCCAGTAAAGCTGCCCTTCGGTCGGGGTTTCAATCATCGTCAGCAGGCGGCCCAGCGTGGATTTCCCACAGCCTGACTCGCCTACCACCGCCAGTGTTTTACCGCGTTCCAGATTAAAAGAGACGCCATCCAGCGCTTTGACCAGACGTTCCTGACCAAACAGCCCCTTCTTCACCGGGTAGTGCTTCTTCAGATCAATCGCCTGCAGCAGGAACTGATCTTTAGTGGTTTCATGACTCATAAGTTGGTCTCCCGGCATCGTCCAGCGGATAGTGACACTTGGACTGGCGTCCTGGAATGGTGCGCAGTTCAGGTTCTTCCTGACGACAAAGGTCAGTCGCATAGGGACAGCGTGGATTAAGCAGACAGCCAATCGGGCGGTCATACTTGCCCGGTACCACGCCAGGCAGCGAGGCCAGGCGTGCTTTATCGGCCGCGAACTCCGGCAGCGCACGCAGCAGCGCCTGCGTATAAGGATGGCGCGGCGCCTTAAAGATATCGGTCGCTTTACCGCTTTCCACCACCTGACCGGCATACATCACGATAATGTGGTGCGCCGCTTCTGCCACTAACGCCAGATCGTGAGTAATCAGGATCAGCGCCATGTTCTCCTGCCGCTGCAACTCCAGCAGCAGTTCGATGATCTGCGCCTGAATGGTCACGTCGAGCGCCGTGGTCGGCTCATCGGCGATTAACAGCTTAGGCCGACAGGCGATCGCCATGGCAATCATCACACGCTGGCTCATGCCGCCCGACAGCTGGTGCGGATAGACATCGAGCCGTGACGCGGGATCGGGAATACCAACCTGATTCAGCAGGTCGATCGCCCGCTGACGCCGGGTGCGTTTATTGCCGCCCTGATGCACCTTGATCGCTTCCATGATCTGGAAACCTACGGTGTAGCAGGGATTCAGGCTGGTCATCGGGTCCTGAAAAATCATCGCCACTTCGGCGCCCACCAGCTGGCGGCGCTCACGTTCGGAGATGTTCTGCAGGTCGCGCTGGTTGAACTCCAGCTTCTCAGCCATCACCTTGCCGGGGAAATCGATCAGCCCCATGATCGCCAGGGAACTCACCGATTTACCAGAGCCGGACTCGCCCACGATACCCACGACCTGGCCCTGCTCAACCTGATAACTGATGCGGTCAACCGCGCGGAACGGTGCTTTATCGTCGCCGAAATGCACCGATAGTTTGTCTACATTTAATAACGCCATCTCGGTGCCTCTTTACTGCTTGAGTTTCGGGTCGAGTGCATCACGCAAACCATCGCCCATCAGGTTAAATGCCAGCACGGTAAGCAGAATGACCAATCCAGGGAAGGTCACTACCCACCAGGCACTTTGCGCATACTGCAGGACGTCGGAGAGCATCGTGCCCCACTCCGGCGTTGGCGGTTGCGCACCCATACCGAGAAAGCCCAGCGCCGCCATATCGAGAATGGCGTTGGAGAAACCTAATGAAGCCTGCACGATCAATGGTGCAAGGCAGTTAGGCAGAATATTCACAAACATCTGGCGCAGCATACCGGCGCCGGCCACGCCGGAGGCGGTCACATAGTCGCGGTTCACTTCCACCAGCACCGCCGCGCGGGTCAGACGGATATAGTGCGGCAGCGCCACAAAGGTCAGCGCGATAGAGGCGTTAACGATCGAAGGGCCAAAGATGGCGACCAGCACCAGCGCCAGCAGCAGGCTGGGCAGCGCCAGCATGATATCGACGACACGCATGATGATGGCATCGACCACACCGCCGAGATAACCGGCCAGCAGGCCAAATATCACGCCGAAAATCAGTGACAGCACCACCACCAGACAGCCAACCAGCAGCGACAGGCGCGCACCATACATCAGACGCGACAGCACATCGCGGCCTACATCGTCGGTGCCCAGAATGTAGCTCCAGCTGCCGCCTTCCTGCCAGACCGGCGGATGCAGCAGCGCATCGCGGAACTGCTCAGCAGGGGCATGCGGGGCCAGCACATCGGCAAAAATGGCGCACAGCAACACAATGATGATGTAGACCAGGCCCACAACGGCGCCCTTGTTACGTTTAAAGTAGTGCCAGAATTCCTGAAACGGGGTCATCGGCTTGGGTGCAACGGTAACGCTGCCGGGATCAACAACAGACATGATGCCCCCTTATTTCTTATGACGTATGCGCGGGTTAACCACGCCATACAGCAGATCAACCAGCAGGTTGACCACAATAATCAGTACTGCTGTCAGCAGCACCCCGCCCTGCACCACCGGATAGTCACGGCGCTGCAACGCTTCAATCAGCCAGCGACCCAGGCCCGGCCACGAGAAGATGGTTTCGGTCAGAATCGCCCCGGCCAGCAAGGTGCCGACCTGCAGGCCGATCACCGTAACCACCGGCAGCATGGCGTTTCGCAGCGCATGCACTACGATCACGCGCATCCGCGTCAGGCCTTTGGCACGCGCAGTACGGATGTAATCTTCACCCAGCACTTCGAGCATCGCCGATCGCGTCATTCGCACAATCACCGCCAGCGGAATGGTGCCGAGCACGATGGCAGGCAGAATCATGTGCATCACCGCATCGTGGAAGTCGCCCGGCTCACCCCAGAAGAAGGTATCGATCAGCATAAAGCCGGTCAGCGGCATGGTGTCATCCAGGAAGACGGTGTCGCCGACCCGCCCGGAAACCGGTGTCAGGTTGAGCTGTACCGAGACCAGCATGATCAGCATGATGCCCCACCAGAAGATCGGCATGGAGTAGCCGGTCAGTGAGATTCCCACGGCGGTGTGATCGAAAATCGACCCCCGCTTCACGGCAGCCATGACCCCAACCGGGATACCAATGGCCACGGCAAATATCATGGCGCAGATGCCGAGTTCCAGCGTCGCTTTGAAGCGCGGAACAAACTCATCCCAGACCGGGATGCGGCTCTTAAGTGAAATGCCCAGGTCACCATGTAATACGCCGTTAATGTAGTTCAGGTACTGTTTCCACAGAGGCTGATCCAGACCTAACAGCGCCATTAACTGTGCATGGCGTTCAGGAGAAATACCGCGTTCGCCCGCCATGATCAGTACCGGATCGCCGGGGATCATGTGAACAAATGCGAAGGTGAGTAATGTAATACCGATAAACGTTGGGATGACAAGGCCCAGACGTCGGAGTATGAACTGCAGCATAATCCGGGTTCTCTCTTGTCCGCGCGACCGTCGCCGCGAGGGTAGTTATTGCTTACATCTGACGATCGGGTAGGCCCGACCGCGACGCAGACAGGCTGCGCCTCTACCGTTTCCAGTAAAACAGGGAGATAAAGCCGGGGCGACGCGCAGCCGCCCCGGAAAAGGCGACAATTATTCTTTAATGTCTACCTGAGCAAAGTAGTGTCCGCCCAGCGGATCGACTTTGTACCCGGAGACTTTCTTGCTGACCGGTTCGTATACCGTTGAGTGCGCGATCATCAGCGCCGGTGCCTGGTCATGCATCACAACCTGTGCCTGCTTGTAGTACTCGATGCGCTTCGCCTGATCGGCGGTGGCGCGAGCTGGCTGAATCTGATCCTCAAAGGATTTATCACACCAGCGCGAGTAGTTAGAGCCATCTTTTGCCGCTGAACAGCTGAACAGGGTGGCCAGGAAGTTATCCGGATCCCCATTGTCGCCGGTCCAGCCCATCATGACGGTCTGGTGCTCGCCCGCTTTGGCGCGCTTCAGATACTCGCCCCACTCGTAGGTGACGATTTTGGCTTTGACGCCAATCTTCGCCCAGTCGCTCTGGATCATCTCAGCCATGCGGCGTGCATTCGGGTTGTACGGACGCTGAACCGGCATTGCCCACAGGTCGATTGAGAAGCCGTCTGCCATGCCCGCTTCTTTCAGCAACGCTTTGGCTTTCTCAGGATCGTAGGCGTAGTCTTTTACGTCGTCGTTATAGCCCCACATCGTTGGTGGGATCAGGTTTTTAGCAGGCTGACCTGCACCCTGATAAACGGCTTCGATAATCGCCTTTTTGTTGACCGCCATGGTCAGTGCCTGACGCACTTTCAGGTTATCCAGCGGTTTTTTCTCAACGTTGTACGACAGATAGCCGACGTTCAGGCCAGCCTGCTCATACAGGTTGATGTTTTTGTCCTGCTTCATACGCGCGATGTCAGCCGGGTTTGGATAGGGCATGACCTGACATTCGCCCTTCTGCAGCTTGGCGTAACGCACTGAAGCATCCGGGGTAATAGAGAAGACTAAGCGATCGATTTTCGGCTTGGTGCCCCAGTAATTCGGGTTAGCTTTGTAAAGGATGCGCGAATCTTTCTGGTACTGCAGCAGCTGGAACGGACCGGTACCGACCGGATTCAGGTCGACGTTTTGCGGGGTGCCCGCTTTCAGCATGTTGTCAGCGTACTCTTTCGACAGAATCGAGGCGAAGTCCATGCCAAGGTCAGCAAGGAACGGCGATTCAGGACGCGTCAGCACAAAGCGCACGGTGTTCTCGTCCACTTTTTCAATTTTGCTGATCAGCTTCGGCATGTCCATGCCTTCGAAATATTCGTAGCTGCCGCCGGAGACGCCGTGATAGGCGTTGTTTTTATCCAGCTGGCGCTCAAAGGTGAACACCACATCATCCGCATTGAAGTCGCGCGTCGGTTTGAAATCTTTGGTGGTCTGCCACTTCACGCCTTTGCGCAGGTGGAAGGTATAAGTTTTACCGTCTTCACTGACATCCCACTTCTCTGCCAGCGCAGCGTGCAGTTCGGTGGTGCCGATAGTGAACTCAACCAGTCGGTTGTAGATCTGACGTGAGCTGGCATCGTAGGTGGTGCCCGAGGTGAACAACTGCGGGTTAAAGCCTTCCGGAGAACCTTCAGAACAGTAGACCAGGGTTTTTGCCTGAACACCGGCGGCGACAGTCATAGCAATCAGGCTCAGACCGACCTTCAGCATCCCGGATTTAGCCAGGGAGTTGATCATGCTTTTGCTCCATTGTGATGTGATGTTGTGTGTATTGCCCGACCTCTGATTTTTTTATGCGGTTCAGGCGTACCACCGAACAGGTGGTTAAAGCACGCTACGTTTTTTTTGTTTTTTCTTATGCAGATGGTGCATTCAGAAAATTCCGTAACTGTGCGTTTATTGACGCATCAATTTGTCAACAGTTGCAAAGAACGTCAATACAACGGTTACTTATTTACACAGAGTGTGAGGGATAGCATGCAACGGTAATAAAAACCCTTTCGGCCTAAAAGCCATACAATGCACAGCGCTGCTGGTCTGATTTCCGTGCATTGTGCTGGATGGCTGTTCTATCGCTAGTGATTCTCACCGCTAAAAAACTTAAAACTTTTACCGGCAAATGTTGAATAACTGAACGATTCACCGTGCGTTATGACGTTCATCCAGCGGAATATGCTGGTAAAGAAGCATAAGAAATCAGCATGTTGCCGCTTTCGGTCATAAGAAGAATGTGTCGCGAATTATGATCGCATCTCTTATATGGCAAGGCCTGCCAGCGGGTAAGTGATGATAACAACGGCTGGTAAACAGAATGCGCGGTGGATGGGGTTTACTGGAACTTTCTGGAAGATAGCGAAGATGGCAAGCGGGAGTGGCGTTAAGATCGAGATTGCTTTGGGAACACGGTCAGATCGGAAAGACGCTTAAACCATCCCTGGACGCTCAGTGGTAAGAATGTGAATGCTTAGCGGTCAGATCGAGACTGCTTCGGGAACACGGTCAGATCGGAAAGGCGCTTAAACCATCCCTGGACGCTCGGCCCACGCCGTCCATGGCGTGGGACGCTTTCCTCCTCTGCCCCTGTTCCCTTCGCCTTGAGATTGTTCATTGCTGTCAGCGTCACTCGGGTTAGGATCTGTCAGTTGTCTGAGATGCTTCTGTAAGTACCTGATGCGTCTGCCAGACGTATGCTCCCTGAAGCCCGCTCAACGGTAAATCCGTACCTTTCATCCACTTTTCTTCAGACGAAAAAAAACCTGTCTTTTCAGACAGGTTTCTTAAATATGGTCGGCGAGAGAGGATGACTCTGCTCTGCGAGCAGCGCCCTTCGGGCCGTTGCTGAAGCAACGTTGTCTCGCTACGCTCGGCTCAAACCTCCTTCGGAGGTTCTCATCCTCTTTTCTTCAGACGAAAAAAAACCTGTCTTTTCAGACAGGTTTCTTAAATATGGTCGGCGAGAGAGGATTCGAACCTCCGACCCACTGGTCCCAAACCAGTTGCGCTACCAAGCTGCGCTACTCGCCGATGGGGGCGCATGTTACTGCTACCCCCGATCAGCGTCAACCGCTTTTTATGCTTTTGCCGCCAATCGCCTGGAAAGCACGCGGTTACCGGGAATCAGCCGCCTGCTTTACCCTTTTCGACCACTATTACAGCGGTTTAGCCTGACCATTACCCGGTGCCTGACACCAGTTGTTGGCCGGGTTAATGCCGCCATCTGGCGAGGTGTAACCCAGACAGCCCAGGATGGTATCGAACAACTCAACGTGGCGATGGGTCCGGCCCACGCGCTGCTGCGCCTGCAGACGCTCAAAGTTGCTGCGGTTCTGACTGTCTTCCAGATACTTATCTGACGCCCAGACCATCATCGGCACACGGAACTGCTCAGGCGGAGCCATCTCACGCGGCGTGCCGTGCAGATGCATATTCTCGCTAATCGACTCACCATGGTCGGCGGCATAGAAGACGATAGCCTTCTTATCACGCAGCTGATCCAGCACGCTATCCAGCATGCTATCGACATACAGCACCGAGTTGTCATAAGCGTTAATCAACTGCGCTTTGCTGCAGGTCTCATCCACGCCCATACACTCCGGCTGATATTTCGCGAAGCTGCGCGGATAACGCTGTGAATAGAGGTAGTGCGAACCTTTGGTGTGCAACACAATCAGATGCTTACCTTTCGGGAAACGATCCAATGACGCTTTCATCTCCGGCACCAGCAGCATGTCATCCACCGCTTTGCCCTGATTACGCTTCTCTGAACCGATCTGCTCACGGAAGGCAAAATTGTTGGCATTGATGTTGTCGTAGAACCAGACTTCGCTCTGCATCGCAAACAGCTCAGAGGTGAAGCCCAGCTCTTTCATCACCGCAAACACATTCTGCTCTTTCAGCGTGCGGCCCGGATTATCCATAGTGCCGCCTTCGCGCACGAACATGCAGCGCAGTGACAGCTTGGTCGCGGTATCACAGGACTCGCCCCGGAATGCCACCAGGTTCTTCTCTTTCGACAGCTTCGGCGTAGTGTCACGCTCATAGCCCAGCATCCCCATGTGATCCCAGCGCGTGGTTTCGCCAATCACAAACACCACATAGGTATCATCAAGCCCGGCAGGCGCGACGTAGGTAAACTTCTTCGCCGGATCCAGCAGTTCCTGACTGTTCAGCGACTCATCCACGCGGGTCCAGGCAAACAGGCCCACAGCCGCCAGCCAGTTCGAAGGAAGATAAGAGTGCGCCACCACACCGCCGTAACTCGGCAGATCGATGTTAGTGATCTCTTCGTTATGCTTCTGCAGCTTGTCGAAAAAACGAATCGGCAGCCAGACCAGTGCCACGCAGAGCAGCATGATCAGGGTGGGTTTCAGGCGCTGTCCCGGCGTACGCAGCTGTTCATTCAGCGTCATGCTCAGCTTATTGCGCCAGATCATCAGCAGTGGCAGCGCACTGACCAGCACCATCCACAGGATGAAATGGTAACCAATCACCTCTCTGGAGAGATCGGTGTCAGTCGTCATCACCGAAGCCACAATGCCGTAGCCAATCACCACGTTAAAAAACGCCATGTAATAGGCGGCGGCAACCGAAATCAGAACAATCAGCGTGGCCAGCACGCGATAAAACCACTTTCCTCCCAGCGACAGCAGACGCATCAGGAAGAAAGTCAGCACCACAATGGCCACTACCTCGGTGACGGCAGTCAGCCAGTTCGTAACCGTAGAGTGCCTGAGAAAACCGTCAAAACGACGATAGAAAATCGGCAAATTCAATAAGATACCGAGATAGAGCGCCAGCAAGAGCGATAACTTCTGCTGAGTCAGGGTTTTAATGTAATTCATGAAAAAAGGTGTTTCTCCGGTGTGAAGCGCTTGACCAAATCTTTTATGTGACTGCCGAAACGCGGCAGAGTTCGCTGAATAAGCGGACCGGACAAGATGAAGGAAAATTCTGAACGGATTTACAGGCTATAACGCGAGGTGGCTCAGTAAAACATGGTCGCGTTTGATAGACCAGAAAATAATCGTTGTCGACCTGATTAGCACATTTTTTTGTACACATCGAACAGGAACGGCCGGGTGGGCTGTTGCAGACAGCAGCAGGAGAGTGAAAATGACAGAGGAAAAAAAGTGCGGGCCTGATAGTTTCAGGCCCGCAGCACGCTTAGCGAATAATGTTCAGCGTGACATCGATGTTGTTGCGGGTGGCGTTTGAGTAAGGACAAACGATGTGTGCCGCATCAACCAGCTTCTGCGCTTCTGCTTCATCCATCTCTGGCAGATGAATGTTCAGGGTCGCTTCAATACCAAAACCATCAGGGATAGGGCCGATACCCACTTCACCTTCGATCCAGGCGTCTTTTGGCATGGTGATCTTGTCACGGCCCGCCACAAACTTCATCGCGCCCAGGAAGCAGGCAGAATAGCCCGCAGCAAACAGCTGCTCCGGGTTAGTCACTTCGCCGCCTGCACCGCCCATCTCTTTTGGCACGCCCAGTTTCACGTCCAGTACACCGTCAGAAGAGGTTGCACGACCATCACGACCACCGGTTGCTTTGGCTTTGGCGCGGTAAACCACTTGTTCTAAAGACATGACATTTCTCCGTTACGCTATTTAATCGCCCACTACTTATACAGCCGTAATCAGGCGGTGAGGTTTAACGGGTGCCGCGCACCCGTCAGCAATATTTATCGTGACTTATTCAGGTTATCTCGCAACCCATCCAGCTGTAATTTCAGCGCCAGCAAAGCGTCATCATCACAGGCTGTGGCACACTTAACCGCTTCAGGAATGGCTTCAGCCCTGGCCCGTAACGCCTGCCCGGCTTCGGTCAGCGTCACCGCAACCTGGCGTTCATCCTGACGGGTTCGCTGCCGGTTAATCAGGCCTGCACTTTCCAGTCGCTTCAGAAGTGGCGTTAATGTTGCCGAGTCTAAAAAAAGCTGCTCGCCAATCTCTGACACCGTGACATCATCTTTCTGCCACAACACCAGCATGACCAGATATTGAGGATAGGTGATGTCGAGCTGGCTCAGCAACTGACGATAGACTTTATTCATCGCCAGGTTGGCAGAATAAAGCGCAAAGCAGAGGTGCTGATCGACCAACAGTGGCATCGTTTTCACTTTTTTGTCATCTTGATCACAGTTCATGGTTAATAATATAGATAGCGCGCTAGATAATTGCAAGCAAACTTTTTGTCAGGGGGAAAGGCATGCAGGATTCACTGGAAGAACAGGCGCGTCGCTTCGCCACCGAGGCACATGCCAGTGCCGGTCAGCGCCGCAAATATACCGATGAGCCTTATATTGTTCATCCGGCAGCGGTGGTGGAACTGGTGCGCAGCGTCAGCCATGACGACGCGTTGTTAGCGGCAGCCTGGCTGCACGATACCGTAGAAGATACCGCAACCACACAGAGTGATATCGAAACGCACTTTGGTACGCGCGTGGCAAGCCTGGTAGAGATGCTGACCAACAGTGCACCCGCTGGGGCAAAAAATCGGACGGCCCGTAAACTGGCGCACTTCCGCCATACAGCCAGCGCCAGTCCTGAGGCACAAACCATCAAACTGGCTGACATCATCGATAACACCCGCGCGATTGTGCGTTTTGATCCCGACTTTGCGCGGGTCTACCTGGTTGAAAAGCAGATACAGATTGAGTTGCTGAAGCAGGGAGATGCGCAGTTATGGCAGCAGGCTTCAATGATTATTGAAAGCGGACTCGCACAGTTGCGGGAGCCGCCCTATAGCGTGCCGGAGAGCTGGTTTGCCAGACAGGCGGCTAAATACAGCGAATTACGCTAATAAAAAACCCGCCAGCGGCGGGTTCTTTTCGTGATATCAGTTTATTCAAGCAACTGCCGTCCCAGATAGGGATTGGCATGTAATAACTTCATCAATTTCTGCGCCGTCGCGGAAGGACGGGTACGCCGGGCTTCCCAGCTTTTCACGGAAGAAACGCTCACGCCCATTACTTTTGCAAACTCATCAACCTGCATGCCGGTCATTTCACGCAGACGCTGCGGCTCTGGCTGGGCGGGTTGCTGACGCTGAATAAGTAACTCGGCGGCGCGATCATCACGTGTCAAAACAATCTGCTCAAGGCTGCTGAGCAATTCAAACATCGGGTCTTTTAATTCCATAGAGAACTCCTTAAAAACTCGCTATGAAGCACGTGAAAGTAGAGAGGTACGAGCCTGAAGTCAGGACTCTGAAACCGGGCCTGTTTCAGGCTGGATCCCGCAAGGGTTTATTTTTGTTATGAGAGAAACCATTACGGGACACAGCCTGCGGTGCACTGCTTTAAAGATGTCAGGTCAATGCAACAAATGCCGGGAGACTAAGTATGGATAGAGACCTGACTATTTGCCGCGCAATTTATAATTATTTTTTTAACTATGGTTTGCCGGAAAAGTTCCAGCGCCTCTAACCCGCTGAGGCAGTTGAGTTTTGTGCCTTCGGTGTGGGCAGAAAAATCAAATGGTGTTTGCTATTTATGTGGATGCCATCAAGCTTTTTGCTGGCATATTCTCATTTCTGTGAGGCAATACACCTCTTCAGGTAGTGAGTGCAAAATATACGCCAATGGTTTACTTCCTGAACACATATATTCACTGATCTTATTAAATTAAGAATAGTCCTGGTTGGGACCTGAGGCCTGGCGCGCGGCGGCTCACAGTGCAGAGCGGGTAAATCTTTTATTCTTAACGGCGATCTGTCGCCAGATTAATCAACAGTCGTCTTAACGAAACGGCTGGCGCCTCATGCCGGTGCAGTTACCCGGCAACTATCGACCTGATGCGCGGTAAAAGTGCAGCCCCGTGATAACGCACTGACGACGGGCAAAACCCATACCTGACCTCTGTAAGGAAAAGCGATGCGAGAAACAGATTTTAACGTCGGATACCCTTCTCATCGTGTACCGATGATGGGTCGTAATGCCGTCGCAACCTCTCAACCGCTGGCGGCGCAGGCGGGTTTACGGATGCTGCAACAGGGTGGAAACGCCGTGGATGCGGCTATCGCCACCGCCATCGCCTTAACCGTGCTGGAGCCAACCGGAAACGGCATCGGTAGCGATGCGTTTGCCATTGTCTGGGATGGCAGCGAGCTGCATGGGTTAAACGCCTCAGGCCGATCGCCAGCCGCGTGGCATCCCGAACGCTTTGCCGATTTTAGTGCGATGCCTGAAACCGGCTGGGAATCCGTCACTGTGCCAGGGGCCGTCTCGGCATGGGTCACACTGGCACAGCGCTTTGGCACCTTACCGCTGACCACCCTGGCACAACCGGCAATTGACTATGCGCGCCATGGTTTTCCGGTTTCACCGCTGATTGGTCAGCTGTGGCAGCGCGGCTATGACAAGCTGCGGGATCAACCTGGCTTTAGCGACTGCTTTGCGCCGCAGGGTCGTCCGCCGCGTGCTGGCGAGCTGTTCCGCAATCCGGCTCAGGCCCGCACCTTGCAGGAAATCGCTGAGACTCAGGGCGAAAGCTTTTACCGCGGCGCACTGGCGCAAAAGATGACAGCCTTCGCCCGTGAGCATGGCGCAGCCCTGACGCTGGAGGATTTGAAAAACCATCGTGCCGACTGGGTTACTCTGCTGTCGCGTCCGTTTGCCGGAGGATCGGTGCAGGAGCTGCCGCCGAATGGTCAGGGCATTGCGACCTTAATTGCACTTGGCATTCTGGAAGAGTGGGAAATCAACCACTATGCACCGGATTCGCCGCAGTGGCTGCATCTCTCCATCGAGGCGATGAAACTGGCGCTGGTAGATCTGGACCGTTATGTCACCGATGAAGATCACCTCGAATTTCCGGCGGAACACCTGCTCAGCAACGACTATATTCGCCAGCGGGCAGCGTTAATTGATCCTGACAAGGCGGGAGATTTCCGCTTTGGATCACCGCAGCAGAGCGGCACAGTGTATGTCGCCGCCGGTGATGCCAGCGGCATGATGGTCTCATTCATTCAGTCTAACTACATGGGATTTGGCTCCGGCGTGGTGGTACCCGATACCGGCATCAGCCTGCAGAACCGGGGCGCGGGCTTTTCACTCGATCCAGACCATCCCAACGTCGTGGCGGGCGGTAAGCGGCCGTTTCATACCATCATTCCGGCCTTTGCGCGGGATCAGCAGGGCCAGCCGCTGATGGCATTTGGCGTGATGGGCGGCCCGATGCAGGCGCAGGGACACCTCCAGCTGGCGCTGCGCATTATGCTGCACCAGCAGAATCCGCAGGCCGCGATTGATGCGCCGCGCTGGCGCGTGGTGCAGGGACGCGAGGTGGTGTTTGAATCCACACTTGATCGCAATACCCTGAGCACACTGCGCCGTATGGGCCACAACGTGGTACTGGAAGATCCCCTGAGTAATTACAATTTTGGTGGCGCGCAGGCGATAGTGCGCGATCCGCAGGGCTTCTACATTGCGGCCAGTGAGAGTCGCAAAGATGGTCAGGCGGTGGTGTTTTAAGGTCGCGACAGTGAGCGTCAGACTGCTCAGCCCCTCCTTCATCTCTGCGCGCTGAAGCCTGCAATGGCAGGGAACGCAGCACGCCCTGAGGCGCAGGCGGTCCCATTCTGTAACCGCCGTTTCAGAAAGCATCTGTTTCACAGGTGGTTTCACGTTGTGCCGTGGCTCGGGTTTGTTCTATTCTTTAGGCCATTCCTACCTGGACATCTGACAGTATCACCGACAGGAGTTGACCCTATGGCTTCAGGACTTACACGCCTTATGGCACGTGGCGGCATTATGCTCGCTGGCGCGCTGATCGTGCTGCAACTCACCGCATGCGGTGATAAAGAAGGCGAGCAGCGCAAAGCATTTATCGATTTTCTCCAGAACACTGTGATGCGCAGCGGCGAGCATCTGCCCAGCCTCAGCGAAAACCAGAAGCAGAGCTTTGGCAACTTCGCCAGCGATTACGCCATTATGTATGGCTTCTCGCAGCAGGCGAACAAAGCGGTTGAACAGGGTATGCGTCCGGTGGTGGATGAGCTTTCTGCTATTCGCGTTCCGCAGGATTATCTCAGCCGTCGTGATTCCCTGCGTCAGGCGACCAGCGCACTGGTGATCGTCACCCAGCAGATTGAAAGCGCCAAAATGCAGGCGGACAGCAGCAAGGCGACCCTGAAGCAGCCGGATGACCTGAAAAAAGTCTACGACACCGCCTATAACAAAGTAGTGACGGTGCCTGCCAATCAGCTGATTCCTCTGCTGCCAAAACTCCAGGCGCTGAGTCAGGGTGCAGTGCAGACCGGCGATTTCCTGCAAACGCAGGGAACCCGTGTCAGCTTCAATGATGGCGGCGTACAGTTCCCGACTCAGGATCAGGCTTCGCAATATAACGCGCTGATGAGCACTTTATCCGCCAATTCGCAGGCGCTTCCTCAGGCACAGGCTGCCGTCCAGGGTGGTCTGCAGTAAACCCGCTTTACGGGCAGGCGCTAATCGTCTGCCCGTCCCACTCTCTTTTCTCCTCCCACCCAATCACCCGCTGAATGAAGTGTGATCTGGCGCATTTTCGAGCAAAAATAGTTTGTGATCTAAGTCACAGATATATAACAAATCAACGTCAAACAAGTGTGATTCACCTCACAGATAACCGGCCACCCCGTCTAAAAATCAGCCAACTGAACCTGAGCTACGCCTTAAAGTGTGATCAAAATCACACTAATCACCCCTGCCCCCACCCTTAATCAGTGATGTAGATCACACTTACCCCGCACGCTACGCAGCGTCAAATTCGCGTGATAGAGTCCGCGTGCATACAGTAATACCACCGGCTTTGGGTCGGGGTGGCTAAACAAAAACAAGCGCGCTCTCCTATTGCAGCGCGTCTCAATAAGGGGTGGGTTTATGTCCTCATCAGTGAAGGTCAAAGTACAAAGCTTTGGTCGCTTTCTGAGTAATATGGTGATGCCAAACATCGGGGCGTTTATCGCCTGGGGTATCATCACCGCACTGTTTATTCCAACTGGCTGGATCCCTAACGAAACGCTGGCCAAACTGGTTGGCCCGATGATCACCTACCTGCTGCCACTGCTGATCGGTTTCACCGGTGGGCGTCTGGTGGGCGGCGATCGCGGCGGCGTGGTCGGTGCCATTACCACCATGGGTGTGATTGTCGGTGCGGATATGCCGATGTTCCTCGGTGCGATGATTGCCGGTCCGCTGGGCGGTTGGGCAATCAAGTCGTTTGACCGGGCGATTGACGGCAAAATCAAAAGCGGCTTCGAGATGCTGGTCAACAACTTCTCGGCCGGTATTATCGGGATGATACTGGCACTGCTGGCGTTCCTGGCGATCGGTCCGCTGGTAGAAGGTCTGTCACACATTCTCGCCGCGGGCGTGAATCTGATGGTGCAGAACAACCTGCTGCCACTGACCTCGATCTTCGTCGAACCCGCGAAAATTCTGTTCCTGAACAACGCCATTAACCACGGTATCTTCTCGCCGCTCGGTATCCAGCAGGCTAGTGAAGCCGGCAAATCCATTTTCTTCCTGATCGAAGCCAACCCGGGTCCGGGTATGGGCGTGCTGATGGCCTATATGTTCTTTGGTCGTGGCAGTGCTAAACAGTCTGCGGGCGGTGCGGCAATCATCCACTTCCTTGGCGGCATTCATGAGATCTACTTCCCGTATGTGCTGATGGCTCCTCGCCTGCTGCTGGCGGTTATCCTTGGCGGTATGACCGGCGTCTTCACGCTGACGGTGCTGAACGGTGGCCTGGTCTCTCCTGCCTCACCGGGTTCAATCCTGGCGGTGCTGGCAATGACGCCAAAAGGTGCCTACTTCGCGAACATCGCTGCTATCGCTGCCGCCTTCGCCGTCTCCTTCGTGGTGTCCGCTATCCTGCTGAAAACCAGCAAAGTCAAAGAAGATGACGATATCGAAGCCGCGACCCAGCGCATGCATGAGATGAAAGCGCAGTCTAAAGGCCAGAGCGGCGCGGGTGCCCCAGTCGCCAGCGATGCCATGAGCGTTGAACTGCATCACGTGCGTAAAATCATCGTCGCCTGTGATGCCGGTATGGGTTCCAGCGCGATGGGTGCAGGCGTACTGCGTAAGAAAGTGCAGGACGCCGGGCTGAGCAATGTGTCGGTGACCAATACCGCGATCAACGCCCTGCCGGGTGATGTCGATCTGGTGATTACCCACCGTGACCTGACTGAGCGCGCCATCCGCCAGGCTCCGCATGCGCAGCATATCTCGCTGAACAACTTCCTCGACAGCGCGCTCTACAGCACCCTGACCGAGCGTCTGGTGGCGGCTAACCGTAGCGACGTGCATCGTCAAACGGTGAATACCGCGCTCTCTGACAGCTACGATGAAGGCAACGCACACCTGTTTAAACTGGGTGCGGATAACGTCTTCCTCGGCCTGACCGCCAGTAACAAAGAGCAGGCGATTCGCTTTGCGGGTGAACAGCTGGTGAAAGGCGGTTACGTTGAGCCTGAATACGTTGAGGCGATGCTGGCGCGTGAAAAACTGACGCCGACCTATCTCGGTGAGTCGATTGCCGTGCCGCACGGTACGGTCGAAGCGAAAGATCGCGTGCTGAAAACCGGCGTGGTGTTCTGTCAGTATCCGGCAGGCGTCCTGTTCGGTGAAGAGCCGGACGATGTGGCGCGCCTGGTGATTGGTATTGCTGCCCGTAACAACGAGCACATCCAGGTGATCACCAGCCTGACCAATGCGCTGGATGATGACAGCGTGATTGAGAAGCTGGCGAACACCACCAGCGTGCAGGAAGTGCTGGATCTGCTGTCAGGTAAGCCTGCAATCGCGTAATTTATAGCAATTATTTTCCCTGGGGCGGTCATGCCCGTCCCGATTTCCTGGGGCGGGTTTGCCCGCCCCATCGTCATTTGATATGGGTCAAAAATTATGAAAGCGTTACATTTCGGAGCAGGAAACATTGGTCGCGGCTTTATCGGCAAGTTACTGGCTGATGCAGGTATCGAACTGGTTTTTGCTGATGTGAATCAGACGGTGCTGGATGCACTGAACGCGCGTCATGAGTATCCCGTTCATGTGGTTGGCGAGCAGGCCAAAACAGAAACCGTTAAAGGCGTCAGCGCGGTAAACAGCACCAGCGATGAGATCATCACCCTGGTTTCTGAAGTCGATCTCGTTACCACCGCCGTGGGCCCGCAGATTCTGGAGCGTATTGCCGGCAGTGTGGCTAAAGGGCTGGCAAAACGCAGCGACAACGGCAATACCCGCCCGCTAAATATTATCGCCTGTGAGAATATGGTGCGCGGCACCAGCCAGCTGAAACAGCATGTGCTGAAGGCGCTGCCGGAGCAGTATCACGCCTGGCTGGAGCAGCATGTCGGCTTTGTGGATTCTGCTGTCGATCGCATCGTGCCACCGTCTGAAGCGGGCAGCACCGATCCGCTGGAAGTGACCGTTGAAACCTTCAGCGAATGGATCGTCGATAAAACTCAGTTTAAAGGCGACCTGCCTGCGATTCCGGGTATGGAACTGACCGATAACCTGATGGCATTTGTTGAGCGTAAACTCTTTACCCTGAACACCGGTCACGCGATTACCGCCTATCTTGGCCAGCTGGCCGGTCACCAGACCATTCGTGACGCCATCCTCGATGAAAAAATCCGGGCCGTGGTGAAAGGGGCGATGGAAGAGAGCGGCGCGGTGCTGATTAAGCGCTACGGTTTTGAGGCGGATAAACATGCGGCCTACATCCAGAAAATTCTTGGCCGTTTTGAGAACCCTTATCTGAAAGATGATGTTGAGCGTGTGGGTCGTCAGCCGCTGCGTAAACTCAGCGCGGGCGATCGCCTGATCAAGCCGACGCTGGGCACGCTGGAGTATGGTTTACCGCACGCCAGCCTGGTGCAGGGCATTGCCGCCGCGATGCACTATCGCAGCGACCAGGACCCACAGGCGCAGGAGCTGGCCACGCTGCTGGCAGAAAAAGGCCCACAGGCGACGCTGGCTGAGGTTTCAGGTCTGGATGCTGACAGCGAAGTGGTGGCTTCGGTGGTGAGCGCCTGGCACGCTATGGCATAATGCGCGCGTGTTAGTGACGCAAGCCGGGCGCAGTTCGCCTGCGCCCAACGGCGGTATTGAACCCATGCAGGCAATAATGGAAGAGAAGCAGGCTTTTGAAAACCGGGTGCTTGAGCGCCTGAACGCCGGTCGTTCGGTGAGAAGCTTTCTGATCGCCGCCGTTGAGCTATTGGCTGAAGCCGTCAATCTGCTGGTGCTGCAGGTCTTCCGTAAAGATGACTACGCGGTGAAATATGCCGTAGAACCGCTGCTGCTGGGCGATGGTCCTTTGGGCGAACTCTCGGTTCGTCTGAAGCTGATTTACGGTCTTGGCGTTATCAGCCGGCACGAATATGAAGATGGTGAACTGCTGCTGGCGCTGCGCGAAGAGCTGAATCACGACAGCGGTGATTATCGTTTTACCGACGATGAGATCCTTGGCCCGTTTGGTGAACTGCACTGCGTCACCGCCTGGCCGCCCGCGCCGGTGTTTCACACCGAAGATGCAGAGCTGCGCAGCATGCAGCAGCAGCGCTATCTGCAGATGGTGCGATCCACCATGGTCCTGTCGCTAACCGAGCTGATCGCCCGCATCAGTATGAAGCAGGCGTTTAAAAAGTCCGGCAGCTAATCCTGTCAGGCGCCATCACGGCGCCTTTTTCGTCTTAACCTGAGCGGGAATATGCGCCAGATTTGGTGTATCCTTGGCCTGTTTTCCTCAACGAGTTGTTGTCATGAAAGAGCAAGAAAAGAACGAAATCAAACTTCTCAGCGATAAGCTGGACGCATTGAACCGCAAAGAGCCGCAGTTACTGGAATCGGGTGATGTCGAGAAACTGGGCGCGTTGCTGAAAGAGAAAGAAGCGCTGGTCATTGAGATTGAGCGTCTGCGCGGTCAGCGGGTAGAAAAACTCAGTGCCGAGGCGCAGAAGCTGCAAAAAATGGGCTTCAGCCGCGAAATTACCAAGAAAGAGCAGGCAAATCTGGGCGCGCTGAAGAAAAGCGTGCGCGGCCTGGTCGTGGTGCATCCAATGACCGCGCTGGGACGTGAGATGGGGCTGACAGCAATGACCGGCTTCGCCAAAACCGCATTCTGACGGGTCGATCAGGCAGCAGCCTGATCGACATCGGCTTTGCGTTCGCCGGCGGCGGCATAGACCTGCTCCGCCAGCGCATCCAGCAGTTCATAGCGGCGACGATATTCAGCCCGCTTCTTACTGGCAATCTCCTCCAGCGTTTTGCGCGGCAGACTCAGCGGCAGGATAAACATCCCATCCCTGCGCGCCTCGCCACTCAGCGACAGCCAGAATTCACTGTAGCTGGCAAAGAACTTATCCCCTTTGCTGTGGCGATAGCGCAGGCTGCGGAAGACATGAGTCTCATCGCCTACCGCCAGAATATTCTCCACGCCGCACTGCTTCGCCACAATAAATACCGATTCCATTAACAGGCGTTTCGGAAAGAGACCCTGCGCCGCTTTGGTCGCCTCGCGGATCACCTCATTATTGATATGTTTTCGCGGACCCTGTAATCCGCCAATTAATAATGTGCGCTGGTTATTTTCATTGAGAATTGAAAATGAAAGTGAAGCAATAATTTCGTCGTTATAGCGTAATACCAGCGTCACTTCCCCTTCCCGATCGAAATAACCGGAACTGCAGGAAAGTAAAAAGGATTCGCCATTTTTACCGGTCAGCGTAGCCAGCGGATTATCCGTGGCGCTTTGCAGCAGCTGACGCAGCGCAGGGTTTTCCAGATTATTCATCAGACTGTAATGATCAAGTATCGCCTGCGCGCGCGCAGCAATGCTCAACCCTGAGCGCAGATAGGGCCGGTGCAGCTTGGCTGGCAGCAATCCCTGAGTACTCATCAACAGAGGGAGTTGCGGTAAATGCGACAGCTCATCCAGATAACGCAGCGTAGTCAGCGGTGATATTAAGGTTCTTAACACAAATTTCAGCCGGAAACGTTTACTTATCCAGAGTTTATTCGGAACGTATTTTCCGCTAATTAACTGAAAAAAAAGCGATGCAGAAGAATCGGTCGTAGTTTCATGAGTAGTTATAATTGACATAGTCATCGACACACAGTGAGCAGGAATGTCACTGAGCATAAGACAACGAGTATCAACGGCGTGTTAATGTGGCAGAAGGTTAAAAGGGCGGCGGTTAAAAAAGCGAGATCCGTTTATTTTTGGTTTAATCTGGGACGACAGAATTTAAAGATAAAAAAACCGGCGAAATAAATTCCACCGGTTTATCGTTATCACGTTAACACTGGGTTAACTTACTGGGCAGCTGCGAAGCGGGCTGCTGCTTCGTCCCAGTTGACCACGTTCCAGAATGCTTTGATGTAGTCAGGACGTTTGTTCTGATACTTCAGGTAGTAGGCGTGTTCCCACACGTCCAGACCGATGATTGGGAAGCCAGAAACGCCAGCAACCGCTTCACCCATCAGCGGGTTGTCCTGGTTTGCGGTAGACACCACAGCCAGTTTGTCGCCTTTTTTAACCAGCCACGCCCAGCCTGAGCCGAAACGGGTCGCCGCCGCTTTCTCGAACTCTTCCTGGAATTTTTCCACGCTACCGAAATCTTTCTCGATAGCCGCTTTCAGGTCGCCCTGCAGCGTGGTGCCGGTTTTCAGGCCTTTCCAGAACAGGCTGTGGTTAGCGTGGCCGCCTGCGTTATTACGCAGTGGGCCTTTTTTGTCTGCTGGCAGCTGATCCAGTTTGGTGATCAGCTCTTCTACCGGCAGATTGGCAAATTCAGTGCCTTCCAGCGCCGCGTTAGCGTTGTTCACGTAGGTCTGGTGATGTTTGGTGTGATGGATTTCCATCGTCTGCTTGTCGAAATGCGGTTCCAGTGCGTCGTATGCGTAAGGCAGGGATGGCAGTGAATAACTCATGTTCTTCCTCTCCATTTAGTTTGAGCAGCACGACGAATTCGGGACGTGCCGCGTAAGCAGTCGAATCATTATAGTTAAATTCATGTAGCGTAAAAGGGTAATCAATGCCCTATTAACCATAAGGATTTGAGAAATCTGGCAAAAGCAACCCGTTGTTTTTACAGCATGCTGCTGCTGACTCCGCCTTTTCAGCTTTATCAGACAGGGAGAGCGAAGCACTCTGCCAGCACCACCAGCAGGCACTCATCCCGCCCGAACGCCGCATCTGCCCTGCCCTGCGCGTTACCTGCCCAGTTCGCGCAGCCCGCTGTCGAGCGCGCCGACCAGCCAGTCGATATCCCCTTCCTGGAACGCCAGTGGCGGACGCAGTTTCAGCACATTCCCATACGGGCCGGCGACCGAGGTCAGCACGCGATGTTCACGCAGCTTCTCGATTAAATCCAGCGCCAGCGTTTTGTCCGGCGTTTTGCTGTGACGATCGGTGACCAGCTCAAAACCGATAAACAGTCCGGCACCGCGCACATCCCCCACGCACTCATAGCGACCCATCAGGGTTCGCAGCTCCGCCAGCAGCTTCGCGCCGACCACGCGGCTGTGTTCCTGTAACCCCTCTTCGGTGATCACTTTCAGTACCGCCTGCGCCGCCGCCATCGCGACCGGGTTACCACCAAAGGTATTGAAGTAGGGAATTGAGTCGCTGAAGGCGGCCAGCACTTCACTTTTTGCCAGCAGGCCGGAAACCGGAATGCCGTTGCCCATTGGCTTGCCGGTGGTAATGATGTCAGGCACCACATCGTGGCGGCCAAAGCCCCAGAACGCGTCGCCGGTACGGCCAAAACCAGGCTGCACTTCATCGGCAATAAAGATGCCGCCGTTGGCATGCACCACCTCGACCGCTTTTTTCAGGAAGCCGCGCGGATCGGGCAACACGCCGTCCGAGGAGAAGATTGAGTCCGCCAGGAATCCGGCAAATTTAATGCCGTGCGCCGCCATATCATCAATCTGCTGCTGAATCTGGTCAGCGAACCAGTCGCCCAGGTCAGGCGCGTCCACACGATACGCATCCGGTGGCATCACCAGCCGCGTGGTGGGCGCCAGCGGCTGTCCACTGCCCAGCGCCGGAGAAGCGCCGGATGTCAGCTCACTGGTGCCGTGATAGGCCTCTTTACTGACAATAATTCCGCTGCCGCCGCTAAAGGCGCGCGCCACGCGAATCGCCAGGTCGTTAGCTTCCGATCCGGTGCACATATACATCGCGCGATCGATCGCCGGGGGCGTGGTCGCCAGCAGCGCTTCGCTGTAGTCCAGAATATTTTCATGCAGGTAACGGGTGTGGGTATTCAGCATTTTCATCTGCTGCGTCACCGCCTCAGTCACGGCCGGATGACAGTGCCCGATGCTCGCCACATTGTTGTAGACGTCGAGATATTTATCGCCCGCCGCATCCCACAGATATTGCCCTTCACCCCGCACCAGATGCACCGGTTTGCGATAGAACAGGCGATAAGATTCGCCAAGCACTTTGCTGCGTTTATCGGTGAGTTTGCGCGTCTCGCTGTCGAGCGCATCGGCATGTTCGGCGCGGAAACTGTTGGTATCCATAATAGTGGAACGCGTGGCCATAATGACTCCCGTTACAAGGATGAAGGAGGAAGAGCTGACGCCTTTATCATGCCTGCCTGAATCTAAAATGCAACAAAATACACAAATGCAATAAAATACACATGACGCAGGCAGATCGCCACGCTAAGCTTGCTCCCTGATTCAGACGGAATCTTTCGCTTCACTGGCGTATCATCCGTGATCTTCGCGCTTTAAAAGGAAACCTCTATGCTGCAGGAAACGCGCCTTCATCGCATCCGTGCCTTACTGACCCGGCTTAACCAGGTGAGTACCGAGCGCATTATCAGGGAGCTGGGGGTCTCACGCGAAACCGCGCGCCGCGATATCATTGAGCTGGAAGCGCTGGGTCTGGCACGCCGCGTTCACGGCGGGCTGGTGGCGATTGAAACGCGGGCTGAACCGCCGCTGACGGAACGCCGCAGTACCCAGACCCGGGAGAAGCGCGCCATCGCCCGCGCCGCTGCGCAGTTGCTGCAGCCCGGACAGACGCTGTTCCTGGATGCGGGCAGCACCACCACGCTGCTGGCAGAGGAGTTGCACGCCCTTTCCGGCCTGACGATTGTGACCAACAGCCTGCAGGCCGCGCTGGCGCTGAGCGCCGGAGAAGAAGATCAGCCGCTGAATAATCAGATCATTTTGCTGGGCGGGATGATGTCGGCGGGTGCGCAACAGACGCGTGGCGAAATCACTGTAGGTGAGATTATCCGCTATCGCGCCGATGTGGCGCTGCTGTCACCGGTCGGCATTGAGGCGGGTTGCGGTGCCAGCAGTTTTCATCCGCACGAAGCGGCCATCGCCAGGGCGATGGTGCAGCAATCCACTTCCTGCTATCTGCTGGCCGATCACACCAAACTGGGGGTAGTCAGCCGCACGGTTTACGCGCCGTCACCGGCGATCAACCTGCTGATTACGGATAGTGGCGGCGACAACAGTGCCGCCCTTGAGGCGTTGCAGCAGACGTTGCCAGAGGTGATGGTAGTTTAACGCAGTCGCTGAGGATGGCTGTAAACCGTAGCGCGTCCAGGTTTACTGAATCCGACCAGCGTCAGATTGCAGCGCTCAGCCACCTCAACCGCCAGGCGGGTTGCTGCCGAGACTGCGAACAGGATCTCAACCCCGCACATGGCAGACTTCTGCACCATCTCATAGCTGGCACGGCTGGAGACCAGCACCGCGCCTGGCCCCCACTCAGCCTGGCTGCGATATCCCAGCAGCTTATCCAGTGCCACATGGCGACCCACATCTTCACAGCCACCGGCCAGCTGACCATCGGGCTGGATCCACGCGGCGGCGTGGGTGCAGCCGGTTCTCTGTCCGACCGGCTGATACGCTTTCAGCTGGCCCAGCGCCCGATCCAGCTGATCCAGCGCAAAGGTCTGGGTAAACGGCAGCGGAGAGAGCGGCTTGCCAATCTGGTCCAGCTGTTCAACGCCACACACGCCGCAGCCGGTACGGCCTGCCAGCGCACGACGCTGCTCTTTCAGCGCCATAAAACGGCGGCTGGAAAGCTCAATCTGAACCTCAATGCCGTGACAGCCCGGCACGATGTCCATGCCGAAAATGTCGCCTGGCGCGTCGATAATGCCCTCTGACAGCGAAAAACCCAGCGCAAACGCCTCCAGATCTTTGGGCGTGGTCATCATCACCACGTGAGAGATGCCGTTGTAAACCAGCGCCACCGGCACCTCGTCCGCCAGCCAGTCAGACTCTGCTGCGGTCAAATCGGCACGCTGCCATACCTGCGTTCTGCTGACGCCGGCCTGAATTGTTAAATCTTCGCCTGAGTCAGGCTGGATAGCTTTCAAAAAGTACGACCTGTTGTTAATAAATAATGAAATGCGACAGTCAGTACGGCTGCACAGCGGTGATCAGACGCAGACTAATTTTGCCTTCTGGCCCGGTGCGGCGCAAATAAACAGCGGGGCAATTCATGCGGTTTTCTCATCGGGAAAGGCGCAGCCACGCCTGCTGGCGGGCAGAATGAGAATGGGTATCTTTCAGGCTTTAACATCGGTAAGCATAAAACAACAGTAATTATCTGCCGCTACGGGAAATCTGCTTGCGCCGGGGATTGGTTGCCGAGGATTTTTAACAAAATTTAGAAAAAGAATTACTAATGACTAACCTGTTGACCCTGGTCAACTTACAGGCAGATAGGGCTGCTATTTTGCAAGGCTTCGCAATGGAGCCAATAAAGAAGAACGATAAAATGCAAATTAACAGACGGAGTTTTTTCAAAATCTGTGCTGGCGGGTTGGCGGGCACCAGCGCGGCGTTACTCGGTTTTGCCCCCACCACAGCCTTAGCCAGCGTCAGAGAGTTCAAACTCATTCGCGCCAGAGAGACGCGTAATAACTGCACCTACTGCTCAGTCGGCTGCGGCATGCTGATTTACAGCCTGGGTGATGGCGCTAAAAATGCCCGCGCCTCGATTTACCATATTGAAGGCGATCCTGACCATCCGGTCAGTCGTGGATCGCTCTGCCCCAAAGGCGCGGGCGTGCTCGACTTTATTCACAGTGAACAGCGCCTGAAATACCCGGAATACCGCGCGCCAGGCTCGGATAAATGGCAGCGCATCAGCTGGGATGAGGCATTTGACCGCATAGCCCGCCTGATGAAGCAGGATCGCGATGCCAATTTCCAGGCCACCAACGCCGCTGGCGTCACGGTAAACCGCTGGCCGACTACCGCCATGCTCTGCTCTTCCGCCGCCAGTAATGAAACCGGCCTGCTCGATCAGAAATTTGCCCGCTCGCTGGGTATTCTGGCGCTGGAAAATCAGGCGCGCCTGTGTCACGGCCCGACCGTGGCCGCGCTGGCCCCCAGCTTTGGTCGTGGTGCAATGACCAATAACTGGAACGACATCAAAAACGCCAATGTGGTGATGATCATGGGCGGCAACCCCGCCGAGGCGCATCCGGTTGGCTTTAAATGGGTGATTGAAGCCAAAACTCATAACAATGCGCAGGTCATCGTGGTCGATCCACGCTTTAACCGCTCTGCGGCGGTCGCCGATCTCTACGCGCCACTGCGTGCCGGCAGCGATGTGGTTTTCCTGATGGGGGTGATCAACTATCTGCTGCAACACAATCAGATTCAGCAGGAGTATGTTCGCGCCTTCACCAATGCCGCACTGATTGTCAGCGAAGGCTTCAGCTTCAGCGACGGGTTGTTCAGCGGTTACAATGCTGAAACCCGTCAGTACGATCGTCAGAGCTGGCACTATGAGCTGGATGAAAACGGCCATGCGAAACGCGATGAGAGCTTCACTCACCCACGCTGCGTGCTGAATCTGCTGAAAACCCATGCCAGCCGTTACACCCCGGAAATGGTGACGCGCCTGTGCGGGACCTCGCAGGAATCCTTTATTGCGGTGTGCAGGCAGCTGGCCTCCACCTGTGTGCCGAATCGCACCGCGACTATTCTCTATGCGCTGGGCTGGACTCACCACACCAACGGTTCGCAGATTATCCGCACGGCGGCGATGATTCAGCTGCTGCTGGGTAATATCGGGATGCCAGGCGGCGGTATTAACGCGCTGCGCGGCCACTCCAACGTGCAGGGTTATACCGATCTCGGCCTGCTGGCGCAGAGTCTGCCGGGCTATCTGCCACTGCCTTCCGAAAAGATGACCACGCTGGCAACCTACCTGCAGCAGGCCACGCCGGTTGCGACACTGCCGGATCAGGTCAACTACTGGCAGAACACCGACAAATTTTTCGTCAGCCTGATGAAGAGTTTCTACGGCGATAAGGCCACAGCGGAAAACCAGTGGGGCTACGACTGGCTGCCGAAGTGGGATAAGAGCTACGACTGCATGGCGCAGGCGGAGATGATGGAACAGGGCGCGCTCAATGGTTGCCTGATTCAGGGCTTCAACCTGCTGGCCGCCTTCCCGGACAAAAATAAAGCGGTCCGGGCACTGTCCCGCCTCAAATATATGGTGGTGATCGATCCGCTTCGCACCGAAACCGCCAGCTTCTGGCAGCATCACGACGAGTTCAACGATGTCGATCCCTCGAAAATCCAGACCGAAGTGTTCCGTCTGCCCTCTTCCTGCTTCGCTGAAGAGTCGGGATCGGTGGCCAACTCGTCACGCTGGCTGCAGTGGCACTGGGCGGCTGCGGAGCCGCCCGCTGAAGCGCTGCACGACGGTAAAATCCTCGGCAATCTGTTCATGCGTCTGCGCGCGCTCTATCGCCTGGAAGGCGGAGCAAACCCTGAACCGCTGATGGCAATGCGCTGGGACTACCGCGATCCGTCTAATCCTGAGCCGGAAGAGGTGGCGCAGGAGAACAACGGTCAGGCGCTGGCCGACATTTACGACGCCAGCGGCAAGCTTTTGCTGAAAAAAGGCCAGCAGCTCAACGGCTTCTCAGAGCTGCGTAACGACGGCACCACCGCCAGCGCCTGCTGGATCTACAGCGGCAGCTGGACGCCGGAAGGCAACCAGATGGCACGACGCGACAACGCCGACCCATCGGGGCTGGGCGCGGTCTCCGGCTGGGCCTGGGCGTGGCCGGCTAACCGCCGCATTCTCTACAACCGCGCCTCCGCGGATGCGCAGGGTAAAGCCTGGGATCCGAATCGCCGCCTGATTGAGTGGGATGGCACTCGCTGGCACGGCATTGACGTGCCGGATTATCCGGTAACGCTGTCGCCGCAGCAGCAGGCCGGTCCGTTTATCATGCAGCCCGATGGTCTTGGCCACCTGTTTGCGCTCGATAAGATGGCCGACGGCCCCTTCCCGGAACATTACGAACCGATGGAAAGCCCGCTCGCCAACAATCCTATGAATCCGCAGCAGCGTCATAGTCCGGTCGTTCGACTGTTCAGCAGCGACGCCGCGCAACTGGGCGAGGCCACTGACTATCCCTGCGTCGCCACCACCTATTCCATCACCGAACTGTTCCGGCACTGGACCAAACATGCCCTGCTGAACGCGATTGCGCAGCCGGAGCAGTTTGTTGAAATCGGCACCGAACTGGCAGAGGAGAAAGGCATCAAGGCCGGAGACAGCGTCAAAGTCTCGTCGCGCCGTGGCTATATCAAAGCCAAAGCGGTGGTAACACGTCGTCTGCAGCGTCTGATGATTGACGGCAAGCCGGTTGATACCGTGGGTATTCCCTGTCACTGGGGCTTTGAAGGCACCACGCGCAAAGGCTTCCTCGCCAATACGCTGACGCCGTCGGTTGGCGATGCCAACTCGCAGACCCCGGAATACAAGGGATTTTTAGTAAAAGTGGAAAAAGCGTAACGGTAGATGACAATGGCTTATCAATCACAAGATATTATCCGTCGCTCAGCGACCAACGGCTTCACCCCACCGCCACAGGCGCGCGATCACCAGCGTGAAGTCGCGAAGCTCATTGACGTCACCACCTGTATTGGCTGCAAAGGCTGTCAGGTCGCCTGCTCCGAATGGAACGACATCCGCGATGAAGTCGGTCATAACATCGGGGTCTATGACAACCCTACCGATTTGACCGCCAAATCCTGGACGGTGATGCGCTTCTCGGAAGTTGAAGAGAACGGCAAGCTGGCCTGGCTGATTCGCAAAGATGGCTGCATGCACTGCGCCGATCCCGGCTGCCTGAAAGCCTGTCCGTCGGCAGGTGCCATTATTCAGTACGCCAACGGCATCGTCGATTTCCAGTCTGAGCAGTGTATTGGCTGCGGCTACTGCATTGCGGGTTGCCCGTTCAACGTGCCGCGGCTCAACAAAGAGGATAACCGCGCCTACAAATGCACCCTGTGCGTGGATCGCGTCAGCGTCGGCCAGGAGCCTGCCTGTGTGAAGACCTGTCCGACCGGCGCCATTCATTTCGGCAGCAAAAGCGACATGCTGACGCTGGCGGAGGAACGCGTGGCGGAGCTGAAGTCGCGCGGGTTTGCGCAGGCTGGCCTCTACAACCCGGAAGGCGTGGGCGGCACCCACGTGATGTATGTGCTGCATCATGCCGATAAGCCTCAGCTCTACCACGGGCTGCCTGCTAACCCGGGCATCAGCCCGACGGTGACCTTCTGGAAGGGGATCTGGAAACCGCTGGCGGCGGTGGGTTTTGCCGCTACGTTCGCCGCCTCTATTTTTCACTATGTTGGCGTTGGCCCGAATCGCGTCACTGAAGAGCACGACGACAACGACGATCACCCTGAGGAGCGCAAATAATGAAAAAGCCCGATCATCTGGTGCGTTACCGCGCACCCGAACGCATCAATCACTGGATTGTCGCGATTTGCTTTGTCATGGCCGCCTTAAGCGGATTAGGGTTTTTCTTTCCGTCGTTTAACTGGCTGATGCAGATATTTGGCACACCACAGCTGGCGCGTATTCTGCATCCTTTTGTCGGTGTGGTGATGTTCGTTGCTTTTATGCTGATGTTTTTGCGTTACTGGAAACACAACCTGATTAATCGCGATGACCTTTACTGGGCCAGAAACATTCACCGGATTGCGCTGAATGAAGAGGTGGGTGATACCGGTAAATATAACTTTGGTCAGAAGTGTGTGTTCTGGGCTGCTATTATCAGCTTAGTGTTGCTGCTTGCCAGTGGCATCGTGATCTGGCGACCTTACTTTGCCGATGCCTTCGCCATTCCGCTGATTCGTCTGGCGTTGGTGGTGCATTCGGTGTCAGCGGTGGCGCTGATCATCGTCATTATGGTGCACATTTATGCTGCGTTGTGGGTCAAAGGCACACTGACCGCGATGGTGGAAGGCTGGGTCAGCGCCGAATGGGCCAGGCAGCACCATCCTCGCTGGTATCGCGAGCAGCGTAATCCGCCAATAAAACAGGAAAAACGCCCCTGATGAGTATTCGCATAATCCCGCAAGATCAGCTGGAGAAAGGCGAAAAGACAACGGCGGAGATGATTCCGCCGTTACTTTTTCCACGGCTGAAAAATTTATACAGCCGTCGTGCTGCGCGACTGCGTGACCTGGCGGCGAAAAACCCACTCGGCGACTACCTGCGCTTTGCGGCGGTGATCGCTGAAGCGCAGGAGATTGTGCTGTATGACCATCCGCTGCACATCGACCTGCATGCCCGCCTGACGCAGAGCGCCAGCGAGGGCAAGCCGCCGCTGAATATTCATACCCTGCCGCGCGATCCCCACTGGCAGCGACTGCTGCATTCACTGATTGCCGAGCTGAAGCCAGAGATGAGCGGTCAGGCACTGGCGGTGCTGGAGAATCTGGAGAAGGCGTCCGCCACCGAGCTGGAGACGCTGGCCAGCGCGCTGTTTACCGGCGAGTATGCGCTGGTCAGCAGCGACAAAGCACCCTTTATCTGGGCGGCGCTTTCGCTCTACTGGGCGCAGATGGCGGCCCTGATCCCAGGCAAAGCACGCGCTGAGATGGGCGATCAGCGTCAGTTTTGTCCGGTCTGCGCCAGTATGCCGGTCGCCAGCGTGGTGCATATGGGCAGTCATGAAGGCGCGCGCTATCTGCACTGTAATCTGTGCGAAAGTGAATGGCATGTGGTGCGCAGCAAATGTACCCAGTGCGAACAGTCCCGTGATCTGCACTACTGGTCGATCGACAGCGAACGGGCGGCGGTGAAAGCAGAGAGCTGTGGCGACTGCGGCACTTACCTGAAGATGCTCTATCAGGAGAAAGATCCGGCCATTGAACCGGTGGCAGATGACCTGGCATCGCTGATACTGGATGCCAGAATGGAGCAGGAAGGCTTCGCACGCAGCAGTCTCAATCCCTTTATGTTTCCTGGCGAATAGTCACTGACTCTGGAGAACCCGATGAAACTGATTGGCAGCTATACCAGCCCGTTTGTGCGTAAGATTTCGATTATCATGCTGGAAAAAGGCATTACTTTTGAATTCGTTAACGCATCGCCTTACAGCGATGACAGCCACGTGCCGCACTACAATCCGCTGGGCAAAGTTCCGGCGCTGGTCGCTGACGATAAGCAAATCTGGTTCGATTCCAGCATCATTGCGGAGTTTCTGGAACTGCGTGGCGTGGAGCCTGCTCTGCTGCCTGCCGATCCGCTTGAATCGCTTAACATCCGTCAGCTGGAGAAGCTGGCGGATGGCGTCAGCGATGCCGCGCTGGTGATCGTGCGCGAGCAGATGCGTCCGGGGGATTTGCAGTCGGAAGAGGTGCTGCTGCGCAATCGTGAAAAGATTCAGCGCAGCCTCGACATGCTGGAAGCGAAGGCGGCAGAGGGGAAATGGCTTAACAACGGCCAGCTCAATCTGGCGGATATCGCCACCGGTTGCATGATCGGCTACCTCAATTTCCGCCGCGTAGTGCCGAACTGGTGTGTTGAACGACCGGCGCTGGTGAAGCTGGCGGAAACGCTGTTTCAGCGCGAGAGCTTTGCGCGGACGACGCCGCCTGCGGCGTGATGGGTCAGGCGAAATAACTATCAAAGCGCCCCGGGCAGGCATGGAAGCGACATTTTGTTACGCTGCACAGGAAAAATATAATCGGCCTGCTGGTCTGACAACTCAGTCAATTTCGTCTCCAGACAGGTCATTTTCATAATCCTGCCCGCCATGCCATATGCCTAAAACACTCACTGTTTTCTCAGACAGCATGAAAGCAATTATTGTCCGTCTGCGGTAATTGGTGATTCTCAGTCCTGGCAGAAGATCATCACGACAGTTCCCTCTATGTGGGAACTGTGCAAGAGACTCACAATAATCGATGACGTTTTCCGTAAAGTTTAAAGCGGTATAGGGTGTCGCTGCTTGCGCGATATAACGGTAAAGTTCTGCCAGTTGTTCCTGCGCCTCTGGTGCGAACACCACCCTGTAAACCATTACTCCTCCCCGGTCGCCTTCCTGTGTTCCGCTTTCAGTCTGTTCCTGAGGTCGTTAGCGCTCAGGCTTTGTGTTTCGCCACTTTGAAGTGCTTCCCAGGCGGGCACTACCTTTTCATGCAGCCATTGTTCCACGGCATGATCCCGTGCCATCAGCGCACGCAATCCTTCACGGATCACTTCGCTTTCCGATGCATATTCGCCGCTGGCAACACGTGCCTTAACCTGTGCTGCCATTTCATTGGGCAGCGTGATACTCATCTGCTGTGTTGTTCTCATGGGTAACCTCTTTCTTCTGCCTGATAGGATTTAATCATACTCACCTTTCTGGCAGCTGTCAGTTTCACACTCTGTTATGTCGCTCTCTCCTGAGAATTGGGGACTTACAGATGTCGTCGAGGGTATCCGGTTTTCAACAGCGCGATAGCACATCTTATCAGCGGTTCAGGCACTGTCATTATCGGACAGTGTAAAAACCATACAGATTATAATGTGCATAACCTGGACTTAAAGATTGAATAGCTGGCTGTTTAAAGGAGCTGAAGAGGGATTCAGGAATAGAAAACCACACAAAACCTGCGGGAAAAACAATGGGTTTTTCAGAGGCGCCTCTCAGTTTATTACCTGGCTTTTTGGGATTAAAGGTTATTGTTTTCAGGCAAATTTTTACCTACGAGCATACCCACCACCGCATGCACAATCAGGTTTGCTTCAGTATTTCACCACATCTTTTCTGTCAGTCCCTTTCGTGATAGTCAGCGTATGTATCTGCTCTGCAGGATAGGGTGCCGCTGCGGCGTGAGAGCTTTCTAAGCCAGCCCACTTAAGAAGGACAATGGTGTCTGGCACGGCAGGACGCTTTATCTGCTGGTCAGCAGCAGAGCTGATCAGAGGAGGCGATACAGCAGTCGGGAGCATGATAACCGTGCGTACGAACAGGTTCTTTCAACTCGATCACCGATACGGATTCCTGAAATTTCATCTCACGCTTGCCCAATAAATTCCTTCGGATTATCTCTTTAAAAATACGCTCAGGGATATTCTGAGCATCGGATGTTTTATCATCATGAACAATGATGTGGCTTGCGTTTTCATAGCCTGGCGCCCACATATTATTATTAGGCGCATTTTTGTAAACGGCGATAAGAGGTTTTTTCCACGCAGCAGAGATATGTACAATTGATGTATCTGGCGTTATCACCATATCTGATTCTTTAATTAATGCCATCACATGATGCAAAGTATAAAAGGGATTTTTCACAACATTTCCAGGAAGCGGCACCGCTATTTCATTACGATGATCCAGGGTGATGATTTTCACCTCTCTGCTGTTATTATTAATCATATTAATAATTTCCAGCAATTGCTGTTGTGAGAAGTTCCTTTCCAGCGTGCCAGCAAAAGCATTAATAACAATTTTTTTCTTACTTTTCCAGGGACTAAGAAAGTGCCTCACCTCATCAAGCACAACATCAGGAAAATGAAGACTGTAAGTGAAATTGCCTGTCGCTTTAACGCCAATGCTTTTACTTATCAAAGAAAGTAACTCTGTAACATGCTGCTTTTCATTTTTATAGGGAACCGAAACTGTGTAATGGCTGATGTCAGATTGCTTATTTAGGCCAATAACGAATCTGGCATTGATATCCCGAAATAACTTCATTCGATGCACCGGCGTTTCGGATAAGCAAGGATCGATAATCAGATCATACTTATTTCTATTTAGCATTTTCATCGTTGCTTGTGAAACGGTATGATAAAAAGACTTCAGGTAATGGTTATAACTGCAATTTCCTGCCTTATAAATATGCCTGATAAAAGGGCTGTATTTTATTATGTCGTAACAGGCTTCAGTTACCAGCAAATCTACTGCATAGCCAGCCTGATGAAGTGACCTGATGAGTGGCATCGAAACGATGATATCACCCACTTTTCCTTCATTGCGAACAAGCAGTACAGTTTTCACGGAGTCAGGTTCAAAGGAGACTTTTTTCCGTTTATCCCACAGAAGCTTTGCAATAGAGATTCTTGCCTCGAGTTTCACCTCTTTAAGATAGTAGTTTTTTCTTCGATTCCATTCGCGTATTTTTTTGAATGGTCCCTTTGATACGGTGATCCTCACATCCTTATTCATTTCACCCTTCCTGCTTCCTGATAAGATCTTTTATTTGATACAAAAATCACTTAAATCAATCGTCTTTTATTTATATTAACCTTTTAATAATCATGTGATTCTACAACATCCTGAAACGCTTACGCTATACAATAATATTTAATCGTTCTGCAGGATCATCATTCAATTAACATTACTGATTGGATTTTTGCTAAAAACACCCAGCCATTATCGTTCCCATTAACCTTACTGCATCATGCGCCGTGATATGACAACTCAGGTTGCTAAATATAAGTTACTCACTGAAATTTCACTAATGGTAAGCTCTGATAAATAACCCACTCAAAGGTAATCATTGAATAGAATCAGCTATTTTTAACATTACTTCCCGAAGACTTATTACGGACATAGCGCCAGGGTAAACGCTTTCAGGGGTAATGGTGACAGACCGAAAAAACAATCCATTTTTCAAAGACGACTCGCAGTTTATTACTTAGCTTTCAGCGAGTTTACACAGCAGACGGTGTATATTTGAACAGGAGAAAATAGGAAAGGAAGAACGTAACGAGAGATTTTTTAGCGCGGCTGAAGCGAGCGCCAACCCGCAACAGCCGCTGACCACAACTAACTGAGCAGGAGTTAATTATGGCTGGAACAGATTCTACGTCAGAACCCGCTGTACCCCAAGCACGGAAAAGCATCGTTGGTTACCGCCCCAACGGTGGCAGACCGAATCCATTACCCCAACTGACCATCAAAGGACGATGGCTGGAACAGTGGGGATTTATTAAAGGCCAGCCCGTCAGCATCATCGCCGAACAGGGCCAGCTGATTATCCGCATCGCGACCGTCAGGAAGGATGATTTATGAATATCACCCTTATGCAAGGGCCAGTCCCGGAGCTGAACATCGCGGGCACTCAGCTTGACGCGCTCGGATTTACCGGTGACAAGCTGATTATCGGCGGCGGCTGGCTGACCGGCTTCGGTATCACTGAATCGAGACAGCTGAAGATTACCGCTGAGCCCGGTGTGATGCGATTGCATATGCGGTAAGCGGGGGGATTTATGACCAAATAGAAGATCGAAGTGATCACCGGGCCGGTGACAGTAGATCATCCGGCTTGCGACTGAAGTGTAACTGACTGATAAAATTAAAATCCCAGCTGCCTGGCTGGGATTAACAAAAAGTTACCGATAATAAAAATACCAAAAAACAAAACCTGCCGGAAGGCCCATCCAGGTTAATTTGAGGCAAATAAATAAATCAACCACTGAAAATGGAAATTTATTGTCCATATCCCAAGCCAACCATGCTCCCAGTAAACGACCAAACATTGTTAAAATAAAAATAATCACACTCATTGAAAAGCATAAATATAAAATATTAAGTAATGAACCTGTGCTATTTTTCATTACTTACCTCCACTATCTTTCAGTTTATCTTGAACCATTCCGGATAGAGCAGTATCCCCAACATTACCGATTATTGATGGTAATGGATTTTGTGGCACTGATTTGGTTATCGTCCAGACGCCCGTTGGCACCCATTCATACTGTTTTGATACAGGATTAAGTTTTTTATCAAATGGTACTTTTAGAATATTACCCATAGCATAACCAGTTGAAGCACCTGCTTTACTCAACAGCGCAGCCATAAACGGATCATCACCGCTGATTTCAGCCTGGTAATAACCGCCTGTCGCATTCCATGTCACTGTCGGATTGTAACCTTTACCTGCCGTAATGGCGCCGATCACCCCGGACCCGATCACATCTGATAATTTCACTTCGCCTGTCGTTCCATACTGTATACCTGCACCCAATCCAGCACCGACACCCACCGCAATAAGCTGCTCTTTGGTATTATTCATGGCATTAGTCATAATTGCTTTCCCACCCATTATCACTACCGGCCAGGAAGTTGGGTTCATTACCACATCCATAAACCGATCACTTTTCGTGATATTATCCTTAAGGAATTTAAGATCAGACCCGTTAAGATATTTAACTATCGCAGCTGCATCCGGATCTTTCAGTTTATCACCCAGCCTTACCTGATGTTTATCAGCATCCAGAGCAATGTTAGTTTCCGCCTGAACCAGTTCTTCCCAGCTTACACAGGCAACACCTCCTCCGGTGCAGGCTTCCGCCAGTTCTTTACTGTTTTTATTGCTGATATCAATATATTTGTTAATTACGGCCTGACAGTCACCGCCCGACGCTTTACAGTCCGAGAGTTCTTTATCAAGCGCCCTGGCTTCTGCGGTGTGCAAATGATTATTCTCAACCGCATTTTTACCCGCCTGAGCCCCCGCCACCGCATCCGCCGCGCTGTCACCAACCACGCCGCCCGCCAGACCCGCCGCCAGCGTCCCCAGCGCACTTATCGTCTGCCGCTGCTCCTCAGACAGGTCTTCACGTTTAACCCCCGGATACATCTGCTGCGCGATGTACTCGCCCATCACCGCGCCCGAGGCACCCGCCAGCGCCGCATTGCCCGACGCATACGAGGTTACCGCACCCAGCACCGCGTGCGCCATCAGGTTCGCCTGGACATTTACCTTACCGTTCGCGTCCGTGGTCAGTTCATGTATCTTTTCCGCCAGGTACGGTGCCGACGCGCCGCTCACCGCCTGCGCCACGTTCCCGCCCGACAGGCCCTGCACCGCCGCCGTCACCGCGCTGATGCCCTGCTGCAGCGACGAACCCGTGCCGAACGGCTTCATCGCGTTGTCATACGCCCGCTGCGATATATCGGCTTCCGTATAAGGCTTACCGCTTGCCGCCAGCTGCTCCCTCGCCGCCTGAAGCGCCGCCGGGTCCTGCTGCGCCTTCATGCCCGCTATCTGACCCTGCGTCCGCGCGATATCTCCCGCCTGGCTGCCGATTTCACCTATCAGCTGCGCCGCCTTCAGCCGGTTCTGCTCCTTCTCCTTGTCAAAGATGACGTCCAGCCCCGGATTCGCGTTCGCCACGTCGCGGCTGAGGTCCGCCACGTCCTGCGTCTGCTGTTCCTTATCGCGGATAACGATGGTGCCCTCACTCACCGCCGCCTTCGTGGTGGAGTCCGCGCTGCCGCTGTCGTTCAGCCCCGCCAGCATGCCGTTCGCCATGTTCCCGGCGAACTGACCGCCGATGCCGCCGCCCGTGCTCAGGCCCGCACTCTGATGCTCCACCTCATATTCCGCATGGTTCTCTATATCGCCGAAGCCCAGCGTGCCGGTGTCGAGCCGGTTCTTATCGGCGGAGGCCGTCGAGCTGATGACCGCCCCGTTCAGCTGCGTGTGCTCACCTACCGTGACGTCAAAGCCGCCCTTGCCCGCAAAAATCCCGGTCTGCTCCGCCACGCTCTGCCAGTTGCTGTGCATCTTATCCCGGCTCACGTTCACGTTCGCCGACCCGGTCATTGAGCCGAAGGTAAAGCTGCCGCCCGCGCTGGCGCTCTGCTGCTTGCTGTCGTAGCGGTCGCTGTCCTGCTCTGAGGTCAGCGTCAGGTTGCGGCCCGCGTCCACCTTCACGCTCTCACCGTTTGCCTGCGCGCCCGTGAGCGTGATGTCGCGCCCGCTGGTCAGGCTGAGCCGGTTGCCCGCGTCCAGCGTGGTCTCGCTGTGCGTCAGCCCGTTGCCTTTTTCGCTGCCCTTCGCCGCGTTGACGCTCGCCGACACGCTGATGCCGTAGCCGCCTGACCCGACGCCGATACCGACCCCGGCGCTGCCGCCCTTGCTGCTGTTCTTACTGTCGGTGCTCTGCGTGTTCTGCGCCGACTGCAGCAGAATGTCCCGCGACGCATCCAGGCTCAGGTCGCCGCCCGCCTTCAGCTGGCTGCCGGTGATGCTGATGTCGCCGCTCTGCGCCGTACCGTTTTTGCCGGTTGCCGTGACGGTCAGATTCCGGCCCGCCGTCAGCGTGCTGCCCTGCGACTGACTGCTTTCAGTACGCGCTTCGCTTTTCGACGACTGGCTGCCGTACGAGGCGCTGACGCCGATGGTGTTGGTCGATCCCGCCTGATAGCCGTCCTGCCCGGGCTTCAGGTCGCCGGCTGTATTGTGCGCGTCCGCGGCGGCAGTGTTCAGCCCGTCCATCTGAACCGCCTGCGCCGCCTGCACCCCGTTCAGCGCCGCCTGGGTGTTCTGCAGCGCGCTGACCCGCCCGTCGCCCGACTTCCTGGCCTGCTGCGCGCTGCTGACCGCCGTGTTGAGCGCGCTGCCTGCCGTGCCTGACAGGGCGATGCTCAGACCGCTCTGTTTCTGCTCGAAGGTTTCCTTACGGCTGCGTGAATCAAAGCCCGGGTCGATAGTTACGCTGTCGCCCGTCAGGTTCATGTCTTTACCCGCCACCAGGTCTGCGCCGCCGACGTGCAGCCGGTTGCCCGCCGTGATGTCCACGCTGCCCTGGCTGCTGCCGATGGTGCTGACGCTCTGGCTCTGGGTGGTGCCTTTTTCATCAATTTCGTGCCGCGTGGACTGCTTGCCGATGGTGAAACCGATGCCACCGCTGCCCAGCAGCCCGCTCTTTTTCTTTTCTTTCAGCTGGTAGTGGCTGCCGGTCTCGGTTGCCGCGCCGATCTCCACGTCGCGTCCGGCCCGCAGACTGACGTCCTGGTCTGCGGCCACCGCCGAGCCGGTCACCGTCAGGTCGCGCCCGGCAATGACCGTGACACTTTCGCCGCTCAGCAGGCTGCCGTTCTCGCGCGTGCTGCCGTCCTGCGTAATAGTGTGGCTGCTGCTCTTTTTCAGGAAGCCTTTTCTCTCAGAACGTTCTTCACTAAAGTCCAACGCCCGTTCGGTGGCGGTATTGAGGGTCACATCCTGTTTCGCCTGCAGTGCAACGGCCCCCAGCTCACTGTGCAGAGTGCTGGCCGTGGCGGTGATGCTGCCGTCCTGCGCTACCACCGTGACGCCATCACGTCCACTGAGTGTGCTCCCCACCACGTTCTCACTCAGCATTTCCTCTGAGCGTTCACCTTTGGTTTTCCGGCCGCGACTTTTTTCTTCTGAGACGCGGTGCTCGCTGTCTGTCGTGTGGCTGAGGATGACATCCTTTTTCGCCTGCAGCGCAACAGCACCCTGTCCGCTGTGCAGCGTGCTGCCGGTGACCGTCACGTCACCCTCACGCCCGATGACCATTACGCCCTGCTCTCCGCCGAAGGTGCTTCCCATGCTGCCCTCACGAATCGTCTCCTCGTCACGATGACTGCGGGTATTACCCAGCCGCCTGTTCTCGCTGTCCAGGTCCTGCGTGCGGGTATGCGCGTCCTTGATGGTAACGTTCTGCGCGCTGATGCCAATGCGGCCCTCGGTACTATCAACCTGCGCGCCTTCGGCCAGCAGGTTATTACCCGCCACCAGCGTCACGCCCTGGTCACCGCTCAGGGTGCTGAGCACCAGGCGATCTTCCGTGCGGCTGTTGCTGACCGATGAAGTCCGGCTGCCAGCCTCAAGATGGGTGGCATTGGTGGTGGTTTCAGCGCCGATGTGAATGTCGCCGCCAGCCTGAACCCGGGCAGAGCCGGAGGCGCTGGCCTGGCTACCGGTCAGCGTCAGGTCACGCCCGGCCGAGAGCAGAAGATTGCCACCGGCGTTAAGCTCGCTGCCCTGCGCCTGCTGCCACTCGCCGCTGACCTGCGCCATGCGCCTGCCCGCTTCTTCTATGCCGCTGCTGGTGCGGTTACCCATCGCCCCGGAGATCACGTTCAGGCTGCCGCTGTGACTGCTTTTCGCGGCACCGATCTCAAGGTTGTTGTGCGCGCTCAGACTGAGGTTATTGGTGGCATTGAGTTTCGCGCCCTGCAGCCGGATATCGGTGCCGCTGAGGCTGATATCCTCAGCACTCATCGTCGCCTGACGCAGGGCATTCTGCAGATCGGTGCTGATCGTCAGCGTCTCCGCCTTCACATCAATGCTGCCCGCCTTGATATCGCCACCCAGGTGCTGAAACTGCCCGCTGTCGATGGAGAGCGCCTGGTCCGCAAAGAGGTTACCGGCATTAGTCACGCTGTCTGCCGAGAGCTGCAGATTACCGCCGCCAATCACCGCGCCCGCGCCAGTCAGGCGCAGCGTGGTCTGTGCCAGATAAACTTTCGGCACCCACACCGTCTGAGGGCCGTCTGCCGTATCAACCGTTTCGCTGACCAGCCAGACGATATCCTGTTGCAGCGCCGCAATCTGCTGCGGCGTCAACGCCACGCCCGGCACCAGATGGAAATCCTGCGCCACTTTAGAGCCGTTGTTCATTAGCTCCTGATACTGCGCCATCGCATCCCAGCCGTTAACGGAAGGCCTGCCGGTCAGTTTCAGGACCTGCTCGCGAACCAGACGCTGCTCATAAAAACCGTCGCCCAGGCGTTTATGCACCTGTGACGGGTCGTAACCCACCCGTTCAAGCAGATAGTCGCTGCTGATAAATTTGCTCTTGCTGGTAAAACGCTCGTCAGTCACGATCAGATACGGGCTGCCCGCCGCGGTATGCTGGCTGAACAGACCATTATTGGGGATGGTTGTGGCGACTTTCTCCAGCTGTTGTAGCGCCGTCAGGGCCAGTTCAGCCGGTAACAGTGGGCGACCCGTTGTGTTATTACCCGTCGTAAGTTCTGTGTCGCCGTCATGGCGGGCGACCCCGTCCACGGCAAATGCCAGTGGGTTACGTTCATACTCAGCGCGCTCAGCGTCCACTGCCTGCAGCGCCGCTTCAAGCTGGCTTATCTGCGCCTGATTAACGGTGGTATTGCTGATGCTGGTCCCGTTAATGCTGACGTTGCCGTTGCCGGTAATGATGCCGTCAACGGTTGCCAGGGCGGTGGTCTCATCGGAATTGAAGGTTGGATACCAGTGGTGGGTATCTTTATCCATATGATCGACAATCACTTCCTGGCGTCGCTCATTGACCGAGTAACCCCGGTTATCAATGCTGCCACCGCCATCCAGTGTCAGATTGCCGTTAGCCGTGATCACGCTGGCATCGTTGAGTAACGCTCCGGTGATGCGTAGGATCATGTTGCCGTCCGCCAGAATACGGGCACCCATGCCTTCGCTGACCAGCCGATCACGCGTTATGGTGCCAGCTGCAGTTCGTTCACGGAAATTGTTGTAATCAGTAACGAACGGCGCATTGTCGATGTCGATATGTTTTTCGGGATCCCATTGCTCCAGACGTCCACGATCATGTTCACGCCACACCGTATTTTGATAGGGAGTCGGTACGTTATTTTGCCGGAATCCGCGGGTTTCATAGAACGTCATGGCATACGTGCCATCGGCGCTGGGGTTCAGCGCCAGATAGTTAACCCAAAGATCGGTCAATACGCCCTGATTGTTCATGACACGAACCTGGGCGCGTTTGCCCGCAGCGTCAATTGCCAGCAGGGTGCCGTAAGGATTGCTCTGCGCCGCTGACTCATCCTGGAAAGTCAGTTGCTGGGTCGTTGACGCCATGGTGCTGAGATCGGTGCTCACTGCTGAGCCATAAGATCGCCAGTAGTAGTTATAACGATGCCACTTGTAGTCGCTGGTCTCAGCCTCACGCTCTATCACCAGCCCTTCGCGCAAGTTGTCGAGCCGCCGCGCCTCCAGCGTCATATCACCATCCGCTTCAACAAAGCTCGCCCGGTTCTCGATCAGGTCATCGCTATGCAATGACAGGCGATTGCCGCTATAGAGCAGCGCGCCATCTGTGTTGCTCAGCCGCTCGCGGGCCTGCAGGGTCAGGTTTTGAGTTGCCGCGATAACCGCAGGCTGTCCATGGTTGTCGATTACCCGACCACGCACGGTGACTTCATCACCCATCAACGCGGCACGGTTATCCAGCGAGTCGACACTCAGCGTCAGGTCGTCGGCTTCAAGATGCCCGCTGTTCAGCAGCGCACCGGTCGTGAGCTGAACTGTTTTGCCCACCAGCATCGCCGGGTTGGTTATGCCTGCCGCATTCAGCACCAGATTACCCGGCAGCAGCCAGTCCACCAGGTTAGTAAACGCCCCGCTCAGAGAGACAGTCACCGTGCCGTTACTGCTGATGGTTTCGCTCGCCTGGCGGGTGTAGTCCTGTTGCGCGGTCAGCGTCAGAGCTTGCAGGCCCAGCAGCGTGCCGCCCTGATTATCGAAAGAGTGTGCATGGATGTTTAATGCGCCAGCACTCTCCAGCCGTCCGCTCTGATTGAGCAGCACCAGCGGTGAATCAGTCGGTGAGAGATCACCGTTGAGAATGAGATCGCCATTCGCCAGCACCCTTCCCTGCCGGTTGTCCAGCTGTGCAACACCGCGCAGCATGAGCGTTCCGGCGCTCTGCAGCCGTCCGGCGCTGTTATCGATATCACGTGCAGTAATGTCGCTGTAGGTGGTGCCGAGTAACAGACCGCCGTCGCGGTTGATAAGGCGATCGGCCTGCAGTGAGAGCCCCGCCTGACTGCTGATCACACCCTGGGTACTGTTATCGATCGCCGTGGCGTTCAGCACTAGATCCTGGGTGGCGACAAGCTGGCCGCCCTGATTGTTCAGTTGTGCGGCTTCAAGGGTCAGCGCCGCGCCGCTGTGGACTTTGCCCTGCTGGTTGTTGAGCGTGCCGACGTGATAACTTCCCACGCCCTGGCTAATCAGTGTGCCGCTGGCATTCTCCAGCTGCCCGGTGGTCAGATTAATCGCTTCACGGCTGCTGAACACGCCCTGACGGTTGTTGATCGCTGCGGCATTGATCTGCTGCCCGCCATTACTGCGTACCGCGCCGCCCTTGTTATCAAACTGCCCTGACAGCTGAAGTGTCAGCTGTTGCTGGCTGTCGATATTGCCGCCTGTGTTGTTCAGCGTCTGCGCATCCAGCTGGAACGCTTCGCCGCTCTGGATCTTACCGGCCTGGTTATGCACATCCCCGGCCAGATTCAGCTTCAACTGCCGCTGACTGTAGAGCAGACCGCCCTGGGTGTTATCGAGTCGCGCAGCGGTAATAGTCAGCCCCTCACCAGCCAGCCACTGGCCATCCGCATTGTTAATGTTACCGGTGCGGCTGCCTTCGGTCTGACCCTGAACGGTAAGCTGCTGCTGAGCAGAGACTTTACCGGCCAGGTTGTTGATATCCCGCGCAATGCGTAACGCCATGCCAGCAGCCGATTGCAACACGCCGCTGGCGTTACTAAGCCAGTTCGCCGAGAGTTCAGCCTGCTGCTGACTTTGTACGCTGCCCGCCGTGTTATCGAAACCGGCAGTCGTGGCAGTCCAGCTTCCCTGGCTGCCCATCCAGCCCTGCGCATTGCCCATCTCCTGCGCCTGAAGCGTCTGGCTTAACCGGCTGAAGATGCGGCCATTGCTGTTATCCAGACGACCAGCAACCTGCATATCCAGCGTATCCAGCGCATTGATCGCGCCCTGAGCATTCAACAGAGTTGCGGCGCTGGCCTGCGTGCGGCCATTACCGGTCAGGGTGCCACCCTGATTGTCCCAGTCGCCCGCCAGATTCAGCGTCAGTGCCTGCTGGCTGAGAATCTGCCCTGACTGGCGATTGTTCAGTGCGCCGCCCTGCAGCAGCAGATCGCCGCCGCTTTGCAGCGATCCGCCATCGTTATCAAATAGCGTCGCTGCGGTGCCATGGACCGCGAGGGCATTTTTCGCCGTGAGTTTGCCGCTCTGGTTGAGGATATCGCCACGGCTGGTCAGGTCCAGATCACCGCCAGACTGCAGCCGGCCGCTGACGTTATTGAGCTGATCTGTCGTCGCCGTGACTCGCTCACCGCCCTGTGCCGTTCCGTCGCGGTTCTGCCAGAGTCCGCCGCTGTTGAGTGAGAGATGATGACCCGCTTCGATCCAGCCATCGCTGTTATCCAGGCCCTGTAGTGTCGTCAGATCGAGATCGCGCTGGCTGACGATCTCGCCCTGCACATTATTCAGATGCTGCGCGGTCAGCGACAGCTGACCGCCGTTCAGGGTGCCAGCGTGATTATCGAGATCACCGCCCGCGCTGAGCGTCAGCGCATCACCGGCCAGCAGCTTACCCTGACTGTTGTTTACAGCCGTGCGGGCATTGATAGCCAGCAATGCCTGGGTTTTGACGGTGCCACCCTGGTTAGTCAGGCTGCCTGTCTCAAGCGTCAGATCGCCGTTGTTACCCAGCTCACCCGCGGTATTGTCGAGCAGACCGTCAATCCGCCATTTTTGGGCGGCGTTGTCGAGTGCGACCATGCGTCCACGCTGGTTATTGAGCGAGGCGGCCCGGAAGCTGAGTTGCCGGCTCTCAATCGCTCCGTCGCTGTTATCCAGCCCACCACTCAACGTGAAGCGGCTTTCGCCACTTCCGGTCTGCGACCATCCGGCCTGCTGGCTGAACAGGCTGCGTCCATCAATCTGCCAGCGCCCGGCGCTAATCTGCGCCTGCTGCGCCTCGATGTCACCTGCCGTATTAATCACCAGCTCATCACCGTTGATCACCGCCTGCCGCACGGCAACACCACCCTCCTGAGCCGTCAGCATTGCGCGGCTGGCGGTGACCTGAGCGCCACTGAGATCGACCCGGCGTCCGCGCGCGCTGACCTCTTTTTTGCTCAGCAGGCTGCCGCTGGCCCGAATGGTATCCTGGCTCTCCAGTTGCAGATTAGCTTCCTGCACAACCTGGCTGCTGGCATCGCTGCCTGCCAGCAGGTGTCCGCTGCTCTGGATGCTGCGGGCCGCCGTCAGCCGCACATCACCTGCCGCCGCCAGGGTGCCGGACTGAGTGATTCCGCCTTCGCGGCTCCGGACCGTCAGCTGACCGCCACTGTGGAGCTTGCCCTGATAATCGATATCCTCTCTGGCCGCAAGACTGATGTCGCCTCCGGCCTGCGTCACGCCATCCTGCGCCGCCGACTGCCAGACAAGCTTACCTTCGCTGCTCACCACCAGCGTTTTGCCCGCCTGCACCTGAGCGTTCTGATTTCGCACGCCGACGCCCGCTTCAGTGCCTATCATGCGGATCTGGCCGCTGTACATGCCGCCCATCTGCCCCATGTCGATCGCCAGTTCAGGTCTGGCGCTGCCGTCATCAGCCAGCGGTGTGACCGTCTGTGCGTCTGCGCTTACGCGATTGCGACCGGCCACCACCGCCAGCTCTTTTTTGGCCCAGACGCCCGCATTGTTCTCCACCGCGCGGGCCAGTATGTCAACATACTCAGTATCATGACGGGGATCGCCGTTGAGTCCGCCGCCTTCAATGCGCACCACGCCGCGTTCGACCTGATAACCCGCCAGACTGCCGTCAGCGTTGAGCTGTGGTTTGCCGGTGGTCAGCGTCATCCGTCCGGCGTTGATGGTGCCGCATCCGTTACAGACAATCCCGGCCGGGTTGGCAACGATCACCTGCGCCCGTCCGCCCGCCACTTCCATATAACCGCGCAGCTGGCTGGGATTATTGCTGTTTACTTCGTTGATGATCACCCGCGCCGCTGGGGTGTCTGGGTTGAGATTCGGGTTGCCCTGAATCATTCCGGCCAGTTGTGTTGAGGTCATCACTGCGGAGTTATTCAGGATGGCGCCGTTCTGCGCGACATCGAATTGCTGATACTGGTTATGCGAGATACCCGCCTGATTGGGGGCGGTGATATTAACCTGCGGAAGCCCATTCTGGGTGGCGATGACGTCCGGCCGCTGTCCTGGCGTAGCATTGCTATCCGCCACAATGCCGTTCGCCATTGCAGGCCCGGCAAACAGGGCCATTCCCAGCAGCCACGCCGCGCGGCGTAAAGTGACCCAGAGACGCGGCGTGCCGTTGCCACGGCTCTGACCGGGCTCCGTGCTGCAACTGCGGGCAAGTTCTGACACCACCCGGAGTTCCCCATGGGTGCGGCTGAAGATAATGCGATAGCAATGTTTATTCATGGGTCACATCCATGTGAAAGTCACTCAGTTCAGATAGCGGGATCGCCCGCTTTGGTGGTCAGATTTCCAGGTTAATGCTGAAACCCGCCGTCGCGCCTGATGTATGAAATCCCGCGGGTTTATAGAGCGGAATGCCCGCAAACAGGTCGTAGCTGAAGCGCCCCCAGAGCGCGCCGCGTACGCCTATTGCACTGCCTGCCAGTTGATGTCCGACCAGGTCGCGAGTCGCAGGTCCGCTTACCCGGCCATAATCGGCAGCCAGATAGAGCTCATGTCCGCGCGAGAAAAGATTCCAGCCAATTTCGTTGCGCCACAGCAGTCCTTTTTCCCCCGACAACATCTGTTCACCGTCGAAGCCGCGTACCGTATAACGGCCGGCAATCGCCATGCGCTCCTGTGGCGTCAGGGCATTCGGACTCCATTGGCCCCGCACACTGCTGTAGACCCGCCAGGGCTGCTCGCCCACAGCGAAAGGATGGTTGATGCCGAGGTCGCCCAGCAATATGCCGGTACGCGCGCTGCCCTGATGACGCGACTCTTCTGGTGCAGGAAGCGCATTAAACGCACCAGTACCGCGCCGCCAGGCGATACTGGCGTCCAGCGTGCTGCTGCCCAGATAACTATGCTGATTCAGGCCCAGTTCCCAGCCCGCGGTGCGCCGCTTTTGCTGCTCAATGTCGATATCGTTGACGGCGTTGGTGGAGTGTTTGCGGTAGCCACGCAGATTAAGCGTGGTTTTATTCGACTGATCGCGGTAGAGCAAACGGGAGACCGTGAGCTGGAAATTATCGCTCTTGCCGCTGTAGCGCAGCACCTCATTGGCATTGGGGATGTTCTGGTGATAGGTGTAGTCGTTGTAGTTGGCGGAAACGGCCCAGTAGCCTATCGGGAAAAAGTAATTGAGGGTGTGCGAGCGGTTACCGAACGGCCCATGCTCAAACAGATTTTTGCCAATATTGGCGTAAAACAGATCGTTCTGCGCAAAGGGCGCATCCACTGCGAGGGTGGCGGAACCGAGATAGCGCCCGGTACTTCTGGAGCCGCTGTCATCCAGTCCCAGACTGAGCCGCACCGGTCTGCCTTCGCGCCAGTTGACCTGCAGATCGCTGGTGGCTTCCTGCTCGCCCGGCACGATTTTAATGTCGGCACTGGCGCTGGGCACCCGCTTGAAGTTTTCCAGCCCCTGCTCAATATCCCGCAGATTTAATATCTCGCTCGATGACGCCGGAATCGCATTCCACAGCCGTCCACGCCAGGAAACCGGTTCATCAAAACGGATCCTGCTGATACGGCCCGTCTGTAACGTCAGCGTTAACACGCCTTTGGTCAGATCCTGCTCCTGTGCCATGACGCGGGTGGTGACATAGCCTTTGGCGAGAATTGCATTCTGCACTTTGTTAATGACCAGCACGATGCCCTGTCCGCCCAGGCAGCGGCCGGTGGCGTCCGCGGCGGCGTCGAGCGCCCACTGAAAACGGCTGGCTTCGTCGCCAGTCAGGGCGATCTGATTGATGGTAAAGCAGGGTTGCTCACCGGCAGGATAACCGGGCAGACGACTATCAGGACGGGGAAGATGTTCATTCGCCTGCGGCGCATTCTGCTGTTGCAGCACGCGCTCGCGCGTCTGCTGACGCAGTTGCTCGCGGGCATCAATCGCCTGGCCTTCTTCACGGAGGTTATCGGCTGGCGGAGCTGCCATCACCGGGAAAGCAGAGCAGAGCAGCGCGCCTGCCACCATGGTGAGCAGACGCACTCGCGGATGCCAGAGCGATAAACAAATCCTTTTCATGAAAATTCCATTTCACTAAATGTAACCGGGTGTAAATTCTGGCGAATTATCCATCAGGAAAGGGGAAAAACAAGAGGGCTGGCTATTTTTCGGGCGGTTTCTTAACCTCCGGATTTTGAAAAAATCTTAGGGTATTCCAGGAAAAAATCAGAAATTAACCATTTGATATATATTCAATATTTATCAAGTGGCGCATCACAACAGCCGATTCCTGATGACCGGCAATGGCAGTTTGAGCACTTTAGCGTATTCATTTGCACCCTAAAAAATGGCCGCTATAGCGGTCACACTCAGGTATGAGTTGAAAACATCAGGCCAAAAAATCCCATAAAAAAAGGGACGATTGCTCGTCCCTTTTCCGCACAACAAATAGCATTACTGTAGCAGTGAGATATCCGCGACCTGCAGGAACAGCTCACGCAGTTTTGACAGCAGCGTCAGGCGATTAACCCGCACCGCCTGATCGTCGGCGTTAACCATCACTTTATCGAAGAAGTTGTCTACCGCAGTACGCAGCTGTGCCAGTTCGACCAGCGCATCCTGATAACGACCTTCAGCGAAGTAAGGCTGCAGCTTGCTGCTCAGCGCAGTGACAAAGGTCGCCAGCTGGATCTCTTCGTTCTCTTTCAGCAGCGACGCCTGCACGCTCTCATTCAGCGTTTCAGTCGATTTTGCCAGAATGTTAGAGACGCGCTTGTTCGCCGCCGCCAGTGCTGCGGCTGCTTCCAGCGTACGGAAGTGCGACACCGCTTTCATGCGTGCATCAAAGTCAGCCGGACGGGTCGGACGACGCGCCAGAACCGCCTGCAGCGTGTCGATGCTGTGACCCTCTTCCTGATACCAGGCGCGGAAGCGACCCAGCATAAAGTCGATCACATCATCCACCACGCGGGCGTTGCTCAGCTTGCTGCCATACAGGCGCACCGCTTCTTCGGTCAGAGTCTGCAGGTCGAGCGGCAGGTTCTTCTCAACGATGATACGCAGCACGCCCAGCGCCGCACGACGCAGTGCGAATGGGTCTTTGTCGCCTTTTGGATGCTGACCAATGCCGAAAATACCGGCCAGCGTATCCATTTTATCGGCAATCGCCAGTGCACAGGCGACAGGGCTGGACGGCAGATCGTCACCGGCAAAGCGCGGCTGATACTGCTCATTCAGCGCCACCGCCACATCTTCGGCTTCGCCGTCGTGACGCGCGTAGTGCATGCCCATCACGCCCTGGGTGTCGGTGAACTCGAAGACCATGTTGGTCATCAGATCACACTTCGACAGCAGGCCCGCGCGGGTGGCGTGATTCACATCTGCGCCAATTTCACCGGCAATCCAGCCCGCCAGGGCCTGAATGCGATCGGTTTTATCGCGCAGCGAGCCCAGCTCTTTCTGGAACAGCACCGTCTCCAGACGCGGCAGGTGATCTTCCAGACGCTTTTTGCGGTCGGTATTAAAGAAGAACTCTGCATCGGCCAGGCGTGGACGTACCACCTTCTCGTTGCCGGAGATAATCTGGCGCGGATCGCTGGATTCGATGTTGGTGACGAAAATGAAGTTCGGCATCAGGTTGCCGTCATTGTCATACACCGGGAAATACTTCTGATCGCCTTTCATGGTGTAGACCAGCGCTTCCGCAGGCACCTTGAGGAATTTCTCTTCAAAGGTCGCGGTCAGGACCACCGGCCACTCCACCAGCGATGTCACCTCTTCCAGCAGGCTGTCGCTGATATCAGCGTTGCCGCCTAAACGGCGTGCTGCTGCTTCAGCATCGGCTTTAATCATCGCTTTGCGGACCTGATAGTCGGCAATGACCTGGCCGCGTTTTTCCAGCACATCAGGGTACTGATCGGCGTTGTCGAGCGTGATTTCGCTTTCACCCATAAAGCGGTGACCACGAATAACCCGATCTGACTTAATGCCCAGAATAGTGCCTGGGATCAGCTCATCGCCCAGCAGCATCGTCACGGTGTGAACCGGACGAACGAACTGCACATCGCTGTTGCCCCAGCGCATCAGTTTTGGCACCGGCAGCTTGCTGAGCGCGGTAGCGATCATTGCGGGCAGCAGCGCCTGGGCCGCTTCGCCTTTGACCTGAGCGCGATAAACCAGCCATTCGCCTTTATCGGTGGCGAGACGTTCAGCCTGATCGACGGTAATGCCGTTGCCACGCGCCCAGCCTTCAGCGGCTTTGGTCGCGTTGCCGTCAGCGTCAAACGCAGCAGAGATCGCCGGTCCACGCTTCTCTACTTCCCGATCGGGTTGTGAGGCGCTCAGGTTTGCGACTTTCAGCGCCAGACGACGCGGCGCAGCAAACCAGCTGACCTCGCCGTGGCTCAGGTTAGCGGCATCCAGTTCAGCAGTGACCTGCGCGGCAAAGGCTTCTGCCAGGCTGCGCAGGGCTTTTGGTGGCAGCTCTTCGGTGCCGATCTCCACCAGGAAGGTTTGTTCAGTCATGGCTGCCTCTTACTTTTTGTTATTGCACATCGGGAAGCCCATTGCCTCGCGAGAGGCGTAGTAAGCTTCAGCCACGGCTTTGGTCAGGGTACGAATGCGCAGAATATAGCGCTGACGCTCTGTTACCGAGATCGCTTTGCGGGCATCCAGCAGGTTGAAGCTGTGTGCCGCTTTAAGAATGCGTTCGTAGGCGGGCAGTGGCAGCGGTTTTTCCAGCGCCAGCAGATGCTGCGCCTCTTTCTCATACTGCTCGAAGCAGGTAAAGAGGAAATCAACGTCGGCGTATTCGAAGTTATAGGTGGATTGCTCCACTTCGTTCTGATGGAACACGTCGCCGTAGGTGGTTTTGCCCAGCGGACCGTCGCTCCACACCAGATCGTAAACGCTGTCGACGCCCTGGATGTACATCGCCAGACGCTCCAGACCGTAGGTGATCTCGCCGGTCACCGGCTTACACTCCATGCCGCCAACCTGCTGGAAGTAGGTGAACTGCGTCACTTCCATGCCGTTGAGCCACACTTCCCAGCCGAGTCCCCAGGCACCCAGAGTCGGGTTTTCCCAGTTATCTTCCACGAAGCGAATGTCATGCACCGTCGGGTCCATACCCAGCTCTTTCAGCGAGCCAAGATAGAGCTCCTGAATGTTGTCCGGTGAGGGTTTGATGATCACCTGGAACTGGTAGTAGTGTTGCAGGCGGTTCGGGTTTTCACCGTAGCGGCCATCGGTAGGACGGCGTGATGGCTGCACGTAAGCGGCGGCGATCGGCTCCGGGCCGAGTGCGCGCAGGCAGGTCATCGGGTGTGAAGTGCCAGCGCCCACTTCCATGTCCAGCGGTTGGACAATGGTGCAGCCCTGACGCGCCCAGTAATCCTGCAAGGTCAGGATCAGCCCCTGAAAGGTTTTGGTATCAAACTTTTGCATGTTGAGTGTGCACGCGCTTCGGTTAGATTAAAAAAAGAGGCCGACAGTATACCCTTTGACCGCGCGATGTGCAGCCGTAAATCCCAGGCGCTACCGGCGCGTTTTCGCGGTGATTCAGGGCGCTGGCATACAGATGGCTCCGAATCCTGCTGGCAGCAGTTGTTGCTCTGGTCGCATTTGGCTACCCTTTTGCGCACGGACGCGATGCGCAAGAGGATGCCATGCCGCAGAAGATTTACTGGATCGATAATTTACGCGCGGTTGCCTGTCTGATGGTGATCGTGATTCATACCACCACCTGGTATATCACCGGGCCGATGGCGGTGACTGGCATCACCTGGGATGCGGCTAATCTGCTGAACTCAGCATCACGCGTCTGTGTTCCGCTGTTCTTTATGATCTCCGGCTATCTGTTTTTCGGCGAACGCAGCGCCCAGCCGCGCCATATGCTCCGGCTGGTGCTCTGTCTGTTGTTCTACAGCGCGGTATCGCTGGCCTATATCACCTGGCTGACCCCCATCAGCGAAGGGCGATCAATCCTGAAGATGCTGCAGAAGCCGGTGTTTTATCACCTGTGGTTCTTCTTTGCGCTGATCGGCATCTATCTGCTGTCGCCCCTGATCCAGGTAAAAACCGTGCAGGCGCGCTACGTGGCGCTGCTGGTGCTGGTGCTGGCGGTGCTCGCCAATCCCAATACGGTCAGCCAGTCGCTGGGGCCGTTTCACTTTCTGCCGGTTAATCTCTATGTCAGCGGTGACAGTATCTACTACCTGCTCTATGCGCTGCTGGGACGGGCTATCGGCACGATGGAGACGACCCGGCGCGGCCTGACGCCGCTGGCTGCCGGGCTGTTTATCACCTGTGTGATTGGCATTACATTGGGGACGAAACAGGCGCTGATCGTCAACGGGGCGTTTAATGACACCTGGTATCTCTACTGCGGACCGCTGGTATTTATCGCCGCGATCAGCCTGCTCATCGTGTTTAAAAACAGCCTGAACCAGCGCACGCTGCCCGGTTTAACGGTGATTGCGCGCTATTCACTGCCGATCTACGGCTTTCATGCGCTGTTCATTCACTACCTGCGAACGCATCATTACGATGATATGTCGCGTCCGTGGCTCGACCTGCCCTGGGTGTTCGGGCTGACACTGGGCGGCAGCCTGTTGCTGGGGATGGCGCTGAAACGCGTCGATACCCGTCACTTTGTCAGCTGATCGGCTTCACGCTGGCGGGCGCGCCGTAGCTGACGCGCCGATGAAAACCCCGCCGCCAGCGCCGCTTTTTCGGCAGATTCACCCTGCTGCTGACGCTGGCGTGCCACGCCAACCCGCAGCTGCTCATGGTATTCACGCACGCTAATCCCCAGATGCTGGCGAAACAGCCGCGCCAGATGGCGGCTGCTGACATGCGTGCGTCCAGCCAGCTCGGTCAGGGTCCAGCCGTGCTCAGGATGGGCAATCATCAGATCCTGCGCCCGATGAATGGCCGGATGCATGTGGTTGCGGTAACGCAGCCACGGCGAAAGTTGCGGATCGTCACCGGCACGGCGGAACCAGACTACCATCTCCCGCGCTACCGCCAGCGCGGTTTGCGTATCACAGAGCTGATTAATCAGATGCAGCGCCAGATCGATTCCCGCCGTGATGCCTGCACTGGTCCAGATATTCTCATGCCCGACAAATACCCGGTTCTCCTGCACCCGTGCGCGCGGGGCCGCGGCTTTCAGGCGGGCAATCACATCATGATGGGTGGTGCAGAGCACGTCATCCAGCATGCCTGCCTGCGCCGCCAGCAGCGCTCCCGAGCAGACGCAGACCAGCATAAAGGTCTGCGCGCGCAGCGCGGCGTGCTGGCGCATCAGCCAGTCGCGAGCCTCTCCGGCCTGCGGCGTGGCGTAACCGACCTGCGAATCATAGACGCCAGGCACCACCAGCAGACTCCCGGCGGGCAACTGTTCAGGTAACGGTTCGATACCGCCAATGGTCATGCCGGTGGAGCAGACCACCTCCGGCTGCGGGCCGATGTAGCGCAGCGTAAAGTGTTCGCCCGCCAGCTTCAGCGTCTCGGCCGGGCCGGTGAGATCCAGCGCCATCACGCCGGGCAGGGTTAAAAACCAGACGGTGTGTGTCATGCTAACCCGCGCTACACCAGATCCCAGCCACGGGCGCGCCACAGCGCAGGCAGTTGCGTCATATCATCGAAGCGCGTCACCAGGGGGTGATCCAGTTCAGGGTTGTGCGGGTCGGCGCAGTAGTAATAGACCGGAATGCCGGCGGCGATACCGGCGCGGGCGCCCGCTTCGGAGTCATCCACCAGAATGCAGCGCTCAATCGGCACCTGCATCTGTTCCGCCGCGTGGTACATCAGTTCCGGATCGGGCTTCCAGTGCAGAATGTCATAGCCGCTGTAGAGGTGCTCCGCAAACAGCGGCAGCATGCCGGTTAAGCCCAGCGAGTGCTGCATCTTTTTTACCGTCCCGTTTGAAACCACGCACATCGGCACCTTTATCTGCTCAACCAGCGCTTTCGCGCCCGGGATAGGCTGCAGTTGCTGATCAAACAGCCGCGCGACCTCTGCGCGATAGGCGGTCTCCACCTCTTCCATCGGTAGCGTCACCTGATGCGCGTCGCCGACGTCACGAATAATGTCGTAGAGTTTGACGCCCTTATACTTCTCAAACATCTGCTGCAGCGACAGTTCCAGGCCGTAACGGGCAAAGGTATTGACGTAGGCCTGGGTACAGAGCAACTCACTGTCCACCAGCGTGCCATCGCAATCAAAAAAGACGCATTCTACTGACATCAGACTCTATCCTTCGATTCAGGGGTGTGCTCCACACTCTACCGCACTCAGCGCAGATTGCGAGACTGGCAATCGGTTGCGAAAAATCATTGTATTGCCCCGGTAAAATCGCCAGGATACGCGCCGATGATTTTTTCTTCTGGATGGATGGCATGAGCAAGCAAGGCGTTTTGCAGCGCATCTTCAGGCTGCAGGAACATGGCACCACGGTGCGCACCGAAGTGATCGCGGGTATCACCACCTTTCTGACGATGGTCTACATCGTCTTCGTCAATCCGCAGATCCTCGGCGTCGCCGGCATGGATACCCAGGCGGTGTTTGTGACCACCTGTCTGATTGCCGCCTTTGGCAGCATTCTGATGGGACTGTTTGCCAATCTGCCGGTGGCGCTGGCGCCCGCAATGGGGCTGAACGCCTTTTTCGCCTTTGTGGTGGTTGGCGCGATGGGCTATTCGTGGCAGGTGGGTATGGGCGCGATCTTCTGGGGTGCGGTCGGCCTGCTGATCCTGACGCTACTGCGGGTTCGCTACTGGATGATTGCCAATATCCCGCTGAGCCTGCGCGTCGGCATTACCGCCGGTATCGGCCTGTTTATCGCCATGATGGGGCTGAAGAATGCCGGTATTATCGTGCCGAATCCCGATACCCTGGTGGCCGTGGGGAACCTGACCTCGCACAGCGTACTGCTGGGCGCGCTGGGCTTCTTTATCATCGCTATTCTGGCATCACGCAATATCCACGCGGCAGTGCTGATCTCGATGGTGGTTACTACCGCTATCGGCTGGATGCTGGGTGACGTGAAGTTTGTCGGCCTGTTCTCTGCGCCGCCTTCCATTACTTCTGTGGTCGGCCAGGTGGATATCAAAGGCGCCTTCAACATCGGCATGGCGGGCGTGATCTTCTCCTTTATGCTGGTCAATCTGTTCGACTCCTCCGGCACGCTGATCGGCGTCACCGACAAAGCGGGACTGACCGATGAAACCGGCACTTTCCCGCGCATGCAGCAGGCGCTGTATGTCGACAGCATCAGTTCAGTGAGTGGCGCGCTGGCAGGCACCTCATCCGTGACCGCCTATATCGAAAGCACCTCGGGCGTGGCGATTGGTGGCCGTACCGGCCTGATGGCCGTGGTCACCGGCCTGCTGTTCCTGCTGGTGACCTTCCTGTCACCGCTGGCCGCGATGGTGCCATCCTACGCCGCTGCGGGCGCGCTGATTTACGTTGGGGTGTTAATGACCGCCAGCCTGTCGCGCGTACGCTGGGATGATCTGACCGAAGCCGTTCCGGCGTTTGTGACCGCCGCCATGATGCCCTTCAGCTTTTCCATCACCGAAGGCATTGCGCTGGGATTCATCGCTTACTGCGTCATGAAGCTGGGTACTGGCCGCTGGCGTGAAATCAGCCCCTGCGTAGTGATTGTTGCTCTGCTGTTTGTGCTGAAGATTGTCTTTGTAGACGCGCACTAAGCGCATTCAGGGCCGCAACCGCCGGGTTGCGGCTTTTTACATTTCAGGATGCAGGCTGCGCTCGCTGGGCAGGCTGGTCAGCCGCAGAGCATGAGGCCCGATGTTGGGCTTACCCATCTCTATTTCGCGTAATGCGTGCCACTGAAAGGCGTTATCCATCTCCCACAGATGCAGACGCTGAGTCGCAGACGACAGCGCACACGACCAGACCAGCATAGGCTCCGCATCACACACCACCTGAATATCGGGATAGAGTGAAGATCGCAGCCGACCCGCACCGGGCAAAAGGCGCAGCGAATCCAGTCCCCGATCGCCCTCTCCCGTCAGCTTGAGAATGCTCTGGCGTAATGTCCAGATCTGCGTCACCGCCTCCATGGCATCCTGCTGGGCATTGATCCAGGCGATCTCGCCCGAGGTTAATCCCTGAATCAGCTGCTCCTGAGTCTGACGGCTTCTGGCATGCACAATCTCCATATCCAGACCGGCACGTCCGCCCTCTTCGGCCAGCAGCACACCCACCGTATTGCCCGCATAGGCGATGCTGAAATCGGGCAGATCGCTGTCAGCAAAAACGGGGCGTCCGTTGCTCTGGATAAGCAGGCGCGGCAGCTCACCAATGCCATAAACCCGTAGCATCAGTTGTGCCAGCAGGGTACGGGCGGCAAGAAATCGCCCACGGCGTTTGTCAGCAAACTGCTGTGCCGTGTCGGTGATAGCCTGGGGAATGCATAAATCATTAGCCGGGAAGCCGGGATCGCCCGTCCAGCGTACAAAATGACCAGCCATCTGTCGCTCCGTGAAAATGGTCAGATAATCATCAGAAGCATTGTAGGAATTTTCTTACCTTAATGCACCTGACAACGCACAGATTGGGGTAAATTCGGAATTGGATGAGCAGGCGAATGGTGTTTCATCAGGGGACACCCTCAGCAGAACCGGGTTTGATGTGCGTGCCTGATTAGCCATCCTGCTGGCAGCCGGAGTTGCTGTGACAGCGTTGTCATGCGGATGTCAGGCTGCTGTCGGGTCAGGATCGTGTTACTGCCGGACGTTTCGCCGCACACTTTTCCTTCCTGTCTGTTACTACGGAGAATGCGAATGAGCAGTATCAACAGATTCAAAGAACATCGACTGGCCCGTGCGTGGTCACAGGAACAACTGGCAGAAATGGCGGGACTGAGCACCCGCACCGTGCAGCGGATTGAAAATGGCGAGCGACCGGGGCTGGAAACACTGAGTGCGCTGGCTGCCGTCTTTGAAGTGAACGTTGCTGATCTGACCGGTCCACAGAACGGAGAGGATCAGGCGCTGGATCAGCGGATTGTTGATGCGCGCAGCAGGCTCCTCGGTGAGGCGCGCTTTTACCGTTCACTGATTACCGCAGTAGTGGTTTGCGGACTGCTGTTTGTGCTTAATCATGTGACGGCACCGGATGATCACTGGTCGCTCTGGGTCGCAGCGATCTGGGGAGCGGTGCTGTTTGTCCGGGCATTGAGGACCTTTGTTTTTCATGGCCTGACGCAGCGCTGGCAGCAAAAGCGCCTGCAAAAAATGCTGCACCGCTGAACGGTTCGGGGGGGTGACACGCTGTTTATAAGGTCATCCGCGTCGCGATTCGAATCGCGACGCGGGCAGCATCAGGCGAAACGGCTCGCCTGCTCAAAGCTCAGTCGCGGCAGGCGCGGATGCAGTTTTGACGCGTCACCATAGCCGAGGTTAATCAGCAGGTTAACCTGATACTGACCGTCGGGGAAAAAGGCGTCATTGACTTTGGCCGGATCAAACCCGGACATCGGACCGGCATCCAGACCCAGCGAACGCGCCGCCAGAATCAGGTAGCCCGCCTGCAGGCTGCTGTTACGGAAAGCGGTCTCTTTTGCCGCTTCCGGGCTGCCGGTAAACCAGCTGCGCGCATCAGCATGGGGGAACAGGGCGGGCAGCTGCTCATAGAACTCGCGGTCCCAGGCCACAATCACCGTGACCGGCGCGCTCATGGTTTTTTCCAGATTGCCGGAAGAGAGTGCCGGTTTCAGCTTCTCTTTGCCTTCCGCCGAGGTCACGAAAACAAATCGCGCAGGCGAGCAGTTCGCCGAGGTCGGGCCCAGTGCCGTTAAAGCATAGAGCTGCTCCAGCAGGGCGTTATCAACGGGCTTAGCCTGCCAGTAACTGTGGGTGCGGGCGTCATTAAACAGCGTGTCCAGTGCGGCAGTGTCGAGCGGTGTACTCATGCAACTCTCCTGTTTCAGGCGAAAAAGTTCGCCCAACGGTGTTCACGTAGTGGGTTTGCGTCCGGTCCGGCGCGGCGACGGATTGCGGGGATCACTCACCGCAATCCGTCGCCGCACGTCAGATCGGCGCTTCAACCGTTATACGGCAATGCCGTGCCGCCGCAAAATAACATATCAGCAAGAATCAACGCAGAGGCGGGAATAACAGGGAGCAGCGTGGCAGGAAATCTGGCCTGACAGCAAGACGCTATCAGGCCAGCAAGGTTATTTACCGATACAGAAGCTGGAGAAGATGCGACCCAACAAATCGTCAGAAGTGAACTCGCCGGTGATCTCGCTTAACGCCTGCTGGGCAAGACGCAACTCTTCCGCCAGTAACTCACCGGCCCAGGCACCGAGCAGCTGCGCTTTACCCTGCTGTAAGTGCGTTGCCGCCAGCTCCAGCGCCTGCAGATGACGGCGACGCGCCAGGAAGCCACCTTCCATATTGCCGGCGAAGCCCATGCTCTGCTTCAGGTGATCGCGCAGCTCGTCCACGCCCGCGCTGGTGCGTGCCGACAGGCGAATCAGTGAGTGACCATTTACTTCTGTCAGACCGAGAGACTCCCCGGTGACATCCGCCTTGTTGCGGACCACGGTAATCGGCAGTTCGGGCGGCAGACGAGAGACGAAATCGGGCCAGATCGCCGCCGCTTCGGTGGCATCGGTCGTCGTGCCGTCCACCATAAACAGCACGCGGTCAGCCTGTTCGATCTCCTGCCAGGCGCGCTCAATCCCGATGCGCTCCACTTCGTCGCTGGCTTCACGCAGACCGGCGGTGTCGATGATATGCAGCGGCATGCCATCAATATGAATATGCTCACGCAGTACGTCACGGGTGGTGCCTGCGATATCCGTGACGATGGCGGCGTCACGGCCCGCCAGCGCATTCAGCAGGCTCGATTTGCCCGCATTAGGCCGGCCCGCAATCACCACTTTCATCCCTTCACGCAGCAGGCTGCCCTGACGTGCTTCGGCACGGACGGCATCCAGGTCGCCGATCACCGTATTCAGCTGCGCTTCGATTCTGCCGTCAGAGAGGAAATCGATCTCCTCATCCGGGAAGTCGATAGCGGCTTCGACATAGATCCGCAGGTGAGTGAGTGCTTCCACAAGATGATTGATACGGGTGGAGAAGACGCCCTGCAGGGAGTTCACGGCCGAACGCGCCGCCTGCTCAGAGCTGGCATCAATCAGGTCAGCAATCGCTTCGGCCTGCGCCAGATCGAGCTTGTCATTCAGAAACGCACGCTCTGAAAACTCACCCGGCTGAGCGATACGCACGCCAGGCAGCGCCACGATGCGCTTCAGCAGCAGGTCCAGGATCACCGGGCCGCCGTGGCCCTGCAGCTCCAGCACATCTTCACCGGTAAAGGAGTTAGGACCAGGAAACCACAGCGCAATGCCCTGATCCAGCACGCGGCCATCGCTATCGGTGAACGGCAGATAATCGGCGTAACGCGGCTTAGGCAGTTTGCCCAGCAGCTGGCGGGCGACCTCTGCCGCTTGGGCGCCAGAGACGCGCAGAATGCCTACGCCGCCGCGTCCGGGCGGCGTCGCCTGGGCAACAATGGTATCGCTGTGGCTCATAAATTTTCTCTCGCTACAAAAAACACAGGCGGTCGCTTTGACCGCCTGAGAATAGACTATTTTAGGGCGGGATTGCTCCCGCTCTGGATCGCTTACGCTTTCTTCTTGTCGCGGCTATGCAGACCACGTTTTTCCAGGCCGCGATAAATCAGCTGCTGCTGGAGAATGGTGACCAGGTTGCTGACGATGTAGTACAGCACCAGACCTGACGGGAACCACAGGAAGAACACGGTGAAAATCACCGGCATGTACGTCATGATCTTCTGCTGCATCGGATCGGTCACGGTGGTCGGTGACATCTTCTGAATGAAGAACATGGTGATGCCCATCAGAATCGGCAGGATGTAGTACGGGTCCTGCGCTGACAGGTCATGGATCCACAGAATAAATGGCGCATGACGCAGTTCAACCGAGCCTGACAGCATGTAGTAGAGCGCCAGGAAGATTGGCATCTGAATCACCAGCGGCAGACAGCCACCCAGCGGATTCACTTTCTCTGCTTTATACAGCGCCATCATTTCCTGGCTCTGCTTCTGCTTGTCATCACCCAGACGCTCACGCATCGCCTGAATTTTCGGCTGCAGCATGCGCATCTTCGCCATCGAGGTGTACTGCGCTTTGGTCAGCGGGTACATGATGCCGCGCACGATGAAGGTGATCACGATAATGGAGAAGCCCCAGTTACCGATGAAGCTGTGGATAAATTTCAGCAGTTTGAACAGCGGCTGAGAGATAAACCACAACCAGCCGTAATCCACGGTCAGATCAAGGTGCGGCGCAATCGCTGCCATCTTGTCCTGAATTTCCGGGCCGACCCACAGCGTTGCACCCAGATTCTGCTGTGCGCCCGCGGCAATGGTGACCGGTGCAGATTTATAGCCAATCGCCGCCACGCCATTACCCAGGTTGCTGGTGTAAAGGGTGTTGGTGCCTTCAGTACGCGGAACCCAGGCTGTTGCAAAGTACTGCTGCAGCATCGCAACCCAGCCATTGCTGGTGGTGGCGTTCAGGTTCTCGTTATCCGCGATGGTGTCGAATTTATACTTCTCATATTTCGACTCGCTGGTGGAGTAGGCCGCGCCACGGAAGGTGTGCAGAGCAAAGTTGTTGCTGCCGGTATCACGATGCTTAGGCAGATCGATGGTCTGCTTCAGCTGGCCAAACAGCGACACTTCCAGCGGCTGCTGGGTGGTGTTGTTGACATGATAATCGACATTAACGGCATATTCGCCACGCTTGAAGATGAAGGTTTTGGTGTAAACCACGCCATTTTCAGCGGTGTAGGTCATCGGCACACGCAGTTCGGACTGGCCATCAGCCATCTCGAAGTGATCCTGCGCAGCGTTGAACAGCGGACGCGCGCCGTTGTTCGGGTTATCCGGGCCATTACGACCGGTCAAACCACTCTGTGCCTGATAAAGGAACGCTGGCGTTGTTTCAAGCAGCTGGAACGGCTGGTTAGAACCCAGTTTGTCCGGGAAAGTCAGCAGCTGTGCTTGTTCAACATCACCGCCTCGGGTGTTGATATTCAATGACAGGACATCAGTCTTAACGGTGATCGTCTGGCCCTGACCGCTGGCCGGTACACCCTGACTGGCGGTATCACCCGCTACGCTGTTTGTGCCTTGTGTGGTCTGCGTCTGCTGTGGCTGCGGAGCGTGGTCCGTCTGCCAGGCTTGCCAGATCATAAAGGTCACGAACAGAAAAGCGATGAGAAAGAGATTGCGTTGCGAATCCATCGTTAATGTTCTCTGGTATCAAAGGTTTTTGGCGGCACAGGATCGTCACCACCCGGGTTCAAGGGGTGGCATTTTAATACGCGTTTTAATGTCAACCAACTGCCTTTTATCAGGCCGAACCTGCGTAATGCCTCAATTCCGTAATGAGAGCAGGTCGGGTGAAACCGACAGTGTGGTCCCAGTAATGGACTGATGCCGCGTTGATAGACGCGTATCAGGACGATCAGGAGCCGCGCGCCAGGCGACAGTGACGACGCCATAATTTCTCCAACGCTTCCGCCAGCATACGGTTATCCAGATCGGCAACCCCCTTCTTCGCGACCACCACGAAGTCCATCGACGGCAGTTCATGTTGACGCAGACGAAAGCTTTCGCGGGTCAATCGCTTGATCCGGTTGCGTTCATGAGCGCGTTTCACATGTTTTTTAGCGACGGTGAGACCGATGCGGGGATGCCCCAGCGCGTTAAGGCGGCCGAGAATAGTAATTTGCGGCGTGCCAGCCCGTTGTGGCTGCTGGAAGACGAAAGTGAAATGAGTGGGAGTTAACAAACGTAACTCCCTGGGAAATGCGAGCTTACCCATCAGGGCTTGCTTTATTACTTAGAAACGGTCAGACGAGAACGGCCTTTAGCACGACGACGTGCCAGAACCTGACGACCATTTTTTGTTGCCATACGAGCACGGAAACCGTGTGAACGGTTGCGCTTCAGTACGGACGGTTGAAAAGTGCGTTTCATGGCGGTTTCTACCTAAACTTGAAAATTTTCACTGGGTGACGCGTTTCGGGCCAGAAAATCGACCTACGCCTCAATGTGTCTTTAATAAAGAGGCGGGATTGTAATAATTGTACAGTCCCGAGTCAATTTACTTCGCGTGTCATAGTGCCTGAAAACCCGCATACAGCCCGCAGAGTCCCGACTTTGCGCCTGATGGCTCAATGTCGGGTGGAGAATTATACGGGCTCCGCACTAAAGCGCAAGGATCGCACGGGATCTTATTGCGATCGGCTTGCCGGATCCTGGGGATAAAATGAGATGTCGCCCGAAATTTTAATGGATTGCGCCAGATCCCTGCTGGTTTTTCCCGCAACTGGCGTAAACTTCTTTGCGCGCCTCTGGCCTGTGGATAAAAAGGATCAAAACTGTGTAGAAAGGGAAGATCTCTGCCTCGCTTTGCGCTATGATCCGCCCTTCCGCTGACGATCCTCCGGTGATTGCAGGACGGAAAACCGCTGATAGCGGTCGCAGGCGCTTTCTTAGCGTCTGTGTCAAAAATGAACGTTTCTTAGAGTAACGCCTACTATTCTTTTCGAATTTGTACGAGTGGAGTCCGCC